>NZ_JAMSHM010000003.1:0-1129902 GCF_040147045.1 Halomonas sp. EF61 | reverse complement strand
GGGGCCCCACAGACGCCAAAAAACCCGCCTTTGGAAGGCGCCTTTTTCGTCGTCATGGCGGGCTGATGTCTCGCGGTCACCCTTGACGCAGGTCAGCACAATTCAAGGGCCGACCGGGTACCATGAATTCATCGACACAGAGACAGGAGGACAGCGCCATGTACGTCGACAACGCCGTCATTTTCGGGCTGGGTGCCGTCGCTCTCTCTGTGGCCTTCATGGCCGGCTGGATCGCTTTTATCATCCGCGACGCTCACCGTCGCAAGCGATAGTCGTCAACCAGCGTCAGGGGAGGGGGAGTCATCCCCCTTTTTCAACCGACCCTTCGGGGTCGGTTTTTTTTGGTTTATTGCTTCTGAGGTCACCTGAACTCGCCTGAATTCCTCTGGACCCGCCTGCCAGGCGCGCCGCGACAAGCCGCGGCGCGCCACGCGGGGCCTTAAAGGGCGATGCGCTGCTTGAGGAACTCGACGATCTCGTCGGCGGGCACCATGGTGGCCTCGCTGTCACGGCGACCCTTGTACTCGAGCTCACCCTTGTCGAGGCTGCGATCGCCCACCACCAGCCGATGGGGCAGGCCCATCAGTTCCTGATCGGCGAAGCGCACGCCGGGACGCAGATCACGATCATCCAGCAGCACGTCGAAGCCGGCGGCGCTGAGTTCGTCGTGCAGGCGCTCGCTGGTCTCGCGCACGCGCTGGGACTTGTGGGCGTTCATCGGCACGATGGCGATATGGAAGGGGGCGATGGCGTCGGGCCAGATGATCCCGCCCTGGTCGTGGTTCTGCTCGATGGCAGAGGCCACCACGCGGGTGATACCGATGCCGTAGCAGCCCATCCAGGGGTGAACCGCCTTGCCTTCGTCGCCCAGCACGGTGGCATTCATCGCCTCGCTGTACTTGCGACCGAGCTGGAACACGTGGCCTACCTCGATGCCGCGCTTGATCGACAGCACGCCCTTGCCGTCGGGTGACGGGTCACCCTCGACCACGTTACGCAGGTCGGCGACCTTGGGCAGGGCCACGTCGCGCTCCCAGTTGATGCCGAAGTAGTGCTTGCCGTCGACGTTGGCACCGGCGCCGAAGTCGCTCATCAGCGCCACGCTGCGATCGATGACGATCGGCATCTCGAGCCCCACCGGGCCCAGCGAGCCGGGGCCGGCGCCAACGGCGGCGCGGATCTCTTCTTCGCTGGCCATGGTCAGCGGTGTCGCCACCTCCGCGAGGTGTTCGGCCTTGACCTCGTTGAGCTCATGATCACCGCGCACCAGCAGCGCCACCAGGCCGCCCTCGTGGCCGTGCACCATCAGGGTCTTGATGGTCTTCTCGATGGGCAGGCCGTGCTGCTCGACCAGGGTGGCGATGGTCTTGGCATTGGGGGTGTCGACCAGCCTCAGCTCCTCGGTGGGCTCGGCGCGGCGGGCATCGCTGTCCAGGGGCGCAGGCAGGGCCTCGGCCTTTTCCATGTTGGCGGCGTAGTCGGACTCGGTGGAGAAGACGATATCGTCCTCGCCGGAGTCGGCCAGTACGTGGAATTCGTGGGAGCCGGTACCACCGATGGAGCCGTTGTCGGCGATCACCGGACGGAAGTCGAGACCCAGGCGAGTGAAGATGCGCACGTAGGCGTCGTACATCTTCTGGTAGGTGTCCTTGAGCGAGGCCTCGTCCAGGTGAAAGGAGTAGGCGTCCTTCATGATGAACTCACGCGAGCGCATGACCCCGAAGCGCGGACGGATCTCGTCACGGAACTTGGTCTGGATCTGGTAGAAGTTGGCCGGCAGCTGCTTGTAGCTGGCGATCTCCTTGCGTACCAGGTCGGTGATCACCTCTTCGTGGGTCGGGCCGACGCAGTAGTCACGCTGGTGTCGATCCTTCAGGCGCAGCAGTTCCGGACCGTACTGCTCCCAGCGGCCCGACTCCTGCCACAGCTCGGCCGGCTGCACCGCCGGCATCAGCAGCTCCTGGGCGCCGGCACGGTCCATCTCCTCGCGCACGATACGCTCCACCTTGCGCAGGGTGCGAAGGCCCAGCGGCAGCCAGGTGTACAGGCCGGAGGTCAGGCGGCGAATCATGCCCGCGCGCAGCATCAGCTGGTGGCTGATGACCTCGGCGTCGGCAGGAGTTTCCTTCAGGGTACTGATCAGAAGTTCGGTGGCGCGCATGGGTCCGCAGGTTCCTTCACATCGAGTCTGGTAAGCGCTGGAGGCGAGCAGGACAGCAGGCTGTCCCGTCGATGGCCGTCGAGGGGCATCCTCGGCGACTCGCATCCGGCCATGAAAGTGACGTGCATTGTACGGGGAAGGGGTCATGCCGGCAAAAGCAACCGCCACCGTTGGTGGCGACAAGGAGCGAAGGGTGGCGAACGTGATAGGATGCGCATGAGTTTTATCATGCTGGGCAGCGGTCGAGTCGTTGCCGGCTCCGCTTTTCGTCATTTACGCCAGATTACTGCAAGAGGAAGTTGTTCATGCTGCGTCCGCCCCGTCTGCTTACCGGCCTGGTGCTTGCCACCACCCTGACCTCGCTCGTCGGCTGCGGTACCGTCTTTCATCCCGAACGCAAGGGACAGATCAGTGGTCGCATCGACCCGGTGGTGGCGGTGGCCAACGGCGTCGGCCTGCTGTTCTTTATCGTACCCGGGGTGATCGCCTACGCGGTGGACTTCTCCAACGGCACCATCTACCTGCCGGGCACGGGCTCAGCCAGTGTCGATTCTCTGCCCATGGGTGAGGGGCGCGATCTGGCGAGCCTCGAGCGGCTGGTCAGCGAACGTGTCGGTACCGAGGTCAAGCTGAGCGACGAGCTGGTGCGTGTCGAGCAGGTCGAGAGCCTGGATGAGGCCCTGGCCATGGTGCGCATGGCCAGTGACGAGGCGACCCACGCTGGCCGTGGTTTGCCAGCCAATGCCTCGCCAGCCAGTACCTCGCCCGACAGCGTGTCGCTGGACGGCTGAGATCGATCACGCCGGGTGCGTGCGCAGCACCCGGCGGCTGCTCCTGTGGTTCTTCCCTTGTCTTGTGATTCTTCCATCGCCGCCTGAGCGGCCGCCCCCGCAGCATCCTTCCCGCAATCTCTACCGCCCCCGTCTCAGCGCCTGCGCTGCAGTCTCAGCACGATCAGCCCCGCCACCAGGCCCCAGAAGGCCGAGCCGATGCCCGCCAGGGTCAATGGCGATGCGGTGATGGCGAAGGTGACCAGCACCGCGTCCAGGTTGTCGCCGTCGCTGAAGGCGGTACGTAGCGCACCGCCCAGAGTGGCCATCAGCGCAAGTCCCGCCACCACCGCGATCATGGCGCTGGGCAGGGCGTCGAACAGCGACGCCACCGTCGCCCCCAGGGCACCCAGCAGCAGATAGCCCATTCCCGCCGCAATGCCGGCGGTGTAGCGTCGCCCAGGCTCGCGGTGGGACTCTTCGCCAAGGCAGGGGGCCGCGCTGATCGCTGCCATGTTGACGCCGTGGCCACCGAAGGGTGCCATCAGCAGCGATGCCAGGCCGGTGGCCCCCAGGCTTGCCGCCACCGGCGGCGTAAAGCCCGCGCTTCTGACCATGGCGAACCCCGGCAGGTTCTGGGTGGTCAGGGTGACCGCGAACAGCGGTATGCCGATACCCAGGCACACCACGGGGTCGAAGGTCGGGGTCACCCAGGCGGGACGGGTCAGACTCACGGCAACACCAGCCAGACTCAAGTCGCCGCGGCCCAGGCACAACGCTACCCCCGCGGCCAGGACCGTGACGATGGCCAGGCGCGGCGCCAGGCGGCGGCACAGCGTCCATACGCCCAGCAGAGCCAGCGGCAGCCAGTGGTCCGTCTGCACGGTGGTGAAGACTTCCAGCACGAAGGGCAACAGGATGCCGGCCAGCATGGCCGAGGCGATCGACGCCGGCACCACCGCCATGATGCGCTCGACCAGGCCGCTGGCGGCGACGGCGAGCATCAGCAGCGATGACAGCAGGAAGGCACCGACGGCCTGGTCGAAGGGCACGCCGGGCAACTGGGTCACCAGCAACGCCGCCCCGGGCGTCGACCAGGCGGTCAGCAGCGGCATGCGATAGCACCAGGACAGCCCCAGCGATGTCACCCCCATGCCGATGCCCAGGGCCCACATCCATGAGCCGATCTGGGCCTGATCGATAGCGGCGGCCTGGGCCGCCTGGAAGATGATCGCGGCGGAACTGGCGTAGCCGATCAAGACCGCGGCGAACCCGGCGGCCAGCGTGGAGGGGTGAAGGTCGTCGAGCATCTTCGGGCGATGCGTCTGGGCAGCCTTGGCGGCCAGTGAACTTGGCGAAGCTTTCATGAGACGGTCCAGAAAAAGCCAGGGAAACCGCGGAGCGGGTACATTGGTGCTTGTGCGTTATAACGTCCAAGGCTAGCAGTGGACGTTATAACGCACAAGCATGCTGAAGTGAGAGAAGAGAGAAGAGAGAAGAGAGAAGAGACGAGGAACAAGAGAAGAGGAACAAGAGAAGAGGAACAAGAGGCAGGAGTCGTGGCGCGTAAGGTGTGGTGTGCTGACCGCAAGCGACGGCGGGCCAGGTGCGTAAACCTTGCGTATACTGGGCCGACCTTTCTGGAGGCCGCCATGCAGGATATTGCCGACCATATCGCCACCACCCTGAAGGGACTGCGCCAGGCTCAGGGCTGGAGTCTCGAGCGTGCCGCTCGCGAAACCGGCGTCAGCAAGGCCATGCTCGGCCAGATCGAGCGTGGCGAGTCGAGTCCCACCGTCGCCACGCTATGGCGCATCGCCAGCGGCTTTCGGGTCAGCTTCTCGTCGCTGTTCGGGAGCCCGACACGGGCCATGGACGGCCCCCTGGAAGAACGGCGCGTGAGCATCGACGATTCGGTATGGGGCAGGGACAGCGCCGGCATGCGAGCCAAGCTGCTGTTTCCCTATGATCCCATGCTGGGTTTCGAGATGTTCGAGATCGAGCTGGCTGAAGGCGCCGAGAGCGCTTCGAGTCCCCATGCGCCGGGGGTGGTGGAGCATCTGGTGGTGGTGGAGGGCGAGCTGGTGCTGGCCATCGACGATGACTGGCATCTGTTGAAGGCGGGGGAGGGGCTGCGCTTCTTCGCCGATCGCCCCCACCTGATGCGCAATGAGGGGCCGGGGACGCTGCGCTTTCACGATGTGATCCACTATCTACCCGGTGCCGCCAGCGACGGTTCCGGTTGAAGCTCGTCTCGTCACGTCGTCAGAGTGCTTTCCGTTGCGCTCCTTGTTCCAATTGCTCCAGCGCCTCGGGTCGATAGCGCTCGAGCAGGGCCCATAGCCTTGCCGCGCTGTCGGCGTCTGGCTGGCCATCGAAGTTCGCCGGTCGAAAGTGCAGTTGAAAGGCCCGCAGGGTGGCGCGACTGGCGTCATCCCACACGCCACTGGCTTCGATCCCGTAGCCCCAGGCGGCCAGCGCCCGCTGCCATTCGATCAACGCCGGTGGTTCCCGCTCGAAGCGGCTGCGGTAGTGGGCGACGCGCGGGGCCTCGGGCCAGGCGCCGATGCCGGCCTCGTGAAGCTTGCGCCAGGGAAAGGCCGGCCCCGGGTCGAGCTTGCGCAGCGGTGCCACGTCGGAGTGTGCCAGCACGTGCTCCGGGGCGATCCGGTGACGCTCGATGATATCCCGGGCCAGGGGTATCAGTGCCTTCAACTGGTCATCCGGGTAGCTCGCCCAGCGCACCGGGCCCTCGGGGGCGTCTAGCTCGCTGCCGACCCAGGGGCGATCGGGCCCCTGGTTGACGATCTCGATGCCGATGGAGGTGTCGTTGAGCCCCACGCGATTGCCCCAGCGGCTGGCGCCGGCGTGCCAGGCACGGCGGCTCTCGGGCACCAGCTGGAACACCACCGGGGTATTCTGCAGGCGGCGTGTGGGCAGCGGCACCAGGTAGTGGCTCGATACCCGGGGCCCGGTCAGGGCGCGCAGGGAGTCGGCCTGGTTCTCGTCGGTGTAGTGCAGGATCAGAAAGTGCACGCGGCTATTGTGGCCCCGAGCCGGATGGCGATGGTCCACCACATAGCCGTCGCGCGGCTCCAGGGCGGGGCCCCGCTGGATCAGCGCTTCGGTGGCCAGGCCGCCGGCAAGGTCGCAGCCGGCAAGCCCCAGCAGCGACACCAGCAGGGTACCGGCGATCAGCCCAGGCCTGCGTCGATCGCGGAGATGCCCCGGCGCAGTCACGAAGGCCGTGGCGTTTTTCCTTGTCGCCTTCGTTGTCCACTTGGTCAGCCACCCGGTCAGCCACCTGGTCATGCACTTTGGCATCCGTTCTGTCATCCGCTTTGGCCTCCGAGCCACAGTCGCACCAGCAGGCCAAGCACCAGGGTGCTGGTGACGCTGGCCAGGGTTCCCAGCAGCACATACTCGGTCAACTTGCGGTCTCGGCTCTCCTTCAGGTCACCAAAACGCAACACGGACTTGGCCGCCAGCAGAAAGCCGACGGCGGTGAGTTGGTCGAGCAGGGTCAGGGTCAGTACCAGCAGGCGCTCGAGGATGCCGATGCGGGCGCCGGCCCGATCCAGCGTACCGGGCGCCTTGAGTTGTCGAGCCAGGGGGGCCATGGCCAGGGCGATGGCGACCGCCATGGGCCGGGTGACCAGCAGATAGGCGAGCAGCAGGAGCAGCGAGGACGGTGTACTCAGGTGTGCAAGCATCGCTGTCAGTGGCGACAGGCTACCGACGAGCCACAGCCACACCACCACGATGGTCGCGCCGTGCAGGCCCTGGTCGAGCATGAACAGGCCAAGTTGCCGGGTGGGCCAGCGTTGCGTCGCCTTGGTCTTGGCGGCGTCGATCGTCCAGTGGGCGAGCCCAAGCATCATGGCCGCCAAGGTGGCGTCGATGTCGTCGTCGATACCGGCGACAGACCGCAAGGCGCACAGCGCAAGCCAGGCAAGGACGGCATGCACCAGAGCATGCAGTACCAGACTGGGACTGCGTATGCCGCGGGCCTGTCTATCCGCTACCCAGCGGTCCGGTTGCAGCACGAAGTCGCCAAGCAGGTGCGCCAGCAGCAGGGCCAGTAGAAGCGACAGCGACGACGATGACGCTGGTGCGAGATCCAGGACCAGAGTGTTCATGTGCGCTCCTGCGCCGCCGACGCCAGACAGGCCAGGGTATCGCTCAGCAGTGCCCAACGGGCGGTCTTCAGGCGCTTGTGGACACTGGGCTGGCGGATGCCCAGTCGGCCGGCCATCTCGGCCTGGGTCAGCTCGGGCTCGGCCAGGCTGAGGGCCACCACCTGAGCGGAGGGGCTGGACCAGGCGTCGATCATCTCGTCGAGGTAGCGTATCAGCAGCGACTCGGCGGTGGTCTCGGACGGGTCGAAGCCAAGGTGAGCGCCATTGGCGGACAGACCGTCCAGGGCCTGCCCTGAGGCCATGAAGGGGGGATCATCGGCGTCGGCCAGGGGGGCGCCCGGGACCCAGCCCGCCGGGCCCCGGGCGACGGCGATGCGGGCGTCCCAGCGTTCGTGGGCTGGACTCTGGCCGATCAGGCTGGCGCGCAATGCCACCGCCGCCTCAAGGCCCCGGTCGCCCTGGCGGATGGCCAGTTGGAAGCCATCGCCACGAAAGCGGTGGAAGTCGCCGTCGTGGCGTCTGGCCAGGGCCTCGAGGGTGTCATCGAGGCAGCGGTAGAGGGCCTCGCGATCACGTTGACGAGAGGCAATCAGGTCGCCGGTGAGTACAGCGATGATGGGATCGGACATGACGCGGATGGCTCCGTGGTGAGCGCGGATAGCGCTAGAGACCTATTACGCCTATTTATAGCTTTTTTCGGCTATTTTCTCACGAAATTGCCTGATGTGATTATTGCGGGCGACGGCGAGGTGGTGCCAACTGTCCGGTCCCCCAGTAGCACCATGGTCAGCGCGCCAGTTCGCGCATCGCTTCATCCAGTCCCTCCAGCGTCATGGGATACATGCGCTCGTGGATCAGCTCGCGAATCAGCCGGGTCGAAGGAGTGTACTCCCAATAGCGCGGCGGGTTGGGGTTGAGCCAGACCAGCCGCGGGTAGCGCTCGGCCAGGCGCCTGAGCCAGACCCCGCCCGGTTCCTCGTTGAAGTGCTCCACGCTGCCGCCGGGGTGGGTGATCTCGTAGGGCGACATCGACGCATCGCCGACCACCACCACCTGATAGTCGGCACCGTAGGTGCGCATCAACTCCCAGGTCGAGAAACGCTCCTTGTGGCGTCGGGCGTTGTTGCGCCACACGCCCTCGTAGAGGCAGTTGTGGAAGTAGAAGTGCTCCAGGTGCTTGAACTCGGAGCGCGCCGCCGAGAACAGCTCCTCGCAGACGCGGATGTGGTCGTCCATGGACCCGCCTACGTCGAGAAACAGCAGCACCTTGACCGCGTTGTGACGCGGCGGGCGCATGCGCAGGTTGAGCAGACCGGCGTCCCGTGCGGTATCGCGGATGGTGGCGTCGATGTCGAATTCCTCGAGCGCCCCCTGGCGGGCGAAGCGACGCAGGCGACGCAGCGCCATCTTGATGTTGCGCGGCCCCAGCGCCTGGTCGTCGTCGTAGTCGCGAAAGCGCCGCTCGTCCCAGACCTTGACCGCACGCCGATGGCGCGAGCCATCCTGGCCGATGCGTACGCCCTCGGGATTGTAGCCGTAGGCGCCGAAGGGGCTGGTGCCGCCGGTGCCGATCCACTTGCTGCCGCCGGCGTGGCGCTCCTTCTGCTCGGCCAGGCGTTGCTTGAAGGTCTCGATCAGCTTTTCGAGCCCACCCAGCGACTGGATCTGCGCCTTCTCCTCGTCGCTGAGTTGACGCTCGAATTCACGGCGTAGCCAGTCGTCCGGGATCAACGCATCGATGGCCGCATCGAGGCCTTCCACCGACCCCATCCAGGCGGCAAAGGCGCGATCGAAACGGTCGAAATGGCGCTCGTCCTTGACCATCACGGTACGCGCCAGCCGGTAGAAGTCGTCGATGTCGGCGAATACTACGCCGGCCTCGACGGCGGCGTGCAGATCCAGCAGCTCGCGCAGCGAGACCGGCACCTGGTGGCGGCGCAGGGTGTCGAATAGATCGAGAAACATCAGCGACCCTGACGCCGCACCATGAAGGCGAGGCGCTCCAGCAGAGCGGTGTCCTGCTCGTTCTTGACCAGGGCGCCGGCCAGCGGCGGCAGGCTCTTGGCCGGATCACGCTGGCTCAGGGCCTCGCGGGCGACCTCGTCGGCCATCAAAAGCTTCAGCCAGTCGACCAGTTCCGAGGTCGACGGGCGCTTCTTGAGCCCCGGCGCCTCGCGCAGCTCGAAGAATACCTCCAGCGCCTGGCTGACCAGCCGCGGCGCGATATCCGGGAAGTGCACCGCGACGATGCGCTCCATGGTGGCGCGGTCGGGAAACTCGATGTAGTGGAAGAAGCAGCGGCGCAGGAAGGCGTCGGGCAGCTCCTTCTCGTTGTTGGAGGTGATCACCACGATGGGCCGGTGACGGGCGCGAATGGTCTCTCCGGTCTCGTAGACGAAGAACTCCATGCGGTCGAGTTCCTGCAGCAGATCGTTGGGGAACTCGATGTCGGCCTTGTCGATCTCGTCGATCAACAGCACCACCCGTTCGTCGGCGGTGAAGGCTTCCCACAGCTTGCCCGGACGCAGGTAGTTGGCGACGTTGTCGACGCCTTCCACGCCAAGCTGGGAGTCGCGCAGGCGGCTGACCGCGTCGTACTCGTAGAGCCCCTGGGCGGCCTTGGTGGTGGACTTGATGTGCCAGGTGACCAGCCGGGTGCCGAGCGAGGCGGCGAGCTCCTCGGCCAGCAAGGTCTTGCCGGTGCCCGGCTCACCCTTGATCAACAGCGGGCGCTTCAGCGTTACCGCGGCATTGACGGCCTGCTTGAGGGCATCCGTGGCGACGTAGGTGGAAGTCGAGTCAAACGCCATGGGCGAGGATCCTGAATAACGAAGTGGCAACGAAGTGATTTCAAACGAGTGTACGGTAGCCCCGTGGGCGGAACAATCCTCGGCGTCAGCCCTGGGCGTCGTCGTCTCGATACAGGCGAATCAGCGCCGCCGGATCCTTTTCACCCTCGCCGCGGGCGAGCCGGCTGCGCATCAGCTGGGCAGCCAGGGTCGCCATGGGCGTGGCGCTGGACTGGCGATGGCCCTGGGCGGTGGCCATGTCGACGTCCTTGAGCAGGGTGCGCAGGTGCCAGCTCGGCGCCTCGAAGTCGCGACTGGCCATGCGCGGGGTCAGCATGCGAAAGGGCGTCGAGTCGGCGAAGCCACCGGCCAGGGCGTCGGGCAACCGACTGGCGTCGACCCCGCTGGCCTCGGCCAGCGCCACCATCTCGGCGATGGCTGCGGTGGTGCAGCCGACCAGTAGCTGATTGCACAGCTTGGTGACCTGGCCCGAGCCCACCGGGCCCATGTGGGTGATGCGTGAGGCCAGAGGGGCGAGGACCTCTCGGGCCGCCTCCACGTCCGCCGCGTCGCCGCCACACATGATGGCCAGGCTGCCCGCCTCGGCACCGGCCACGCCGCCGGAGACCGGCGCATCCACCCAGCTCACGCCCGCCTCGCTGGCGGCCTGGGCCAGCTCCCGGGTGGCGGCGGGGTCGGCGCTGGTCATGTCGATGATGCGCTGTCCCGGTCGCGCCCGGGCGATGACGCCGTCGCTGCCGAGCATCACTTCGCGCAGCACCTCGGTATTGGCCACGCAGCTCAGGATCACGTCCACCTCCGCGGTCAGCTCGGCGACGCTGTCGGCCACCCGGGCACCGGTGTCGGCGGCCACCGCCTCGGCCTTGGCCCGGGTGCGGTTATACAGCGTCAACGGATGCCCGGCCTCGGCCAGCCGGCGGCTGAGTGGATCGCCCATCAGGCCGATACCGATAAAGCCGAGGTGAGGCAGCGTAGATGATGTGGTCGAGCGGGGAAGCGGCATGACGAACTCCTGTGCAGGGGCGGGTGGTCGTGACACCCCGGTTGGCCAGTGCCAGGGGGGGCGTGAGTGGGGGGAAGCGTCTAGCATGCGTCAGTCGGTCGTGCTCCCTCAACTGATAGTGTGGACGCGCCCGGACGCGCGACCTAGTCTGGGGATTCACCCCATGCCCCATCGGGGCGTCTGGCGTGTTCCTTTATTCGATACTCCACCTCTATCTCTATCCAGGCCAAGACCGCGATGCTCGAGTACTCCCTGGCCCACTGGGTCACGTTTCTGTCGGCGGCGCTGCTGCTCAACCTTTCCCCGGGGCCGGACATGGCCTTTGTGCTGGGGCAGACTGCACGCCATGGCCGCCGTGGTGGCTTTGCCGCCATGT
This sequence comes from Halomonas sp. EF61, assembly GCF_040147045.1. Taxonomy (NCBI): domain Bacteria; kingdom Pseudomonadati; phylum Pseudomonadota; class Gammaproteobacteria; order Oceanospirillales; family Halomonadaceae; genus Halomonas; species Halomonas sp. EF61. The sequence continues at coordinate 1,118,643 of NZ_JAMSHM010000003.1, read as the reverse complement.
TCGGGGTATGGAGCGGGGCGGGGCTGCACGTCATCATGGCGGCGCTGGGTCTGTCGGCGATCCTCGCCACCTCTGCGCTGGCCTTCAGTCTGGTGAAGTGGCTGGGCGCCGCCTATCTGGTGTGGCTGGGGCTCAAGTCGCTGCTGGCGCGGGGGATAGAGGACGACGCCGCGGCGCCTGTGGTGCCTGCCAGCGGCACCCGCATCTACCGCCAGGGAATCATGATCTCGCTGCTCAATCCCAAGGTCGCCATCTTCTTTCTGGCCTTCCTGCCCCAGTTCGTGGTGGACGGGGCAGGGCCGGTCAGCCTGCAGCTGGCGCTGCACGGGCTGGCCATCATCCTGGTGGCGGCCGTGGTCGAGCCTCCGCTGGTGATCGCCGGGGCCCGGCTGGCCAAGGCCCTGCGCGGCAGTCGCAGGCTTGGGCTATGGTGTGAACGAGGGCTGGGTGCCTTGTTCGTGGGATTGGGCGCGAGGCTTGCCCTGACCGAGCGTAACCTCTAGCCGGGAACCGGGAGGCGACACCATGCGCCTGAGAATACTGTCCGACCTGCACCTGGAACACTTCGACGGAGATCGCGAGCTACCGGAGATCGAAGCCGACGCGGTCATCCTGGCCGGGGATATCCACCTCGGGCTCAAGGGGCTCGAGTGGGCGGCCAGGCGCTTTGCGGATCAGCCGGTGATCTATGTGCCGGGCAATCACGAATTCTACAAGCACCGCATGGGCGCCCTGCGCCGGGAGATGGCCACACGGGCCGGGGAGCTTGGCATTCACCTGCTCGACAACGCACGGCTGGAACTTGGCGGCGTGCGCTTTCTGGGCACGACACTGTGGACCGACTTCGCGCTCTACGATGAGCGTCCCGACCCGCAGGACATTCCCACCGAGACGCTGTCCGCGGCACTGCGACAGATGCCCGACTTCGCGGTCATCGAAGAACCCGAAGGTGAGGTCTTCTCGCCGGAACGCAGCGTCGAGCTGCACCGCGAGAACCGGGCCTGGCTGGAGGCCGAGCTTGCCAGGCCGTTTGGCGGTGCCACAGTGGTGGTCAGCCACCACGCCCCCCTGGCCGAGTGCATCCCTGCCCACTATCAGGGCGACCCGCTGTCGCCGGCCTTCGCCTCACGCCTCGAGTCGCTGATGGAGGGCGTGGCGCTGTGGGTCCACGGCCACGTCCACGACCCGGTGATGCTGACGGTGGGGGACACCCGCGTGGTGGCCGTGCCCGGCGGCTATCCCGGCGAGCGCCCGGAGGATGACCTGCGCCTGGATCGTGTGGTCGAGGTCGAGAGCATGGCGTCGGAATCCCGGCAGGCCTGAACTAGCCGCCCTGGAGCTGTTCCTTGAGCTTGTTGGGCAGCTTCTTGATGATCAGCCGGTCGCGCTCTTCGTCGTACTCGATGCTGTTGCCGAGCAGATGGGAGTCGAAGCTGATCGAGACGCCCTCGGCGCGGCCGGTGAAGCGGCGGAACTGGTTCAGGGTGCGCTTGTCCGGCGGAATCTCCGGCGACAGCCCGTAGTCGGCGTTGCGGATGTGCTCGTAGAAGGCCCGCGGCTTGTCGTCGTCCACCAGCGCGGACAGCTCGTCCAGGGTCATGGCCTCACCACGGCTGGCCTGATCCTGGGCGTAGTCGATCAGCGCGTCGGTCTTCTCGCGGGAGGTCTCCTCGGCCATGTCCTCGCGCTCCACGTAATCGCTGAACGCCTTGAGCAGGGTGCGGGTCTCGCTCTTGGGGTCGACCCCTTCGCTGGCGCCGAGCAGCGCCTGCAGGTCGTCCGCCAACTTGCGCGCACCACGGTCGGCCAGCAGTGACAGGTACTGGCTCGACGGGCCGCCTTCCTGCCATTGGGTCAGGTTGAGGCGAAAGGCCAGCGACATCTGGCTGTGGTTGACCTGCCCGGTAATGGCGACGCGGCCGTCGTCACCGATGACGAAGCCGTCACGATGGTGCACCAGCGCCAGAAACAGGTGGCGGGTTTCGCCCTGGCGCTGGTCGGCGAGGATCAGGTGCCCACCGGTGGGCAGGTGGTCGTCGACCAGTTTCTTGATCGCCTCTCCCAGAGACGCCGCGAGCGTTTGCAGGTCGCGTTCGTCCTGAAGGTAGGCTTTGAACTCGGCCGGGAAGCGGCTGGACGTGGCGACCGGGCCGGTGGGTTCAGCCGCGGCGTCGTCCCAGGGCGGGGTATCGTCAGCCGGGGGCTCGTCAACAGAGGCATCGCTGGCGCCCACAGCGTCCTGCTCTACCTCGCTCACCGCGACAGTATGCTCATTGAGCCGTCCCCAGCGCTTGGCCTTGCCGTGGTAGGCATCGGTCAGGCGGGTGACCAGGCTGTCCAGAGCGTCACTGTCGGGATGCAGTTCGCTTGCGGGCACAAGGGTTGCCGGACTGTCGCTGGCGCTCTTGTCGAGGCGCTGGATGACACAGGCGGATATCGGCATGGGGACCTCGTGGGCAGGGGGGGCGGCGGCAGATGATAACGCAATTGGGAACCACTGCATAAATTGCTGCGCTCGACATCTCGGCCGTCGGCGGTGCTCAAGCTTCTCATTTAACTATATGTAAAATCGAAACTTTCCGCTCCGGCGGCAGCTGACCTCTCTTCGCTCGCGACATTCCTTCAGCGCTTCCCTTGCTCCGTTGGGTCGAAAGGGTCCCTGGATTCAGGGCTTGAGTCGATAGCCGCTTCTGAAGATGGCGTGGATCACCACCAGGGCCACGGCCATGAACAACAGGATCATGCCCAGGCTGATCCACACGCTGACGTCACCGAGCCCGTAGAAGCTGTAGCGAAAGCCCGACACCAGATAGACCACCGGATTGAACAGGGTCACCGTCTGCCATAGCGGTGGCAGCATGTCGATGGAGTAGAAGGTGCCGCCGAGGAAGGTCAGCGGGGTGATCACCAGCAGGGGCACCAGCTGGAGCTTCTCGAAGCCGTCGGCCCAGATACCGATGATGAAGCCGAGCAGGCTGAAGGTCAGGGCGGTGAGCACCAGAAACAGCAGCATCATCAGTGGATGCTCGATGGTAAAGGGCACAAACAGGCTGGCGGTGCCCAGCACGATAAGCCCCAGGACGATCGACTTGGTGGCGGCGGCGCCAACAAAGCCCAGCACGATCTCCAGCGGCGAGATCGGCGCCGACAGGATTTCGTAGACGGAGCCGGAGAAGCGTGGAAAGAAGATCCCGAAAGAGGCGTTGGAGACGCTCTGGGTCAGCAGCATCAGCATGATCAACCCAGGCACGATAAAGGCCCCGTAGGGAATGCCCTCGACCTCACTGATGCGTGACCCGATGGCCGAGCCGAACACCACGAAGTACAGCGAGGTCGACAGCACCGGAGAGACCACGCTCTGCAGGATGGTGCGCAGGCTGCGGGCCATTTCGGCCCGATACAGCGTCTTGACGGAGGTGAGGTTCATGTCCGTTCCTTGACCAGATTGACGAAGATCTCTTCCAGCGAGCTCTGACGGGTGTGCAGGTCCTTGAAGGTGATGCCGGCGGCGTCGACCTCGCCCAGCAGGTCGGCGATGGCGCCTTCGCCGTCGTCGGCACCGTCGTAGCGATAGACCAGAGCGTGGCCGTCATCGGCCAGGGTCAGGCTGCGGTGGGCGAGCGCCTCGGGCAACTGGGAGAGCGGTTCGCGCAGGTGCAGGGTCAGCTCCTTGCGCCCCAGGCTCGCCATCAGTGTCTGCTTGTCTTCGACCAGCACCAGTTCGCCTGCGCGAATCACGCCGATGCGCTCGGCCATTTCCTCGGCTTCTTCGATGTAGTGGGTGGTGAGGATGATGGTGACGCCGCTCTGCCTGAGTCCACGTACCACCTCCCACATGTCGCGCCTCAGTTCGACGTCGACCCCGGCGGTGGGTTCGTCGAGAAACAGCACCTGGGGCTCGTGGGCCAGCGCCTTGGCGATCAGTACTCGTCGTTTCATGCCGCCGGACAGGGTGATCAGGCGATTCTTGCGTTTCTCCCACAGGCTCAGCTGGCGCAGTACCTTCTCGATATGCGCCGGGTCCTTGGGCTTGCCGAACAGGCCGCGGCTGAAGGAGACGGTATCCCAGACGGTGGAGAAGGCCTCGCTGGTCAACTCCTGGGGCACCAGCCCGATGCGCGAGCGGGCGGCGCGGAAGTCGTCGAGGATGTCATGGCCATCGACCAGCACACGCCCGGAGGACGGATTGACCAGGCCGCAGATGACGCTGATGAGGGTGGTCTTGCCGGCGCCGTTGGGTCCGAGCAGGGCGAAGATCTCGCCGCGACGAATCTCAAGATCGATGCCCTTGAGCGCCTCGAAACCGCCGTTGTAGACCTTGGTCAGTCCCTTGACGTCGATGATCGGGGCGCTCATGTCTGGGCCCCTTCGGCGGCAGGTACAGGCCGCCCGGGTGTGACCCGGGCGGATAGAGATGCTGAGGGATGCGGGCGAGGCATGGAGACGTCCTTATCGATTGACCCCGCCCATCCTAGCGCGACCGCTCTGATCTGCACACAGTCGGGCGCCGTCCCGGCGCGTCTCAGTCGCGTGGGGTGACGTTGGTCATCCGCGGCAGCACGTCGGGACTGTGGCGGCTGACGCGATGGAGCACCGCCATTACCACATGGCCGAGGGCGAGGGCGAACAGGGCCCAGCCCAGCCAGCCATGGAGCAGGTTGGCGGGGGCCTCCATCCAGGCGATCTCGTCTCCTTCGAAGCCGGCCATCAGTTCGATGCCGAAAGGCGAGAAGGCGCGGCCGGAGCCGTACTGGCGAAGCAGCGCGATGGAGGGGATGAGAATCAGCAGTCCATAGAGCGCGACATGGCCAAGGTGCGACGCCAGGTTGACCCGTGCCGGGCGACGCCGCTGGTTGATCAGCGCCCAGCTCACGCGCAGCAGCATCAGTATCAGAATCGTCAATCCCACGGGCTTGTGGCTGCCCCACAGCAGTTCATCCAGCCAGGAGTCCTCGAACAGGAACCTGGCGCTGGCGGTAACGAGCTGCCACACCACCAGCGCGGCGATGGCCCAATGGAAGAAACGGCTGATGCTGCCGTAACGGTCGGGAGTGTCGGTGATCGGCATAGGGGTGTCCTCATCATCGGGTAACAGATAGCGTCGCGGTCCATGGGTTCTTGTTTTTTTGCCTAGGCTAACCCAGCCCAGCGGACCAGGCGGGTGAATTCTCCCAAGAGACTGTGCAAGAACCGGCAGCCACGCGTGGAACACGGTGTTCGACGATGTGCGTTGGACAGACTCGTGTAAGGAAGGCCGCCGTAGCGCTACTCAAGGATTCCCAATTCGACGGCGTCTTCGGCAAGAGGATCGATCCATGGCTCGAGTGTCCCCCCTGACGTATAAAAAAAATGTGGCTGAAGCAATGGCAAGCAGAGCAATCGCAAGCGGTGCTATGGCAAGCGGTGCTATGGCAAGCGGTACTATGGCAAGCAGTGCATTGGCCAGCAGTGCATTGGCAAGTCAGCCAATGGCGAGCAGGGCAGTGGCGCTGGCGCAGTCCCCCTGGCGTTCGCTGGTGCTGCTGGGGCTCGGCCTGGCGCTGATGGTCGCGGTCTCGCCCCGGGCGTCGGCGCAGGCGGGCGAGCAGGTGACGCCGAGCGTGTCCCAGAACATCATGCAGCAGAAGTGGGTGTCCGATGACTCGAATCTGATCTCGACCATGGTGCTGGTCACCCTGGACCCGGGGGCCAGCCTGCCGCCTCACCGTCACGCAGGGCCGGCCTACGTCAAGGTGGCCACCGGCGAGGTGATCTCGCAGCTCGAAGGCGGGGAAGAAGAACGCTTTGGCCCCGGAGACGAATGGCGAGAACCCGAGGGCGTGCGCCACGTACAGCTGGTCAATGCCAGCGACGACACACCGGCGGAACTGATCGTGGTGATGATCCATACCCGTGGCGACCCCCTGACCCGGGTGGAATGACCCTGTCAGTGTCGCTCTGATAGCGTCGCTCTGACGGTATCGCTCTGACGGTATCGCTCTGATAGCCCCGCTCTGATAGCCCCGCTCGGATCGTGCCCTGCGGATGATTCGACACGCCGACACGACAACGCCGCGATCTCTCGCGGCGTTGTCGTTGCTACCCAGGCGGGTCTGAGGCTCGGTCGAAAGGTCGCCAGGCGTAGGCGCCTTTCTGGCAAGCCTAGCCGCGGCTGGTGACTTCCAGCAGATGATAACCAAACTGGGTCTTCACCGGGCCCTGCACCTTGTTGAGGTCGGCGGAGAAGACGACCTCGTCAAACTCACGCACCATCTGGCCGGGGCCGAAGCTGCCCAGGTCGCCGCCCTGGCGGCCAGACGGGCAGGAGGAGTGCTCGCGGGCAACCTCGGCAAAATCACGACCGTTCTCGATCTCGGTCTTGAGGGTTTGGCACTTTTCTTCGCTGTCGACGAGGATGTGGCGGGCGGTGGCCTGGACCATGGGATGACTCCTGAACTTCACTGAAGGTTGGCTGATGTTGCGAGACGCGAGCTTACCACGGGTGCCGCCGAGGCGGCACCGGGCTTGGTCTGTGTCCAGGTCCGGTGCACCATGGGACTGTCGTCGCCGCCCTTGCGCCCTCTCTTGTGTAGAACGAGTAGATACGATGGACCCGAAATCATCATCCGCCGCCGCAGAACTGACCCCACTTCTGGTCAGCGCCTGCCTGCTCGGGGATCCGGTGCGATATGACGCCGGGCACAAGTGGCTCGGCGACGAGCGTTTGGCCCAATGGCGTGACCAGGGACGGCTGGTGCCGGTGTGCCCCGAGGTGGCGGGAGGCCTGCCCACACCGCGGCCCGCGGCGGAGATCGCAGGAGGCAGCGGCGCTCAGGTGCTGGCAGGCGAACTCAGGATCGTCGACATCGACGGCGGTGATCCCACCGAGGCCTTTGTGGCGGGCGCCAGGCGAGCGCTCGCGACCGCCAGGCGCTACCACTGCCGGTTGGCGCTGTTGACCGACGCCAGTCCGTCCTGTGGCAGCACCCAGGTGTACGATGGCCGCTTCAGTGGCAGCAGGATCGCCGGTGAAGGCGTGACCGCCGCGCTGTTGCGCGATGCCGGCATCGAGGTCTTCGCCCCGCATCAGCTAAAGGAATTGGCTCGCCGTCTGGTCGAGCTGGATACCGACCGGCGGCGTTGAACGCCGGTGCGCTATTCTTGGGGCTCCTGCTCTTGTTGCTGCTCTTGTTGCAGTGCGGGTCGCTGGTGCTGTCGAGTCCCTTCACCTCGCTCGACGTCCAGAGCGGGTTCCACGATCGGGAAACGCACCGTTAGCGTCTGGCGCTGGTGATCGCGCGTCACCGTGATGCTGGCCTGGGTGCCTGGCAGTACGCGAGGCACCAGTGCCTTGAGCTGGTAGGGATGCGCGATGCCATGCCCGGCAAAGTTCAGGATGCGGTCGCCGACGCGCAGCCCCGCAGCCTCGGCGGGACTGTTCGGTACCATCTCGGTCACCACCAGTCCCGGTCGGTCCTCGCTTGATTCGACACCTACCCCGAGTCGCGGCCCCTCGCTCTGCTTGTCTTCGCGTACCACAAAGACGGCGTCGGCAAGTCCCGCTTCGGCCTCGCAGGCGTCGTCGGCAGACAGCGGCAAGAGGCTCGCGACATCGGCGATACCCAGGCTCTTAAGCTGTGCCTCGATTCCCTCGCCGTGGCTGGCGTGACCCATTCCCACCAGGCCCACCGCCAGGTGGCCATCTTCGACCAGGGCGGCGAGCCCCTGGGCCATGGCCATGTCCCACACCTGCTGGGCGTAGACGAAGCCGTCGATCATGTCGTCGTCGAAGCCCTCGCCAAAGCCTTCGCCAGCAAGTTCCAGGGCGTGTTCCTCGAGACTCGCCTCGAGCCGTTCACGGTAGGACGGCATGGCCGGTACGGGTTCGGGAATGCCGTGGCGTTGTACCGGCGGCAGTGTGGAGACGCCATCCTCGACCAGCCGTTGGCGCAGCTCAGGGGTGACGTTCAGTGCCTTCAGCGGCAGCGCCTGGTCCCGGGCAAAGCGCAGCACCGGCAGGTACAGCTCGGGGTCGAAGCCCCAGTAGCGGTACCACTGGCTCTGCTCGAGCAGGGCGGCCTCATCGATGTCACCGGCGATCCAGGCGTCCAGTGCCGGTTGGCTTTCCCTCGGCAGCATCTCAAGGCCAATGGCCAGATTCGGATGATGGGCGTGCAGGGCGGCCAGGCTCGCCAGCTGGAAACGATGGTGGTCGGGACGATCGTGCTGTTCACCCAGCAGGACCACCTGCTGGCGGGCAAGCATCGGCCAGCCCATCGCCGGCGCCGTATGGACGCGAGCGTCGCCGGGCGTGACCCAGTCGCCTGGCGCCAGGCCAGCGCCTGTTGCAGTGCTGGTGCAGGATGCCTGGGCATCGAGGCCGAGCACCAACAGCATCGCCAGAGTAGCCAGCCTCGGCATCGCCCATCGGCGCGGGAGAGAGCAGTGGTGTGACGGTCGAAATCGCAGAAGGGGCATGAGCGGAGCCAGCGTGAATCCAGCGTGTATCAAGAGTGAACCAAGAGCGGAACCAGCGCAGCTTCGGACCGGAACGAAGCCGAAACCAGACCGAAGCGAGAGCCGAAAAGGTTCAGGCTAGCCGCCCCGGCGCTGACGATCCAGTGTGGCCTGCCCATCGCTTGATCGATGTCCCGCCTGCGCCCTGCTGGTACCATGACGCACGCCGTCCACTGTCCATCGCCCAACACCCACCTTTAGCCACCATGATCTTCGCGACTGCATGAACACTCCCTTGCCCCACGCCGAGCGCCTCGAGGCGTTGACTCGGTTGCTCGCCGACTGGCACTGGCTCTGGTCGCCGGCGCCCTTTACCCATGCCGGGGCTCCCTGGCCCGAGCGGGCGCCCGCCGGCGATATCGCCGCCTGCCTGCAGGCGCTGGATGACGCTCGGTGCCAGCGCTTGCAGCAACGCCCCTTCGATGCCTCGCCGCTGGCCGCCTGGCTACCGGTGGATGAACTGGCGCACTTGGTCAGGGTTCCCGATGGAGCGCCGCCGATCCAGGCGCCCGAGGCGTGGGCGGCCCACGTGGGAGGTCGCAAGTGGCAGCAGATGCTGGCCTTTGCGCCCCAGGTGGCGATCGGCCAGGGGCAAGCGCTTGTCGAGTGGTGTGCCGGCAAGGGACATCTTTCGCGTCTGCTGGCGCGCCGCCACGACGGCTCCATTTGCGCGCTGGAGTGGCAACCGGCGCTGTGCGAAAGCGGCCAGGCGCTGGCCGAGCGGCAGGGACTGGAGGTGACGCTGGTCGAGCAGGACGTGATGGCGCCCAGCGTGTGCCGACACCTCGGTGACGCCGATCGGGTGGTGGCGCTGCATGCCTGTGGCGATCTTCACGTGCGCCTGCTGGAGCTGGCACGTGAACAGAAGGTGGCGATCAGTCTGGCTCCCTGCTGCTACCAGCGTACCCGTGACAATATCTATCGCCCCCTGTCGCGTCAGGCGCAGCAACAGGCAGAGCGCCATGGTCTGTCGCTGGATCGAGAGGCGCTGGCGCTGTCGGTGCAGGAGACCGTGACCGCCAGCCAGGGAGAGCGACGCAAGCGTGAACAGGCGAACGCCTGGCGACTGGGTTTCGATGCTCTTCAGCGCCGGCTGCGCGGGGTCGACGACTATCTGGCGGTGCCGAGTCTGGCCTACGGCAGGATGCCGGAGCGCTTCGAGGACTTCTGCCGTTGGGCCGCCCGGGAGAAGGGACTGACAGTGCCCGACGGGATCGACTGGGACGCCTATCGACGTCGTGGCGAAGCGTGTCTGCAGCGGGTCAATCGACTCGAGCTGGTGCGCCATCTGTTTCGCCGGCCGCTGGAGGTGTGGCTGGTGCTGGACCGGGCCCTGTGGCTCGAGGAGGCCGGCTTCGAGGTCAGTCTGAGCCAGTTCTGCCCGCGCGCGCTGACCCCGCGTAATCTTGCCCTGGTGGCGCAACCGACGTAAGGCCGCGTGATCACCAGCCGGTCGCGACGTTCCCGCAGGCGCGGTAAGTCCAGTTACTGGCGCTGCCGTGGTGGTCGAGACGAGGCGGCCCCGGACACTTGAACTGTCCGGGGCCGTGTTTTCTTCAAGGGAGGGGATAGCTCGGCGGGCGCCGCACGCCGGATCAGCTGCGCTTGCTACGCCTGAATTGCTCGGTTTCCCAGACCTTGGCGCGCTTGATCAAGGGGGTGATGCTGGATCCCTGGATCAGGATCGAGAACACCACCACCGAGTAGGTCATTACCAGGATGATCTCGCGCACGTCGATGTTCTTTTCGGGAATCACGGTGATCCCCGACGGGATCGACATCGCCATGGCCAGCGCCAGACCACCCCGCAGTCCGCCCCAGGTCAAGATGCGCACCGAGTAGGGGTTGTAGCGACGAAAGCGCCGGAATCCGAGATAAGCCAGGCGCACGCTCAGATAGCGCGACAGCAGCACCAGCGGCACGGCGGCGATCATCAGCACCCAGTCCTCCGGGTGAAAGCTGAACGACAGCATGGTCATGCCGATCAGCAGGAACAGCACGCCATTGAGGAACTCGTCGACCAGCTCCCAGAAGTGGTCGAGATGCTGCCGGGACTCCTCGGAGAAGCCCTTGCGACGGGTACGGTTGCCGATGATGATGCCGGCCACCACCATGGCCAGGGGGCCGGAGACCTCGAGAAACTCGGCGAACACGTAGCCGGTGGTGGGCACCAGAAGCGTCAGCATCAGCTCCATGGAGTGGTCGTCGGTGTGACGGATCAACTGGTGAAACAGCTGACCGAGCACGAAGCCGTAGACGATGCCGCCGAGCGCCTCCTGCAGAAACAGGTGGCCGACGCTGGTCACCGTGGGGGTGGTGCCGCCGAAGGCGACGGCGAACAGGGTGACGAAGAGCACCAGACCGAAGCCGTCGTTGAACAGCGACTCGCCCTCGATCTGGGTCGAGATGCGCCGGGGTGCGTTCATCTTCTTGACGATGGCGAGCACCGCGATGGGATCGGTGGGAGAGATCAGGGCGCCGAACAGCAGGCAGTAGATCAGATCGAAGTCGATACCCAGCCAGCCCACCAGCAGCCACAGGCTGTAGCCGATGAAGAAGGTCGAGAACAGGGTGCTGCCCATGGCAAGGATGGCGATTTCCCACTTCTGGTCACGTAGGTGGGGGAGCTTGATCCCCAGCGCACCGGCAAACAGCAGAAATCCGAGGATGCCCTTCAGCAGGAAATCCTCGAAATTCAACTGATTGATGGCGGTTTTAGCGGTTTCGTCGAGGGCGAACCAGCCCGCGTGACCGGCGATGACGATGGCTAGCGACAGTATCAGAGCGCCAGCAGTGATCGCGATGGTGGTCTGAAATTTTCCGATCTTGCCGTTGATCAGGGAGATCACCATCGCCATCGCGGCGAGCAGGCAAAGGGTGTCGTACACCGACATGGAGGGAGGCCTCTAGGTAGGATGGGTGAGTCGTGTCGGCTCGAGCGCTGGCTCGAGGCCGTAAAAGGGGGGCAGCAGCAGGCACATCGGCTCGGCCCGTCGCATCGCCTGAGGAGGTCAGGCGCTGGTGTGACGGGGGAGGCGATTGTGACGTGTCCATCGCGGGAGTTCGGTCCTGAGCGTGGTGTGCTACGCCCTGGCCGGTTGGGCCAGGGGGAGCGGATAGGGCTTGCGAACAGGTCTTGCAAATTGGGCTTGCGAATAGCGCCTGTACGCTGGATACGGATGTCCCGGCGGTCAGCATCTGCGGCGTCATGCTCGGAGGCGCTGAAGCCAGGCATCAAGGCCTTCGACGCGTGAGACGCGAGTCGGCTATATCGGCGTTTCGCAGTGCAACAAAGTATACGCGGGTCGCGGTGCGGGTACATCCCGGATGTCGCTTTTTTTGAAGCGCGTGGGCGAGGATTGACAGGCGCCTGGCTTGTCTACGACAAAGGTCTGAAACCAAAGGCGTGTGTCGCTCGGTTCAAGCGAGCGCCCTGACGACAAGGAACCTCTATGCAAGTACACGATATCGCCGTACACCTGGGTCCTGCCCAGGCCCATCTGCGCCAGTTGGACGACGGTTGGGCGGGGCTGATCGATCGGGTGGGCGACTGCGGCCTGACCACCGCCCTCGATCGCAGCCCCTACGAGTCGTTGTCCAGGGCGGTGGCCTATCAGCAGCTCCATGGCAAGGCGGCGGCGGCGATTGTCGGCCGTCTGACAGCGCTGTTCCCGGGGCAGGATTTCCCCAGTCCCCGGCAACTGTCCGAGCTCCCCTCGGAGGAGCTCCGAGCCTGTGGCTTCTCGGCACGCAAGCAGGCGACCCTCCAGGGCCTCGCCGAGGCGGCACTGGACGGTCGAATTCCCAACCGCGAACAGGCCGCCGAGATGGAGGACGAAGAGCTGATCAAGCGTTTCACCGCCATCAAGGGTATCGGCCGCTGGACCGTCGAGATGATGCTGATCAACACCCTTGGACGTCCCGATATCCTGCCGGTGGATGACTTGGGCATCCGCGACGGCGCGCGCTACCTGTTCGGCTGGGAACGCATGCCGACGCCAAGGGAGACCCGCGAGCTGTGCGAACCCTGCAGGCCCTGGCGCTCGGTGGCGTCCTGGTACCTGTGGCGCTGCAACGAACAACCGGATTACCGACGCCTGGCGAAGTCCTGAACCGGGCCAGGCAAGCCGAGAAGGCAAGGAAGGAGCAGAGGCAGCAGCGAGGATGACCGGCGACAGCCGTGCAGGGTTCGCAGCCGTTGCTGCGCATGCGGTACCCGCTGATGGCGACAGCAGGGTGACTTAGTTGCGACGGCGGTAGGGGTCGGGCATCGCCTGTTCCGGGCGCCAGCGGGTGCGCTCGCCGTTCAAGGTCAGCACAAGCTGGCGAGGCCCGCCGTGGTCGCGGTGCTCGCACAGATAGATACCCTGCCAGGTGCCCATCGCCAGGCGCCCTTCGGTGACGGGAATGCTGAGTGAGGGCCCCAGCAGGCTGGCCTTGAGGTGGGCCGGCATGTCGTCGCTGCCTTCCTGGGTGTGGCGGTAGTAGGGTGCGTCCTCCGGCACCATCACATTGAAGTGACGCTCGAAGTCGCCACGTACCGTGGGATCGGCGTCTTCGTTGATGGTCAGCGATGCCGAGGTATGCTGGATGAAGACGTGGAGCAGGCCGATGCGCATGCTCGGCAGGTCCGGCAGTGCCTGAACGACCTCATCGGTGATCAGGTGAAAGCCCCGGGGGCGGGCAGCGAGGCGAAGGGTGCTCTGGAACCACATCTAGGACGGTCTCGTTGTCGGCGTTGACGCTGGAGGCCATGGCAGGGCAAGGCCCCTGCGCAGGAAAGCCCCTGTGCAGGAAAGCCCCTGTGCAGCAGGGCCATCGCTCGAGGCAGACAGGCGCCATCAGGCGGCCAGCGGTAAGGAATTTAAACGCGCAAAGACTACCTCCTTTCCCGTCCTGTGAGGAGTCCCGAATGAAAGATCAACGTCTGACCCGGGCCGACGTCTTTCGCCACCAGCCGATGCTGGCCAAGTCCCTGGTGGAACTCGAGCGTGCCGTGGCCGAGGCGGGCATCGAGTCTGAGCTGGTGCACCTGATCAAGCTACGCGCCTCCCAGCTGAACGGTTGCGCCTTCTGTCTGCGCATGCACAGCCAGGAAGCACGCGAGGACGGTGAGCAGCAGTCGCGTCTGGATGTTCTGTCGGCGTGGCGAGAGACCCAGCTCTTCAGTCGCCGTGAACAGGCAGCGCTGGCCTGGACCGAGGCGCTGACGCTGGTCAGCGGCCAGGAGATCGGCGGCGGCGACTACACCCGCCTGGCCGCGGAATTCACCCCCGAAGAGCAGGTCAACGTGACGGCGCTGGTGGTCTCCATCAACGCCTGGAACCGGATCGCGCTGGCGTTCGCCTTCCCGGTGGAGTGACGTGCTGCGGCGCGACCGAACGTCTCCCGCGCTGGTAGGTGACGTCGTCTTGCCACTATGCTCCGCCAAGCTGGCCGGCGCGAAAGATCATCCTGCCAGCAGCGGAAACAGCGGGTGCTCCATGGGGCTGCCCGCGGGCAGTTCGTCGGCGAGGCCGGGAAAAGGCGGCGAGGTGGTCCAGGCCCGCGGTGCGTGGACCATGTCGTCACCCAGCAGGCGCACCGAGAAAGCGCGACGGCGATGAGGGCCACTGACGCCGCCCGAGGCGTGCAGGGTCAGCATGTTGAAGAAGACCGCGTCGCCGGGTTCCAGCGCCCAGCCAAGGATGGAATAGCGTTCACGCTGGGCCTCGATGTCAGGCAGCTCGGCCAGACTGCCCTCGGGGAACCAGCTGGCCTGGTGGTCCATGAAGGTCCGTGGCATCAGCCAGGGCCCCTTGTGGGACCCGGCCACAAATTCCAGGGTGGCCGCCCGGGATACCGGATCCACCGGTAGCCACATGCTGACGTTCTGACTGCCTTCCACGTTGTAGTATGGCTGGTCCTGGTGCCAGGGGGTACGCTGGCGCGTGCCCGGTTCCTTGACCAGTAGATGGTCGTGGTAGAGGCGTACCTGGCGTGAGCCCATCAGGCGTTGCCCGATAAGCCCCAGCGGCGAGTCGAAGATGAAACCTCGATACGCTTCGTTGGTCTGCCAGTTGCAGAAGTCCTCGAAGAACCAGCCTGGGTCATCGGGTCGACTGGCGACCTTGGCCCGGGGGCTGGGATCGCGCAGGTTGTCCTCGATGCCCTCCGCTAGTCGCTTGAGCTCCTGAGGGCAGAAGATGCCGCGTAGACAGATGGCGCCGTCGCGCTGGAAGGCGGCGACGTCTTCGTCGCTGACCATGGTGTCGGGATGGATGCGCAGGTTCATGGGGCCTCCAGGCGGTGGAAGTCAGGAAGAGGAAAGGACAGCTGTGACAACAGCCGGTCGAAGAAGCCTTCGCACTTCGTGATCTGATCGAAGGCGATGAACTCGTCTGGCTGATGGGCCTGATGGATGCTGCCGGGGCCGCAGATCACGGTAGGGACGCCCAGCTGGGCGAACAGCCCGGCCTCGCAGCCGAAGCCGAGCGCCAACGGCTCGACGCTGCATTCGGCCAGTTCGGCGATCCATGACAGGTAGCCTTGGCGGCGTTCGTCCAGCGGTGGGTACTGGCCGCGGCATTCCAGGGTCAGTCTGGCGCGACGGCCGAGGCCGATCAGGTCGCGATCCAGGCCGCAGGGAAAGTCCTTGCGCAGGCGCTCGAGGATTTCCATGGCGGGCTGCCCGGGCAGCGGGCGCATCTCGAAGTCGATGCGGCAGTGCTCGGGGATCTGATTCAGCGCGCTGCCACCCTCGATCAGTCCGACGTGGACCGTGGAGTAGGGGGGATCGAAGCGCTGATCGGTGAGCGACATCAGGCGCTTTTCCCGTGCCAGCTGGCGGATCTGCGCAACCACGCCCGCGCCGACGTCGATGGCGTTGACGCCTCGCCCCGGGTAGCCCGAGTGGCCTCCCACACCCTCGATGGTGGCGCGCATGCCGACGTGGCCCTTGTGGGCGTTGGCGATGCGCATCGCGGTGGGCTCGCCGACGATGATGCCCCGCAGGCGTTCCTTGTGGGCCTCGAGAAACGGCAGCATCAGCGGGGCACCCAGGCACCCGACCTCTTCGTCGAAGGACAGCGCCAGCAACACCGAGTGACGCGAGTGCTCTGCCTGCCAGGCGGCCAGTTTCGTCAGGGCCACGCCGATGAATCCCTTCATGTCCGCCGTACCGCGACCGTAGAGGCGTTCAGCGTGGCGTTTCGGCGTGAACGGGGCGGTGACGCGCCAGTCTGCGGGGCTTGCCGGCACCACGTCGGTGTGGCCGGAAACCAGCAGGGCCGGGGCGTCGTGGGGGCCGAATTCGGCGATCAGATTGGCCTTGTCGCCGCTGTCGTTGTAGAGCAGGGTCACCGCCGCCCCACGCGCCTCGAGCCAGCCGGCGACGTCGTTGATCAGTTCAAGGTTGGAGCGATGACTGGTGGTGTCGAAGGCCACCAGGCGTTCGATCATCGCAAGGCTCAAGGGTAGCGTGTTGCTGGTCAAGACGAGGCTCCGTGAGTGCAGACCGTCAGGCGAGGGGCCAGACCACCAGGGTCGCCAGCAGGATGAGCACAGCGCCGAGGGCATAGAGCAGGGCGATCAGCGGCAGCATGAAACGCATCCAGCGGCTCCAGGGAATACCGGCGATGGTGAGTCCCGCCATCAACCAGCCGGCGGTAGGAGTAAAGGCATTGGAGATGCCGTCGCCAAACTGGAAGGCCAGCACCGCGACCTGGCGGTGTACCTCGGCGAGGTCCGCGATGGGCGTCATGATGGGCATGGTCAGCGCCGCCTGGCCGCTGCCCGAGGTGACGATGAAGTTCATCGCGCTTTGCATGGCGAACATGCCCAGTGCTGCGGCCGACGCCGAGGTGTCGCCGATCAGCGTGGAAAGCGAATGGATGATGGTGTCGATGATCTCGCTGTGTTGCACGATGACCACGATAGTGAAGGCCAGGCCCACCGCCAGGGCGCCGTCCATCATGTCCTTGCAGCCGGTGGAAAAGGCTCCGGCGATGGTGTTGGCTCGCATATTGGCGAGCAGCCCGGTGACGATACCCAGCAGCAGGAAGACGCCGGCCATCTCCTTGAGGTACCAGCCGAAGGCACTGACCCCGGCGATGATCGCCACCAGGGCCAGGGCGAAGGCGCCGAGGATCAGCAGGTGGCGAGGGGTCAGGTCGACGTGATCGCCCGGTCCTTCTTCATCGGGCGGGGCCAGGCCGTAGACCACACTGCGCTCTGGCCTTGCCTGCACGCGACGGGCGTAGAACATCACGTAGCCGATGCTCAGGGCGACGAACGCAAGCCAGCAGACGAAGCGGTAGCCCATGCCGGAAAACAGCGGCAATTCGGCGATGCTCTGGGCGACGCCGACGTTGAAGGGATTGAGAAAGGAGCCGGTGTAGCCGATGGCGGTGCCGATCAGCGGGATGGCGGCGGCGACCACGGCGTCGTAGCCGATACGTCGCGCCAGCGGCAGCAGGATGAAGATGTAGACGATGCTGCCCTCGATCATGCCGTAGGTACCGGAGCACAGGGCGAAGAAGGTCATCATCAGCGGGATGATCAGGATCTCGCGGCCCTTGAGCTTCACCAGCAGGAAGTGGACCAGCCCTTCGATGGCGCGGGAGCGTCTCAGGACCCCGAAGGTACCGCCGACGATGACCAGAAAGAAGATGATCGACGAGCCGCTCTTCATCCCCTCGAAGAAGGCGTTGAAGAACTCGAAGGGACCGATGCCCGGGGAGTCGATGGCCTGGTAGGTGCCGGCGACGATGACCGAGCGCCCGTCGGCGTTGGTGATGCGTTCGAAGCTTCCGCTGGGGACGAACCAGGTGACGATGGCCGCCAGCAGGGCGAGAAAGAAGAGGATGACGAAGGCGTGGGGCAGCGGCCTCTGTTGCTCGACGTGTGGTCTGGCGGCCATCTTGTCATGATTCATCGGCTGACTCTCGCTGGTGGCGGGTTTGTGGCACCTGGGGCTGAGTTCATTGATCCTTTCGGTTTAGTCCGAACCAGCGAAGCCTGTCGAGTCAGGGCGCGCGGCTGGGCAGAAGATCGTCGAGAACGAGGTCACACAATGCGCCTTCGTCCAGCAGACGTGTGGCGGCCTCGATGTCCGGTGCGAAGTAACGATCGTGGTCATAGTGGGTCACCCGGCGACGCAGTCGCTGACGGGCCTGCTCCAGCAAAGGTGTCGAAGCGAGCCCCTCGCGCATGTCGAGGCCCTGGCAGCTTGCCAGCCATTCGATGGCCAGCACGCCGCGAACATTGGCCGCCATCTCCTTGAGTCGCCGTCCCGCCGCCGGCGCCATGGACACATGGTCCTCCTGATTGGCCGAGGTAGGCAGGCTGTCGACGCTGTGAGGGTGGGCCAGAGCCTTGTTCTCGCTGGCCAGCGCGGCGGCTGACACCTGGGCAATCATGAAACCGGAATTCACGCCGCCGTTTTCCACCAGGAAGGGGGGAAGGCGGGACATGTGGGTGTCCATCATCAGCGAGATGCGTCGCTCCGACAGGGCCCCGATCTCCGCCAGCGCCAGCGCCAGATTATCGGCCACAAGGGCAACCGGCTCGGCGTGGAAGTTGCCGCCCGAGAGGATGTCGCCGTTGTCGGCGAACACCAGCGGGTTGTCGGTGACAGCGTTGGCCTCGATCTCGAGCACCCTGGCCGCGTGGCGGATCTGGTCGAGCACCGCGCCCATGACCTGAGGCTGGCAGCGCAGCGAGTAGGGGTCCTGGACGCGGTCACAGTCGGCGTGGGAGGCCCCCACCTCGCTGGTGTCCTCGAGCAGGTGACGATAGGCCCTGGCAACGTCGATCTGCCCGGGTTGGCCGCGCAGTTCGTGGATGCGGGCGTCGAAGGGAACCCGTGAGGCCAGGCTCGCCTCGACGCTAAGGGCGCCGCACACGGTGGCGCTTGCAAACAGATCTTCGGCCTCGAACAGACCGCGCAGCGCCAGCGCGGTGGAGACCTGGGTGCCATTGAGCAGCGCCAATCCCTCCTTGGGTGCCAGGGTCAGGGGCGACAGGCCAGCCACGTTCAGGGCGTCCCGTCCCGAGAGGGTCTCGCCACGGTGGCGTGCCTGGCCCTCGCCCAGCAGCACCAGACTCATATGGGCCAGTGGCGCCAGGTCGCCCGAGGCACCTACCGAGCCCTTGGCGGGGATCACCGGCCAGACCTCGGTGTTGATCAGGGTGATCAGGGCGTCCAGGACTTCGCCGCGAATGCCGGAGTAGCCGCGTGCCAGGCTTGCCACCTTCAGCGTCATGATCAGCCGCACCAGCTCGTCGTCCAGGCGTTCGCCGACGCCGGTGGCGTGGGATAGCACCAGCGAGCGCTGCAGGTCCTCCAGGCGTTCGCGCTCGATGCGGGTCTGAGCCAGCAGGCCGAAGCCGGTGTTGACCCCGTAGGCGGTGCGTCCCTCGTCGATGACGCCAGCCACTGTCGCCACCGATGCGTCGATGGCGGCGTATGCCGAGGGCTCCAGAGACACCACTGTCGGTGATGTGAGGAGCCGGCGCATGTCCTGGAGGGTGAGTTGGCCTGGGGTGATGACGAGTCGATGCATGGTGGCGAGCTCCCGAGACGTGGCCGAACATGATGGGGAAAACTTTAATGTATATACATTAACAGCAGGGCAATGGCGCGGCGTCAAGGCGGCTATCGTCGAACGGCAGGCAAGAATCGCCAGGGGGAGTGACGATGTGTGTTACAGATTGTGCCCGATCTTCTATACAGATTTCGCCGCTGACATGATCGGGGGCAGCGACTGGGTCGGCTAGCGCAGGGATGGGGTGATGGACGTCTGGACCTGGTTCACAACGTCAGCGAATTCAGGCAGGTGTCGGACCGTCGCTACAGTGTTGCCCAGGGGCTGGTGTCCCCCTGTTCCAGCACACGTCGCACGGTGGCGAGGGCCTGTTGCAGGGACTCGCGGCTTTCGGGGGCGCCCACGCAAAGGCGAATGGCCTGGGGCGCCGGCTCGCTGCCGGTACAGAAGGGTTCAGGCGTTGCCACCAGCACGCCTTCGCTCTTCAGCAGGGCCTGTACCTCGCTGGCCCGGCGGCCCTCGGGCAGCGGTAGCCAGAAGTTGGCGCCGTGGGTGAGATGGCGGGGCGTCAGGGCCTCGAAGCTTGCCCGTGCCAGACGCTGCCGAGCGGCCAGCTCTGCGGTCTGCCAGGCCAGCAGTTCGGGGTAGCGGGGCGAGGCGATCCAGCGCCGCGCCACCTCGGTCATCAGCGGCGGACACATCCAAGACTGCGCCCGCAGCAGGCTGCCGATGCGCTCGCGCAGGGTGGCCGGCATCTGCAGCGTGCCGACCCTGAGGCCACCGGAAAGCACCTTGGAGGTACTGAATACCTGCAGCGTGCGTTCCGGCGCCAGTTCCAGCAGAGACACACCGCGATCCTCCCGCGGCAGGTACTGGACGGCGTCCTCGATCAGCCAGAAGTCATGTCGGCGCGCCAGGGCGGCGAGCTGTTCCCTGCGCTGCGGCGAAAGCACCGCGCTGGTGGGGTTGTTCTGGTCCGGGGTCAGGTAGACCAGGCGGGGCACCTGGCGTTGGCACAGGCGTGCCAGTGCATCGATGTCCATGCCGTCGTCGTCCAGGGGCACCGCCATCGGCTTGAGGTGAGCGTGGCGGGTGGCGGCGTTGAACCCCGGATAGGTGAGAGCGTCGGCGGCCACGCTGTCGCCGGGGCGGGTCAGGGCTCTCAGGCACAGGTCGATGCCGTGCTGGCCGCCCTGGGTGATCGCCAGCACCTCGTGCAGGGGAAAGCCGAGATCCTCAAGCCAACGTGACAGCGCCTCTCTGTGCTGCCGGGTGCCGATGTCGGGCTGGTAGGCGGCGACCATGGCAAGGCAGGCCGGGTCCTCGGTCACCTCCGCCAGGGCCTGCTGCAGACACTGATGACGCCAGGGGTGCGGCGGAGCAAAGCTCAGGCTCATGTCGACCACGCCATCGGAGTCGGCTGCGACGTGTACATCGAAGGGGCTGTTGCCGGCGGCGGCGTCATTGACGTAGGTGCCACTGCCGACCCGGGACGATACCCAGCCCCGTTGCTGGGCTTCGCTGTAGGCGCGGGTGATGGTGCCCACGGTGACGCCCAGCGCGTCGGCCAGGGCCCGTTGCGGGGGCAGTCGATCGCCGGCGGCGAGCTGGCCCTGGTCGATGGCCTCGCCGATGGCCGAGGCGATCTGACGATAGCGGGCCGAGCGGGAGTCGAATTCGAGGGAGGGAGTCCAGATTGTCATGGTGACAATAAACCCTTTGACGGCAATTGTTGCCTGAGTATGCTTTAAAAACCGGGGTCAATTCACCTTGTTTCACACCATAATGCAAAAATTGTAGGGGTACAATCATGGAAGAGACCGCTAGTCAGCTCGCCTTTCTGCTTCCGGCAGCGCTGTTCATGGTGTCCATGACCATCACGCCGGGTCCCAACAACGTGATGCTGACCGCCTCCGGCGCCAACTACGGCTTCCTGCGTACCCTGCCACACCTGTTCGGCATCCTGGGCGGCTGTTTTGTGCTGTTCGCCTCGATAGCGCTCGGGCTCGGGGTGGTGTTCGAGCGCTATCCGGTGGTGCAGGGCGGACTCAAGCTGGTCGGCAGCCTGTACCTCTTGTACCTGGCCTGGAAGATCGCGACGGCCCCACCGCCGGACCTGCGGGTAGGCGATGCCCGCCCGCTGTCCTTCGTGCAGGCGGCGGCGTTCCAGTTCGCCAACCCCAAGGCGTGGGTCATGGGTATCGCGTTGATGGCGGGGTTCCTGCCGGACGGCGGCAACCCCTGGGTCAACGCCCTGCTGCTGGCGGGCGTGGCGGAACTGGTGGGGCTGCCCTGCATCGCTCTGTGGGCAGGGTTTGGCACCGCCATCGGCCGCCTGTTGAAGAGCGACCGATCCTGGCGGGTGTTCAATGGGGTGATGGGAGCGCTCACCGCGGCCTGCGTGGTGATGATCCTGGCCTGAACCATTCAGCCTGGCGCGATCGGAGCCTAAGGCTTGGTCGACAAGACTCAGCCCTCGCTGGGCTCATCTGGCGATGCCCCCTCGGGCCGCCGGGCGGTCAGGGTGATCTCCACGGCGGCGCCGCCATGCAGCTGTGGCGACACGGTGCAGGTACGCGCCGGATAGCGCGCAGCCTCGAACCACTCGGAATAGACATCATCCACCGCCTGTTGCAGCGACAGGTCGGTGAGGTGTACCTGAACACGCACGGTGTCGGCCAGGGTGCAATCCGCCTGCTCGAGCAGGTGAGACAGTCGCCTGAGAATCCAGCGAGTTTCTTCGGCGGCGTCACCGAGAATGGCGTCACTGCCCTGGATATCGGCGGCGGTCAGCCCCGACAGGTGGACGTAGTGTTCGTCCATGACCAGATGGGAGCCCGGAAACTCGGGGCTGGGTAGGGTGGGGTCGTTGAAGTAGCGTGCCATCTTGCCTCCTGCTGCGGCTTGGTCGTTGTGCCGCTGGAGAAATGTCTGGCGAATGCCGCCGACTTTCCTTGCGGAAAGCAGGCGGCGGAAAATGCGTTTGTCGGTTGACTGCGGAGAGCGTCCGGGAATAGCGCGGGCGTCAGCTGCTGACTTCGCACTGCACCGGCATGCGCCGGCCGATGGTCCAGGTGGCCTCGTTGCCCTTGCCACGGAAGACGTGCTGGCCATTTTCCGAGGCGTAGTGCATGCCCGAGGCGGCGGGCTGGCGTTCGAGCGGGAAGCTGTCGCCGTGCATCTGTACCTCGGCGCTGTCCTGACTGTCGAAGACGATGGTGAACTGGCTGCCATCCTGGCAGATGTAGTCGGCGGAGGGCGAGGCTGCGGCGTCGGCACTGTCATCATGGCCACTGCCGCCGGCACAGCCGGCCAGGGCGGTGAACAGCGCAGTGAAGGCGGCAACAGGGATCCAGCTGGCGTTCATGAAACATCTCCTTGTCATATGAAGGGAGCCGTGGAAAAGGCTCGCCTGGCGTTAGGCCTTCCCAGGCTACACAAGTTCCGCACCCGCCACGATACCTCGCCGGATCAGCCCTGCTCAGGCGGTTTGCGTCCGGGAGTCGTGTTGCCGCGGGAGTCGCCGTCGTCATCGTCATGGGCCCCGTCGTCAACGCTGACATCCGTCGGTTGTTGCTCCTGGCGTCTGGCGTGGCGCTCTGCCTTGTCGCGATGGGTGTCGTCGGGCACCAGGGCTAGCAGAGTCTCGCCGTCACCGGCATCGAAGCTTTCATCCTTGTGCATGACGCGTACCTCGCCATCCTCGCTGTAGGTCGATATCACCCGGGCGTGGGGGTTGTCGCGTCGATAGTCCTCGAACGAATAGCTCTCGCTGAGGCGCGTCAGACGGACGCACCAGCCCTCGCGGATGTAGTTGGTGGCCTGTTCGAAGTCGAGTTCCTTGGCGAAGAAGCGCCCGCCCAGGGTCTGCTCGAGATGATCGCCACCGGCACCGCCCCCCGGGGCGAAGCGGTACACCTGATGGTGGCCGAATTCGGGAGCATAGTGCATGCACAGCAGGGCGTTGTAGTCGTCGTTGTCGGTCAGCGCCACCATGCTGTCGAAGCGGCTGAACTCGAGTGTCAGCTCGGCCTCCTCGGTGAGTACCTCGCCGTAGTAGGTGGGAATGTCGCGGCCTCTGACCTGGCGCAGATGGTTGTAGTTGCGATCGGCGATCAGCACCGGGCGCCCGGTGGACTGGATGGCCTCGGCCAGGGCGACCGTGAAGGGGTTGGCGCCGATGATCAACAGCCCCTTGGTATCGGTGGACTGAAGATTGAAGCGACGGGCCAGGGGTTGCAGCGAGAAGCCGTGAAGCAGCACCGTGACGGCGACGATGGCAAAGGCCAATGGCGACAGCAGGGCGGCGTCCTCGATGCCGATGTCGACCAGGCGCGCGCCGAACAGACCGGCGATGGCCACCGCGACCACCCCGCGTGGACCGATCCAGCCGACCATCAGCTTCTCGCCGAAGGGCAGGTCGACCTTGATCAACGATATGAAGACCGCCAGCGGGCGGACCAGCAGCAGTACCACTGCGACGAACAGGATTTCGCGGGTCGTCAGGGTGGCCAGGGTGCCCAGGTCCACCTGAGCGGCCAGCAGGATGAATACCCCGGAGACCAGCAGTACGGTGATGTTCTCCTTGAAGCGGCGGATCTCGTCCAGCGACGACAGCGACGAATTGCCGATCACCACGCCCATCACGGTGACCGCCAGAAGGCCGCTTTCATGCAGCAGCGCATTGGGCAGGGCGTAGGTGGCCATGACGAAGAAGATGATCACCGGCACCTTGAGAAACTCGGGGATATGGCCGCCCTTGATCGCGCGGATCAGGCCCCAGGCGGTGGCCAGTCCCACCGCGCTCGCCACCGCGATGCCCAGCGCCATATGGCCGAGGGTCATCGACAGCGAGTGAGAGGAGTTGAGAACGATGGCGAGTTCGAAGGCCAGCACCGCCGCCAGGGCGCCCACCGGGTCATTGAGGATCGCCTCCCAGCGCAGGATTTCCCCCGGACGCCGCTTGAGGCTGGCCTGGCGCAGCAGGGGAATGATGACGGTGGGGCCGGTGACGATCAGGATGCCGCCAAGCACCGAGGCCGATGCCCAAGTCAGCCCACCGATGTAGTGGCCCGACAGGGTCGCCAGCAGCCAGACCAGCGGGCCGCCGAAGAACACCAGGCGCTTCACCGCAAGCTCCGCGCCCTTCAGCCGTGTCAGGTTCAGCGTCAGGCCACCCTCGAACAGGATCATCGCCACGGCGACCGCGATCAGCGGTTCGAGCAACTCGCCGAATACCGAGCGTGGGTCGAGCACACCGGTTACCGGGCCGATGAGTACGCCGCTCAGCAGCAGCAGAACGATGGCCGGCACCTTCCAGCGCCAGGCCAGCCACTGGGCGCCGATACCGAGCGCCGCGATCAGGCAGAAGACGAGAACGGGGGTCATGAGGGCTTCCCTGTGGTCGAATCGGTGCAGTCAGTGCTTTGCTTGCCAGGCGGGCGAGGTAACGTCGGCGAGCGCAGGCACTTTTCCTACAAGGCATAACGCTAGGCGGCGCCCGCTGCATTCACAACCAACCCTGTAAACGCTTGCGACCCGATCGGCACAGTTGCCCGGAGACTCAGGGGGCCGCGCCACGCAGGCATTGAAGGAGCCTTCGCACTACCGAGGGCGGGGAAGTGTTCGCGTCAGCCAGCGGGCCGGTCGACGCCGGCCGCACGGACGCCGAGGACGGGTGACGAAGATTGAACGTGAAGCCGGAAACGCTGATGATCTTGTCGCGCTGAAGCGAGACTTCGAACTCCGCTCTTGGCGCGGCCAGGTCGAAGTCATACTGGGTGGTAAGGTTCACCTGCTTGTTCTGTTCATGACGGTAGCCCGAGCGCAGCGGTATCAGTCGAATCGCATTGGATACCACGCTTTCCTCGTCCGGTTCCGGCACGATGGTCGGTAGGCCGATGTAGACCTTGTCATTTTCCAGGGTCACCAGAGCATAGGTGATCTTGCGATATTTAAGCTGTTTCAGCGTCTCCAGCAAGGACGACCGGCTCATCCGGTCGTGTCGATCGATCGTGCCTTTGCGCAGGTTGTCGGACAGACCGGTTCTGGCCTCGAGAATAGCCGCGTTGTGGGCCAGGTCGATCTTGGCCTGGGTCATGATGGTGACAAGGTGGTGCTCGATAGGCGCCTGGTCTCGCAGCAGTTTCACCACATGGTGGCGGCGTGCCTGTTGTAGCCGTGTTGCTCCCAGCCAGGTGAATCGCTGGCATGACCAGGCAATGGACCAGGTAAAGGCGATTGAGCACAGTGACAGGGACGCAATCTGAAGCGATGCCATGGTGGCGGGAGGAGGAGGCGTTGCAGAGTAGAGTCCGCTTGCCATCAGCTGGGCGAGCAGCATGAACAGGTGAGTATGAGGAAGGAGGGTGATGCCTGTCAGCCTGCCGATCAGTACACCGAGCCACGGCAGCACATAGCCGAACAGCAAGGCGACCACCGCGACAATAAGAATGCCGAACTGCGCCGCACGAATGTAGAGCGACCAGCCATGGTAGAGGCTGATACGGATGCGCTCGGCAGGGCTTTCGGTGAGGTAGATATAGCCACACACCAGCACGGGAAAGATGAGCAGCCCGATCATGGTGGGCGGCTACGCTGCTACTGGCTGTCGTGGGAAGCCAGGGGGAAGCTCTGGTCGATGCGTTGGCGCTCAAGCTCGGCGGCGTCCTTGCTGGCGTACCTGCGCACCACCACTGTGCCCGAGGCAGTGATATCCACGTCATCCCAGCCTGCCGTCTCTGCCGCCTCGGTAGATTGCTGCAGCTGCTGCTGAATCTGCTCGAGAATGCGTTGGCCCTGTGCGCTCATGTCCTGTTCCTCTCATGGACTGACACTGAGAATAGCACGATGCGATGTATGTCGCGGGATGGAAAGGAAGGGGAAGGCATGGGGAGGGGGAGGAAAGAGAGGGAAGGGAGAGAAAAGAAAGGAGAGAACCGCGCTGGCCCCGTTCCTTCCTCTCTTGCCTTCCCCCTCGGCATTGGTCAGCCCTTGGCAACCACCGCCACACCGGCCTTGGAGCGATTGGGACGCCCGATGGCGCGGGTGATCCAGTCGCCCACGGCGGCGATACGCTCGAGGTCCACCGTGGTTTCGATGCCCAGGCCTTCAAGCAGGTAGACCACGTCCTCGGTGGCGACATTGCCGCTGGCGCCCTTGGCGTAGGGGCAGCCCCCGAGGCCCGCCACCGAGCTGTCGATCACCTGGACGCCGTCTTCGAGTACCGCGGCCAGATTGGCCAGCGCCTGGCCATAGGTGTCGTGGAAGTGGGCGGCCAGACGCTCGACCGGAACGTCACGGGCCACCGCCTCGAGCATGCGCCGGGCCTTGTGCGGGGTACCGGTGCCGATGGTGTCGCCCAGTGACACCTCGTAGCAGCCCATCTCGTCCAGCGCCCGGGCGACCGCCGCCACCTGCTCGGGGGCGATGTCGCCTTCGTAGGGGCAGCCGAGCACGCAGGACACATAGCCGCGCACCTGGATCCCCTGATCGCGGGCGCGTTCCACCACCGGTGCGAAGCGCTCGAACGACTCGGCGATGGAGCAGTTGATGTTCTTTTGCGAGAACGACTCCGAGGCCGCGCCGAACACCGCCACCTCATCGACGCCGCACTCGATGGCCGCCTCCAGTCCCTTGAGGTTGGGGGTCAGCGCCGAATAGCGCACCCCTGGCTGGCCTTTGCCCTCTCGCATCAGGGCGGTCATCACCTCGCGGTGGTCGGCCATCTGCGGCACCCATTTGGGCGACACGAAGCTGGCCGCCTCGATGTGGCGATGGCCGGCCTGGGCCAGGCGCTCGACCAGTTCGAGCTTGGTCGCCGTGGTGATTGGGTCCGGCTCGTTCTGCAGGCCGTCGCGAGGCCCGACTTCGACGATACGAACGCTGGCGGGAAGGGCCATCAGCGGGACTCCTTTTGCTCGGTTTCGGGCTGTGTCTCTGACTGCGCCTCTGTTGGCGACGCGCCGGCGTCGAACTCCAGCAGCACGTCGCCCTGGCCGACGGTGTCGCCGGCGGCGAAGTGGAAGCTGGCCACGGCGCCGTCGGCCGGGGCGGTGAGGGTGTGCTCCATCTTCATCGCTTCCATCACCATCAGGGCGTCACCCTTGGCAACGGCAGCACCGGGCGCAACCAGCAGCGCCACCACGGTACCGTGCATGGGCGCGGTCAGGGTCGACTCGACCTCGTGCTGGCCGTGGTCGATGGCGTCGATACGCCGCCAGTAAAGGCGGACCTCGCCCTCGGGGCTCGACAGCACGATCTCGTTGCGCTCCTTGCCTTCGCCCACCAGGCGCGCCTGCAGGCGGCGGCGGTGGCCGTCCAGAGTGATCGCCACGGCGTCGCCGGGCAGATCGGTGAGGCTCGCCGATACCTGCTGGACCTCGTCGCGATTGACCCCGCTGATGCTGAGCTGCCAGGCGTCGTCGCTGGCCCCATGACGTCCCTCGACCAGCGCCAGGCTCGCAGGCTCGGCGTCCAGCGCCTCGCGCGGGTCGCACAGGGCGATACGGATCTGGCGCGGGCCGTTCAGGCGAAAGCCGTCGTGGCGGTCCCAGGGCGAGTCGCTCTCGCACTCCCGAGACAGCTGATGCAGCGCCACCAGGGCGGCGCTGGCCAGGCTGTCCTGGTCGAGGCCGCGGGAGGCGAACAGGCTGTCCTCGTGGCGCTCGATAAAGCGGGTATCGAGGTTGGCCGCCTGGAAGTCCGGGTGGGTGGCCAGGCGCTGCAGGAAGCCGCGGTTGGTGACCACACCACGCACGTCCAGCGCCGCCAGGGCGCGGTTGAGGGTCGCCAGCGCCGAGGCGCGGTCGGGGCCGTGGGTGATCAGCTTGGCCAGCATGGGGTCGTAGTGCATCGACACCATGTCACCGCTTTCGACCCCGCTGTCCAGGCGCACCCTGGCCGGGTCCAGCGAGGCGCCCTCGAGGTCCAGCGAGAAGTGGCTGAGCAGGCCGGTGGCGGGCAGGAAGTCCTGGTCGGCGTCCTCGGCGTAAAGCCGCGCCTCGAAGCTGTGGCCATTGATGGTCAGCTCATCCTGGCTCAGCGGCAGGCGCTCGCCCATGGCCACGCGCAGCTGCCACTCGACCAGGTCCTGCCCGGTGATCATCTCGGTGACCGGGTGCTCCACCTGCAGGCGGGTGTTCATCTCCATGAAATAGAAGGAGCCGTCCTGCCCCGGTGAGGCGTCGAGCAGAAACTCCACCGTGCCGGCGCCGACGTAACCGATCTCCTGGGCCGCGCGCACCGCCGCCTCGCCCATGGCCTGGCGCAGTTGCAGGGTCATGCCCGGTGCAGGGGCTTCCTCGAGCACCTTCTGGTGACGACGCTGCACGCTGCAGTCGCGCTCGAACAGGTAGACGCCGCCGCCGTGCCTGTCGCAGAACACCTGGACCTCGACGTGGCGAGGCTGGGTCAGGTACTTCTCGATCAACATGCGGTCGTCGTTGAAGGCCGCTCGGGACTCCCGTCGGCAGCCGTCCAGGGCCGCCTGGAACTCGTCGGCGTTCTCGACCACGCGCATGCCCTTGCCGCCGCCACCGGCGCTGGCCTTGAGCAGCACCGGATAGCCGATGGCGTCGGCCTCGCGCTTGAGCAGGTCGTCGTCCTGATCATCGCCGTGGTAGCCCGGCACCAGCGGCACCCCAGCGTCCATCATGCGGGCCTTGGCGGCGGACTTGTCGCCCATGGCCTTGATGCTGGAGGCGGGCGGGCCGACGAAGACGATACCGGCGTCTTCGCAGGCGCTGACGAAGGCCTCGTTTTCCGACAGGAAACCGTAGCCGGGATGGATGGCGCCGGCGCCGCTGCGGCGGGCCGCCGCGATGACCTTGTCGACATCGAGATAGCTTTCCCGGGCCGGCGCCGGACCGATGCGGATCGCCTCGTCGGCTTCGCGCACGTGGCGCGCGCCTTCATCGGCGTCGGAGTACACCGCCACCGTCTTCAGGCCCATGGCCCGGGCGGTGGCCATGACACGACAGGCGATCTCGCCACGATTGGCCACCAGCAGAGTGTCGAAGCGCGGCTGGCGGTCTGACGGATTCGAGCTCATGAGGCGCTCCCTTTTTTGCTGGTGGATGAGGGGGGACTGGCGGATGAAGGGGGGCTGGTGGAAGAGGCGGTGTCGGCCCAGGCCGGACGGCGCTTCTCGAGGAAACTCGCCAGTCCCTCCTGGCCTTCGGCGCTGGTGCGCAGTTCACTGATGACCTGACAGGTGCGCTCGCGGGTGGCGTCGCTGTCGGTGTCCCTGGCGACTTCCGCCAGCAGGCCCTTGGTGGCCCGGCTGGCCTGGGGCGAGGTGGCCAGCAGGGTGTCGAGCATCGCGTCGATGGCGGCGTCGAGTTCCTCTGCGGCGACCACCCGGTGGACCAGGTCCAGTCGCTGGGCGGTGTCGGCGTCCATGACTTCGGCGCTGAGCGCGTAGCGGCGCATCTGACGGCTGCCGATGGCGCGCTGCACGTAGGGGCTGATGACCGCCGGCGACAGGCCGATGCGCACCTCGGACAGGCAGAACTTGGCCCTGTCGGAGGCGATCACGATGTCGCAGCAGGCGGCCAGGCCCACCGCGCCACCGAAGGCCGCTCCCTGGACCCGGCACACCGTCACGCAGGGCAGACTGTCGAGGCCGTGCATCAGGCGAGACAGCTCACGCGAGTCGGCCAGGTTGTCGTCGACGCTGTAGTCGACCATGCGCTTCATCCAGTTGAGGTCGGCGCCGGCGGAGAAGCTCTTGCCCTCTGAGCCCAGCACCAGCACTCGTACCTTGCCGCTGTCGGTGGCCTGGCGTACCTGATCCAGGTGGGCGTTGAGCTCGCCGATCAGGGCGTCGTCGAAGGCGTTGTGCACCTCGGGGCGGGTCAGGGTCAACCAGGCAACCCCCCGGGCGTCGATCCGTAGTTGGGACATGTCTGACATGGGATCCATCCTTGAGGGCATTACATGCGGAAGACGCCGAAGCGCGTCTGTTCGATCTCGGCATTCATCGCGGCGGCCAGCGACAGGCCCAGTACATCGCGGGTCTGGGCCGGGTCGATCACGCCGTCGTCCCACAGTCGGGCGCTGGCGTAGTAGGGATGGCCCTGGTGTTCGTACTGTTCGCGGGTCGGCTTCTTGAAGGCCTCTTCGTCCTCGGCGGACCAGGACTCGCCGGCGCGTTCGATCTGCTCGCGCTTGACCTGGGACAGCACGCCGGCGGCCTGCTCGCCGCCCATCACCGAGATGCGGGCGTTGGGCCACATGAACAAAAGGTTGGGTTCGAAGGCGCGGCCACACATGCCGTAGTTGCCGGCGCCGAAGCTGCCGCCGATCAGCACCGTGAACTTGGGTACCTTGGCGCAGGACACCGCGGTCACCAGCTTGGCGCCGTGCTTGGCGATGCCCTCGTGCTCGTACTTCGAGCCGACCATGAAGCCGGTGATGTTCTGCAGGAACACCAGCGGAATCTTGCGCTGGGCACACAGTTCGATGAAGTGGGCGCCCTTGACCGCGCTCTCCGAGAACAGCACCCCGTTGTTGGCGACGATGCCCACCGGATGACCGTGGATATGGGCGAAGCCGGTGACCAGGGTATCGCCGTAGTAGCGCTTGAACTCGTCGAAGTCGGAGCCGTCGACGATCCGCGCGATGACCTCGCGCACCTCGAAGGGCTTCTTGAGGTCGGTACCGACGATACCGTAGAGCTCCTCGGGGTCGAGGCTGGGCGGGCGCGGAGCGGCCATCGCCAGCTCGCCGCGCTTCTGCCAGTTCAGGCGGGACACGCAGCGCCTGGCGATCTGCAGGGCGTGGGCGTCGTTGTCGGCGTAGTGGTCGGCGACCCCGCTGATCCGGGTATGGACGTCGGCGCCGCCCAGGTCCTCGGCGCTGATGGTCTCGCCGGTCGCGGCCTTGACCAGCGGCGGGCCGCCGAGAAAGATCGTGCCCTGCTCGCGCACGATGATCGATTCATCGGCCATGGCCGGCACATAGGCGCCACCGGCGGTGCAGGAGCCCATCACCACGGCGATCTGGGGTATCCCCTCCGCCGACAGGGTGGCCTGGTTGTAGAAGATCCGGCCGAAGTGGTCGCGGTCGGGGAATACCTCGTCCTGGCGCGGCAGAAAGGCCCCGCCGGAGTCGACCAGGTAGACGCAGGGCAGGCGATGCTTGCGCGCGACTTCCTGGGCGCGCAGGTGCTTTTTCACCGTCAGCGGAAAATAGGTGCCGCCCTTGACGGTGGCGTCGTTGGCGACGATCACGCACTCGACGCCCGAAACGCGGCCGATGCCGGTGACGATGCCGGCCGCCGGCACTTCGGCGTCGTACACCTCATGGGCGGCCAACGCCGACAGTTCGAGGAAGGGCGAGCCCTCGTCGAGCAGGTGGTCGATGCGGTCGCGCACGAACAGCTTGCCGCGGGATTCGTGACGGCTACGGGCCTTGTCGCCACCGCCACGGCGGATGGCAGCGGTCAGTTCGGCCAGTTTGCCGACTTCGGCGCGCATGGCCGCGTCCCGGGCCTGGAAGTCCTCGGAGCGCGGGTTGATCTTGGTGTCCAGAATCGCCATGACCGGCTCCCCTTACTTGGATTCGTTGAACAGCTCACGCCCGATCAGCATGCGCCGGATCTCGCTGGTGCCGGCACCGATCTCGTAGAGCTTGGCGTCACGCAGCAGGCGCCCGGTCGGATACTCGTTGATGTAGCCGTTGCCGCCGAGCAGCTGGATGGCGTCCAGCGCCACCTGAGTGGCCTTCTCGGCGCAGTAGAGGATCACCCCGGCGGCGTCCTTGCGCGAGGTCTGGCCGCGGTCGCAGGCGGCGGCGACGGTGTAGAGGTAGGCGCGGCAGGCGTTCAGGGTGGTGTACATGTCGGCAACCTTGCCCTGGACCAGCTGGAACTCGCCGATGGACTGGTTGAACTGCTTGCGCTCGTGGATGTAAGGCACCACCACGTCCATCGCCGCCTGCATGATGCCGATGGGGCCAGCAGCCAGCACGGTGCGCTCGTAGTCCAGCCCGCTCATCAGCACGCGCACGCCCTTGCCGACCTCGCCCAGCACGTTCTCGGCGGGGACTTCACAGTCCTCGAACACCAGTTCACAGGTGTTGGAGCCGCGCATGCCGAGCTTGTCGAGCTTCTGGGCGGTGGAGAAGCCGGCAAAGCCCTTCTCGATAATAAATGCCGTCATGCCCTTGGAGCCGGCGTCAGGATCGGTCTTGGCGTAGACCACCAGCACGTCGGCGTCGGGGCCGTTGGTGATCCACATCTTGTTGCCGTTGAGGATGTAGCGGTCGCCGTCCTTGCGGGCGCGCAGCTTCATCGACACCACGTCGGAACCGGCGCCCGGCTCCGACATGGCCAGCGCCCCTACGTGCTCGCCGGAGATCAGCTTGGGCAGGTACTTGGCCTTCTGTTCGGCGGAGGCGTTGATCTTGAGCTGGTTGACGCACAGGTTGGAGTGGGCGCCGTAGGACAGGCCCACCGAGGCGCTGGCCCGGGAGATCTCTTCCATGGCGATGCAGTGGGCCAGATAGCCCATGCCTGTGCCGCCGTCCTCGTCGGACACGGTAATGCCGAGCAGGCCCATGTCGCCGAACTTCTGCCACAGGTCGGCGGGGAATTCATTTTTCTCGTCGATCTCGCCGGCGCGGGGGGCGATCTCGTCGCGGGCGAAGGCGTTGACCTGGTCGCGCAGCATGACCAGGGTTTCGTCGAGGCCGAAATCGAGGGGCGTATAGGGGCTGAACATGATGGGCTCCGGGGCATCCTTGATGGTCGATACGGCGCCAGGAGGGGGCCGGACCATCTTTATTGATGGTGTTGGTGACGAGGTGAAACGGCACCGCAGGCGGTGAGCGTTCACGGGATGACAAGAAGACTAGGCAAGGTTTACGTTAACGTAAAGTGCAGCTTGTGATGCTTGCGACCAAAGTTGGTAGATAGGTACGGGTAGTCGAGCGGCAGGCGCCCGGCAGTGGGTAGCCACCAGAAGCGCCAGACGACGCCTTCGGGTCAGGGCGATGGGGTGAACAGGGTGGCCGTGCGGTTCAGATCGAGATCAGGATAATGGCAGTGGTTCAATGCCAGGCCAGATTCAGGGACGAGATCGGCAACGCCTGAGAAAGCGCGCCTGGCACGAGGCATGGAGCGATACGGCAAGGGTGAGCCGTCTGCCTCCAGGCGCGCCCGTCCCATCAATCTTCGTCCTGCCAGTAGTCCACCGCGTCCTGGCGCATGCCGTAGTGTTCGAAGCTGCGCTCGGCCTTGTCGCCGCCCGGAGCGCTGCCGGCCAGTACACCAAACTTGCCTGAGTCGGGATACTCCATCACGTCCGGTGCGTTCATGCTGCTGATACACAGGTAGGTCAGGGGTTCGTCGGAGTCGTTGATGATCTGGTGGGCGCAGTCGGCGTCGCCGGCGGGGGCCGCGATCAGCTCCCCCTCGACGATGGGGTAGCGTTTCTCTCCCAGACGCACGCTGCCCTTGCCCTTGAGCACGATGAACATCTCGTCATTGTTGTGATGGAAGTGGAAAGGCCAGGCGTGGCAGCCAGGTGCCAGGGTGACTCGGCGACAGCCGAGGTCGCGCATGCCCAGCACCGGCGTCAGGTTGATGATCTTGGCATCGACCTTGTCACCGTGCTGGTGGTCCTGGCGGGGGATCGGGCAGTGGCACAGAGAGAGGATGCGAGCGCGCATTGAGGGTCCTTGTCGGTCATGGGGACGAACGAAGCACGCCGATCGCGTGCCTTCGCCCGTCTCGCGTCAATCCATGTATCAGCCTAGACCGAGATATATGACCCTGCTACGACCCCGGTCAGTTGACGTTGCTGCCTCGGGCGCGGCCGCCGGCTTCAGCGCAAGCCAGCGATTACTCGCCGTCGGCGTTGGGAAAGAACAGCTGCTGCCCCTTGACCTCGAAGTCGCCGATGGCCTGCTGGCCCGCCTCGGACAGCAGCCAGTCGTGCCACTGGTCGGCCAGGTCGTGCTTGAGCTCCGGATGGCGCTCGGGCGACAGCTTGAGGCTGCCGTACTGGTTGAACAGCACCTCGTCCCCTTCGAACAGCAGCTCGAGATCCTGACGGTTATCGAAGGCCACCCAGGTGGCACGATCCGACATCACGTAGGCACCCATGCCCGCCGCGGTGTTGAGGGTGGCCCCCATGCCGCTGCCCAGCTCGCGGTACCAGTCGCCGCCGGGTTCGACCCCCGCCGACTCCCACAGCCGCAGCTCCGCCCGGTTGGTGCCGCTGTCGTCGCCACGGGAGGCGAAGGGCGACGCGTTGTCGGCGATCAGGTTGAGCGCCTCGGCTGCGCTGTCGGCGTCACGGATGCCTGCGGGATCCTCGGCCGGGCCGATCAGCACGAAGTCGTTGTACATGACGTCGGCGCGCTCGGTGGCGTAGCCGTCCGCCACGAAGGCCTCTTCACCGGCGGTGTCGTGCACCAGCAGGCTGTCGGCGTCCCCGCGCCTGGCGATCTCGAAGGCCTGTCCGGTGCCCACGGCGACCACATGGACGTCGATGCCGGAGTCCTCGGTAAAGCTCGGGATGATGGCGTCGAACAGCCCCGAGTTCTGGGTCGAGGTGGTCGAGGCCAGGGTGATAAAAGGGGGCTCATCCTCGGCCTGGGCACTGGTGGCGCACACCGCCAGACCGGCGATCAGCAGGGCGCCGGAAAGCAGAGCACTGGCAGGAGTGGAGTCTGGATATCTTGTCATGGGGGCCTTCCTTGCGTGGGTTGATCGGACTTCTGGATGGGGCAGGCCGCTCAATCGAGCAGCTCGCCGTGGACAAAGGCGTGGCCCTCGGCGGTGACCGGGGCGTCGAAGAAGGTCGCCGCAGGGCTCTGTTCGACCAGCCTGCCGTGGTGCAGCAAGATCACCTCGTCGGCCAGTCGGCGCGCCTGATGAAGGTCATGGCTGGTCATCACGATGCGTACGCCCTGGCGGTGAAAGTCGCCAATGGCGGCCTCCACGGCGCGAATGGCGGCGGGATCCAGGGCCGAGGTGGGCTCATCGAGAAACAGCACCTCGGGCGACAGCAGCCAGGCCCGGGCCAGCGCCAGGCGCTGCTGTTCGCCGCCGGACAGTACCCTGGCCGGTCGCCGGGCGAGCGCCTCCAGGCCAAATCGTGTCAGCGCCTCCCCGGCCCGTTCGCGGCGCTGACGCCGCGGCACCCGCTGCACCGCCAGGGCATACTCGAGGTTGGCCAGGGCCGAGCGTCTGAGCAGCACCGGGCGCTGGAACACCATGGCCTGGCGTGGCGCCGCGCCTTCCCACACCAGGCGCCCCGACGTCGGTTGCAGCAGACCATGGGCCAGGCGCATCAGCAGGCTCTTGCCGGCGCCGTTGGGCCCCATGATCAGGGTGCGGCGATGGCCCTCCAGGTTCAGCGACAGCGGCCCCAGCAGCGTCTGCCCACGGGATGCGTAACTGACGCGATCGAAGTTCAGGCGTGGCGTCGTGGCCGGCACCGAAAGGGTCAGATGGGTCATCCGAGCTGCCTCCGCGTCGCTTCGCCCAGCAGATGTGCCAATGCATTGATGACCCCCACCAGTGTCAGCAACACGATACCCAGGCCCAGCGCCAGGGGCAGG
Organism: Halomonas sp. EF61; assembly: GCF_040147045.1. Lineage (NCBI taxonomy): Bacteria > Pseudomonadati > Pseudomonadota > Gammaproteobacteria > Oceanospirillales > Halomonadaceae > Halomonas > Halomonas sp. EF61. Next base: position 1,083,049 of record NZ_JAMSHM010000003.1, on the reverse strand, counting down.
TTGCCCTTGCTGGTCTCCAGCACGATGGCCGTCGTCATGACCCGGGTGACGCCATCGATGTTGCCGCCGACGATCATCACCGCTCCGACCTCGGCGCTGGCGCGGCCAAAGCCGGCCAGCACCACAGTGATCAGCGACAGCCTGGCGTCCCACAGCAAGGTCGGAATACGGCGCCGCCGAGAAACCCCGATGGAAGCGAGCTGTTCGGCGTACTCGCCGTGGAGCTCCTCGACCTTCTGACGGGTCAGGGCCGCCAGGATCGGCAGCACCAGGATGACCTGGGCCACGACCATGGCGGTGGGGGTAAACAGCAGGCCCAGAGAACCCAGCGGCCCTGCCCGGGACAGCAATAGATAGACGGCGAGGCCCGCCACCACCGGCGGCAGGCCCATCAGGGCATTGAGGGTGACGATAAGAGGGGCTCGGCCTGGAAAGCGAAACAGCGCCAGCGCCGCCCCCAATGGAAAGGCCAGCAGGGCAGCGATGGCGACAGCGGTCAGCGAGATCTTCAGCGATAACCCGACGATGTCGAGCAGGTCGGCGTCCAGACCGATGACGAGTTCAAGGGCAGTAAGGAAGGCAGAGTCGGTCATCGTGTCTCGGTCGATTTGGGGGCGTCGGGTGCTTGCCGTTTTCCGGTCTACCGGCATGATGTGATGATCTACTGCGGCGCGCACCCCATGGCCGTAATATATGCAGCCATAGACCACTTCCTGCAAAGTGACCCTCTACACCTTTTGGAGGTAACCCGATGGTCGAACCCGTCCTGCCTCGCTATCTCACCACCGCAGAGGTGGCCGACTATCTGCGGTTGAAGCCACGCAAGGTCTACGATCTGGTCCGCCAGGGGCAGATTCCCTGCACCCGTGCCACCGGCAAACTGCTGTTTCCACGTCATGCCATCGACCTGTGGCTGATGAATCACCTGGAGGGGGATCAGTCTTCCGCGACCGAGCCGCTGGAGGTGATGGCCGGCAGTCAGGATCCGCTGCTGGACTGGGCGATGCGCGAGAGCGGCTGTGGCCTGGCGAGCCTTTGCCTGGGCAGCGGCGACGGTATCCAGCGGCTGATGGCGGGCAAGGCCATGGTGGTGGGTGCTCATCTGCTGGACGGGGCGGGGCGCTACAATGTGCCCTCGGAGCTTGGCCTCGGTGGCATGCGTGACCTGGTGGTGGTGCACTGGGCCAGACGTACCCAGGGGCTGATGCTGGCGCCGGGCAACCCGCTTGGCCTCGAAGGCCTGGGTGACCTGGCAAGGCCGGGGCTACGTATCGGTCGGCGACCCGAAGGTGCCGGCGCCCACCGCTTGCTGGGTTGGCTGCTGGAGCGGCAGGGCATCGAGATGGAACAGCTGGATATGCTGGAGCATCCGGCGACAAGCGAGGACGACCTGGCGCTTGCCGTTGCCCAGGGCAGGGCGGACGTTGGGCTTGGTGTGGAGGCCGCAGCAAGGCGCCAGGGGCTTCATTTCCTGCCCCTGCACCAGGAGTCCTTCGACCTGCTGTTGCGGCGACGCAGCTATTTCAGCGATGCCCTGCAGCGGCTGTTCGCCTTCGCCCGGGGTGAGCGTTTACGGGACCAGGCGGAAAGCCTTGGCGGCTACGAGGTGTCGCGGATCGGGACGATTCGCTTCAACGCCTGATGCGAGGTCGGTGATCCTTGGTGTTCCGCCTTTCACGCGCGCAAGGGTGTCGCGGAGGGCCGGTGATCCTCGGTGTTCCGCCTTTCACGCGCGCAAGGGTGTCGCGTGAAAAGGCGGTCTCACTAGTTACTCTTCCCGCATCGCTCGGGCCAGCATGTCCACGATCGGTTTCGCCACATAGCTGGCGAAGCTTCTTTCGCTGGTGCGGATCATCACCTCTGCCGGCATGCCGGCCATCAGCCGCATATTCTCGGTCATGTCCTTCTCGCCGAGTTCGGTGACCTGGATGCGTACCTTGTAGTAGCGCTGGCGCGTCGCCTCGTCCTCGAAACTGTTGGCGCTGACGTGGACGACCTCACCGTCGATGACGTTGGACAGCCGCTGGTTGAAGGCGCTGAAGCGGATTTCCGCCGGTTGGCCAAGGTACAGATGGTCGACGTCGTGGTTGGCCACCTTGGCCTCGACGATAAAGCCGTCGCCCATGGGCACCAGGTCCATCAGCGGGTCGCCGCCGCGCACCACCGCGCCCAGGGTATGCACCTTGAGCCCGACCACGGTGCCCGCTACCGGGGCGGTGATCTGGGTGCGCTTCAAGGTATCGTTCAGCGCCACCAGGCGTTCTTCAGCGTCCGCCACCTCGGCCTGCACCTGGCGCAGCGCCTCGCCGACCTGCTGCTGGAACTCCTGCAGGCGAATCTGCTTGTTCAGGGTGTTCTCGCTGATCTGGGCCCTGAGCCTGGCCACCTCGGAGACGTGACGAGCGTTGTCGCTCTGGTACTCCAGGCTCTCGCGCTCCATCTCGCGCATGCGCTGGCTGCTGATCAAGCCATCACGAAACAGCTTGCGGTGGTTGGCGACATCGCCGTTGAGGGAGTCGATTCGTCGCTGGGTGATGACCTGGGTCTCCTCGAGGCCGGTGATCTGCTCCTCGAGCTGGAGGATCTGCTGGTCGAGCGCCGCCAGGGTGCCCTCCAGCGAGTCGCGGCGTACCTCGAACAGCCGTCGTTGAACCTCCAGCACCGCCTGTACCCGGGCGTTGTCCGAATCGATCAGGGCCTGGGGGAAGACCAGCGTTTCGGCGCCGGACTGTTCGGCCAGCAGGCGTACTTCGCTGGCGCGGGCGATCAGGTACTCGGTCTCGACGATACGACTCTGGGCCATCGCCTGGGTGTCATCCAGGGTGATCAGCGGTGCGCCGGCCTCGACCTGGCTGCCATCCTCGACGTGGATCTGCTCGACGATGCCACCCTCGAGATGCTGCACCGTCTTGGTGAAGCTCTCTACCGACACCGAGCCTGGAGCCACCACCGAGACCGCCAGGCTGGCCATCACCGACCAGCTGCCGAAGCCGCCGAAGGCGACCAGCAGGATGATCAGGCCCATGCGCCGATAGCGAGTGTCCTGCAGCGGCAGGTCGTCCTGGGAAGGGGAGGGGCTGTTCATGATGAGGTCTCCTCACCGCCGCTGCGGCGGTTGACGGGGGAGCGCCCCCGGGCGCTGGGGTGCAGGGTGGTGACGCCGGGCGAGCGCCGTCCAGCGGTGGCCACGGCGGCCGCCGGCGTGTTGCGGCGGGGCGGCGTCAGCGAGGCGATCTGGCCGTCCTTGAGTACCAGGATACGATCGACGTTGCTCAGCAGGCGTTGGCGATGGGTGATCACCAGCGCGGTGGTGCCCTGCTGGCGCAGCTGGAGCAGGCACTCGGCCAGGGCGGCCTCACCGGCATCGTCCAGATTGGCGTCGGGTTCATCCAGCACGATCAGCGCGGGGTCGCCGTAGAGCGCTCGGGCCAGGCCGATACGCTGGCGCTGACCGGCAGACAGCGCGGTGCCGCCGTGATCCAGATAGGTGTCATAGCCTTCGGGCAGCTTCAGCACCAGTTCATGCACGCCGGCACGGCGGGCGGCACGTACGACCTGCTCGGGGTCGACCTCCTGGAAGCGGGCGATGTTCTCGGCCACGCTGCCGTCGAACAGCTCGATGTCCTGGGGCAGATAGCCGAGGTAGGGGCCCAGCGCAGTGCGATCCCACTTGTTGATATCGGCGCCATCCAGGCGCACACAGCCAAGCTGAGCCGGCCATAGCCCGAGCACCACCCGGGCAAGGCTCGACTTGCCCGAGGCGCTGGGGCCGACCACGGCCAGGTGTTCGCCCTTGGCAAGCTTGAGGTCGATGTTGGTCAGGGTCGGCAGGCGCACGCCGGGAGGCGCGGCGCTGACACCTTCCAGGCTGAGCTGACCCCGGGGCCGGGGCAGCGGCATGGTCGGCGGATCGGCGGGCACCTCGTCGAGCAACGCCTCGAGTCGTCCCTTGGCCGTGCGTGCCCCGGAAAAGCCCTTCCAGCCGTTGATCATCTGGTCGATGGGGGCGAGGGCGCGGCCCATCAGGATCGAACCGGCGATCATCATGCCAGGGGTCAGCTCGCCCCTGAGCACCAGAAAGGCACCGATGCCCAGGATCAGCGACTGGAACATCAGCCGCAGCACCTTGGAGGTATTGGTCAGCAGGCCCGAACGATCGCTGGCCTGGGATTGCAGCACCAGGTATTCACGATGGCGCGCCGCCCAGCGGCCCTGGATCCCGGGCAGCATGCCCATGGCGTGCAGCACCTCGGCGTTGCGCAGGTTGCTGTTGGCCAGGTCCTGGGACTGCACGTGGCGACCGTTGGCCTCGGTCAGCAGTTGCTTGGTCATACGCTCGTTGATGACCGCGATGGTGGCCAGGATCACGCCGGCGCCCAGGGCAAACAGCCCAAACCACGGATGAAAGAGTGCCAGCACCCCGATGTAGACCGGTACCCAGGGCGCATCGAAGAAGGCAAACAGGCCGTTGCCGGAGAGGAACTGACGCAGGCTGGTCAGGTCGTTGAGCGGTTGGGCGGAGGGCTTGCCGGGACTCGACAGGGTGCGCTTGAACATGGCGCTGTAGAGCCGGGGACTGATCAGCGCATCGAGGCGATTGCCGACCCGGACCAGGATGCGTGAGCGCATCAGCTCGAGCCCACCCATCACCAGAAACAGGAACACCACCACCAGAGTCAGCATCCACAGGGTTTCCTGGCTGCGGGTGGTCAGCACCCGGTCATACACCTGCAGCATATAGAGTGGCGGCACCAGCATCAGCAGGTTGATGAACAGGCTGAACAGGGCCACATAGCCAAAGCTGCGCCGGCAGAAGGCCAGCACCTTGCGCAGATCGTTGTGTTCCGCAGACATCTTCCCTCTCCCCCTGGACGTTACGTCATTTTTCTTGTTTGGCGAACATTACGCCGTTTTTTTAGAAAATCGGTTGGGCCATTTGCCTATAGATGGTCAATGTCGTGGGTCAATGAGGACGACGAATGACTAAAGATGTTATGCGGATTTTTCTACCTTGCAACTACTTTGCAGGGGCTTTTGCCTAGTTATTCTTTGGATTTTATTCCCCAGTTATCTGCGGGCTGTATCTCTGATTTTTTAATAGTGAAAATCTGAATATATATCCGATGTTGGCATAATAAAAGTCTCATGTTGGAGTGTTGTTACGCTGGACTTCAAGGTGCCTTGTTTTTGGTTTTGGAGTGGTTGGTATACTGCATGCAGATAGGTTAGAAATTTAATAAAACAATAAAAAACAACAAGATATAGCACCGTTGATGAGGGTTTTTCTACCGTTTATTTCGCATGGTTAGCGCTGTCAAAAAAATCTTGATGTACCTCCGTCGGGTTATAGAATCAGAGAGAGCCATCTCTTTCTGGCTGCTGGTTCGTTTGTTGTCTCAGCGGAAGTTGGGGATTCGTCTGGGCGGACTGTAAAGCGGCGAGAGAGATCTTCGAAGAAAGTCGATGGGTTCTTGTTGGTAGTTGGTGGCAATCACTATCCAAAATAATCGTCAGGGGGCAGGCCATGTTTTCCATGTCATTTGTGAGCCGTGGGCAAAAGTCATTTCAAAAGCGTCTGGCAGATAAGGCGGAATTTCGGACAAAAGATTTCGAGATGCATGATCTGGTGGTCGCACCGCATCCTGGCCAATGGCGGGACGCGGTCGAAGCCGTGCGGATGACCTGGAAGGATGCCGCCGGCGCACAAAGCGTCTTCGAGCGTTTCGAACGGCCCTTTGTGTTTGACCATCTTCCGACGCCGCAACCGGGCAAGCTGGCCATGGTGATCGATGCCCTCGATGGGCAAGGGCAGGCTCTGGGCGGACTTCGTGCCGCCTTCGATGTGCTTATCGAGGACGCCGAGGCTGCCAGTGACGAAGAAGTCGCAGGCCCGAGTGGCCAGGTGGAAGCGGGGCAGGACGGTGAAGGTCTGGAAGCATCGGAACAAGCGTCTGGTGATCAGGGTATCCCGGCAGATGCAGCGCCGGCGTCGGCACCAGGCGCGCCTGCTGCGTCCGATAGCACAGCGCCTTTGGCAACCCCAGCATCAAGCTCGGCAGCAACCCCTGCAGCGCTTTCTACCACCCCAGCCGCGGCGCTTTCTACCACCCCAGCCGCGGCGCTCTCTACCACCCCAGCCGCGGCGCTTTCAGCCACCCCCTCAATAGTGGCCGCGGCCGCGCCAATCGGCTTTTCGCTGCGTATCCAGGCCGAGGACGATGACGCCAGCGACGGCGCTTCGGCCAGTATTGCCGGCGATACCGGAATCGCCGTGGTCAGTGATCCGGCTAACCCTGACGCCGCCGACGCCGAGGGCAACGCCTACGTGGACTACGGCAACGGCGTGGCCGGTGGCGAGAGCCTGACCTTCACCTTCGAGGCGCCGGAGGCCGGTGAATACGACCTGGTGCTGCGCTACGCCATGGGCGACGGCAACCGTCCACTGCGACTGGACGTCAATGGCGAGCTGTTCGACCGCATGTTCGACCTGCCCGCCACCGGCGATGATTTCACCAACTTCGAGCTGACCCAGCCGGTACGGGTGACCCTGGCCCAGGGCACCAACACCATTACGCTGACCTCCAACGGGGCCAGCGGGCCTAACATCGACTATCTGGAAATCACCGCCCCGGACCCCGATCGCTACGTGGTGCAAGGCGAGGACATGCTGCTGTCGCCCGCCGAGGACGTGAACGACAGCGGCACCAACCGGGTGGCGACGCTCGACAGCATCGCTGACTTCACCAACAACAACGAGACCTTCCGCGTCGGCGCCGAAGGTGCCGGCTACCTGGATTGGGCGTTTGGTAATGCCAATGCCAGCGCTGACTTTACCCTGGACGTGGCCACCGCCGGCACCTACACCGTAAGCGTCACCTACGCGACCTCCGACCCCCGTCCGCTGGACCTGATACTGGTGGACGGCGCGACCACCACCACCCTGGGCACCTTTGCCTTCGCGACAACCACGGCGCCGGACTACTACCCCGACGATGTCGAGTCCGATCTCGACGCTGCCAACCGGCCCAATCAGAGCAGCCAGTGGGAAGGCTGGACCGTCGAGACCCTGGAGGTAGACCTGGCTGCCGGTTCCAATACCCTGCGTCTGGGCGGCGGCTATACCAATGGCCCCAATATCGACAAGATCGAGCTGGCCCTGGTCAGCGCTGCGGTCACCAATCCAGTGATCGACCCGCTGGTGGTGCAGGCCGAGGACGCCGAGCTCGGCGTCGACAACGGTGCCGCCACCCTGGTGCGCGACGCCGAGAACCCCGAGAGCGGCGGCTTTGTCGGGCTACGCCCGGACTACTCTGGCACCGGCTATGTGGACTTCGGCAGCGAACCCGGTGACAGCCTGACATTTACCGTCAACGTGTCCGAGGCGGGTGACTACGACCTGAACTTCCGCTACGCCAGCAACGGGGCGCGCCCGCTGGATCTGTCGATCAACGGGGGAGACGCCTCGACCCAGGCCTTTGCCAGCACAGACCCCAACGCCGGCAATGTCGATCCCGAGGGATTCGATGTCTGGGGTTACCAGACCCTGACGGCGAGTCTGCAGGCCGGCGACAACACCATCACCCTGGCGATCCCGGCTGGCCGCAACAATGGACCCAACGTCGATCGTCTCGAGGTCACCACGGCGGGTACCGGTCCGGTCGGCGATGTCGAGGGCGACGAAGGTGACGACCTGTCGTTCAGCTCCGCTTCCGCCCTGATCAATGCCGACGCCGCTGCCTCGGCGGGTTTCAACGTGACGGGGCTGGATGATGACATCGTCTTCGTCGGCGTCAGCTTCGATGGCGGCGTCAACGTCGAGGAGGTCACCCCGGACGCCAACGGTGACTTCAGCCTCGACCTGTCCGGCCAGGCCGATGGGCCGCTGGCGGCCAGCCTGATCGCGATGGATGCCTTCGGCAACCGTGCGACTCGCGAGCTTTCGTTGACGCTGGATACCACCGCCGACGAGGGTGCTGACCTGGCGCTCAGCGGCCCGGTCGATCCGGTAACCGCGGATGACAGCGACGCTGTCACCTTCAACCTGGCGGGGCTGGACACCGACGCCGACGTCGTCGAGGTAAGCTTCGACGGCGGCACCACCCGCACCCCGGTCGGGGTCGATGGCGGCAGCTTCCAGCTGGACCTGTCCGGCCAGGGCGCCGGCACCCTGGACGTCACCCTTTACGTCACCGACGCCGCCGGCAACGAAGCCAGCACCAGCACCCAGGTCACCCTGGAAGCCGACGATGCCCCGCTGACGGTGGACTTCTCGGCGGGGGCGATCTCGTCCTACGGCGGCAACCAGGACAACCCGTCCCAGGGCACCGGCGCGGCGGTGGAAGACGCCGGCGCGACGCTCGCCCTGACCGACAACGTGTGGAAGCGGGTGGCCCTGGGCGAAAGCTACCAGATCACCGCCGACACCCGCCTGACGCTCGAACTCAGCGCCTCTGACACCCCGGTGTCGGAAATCATCGCGATCGGCTTTGACCTCGACGACAACCCCTTCAACGGTGGCAACAGCGCCTACCAGCTGGCCGGCACCCAGAGCCAGGGTGGTTTTGTCGACCTGCGTGGACAGGGCGTCGATGACGACGGTGATGGCGTCGTCAGCTTTACCATCGATCTGTCGGCCCACGCGGGCACCACCATCGATTCGCTGGTGTTCGTCAACGACGACGACCTGGGCGCCAAGGGCAGCGCGCGCTTCTCCAACGTGACCCTGAGCGAGGCCACCACCGGCGACGTCAATCAGGCGCCGCAGGTGGTCGGTGGTGGCGTCGCCGACCTTGCCCTCGATGAAGGTTCCACCCTCGAGGTCGACCTGGCCTTCGAGGACCCCGACGGCGACGACCTGAGCTACCGCTTTGAGGTGGCCGACGCCGATGGTGCGCCTGTCGACGCCGCTGGTCTTGCCATCGACGGCAGCGTGCTGAGCGGCAGCTTGGACGGGCTGGAACCCGGTGATTATACCGTTACCTTGTTTGCCGATGACGGTCAGATCGAGACCTCCGACAGCTTTGTGCTGACCATCGACAACGTCAACGACGCTCCGGTGGCGGAACCGGCGGCGCTGGAGCCGTTCTTCGGTGAAGTCGGCGAGGCCTTCGGCCAGGTGGCGATCGCCGACTTCGCGCCGCTGTTCTCCGACCCCGATGGTGACGACCTGACCCTGACGGTCGAAGACTTGCCGGCAGGACTCGAGGTGGTCAATGGCGTGATCCAGGGCACGCCCTCCCAGGGCGGCAATTTCAGTGTGACCCTGCGCGCCACCGATCCCGGCGGTCTGTCCGCGACCCAGGTGCTGGAGTTCCAGATCGAGGGCACCGATATCGGTGACGTCGTGACCATCGAGGCCGAGGCCTTTACCGACCTGGACGCCGACAACGTCATCGCCACCGGCAACGCCAGCGCCTCGGGCAATGAGCTGATCCGCGTGACCAGCAACGCGCCCGCCACCGTGGGCACCGAGCTTGCGGCCGCAGGCGTCGAGCCGGGCTGGTATCGCGTTACCCTGTACGTCTTCGACGAGACCGACGGTGAGGGTGAACTGACCCTGTCCATCGACGGCAATGCCCTCGAGGCGCGCAATCTGTCGAGCGACAGCCTGACCTCCGACGTCGTATTGAGCGACGACTTCGGCACCCTGGTGGGTAGTGGTGGCCGGGGCAACGCCGGTCAGAGCGGCAACCGCAAGGAGATCGTGTTCGAGACGCCGGTGGAGATTACCGCCGATTCGCTGCTGTCGCTGGAGCTTAGAGGCGAGGGCGGCGAGCTGATGCGCATCGACTCGCTGGACCTCCTGCGCATCGAGGAGCCGGTCAACAACGCCCCGACGATTGACGGCCTCGACGACAGCGTCAGTGTCGATGAAAACACCAGTGCCGTGGCGACCCTGACACTGGACGACCTGGACGGTGACGCCCTGACGGTGACCCTCGAGGGCGCCGATGCCGCGCTGTTCAGCTTCGACGCCAATACCGGCGTACTGAGCTTCGTCAATGCCCCGGACGCCGAGCTCGCCGCAGACGCCAACGAAGACGGCGTCTATGAGCTGACGGTCATCGTCAGCGACGGCGAAGACAGCGTGTCCCAGGCGACCCTGGTCACGGTCAACGACGTCAACGAGAGTCTCTCGATCGGTGCAACCGCACTTGCCATCGACGAGAACCTGACCGAGATCGGGTCCATCGCGGTGCTCGATGAGGACGGTCAGCCGGCCACCCTGACGGCGCCGGTGTTTGCCATCACCGGTGGTGTCGACGCGCCGCTGTTCACCATCAACGCTGATACCGGAGCGCTGGCCTTTACCTCGGCGCGTGACTTCGAGCTGGCGGCGGACGCCAACGAAGACAACGTCTATGAGGTCGAGGTCAGCGTCAGCGACGGTGATCTTTCCACCACCGAGCTGGTGTCGGTCACCGTCAACGACGTCGACGAGGCGCCTTTCTCGCCCTTGAGCCTGCAGGCCGAGGACGGTGTGGTCGAGAGCTTCGATACCGACCCCAACAACACCGACACCCAGGTTCGCGACCCGGACAACCCCGAGGCGAACCAGCCCACCGGACTGCGTCCGGGCTTCAGTGGCACCGGCTATCTGGACTTCGGTGACACCCCGGGAGACAACGTCAGCTGGCAGATCGACGTGGCCCAGGCCGGCCAGTACGACATCAGTGTGCGCTACGCCACCAATACCGATCGTCCGCTGGACCTGGTGATCAACGGCGGTGATCCGCTCGCCCTGGCCATGGTCAGCACCGATCCGGACGGCACCGGCCCCGAGGAAGGCTTCGACCACTGGCAGTTCGAGACCGTCACCGTGACCCTGGAGGCGGGCAGCAACACCATCGCCCTGGCGATCCCGGCAGGTGCCAATACCGGTCCCAACATCGATCGCATCGAGGTGACCGAGGGCGGCAGCGGCCCGATTGCGGAGGACGTCAGCGCTGACGAGGACGGCGATCTCGCCATCGTCGCCGACGACGATACCCTCGACGCCAACCAGCTGGCGGCGGCGGTGTTCAATGTCTCGGGCGTCGATGACGACGTTACCACCGTCGAGGTGTCCTTCGACGGTGGCGCGACCCGCACCGAGGTGACGCCGGATGCCTCGGGCAACATTACCCTGGACCTGAGCGGCCAGCTCGACGACCAGAGCGGTGATCTCACCGTCTCGCTGTTTGTCACCGACGCCGCCGGCAACGAGGCCAGCGCCACCGAAGTGGTCAGCTTCGAGGACGACGACGTGGTGGTGGCGCCGATCACCCTGCAGGGAGAGGACGCCGACATCGTCGACGTGGGCGGTACCGCCCAGGGCGAGGTCACCCGGCCGGTGGATGCGGACAATCCCGACGACTTCGGCAATCATCGCCCCGGCGCGGTGGGTGACGCCTACCTGGACTTCGGCTCCAACCCCGGCGACCAGATCACCTTCAACGTCAACGCGGTGGAGGCCGGCAGCTACACCGCCACCGTGCGTTATGCCAATGGAGGTGATGCCCCGCGGCCGCTGGATCTGACCGTCAACGGCGATGATCAGGGCCAGCTCGGCTTCCCCAACGCCACCGGCGCGGACGCCTGGAACGAGTGGCAGACCCTGGAAGTCGAGGTAGAGCTGGTCGAGGGCGCCAACACCTTCACCCTGACCATGCCCGCGGGCGCCACCGGCGGTCCCAACATCGACCAGGTGGTGTTCGACTTCAACGAGGCCGACGTCGGCACCCCGGCGTTCAACTTCGCCATCGAGGGTGAGGCGCTGACCATCGTCGACGCCGACGGCGACACCCAGGTGCGCGACGCCGACAATCCGGAAACCAACACCGCAGCCGGCCCCGACGGTCTATGGAATGGCTTCTCCGGTAGCGGTTACCTGGACATGGGCGCCGACGCCGGTGACGCCGCCGAGTTTCAGGTGAGCGTCGATGAGGCCGGCACCTACACCCTGGAGGTGCGTTATACCAACGCCGGCACCAACGGCGCCGACCGTCCCATGGATATCCTGGTCGACGGCCAGAGCCAGGGCAGCCTGGCCTTTGCCTCCACCGGAACCGACGCGGCCGGCTGGGAGAACTGGACCACCACCACCATCGAGGTGGAGCTTGAGGCCGGCGACAACACCATTCGTCTGGCCAATATCGGCAACGCTGGCCCCAACATCGACAGCCTGACGGTGAGTCGTGACGGGGTGGCACCGGATCGTCCGGTGGAGCCGGGCGATCGCTTCTCGGTCAAGATCAACTTCCAGCCCGAGGGCACCGCGGTGCCGGATGGCTACATCGCCGACAACGGCAAGGCCTTTGGCACCCAGTCGGTCACCGTCGACGGCCAGACCTACCAGTACGGCTGGGTCACCGAGGAGTCGATCTACGATGGCGATCCCGGCACCGAGCCACTGGACATCAGTTCGCTGACCAGCGTTGCGGTCAATGATCGCACCGATGACATCGCCGGCCTCGACCCGCGTCAGGGAACCTACGCCCACTTCGACCAGCCGGGACCCAACTATGTGCGGGCCGGCTGGGAGATCGAGCTGGAAGACGGCTTCTACGAGGTCACCATCTCCATCGGTGATACCAGTGGGCCCTACGACAGCAACAACGTGCTCAACGCCGAGGGCGAGCTGTTCAACGACCCCTTCACCCCGTTCCGCCCGGATGACTTCCCGGCCGACACCAACCCGTCCAACGACACCGACGGCGTGCGCTCTGACCTGGTCACCCGCATCGTCCAGGTCACCGACGGTCGTCTGACCCTGGATTCGATGGGGCTCAACAACGAGAACACCGAGATCCAGTACATCGAGATTCAGGCCCTGCCGGACCTGACCCCTGGGGACGATCGCGATGCCGCCGAAGACTACGCCTTCTTCACCGACGCCCGGGCGATCGCCGGGGTCGGCCAGAACGAGGTGGAGGTGGATCTCGATCCGGATGACGGTGCCATTCCCACCGGGGTCGATCCGACCTCCGACATCTTTGTCGGCATCTCGGTGGTGGACGGACGTGGTGGAGCCCTGCTCGAAAGCCTGGGCGACGGCTCGATCCGGTTGTTCGAGACCGTCACCGGTCAGGAAGTCAGCTTCAACGCCAACACCACCGGCGGCTTCGATTCGCTGACCATCTCGCCGAGCCAGACCCTCAAGCCGTTCACCAGCTACACCCTGGTGATCGACGGCTTCCAGGACCGTGGCCCCAACGACGATGCGAGCGCGCCGACCCGCGAGTTCCAGAAGTACACCAACACCTTCGTCACCGGCGCCGAGCCGGAGGTGGTCGCGCGCGACGTGGCCTTCAACGACGTGGTGGAACTCAACGGCGCCGCCGACGGTGCCTTCGGCTTCACCTCGCTGGAGATGAGCCCGGATGGCGCCTACATGTACATCGCCACCATCAGCGGTGAACTGTTGCGCTACGACGTCGACCCGATCGACGGTTCGCTGTCCAATCGCCAGGATCTGAGTCTGCCCAACGACTATTTCGACCAGCCGGGACAGAGTCAGCAGCGCGGCATCATCGGTCTGGTGGTGGACCCCACCGATCCCAATGTGCTGTGGATCACCGACAACTATCCGATCCCGCTGACCGGACGTGACAACGGTGTGCCGGACTTCAGCGGACGGATCACCAAGATCACCCTGGACGATGGACCCGGCTTCTCCGGTACCGCCGAGGCCTATATCACCGGCTTGCCGCGCTCCAACGGCGACCACGTGACCAACAGCCTCGAGTTCCGCGAGAACCCGGACTACGACCCGGACACCAACCCGGACGTGCCGAGCCATCTGCTGTATCTGATCCAGGGCTCGAACACCGCCATGGGCGAGCCGGACAGCGCCTGGGGCAACCGTCCCGAGCGTCTTCTGAACGCCGCAGTGCTGGAGATCGATCCGACCCGTGACGTGTCCAATGGGCCCTTCGACGTCAGCACCGAACCGCTGCCCGACGATGGCCTGAACCGGCGCTTCGATGACCCCGACGGTCATCCCAAGGATGATCCCATCCCCATGGGCAACGGCGAGTTCTTGGTGTTCGACGATCGCGGCGTAGCCACGGTCCAGGACGCCAGTGGCAACGTGCTGGAGACCTACTACGATCCCTACGCCCCCGACGCGGTGTTGACGATCTTCGCCACCGGGGCGCGTAACGCCTACGACCTGGTGTGGCACTCCAACGGCTTCCTCTACGTGCCGACCAACGGCTCGGCGGCCGGTGGCAACGTGCCGGATGATCCCTCCACGCCGGAGAACGAGCGCTACACCAATGTCGAGAATCAGGATGACTACCTGTTCCGTATCGAGGAGGGCGGCTACTACGGCCATCCGAACCCGCTGCGTGACGAGTACATTCTGAATGGCGGCAATCCCACCGGTGCCAACGACCCCAACCAGGTCGACAAGTACCCGACGGGCACCATTCCCGAGGGCACCTACGACATCGCCGGGGTCTATTCGCTGGGCGAGAACCGCTCGCCCAACGGGGCGGTGGAATACACCAGCGGCGTGTTCGGCGGCAACCTCCAGGGCAACGTGCTGTTCACCGAGTACTCCGGCGGTGACGACGTGCGCTCCATCACCCTGGACGCCAACGGCAACGTCATCGGCGACGATGTGCTGCGTGATCCCGACGGCAACGTCATCACCTACGTCGACCCGCTGGACATCATCGAGAACCCGGCTACCGGCCAGCTCTACCTGCTGACCCTCAACCGCGGCAACGGCCAGAGCCAGATCATTCGCCTCGACCCGGCCCCGGGTGGCACCACCGGTCCCGTCGATCCGGATCCCGATCCCGTCGATGATCTGGTCATGGTGCTGGCCATCCAGGCCGAGGACATGACCCCGGATGACGGCACCTCGGTGGTCGTGGCCTCCGGTGCTGGCGCCGAGATCGAGATCCGCGACATCAACAATCCCGAGCCGAACCAGGCAGATCTGCCCAACGGCCTGCGACCCGGCGCCTTCGGGGTCGATGGCAATGACGTCGACGATGACGGTGTGCCCGGCGGTTACGCCGACTTCGGTAGCACCAATGAGGACTTCATCACCTTCAGCTTCGAGCTGGACCCCGATCAGGCCGGCGACTCGGTGCTCAGGGTGCGCTACGCCAACGGCGGCAATGCCGATCGTCCTCTGGAGGTGTTCGTCAACAACGTCTCGGTGGGCGTCGTATCCTTCCCGCCGCCCCAGGACCCGTCGCTTGATGACGCAGACTCGCGCTGGGCCGAGTGGCTGACGGTGGATATCGATGCCGATCTGGCAGCCGGTCTCAACACGGTGCGCTTCCAGGCCACCGACAACACCGGGCCCAACATCGACCAGCTGGCGATCCTCCAGGAAGAGGATGCAACGCCAGGCTTCACCCTCTACGAGGCCGAGGACGCCGCGCTCGGCGGGGCGGTAGTCGTCCCCGAGAGCCAGGACGACCGCAACGCCTCCGGTGATGGCTTCGTCGACTTTGCCGGTGCCGGGGACCAGACCATCACCTGGACGGTGAACGTGGACGAGGCGGGCAGCTACGAGATCGGCTTCCGCTACGCGCTGGCCGCGAGCAAGGCCGACCGTCCGCTGGGCCTGACCATCAACGGCAATGACCTGGGTCAGCTCAATTTCGTCGGCCAGAGCAACGACGACGAGACCGACTGGTTCTTCCAGGACGTGCTGGTCAACCTGGAAGCCGGCAGCAACACCATCGTGCTGACCGCGCCGAATGCCGTGGGCCCCAACATCGACCTGCTGCGGGTGCCGGACGACAGTGGTGACATCTTCATCCCGGTCTACGCCGATGTCTCCGATGGTGGCCGCATCGAGCTCGAGGATGGCAACAGTGCGCGTACCGTCAATGAGCTGACCGCCGACTTCTACTTCACGGTGGACAGCGACGGTCTCTATCGTCTGGACCTGGCGGCCAACGCCGGTGCCGATGACGGTGGCTCGCTGGCGCTGACCCTCAATGGGCAGACCATCGATAGCCTGGCCTATCCCGGGGTGGGTGACGACGGCGAGCAGGGCATCTACGTCGAGCTTCAGGCCGGCGTCGAGTACAACCTGCGCGCGGTATCCAGCGCCGATGGTGCCGATGACCTCGACTACCTCGACGTGTCGCCGCTGACCGGTAACGACAACGCCGATATCGAGGTGCAGAGCGGCGATGCTGCCTACTTCGCCAACCGCCTGCACTTCAGCTACCTGGAGAACAACAGCGCCTCGAACGATGATCGCGAGTTCAAGGACAGCGCCACGGTGACGATCTCCAATAGCGGCAGCGAGCCGCTGGAGATTCTCGAGTCCGATATCGACGGGCCCTTCGTGCTGGCCGATCCGGGTGCGTTCGACGGCCTGACCCTCGCTGCCGGTGAGTCGCTCACGGTCACGGTGCTGTTCGACCGGGACGCCTATACGGCGCCGACCACCGACGCCGGGGATGGTGTCTTCGAGGGTCGCATTCGACTGGTGACCAATGACCAGGACTCGCCGGTGGCCGAGATCCACATGGCCGGCTTCTGGCAGGCTCGTGACGAGGGTGGCTGGGAACCCAACGTCAACGAGGTCTGGGAGGTGTTCGGCTTCGGCAACCAGATCGATGGTCTGGCGACCACCGGTGGCGGCCAGAACTCGGTGCTCAACGACTTCGACCTGTATCGGCCGGTCAACGACGACGAGGTGCTGTCGCGCTACTGGTCGCTGGCCGACGGCGTAAGCGAGGCCAAGATCACCCAGATCGCCGCCTACCACGGTGGTGGCGGGGCGACGCTGGGTATCCATGCGCCGGGCAACAAGAACCAGGACATCATCTTTACCAACCACCAGGGAGACAACAACCAGACGCTGTTGCCGCTGGTCAACAACGGTGACTTTGCCACCGCGACGTTCAGCCGGGATACCATCCCCGATGGCTGGGCCGGCGAAGAGGTCTTCGGCATCGAGATGGCCGGCCTGTCCACCGATCCGTCGCTCAACCCCCAGGGTGGAGGCACGCCGCCGGCGGACGCCGACGGCATCGAGCGGGGCTACACGGTGCGCATGTTCCGGGCGCTGGACGCCGACGGCAACGTGATCCCCAATACCTACCTGGGGATCATGGACTACACCGGCATCAACTATGACTACAACGACAACATGTTCGTGATCGAAGGGGTCAAGCCGGTGTCCGGTGGCTCGCTGACCGTGACCAACAACGACGGCGTGCCTTCCGACGAGCGCCTGGTGATGTCGCGCATCGAGAACCCGGTCAATGATGCCCAGGAGGTCCACGACGAGGTCACCATCACCCTGTCCAACGACGGCTTCGATGCCCTGACCATCGACGACGTCGAGGTCAGCGATACCTCGCTGTTCGAGCTGACCGAGGCGTTCAGTGCGGTGACCCTGGCGCCGGGCGAGTCGGTGGAGGTGACGGTGCGCTTTATCGCCGATGACCCCAACGACGGTTCGCTCTACGAGGCCAGCCTGATCATCAGCTCAAGCGACGCCGACGAGGCCGAGAAGGTGATCGAACTGGCCGGCATCAGCCAGAACCAGTCCGAGAGCGGCCAGGAGCCGACGGTGCAGGAGATCGTCAACGCCTTCGGCTACTCCACCGACGTGGCCCAGGGACAGATGAACCAGGGCGGCCTGGTGGAGGCCAACGGCGACGAGGTTCTGGCGCCGTACTTCCAGCGCGCCGACGGGGCCTCGCCGATCACCATCACCCAGCTGGCGGCCTACCATGGCCAGGGTGACATCGCCCGGCTGTTCATCCACGACGTCGACAGCCGCGACATCGACGAGATCATCGCCCATGACGAGGCCGACGGTCAGACCCTGTTGCCGCGTACCCTGAATGACGGCGACAACCTGGCGGTGGCGACCCTGGATCGTGACGATCCCTTCGGCTTCTATGCCGAGATCTCCGATCGTCCGGGATACATCTCCTGGTCCGATCCCGATGCCAACCTCTACGAGGACACCATCGATGCCATCGGTATCCCGGGGGCCAACCTCAACTGGGACGAGAACGACGGTCACCTGATCCGGGTGTACGTGGCCAAGGACGCCGACGGCAACGTGATCCCGAACACCTATATCGTCATCCAGGACTACGCGGGGGTGAACTACGACTACAACGACAATATCTTCCTTGTCGAGAACGTCACCACCTATGATCCGACCGGCGCCGAGGACGCCGACGGCAATGGCCGCGTGGACCTCTACGACGACGATGATGGCGACGGTACCCCGAACTTCCTCGACGATCCGACGCCGGTGGAGCAGACCGCCTTCAACGACGACCAGAGCGCTTGGGCCGTCGGAGCAGACGGCCTGACCCTGGAGGCGAGGTTCTTCGACAACGGGGGTCAGGGAGTGGCCTACAACGACACCACCGACGCGCACCAGGGCGATGGCTTCCGCTCCGACGAGGCGGTGGACATCTCCAACGGTAGCCTGGCCATCGGCTATGTGGCCGACGGCGAGTGGCTGGAGTACACCCTGAACGTGGAGACGGCAGGCACCTATACGCTGAACTTCTCCACCTCGGCGGTCTCAGGTGGCAAGTCGATCACCGCGGCCTTCGAGCAGGATGGCAACTTCTACACCGATGCCCAGACGCAGGCCTTGCCCAACACCGGCAGCTTCACCAGCTTCACCGAGGTGGGTCCCCTGACCTTCGATCTGGAAGAGGGTGAGCAGGTGCTCAGGCTGACGTTCAACGGCGGTCAGCTCGATCTGGCATCGTTCAGCCTGGATCTGGTGGAGCCGGTGGACGACGGTCAGGACCCGTTCAACGACACCCAGACCCCGTGGCTGGTGGACGCCGACGGTCTGACCCTGGAGGCGCGGTTGTTCGATAGCGGCGGTCAGGGGGTGTCGTACAACGACTCCACCGCGGCGCATCAGGGCAATGGCTTCCGCTCGGACGAGGCGGTGGACATCTCCACGCCGTCACTGGCCATCGGCTACATCACCGAAGGCGAGTGGGTCGAGTACACCATCAACGTGGCCGAAGACGGGCTCTATGATCTTGGTTTCCTGACCTCGATGGACACCAATTTCCCCGGGCCGCGCACCATCACCGCAAGCTTTGCCAAGGGCGGCGACAGCCCCTACGTGAGCGCCTCGCCGGTGGCGGTGAACGACACCGGTAGCTGGAGCAACTTCGTGCCGACCGAGACCACCCAGGTGGCGCTGGAGGCGGGCGAACAGGTGGTACGCCTGACCTTCAACGGCGGCTCCATGGATCTGGCGAGCTTTACCCTGGCGCCGGTGGGAGCGGTGGACGATGGCCAGCAGGCATTCACCGACGATGGCCAGCCCTGGCAGGTGGGCAGCGAGTTCAGCCTCGATGCGGTGAACTATGACGAGGGCGGACAGGACGTCGCCTACAACGACACCAGCGAGGCGCAGCTCGGCAGCAACGTGCGCGGCGAGGGGGTGGATCTGTCCAACGGCGGCAGCGCCATCGGCTGGATCGAGGATGGCGAATGGGTGGAGTACACCCTGAACATCGAGCAGGCGGGGACCTACGACATGGCCTTCCTGGCCTCGCTGGGTACCACCGGCGGTGGGCAGCGCTCGATTACCGCCAGCTTCACCAAGGACGACGGCACGCCCTACGCCACCGCCACGCCGGTGGGGGTCGAGCCCACCGGTGGCTGGACCAACTATGTCGAGACCGAAAGCACCCAGGTGACGCTGGAGGCCGGTGAGCAGGTGCTGCGCCTGACCTTCAACGGCGGGTCCATGGACCTTGAGGGCTTCTCGCTGTCACGGGATGGCCAGCAGGCGTTCAACGCCGGTGGTACCCCCTGGCTGGTGGACGCCGATGATGGCCTTGCGCTGGATGCGGTGCAGTTCGACGAGGGCGAGCAGGGCGAGGCCTTCAACGAGCTGAGCTCGGCGCAGTTCGGTAGCGACTTCCGCGATACTCCAGTGGATATCGTCGGCCAGGGTGAGGCCGTGGGCTGGATCGAGGATGGCGAGTGGCTCGAGTACACCATCAATGTCGAGCAGGCCGGTAGCCATACCCTGTCCTTCGTTACTTCTGGCCCCAATGGCGGACGCAGTATCACCGCCTCGGTGGAGCAGAACGGCAGCGTCTACGAGCAGGGCAGCGTCGACACGCCGGTGACCAGTGACTGGGGCGTGTTCGTCGACACGGCGTCGATGACCCTGGATCTGGAGGCAGGCGTGCAGGTGCTGCGACTGACCTTCAACGGGGGTTCCCAGGACATCGCGTCCTTCGAGCTGACCCGTGATCCAGACGTGGCGGCGGCCAACGCGGCCAGCGCCAGTCTGCTGCTGGCGGACGATCCGCTCGCCAGCCAGGCCGACGATGGTATCGACAGCCAGCCGATGAGTGACGATGTCGGGCTCCAGGGCGTTCAGCAGGACGACGCCGGCTTCTGAGGCTGAGGCTTGGAGAACAAGCCAAGGCGGAACAGAAAAACGAGGGAGGAAGCCATGTCAGGCCCCGGCAACGGGGTCTGACGACAACAAAAATGGAGGAGGGAGGATGGCCGGGGGGCCATCCTCTGCTCCAGAAAGATGCAGCAGAGTCGCTGTCATGGTGTCCCGTGCCGGCAGGGAGCTGGCCCTGCGCGGACCGTCCCCCCCTGAACCTTGGTCCGCGCAGTTCTTTTTCTTGCCATCAACGAGCCGAGTGGTCCAACTCGGTCCTCGTTATCTTCTTCTGCTTGGCCCGCCAGCTTGTTCCTACTGCTTGATCCCTCTGTTTGATCCCTCTGCTTGATCCCTCTGGGGGGGGCGGAACTGGCAATTTGCGGGTGTGCATGGCGCCGTTGAATCAGTGGTTTGGTGTTTGCTGTTTCGTCATTCCTCGCGCATGGCCCGAGCGAGCATGTCGCCATTGAATCAGTGGTTTGGTGACTCTTATTCCTCGCGCATGGCCCGGGCAAGCATGTCGTTGATCGGTTTGGTGATATAGCTGGCGAAGCTTCTCTCCCCGGTGAGGATCATCACCTCTGCCGGCATGCCTGCGACAAGACGCATGTTGTCGGTCAGCTGCGATTTGCCCAGGTCGGTCACGCCGACACGGACCTTGTAGTAGCGCTGGCGGGTGGCTTCGTCCTCGAAGCTGTCGGCGCTGACGCGGATCACCTCGCCGTCGATAACATTGGACAGGCGCTGGTTGAAGGCGCTGAAGCGGATTTCCGCCGACTGGCCGGGGTAGAGGTGATCCACATCGTGGTTGGGGACGCGGGCCTCGATCACGAAACCGTCGCCGGCCGGGACCAGGTCCAGCAGCGGGTCGCCACCACGTACCACAGCGCCCAGGGTGTGCACCTGAAGGTCTACCACGGTACCCGCCACAGGGGCCGTGATTCGCGTGCGCGCGAGGGTGTCATTGAGGGCGACCAGGCGCTCTTCGGCGTCGGCGACCTCGGCCTGGACCTGACGTAGCGCCTCGCCCACCTGCTGTTGAAATTCCTGCAGGCGAATCTGCTTGTTCAGGGTGTTTTCACTGATCTGGGCGCGCAGTCGGGCGATCTCCGAGGCGTGTCCCGCGTTGTCACTCTGGTACTCCAGGCTCTCGCGTTCCAGCTCACGCAGACGCTGGCTGCTGATCATGCCGTCACGAAACAGCTTGCGGTGGTTGGCGACCTCACCCTCCAGCGAGTCGATGCGTTGCTGGGTGATCGAACGGGTTTGCCCCAGGCCGGTGATCTGCTCTTCCAGTTGAAGAATCTGCTGATCCAGGGCGGCCAGCGTATCGTCCAGCGATTGCCGGCGTACCTCGAACAGGCGCCGCTGCACGCCCAGCACCTCCTGAACCCGCGAATTGCTGGACGCGATCAGTTCCTGTGGAAAGATCAGGCTGTCGCTGTCGGCCTGTTCCGCCAGCAGTCTCACCTCACTGGCCCGAGTGATCAGGTACTCGGTCTCGGCGATGCGCTGTTGCGCCAGCGCCTGGGTGTCGTCCAGCACGATCAGTGGGTCGCCGGCTTCCACGTGATCGCCGTCCTCGACCAGCACGTCGGCGACGATGCCACCCTCCAGGTGCTGGATCGTCTTGGTGAAGCTTTCCACCGAGACCGAACCGGGGGCGACCACCGACACCGCCAGATGAGCGGTGACCGACCAGACACCGAAGCCACCGAAGGCCACCAGCAGGATGGCAAAGCCCCAGCGGCGATAGGGCCGAAGGTCCACCGGTACGCGATCCTCGGTACCAGCGGCGGCCGAGCTCGAGTCGATGGCGGGGGGCTTGAAGGAAGCCGAGGCAGAGGCTTGAGCGCTCATCGTGGAGTCCTCGAGCTGGGAGATGATGCAAGGTCGGACGGGGGGCGCGGGGAAGAAGATGTACCTGCACCGGCGACTTGCTTCACCACCCGCGCCGAGGGCACAGCGCCCTTGAGCCGAACCCCGCCGGCCGGGGAGGGAGGGGCCAGGGACGTCACTCTACCGTCGTCGAGGACCATCACCCGGTCGACCTGGGCCAGCAGGCGCTGTCGGTGGGTGATGACCAGTGTCGTGGTGGTGAGTCGGCGCAGGCGTACCAGGGTTTCCACCAGGGCCCGCTCACCGCTCTCGTCCAGGTTGGCGTCGGGTTCGTCCAGCACCACCAGCGATGGCTCGCCGTACAGGGCTCTGGCCAGGCCAATACGCTGACGCTGGCCGGCCGACAGCCCCGTGCCGCCGTGTCCGATGGTGGTGTCGTAGCCTTCGTCGAGCTTGAGGATCAACTCGTGGACGCCGGCCAGGCGGGCTGCCTTGAGCACAGCCTCGGCGTCGACCGGGCCGAAGCGGGCGATGTTTTCGGCAATGCTGCCGGCCAGCAGCTCCACGTCCTGGGGCAGATAGCCCAGGTGGGGCCCCAGGGCATTGCGTTCCCAGCGCTGGATATCGGCGCCATCGAGGCGCACGCAACCGTCGAGACTCGGCCAGATGCCCAGGGCTACCCGTGCCAGGGTCGATTTCCCCGAGGCGCTCGGGCCGACGATGGCGAGTTGTTCGCCGGCTTTCAGGTCGACGCTGATCGCGTTGAGTGTGGCGACAGTGGCCCCGGGCGGGCCGGCGCAGACTTGTTGAAGAGAAAGCTGGCCCGTCGGCGCGGGCAGCGGCATCGGCGGGGGTGGTGCTTCGCTGGCGATGAGTTGGCCCAGGCGTTCACGGGCGTTACGGGCGGCGATAAAGCTCTTCCAGCCATTGATCAGTTGATCGATGGGGGCCAGAGCTCGCCCCAGCAGGATCGAGCCAGCGATCATCATTCCTGGGGTCAACTCCGCCTTCAGCACCAGCCATGCCCCCAGGCCGAGGATCAGCGACTGGGACAGCAGCCTTAGTATCTTCGAAAGGTGGGTGAGTACACCTGAACGATCACTGGCCCGGGATTGCAGTGCGAGGGAGTCACGGTGTTGCGACTGCCAGCGTCGTTTTACGCTCTCCAGCATGCCCATGGCGTGGAGCACCTCGGCGTTGCGCAAGTTGGCGGCGGTTTCATCGCGGCTGGCGACCTGGTGGGCGCCAGCCTGCTTCAGTAGTCCCCGGGTGCAGGCCTCGTTGATCGCGGCCAGGGCCAGCAGGAGGATGCCGGCGGCCAGGGCAAAGAGCCCGTAGAGCGGATGAAACAAGGTCAGGACCCCCAGGTAGAGGGGGATCCATGGCGTGTCGAAGAAGGCCAGCAGGGCGGGGCCCGAGACGAACTGGCGCAGCGTGGTCAAGTCATCCAGCGCCTGGGTCGAGGTGGCACCCGGACGGCGCAGGGCCTGATCGTAGATGGCCTGATGGATCGCTGGCTGGAGTCGTTCGTCAAGGGCGTTGCCGATGCGCACCAGCAGTCTAGAGCGAACCCACTCGAGTCCGCCCATGACGGCGAACAGGAACACGACGACCAGCGTCAGCATGACAAGGGTCTCGACGCTGCGGCTGGTCAGCACCCGGTCGTAGACCTGCAGCATGTAGAGCGATGGCACCAGCATCAACAGATTGATGAACAGGCTGAACAGGCCGACGTCGAAGAGTCCGCGCCGGCAGTGAAGCATCGCCTCCCGAATGCTGTAGCGGGTGGGGGTCATGTAAAGGCATCTCGTGTTTTGGGTTTACGGCGAAGTGCTTGGTGGTAGGGACAGGCAGAAGAAAGAGTGACGTCAGGCGTCGTATCGCGTGGTGCCCGATAGGTGATGGGGTGCAGTATGGAGTTGGCAGGAAGAATGAGGCTAGTGAGAAGTTCGCTGAAACGACTTTTCAGTAGCTTACACAGATGGTTGTTTTGGCAAAAATAATGAAGAAATAAAAAGATTATTTTGGTGTTTTATCGTTGTTTTTTTGAAAATATTTATGCTGTTTTTGTCAGCGAAGATATTAGTGATACAAAAGGTATTTGTTTTTAAAAAGGAAAGAGTGTTTTCGTAAGATTAATATGCGCTTGAAAGGTTTTTGTCATTTTAGAAAAGCCTTGACCGAGTCGAGGTAGTTGGATCGAAAAATTTTCTTTTTATCTGATGTTGGCGTGAGATATTGGCTATTTGTTTCCAAATGTAAAAGGGTTTTCATGGTGCATGACATTTGAAAAAAATTTGGAGTCACCATGAGCAGCAAAGAAGAGGTGGTCAGTTCTGTCGCGGGTAGAGCCGCCCAGGCGTTAGCTGTGCCATCGGACACCGGTCTGCTGGTATGGCAGGCAGAGGTAGGCACCATCATCGACCTCGACAGTGGGTCCCAGAAGGCCGTGACGGAGGTGATATCCGGGGACAATGCCAGGCCGGGCGCCATCGACAATGCCTACGTGGATCTTGGCCGGGACCCCGGAGACGGTGTCCAGTATGACGTCAGCGTCGAGGAGGCTGGCAGTTATCAGTTGACCCTGCGCTACGCCAACGGCAGCAACAGTGATCGTCCGTTGGCGCTTCAGGTGGATGGCGGCGTCACGACGTCGGTGAGCTTTCCCGGCTCAGGTAGCTGGAGCAGCTGGCAGGAAGTGACAGTCGACCTTGAGCTTGAGCCGGGGTCGCATCAGCTACTGTTGTCGATTCCGACGGCAGAGCAGGGCGGCGTGGACCAGGGACCCAACCTGGATCAGTTGACACTGGTAAAGGTGGAAGACGAACCAGAACCCGAGCCCGAAACTGGCATCATGTCGTTCGAGGCAGAAACCTTCACCATCGACGATCAGGAGTCGGATCCAAGCCGCCCGGCCGATACCGCTGCGCGCCTGGAAAGCGACGGCGTGGATTCTCTCAGGCCGGGTTACAGCGGGGAAGGTTACCTTGACCTGGGCAACGACGTCGGCGACGCCGGGATATTTGAAGTGACCGTGGAGAACGGCGGTAGTTTCCGACTGGACGCTCGCTATGCCAATGGTGGCAGCACAGATCGCCCCATGACGCTCTACATTGATGGCGTCGAGGTCGGCGAGTTCCAGTTTGCTTCCACCGGGGCTGGCGACGAGGGTTGGGAACGCTGGCGGGAAGAATCGCTTGAACTCGAGCTCGAGGCAGGGACGCACACGGTACGCCTGGAGAACATCGGCAGGGGCGGCCCCAATCTTGATGTGGTAAAGCTGTCGCCGATGATCGTCGAGGCGGGCGATAGAGAGACCTTCAGGATCAATTTTCAGCCCCAGGGCGCCGATGTGCCCGAGGGCCATGTCGCGGATACCGGTCAGGCCTTCGGCATGCAGTCGCTGATAGTGGATGGCAAGACCTACCGCTACGGCTGGGTCACCGAGGAAAGCATCGCCGACGGAACAGAGAACGGCACCAATCCATTATCGCTGGCCAACCAGGGTGGTTTTACCCTGGTGGATCGTTCCGAGCGCTTCGTCGGCCTGGACCCGCGCCAGGCGACCTTTGCTCAGATGACCAGCGAGCGCGACGGCTTCGTCGATGCCGGTTGGGAGATAGAGCTGGAGCCCGGCTTCTATGAGGTGACGCTGTCGGTGGGTGATGTGTCGGGCAACTTCGACGCCTACTACAGCGTCAATGCCGAAGGCAGCGCCTTCAATGATGCTTTTGCGCCAGGTCGTCCCAGCGACTTCCCCCTCGATGCCAACGCGACCAACGATACCGAGGGCCTGCGCTCTGACCTGGTTACCCGAGTGGTGGAGGTCACCGATGGTCGTCTGACCCTGGATGCACTCGGTGTCGACAGCAAGAACGTCAAGCTGCAGTACGTGGAGATTCGTCCTCTACCGGATCTGACGCCTGGAGATGAGCAGCCGGCGAGCGAAGACTATGCGCAGTTTGTCGATGCCCGGGCCATCGCCGGAGTAGGGTCCAATACCGTCGAGGTGGATCTGGACAGCGAGGACGGCAGCCTGCCCACCGGCGTCGATCCCACCTCCGATATCTTTGTCGGGGTTCAGGTGGTCGAGGGCCGAGGAGGCACGCTGCTGGAGAGCCTCAGCGATGGTTCGGTGCGACTGTTCGAGACCGTCACCGGCATCGAGGTGGCCTTCGATATCAACACCACCGGTGGTTTCGATTCGCTGACCCTTTCTCCGAAGCAGACGCTCAAGCCCTTTACCAGCTACAGCCTGGTGATCGATGGCTTCCAGGATCGTGGCGACAACAGTGACAGCAACTCGCCCACTCGAGAATTCCTGAAGTACACCAATACCTTTGTCACTGGCGCCGAGCCGGACATCCTGCCCAGCGATGTGGCCTTTGAAGGCACGGTGGAGCTGGATGGTGCCGTCGACGGTGCCTTTGGCTTCACCTCCCTGGAGGTCAGCGCGACCGGTGACGCGCTGTACGTGGTCAGTATGGGCGGACAGATCGTGCGCTATGCGCTGGACCCGGAAGATGGTTCGCTAGGGGACGGTGACGTCCTGGCGCTGGCGCTTGATCCGTTCATGCAGCCGGACGCCGACGCCTTCAACAATCGGCGTGGCATTATCGGTATCGCCGTGGATCCGACCGATCCTCAGGTGTTGTGGGTGACCGATAACTATCCGATCCCGCTGTCCGGGCGCGACACCTCGACCCCCGACTTCAGCGGGCGGTTGTTGAAGATAACCCTGGACGAGGGGGGCAGCTTCAGCGGCAGCGCCGAGGTCTATCTGACCGGACTCCCCCGTTCGGTGGCGGATCACGTCACCAACAGCATCGAGTTCCGCGAGAATCCGGCGTTCGATGCTGAAACGTCGCCGGATGAGCCGTCCCATCTGCTTTACTTGACCCAGGGCTCCAACACCGCCATGGGTGATGATGACAGTGCCTGGGGCAACCGGCCCGAACGCCTGCTGGCCGGTGCCGTGCTGGAAGTGGATCCGTCCCGGACGCCGCCGGAGGGTGGCTTTGACGTCACCACCGAGCCGTTACCGGACGACCAGACTCGCTTCGTCGATGATGACAACGATCTGAAGAACGACCCGATTCCCATGGGGGATGGACGCTTTCTGGTGTTTGACGAAAATGGCGTCGCCAGCGTTCAGGACGCCGATAGTGTCGTGCTGGAGACCTTCTACGATCCTTATGCCGATGACGCTGTGGTCAAGGTGTTCGCCACCGGTATTCGCAATGCCTACGACCTGGTCTGGCACTCCAACGGCTACCTGTACACGCCGACCAACGGGTCGGCGGCGGGCGGCGCCGTACCGGACGATCCCTCTACGCTGATCGACGAGTCGGTCACCAACGTGGCCAAGCAGGACGACTACCTGTTCAAGGTCGAGCAGGGCGGCTACTACGGCCACCCCAATCCGCTGCACGACGAGTTTATCCTCAACGGCGGCAACCCGACCCGCCTGGAAGACATCAATGAGGTCACGTCCTATGATCCGGGTATCCAGCCCGACCCCAACTATCGCATCGATGACGCCTACTCGCTGGGAGAGAATCGTTCTGCCAACGGCGTGACCGAGTACGTCAGCGATACCTTTGGTGACGCCTTCAAGGGCAGTCTGCTGTTTACCGAGTACTCCGGGGGGGACGATGTTCGTTGGATCACGGTGAATGCCGAGGGCAAGGTCATCGGTGACGATGTCTTGAGAGATGCAGAGGGGCGGGTCATTACCTACACAGATCCCCTGGATATCATCGAAAACCCGGCCACTGGACGCCTTTACCTGGTCACCCTCAACCGACTGACCGGCGAAAGTCAGCTGGTCCGCCTGGATCCGGTCGAGCCGACGTCGACCGGGGGGGGCACTGACATGACGCGGGTACTGGCCACCATCCAGGCCGAGGACAACACCCCGGATGATGGTACCAGCGCCACTATCAGCGAGGGCGGTGGTGCCGAGATCATCATCCGTGAAGGGATCGCCAGTGAGGTACCGGGACTGCAACCGGGCAGCTTCGGCAATGATGGCAATCTGGACGACAACGACGGCGTCGGTGGCGGATACGCCGATTTCGGCAGGAATGCCGAGGACGCCATCACCTTCGGTTTCACCGTGGAAGCCGGCGATGGTGGCGATACCGTGCTGCGCGTTCGCTACGCCAACGGTGGCTTTTCGGACCGCCCGCTGGAAGTCTTCGTCAATGGCCAGAGTGTCGGCGTCGCCGACTTCCCGCCGGCGCCGGACAGCCTCGAGGGATCCGATCGCTGGCGTTTCTGGATGACCCAGGACATTGAGGTGAATCTGAACCCTGGCGAGGTCGAGGTGCGACTGCAGTCGGTATCACAGGCCGGGCCGAACGTGGATCAACTGGAGGTGATTCATGAGCCTTCACCCGGCTTCGATATCTACGAGGCAGAGGGGGCTCTGCTCAACGGTGCCAGGGTGGTCGAGGTGGCCGATGATCGTAACGTGTCCGAGAATGCCTACGTCGACTACAAGGGGTCGGAGGATCAGACCATTACCTGGTCGATTCGCGTCGACGAAGCGGGAAGCTATGAAATCGGTTTCCGCTACCACCTGTCCCAGACCAAGTCTGATCGACCCCTGACCTTCGGCATCAATGGTGTTGCGCAGCCCAATCTGAGATTCGAAGGGCTCAGCGAAAACAACTCGGACTGGGTGTATCAGAACGTGGTGGTCAGCCTGAAGGCCGGCATCAATACGCTGGTGTTGACGGCCCCGGAAGCGGTCGGCCCGAATATCGATCTGCTGTGGGTGCCGGATCAATCGCTCGAAGCCATCCGCGCCTCCATCCTTGGCCCAGCCGACGCCACCGAGGGCACTCGCATCGAGCTCGAGGAAGGCATCTCGGCGCTCAGCGTCGACCCGCGCAGCGCGGACTTCTTCTTTGAGGTCGACTCCAAGGGGCTCTATCGGCTCGATCTGGCGGCCAATGCCGGTGTGCTGCGTGGCGATGATCTGGCGCTCAGTCTCAATGGCGAGTCTTTGACCCTGATGACTTTCCCCGGAGCCGGCACGTCGGGTGAGGAGTCCTACTACGTCGAGCTGGAGCCCGGGACAGAATACCGTCTGCACATCGTCTCCGATGACCTGGGTAGTCAGCGCATCGACTATCTGGACGTGACGCCCGTCTCTGTCGTTGCCGACGCCGAGGTGCGTCTGGAGAGCGGTGACGTCAACTACTTCAGCGATCGCCTGCTATTCAACTATCTGGAAGAAAATGATTTTGGTGGCCCGGATAGGGACTTCAAGGAAGGCGCCAAGGCGGTCATTTCCAATGATGGTAGCGACCCCTTGACGATTCTCGATGTTTCGTTGGACGGCCCCTTCGTGCTCGCCGATGCGGCGGCCCTTGAAGGTTTGACGCTGGCGCCGGGGGAGTCGCTCGAAATCGATGTTCTGTTCGATCGAGCGAATTATCGTCCGCCCGCTACCAACGCCGATGACGGCAGCTTCTTCGGGAGTCTACGACTGGTGACAAACGATGCCGATTCCCCTGTCCAGGAGTTGACGCTGGCGGGATTCTGGCAGGCTCAGGATGAGGGCGGCTGGGAGCCCACGGTAGATGAAGTCTGGAATGTGGCGGGATTCGGCAATCGCATAGGAGGCCTGCCTACGGAAGGAGGGGGCAAGGGATCTGCGTTCGATGACTTTGGCTTCTATCGCGCCGTCAGCGAGGAAGAAGTGCTGTCGCGTTACTGGACCCTGGCCGACGGGGTCGATGAAGCCAAGGTGACCCAGATAGTGGCTCTCCACGGTGCTGGTGTCTCGGCCTTTGGTCTTCATGCCTTCAAGAATACCTCCCAGGATATCAAGTTGATCCGGCACGCGGAGGATCAGAACCAGTCGTTTCTGCCGATAACGCTGGAGGGTAACCAGCCAGAGGGAACCTTCACGCGTGATGATATCCCCAACAATTGGGGAGGCAACGATCTGTTTGGTATCGAGGTGGCCACCCTGTCGTCGGACCCTTCGCTCAACCCGTCGGGGGCCGGAACGCCGCCAGCGGACGCTCCCGATCTGGAGAGGGGCTATCTGGTACGCCTGTTCGAGGCCCTAGATGGTGAAGGAAACGTGATTCCCGATACCTACCTGGTCATCCAGGACTATCCCGGAGCCAACCACGACTACAACGACAACATGTTCGTCATCGAGGGTATCAAGCCGATGTACGATGGCAACGGTGTCCCGCCGGAGGAAACCGACCAGGTGGTGCCGTCGTCGCGCTTCACCGTAGCCGCCGAGCAGGGCGAGTCTGCTCAGGAAGTGCCCGATGTGGTCGTTCCGTTGGATCTGCAGGGCCTGCCCCAGCAGCAGCCCGACGAGCTGTTCTGACAGGCTTGCCACTGCCAACCGTGTGAATGCCGCTCCCCCGGGAGCGGCATTTTTGTGGGCGCCGGATCCAGAGAGTAGTTGTCGCTGTTGACAGACACCGGGTGTTGCGAAGCGTCGACAGCGGCGAAAAGACGCCGTTTGCGTTAGCCTGACGTCAGTCTGAATTGAAGGAGTTGTGCATATGCGAACCGCAGGATGGATGATTATCCTCGTGATGGCCGTGTTGATGGTGGGCTGCAGCTACGACCCCGCACGGGTCTCGCCGGAGCCGCTGATCATCATTGACGACGATCATCGCGACCATCGAGATCATGACGGTGGCGACTTCTGTCCGCCGGGACAGGCCAAGAAGGGTCGCTGTTGAGAAGACGCCGAGTCTGACAAAGGCCGCCATGCCACCGCCACAAGGATGACCAGGCGACAAGCGTTGAGGTCGCGTGAAGCCGGGCGTTCGCCCCGGCTTGTCAGGCTGTTCGGTGAGCGGCATGGTAGAGGTATCTTCTTCAGGCGAGGCGATCGTGAGCCGGATCGATCTCAGGACCAAGACCCTGGCCAACGAGCACGTGTCCCACGTGCACGGTTACCACCAGTTGATTCTGCCCACCTGCGGCAGTACCGAACTATCCCTTGAGGGGCGGGAGCAACGGGTCACCGCCGAGCGTGGTTGCCTGATTCCAGGCAACTGCCATCACGACTACCTGGGAGACGGCAACAATCGTACCTTCGTACTCGACGTGCCGGTGGTCTTCGGGCTCCCGGACGTCGACGTGGCCCGACTGTTCGAGCGACCGCGTTTCTTCGCGGTGCCCCCCGATCTGCAGCGGCTTGCCGACAGCCTGATGCGGCAACTGGACCAATTCCCCACCCTGGGCAACGATATCGCAGCGCTTCTGTTACGCGCGCTCTATCTCCATCTGGAGGCTTCCAGCGAAACCTGTGCCCCTGCACGATCGACGGGCGTCAGCGGTCGGCTCGATCTTCGTCTGCTGGACGACTGGATCGATAGGCACCTGGCCAGCGACATTCGCGTGGATGACCTGGCGTCCTTGTGCGCGCTCAGCCCCGGTCACTTCCACGCCAGCTTTCGCCAGGCCACCGGGATGACGCCGCAGGCCTATGTTCGTCGACGCCGGTTGAGCCACGCCCAGGCGCTGATCCGCCACAGCGAGTTGCCGCTGGGGCAGATTGGGGCGCTGGTGGGCTTTCGCGACCAGGGCAGTTTTTCCCGAGCCTATCGCAGGGTTCATGGGGTGGCGCCCTCCCAGGAACGCTCAGGTTTCTAAACAGCGATTCAGCCAGCCTCTCTCGGCTCTCGCGCTACGCCACCTGTCACTTTTCTCCTCTCGTCGCGGTGACGTTGCGCCCGACGACAAGCTTTGCCTGAGCCTCGGGCAAGGTTTTCGTAGTCTCGGGCAAGTTGACGATGGGTTTCGCGCATAGCCTGAAAAGGAGTCACTCGGCGCCGGCCTCGATTCGGCGCCATCAACAATGACAACAACCATGACAACAACCGGAGTTACCGATGTCTTCGACCTCCCTTCCTGCCTCCGCCCACACTGATGACCGCATTTCAGCTGACCGCCGCTCGCACGACAACCACGGGGTTGGCGCGCGGCGTGGCCAACGGGCCAGACAGCGGCGACGAGCGCCGATGCTGGCGCTCGCGGCGTTGCCGCTGGCGCTGATGGCGTCCCAGGCGCAGGCTCAGTCCTACGAGATGGCCATCGCTACCCTGATCCCCGAGAACCTGACCAACAACGCCATCTATCCTGCCCTGGTCCACTTCAAGGAGCTGGTGGAAAGTCGCACCGAAGGCGACGTCACCGTCAGCATCTTCGGTGGCGGCCAGATGGGCTCCGAGGTGGAGACCGGCTCCCAGGTCCAGGCCGGAGGCAGGGCGCTGCAGTCCGCCATTCTGACCTCCGGCGCGATGTCGTCGTTCTACCCCGAGTATCAGGCGGTGACGGCCCCCTTCCTGTTCGATGACTGGCGCCAGGCCTGGGCCTTCTTCGATGGCGAGTGGTTCGCCGACTTCATGCAGGGCGCCATCGAACAGGCGGACATGCGGTATCTGGGGACCTTCGATGATGGTGGCGGCTTTGTCGCCTTCACCAACAACGAGCGGCTGATCAAGACCGTGGACGACCTCGAGGGGCTCAACATCCGCACCGAGGAAAATCCGGCCCATGTCGCCACCATGGAGGCGCTGGGTGCCTCCGCCACACCGCTGCCGTGGGGCGAGCTGATCACCGCGCTGGAGACCGGGCTCGCCGACGGCCAGTTCAACGCGCCGGTGATCAACACCACCTTCGGCCTGGACGAGGTGACCGACTACACCACCCTGACCGGGCACGTGTACAACAGCGCCAGCTGGATGGTCAGCGAGAGCTGGTTTCAGGAGCTGCCCGAGGAGCACCAGCGGGTCATCACCAACGCCGCCCGGGAGGCGGTCAGTCTGAGCCATGGTGCTTCCGGCATGCTGGCGACCGCCAGCTGGCAGACGTCTTGCGAGATCTTCGAGGAGTGCTACCTGATGCCGGCAGAAGAGCGCCAGCGCATGGCCGAGGTGGCGCGTCCAGCCTGGAAGAGCTGGATCGTCGATGACTTCGGGCTCGACGCCGCTTTGATCGACGACCTGCTGGCCGAGGTCGATGGCCTGCGCCAGTCGCTGCCGCAAGAGGCCTACAGCCGCTACGGCCAGTGATTGTCGCGGCGGGGCGGCCAGGCCGCCCCGCCAGTGCCCACCGCCTTGCCCGAGTTCTCCTGTCATGTCATCACTGCGATCTCTTCAGGCCTGGCTCCAGCGCCTGAGCGACGGCGTCAATCGCCTCGCCATCGTGTTCTGCGTCGGCTGTGTCCTGGCCATGCTGGGTATTTCGTTCACCGGGTTTCTGTACACCCTGTTTACCGGCGGCGCGCTCAGCTGGACCTACTCCCTGGCCCGCCTGTTCCTGCCGTGGATCGGGCTCATCTCCTCGACCATCGCGCTGCATTCCGGCGAGCACGTGGCCATGACACTGCTGGTCAAGCTGCTGCCGCGCCCACTGGTGGTGCTGGCAGCCGGCGCGACCCTGGCCGTCATCGGCGCGCTGGCGGTGTTGATGATGTTCTACGGCTGGGACTTCTTTTCCAACGCCCGCCAGAGCTACATGGTGTCCGACAGTATTCAGATTTCCTACAAGTGGACCACCTTCGCGGTGCCGCTGACCGGCGCCATCATCGCACTGCATCTGGTGCACGGCTTTGCACTGCTCGAGCACTTCATCGACAGCGACGCGGTGATCGAGCAGGCGATCCATTCCAATGACAATGGCGCCGGCAGCAACGTCGAGCAGGCGGTCGACAGCCGTGTCGCATCTGCCGATCCCTCTTCACCACAAGGCGACGCCGTCGCCCGGGAGCCACGCTCATGACCGCCGCGATTCTGGCCTTTATCCTGGTGTTGGCGATCGGCGCCCCGGTCGCAGTGGTCATGGCGATCTCGGGAGTTGCCGGGGTCTATGAGCTGGGCGGCGAGCGCCTGGTGGGGATCATCGCCGATCGCATGTTCTCCGGTGTCTCCGGCTACATGCTGATCGCCGTGCCGTACTTCATCTTTACCGCCGAGTTGATGAACCAGGGCGGGCTGACCCAGAAGCTGATCGCCTTCAACAATGCGCTGTTCGGCCGGGTGAGGGGGGCGCTGTCTCACGTCAACGTGACGGTGTCGCTGTTCTTCGCCGGGCTGACCGGGGCCGCCATCACCGATACCGTGGCGATCGGCAAGATCATGATTCCGGAGATGAAGAAGCAGGGCTACGACGCCGAATACGCGGCGGCGATCACCGCCTGTTCCTCGATCATCGGGCCGATCATTCCCCCCAGCGTGGTGATGGTGGTGTACGCCACCCTGCTGCGGGACGTCTCGGTCATCGACCTGTTTGCCGGAGGCATCGTGCCGGGCATTCTGATGACCGTGGCGCTGCTGGCCACCAGCATCGTGCTGGCCTGGCGGCGGGGCTACCCCAAGCAGGCGCCGACGCCGCTGAAGATGGCACTGTTGGCATTCTTCTCGGCGCTGCCGGCCATGCTGGTGCCGTTGATCATCCTCGGCGGGATACTCTCGGGCATGACCACCATCACCGAGGCTTCGGGCTTTGCCGCAGTGTACGCGATCCTGATCGGCATGCTGTTCTATCGCAACCTGACCCTGGCCAAGGTGGCCCAGGCGCTCGTGACCACGGTCAAGTTTTCCGGTGTCGTGTTCTTTCTGCTGGCGACCTCGGCGGTGCTCGGCTGGTTTGTCACCCGCTCTGGCGTCGCCCGGGAGGCGGCGAGCCTGATCACCTCCCTGAGCGATGTCGCCTTCGTGCAGATCTTGCTGGTGTGCCTGTTGCTGATCGTCATCGGCACGGTTATGGATGTACTGCCGGCGCTAGTGGTCATCGGCCCTGTGGTGGTGCCGGCGATGGTCAGCCTGGGCTTCGATCCACTGCACTTCGCCATCGTCATGATCGTCACCCTCAACATCGCCAACGTCACACCACCGGTGGGCATGACGCTGATGACAGCGGCAAGAATCGCCCAGGTCCCCTACGAAAAGGCGATCCTGGCGTCGCTGCCGTTTTATACCGCCTTTATCCTGGTAGTGGTGTTGCTGGCGGGTTTTCCGGCACTATCGACATGGATCCCCTCGCTGCTCGACTGATGTGAGCAGTGACGGAGCGTCATCACCGGAGACAGATTCAGATGAAACTTTTCTACCATCCTGACCAGGAACGTCACGCGCCGCCTCAGTTCCTGAAGCGTGGAGCCCTTACCGATTCCCCCGAAGGGCCCCGCCGGGCGGAGCTTCTGAGCGAAGGCCTGGCCGAGGTCGGCCTGGCCCTGACCGCGCCGGCCGAGGTCGACAGTCCCACGCTCAGGGAGCGTCTCAAGGAGATCCACAGCGAGCGCTACCTGGATTTTCTCGAGACCATCCATGCCCGCTGGCAGGCGTTGCCGGACGCCACCGAATTTGTGGCGCCGAACGTCCACCCCTGCGGCGGCGGCAAGCACTACCCGCGCCATCCGGTGGGGCAGGTGGGCTGGCACATGCACGACATGGCCTGTCCGATGACCGAGACCAGCTTTCAAGGCATCCTGGCCAGTGCCGCTACCGCCCAGGCCGCCGCCGAAAGCATCGTCGCCGGCGGCGGCACCGCCTACGCTCTGTGTCGTCCGCCGGGGCACCACGCCGGTCCC
This sequence comes from Halomonas sp. EF61, assembly GCF_040147045.1. NCBI lineage: Bacteria > Pseudomonadati > Pseudomonadota > Gammaproteobacteria > Oceanospirillales > Halomonadaceae > Halomonas > Halomonas sp. EF61. The sequence continues at coordinate 1,047,251 of NZ_JAMSHM010000003.1, read as the reverse complement.
GATCGTGCCGGGGGCTTCTGTTTTCTGAACAACGCCGCCCTGGCGGCCACGGTGCTGCGCGAGCATGTGTCCCAGGTGGCGATCCTCGATATCGACCTCCACCACGGTAACGGCACCCAGGACATCTTCTACGACCGTGGCGACGTCTGGACAGGATCGCTGCACGTCGATCCCAGCGAGTTCTATCCCTACTATTGGGGCGGTGCCGGCGAGACCGGTATCGGTCCTGGACTCGGCGCCAACCTCAATGTGCCGCTGGCACTGGGCAGCGGTATCGAGGCCTTTCAGGCCGGTCTCGATGAGCTGCTCGACGCCATGGCGAGCTTCAGCCCGGACGCGCTGGTCGTGGCGCTGGGACTCGATGCCCACAAGGACGACCCGCTGGCGGGGCTGACGCTTGAAACCCCGGACTTCGTCGCCATCGGTCGCCAGATCGGTGAGCTGGGCCTGCCCACCGTGCTGGTGCAGGAGGGCGGCTATCCGACCGCGGCCTTGAGCCATAACCTGGCCGCCTTCCTGCGCGGATTCAACGACGCCTGACCATAGCTTGATAAAGCCTGATACAGCCCTGAACAGCTCAATATTTAGCCCAACGATCATCCCGCGGATGATCTCCCACAAGGAAAACACCATGAGCCCGACCCTTCACGACAGCAACGACCGCATGAGCCAGATCGCCGTGCACAATGGCACCGTCTACCTCTCCGGCCAGGTACCGGCGGACGCCAGCCAAGGCATGCGCGGCCAGACCGAGCAGGTGCTGGCGCGAATCGACGAACTGCTGGCCAAGGCCGGGACCTCCAAGGATCGACTGATCTCGGCCCAGGTGTGGGTTACCGACATGGCCGAATTTGACGAGATGAATGCCGCCTGGGATGCCTGGGTCAGCCCCGGTCGTCCGCCGGTGCGTGCCGCGGTGGAAGCGCGCCTGGCCCGGCCGGAGTGGAAGGTCGAGATCATGGTGGTGGCCGCCTTGCCCCAGGCCTGAGGTCACCCATGAGCCACAGCAAGACGACGGGTTTTTATTGGCACGAGCGCTGCTTCTGGCACGACCAGGGGGCGATCGGGGTATTTTCGGCGCCAGGGCCCTGGCTGCAGCCCCAGCCGGCCTCGGAGAGCCCGGAGAGCAAGCGCCGTCTCAAGAACCTGCTGGAGGTCAGCGGGCTGATCGACGAGCTTGAGGTGGTGAAGCCGCCGGCGGCCGGCCGCGAGGACCTGCAGCGCTTCCACACGAAAGACTACCTTGATGCGCTGGAGGCAGGTGATGCGGGCCTGGGTGGCGATGCCGGCGAGGCCGCGCCCTATCGCCCGGGCAGTCTGGCCAGCGCCCGGCAGTCCGCCGGGCTTGCCATCGCAGCGGTGGAGGCGGTGGCCCGTGGCACCCACGCCAGTGCCTATGCGCTGTGCCGTCCACCGGGGCACCACGCCGAAGCCGATCGCGGTCGCGGCTTCTGCCTGCTCGGCAACATTCCAGTGGCGGTGATGCGAGCGAAGGCGCTGGGGCTGGTGCAGCGGGTGGCGATCCTCGACTGGGACGTACACCACGGCAACGGCCAGCAGAGCGCCTTCTGGGACGACCCCAAGGTGCTGACGGTATCGCTGCACCAGGCCGGCAACTATCCGCTCGAGACCGGTGGCTTCGACGAGCAGGGTGGTGAGGGCGCGCCGGGGTCCTGTCTCAACCTGCCGTTGCCGCCGGGCTCGGGGCTTGGCGCCTACGACTATGCGTTCGAGCGCCTGGTGCTGCCGGCCATCGAGGCCTTCGCGCCGGATCTGATCGTGGTGGCCTGTGGCTATGACGCCTGCGCCAAGGACCCGCTGGGCAAGATGCTGCTCAATAGCCATGCCTTCGGGCGCATGGCCCAGTCGGTCAAGGCGCTGGCTCAGCGATGTTGTGAAGGGCGCCTGGTGGTCGTCCACGAAGGCGGCTATTCGGAAGGCTATGTCCCGCTGTGTGGCCATGCCGTGATTCAGGCGCTGGCCGACAGCGACATCGGCGTGGATGACCCACAGAACGACGAGATCGCTGCCTGGGGCTATCAGGCACTGCAGCCCCACCAGCGCGAACTGATCGACGGCTGGCGGCGCGACTGGCCTGGGCAGATCACCGAGGCCCACGACGACAGCCAGGCTGAAGAGGCTATCGCCTGCGTCTGTGGCAGGGACAGCGATGCAAACAGGAACAGGAACAGGGACAGGAACAGGGACAGGGAGCCAGGCACATGAGTGGACTGCACCAGCGCGACGGCTGGATCTGGAAGAACGGCGAATGGCTGCCCTGGCGGGAGGCCACGACCCATCTGCTGACCCACTCGCTGCACTATGGCATGGGCTGCTTCGAGGGGGTGCGCGCCTATCGTGACGACAACGGCAATGCCCGGCTGTTTCGGGTCCACGAGCATACCCGACGCCTGCTGGACAGCGCCCATATCCTCGACCTCGAGGTGCCCTGGAGCCATGAAGAGCTGATCGAGGCGCAGAGCCAGTGCCTGGTCCGCAACGGACTGACCGATGCCTATCTCAAGCCCACCGTGTTTCTCGGTCCCGAGGGCCTTGGGCTGCGCGCCAAGGCGTTGAGCTGTCAGATGATGGTGGTGGCCTGGGACCTGGGACCCTACGTCAGCGCCGAGACCGCTGCCGTCGGGCTCAGGGCCCTGACCTCGTCCTGGGCGCGCCACCACGTCAATATCAGCGCCTGTCGGGCCAAGACCAGCGGCCACTACGTCAACAGCATGCTGGCATTGAATACGGCGGTGAAGGCGGGCTTTGACGAGGCGATCATGCTTGACGCCGAAGGCTACGTGGCCGAGGCCAGCGCGGCCAATGTCTTTCTCTATCGAGACGGGGTGTTGCACACGCCGGAGGTCACCTCCTGCCTGCAGGGGATCACCCGGGACAGCGTGATCCGATTGGCGCGTGAGGTGTTGGGCGTGGAGGTGCATGAGCGCCGCATCACCCGCGATGAGCTGTACATCGCCGACGAGGCCTTTGTTACCGGCACCGCCGCCGAGATACTGCCGTTGCGGGAGCTCGATGGTCGCCATATCGGCGCCCGCGCCGGCGCACCCGGGGTCGCTGAGCCGATAGCCGCCGATAGCCTGACGGCAAGACTGCAGCGGCTGTATCGCGACGTCTGTCGAGGTCGGTTGTCACCGGCGACCAACGGAGATCGCCATGACCTGGCGCGCTACGCCGACTGGCTGAACCTGGTCCCGACGGATAGCGAAGTGGATATTGACACAGACAGCGACTAGGACGGTTTACACAACCATCCGGCGGCAATAGATCGGAATGCCAGAGTGGCAAAGCATGGCGCACAGGGCTTTACCGATGGCCACAAAGAAAGGCGCCACGACCCTTGAGTCGTGGCGCAGCTAGCCGTCTTTCCTCCCTGGGGCAGCTTCCCTGTGCCCGTGTTGCTCCCTTGGCGCTTCCCGCGCCGTCGCCTCCGTGACGCTCGAGGGGCAGTGTCCCTTGCCCGGTGTCGCCTGAACACAGAGGTAGTATCGGCCAGGCGTGTGTCAGTCAGATAACCGCCTCATGACCCTTTGGTGACATCCCGGCCACAGGACTTTTCTGGTACCATTCGCGCCGCCTGTTACCGGCGAAATGCCCAGGCGCCGTCGCGTACGGCAGTCGAGGCCGTCTCGCCAGGCACCAGGCTTGGCACGAAAAGCCGGCGAGCGCAGGTGCTTTTCCGACAAGCCTTGATTGCGCAAACCCTCTCTCGAACATAAACCTGGATTCGTCTATGAACGCTGTAATCCTTGCCGTGCTGGTGATGGTGGGACTGTCGCTGGCGCGGGTCTCCGTGGTGCTGGCCCTGGTGGTAGGGGCGCTGGTGGGCGGCCTGGCCGGTGGTCTGTCCATCGAGGACACCCTGGCGGCCTTCAACGACGGTGTCGGTGGCGGTGCCAAGGTGGCGCTGGCCTACGCCACCCTCGGTGCCTTCGCCGTGGCGATCTCTCGCTCGGGCCTGCCGGACCTGCTGGCACGCCGCCTGATCACTCTGCTGGGGCAGGAGTCCAGCGCGTCCCGTCAGGCCACGGTCAAGTACCTGCTGATCGGTAGCGTGCTGCTGGTGGCGATCTCCTCCCAGAACCTGATCCCGGTCCACATCGCCTTTATTCCGATCCTGATTCCGCCGCTGCTCAAGGTGATGAATCAGCTCAGAATGGACCGCCGCGCGGTCGCCTGTACCCTGACCTTCGGCCTGACCGCGCCCTACATGTTGCTGCCGGTAGGCTTCGGGGCGATCTTCCTCAACGACATCCTGCTGGCCAACATCAACGAGGCTGGCGCCGCACTGGGCCTCGAGATCGACCGCGCCATGGTGCCCATGGCCATGGGTGTGCCGGTCGCCGGCATGTTCCTCGGGCTTCTGGTGGCGGTGTTCCTGTCCTACCGCAAGCCTCGGGTCTATGACGAGGTGGAGCTTGGCAATACGCCGGCCCACGGCCATGGCCACGACCACAGCGAGATCGAGGAGCCTCACACCCTGGGCCTGATCATGTCGGTGATAGCGATCGTCGCTGCGCTCGGTATCCAGCTCTATACCGGCTCAATGATCCTGGGTGGCCTGGTGGGCTTTTCGCTGTTGTCCATGGGCGGCATCTTCCGCTGGCGCGAAGCCGATGATCTGTTCACCAGCGGCATGCGCATGATGGCCCTGATCGGCTTCATCATGATCTCGGCCTCCGGCTTCGCGGCCGTAATGACCGCCACCGGCGAGATCGAGACCCTGGTCAGCGCCAGCGTCGAGGTCATCGGCGACAACCGTGGCCTGGCGGCGCTCTTGATGCTGCTGGTGGGTCTGTTCATCACCCTGGGCATCGGCTCGTCGTTTTCGACCATCCCGATCATCGCCGCCATCTTCGTTCCGCTGGCGGTACAGTTCGGCTTCTCCGATCTGGCGACGGTCGCCCTGGTCGGCACCGCCGCCGCCCTGGGTGACGCCGGCTCCCCGGCGTCGGACTCCACTCTCGGGCCAACCTCCGGCCTCAACGTGGATCGTCAGCATGACCACATCTGGGACAGCGTGGTGCCGACCTTCGTGCACTACAACATCCCGTTGATCGGCTTTGGCTGGCTGGCGGCGATGACGCTGTGATCGCCCGCAGGAAAGCCCAGACGCCCGCGCTATTCGCGCGGGCGTTTTTTTGTGCGCCAGGCCCGGCCCGAACATCGACGTGTGAGCCACTGCAATAGTGAGACATGAGTGCTACGGGTTGTGCAGATCCGTCGATATGGTCCACGCTGGGGGAGACTCATCGACCGGTGGGTCGTGGCGCTCCCGGGAAGATGAAGGAGTTATCGAGCCCAGGGCGCAGCAAGACACTTGTTCACAGATGGAGAGGATCGACACATGGACAGGAGCGACAAGATGTTGAAGGCACGCGTGTTTGCCGGATCGTGCTTGCTGGGGGCAGGCCTGCTGGTAACAGGCGCCGCCCACGCCGCCACGGAGGTGGAGATGCACAGCGTCAGCACCGACGGTATTGGCGACTCCCTCGGCACCATCAGTTTCGAGGATAGTGAGCATGGTCTCAGGATCACCCCCGACCTTGAGGGTCTGGATACCGGCATCCACGGCCTTCACGTTCACGTGAACCCGAGCTGCGAGCCGGCCGAGAAGGATGGCGAGACGGTTGCGGCGGCTGGCGCCGGAGGCCACTTCGACCCGGAGGACACCGGCACCCACCAGGGCCCCTACGGTGACGGCCACCTGGGTGACCTGCCGGCGCTGGCGTTGGGACAGCAGGGCGAGGCGACACTGCCGACCCTGGCGCCGCGCATCAGCGAGGAGGACCTTGCAGGTCACGCCATCATGATTCACACCGGTGGTGACAACTACTCCGACGAGCCCAAGCTCGGCGGTGGCGGAGCCCGCGTCGCTTGTGGCGTCATCGAAGGCTGATCGACACCACCCCCGACATGGCCATCCAGGCCCCGCCCAGGCGGGGCCTTTTGCTGTAGTGACGTCAGTCCTGGCGATCGTCGCTGGAAGGGGGCAGGTGTGCCTCGAGCGACGACAGCAGGCCGCGCAGCAGCGAGAGTTCCTTGCGCGTGGGTGTAGCCCTGGCGAACAGCGCCTGGAGCTGTTCCTCGGTGCGCGCGTGGGGCTGGGTAATAAAACCGCTGTCGCGCATCACCCGGCCCAGATGTGCCTGAAAGTGGGCGACCTGCTCGCGGGTGGGCTGGCGTAGCCGAGACGGAGTCCCCGAAGTGGCGACGTTGTCGGTGTCGGTATCGGTGTCGGTATCCGTGTCGGCATCGCGATCGACGGCGGCATCGACATCAGGGCAGGGGAGTCGGCGCCAGGCCCGGCGCAACTCGTAGGCCAGCACCTGCACCGCCTGGGACAGGTTCAGAATGCCGTAGTCGGGATTGGCCGGAATGCTGACCTGATGCGAGCACAGGCGGATTTCGTCGTTGGTCAGGCCGAAGCGCTCGCGGCCGAAGACCAGTGCCACCGGGTCGTGTACTGCGTCCTTCACCAGCGCCTGGGCCATCTCGTCCGGTTCGTCGTAGTGAGGCAGTGGCAGGCTTCTCAGCCTGGCGCTGGCCCCGACCACCCTGACACAGTCATTGATGGCGTCCTCGAGACGTTCCACCACGCGGGCGTTTTCGACCACATCTGCCGCACCTGCGGCCAGGCGGGTGGCCTCTTCATCAGGAAAGACGCGTGGATTGACCAGCACCAGATCGGTGAGTCCCATGGTCTTCATCGCGCGAGCGGCGGAGCCGATGTTGCCGGGATGGTAGGTCTGGACAAGAACGATGCGCAGATTGGCGAAGGGCAAGGCTTGAGTCATGGAGCACGGCAACCGTCGATGGGAAAACGAGCGACACCATACCGCCACTTTCGCCCAAAGCGAAGGGGCCGCGATGGCGGCCCCTGAGACGATGGTGGAAAGATCAGACTGTCTGTGAACGATACCGCCTGAGGCTGCGGCTGAACGCTACCAGCATCACCAGCATCACGCCCAGCATGCCCCCGAGGATGAGGGCGAGCGCCAGCACCAGGGCCTTGCCGGGACCTTCGGGCTGCATTGGGCGATAGGCCACATTGACCACCTCGACGACGTCGATGTCGTCGGCGGTGATGCGGTTGGCCCTCAGTAGAGTGTTTTCCTGGCGCAGCTGGTTGTAGGCATCGATAAACGGCGAGTCATTCTCGCGGGCCTTGAAGGCTTCGATACGCCGCTGGTGCTGCAACTGTTCGAGCTGCTTTTCGATCTGACGGATGGCCGGCGAGGTGATGGGCTGGTCGAGACCCTGCGTCAATACCTCGCGCTCGGCCGCCAGGGCTTCGGTACCCAGGAAGTACAGTGGCAGATCGTTGCCGATGCTGACGTTGTCGTAGACGATACGCGCGGCGTTATCGGCGTCTCCCAACGATAGCGGAGACGTCGGCTTGGTGATGCCGAGCATGCCAGCGATCTCTTCTGCCTGTTCCAGGGTGCGAATGCGCTCCTCGCGGGAAGCGCGCTCCGCGGCGCGTTCGGCGGCGAGCTGATCCTGAAGCTCGAGTCGGCGAATCGAGTGTTCTTCGTTCATCCGCGTGACGGTGGCATCCAGTTCTGCGTCGTAGGCCTCCAGGTGGGCCTCCATTTCGGCCTCGTTGCGTGAAATGGCGCTGGCCAGGCTACGATCGGCACGCGCGAGCAGGTCTTCGGTGTACTGCTGCTGTGACCACTGGAAGTACTGGTTCAGCAATGCAGCGCCGTCGATATCTTCGGGATAGGAGAAGCTGACCTCCCCGGGACTGCCGGAGGCGAGATCGCCAGGCGCTACCTTCAGCTCACGGAACTGCGTGCGAAGCACCGTGCCCTCGAGTTCCGGGGCACTATCCTGCATCAGCATGTCGGCGTAGTCGGGGTGCTGATCGAGGAAGACGCGGAAGCGCTCGTAACTCCCCAGGCGAATCTCCAGCTCTGAAACGGCCTGCTGGGGAGTGATGGCAACCCCGGGAATGCGGTTGATGACGTTGAGGCCATCACTCGTCTCGGTGTAGGTGAGCGAAGAATGGTATGACGGTGTCGATGCCACCAGATAGATCGTCGCCAGTACGAGACAGGTTGCCATGCTGATGGCGATCCAGCGCCATCCGTTGATCAGCATGATGGCAATGTCCCGCAGGTCAATCTCGTCGGAGGAATGATGCTGGGATTGATCGACGGAGCGGTGGTTGTAAGAGTTCATGCGTGAGGATTCCAGACAGCAAGCCTCGCCGTCAGAGCGAGCAGGTGAACGAGCAGGACAGACACTTCCACAAGAAGGAATTGAGAGGTGTCGACCAGACCCAGATACAGCACGAAGATGGGAGCCAGCACCGCGGCGAGCATGATGACCGCGGAGATATAGCGGCGTTCGCTGAACGCCAGAGCGCCCGGAAGCAGCAGCATCATGGGGGATGCCACCAGGTGTTTTAATGTTGACATAGCGTTTATCAGCCCTGCGTGAGCCAAAAGGTAGTGCTTATATGCACATTTTTCGCGGCACGAATGTAGCAGGATGAAGGCGAGTTTGTAAGCCGGCAAATAGATTATTTCGAGCATTTCCTTACATAAGTCCAGCAATATCTCGATGTACCTTTGCATAGATGCCTATTTGGCTAGTTGTTTTTGCTAAAACGGCTGTGGCAGCTATAAGCAGCGATATGCCTTAATGTGCACAATCGATGTGGCACCAGCGCCAAGAAAGTCACGTTCAGCCTTCCGAGAAAGAGTGGGCAGGCCAAAAGAGGAGAAAGGGGGAGATGCAGGGAGCGCAGTAGGCGAGGTCGAGAGCCGGGACGTACACAACGACCCCGAGTCAGACCAAGCTCTGACTCGGGGCGAGTGCGAAACGGCTGATGCTATGCAATAGCGTTGGAAAGCCAGGGGATCGTGGCTAAGGGTGCAGCGCTGGCGCTGCAGGTCGGGATGGCGACATCAAGCGCGCTGGGCCCTGTAGCGCTTGAGGCTTCGGCCGAACGATACGCACATCACCAGCATGACGCCCAGCATGCCCCCCAGTATCACGGCGAGGGCCAGCACCAGGGCCTTGCCCGGGCCTTCTGGACGGTTTGGACGATAGGCCAGGTTGACCACCTCGACGACGTCGATATCGTCGGCGGTAACGCGGTTGGCCCGCAGCAGGGTATTTTCCTGGCGCAGCTGGTTGTAGGCCTCGATAAACGGCGAGCCGTCATCGCGCTGCTGCAGCGCTTCGATGCGACGTTCGTGCTGAAGCTGTGCAATCTTCTTTTCGATATCTCGGATAGCGGAGGTGCTGGCGTCTTCTTCCAGGCTTTGTTCGACCACCTCTCTTTCTGCGGCCAGTGCCTGGGACCCCATGAAGTAGAGCGGCAGGCTGGCGCCGATACTGATGTCATCGTAGTCGGTCTGCGTCTGTCCCTCGTCACCCAGCTCCAGGGGCGAGGTGGGCTGGGTGATACCCAGGCGCCGTGCGATGGCTTCCGCCTGGGACAGAGTGCGAATGCGCTCGAGGCGAGACTTGCGCTCGGCGTTCTTTTCGGCCTGGAGTTGGTCTTCGAGTTCGGCCAGGTGAATGTCGTGCTGCTCGTGAAGACGGGTGATCTCGGCAGTCACGCTGTCCTGGTAGGCGTTCAGGTGTGCCTGCATCTTTTCGCTGTTGCGTGTCAACGCCGTTTCCAGCGCACGCGTTGCGCGCTGGACCAGGGCCTGGGTGTACTGCGCCTCTGTCCAGGCCAGATATTCATTGAGTAGCGCTGCCCCTCTGAGCGACTCCGGATATTCGAAACTCAACTGGTGGGGGCCTGCTCCTTCCGTGTCGGGAAGGCTGATCTCCAGCTTGTCGAAGTAGTGAAGGCGTAGATGCTCATCCAGAGTCACGCCCTGCTCGTCGGCCTCTGCCTGGGTGATGGACTGCCACTCAGGGTGGATATCGATGAACTCTCGCAGATTGCCGAAGCTGCCGAGCTTCAGTTCCAGTTCCGCCTGCGTAGAGGCCTTCGAATAGTCGATGCCGGGCATCTGGTTGAGCAGGCGAAGCCCCTCCGGGGAGGGCGTGTAGCTGGTTGACGCGCGAAAGCTCTGGGTGGAGATGGCAACATACACCAGGGCCAGTACCAGGGCGGTGGCCACGCTGCCAAGGATCCATTTCCAGCCTTCAAGCAACATCAGGGCGATATCGCGCAGGTCTACCTCATCATCTCGGCGATAGGAAAGCGCGGGGAGTTGGCTGTCGATAGCGCTCATCGCTGCGGCCTCCACAGTGCCAGATGCATGCTGAGGATCAGTCCATGGCCAACAAGAACAAAGGCTTCCAGCAGGCCGGCGACGGCCAGGCTCATCAGCCCCAGTGCTGCCGCAACCAGCGGAGCCAACCAGGCAATGAAGGCGACGGAGGCGCGCAGTGCATGCCCGCGTATCAGGGTAAAGCCCCCTGGAAGCAGCAAGGCGATGGGGCCGAGAAGTAATAGCCGAGAGGGTGACATCGAAGAGTCCTGATCGAGCGTTGAGGAATTGGCGGTCGATGAGCCATGGGTGTGCCACATGGGCAACCTTCAAGGACGGGAAACCACCGACTCATCTGCTGGCCGAACAGCCTAGCGGCGTGGACGCGGCGCGATGCTGCCGTGGATCAGGAAGGGGGAAAGTAAAGGCCGCCACGCTGCGCCGCCCTGACGAAGATCAAGGACGTCGCAGCCGATGGTCTGGGCTCTTGGGTGTCGTGTGGCTGGTGGGTGAGGAGCGAAGAAGTGGGGCGACAGAGCGCGTTCTAACGATGGCCGGCGTGGTACCAGTCGGCGAGTGTCTCGATATGGGCCGGATGGATGCCACAGCACCCGCCGATCAGACGCGCGCCCAGGGCGTGCCAGCGTTTGGCGTAGTCCAGGTAGCCTGCCGGGGTGAGCTCCCGGTCCGCCGTCAAGGTGGTGTTGGCTCGGTGGGCATCGCCGATCGGTGAGAAGCTGTTGGCGTAGGCGCCCAGCGGGCGGGACAGCTTGAGTCGTTGCATGGCGTCGCCGGCGTCGACCAGTGCTTGCGCCATGACCTCCGGAATCGAGCAGTTGAACAGGATGGCGTCGGCGCCGCCCTGACATAGCTGTTGGGTGGCCTCGGCAACGGACTCGCCGGAGCGCAGGCGTGCGATGTCGGACACCTCGTCCTGAAGGGTGAGGGCGTACCAGCGAGGCTTCTCGGAAGCCGCCAGAACCTCCTGCATGACCGAGATCTCGGCAAGACTCGATAGAGTCTCGGCGAGCCACAGATCCACGTGTGGGTCCTGCGCATGATACAGGGCAGTAGTGATCTCCCTGGCGCGGCAGGGATCGAACAGATCGGGACGATAGCTGCCTAGGGCGGGAGGCAGGCAGCCGGCTACGCTGATCGAGGCTTCTGGGGCATTGGCTTGCGATGGTGGCTGGACGGATTCTTCCTGCCAGCGGCTTGCCGCTTGCGCTGCCAATCGTGCCGCAAGAGAAGCGAGTTCCGGCCCATCTTCCCGATAGCGCCGCTCGCCAAGATGGAACGGCACGCAGGCGTAGCTGTTGGCAGTAATCACTCGGGCGCCGGCCCGAATAAAGTTGAGGTGGGCCTCGATGACCCGGTCGGGAGCTTCGATCAGCGCCTGGGCGCTCCACAAGGGCTGTGAGAAGGGGGCGCCGATACGCTTGAGCTCGCGCCCCATGCCGCCGTCCAGTAGCGTCAAATCCATGATGTTGCCTGCAAGTTGATCCAGCCGATAGTGAATCATGCCCCGGGGGCGGGAATAAATTGAAAAGTCCTCAACCTCTGGATGAGGCGGCTCAATGAATGGGGACAAACAAAATGTATGGTCAGCCTGGCTTTTGCAACGTGGATCTACGACATTGACAAAGTGGGCTTGCGCCAATGTATTCGGGCTCTCGATGGGCACGCATCACTGGCGCCCGGCCCTCGATGAGAAGCCGCGCCTGTCCGACCTCAAAAAAGCCTCAGCATCAATGTGCTGTTTTTGTTGTCAGGTTCTCGGACAGGCAGTGAGCCGTTTGTCGTCATCGTGATCCTACGCCGCAAAACCCGTGACAGGGTATCTCCTCTCAGGCGAGTGTCGCCCCCGGCGATGGACGGAACTCACCCCCTTTGGCCAGGATCGCCCAGGCGATTCTGGCCATCTTGTTAGCCAAGGCACAGGCCACAACATTCGAATGCCGTCGGCAACCCAGTGCTCTCAGCCAGTCACCTAATTGATCGTTACGCTGATCCTGGCGCTGCATCACCGCGCGGGCACCCTGCACCAGCAAGCGTCGTAGATGGCCATCGCCGCGTTTGCTGATACCCAGGAGTCGCGGCTTTCCGCCGGTTGCGTACTGGCGAGGCACTAGCCCCAGGGCGGCGGCGAACTCACGCCCCGAACGGTAGTGCGAGGCATCACCTACCGCGCCGACGATGGCGCTGGCCGTGATGGGTCCGATTCCTGGCACCGTCATCAAGCGGCGGGCACCATCGTTACAGCGGGTATGCTGCTCGAGCGTTTTCTCGAGAACCGCGATCTCGTCACTTAGCCAGGTATAGTGCCCTTGGAGGCGTTGAGCCAACGCCACGAAAGCGGGTGGCAAGCCTTCCAGATAGCTCGTGAGACGACGGATCGCCGCATGCCCGACCGGCAAGGCCACCCCGAATTCGAGCAGGAAGCCGTGCAGGCGATTCATGATCGCGGTGCGTTCGGCGACCAGCCCTTGGCGAGTACGGTGTAGCGCACAGAGGATCTGCTGGTCTTCGCTCTTGATCGCTGCGAAGCGCATGGCCGGACGTGAGGCCGCTTCGCAGATCGCCTCGGCATCCACGAAATCGTTCTTGTTGGTCTTGACGAAGGGCTTGACGTACTGGGGCGGAATCAGCCGTACGTCGTGCCCTAACGCCTGGATCTGGCGGGCCCAGTAATGGCTTCCGGCACAGGATTCCATGACCACCCGACAGGCAGGCTGCTGGGCCAATTGCGACAGCAGTTTCTGGCGTGACAGCGCCTTGCGGAACAAGGGTTTGCCGTGGCGAGTTTGAGCATGCAGATGGAAGCTGCGTTTGCCCAGGTCGATACCGATGATGGCGGGAGCGGTCATGAGCGTGGTCCTCTGAAAAGAAGAAGCCCAGCAAGCATAGCCTGCTGGGCTTCGAGGTCAGGCTGACCATCTCATTAAAGCCCTGCCATCAGGCAGGGCTTTGTGCGCTTGGGGTGCGCGGGTCGGGCAGCCGGGGCTGCCCGGGGCAGGCGTTACATCATGCCGCCCATGCCGCCCATTCCACCCATGCCGCCCATGTCCGGAGCAGCGTCCTTCTCGTCCGGATCGTCGGCGATCATGGCTTCGGTGGTGATCAGCAGGCCAGCAACGGAGCCAGCGGACTGCAGCGCGCTGCGAGTCACCTTGGCCGGGTCCAGCACACCCATCTCGAACAGGTCGCCGTACTCGCCGGTCTGGGCGTTGTAGCCGAAGTTGCCTTCACCGTCCTTGATGCGGTTGACGATGACGGAGGCTTCCTGGCCGGCGTTGGTGACGATCTGACGCAGCGGTGCTTCCATGGCGCGCAGGGCGATGGCGATACCGTGGGTCTGGTCTTCGTTGTCACCCTTGAGGCCAGCGATCTTGGTCAGGATGCGGATCAGGGCAGTACCACCGCCAGGCACGACACCTTCCTCGACCGCGGCGCGGGTAGAGTGCAGGGCGTCCTCGACGCGGGCCTTCTTCTCCTTCATCTCGACTTCGGTAGCGGCACCGACGCGGATGACGGCAACACCGCCGGCCAGCTTGGCGACACGCTCCTGGAGCTTCTCGCGATCGTAGTCGGAGGAAGTCTCTTCGATCTGGGCGCGGATCTGGTTGACGCGTGCTTCGATGTCACCATCGTTGCCGGCACCATCGATGATGGTGGTGTTTTCCTTGGACATGGTCACGCGCTTGGCGGTGCCCAGGTGGTCCAGGGTGGCCTGCTCGAGGTTCAGACCCACTTCCTCGGAGATCACGGTGCCGTTGGTCAGGATCGCGATGTCCTGCAGCATGGCCTTGCGACGATCACCGAAGCCAGGCGCCTTGGCGGCGGCGACCTTGACGATGCCACGCATGGTGTTGACCACCAGGGTAGCCAGCGCTTCGCCTTCGATGTCTTCGGCGATGATCACCAGCGGCTTGCCGGCCTTGGCGACGGCTTCCAGGGTCGGCAGCAGTTCGCGGATGTTGGAGATCTTCTTGTCCACCAGCAGGATGAACGGATCTTCCAGTTCCACCGCCATGGTGTCCTGGTTGGTGACGAAGTACGGGCTCAGGTAGCCGCGGTCGAACTGCATGCCCTCGACCACGTCCAGCTCGTCTTCGAAGCCACGGCCTTCATCGACAGTGATGACGCCTTCCTTGCCGACCTTCTCCATCGCCTCGGCGATGATCTCGCCGATGCGCGAGTCGCCGTTGGCGGAGATGGTGCCGACCTGGGCGATGGCCTTGGAGTCGGTGCAGGGCACGGACAGAGCCTGGATTTCCTTGACCGCAGCGATGACGGCCTGGTCGATGCCGCGCTTGAGGTCCATCGGGTTCATGCCGGCGGTCACGCCCTTCAGGCCTTCGGCGACGATGGCCTGGGCCAGCACGGTAGCGGTGGTGGTACCGTCACCGGCCACGTCGGAGGTCTTGGAAGCCACTTCCTTGACCATCTGCGCGCCCATGTTTTCGAACCGGTCCTTCAGTTCGATTTCCTTGGCGACGCTGACGCCGTCCTTGGTCACGGTCGGCGCGCCGAAGGACTTCTCCAGCACCACGTTGCGACCTTTCGGGCCCAAGGTAGCCTTGACGGCGTTGGCCAGGACATCGACACCACGCGCCATGCGCTTGCGGGCATCATCAGAGAACTTGACTTGTTTCGCTGCCATTTTCTGTACTTCCTTAAAATCTAAGCGTCAAAAGTGAACGTTGAAACGAGTGAGTCTGCGGGGCAGGGCTTAGCCCTCGACGACCGCCAGGATGTCGGACTCGCTCATGATCAGGACTTCCTCGCCGTCGATCTTCTGCTTTTCGACGCCGAAGCCATCCTTGAAGATCACGGTGTCGCCGACCTTGACGTCCAGAGGACGCACGTCGCCGCTCTCGAGAATCCGGCCGTTACCGACGGCGAGAACTTCGCCACGAGTCGGTTTTTCCTGGGCGTTGCCCGGAAGCACGATGCCGCCTGCGGTCTTCTGCTCTTCCTCAACGCGACGGATGACGACGCGATCGTGCAAGGGACGGATGTTCATTGCTCACGTTCTCCTGATGGTTTTGCAAGGCCGGGGCATCCACCCCGGCGGTTCATTGTTCACTCTCGTCGTGACGCTCTGCGACTCGGCGAGAGCTGGAGGTCATTGCCGGGCTGCCGATGAAGTGGCAGGCCCTTGTCGGCCCTCCTGTCAATGGCGGGGGAGCGTGCTCCCTCACCGAAGCTTGGTGCTGCTCTGGTAAGTGGGGCTGGAGTGGGGGCTTTCAAGGGCTTGGATGAAAATTTTTTTGTCTTCTTGCATCTAAGGCTGACGGGGCCCATGAAACGGCATCGGCACCCCGAAGGGTGCCGATGCGAGGGGCAAGGTGATGATGCGACAAGGGTGGGTCCGCCGCGCAAGCCTCAGGCTTGTTCCACCACCTTGAGGAACGTAAGCATTGTTCAGGCAAGCCTTAGCGGCGTCGCTCATCCTTGCTGATAAATTCGCCCTCCAGCGGTTCTTCATCGCCGGCCGAACTTTCGCGCCAGCTGGTGTCATCCCGGCGACGGCCGGAGGCTTCGTCCCATCCATCGGCATTGGCCTTCGGGCCCGTAAAGCCCCCTTCCTGGGTACCACCGAAATGGGTGCCGCCCATCTGGAAGCCCTTCATGCGCACCCCGACCTTGGCCAGCGCCTTGCCCAGCAGGCGGCGAGCGTTGGGAATCAGGCACATGAAGCCGAGTGCGTCAGACAGAAAACCCGGCGCCATCAGCAGGGCGCCACCGAAAATCAGCGCGGCACCGGTCATCAGCTCCGAGGAGGGGATCTCGCCGCGGGACATCCGCTCCTGGGCGCGTGCGAAGGTGGCCACGCCTTCGCGACGAATCAGGTGCAGACCGATGAAGCCGGTCGCCAGCACCAGCGCCAGGGTGGAAAGCAGACCGATTTCGCTACCCACCGAAAAGAGTACAGCGAAGTCGAGCAGGGCGAAGATGGTGAAGATAAGAAGAAAGGGCATGTCAGCTCCGCGTTGTGATCTCCGTTCAAGATGGGGGTGGCCACCTCGGAGTTCAAGCGTTGCTGTGGCTTTTGCTGATGGCGCCTACCTTTTGCTGTCGGCGGCTTTCATTTGCTGGCAGCGCCTTTCATCTGCTGGCGGCGCCTTGCCGACTCTGGCGCGGCCACTCGCGCGGTTGTGCTTACGGTTTCCTCCGCTCGGTGTGGCAAAGATCTTCCTTCATTGCCCGATTCGGGCGCAGGTGGTTGCGCCGGCTTGCGCTAGACGAAGGAAGAGTGGCGGGGGGTGTGAAAGGTTGTCATGATGCGGCGCACCAATGGTTAGTGGGCTCATATGTGGTGCTTTGATGTATCGCGCGGCCGCTTCGCCTGGCGGCAGGTGCGGTCTGCCGCGCCTTGGCGCTATGCCTTGGGTGCCATGACAGAAAAAACCATCTGAAAACACGCGTGTACGACGCGTCTTGCAAGGGGAAACCGCATGCAACTCGACGATGCACTGATCGCCATCACCGGCGGAGCCCGTGGACTCGGCCTGGCCATGGCGCACCATCTGGGAAGCCGTGGAGCGCGTATCGCGCTCATCGATACCGATAACGACCAGCTGGACCAGGCCGTCAATGGTCTGTTCGATGCCGGCATCACTGCCAGAGCCTTTGTCGCCAACGTGGCGGACGAGGCCTCTGTCACTGAAGCCTTTGCGGACATCCGCGAGCACATGGGGCCGCTCGACGGTCTGGTCAACAACGCCGGTATCCTGCGTGACGGCCTGCTGGTCAAGGCGCGCGACGGCAAGGTCGAAAAGACGCTGGGGCTGGACGAGTGGCAGGCGGTCATCGATGTCAATCTGACCGGAGTGTTCCTGTGCGGGCGTGCCGCCGCCGCATCCATGATCGAGGATGACCGCCGGGGTGTCATCGTCAATATCTCGAGCATCTCGCGCGCCGGCAACATGGGCCAGAGCAACTATGCCGCGGCCAAGGCCGGCGTTGCCGCCCTGACCGTCACCTGGGGCAAGGAGCTGGCCCGTCATGGTATTCGCGTGGGCGCGGTGGCACCTGGCTTCATCGAGACCGAGATGACCGCCTCCATGCGTGACGACATGCTCGAAAAGCTGACCGCAGGCGTGCCCCTGCGCCGCCTTGGCGCACCTGCCGATATCGCCGAGAGCGTTGCCTTCATCTTTGACAATGACTACTTCACCGCCCGCGTCATGGAAGTGGACGGGGGGCTGCGGCTCTAGATCCAGGTCTAGCTCTAGCCAAGAGAAGAGGCCGGCCGCCTGGCCGGGTCAGGGCGCCATGAAAAACCAGCATGATCAAAGCTACAAGTTGTTGTTCAGCGAGCCGAGGGTGATCCGAGACCTGCTGACCGGCTTTATCGGCGAAGACTGGATCGAGAAGCTGGACCTCGACTCGCTGGAGCGGGTCAGCGGCAGCTTCGTCACTGATGACCTTCGTGATCGCGAAAACGACGTCATCTGGCGCGCGCGCTTCGGTGATGAGTGGTGCTACGTCTACCTGTTGCTGGAATTTCAGAGCACGGTGGATCGTTTCATGGCGCTTCGCACCATGACCTACGTCGGGTTGCTCTACCAGGATCTGGTCAAGCAGAAACAGCTGACTCGGTCGGGCAAGCTACCGCCGGTTTTGCCTATCGTGCTCTATAATGGAGAGCGTCGCTGGAGCGCGCCTGTCAACGTTCGGGATCTCATTCAGGCAGGACCTGGCAGCCTGGCGCACTACCGACCGGATCTGTCCTTTCTGCTATTGGATGAAGGCGCCCTCGTTGCCGACCAGCAGTTCTCCAGCGAAGCGCGCAATGTGGTGTCGGCCATCTTCCAGCTGGAGCATCACCGGAGTCCCGCAGATGCGGTTGAGCTGATCGGATTGCTGGTGAAATGGTTGCAGACACCAGAGCAGACAGATTTGCGTCGACACTTCGTCATCTGGATCAAGCGAGTACTATTGCCGAACTGGGTGTCAAATGAGGAACAGGGCGGATGGCAGGCCCTGAATGAATTGAGCGAGGTGCACAACATGCTGGCAGAACGAGCCAAGCGGTGGCCTGAGCAGTGGAAGCAGCAGGGGCTGGCGGAGGGGCGTCGGGAAGGTCGCGAGGAAGGTCGCGAGGAAGGTCGTCAGGAAGGTCGCAAGGAAGGTCGCAAGGAAGGTCGTCAGGAAGTCAAGCAAGACGTAGCCCGCAATATGATTCAGCAGACCTCGCTGGATGACCAGACGATCGCGCAAGTGGCCGAGATTTCGATAGAACTGGTGAGCGAGCTGAGACAGGAAATCGAGCGTTCCAACTGATGGTCTATCATGGCCTGTTGGTTGCCTGGAGAGCCCATTGTCTGAGGTGTTCAGTTGTCCTCACGCCCACAAGCCCTCCACCGCACAGCGCGGCGGAGGGCCGGGTTGCAACCGGTGTCTAGCGCAGGCTGATTTCATCCTTGAGCCGAGCGACGGTGGCGTCACCGATGCCCTTGACTCGTGTCAGGTCCTCGACGGTGGTAAAGGGGCCATTGGCCTGGCGGTCTTCGACGATGGCCTGGGCCTTGCCGGGGCCGATGCCGGGGAGCTCCGCCAGCAGTTCGACGCTGGCCTCGTTGACGTTGATCGGCTCGATACTCAGCCGCTCCTCGGCCATGACCGGCTGTGCCAGCAACATCCAGGTCAGTGCCAGTAGTGCGATGGTCCAGAACCTGGACCGCTTGCTTGTGGAAAGGGTGCTCGAGTTGTCGTTCATCGATGGATGGCGAACAGCTTGTTGTGCGTTGTGGGTCTGCATCGGACATCTCCTTGGTGTTGAAAGTCGTCTTCATGACGTAGGGGACTTGCCCCTTCGAGTCCGTTCGACGTGATGCCGTTGGTCTCGTCTTTCACCTTAGGTGCCGAGCGACGGATCCAGTTATAAGAAATTACTTATAAAAATATCAGTGGAATTAGATATTCAGATGAAGCCAGAGGGCCGCGCGGAAGTCGCTTGGGCTGATATACTGCGGCGTTTTGGCGCTCCGGGTCCTGTGTCTCGCGACCGGGCCGGCTTGGCTCACGTCATTCAGGCCGCAGGTGCGCCCTTCGATTCCACTGTGCCGGAGGCCTCCGTGACTACCTCATCGCCCTTGATCATCGCACTCGACTATCCCTCCATGGACGCCGCGCTGTGCATGGCGGACCGACTGGACCCCGAGCGCTGTCGTCTCAAGGTTGGCAAGGAGCTGTTCACCCGCAGCGGCCCCAATGTGCTGGAAGCGCTGCATGGCCGGGGTTTCGAGGTCTTTCTCGACCTCAAGTTTCACGATATTCCCAATACCGTGGCGGCTGCCGTTCAGGCGGCGGCAGAGCAAGGCGTGTGGATGGTCAATGTTCATGCCAGCGGCGGCGCCCGCATGATGGAAGCGGCGCGAGAGCGGCTCGACAGGGAGGGCCTTGCGACCCACCTGATCGCGGTGACGGTGCTGACCAGCATGACCGCCGAGGAGCTCGCAGCCACCAACGTTTCGGTTGCCCTGGACGAGCAGGTGGAGCACCTGGCGCGACTGGCCAGGGCAAGCGGGATGGACGGTGTGGTGTGCTCGGCGCAGGAGTCGGCGCGTCTCAAGGCAGCCTGTGGCGAGGACTTCCTCAAGGTCACCCCGGGCATTCGCCCGAGCTTTGCCCAGGCCGGCGATCAGCGCCGAATCATGACCCCGCGCGAGGCCATGGACGCCGGTAGCACGCACCTGGTGGTGGGAAGACCTGTCACTCAGGCAAAAGACCCGATGGCCGCACTCGAGGCGATCGAGAAGGAGCTGAAAGAGGCGTAACCCAGTCGGAGTCGGCTGACCACGATCCTGATCAAGTCAGGCATAAGACCCGATGGCAGCGCTCGAGGCGATCGAGAAGGAGTTAGAGGCCAAGTGACCGCTACTCCCCCTCTATACCGGTGATGGGTTTGGTGGTGCCCCAATTCCTGCATCTTGGGCACTGCCAGTGCAGGTGTTCACCGGAGAAGCCGCAGCGTCGGCAGCGGTGGCGGGGTAGCGCCTTGATCAGCGGCTGGGTGTGCTGGCGCAGCAGGTCAAAACGGGGGTCGCCTTCGCTTGCCTCGCTGCGCTGGTACAGCCCCATCAGATAGTCCACCCCACCCAGGCTCGGCTCCTTCCTGAGCTGTTCGGTGATCAGCGCTATCGCCTCCTCATCACTCCCTCGCACCCGACGTAGCGTCTGCGCCAGCAGCAGCATCACGCTGGTGCAGGGGTTCAGCTCCAGCAGCCGGTGCAGGTGCTCGATCAGTCCCTCTGCGTCGTCAAGAAGCTGATAGGTGCGTTCCAGCGGCTCAAGCAGCGTCGGGATAAAGTCGGCGTCCTGCTGGGGAATGCGATCCAGATGCTTGAGCGCCTGGCGGTACTGGCCGGTGTCGTGGCACAGCTCGGCCTGAATCAGGTTGGCGCGGATGCAGCGCTCGTCGATGGAAAGCGCCTGTTTCAGGTGCTTTCTGGCGATGCCGTGGCTGTTGGATGCTCGTGCCTCTGCGGCCAGTTCGCAGTGCCAGTGGGCAGCGGCCCGACGCAGGTCATCATGGCGTCGGGTCAACTGGGGAACGGCCTCGTCGATCGCCTGCTGCCATTCACCCTCGCGCTCGAACAGGTCCACCAGCAGCCGCTTGGCATGGTGGCGTACTTCGGCGTGGGTTTCTTCCTTGACCAGCCCCTTCAGCAGCCGTTCGGCGCGATCGTGCAGACCCAGCTGCAGAAAGTCCCGGGACAGCTCGAGCTGCACCCAGGCTCCCTGGTGGCCGTCCAGGAAAGGACGTGCGAGCAGGTTCTGGTGAATCTTGACGGCGCGGTCGGCCTCACCGCGTGAGCGAAACAGGTTCCCCAGAGTGACGTGAGTCTCGATGGTATCGCTGTTGACCTCCAACGCAGAGATGAAGGTCTCGATGGCCCGGTCCTGCTGATCGTTGAGCAGGTAGTTCAGACCGACAAAGTAGTCGCGGTGAAGACTTGGGGCGGGGCGTTCTTGCTGTCGACTCTCCCGCCGGCCGAGCGCCCAGCCAATGGCGAGGGCGACGACCAGCAGGCCCAGCAGCAGAAGATCGGGCATTCAGGGAAGTTCCTTCATCTCCTGCACGCGAAGACGATCGAGTTCCTTGCGCTGCTGCTGGTTGTGGCGTTGGGCGCGAGTCAGCAGGGCGCGCAGCCGAATGTAGACGCCGCTCATCGCCAGCATGCCAAGCAGCACGCCGACAGCCAGGGAGGCCAGCAGCCACACCGACAGGGAGGCCTCGGGCAATTCGAACCAGATGAGGTTCAGCGGCAGGGCCTGTTGGTTGTTGGTCGCAAACAGGATACCGATGACCAGTACCGCCAGCAGAATGATGGCCATGATCAGGCCTTTTAGCCAACGCATGTGTGACTTCCCATAGTGAGACAAAGAGAACGGAGAGAGCGGTTGCCAGCGAACTCAGTAGCCCAGCGCACGGCTGGCGTCGACTTGTTCGCGCAACTCCTTTCCGGGCTTGAAGTGTGGCACGAACTTGCCTTCCAGCTCCACCGCTTCACCTGTCTTGGGGTTGCGGCCGACCCGGGGCTCCCGATAGTGCAGAGAGAAACTGCCAAAACCCCGTATCTCGACCCGCCCACCATCGGCGAGGGTATCGGTGATGTCATCCAGAATGAGGCGCACCGCGGCCTCGACGTCCTTGATCGACAGCTCCGGCTGCCGCATGGAGATCTGCTCTATCAGTTCGGACTTTGTCATCGGTTGTCTCCGTGAGTCCCACCTGGGTGTTGAGCGCTGGCCAAGCCAGTGGCGAAGGCCGTATCCGTCACAGCCTCTTGTTTTTAGATAGCATACTTTTCAAGTCTTGAGAAAACAACGCACTACATTCGTGGCAATGATCTTGCGCCGGGTCACCTTCGGGATACGCCGGCGGCTGCCTGGCGGATCGTGCTGCGGTATACTGAGGCCACACATTCCATCCCTGACGAGGTTCCCCTTGGATCAACCGTCTTCCGTGGCCTCCCGCCTCGAGGCCGAGCGCAAGCGCCTGCACTGGCACTCCCGCCGTGGCATGTGGGAGCTGGACCTCTTGCTGCTGCCGTTTCTCGAGCATTGCTACGATGAACTCGACGAGGCCGACCAGGCCGCCTATCGCCAGCTGATCACCGAAGAGGACCAGGACCTGTTCATGTGGTTGATGCGTCGCGAGTGGCCGGAAGAGCCCAGCCGTCGCCGTATCGTGCAGATGATCGTGGACTATGCCGAGACCAGCGGTCACGGTCACAATCGGGGCCTCTGAGCAGCAGCATCTCTTCCAGGGGGCGCTGGTGGCGACCATCGCGCTGGTCGTCGCCGGCGCCACTCCCTCGCCGGTGGGGGCGGTACTCACCGCAGCTCTCTGCAGCAGACTGATTCACGCCCACCGCCATCCTCTCCAGGGTCAGCTAAGGTGCCTGGTCGAGAATGAACCAGCAGTGACGTCTGTTGCACCGCTGGTCGCCGTGGATGACGAGCAGACCGAAGAGGCGGGGCTTTCCGTTTGGCAGCGTCGGCAGCGACGCCTTTTGCGCGCCCTGAGTCAGACGCTCGTGCGCTGGTGGGGCAAGCCCAGGGCCCCGGTGCCTGGGCGTTGGCAGTGGTGTCCGTTGGCGTCAGCGGCGGACAAATCGGGGAAGCTTTATTCGGATGACGCTGACTGGCGCGAGATCGAGCTGACCTGCGAAAGCGTCGGGCCAAGGCTGATCTCCCTGCGTTGGCAGGGGCGCACCCACTGGCTATGGCCCGACTCGATCACACCCGAAGAGCACCGCGTGCTGAGACGCTACCTGCTTGGCATGCCAGTGGCGTTGGGTTCTCAGACGTCAAAACGGCAATGACAGCTGTTGCCTGGCTTCCTGTGGCACCAGGCGCACGCCGACGCCTAGCAGGCGCACCGGGCGGTGGGCGCGTTGCCAGGCCTGGTCGAGCAGTTGGCGGTAGCTGGCCAGATCCGGCTCCAGGCCCTTCGACTCCAGGGTGGTGGTGGTGAAGTCGTCAAAGCGCACCTTGACGAACACACCGGCCAGGGGCGGGCGGCCATTGCGGTCGATGCGCGCCTTCAACTTCTCGCAGAGGGTGACCAGCGCCTGCTGGGCCGCAGCCAGATCCGGCAGGTCCCGGCCGTAGGTGCTTTCGACGCTGATCGACTTGCGTTCGCGCTCCACCTTGACCGGGCGCTCGTCGATGCCGCGGGCGAGTTCATAGAGGCGTCGCCCGAATTTGCCGAACTCGTCCAGCAGCCTGTCGATGGGCTGTGCGCGCAGCTCCTCGCAGGTGGTGATGCCCAGTGCGTCCAGGCGGGCGCCGGTGGCGGGCCCCACGCCGTGAAGCTTGCGCACCGGCAGGGCCAGCACGAAGCTTTCTACCTGGTCGGGTGGTATCACCGTCAGGCCGTCCGGCTTGTCCCAGTCGCTGGCGATCTTGGCCAGGAACTTGGACGGTGCCGCCCCCACCGACACCGTGATGCCGGTGCGCGCCAGACACTCTTCCTTCAGCCAGAGGGCCATCCAGGTGGCGCTGCCCTTGAACCCCTCGACGTCGCTGACGTCCAGATAGGCCTCGTCCAGCGACAGCGGTTCGACCAGTGGCGTCAGCTCATGGAAGATCGCCTGAATCTGCCTCGACACCTCGCGGTACTTGTCGAAGTCCGGCGGAACCAGCGTCAGTTCCGGGCACAGGCGCAGAGCTCGCGCGGTCGGCATCGCCGAATGGATGCCGAACTTGCGCGCCGGATAGTTGCAGGTGGTGATGACGCCGCGGCCCTCGCGCGCGCCGCCCACCGCCAGCGGAATGTCTCGCAGGGCGGGGTTGTCGCGCATCTCGACCGCGGCGTAGAAACAGTCGCAGTCGGCATGCAGAATCTTGCGTACGGGTGCTGGCATGGGCGGGCAGGCGCTGGCACGACGCCGGTGAAAACGGCGACTAGCCCAGGGCCTGGCCGTTGCCACCGCGAATGACACCAACCCCGACGCCCTCGATATCCAGGCTGTCGCGACGCAGGTCCAGGGTGATGGGCGCGAAGTCGGGGTTCTCGGCCTCCAGGGTGACCTGATGGCCGTCACGCTGGAAGCGCTTGACCGTCACCTCATCCTCCAGGCGTGCTACCACGATCTGGCCGTTGCGGATGCGCTCGGTGCGATGCACCGCCAGCAGGTCACCCTCCAGGATGCCGACGTCCTTCATCGACAGCCCGCGCACGCGCAGCAGATAGTCTGCGCGCGGGGTGAAGTAGTCCGGCGGCAGCGGGCAGTAGCGGTCGATGTGCTCGGCGGCGAGGATCGGGCTGCCGGCGGCGACCTCGCCGATGATCGGCAGTCCCTGTGAGGGGCTGGCTTCCTGGGGCGACTCGTTGGCGGCGCCGGAGTCTGCCTCCTGGGCCGGCAGGCGGATGCCGCGAGAGGTGCCGCGAATCACGCGAATTGCGCCCTTGCGCTCGAGCGCCCGCAGGTGTTCTTCGGCAGCATTGGGGGAGCGAAAGCCCAGGGCGCGTGAAATTTCCGCGCGGGTGGGCGGGTACCCCAGCTCGTTCATGGTCTTGACGATAAAGTCATAGACATTTTGCTGGCGAGGGGTCAGGGGACGTGTCATGCGGCCTCCCACGGGCGGCGATGGAACAGGGTGGCTTGGCGGCGGCTTGCTGCCGACGCTTGCCAGTGCTGGGGGCGTCAATGCTCGCCCTTGGTGAAGTGTACAGTATGGATGTACATCCAGTAAAACCGCGAAAGGTCAGGAATAGTGTGCCAGGGCACTGGTGTAGTGGGCCGCCGCCTGATGCATTCGTTTGAAACAAGGTGAAGCCAGGGTTGATTGTGCGAGAAGGGCGGCTCCCTTACACTCAAGCCAGTATTCAAACAATTGTTTCCAACTGCCCTTGACAAGACTGGACGGAGCCCGCGAATGGCCCAGACCGATACCGTGACGCGCATCCTGGACACCGCCGAGGTGCTTTTCGCCGAACGCGGCTTCGCGGAAACGTCGCTGCGCAACATTACCGGCAAGGCCAAGGTCAACCTGGCCGCCGTCAACTACCACTTCGGCTCCAAGAAGGCCCTGATCCAGGCGGTGTTCTCCCGCTACCTGGATCCCTTCTCCGATCGCTTTCATGCCGCTATCGACGAACTCGAGCGTGGTTACGGTGATCGCGTGATTCCGCTGGAGGTGCTGCTAGAGACCATGGCCCGCACCGTACTCGAGGTACCGGCCGAACGGCACAGCCTCAAGGTGTTCATGCGCCTGCTGGGGCTGGCCTACAGTCAGGCCCAGGGGCATCTGCGTCGCTATATCCAGGACCAGTACGGCACCGTGTTCACCCGTTTCGTGGCGCTGGTGCGCAAGGCCACGCCGGAGCTGCCGGACTCTGAGCGCTTCTGGCGACTGCACTTTGCGCTGGGCACCGTGATCTTTACCCTGTCTGGGCTCGATGCCCTGCGCGACATCGCCGAGAAGGACTACGACGAGCACGTCTCGGTGCGCGACTTGGTGCGCCGCATGATGCCGGTGGTGGTATCGGCGCTGAAAGCGCCACTGCCGGAGCCGGCGCCGACGACGCCACCGGCGACGCGCGAGCCAACTGCATAAGCCATCAAGGGAGTCAGGGTGATGCATACCCCGCAACTGGCAGCGCTTCCCCCCAGCGAGGGCGTGTGGGTGGAGGTCGACACCGCCCGCCAGCAGCTGACGCTATGGCGGGGTGAAGACCCCGCCTGGCAATGCCTGGTGTCCACCGGTGCTGCCGGCACCGGCCAGCAAGAGGGTAGCGGCCAGACCCCGCTGGGCTGGCACCAGATCCGTGCGGCCATCGGTGAGGGTCAGCCCGTGGGCTGCGTCTTTCGTGGCCGTCGGCCCACCGGTGAGGTCTACAGCGAGGCGCTAGGCGAGGCTCAGCCCGAGCGCGACTGGATTCTGACCAGGATCCTCTGGCTCAGCGGACTGGAGCGGGGCTTCAATCGAGGCGGCGACGTCGATTCCCAGCGCCGCTATATCTACTTTCACGGCACACCGCCGGACAAGCCCATGGGGGTGGCCGACTCCCATGGCTGTATTCGCCTGCGTGACGACGACCTGTTGCGGCTATTCGACGAAGCCACGCCCGGCACGCCGGTGTGGCTGCACGACTAAGCGAGCCGACGGATCGAGCCGGCCTGGCGAGCCTATCCTGACCTCGATGTAGGTTTCACTGAGAGACGCGCTCGTCAGCTCAGGGCTTGGTCAGATGACGTTGCCCAATTGGAAGATCGGCAGATACATCGCCAGCACCAGGCCGCCCACCACAACCCCCAGTACCACGATGATCAGCGGCTCCAAGAGGCTTGTCAGGGTGTCGACGCGATCGTCCACCTCGCGCTCGAAGTGGTCTGCTACCCGCGTCAACATGCTGTCCAGGGCGCCGGCTTCTTCACCGATGGCCACCATCTGCAGTGCCAGTGGCGGGAATCGCCGCGTCGCCCGCATCGCCAGATGGAGTCGCTGGCCACTGGCGACCTCGTTCTGCACTGCCGCCACCGCCTGGCGGTAGACGTCGTTGCCGCAGGCGCCGGCGGCGGTCTTCAGCGCTTCCACCAGGGGCACGCCCGCGGCGAAGGCGGTGGCCAGGGTGCGACAGAAGCGTGCCACCGAAGCGTTCTCCAGGATCGTCCCCACCACCGGTAGTCTGAGCGCCAGGCCGTGAGCGCCGAAGCGCGCCCTGGCCGAGCGCTTGATCCACCACTTCGCCGCACCGCCCATCACGCCTGCGCTTCCCAACAGTACCAGCCACCATTGCTGGGCGAACTCCGAGAGCTCGATGGTCAGGCGCGTCAGCGGGGGCAGGCTCGCCCCGACGCCCTCGAACATCTGCTCGAACTGAGGCACCACCTTGATCAGCAGGATGGCGCTGACCGCGATACCTACCGCTACCACGGTGGAGGGATACCACAGCGCCTTGCGCACCCGCGCCTTCAGGCGCTCACGCTTTTCCAGATGACCGGCAAGGCGCTCGAGCATGCGCTCCAGCGTACCCGACTGCTCCCCGGCGGCGACCAGGTTGACGTACAGTGCATCGAAGGTATTCGGATGGCGGGACAGTGCCTGGGCCAGGCTGGCCCCGGCGCTGACGTCCATGCCGAGCGCCTGGACGACTAGGCGCATGGCTGGCTTTGAAAGACTTTCGCCCAGCACGTGAAACGCCTGCAGCAACGGCACGCCGGCGGTCAGCAGGGTCGCCAGCTGGCGCGAGAACAGGGTGAGATCCCGCGGCGATATCTGGCGTTCGTAGCGCGCAAGCGTGCCGCCCTGGCGTAGCTTGCGCGGGACAACACCAAGCTGATGCAGTTGTCGCTGGGCCTCCGGGCGGCCGGTGGCCAGCAGTACTCCGCTACGCCGCTGGCCCTGGCGATCCTCGCCCTTCCAGTGCCAGCACCTCTGGCGTGGGTGCTGGGGGGCAGGTCGGCGTGCGCTGCGTGGGGGCTCGTGTGACCCGCTTTTCCCGCTTGGCCCGTTTGAAAGGCGGCTGTGGTCAGGCCGGGCCCCCGTTCCAGCGGCGGAAGAAGAGGAAGCTTCCCCCTGCGTCGCGTTGGGCGTGTATCCACCCACCTGCCCGGGGGGGCCAGGAGGCGAGGTCGGCGAGGACGACGACAGGGACGAAGAGGCAGGCGGAGCCGTAGAAGGCGAGCGATGACGAAAGGGCACGTGTCGGTGGACTCAAATGGTGGAGGGAAGGGCGGCGGCCTCAAGCGGCGGTGATGCGGCAGACCTCGGCCAGGCTGGTTACGCCTTCGAGCACCCGATCCAGGCCGCTGCGACGAAGGTTCGGGTAGCCCTGAGCACGGGCCAGGGCGTCGAAGTCATCGGCGCTGCCCCCTTCCAGAATCAACCGGCGCATGCGTTGGTCCACCGGCACCACCTCGAACAGCCCGACCCGTCCCTTGTAGCCCTGGGTGCAGTGACGACAGCCCACGGCCTCGTACAGCTGGGCGGTGTCGGCCTCGGCCTGGGTCAGGCCCTGTTGCGTGAGCACCTCGGCGGGAAGGGTGACGGGCGACCGACACTGACTGCACAGGCGCCTGGCCAGGCGTTGGGCAACGATCAAGCTGACCGCACTCGCGATATTGAAGGCTTCGATGCCCATGTTCGCCAGCCGCGACAGGGTGTCGGCGGCGGAGTTGGTGTGCAGCGTGGACAGCACCAGATGGCCGGTCTGGGCAGCCTTGATCGCGATCTCGGCGGTTTCCCGGTCGCGCACCTCGCCGACCATCACCACGTCCGGATCCTGGCGCAGAAAGGCACGCAGTGCATTGGCGAAGTCCAGGCCAATGCGCGGTGCCACATTGACCTGATTGATGCCCGGCAGCTTGATCTCCACCGGGTCCTCGGCGGTACAGATATTGCGCTCGACAGCGTTGAGCTGATGGATGCCGGTGTACAGCGTCACCGTCTTGCCGCTGCCGGTGGGGCCGGTGACCAGGATCATTCCCTGGGGGCTTGTCAGCGCTGTCTCGAACAGCCGGCGCTGGTCCGGCGAAAAGCCGAGCTGCTCGATACCCAGGCGTGCCGACCTGGAGCCCAGTAGCCTGAGCACGATCTTCTCGCCGTAGACGGTAGGCAGCGAGTTGACCCTGAAGTCGATGTCCTCGCCATCGTCGAGCTGGACCTTGATGGTGCCGTCCTGGGGCAGCCGACGTTCCGAGATGTCCATCCGCGCCATCACCTTGAGGCGCGAGGCGATGCGACCGCGCAGGCTAAGCGGCGGCTGGGCCACCTCGTGGAGCAGGCCATCGATGCGAAAGCGTACCCGAAAGGACTCCTCGAAGGGCTCGAAGTGGATGTCCGAGGCACGCTTTCTGACCGCGTCACGCAGAATGGTGTTGACGAACTTCACCACCGGGGCGTCATCGGCCTGGTCGTTCAGGCTGGAGCTCAGCCCGGAACCAAGGCCAGCATTGAGCTCCTCATCCAGGCTAGCGTCCTGTTCAGCGTCGAAGGCCGCGCCCGGGTCAGAAGCCAGAGCCGACGCCAGACCCGACACCAGCCCAGACTGCCGCGACTGAGGCGTCTTCCCCGTACGCTCGTCGGCGCCCTTACTGTTCCCGCCTGAGGCGCCAAGTGCGCCCAGGACGGCGGTGATGTCGCCATCATCGGGATGATCGACGCCCAGGTAGGCGTCAAGCAGCACGCGAATCTGGTCCAGCGGCGCCAGCGCCGGCTTCAAGCTCTTGCCGGTGACGAACTGCAGTTCACCCAGACGGGCGAGTGTCGAAGGGTAGGGCACCGCCACGTGCAGCTGATGCTCATCGAGGCTAAGCGGCAGGACCGAATGCTCGCGCAGCAGGGCTTCGGGAAAGTGAGATAGCGCCGGTAGTTCGTCCAGCTCATGTTCCTGCAGGTCGACAAACGGCAGGTCATACTCATCCGCCGCCGCACGCGTTGCCGGGCCGACGCTGACCAGCTCATGCTCGACCAGGTAGCGCAACAGCGTGCTGTGGCTGTCCTGAGCCTCCCGCTCGGCCCGCAGCGCCGCCGGAGGACTCAATAACCCCAGTGACACCAGCCGTTGGCCCAATCCGCTGTTTGGCCCTTGCGGCAAGCCATTGAACCCTTGATCAAACGGCACAGCACCCTCCCTGGAAGCGAGCCTGACAATCGGCCCGATAGCTCCCCTCGGTGACATCCTCAAACGAGCGGTCAGTTTACTCCTCGACAGAACGCCCATAGAGGCCCCGCAGGCGGTTTTGTCATCTAAACCCGAATCGGCATCAAGGTTTGGGTGCAAAAGCCTCAGGCGCGCTCTCAGCGCCGCGTAAGATGCCTTGAACCTCGGGAGGGCGGCGATACGGAAGTGATGGTCTGGCTAAGCGCCATTTTCACCACGCCGCACCACCGTTCAGTCAGCACGCCACCGTGAAACAGCAAGAAGTCAACAGGGAGCATCAGACATGGAAGGCATCAGCAGCAGCGTCAGCACCAGCAACTCAGAAAAGCGCGGAACCGTGATACCGGCAGGGCAGGGCGGCTTTACCCTGATAGAACTGCTGGTAGTGGTGGCCATCATCGGGCTGCTATCGGCCATCGCCATACCGCAGTACACGAACTTCAAGAAGCGTGCGGCGGAAAACTCCTGTAGGGAAGAGCTTGCAGCGGCCAGAACACCGCTCGCTCTAGATGACCAGATTGATATTGGTGGTACAGCCGACGTGGATTTGTCAGATAAGTACGCGTGGAGCGCCTGTGATGAAACCACCGCCAAGTATGTTGCTAAAACTGGTAGCGAGGACGCTAAGTTGGTGGCGAAGCCAGCTTCAAATGACGCCACTAACAACAATGCTGAGGTATCGGTAGTGCTCGCCGAATCCGTGGATGTCGATGCTGCTATCGATGGATAGATAGATGTCAATTCGAAGCGAGTGCTTCGAGAGTTTTGCGAACGGCACGGCGGCCCGTTTTGGAGCGGCCGCGTCGCCTTCCCAAATCAATCAAACTGAGAAACTAGGAAAAGTGTGGACTATCCCACCATCATCCACCACGGTGGCGCCGATGGCGTCACCGGAAGCTGTCACCGTCTCCAGATATCACCTGACCATGCCATCTTGATCGACTGCGGCCTGTTTCAGGGAGAGGACCTCAAGGGCCAGTCAAGCTTCGAGCGTCACCAGATCGAGTTTCCGGTCGACGACGTCATGGCTTTGGTGGTGACCCATGTCCATATCGACCATATCGGTCGGCTGCCCTACCTGATGGCAGCGGGGTTCAAAGGCCCCATCATCTGCACCCCGCCGAGTGCGCGGCTGCTGCCACTGGTGATCGAGGATGCCCTCAAGATTGGCTTTACCCGCGACCGCAGGCTAATCGAGCGGTTTCTTGATATCGTTGAGATGCATCTTGATCCAAGTCCCTATGGTGCTTGGAAAACCCTGCTAAACGATGAGTGTTACAAGGTCAAGGTGCGTCTACAGAACGCGGGGCATATACTCGGTTCAGCATACGTCGAAATTGATGTTGAGGACGAGCGCGCGAGTCTGGATAATCGCTACGTCTTCTCGGGGGACCTCGGGCCGCCCGACACCCCGCTGTTGCCGGACCCCACTCCGCTGGAGCGGGCGGACGTCCTGGTGCTTGAGAGCACCTACGGCGATAGAAGGCATGAAGGCCGCAGGACGCGGCGCGCACAGCTCAAGGAAATGATTTATCGTGCACAGCGCGAGGGCGGTAGCGTGGTCATTCCAGCCTTCAGCATCGGCCGCACCCAGGAGCTGCTCTACGAAATCGAGACTTTGGTGCATGAGCGGTTGCACGTGCGACAGGAAGGAGAGAAAGGCGAGCGTCCGCTGATCATTGTCGATTCCCCGCTGGCTGCCCGCTTCACCGAAGTATACCGAGACCTCAAGCCCTGGTGGGACAGCGAAGCCAAGACGCGGCTCGACCAGGGCCGCCATCCCCTCAGCTTTGATGGCCTCGTCACCGTAGATAGCCACGACGACCATCTCGCCATGGTCGAGCACCTCGCCACCACCAACACCTGGGCCATCGTCATCGCCGCCAGCGGCATGGCCACCGGGGGCAGGGTGGTCAACTACTTGAAGCGACTCCTTTCTGATCCTTGCCACACTGTTTTGTTTGTTGGATATCAAGCAGAGGGTACGCCTGGCAGGCTGATTCAGCGAGCGAAACGTGGAAGCGAAGTCGTTGTCGACGGAGAGCGCATGGTGGTGAATGCCTACGTCGAGAGTATTTCGGGTTTTTCAGCGCATGCTGACCAGCAGGATTTGGTTCAGTTTGTTTGTGGCACACAGAATAGGATTGGGAAAATTAGATTGGTGCACGGAAATTCAGCAGCCCAAAAATGTCTACGAAAACTTTTGAATCGCTAGCTTTATTGCTAAAGGTTTCTAATCTTATGGATCGGGATTCTTTGCTTAAAATAGCGGCATAGTCTTTTCTTTTTTCTAAAAATATAAGTGGGCCAGTATGCCTAGCGGATCAAACCTATTGTCAACCACCGTCTTTATACGGTTGGTGAATATTGGGCTACGAGGCAGCTCGCTTCTTGCAAAATTTCTCTTAATCTTTCTTATCGCTTATTATCTTGCTCCAGAAGAAGTGGCAATATATGGCCTATTGGTCGCTACAATATCGTATTCCATCTATGTAATTGGTTTCGATTTTTACGTATATACCACGAGAAAGCTTTTAGGTAGTAGATCCGATGAGTGGCTAAGATTGCTCCGTGATCAAAGTGTATTCACGGTAATCGTCTACAGTATTATTCTCCCGCTGTTGTTTTTTTTGTTTATTGCAGATCTTTTGCCGTGGAAGGTTGCTCCATGGTTTTTTGTCTTGCTTGTGTTCGAACACTTAGCTCAGGAATTAAATCGATTGTTAGTCGCAATGTCGCGGCAGTTGTATGCGAGCATAGCCCACTTTCTGCGTTCTGGCGTTTGGGTGTTGGTTGTAGCAGTAATTTTCTGGTTGTATCCAAAGTTTCGCACCCTTGAAGTGCTGCTAATGGCGTGGGCGGTCGGTGGGGCACTCGCATGTAGCATGGGATTTATGGCAATCGCCAGACTGGATCGAGCCTGCTTAAAGAATTCAATTGATTGGAGCTGGTTGGCTCAAGGAGTCAAAGTTGCCTTGCCCCTGCTTTTTGCAACGCTGGCAATACGAGCACTGTTTACGGTTGACCGTTACTGGTTGGAGGCGGTGGGCGGAGAAGAAGCACTTGCAGCTTATGTGTTGTTTGCTGGGATTGCAAATGCTGTGACATCATTTCTAGATGCAGGCGTGTTTGTTTTCTTGTACCCGAAAATCGTGAGAGCTTTCCAAATAAAAGATTTTAAAATGTTTGAGTCTGGAATGAAAAGTCTTTCACGTCAGACAGTTTTTATTGCTTTTATTATGTGCGTGACTGCCGCTGTATTGGTTCATCCGGTATTAATGGCTATTGGGAAAGAAGTGTATTTTAATCATGTGGGAATGCTTTACATTCTGCTTTTTTCCATATTTCTATTCGCAGTTAGCATGATTCCTCATTACGGGCTTTATGCTATGGGGAAAGATAATTCGATTATAAAGAGCAATGTCTTTTCATTTTTTGTATTTTTGGGGCTTGGTTTTCTGCTTACAGATGCTTTTCCAATCCTCGGGGTTCCGTTTTCTCTTTGTGGTGCGTTCTTCGCTATGCTGGTTCTAAAGGCCTTTTTTTATTGTCGATTGAAAAAAACGATGACCATGAACTTTGGTTGAAAAAAGTCCTTTTAAGCTGAAAGAGAAAACTCTCTTTCTTGATGGAAATAAATAGAGTAAATTGCTATGTTTGATGACTCTTCAATTCTTGTAACTGGCGGGACGGGATCTTTTGGGCATACCTTTATCCCAATGCTTCTAGAGCGCTATAATCCTAAACGTGTGATTATCTTTTCTCGTGATGAGATGAAGCAGTGGGAGATGGCAAAGAAATTCGAAGGTGATCCAAGGGTGCGCTTCTTTATTGGGGATGTGCGAGATAGAGATCGCATCTATCGTGCTCTAGATGGGGTCGACTATGTAGTGCATGCTGCCGCGACTAAGATTGTACCCACGGCTGAGTACAATCCGTTTGAATGTGTGAAAACGAATGTCCAAGGGGCAATGAATCTGATTGACGCCTGTATCGATAAGGGTGTGAAAAAGGTGGTAGCACTATCTACAGATAAGGCAAGTAGCCCAATCAATCTTTATGGTGCGACTAAACTGACGTCAGATAAGTTGTTTGTAGCTGGGAATTCATACGCTGGAGGGCATCATACCCGCTTTGCAGTAGTCAGATACGGCAACGTAATGGGATCGCGGGGGTCTGTGATTCCTTTCTTTATGTCGATTCGGGATAAGGGAGAGTTGCCGATTACGGATGATCGCATGACACGTTTCATGATATCGTTGGAGCAAGGCGTAGAACTAGTTTGGCATGCTTTTGAGGATATGGAAGGAGGAGAGATTTATGTAAAAAAAATCCCCTCGATGAAAGTTACGGACTTGGCTCGGGTTGTTGCCCCTGGTGCGAGTCAAGAGATAGTAGGTATCAGGCCGGGAGAAAAGTTGCACGAACAAATGATAGGCTCTGAAGATGCTTATTATACCTATGAATATCCTGAGCATTTTAAAATATTGCCCGCAATAAATAGTTGGGACAAAGATTCTAATCGCATAAAGGATGGAAAGCCTGTGCCTGAAGGCTTCGTATATTCTAGTGATAATAATAGCGAATGGATGAGCGATACTGACTTAAAAAATTGGATTGATGAGAATTGGGATAAGATTGGTAAAATATAATGGCTCAGAATATTGCAGTAATTCCGGCAAGAGGGGGGAGTAAGCGTATTCCAAGAAAAAATATAAAAAATTTTCTTGGAACTCCCATGATAGGTTATTCAATCAACCTTGCGCTAAGCAGCGGTATTTTTGATCGTGTTATTGTAAGCACGGATGATGAAGAAATATCAAAGATAGCGATTGAGTTGGGGGCTGAGGTCCCCTTTGTGAGAGATGCAAAGTTAGCAGATGATCTAACTCCAACTCTTCCAGTAATAAGAAATACAATTCAAGTTCTGGGGGTAGAAACGACTAGAGAAAATCTGGTATGTTGTATATATCCATGTGCACCTTTTGTAACTATAAAAGATTTGATTGTGGCGAAGAAGCTTGTACAAGATTACGGGGAAGGATTTTGTTACCCGGTTGTTGAGTACGCTCATCCTGTGCAGCGCGCAA
Organism: Halomonas sp. EF61; assembly: GCF_040147045.1. Lineage (NCBI taxonomy): Bacteria > Pseudomonadati > Pseudomonadota > Gammaproteobacteria > Oceanospirillales > Halomonadaceae > Halomonas > Halomonas sp. EF61. The sequence continues at coordinate 1,012,326 of NZ_JAMSHM010000003.1, read as the reverse complement.
TGAAAATGAATTCAGAAGGTTTAATGTCTTTTTTTACACCAGAAAATGAGTTAAAGCGAACACAAGATTTCGAGCTTAGTTACCATGATGCAGGTCAGTTCTATTGGGGCAGCACTGAGTCATGGTCCGTAAGAACAAGTTTACACTCTAATAGCGTGGGTTTGCCTATTCCGAATTGGCGTGTGGTAGATATTGACACGCCGGACGATTGGGTACGAGCTGAAAAGTTATATAGGACTCTATTTAATAGTGGTTGATTAGATATGAAAAAGTGTTTGTTAATTGGTGCTGGTGGCATGTTAGGTCAATACTTCAGCCAGTGCAAACTGCTTGAGTCGTGGGAAGTCCTCTTCCATAGAGGGCGAACTGGCGATGGATTAACTGCTAACTTAAGTGATATAGATCAGACCTATGCGCTATTAGATAAGGTGGAGCCGAATGTCATTGTCAACCTTGTCGCGGCAACGAACGTTGATGAATGCGAGAAAGATCCTCTTTATTGTTACGAAAAGAATGTTAAAGTAATTAACAATGTTGTTTCATGGATTCAAGATAAGAAATCCTGTAGCTCCCCCTATTTGTTGAACGTGTCCACAGACCAAGTTTACGAAAGATCTGGGCTGGGAACTGTTGGCAGGGAGGCAGATGTATCTCCACTAAATTATTATAGTTACTCTAAGCTACTAGGTGAATGTGCCGCTTCATCTGTGCGAGGAGCTTCCATTCGTACTAATTTTTTTGGAAAAAGCTTGCATCCTGCGAGGAAGAGTTTCTCAGATTGGGTCTATGGCAGGCTAGTTAGTGGAGAGCGCTTCAGTGTTTTTGAAGATGTGTATTTCAGCCCTTTATCAATGCTAACACTTTGTAGGTATTTGGCTCTAATTATTGAAAAACAACCCAGTGGTGTCTTCAACTTGGGCTCAAGAGATGGTTTTTCTAAGGCCGAATTTGCTAGAGTGTTTGCGCAACTGCTTGGCAGTAGTTATGCTAATATGGAAAGTGTTTCTATTGATAGTAAAAAGGGGCTAATCGCAAAAAGGCCCTACGACATGAGGATGGATGTTTCGAAATTTGAGGATTACTTTAGTATCGAGCTTCCATCACTTTTGGAAGAAGTGAAAACTGTTGTGGGAGATTATAGATAATGGATAAAAGCAAAATGTTCTACATTGATAGTAAGCCTGTTGGTGGGGAATCCCCAGTGTATTTTATTGCCGACATTGCTGCAAATCATGATGGTGATTTAGAAAAAGCAAAAGATCTTATTTATATGGCTGCTGAAGCTGGTGCCGACGCTGCTAAATTTCAGCATTTCACAGCTAGTACTATTGTAAGTGATCAAGGTTTTAAGAACCTACGTGGAGGCATGTCTCATCAAAAAGAATGGAAGAAAAGTGTCTATGAAGTATATCAAGATGCGAGCGTCAAACTTGAATGGAGTGAAGTGTTAAAGGAGACCTGTGATCGTGCTGGGATAACGTTCTTTACAAGTCCTTACAGTAAAGAACTTGTGGATCATATTGATAATTACGTCCCTGCTTATAAGATAGGTTCTGGGGATATTTCGTGGATAGAGATTATAGAGTATATCGCAAAGAAAAATAAGCCATATATCCTTGCGACTGGTGCGGCGTCGATGGAGGATGTTGTTCGTGCTGTGTCAGCTTGTCTGCCTTTGAATGAAGATTTTTGTCTGATGCAGTGTAATACTAATTATACTGCTAGCTTGGAGAACTTTAAATATATAAATCTTAATGTCCTGAAGACCTATGCGAGAGAGTTTCCGAGTGTCGTGCTGGGTTTAAGTGATCATACGCCTGGTCATTCTACCGTTCTTGGCAGTGTAGCGTTAGGTGCGAAAGTAATTGAAAAGCATTTTACTGACTCAAACGATAGAGAAGGGCCTGATCATAAGTTCTCAATGACGCCAACGTCTTGGCGTGAAATGGTCGATCGCTGCCGAGAATTAGAGCTTTCTCTTGGGGGAGAAACGAAGAAAATAGAAGAAAATGAAAAGCAAACTGCTATTGTACAGCGACGCTCACTATGTGTTAATCGAAAGATATCTGAAGGCGAGACCTTAAAAGAGTCTGATCTGACTGCACTCAGACCAAGTCCTGATAAGAGCATTCCGCCATTTGAAGCAAAGAATGTAATAGGTTGTGTGGTTTTGAAAGATCTTGAGAAAGGGGAGCATCTAGAATGGCATTACCTCAAGAAGTAGCGGTAATAATTCCTGCTCTAAACGAGTCTAGTACGATTGGGGACGTGGTAAGTGCTGTAAAAAGGTACGGTACTGTATATGTAGTTGATGATGGCTCTGACGATAATACCGGAGAGGTGGCTGCTGAAGCCGGAGCGTTGGTTGTTACTCATAGTTCAAATCTGGGTTATGACAGTGCTCTAAATTCAGGCTTTGCTAGAGCAGCAAGGGATAAAGTAAGGTTTTTCGTGACTGTTGATGCAGATGGACAACATAAAACACAGTTATTGGAAGAATTTATTCTTAGATTGGAGGAAGGTTTCGATGTCGTCCTTGGTGAAAGGACAAGTCTTCCACGGTTTTTTGAAAAAGTATTTTCGTTGTTTACCAGGGTCAAATATAGCATCAAAGATCCGTTTTGCGGAATGAAAGGATATTCAAGACCTGTCTATGAGAGCCTTGGTCATTTTGATTCCTATAGCTCCGTAGGCACTGAGCTTATGTTCTATGCTTTGAAGAATAATTTTTCGGTTACCCAAATAACGTTTTCTCCTTTGCCAAGAGAAGATAAGCCGAGGTTTGGCACAGGTCTTAAAGCTAATTCGAAAATAATTAGGGCTATGGTTGTTAGTGTATTTAAGTACGGTTTTTCACGTTGATGATTCTAGTTTGGCAGAAAATTTATTGGCCCCTTGGTTTCTGAACATGTTGTGCGTCTAAACCTTGGCGTGGCTTGGGGCGCTACGTAGCCAGCGATTGATATGGCCAATCTTCGTTGTAGTAGCTCATCCAGCGATTGTTGACGCCTCTCGCCTAGTCCAGCGATGCAATGCGATGGAGCCAGATGCACTCCTCGTTTAAGTGTCAGGTTCCGGATGATTGATTACACGTTTGGTAATATTTCAGGACGCATCTTCTGAAGTGACCCCCTCCAGAGTTGCGCGGGCTATAGTGCAGCCATCAGGAGGACAGGATGAGGGACAATAACCTGATCGAGCGATGAAGCGCGAAGCGCGAGGCTGCCGGCGATAGCCGTAGGTGGGGTACCGCTCCAGGGGAAGTTTCACCTGTGCCGACATGACGGCGCTGATGATACGTCCGCAGCTTAGGTCGGTAATACAGGATGCGCTGGGGGAATCCCAGCCAGCGGCAGAGCTTGACGATGGAGACCACATCGTCATTCTGGGTCAGTTGGGCCAGCAGCGACATTAAGATTTCTCGTCCTCGTCGAGCAGGTACTTGAAAATTTTTAGTATATAGATCTGCGAAAGGGCCTCGTCCAATGCCTCCTTGGTCTCTCTGAGCTTGTACTTGTAGTGCTCACAGATGCCCTTGGAGCGGGCTTTGAACCTCCTTTCTACATGCGGCGCTGGGCTTTTTCGACCCAGACCTCGCTTTCTGAGGCGGTGAGGTTGTTCTGTCGAGCCACCCCAGCGGCGGTGATCTTGCTCTTGAAGATGTCCGTGTTAACGGCGTGCTTGCGCTTTGTGATCCATTGCTCGATCAGGTTGTTGTAGCTCATTTCTGTTCTCCTGAAGGATGTACTATATCCTGTGCAGCTCTGGAAGGGGGGGCAATTCGTTTGGTAAAGTGTATGTGCAATAATAAGTTTTATATTTTTGATCTAGTTACCACATATCATTTGATCAGTGCATTGTCATTCTGCATTTCTAAGTCTTGTAAAGGAGATGAGATTGTTGTTTATTACATTGAAGATATGGATGGTAAGTACCAATTTTCTGATATTAGCTTTATTTCTGATTCCGGTGTATTAATAAGTTTAAGGAAACAAAAAAAACTCAATGGTTTTTATTGGACGATAGTGCCTTTTGTGAATAGGTTGTTAAGTTTTCGAGAAACGAGATCTTCAATTTATCTAGGTCATCATACATATTATAAGCCAACTGTTGCTAGATATCTTGATAAAAAAGAATTAATGTTGGGGAGAAAGTTTTTTACATTTGGGTTTGAAGAAGGCGTTGGAACATACAATGGCTTTTCTCAAGAAAAAGATGTTGCACTTCGTGAAAAGAAAAAATATTTCCTTGCAAAGTTTGTTTTAAAGAAAATCTTAAGGTCAAGGTTGTTCTTGGATTTTAAGTGGGGTTTGCTAAAGGATAAGTCAGAAGAAGTTGATAAATGTTATAAATCAGCGGCTTCTATTGTCTTGAATAATTTGTATTCCGAGCTAAATGGTTTGAAGGGAACTAAGCTTGCAGACCTTTCAAACAAGGTGGTTTATTTTACGACTCCTTTTGTTAAAATTGACTTAATGTCTAATGAAGAATATAATGATTTTTTCTGTAGAGTAGTGAAATATTTTGAGGAAAATAATATCCCGCTTGTTATTAAGCCTCATCCCCTAGATGATTTTTCCTACGAAGATATTGCGCCTAATGCTGATGTAATTGAGAGCAGTGCTCCTGCAGAAATTATGATGCTAGGTTTTAATGTTAAGATGGTTGCTGGTGTTAACTCTACTGCGCTGGTTACGGCAAGTTGCCTATATGATTGCCATGCTATTAATATGGTCGACTTTCTTCCAGAAAAAACTAGGAATAGATTAAATCTTGGAGTAGAGTTGCAGAGCATTTTTGATAATAATACATCCCGTGTTGACGAAGAGCATTTTTCCTGTTCAAGGGGTAACGGTTTTTAATTTCCTGGATTCATAGAATAACTGCAGCACTTTGGATCACGAGGGAGAGGCGGGAGGGTCAGTGGCGGCACCCTTCTCGGCTCACCAATGGGATGGAGCCCTCCCCACCCTCCCGGTGCCGATGCGCCAAACTGAGAGGGTGCTGAGGAGTGATCTTGCCCAACAAAAGTGGACACCGGTCTATGCGATCATTCGAGCTTCGAAGGCTGCTGGGCTGATCATCCCAATGGCGCTGTGGCGGCGTTGCCGATTGTAGTCCAGTTTAATGTATTCGAAGACCCGCCTTTGTATCGCATCCTTGGTCCCGAAGCGCTCACCGTGGATAGCCTCGACTTCGAGACTGTGAAAGAAGCTTTCAGCACAGGCATTATCGTAGCACTTGCCCTTGGCGCTCATGCTGCATAAGAGCTTGCGTCGCTTGATAAGCCTCTGATAATCCGAAGAACAATACTGACTTCCATGATCTGATTGGGTGATCACCTTCTTCGGGCAACCGCGCCAGGAGAGCGTCATCTCTAACGCCTCATAGACGAGATCTGCTTTCATCCGACTGCTCGCCGCCTAGCCAATAGTTCGTCGAGAAAACAAATCGATAACGACGGCCAAGTATAACCAGCCTTGGTCTGTGCTCAGATATGTGATGTCGCTCACCCATTTTTCGTTCGGCCCTTTTGAAGTGCCCTCTCCATAGCTGCACAGGCTATAGTGCAGCGATCAGGAGGATGCGATGAGCAAGAACCCACCGTCAAACGCTGGACCGCGAAGCGCAAAGACGCCGTGGTCATGGACATCTTCACGGGCAAGACCAGAGCGGCTGAAGTGGCGCGACTGTACGATCTCACAGTCTTCGAGATTTAGTGCTGAATCGATGAAGTCCAGCGCAGCACGAAAAACGGGGTCAGGACTCGCCCGAAGGACGTCCGTGAGTAGTCCGAATCTGAACTGTGGAAGACGAAAGAAGGGCTGGGTGAGGCCCTCCTGCAGATTTATACGCTAAACCCGCCTCATTCATCTGAGTGCTGAATGAGCCTGCTGCGCCGGAAAATCTCGGCATCGGCCCTCTTTACCGTTGAGCGGCCGCATGGTCGCCGGTTTTCTTATAACTAAATCGACCTTCTGTTGGCGTCCTTATCGCAGTTTTGTATCATCATCTGGCTTCGGCGTAGCCGTGCCTGACAGCTTCGGATACGGCTGCTCTGTCGACGAATGAGAGTGTGATGATGACCAGTCTCAGACCAGTGCGGATAGCCGTGGCAACCCCCTTAGCAATGTCGGCCACCATTTGTCGGCGGCGGCGCCAAGGTGCACTGTGACGCGTCGGGCATGCAGCGAGAGTGTCGCCGCCACCTTGAGGATCTGCTCACGCATCTGCGCCAGGCTCCACCCCTGATGTGTTTGGCTTTCCAGCAGCCGTCGCAGCCCATGCAGGACTTGATAGGCGTAGAGGCTCAGCAAGAGATTCACCGTGTTGCGGGCCATCACCTGTTGAACCGTCGAGGCGCCGCGATCGGTCGAGGACAGATGCACGTCCAGTGTCGACTTCAACTCGCCCATGTGCGCCTCAGCGCTGCCACGCTTGCGATAGAGTGCCAGCACCCTCTTGGCCGGCCACTCGACCTTGCCGAGGTTGGTGACCAGGAAGAAGGCGTGCAGTAACAGATCATCGGGACGTTCCTGCACCACCAGCACCACGCGTCGTGGCGCAGGCCATGAGCCGGCTTGATAGGACAGGTCATAACACCACTCCCGAGGTTGTTCAGGCGGGCGGCCACGCGGGCGTTTCAAATACGGTTCTGCTAGCGTCTGCAGTCCCGTGTGGCTACGCAGCCGGCCCAGGTACTCGATATCCCGATCTTCCAGGGCTTCCAGTGTTGCGTTGTCGGTGAAGCCTGCGTCGATGCGAACCCGCACCTGGGCTCCGGTGCTCGCGCTAAGCCGCTTGACCAGGTGTGGTATCCAGGTATCAGCATCCTCGGCTGGGCCGGCGTTACCTTCGCGCAGTAGGCCGCCGACCATGTCGCCAGTCTCGGCCAGTGAAGCGATCAGCGGTGAGTAGATCCGTGCCTGATAATGCCCGTGAAACGCTGAGCCCCCTTGGTGGCCGTGGACCTCAATCGGCAAGCCATCGACATCCAGGGTCAACTGCTTCGGGATGTCGCCCTTGGTCAGCGAGACCAGACGCCAAACCACCAATCGCATCAGTCCTTCGTGCAGGGTATCGATGTTGTCGCTGTGACCGAGGCAGTTCAGCAAGCGCGACAGCGTGGCTTGAGATGGCCGATCTTGCTCCAACGGGGCCAGCCCGCGAGCATCACTGCAGGCAAGTTGCCAGAGCGGGTCATGACGGAGCGTGTCGGTATCACTAAGGTCGATCCACCCCATCGCACGCTGCAAGATCACGGTTCGCAGTTGGCTTGCCAGCGAGTGACGAACACGTAGCGGATTGCGCGGGTCAACCAGATTGTCTTCCAGCGCATCGATAACGCCACTGCGATCGAGGGCTTCGCGGAGCAACAGCGCGCCGCTATCACTCGTGGTTCGTTGGCCGCTCAGCTCGACACGGACCGAGCGGTTGCAAGAGGGAATCCAGGTGGATAGTCTTTCACCCATAGCGGATGGCTCTCTTTGATCAGGTTCTTGGCGGAACTCACTGATTTTTTAAGAGAATACCATCCGCTATCTTCGTTTTCAGGCCTGCCCCATGAATGAGGCGGGCTAAAAAGTTTTGCTGCCTACTCGACGAAGACGAGAGCTCGTAAGGTCATTGCAGGCTGTATGGTCCGTCAGGGCCTCATAGTGCCGCTCGTCAAACTCTGTCAGTGGCTGGGGCTTCCCCGACGGACGTTGTATTACCATCCCCGGGCCGCGGCGGCGCGCCATCAACACCGATCTGGCAACGCGGGTGAAGCTGGCCTTGGAACGGTTCCCTACCTATGGATATCGTCGACTGGCGTGCGTCCAGGGGAAGAACCGCAAGCCAATTCAGGGCATCCTTCAGCTCAAAGGCTGGAAAGTGCGCAAGCGCCCTCAGGGCTTCCGCCCTCCCGCCAGGAGTCTGCCGTCCGTCGCCTGGCCAGATGAGCGCTGGGCGACAGACCTCACTCATGTGTGGTGCGGTAAGGATCGGCGGGCCAGCTTAGCGGTCATGAGAGATTCTCAGCTGGCGATTATCCGACACTGGCATCAGCAAGACCGCGGAGGCGGCGTTTGAGGAAGCGCTTCTCTATTGGTTCGGAGCGCTGGGACGCGTTCAGCAACCCTTGACCCTTCGCTCTGATAATGGGCTCGTGTTCAGCAGTCATCACTACACGGGCACGGTAAAGGCGGCTTGTCTTAAGAGCTCACGACGCCATATACGCCAGAGCGGAATAGGCTCGTGGAACGCTTCTTTCAGGCCTTGAAGTAGGAGTGTATCTGGCTCCACCGCTTCGAATCGCTGGGTCAGGCGAGGGCCGTCATCAATCGTTGGATGAGGTACTACAACGAAGAGTGGCCACATCAGTCTCCAGGCTATGTGAACCTCGAGCACTCCCGGCGTTAGTCGTGGAGGGCGTGTAGAAATCAGGGGGTCATTGCACCGAAGTAAAAGTGGGTCGGCGACATTACGAACGCTGGCAACCAGCGAAGGGTTGCTCTATCTGACGGTACTGGTCGTCCTGTATTCACGCAAGTTGGTCGGCTGGTCGATTAGTGAACGGATGACCGCCGACTTGGTCAGTGATGCCCTGAAGATGGCCCTGTGGCGCCGTAAGATGCCCAAGGGAGCGGTCGTGCATGGTGACCGTGGCAAGCCAATATTGCTCGACGTCGTACCAGTCGCTGCTGACTCGGTACTAACTCCGGTGCAGCACTAGTACCAAGGGCCGCTGCTACGACAATACCCGTGCCGAGAGCTTCTTCCTCAGTCTCAAGGTGGAGGCGGTCCATGGTGAATGATTCGAGGCCCGGGATGCCATGCTCCGGCAAGTGTTCAAGCACATTGAGATAGACGACAACCGGTAGCGCCGGCACGGTGAGATTGGGGTGGTCAGTCCTGAGGCCTTTGAGGCTAGAATGATCGCTTAGATCGGCGTCCATCAATGCTGGGTAAGATCAGTCCATGACAACGGCGTCCTTGCGCTTGACGTTCCATTGCTCGATCCTGTTGTCGTCGCTCATTCCTGCCCTACAGAGCTTCACTATACCCTGTTCCGCTCTGTAGGAGGGGGGGGAGCTCTTCAGTTGTCGATTATTTTGGGTAGTTATCTAAATGTTGAGGTTAAAGCATCTTCAAAGATGTCAACTAAGTGCTGAGAATTTTTAACAAACGAGAGCAAAATGATTGTTTTAATGAGCTTTGTTTTTTATAGTTTTACTGTTCTTGTTTTTTGCTTGTGTATTCGTGTAAGGAAATTACGTTTATTTTATTTCCATAACCCATCAGTTTCTATTTTTTGTGGAGTGTTTTTCTTCATAGGATTAGCTCCAATTATTGACTTTTTTTTCTATAACTCACGTTATGATTTTCTTTATCCTATAGTTTGGTTTTACTGCTCAGTCTTCTTTTTGGGGCTGTCTTTTGGATTTATTTTGTCATCTATTTACACACCAAAGCATTTCAGCTTAAGCAAGGCTATACCATATGGGTTGTCTAGTTTTGTGTATGTGTTTATATATATTCTTGGCGTGGTTTTGTTATTTTTTTTGTATTATAGAATGCCAGAGATACCAATATTTTCAGAGGATGTACATGAGGCTAGAGTTAAATCATTGGTAGGACTTGGATATAATTATAAGATATCTCTGTATTGTATATATGTCGGCTATCTTGGTGTTTCATTATCGCTTATGCGGCACTCGAAAATATTAGCTTTTATGCTTTCACTGCTGACATTCCTTATGATAATGCCTACAGCAAATAGAATAGACTCACTTTTTGTAATATTTGTTTACGGTGTTGTGTTTGTATATTTTTATGAAGCGAGTGGAGGAGGTATACTTAGACTTTATACGATATCATTAATTATTGGATTTGTTGTTCTCTTTGTTTCAGCAGTTGTGCAATATATTCGACATTATGGGATTCAGGGTTTCGCTGGCGCGGATATTAACGACTTGATTAGATTTTCCCTGGGGGGCGTGTACCACCGATTTTGGGTGCAATTGGAAAATCTTTCATATATGATTAACAATGGAGTTAATATCCCTTTGTTCAAGACATTTATTAATGACTTCTTGCTTGCTATCCCTGGATCACATGTGAATCAAACATCTGGTGTGTTGCTTAAACAAGCTGCTGGAGTCGAGTTCAGAGGTGGCGGGATTACACCCACATTCATAGGTGAGGGGTATGCTCAATTTGGGTACGTCGGAACAGTTATTTATTGCCTTTTTTTGTCTTCTATGATAGGTTTTTTTTCCAACTTTGCTGTAAGTTTTCTCTACGTGAAACACAATCTTTTTCCTTTCTTGTTTATTTCTTCATTTTTTCTATACGGTATTTCAACAAGCACATTAGTTGCTGTTTTCGTACATGCCGTAGCTCCAGTGTTTGTAGTTCTCACGATTTTTGTTTTCGTTCGCTCTTTTTTTTCTTCCCTGTGTGTCCGAGTATAAGGAAGTAGTTTGATCCGGCCAACTCTCTTCCGCCATGTCTCCGTATCAGAATTGCGTTGGGTGGTCAAAAAATTGAACGACCGCTAGCGAAAACGGCTATAGTATCGAATACCAGCATAAGCATTTCTAGGGGTATATTTCGAACCCATGGATACAGAAGGTGCTGCGCTTATTGTATGAATTTTTTAAAGTTTTTTCGGGGGGTGGTATGGTTGGAAAAGACGTAATATTTAAATTGTTAATGGATAAGAATGAGGCCTTTTTTAATCCTGACGAGAGCAAGATAGTAACATTTTTAAACAATTACTCTTATTTAAAAGCTAGAAAGCATGGATGTGTTTACGAGCAGTTCGATAGCGTGTATTGCGACGGAATCTTATTGAATTTAGCTGTTCGGGCATTAGGAAAGAAGAGCAAAAGAAAAAGTTTTGATATGACTTCGCTGGCGCCGATTGTTTTCAGAGAGTGCGAGAAAAGAAATTTCCGTGTATTTTTTATTGGTGGTGAAGAAGGGATTGCCGAAAAGGCCGTAGAGAAGTTTCGTCAGAGCTTTCCTCGGCTAAATATCGTCGGCCTGCGCCACGGCTATTTTAACAGAGGCAATGAACGTGAAAAAGTTCTTGACGAAATGGTGCACATAAATCCTGACTTAGTGATCGTCAGCATGGGGGCTCTGCGTCAAGAAGAGTTTTTGGTTGACCTTAGAAAGCGTGGTTGGGTGGGGCGAGGTTTTACTTGTGGTGGTTTTTTTCATCAAACCGCTAAAGCAGGAATAAATTATTATCCAAAATGGATCGACAAGCTTAATCTTAGGTGGCTGTACAGGATGTTTGATGAGCCGAAGCTAATTAAAAGATATTTCTTTTACTATCCTGTTTCTCTTTTCTATATTTTTATAGATATGTATTGTTTTTCCAAAAAGAATGAGAAGTGATTATTGATGTTTCATAATATATGGTCCCATCAAAGAATACCTCCACGATTTTTTCTTCCATTAGTAGATGTATCTTTGGTTGTTTTGTCGTCTGTTTTTTCCTATTTTCTTAGATTTGGTACCATTACGCTGCACGATCGTTATGTTTTAGCTACAACTGTCATTGCACTACTAGTTGTTATAGTTAATAGCAGTCTTGGTGAATATAATAAATGGAAGATGTTTAAAGGATGGACATCAACTGGCCATCTTATTTTGGTGTTTTTTGTGGCAGGTGTGATTACTTCGTCCATAATTTTTTTTGCTGATGCCTCCGTGCGGTACTCACGATTGTGGATCGGATACACATTAACATCGAGTTTTATACTCATTCTAGTTTTTAGGCTTCTGATACATAACGTACTAAAAAAAGCAAGATTGCAGGGTAAAGTAAGGCGTTCTGTGTTTTTGATAGGCCCTGGGGAAAATTTGCTCGAGGTGGCTCGTGGTATGAGAGCCACGCCTGGAGAAGGCTTTTCAATAGCAGGAGTTGAACGAATCTCAAGCATTCCAGAAAATGATTGTTTAGATCGGATATCGAGGAGAATATATAAAGGAAGGGTTGACGAAGTTTGGATATGTGTTCCGCTTGAAATGGGTGCAGTAGTTAGAAGTATATTATATAGATTGAGGAATCACACTTCAGATGTGCGATTTGTTCCAAGCTTCCGAGACATGCATCTTCTAAACCATCGTATGTCTGAAGTGGCTGGCAGGGCTGTCATAGATCTTAGTGTCACCCCAATGAATGGTGTTTCGAGTATTAGCAAGAGAGTTGAGGATCTTCTAATAGGTTTTTCAATTTTTATTTGCATCATTCCTGTTTGTGTGGTTATTTCGGTATTAGTAAAGTTGTCGTCTCCTGGGCCGATTCTTTTTAAGCAATACAGAACAGGTGTGAATGGCGAGAGCTTTAAGGTATATAAGTTTAGAACGATGAAGATTCATGAAGAGGAAACCGGTGTGTTGACTCAAGCCGGTAGGTCTGATCCTAGAGTTACTAGAATTGGCCGGTTCTTAAGAAAAACCTCATTAGATGAGTTGCCACAGTTCTACAACGTTTTACAAGGTCGAATGTCTATAGTAGGTCCTAGACCACACGCTCTTGAGCATAACGAGCACTATAAAGAATTGGTAGAATCGTACATGCGCCGTCACAAAGTTAAGCCTGGTATAACTGGTTGGGCGCAAGTAAATGGTTTTCGTGGCGAGACGGAGACTGTAAGTAAAATGGAAGCTAGAGTTCAGTATGATCTTTGGTATATAGATAACTGGAACGTATGCTTAGATATTAAAATAATTTTGTTAACGATGGTGAAAGGCTTTTTTGGGAAAAATGCTTATTAGAGGAAAGGCAGAAAGTTTTAGATTAAAATTACTAAACTGATAAGTGAAAATATTCTGAATATTAAGATTGGGTGCATACAGCTGAAGTGACCCCCTCCATAGCTGCACAGCGTATAGTGCAACCATCAGGAGGACAGGATGAGCGACGACAACTCCATCAAACTATGGACCGCGAAGCGCAAGGCTGCCGTGGTCATGAACTGATCTTGCCCACCAACAGTGGACACCCCGTTAAGGCAGTACACTGAACGAGGTGACCCCATGGCAAGGCAAGCAACGTCGATGAAGAAGACTCGCACCCGTTACTCCCAAGTCTACAAGGACGAGGCCTTGGTACTCGCTGACCGTGTTGGTGCCAGTGCCGCCGCCCGCGAGCTGGGTCTTCAACCCAGCCAGCTCTACCAATGGCGAGCCAAGGCTCAGCAGCAGCAGAGTGCCTCGGTTCGCGAGCAGGCCTTGGCGGAAGAGAACGCGAGGCTCAAGCGTCAGCTGGCTGAGAAGTCGGAAGAGCTTGAAATCGCAAAAAAAGCCGCGGTACGCTCAACTGGTCATCGCAACACAGCCACTCGACAGGGAACGATATGGCAAGACGAGGACGGCCAGGAGGACTCTCCGCAAACCAGAAGCAGTTACTCTGGGAGCAGTGGCAAGCAGGTCAATCGTTAAGTGAGGTCAGTCGGCTACTTTGTCAGCATCCAGGGTCGGTACATCGTGTTCTGTCCACCAGCGGTGGTATCGCACCGCACCCTCGTTCACGATCCAGTCGGCACTTGACCCTAGCTGAGCGGGAGACGATCTCCCGTGGTATCGCCACTGGTCAGTCCTTTAGGCGAATCGCCCAGCAGCTGGGGCGCTCTGTTTCCACGGTGAGCCGGGAAGTCGCTCGCCATGGAGGACGCGACCGGTATCGGGCCAGTACTGCTGATGAGGCTGCATGGGAGCATGCCAAACGCCCTAAGGTGTGCCATCTGGCAACTGTCCCCGAACTGCGGCAGCTCGTGGCGGAAAAGCTTGCACTACAGTGGTCTCCTGAGCAGATCTCGGGCTGGCTGAAACTCCGTTTCCCGAGAGACCGGCGCATGCAGGTGTCACATGAGACGATTTACCGCAGCCTTTACATCCAAGCGCGCGGTGTACTGAAGAAGGAACTGATGCAGCATCTGCGTTATAAGCGCATGATGCGCCGCTCCAAGCTTGCTACGAGTCAGCCGCGCGGACAGATCCGGGATGCGGTGCCCATCCGAGAACGTCCTCCAGAGGCGGAGGACCGGGCGATTCCGGGGCACTGGGAAGGAGATTTGATCACCGGTGCCAGAAATTCCCACATTGCTACGTTGGTCGAGCGTCACTCTCGCTTCACCATGCTAGTTCAGGTGGATGGCAAGGATACGACCAGTGTGATCGCTGGCTTGATAAGAGAGGCCCAGCGGCTGCCGGCTGGTCTGAGAGGATCTCTAACATGGGATCGGGGCACAGAGCTGGCGGCACATAAGGACTTCACGGTTGCGACCGATATTCAAGTCTACTTCTGCGACCCTCAGAGCCCATGGCAGCGGGGAACCAACGAGAATACCAACCGCCTGCTAAGACAGTACTACCCAAAAGGGACAGATCTATCCACGTTCACCCAGCAAGACCTTGATCAGGTGGCCATGCGGCTTAACGAGCGCCCCAGGAAAACGCTGGGATACAAGACACCTGCCGAAGTCTTATCCACCACCGTTGCATTGACCGGTTGAGCGCAAGGCGGTGTACTTCGCGAAAAGCCTGAAGTGAAGTACGCCTTCATCGAGCAGCATCGTCAGGCCTTCAGCATTCAACGGATGTGTGCGTTTCTCGGTGTCGCCCGCAGCGGCTACTACGCCTGGCGACTGCGGGGAGGAGTACCCTCTCCTCGCCGCCGCTGGCAAGCGCTCACCGATCAGCGCGTGGCTCAGGCCTTCGAGCAGGGCAAGGGGCGCTCAGGCGTCCCCAGGCTGACCCATGACCTGAACGATGCTGGCGTAGCCATCTGCCTCAATACCGTGGCTGCCAGCCTCCGTCGGCAAAACTTGCGGGCGAAAGCCGCGCGTAAGTTCAAGGCCACGACGAACTCACGGCATGGCCTGCCCGTCGCACCGAATCTGCTGGAGCAGGACTTCAGTGCTACGGCGCCGAACCAGAAATGGGTCGGCGACATCACTTACCTGGCGACGGGTGAGGGCTGGCTCTACCTGGCGGTACTGATTGACCTGTATTCACGCAAGGTGATCGGCTGGGCGATGAGCGAGCGCATGACCGCTGACCTGGTCGGCGACGCGCTTCAGATGGCGCTGTGGAGCCGCAAGATGCCCAAGGGCGTCATCGTGCATAGCGACCGTGGTAGCCAGTATTGTTCGTCCCTGTACCGGTCGTTGCTGACCCGGCACGACCTCCGGTGCAGCATGAGTGCCAAGGGCAACTGTTACGACAATGCCTGCGCCGAGAGCTTCTTTCACAGTCTCAAGGTCGAGGCCATTCACGGCGAGCGACTCACGACCCGAGAAACCATGCGACGGCAGGTGTTCGAGTACATTGAGTTGGACTACAACCGGCAACGCCGGCACAGCGCGATCGGGATGATCAGCCCAGAGGCCTTCGAGGCTCGAATGATCGCTTAGACCGGTGTCCACCAGTGCTGGGTAAGATCACGAAGGTGCCGTCATCGCGCCACTGACGAAAGCGGTCATAGACGGTCTTCCATGGGCCGTAGCGCTCTGGCAGATCGCGCCATTTGACGCCTGAGCACAGGATCCAGAAGATCCCGTTCAGCACTTGGCGGTCATCTCGGCGAGGGCGGCCCATTGGTTGGGAGGGCGAGACGATGTCCTTAATCATCTCCCAGCTTTGAGCGGAGAGCTCGTAGCGTCCTGCCATGCGGTCACCTATGCAGTTGCGGCATCGGCACATTAGCAAATCCGACTTTTCGGACAAAACCTAGGGGGCCATGCCAGTCGATCTCTATGCACGCAAAGTCGTGGGCTGGTCGATGAAGCCCATGTTGGACCAGTGACCGTACTGGATGCGCTGTTAATGGCGGTTTGGCGGTGACAGCCAAAGCTTTGCGTACTCATACACTCGGATCAAGGTTCCCAGTTCTGCAGCGCCAACCGGCAACGCTTTTGCATTGCCCATAACCTCGAACCCAGTATGAGCCGGCGGGGCAACTGCTGGGATAGTGTTGTGGTCGAATCGTTCATCTGGAGCATGAAGAAAGAACGTATCAAGGATACGCGTCTACAAAACTTGGAACCTAGCTTCCGCCGACATCTTTGATTCTATCGAGGTTTTCTACAATCGTAGCCGTCGGCATAGCCATCTTGGAGGATTCAGTCCCGAGGTCTTTGAGGCCGCCACACCGTGAGGCTCAAAAGTGTCTGAAGAGTTGGGCAAGTCCACTTGATGAGATCGCAGACTCACTCAACGCCAGGACGCCTTTGGAGAAATACGCGGAGGTTCTCCTGAATTCAGTGCCCGGATCCCCGTCACTCCAATGGTGTTGCGATTGTAGTTTGAGACCCGCCGAGCCTCTTTCCGATATTATAGTTTTTAATTTTAATCTCGCATAGACGTTGTTGCATATTTATTTGATAAATTAATTGTGGTCATGATGGTGTGCTTGAAATTCTTCAGTTCGTTAAAGATCGAGAGCAGTATGAGATCAAGAATCAGTTTGTTTGGTTGTGAAGTGTCGGCTTTTTACTATTGGCTAGGCTTTATTCTTGTTTTTTTGTACTCCTTTTTTCGAGTGGTTTATTCGCCAGTCGGAAGCACAAGCGAAACAATTCTAGCATTATTAGGCTTGTTTTTTCTAGTCTATAACTCGAAGGAATTAAGGAGATCCTTTCCGGTAGTGCTGCTATTGATGGTGTTGATTGCTCAAGCTATATCGTGGTTTTTGAATTTTAACGAAAACCCTGAGTGGGTTGCAGACAATCCCCAAATTGATAGGCTCGCTAAGATTTTCATATTTATTAGCGTTGCTTGGTGGCTCGCCGGAAGCTCTCGAAAAGTCATTTTCATATGGTTCTTCGCGCTTTTGGGATGCATAAGTGGAACATTTTTTAAAAGTGATGGGGTGGCGGAGTTACTCCTTGGTTTGCAGGGGGTTAGAGTGCATCTGGGTGTGAGGAACTGGCAGCATTCTGCTATGCTCCTTGGTGTGTGTGTTATAGGTCTGTCTGTTTTCTTTCCGAGGGTTCTTAGCTCAAAAAAATTTCGCATCTTAAAAATATCTTTGTGGTCTATACTGTTTTTTTATAGCTTGTTGGGGTTGTATGTTACTCAAACAAGAGCTGTTTTGATCGGGCTGCTGTTGGGTTTTTTAACTTTTGTTATAATTTTTTTGTTTTCTAAGAGTTATTCAGGAGCTATATTTAATAGTCGAATAAACAAAGTAGCGGTTGTTTCTTTTGGGGTTTTTGTTTTCTGTTTAATTTTTTACTTTAGCGTTGGTGAGAGGGTTATAAATGAAATAGGGCTGGTTTATCCTAGGATATCCAATATGCAATTACCTCTTCCGGATACTAGCTTTGGTGTAAGATTTAACACATGGATAGCTTCTTTTTCATGGATCGCTGAAAAGCCGATTTTTGGTTGGGGAGGCGAGGGGCGAGGACTTGTGATCGATTATACCCCATGGCTGTCTGACTGGACGAAAGAAAATATAGGGCATTTGCATAATTATATTTTAGAAGTTCTGGTCGCATATGGCGTTTTTGGACTGAGCTTGATTGTTATGTTATACGGATGGATATTTTTTACGATTTATCACTCTTGGAAATATGGTTATATTAGAGGTGATGTTGCTGCTTTTGGAGTTGTGTTCTCAGTTTATTGGGTATTTGTGAATCAGTTTGAGTCCTATCTTTCTTTTTGGACAGGGGTCTATGTACATAACATTATTTTCGGCGGGTTTGTTTCTCTCTATTGGTCCGGGCGGTTGAAAAACGGTGAAAGGTAGTGGCTTTAGTTTCGGAATTTACAGGGCGGTCCCAAACTACAATCGCAATACTATTGGAATGTCGGAGATCCGGGCACTGTCTTCTGGAGAACCTCCGCGGATGCCTCCAGAGGCGTCTGGGTGTTCAACCTCTCTCTAGGTGTATGGTCCCGGGAAGTAGTGGCTTGAAGTGACCCCCTCCATAGCTGCACAGGGTATAGTGCAGTCATCAGGAGGACAGGATGAGCGACGCCAACTCCATCAAACGATGGACCGCGAAGCGCAAGGCCGCCGTGGTCATGGACATTTTCAAGGGCAAGACCACGACGGCTGAAGTGGCTCGCCAGTACGATCTCACTGTCTCTGAGATCGAGGGCTGGGTCGATGAGGCCCAGCGCAGCATGGAAAACGGCTTCAAGGCCCGCCCCAAGGGTAAGCGCCCGGGCATCACCCTCTTTCAGTGATCAGTCTGCCGGCTTCCAGTGCTGCGGCAAGAGTTCGTGGATCTGGCTGGCCTTCTGGGTCGGCAGCCGAGCCAGCACGTCTTTCAGGTAGGCATGCGGTTCATGGCCATTCAGCTTGGCAGTCTGGATCAGGCTCATGATGGTGGCGGCGCGCTGGCCGCTGCGCAGTGAGCCGGCAAATAGCCAGTTCGAACGGCCCAGCGCCCAGGGGCGGATCAGGTTCTCCACCCGGTTGTTGTCGATCGGCAGTCTGCCGTCATCGAGATAGCGCGTCAGCGCCGTCCAGCGTTTTAGGCTGTAATCCAGTGCCTTGGCCGTCGCCGAGCCGTTCGGCACCTTCTCGCGATGAGCCAGCATCCAGCGATGTAAGGCGTCGGCAATGGGCCTCGCTCGGGTGTCGCGTCGCCGCTGGCGTTCTTCACCACTCAGCGACTGGGCCTCGCGCTCCACCTGGTAGAGCTGGCCGATGAGCTCGATGGCCTGCTCGGCAATCTGGCTCTTGCCGGCCACATGCAGGTCGACGAACTTGCGTCGCGCATGAGCCATGCAGCCGATTTCGGTCACGCCGTTGGCAAAGCTCTGTTTGTAGCCGCCGTAGTCGTCGCAGATCAGCTTGCCTTTCCACTCATCGAGGAAGTCCCGGGCATGCTGGCCGCCGCGCCCGGGCGCGAAGTCGTAGATCACCGCCTTCAGCGCGGCGTAGGGCGTAGTGGCATAGGCCCAAAGGTAGGCCTTATGGGTCTTTTTCTTGCCCGGAGCCAGCATCGGTACCGGCGTTTCATCGGCATGCAGTATCGGTTCGGTGAGCAGGGTCTCGCGCAGGGCATCAACGAGTGGCTGCAGCCGCACCCCGCAGATGCCGATCCATTCCGCCAGAGTGGAGCGGGGTATCTCCACGCCGGCGCGGGCAAATATCTGTGATTGGCGGTAGAGCGGCTGATGGTCGGCGTACTTGGCGATCATCACCTGAGCCAGTAACCCCGAGGTGGGGATGCCCTTGTCGATCACATGGACCGGCATCGGTGCCTGAATCAGTGTCTCGCACGCATCGCAGACCCACTTGCCGCGGATATGCCGCTCGACGGTAAACACGCCCGGCGTGTAGTCGAGCTTCTCGCTGATTTCCTCGCCAATGCGGCGCCGCTGGCAGCCGCACGTGCAGTGCTCGCTGTCGGGCTCGTGTCGGATCTCGACACGCGGCAGGTCGTCGGGCAGGGGCTGGCGTTTGGGCTTTTGCTTGGTGGCGGGCACCGTCGCCGGGGTAGCGAGTGCTTCCAGCTCGGCCTCGATGGCGGCGATGTCGGCATCCACCACCTCGTCCAGGAGGCTGATCTGCAGGACGTTGAGCTGTTCGCTGCGCTTGCCGAAGGCGTGGCGCTTGAGCAGCGCCAGCTCAAAGGTCAGCTTCTGGTTGACCTGCTCGGTGTGGCGTAGCGTTTCCTGGCTTTGTGCCAGCGCCCGATCCTTTTCCTCCACCTGCGACATCAGCGTTGCCGCCAGGTGGCGGAGCTGATCGGGTGAGAGCTGGGACAGGTCGGGTGGCATGTTCATCCGGCGATTATGCCAGTCCACCGGCAGCAAGGGGATGCGCGGATCATCGAATGGCCAGGGTTCGCCTTCTGTGCCGACGAGGCTTACACCACCGAAATGGCCCCCGCCGGGCCGATGCGCTGCCAGGGCAGGCCCTGGACCAGTGCCGCCACTTGCTCCGACGACAGTTCCACCCGGTCGCCGTGCCAGTTACCGGCCCAGTGGAACTTGCCTTGATTGAGACGGCGCGCGCACAGCCAGACCCCCAGGCCATCGTGGATCAGCACCTTCATGCGGTTGCCGCGCCGGTTGGCGAACAGATAGGCACAGTGTGGGCGGGCGGTGCCGAACACCTTCACCACCCGGGCCAGCGCCGTGTCGGGGCCGGCGCGCATGTCCAACGGCTCGGTGGCCAGCCAGATCTCGTCGATACGGATCACGACAGCAGGTCCCGAAGCAGCGCCCGACAGCCCTGAGCATCGGACACTGGCCATTCGATGGTCACCGTGCCTTGGGGACTCGGCAGTGAAAGGCGAATACGCTCGGCTTCCCGATGCTGGCCCGCCGCTGGTGTGGCGGTTCTGGCCATCGGAACCGGGACAAATGCCGGGGTATCCTTCACCGGCGCCGACCGCCGAGCCTCACGGATCCACTTATGGACCAGATTGGCGTTCAGGGCATGCTCCAACGCGATGCCGGCCACTGAGGCACCGGGTTGTTGGCACGCTTCGACGATCCTGGCCTTGAACTCGGCTGTAAAGCGGCGGCGCTTTCGAGGCGCCTCCAGTACGCTTAACTCACTCATCGTAGGTGTCCACTAAGCAATAGGTGGACACCTACCGTCATCGAAGTCGGAGCTCAACGGAAGGTGTGTTCACCGGCCGGATACCCCCAAGGACATCCGTGAGCAGTATGAGTCCGAGCTCCGGGAGACCAGGGAGGCATTGGGCGAGGCCCATCTGCAGATCTATGCGCTAAAAAATTCAAGCGCCTGCTCGACGATGACGAGAACTCGTAAGGTCGCTGCAGGCGCAACTGGCCGAGGAAGGCCATGTGGTATCGCTCGTCAAGCTCTGCCGCTGGCTGGGATTCCTACGGCGCCGCCTGGCGTGCGTCTTAGGAGAGAACCGCAAGCCGATCCAGCGCATCCTGCAAATGAAAGACTGGCAGGTACGCAAGCGGCCACAAGGCTTCCGACCGCGTGCCAGGAGCTTGCCGTCAGTCACGTCACGGCCTGATGAACGCAGGGCGACGGATCTCACGCACGTGTGGTGTGGAAAGGATCGGTGAGCCAGCCTGGCGGTGATCATCGACTACTGCACACGAGAGAGCCTCGGCTGGCGACTATCGGACAATGGCAGCAGCAAGACCGCTGAGGCCGCTCTGGAGGAGGCGCTGATCTATCGACTGGGAGCACTGGGGCGCGTTCAGCAACCGCTGGCACTACGCTCCGACAACGGCCTGGTCTTCAGCAGCCGGCACTACACGGGAACGGTGAAGGCCTATGGTCTCACCCTGGAGTTCATGACGCCGTATACACCGGAACAGAACGGACTCGTGGAGCGCTTCTTCCGATCCTTGAAGGAGGAGTGCATCTGGCAGCATCGCTTCGAGTCGCTGGGCCAAGCCAGAGTCGTGATCGATCGCTGGATCCGGTACTACAACGAAGAGCGACCACATCAGTCTCTGGGCTATGTGGCACCCCGAGCACACCTCGCATTAGCTGGATGAGGTGTGGAGAAAGCAGGGGGTCATTTCATCCGCACCACCAACCCGATCGAGTCGACCTTCGCCACGGTCCGCTTGAGGACGAGAAGCGCAGCCGGAACTGCGGCTCCAGGGCCACGACCCTGGCGATGATCTTCAACTGCTCCAGTCCGCCCAGAAACGCAGAAGGCGGATCAAGCACTTCCAGAAGTTGGAGCTGGTTGTCAGCAACGTCAGGTTTCAGGACCGGGACCAGGTCGCGATCAATCAGACAGGAATGCGGCCTGACTGAAGTGACCCCCTCCATAGCTGCACAGGGTATAGTGCAGTCATTAGGAGGACAGGATGAGCGACGACAACTCCATCAAACGATGGACCGCGAAGCGCAAGGCTGCCGTGGTCATGGACATCTTCAAGGGCAAGACCACGACGGCTGAAGTGGCTCGCCAGTACGATCTCACTGTCTCTGAGATCGAGGGCTGGGTCGATGAGGCCCAGCGCAGCATGGAAAACGGGTTCAAGGCCCGCCCCAAGGACATCCGTGAGCAGTATGAGTCCGAGCTCCGGGAGACCAAGGAGGCATTGGGTGAGGCCCATCTGCAGATCTATGCGCTAAAAAAATTCAAGCGCCTGCTCGACGAGGACGAGAACTCGTAAGGTCGCTGCAGGCGCAACTGGCCGAGGAAGGCCATGTGGTATCGCTCGTCAAGCTCTGCCGCTGGCTGGGATTCCCCCGGCGCAGCCTGTATTACCGGCCCAAATCGCGGAAGCGTGCCATCAATGCCGACTTGGCGGTTCGGGTGAAACTGGCCCTGGAGAGGTTCCCCACCTATGGCTATCGCCGCCTGGCGTGCGTCTTAGGAGAGAACCGCAAGCCGATCCAGCGCATCCTGCAAATGAAAGGCTGGCAGGTACGCAAGCGGCCACAAGGCTTCCGACCGCGTGCCAGGAGCTTGCCGTCAGTCACGTCACGGCCTGATGAACGCTGGGCGACGGATCTCACGCACGTGTGGTGTGGAAAGGATCGGCGAGCCAGCCTGGCGGTGATCATCGACTGCTGCACACGAGAGAGCCTCGGCTGGCGACTATCGGACAATGGTAGCAGCAAGACCGCTGAGGCCGCTCTGGAGGAGGCGCTGATCTATCGACTGGGAGCGCTGGGGCGCGTTCAGCAACCGCTGGCACTGCGCTCCGACAACGGCCTGGTCTTCAGCAGCCGGCACTACACGGGCACGGTGAAGGCCTATGGTCTCACCCAGGAGTTCACGACGCCGTATACACCGGAACAGAACGGACTCGTGGAGCGCTTCTTCCGATCCTTGAAGGAGGAGTGCATCTGGCAGCATCGCTTCGAGTCGCTGGGCCAAGCCAGAATCGTGATCGAGCGCTGGATCCGGTACTACAACGAAGAGCGACCACATCAGTCTCTGGGCTATGTGGCACCCCGAGCACACCTCGCATTAACTGGATGAGGTGTGCAGAAACCAGGGGGTCATTACATGACCGCCATCCACCAGATTTGACGACAACTCCAATGAGTCATAGCGATAGCTTACCTGATCGATCAGGTGTTGCACTTGCTCATTGAGAGTGCCCCTCTGGAAGTTGACGCGGGGGGCTTCAGGAGTCAGTGGCCGCAACTCCGACTTTCCTATAGTGTTGCGTTTGTAGTTTGAGAACGCTCTCCTGAGGGCTGCACTATACACTGAGCTGTATGCAGGGGGCTCTTCAATGGTTCAAAGTAGCGATCTATCTTTCAATATTGGCTCAATGAAGTTTTCGTGAGCCTTGATATGGGTCTGGAAGAAATCATGACCACCATAGTCATTCCAGTCTGCAGGGGTGATTCCGCTCAGTAACCTCTTCAGCTTGCGTTTTAGTTGTCGCTCTAGCCCTGGCGTGCCTCCAAGATCGTGCATGGAGTGCAGTGCCAGGGCTTTTTGTTTCTGAACTTCGATGCTTAGTGGAAAGCTGGCGATCTTGTCGTCTCGCGGTGATGGTGTGCTGGTTTGGGTTGGCCACACTCCTGCGGCGGCGTGAGCGGGGCCTCTTGGGAAGCCGCGGGTGCTCTTCAAATGGTTGGCATAGAGCAGATGGTGGTCAGGTGCGTGTCCGCTTTGCTTGATGGCTGCCTGCAGGTGTCGGGTGCTGGCGATATGGTCGGGGTGAGGGTCGATGTCGGGGTGGGGCGTAATGATGATTATCGGTTTGATTTTGTTCAGTAGCGATGCGAGGTCGCGCTGAAGATTTTCCCCTGTATTTTGCGCTTGCCCGTCGGTTGGGAGAGACAGTTTGTTCCACTGGCGATAGGCGTCGGGCGTGAGCGTCGGTGCCGAGTGCGAGGGCACGACGGTGTCTGACTTTTCCTCTAGCGCTGTTAGCGTGTCATTGAAGTAGCCTAGCATGATGAGTTGCTCAGCCGGCACGCCGGCGAGCAGCGGGGTGGTGGCGCTATTCCAGGCACGAATAAAGCCTTTGCGCTGTGAGGCTTCTTCGAGCGAGTCATCGAGTCCTGGCCAATATTGCTTGTCGAGGCGTTTGAGTCGCTCGCCCGCGGTGATGGTGACGATCCAGGTGTTTTTGGGGTGCTGGCTGTAGACACCAAAAGCAGCGAGTTCGGCGTCATCAGGGTGGGGCGCGATGATAAGGATCGGTCCGCTCGCCAGGTCCGGATTGCGAAAGCCCAGAAGGGTGGCACCACGCTCTAGCGTCAGATGTTTCAGCGTTAGCTGGAGTTGGTCGAGCGACTCGATGCCAGTGAGGTTGATCAAGCGCTTGCCGGTCTCATTGGGCTCGAGATACTGGGTAAAGCGTTCCGTAGCTTGGCTTTTGCTTCGGTCCAAGATGGTGACTGCTGGCAACTTCCAGCGTGACGTTGCCCGGTAGCGTACCTCCAGCATCCAGGTGTTGGGTCGAACGTCGCCCGTGCTCAGCGCGGCAATGGTTGGGTCTGCCAACTGAATGATGCCATTGTCGTCGATGGTGGCCTTGCATTCCCAGTCGGGGGCAAGCGGCAAGTGGTGGTCACGCTGGATGGGCATAAAGACGTTCCGAAGGGGCTTCTGTAAGTGCCATAAGTTGCGCGATTACGCTTTGCGGTTCAAATACTTTGATCATCTTGTTATCGACGATCACAGGGTCTTGAACGGCTTCCAGAAGCTTTTCGGCGAGGCCAGCATCGCTGGGCTCGGCTAGAAGCCTGGCTTGTGGGCCCGACAACACCTCGCCGATGCCGCCTGGTACCTTGCAGGCGACGCACTGGGTGCCGAGGGCCAGGGCTTCGACCAAGACGATACCGAGCCCTTCGAAGTTGGAGCTGAGCACCAGGGCGGTTGCGTCTTTCATCCAGGGGTAGGGGTTGTCCCGTTGGCCCAGAAAGTGGACACGAGCGGCAAGGTCGAGCTCCAGTGTCATCTCTTCCAGATGGCGACGTTCGGAGCCATCGCCGATAATCACCAGATCGTGGTCGAGGCCTTGATCCACCGCCAGGTGGTAGGCCTTGAGAAGCCGGTGCTGGTTCTTCACTGGAACGAGTCGTGCAACATGTACCAGGTAGGGGCGGGGAATGGCCGGTTCTGCCGGTGCCAATGCCTTGTGGCGGATGTCATCGATCGGTACTGCATTGTAGAGAAGCTCGCTTCTGGTGATGTCGACGCTCTGTCGCGCCAGATAGTCCCCGACTACCTGCTGTACGCCCTTGGAGACGCAAAGTAGCTGCTTGCCCTGGTACAAGGTTCTCGTCAGCCAGCGGCCTTTGGCTGTGTTGTTAAATCGCCCCGTCACGGCTTCGACGACGCGCCAGGTGCGTTCGTCATCGAACGCCCAGAGGTTTTCAAAGGCGCCCTGGCCTCGAATCAGGATAAGGTCGAAACGCCCATGTTGAGCTTCCAATGCTGCCACATAGTGTTTGAAGGCAGTTGAGCAGCGCCTGCCGCGCCAGACGAATCCCGATTGCTTGATAAGAGGAGACAACAGCGCCTTGTCGGCAAGATGGATGAAGCGACCTAGTCCCCGGCGACTCTCACGATCTACATCGTATTGGTGGAGCCTTAAGGTTTCTCTGTCGGCTGACGGCACCGCGCCCTTGAGGACCAGCAGATGGGCCTCGTGGCCGGTGTTCTGCAGAGCACTTGCCAGGGTTCTTGTGGCCTGCTCTATCCCGCCCATGCCCATTCGTCTTAGCACGAGCAAAACACGCTTTGTGTTCTTCATGCTCCCGGTCCCAGCTTTTTCTTTGATTTTTCGTTAGTTTAGCAGGTGATTGGTCGCCGTATATGGCTGGAATGGTGCACGTTATGATCCGGCATAGTCGGCCCAATGGGGCGCGGGCGCCCATGGAGTGAAGGGTAGAGGAAGTGAGGAAGCATCGCCGTTGATGTTTCGCGAGCAGTCGGCTCGAACCTGCATAGCATTGTGTGGTCTCATTGTTCACTTTTGCGATGGCAGGACATAAGGGCGCCTATCATGAGAACGCTGGTGGTGGTGAGATCCCTCAAGATGGGCGGGATGGAGCGGGTGGCGGTCAATCTGGCAGATGCCTTCCACGAGGCGGGCTATGAAAGCCATCTGGTGTATTTTCGTAAGGTGAAGCGTCCCCTGAGGCCTGAGCATTCCGGGGTCAAGGTGCATCACCTGCCGCTTCAACAGCGCAATCGACTGACGCTGATCGGCTATGGCCTTGAGGTATTGGCGCGCCTGCTGCTCAACCCGCTGATGGGCAGGGCGCTTTTCTTGGGGCTTGGAGTAATGGGCGGCGTCGTGTTTCGGCACTGGTTAAAGCGCTTCGAGCAAGAGCATGGCAAGGTAGACCGCATCGTTTTCCGGGGTATCGGCACCTTCGAACTGGTCTGGAGCTTTCGCGACAAGCGTGCCCGCTATGTGCTCGAAAATATCTTCCACGTCAATGGCGCCAGCCGCCGCAAGGCCCTGTTTGCCCGCTGCCTCTACCATCGTCGGGATCTGGTGGCAGTGTCTCAAGGGGTGGCCGACAGCTTGCGCAAGGCGCAGTCACTCTGGAAATTTCGCCCACGCTCTCTCACGGTGATTCCCAACCCTTGTCCGCTGCGCGCAATCCGCGAGGCGATGCTCGAGGCCAATGACGCCATACCGTCCCAGCCATACCTTTTGAACGTGGCGCGTCTGGTGCCGGCCAAGGGACAAGACCTGCTGCTGCGTGCCTACGCGCGATCGGGGACGCGCCTGCCGCTTGTCCTGGTGGGGAATGGTCAGGAAAGAGATAGCCTGGTGGCCTTGACGAATGAGTTAGGCATTGCTGACAGGGTCCTCTTTGCCGGTAATCAGCACAATCCATACCCCTGGATGCGCCACGCTCGGCTGTTTGTGCTCAGCTCGCGTTTTGAGGGCATGGGCATTGTGCTGTTCGAGGCGCTCGCCTGCGGCACGCCGGTATTGTCGGTGGACTGCCCGGGGGGCGTGCGAGAGATTCTCAAGGGTGAGCTCGAGACCAGCCTGGTCGAGCGCAGCGAGGAAGCTCTCGCTGCTGGAATCACCGGTGCGCTCGAAGGGCCCAAGCCTGAGGTGCGTGAGCAATGGCTGGATGACTTCAGGCCTGAGCGGGTGGCACAGTCCTTCGTTGCTGGCTGAAGATAGTATTCAAGAAGTTTCTAATTTTGGCAGTGGATATGGTAACTGCCAGACAATGTCGTAAGGACGAATAGAATGAAGGTATTAGTCACCGGTGGAGCCGGCTATATCGGGACCCACACCCTGGTCGAGCTGATCTCCGCCGGGCACGAGGTCGTTGTCTACGATAACTTCTGCAACAGCTCACCCAGGGCTATCGCCAGGGTCGAAGAGTTGGTCGGGCAGGAGGTGCCGGTGGTGCGCGGTGACATTCGTGATCGCGCCTGTCTGGACAGGGCCTTTGCCGAGCACTCGGCGGAAGCGGTGATTCATTTTGCGGGCCTGAAGGCGGTAGGTGAAAGCTATCGGCAGCCGCTTTCCTACTACGACAATAACGTCACCGGCACCCAGCGCTTGCTCGAGGCCATGGAGGAGGCTGGGGTCCGATCGATCGTGTTCAGTTCCTCCGCCACGGTTTACGGTGAGGACGCACCGGTACCTTACGTCGAAGCCATGGGACGAGGCAGACCTTCCAACCCCTATGGCGCGACCAAGGCCGTGGTGGAGCAGATGATCGAGGATCTGGTCCGGGCCGACGATCGCTGGTCTGCGACCTTGCTTCGCTACTTCAATCCCATCGGCGCGCATCCCTCCGGGCGCATCGGTGAGGATCCCCAGGGTATCCCCAACAACTTGCTGCCGTTTATCTCCCAGGTGGCGGTGGGGCGTCTGTCGGAGCTGTCCATCTTCGGGGATGACTATCCGACCCGAGACGGCACCTGTGAGCGCGACTATCTGCACGTGGTGGATCTGGCCGTGGGCCACGTCAAGGCGCTGGAGGCGATGAAGGAAATGACGTCATCAGGTGTAGCAACCTATAACCTGGGCACCGGCAGGGGTACGACGGTTCTAGAAATGGTCCGTTCCTTCGAGCAAGTGACAGGGCAGCAGGTAGCGTACCGCCTCGCCTCGCGCCGTGAAGGTGATCTACCTGCCTTCTGGGCAGATGCTTCTAAGGCGAGGTCTGAGCTTGGCTGGAGCGCCGAGAGAACGCTGGAAGACATGATGCGTGATAGCTGGCGTTGGCAGTCGGCTAACCCCGAAGGATATTCCGGGGCTTGAGGTCGGTGGCAGGAGTATGGCCTGGACAATGGGTTTGGATTGGCTGTCCCGGTGCTATAATAGCGCCTGGTTTTTTCAGGGATGGCGATGACGTGAGTAGCAGGACACAGGGGCAAAACGCAAGGTGGGAGGGTAGTGGAAGCACAAGGCGTGTGCTTTTTGTTATCGACCATCTGGACTCGGGGGGCGCACCTGTCGTGGCGCGAGACCTGATCGTCGGTATGGTCGATGCCGGTGTCGAGGTTACCCTGGTGATACTGAGTGATCGTCAGCGTCATGTCCTTCCGTCCAGTGTCGAGGTCGTCAAGCTGCCCTATGTCGCCAAAGGCATTCTGGAGAGGCAGTGTCGCTATCGCCGCCATGCGCAGCTGCTTGATCGCTGGCTGGTACAGCACGGTAGGCGCTTTGATCTGGTCTATGCTCACCTTCACCACGCCCACCAGGTGGTATCACGCTCACGTCTTGCGGCGAGCGCCTGGTACTGCCTGCACGCCGATCCGGTCACCGGCTTTCTCGGCAACAAGCGTGGTCTGGGGCGCTGGATGAAGCGGCGCAAGGTACGCGCACTCTATCAAGGGCGTCGGATCATCACCGTCTCCCACGGAATGCTGGAACGACTCAAGACGCACTTCAGTATTGAACCCGAGCGTGGCGTGGGCATTCACAATCCGCTGGATATCGAGCGGATACGAAAGCTGGCCTTGGCTGAAGTCTCCGATGTGCCAGACAATTTCCTGCTCTACGTGGGCCGTATGGACCTACGCCAAAAGCGGTTTGACCGATTGCTGGATGCCTATCATCAAAGTGGTGTGGCACTGCCGCTATTGCTGGTCGGCGGCGGTGACGGAGCGCAGAAGGTAAGCGCGATGATTCGTGAGCGCAAGCTTGACGATAGGGTATGGCTGCTGGGGCCTCGTGATAATCCTTATGCCTACATGGCCAGGGCGAGGGCGTTGTTGCTTAGCTCCGACTATGAAGGCTTCCCACTGGTGTTGCCGGAAACCCTGGCGTGTGGCACGCCTGTGGTCAGTGTGGACTGCCCGACAGGGCCCGCCGAGTTGCTCGTTGGGGAACTAGCGCCCTGTCTGGTTCCACTCGATGACATGTGCGCTTTCGCTGACGCCATCAGCAGGGTCGTGGAAGCGCCTCCGACTATTGGTCCGGCGTTCACTGAGTCTTTTCGGTTGGAGCGCGTGGTCAAACGTTACCTGGCGCTTGAGGATGGCTGAAGCGCTTCTCTGGGGAGGAGTGCGGGGCTAGGCGCCGGCTTCCCAGCGCTGTGTCAGGTAGTCGGCTAGCCAAGTCCGGTACCGTTCACCCTGTAGCTTACGTGTGGACAGGCTGCTCAGCAGGGCGCCGAGGTGACGCCTGGGGTTGCTGGGCATGGGGCGCAGGTGCGCATCGATCCAGATCAGTGTCCCTGCGGGTGTAACCAGCAGGTTGTTGAGATGGAGGTCTCGATGCAGGTAGCCGGCCCGGGCGAGTCTTAGCACATCCTTGCCGATGGTCTCCAGCAGGGCGATGCGGGTGGACTCGTCTTCTTGTTCCAGAAATAACGCTTCACCCGCAGTGGCGTCTTGAACCCGTTCCATCAACAGAAGTGATGCGTTTCTGTTGAGTGGATTCAGGCTCAAACCCCAGCCGTGGAAACGCGGTGTGCGCAGTCCCGCCCGCTTGAGGATGCGCATGCTGAGATATTCCTTGCGCGCATCCGACTGGCCCAGCCAGCGTTTTTCGAGATAGTCCCGGGTCAGCCACTTGAAGGGCTCAAGCGTCTTCGAGAATTTGTCCGGCACCACCTTGGCCAGAATCCTGCCGTCCTGGGAGACGAAAAAGCGGCTGGAGCCCACTGCCTCGAAGGCGGCGGTGGTCGTGGTCTGAGACAGCGCAAGACGCTCCGGCAGGTCCCGGGTGTGGAACATCAGGTAGCGCCGGCGCCGGTCGTTGAAGGGAATATCCAGAAGCTGCATGGTTCAGGCTGACTCTGAGTGCAGGGCTTCGAACTTCGGCAGCACGTTCTGTGTGAGAAACTGCTGATAGTGGCGCGGTTCGATGGTAACGGGCGCCTTGGCCATGCGCGCCATGGCGCTGGCAAGCCCTGCCTCGTCGTCGCGTGCCACCAGAAAGTCTTCGAGCTCCTGGGTCAGGATCTCCTTCGGGCCACTGGGGCAGTCGACGCTGATCACCGGTGTGTGCAGAAGCAGCGCCTCGATCAGCACCCGTGGCAGGCCTTCGGCGTCCGAAGTCAGCACCATGGCCAGGGCATCTAGTATGTAGGGGTAGGGGTTGGCGGTATAGCCAAGCCAGTGGATGTGATCGTCGAGCCCCAGTTCGCCGATCATATCCCTTAGTCGTTGTTCATTTTCCGGCTTGCCCTTGCCCAGCAGCACCAGGGGGACATCGAGGCCATGCTCGTCCCGGGCCTGGCGATAGGCCCGCAGCAGGCGGTCCTGGCGCTTGCGAGGTTCGATGGCGGCAACCGACAACAGGTAGCGGCTTTTTTCGACCCCTGCTGGCAGGCTCAGGGGCTCGTCTGCCATCGCGACGAAGGGCTCCCGCTCGTAGGGGTTGTAGATCGGGATGATCGTCTCGGCTTCAAGTCCTACTACCTGTTCGAGGTTCTCCTTGACGCCCTCGGACACCGCGATCACCTTGCGCCCGCCGTAGAAGCGGCGCACCTTGGCGAAGGCCTTGTCTCGGGCGGCCGGGTCACTGAACTTGGCGCTGACGTCGGACTTGATCCAGAAGTAGAGATTGGGCCAGTCCAGGTGGCGGGTGATCTTGTCGCAGGAGCAGGAGATCACCACCTCCGGCCGCCAGGCCTCAAGGGCCTTCTGGACCTTGCGGGCCTGCCACTTTTCGGTCAGCACCGTGGAGGTCGCCTTGGTCAGGCGCGTGACCACCGCCAGATTCTCGATATCGAGGCCGTCAGGAAGGCGGTGCTCCACCTTGTCGCGCAAGGTGAAGACCTTGACGGCGTGACCACGCTGGCGCAACTGGTCCGCCGTGTACAAAAGCGACTTCTGGGCGCCGCCTCCGTAGAGGTCTTCGATGACAAAGGCGATTCGCTGATGGTTCACGGCGGCTCCTGCTGGGCTGGCGACGTTGGATCGTCGCGAATCCTACCATAGCCGAAAAGCCAACACTCAAAGGGCCGCGTTGTGCCCGGGCATTCGCGATGTGGCGCGCAGCGTTTTGCCGGATGTCGCGTTACAATGGGCGCGCACTTGGCAAGGACTCTGCGATGAAACTCCTGATTACCGGTATGGCAGGCTTTATTGGCCATGCCGTGGCAAAGCGGCTCAGCGGTGCGGGCCATCGAATTGTCGGTATCGACAACCTCAATGACTACTATGATGTCGCCCTCAAGCTGGCACGCCTTGATGACCTGGCGGGCTGTGAGGATGTGCGCTTCCTCAAGATCGACCTGGCAGATCGAGCCGAGGTCGCAGCGTTGTTCGAGCAGGAGCGCTTCGATCGAGTCATTCATCTTGCCGCACAGCCTGGTGTGCGTTATTCGCTCGAGAATCCTCACGCCTACGCGGACGCCAATCTGGTGGGGCACCTCAACATTCTTGAGGGCTGCCGTCACGGTCGGGTGGAGCACCTGGTCTATGCCTCATCGAGTTCGGTCTACGGGGCCAATGACAAGGTGCCCTTTGCCACCGTCGACGATGTCGATCACCCCATCAGCCTCTATGCGGCCACCAAGAAGGCCAACGAGCTGATGGCCCATACCTACTCCCACCTGTATGACCTGCCCACCACCGGGCTCAGGTTCTTTACCGTCTATGGCCCCTGGGGGCGTCCTGACATGGCGCTGTTCAAGTTCACCCGGGCAGTACTGGAAGGTCGGCCCATGGACGTCTACAACCATGGCGACATGTCCAGGGACTTCACCTATATCGACGATATCGTCGAGGGCGTCGTACGCGTGCTGGACGTGGTGCCGACCCCTCGTGGCAGCACCGAGGTCACCACCGATACGGCCTCTGCCCCTTACGCGCTCTACAACATTGGCTGTGGAAGTCCGGTGTCGCTGATGGACTTCGTTCGTGCCATCGAGAAAGCGGTAGGGCGAGAGGCGATCTGCCACTACAAGGACATGCAGCCGGGTGATGTGCCGCGCACCTGGGCAGACACCGAGGCGCTGTATCAGGCAACCGGGTATCGCCCGCAGATGCCGGTGGAAGAGGGCGTCAAGCGCTTTGTCGACTGGTATCGCCGGTTCTACGCGGTGTAAGCCATGTGTCGGCCAAGAGGGGGACAAAGGGCGATAGGTTGTGCCTGTGGGGTCTTCTCGCTATCCCATTTGACCCAGGCAAGGAAACGCCTGTGCCATTTGCAGGGCGAGATTGCTATCCTTGGCCGATCAAAATGTTCAGTGAGTGACAAGGGATGAAGATCACCATTTTTGGCACCGGCTACGTAGGCCTGGTCACAGGTGCTTGTCTGGCGGACGTCGGTCACGATGTCATCTGCATGGACGTGGATGAGAACAAGATTGCACGCCTCGAAGCCGGGGAGATCCCTATCTTCGAGCCTGGCCTTGAGCCCATGGTCAAGACCAACGTGTCGGCGGGGCGGCTCAAGTTCACTACCGATACCGCCAAGGCGGTCAACCATGGTGTGCTGCAGTTTATCGCCGTGGGCACCCCGCCGGATGAGGACGGCAGCGCGGATCTGCAGTACGTGCTGGCGGTGGCCAAGGCCATCGGTGAGCACATGCAGGACGACAAGGTGGTGGTCGACAAGTCCACCGTGCCGGTGGGTACCGCCGATCGGGTCAAGGCGATGGTGGAGTCCCAGGTCGAGCAGCGAGGTGTGAGCCTGAACGTTGACGTCTGCTCCAACCCTGAGTTTCTCAAGGAAGGCGCGGCCATCGAGGACTTTTCCCACGGTGCACGCATCGTCGTCGGCACCGATTCGGACAAGGTCAAGCAGTTGATGCGGGAGTGCTACGCGCCCTACATCCGTCTGCAGGAAAAGCTGATGTTCATGGACGTGCGAGCGGCGGAGCTGACCAAGTACGCCGCCAACGCCATGCTGGCCACCAAGATCAGCTTCATGAACGAGATCGCCAATCTGGCCGAGCGTCTCGGCGCCGACGTGGAACAGGTACGCCGCGGAATCGGCAGTGACCCGCGTATCGGCTACCACTTCATCTACCCGGGCTGTGGCTACGGCGGTTCCTGCTTTCCCAAGGACGTCCAGGCACTGGCGCGCACCGCCCGCGAGGTGGACTACGAGGCCGAACTGCTGGGGGCGGTGGAAGCGGTAAACCAGCGCCAGAAGCAGACACTATTTGCCAAGCTGGCCAACGCCTTCGACGGCGACCTCAAGGGCCGCACCATCGCCATCTGGGGGCTGTCGTTCAAGCCCAATACGGATGATATGCGTGACGCGCCCAGCCGTACGCTGATGGAGGCCCTGTGGGAGGCTGGCGCCAGGGTTCAGGCCTATGATCCTGAGGCCATGAGCGAGACCCGACGCATTTACGGCGAGCGTGATGACCTGATGTTGGCGGGGGATCGCATCCAGGCGGTCAAGGGCGCCGACGCCCTGGTGATCTGCACCGAGTGGAAGGAGTTCCGCTCGCTGGACTTCCCCTGGCTCAAGGACCAGCTGTCGATGCCGGTGGTGGTGGATGGCCGCAACCTCTACGACCCCGAGAGCGTGCGTCAGGCCGGGTTGATGTACTACGCCGTCGGTCGTGGTGATTCGCTGGAAAGCGCTGGGTAATGAACGCTGATGGTGAAGGCGCTATCCGGAAAGTGTATTACGAGAGGCAGCGTGAGCCGCATTGCCTGATCGCTTGAAAGCAGGTCGACCGAAGGCAAGTAGTCAGAGCCTGTTGCCTGAAAGCAAAACGCCCCGAAGGCCTTGGCCTTCGGGGCGTTTTGCTATTGGTGCTGGCGTCCGCCTGGCGGCAGCGAAAGGTCCTTAGTCCTTGTGGGCGGACGCCTTGCGCACTGTACCGGCAAACTCGGCCAGGAAGGCGGCCATGACCGCGAGCATACCACCTAGCACGATGGCCAGCGCCATGATCAGGGCCTTGCCGGTGCCCACGGGCTGCTGGCTCTGGGCAGCCACGCGCTGAACGCTGCCTTCGGCGAGGTAGGCCTGCTTTTCTTCGATGTCGACCACCTTGGCGGTGTAGGTGGCCACCAGCTCGGCAGCGCTCTCGGAGGTGGACTGCTTGGCTGCCTCCAGACTCTCGCGGGTGCTGGCAAGTTGCTGCTCCAGAGCGTCGCGGCGCTTGGCCAGCAGCTCGTCCTGATCAGACTTTACCGTGTCCAGCAGCTTCTGGTGAAACTCGGTGACCAATTCGGCGTCTTCCTCGGTTGCCTCCGAGGCGAGAGTCAGGAAGGCCACGTTTGCCGGCGCCTTGGCGGTGGTCTCGAAGTCCAGCTCGTCGAGGGATTTTTCTTCCAGCATCTCGCTTGTGACCACGTCGAAGTAGTAGTTGTCGATCTTGGAGACCACGCTCTCCGGGGATTCCAGTACGCCGACGCCGGCGCCGCCATTGGGTTGGCGTTCGGCCACGTTGTAAATCGACACGTAGCGGTAGCTATCGGTCATGGACATTGCATAGGCGAGTGCCAGCAGCACGATGACCACAAACACCCCTGCCATCATCTTCCAGCGCCTGACCAGGATAAGGGTGATATCGACCAGCGATATCTCGTCATCCGCCGGGGGCCTTGGGTAGTAGTGCTCCGGAGGTTGGGTAGGGGTGTTTGCCATTGCAGTGGGGTCCTTGCTTGCGCTTCGCCATGTCCGAGGAGTCGGGGCTGAAGTGTTCAGTGTGATGAAGAAAGTCGATGGCGTCATTCACTGGTAGGTGCATTGCAGAGGATACAGAAGCCGTTGCAGTGCGCAAGCGGGTTGTCGTAGGCAGGAGCAACGCTCTCGAATTGGGCGCGATCTACAGCGGATCTATCGGGCAGGTGCCGGGTCAGCTTTCAGAGGGTAACAGCAGGATCGGCAATACGCTGTTCTGGCAGGAGTGTCGCAGGACGGGCGAAGGGCAGGACGTCGTACGGTATCCGAGTGTGCAGGGACATATTGTAGGCCTTCATTTGCGAGACTGATTTCATGAAGGTCAACGAAGCAACGATGACGTCGTAGTCCTGGTCCAGGGTGGTCCTGAGCCTGGGCTGGTTATCACTTTCGTAGAATCTGCCTGCAGCAGCGTTCATGTCGAAGCCGGCCAGATAAGCTGTCTGGTAGTCAAGGCTTTCTGCCAGTTGCAATGCGGCGTAGGCGACAGTACGGCAATGAAAATAGCCATGGCTGATATCACGGCTGTAACCGATGATGGATTGCCTTTTCAGCCAGGGGGCGTGGTAGCCGACTTCGTGGCAGCCGCGGTACTTCCAGGCGAGGCGTAGCTTGCGTCTGATGCCGCCCTTCTTGCTCTTGCTGGCGCGGTCGATGACGGCGGCGTCCAGGCCGGCGAGTCGCTGCTTTTCCTCAGCCGAGGCTCTGTCATAGAGCTCTCGAGATACCACCAGATTCTCGGCCCTGGCGGCGTTGGTGAAGAAGGCTTGCTTCCTTTTCAGGAAGAAGTTGTGGTCGGTCACCAGATAGATGAAAGGAGTAACGTCGTTGAGCAGCAAGTAATCAATAGACCCGTTGACGCAGATGACGTCGTGTTGACGCAGCGTCTCTATGGGTACCTGGGTAGCGCTCGGGCCAGACAGAAAGATGATGGCGGTTGGCCGGCTTCTATTCTGCTGAAGTTGGGCAAGCTGTCCGGCAACGTCGGATTTCTGGATGCAGGTGGGCGCTGCTGGCATGGCGCGAAGTGCTCGTCGAGTATACAGATTCGCGCATTACTCTACTGTGGAAGCCGTCAGTAAAAAAGGTTTTTCTATTTGGACGGTGCCAGATGTGATGTCAATCATCTTTGCCAGAAACGTAGCGGAGCCGTTGCGGCGTTGGCGAGTTGATTTCAATGGCTCACGCCCCTGGTTTGCACGACGTCGCCGTTGTCGGCACGCAACAGCCTCGCCGCCAGATCGGCATCCATGGGGCGGTGGTAGTAGAAGCCCTGAAGCAGGTCGCAGCGCATTTCCTGCAATAGCGCCTGCTGCTCGTCGGTTTCGACGCCTTCGGCGACGACCTCGAGACCGAGGCGGTGGCCAAGAAAGATGCTGGCTTCCATGATCGCCCTGTCCCTGGGGTCCTGGGTGCACTCGGCGACGAAGGTGCGGTCGATCTTTAGCGCGGTGATCGGCAGCACCTTGAGGTAGCTCATCGATGAGAAGCCGGTACCGAAGTCGTCGATGGCGATCTTGTAACCCTGGTCGTAGAGTCTGCGCAGGCTGTCCAGCACGTCCTGGCCGGCCTCGATCAGCACGTTCTCGGTGAGCTCGATGCCGATCTCGCGAGGCCCCAGTCCGTACGACGCGACGCAGGAGGCGAAGGCCTCGAACATGCCGGGCATGACCGCGTGACGCCCGGAGACGTTGACGTCCACCCGCACTTGGCGGCTGCCCTCGGCGCGCCATTGGCGCTGCTGCTCGCACACCTTGTGCAGCACCCATTTCTCCAGGCGTTTGATCAGTTCGCTGCGCTCGGCTACCGGGATGAACTCCGCGGGGGAGATGGCTTCACCGTCCCGGGTCGTCCAGCGTAGCAGCGCCCCGAGGGAGTCGATATGGCCGCTGGCGGCAGCCACCTGGGGCTGGTAGACCAGGCCAAGCTCGCCGCCGCCGTCCTGGTCGAGCAGGCGCTGCAGGCGTTCGGCGATGGTGTGCTGGCGCACCATCGCCGCGTGGGCCTCGGGGCTGAAGAACTGGTAGGTGTTGCGGCCGGTGAGTTTGGCCCGGGTCTTGGCGGCGTCGGCACTGCCCACCAGTTCCTGCACCTCGCTGCCATTGTCGGGAAAGGTGCTGATGCCGATCGAGGCGTGGATTCTCAGTTCGCGGCCGTCCACCCGCATCGGGCGGGAGAGGCTTTCCAGCAGGCGCTCTGCCACCTGTATGGCGTCGGTGGCCATGTCCACCTGGGGCAGGGCCAGCACGAACTCATCGGTACCGAAGCGGCAGAGCAGGTCATCGCTGCGCCGGAAGGCCTGCAGGCGATTGGCCGCCTGACGGATGACCTTGTCGCCGCAGTCGTAGCCATGGGTGTCGTTGATCTCGTTGAAGTGGTCGAGGTCGACAAACAGGATCAACAGGCTGTCGTTGTGGCGCCGACATTCTGCCAGTGTCCGCTTGAGCTCGATTTCGAAGGCGTGGCGGTTGGGCAGGCCGGTCAGGCGGTCGAAGCGCGTCATGTAGTCCAGATCACGACGCGCCTTGCGTTCACCCGCCAGGTCGATGTCGATACAGAACATCAGCGGATTGTCGGTCTCCCGGCCCAGCATCACGTGATGGGAGAAAACCGGTACGCTGGCGCCGGAACGGTGCTTGAGCTCGAGCTCTTCGGCGGGGATCTCCACGCCTCGGTGGACCCACGCCTGGTGAGCATCAATCACCGCGTCCACCATGGCCTCCGGTATCAACAGCTGTTCCAGGCGCTTGCCCAGGGCTTCCTGCTCGCTGTAGCCATACAGCGCCTGACTGGCGCCATTCCAGTAGATGACGCGCCTGTCCCTGTCATACCCCTGCACCGCGACGCGTGAAAGGCTCATCAGCAGTTCACGAAAGCGCCAGTCGCTGAGCGTCAGGGACGGCAGCGGGAGGGCGTTCTCTGCGCCGCTGCCGGCATCGGCAGCGGTCGAGCGTGGTGTGTGGAATCTGTCACCGATGTGCAATGGCGTCATTTCCTGAGCAGGGGCAGCGAGGTGTGCCAGAGGGTGTGCCCGAACAAAAGTAACGAATCCGCATATATCGGCAGTGTCGTACAAATTGTCGCTAGCAGCGAGTACCAAACGACGGAATGAGTTTTTCCATTATCGGAATAAACGTCGCAGATACTCTCTTTTGGCAGCAAGTTGGTCAACGAAGTTTCTTCGTTCGCGGTATTTGACCACTGTGTGGGCGCTCCACATGATCCTCGGTGTTGCATATGCAACATCCATGAAATGCACATGTTTGTGCACAAAACCGAGGTTAATGACATGAAAATAGCGCAAAAAGTCGCACAAGGTCGGCATCTTGCCGCCATCGAGACGATCAACGTTGGGCTCCGGATTCCTGAATCCGGGTACTGGGATTTATCTGTCCTTGAGGAGGTCGCTTCTCAGTCCTGGAGCAAGACGCGCCTGGCACATATTGATCTGTCCGCCTGGCAGTCATTTCTCGGCGACCTGCCGCGGGACCCCTACGTCAATCGCCGCTGGAAGCGCATGTCCTGGCTGCACCTGAACGACGAGGGAGAGGTCGAAACCCTGGGCGAGTGTCCCATGGCCCAGGGCGGGCGCTTTAATGACGCCGCCAGCAT
This sequence comes from Halomonas sp. EF61, assembly GCF_040147045.1. Classification (NCBI taxonomy): domain Bacteria; kingdom Pseudomonadati; phylum Pseudomonadota; class Gammaproteobacteria; order Oceanospirillales; family Halomonadaceae; genus Halomonas; species Halomonas sp. EF61. The sequence goes on along the minus strand of NZ_JAMSHM010000003.1, from coordinate 973,788 downwards.
GGCGGATCGGCTGCGCTACTACGAGCCGCTGTTGCCCGAGTTTACCGAGCGCGAGGACGTCAAGGCGTTCGTCAAGGCCTGGGCGGAGCTTTGGGGGCTCGAGCGCCGCGCGCCCATTCTGATGCAGATCACCGGTGTACGTGGTGACGGCACCGTGGATCCGTTGCAGGGACAGGGCATCCACGCCGACGGCTGCAAGTACCTGAGCATCGTGGTGCTCAATCGCGACAACGTCAGCGGGGCGGTGAACACCCTGTATCGGGACAAGGCCGGCCAGCAGGAAGTCGGCCGGGTGACGCTGGCGCCGGGGGAGGTGCTGCACCTGCGTGACGATCGCCTGTTCCATAGCGTCGATGCGATCACCCAGTGCGAGCCAAGCGCCCCTTTCGAGCGCTTTATCATCATCATCAACGCATGCTTCGTGGACGAGTTCCAGAATCGCATGTTGCGCCGCCACTTCCCCCAGGCGGTGTTGAACGAAGCGATGCTGGAGAGCGCCAGCTGAAGGTCGGCGTCCACCAGGCAAGGTGGTGTCGGTGGCGTTTCACCGACGTTGAGGGAGCGGGTCAAGGGCCTGGGCCAGCCGCTTGCTATGTTGGCATGCGATAGGGCCTACGGCGCTTACATCACCCCAGCATTACCGCCAGGCGACCTCGGTCGCCTGGCGGTACTTTTTTTGGAGACCTCGCCTGCCATCGAAACCTTGCCTGGGAACTGACTTCTCCATCGTCTCAGCATAGGCCTCAGACTCCTTCACGCACCGCCTGCTCCAGGCGGGCAAGCCGACCGGGCTCGAGGGCGTCGGCCACGGCGGTGATGCGCAGCACATGGCCGAGGGCCGGGTGTGCCGGGCGTGCGATCAGCTTGCCTTCGTCCAGCAGGTCGGCGTTGACCCGCTTGGCCAGTTCCGCGTCGGCCAGACGAATGCCGATAAAGTTGGTACCGCTCTCCAGCACATCGGCGCCCAGCGCCTTGAAGTGCTCGGCCAGGCGCGTCCGGCGCTCCAGCACTGCCTGGATGTGGGCGTCGGTCTCGTCCTGGTGGTCCAGCACCACCTCGGCGGCGGCCAGGCTCAGGGTCGACACCGCGTAGTGGATGCGCACCTTCATCAGCATCGACAGGGTGTCGGGCTTGGCGATGGCGTAGCCGACGCGCAGCCCGGCCAGGCCGTGGGCCTTGGACAGGGTGCGACAGCGAATCAGCCCGGGCAGGGCGCGGGTAAAGCTCGGCTTGGTGGCGTCGTCGCGAAAGTCGTGGTAGGCCTCGTCCAGCAGCAGCCAGCAGTCATCAGGCAGGGCGTCACGCAACCGCACGACCGTAGCCTCGTCATGGACGAAGCCGGTGGGGTTGTCCGGGTTGGCCAGATAGACGAGCCGGGCGTGGTGGCGGTGGGCGGCGTCGATCAGGGCGTCGATGTCCGGCGCCAGGTGGTCGGCGGTCTCCTCGTAGTCGACCTCGATCAGGCGGCAGCCCTGGCCCTTGGCGAAGTAGCCGAAGGTGGGGTAAGTGCCGGCGGAGCTGACCACGCTGGTGCCGGCGGGGGCGGTGGCCCGCAGCACCAGCGCCAGCAGGCTGTCGCAGCCGGCGTCTACCAGCAGGGTGTCCAGGTCGAAGCCGTGCAGCCGGACGAGGCGCTCGCGCACGCCCAGAGCCTCTGAGTCACCGTAGCAGTAGACGTGCTCGACCATGGCGTCACCGAAGTGCTCGCGCAGGGCGCGATGGGGCATGTCCAGGCCTTCGTTGGAGCCCAGACGGTGGGGGATCTCCTTGCCGATACGGCGCTTCAGCACCCAGATGCCAGGGAAGGGGTTGTCTGGTCCCGGGGAGTAGAGGTGGTCGGCGAAGGTGGGGGTATCGGATGCCATGGGATGTCCTGTGGGAGTTGGCTTGAAGGGGGAGGAGGCGTGTCAGAGGGTAGTCCAGGGCACCACCTTGTGGCGGTTGAGCAGGCCATGGGGATCGAGGGTGCGCTTGAGCGTCGCCATCAGCGCGAGTTCCTCGGGGCTTCGCGAGATCGACAGCCAGTCGCGCTTTTCCAGGCCGATGCCGTGCTCGGCGGAGATCGATCCCTTGACCCGGGCCAGCGGCTCGTAGAGGCAGGCCTCGACCTCGTGGCGGGTGTCCGGATCGTCGCTGCCCACACCCACCGACAGGTGCAGGTTGCCGTCACCCAGATGGCCGAACACCGCCAGGCGCACCTGTGGCCAGTTGGCCTCGAGGCGTGCCTGAACCTCGGCGACATAGTCCTGCATCTCGCCGATCGGCAGACTGACGTCGAAGGCCATGATCGGCGAGAGCGCCTCCACCAGTCCTTCGATATCATCGCGAATCGCCCAGAGCTTGTCTCGCTGGCTTTCCGACTGGGCGATCACGGCGTCGACCACCCAGCCCTGTTCGACGGACGCTTCGAGTGCCGCCACGAACTGCTGGCGGTGGTGGTCCTCGTCGTTGGCCAGGGACTCGACCAGGGCGTAGTAGGGCGCGTCGGCGTCCAGCGGCGGCTGGTGTCGTTCCTGTTCGGTGATCAGGGCGAAGTGGTTCTGCCACATGGCCTCGAAGGCGGCGAGGCTTCCGCCAAGGCTGTCACGCAGGTGCGTAAGCAACGACGTCATCGAAGTAAAGTCGGGGCAGGCGACCAGCGCGGTGCGGGTGTCGCCAAGCGCCGGCTGCAGCTTGAGCACCGCGCGGGTGACCACGCCCAGGGTGCCTTCGCTGCCGATAAATAGCTGTTTGAGGTCGTAGCCGGCGTTGTTCTTGAGCATCGGGCTCATGGCGCTGATCACCTGGCCATCGGCCAGCACCGCCTCGAGCCCCAGCACCTGCTGGCGCATCATGCCGTAGCGGATCACCCGGTTGCCGCCGGCGTTGGTGGCGATATTGCCACCGATGCTGCAGCTGCCCCGGGCGCCCAGGTCGAGCGCGAACTGCATGCCGACCTCGCGGGCGGCCTCCTGGACCTTCTGCAGCGGCGCGCCGGCCTGCACGGTGATGGTGCCGGCCACCGGGTCGACCTCCTCGATGGCGGCAAGACGCTCGAGTGACAGCGCCAGCTCGTCCGGGGCCGCCTCGGCGCCGTGGACCAGCCCGGTCAGGCCGCCGTGGGTGACGATCGGCTGGCGGGCCTGGTGGCACAGGGCGAGCACCTCTGCTACCTGCTCGGGGGTGCCGGGCCGCACGATGGCCGCGGCGCGACAGGGTGCCCCGCTCAGCCAGTCCACCTGGCGGCTTGCCACGTCGTCGCCGGTCAGCACCTGGGCCGCGCCCAGGCGCTCGCGCAGTGTCTCGATCAGCGTGGCAAGCGATGACGATAGTTGCTGGGAGGTGACGGCCATCAGTGGGAGGTCTCCTCTTTGCTGGTCTTGTCATCGGTGGTCTTGTCGCGGCCGGGAATGGCGGCGAGCAGTTCGCGGGTGTAGTCGGCCTGAGGCCGGGTGAAGACCTCCTGGGCGCTGCCCTGTTCGACGATGCGGCCCTTCTGCATGACGATGATGCGATCACAGATCTGGGCGGCGACGCGCAGGTCGTGGGTGATGAACAGAAGCGACAGCGAGAAGCGCTGCTTCAGGTCCTCGAGCAGCTCCAGCACCTGGGCCTGGATCGATACGTCCAGCGCCGACACCGCTTCATCGGCAACGATCAGCTCCGGGTCCAGCGCCAGGGCACGGGCGATGCCGATGCGCTGGCGCTGACCGCCGGAGAACTCATGAGGGAAGCGGTCGGCGCTGCCGCCAAGCCCCACCAGTTCGAGCAGCTCGTCGGCCTTGGCCAATGCCTTTTCGCGGGGCACGCCGTTGGCGATGGGGCCCTGGGCGATGGCCATGCCCACCCGGGTGCGCGGGTTGAGTGAGGCGTAGGGGTCCTGGAACACCATCTGCACCCGGTGGCGCTGGCGCCGCAGGGCGTCGCCCTTGAGCGCGGACAGGTCTTCGCCGCCGAGCAGGATCTCGCCGCTGTCGGGGCGCTCCAGACGCACGACGCAGCGCCCCAGGGTCGACTTGCCGGAGCCCGACTCGCCGACGATGCCGATGGTTTCGCCGCGTGACAGGGTGAAGCTGACCTCGTCCAGGGCGCGTACCTCACGGGAGGGCTTGAACAGCCCGCCGCGGGAACGGAATACCCGATTCAGGTCGCGAACCTCGAGGATCGGCGTCGGCGCCATCGGCTCGCGCTCGGGCGGTGCGGCGTCGCTGGGAATGGCCTCGATCAACGCCCGGGTATAGTCGTGACGGGGGTTGTCGAGTACCTCGTCGCGGCGGCCGATCTCGACGATCCGGCCGTGGCGCATCACGCACACCCGGTTGGCGATCTCGGCGACCACGCCGAAGTCGTGGGTGATGAACATCACCGCCATATGGTGGCGACGTTGCAGGTCGGCGATCAGCTCGAGGATCTGCGCCTGGGTGGTGACATCCAGCGCGGTGGTGGGCTCATCGGCGATCAGCAGCTTCGGTTCCAGCGCCAGCGCCATGGCGATCATCACCCGCTGACGCTGGCCGCCGGAGAGTTCGAAGGGGTAGGCGCGGATGGCCCGTTCGGGCTGGGGCAGGCGGACTTCCTTGAGCAGCTCCAGTGCCCGGGCCTGACGCTCGGCGCCCTTGAGCTCGCCGTGGGCCTCAAACACCTCAGCGATCTGGTCGCCGATGCGCATCAGCGGGTTGAGGGCGGTCATCGGCTCCTGGAAGATCATGCCGATCTTCTTGCCGCGCAGCGCCCGGTGGCGCTTCTCGTCGAGGGTCAGCACGTCCTCGCCCTCGAACATCACCCGCCCGGCCACCGGGCGCACGCCCTTGGGCAGAAGGCCCATGACGGTGTTGGCCGCCATGGACTTGCCGGAGCCGGATTCGCCCACCACGCAAAGGATCTCGCCGGGGCTGACCTCATAGGACAGCTCTTCCACGGCGTATTCGCGATCGGCGCCCGCGGGCAATGCCACGCTCAGGCCCTCGATGCGCAGGATCGGTTCCGGGGCGGGATCGCCGCTGTGATCGCCACAGAGATCGCCGGCGGTGGCGCCCTTCGGCACCTTCACCGGTTCGCTGCGCGATGCAGTGGAAGCGCTGGTGCCGCTGGTGCTGTTGTCAAAGGTGTTCATGGCTCAGCGCTCCCGTGCGAGTTTGGGGTTGAGGGCGTCATCTAGCCCTTCGCCGACCAGGTTCAGTGCCAGCACGGTCAACAGGATCGCAAGGCCGGGGAAGAACGACAGCCACCAGGCCTGGCGGATCACGGTGCGCGCAGCGCCGATCATGTAGCCCCAGGACATCACGTTGGGATCACCGAGGCCGAGAAACGACAGCGCCGACTCCAGCAGGATGGCGGTGGCCACCATCAGCGAGGCCAGCACGATGATCGGCGACAGGGTGTTGGGCAGGATCTGGCGCAGGATGATCTGGGTGTTGGTCTGGCCGACCAGGCGCGCCGCCTCGACGTATTCGCGATGGCGCAGCGACATGAACTCGGCGCGCACCAGGCGGGCCACCGGCGGCCAGCTGACGATGGCGATGGCCAGCACGATGGAGGTCACGCTGGGTTGCATGATCGCCACCAGCACGATGGCCAGGGCGAAGTTGGGGATGGTCTGGAAGAACTCGGTGAAGCGCATCAGGGCGTCGTCCACCAGGCCGCCGTAGTAGCCGGCGATGGCGCCCAGCGGCACGCCGATGGCCAGCGCCACGGCGGTGGATACCAGGCCGATCAGCAGCGATACCCAGGCGCCGTGCATCAGTCCGGCGGCGACGTTGCGGCCCATGGTGTCGGTGCCGAGCCAGAAGCCGTCCTGGGCCAGCGGCGGCAGGAAGGGGCGCTGCACCATGCGCCAGGGGGATTCGGGGAACAGCACCGGGGCCAGCACGGCCATCAGGATGATCGCCCACAGGATGATCAGTCCCACCAGGGCGCCTCGGTTCTGGGCGAAACGGGCGAAGAAACTCATGCGGCGGCCCCCTTGATGCGTGGATCGGCCAGTCGATAGACCAGGTCGGTGGCGATGTTGAACAGGATCACCAGGGCGGCGGAGAAGAAGAAGATGCCGAGCAGCAGGTTGTAGTCACGCTGCATCAGCGCCTCGTACATCAGTCGGCCGATACCCGGCCAGGCGAACACCGTCTCGGTGAGGATGGCGCCGCCGACCATCTGGCCGGCCTGCAGCCCCGCCAGGGTGATGATCGGCAACAGGGCGTTGCGCAGGATATGGCGGCGCTGGATGACCCTCGGCGCCAGGCCCTTGGCCTTGGCGGTCTTGACGAAGTCCTGCTGGGCGGCGTCGAGCATCGAGGCGCGGGTCATGCGCGTATAGATGGCCATGAAGAACAGGCCCAGGGTGGTGGCCGGCAGTACCAGGTGCTTGGCCACGTCCAGGGCGTAGGCCAGGCCTTCCAGGTTGGCACCGACGGTAAACATGCCGTAGGCGGGCAGCCAGTCCAGGTACACCGAGAACAGCACCACCGCCATCAGCGCCACCCAGAACAGCGGGGTGGCGTAGAACAGCAGGGCCAGCGCCATGATCAGCGAGCCCGAGGCCTTCTTGACGCGCATCGCGGCCATGGAGCCGGCGAGGATGCCGAGCACCAGCGACAGCACGAAGGCGGTGCCGGTCAGCAGCAGGGTCGCGGGCAGGCGGTCGAGGATCAGGTCCAGCACCGGCATCTGCTGGCGGTAGGAGTAGCCGAAGTCCAGGGTCAGGATGCCGGATACGTAGTGCCACAGCTGGACATACATGGGCTGGTCTAGCCCGAACTGCTCGCGCAGCTGGGCGATGAAGGCTTCATCGGCGGCGCCGGCTTCCCCGGCCAGGATGGCCGCCGGGTCGCCGGGGGCGAGCTGGATCAGCACGAAGTTGAACACGACGATCAGCAGCAGCACGATGGCGGCCTTCAACAGTCGTGAAATGATCAGGCGGGCGTAGAGCATGGTGAGGTCCCGGGCAGTAAGCCTGTGGTGATGGCAGCAGCAAAATCAGGGCTGGCGCGGCCCGTGGTGGGCCGCGCCGTATCGCCGTTTTTGGCTCAGTCGGCGATCCAGGCGTCCTTGAAGCCGTCGTTGACGCCCACCGCCGAGGTCACCAGGTTGTTGACGTTGCAGCGGTAGATGGTCGGGAAGCCGAGCTCCAGTAACCAGCCGAGCGGTGCGTCCTCGAGCAGGATCTGCTGCACCTCGTGGTAGAGACGCTCACGCTCGCTGTCCGGATAGGCAGTGGCGGCGGCGTTGAACAGTTCATCCACCTCGGGGTTCTGGTAGCCCTCGACGTTGTTCCAGGGGGAGCCCTTCTCGGTGTTGGTGGACAGGTAGGTGCGCGAGATGCCGAGCGCCGGGTCGCCGTACTGGTACAGGTAGGTGAAGGCCAGGTCGAAGTCGCGCTCACCCAGGCGCTGGTTCCAGCCGCCCACGTCGGTGGCCTCGGTGCGCACGTTGATGCCCACCTCCTTGAGGTTCTGCTGTACTGCCTCGGCCCAGCGATTCCAGGTCTCACCGTAGGGCAGCGGCAGCAGGGTGACCTCCTCGCCGTCGTAGCCCATCTCGTCGAGCAGTTCCTCGGCCTTGTCCGGGTCGTAGCTGTAGCCCTCGAGGTCGGGGTCATTGAACTTGGCGTTGGAGCCAAACGGCCCTGCCGGTACCTGGCCCATGCCGTTCCACAGCACGTCCCGAGCGAACTCGCGGTCCATGGCGTACATCACCGCCTGGCGGAAGCGCTTGTCGGCGGTCGGTCCTTCACGATTGTTCATCCACAGCATGGCGAAGGGGCTGAAGTACTCGTGGCCCTTCTCGGTCACGCAGGTGTTGTCCATGGCGGTCAGCCGGGGAACGTCGAAGTTCTCCACGGTGCCGTAGGGCAGCACGTCGACGGTACCGTTCTCGTAGGCCACCGCGCGGGAGGCGCCGTCCGGGATGACGTGCCAGTTGATGCCATCGAGGTAGGGCAGGCCTTCCTCGTAGTAGTCATCGAAGCGGGTCAGCTTGATGACGGTGCCGCGGTCCCAGCTGTCGAACTGGAACGGGCCGGTGCCGATGGGATGGTTGTTGGCCTCGTTGTTGCGGAAGTCGGTGCCGGCGTAGATGTGCTCGGGCACCATGGTGAAGGTGCCGGCCTCGAACGAGATCAGGAAGGGGCCGAAGGGCTTCTTCAGGGTGAATACCACGGTGTGGTCGTCGGTCGCCTCGATGCTCTCGACGTGCTCGAGCACCGCACGGGCGCTGGGATTCAAGTCGCGGTGGAATACGTCGGCGGAGAACACCACGTCTTCGGCGGTGAAGGCCTCGCCGTCATGCCACTTGGCGTTTTCCTGAAGGTGGAAGGTGTAGGTCAGGCCGTCTTCGCTGATCTCCCAGCTCTTGGCCAGTTGCGGCATCGGCTCCATGTCGGTGGAGTAGCGCAGCAGGCCCTCGTAGATGTTGCCGGCCACCGTGCGGGTGGGGGCGTTCTGGATCATGCCCAGCACCAGGCCCGGCGGCTCCGGCTGGATGATGGTATCGATGACACCGCCACGCTGGGGTTCCTGGGTGGCCTCTTGCTGGGCGTCCTGGCTGTCGTCCTGGGCCAGCGCCGGGGTGGCCGCCAGCGGCAGCAGGGCGGCGAGCCCCAGCGTCAGCAGGGAGGCGTTGAAGCGAGAGGCGCGTGCCTGAGTCGAGCTTGCCCGGGGCGAGGGGGACAGCGGCGAGCAAGATGGCAGAAAGGCGACGCGGGGGTGGCGGGAGTTCGAGGTCATATCAGGGCACCTTGGTGGCCCGGAGGTGTTGCCAGAGGTGCGTGAAGCCAGGGGCAGAAAGCGCCGCCAGTGCGCTGTTGCTGGGCTTCCGCGTCGCTGAGGCCAGCTCCGGGACTGTTGTTGTTGGGGATTTCCGTAAGCCCTTTAGAACCTAGCAGCCTCGGCACAAACTGTCGACAGTCGGCAATCGACTGTTGTTCGACGCTGGATGCGGTCATACTGGGGTATGACCCTTCAGGCCAACTACGGGAGTCGAGCATGGCCAATCCTCGGGACCCCTCAGCCGCGCCCTTCGTGGTTCAGCGCAACCTGGTGGACCAGGTGGTCGACTACTTGACCGAGGCGATCCTGGCCTCGCGCTTCGCACCGGGCGAGCGGTTGTCGGAGGCCGGACTGGCGGCGGAGCTCGGCATCAGCCGGGCCCCGGTACGCGAGGCCGCCAGGCTGATGGAGAGCCGTGGCCTGCTGGTATCGCGACCGCGGCGCGGGTTCTTCGTGCGTACCCTGGATGTGGCCGAGCTGAGCGACGTCTTCGATCTGCGCATCGGTCTGGAACGCCACGCCTTCGAGCGAGTGATGACGCGCTTCGACGCGGATACCGAGCAGCGTCTGCATCGGCAGATCAGTCGTCTGTGCGAGGTCGCCGCCGGTGACGACGAGGGGCTCAAGATCGAGGAGGACCTGGCCTTTCATCGGCTGGTGTTCGAGCTGGCCGACAACGCCCGGTTGGCACGTGCCTTCGACGACCTGAGCTTCGAGCTGCGGCTGTGCATCACCCTGATCACCCGTACCCACGAGACCCCCGAAAGCATCGCCGCCTCCCACTGGCGGCTGCTGGAGGCACTGAAGAGCGGTGATCCTCAGCGCTGCCGGGACGAGGTGGACTACCATATTGGCGTGGCCAGGGACTCGGTGATCGAGCGGTTGGCCGATCACGCCGGGGTGGCGCGTGGCTGAACGAGTGGGCGGCGTCGGGAGTGACGTCGTGGTCGAACTAGCGACTCCAGCAGTGACTCAAATACCGATTCAAATAGCGATTCGAATAGCGACGGAAGTCCTGGTCGAACGGTGGGCCCAGGGTGGTGGCTAGAGCCTGTATCGGGTGCGGTGGGCTTGTGTTGCAGGTGCTCGAAGGTGCATAACTAGTAAGCGTAAAACACATTTAACATGCGGAATTTGCCGTCAATGACGACACCACAACTATCCACCGATGCCCTGGACGCCAACGAACGGCGGCTGCTCGATGCCTGCGACGACTTGATGCCGGAGACCCTTGCCCTGACCAGCGCTCTGGTGCGCGAGTACAGCGTACTGGGGGCGGAGGCCGGGGTACTTGAGGTGATGGAAAGCCATCTTCTGGACATGGGGCTGCCTGTCGAGCGTGTACCACTGCCCGAGAAAGGCGCAGATGCCGAGCAGGCACCGGTGGCCAGGGGCGTCGACCGACACAACCTGATCTCGGTGATCAACGGCACCTCGTCCAGGCCGCACCTGATCTTCAACGGCCACCTGGACGTGGTGCCGGCGGAGCCGCTGTCGATGTGGTCTCGTCCCCCCTGGGAAGCCTGGCAGGAGGATGGCTGGCTTTACGGGCGCGGCGCCGGTGACATGAAGGCCGGTATCGCCGCCATGGTGACGGCGGTGGCGGCGATGAAGCGGGCAGGGCTCGAGATCGATTTTCCGCTGACGCTGCAGACGGTGATCGAGGAAGAATGCACCGGCCATGGTGCGCTGGCCTGCCTGGCCCGAGATGGCCGCGGCGACTTTGCGCTGATTCCCGAGCCTTTCGGGGCGACCCTGACCACGGCCCAGATCGGCACCCTGTGGTTCAAGGTGTCGCTGGACGGGGTGCCGGCCCACGTGCTGGATACCGCCGCCGGTGCCAACGCCATCGAGGCGATCCAGTCGGTGGTGGCGCCGCTCAAGGCACTGGAGGCGGAACTGAACGCCGGGCGCGAGCCGCCCTATGACGAGATCGAGCACCCGTTCAACCTGAACATCGGCAAGATCGAAGGGGGCAACTGGGCGTCCAGCGTGCCGTCCCGGGCGACACTGGAGGGGCGCATCGGCTTCGCGCCCGAAGTCCGGGTGGAAGACATCATGGAAAAGGTGCGGCGCTGCGTCGAGGCGGCTAGCGCCTCGCTGGGCCCGGGCATCTCCGGGCTGGACGTCGAGTTTCACGGTTTTCGCTCCGAGGGCCACCACGTCGACACCGACAGCCCCGGAGTCGCCCTGCTGGCCGATTGCCATCGTGCCCTGACCGGTGAGGATCTGCCCTCGGTGGCGTTGACCTGCACCACGGATCTGCGCGCGCTCAATCGACAGGGCATCGCCGGGACCTGCTACGGGCCCGTGGCCGAACGCATCCATGGCATCGATGAGCGGGTCGAGATTGCCTCTATCCAGCACACCCTCAAGGCCTACGCGCTGTTTCTGTATCGCTGGGGGCGCTGGGCCGAGGGCCAGGTCGCTTCCGATACCTGTTCGCAGTGATACCCGTGGTCCGGCCAGCCCTGGCCGGGCCTTCACGATCGCCGTGCAAGCCCGGCCTGCACGCTCATCGCGAAAGCCTGACCCGCAGGCCTGTCTGCAAGACCCGCCCGCAAGTCCAGCCCGCCAAATTTCTCGCCTCAAGCTCGACCCGCCAAGGTTGACTGGGTCGAGCACTTTCGTCTGTGACCGCCGAACGACTCGGTTTCTGTTGTCCTGAGTCGGGGTTTTGCCGTCAGCAGGCTGCCAATCTGAAGGCGTTGCTCCATGGAGTGGAGCGGCGGGTGCTGCACGCGCGGTCTCAGGAATGTCGACCTTTCATGCAGAGCCCGCGTCAATTGGCAGGGAGGGTGGCATGGCAACACAAGTAAGCAGCAAGGATGACCCCGAGGAGAATTCCGCAGCCAGCGGGACAAGGCGTACAGGGCCGAGACCGGTTTCGCTATACGATGCGATCGACGCGGAGGTCAGGCCTCCGCCCGGTCGCCTGAGCCCGAGAGGGCGGCGATGGTTGATCAACGCCGAGGGCTGCCGGCTGATGCCCTATCTCGACCTGAGTGGAGCGCCCATCCACCACTGGCAGAAGGGGGCGACGATCGGTGTGGGCCATCTGATCATTCGACAGCAGTGGCCGCGGTTTGCCAACGGCATCGACAGGAACTGGGCGGAGTCACTGTTGCGCCAGGACCTGCAGCACGTGGAGCTTGGGGTGCTCGATCGCCTCGAGGCCTGTCGTCCCAGGGTGGGCGCGCGAGGTCTTCGTCAGCACCAGTTCGATGCCCTGGTGTTGCTGGCCTTCAATATCGGACTGGCGGCATTTTCGAGCTCTTCACTGGTGGCCATGCTGTGTGATTCGCGTACCGTGACCCCCTACGCGACGCTTGAACAGGCGTGGCTAGCCTGGAAGTACGCTGGCGGCGAGGTGATGCCAGGACTGGAGCGGCGTCGCGCCGAGGAGTGGCGCATTTTCAAGGAGGGTGACTACGGGCCTGACATCTAAGCAGGTTTTCATGTGGCGAGCCCGCTAGAAGAGGTGCCCGAAGCGGGGTGGGGCGAGGAGTCAGCCCTATCTTCAAGTCGGTGCATGCCCCGCCAGAAAAAGCTCGGTCGCGTAGCGTGCACGGTGGTCTCTCGCCTCCAGCGTCAGCGAGGGTGGGCGCCCGACCAGCGAATCGAGCATCCATTCCCCGAGCACCATGCCGGTAAACAAGCCGGCCGAGGTGCGCGGGTCCTTTACCACCAGCTTGCCGCGGGCATGCTGGTCGCGCAGGTAGTCGGCCAGTTCACGTCGGGTACGATCCGGGCCGTGATCGAGAAACAGTGCTCCCAGCTCCGGGGCACGCTCGGCCTCGGCGGCGATCCCACGAATCAGTCGGATGTTGGCGTTTGGCAGCGCCAGGTCGATCAGGTCTCGGGCAAGCTCCTCCAGCACCTCTTGCGGCGGACGCTCGCCGGCCTGTCCCAGTCGACACCAGACACTGGACGCCTGGGCTTCCAGGGCCGCGGTGAATAGCCCCTCCTTGTTGCCGAACAGCTTGTAGAGGGTGCTTAGCGAGCCGCCCGCGCGGGCGACGATGTCATTGACGCTGGCGCCGGCGTAGCCCTTGTCCAGGAATACCTCTCGGGCGGCAGCCAGCAGCCGCTGGCGGCGGGCCTCGCCCTTCGGTGTAGAGCATGAATCTGCGGACGTCATCGTGGCTTCCATCAATCCAGGAGGGGGCGATATCAGGCTGTCGGGACGATTGTAGTCTGCATTACACATCCATGTTTCAACGCCAGGTTGTACGGGGGCTGGCGACAGCGAGTGGGCGTGAGGCGTGATTCAGGTCTTGAACGAGAACAGGGCAAAGGCGCCGAGGCTTGCCACCAGCAGGAAACCCGCCAGGCCGATGCGGCCCCAGGGCAGCGAGGCGTTGCCCAGATGCATCAGCTCAGGCTTGCGCGGTGAGTAGCGCACACGCACGACGCTGCCTACGGGATAGTCGGCGATGTAGGCATCGGCGTCTTCCTGTCGGGTGAAGGAGGGAACGCCATCGAAGCCCGCGTTGTCGGATTGAATACGCCGACCGTCGATGGTGGCTTCGAAGCGCAGCAATGCCAGGTAACGCCTTTGCTGATCGTCTCGCTCGCGCTGGTGGCGCTGGGCTTCCGCCAGCCGGACCTCGGCGTGGGTCACGGTGGCCTCGGTAGTCGGCCAGCGGTTGACGTCGCGGACCTTGTACGCGCCGACGCCGGCGATGACGGCGCCGATCAGAGCGGCGAGGGAGACGATCAGCAGCGGATGAGGCATGGTGGTATTCCGAATGAGCCCATGAATGTCGAGGGCGAAGCAGGGGGCGCCGTCACGCGCGGTTCATGAGCCTCCTGGAAGGCGCAACAACGAGGAAAACACGATGACGATGATGGCGTCCCTGAAGCGTTGGATCAATGATGTGGCGCAGCAAGAGGATGCGTCGTCCAGGGTGGACCTGTCACTGGCCACGGCGGTGCTGCTGTGCGAGGTGATTCGTGCGGACTACCGCCTGGATGACAGCGAGATCCAGCTGATGCGCAGCCAGCTCAAGGAACAGTTCGAACTCGAGGACGAAGCGCTGGACGAGCTGATGACACTGGCTCGGGAAGAGGCCGAGGGTGCGGTGGATCATCACCGCTTCGTGCGTGAGTTGCGTGACCGCACCGGCTATCAGGACCGGGTAGCGCTGGTACAGCAGATGTGGGCGCTGGCGTTTGCCGACGGCGAGAAGGATGCCCTGGAGGAACACCGTATTCGCGCCCTGGCGGAGTTGTTGCACGTCAGCCACTCGGACTTCGTGCGCACCCGCATCGTCGAACAGAATCGCGCCGAGGGTGTGTAGCGAAAGTCTTGACGTTACAATAAGTTTTTCTGCATATGACGCCGTGGCCGCCATGGTTTTGCTGGCGACGGGCGGCGTGTCCAGGTAATCACTTGTCATCAGACATTAGCAGGCGTTATAGGACAAGGAGGAAATGATGTCGCGCAAGATGGTGGTAGTGGGAGCCGGCATGGTCGGTGTGTCGGTGGCGTGGCATCTGAGGCGCCGTGGCTACCAGGTCACACTTGTCGACCGCCGTGAGCCCGGTCGTGAGACCTCCTACGGCAACGCCGGCATCATCCAGCGCGAGGCGGTGCGTCCCTATGCCTTCCCGCGCGATCTGGCGACCTTGTTGCGGGTGGTACCCAATCGTCAGATCGACATTCGGTATCGGCCGGGCGCGATGTTCGCAAGCGCCGGGACGCTGCTCAAGTACTGGCAGAACTCGGCGCCCGCCCGTTACGAACAGATCGTACCGGAGTACGCCTCGCTGATAGGCGGCTGCCTGGAGGCCCACTCGGCGATGATCGAGGCTTCCGGTGCCGACGCGCTGGTACGTCGCCAAGGCTGGCTCGAGGTCTATCGGAGCAGCAAGGCGCTGGGCGAGCGAGCGGCCCAGGCCGAGTTGGATGCCAAGCGCTTCGGCATCCGCTTCGACTACCTCGACAGCGAGGCGCTGGCGCGCCTTGAGCCGGATCTGGAGCCCGGACTTGCCGGGGCGATCCACTGGCTCGATCCCTGGACGGTGGCAAATCCGGGTGATCTGGTGGCCGCCTACGCCAAGTCATTTTCCGATGATGGCGGTGAGATCATCCAGGCGGACGTCACCGATGTGCGCCGGCAGGGCGATACCTGGCGCATCGACACTTCGGGCGACACCCTGGAGGCAGATGGGCTGGTGATGGCGTTGGGCCCCTGGTCACAGGACTGGATGAAGGCCCTGGGTCTGTCGATCCCGCTGTTCGTCAAGCGTGGCTACCACATGCACTATGGTCAGTCGGATGACGCCAGGCTGACCCACTGGGTGATGGACGCCGAGGTAGGCTATCTGCTGGCGCCCATGAGCAGCGGGATTCGCCTGACCACGGGGGCCGAGCTCGAGCGCCTTGATGCGCCGGCCCACCTGGAACAGCTGGAGGCAGCGGAGCAGCAGGCGCGCAAGCTGTTTCCGCTGGGGCAGCGTCTCGAGCCCACGCCATGGAAAGGCGCCAGACCCTGTACCCCGGACATGAAGCCGGTGATCGGTGGCGTACCCGGGCAGCCAGGCTTGTGGCTGGCCTGTGGCCACGGTCATCAGGGCTTCACCCTGGGCCCGGTGACCGGCAAGCTGCTGGCGCAGGTCATCGATGGCGAGCAGCCGGACATCGACATGGCGCCGTTCAGGGTGGACCGCTTCTGATCCCGCGCTGGCGCCGGCCCATGCCGGAAGTGCGTTAGCGCCGTCCCATGCTGGTAGTCCGGGGCCATGCCGCCTCTGCAAGGGGCGGTCTGGCGTGGCAGTCAGCGAGGGCGAAAGAGATGGGGAAGCGGCGTGCAAGCGCCGTTGTCGGCGGCGGCGGGGCTGGTCAGGCTGGGGCCAGTCGGTGACCAGACATCGGCCCCGTCATGATCTGAGGCCTTTATCAGGCCTCGTCGGCGTCACGACGGTGAAGGCCGGAGGCTGAGTTACTGTTGTTTGAAGTATCGGTCGAGCTATTGGTCGAAAGAGCGGGCTCGGCGCCGGATGACCCGCGGCGATCGGCCAGGGCGCGTGCCAGCAGCTTGATCAGCAGCGTCACCAGGAACACCAGCCAGCTGGCCGTCGCCAGTACATTGAACAGCAGCATCTTCTGGGCGCCGCTCATCGGTGTAATCAGATGGTCGATGCCGATGGCCAGCAGAAATGCCAGGTTCAGCGGCAGCGCCAGGATGTGCATCCACATCTCCGTGCGCCGCTTGCGGACGTGGTAGCGGCCCAGCATCACCCGCACCGGGCGGTGAACGAAGCTCACCAGGATCATGCTGCCGAGCAGCAGCAGGGCGGCTAGGGCCGGCTCGGCGCTGCCGATATGCAGCGACACGCTGATCGACCAGTAAAGCATCAGCCACATCAGGCCTGCCAGGGTGGCGACGAGGTCGGCGTAGTGACGAACCTTGGGCATGTAACTCTCGCTAGGATGTTTCTGTAATAAGTCTGCGCGCGGCCAGAGGCCCTGGGACTCGTCGGCGCCTTGACAACGTATCGCCCCGGACATCGATGGTAACGTGCCGCGACTCCTCGACGGTGCGGATCAGATCCGGGCGCATGTCCCTCGAATGATACGCGAAATCTCACCCCGTTTGGGCCATGAAACGTTGCCCTTTACGGTATACTGCGCCCGACCATGGATCACTCGACGACAGGATAACAAGTGACTGCGATTACCTTGACCCGGCCCGACGACTGGCACCTTCACCTGCGAGACGGCGTCGCTCTGGCCTCCGTGGTGGCCGATACCGCCCGCCAGATGGGCCGTGCGATCATCATGCCGAACCTCAAGCCGCCGGTGACCAATCTGGACCAGGCACTGGACTACCGCCAACGCATCTTGGCTGCCTTGCCTGCGGAAAGCCAGTTCGAACCGCTGATGACCCTCTATCTTACCGATCGCACCACTTCGGAAGACATCGAGACGGCCTGGGGCAGCGGCAAGGTGCAGGCGGTCAAGCTGTATCCGGCCGGGGCCACCACCAATTCCGACTCAGGCGTGACCGATCTGCGTCACTGCGAGGAAGCGGTAGCCACCATGGCGCGGCTGGGGATGCCGTTGCTGGTGCATGGCGAGGTGACCGATCACGAGATCGACATCTTCGATCGCGAGGCGGTGTTCATCGAGCGGGTCATGAAGCCGCTGCTGTCCCGTCATCCTGACCTCAAGGTGGTGTTTGAGCATATTACCACCGCCGACGCGGCGCGCTTCGTGGCCGAGTCGCCGTCGAATATCGGCGCGACCATCACCGCTCATCACCTGCTCTACAACCGCAACCACATGCTGGTGGGCGGGATTCGCCCGCACTACTACTGCCTGCCGATCCTCAAGCGCGAGCGTCATCGGGAGGCGCTGATCGAGGCGGCGACCTCGGGCGACAAGAGCTTCTTCCTCGGCACCGACAGCGCGCCCCATGCCCGTCACGACAAGGAAAGTGACTGTGGCTGTGCCGGCGCCTATACCGCGCTGACGGCCATCGAGCTGTACGCCACCGCCTTTGAACAGGCCGGCGCGCTGGATCGGCTGGAAGGGTTCGCCAGTCACCACGGTCCCGACTTCTATGGCCTGCCGCGCAACAGCGACTCGATCACCCTGGACAAGGTCGAGTGGCAGGTACCGGCAGAACTGCCGTTTGGCGAAGGCAAGACGCTGGTGCCGCTGCGTGCCGGTGAAACCCTGGGCTGGAAGATGCGCCAGGACTGACAGACCTGATGCGATGACCTGATGCGATGACCTGACGTGGCGCCCTCGAGCCGCGGCCTGGTACGCCGTCCTCATACTCGTATGAGATGTTCTGGACGGTAATCTGCTTTAGCTAGCCCTGATGATATGGCTCAGGGTTTCTTGACCACGAAAACGGCGCGCCCCAAAAGGGCGCGCCGTTTTCGTATCTGGCGCCTGGCCAGCGCCGAGGTGCGGGCCAGGGGAATGCCAGGGGAGGCGGCTCTGTATTGGAGGAGGGCTCGACAAGGACTGACGTGAAGCACCAAAGGGGTAGCGAAGAGGCATGGGAAAGTTAGGCCATTGGATTAGAGGTAGGTCATTGTCCTCTAGTACAGTATTGACCTATACCCCATGCATGTAATGTGCGCATAAGCACAGTTTTGTTGCTGCCGGACTAGGTTTGTCATCCCTTTGTTCACAAGGCCTAGGTCTGTCATCCAAAAAAAGAGAGACGCCCCCCTATGATCATCGCCATCGTCGTACAAGTTACCGGCCAAGCCTGGGCCAGAGATGCGGAAGGCAATCTGAGGCCCCTGGCCGAGGGCGACCGCCTGACTGAGGGCGAGGTGGTGATCACCGAAACCGGCGCTCGAGTGAACCTCGTGCAACCCGATGGCACCCGCCTGGCGCAGCTCGGCGGCGAGGTCGAGGTGGCGATTAGCGAGGCGATCAACGAGCAAGGGTCGGCCGATGACGAGGTGATAGAAGACGCCGAGGTCGCCAGGGTCCTGGCGCTGCTCGAAGAGGGCGAAGGAGATCTGCTCGAGGCGTTGGAAGCTCCTGCCGCTGGCGCTGCGGGGGGCGCCGGCGCCGAGGGCGGGCACGATTTCGTGCGTCTTTTGCGTATCGTCGAGGAAGTGTCGCCGCTGTCGTTCGAGTACGGCTATCAGCGCGAGGCCTACGACGTTCAGGAGCAGGATGGCGGGACCGCGGCCGATGAGGACGAGTCCGTCACCCTGACGGGGCTCGATGGGCCTGCGGGAGCAGCAGGCAGCGCCGATATCGGCTTTTCCTCTGCCGAACAGACCGTCAGTGAGGCAGGACTTCCTGGCGGTAGTGCATCAGGCACCGCCGCGACATCAGCGAGTGGCAGTTTTGGTGTATCCGCTCCCGATGGCCTGTCGTTCATTACCGTTGGCGGCAGTGGTCCGATCAGCTTGGATCGACTCAATGGCCTGTCCGGCAATCCGCTGACCATCGAGACGCCCCTGGGCAGCCTGACGCTGACAAGCTATAGCGGCGATGACACCGGTGGTAGCGTTGCCTACACCTACGATCTGACCGACAACGTCGACAACGATAGCGTCGATGGTGCAACCGACGATGGCGTGGTCGACAGCATCGAGATTAGTGCTGTCGACAGCGATGGCAGTACCACCAGTGGCACTCTGGATATCGCGATTCTCGACGATGCGCCCGAGGCGGTGGATGATGCCACCACGACCGGCGAGGACACGGCGGTCACCTACAACGTGCTGGTCAATACCGACGGCACCAGCGATGTCCAGGGTGCGGACGGTGCCAGTGTCACCGACGCCACCCTGCGTGATCCGAGCCAGGGCAGTGTGAGCTTCGACAGCAACACCGGTGAGGTGACCTTTACCCCGTCGGACGGCTTCGAGGGCGACGCGGTCATCGACTACACCATCACCGATGCCGATGGCGACACCAGCGACGCGGTGTTCACCGTCACGGTGGCGGCGGACTCCACGCCCACCGTCAGCGTGCCGGACGAATCCCCCGATGCCGAAGGTGGTCAGTTCAGCGTCAGCGAAGCCGGATTGCCGGGCGGTAGCGCGGCAGGCGACGGCAGCCAGTCCACCGGCGGTAGTCTGCCGATTACCACCGGCGGCGACAGCCTGGCCTCGCTGGTGATCAACGGCCAGAACGTGACGGGCGGCGGCACGGTCGAAGGCGACTACGGCACCCTGAGTGTCAGTGTCTCTGACGGCGAGTACAGCTGGAGCTACACCCTGGATGGCAGCACCCAGGACCACACCAGCCAGGGCACCGGCAGCGACGATCTGGCGGATCAGTTCGCTATCGTCGTCACCGACAGCGATGGCGACGAGGCTTCGACCCGTCTGACCATCGACGTCAACGACGATGTGCCTGTGGCCGTGGACGACGCCGCCAACACCGGCGAAGACACCCCCGTCACCTACAACGTACTGGCGAACGACACCCAGGGCGTGGACGGTGCCAGTGTCAGCGACGCCACCCTGCGTGATCCGAGCCAGGGCAGTGTGTCCTTCGACAGCGACACCGGTGAGGTGACCTTCACCCCGGCGGCAGGCTTCGAGGGCGATGCGGTCATCGACTACACCATCACCGATGCCGATGGTGACACCAGCGACGCGGTATTCACCGTGACGGTGGCGGCGGACTCCACGCCCACCGTCAGCGTGCCGGACGATTCCCCCGAGTCCGAGGGCGGTCAGTTCAGCGTCAGCGAAGCCGGACTGCCTGGCGGTAGCGCGGCGGGCGACGGCAGCCAGAGCACCGGCGGCAGTCTGCCGATCACCACCGGCGGCGACAGCCTGGCCTCGCTGGTGATCAACGGCCAGAACGTGACGGGCGGCGGCACGGTCGAAGGCGACTACGGCACCCTGAGCGTCAGTGTCTCTGACGGGGAGTACAGCTGGAGCTATACCCTGGACGGCAGCACCCAGGATCACACCAGCCAGGGCACCGACAGCGACGATCTGGCGGATCTGTTCGCCATCGTCGTCACCGACAGCGATGGCGACGAGGCTTCGACCAGTCTGACCATCGATGTCAACGACGATGTGCCTGTGGCCGTGGACGACGCCACCAACACTGGCGAAGACACCCCCGTCACCTACAACGTGCTGGCGAACGACACCCAGGGCGTGGACGGTGCCAGTGTCAGCGACGCCACCCTGCGCAATCCGAGCCAGGGCAGCGTATCCTTCGACAGCGGCACCGGTGAGGTGACCTTCACCCCGGCGGCAGGCTTCGAGGGCGATGCGGTCATCGACTACACCATCCGCGACGCCGATGGCGACACCAGCGACGCGGTGTTCACCGTGACGGTGGCGGCGGACTCCACGCCCACCGTCAGTGTGCCGGACGAATTCCCCGAGTCCGAGGGCGGTCAGTTCAGCGTTAGCGAAGCCGGATTGCCGGGCGGTAGCGCGGCAGGCGACGGCAGCCAGTCCACCGGCGGTAGTCTGCCGATCGCCACCGGCGGCGACAGCCTGGCCTCGTTGGTGATCAACGGCCAGAACGTGACGGGCGGCGGCACGGTCGAAGGCGACTACGGCACCCTGAGTGTCAGCGTGTCTGACGGTGAGTACAGCTGGAGCTACACCCTGGATGGCAGCACCCAGGACCACACCAGCCAGGGCTCCGCCAGCGACGATCTGGCGGATCTGTTCGCCATCGTCGTCACCGACAGCGATGGCGACGAGGCTTCGACCAGTCTGACCATCGACGTCAACGACGATGTGCCGAAGGCTCGTGACGACAGCGACACTATTGCCGAGGAGACCGCTTCTGTTTCCGGCAATGTGCTGTCCAACGATACCACCGGCGCCGACACCACCGATGCCGATCCGGCCAGCGTGGCACTGGACACCCCGACGGGCGCCGGCAATTACGGCACGCTGACGCTCAACAGCGACGGCAGCTACACCTACCAGCTCGACAACGACGATCCGCGGGTGCAGGCACTCAGCGGCAAGGAAACCCTGACCGAGACCTTTGCTTACACCCTGACCGACGCTGATGGGGACACCTCACCGGCGACGCTGACCATCACCGTGACCGGCACCGACGACGGTGTCAGCCTCTCGGGCCTGGCGAGCGAAGGCAGTGATGTATCGGTCAGCGAAGCGAATCTTGCTGGTGGCAGCGATGCCGACAGCAGCGCACTGACCCAGCCTGGCAACTTCACGTTCGCCAGCGTTGATGGCGTGGCCAGCGTGCAGGTGGGCACCCAGACGCTGAGCCTGGGTGATCTGCAGGGCCTGACCGCCGATAGCCCGGTGGTGGTCGATACCGAATACGGCAGCCTTAGCCTGACTGGCTTTACACCGTCGGATAGTGCCAACCCGGCCGCCGGCGGCACCGTGAGCTACAGCTACACCCTGGACACCCGCGTCGACAACGACAGCCAGGCTGACGCCACGGATGCCGGCTTCACCGAGACGGTGGCCCTGGTGGTCACCGACGATGACGGCAGTGCGGCCAACGGCAGCCTCAGCATCGCGATCGCTGATGACGGCCCGACCATCGAGTTCGTCGAAGTGCCGGCCAGCGTGGTCGAAGGCCAGAGTGTAG
This sequence comes from Halomonas sp. EF61, assembly GCF_040147045.1. Lineage (NCBI taxonomy): Bacteria > Pseudomonadati > Pseudomonadota > Gammaproteobacteria > Oceanospirillales > Halomonadaceae > Halomonas > Halomonas sp. EF61. Next base: position 952,008 of record NZ_JAMSHM010000003.1, on the reverse strand, counting down.
ATGGCACCTGGACCACCGACGCCGGTGCTGATGGGGCGACCGTCAGCGTAACGGTGGCGGGTGAGACCAAGCCGCTGGGCGACGCCAGTGATGCAACGGTCAGCTTCACCACCGACGAAGGCACCCTGACCGTCGGTCGCGACGGCTCTTGGACCTTCGAGGCCAACGACAACCAGGTACAGAACAGCACCGGCAATCCGTCGATCGACTTCACTATCGCCACCGAAGACAGCGATGGCGACACCGCCACCGATAGCCACACCGTCACCATTACCGACGGTAGCGGTCCGAGCGTTTCGGTCACCGACAGCGATCCGGCCTCGACCCAGGCCAGCCTTGCGCTGGATGATGCCGAGACCGAAGGTGCTGCGTCCGACAGCGATGTAGCCAGCCTGACCTTTACCGCCGGTAGCGACGCCATCACCTCGATCGGTTTTGGTGACACCGCCGACATCAGTGTCGACGGCCTGAATGGCGAGCTGATCTGGAGCACCAACGACGCCGGCGAGCTGGAAGGCCGCACCGAGGCCGGCGGTGACGCCGTCCTGACCCTGACGCTGAGTCCGGCGGTTGACGCGAATAACCCGATTGCCGCTGGTGACAGCCAGGTGGTCACCGTCACTGCGACCCTGGCCGAGAGTCTGGCCCACGCGGTCGACGTCGATAGCCTGTCGATCACCGGTATCAGTGTGGTCGGCACCGACACCGACGGTACCAGCACGACGGCAACCGTGGGTGTGAGCGTGGCTGACGATCAGCCGACCCTCGAGATCGCCGATACCGCCGAGACCGTGGTCGAGGGCCAGAGTACCAACGGCACCTGGACCACCGACGCCGGTGCCGATGGCGCCACCGTCAGCGTAACGGTGGCGGGCGAGACCAAGCCGCTGGGCGAAGCCAGTGATGCAACGGTCAGCTTTACCACCGACGAAGGCACTCTGACCGTCGGTCGTGACGGTACCTGGACCTTTGAGGCCAACGACAACCAGGTACAGAACAGCGCTGGCACTCCGTCGATCGGCTTCACCATCGCCACCGAAGACAGCGATGGCGACACCGCCACCGACAGCCACACCGTCACCATCACCGACGGCACCGGCCCGAGTGTTTCGGTCACCGGCAGCGATCCGGCCTCGACCCAGGCCAGCCTGGCACTGGATGACGCCGAGACCGAAGGCGCGGCGTCGGACACCGATGTAGCCAGCCTGACCTTTACCGCCGGCAGCGACGCCATCACCTCGATCGGTTTTGGTGACTCCGCCGTCATCAGTGTCACCGGCCTGGATGGCGAACTGATCTGGAGCGTCAACAACGCCGGTGAGCTGGAAGGCCGTACTGAGACAGACGGCGACGCCGTCCTGACTCTGACCCTGAGCTCTTCTGGACCTGTGGCCGCGGGCGAGGAGCAGGTCGTCACCGTGACCGCGACCCTGGCCGAGAGCCTGGCCCACGCGGTCGACGCCGATAGCCTGTCGATCACCGGCATCAGCGTGGTCGGCACCGACACCGACGGCACCAGCACCGAGGCGAGCGTTTCGGTCAGCGTGGCCGACGATCAGCCGACCCTCGAGATCGCGGATACCGCCGAGACCGTGGTCGAAGGCCAGAGTGCCAACGGCACCTGGACCACCGACGCCGGTGCCGATGGCGCCACGGTGGCCGTGACCGCCGGCGGCGTCGACAAGGTGCTGGGCGACGGTGCTACCGATACCGTGACCTTCGATCTTGATGAAGGCACCCTGACCGTCGGTCGCGACGGCAGCTGGACCTTTGAGGCCAACGCCAACCAGGTACAGAACAGCGCTGGCAATCCGTCGATCGGCTTCACCATTGCCACCGTCGACAGCGATGGCGATACCGCCACCGACAGTCACACTGTCACCATTACCGACGGCAGCGGCCCGAGTGTTTCGGTCACCGGCAGCGATCCGGCCTCGACCCAGGCCAGCCTGGCACTGGATGACGCCGAGACCGAAGGGGCTGCGTCGGATACCGACGTGGCGAGCCTGACCTTTACCGCCGGCAGCGACGCCATCACCTCGATCGTCTTTGGCGACATCGATGGTATTCAGGTCGACGGCCTAAATGGCGAGCTGAGCTGGAGCACCAACAACGCCGGCGAGCTGGAAGGCCGCACCGAGGCCGACGGCGACGCCGTCCTGACCCTGACCCTGAGTTCTTCTGGTCCTGTGGCCGCGGGCGAAAGTCAGGTCGTCACCGTGACCGCGACCCTGGCCGAGAGCCTGGCCCACGCGGTCGACGCCGATAGCCTGTCGATCACGGGCATCAGTGTGGTCGGCACCGACACCGACGGCACCAGCACCGAGGCAAGTGTCTCGGTCAGCGTGGCCGATGATCAGCCAACCCTCGAGATCGCCGATACCGCCGAGACCGTGGTCGAGGGCGAGAGCGCCAACGGTACCTGGAGCACCGACGCCGGTGCCGATGGCGCCACCGTCAGCGTAACGGTGGCGGGCGAGACCAAGCCGCTGGGCGAAGCCAGTGATGCAACGGTCAGCTTTACCACCAACGAAGGCACCCTGACCGTCGGTCGCGACGGCACCTGGACCTTTGACGCCAACGCCAACCAGGTACAGAACAGCGCTGGCAATCCGTCGATCGGCTTCACCATTGCCACCGTCGACAGCGATGGCGATACCGCCACCGACAGTCACAGCGTCACCATTACCGACGGCAGCGGCCCGAGTGTTTCGGTCACCGGCAGCGATCCGGCCTCGACCCAGGCCAGCCTGGCACTGGATGACGCCGAGACCGAAGGGGCTGCGTCGGATACCGACGTGGCGAGCCTGACCTTTACCGCCGGCAGCGACGCCATCACCTCGATCGTCTTTGGCGACATCGATGGTATTCAGGTCGACGGCCTAAATGGCGAGCTGAGCTGGAGCACCAACAACGCCGGCGAGCTGGAAGGCCGCACCGAGGCCGACGGCGACGCCGTCCTGACCCTGACCCTGAGTTCTTCTGGTCCTGTGGCCGCGGGCGAAAGTCAGGTCGTCACCGTGACCGCGACCCTGGCCGAGAGCCTGGCCCACGCGGTCGACGCCGATAGCCTGTCGATCACGGGCATCAGTGTGGTCGGCACCGACACCGACGGCACCAGCACCGAGGCAAGTGTCTCGGTCAGCGTGGCCGATGATCAGCCAACCCTCGAGATCGCCGATACCGCCGAGACCGTGGTCGAGGGCGAGAGCGCCAATGGCACCTGGAGCACCGACGCCGGTGCCGATGGCGCCACCGTCAGCGTAAGGGTGGCGGGCGAGACCAAGCCGCTGGGCGAAGCCAGTGATGCAACGGTCAGCTTCACCACCGACGAAGGCACTCTGACCGTCGGTCGTGACGGTACCTGGATCTTTGAGGCCAACGCCAACCAGGTACAGAACAGCGCTGGCAATCCGTCGATCGGCTTCACCATTGCCACCGTCGACAGCGACGGCGACACCGCCACCGACAGCCACACCGTCACCATCACCGACGGCAGCGGCCCGAGCGTTTCGGTCACCGACAGCGATCCGGCCAGCAGCAATGCGTCCGTTTCCCTGCAGGATGCCGACACCGAAGGCACCGCCTCGGACACCGACGTGGCGAGCCTGACCTTTACCGCCGGCAGCGACGCCATCACCTCGATCGCCTTTGGCGACATCGATGGTATTCAGGTCGAGGGCCTGGATGGCGAGCTGATCTGGAGCACCAACAACGCCGGTGAGCTGGAAGGGCGCACAGAGGCCGACGGCGACGCCGTCCTGACCCTGACGCTGAGTCCGGCGGTTGACGCGAACAACCCGATCGCTGCCGGTACTCAGCAGGTCGTCACCGTGACCGCGACCCTGGCCGAGAGCCTGGCCCACGCGGTCGACGCCGATAGCCTGTCGATCACCGGCATCAGTGTGGTCGGCACCGACACCGACGGCACCAGCACCGAAGCGGGTGTCTCGGTCAACGTGGCCGACGATCAGCCGACCCTCGAGATCGCGGATACCGCTGAGACCGTGGTCGAAGGCGAGAGTGCCAACGGCACCTGGACCACCGACGCCGGTGCCGATGGCGCCACGGTGACCGTGACCGCCGGTGGCGTCGACAAGGTGTTGGGCGACGGTGCTACCGATACCGTGACCTTCGATCTTGATGAAGGCACCCTGACCGTCGGTCGTGACGGCAGCTGGACCTTTGAAGCCAACGCCAACCAGGTGCAGGACAGCACCGGCACTCCGTCGATCGGCTTCACCATCGCCACCGAAGACAGCGATGGCGACACCGCCACCGATAGCCATACCGTCACCATTACGGACGGTAGCGGCCCGAGCGTTTCGGTCACCGACAGCGATCCGGCATCGACCCAGGCCAGCCTGGCACTGGATGACGCCGAGACCGAAGGCACCGCCTCGGATACCGACGTGGCCAGTCTGACCTTTACCGCCGGCAGCGACGCCATCACCTCGATCGATTTTGGTGACACCGCCGACATCAGCGTCACTGGCCTGAATGGCGACCTGATCTGGAGTGTCAACGACGCCGGTGCACTGGAAGGGCGCACAGAGGCAGACGGCGACGCCGTCCTGACCCTGACCCTGAGCCCGGCGGTTGACGCGAACAACCCGATCGCCGCAGGCGACAGCCAGGTGGTCACCGTGACGGCGACCCTGGCCGAGAGTCTGGCCCACGCGGTCGACGCCGATAGCCTGTCGATCACCGGCATCAGCGTGGTCGGCACCGACACCGACGGCACCAGCACCGAGGCAAGCGTCTCGGTCAGCGTGGCTGACGATCAGCCGACCCTCGAGATCGCCGATACCGCCGAGACCGTGGTCGAGGGCGAGAGCGCCAATGGCACCTGGAGCACCGACGCCGGAGCTGATGGGGCGACCGTCAGTGTGACGGTGGCAGGTGAGACCAAGCCGCTGGGGGATGCCAGTGATGCAACGGTTAGCTTCACCACCGACGAAGGCACCCTGACCGTCGGTCGTGACGGTACCTGGACCTTTGACGCCAACGACAACCAGGTACAGAACAGCGCTGGCAATCCGTCGATCGGCTTCACCATCGCCACCGAAGACAGCGATGGCGACACCGCCACCGATAGCCACACCGTCACCATCACCGACGGTAGCGGCCCGAGTGTTTCGGTCACTGACAGCGATCCGGCCAGCAGCAACGCGTCCGTTTCCCTGCAGGATGCCGACACCGAAGGCGCGGCGACCGACAGCGACGTGGCCAGCCTGACCTTTACCGCCGGTAGCGACGCCATCACCTCGATCGTCTTTGGTGACATCGATGGTATTCAGGTCGACGGCCTAAATGGCGAGCTGATCTGGAGCGTCAACGATGCCGGTGCACTGGAAGGCCGCACCGAGGCCGGCGGTGACGCTGTCCTGACCTTGACCCTGAGCTCTTCTGGTCCTGTGGCCGCGGGCGAGGAGCAGGTTGTCACCGTGACCGCGACCTTGGCCGAGAGTCTGGCCCACGCGGTCGACGCCGATAGCCTGTCGATCACCGGCATCAGCGTGGTCGGCACCGACACTGACGGCACCAGTACCGAGGCGGGTGTCTCGGTCAGCGTGGCCGACGATCAGCCGACCCTCGAGATCGAGGATACCGCCGAGACCGTGGTCGAAGGCGAGAGTGCCAATGGCACCTGGACCACCGACGCCGGTGCCGATGGGGCGACCGTCAGTGTGACGGTGGCAGGCGAGACCAAGCCGCTGGGTGATGCCAGTGATGCAACGGTCAGCTTCACCACCGACGAAGGTACCCTGACCGTCGGTCGTAACGGCAGCTGGACCTTCGAGGCCAACGACAACCAGGTGCAGGACAGCACCGGCACTCCGTCGATCGGCTTCACCATTGCCACCGTCGACAGCGATGGCGACACCGCCACCGACAGCCACACCGTCACCATTACCGACGGTAGCGGCCCGAGCGTTTCGGTCACCGGCAGCGATCCGGCCTCGACCCAGGCCAGCCTGGCACTGGATGATGCCGAGACCGAAGGCGCGGCCTCGGATACCGACGTGGCGAGCCTGACCTTTACCGCTGGCAGCGACGCCATCACCTCGATCGTCTTTGGTGACATCGATGGTATTCAGGTCGACGGCCTGAATGGCGAGCTGATCTGGAGCACCAACAACGCCGGTGAGCTGGAAGGGCGCACCGAGGCCGACGGCGACGCCGTCCTGACCCTGACCCTGAGTTCTTCTGGTCCTGTGGCCGCGGGCGAAAGTCAGGTGGTCACCGTGACCGCGACCCTGGCCGAGAGCCTGGCCCACGCGGTCGACGCCGATAGCCTGTCGATCACCGGCATCAGTGTGGTCGGCACCGACACCGACGGTACCAGCACGACGGCAACCGTGGGTGTGAGCGTGGCTGACGATCAGCCGACCCTCGAGATCGCCGATACCGCCGAGACCGTGGTCGAAGGTCAGAGTGCCAACGGCACCTGGATCACCGACGCTGGTGCCGATGGCGCCACGGTGACCGTGACCGCCGGCGGCGTCGACAAGGTGCTGGGCGATGGCGATACCGATTTCGTCAGCTTCGATCTCGCCGAAGGCACCCTGACCGTCGGTCGCGACGGCAGCTGGACCTTTGATGCCAACGCCAACCAGGTACAGAACAGCACCGGCAATCCGTCGATCGATTTCACCATTGCCACCGTTGACAGCGATGGCGACACCGCCACCGACAGTCACAGCGTCACCATTACGGACGGTAGCGGCCCGAGCGTTTCGGTCACCGGCAGCGATCCGGCCAGCAGCAATACGTCCGTTTCCCTGCAGGATGCCGACACCGAAGGCACCGCCTCGGACACCGACGTGGCAAGCCTGACCTTTACCGCCGGCAGCGACGCCATCACCTCGATCGCCTTTGGTGACACCGCCGACATCAGCGTCACCGGCCTGGATGGCGAACTGATCTGGAGCACCAACGACGCCGGTGAGCTGGAAGGCCGTACCGAGGCCGGCGGTGACGCTGTCCTGACCCTGGCCCTGAGCCCGGCGGTTGACGCGAACAACCCGATCGCTGCCGGTGCTCAGCAGGTCGTCACCGTGACCGCGACCCTGGCCGAGAGCCTGGCCCACGCGGTCGACGCCGATAGCCTGTCGATCACCGGCATCAGTGTGGTCGGCACCGACACCGACGGCACCAGCACCGAGGCAAGTGTCTCGGTCAGCGTGGCCGATGATCAGCCGAGCCTCGAGATCGCCGATACCGCCGAGACCGTGGTCGAAGGTCAGAGTGCCAACGGCACCTGGACCACCGACGCCGGCGCCGATGGTGCCACGGTGACCGTGACCGCCGGCGGCGTCGACAAGGTGCTGGGCGACGGTGCTACCGATACCGTGACCTTCGATCTTGATGAAGGCACCCTGACCGTCGGTCGCGACGGCTCTTGGACCTTCGAGGCCAAGGACAACCTCGACCAGGGCAACAGCCCGTCGATCGACTTCACCATCGCTACCGTCGACAGCGATGGCGACACCGCCACCGACAGCCACATCGTCACCATTACCGACGGTAGCGGCCCGAGCGTTTCGGTCACCGGCAGCGATCCGGCCTCGACCCAGGCCAGCCTCGCGCTGGATGACGCCGAGACCGAAGGGGCTGCGTCGGATACCGACGTGGCGAGCCTGACCTTTACCGCCGGCAGCGACACCATCACCTCGATCGTCTTTGGTGACATCGACGGTATTCAGGTCGACGGCCTGAATGGCGAGCTGATCTGGAGCACCAACAACGCCGGTGAGCTGGAAGGCCGAACCGAGGCCGGCGGTGACGCCGTCCTGACCCTGACGCTGAGTCCGGCGGTTGACGCGAACAACCCGATCGCCGCAGGCGAGGAGCAGGTCGTCACCGTGACGGCGACCCTGGCCGAGAGCCTGGCCCACGCGGTCGACGCCGATAGCCTGTCGATCACCGGCATCAGCGTGGTCGGCACCGACACCGAACCGCACCGCACGACGGTACCAGCACAACGGCGACACGTGGGTCACACGTGTGGAGCGTGGGGGCGTTGGCGAGATTGGATCAGCCGACCCTCGAGATGAGGATACCGCCGAGACCGTGGTCGAAGGCGAGAGTGCCAAACTGTGGTTCGGTTGTCCGAAGGCCTGACCTGGACAACCAGGTGGCGCTGCACGGTACGCCACGATGGCGACCACCGTCCCACGACGAGCGCGGCCGCGATGGCGCCGACGCTCGCACGACGCCCATTGTGGTTGTGCGATGCCCCCTCCGTTAACCGCGCCGGTGGCGTCGACAAGGTGCTGGGCGACGGTGCTACCGATACCGTGACCTTCGATCTTGACGAAGGCACTCTGACTTTGAGCACGCAACACCTGACCGTCACTTGCAGACAGCCCGCGATTCGCCGCGACCGGGCACCCCGACACCTGTTCGACCTTTACGGGACGCCATCACACCGCGACAACCGAAGCGTGCAGCAAACACGGGCACCGGTAGTCCGTCCGATCATGACTCGATTCACCGCATCGCCACCGCACCGATGGCGATAGCAGCGACGGCGATACCGGTCTCCACCGACGCATGCCACGCGCATACCGTGGTACGGGCACCAGCCGACGACGGTAGCGGGCCGAGCGTTTCGGTCACCGGCAGCGATCCGGCCAGCAGCAATGCGTCCGTTTCCTTGCAGGATGCCGACACCGAAGGCGCCGCCTCGGATACCGATGTAGCTAGCCTGACCTTTACCGCCGGCAGCGACGCCATCACCTCGATCGTCTTTGGTGACATCGATGGTATTCAGGTCGACGGCCTGGATGGCGAGCTGAGCTGGAGCACCAACGACGCCGGTGAGCTGGAAGGCCGCACCGAGGCCGGCGGCGACGCCGTCCTGACCCTGACGCTGAGTCCGGCGGTTGACGCGAACAACCCGATCGCTGCCGGTACTCAGCAGGTCGTCACCGTGACCGCGACCCTGGCCGAGAGCCTGGCCCACGCGGTCGACGCCGATAGCCTGTCGATCACCGGCATCAGCGTGGTCGGCACCGACACCGATGGCACCAGCACCGAGGCGGGTGTCTCGGTCAACGTGGCCGACGATCAGCCGACCCTCGAGATCGCCGATACCGCCGAGACCGTGGTCGAAGGTCAGAGTGCCAATGGCACCTGGACCACCGACGCCGGCGCCGATGGCGCCACCGTCAGTGTAACGGTGGCAGGCGAGACCAAGCCGCTGGGTGATGCCAGTGATGCAACGGTTAGCTTCACCACCGACGAAGGCACCCTGACCGTCGGTCGTGACGGTACCTGGACCTTTGAGGCCAACGCCAACCAGGTACAGAACAGCGCTGGCAATCCGTCGATCGGCTTCACCATTGCCACCGTCGACAGCGACGGCGACACCGCCACCGACAGCCACACCGTCACCATCACCGACGGCAGCGGCCCGAGCGTTTCGGTCACCGACAGCGATCCGGCCAGCAGCAATGCGTCCGTTTCCCTGCAGGATGCCGACACCGAAGGCACCGCCTCGGACACCGACGTGGCGAGCCTGACCTTTACCGCCGGCAGCGACGCCATCACCTCGATCGCCTTTGGTGACACCGCCGACATCAGCGTCACCGGCCTGGATGGCGAGCTGATCTGGAGCACCAACAACGCCGGTGAGCTGGAAGGGCGCACAGAGGCCGACGGCGACGCCGTCCTGACTCTGACCCTGAGTCCGGCGGTTGACGCGAACAACCCGATCGCTGCCGGTACTCAGCAGGTCGTCACCGTGACGGTGACCCTGGCCGAGAGTCTGGCCCACGCGGTCGACGCCGATAGCCTGACCATTAGTGGCATCAGCGTGGTCGGCACCGACACCGACGGCACCAGCACCGAGGCAAGTGTCTCGGTCAGCGTGGCTGACGATCAGCCGACCCTCGAGATTGCCGATACCGCCGAGACCGTGGTCGAAGGCCAGAGCGCCAACGGCACCTGGACCACCGACGCCGGTGCTGATGGTGCCACGGTGACCGTGACCGCCGGCGGCGTCGACAAGGTGCTGGGCGACGGTGCTACCGATACCGTGACCTTCAATCTTGATGAAGGCACTCTGACCGTCACTGGCGACGGCAACTGGACCTTCGAGGCCAAGGACAACCTCGACCAGGCCAACAGCCCGTCGATCGACTTCACCATCACCACCGAAGACAGCGATGGCGATACCGCCACCGATAGCCATACCGTCACCATCACCGACGGCACTGGCCCGAGTGTCAGCATCAAGGAAGGCGACGATGATGCTACTACCGAGGCGCTGGATCTGACGCTGCAGGACGCCGACACCGGAGACTCTGCGGATCAGGACAGTGGCGTACTGACGTTTAGCGCGGGTAGCGACAGCCTGGTGAACTTCGGCTTTGGCAATATCGGTGCCGATGACAGCGTCACCGGCATCAGCGTCCAGGGTCTGGCGGCTGGTGAGTCCTTGGTCTGGAGCGCAAACGACGAGGGTGAACTAGAGGCTCGACTCGCCGGCAGCGGCGACCTGGTGCTGACCCTGAGCCTGCAGGCGCCGGCCTCGGTGGCGGCTCAGAACAGTGGCGATGTCAGTGTCACGGCCACGCTGAGTGACAGTCTGCCCCATGAGGTGGCAGCGACGCTGAAGAACTCACTGTCTATCGAGGGCGTGAGTGTGGTGGCGAGCCAGGCTGATGGGGATAGTACGACGGCGACCGTCAAGGTTTCGGTGGTCGATGACGCGCCGGAGGCGGTGAATGATCAGCTCGATGGCGTGCAGTCTTCGCAGGTGATCAGCAAGGGTGCCGATGTTGGTCTGCTGGCCAATGACACCCAGGGCGCCGACGGCGCCACCGTGACCTTCGTCGATGAGTCTTCCCTGCAGGGTTCCCTGACGTGGAACGCCGATGGCAGCTTTGACTATACGGCCAAGGACAACGCCAGCTACACCGAGGTGGTCAACTACACCATTACCGACGCCGACGGTGATACCAGTCAGGCCACCCTGACCATCAATGTCGAAAACGGTACGCCGACGACCCAGCCGACCAACGTGCAGGTCAACGAGGCCGGGCTTGACGAGGGTTCCCAGTCGGCGACCAATTCAGAGCAAGTGAAAGGGCAATTGGTGGCGACCGATGCCCAAGGCGACGACTTGACCTTCAAGGCGGAGACCATCACGGGCAACTATGGCGAGATCGACATCCGCGCCGATGGTTCCTTCACCTACACCCTGACCAAACCGGTCACCTCGTCGGATAACCCCGTCGATGACGCCGAGAGCTTTGTCTATACGGTGACCGACAGCCACGGCAATTCTGCCACCGGCACCATTACCGTCGATGTCATCGATGACGTGCCTCAGGCCGTCAATGACACCCCCGCTGCGCTGCAGTCCGGTACCTCGTTGACCACCACAGCGGGCAATGGAATGCTGGCCAATGACGTCCAGGGTGCGGACGGGGCCACGGTCATCTCCGTCGATACCAGCGGGATGCGTGGTCAGCTCAGCTGGAACGCCGACGGCAGTTACACCTACACCGCCGACGCCAATGGCAGTTATGAAGAGGTGGTGCGCTACACCATCAGGGACGCCGACGGTGATACCAGCCAGGCCAACATCAAGTTTGTGGTGAATGACGGCTCGCCTACGGCCAATGCCACCGCGGCTACCGTCAGCGAGGCCGGGCTTGTCACGGGCAGCGATGCCGCCAGCAATAGCGAAGTGGCGGAAGGCCGGCTTCAGGCAAGCGATGCCCAGGGCGACGCACTGACGTTCACCGCCACGACCCTGCGCGGCAGCTACGGCACTCTGGTCATCGAGGAGAATGGGTCCTACACCTATACCCTCGATACCGCCGTGACCGGCGCCGAGGCGGATAACGGTCCGAACACCCTGAATGGCCAGGACGTGTTCAGCTATACCGTGACCGATGCCCACGGCAATAGCTCGACTGCCAGCATCAGCATCAATATTGTCGATGACGTGCCAACGGCGGTCGATGATGCGGTGAGCACCGCCGAGGACACTGAGGTCACCGTCGACGTACTGGCCAACGACGAGGGCGGAGCCGATGGCGCCACTCTGGTGTCGGCGAGCATGGCGTCGGACTACGAGAGTGCTGGCAGGGTGACCATCGATAGCGACAGCGGTGAGGTGACCTTCACTCCGGCGGCGGGCTTCGAGGGCGCCGCGGTCATCGACTACACCATCGTCGATGCCGACGGTGACACCAGCAACGCCACCTTGACGGTCAATGTGGCGGCTGACTCCACGCCGGAGGCCGCCAATGGTGTCGCTCGCGTGGACGAAGATGGCCTGTCGGGTGGCAATGCCGGTGGCCCGGGTGATGCGGCTGGTGAGGCGACCGTCGTCACCGGGACACTTGGCTATTCCTTTGGCAACGATGGGGCGGCGAGCTCAAACGCCTTCAGCTGGAGTCTTGATGGTCTGCCCACGGTAACGGCCAGTGGCCAGGCGGTGTCCTACACGTTGAGCGACGACGGCCGCACGGTCACGGGGCGTGACGCCTCCAACGCACTGGTGTTGACCGTTGCCCTGACCGGGGTGGCGAACGGCGCCTACAAGGTGACACTGCACCAGCCGCTGGACCATGGTGAGCAGGGTACGGAGGACTCTCTGGCGTTCAATGTCGGCTACACCATCGTCGATTCCGATGGCAGCCCGGCCAGTGGCCAGTTGCAGGTGCTGGTGAATGACGACAGCCCGGAGGCCTTCACGGCCGATGCTATCGATCTTGCCGGCGGCCAGACTGGGCAGTTGAACTTTGCGGCTGTCTCCGGGGCCGATGGCGTCAAGGATGTGACCTTTGCCGACCTGCAGGGGCAGGCTGCGACGGATAGCGATGGCAATACGCTGTATTTCAATGGCGAGCCGCTGAGCTACCAGTTGTCTGGCGATGGCCACCAACTTGAGGCGGTGACCGCAGATGGCACCGTCGGCTTCAGCGTAACGCTGGACCCGGCAGGCGACAGCTACAGCATCGAGGTTGCCGCTGGCGAGGTCAGCACTACTCGAGTCGAGCGCGCCGATATTTCGGATCTGAGTCTCGATGGTGTCGTGCAGTACCACGGTATTAACTACCAGGACGATGAGGGTGACAACGACGTTCTCTACTCGACGCCCAATGGCGTTGGCATGGTGCCGCTGGACGGCACACTCGGCGTCTTCGGTGGTGCAAGTCCCGGTATCGAGCTTAACGAGGTCATCCGCATCAGCTTCCTCGACAGCCTGACCTTTTCCGGTACCGGAGAGCCAAGCTGGCAGGGGCATGAAGGGGTGTCCGAGGTAACCCAGACCATCCATGTGGAGGGTGTTGATGCCTCTGCCGTAGTGACGGTAGCTGCTTTCAACTACGCAAGTGATGTTCCGGGTTCTGGATCTCCCAGCCAGACGGTAGACAACGATATTCGTCTGACGGCCGATGATGTCCGCATTCTCGATCAGACCGGCACCGATGTTACCAACGCGGTATCCATCAGCGTCGACGGGGCAGGCCGCCTGATCCTGGATGGCATGAAGGATGGATGGTCGTTTGAACTCAGTCCGGATGGCGGGTTTGAGGGTATCGAGGTGGTGGGCGGTAGCAATACGCCCTTTACCCTGGGTGATATGGACTATCGTCTCGGTGACAGCAGCTCGGGCTTCGATGTTGAGCTTGCCTTGACCGGCACCGATGGTGATGGCGACAGCGTCGCGGGCTCCCTCGTTGTCTCGGGAGCGCCTCCGTCGCAGCTCTTTGTCGGTACCAACGACGGTGATACTCATACCGGGTCTTCCGGTGACGATGTGATCGTTGGTGACAAGGGCGGTATCTACACGGAGATAGAGCCGGCGACCAACTATAACGTCGCGATCATGCTGGATGTCTCCGGAAGCATGAAGTCAGGCAAGGTGGAGGACGGAAGCACGCGCATTTCGGTGGCCAAGGAGGCCATCGAAAGACTGATCAATCAGTTGGCCGAGTACGAAGGGGTTGTCAATATTGCGATCATTCCCTTTGCGTTTGATGCCGACCTGGAAGATGTCAACGATCTCGGACTGAACCCCAATGAGGTTCAGCAACTGATCGACTACGTCAATGATCTTAACGCCACTGGTGCCACCAACTACGAGGTGGCATTCGACGCAACACGTAGCTGGTTCCTCAATCAGGACAATGACTATGAGAATGTCAGCTACTTCGTGACCGATGGCAATCCTACCGTCTATGGGACAAGTACCAGTTCGGGAGGGACCACTAACCAAATAGACGTGACCCGTGCTCTGGAGGCCTACGAAGGTCTGTCCGATATCAGCCAGGTCAAGGCGATCGGCATTGGCAAGGGCATCAATGAAGAGTTGTTGAGGCTGTTTGACAACACCAATGTGGTTGAGCAAAGCGACATCCCGGTGGTGTCCGGAGAGGTGGCACTCCAGTATCGCCTGGCGGACTTCGATAGCCCCGATGGCAAGGCGTCTCATCTTCTCGATGACGTCGAAGATTCCTGGACGTACTCCGGGGTCGCGACTGGTAATCTCAGCGAGGCGACTTCCGGCAGGGTGGACTATCTTCGTCTGGAAACGGGGAGCGTACCTGGCGAAGCAGTGGCAACGAGCGATAGTTTTGTCCTCGATGGATTCAGCAACTACGCCCAGATTCAGTTTGTCTATGCCAACTCCACCTACCGTGCCGGTGAGAGTGCGCGCTTTACGCTGCAGCGTCTTGACGACTCCGGCGACTGGGTCGATGTTGAGACAGAAGCGCTTGCCTCAAGCACGTCTAATTGGGCGCTGGAAGGAACTTCCTTGCTCAAGGAGGCCGGAACTTACCGCCTCGAGTTTGGCGTGACCAATGCTGATGTCTTCAATACAGCACTCGCTATTTCCGACATTTACGTCAACCTGGGAACCAGTGAGGCCAAGAAGGGCGAAGTCAATATCGTCAATTCGGCAGATGAGCTGAACGCGGTGCTGGATGGTAGTGATACCTTTACCGGCCTCCAGACGCTTGGAAGCGACACCATTGACGGGACTTCGCGTGATGACCTGATATTCGGGGATACCGTCAATAGCGACCATTTGAGCTGGGTCAATGGCGATACCGGTGAGCGCTTCGACGCCGGTGAGCATGACGGTCTTGGCTACCAGGGCCTCTACGAGTTCCTGACATGGGGGACTTCGGATGTGCGCCTGCAGGATGACGGCAGCCTGGCTGAAACCGGTGAGCCGCCTATTGCCGGAAAGCCTTCGGGTGAGGCGCCTGGCAAGGATGAGGTGCTGAACTATATTCGTGATCATTATCGCGAACTCCTGGATACCGAGCGCAAGGATGGCGGCGCCGACACCCTCAAGGGCGGTGACGGTGACGACACCCTGATCGGCGGCGGTGGTAGCGACACGCTATATGGTGAGCAAGGCGATGACCTGCTGCTCGGCGGTGCCGGCGATGACACCCTGGTCGGAGGACTCGGTGCGGATACCTTCGCCTGGGTGCTGGGTGATGAGGGTTCGGCGGGTAATGCTGCCGATGATGTCATCACTGACTTCCACGTGGCGCCGACCGGTGTCGACGCCAGCCAGGACCCAGAGGCCGATGTGCTGGATCTCAGCGAGTTGCTGCAAGGCTACGACAAGGACGACGACCAGCAGTCGCTGAATGACTATATCCACGCGGAGCAGGAAGGAGATGATATTGTGCTGTACGTCAAGAGCGACGGAAATCTGGCGGACGACAATGGCAACGCTGATCAGGTCATTACCCTGGAAGGCGTGGCCAACGCGGCCCCAAGCCCCGATGATTTCCTGACGCAGTTGCTCAACCAGGGCCAGCTGGATGTGTAGGCAGGCGCTCGGTCCAGTCGTATAGCGCGAAACGGGCAAGGCCCTCGGCGGTAAACGCCGAGGGCTACTGATCAAGGGAAACTTGATATATGCTCGACCAACTAAGATTGCGGAGAACGTGACATGTACGTCCAGCGTGACGGGGAAGGAAAGCTTGTCTGTGTCAGCCGGGAGCCTACAGCGACCTGCGACGAATTCATGGCGCCGGATGATCAGGAGCTGTTGTTCTTCCTGTCGGACGGTAACGAGCGCAACGAACAGTCCCAGTTCCATGCCTCCGACCTGGCCTTTGTGCGGGTGCTCGAGGACGTGCTTGATCTGCTGATGGACAAGGGCGTGATCAGCTTCACCGATCTGCCTGACGCGGCCCGCCGCAAGATCATGGACCGCCAGTCACTGCGTCGTCGCTACAATGAAGTGGATCTGGTAGGGGACGACGATCCCCTCATCTAAGCGCTGAGCATGTGCACCTCCCAAGTCGCATGCACCGACCTGGGCAAGACAAAGGGCCACCTTCGGGTGGCCCTTTGCTGTGTACCCCTCATGTCATCGACGCTCACGAGTGCCTGTCGGTTTCCATCCTGGCGGACACGGCGGGGCCGGTGACACCGTCCAGGCCCAGCTCGAACAGGGTGTCGATATCGCGATCCTCGTCGATGCCCTCGGCGATGGCCTGGATCGCCAGCGAATGGCACAGGGTCGCCATGCCCCTGAGAATGGTCTGCTGCTCCGGCCGCTCCGACACGCCACGACACAGGGTTGCGTCGATCTTGATGTAGGACAGCCCAAGGTCCTGCAGATCTCCCAGCTGGCGGAAGGCCGCACCGACGTGCTCCATGCCCAGATGACAGCCGAAGGGGGCCAGCGACTGGCAGAGATATCGGAAGCTCTCGAGATCGCTTCGGGCGATCGACTCCGGCACCTCGATCCACAGGAAGGGGGCCGAGTCCGGGCGGGCGCTGAGTCGTTGCTGCAGGGCGATCACGACATTCGGCTGGGTAATCGCTGCATGGGACAAATTGATGCCAAGCGGCTGCCGGTGGTGATGGATGGTGTCGAGGGCGGCATCGATCACCTTGATATCCAGGCTGTCGTGGAGGCGCAGACGGGCGATCCAGGGCATGAAGACACCCGCCTGACGCCATTCGCCCTTGATGTTGAGGCGTGCTGGGGCCTCGTGATGCAGCAACTGTCCGCGTCGATCCAGCACCGGATACTGTCCCAGCAGGACGCCGTGCTCCATCGCTTCGACCAGCGATGAGCGCCACTCGGCGCGGCTGCGGTAGAGCGTTTCCTGCTCCACGTTGTGGCAGGACTCGATCGCCCGTCCAGGACGGCTCTCGGCCAGTGACAGGGCGCCATCCAGTGCGGCCATCAGGGTGGTGCGCTCCTGGCCGTGGTGGTAGACCGCCAGGGCAGCGGGGAGCCGCAGAACCGGTGCGTTCTGTTCGGCCAGGGTCGACAGATTGTCGTCCAGCCGTTCGCGGGCCCAGCTTTCGTCGACGTTGCCGCACAGCATCAGGGCGAAGTCACTGCCGTTGAGGCGACCCACATAGCCTTCGCCATGGGCCTCGGCGATGGCGGTCAGGCGTTGGCAAAGGTCGCTGAGCACGCCGTTGGTGTGCAAGTGGCCGCGGCGTTCGTTGAGCGCGGCCAGGTCGGTGGCACGGATCATCGCCACCACGCCGTAGCTGGATTCACCCTGTTGCTCGAGGCTGTAGTTGAGGCGGTCGATAAAGGCTTCCCGGGTCAAGGCCCCGGTCACCGTGTCATGCAGCAACTGGCGGCGTAGCCGGTCGATCTGTTCGCTCTCGCGCTGGAGCATCTCGCGCACGCTTTCCGACAACCGGTTCATGGCGTCGGACACTTCGCGCAGTTCCAGTGTGCGGGGCAGCGGGGCGACGGTGAAGCGACGCTGGCCGATATCGTTGGCCTGGCGCGTCAGGGTCTTCAGCGGGGTGCGGATCTGGCGTACCAGCAGGTAGGCAATCAGCAGGCTGAGTGCACCTGCTGCCACGAACCAGGCGGCCATGCGCAGGGTGCTCTGCCACAGCGACTGGTAGGCGAAGCCATGTGCGCTTTCGAGCTGCAAGGTGCCAAGCTGCTGCCAGCCATCCTGGATGACCGCAGTGCCGGCGGGGACCTCGAAGGCGACCAGCTCACGGAACCATCCCGGTACGCCAGTCTCTTCGGGGGCTGATGAGACGCGACGAATGATCGGTCTGTCCTGGGTGTCGAGCAGCTGGATCTTGCGGTAGTGGCCAGTATCGAACTGCGCCGAGATCAAAAGCTCCAGCGTCACTTCATCCTTGTCAGGCATCTGGCTCATGCTCAGCGCCAGGGCATTGGCGTTGTCCGCGTTCTTGATCAGTATTTCTTTTTCGATGTAGGCGCGGCTGCCTGATACGGCCACCACCAGACTGCCGATCAGGGCAATCAGCAGGATGGCGATGATGGCGAGCCAGAGTTGTTTGATCAACGACATGGCGACGTCTCTAGATGAAGGATTGGCATGATGTCACTGGATTCCCTGTTGGCGCATGCGATCCAGCGCGTTTCGCCAGCGCGACAGGCGCGCCAGGGGATCCGCCCGTGATTGGGTGGTGCCACCCGCCCACAGGCCACTGCTGTTGAAGCTGAACAGCGGGTCCAGATCGGTGCGCAGGCTGGCACGGGAAATGCCGGCGGCAATGTTGTCGAGAATCAGGGGCTCGGCGCCTGGCGTCTCGTAGTAGCCGAGCACCATATGGGCCTGGGTGATCTGGCTACGTCCCAGTCGAGCACGCACATAGATCATGCGCAACTTGCTGATGGGAATGCCGAGCTCCTTGAGGGTCACGTACTTGGCGATGGAGTAGTCCTCGCAGTCGCCGGCGCCGCGTCCCAGCGATTCGATGGGAGTAGCCCAGTAGTCGCTCTGGCGCCAGATGGTGCGATCCTCGAGCCACTGCATCTTGCGATTGAAGAAGTCGTTGACGTCGCGCAGCTGAGTACGAAGGTCGGCGCCTCTCAGGCGATCGATCAGGTTGAGCCATTCGTCCAGGGCTCTTACCCCCTGACTGCCGTACTCGGCGCTCATGGCCGCGCGCATTCGCGCATGGTCGAGCGTCGCGTCCACCGGTGCAGGTGCCAGCACCAGGAAGGCGCCCAACAGGCTCGCAGACCCCCAGGCGAGCCAGGAAGGGGGGCGGCGGCGAGACGGGCGAGACAAGACGGCATCTGGGCTCATGGCGAGTTCCAAGCCGGGCGGAGGTCAGGCCTTGCCGGGCCCTTGCCACAGCTTCAGTTGGCCTACCCAGGGCAGGGTGTCGAGGTCTCGGCACAATTGATGAGCCAAGTCATCGAGATCCCCATGATGGATATCAGAGTCAACGTACAACGAAATGTCGATGCGGTCATCCAAATAGTGCAGATTCAGCGCTGTACGGTGTTGCCAGGCACGCTGATGCGACCAGCGTTCATCCAGCAGTTGCTCGATCTCCTCGCGCAGCGGCAAGCCCGGGCGCAGGCTGTGTTCGGTCTGTCCTTCGTCGTCCTCGGGGTCGATGTGGAAGGTGACATCCTTCAGGCGGGTGTGCGCTTCGCGTAGTTGTCGACTGACCGCATTACCGATCTCGTGGGCTTCGGACACCGTGACCCTGGGAGCGACCACGATATGCAGATCGAGCACGACGTCGCTTCCGAGCTGGCGGGTGCGCAGATCGTGCACGCTCTTGACGCCCGGCACCGACTCCGCCAGTCGGCGCATCGCACGCTGCTCTTCGACCGGCAGGGCGGTGTCGATCAGCTCCCGCGAAGACTGCCACATCAGCCGTCCACCGACCCAACCCACCATCAGACCGACCACGATGGCGGCCACCGCGTCCATCCAGCCGACGCCGAACTGGCCAGCCACCAGGCCGACCAGCACCACCAGGGTGGACATGGCATCGGTGCGCGAGTGCCAGGCGTTGGCCTCGAGCAGCGGTGAGTCGAAGCGGCGGGCGGCGCGAAGGGTGTAGTGGTAAATCGCTTCCTTGGCCAGCAGCGAGACCACGGCCACGGCGATGGCAACGAGGCCGGGTGCGGCGCTCGGAGACCGATCGAGCAGGCGCTCGACACTCGACCAGGCGATGGCACCAGCGACGAAGATCAGCACACTGCCGAGCCACAGTGTCGCCAGGGTCTCGATTCGGCCGTGGCCGTAGGGATGGTCGCGGTCGGGTTCCTGGCGGCCGTAGTGGGTGGCCGCCAGCACGAAGGCGTCGGTGACGATATCCGAAAAGGAGTGGATGCCGTCGGCAATCAGGGCGGCCGACCCGACGATCACACCGGTCACCAGTTTGAGCACGCCGACGACAAGGTCCACGCCGGCGCCGATCAGGGTGACGCCCTGGGCCGTCCAGGCAAAGGCGTGTCTGGAGCGCCCCGGCTGGCTTTTCTGGCTCACGACGAAGGCTCGCTCCGCGCGCAGTTGATGACAGGGTTGGCGTACTGGGCCAGCCACCAGGATCTGAGGTCTTCCGGGACTTCGGAAAGCCGTTGCGCGAACCGATCGCGGTCGGCCTCTGACACCTCGGACAGGTCCACCAGCTCAGGGTGGCTGCCCAGGGCCTCCAGCGCCAGATGGTGGCTGGGAAAGAGGTGATAGCCGCTCAGCACCTGGCGGTCGATCTCGGCAGCGACCGCTTCCGGCGTATCGAAGCTGCGATCGATCGGCGTGCCGAAGCGCAGATGAACACGCCCCTTGTGGCCGGTGATGCCGGCGACGATGGAGCTGATGTCCTCGAACTCGCTCTTGTTGTAGCTGCCGTCTTCACTGACGGCTTTCAGCTCCCTGGCCTTCTGCACGTCGCAGGGATCGTACTCGTAGCTGATTGATACCGGTACCAGGCGCAGGGCTTCAATGCCTTCCCCGAGCGGGGCATGACGGTTGTCGGCACGGTGGGCCATGGTCATCATCTTGATGATCGCGGGGTCGGTACGATCGATGCCGTCCTTGGCCCGGCCTTCGCGCTGGGCCATCCAGATCGAGTGATTGTCGTCCTGAATGGAGTGGCGGATGTAGCTCGACAGCTTGTGGTAGGCCTGCAGCATGGCGCGCTTGCCGCGAGCACTGCGCGGCACGATGAAGCTCTTGTTGAGCCGCATCAGATCGGTGACGTAGGGCTTCTTGAGCAGGTTGTCACCGATGGCAATGCGCACGGTGTTGCGGCCTGCGAGGTACAGTGCATAGTTGACGAAGGCCGGATCCAGCGAGATATCGCGATGGTTGCCGATAAACAGGTAGGCGGTATCGGGGTCCAGACGATCGAGGCCGTCGACGCGAAAGTCGTCGGTGGAGGTCTTCAGCATGCGCTGCATGTAGGCCGCGATGCGTTGCTGAAACGCCGTCACGCTGGTGACGTCACGGGTCTCGCGCTTGATCGCCCAGCTGGCCAGCGTGCGTGACAGGCGGGGCATCATGCGGGAAAGGCGCGGCAGCCGGTAGCGGGTCAGGGCGCTCAACAGCTCCGGGTCCTCTGCCAGGCGAGTCAGGGTCGTCGCCACCTCGTCGTCCTGATAGGGGCGAATATCGTGCCAGGGATCCTGCGGGGCATCGGATGTCGAAGTCATGGTGTCGTCGCAGTGAGGTCAGTAGCCGAAACAGAAGAACTCTGGGCTTCGCCGCCCAGCCAGTCGATCAGGCGGTCGACGCTTTCACCCAGGGTCTGGGCCATAAGGATGAAGTCGGTTTCCATGCGCAGCACGGCATCGTCGCCGTCATCTGCCTGGTTGGCTTCGTCGATCAAGGCGTCATCGAAGGCCAGTGACTTGACCGCCAGGTCGTCGTGGAGCACGAAACGCAGGCGCCCCTCCATGCCCAGCGCCAGCTTGCTGGCCTGTCGGCCGCTTTCGAGCAGTTGCTGAATGTCGTCGCCGTCCAGGTCCACCTGACGCGCCTTGAGCACGCCGTCGTCGCCCTTGGCCTTGAGCTCGACCTGGTCGCCGAGCAGCATGTCGGCGGGGCGCGAGGAGGCGTCGTTGAGCCAGGTGGTCATGGCGCGAATCGGCAGTGTCTGGGCCGAGAGCGGCGTTACCTTGAGGCTTCCCAGGGACTCGCGCAACAGATCCAGCAGCTCTTCGGCGCGCTTTCGGCTGGAGCTGTTGACGGCGATCAAGTTTCGCCGGGTATCCCACCAGAGGTCAGTCTTCTGGCTGCGTACGAAGGCCCTGGGCAACAGTTCCTCGTAGACCTGCTCCTTGATTGCCTGCTTTTCCTGGCGGCGTAGCTTGCGGCTTTCCTGGGTCTCGATGACCTCGACGCGCTCGTCGACTTCTTCGCGGACCACCGAAGCGGGCAGGATGCGCTCCTGGCGCAGGGCGGTCATCAGGCGCTGGCCCTTAAGTTCGTGGAGATAGCGATCGCTACCCCGTCCGGCAGGCGTCGTCCAGCCGATGCGGCGGGCTTCGGTGCCACCGAGCGGGCGGAAAGCCTGTTCGGCGAGGGCCGTCTCCAGCTGCTCGCTGTCCAGGGTGCTGGCGTCGTGCAGACGGTAGAGGTGCAAGTGCTTGAACCACATGGAGCAATTCTCGGGTCAAAAAGGAGGCACATTATGGCGAATGGTCCCTTCGGGTGCCAGTTGCCAGCCATCGCAATGGTCGATTGAACAGGGTTGCGGCCAAGCCTAGCAGGCTGCGTCGCCCGCGCCCGTCCCTCTTTGGTGACAGTGTTGCCACTTTGCCCGCTCGAGGTCAGAATCAAACAGTAGTTTAAATGAGGAGCAATGATATGGAAGACGCTATCAGCACCACTTCGCTGAAGGTTCGTGGCTACCACCTGGACGGTTATGGCCACGTCAATCACGCCCGTTACCTGGAGTTCATGGAGGAAGGGCGCTGGGACTATTTCGACAAGCATCCGGCGCTGATGTCTCGCCTGGGAAAGGGAGATGTCGCTTTCGTCGCGGTCAATCTCAATATCGACTATCGCCAGGCGGCGGTGGCCGGTGACGAGCTGGACATTTCCACCCGTCTGTCGGCCCTGGGCGGGCGCAGCGCCAAGATGCGCCACGAGATCCTGCGCCGCCGCGATGGAGCTCTGGTGGCTCGCGCCGAGTTGACCTTCGTGCTGCTGGACGTGGCCAGCAACAGTGCGGTGGCGATCGAGGGTGAGCTGCGTGATGCCCTGGCGCCGCTGGTGGTGTCATGACGGCAGCGGTCAAGGCGCCGCACACAACGACAGACGCTGCGCGGAAGGCCCCAAGGGTGGTATGCTAGGTCGCTGTATTTGTGCGCCTTGTCACGGCTGCGTGACGCGCCTACCTGTTGCTGTGCAAAGGACTTGACGACCCATGGGTGACATCGCCAGAGAGATTCTGCCAGTCAATATCGAGGACGAGCTGAAGCAGTCGTACCTCGATTACGCGATGAGCGTGATCATCGGCCGAGCGCTGCCGGACGTGCGCGATGGCCTGAAGCCGGTTCATCGGCGTGTGCTGTTTGCGATGCACGAGCTGGGTAACGACTGGAACAAGCCATACAAGAAGTCCGCCCGTGTGGTGGGTGACGTGATCGGTAAGTACCACCCCCACGGCGACAGTGCGGTGTACGACACCATCGTGCGTATGGCCCAGGACTTCTCGATGCGCCACGTGCTGGTCGATGGCCAGGGCAACTTCGGCTCCATCGACGGCGACAACGCCGCCGCCATGCGTTACACCGAGGTGCGCATGGCGCGCCTGGCCCACGAGCTGCTGGCCGATCTCGAGAAGGATACTGTCGACTGGGTCGACAACTACGACGGTACCGAGCGGATCCCCGACGTGCTGCCGACCAAGGTGCCGAACCTGCTGGTCAACGGCTCCTCGGGCATCGCCGTGGGCATGGCGACCAATATCCCGCCCCACAACATGAACGAGATCATCAACGCCTGCCTGGCGCTGGTCGACGACTACACCCTGAGCGTCGATGATCTGATGGAGCATGTGCCGGGGCCCGACTTCCCCACCGGCGGTATCATCAACGGCCGCGCGGGCATTCTCGAGGCCTATCGTACCGGTCGCGGGCGCATCTATATACGCGCCAAGCACACCATCGAACACGACGACAAGTCCGGCCGTGACCACATCATCGTCACTGAGCTGCCTTACCAGGTGAACAAGGCGCGGCTGATCGAGAAGATCGCCGAGCTGGTCAAGGACAAGAAGATCGAGGGTATCGCCGAGCTGCGCGACGAGTCCGACAAGGACGGTCTGCGGGTGGTGATCGAGGTCAAGCGCGGCGAGAGCGGTGAGGTGGTGGTGAACAACCTGTTCGCCCAGACCCAACTGCAGAATGTCTTCGGCATCAACATGGTGGCGCTGGAGGACGGCGAACCGAAGACCATGAACCTCAAGCAGGTGCTCGAGGCCTTCATTCGCCACCGTCGCGAGGTGGTCACACGGCGCACCCTGTTCGAACTGAAGAAGGCGCGTGAGCGCGGCCACATCCTCGAAGGCCTGGCGGTGGCGATCTCCAACATTGACGAGGTGATCGAGCTGATCAAGGCCTCGCCGAATGCTGCCGAAGCCAAGGAAAAGCTGTTGGCCAAGTCCTGGCAGCCCGGTCAGGTCACCGGCATGCTGGAGCGCGCCGGCGCCACCTCGTGCAAGCCCGAAGACCTGGAAGAAGGCTTTGGTCTGGACCAGGCCGGAGGCGAGTACCGTCTGTCGCCGGCCCAGGCCCAGGCCATCCTCGAGCTGCGCCTGCACCGCTTGACCGGCCTCGAGACCGAGAAGCTGCTCGACGAGTATCTGTCGATCCTCGAGAAGATCGCTGAGCTGATGGCCATCCTGGCCTCCGCCGATCGCTTGCTCGAGGTGATTCGCGAAGAGCTGATCGCGGTGCGCGATCAGTTCGCCGACGAGCGTCGTACCGACATTCAGGCAAGCCACCTGGACCTGTCCATCGAGGACCTGATCGCCGAGGAAGACATGGTGGTCACGGTGTCCCGCTCGGGTTACGCCAAGACCCAGCCGTTGTCGGACTATCAGGCCCAGCGTCGTGGTGGTCGTGGCAAGTCGGCCACCGCGATGAAGGATGAGGATGTCATCGAGCACCTGTTGGTGGCCTCGACCCACGACACCGTGCTGCTGTTCTCCAATCGCGGCAAGGTCTACTGGCTCAAGGTCTACGAGATGCCTGCGGCCAGTCGCGGGTCCCGTGGCAAGCCGCTGGTCAACCTGCTGCCGCTGGAAGAAGGCGAGTCGATCAACGCCATCATGCCGGTCAAGGACTATGATCCGGACTGCTACATCTTCTTTGCCACCGCCCGGGGCACGGTCAAGCGCACCAGCCTCGAGCAGTTCTCGCGTCCGCGCAGCGTTGGCCTGATCGCCATCGACCTGGAGGAGGGCGATCGCCTGGTGGGCGCCGCCATTACTTCCGGCAGCGACCACGCCATGCTGCTGTCGTCCAACGGCAAGGCGATCCGCTTCGAGGAGTCCCAGGTCCGTGCCATGGGCCGTACCGCGCGCGGTGTGCGCGGCATGCGGCTGCTCGATGGCGCCGAGGTGATCAGCCTGATCATCCCGCAGAGCCTCGAGATCGATGCCGACGCCGAGGGCGGTGAGCGTGGCGAGGCCGGTGATGTCGACGCCAGCGGTGACGACGGCCAGATCTACATCCTCACCGGCAGCGAAAACGGCTACGGCAAGCGTACCCGTCTCGAGGAGTTCCCGCTGCGCGGTCGTGGCGGCCAGGGCGTGATCGCGATGCAGACCAGCGCCCGCAATGGCGCCATGGTGGCGGCGATGCAGGTCTGTTCCAGCGACGAGATGATGCTGATCACCGATCGCGGCACCCTGGTGCGCACCCGGGTCGAGGAAGTCTCGATCAGTTCGCGCAACACCCAGGGCGTCACCCTGATCCGCCTCGGCGAGGCCGAGGCGCTGGTCAAGACCGTGCGTATCCAGGAGCTTGAAGGCGACGACGAGCTCGATGCCGAGGGCGAAGAAGGTAGTGAGGACGCCGTCGAGAACTCGGCAGATGACGCCGCCGAGGGTGGCAGCGCCGAACCGGGCGACGACAGCGCGGCCGACGACAGCAACACCGACAATAACGACTGATCCGGGGTGCCACGGTGTCCGCGATGGACGCCGTGGCCCACCTATATAGTGACTGGCGGGCGTCGCCGGACGTCTGCCCTTGACGATCAATCGCCAGGACACCATGACACGCCACTACAATTTCTGCGCGGGGCCCGCCGCGCTGCCTACCGCAGTACTCGAACGTGCCCAGCGCGAGATGCTGGACTATCAGGGCCGTGGGCTCTCGGTGATGGAGATGAGCCACCGCTCCAGCGAGTACGTGGCCATCGCCGAGCGCGCCGAGGCCGACCTGCGTGAACTGCTCGCAGTGCCCGACAACTATCGGGTGCTGTTCACCCAGGGTGGTGCCACCCAGCAGTTTGCCGCGGTGCCCATGAACCTGCTTGGCCGCGGCGGCCGGGCCAACTTCATCGAGACCGGTATCTGGGGCAACAAGGCGATCAAGGAGGCGCGGCATCTATTCGGCAGCGTCCACATTGCCGCCTCAAGCGCCGAGAATGGCCATGTCGAAGCACCGCAGCAGGCTGATATCGCGCTGTCCGACGACGCCGCCTATCTCCACGTGACCCCCAACGAGACCATCGGTGGTCTGGCACTGGACTTTGTGCCCGTGGCGCGGCGCGGCGACGGGGTCGAGGTGCCGCTGGTGGCGGATCTTTCCTCGACCATCCTGTCTGAGCCGCTGGACGTCTCGCGCTTCGGTGTGATCTACGCTGGCGCCCAGAAGAACATCGGGCCGGCCGGTCTGGTGCTGGTGATCGTGCGTGATGATCTGCTCGACCAGGCGGTGAGCGAGATGCCGTCCTTGTTCGGCTATCGTCAGTTGGCCGAGGCAGGGTCGATGATCAACACGCCGGCCACCTATAGCTGGTACCTGGCGGGCCTGGTGTTCGACTGGCTCAAGCGCGACGTCGGTGGTCTCGAGGCGATGGCCGAGATCAATGATCGCAAGGCGGCCAAGCTCTACGAGGCCATCGACCGCAGCGACTTCTATTCCAACCCCATCGCGGTGCGTAATCGCTCGAAGATGAACGTGCCCTTCGTGCTGGCCGACAGCGCCCTGGATAACGCCTTCCTCGAAGAGGCGGAAGCGGAGGGGCTTTTGAATCTCAAGGGCCATCGCAGCGTCGGCGGTATGCGCGCAAGCCTCTATAACGCGGTGCCTGAGGGCGCGGTGGACGCCCTGGTGGCGTTCATGGGCGATTTCGAGAAGCGGCGCGGCTGAGGTTCGTGCGAGAGCTGGCGCACCCAGTAAAGAGGTGGCGGGGCCAGCTTTCGCCAGCCATGCGTCAACGCCCGGTCACGGGGCGTTACAAGGAGACAACCCATGAGTGATTCGCAAGAGCCGAACCTCTCGTCGCTGCGTCAGCGCATCGACCATATCGACACCGAGATCCTGCGCCTGATCAGCGAGCGTGCCGAGTGTGCGCGCCAGGTGGCGGAGACCAAGACCGCAAGCGACCCCCAGGCGGTGTTCTATCGCCCCGAGCGCGAGGCCCAGGTGCTGCGCCGGGTGATGGAGCTCAACCAGGGGCCGCTGGACAGCGAAGAAATGGCACGGCTGTTTCGCGAGATCATGTCGGCCTGCCTGGCGCTGGAACAGCCGATCAAGGTGGCCTATCTCGGCCCCGAGGGCACCTTTACCCAGCAGGCCGCGCTCAAGCACTTCGGCGACAGCGCCATCAGCCTGCCCATGGCGGCCATCGACGAGGTCTTCCGTGAGGTCGAGGCCGGCGCGGTGAACTACGGCGTGGTGCCGGTGGAGAACTCCACCGAAGGCGTGATCAACCATACCCTGGATTCCTTCATCGATTCGGGGCTGCGCATCAGCGGTGAGGTGGTGCTGCGCATCCACCATCACCTGCTGGTGGCCGACACTACCCTCAAGGACAAGGTGTCGCGTATCTACTCGCACCCTCAGTCCTTCGCCCAGTGTCGCAAGTGGCTCGATGCCCACTTCCCCCACGCCGAGCGGGTACCGGTGTCGTCCAACGCCGAGGCGGCCAGGCTGGTCAAGAGCGAGTGGCACAGTGCGGCCATCGCCGGCGATATGGCGGCCAAGCTCTACGGCCTTAGCCACGTGGCGGAGAAGATCGAGGATCGCCCGGACAACTCCACGCGCTTCCTGATCATCGGCAACCAGGACGTGCCCATGTCCGGGGTCGACAAGACGTCGCTGGTGGTGGCGACCCGCAACCAGCCGGGTGCCTTGCACGACCTGCTCGAGCCGTTCCACCGCCACCAGATCGACCTGACGCGTCTGGAGACGCGACCCTCGCGCACCGGTGCCTGGAACTATGTTTTCTTCATCGACTTCTGTGGCCACGTCGAGGAGCCGCGGGTGTCGGCGCTGCTCGAGGAGGTGCGCCTGCGTGTCTCCGAGGTCAAGGTGCTTGGCTCCTACCCCCAGGGGGTCCTGTAGTAATGCAGGAAGAAGGAATGCAGCAAGAAGGAATGCAGGACGTCGCAATGCAGGAAGTCGCAACGCGTGGCGCAGTGCCCGCATCCTTGCCTCGGGCTTCACGCATCGTCATCGTTGGACTCGGCTTGATCGGAGGGTCGCTGGCCGCCGCCTTGCGCAAGGCGGGGGTGGGGCAGGGGGATGACAGTCTCATCCTGGCCTGTGACCCAGACCCGAAGGAGCTTGAGTGCGGACGTCGCATGGGGTTGATCGACGCAGGTTCGACGCAACTCTCCGAGGTCATCGAGGGTGCTACCCTGGTGGTGTTGGCGGTACCGGTGCTGGCCATGGGCCAGGTCATGGGCGAGCTAGGCGAGTTGCGTAGCCGCGCCGCCGGCGATCTGGTGATCACCGACGTCGGCAGCACCAAGGCAGCGATCGAGGCGGCCGCCATCGAGGCCTTCGGTGAGCTTCCCGCGCGCTTTGTGCTGGGGCATCCCATCGCCGGGTCGGAAAAGAGCGGCGTGGTGGCGGCCAATCCGGAGCTGTACCAGGCCCACAAGGTGATCCTGACGCCTACCTGCGCTACCGACCCCGATGCGCTTGAGCGTGTGCGGGCCCTGTGGCAGTTGACCGGTGCCGAGGTGCTGGAGATGGACGTGGCTCGCCACGATCAGGTGCTGGCGCGCACCAGTCATCTGCCGCATCTGCTGGCTTTCTCGCTGGTGGATACCCTGGCGCGCCAGGATGAGCGGCTCGAGATCTTCCGCTACGCCGCCGGCGGCTTTCGCGACTTCACCCGCATCGCCGGTAGTGATCCGGTGATGTGGCGAGACATCTTTCAGGCCAACCGGGGCGCCGTGCTCGAAGCTCTGGATGACTTCGAGTCAGGTCTGGCCCGACTCAGGGACGCGGTGAACCGTGGTGATGGCGATGGTCTGCTGGCCACCTTCGACCGCGCCAGTCATGCGCGCCACTATTTCGATACTCTGTTGAATCAGACCAGCTATCAGGCGGAATATCAGATGCAAGAATCAGCCATGCTGCGCTACCGGGTGGCCCCGGGCGGAAGCGTCACCGGTCGCATCCGGGTCCCCGGCGACAAGTCGATTTCCCATCGTTCGATCATGCTTGGTGCGCTGTCCGAGGGCGTTACCGAGGTGTCCGGATTCCTCGAGGGCGAGGACAGCCTCGCCACGCTCCAGGCCTTCCGCGAGATGGGGGTGGCCATCGAGGGCCCGCACCAGGGCCGCGTGACCATCCACGGGGTCGGCATGCACGGCTTGAAGAAGCCGGCAGGTCCGCTCTACGTCGGCAATGCCGGCACCGCCATGCGGCTGTTTGCCGGGCTGCTGGCGGGGCAGGCCTTCGACACCGAATTGACCGGTGATACCTCGCTGACGCGTCGTCCCATGGGGCGGGTGGCCGATCCGCTGCGCCAGATGGGGGCGGTGATCGACACCGCCGAAGGCGGGCGTCCTCCGCTCAGGATCAAGGGCGGCCAGGCGCTCAAGGGCATCCACTACGACATGCCCATGGCCAGCGCCCAGGTGAAGTCCTGTCTGCTGCTGGCGGGGATGTTTGCCGAGGGTGAGACCCGAGTGCGTGAACCTGCACCGACTCGCGATCACACCGAGCGCATGCTCAATGGCTTTGGCTATGCCGTCGAGCGCGAGGGCGATACCTGCTGGCTGCAGGGCGGCGGCAAGCTGGCCGCTGGTCCGATCGATGTGCCGTCGGATATCTCCTCGGCGACCTTCTTCCTGGTGGCGGCGGCCATCACCCCGGGGTCGGATCTGGTGCTGGAACACGTCGGCATCAATCCGACCCGGATCGGGGTGATCAACATCCTGACCGCCATGGGGGCGGATCTGCGCCTCGAGAACGAGCGAGAGGTAGGGGGCGAGCCGGTCGCCGACCTGCATATCCGCTATCGGCCGCTAAAGGGCATCGACATTCCCGAGGACCAGGTGCCGCTGGCCATCGACGAGTTCCCGGCACTGTTCATTGCCGCGGCCAACGCCGAAGGCACCACGCGACTGCGCGGCGCCGAGGAGCTCCGGGTCAAGGAGTCCGACCGCCTGCAGTCCATGGCCGACGGCATGAGCGTGCTGGGTATCGACAACACCCTTTATGACGATGGCATCGACATCGTCGGCAAGGGCGGCGATGGCGCCAACTATGGCGGCGGGCGCGTGGACAGTCATGAGGACCATCGCATCGCCATGGCCTTCACCATCGCGGCCCTGCGCGCATCAAGCCCGATCGAGGTCAACGACTGCGCCAACGTGGCCACGTCCTTCCCCGGCTTTGTGGAGCTGGCACGAGGTGTCGGCCTTGAACTCGAAGAGGTACGCGAGGAGCAGGCATGAGCGATCATGACGAGCATTCGGCCCCGGTGCTGACCATCGATGGCCCCGGCGGCGCCGGCAAGGGCACCATCAGCCGGCTGATTGCCGAGCGACTGGGCTGGCATCTGCTGGATAGCGGCAGCCTCTACCGACTGACCGCGCTGTCGGCTATCGGCAAGGGCATCGCGCTGGACGATGAGCCGGCGCTGGCGGCACTGGCCTCGGCCCTCGATGTGGTCTTTCGCGCCGAGAATGGCGAGGCGGTGGTCGAGCTCGAAGGGCGTGACGTGACTCGCGAGATTCGCACCGAGCAGGTGGGAAACAGCGCCTCTCTGGTGGCGGCGTTGCCGGCGGTGCGCCAGGCGCTGCTCGAGCGTCAGCGGGACTTCCGCCAGGCGCCCGGCCTGGTCGCCGATGGCCGTGACATGGGCACCGTGGTGTTCGTCGATGCGCCCCTGAAGATATTTCTGACCGCCAGCGCCGAGGAAAGGGCGCGCCGGCGTCACCTGCAGTTGCGGGAGGCCGGGGTGGATGCTAGTCTATCGAGTCTTTTGAAGGAGATTCAGGCGCGCGACGACCGCGATACGCAGCGTAGCGTGGCGCCGTTGGTGCCGGCCGATGATGCCATCGAGCTCGACACGACCCGCCTGAGCATACCGGAAGTGGTTGATCGGCTGTCCGAACTGTTGTCCCGAAAGGGGCTCCTGTCCGGCACCTGAACTCCCTTGCGGCGTCCCCGGCCAGATGTCACGACGTGCCCGAGTACAGGAAACGGAAAACTCGGTCAGGTCCAACCAGTGCCAACATCCCCGGGGGTTTTTGAATATGGCCCGCACTTGCTGGTGGTGCGGAGAAGCGGCCCTGCCGCACTCAACGTTGATCACGTAGGAACATCATGAGCGAAAGCTTTGCTGAACTGTTTGAACAGTCTCTCCAGGACATCAACATGGAGCCGGGCGCGATCGTCGCGGCTACTGTCGTCGACATCGAAGGTGACTGGGTTACCGTCAATGCCGGCCTGAAGTCCGAAGGTCAGATCCCTGCCGCGCAATTCCGCGACGACAGCGGCGAACTGACCATTGCCGTCGGTGACGAGGTCCACGTGGCCCTCGAAGCTGTGGAAGACGGCTTCGGCGAAACCCGCCTGTCCCGCGAGAAGGCCAAGCGTGCCGAAGCGTGGAAGGTGCTGGAAGCTGCCTTCGAGAAGGAAGAGATCGTCAAGGGCGTGATCAACGGCAAGGTCAAGGGCGGCTTCACTGTCGACGTCGACTCCATCCGTGCCTTCCTGCCCGGCTCTCTGGTCGACGTTCGTCCGGTGCGCGACACCACGCACCTGGAGAACAAAGAGCTCGACTTCAAGGTCATCAAGCTCGATCCGAAGCGCAACAACGTTGTCGTTTCCCGTCGTGCCGTTCTCGAAGCCGAGAACAGCGCCGAGCGTGAAGCGCTGCTCGCCACCCTGCAGGAAGGCCAGCAGATCATCGGTATCGTCAAGAACCTGACCGACTACGGTGCCTTCGTTGATCTGGGCGGCGTTGACGGCCTGCTCCACATCACCGACATGGCCTGGAAGCGCATCAAGCATCCGAGCGAGATCGTGGCCGTCGGCGACGAGATCACCGTCAAGGTGCTGAAGTTCGACCGCGAGCGCAATCGCGTCTCCCTGGGTCTGAAGCAGCTGGGCGAAGATCCGTGGGTCAACATCAAGGATCGTTACCCGGAAGGCACCAAGGTGCACGCCCGTGTCACCAACCTCACCGACTACGGCTGCTTCGCCGAGCTGGAAGAGGGTGTCGAGGGTCTGGTTCACGTCTCCGAAATGGACTGGACCAACAAGAACATCCATCCGTCCAAGGTGGTTCAGGTCGGTGACGATGTTGACGTCATGGTGCTGGATATCGACGAAGAGCGTCGTCGTATCTCCCTGGGTATCAAGCAGTGCACCGCCAACCCGTGGGAAACCTTCAACGCCCAGTTCAACAAGGGCGACCGCGTTGCCGGTACCATCAAGTCCATCACCGACTTCGGTATCTTCATCGGTCTGGACGGCGGCATCGACGGCCTGGTTCACCTGTCCGACATCTCCTGGACCGAGACTGGCGAAGAAGCCGTGCGTTCCTTCAAGAAGGGCGATGAGGCCGAAGCCGTCATCCTGTCCATCGATCCGGAGCGTGAGCGCATCTCCCTGGGTATCAAGCAGCTCGATACCGACCCGGTTGCCGAGTTCCTGTCCGTCAACGACAAGGGCACCATCGTCACCGGTCGTGTCGTCGAGGTTGACGCCAAGGAAGCTCACGTCGAGCTGGCGACTGACGTCGTTGCCGTGCTCAAGGCGTCCGAGATCAGCGCTGACCGTGTCGAAGACGCGCGCAACGTGCTGAACGAAGGCGACAGCGTCGAGGCCCGTATCGTCGGTGTCGATCGCAAGAACCGTCAGATCGCCCTGTCCGTCAAGGCCAAGGACCAGGACGACACCCGTCGCAACATGAGCAAGCTGCGCGACCAGGAAGTCGAGACCGGTGGCCCGACCACCATCGGCGACCTGATCAAGCAGCAGATGGGTCAGGACTAAGCCGGACCCCGACACTGTTCGGGACTGGTAATGGTCAAGAGCGCTTCCTTCGGGGAGCGCTCTTTTTTTATATGTAAGAAATTGTAGAGGGCTGGAATGCCCCTCTTGGCTGCGCTGCCTCAGTATTATTGGTGAGTGGGGCGAGTTTTTACCGCATATGCTTGAGGGGACGTGTTTTGGGGTTGATGCCCTTGTTGTAAGCATCTACCGTTTGTTTGACAGGATTTTGACTTTGCTTTTGGCCAATAACGTTTGAATAACGTCGTTTGGCTGGTTGTCATATACTCATGCAGGAGTGATAATGCCCCTGCATCCGAAAGCAACTACTATAGGCGTACCTTAATGTCTTCACTTTTGAATGACTATATGCAGATGGAGCAGCAGCTCCAGCAACTGCAGGAAAGACTTGGTCAGCTCCAGAACGATGACCGTCTCAAATCGGAACTCGAGTTCAAGGGAAAGCTCGAAGAGCTGATGAAAGAGTTCGACAAGAGCGCATCTGACGTCATCGCCATCCTGGATCCGAAGGCCGCTGCTTCCCCGGCAAAGGCCGCTGCCCCGGCCGCTGGCGGTCGTCGCAAGCGCAAGCTCAAGATCTACAAGAACCCGAATACCGGCGAAGTCGTCGAAACTCGTGGTGGCAATCAGAAGACGTTGAAGGCCTGGAAGGAAGAGCACGGTAATGACACCGTCGAGTCCTGGCTGGTGCGTGTAGAAGACTGATGATTGTTTGAGCCGCAGATGAGGCAGTGCCTTGGACGTTGCATCGGTCCGAGACTGTTTCGATCTTCAGGCTTGCGGTGCCAGAAACCGTCTTGAACCATCGACATGACAGTGACGTCGTCGTATTGTTCGGGACGGTTTCTTTTTGCACGGTATTCCTTGATCGGTTGCGTCTCGTTGGAGGCGAAGCCCGTAGCTTCGACTGCCCCTTGCGATGTTTCTGGTTTCCGGGGAGGGGACGAAGCGTGGCCTCCCACTGCAACAGTGTGATGCAGGAACAGTGTGATCCAGGCGAGGCGGGGCTGTGGCCTTGCCGTTGCCGGTACTTTGCTTGAATTCTGGTATGATGGAACGCAAAAGGTGGCCACCGAAGTGGCCACCAGAAGGGAGGCTTGCGGGCTCGGAGAGGCTAAGCGATCAGTCCTCTTCGAGTAGCGGCAGTCGCAGTTCCAGCCCATACTTGCCTTTGACCAGCTGAGGCGCTTCGCCGCTCAGGTAGACGCCGTGTTCAGACAGGCCGCGACAGGCCATGAACAGCATGGCGCTGGTCAGGTGTGAGCTGTCCTCGAGGGTGATGCAGGCGTGTCGCTGGGCCGGCAGCATGACCAGGCGGAACGGCAGTGGCAGCGCCAGGCGGTGTGCGTGTTCCTCGTCGACGTGGACACCCAGGTCGATACGGGGCGCCTCGCTGGCCAGCGGGTGATCGTGAAGAATAGCGATCGGTGCCGCATTGGTGAGGCGTGCCGGAAGATCGTAGGCGCCTTCGGCATTACGCTGCCAGTTGTCCAGGTTCTCGATGATTTCGGGCGGCTGATAGAGGCGGGTGACCGCGGCACGCCGCAGCGGCAGGTCGGCCATCTTCACCGAGAAGTGGGGCAGATTGTGGCGCTGGCGATAGAGTTCCAGACGCTGGTTCTGGCGGTACTCCCGGGGAGCGACACGGTAGCGGCGCTGGAAGGCGCGGGTGAACGCCGAGTGATTGCGATAGCCGCAGCGTTTGGCGATATCATGTACGCCGTGGGGCGTATGGATCAGCAGCCTGGCGGCCTTCTCGAGCCGCAGCATGTCGCGGTAGGCACTTGGCGAAATGCCGAACGACTGGCGGAAGCGCCGACGCACCTGGGATGAGGAGTACCCCATACGCGTGGCAAGATCTTCGATACTCAGCTGACTGTCCAGGGTTTCCTGGAGCCAGATTTCGGCGCGCATCATCTCGTTGAACATGGTCTTGCCTCCCTGAACCATCGGCGCGGACCCGACCCTCCCTGGGTCCTCGGAGAGCGAATCCGAGCGTCCGTATCGCTGGTCGTTGTAGTCGGAACATCCGCCTGTCCCGAGGTATGATGGTGTAGGTTTGTAGCGTTAGGATACATCCTGTTACGTAGTTATGCAGTCTAGCGCGCCTGTCTGGCAAGTGCAATGTGCCGTTTTGATCGTTTGTGCACAAAACGTCAGTGATGGATTGCATATCTAACATGCTGTTGTGAAAGTAAAAAAGGCGTTATTTTCGAGCCTTTCTTGATAAGGTGGTGCCGCAGGATACTGAACCTGTCGCACCTCCATCGACGTTAACGACTGGTAACAAATGAAATCTCAGAGTTCCCAAAAGCCTATGGACGAACGCGAGAAGCTTCGCCGCTTTCGTGAATTGGATGACGCCTTCGCGGAAGCGCTGCGCAGCCTGGACAACCCGAACAAGGCCGCCGAGATCCCCACCGGCCCTCCGGTCCGCTCCATCGACAGCCTGGAAGAAGAAGAGCAGCGTCGAAAGGAAGAGGACTTCGAGCGGCGGCTGCTGGGCTTGATCCAGGAATATGCCCAGACCCCTGAATCGGTGCGGGAATTGGTTGCCACGCTGCAATCGATGGGGCGCATCGCCTGACCGCATGACCTCTGCCTTTGTCAGGGGTCATCGAGATGGGTCTTGCCGGACTTCAACCTGTGCGATTTTGACAGGGATTTTCCGACGGCTCTGTGGGTAAAGGCCGTGGCGTCTTTGCGCAAATACTGCAAAATGATGTCAGCAATTGCTGATGTCAGCGCTTGCCGACAGGCGCGCGCTGCTTTCGGCGGTTGCCGGAACGCAGGCGTCTAAGGTGGGGTGCCGGTGCTTTGGCAGGCCAGCGGCAAGCTTCGTTGAGTGGGCGCGCTGGCGTGCGCCGCACCGGGCCCTTCAGCGGTAGCGAAAGACTCTCAAGCTTGGCAGGAAGGGGCTGTCCTCGAGGCGTTCGTCGCTTCTCCGGGCGCGTTGGCGTTCGGCTGGCGGTTGTGCCGGCGGAAGGTTGTGATGGGGGAGCTGCGCCTGGGGCACAAGCAGGGGTAGAGCCGCATTCATGGCACGCCTGAGGCGACCGTCCGGCAGAGGGTCCCGGTAAAAGAGGTTGGCTCGCATCAGCGGTGCCTGTCGTTGCACCTGGGCCAGGGGCTCGCTGGAAGGAATGCCGGCGAGGCGCTCGAGTTGAATGCGAATGTGCGGTGACTCGGTGTCGAAGGCCATCAGCTTGCGCTCGACTTCGGCCACGCTCAAGCGGGTGATGGAGCGTCCGCTGGCGTACCAGGCCAGACGAACCCGCTCCACCGGCGCCTCGGCAATGGGCAGGGCGCGCCAGGTCTGTTTCAGATGGAGGCGGGCGAGGCCAGCGCCCCCCAGGTGATCATTGAGTTCCGGGTGGCGTATCGGCAGCCTGGCCTTGATCTCGGGTATCAGTTGGGGCGATTGCTGGCGAATGACACTCAGCCGTTCAGAAAACTCCGCCTTGGCCTGGTTCAGCGCCAGAGCTGCCTCGCAGGTGACCGGGTCCGCGGCCACCAGTCCGATATAGCTGCGGGTGACACGGCCGTCCTGGCCGTCGACATACCACAGATCCAGTAACGCCTGGCGCAGCCAGTCCGCATCGGCTGTCTCGCGATCGAAGGACCAGGCAGGAAGGCGTGATGCCTGCCAGCGGTCGACGACCTCTCTGGCGCACGCGATGATCCGATCGAACCCTGCGTCGAGCTCTGCCAATAGCTGGTAGGCGGGCCGTGACGGGGCGCTGGCATTGCCTGGCCGGTCCATCGTTCAGTCCTGGTTGTGCAGGTCGCGTTCGGCTCTGGCGACCCATTCATCGATGCTGGTTTCGTCCATGGCGGGTTCGCCGGCAATGCGATGACTGCCATCGGCCCAGGCCCCCAGGTCAATCAGACGACAGCGCTTGCTGCAGAAGGGGCGATAGCTGTTCTCGGGCGTCCAGAGTACTTCCTTGCGACATTGTGGGCAGGCAACCTTCAAGGTGCCCTGACGAGTGCTGTGTGACATGTGGGGCTCCTGATGCAAGACGTAAACGTCGATAGCGGAAGAGGCAGGCTCAGGCCTTGGCGGCGAGCCTGCGATAGGTGGCATCCAGTGCCTTGACGGCCTCGGAGAGCGCCGCTAGATCACCGTCATTGGCGATGACATCGTCGGCCAGTGACAACCGCTCGTCACGACCCATCTGCGAGGCCACGATAGCCTTGGCCTGGGCCAGGTCGACATCATCGCGCTGGGTAGTGCGTTCGATCTGCAGCGCTTCTGGTACGTCCACCACCAGGGTGCGCTGGACCATGTCCACCTGCCCGGATTCAAACAGCAACGGGGAAACCAGCAGCACATAGGGGGCGTCTTGCTGCCGCAACAGCGACAGTCTCGTGACCAGCCGTTCGCGCACGCGTGGATGGGTGGTCGCTTCAAGCCAGCGGCGTTCCTTTTCGTCGGCGAAGACGAGGGCGCGCAAGGCAGCACGGTCGAGGCGACCTTCTCTGGTCAGTATGGCATCTCCATATCGGTCGACGATGGCCTTGAGGGCCGGCTCGCCCGGGGCGACCACCTCTCGCGCGATATCGTCGGCATCGACCCAGCGAGCGCCGAGATCGCCAAACAGACGGGCTACCGTCGATTTGCCTGAGGCGATGCCACCAGTCAGTCCAATTATCATGCCACCCATACTCCCTTCGTGTGTTCAGCGTAGTGCTTGTGTGGTGCAGTAGCCTGGGCCTTGAGTGCAACGTCGGCAAGCGACGATCAAAGGTTGCAGCGCTGAGAGAACGCAGTTTACGAGGTGCAACCCTGCATTTCGAGACGCCATTCACCCCTTGTCACCGAGCGCAGCCCGTCTTCATGTCAGTCCCGACAGCGCCTGATATCCGGTGAGCAGTTCATTGCCGGCCAGCAGGCCGAGACCGCCGGCCACTACCAGCGAAGGACCGAACGGCAAGGGCTGGCCCTTCAGGTGTCGGGACCTCCACTGTATCAGCAGACCCGAAATTGCACCTAGCAAGGCCGCGATCAATATCACCAGTGGCAACAGTTGCCAGCCGAGCCAGGCACCGAGCGCGGCGACCAGCTTGACGTCACCAAGTCCCATGCCGTCGCGTCCGGTAAGGGCGTAGAAGGTTCTGCCGATGGCCCACAACACGGCGTAGCCGGCCGTGGCCCCGATCACCGCATCATCCAGACTGGCGGGGTTGAACAGCAGCTGGTAAAGCAGGCCACACCATAAAAGGGGCAGGGTAAGGGCGTCGGGAAGCAGTTGGGTGCGAAGATCGATCACCGCCAGGGCCAGCAGCGTCAGGCTGGCGCCGTAAAGCCACAGGGCAGGCCAGGTGGGCCCGTGGAGGATGCAGAAGCAGACCGCTAGCAGGGCGCTGGCCAGTTCCACCAGTGGATACTGGATGCTGATGCGTCCCTGGCAGTTGGCGCAGCGTCCGCGACGCTTGAGCCATCCCAGCAACGGCAGGTTGTCGTGCCAGGCGATGGGGGTGAGACAGCGCGGACAGCGAGAGCGTGGGCAGGCCAGTGACAGTGGCTCCTCGATATCGTCCGACAATTCGAGCGCCGCGCGGGCCTCGGTGCGCCACTGTTGCATCAACATGACCGGAAGGCGAGTGATGACGACATTGAGAAAGCTGCCGAGGCATAACCCCAGCAGAGCTACAAGAGCAAGAGAAGCGAAAGTGACATCCGAAAAAAGCAAAAGGAGCTCCGTGGTTCGGGGGCGGTCAAAGGAGGCTATTCTACCGTTGGCAAGAGGCGATTGTCTGGTGATACGGCAAGGCAGCGGGTGATGTCAGGGGCCTGGACGTCCCTTGCCGGGCTTCCTGCGTCGCCCTTGGGGTGTCACCTGCTCAGCCATTAGTCTAAAATTGTTCCCTTTTTCCGATCAGGTAAGCGACATGACCCAGACGTTCGGACCCGTGATGCTGGATCTCGATGGCCATGAGCTATCGGCAGAGGAGCGATCGCTGCTCGAGCATCCCGCCACCGGTGGTGTCATCCTGTTTGGACGCAACACTCGAGATGCGCACCAGGTGCGCGAACTGTGCCGGTCGATTCGAGAGGTGCGTCCTGATCTTCTGCTGGGCATCGACCAGGAAGGAGGGCGTGTCCAGCGCCTGAAAGACGGAGTCACCCGGCTGCCGCCGATGTCCCGCCTGGGGCAGGAGTACCTGGACTCACCCGAGACAGCCGTACGACTGTGCCAGGACGCCGGCTGGCTACTGGGTATGGAAATGGCCGCCTGTGGCCTCGATCTGAGCTTCGCGCCGGTGCTGGATGTCGACGTCGGGCTGTCATCGGTGATCGGTGATCGCAGCTTTGCCGGTGATCCCGAGACCGTGGCGCTGCTGGCGGGTGCCTTCGTCGAGGGGCTGCACGACGCGGGGATGGCGGCGGTCGGCAAGCACTTTCCGGGGCATGGCGGGGTGAAGGCCGATACCCACCATGAAGTCGCGCGTGACGAACGTAGCCTCGATGAACTCCGACAGCACGACCTGGTGCCGTTTCAGTCTCTGGCACCCAAGCTCGATGGCATGATGCCGGCTCATGTGGTGTATCCCGCCTTTGACCCAAGGCCTGCAGGATTTTCGCGCCCCTGGCTTGGCATGCTGCGTGAGAGCCTGGGCTTCAAGGGCCTGATCTTTTCAGATGACCTGACCATGGCCGGCGCTCAGGTCGCCGGTGGGCCGGTGGAGCGCGCCCAGGCGGCCCTCGACGCCGGCTGTGACATGGTGCTGGTGTGCAATGACCGAGCCGCTGCCAAGGCGGTGCTCGATGCCTGCGCCGAGCGTACTGTTCGCCGGGTTTCACGCTTGCGCTATGGCCGCGCTCGTCCTGACCTGGACGCCTTGCCGGCCCTGTCTCGCTGGCGCCGGGTACATGCTCGCCTCGAGGCGATGACTTCCGATTGATGTTTGAAACGAGTTGACTGTTATGCCGAAACTGGACCCTGCCCATAGCGCTTCACGTGACGATATGCGTGAGGTGATGGACACCGCGGATTGCCTGATCAGCCATGATGAAGTCGAGCGTGCGCTCGATCGCATGGCCGAGGAGATTACCCGGGATCTCGGCGATGAACTGCCGGTGTTCTACTGCGTAATGAACGGTGGCTTGATCACGACCGGTCACCTGCTGCCGCGTCTGGGCTTCCCGCTGGAGGTGGACTACCTGCACGCCACTCGCTACCGCGGCAAGACCCGAGGGGGCGAGCTGTTCTGGCGTGTCTCGCCGGAGATTCCCATGGCCGGACGTCATGTGGTGATCGTCGACGATATCCTCGATGAAGGTGCCACCCTGGCGGCCATCCTCGACTATTGCCGCGAGGCCGGCGCCAAGAGCATCTCCACCGCGGTACTGGTGGACAAGAATCACGACCGTAAGGCAGTGCCTGGCCTCAAGGCCGATTACTGCAGCCTGGAGGTCGCCGACCGCTATGTCTTTGGTTTCGGGATGGACATAAAAGGCTATTGGCGCAACGCACCGGGGATCTTTGCTCCCAAGGGGATGTAAAAAGGCAAGGGCAAGACCGACCGCCTGTGTCCGGCCGGCGTCAGCAATACAAGAAGCGCCCCGGGGATACCCTCCGGGGCGCTTCTGTTTTCGGGTAGGTAAGCCAGGACCTTGGCTTTCAAGTTCTTGGCTTTCAGGACCTTGGCCTTCAGGTCCTGCTATTCAGGACTCAGGCCAGTCCAAGTTCGTGGGTGGCTTCCTCGCGCATCTTGAACTTTTGCACCTTGCCGGTGACGGTCATCGGGAACTCGTCGACGAACTTGACGTAGCGCGGCACCTTGTAGTGCGCGATCTTGCCCTTGCAGAAGGCCTTGAGTCCTTCCTCGTCGAGCTGTTCGCCCTCGCTGAGCTTGACCCAGGCCATGACCTCCTCACCGTACTTCTGGTCGGGTACACCGATGACCTGAACGTCGGAGATGGCGGGATGGGTGTAGAGGAAGTCCTCGATCTCGCGGGGGTAGATGTTCTCGCCACCGCGAATGATCATGTCCTTGATACGCCCGACGATGGCCACATAGCCTTCATCGTCCATGGTCGCCAGATCGCCGGTATGCATCCAGCCGGCGTTGTCGATGGCCTTGGCGGTGGCTTCCTCGTTGTTCCAGTAGCCGAGCATCACGCTGTAGCCACGGGTGCACAGCTCGCCGGTCTCGCCCTTCGGGACCACCGCGCCGCTTTCCGGATGAACCAGCTTGACCTCCAGATGCGGGTGGATGGTGCCCACCGTGGTGACGCGCTTGTCCAGCGGGGCATCGGTGGTGGTCTGGAAGCTGACCGGGCTGGTTTCGGTCATGCCGTAACAGATGGTCACGTCCTGCATGTTCATCTGGTCGATGACCCGTCGCATCACCTCGATCGGGCAGATGGAGCCTGCCATGATCCCGGTACGCAGCGACGACAGATCGTAGCGTTCGAAGTCCGGGTGTTCGAGCTCTGCGATGAACATGGTGGGGACACCGTACAGCGTGGTGGCCTTTTCTTCCGCCACCGCCGCCAGGGTGGTCTCGGGGTCGAAGCCGTCGGCGGGGTAGATCATGGTGGCGCCGTGGGTCACGCAGCCAAGGTTGCCCATCACCATGCCGAAGCAATGGTAAAGCGGTACCGGAATCACCATGCGGTCCTGATCGGTCAGGTTCATCGCCCTGGCCACGAACATGCCGTTGTTGAGGATGTTGTGGTGGGACAGGGTGGCGCCCTTGGGCGCACCGGTGGTGCCGGAGGTGTACTGGATGTTGATCGGTTCGTCGAACTGCAGACCTGACTGCACCTCGGCCAATTCCTCGGCGCTGACTTCGTCGCTGCGCTCGAAGATGCGCTCCCAGGCCAGCATGCCTGGCAGGGTCTTGGTCGAGTCGAGGCAGATGACACGCTTGAGCTCGGGCAGTCCGGCCAGTTTGAGCGGGCCAGCCCCCTGGACGTCGTTGAGCTCCGGGGCAAGCTCCGCCAGGGTGGCCACGTAGTCCGAGGTCTTGAAGCTGCCCTGGAGGATCAGCGTCGAGGTGCCCGACTGCTTGAGCGCGTAGTCGAGCTCATGGGTGCGGTAACTCGGATTGATGTTGACCAGGATGGCGCCGATCTTGGCGGTGGCGAACTGGGTGATCGTCCATTCAGCGCAGTTGGGTGACCAGATGCCCACCCGGTCGCCTTTCTTGACGCCCATGGCCAGCAGCGCGCGGGCCGCCTGGTTCACCTCGTCCTGGAGCTCGCGCCAGCGATAGCGTAGCCCCTGGTGGCGGCTGATCAAGGCGTCCTGGTCGGGGAAGCGGGATACCGTTTCGTCGAAGCAGTCACCGATGGTCTGGCCCTTCAGGGGCAGGTCACTGATGCCGCTGACGTAGCTCACGCTCGAGGGTGAGGGCGCGGTCGAGGGAGCGAGATCGGGAGAGGAAGCAGACTGGCGTGTCATCGTGGCTCTCGTCTTGTCGTCTGGTGATTGCCGTGGGGCAGGGTGTTGTCATTGTTCGGGGCAGAGCATTGGCAGTCAGGGTGTCGCAGCAGGCGAGGGACCAGAGCCAGTCGTGGAGGACGGGACCTAGTCCTTCTCGCCGAGCTGTCCCAGGGCGTCCCGGGCTCGCCGGTCGACATCGTCCATCTCGAGGCGCATCAGGCGGATATCCTCGAGCTGGCGGTCTAGCTCGGCACGCTTCTCGGCGATGATCTCGAGTAGACGCTTGAGCTGGCGGGCGTTTCCGTCCGGCATGGCGTCGTACATCATCACCACCTCGCGTATCTCGGCCAGCGAAAATCCGAGCCGCTTGCCTCTGAGCGTCAGTTTCAGGCGCACCCGATCCTTCTCGCGATAGATGCGCTTCTGACCCTGGCGTCGGGGCGCCAACAGCCCTTCCTGCTCATAGAAGCGGATAGTCCGAGGCGTCACCTCGAACATCTTGGCCAGCTCTCCGATACTGTAGGTGCGGGAGATCGCGGTGGGCTGGCGAGCTTCGCTGGAGGAGCCTGAGGCGCGGTTGGCGCTGGCGGTTTTGCTCATGATGCTCTGTCCTGTTGGGAGGACCCGACGCGGCGGGGTCCTTGGAAAAGACACTAGTCAAAGTTTACGTTAACGTAAAGTGGATGTGGCGAAATTGACCCTCGCCTGGGCAAGGCGCCCCGGTATTCAGGGCCGCAGCGACGTGTACGACTATGGGTTGATAGGTCGAAAACCGAGCAAGTGCTAGGTTGGGTCCCATTGCATGGCGGGGAAGCCGCCCGGCCGGCTGAATGGCCAGCCGAACGGTTCGCTGTCCGACTCGCTGTCTGGCTCGCCATCGACGTCTTGAACATGAGGATGCCACCATGGACTTTTCCCTTACCGACGATCAGAAGGCCCTGGTCGACGCCGCCGCCGACTTTGCCCGAGTCGAACTCAAGGATCACGCCGCCGAGTGGGACGCCACGTCGCACTTTCCGCTGGACGTCATCCGGCGTGCCGGCGAAGCGGGCTTTCTGGGGATCTATACCCCGGAAGAACACGGCGGACTGGGACTCTCGCGCCTGGATGCGTCGCTGATCTTCGAGCAGCTGTCGCAGGGCTGTATCGCCACCACCGCCTACCTGACCATCCACAACATGGTCACCTGGATGATTGCCAACTGGGCCACCGACGGCGTCCGTGATCGCTACGTCGAGGCCATGGTCAGTGGTGAGTGGCTCGGTTCCTATTGCCTTACCGAACCCGGTGCCGGTTCGGATGCCGCCAATCTGCGTACCAAGGCCGTGCGAGACGGTGATGATTATGTCATCGATGGGGCCAAGATGTTCATCTCCGGTGCCGGTTCCACCGAGGTGCTGGTGGTGATGGCGCGCACCGGTGA
Organism: Halomonas sp. EF61; assembly: GCF_040147045.1. Classification (NCBI taxonomy): domain Bacteria; kingdom Pseudomonadati; phylum Pseudomonadota; class Gammaproteobacteria; order Oceanospirillales; family Halomonadaceae; genus Halomonas; species Halomonas sp. EF61. Next base: position 907,973 of record NZ_JAMSHM010000003.1, on the reverse strand, counting down.
GCCGGATAGCGGCGCCCGTGGCGTCTCGGCCTTTGTGGTACCGGCGGACGCCGAGGGCGTCAGCTATGGCAAGAACGAGGACAAGATGGGCTGGAAGAGCCAGCCGACTCGACTGGTCAGCTTCGATGGTGTGCGGGTGGCCGCCGACCATCGTCTGGGTGAAGAGGGCGAGGGTTTCCGGTTTGCCATGAAGGGGTTGGACGGTGGCCGTCTCAATATTGCCAGCTGTTCGCTGGGGGCGGCCCAGCATGCGCTGACCCTGGCGCGCGACTACCTCGGCGAGCGCAAGCAATTCGGTCGCGAGCTGTCGTCCTTTCAGGCGCTGCAGTTCCGTCTCGCCGACATGGCCACGGAATTGATGGCGGCCCGTCTGATGGTGCGCCAGGCCGCCTGGCGGCTGGACCAGGGCGATCCCGAGGCGACCGCCCACTGCGCCATGGCCAAGCGCTTTGCCACGGACATCGGCTTCAAGGTCTGCAACGAGGCACTGCAACTCCACGGGGGCTACGGTTACATTCGTGAGTACCCGCTTGAGCGCCTGGTCCGCGATACCCGGGTGCACCAGATTCTCGAGGGGACCAACGAGATCATGCGCCTGATCGTCGGTCGTCGCCTGCTCGCCGACGGCGTGGTCGAATCGCTGCAGTGACGTCGGAGTGAACAGACAGCGCATGGAAAAGAGTGCAAGGAGCCAAACAATGAGTCACGACCTGGTCAGATTCGAACGCCGCCCGGCGGCTGGCGGCGGTTGCATCGGTATCGCCACCCTGAACGCGCCCAAGGCCTTGAACGCCTTGTCGCTCGAGATGATCGAGCTGCTCGACGAAAAACTCGAGGAGTGGGCCCAGGACCCCGATGTTCACGCGGTATGGCTTGACGGTGAGGGGGACAAGGCCTTCTGTGCCGGTGGCGATGTGGTGGCGCTGGTGCGAGAGCTCAAGCGCGAGCAGGAGTCCGGGCGCGATGTCGGCAGCTATGCCAGCCACTACTTTTCCGCCGAGTATCGCCTCGACTATCGGCTACATACCTATCCCAAGCCGTTGCTGGTGTGGGCGGACGGCATCGTCATGGGCGGTGGGCTCGGCCTGACCGCCGGTGGTCGGCATCGTCTGGTGACCGAGACCACTCGGATCGCCATGCCGGAGATCACCATCGGTCTGTATCCGGATATCGGGGCCAGCTGGTTTCTCAACAAGATGCCGCCGGGGGTCGGGCTCTACCTGGGCCTGACCGGTGCCAGCATCAACGCCAGGGACGCCCTCGACCTGGGCATGGCGGATCGTTTCGTCCCGCGCGAGCGGCGCGACGAGCTGCTTGCGCGACTCTGCGACTGCCACTTCGCCCCTGGCCACGTGGATGACGCCGAGGCGCTGGTGTGCGATGTACTCGGTGAATTCGAGGCGCCGGAGAAGGCCCCCGAGGCGCAGGTCTGGCCCCATCTAGATCACATCACCTCGCTGACCCTCAAGGGCCGCGTGGAGGACGCCGTGGCTGCCATCCTGGGCGATGATCGCGACGATGACTGGCTTTCGGCCAATCGCGCACGACTCGAGAAGGGCTGTCCACTGACCGCGCACCTGGCCTGGCGGATGCTCGAGCGACATCGCCACTCCTCGCTGGCCGACGCCTTTCGCGACGAGCTGGTGGTGTCGATCCAGTGCAACGTGCTGGGCGACTTCGCCGAGGGAGTGCGCGCGCTGTTGATCGATAAGGACAAGTCACCGCAGTGGCGGCATCGAGACGTGGCAAGCGTAGGCAGCGCCGATCTGGCGGCGATGTTCGGTGCCCCCTGGGGCAACGGTCCCGGACCACTGGACGACCTTTGATCGCCGCGAAACGCGCCAGCACAACAATCACAATTCGTTAGATAGCCAGGAGACATCTTATGCAAATCGCCTTTATCGGCCTTGGCAACATGGGCGCGCCGATGGCCGCCAATCTGGTCGGCGCGGGCCACCAGGTGCGGGTCTTCGACCTGGTCGAATCGGCCATGGCGACGCTTGAAGAGCAGGGCGCGAGTCGGGCGAGTTCCGCCCTGGAGGCCGCCGAAGGCGCCGAGGTGGTGGTCTCGATGCTGCCGGCGGGGGCGCACGTCAAGGCGCTGTACCTCGGCCGTGACGGTGCCGAGGGACTGCTTGACCAGCTCTCGTCGCGGCCCTTGCTGCTCGATGCCTCCACCATTTCGCCGGACGATGCCCGGCTGGTGGCGGGCGAGGCCGCCAAGCGTGGTCTGGCCTACCTCGATGCGCCGGTGTCTGGCGGTATCGGGGGCGCCAAGGCCGGCACCCTGACCTTTATCGTCGGTGGCGACGCCGACGCCTACGAGCAGGCCCGTCCGGTACTCGAGGCCATGGGCAAGAACCTGTTCCATGCAGGTCCCAGTGGCAGCGGCCAGGTGGCCAAGATCTGCAACAACATGCTGCTTGGCATCCTGATGAGCGGTACCGCCGAGGCGCTGTCTCTGGGGGTCAAGAACGGCATGGATCCGGCCGTGCTATCGGAGATCATGAAGCAGAGCAGCGGCGGCAACTGGGCATTGAACGTCTACAACCCCTGGCCCGGGGTGATGGAGGGTTCCGCCGCCTCACGTGACTATCAGGGCGGCTTCTTGACCGACCTGATGGCCAAGGACCTGGGGCTTGCCTGGGAGCTGGCGCTTGAGTCCCGCGCCAGCGTGCCGATGGGTTCCCAGGCGCGCAACCTGTTCGCGCTGCACAGCGCCCAGGGCAACGGCGGTCTGGATTTTTCCAGCATCCAGTCGCTGTACCGGGCCGGCGAGTCGTCCGGCCAATAGCCGGGCTGACGATGTTCGGGCCTCGTCGTTCGACGTCGAGGCCCGTGATTCGTCATCGCTCGACCAAGGTGGGGGTTGGCAAGATCGACCATTAGGTCTACATTTGGTAAAAATGTAGAAATTCTGGAGCCCCCGCCATGACCAGCATCACCCCCGTTACCTGGGAAGATCCCTTCCGCCTCCTCGATCAACTCGACGAGGAAGAGCGTATGGTCCAGCAGACCGCCCACGACTACTGCCAGGAAAAGCTGCTTCCCCGGGTGCTCGAGGCCAACCGTCACGAGCGCTTCGATCGCGAGATCATGAACGAGATGGGGGAGCTTGGACTGCTCGGCGCCACCATCGATGGCTACGGCTGTGCCGGCATGAACTACGTCAGCTACGGCCTGATTGCCCGCGAGGTCGAGCGGGTCGATTCCGGCTATCGCAGCGCCATGAGCGTGCAGTCGAGCCTGGTCATGTACCCGATCCACGCCTTCGGCAGCGACGCCCAGCGCGATCGCTACCTGCCGAAGCTTGCCAGCGGTGAGTGGGTGGGCTGCTTCGGTCTGACCGAGCCGGACCATGGCTCCGATCCCGGCAGCATGTCGACCCGGGCCTATCGCACCGACTCCGGCTGGCGCCTGAACGGCACCAAGACCTGGATCACCAACTCGCCGATCGCCGACGTCTTCGTGGTCTGGGCGCGGGACGAGGAGGGGGTGGTCCGCGGCTTCGTGCTCGAGAAGGGCATGCCTGGTCTCAGCGCGCCCAAGATCGAGGGCAAGTTCAGCCTGCGCGCCTCCATCACCGGCCAGATCGCGATCCAGGACGTCGAGGTCTCCGACGACCAGCGTCTGCCTGGCGTGCAGGGCCTGAAGGGGCCTTTCTCCTGTCTCAACCGCGCCCGCTACGGCATCAGCTGGGGTGCCATGGGCGCCGCCGAGGCCTGCTGGCACGCCGCACGTGACTACACCATGGAGCGCAAGCAGTTCGGCCGCCCGCTGGCCGCCAATCAGCTGATCCAGAAGAAGCTCGCCGACATGCAGACCGAGATCGCCCTGGGCCTGCAGGCGTCGCTGCGGGTGGGGCGGATGATCGACGACGGCCAACTGGTGCCCGAGGCGATTTCGCTGATCAAGCGCAACAACTGTGGCAAGGCGCTGGATATCGCCCGGGTCTCCCGGGACATGCACGGCGGCAACGGCATCAGCGACGAGTACCACGTCATCCGTCACGTCATGAACCTCGAGGCGGTCAACACCTACGAAGGCACCCATGATGTGCATGCCCTGATCCTCGGGCGTGCCCAGACCGGCCTGCAGGCCTTCACCGGGTGAGTGACGCCGCCATGCACCAGGCAGACAGCCCAGCGGAGGTCGGCGCCGGCAATACGGCAGGTGGTAGCGGTCCAGGCGAAAGCGCGCAAGCTGCCAGCGCCGCCAGGCCGCTCGAGGGGGTTACCGTACTGGACATGTCGCGGGTGCTGGCCGGCCCCTGGTGCGGCCAGCTGCTCGGCGACCTCGGCGCTCGGGTGATCAAGATCGAGCACCCCGGTCGTGGCGATGACACCCGCGGCTGGGGGCCGCCCTGGCATCAGGGCGAGCCGATCGACGGTGATGCGGTCGAACGCCAGGCCGCCTATTACCTCTGCGCCAATCGTGCCAAGCAGTCGTTGGCGGTGGACATCGCAAGCGCGGATGGCCAGCGCCTGATCAAAGCGTTGGCCAAGGGCGCCGACATCGTGCTCGAGAATTTCAAGGTCGGCGGGCTCGCTCGCTATGGCCTCGACGCTGCCTCGCTGCGAGAAATCAATCCGGCGCTGGTGGTGTGTTCCATCACCGGCTTTGGCCAGACCGGACCCTACGCCCACCGGGCAGGCTACGACTTCATGATTCAGGCCATGGGCGGCTTGATGAGTCTGACCGGCGACGCCGACGGCATGCCGATGAAGACAGGAGTGGCGATCACCGACGTGATGACCGGGCTTTACGCCACCGTCGGGGTGCTGGCGGCATTGCATCGCCGGCGCGAGACCGGTGAGGGCAGCCATGTGGACCTGGCGCTGCTCGACGTTCAGGTGGCGACCCTGGCCAACCAGGCGCTCAACACCCTGGTCAGCGGTGTGGCACCGCAGCGCTTCGGCAATGCTCATCCGAATATCGTGCCCTACCAGGCGTTCGCCTGCCGCGATGGTCATCTGGTGCTCACCGTGGGCAACGACGCCCAGTTCGCCCGCCTGGCTGAGCTGCTCGGGCACCCCGAATGGGCCGAAGGCGACTACGCCACCAACGAAGGACGGGTCGCCCATCGCCAGGATCTGGTGGCCTTGATCCAGGGCATTCTGAGCGGCGGCGAGCGCGATCACTGGCTCGCCGAATGCGAGGCCCGGGGGATACCGGCAGGGCCCATCCATACCTTGCCGGAGGTGTTCGCCGATCCTCAGGTGCGTCACCGTGGCATGGCCCGGGAAATCGACGGCGTGCCCCAGGTCGCCAACCCGCTGCGCTTCGATGGGGCCAGTGCCACCGCCGAGTCCGCGCCACCACGCCTTGGTGAGCACAGCGACAGGGTGCTGACCGAGATGGGGTTGTCTTCAGCGGACATCGAGCGGCTGCGCAGGGAAGGCATCATCCGCTAAGCCCCCCAGCAGTACTTGAGTGCACAACGGCCAGGCCCGAAGGGGCCTGGCCGTGTTGTTGGCGCGGTCGTCGATGCCAGGGGCGATGTCAGGATTGATGCCAGGGTCGACGTATTGATGGTGAACGGCCCGATGGCCGATAACCCGCGGGTGGTGATCAGGTCAGATGGTTGTCCCAGCGCAGCGGCAAGGCGGCCAGTTGGTGATGGCGGCCGCCATCGTCGATGCGGTGGACCTCGCCACCGCCGGTGGTGACCAGATAGCCTCCGGCGCCGTCGCAGCGAACGCCTGCCGCGTCCACGATATCGAACTGTGCCAGCAGCTCGCCGCTGGTCCTGCCCAGCACCAGCACCTTGTTGCCTCGTGGGGCGGAAATCGCCGCACTCGGGCGCACCTGGCTGGCCGCCACGCTGGCGGTGTACTGGGCCAGACGCCCTTGCAGGGGCGAAGGCAGCACCTGCTCGCTGAAGCTGCCGTCCGGTGCGCGCCTGGCGATCAGCGGGTGGTCGGTCTCCCACTCGGGGCCCTGGAACTGGTAGCCGGCGACGACGGTACCGTCGGGGGCGATGTCCAGATGGCGACAGCTCAGCTGGTGGTGGGATGGCCGATGGCGTTCGAGGATCTCGCCGCTATGGCGATCGAGCAGCAGCAGGGCGGGGTCCATGTCCGAGAGGTTGAGCTTGGCCCGCCCGCTGTCGGGATGGGTGCGGATACCGCCCAGCGCCACCACCAGGGTCTCGCCATCGGGCATCAGGCCGACCTCGTGGGGGCCGATGCCGTCGAGAAGGTGGTCGCCCACATGCCGGTAGCCTTGCTCGGCGTCGTGCACCTGAACCAGCCCCATGGCGTCGTCGATGCGATTGGCGGTGACGTAGAGCCAGCGACCGCTCGGGTCGAACACGCCGTGGCCGTAGAAGTGCCGGCCCTGTCCTGCGCTGATCTCGAGTGTCGATGCCTGGCGCCTGGCGTCGAGCACATGGAAGCGTTGGCCTGGCCGCCGAGCGAACAGTACCACCTCGTCCCGGCCTGGTCTGAGGCAGCCGCCGTGGCAGCGCTCCGGGCTCGGCAGCAGAAAGTGACCAGCGCCGTCGCGGCGCAGCCCTGCCAGGTGGTGTCCACCGTCGCTGTCGTCCACCGCGCTGAAGTACCACTGCCGGCGGCCATCATCGTCCAGCGCCCACAGACTGGCCGGCAGGCCGGTGGCGGCCAGTCCCAGCAGCGACGCCTTGAGCAGGCGCCGCCGGGACAGAGAAGGAAGTGACGGCACCGGGTCAGTCTCCGTCGCTGGAATTGAAGCCCTTGACCACCCCCAGGGCGGGGGCGATCTGATCATCGAGCAGCGCCCGCAGCTGAGCCACCTCCAGGTAGAGGGTCGCCAGTTCTTGTTGTGCAGCCGGGGAGCTGGAATCGCCATCGGCATGTTCGGCCAACGCATCGACGATACCGGTATCGATCGCCTCGGCCTGATCGAGCGTGTCCTCCAGCTGGCGAGCAAAGGCGTCGCCCAGCTCGGCATGGCCGGCCTGATCCAGCCAGGTCGCAAGGCCCGGCTCGAAGTACTGCTGCAGACCCGCCAGGCTGGCGGCCGCCAGGGCCACCGACTGGCCACTGCGCCAGGCCTCTGCGCGATAGGCATTGGGCGCGGCGCCCATCAAGCCGAGCGGCTCGCCGAGGCGCTTGTCCTCCAGAATCTCGAGAGACTGCATCGCACCGTGCAGGGTCGCCTCGTTGTAGCTGTCGTTGGCCAGGTAGTGCGGCGCAAAGGCCTGCCAGTCGGCCACCACGGCGTCGCTGACGGCGACCAGGTGGCTGCCGATGGCCCCAGCCAGGGCGCAGGGCAGGGAGTCGCCCAGCGAGCGGCTGGCCATGACGTCGTCGTAGAGCAGCACTTCCAGCGCCGGGAAGCCCTGCTCGGCAACACCGGCCTCGGCGATGTCGTCGGCGCTGACGGGGGCGTCCTGGCGTAGCCTGGCGCCGACGCGGGTGCCCACAAGATTCTTGGCGTCGGGCCAGAACTGGAGCTGCCAGGCACGGCTGTCCACCTCGATCGGCCCAAAGTCGACAAAGCGTACCGCTTGCCAGGCCTGGTAGGCCGCAAGCCACTCACTGCGCAGCGCCAGGCGGTCGATCCCGGCCTCGCCGCAGCTCGCCTGCAGGCGTTCGGCCAGCGCCTCAGTCCGGCTCGCCAGTTGCCGATAGCCAAGCCCGATATCGTGATGCCAGACGCTGCGCGGGGTGCTTTCGTTCTCTGCATCGTGCGCGGTGTCAGCGCTGGCGTCAGAGGACCCCTGGGCCAGGGCCGTCCCGGGCCCGCCCAGCGTCAAGCCGGCGGTCGCCAGCAGCAGGGCGGCTGCCAGGGCGCTGCCCGAGTGTCGTGGAAAAGTCGTCATAGGGAGTTCAGGAAGTCCAGTAGTTGTTGGCGCTCGTGGGCCTCGAGCGCCTTGTAGGCATTTCGTGAAGATTCGGCTTCACCGGCGTGCCACAGGATCGCCTCTTCCAAGGTGCGAGCCCGTCCGTCGTGCAGGAAGCCAGCCTGGGGATTGACGCTCTGGGCCAGGCCTAGCCCCCACAGTGGCGGGGTGCGCCACTCATTGCCGTCGGCCTGGTACTCGGGGCGACCGTCGGCGAGGCCTTCGCCCATGTCATGCAGCAGCATGTCGGTGTAGGCCCACAGGGTCTGTCCGGCCAATTCGGCTCGCTCGGTGTCTTCTGGCGTGGTCAGCGACGGGCGATGACAGCTGGCGCAACCCAGGGTGTTGAAGTGACGGGCGCCGGCCTGGACGTCTGGCGAATCCATGTCGCGTCGCTCGGGTACGGCCAGGCTCGAGGCGTAGAAGGTGATGAAGTCGGCGACCTCGTCACTGACTTCGGGATCGCCGCCATCGGGGAAGTCCTCGCAACCCTGGCCCGGCATGCAGTCGGTGCTCGCGGCCAGGCGCGACGTCAGGCCCATGTCACCGGCAAAGGCGTGCAGGCTCTGCTGCTCCACCGTGGGCTCACCGGCCTTCCAGCCGAACCGTCCCAGCACAGTGGTCTGCTGGCGCACGTCCCACACCCGGTTTGGCCGGCCCGAGATACCATCGCCGTCGGCGTCCTGCTCATCCGCCCAGGCCAGGATCTGCGCCTCGTCGACCACCTCGAGCAGGCCCAGGCCGATCATCGGCGGGGCGACCCGGGGGGACGTCAGCAGGTTCTCGGGCAACTCCCCGTAGGCGGGGTTCTCGATGGAATAAACGGGCGCCGTGAGCACCACGCGGTGTCCGTCGTCGAAGCTGATCTCGCGATCCTCGAGGGTGCGTACCATGTCGGCTTCCGGCGTGGCGCCGGGAATCGCCGCGGTCTGGAGCTGGCGCCCGTAGTGGGGCACCGGAACGGCGCCGGTGCGCCGTACGATGTCATGATCCTCGTCGCTTTCGGCGGGCAGTGACAGGCGCAGGAACAGTGACACCGGCGCCTCGCCAGGGGCCGGAGGGTGACCGCGGCCGTCCTTGATATGGCAGCCCTGGCAGCTGTTGGTGTTGATCAGCGGTCCGAGGCCGTCACGGGCATCGGTGCTGGCCGGTGCCACCACCCAGGGGTTGCGGAAAAAGCTGTTGCCGACGCTGAAGTCCAGGCGCTTGGTCATGCTCATGTTGCCAAGGGGCAGCGAGTAGGCGTTATGGTCGAACTGGCTGACCGAGCCTTCGCCACCCGAGCGTGGGTCGTTCTGGATGGGCGGCTCGCCGGCTGGCTCGTCGTTTGCGCTGACCGGCGCGCCGATGACGAGGGCCGCCAGCAACGCTGACAGAGCAGGGGGGAGCGACGGAAATTGACGCATCAGGCGTTTCCTTGAAACAGGTGAGCCGCACGCGGGCCGTGCGGCTTCTTGGGGCGAATGACTCTCATTGCATCATCCGCCAAGGCGTTATCACCTGATCTGGATCAAGCGGGGTCCAGTGACGGGGTCAGAAAGTATGACCGGCGTCGTCGGGCTGCAGCGAGGTGACACCCAGTTCGCCTGCGGCCTGCTCGATGGAGCCGGTCTGGGTGACCAGCGCCAGGATGGCATCGTTGACGATGGCGGCGCCTTGATCATTGCTCGGTGCGATCATCATGTCGAAGGTCATCGGCGAGTCGCTGCGCTCGGCGGTCTCCTTGAGGGTGCCGAGCGCGTCCATGGAGGCCTCGATCTGCTGCTCCAGAGTCTGGGCCAGCTCGCTGTCGCGCTGGGCCAGCAGGGCTTCCACGCCCGGACCTTCCAGGGTGGTACCGTCGATGCGCTGGTAGCTGCCGGTGTAGACGTTCTGGATGCCCTGACCGTTGTAGTAGTGCGAGTTGTGAGTGTTGTCGCTGAAGCAGTCGTGCTCGTCCTCGTAGGAGTTGGCCTCCAGCGCGACCTTCATGCGCTCACCGGCGAGCTCCCCCAATGACAGTGAGCCCATGCCGAAGAGGATGCGGCGCAGGCCTTCTTCAGCCGGTTGCGCGGTCAGTTCGCTGCGGTAGTTGTCGCCGTCTACCGGCGCCCACTGGGCGACCATCCATTCCAGATCGTTGATCAACAGCTGACTGGCTGCCTTCAGATAGGCCCGGCGGCGGTCGCAGTGGCCGTTGCTGCAGTCTTCGCCCTGGGCGAAGTCGCTGGCGGGGCGCTCGCCGGCGCCGGCCTCGTAGCCGTGCTGATCCTGGCCCCACAGCAGAAACTCGATGGCGTGGTAGCCGGTGGCCACGTTGGCCTCGGAGCCGCCGATCTCGTTGAGCTCGGCCAGCAGCTCCGGGCTCAGGGTACTGACGTCGATCTCTTCGCCGCCGACGTTGATGCGCTCGGAGGCAATGATGTTGGCGGTAGCGCCGGCGTTGCCCAGCTCGTGCTGGTAGCCGTCCTGAGCGACGTAGTCGATCATGCCTTCGTCCAGCGGCCAGGCGTTGAGCTGGCCTTCCCAGTCGTCGACGATGGCGTTGCCGAAGCGGAAGACTTCACTCTGCTGGTAGGGTACCCGCGCCTCTCGCCAGGCCTTCTTGGCCGCTGCCAGGGTCTCGGGGGTCGGCGCGGCCAGCAGGCTGTCGATGGCCTCGTCCAGCGCCTTGGCCGTCTTCAGCGCGTCGCTGTAGGTGGTGTGGGCGAGATCGGTGTAGTGGCTCACCACCGCCTCGGCGGTAACGTCTTCGGCGGCGACGTGGCTAGACACGACAAGGGCACTGGCGGCAATGGCAAGCGCCAGGGGACGGCGGACGAGACGGGAGATCATGGGGCGTTACCTTTTCTCAGGGCGGTTATTCTTGCGCGGCGACGACAGGTAAGGGATGGCTGCGCCGGGGAGTCCACTACGGAAAGAAATAGTAACGAGATTGACTATCATTGCAAGTCGCTGGGTGCGCTGGAACGGTCCGGAGCCTGGTGACTCAGCCCTATGCCCAAGCCCACGGACCCTGCGCTGCGGTGCAGCCGAGCAGGGGCAGCGACTCGACCGGGAGATGGCGGAAAGGAGGCACCTTCCCGCCATGGACCGGCGGACGCAGGCGGGTGTCAGCGCGGTGAGAAGCGGCGGTTGATGCCGGTCTCGGCGATCATGCGGGTGGAGATTTCCTCCACCGAGAAGCGGGTGGCATCGATAAAGGGGATATGCAGCTGGCGGAACATGGATTCGGCCTGGGCGACCTCCTGCATGCACTGGTCCATGCTGCTGTAGCGGCTGTTGGGGCGACGTTCGTGGCGGATGGCGGCAAGCCTGCGCGGGTCGATGGTCAGGCCGAACAGCTTGTGGCGCTGCTTGGCCAGTACCGGCGGCAGCTTCAGGGTGCCGCTGTCGTCCTGGTCGTCTTCGGTCAGCGGATAGTTGGCCGCGCGCACCCCGAACTGCAGCGCCAGGTACAGCGAGGTCGGCGTCTTGCCGCAGCGTGACACCCCGACCAGGATGACATCCGCCTGGTCGTACTGGTGGGTACGGGCGCCGTCGTCGTTGTCGAGGGCGAAGTGTACCGAGTGGATGCGGTCCATATAGACATCGTCGCTGGAGATGGCGTGGGTACGCCCGACGCTGTAGGAGGAGTGGGTGTCCAGCTCGCGCTCCAGCGGCTCGAGGAAGGTCGAGAAGATGTCGACCTTGAAACCCGGTGCCTGGCGAATCACCGCGCGGATCTTCTCGTCGACGATGGTGTCGATGATGATCGGCTGCACGCCGTCGCGCACGGCGGTGGCCTCGATGATGCTGACCAGCGAGCGCGCCTTCTCGATGGTGTCGATGTAGGGCTTGGTCAGCTTGCGGATGTCGACGTTCTCGAACTGGGCCAGCAGGCTGCGGCCCAGGCTCTCGGCGGTGATGCCGGTGCCGTCGGAAATGAAGAAGGCGGTTCGGGTCATGACGATTCCCTTGAAGACAGTGATGGCATTGTCCGTTTACCGCTGCGGTGAGACAAGTTGTCGCTGTTCCAAAGTAAACCTAAGGCGGCACAGGCGTCCCCGACTACAAGATAGGCTGGCTTTCGATCAGCCTCTGAAACGGGGCCTGGCGGTGGGGCCGAGCCAAGCATTCGCGCACCTTTCAGGTACTTTGACGCCAGCATCCGACGCCGTGATTTGCGCGCCCTGGCGGAGACCTCGATAGTGGCGTCAGGGCGCTGACTACAGGAATCGTCGATTTCCCCCGGGTGTTGTAAAAATCCTCCAGTGACTTCGCTCTTAGACCAATGGCGAATATGGCGAGGCGCTGATAGAGTCGCCAGCATCCAGTCATGACGGCGCGTCACGGACGAGGTCGTCGACATCCAAGGGGGTCACGTGGACAAGTACATTCTGTGGTTTGATCAGCTGGGCATGAACGACGTCGAGCGAGTCGGGGGCAAGAATGCTTCCCTGGGCGAGATGATTTCCAACCTGTCCGGCGCCGGCGTCACGGTGCCTGGCGGTTTCGCCACCACCGCCGAGGCCTATCGCGAGTTTCTCTCCCACGAGGGGCTCAACGATCGAATCAACCAGGAGCTTGCGCGTCTCGACGTCGATGACGTCAATGCCCTTGCCGAGGCCGGCAGCAAGATTCGCCAGTGGGTCATCGATACCCCGCTGCCGCCGGCCTTCGAGGCTGCCCTGCGCGAAGCCTACGAGCTGATGCTCGGCAAGCATCCCAACCTCAAGGTGGCGGTGCGCAGCTCCGCTACCGCCGAGGATCTTCCTGACGCGTCCTTCGCCGGCCAGCAGGAAACCTTCCTCAATATCGAAGGCTACGACAACATCAAGCGGGCGGTGCACGAGGTGTTCGCGTCCTTGTTCAACGACCGCGCGATTTCCTACCGGGTGCACCGTGGCTATGCCCACGAGAACGTGGCGCTGTCCGCCGGCGTGCAGAAGATGGTGCGCTCCGAGACCGGGGCCAGCGGCGTGATGTTCACCCTGGACACCGAGTCCGGCTTCCGTGATGCGGTATTCGTGACCTCGTCATGGGGTCTCGGCGAGACCGTGGTGCAGGGCGCGGTGAACCCTGACGAGTTCTACGTCCACAAGACCACCCTGGCGGCAGGCCGCCCGGCGGTGCTGCGGCGTAACCTCGGCTCCAAGCTGATCAAGATGGTCTACACCGGTGATGCCAGCGCCGGCAAGTCGGTGGAGACCGTGGATGTGCCGCTGTCCGATCGTGGCCGCTTCAGCATCAACGATGAACAGGTGATGGCGCTGGCGCGTCAGGCGATGACCATCGAAGAGCACTACGGCCGTCCCATGGACATCGAGTGGGCACTGGATGGTGACGATCAAAAGCTCTACATCGTTCAGGCACGCCCCGAGACCGTGGTGTCCCAGCAGGAGGGCGGCTCGCTGGAGCGCTTCCAGCTCAAGGAGAAGGGGCGCACCCTGGTCACCGGTCGCGCCATCGGTCAGCGCATCGGTCGCGGTGCGGTCAAGGTCATCCTCAGCCCGGACGAGATGGACAAGGTCAACGCCGGGGACGTGCTGGTCACCGACATGACCGACCCGGACTGGGAACCGATCATGAAGCGCGCTTCTGCCATCGTCACCAACCGTGGCGGGCGCACCTGTCACGCGGCGATCATCGCCCGCGAACTGGGTATCCCGGCGGTGGTGGGCTGTGGTGACGCCACCGACGTGCTGCGCGATGGCCGTGAAGTCACCGTGTCCTGCGCCGAGGGCGATGCCGGCCACGTCTACGATGGTCTGCTGGAGTTCGACCGCAACGTCACCAGCGTCGATGCCATGCCGGACATCCCGTTCAAGATCATGATGAACGTGGGCAACCCGGATCGTGCCTTCAGCTTCTCCACCCTGCCCAACGCCGGTGTCGGCCTGGCGCGTCTGGAGTTCATCATCAACCGCATGATCGGCGTTCACCCCAAGGCGCTGCTGGAATACGACACCCTGCCCAGCGAACTGCAGCAGACCATCGATCTGCGTATCGCCGGCTACGACGATCCGGTCAGCTTCTACGTCGACAAGCTGGTGGAGGGTATCTCGACCCTGGCGGCGGCGTTCTATCCGGAGCGGGTCATCGTGCGAATGTCGGACTTCAAGTCCAACGAGTACGAGAACCTGATCGGCGGCAAGCTCTACGAGCCCGGTGAAGAGAACCCGATGCTCGGTTTCCGCGGCGCCTCGCGCTACATCTCCGAGAACTTCCGGCCGTGCTTCGAGCTTGAGTGTCGCGCGATGAAGCGGGTGCGCGACGAGATGGGCCTCGACAACGTCGAGCTGATGATTCCCTTCGTGCGTACCACCGAAGAAGCCAGTGAAGTGGTCGACCTGCTGGCGGCCAATGGCCTCAAGCGCGGCGACAACGGGCTCAAGGTCATCATGATGTGCGAGCTGCCGGCCAACGCCCTGCTGGCCGATGAGTTCCTCGAGTACTTCGATGGTTTCTCCATTGGCTCCAACGATCTGACCCAGTTGACCCTCGGTCTCGACCGTGACTCCGGTATCGTCGCGCACCTGTTCGATGAGCGGAACCCGGCGGTCAAGAAGCTGCTGGCCATGGCGATCCAGGCCTGCAAGGCCAAGGGCAAGTACGTCGGGATCTGCGGCCAGGGGCCGTCTGATCATCCGGAACTGGCCAAGTGGCTGATGGAGCAGGGCATCGACTCGGTGTCGCTGAACCCGGACGCGGTGCTGGAGACCTGGTTCATGCTGGCCGGCGAGACCATCGGCTGAGTATCACCATGCTGTGAGACGGCGACACGATCGCCTGCCTGTCGACGCCGCGGACCTTCCGCGGCGTCGTTGCGTTGTGCGGGTGTGCGAAACTCGCTCAATCGCCTCGAGGGGCTCCCCAAGTGCCCGCTAACTTGGCACCATGGGAAGCTTTTCTTTTCAGGATCTTGTGATGGCGTATCTGTTGGTCATGGGCAGCGTGCTGCTGTCCATCGGGGTGTGCCTGGGCTGGGCCTGCTGGTCGCTGGGGCGCTGGACTCTCGGGCGGCTGCTGCCAGGGGGGCGTCAGTCATCGGGCACGGCAACACAAAAGGCGAAGCCAGGACCCAGGGCCCGCAGTCGCAGCGATGCCCCGACCAAGGCGTCGAGCAAGGCCGCGAACAAGGCCCAGGCCAAGTCAGAACCCAGGCAGGAACCCAGGGCGTCACGGGGCAAGGCTGCTCCAGCAAAGGCGGTCAAGAACAAGGAGCCTACGCCTCCCTGGGCATTGACTCGGGGCCTGTCACGCTTTGGCTCGGCGCTGCCGCTGGGCCTGCTGATGGCGTTGATATACGGTGTGGTACGCCTGGCCGAGAAGGGCATGGCGGCCAGGGCCGAAAGCACCCCTGAGGGTTATCACCAGTTGGTGTCGGTGCTCGGTGTGACCGCCGTGGCGCTGCTGGCGCTGGCACTGGTCTCGCGGTTCTGCCGCTGGCGTGTCGATCGCTACGAGCGCCGGCAATGAGTCAGCGTAAAGGATGCCGGTGAAACACGCACATGACAGCGAGCCTGCGTGCCGTCTCGACGCTCAGGGCCTATGCTGAATCAAGCAATAAAGACTCTCCCGTATTACTCATCACAAAAGGAGCGGTGATGACATCGCGTACTTCGCCACGGTTGGCGCGTCTGGCGTCTTCCATCGTTTGCGGCAATCTGCTGTTGGCCGGCCTGCTGACGACACCGGCACTTGCCCAGGAGGGGTTTGAATACGCCCGCCCGGATATCTCGCCGGAATCGAGTTCCGGCTATCAGGAGAAGCCCGGCTGGTCGACCTCGTCCTTTGCGGTGGCGGCCGCGAACCCTCTGGCCACCGACGCCGGCTATCAGGTGATCAAGGCCGGAGGCTCGGCCATCGATGCCGCCATCGCGGTGCAGATGGTACTGACGCTGGTGGAACCCCAGTCCAGCGGCATCGGCGGTGGTTCCTTTCTGATGCTGTTCGACGGGGAAGAGGTCCACGCTTTCGATGGCCGTGAAAAGGCCCCGTTGGGCGCCGACGAGTCCCTGTTTCTGAATGCCGACGGCGATCCGATCGACTTCATGACCGCCGTCGAGAGCGGGCGTTCGGTGGGGGTGCCTGGTACCTTGAGGATGCTGGAGCTGGCGCACGACGAATACGGCGAGCTGCCGTGGAAGTCACTGTTTGCGCCGGCCATCACTCTGGCCACGGAGGGTTTCGAGATCAGCCCGCGTCTGCATCAGAGCCTGGTGTCGACGCCAAGCCTTGCCGAGGACGAGATCGCCGGGGCCTACTTCTTCGATGACCAGGGCGAGCCGCTTGAGGTGGGAACGACCCTGCGCAATCCCGCCCTGGCGGCGATTCTGACCAAGGTGGCCGAGGAGGGCAGCTCTGCGTTGCACACCGGCGAGTTTGCCGAGGATCTGGTGTCCCGGGTGCAGAATCACCCGGAGCTGCCCGGTACCCTGAGTCTCGAGGACATGGCGGGTTACGCAGCACTCGAGCGTGAGCCGCTGTGCACTCCCTGGCGTGACTGGGAGGTCTGCGGTTTCCCGCCACCCTCATCGGGACACCTGACCGTGATGCAGATACTCGGCATGATGGAGGCCTTGCCGGAGATCGAGACCGCCATCCACGAGGGCGTGCCCACGGCGGACTGGCTGCATCCGTTTCTCGAGGCCTCGCGGCTGGCCTTTGCCGATCGCGGCCGCTACATCGGTGACAGCGATTTTGTCGAACCCCCCGGCGGTGACTGGAACACGCTGCTGGCACCGGACTATCTGGCCAAGCGCGCCGAGCTGATCAAGCAGCAGAGCATGGGCAGCGGCGAGGCGCGCCCCGGCAACCCCGGTTCGCTGGAGACCGCCTACGCCTCCCAGCCCCAGCAGCCCGAGCACGGCACCAGCCATATCAGCATCGTCGACCCTCGGGGTCAGGCGGTCGCCATGACCTCGAGCATCGAGCAGGCGTTTGGTTCGCGCATCATGGCCAACGGTGGCGGCGAGCTTGATGGCGGCTATCTGCTCAACAATGAGTTGACCGACTTTTCCTTCACGCCGACGGATGAGCAGGGCACACCGATCGCCAACCGGGTGCAGCCCGGCAAGCGGCCGCGTTCGAGCATGAGTCCGACGCTGGTGTTCGAGCGTGAGAGCGGCGAGCTGGTAGCGAGTCTCGGGTCTCCCGGAGGCGCCGCGATCATCCACTACACCGCCCAGACGCTGGATGCCATGCTTACGCGTGGTGTGGACGCCCAGCAGGCGCTCGATCTGCCCCATGCGATCACCACCGGTGGCACCGTCTATCTGGAGCAGGGGCGCTTCCCCGAGGCCACGCTGCGCGATCTGCGGGGACTTGGCCACGAGGTCGAGACCCGCGAGTTGACCAGCGGTCTGCAGGCGCTGAAGGTCACCGAGGATGGCTTCTATGGGGGTGCCGACCCCCGCCGTGAAGGCGTGGTCATGGGCGACTGAGGCGTGCCATTTCCTCCACGGACTGATGTTGCCCCCGCTTCCGGCTACCGCCGGGGCGGGGGTTCTTCGTTCAGTCGTCGGCCAGCCAGTGGCGCAGCTTGGTCAGCAGTAGCTCGGCGTCGCTCATCCTGCGTCGTTCGCGCAGCAGTGCGCTGAGTCTTTCGGGGCGGTCGGTGATGATGCCGTCCACGCCCATGTCGATAAGTCTGGCCATGCGGCCAGGATCGTTGACCGTCCAGGCGTAGAGCGGCGTCTGGTTGAGGTGGGCGCGTCGCATTTGATCATCGTCGATCTGGCTGTTGCGCAGGCCGAGCCCGTCGAAGCGACGCTGCGGCAGGCTGCCGGGCAGGGCCCACTCTGCCAGCAGCAGTGTCCTGGCGCGAGGCTCCTGGGCGTCGATCAGGTGGATCTGACGGTACGACAAGGACGCAAGCCAAGTGGTCTCGAATAGCCTGGGATCGCCACAGATCATGCGCGCCAGGCGGTCTTCTGCCTGGTCTCGGCAGTGCAGGCGCCAGCGGCGTTCGGCGTCGAGCTCTGCCACGACCGCCTCGATCAGCGCCTGTTCCTGGCCACGGCTCGGCTTGAGCTCGATGATCAAGTCGGCGCGGCCACGCACCGCAGCCAGGGCCTGGTCGAGCCTGGCCAGGCGTTCGCCGGCGAAGGCATGACTGAAGCCTGATCCCACATCCAGCGTTGCCAACTCCTGCCAATTCAGGTCGGTGACCCGCCGCGGATCTCCCGCAAGACGCTGCAGCGTGGCATCGTGGCTCAGCACCACGCTGCCGTCGGCACTCAGGCGCACATCGATCTCGACCTGATCGGCGCCATCTTCCAGGGCCTGGCGGATGGCCGACAGGCTGTTTTCCGGCGCCACCTCCGAACTACCCCGGTGGGCGATCACCTCGACCTCGTCATTGAGCTCCTGTCGCTCCACCATCAGCCACGCCTGGGAGACGGCAAATACCAGGATGCCGACCTCCACCGCCCAGGCCAGCCGCCCCGGGTGGGCGTCAGCCGGTGGGGGATCGGGGCGCGGCAGTCGATGGGCGCGGCGCAGGTACAGGCAGGTCGCCAGCAGGGCGTTGAGCACGATCACCGCGAAGGCGACACTGAGCGTCAGCAGGGTCGCGGCGGTGACCACCAGCAACATGGTCGTGATGACCACCGCGCCGATCTCGGGCAGTGTCGACAAGAGGGGGGCGACCCAGGCGCTGAAGGCGATCGACACCGCCGACGGCAGCACCAGCAGTACCGCCAGCATCGAAAAGATGACCCGCGCAAGTCCCCCCTGGCGGTGCCGGGTCAACTGGTAGCTGCGGCGCATCGCTGCGACAGGCGAGAGACCCTCCAGTACCACGCAAGGCAGCGCCAGCCACCATCGGATGTAGAGTCGCGCCGCCAGCGCGGCCCAGAGTCCGACCAGTGGAAGCAGGGTCGAGGTGTAGAGCCAGAAGGCCGGTGGGCGCACCCGCCGCACATAGTAGGGATCCAGGTGACCGAGCAGGGAATCGTGGACCAGGCTGGCACAGGCGGCGACGAGGGTCAGGGCCAGCAGGTGAATCGACACCTGCAGGCTGGCGAGGCCCAACAGTCTGGGAAGACGATGCAGGCTCTGCCACAGGGCGATCAAGGCCTGACGCGCGTGGGAGCCCTGGCGCTCCACCGCCACCAGCATCATCCCGGCCTGCTGCAGGTAGAGCAGTGTCAGCAGGATGACGGCAAAGGCGAGGATCCAGCTGAAGCCGAGCGGCGACAGCAGCAGCTCGACCGCATCCACCGTGGTGACCAGGGGGCGGCCAACCCGGGAAAGCCAGCCGGCCAGCAGCCAGCCCATGGCCGGCAGCAATGCAGCCGAGGCGAACAGCGTGAACAGTAGATGGTAGGCCAGCAGAGGACGCAGGTGGTCATGCAGGCTGGTGTAGACATCCCTGGCAAGCGTCATGAGTCTAAAGTGTGCCGTTGGACGTGGGTAGCAGGAGCAGGGGGCGCTGCGCGCCGAGGACCCACCGAGTGGGCGATGGCGTCAGTGGTGGGGGTCACAGGACCCCCGGCGGTCGGTGGACCAAGGAAGAACGATGGCCCGTCAATCGAGTTCGAGGCGGGACTCGGCGACCAGAATGCCGTTGTTGTCGGCGTAGACCCATTGGCCCGGTGCGAAGTCGACACCGGCGAAGGCGACGGGAACATCACGCTGGCCTTCGCCGCGCTTCTCGCTCTTGCGTGGGTGGGCGCCGAGGGCCTGGATGCCCAGGTCGGTCTCCGCCAGGATGTCCACGTCGCGCACACAGCCATACATGATCACCCCGGCCCAGCCATTGCCGGCCGCCTGTTCCGCGAGCATGTCGCCGAGCATGGCGCAGCGGGTTGACCCGCCTGCGTCCACCACCAGCACTGCGCCGTCTCCTGGTTCGGCGACCGCCTGCTTGACCAGCGAGTTGTCTTCGAAGCACTTGACCGTTTTCACCGGGCCGAAGAAGGCCTCCTGGCCCCCGTAGTTGACGAAGATCGGGTCGCACACCGCCACCTCTGGGTAGGCGTCGCAGATATCGGGCGTGACAATCTGGGTCATTGGAGCGTCTCCGTGGCTAGTCCTGGCATGATGCCACAGGTGTCGATGTTATCCAGCCCCCGGGGGAAGACGGGCTGAGGAGGTCGAGTGTGGTAATCGAATTCTGTGATCTCTGATAAATTGTGCGCGAGTCGTCATATCGATCGTTGGAAAGTGGCGTCGTTTCACCGGCTTGTCCACGTTCAGCCCAGAGATGTGATCGATGCCCTGGCGAAGCGCCCTGGCAATCCGCCTGATTTTTTTCCACTGAAGGTACGATGATTTGCCTGGCACCCGAGTGCGAGTGCATGTCGTTGGCCTCCGTTCGGTGGTGGTGAGTTCCTCTCATGATTCCGGCATCAGATCGGCGCCTACCTTTCGTGCTGCAGGCGATCCGATAGCGGGCTGGGCCGAGGGTCAGTCGTGCAAGGCCGGTACTATGCAGCGCTGAAAGCCACGGGGGAAGACGGAGGCGCCAGCGCGATAGCGGTGTCGCCAGGCTCGCCCCTTGAATCCAAAGATCCGTTGCGGATAAGGCGATCTTGAGGCCATTGCCGATTTCCGCATAATCCATCGGCGATGACCAAGTTCGGCCGTCGCAATGCCAGCCGTCCGCATATCTTTGGCCAGGTGAAAGGCGTCACTCGGCCAAGCTCCAGTCGTGCGTTGATCGTGCAAGCCGCGGACCCGGCGTCTTTCCTTCTTGGCATCGACACAGGGGATGGCGTCATGGCGAACCAGAGCAGTGATTTCAGGGTGGATGAGGCGGGGCTGGATGACGGCACCCGGGCGGGAACCGTTGCGACCTCGGTAGGGGGCGTCTATGAGCGGCCGCCCGGAGGACAGATCGAGGGCTTTGTCGTCAACGGTGTCGACCTGACCGGTGGCGGCAGCCTCAGCGGTGACTTTGGCACCCTGACGGTGGCGGTGGACGCCCAGGGCAACTATCGCTGGGACTACCAGTTGACCGACAACTCTGACGATCACCGTTCCCAGGGGCGCGGCGACGAGGGCATCAACGATCCGTTCAAGGTGGAAGTGAACGGCGGAAGCCAAGGTGTGCAGACCGACAATCTGCGGATTTTCGTCAAGGATGACGTGCCCGATGCCACCGCCACGGCACCGAGCTCGGTGGCCGAAGGGGAGGTGGCGCGCGGTACCTGGTCGGTCAATGCTGGCGCCGATGGTCTGCGTGAAATGCGCGTCTATGTGTCGGAGGAGAGCGGCTTCTATCGCCTGGACACACCCATCGAGTTGTCGGTGGGCACCCTGATCGTGAACTCCGACGGTAGCTGGGAGTTCGAGGCCAGGGACGGGCTCGACCAGACCACCCATCCGGAGCTCGAGTTTACCCTCAGGCCCATCGATAACGATGGTGACCGCGGACGGGCGAAGGTCACCGTAGAGATCACCGACGCCAATGTCCCCACGACGCCGACGAGCGATGACGATCCCTACACCCGGTCTCCCTCGGTGGTGCTCGACGAGGACGGCCTGGCTGGGGGCAACCCCGGAGGCCCTGAGGACGTGGCCGGTGAGGCCACCAGTGCCAGCGCGCGGCTTGGCTATGACTTTGGTGCCGATGGACCTGCCGCCAGCGGGGCCTTCTACTGGACCACGGACGGCCTGCCGACCAATCTGCAGAGCCAGGGCAGCGCCGTCGTCTACGAGGTGTCGGCCGACGGCCTCAGCCTGACCGGCCGTGACGAGGTGAGCGGCGAAGCCGTGTTCACGGTGGTGCGCGCAGATGACTCGGATCTGGTAACGGTGTCCCTGCTGCGCCCGCTGGATCACTTCGCCACCGGCACCGAGGACGACATCGATCTGTCTTTCGGCTACGTGGTGAAGGATGCCGATGGCAGCGAGGCCAAGGGCTATCTGGCGGTCACCGTCGACGACGACACCCCAGTGGTCGTCGACGACTATTCCAGCGCCGGGTCCGGCGAGTCGGTGAGCGCGGATGTGCTGGCCAATGACAGCCCGGGCGCAGATCTGGGGCACCTGGTCAGTGCCGAAGTGGTATCGGGCCAGGGGCAGGTGGTGATCAATGACGACCAGACGCTGACCTTCATCCCCGCTGATGATTTCAGCGGCACCGCCCGCATCAAGTACAAGGTGCTGGACTGCGACGGAGACCCGATGGTCGGCCACTGGACCGTCAAGGTCGAGGACACCGATGGCAAGCCGGTGACCAGTGATGTGCATCGCATCGTGCTCGATGAGGATGGATTGCCAGGGGGTAATGCCGGCGGCAATGGCGACGTGGTTGGTGAGCCGATCAGCGCCGTGAGGGACCTCCAGATTGACTTTGGTGCCGATGGACCGGCGGCGGGAGGCGGCTTCGCCTGGAGTGCGGACATCGCGCTGACCGCAGGCCCCCAGAGCCCTACCGACGACAATCCTCGCAGTGATCTCGATGGCCTCACCTCCCAGGGTAGCGAGGTGAGCTTTGAGGTGGTCGATGGGGGGCGTGGCCTGATCGGCCGCAACGAGGCAGGCGAGAGTGTCATTACGGTGAGTCTGGAAGACGGCTCGGACGTGGCTCGCGCCGTTCTGCATCGACCCATCGATCATCTGCGGCCGTTCAGCGAGGACAATATCTTCCTTGGTCTGTCCTACACGGTCACCGACGCCGACGGTGACACCGCTCAGGGGCAGCTCGAGCTGCTCATCGATGACGACACCGCAGAGACCGAGGATGACAGCTCGGTATCCGACAATGGTGCTGCGGTGACCCTGGACGTGCTGGCCAATGATGCCGTCGGCGCCGATGGTGGCCGCGTGACAGCCGCCAATGTGGTGGGAGACAGCGAGGTTACCGGCTCGGTAGTGCTCAACCAGGACGGCACCCTGACCTTTACCCCCGACCCCGGCCAGAGTGGTGTGGCCACCGTGCGTTACACCCTGACCGACGGCGATGGCGACCCTCGCTTTGCCGAGTGGACAATCATCGTGGACGCCGACGGTACCCCGACGACGCCGAGTGGTGATGACGTGCCCGTGGCAGTGGTCGATGAGGATGGCCTGGCGGGAGGTATCGCGGGGGGTATCGACGATGTCGCGGGTGAAGCGACTCAGGTGGCCGGAGTGCTTGGCTACGATGCCGGCACGGATGGCGCCGGCGACTTCCGCTGGTTGGCCCCGAGTCCGAGTGGGCTGACCTCCGGGGGCATGCCGGTCATGTTCTCGCTCAGCGGCGATGGTCGCCAGTTGGTGGGCAGCGCAGGCGGCAGCGTCGTCTTGACGGCGGTACTGACCAATCTGCTCACGGGTGCCTATCAGGTCACCCTGGCCGGTCCGCTGGACCACAGCGACCCTGGCTCCGAGGATGACATTGATCTGACCCTGAACTACGTCGTCAGCGATAGTGACGGCGACGAAGCCCAGGGCAGCTTGAATGTCGTGGTCGACGACGATTCGCCGCTGGCGGCGGACGACGCGGCAAGCGCGAGCGGCGGCGCGCCGGTGGTCATCGAGGTGCTCGACAACGATCAAGTGGGTGCCGATGGGGCAAGCGTGACGGCGGCTGCGGTGCGTGGAGGAGACAGCGTCGGTACGGTAAGCGTGAACACCGACGGATCGCTGACCTTCGTCCCCAACCCGACCTTTGGCGGGCAGGCGGTGATCGATTACACCCTGACCGACAACGATGGGGATAGCGCCGAGGCCGAAGCGACGGTCAGCGTCGAAGGTCCTGCGGACGAACTGGTGGTGGGGGACAACGACGACGATAACGAAGCGACAGGGGCCGGCGGCGACGTGCTGATCGGTGATCGAGGTGGCCTGGAGGCGGTGCTGACGCCGGCCACCAACTACAATATTTCGCTGATTGTCGATACCACCGGCAGCATGGTGGTGCCGTCGGGGACGCCAGGCCTGAGTCGACTCGAGCTGGTTCAGGCGGCGCTCAAGAACCTGTTGACCGACCTGGTGGCCCATGACGGCCAGATCAATCTGCAGATCGTCGATTTCGGCACCAATGCCGTCGATCATATCGTCATCGACCTCAACAGCGCTGACGATATCGCCAATGTGGTGAGCTTCATCGACGGTTTCAGGGCGGAGGGCGGCACCAATCTGGAAGCCGGCATTCGCACTGCATCTGGGTGGCTGGCGGCGCAGGACGCCGATCCCCAATTCGCTGACTTCGAGGACCTGAGCTTCATCCTGACCGATGGTGGGCCCACACACTACACGGATGATGCCGGACGCACGGTGAGCGCCACAGCGATCGACGCCACCGCCATCAAGGAGGCCGCCGACGCCTATACCGAGCTGGCCGCGCTCAGTAGCGTGCGAGCGGTCGGTATCGGTGACGCGACCAGGGAAGATGTTCTCGAGTTTTTCGACAATACGGATGTGTCGGGCACCGGGGCGCTGTCTTACCAGGGCACCGTGGTCGATGGTGTCAGGCTTGCCAATTTCACGCGCGGTTCGACGGACGCGCTGAGGGTGGAGACCTGGACCAAGGTCTCCGACGCCAACACGGTGGCGGCCCAGTTCGGGGGCAAGTTGCGGATCAGGGACAACGCCAATGACGACCAGGCGGCGGAAGTGGTCAGTACCTCTTTCTTCGTCGATGACGATCCCGATGACCAGCTGTACACCTCGCTGCTGTTTCGCTACAGCACCAGTGTGTTCAGTCAGTCGAACGATTCGATGGGTTATGTGGTCGAGGTGCGCGAAGGTGGCCAATGGCA
Source organism: Halomonas sp. EF61 (assembly GCF_040147045.1). Taxonomy (NCBI): domain Bacteria; kingdom Pseudomonadati; phylum Pseudomonadota; class Gammaproteobacteria; order Oceanospirillales; family Halomonadaceae; genus Halomonas; species Halomonas sp. EF61. The sequence goes on along the minus strand of NZ_JAMSHM010000003.1, from coordinate 883,490 downwards.
GGAGTACGCCAGCAGTTCACTGACCTACGCCCCGAACTGGACGACGGTCGATACCGGCTTTCTCGAGTCGGGGGAGTATCGTCTCCGGTTCCTGGTCGACAGCGGCAACCGCACCAACGACAGTCTCGATATCGATCAGATTCGACTGGAGCAGCGCCTGCTCGACGATGGAGACATTCTCGAGACCGGGCAGGTGGAGGTGGTCAATACCGCCGAAGAACTGGAAGCGGCCCTGTTTGGCGGAGGCAGCCAGGCCGAGTTGGCCGCGCTCGGCGATGATGTCCTGGCAGGCAACGAGGGAGACGATGTCCTGTTCGGCGATACCGTCAACAGCGATGGACTGTCCTGGGTGGATGGCGACAGTGGCGAGAGTTTCCAGGCGGGAGAACACGATGGCTTGGGTTATCTCGGCCTTGTCGAGTTCCTGAGGTGGGGCGTGAATGGTGGGGCGGAGCCGACGGATCAGCAGATCATCGACTACGTCAGAGACAACGTCGAGACCCTTGCTATCGCGGATCGGTCTGACGGTGGCAACGACAGCCTGTCCGGCGGCGCCGGTGATGACATCCTGATCGGTGGCGGCGGCGACGACCTGCTGATCGGCGGTGCCGATGATGATCTGTTGGTCGGTGGTGCCGGGGCCGATGTCTTTGCCTGGGAGTTTGGTGACGCGGGCAGCACAACGTCACCGGCCCAGGACACCGTGGCCGACTTCACCGCCGGCGAGTATGGCGTTGAGGCCGAGGCCGACCGGCTCGATCTTGCCGATCTTCTTCAGGGCGCCGACGAGGACAATCTGGCGGACTACCTTCAGGCCAGTCAGGACGGGGACGATACCCTGTTGTCCATCAGCAGCGAAGGCAACCTGGCGGCTGGAGGTGTCAACGCCGATCAGGTCGTTGTGCTTCAGGGCGTGCAGATGGGCGCAGACGGTGACGCCTTCCTGCAGAACCTGCTCGACGATGGTCAGTTGAGGGTGGAGTAAAGCAGGCGAGGGAAGCACGTGAGGGAAGATGGGGTGGGCGGTCAGCCGCCCACCCAGTGACACGGCCTTTGCTGGCAAGGCATGAAAAAGCGCCCCGGGGAGTTGAACGCAACTCGCTCCCCGGGGCGCTTCCTTGTGATTCAAGGCTCGAGTCGGTCTGGCGACAGGCTCGAGCCGTTGACCGTCAGATGATTCAGGCTTCCTGAGCCACCGGAATCACGTTCGAGGCGGCCTTCTGGTACTCCTCGATTTCGTGGAAGTTCATGTAGCGATAGATCTCGCCGGCCATGGCGTCGAACTCGCCCATGTAGCGACGGTACTCATCGACGCTCGGCAAGCGACCTTCCACGGCGGCCACGGCGGCCAGTTCGGCGGAGGCCAGGAAGACGTCGGCGCCATCACCCAGACGGTTGGGGAAGTTGCGAGTGGAGGTGGATACCACCGTGCTCTTGGCGGCGACGCGGGCCTGGTTACCCATGCACAGCGAGCAACCCGGCATTTCCATGCGTGCGCCGGCGCGGCCGTAGATGCCGTAGTAGCCTTCCTCGGTCAGCTGGTGCTGGTCCATCTTGGTCGGCGGGGCGAGCCACAGCTTGGTCTTCAGGCTGCCGGCGGGCTGCTTTTCGAGCAGCTTGCCGGCGGCGCGGAAGTGGCCGATGTTGGTCATGCACGAACCGATGAACACCTCGTCGATGCTCTGACCTGCCACCTCGGACAGCAGACGGGCGTCGTCCGGGTCGTTGGGGGCACACAGTACCGGCTCCTTGAGCTGCTCCAGGTCGATCTCGATGACCTCGGCATACTCGGCGTCGGCGTCTGCGCGCATCAGGCTCGGGTCGGCCAGCCACTCTTCCATGGCTAGGATGCGACGCTCGATGGTGCGCTTGTCACCGTAGCCATTGGCGATCATCCACTTGAGCAGGGTGATGTTCGACTTCAGGTACTCGGAGACAGAGTCTTCGGACAGGGTGATGGTGCAGCCCGCCGCGGAGCGCTCGGCACTGGCATCGGACAGCTCGAAGGCCTGCTCGACGGTAAGATCCTCGAGGCCCTCGATCTCCAGCACGCGACCAGAGAAGGCGTTCTTCTTGCCGGACTTCTCGACGGTCAGAAGCCCCTTCTGGATGGCGTAGTAGGGAATGGCATGGACCAGGTCACGCAGGGTGACACCAGGCTGACGCTTGCCCTTGAAGCGCACCAGGATGGACTCCGGCATGTCCAGCGGCATGACACCGGTGGCAGCGGCGAAGGCCACCAGGCCAGAGCCCGCCGGGAAGGAGATGCCCATCGGGAAACGCGTGTGGGAGTCACCGCCGGTGCCGACGGTGTCCGGCAGCAGCATGCGGTTCAGCCAGGAGTGGATGATGCCGTCGCCCGGGCGCAGCGATACACCGCCACGGTTCATGATGAAGTCCGGCAGGGTGTGGTGGGTTTCCACGTCCACCGGCTTCGGGTAGGCACTGGTGTGGCAGAACGACTGCATGACCAGATCCGCCTGGAAGCCCAGGCAGGCCAGGTCCTTGAGCTCGTCACGGGTCATCGGACCGGTGGTGTCCTGAGAGCCGACGGTGGTCATCTTCGGCTCGCAGTACATGCCGGGACGCACGCCTTCCAGGCCGCAGGCCTTGCCGACCATCTTCTGGGCCAGGGTGAAGCCCTTGCCGGTGTCCTTGGGCTGCTCGGGCAGACGGAAGACGTCGGACTGCTCCAGACCCAGCGTCTTGCGGGCGTTGTCGGTGAGACCGCGACCGATGATCAGCGGGATACGACCGCCTGCGCGGACCTCGTCGAGGATGACCTGGGTCTTCAGCTCGAAGGTGGAGATCACTTCGTCGGTGTCGTGACGGCAGACCTTGCCTTCGTAAGGGTAGACGTCGATGACGTCGCCCATTTCCATCTTCGACACATCCATCTCGACCGGCAGGGCGCCGGCGTCTTCCATGGTGTTGAAGAAGATCGGGGCGATCTTGCCGCCGAAGCAGAAGCCACCGGCGCGCTTGTTGGGCACGTTGGGGATGTCGTCGCCGAAGAACCACAGCACCGAGTTGGTGGCGGACTTGCGCGAGGAACCGGTACCCACGACATCGCCGACGTAGGCGACCGGGAAGCCCTTGGCCTTGACCGCTTCGATCTGCGCCATGGGGCCCTTGGTGCCGGGGACCTCGGGCTCGATGCCGTCACGCTCGTTCTTGAGCATGGCGTTGGCATGCAGCGGAATATCCGGACGTGACCAGGCGTCGGGGGCCGGGGACAGGTCGTCGGTGTTGGTCTCGCCGGGCACCTTGAACACGGTCAGGGTGATCTTGTCGGCCAGTGCCGGCTTGGACAGGAACCATTCGGCGTCGGCCCAGGACTGCATCACGTCCTTGGCCACCTCGTTGCCGGCCTTGGCGCGGTCGGCGACGTCGTGGAAGGCGTCGAACATCAGCAGGGTGTGCTTGAGCTGCTCGCCGGCTTCCTTGGCAAGCTCGGCATCATCGAGCAGTTCGACCAGGGTCGCGATGTTGTAACCACCCTGCATGGTGCCCAGCAGCTTGACGGCATGCACCTTGTCGATGAGCGGAGATTCGGCTTCGCCCTTGGCCAGGGCGGTCAGGAAACCGGCCTTGACGTAGGCGGCCTCGTCCACCCCGGGCGGAACGCGGTTGGTCAGCAGATCGAGGACAGTCTCTTCTTCTCCGGCGGGCGGCGCCTTGAGCAGTTCGACCAGTTCGGCGACCTGTTCGGCGTTCAGCGGCTTGGGGGGAATGCCTTCCTGGGCACGCTCTTCGACATGTTGGCGATAGGCTTCAAGCACGTGGGGGCCCTCATTGGTTTGTGGTGGTCACGCTCGAACGCGTCTCGCTCGAACGTGAGGGACACGCTGTCAACGGTGGCCGGGATTCTAGAATAAACTGTCGACAATGTTAAGAGAGCCCGTCATGACGGGCTTTGAACTTTGGTCGCCGAGGCCGGTTCGTGCCTATTCGACTGGGGTAGGGGTGTGTCCGCTCGAGGCAGGCGTTACCATGTGCCGATTCAATTTTTAGCACGATGAGGTGTCCGACGATGACCCAAGTTGTGGTGTCGCCCTGCGTCGGGCTGTGTTCGACCACGGTGGGCGATAACGTCTGCCGCGGCTGTCAGCGCCATGATCAGGAAATTCTGCGCTGGTTCTCGCTGGATGGTGAGGAGCGTGAGAGGCGGATCGGAGAACTGGACGCTCTGCGTATCGAGGTGGCCGCGAATTTCGTCGAGGTGATTGACGAAGACCTGCTGGAGCGCCAGATGCGACGCCATCGCGTGCGTTTTCGTTCGTCCCAGCCGGCGGCGTCGCGTGTGATAGAGCTGCTGCGGGTGGGGCGTGATCGTATCGGCGACCTGGCAGCCTACGGTATCGCGCTGCGCCCAGGTGTGCCGGACCAGCCTCAGCAGTTGTACGCCGCCATCAGCCAGGCCCTTCAGCAGGCCGGCGAAGAACGTCGGACACTTTATCTCGAGTCCGGGCCCGATGGGGCCCAGCAATGGAAACCGCTTTCATGAATGTCACCATCAGCCCCGACCATGACACCTCGCTGCCTGAGGAGCTTCTCGATTTCCTGCCGTGTGCGACGCCGAATGCATGGGTCGAGTGGGCGCTGGACAATGAAACCCTGTTGTTGATCGATCACGCCCAGTGCGAGAAGAAAGCGGCGTCCACGGCCATGAGTCTGATGTATCGCTACGTGGATCACGTCGACCTGCTGACCAAGATGTCGCAATTGGCTCGTGAAGAGCTTCTGCACTTCGAGCAGGTCGTGAAAATCATGCGCGCCAGGGGGATTGAGTACCGCCATCTCAGCGCATCGCGCTATGCTGAAGGACTGAGGGAACTGGTCAGGCGCGATGAGCCGGAGCGTCTGGTGGATGTGCTGATCGTCGGTGCCTTGATCGAGGCGCGCAGTTGTGAACGCTTTGCGCGACTTATTCCACATCTCGACGACGAACTTGCCAAGTTCTACCGAGGTCTGGTTAAGTCGGAAGGACGCCACTTCGAGGACTACATCACACTGGCGAGCCAGCTTTCAGACGCGCCGATAGAAGCGCGCATTGCGGTCTTCAAGGCCCGCGAAGAGCAACTTGTGACGACCCCGGACGTCGCCTTTCGATTTCACAGCGGTGTGCCGGCCTGAGGCCGATAGCACCGCCACGCAGGGACACCATCATGCGGGACGCCCAACACGATGCTTCCCAGATAACGGACCAGGACCACCTGGCACTCTTTGGGCACTTTTCCCTCAACCTGGGAGACGATGTCCTCGTTCAATTCAGCTACGACAAGGTCAAGGCGCTGCTGGTCTACCTGCTGCTGCATCAGCAGCCGGTCAACCGCGCGACCCTGGCAGAACTGCTGTGGCCCGACCAGGGGTTGTCCTCGGGTCGCACCAACCTGAGACATGCCCTTCACTGTCTGCGCCAGTCGCTGGGGGATGAGGCCGACAAGGTGTTGACGGTGTCGCGCCAGACCATCGCCTTTCAACTGCCGGCGCAATGGGGGTTCGATGTTCATGACCTGCAGCGGCTGCTGGAGGGCAGTCGTGACATCGACACCCTGGAAGAATTGCTGGGGTTGTATCGAGGCGACCTGGTGGAGGAGCTGCAGCTGCCGGCCTGTCCCGACTTCCAGCGTTGGCTGATTCAGGTGCGCAACGAGTGGCGCCAGCGGGTCATTCGCTTCGCTGAAGACGTGCTCGACCAGGAAGGCAGCATCCCCGATGCGCTGTTGCAGGAGCTGGTCAGCCGATTTTCCGGCTACGCCCCCTTTCATGAAAAGCTGGTGCGCCAACTGGCCGAGCAAGGCCAGATGGCGGCGGCGCATGAGCAGTACAACGCCTTCCTGCAGTTGCTGGCGCTGTCCGGGCAACAGCCAGACCCCAGTTTCCTGCAGTTGGCTTGCTACTGGTCCGACGGGCAGCCCGAAAACCCGTCCTTGTCACCCAAGGGCGCCTTCTCGCGGACCCTGGCGATGGACAGTCCGCCGCTCGGCGAAGAAGAGGTCGAGCACCGGCAGCTGTCGGTCATGGCGATTCGCCTGACACTGGACGGCGACATGGGCAGCCGGGCCGAGACACGGGCCTGTCTGGCATTGCAGATCGAACTGATGCGCTGGCTCGAGAAGCAGTGCCACCATCTGGGGGGCTTCTGGTTGCCCGGTGCCACGGGCGGGCTGGGGCTTGCCTGTTTCGGTACCCATGGGCCGGCGCATCAGCTGGCCGAACTGGTGGCCCTGTACGAACACTGTCGACGTCTGTTGGCGGAAGAGTCGCAGCGCCACTGGACCGGTGAAGGGAGCCTGCCCCACATGACCCTGGCGGCGGGCCTGAACAGCGGCCAGGTGGTCTATCTGCCGTCGCGCCACCTGGTGGACCCGCTGGGTCAGGTGACCCAGCGGGCACTCGACTTGATGAGCGCCGCCGAGGGCAGCGAACTCGTCATTTCTCAGGAGGCCAGCCAGCACATGCCGCCGGCGCTGGACCTGCAACCGAGGTTGTTTTCCCGGTTGGTGGCAAGCGACGGCCGAGTCCGCCTGCGTGCCCTGGTGCTGGGCACCAATGAGGGCGGCCGTGACGCGACGCCACCAAGCCTGGTGGGGCGCGAGAACGCGCTGCGCATGCTGCGCGATGCCCTGGCGCGGGCCGGTATCGGTCTGCGTCAGAGCGTGCTGGTGAAGGGGCCTTCCGGGCTTGGCAAGTCGGCACTGCTGGTGGGGTTTCGCCACCTTGAGCAGAGTCGCGACGCCACCATCTGCTGGCAGCCCAACACTCGCATGTCGGTGCAGGAATCCTATGGTGTGGCGCGCCACCTGGTGCGCTGGCACCTGGGGGGCGAGATCGACAGCGAGGGCCTGGCGGCGTTGGTCGAGCGCCTGGGGCTAAGCGAGCTGGATGACGACGATATTCGTTGGCTCGAAGAGGCCATGGGTATTCGCGAACCTCACGAAGTCTCGCTGCTGGCGCAGAGCAGCGAGGCGGTGGAAGCGGTGGTGGCGCTTCTGCATGGGCTGATTCATGAGCTGTCACAGGAACGTCCGCTGGTACTGATGATCGACGACCTGCAGTGGGTCGACGAGCCATCGTTCAAGGTGCTGGCCGGCCTCCAGGCGCGGCTGCCGATCAACTGTCCGCTGTTGTTGATCGCCAGCCATCATGGTCGTGAATCCTTGCCCACCCGACTGCACTGGGATCAGCAGATTGCGCTTGGCAGGCTCGACGCCATGCAGTCGTCGCGGCTGTTGACCCAGCTGGCTCGTCGCTATCGGCTGCATCTGTCGCCGCGCCTGCGAGGCCAGATCATCGAGCGCTGCGATGGCGTCCCGCTCTACCTGCAGGAGATCTGTCGTCGTCTCGACATGGACCGGCGGGAAGGGCGTAGCGTCCAGCTCGACGAACTGCCCCACGGCCTGCTTGGCCTGTTGACCAGTCGCATCGATCAACTGGATGGCGATCGCGAAGTGGCGCACATCGCGGCGGTGCTGGGTCGCCACTTCCGCTTCGACTTTCTGGCCGAGTGCAGTGGTTGGGAGCCGGAACGGCTGAGCCGGGCGCTGGAAGAAATGCGTCGACTCGAGATCATCGAGCCGTCCGATGGTGATGTGGGGGCGCGAGAATTTCAGTTCACCCACCAGCTGTTGCATGAGGCAGCCTATCTTTCCTGTCCGCGTGACGTGCGGGTTGACATGCATCGCCGCGTGGTTCAGTTGATCGAAGAACGTTTCCCGGTGTGGATCAGTCGTCATCCCGGTGACTTCGCCATGCACCTGCGGCGCAGTGGTCACTACGCTCGAGGCGCGCGCTACTTCGAGCTTGCCGCCCGGGAGGCGCTCAAGGTCAGTGCCAATCGCACGGCGCTGAAGATGGCCGACGCCGGCCTCGCCAGTCTGCGCCAGGTCGAGCCCCAGGCAGAGCGTGAAATCAGCCTGCTGACGGTGCGTGGTCAGGCCGCTTTCGCCCTGGAGGGGCATGGTTCGCCTACCGCCCACGAGAGCTTCGTCAAGGCACGCGAGCTGCTGGCTGAGTGCACCACCGACCTCGAGGATGAGGACGATCTCGAGCAGGCGTTCCTGGTCAAGTGGGGACTATGGGTTGGCTGCAGTCAACGCAACGCCCACGCCGACGCCTTCCTGCTGGCCTCGCGGCTGAACGATCTCGCCTTGCGTCTTGAGGACCCGCGCTACCAGCGCCTGGCCGACTATGCCGGGGCAAGCTGTGAGTACTGGGCTGGCAGAATTCGCCAGGCCTATGACCATCTGGAAGAGCTGGATCCGCTGAACAAGCCGATGATGATCGAGTGGTTGCCGTTCTCTGACCACCCGCAGGTGGCGGCTGCCTGCTTCCAGGGATGGGCGCTGTGTCTGCGTGGCGACTACCAGCGGGCGGAACGCCATGTGGAATCGGCCATCCGCCTGGCGGAAGAGATCCATCATCCCGGCAGTCTGGCGATGGCGCTGATGTACGCCTCTGCGTTGTACCGCCAGCTTGGGCATGTCCACGAGGCGGCCAATCGGGCTCAGCGAGCGTATGAGCTCACCGGCAGCTCCGATCTGCACCTATGGCAGGTCGCCTCCCGTGCGGTACTGGGATGGCAGCAGGCGTTGGCGGGGAGTCGTGAAGGCCTGCAGCAGCTTCAGGCGGCCCACGAGGAACTGGCGGAAGTGACCGGCCGGGACCCGAGTCAGCGTCCGAACCTGTGGTACGTGGACGCCTGTCTTGCCATGGGGGAGTTGGAGCAGGCCGAAGACTATCTGGATCAGTGTCTGTTGATGGCCCGAGAGCGCACGACGCTGTTTGTCCCGGAGCTTGCCACCCAGTTGGCGCTGGTACGCCACCGCCTGGGTCGCGACGCCGAAGCGGTACGGACCCTCGCCGAGCAGGCGCGTACCCAGGCGGAGCGGGACGGCAACCTTCATCAGTTGCTCGGGGCCCTGGAAGTCTGGCTGACGTGTGTCGATCCCGACGACGATGTGGTTCGAAGCGAGTTTCGCCGCCTGCTGTCCCAGGTCAGCCTAAGTGATGCGCCGGTGTTGATGCGCTGGCGAAGCCTGCTCGATCGTCGGGTATCGCAGACCACCGACGCTTGATGCGCGAGCTGCCCATTCACTGACGTCTCACCGACAGGACGACGCCCGGCCGGGTTGGGCCGGCCGGGGGTTTCTGTTTGTTTCTCCCAGGCGCCTCGCGCTGTCAGCTCTAGGGCTTGTCTGAAAAGTGCCTGCGCTCGGTAATACGGCGTTAAAAATCGGATCAAAATGCTCATTTACACCCCGTAAACTGCGCTTTCTCACCGATTTTTGCCTTGTCTAACCTTCGCTCGTCGACTTTTCGGACAGCGCCTAGGCGTCCCCAGTCTGCGTGTTCTCGCCGCCAGCGCTCCTGTGCAAGGGCCAATTTCGCACCAGGTTGTTCCGAAATCAGCACGAAATAGACGAGAAAGCGTACAAAAGTGGCAGCCGAAAGCATGACTTTCTATGGTGACTAGGAGGAAAGCAGTATCTCGGAAGGTGCATTACTTGATCGTAGCGACTATTGGCCATTGGTACAGTGTGTAACTACGTGTAACGTTAGTAGTATTCTTCGTACCAGTTTACTAGCCATTGTCTTACGCTCCGTTACGAAAAACTCGAGGTCCCCGTGCCTGCTACCATCGCTATTGTCAGCTCATTGCAAGGAAACGCCTGGGTCAAACGGCCGAATGGCGACGTCATCGCTCTGGAAGAAGGGGATCGTCTGGAGGTCGGCGATATCGTCATCACGGCGGACGGCGCCCTCGTGACGCTGCAGTTTGCGGACGGCAGGCCCGCTGTCACTCTGGTCGATGCGCAGCAGGTTTCGTTGCCCGAGGAGATGGGGCAGGGCGATGCTTCCTCGGTCGAGGTTCTGGACCAGGAGCAAGTAGCGGAGCTGTTGCGGCTGCTTGAGTCGGAGGTGCCCGATCTGCTTGAGGCGATAGAGGCGCCTGGCGTGGGGGAAAGTGGCGGTGGCGCGGAAGAGGGCTTCGATTTCGTGCGCCTGTTGCGCATCTCTGAGTCTGTTGATCCCCAGAGCTACTCCTTTGGTGGGGCGGGAGCAGTGGAGTCGCTGGAGCCGGTAGAGGGCGGTGGGACTCCCGTCGCCGACGACGAAGAAGCCTCCCTGGCGGAAGGTGGGCCCGATATTCCGCCTGTCGAAGAGGGTGAGGGCTCCGTTTCGGCCGGAGACAACAGCGTCGTTGAAGGAAGTGGTCAATCTGTCACCGGCAGCGTGACAGTGACGGCTCCTGCCGGTGTGGCGCGTGTTGCTGTCTCGGGCGTCGATGTGTCGGGCGCTTCGGCCGCCTCGCCGGTCCTGATCGATGGACAGCACGGTACCCTTGCGATCACCGGCTTCGATCCTGATACCGGGACGATCGACTACGTCTATACCGAAGACGGCCAGCCAGCCGACCACTCTGCCGGAGACGACAGCGTATTCGACCGCTTCGAGGTGGTGGTGACCGACAACCGGGGGGCGCAAGCCGGTGACAGCCTCGACGTTGCCATTGTCGATTCTGTGCCGACGGCTCTTGACGATGACGCGCTCATCGGTGAAGACAGCAGCGTGCCGCTGACCGGCAGTGTTCTTGGTAACGACGATCCTGGCGAAGATGGCCTGGCAACAGTCAACTTTTTAACGACTCAGGGTCGCTACGGCAGTCTGATCGATAACGGTGATGGTACCTGGAGCTACAGTGTTGACTCCGACAGCGCCCCGGTGCAGGCGCTCAAGGACGGTGACACGCTGTCCGAGACGTTCAGCTATACCATCACCGACGGCGATGGTGACAGCGATACCGCGACCCTGACGATCACCATCAAGGGCGACGATGATGCCCCGCCGACGGTGACCATCCCCGATGGTAACGGCCCAAGCGACGGAACTGATCCGAGTGAGGCTGGCGCCGGCGAGCATAGCGTGGTGGAAGGTAGCAAGGCCACGGTCACAGGCACCATGACCGTGGCGGCGGAGGCCGGTATCACCGACGTTAGCCTGGGCGGTGAGGATATCACCGGGGCCAGGGCGGGGGATGACACGACCCATGTGACCCTCGAGGGTGCCCATGGCAGCGTGACGGTAACCGACTTTGATGGGGCCAGTGGCCAGATCACCTACACCTACACCGAGGATGGTGAGGCCGCCGATCACCGCGGCAGTGATCCAGTGCTGGACAGCTTTGTGCTGCAAGTCACAGACAACGAGGGTGATGTGGCCAGCGACAGCCTGGACATCAACATCCTCGATACCGTGCCGTTGGCTGAAGATGACGCTGCCCGGGTCGGTGAAGACAGCAGTGCGCCGGTTTCCGGTGACCTGCTGGATAATGACCTCGCCAGGGCCGATGGACTGAGTTTCGAAGGTTTCGACGACATTTCAGCAAAATATGGCACGTTCACCGATCACGGTGATGGCACCTGGAGCTACTCCGTCAATACGGTGAATGCGGCGGTGCAGGCCCTTGATGATGGCGAGCATCTGTTAGAGACCTTCAACTACACCGTCAAGGACGCCGATGGTGATATCAGCACTGCGACCTTGACCGTGCTGATTGACGGCAGCACGGATGGCGATCCCAATGTGGTGATTCAGGACAGCGATGGTGACGTCACGGCCGGCGACAACAGCGTAGTGGAGGGCAGTGGTGAGACGGTCTCTGGCGCGATGCTGCTGACAGCCAGTGCAGGAATCGGCACTGCGACCATCGCCGGGTCGGATATTACAAAGGCTACCGCCGACAACCCCGTGGTGATCGTCACCGACCAGGGCAAGCTTGAGATCGTCGGCTTTGACAACGGTGCTGTTGATTATCGCTATACCGAGAACTCGCAAGGCGCGGATCACAGCGCCGGCGATGGCAGTGTTGTCGATCGCTTCGAGGTAGTGGTCACAGACACTGCCGGTGAAAGCCGTTCCGACAGTCTGGACATCAACATCCTCGATACCGAGCCCGAGCCCGAGGCCGTGGCGGACACCACCAGCACCGCCGAGGACACGGCGGTCAGCTACAACGTGTTGAAGAATGATGACGGCACCAGTGACACCCAGGGTGCCGACGGCGCCACCCTGACCGCCGCCAGCGTGCAGGGCGGGGCCAGTGTGGGTTCGGTGAGCTTCGCGCCCAATGGCGAGATCACCTTTACCCCGGCGGATGGCTTCGAAGGCCAGGCGGTGATCGACTACACCCTCACCGATGGCGACGGTGACACCGCGTCCTCGACCCTGACCGTGACGGTGGCGGCCGACTCCACGCCGACCATCGACCCGAGCGGCCCGGACGGCGATCCGGCAACTGACGATGGCGCCTACAGCGTGCAGGAAGCAGGGCTGGATGGCGGTGCAGGTCAGTCTCCAGGTAGCGACGCGGCCAGCAACAGCGAGACCACCAGCGGCCAGTTCCAGAGCAGCACCGGCAACGATGACCTGGCGCGCTACGAGGTGCAGAACAGCGATGGCGACTGGGTCCCGATCAACGCCGATGGCACCACGGTCGCCGGTGACTACGGTAGCCTGACGGTGAACACCGACGGCAACTGGTCGTACACCCTGACAAGCAGCGCACGTCAGGACGACAAGGACAAAACGGGTCTGGACGATAGCGTGCCCGAGACCTTCGGTGTGCGGGTAGTGGACAGCGACGGCGATACCTCCGACCCGGCTAATCTCACCATCGACATCGGTGACGATGGCCCGAGTGCGGTGGCCGACACCACCAGCACCGCCGAGGACACGGCGGTCAGCTACAACGTGCTCAACAACAGTGATGACACCAGCGACACCCAGGGTGCCGATGGCGCGACCCTGACTGCGGCCAGCGTGCAGGGCGGGGCCAGTGTGGGTTCGGTGAGCTTCGCGCCCAATGGCGAGATCACCTTTACCCCGGCGGATGGCTTCGAAGGCAAGGCGGTGATCGACTACACCCTTACCGATGGCGACGGTGACACCGCGTCCTCGACGCTGACCGTGACGGTGGCGGCGGACTCCACACCGACCATCGACCCGAGCGGCCCGGACGGTGATCCGGCGACTGACGATGGCGCCTACAGCGTGCAGGAAGCGGGGCTGGACGGCGGAACGAATCAGCCTGCCGGCAGTAACGCCGCCAGCAACAGCGAAACCACCAGCGGCCAGTTCAAGAGCAGCACCGGCAACGATGACCTGTCGCGCTACGAGGTGCAGAACAGCGACGGCGACTGGGTCGAGATCAACGCCAATGGCACCACGGTCACCGGCGACTACGGCACCCTGACGGTGAACACCGACGGTAGCTGGTCGTACACCTTGACCGACAACGTCACCCACAGCGGCACCAATCAGACCGGCCTGGACGATAGCGTGCCCGAGACCTTCGGTGTGCGGGTGGTAGACAGCGACGGTGATACCTCCGCCCCGGCCAATCTCACTATCGCCATCGGTGACGATGGCCCGAGTGCGGTGGCCGACACCACCAGCACCGCCGAGGACACGGCGGTCAGCTACAACGTGCTCAACAACAGTGATGACACCAGCGACACCCAGGGTGCCGATGGCGCGACCCTGACCGCCGCCCGCGTGCAGGGCGGCGATAGCGTCGGTCGTGTAACCTTCACCAGCGACGGCAACGTCACCTTTACCCCGGCGGCGGGCTTCGAAGGCCAGGCGGTGATCGACTACACCCTCACCGACGGTGACGGTGACACCGCGTCCTCGACGCTGACCGTGACGGTGGCGGCCGACTCCACGCCGACCATCGACCCGAGTGGCCCGGATGGTGATCCGGCGACTGACGATGGCGCCTACAGCGTGCAGGAAGCAGGGCTGGATGGCGGTGCAGGTCAGTCTCCGGGCAGTAACGCGGCCAGCAACAGCGAAACCACCGACGGCCAGTTCAAGAGCAGCACCGGCAACGATGACCTGGCCCGCTACGAGGTGCAGAACAGCGACGGCGACTGGGTCGAGATCAACGCCAATGGCACCACGGTCACCGGCGATTACGGCACCCTGACGGTGAACACCGACGGCAACTGGTCGTACACCCTGACAAGCAGCGCGAGTCAGGACGACAAGGGCAAAACGGGGCTGGACGATAGCGTGCCCGAGACCTTCGGTGTGCGGGGGGTGGACAGCGACGGTGATACCTCCGACCCGGCCAATCTCACTATCGCCATCGGTGACGATGGCCCGAGTGCGGTGGCCGACACCACCAGCACCGCCGAGGACACGGCGGTCAGCTACAACGTGCTGAATAATGATGACGGCACCAGCGACACCCAGGGCGCCGATGGCGCCACCCTGACCACCGGCACTCTGCGCAATCCGAGCCAGGGCAGCGTGAGCTTCACCAGCGACGGCAACGTCACCTTTACCCCGGCGGCGGGCTTTGAAGGCCAGGCGGTGATCGACTACACCCTCACCGACGGCGACGGTGATACCGCGTCCTCGACCCTGACCGTGACGGTGGCGGCCGACTCCACGCCGACCATCGACCCGAGTGGCCCGGATGGTGATCCGGCGACCGCCGATGGCGCCTACAGCGTGCAGGAAGCAGGGCTGGATGGCGGTGCAGGTCAGTCTCCAGGTAGCGACGCGGCCAGCAACAGCGAGACCACCAACGGCCAGTTCAAGAGCAGCACCGGCAACGATGACCTGGCCCGCTATGAGGTGCAGAACAGCGACGGCGACTGGGTCGAGATCAACGCCGATGGCACCACGGTCGCCGGTGATTACGGCAGCCTGACGGTGAACACCGACGGTAGCTGGTCGTACACCTTGACCGACAACGTCACCCACAGCGGCACCAATCAGACCGGCCTGGACGATAGCCTGGCCGAGACCTTCGGTGTGCGGGTGGTAGACAGCGACGGCGATACCTCCGACCCGGCTAATCTCACCATCGACATCGGTGACGATGGCCCGAGTGCGGTGGCCGACACCACCAGCACCGCCGAGGACACGGCGGTCAGCTACAACGTGCTCAACAACAGTGATGACACCAGCGACACCCAGGGTGCCGATGGCGCGACCCTGACTGCGGCCAGCGTGCAGGGCGGCGATAGCGTCGGTCGTGTAACCTTCACCAGCGACGGCAACGTCACCTTTACCCCGGCGGCGGGCTTCGAAGGCCAGGCGGTGATCGACTACACCCTCACCGATGGCGACGGTGATACCGCGTCCTCGACCCTGACCGTGACGGTGGCGGCCGACTCCACGCCGACCATCGACCCGAGCGGCCCGGACGGCGATCCGGCGACCGCCGATGGCGCCTACAGCGTGCAGGAAGCGGGGCTGGACGGCGGAACGAATCAGCCTGCCGGCAGTAACGCCGCCAGCAACAGCGAGAGCACCAGCGGCCAGTTCCAGAGCAGCACCGGCAACGATGACCTGGCCCGCTATGAGGTGCAGAACAGCGATGGCGACTGGGTCGAGATCAACGCCAACGGCACCACGGTCACCGGTGATTACGGCACCCTGACGGTGAACACCGACGGCAGCTGGTCGTACACCCTGACAAGCAGCGCACGTCAGGACGACAAGGACAAAACGGGTCTGGACGATAGCGTGCCCGAGACCTTCGGTGTGCGGGTGGTAGACAGCGACGGTGATACCTCCGCCCCGGCCAATCTCACTATCGCCATCGGTGACGATGGCCCGAGTGCGGTGGCCGACACTACCAGCACCGCCGAGGACACGGCGGTCAGCTACAACGTGCTGAATAATGATGACGGCACCAGCGACACCCAGGGTGCCGACGGCGCCTCCCTGACCACCGCCACTCTGCGCAATCCGAGCCAGGGCAGCGTGAGCTTCACCAGCGACGGCAACGTCACCTTTACCCCGGCGGCGGGCTTTGAAGGCCAGGCGGTGATCGACTACACCTTCACCGACGGCGACGGTGATACTGCGTCCTCGACCCTGACCGTGACGGTGGCGGCCGACTCCACGCCGACCATCGACCCGAGCGGCCCGGACGGTGATCCGGCGACCGCCGATGGCGCCTACAGCGTGCAGGAAGCAGGGCTGGACGGCGGAACGAATCAGCCTGCCGGCAGTAACGCCGCCAGCAACAGCGAGAGCACCAGCGGCCAGTTCCAGAGCAGCACCGGCAACGATGACCTGGCCCGCTATGAGGTGCAGAACAGCGACGGCGACTGGGTCCCGATCAATGCCGATGGCACCACGGTCGCCGGTGATTACGGCACCCTGACGGTGAACACCGACGGCAGCTGGTCGTACACCCTGACAAGCAGCGCACGTCAGGACGACAAGGACAAAACGGGTCTGGACGATAGCGTGCCCGAGACCTTCGGTGTGCGGGTGGTAGACAGCGACGGCGATACCTCCGACCCGGCCAATCTCACCATCGACATCGGTGACGATGGCCCGAGTGCGGTGGCCGACACCACCAGCACCGCCGAGGACACGGCGGTCAGCTACAACGTGCTCAACAACAGTGATGACACCAGCGACACCCAGGGTGCCGATGGCGCGACCCTGACCGCCGCCCGCGTGCAGGGCGGGGCCAGTGTGGGTTCGGTGAGCTTCGCGCCCAATGGCGAGATCACCTTTACCCCGGCGGATGGCTTCGAAGGCAAGGCGGTGATCGACTACACCCTTACCGATGGCGACGGTGACACCGCGTCCTCGACGCTGACCGTGACGGTGGCGGCGGACTCCACACCGACCATCGACCCGAGCGGCCCGGACGGTGATCCGGCGACTGACGATGGCGCCTACAGCGTGCAGGAAGCGGGGCTGGACGGCGGAACGAATCAGCCTGCCGGCAGTAACGCCGCCAGCAACAGCGAAACCACCAGCGGCCAGTTCAAGAGCAGCACCGGCAACGATGACCTGTCGCGCTACGAGGTGCAGAACAGCGACGGCGACTGGGTCGAGATCAACGCCAATGGCACCACGGTCACCGGCGACTACGGCACCCTGACGGTGAACACCGACGGTAGCTGGTCGTACACCTTGACCGACAACGTCACCCACAGCGGCACCAATCAGACCGGCCTGGACGATAGCGTGCCCGAGACCTTCGGTGTGCGGGTGGTAGACAGCGACGGTGATACCTCCGCCCCGGCCAATCTCACTATCGCCATCGGTGACGATGGCCCGAGTGCCGTGGCCGACACTACCAGCACCGCCGAGGACACGGCGGTCAGCTACAACGTGCTGAATAATGATGACGGCACCAGCGACACCCAGGGCGCCGATGGCGCGACCCTGACTGCGGCCAGCGTGCAGGGCGGCGATAGCGTCGGTCGTGTAACCTTCACCAGCGACGGCAACGTCACCTTTACCCCGGCGGCGGGCTTCGAAGGCCAGGCGGTGATCGACTACACCCTCACCGATGGCGACGGTGATACCGCGTCCTCGACCCTGACCGTGACGGTGGCGGCCGACTCCACGCCGACCATCGACCCGAGCGGCCCGGACGGCGATCCGGCGACCGCCGATGGCGCCTACAGCGTGCAGGAAGCGGGGCTGGACGGCGGAACGAATCAGCCTGCCGGCAGTAACGCCGCCAGCAACAGCGAGAGCACCAGCGGCCAGTTCCAGAGCAGCACCGGCAACGATGACCTGGCCCGCTATGAGGTGCAGAACAGCGATGGCGACTGGGTCGAGATCAACGCCAACGGCACCACGGTCACCGGTGATTACGGCACCCTGACGGTGAACACCGACGGCAGCTGGTCGTACACCCTGACAAGCAGCGCACGTCAGGACGACAAGGACAAAACGGGTCTGGACGATAGCGTGCCCGAGACCTTCGGTGTGCGGGTGGTAGACAGCGACGGCGATACCTCCGACCCGGCCAATCTCACCATCGACATCGGTGACGATGGCCCGAGTGCGGTGGCCGACACCACCAGCACCGCCGAGGACACGGCGGTCAGCTACAACGTGCTGAAGAATGATGACGGCACCAGCGACACCCAGGGTGCCGACGGCGCCTCCCTGACCACCGCCACTCTGCGCAATCCGAGCCAGGGCAGCGTGAGCTTCACCAGCGACGGCAGCGTCACCTTTACCCCGGCGGCGGGCTTCGAAGGCCAGGCGGTGATCGACTACACCCTCACCGACGGTGACGGTGATACCGCGTCCTCGACCCTGACCGTGACGGTGGCGGCCGACTCCACGCCGACCATCGACCCGAGCGGCCCGGACGGCGATCCGGCGACCGCCGATGGCGCCTACAGCGTGCAGGAAGCGGGGCTGGACGGCGGAACGAATCAGCCTGCCGGCAGTAACGCCGCCAGCAACAGCGAGAGCACCAGCGGCCAGTTCCAGAGCAGCACCGGCAACGATGACCTGGCCCGCTATGAGGTGCAGAACAGCGATGGCGACTGGGTCGAGATCAACGCCAACGGCACCACGGTCACCGGTGATTACGGCACCCTGACGGTGAACACCGACGGCAGCTGGTCGTACACCCTGACAAGCAGCGCGAGTCAGGACGACAAGGACAAAACGGGTCTGGACGATAGCGTGCCCGAGACCTTCGGTGTGCGGGTAGTGGACAGCGATGGCGATACCTCCGCTGATGGCACCCTGAGCATCGCCATCGGTGACGATGGCCCGAGTGCGGTGGCCGACACCACCAGCACCGCCGAGGACACGGCGGTCAGCTACAACGTTCTGAAGAATGACGACGGCACCAGCGACACCCAGGGCGCCGATGGCGCGACCCTGACCGCGGCCAGGGTGCAGGGCGGCGATGGCGTCGGTCGTGTAACCTTCACCAGCGACGGCAACGTCACCTTTACCCCGGCGGCGGGCTTCGAAGGCCAGGCGGTGATCGACTACACCCTCACCGACGGTGACGGTGACACCGCGTCCTCGACGCTGACCGTGACGGTGGCGGCCGACTCCACGCCGACCATCGACCCGAGTGGCCCGGATGGTGATCCGGCGACTGACGATGGCGCCTACAGCGTGCAGGAAGCAGGGCTGGATGGCGGTGCAGGTCAGTCTCCAGGTAGCGACGCGGCCAGCAACAGCGAGAGCACCAGCGGCCAGTTCAAGAGCAGCACCGGCAACGATGACCTGGACCGCTATGAGGTAAAGAACAGCGACGGCGACTGGGTCCCGATCAATGCCGATGGCACCACGGTCGCCGGCGATTACGGCACCCTGACGGTGAACACCGACGGCAACTGGTCGTACACCCTGACAAGCAGCGCACGTCAGGACGACAAGGACAAAACGGGTCTGGACGATAGCCTGGCCGAGACCTTCGGTGTGCGGGTGGTAGACAGCGACGGCGATACCTCCGACCCGGCCAATCTCACCATCGACATCGGTGACGATGGCCCGAGTGCCGTGGCCGACACCACCAGCACCGCCGAGGACACGGCGGTCAGCTACAACGTGCTGAAGAATGATGACGGCACCAGCGACACCCAGGGCGCCGACGGCGCCACCCTGACCACCGTCACTCTGCGCAATCCGAGCCAGGGCAGCGTGAGCTTCACCAGCGATGGCAACGTCACCTTTACCCCGGCGGCGGGCTTCGAAGGCCAGGCGGTGATCGACTACACCCTCACCGACGGTGACGGTGACACCGCGTCCTCGACCCTGACCGTGACGGTGGCGGCAGACTCCACGCCGACCACACCGTCGACCGACACCGATCCGACCACCGAGAGCCCCGTGGCGACCGTCGATGAAGATGGTTTGTCCGGTGGCAACAAGGGCGGCACTGGCGATGTGGGCGGACAGTTCACCGTCGCCACCGGAAATCTGGGTTATCGCTTTGGCGACGATGGTGCGGCCAGCAGCAAGGCTTTCCAATGGAATCTGAAGGATCTGCCCGACCTCTATACAGCAGATGGACGTAAGGTGGAGTTCGCACTAGTCGACGGTGGACATACCGTGGCCGGCAGCGTAGCCGGCGCCAGCGGCGCCGAGCCAGTCATCACCATCAAGCTGACCGATCAGGCCACAGGAGGTTATGAGGTAACCCTGCACCAGGCGATTGAGCACGCCGAAGGCAAGGACGAAAATGACCTGTCGTTCAATGTCGGCTACACCGTGACGGATGCCGATGGTAGCCAGGCTGACGGCAAGTTGTCGGTGGTGATCGATGACGATACGCCTCAGGCATTCGAGGCTCAGCATGGTGTTCTCACTAGCGGCATGCTGGGTGACGTCAATTTTTCCGATACCGCAGGGGCTGATGGGGCCGACTCTGTAGTATTCACTTCTTCCATTGATGGAACGGAAGTGGCAAGCCTGAATGGCGGGAGGGTAGTCACTTCCAATGGTGACAGCCTCACCTATGAACTCAGCAGCGATGGCAAGACGCTGGAAGCGAAGTCTGCTGGTGGTGACGTGGCGTTTGAAGTTGGCCTGACAGCAGATGGAGCTCGCTATGAGGTCACTGTCCACGATAGTGGAATCAAGGCCATAGTTAGCACCTCCCTGTCGGTTGCTGATGATGGCAACAAACTCACTCCTCAGGGGAATGGACACAGCTTTATCAGCTTCGACGGCGAAGCCGGCGCCCCCGATGTCCTCGTATCTAACTGGACGTTTCGGACTGGCGCCGGTGCTGAGGGTGAGGCAGGCTCAATTGTTGTAGATCAGGGCCGCCTGGGCCAAGGCAGCAATGCGACGACTGGTGATGGGGAAGTTATCCGATTCGATTTTGTCGACAACCTGGCAGTGTCGGGTAGCGAGGCGAGTTGGGATAATCATCGTGGTGCCACGCATTTCGAACAGACGATTTATCGGGGTGACACCAATACCGGCGGACCCAAGCTTCAGCTTTCAGCCTTTTCATTGGCGCCGGATGAGGATAGCACCAGCGGAAACCCCTATGAACTGAACAGAGAAGAGAAACTTGCACTCCAGGCTGGCGATGTGCGTTTCTTCAATGCTTCGGGCACCGATGTCACTTCTCTAGTGACGATTGCCGAGAACGCGGACGGTTCGCTATCGATTAGCGAAATTCCTGACGGTGCCAGGCTGACGCTGACCTCTGATGAGGCTTTCGAGGCCTTGGAGTTTGAGGGACTGGGTGACAAATACCAGTTCACGCAGGGTGACGATTTTGCCTTCACTTGGCTGGATCAAGGCCTGACGTTGCCATTAGAAGGTACGGATGGTGACGGTGACAAGGCCGAAGGCAGCCTTGAGCTTACTCTGCCGGGCAGGGTTCAGTTGGCCGGACTCGACCCTTTCGCTTCCGAACTGGTCGTCAGCGAGGCCAACCTGGCCGATGGTAGTCAGCGCAATAGCAGCGAACTGACACGCGCCGGCAGCTTCGACATCGGTACGCCGGATGGACTCGAGACGTTTAGCATCGGCGGTCGAAGCCTGGCGCTTGCCGACCTGCAAGCCTTGTCCGGCGATCCCGTCGCCCTGGATACCCCTTACGGCACTCTGACCTTGACGGGATACAGCGGTGATGCGAGCGGAGGTACGCTCAGCTACGAGTATCTGCTGGAGCGTAAGGTCGACAACGACAGTCAGAGCGGGGCCACGGATACGGAATTCGCGGATACCTTCGCTGTTGAGGTGGTTGATGTCCGGGGCAATACGGCGTCTGGCGAATTGGATGTCGCCATCATCGATGATACCCCGTCTGATTTTGTGGCAGACACCGGGCTCCTGGTGACGGGCTCCAGCGGCCATATCAACCTCGAAGAGGCCGGCGCGGATGGTCTTCGTGATATCGGCTTCGACGCCTCGCTCGATGGCCAGCGAGTGTTTGACCAGGACGGTAACGCGCTTTTCCTGGTGACTCAGCCGCTATTCTGGAAGTTGAGTGCCGACGGCTCGACCATGCAAGCCGTCGCTGGCGACACAGTGGCCTTTGAAGTGGGCCTGTCCGACGATGGCTCACAGTACGATGTGACCAGCTTCGAGCGTATCAATACAGGATGGACTCGTTCAGACTTCAAGACGAACGAGACGACAGCCCTGGGTGGCTCGCATCGCGTCTACAGGACTGCGGATGATGATGAGGCCGATGTATTGATCACCGGCTTCGATACAAGCTTGAATCGGCATGTTGCTGTAGAAGCTCAGAATCCGGGCTATGCCAACCGGTTGTACGTTCGCAGCAACGCCGAGTCTCCCCAGAGCACAGGCAACAATGAACTCATTCGCTTTGATTTCGTCGATTCCGCCAGCCTTAGAAGCGGTGAAGGCCTGTCCTGGGGAGACCATCAGGCGGTCTACGCCTTCAGCTTTGGTGCCAATCCGGGAGGGGCGGCCAGCCAGCAGTACTCCACCGTAATTCTGGAGGCGATCGCCTATGCCGATGATGACGGCGGTTCGGGGTCTCCTTACCGACAGTCCGGCGATGTTCTCCGGTTGACGGCTGACGATGTCCGGGTGGGCCCTCCAGGGAGCCAGCCTGCTTCTGTCAGTATCCAGGAGCTGGCCGATGGCAGGATTAAGGTCAGCGGTATTTCCTCGGGTGACTTCGTGCACCTGAATACCAGTGGCAGTGCGCCCTTCGAGGCGGTCAATCTTTATGGTGACACTGACGCCAACAGCTTTTACCTGACGGGTGCCCAGTACAACTCGTTGCCTGAGGCCGGCAGCATCGACATCGCCCTGAGTGCGACCGACAACGACGGGGATGCCGCCAGCGGCACGCTGACGCTGGAAAACAGGGAGGCAGCGATCCCGTCCACGCCGGAAAGTGATGGCGATCCGAGCACCCTGAACCCGACGGCCACCCTCGACGAGGATGGCCTGACCGGTGGCAACGCTGGCGGCAGCGGCGATGTGGCGGGTGAGGACACGGTCACGACCGGTACACTGGACTACAGCTTTGGCGGCGATGGCGCTGCGGCGAGCGGGGCCTTTTCCTGGAACGTCGCGAGCCTGCCGGGCGATCTGAAGACGGTAGATGGTCGAGCGGTAAGCTTCCAGTTGAGCAGCGATGGCCACACCCTGACCGGCACAGC
This sequence comes from Halomonas sp. EF61, assembly GCF_040147045.1. NCBI lineage: Bacteria > Pseudomonadati > Pseudomonadota > Gammaproteobacteria > Oceanospirillales > Halomonadaceae > Halomonas > Halomonas sp. EF61. The sequence goes on along the minus strand of NZ_JAMSHM010000003.1, from coordinate 860,574 downwards.
GAGCGATGGCAGTGGCGGCAGCGAAGACGTGGTTACCATCGCCTTGACCGATCAGAGCAGTGGAGCCTATCGGGTGACGCTGCACCAGGCGCTGGCTCATGCGGCCGGCAACGACGAAAACGATCTGCTGTTCGATGCCACCTATACCATCGTCGACGCCGATGGCAGCCAGGCCGATGGTGCCCTGTCAGTGGTCATCGATGACGATACCCCGGTGGCCGCGAGCGACACCAACGCCATCATCGAGAACATGGCGCCGGTCTCCGGCAACGTAATCGGTGGTGCGGGGGCGTCCAGCGGTGATCAGGCCGATGCCCCCGGTGCTGACGGGGCCAGCGTCACCGCTGTCAGCCAGGGTTCTACTACGGTGTCTTCGTTGAATGCCGACGGCAAGCTGGTGATTCAGGGGCAGTACGGCACCCTGACCCTCGACGCCCAGGGCGGCTATAGCTACGCGCTGGATAGTGACAATGCCGAGGTCGCGGCGCTCGACAAGGGGCAGACCGTCGATGAGCGCTTTACCTATACGCTGACCGATGAGGACGGCGATGCCAGTGATACCAGCCTGACCATCACCGTTACCGCCACCGACGATGATGCCCTGGTGGTTGGAACCAACAGCGACAACAGCGTTCAGGGAGGGGGTGGCAATGACGTCCTGATCGGCGACACCGGCGGCAAGTACACCGTGGTGGAGCCGGCGCAGAACTATAATCTGTCCTTTATTCTGGATACGTCGGGCAGCATGGCGTTTAAGCTTGGCGATACCGGCAAGACGCGGCTTGAGGTGGCGGTAGAGGCGCTCAAGGCCAAGCTTGATGAGCTCGCGACATTTGAGGGCATCATTAATGTACAACTTGTCGGTTTTGCCCAAGGCGCGAAGTCGGAGCCGTTCTTGAACTTGTCACAGGACAATGTCCAGGATGCCAAGGACTTTCTGGATTCTTTAGTGGCGAAAGATGGCACCAACTACCAAGAGGCCTTTAACGTCGCCAGCGACTGGATGACGGAAACCAGCTCCAATGGCTACAACAATGTGGCTTACTTCCTGAGTGACGGTAGCCCGACACTTCATAACACCACTGCGGGCACTGGTGTGACCGCTTCGCCTAACGATTCCACTGCGCTGGACGTCTCGCAGGCTGTCAAGGCGTACGAGACACTTGCCCAGATTAGTCAAGTGGAAGCCATTGGTATCGGCAACGATGTCAATCGCGAGATACTCAAGGTGGTTGATAATACCGCTGACGGTGGCTTGACAATGGTGCCGTTGCCCTATGCGTCAGGTGAGACGCAATCGGTCGATTATCCAGCAACCTTCGATGCCGGTGACACGGGCAGCCTGGGACAAGTGGAGAACTGGCACCAGACAGGTGGCAGCGGGTCGGTCAGCGTCGTGAGAAATGGCAGCAGGACGTATCTACGTATTGCTGACAGCGGCACCAATGATGGAGCTACCACGGTGGTCAGCGACAGCATCACAATGTCTGAGCCGGCCAACGCTAATGACTTCTTTACTCTTTCCTTTAGTTACCAGACAAGTGCCAGAGAAAGTTCCAACGGAATTGTTCGGGACCACTTTGTCTGGCGAGTGGAAAAGCTGAACGATGATGGAACCTGGGAAGTCGTGTCAAACAATTTAGAGAATGCGGTAGGTGCCACCACCACTACCCAGATCATGGCCAATAGTCTGAAAGGGGGGACGTACAGGCTCGCTTTCGATGTGGATAACGGTACCGGTTCGTCCGACTTCGTATTAGCGGTGGGAGGCGTTTCACGCAGTCTCGAGCGCTACACCGATGACGAGCTGGTGCCAGCCGGTGAAGATTTTATCGTCAATTCCGCCGAGGAGTTCGAGACCGCACTCGATGGTGGCTCGTCTTCCGATGTGCCGCAGGAGGTTGGAAACGACCATCTGGTCGGGGGTGCGGGGGACGATATCCTGTTCGGCGATCAGATCGAACCCGCAGGCGTCGGTGGTGAGGCCGGTAGTGGCTATGACGGTCTGGTCGACTATCTGACCCGCCAGAACGGTGCGGAGCCGACCCAGGAAGAGACGCTCGACTTCATCAAGGCCAATTACGACAAGCTGATCGATACGACCCGTACCGATGGCGGTCAGGACCGTCTGGAAGGCGGGCAGGGAGACGATCAACTGTTTGCCAGTGCCAACGATGACATCTTGATCGGCGGTGCCGGTAACGACTTCCTGCTGGGTGGACTGGGGTCCGATACCTTCGAATGGAATCTGGGAGACGCCGGCAGTGCCACCGACCCGGCCCTCGACGTGGTCAGCGATTTCCACGTCAAGGACCCGGCCCTGAGCATGGACCCGGAGGCAGACAAGCTGTCACTGGGGGATCTGCTCAACGACTTTGACTCCTCGAGCACCGACCCTGACCAGTCGGCGCTGGATAGCTTTGTCTTTGCCCAGGAGGAAGACGGAGACACCGTGCTCTACATCAAGAGCGATGGCGGGCTCGATGATCAGCATGGCAACGCCGATCAGAAGATCACCCTGAGCGGTGTCAGCATGGACGGTCAGTCGTCGGAAGCCTTTCTGACGATGCTGCGTAATAACGGCCAGCTCGACGTGGAGTAGACCTGGGTCGTCATGACCAGGGTTGTCATGAAGGTCGTTATAAGGAAGACCGGGCCACCTTTGGGTGGCCCGGTCTTTTCTAGTTGGTGGATCACTGATGAGGATGCAGTGGAGAGGGCGTCAGCAGGGAGCGCGGTAATGAGGGTTGCCTGAACATAGACAACCGGTGCAGAAGACACTGAGCGACGGCTACTCGGAATAAGTCAGCCCGATTCAGGTCAGCCCGACTCAGGTCAGGCGTTCGAGTTCGTCAATATTGGCCAGCGCCTGGTCTCTGTGGCTGCCGCAGATATCGGCGTCGTAGTCGAAGCGCTCGCACACCGCCGGACGCTCGGGTCGGCCGAACAGGCGGCACAGGTTGTCGTCGTCGAGCTGCACGCAGCGGATGCCGGCGGGCTTGCCCGCCGGCATGCCGGGAATCGGTGAGCTGATCGACGGCGCAATGCAGCAGGCGCCGCAGCCGGGGCGGCAGCCCTGTTCGCCGGTCGCTGTGCGGGTCTCGTGCGGCGAGGAGGAGGCGATCAGTTCGCTCATGACGTTGGTTGGCTCATTGCATTCTTCAAATGCACTTGGTTGTCTCGGTGGTCGGTCTCTCTTGCCGATCTCGAGATGCTATCGAGAAGTTATCGAGAAGTTATCGAGAAGTTATCGAGATCGTTCGCCGGGGCTTCTTGCCGTGGCGCCCTTGTCGACGCCTTCATAGGCGCGCACCGCGGTGTCCTCACCGGTGTCCCGGGCGACGGTCGCCGCCAGCCACTGGGCGATGCGTTCCACCGTGGTGGCGCCGGGCAGGACGTGACAGCGCTCGCGGGGCAGGCGCAGGTGAAACAGGCCCTGCGGTGAGCGGTAGCCGCACTGCAGCATGTCGCCCTGGTGCTGTTCCAGGTCGTGTTCGTCCACCAGGTAGGTATCGTCGAGCCAGCGGGCGTAGCGGCGCTCGAGCTCCGGCTGTCGCACGCCGCGCTGAACGATTTCCAGCCGCGAGCGGTGGCCGTGGGCGATACGCTGGCAGTTGCCGGCGTGGCGACGAAGGCCATGGCTGTAGGTGTAGGCGGCGCCATCGATGGACTCATCGGCGAGGTGCAGTTCGATGCTGGATACCCGCTCGGGCGGTTGGCGCATCAACTGGCGTGACAGGTGCTCGGCCATGGCCTCGGGGGTAATTCTGCGCCAGGGTAGCAGGGTAAAGGCCTGGCGGGGTCCGCGCACCTCCATGGCATAGGGCGTCGTGGTGCGTACGCAGATGCCTTCGCGACATTCGCTGACGCTAACGCCAGGGGCTTCGGTAGGCACCAGCAGGGTGTGATCGGCGCCACCGTCGAGACGTGCCTTGATCCAGGGTTTGACCTCGCCGAAGTCGAACAGCATGCCGTCTTCACCGATCTCTCCATCGAGTTCGACGTCGACCAGCCAGCTTGCGCCGATCAGTCCACGATCGGGACACCACAGCGACACGTCGAGATGTGTCAGTCGTCGTACAAAGAGTGCCATCAGTCGATTCCCGCGATCTTGTGGGTCTGCAGCGACAGCCGCCAGCGTGGATGCGCCATGCAGTGCGCTACCGTGGCGGAGAGCGGCTCCTTGCGAGCGTCGCTGGCCATCAGCCCGGAGGTGTCCATCGGCTGCAGTAGAAAATGGTCGAAGTCCAGGCCCTCGAAACGCTCCGGCGGGGCGTCGGTCTGGGGATGGACGAGCTTCAGCTCGTCACCGCGGGTCTGCACCAGCGGCGCATTGCCCTTGGGGCTGACACATAGCCAGTCAATGCCGTCCGGCGCAGCCAGAGTACCGTTGGTCTCAACGCCAATCTCGAAGCCGGCAGCGTGCACCGCGTCGATCAAGGCGGCATCCAGCTGCAGCAGGGGCTCGCCACCGGTGAATACGACGTAGGGCGTGACACCCTCGTGGGGGTGTGGCCACAAGCGGGTGATGTGCTCGGCCAGGGCCTCGGCGGTGGCAAAGCGTCCGCCGTTCTGACCATCGGTGCCGACGAAGTCGGTGTCACAGAAGCGACACTGGGCGCTCGCGCGGTCCTGCTCACGGCCCGACCAGAGATTGCACCCGGCAAAGCGACAGAAGACGCTGGCGCGGCCGGCCTGTACGCCTTCTCCCTGAAGGGTATAGAAGGCTTCCTTGACGCTATACATCCTGGTGTGCTCCGCCCTGGTCTGCCTGTGCAATCGCCGGCTCGTGGCGGGTATTGGCGGCGTAGGCCAACGGATCCTCGACACCCTGGTCGGCGAAGGCGGCGAGCCGCTCCAGACAGCTGCCGCAGCGGCCACAGGCCAGGCGCCGGCCCTCGTAACAGGTCCAGGTGTCGCGGTAGTTCAGTCCCATGGACAGTCCGTCGGCCAGGATCTCGCTCTTGCTGGACCGCAGATAGGGTGCGTGGATCTCTACCGGCGAGAAATTGGCGATGGCGGCCACCGCATTCATCTGCTCGACAAACTCGGGACGACAATCCGGATAGAGCACGTGGTCACCGCCGTGGGCGCCGTAATCGACGCGACTGGCGCCGATATTCACCGCCTTGGCGATGGCCAGCGACAGTAGCACCATGTTGCGATTGGGGACCACGGTGGCGGCGAGGTTGTCTTCGGCGTAGTCACCACCAGGGATCTTGCGATTGGCGTCGGTCAGCGCGGAGTTGTCGATCAGGCCATGGATGGCGGTGATGTCGACGACCTGATGAGGGATCTTCAACTCCTGACAGACATGGCGGGCCACCTCGAGTTCGCGGGCGTGGCGCTGGCCATAGTCGAATGACAGGGCGTGAACTTCGAGGCCTTCGTGCAAGGCGCGATGAAGTACGGTGAAAGAGTCCATGCCACCGGAGTAGATCACCACGGTGGAGCGGGAAGTCGTGCTCATGAAGGGGGTCTCGATTCGGAGAATTTGGGGTGGCGACAAGGATCGCCAGCGGCCGGGGTCCGGTCCGGCGCGACAAGGGTAACGAAAGCCGGACGGCAACACCAGTGCGGCGTTGATGCCGGCGACTTGCTCCTTGTCAACGTGCATTGCTCGCGGTTGTGGCAGGCTGCGCGGTTTACTGCTGTCTGCCCGGTTTAACCCCGGCCCAAGCCCGGACCAAGCCCGGACCACGAGAGAGACGCCTGGATGAATGCCCCTGAACTACTGTCACCGGCCGGCACCTACCGGCATATGCGCTTCGCCTTCGCCTATGGCGCCGATGCGGTCTACGCCGGTCAGCCGCGCTACTCACTGCGTGTGCGCAACAATGACTTCGGCCTCGACAACCTGACTCGAGGCATCGCTGAGGCCCAGGCGCGTGGCAAGCGCTTCTACGTGGCCTCCAATATCGCTCCGCACAACGCCAAGCTCAGGACCTACCTGAAGGACATGGCACCGATCGTCGAGGCGGGGCCGGATGCGCTGATCATGTCCGACCCTGGCTTGATCATGATGGTGCGTGAGCATTGGCCTGACCAGGTGATCCATCTGTCGGTGCAGGCCAACGTGGTCAATCACGCGGCGGCTCGCTTCTGGCAGTCCCAGGGGATCTCCCGGGTGATCCTGTCGCGTGAGCTGTCGCTTGAGGAAATCGCCGAGATCCGTGCCGAGTGCCCGACCCTGGAGATCGAGACCTTCGTTCACGGTGCCCTGTGCATCGCCTATTCCGGACGCTGTCTGCTGTCGGGCTACTTCAACCGGCGCGACCCCAATCAGGGCACCTGTACCAACGCCTGTCGCTGGAACTACCGGACCCACCCGGCCGGCACTGACGCCTGTGGCGATCTGATCCCGGCGCAGGACGTGGCACAGGGCCGGGAGGAGAACTCGGCGCTGATCGAGGACCCACAGCGGCCAGGCGAACTGATGCCGGTGTTTGAGGACGAGCACGGCAGCTACATCATGAATTCCAAGGACCTGCGCGCCGTTCAGCACGTGGCGAGGCTCGCCGAGATGGGGGTCAGTTCGCTGAAGATCGAAGGGCGGACCAAGTCCCCCTACTATGTAGCACGCACCGCCCAGGTCTATCGTCGTGCCATCGACGACGCCGTGGCCGGGCGCCCCTTCGACATGGGGCTGATGGATGAGCTCGAAAACCTGGCCAATCGGGGGTATACCGAAGGCTTCTACCGACGCCACGTCCACGACGAGTATCAGAATTACGAGCGTGGGCACTCGGTGGGCGTCCACCAGCAGTTCGTCGGCCAGGTAGTGGGGCAGTCGCGGCCAGATTGGCTGGATATCGAGGTCAAGAACCACTTCAAGGTCGGCGATTGCCTCGAGCTGATGCTGCCCTCCGGCAACCGTCCCTTCACCCTCGAGGCGATGGAGGCGGGCAACGGCAGCGCGCTGAAGGTAGCGCCTGGGGATGGTCACCGGGTAAGGCTCAAGCTGCCGGGGGAGGCGCTGTCGCCTGATGAATTCGAGTTCGCGCTGTTGTTGCGGGACCTGCCGTCAGCCTGATGATAGGCACGGCTTTACAAGGGCCTGGGGAACCGGGATGCTAGGCTCCGTAGCAGCCTTACCTTGGAGCATCCCTCAGGCAAGGAGTCGGTCTGGCCATGCCCACCATCGAACACAGCGCCACGCTTCCCGCGCCTCCCGAGCGCGTCTTCGCCCTGCTCGAAAAGGTCGAGGATTTCGCCGACTATTCGGATCTGATCACCGAGATCGAGCCGCTCGGGGACGATCGCTATCGCTGGCATGTCCACGCGGTCGGCATGGACTGGACCTTCGAGGTGCAGGTAACCGAGAAGTCGCCACCCAGCCGACTGGCCTGGGAGTCGATCGACGGTGTGCGCAATCAGGGCCGCTATGAACTCGAAGCGGTCGATGAAGGTACCGCGGTCAGCCTGATCGTCGACTACCAGATCCGCAATCGGCTGGTCGCCAAGGCGGTCAATCGCGCGGCTCGCCCGCTGGTCGCCAAGGTCAGCGCCCAGATCCTGGAGCGGGTCGAGGCGCGTCTCTAGCGAGTACCTTGACGTCTACTGACATCGGCGCCTGGCGTAGATCCTGTTCTGATCAGGTGCTGCTTCAGGGTGTTTCCCCGGCGCGCTCCTGCAGTTGTTCAGCTTGACTGATACGGGCACGGCCGGCTTGCTTGGCCTGGTACATCTGCAGGTCCGCCTTTTCCACCAGCGACGCTGCGTCGATGCTGTCCATGCCGGGCTGCCATTGGGCGATGCCGATAGAGGCGCTGACGTAAAGGGGGCGCTGGTCAACCTGGGCCATGGGCTGCTCGGAAAGCCACTGCTGTAGCCGCTGTGCGACCCTCAGAGCTCCTGGCTCCGGCGTGTTCCGTAGGGCGATGACGAACTCCTCTCCGCCGTAGCGGGCCGCCAGGTCCGACTCACGGATGGCGTCACGCAGGGTAGCGGCGACATTGACCAGCACGATGTCGCCGAGTCGGTGGCCGTAGCGGTCGTTGAGCGGCTTGAAGTGATCCAGATCGAGAAACAGCACCGACAGCGGCTTGTCTCGGGCATGGGCGTCCTCGAGCATCTCCTCGAGGCGCCGTTCCAGCGCGGCGCGATTGGCAAGACCGGTGAGGGCATCGGTGCTGGCGCGCAGGTCGAGTGCCTCGTTGTCGCGTTGGAGCGAAATCAGCTGGTCCTCGCGGTGGTGCAACCGCTCGGCCAGGCTCATGGTCAGCCCATGCAGGCGCTGCTTGCCGGCGACCAGCAGGCGTTCGATATCCTCATCTGCCGACAGCGTGGTGGCGAGAAAATCCGGCAAGGTCTCAAGGCGACTCGCGAGTTCATCGACAAGACGTGCCTGGGCATTGCCGTCCATGTTCATGCGTTGCTGAAAGCGATGAAGCACGGCGGGGATGGCGTCGCTGTCGTCGTCCAGACAGCATCCGGCGAGTTCGTCGGCGAGCTCCAGGCAAATGCCGTCGAGCCATTCGTGGTGACGCTGGCCTTCCGGATCGACGGGGCGCTGAAGGAACAGGTTGGTGGGCAGCTGCCAGCGCCGTGCCAGCCAGCTCGACGCCTGGTCGCGGTCGCAGCCAAGATGCCGGTGTTCCAGAGCCAGGCGCTGTTCGCGGGTGGCGGCCTGGGCGGTCAGCTCAAAGTAGTTCGGGTCCAATGCGTACAGCAGTAGTACCCCGACCTCGCGTAGCAGGGCGCGCGTCGACAGCTCGCCCGGCTGGCGGGGATTTACCACCTTGGCGATGGCCGGAATCAAGTGCGCGGCTGCGAGGGTACGTCGCCAATAGTCGGCCAGGGGGCCGCGGGTCGCGTCGCGCACCAGGGTGAAACCCAGCAGCGCGGTGAGGGTGCCATCGATACCGAGGCGTGTCACCGCATGCTCGCAGCAGATGACGGGATCGCAGCCGCGGCGATAGTAGGGGCTGTTGGCCAGCCGCAGCAGTTGCAGGCACAGGGCCGGGTCACGGGACAGCAGGGTCGCGAAGTCGGTCAGCGGCGCGTCGTTATTGCTCGCCAGTACCAGCAGCTCGGACACCACGGCAGGCAGAGAGGGAAGACGCGTGGCGGGCTCGAGCCGCGCTTCGATATCAGGGGGAAGGCAGGTCACGTCGAAAAGGCCATCGATTGTCGTTGTGTGGTTGGTGTCAGGGCCGATCCATCGGCCTGATAGTGGCGCGAGCCGCTGATGTCGGCGGCTCGCTTGGGCTATGTCCGAAAAGTCGGCGAGCGATGGTTAGACAAGGCGAAAAGCGGTGAGAAAGTGCCGTTTAGGGGGTGTGAATGAGCACTTTAACCGGGCTGGCGCCCAAGCCGATTTTTAACGCCGTATTACCGAGCGCAGACACTTTTCGCACAAGCCCTTTTCGCACAAGCCCTAGGGTTTGCGCAGTGAAGCGTCCAGATGATCGACTACCTCGGCCCAGTCGGCATCGGCCTCGATGGCTTCGCGCAGAAATTCCGACTGTCCCTCGTTCCAGCAGGCCGCATCGGGCAGTTCGACCCCCTCCGGAATCGGCGAGTTGCGATCGATGAATCGTTTGATGGCTTCCGGCTCGGATGCCAGGCCCAGCTGTTCAAACAACTCGCTGAAAGGATGATCCGGGTGTTCCATGAGCAACTCCTTGTCATGACGGGGACTCCCTAACCTTACTCCATCATGGCCCCTTGAGTGTCAATAGAGCATAAAATTGCTCTGTGACCTGTGTGATGTCAACCTCGTTCTCCGACCAGCGGGGTTCGAAACAGCCGACGTCTCTGTTCCAGCGAGAGGGGCAGCGACAGCAGATGCACCAGTTTGGTATAGGCCGACTCAGGGGTCATGTCGTCGCCGGATACCACCTCGGCGTCGGCCAGCATCTTGCCGGCAGCGTAGTGTCCGATGTCGATGGTGCCGTGTGGGCATTGGCTGATCGCGACCAGTAGCTTACCCTGGCCGCTTGCCTCTGCCAGCACGGCGCCAAGCTCGGGGTCGTCAGGTACATTGCCGCCGCCCCACACCTCGATCAGGGCGCCCTTGACGCGGTCGTCACCCAGCCATGCCGCAAGCTGCCAGGGTTGAATGCCCGGCCACAGAACCACCCGCACCACCTGCTCCCCCAGCCCATGATAGTCGCCGAGCTCGTAGCGGGGTGCGCCGCGCTGCGTAGCCTCGAGGCTGCGCTCGCGATGCAGCCGGAAGTCGTTGCAGTGGCGCTTCCCCAGCAGGTCAAGGTTGGGGCTTTCGAAGGCATCCGGCTCGCGAGTGTGCCACTTGCGAGCCCGGCTGCCCCGCAGCAGCTTGTCGCCAAAGCTCACCGCCACTTCCTGCAATTCAGGCATGGCGGCGTAGCGCAGCGCGCTCTCGAGATTGTACAGGGCGTCACTGTGCTGCTGGGCCAGCGGCGCCATGGAGCCGGTCACCACCACCGGGCGATCGATGCCCTGAAGCTGGTAGGCAAGGCTCGAGGCGGTCCAGGCCAGGGTGTCGGTGCCGTGCAGCACGACCACGCCGCGATGGCGATTGGCCTGCTCGGCGACAAGCGCGGCCAGCCGGGCCCAGTCCTCGGGACGGGCGCCGCTGGAGTCGATGGGTTGGTCGACCTCGATCCAGGTAAAGGGTGGCAGGGCGGTCCGGCGATCGTCGGGTAGTGTGGCCAGGGCGTCGCGCACCCGGGCTTCCATGTCGGGGCCGGGGGCGAGGCCTGAGGGGGTCTCGATCATGCCGATGGTGCCGCCGGCGTAGATCACCAGCACCGGGGCCAGGGGTGAGTGGGTCATGGGTGGGCTTCCTGCACAAGGAGTGAAGACACGAGTGACAGTATCAGCGTGAGGCTCGGCGAGGCGCGCAGCGGGTGATGACGTTATCGTCGGCGTCGAAGCAGAGCTGACGCTGACGACCGGCGAACCAGGCGAAGCTGGCGGCGGCGGCGGCGATCCCCATCAACAGCCAGGCGATGGCGGTGATCGGTGCCTGCAGGTCAAGCATGATGCCGACGCTCAAGGGGCCCAGGGCGGCCAGGGCATAGCCGCCACCCTGGGCCAGTCCGGACAGGCGGCCGGCCAGACGCGAATCTGCGCTGCGCAGCACGATCAGGGTCAGTGCCAGGGAGAAGTTGCCGCCCTGGCCGAGTCCCAGCAGCAGTGCGCCGAGGTAGCGCAGGGAGGTGTCGGCCATCAGCAGGATCCACAGGCCACTGGCGGTGCTGGCGAGGACCAGCAGCAGGGCCGGGCGCTGATCGCGACCGAAGCGGGCCAGCCAGGGAGCCAGTAGCGCAGAAATCAGCTGGACCATCACCGACATGCCCATCAACAGGCCGGCCTCTGCCTCGCCGATACCGCGCTGCATCAACAGCGTCGGCAGCCAGCCGAAGACGATGTAGGCCAGCGACGATTGGGTGCCCATCAATAGCGCCACCTGCCAGGCCAGGGGTTGTCGCAGCAGGCCACGGGTCAAGCCGGTGCCGGGGTCACCCGCCATCCGCGGGGTAGCGGCGGTGCGCGGCATGTAAAGCTCCCAGGCGATCAGCGCCGCCATGGCCAGCAGCGACCAGGCCGCCAGACTGCGTGTCCAGCCACCCAGCAGGTCGCTCAGGGGAATCGCCAGACCGGCACCCAGGGCGCCACCCAGACACAGGGCCATGGTGTAGACCCCGGTCATCAGGTCGGCGCCCCGGGGCAGCTCGCGCTTGACCAGCGCCGGTAGCAGGGCGCCCGACACACCGATACCGGCACCCACCAGCAGGGTGCCGGCGTAGAGCGCGAGGGGGCTCCCCTGCCAGCGCAGCAGCAGACCGCTGGTGATGACCACCAGACCCAGCGACAAGGCGCGTTCCGGGCCGTACTGGCGCGACAGGCGGGGCGCCAGCGGAGCGAACAGCCCCAGGCACAGCACCGGCAGGGTGGTCAGGGCGCCGATGGCGCTGGGGGACAGGCCGGTATCCTGCTGCACACGGGCGAGCAGCGGGGCAAGCGAAGAGAGTGCCGGTCTCAGGTTGAGGCCGACCAGTACCATCAGCACCAGAAAGCGCCAGGGCAGGGACGAGACCTTCATCGGGGGCTCCAGCGGGTGGACCACCGCAGCGGGGAAGGCGCGCCGCCGGAGGCGCAGGCCCCGCGGACGGCGGCCGATACGGTTATTTCAGGAAGCGACGCAGATCGCCACGCACCTGATCATTGAAGGTCAGGAACTGGCTGTGGCGATCGCCGTCGACGCCATCGATGCGCACGGCGGTGGCCATGCCCTTGTCGACCAGCAGCTGGTCGTAGATCTCCAGGGTGATCTTTTCGACCGGGGTGTCGCCGGGGGCGCACTGGCCATTCTCCAGGCGGAAGGTCTCGAGCAGGCTGGCGCGTACGCGAGTGGCACCGCCTTCGGCCAGCACGCGACGCACGAACATCCAGCCTTCGCAGGTCAGCGCCACGCCGTCATGGTCGCGCAGGTAGAGGGTGCGATAGCAGGCCCCCTGCTCGGCGCCTTTCTCTGCCATGCTGCGGTAGGCCTCGGTCATGCGTGCGGCACTGACCCGCGCCTCGTCGATCTTGGTCTGGGCGCCGCGATGCTCGTTATCGAGTTGCGCCTGCTTCTGGAAGGCCCGGAAGCGGCGATATTCCTTGATCAGTTCTGGAGATGCCATATCGCTGTCCTGCTGAGATGGAAGGGGGCGGCAAGCCGCCCCCTGGATTGCTCTTGTCCAGCCGCTCGGGGCTATGCCTGAGCCGACGCTCGGGGCTATGCCTGCACCGACGCTCGGGGCTATGCCTGAGCCGATGCTCGAGCTTATGCCTGTCCCTGGCGGTTGCCCTGGCCGGAGCGCCTGCGCCTGCGACGTGCAGGCTGCTCGCCATTGCCGTTGCGGGCATTACCGCCGCCACCGGCACCGCCACCGTCACCACGTCGTCCGTTGCCGCGCTGGGAGCTATTGTTGCCACCCTGGCTGCGGCGCTGACCACCACCGCGCTTGTTGCGGCCGTTCTCGATGGGCTCCGGCTTGGCGTTGGGGTCGGGCTCGAAGCCCGGTTCGATGCGCTTCTCGAGGTCACGCTTGATCATGCGCTCGATGTTTTTCAAAAGGCCATGTTCATCGACGCACACCAGCGAGATGGCTTGGCCTTCGTTGCCGGCACGGCCGGTACGACCGATGCGGTGGACGTAGTCCTCGGCGACGTTGGGCAGCTCGAAGTTGACCACGTGGGGCAGTTCGTCGATGTCGAGACCACGGGCGGCGATGTCGGTGGCCACCAGAACCTGCAGCTCGCCGGCCTTGAACGCCGCCAGGGCGCGGGTACGGGCTGACTGGCTCTTGTTGCCGTGGATCGCCATGGCGGAGATGTCGCGCTTGTCGAGGTGCTCGGCCAGGCGGTTGGCGCCGTGCTTGGTGCGGGTGAACACCAGCACCTGGAACCAGCGCTGGCTGGTGATCAGGTGTGACAGCAGCTCGCGCTTGCGCTCTCGGTCCACTCGGTAGACGGCCTGGTCGACTGTCTCGGCGGTGGTATTGCGGCGTGCGACCTCGATCATCTCCGGGCGGTCGAGCAGCTTGTCGGCCAGCGCCTGGATCTCGCTGGAGAAGGTCGCCGAGAACAGCAGGTTCTGACGCTTCTCGGGCAACAGCTTCAGCACACGGCGGATGTCGTGGATAAAGCCCATGTCGAGCATGCGGTCGGCTTCGTCGAGCACCAGGATCTCGACGCTCGACAGATCCACGTGGCCTTGCTGGTGCAGGTCGAGCAGGCGGCCAGGCGTTGCCACCAGCACATCGAGACCGGGCCGCAGGGCGTCGATCTGGGGTTGCTGGCCGACGCCACCGAAGATTACGTGGTGACGCAGTGACAGGTGCTGACCGTAGTCGCGCACGCTCTCGCCGACCTGGGCGGCGAGTTCACGGGTGGGCGTGAGTACCAGGGCACGGACCTGGCGCTTGGAGGGGCGAGGACCATCGGCCAGGCGCTGCAGCATCGGCAGGGTAAAGCCCGCTGTCTTGCCGGTGCCGGTCTGGGCACTGGCCAGCAGGTCGCCACCCTTGAGTACCGCGGGGATGGCCTGACGCTGAATCGGAGTCGGGGTGTCATAGCCTTGCGCCGTGACGGCGCGAAGCAATTCGGCACGCAGGCCGAGATCGGAAAAACTCATGCAAACTCCAGCACGCACGCACTCGCTGGACGCCACCGTTCTGATGGCGTCGGTCCCGGACAAGGCGTGGGGAAAAATTCGGTGACCGCTCTAGCGGGGGACCCCCGTCACCGTTGCGGGCATGATGCCAGATTTGCCGGCCCGGCGCATCGGCGGGGGTGAAAAGAAGTCGGGCCGGCAGAACCTTGATGAGGGGCGGGGAGGCGTTGTCGAGACGCTCAGGGGGCGACACGGACCCGGGCGGCGATATCATCGGCCACCTGATCCCAGGTGCGCCCCAGCGCTCGTACCAGTGCCGAATAGCCGTCGCTGTCCAGCGACTCGGTGGCCTCGAAGCTGTCGCTGTCCACCACCTTGCGCTGGCCGTCACGCAACAGCCACTGACCAGAAGCCACGGCGTAGCCGTCGTAGTGGCCCTGGAAGCGGTCGACGCTCAATTCCAGGGTCAGGGCGTTGCCGCTGTCGCCGGACAGCAGCACCCGACGTCCAGGCAGTCTGGCCTCCAGGCGGTCGCGCAGGCCGCGTTCGAGTTGCTGTGCCAGCGGTGCCGCCCATTGGTGGGACTTGGCCTCGTTCAGCGAGATGTCGTCGAGTTGAAGGACGATGCCTTCGGCCTCGAGGTAGTTGGCGAGCCTGGGTGTGGACACCAGCAAGGGCGTTTCGTCGGCGCTGGGGACCCGGGCATCGCTGCTTCCTGCATCCGAGGGCAGCACGTAGTGGTTCATGGGGGCGGTGCCGCTGGCGCAGCCGCCCAGCCACAGCGCCAGCAGGGGAACACACAGGCGATGTATCGGCCTCATGGAGAACTCCTTTCCGGTGAGGTCAGTGTTGTCGATGCTTCCGTCTATCCCGCCCGAGTCCGCAGACTCGGGCGGGAGGCGATCAGCGCGGTGCCCGCGGGATCGGGTCCTCGGTCTGGATGCTGTCGAACAGCAGCGCGCGGGGATCGTCGCTGATCTTGCGAGCGGCCGGCTGCAGGTCACGCACCAGACGTTCGACCTCGTTCAGGGTGCGGGTCAGGTCCTGGTAGACGCTGGATTCCGGCGACAGCCCGTCGAGGGTGCGGCGCAGCTCGACCAGGGTCTGGTTGAGGTTGCCGGGCAAGCCCTGGGTCTCGGGGTTGTCGAGCAGGTTATTCATGCTCTGCACCAGTGAGCGGGCCTGGGTCAGCATCGCCTCTGAGACCTGAAGGTTGCGGTCGAGTCCCGACAGGATAGGCTCGATCTCGAGGCGGTTGAGCTTGTCGAGCAGGGCGGTGACCTGAGCCTGGATCTGGGCAAGGCCGGCCGAGGCGGTGGGGAACACCGGGCGGTCGGCGAAGGTCTCGGCCAGATACTGGCCCTGCAGCTCTTCGTCGATCTTGAGGTCGACGAACAGCGCCCCGGTCAACAGGCTGCCGCTCTTGAGGGTCGCGCGCAGGCCGCGCTCGAACAGACGGTCGAAGCGCTCACGCCACTCCTGCAGATCCAGTTCGTTGGCGCCGATGCCCAGACGCTGGGGTTCGATGCGGATCAGTACCGGGATGGCCAGCTTGTCGCGGTCTTCCGGCTGGGGCGAGGTGAAGTTCCAGGGGACGGCTGCCACGGTGCCGATGCGCACACCACGGAATTCCACCGGCGCGCCGCGGGACAGGCCACGCACCGTGTCCTCGTTGAGCAGCACGTACTCGAGATAGCGATTGAAGGTACCCTGGCGGGCGGCCTCCTCATCGGCATAGAGCTCGTAGGTGGCGTCCTCTTCCGCCTCCTTGCCAGCGGGAATATCGTCGGGCACGCCAAAGGTGACTCCACCGCCGAGCAGCGCTTCCAGCGACTCGACCTGGACCTGGAAGCCGTCGGAACCGAAGCGCACGTCGATGCCGCTGGTGGCCCAGAAGCGGGTGTTCTCGGTGACCAGGGTGTCGTAGGGGCTCTCGATGAAGATGCGGTGGTGCATGCTCTGGGTGGAGACATCGAAGTCGGCCTCCTCGACCCGTCCGACGCTGACCCCCTGGAAGGTGACGGCGTCACCGACGCTGAGCGAGTTGCCGACCTGGCTGACCAGGTTGAGGCGCAGTCCCTGGGCCCCCGGCGGCGCCACCGGGGGCTGGTCGCTGACGTCGAATTCACGGGCATCCACCTCGCTCTGACCCGGCTCGAGCTGGATATAGGCACCGGAGAGAACGGTGCCGAGTCCGCTGATACCCTCGCGCCCGATGCGCGGCTTGACCACCCAGAAATGGGTGTCCTCGACCAGCATCTTCTCGGCCTGGGGTTCCATCTGAGCGGTGATCTCGACGCCGGAGAGATCGTCGCTGAGTGCTACCGAGGTGACCTTGCCGACCTCCACGTTACGGGTCTTGATCAACGTCTTGCCGGCCTCGATGCCGTCGGCGGATGGCAGGTGCAGAGCGATCTGGGGGCCACGGCTGGCATAGTTGTCGTAGACCAGCCAGGCGCCGATCAGCAGTGCCACAAAGGGCACGATCCACACCGGCGACAGCCGTTTCTGCTGGGTCGGCGCGGCGCGGTGCATGTCCTTGCTGGACGGCGCTGGCGGGTTGTCGGGGTGGCGCGTATCGGCGTCACTCATGGTGTGCTTCCTTGTTCATCCGGCGCAGTGCGATGGGGTGAAGGGGCGGCGTCGGACGCCAGGCCCGAGTGGTCGCCGTGCAACCCGTCATCATCCCGGGAGTCCATCGGGTTGCAGGGATCCTCGCTGCCGTCCCACAGCAGGCGAGGCTCAAAACTCATGGCCGCCAGCATGGTGATGATCACCACGCCACCGAAGGCCAGCGCAGCGGGGCCAGGATCGATCGACATCAGCGCACCGGCGCGGATCAGGGCCACCAGGATGGCTACCACGAAGACGTCGACCATCGACCAGCGTCCGATCAGTTCGGTCAATCGGTAGAGCCGCGCTCGCACCACCGAGCGCATGCCCGGTGCCCGCGGCGCCACCAGGCACAGCCAGACCAGCGCCAGCAGCTTACCGATGGGCACGATGACGCTGGCCACGAAGATCACCAGCGCCACCGGCCAGGAACCGTGGCTGACCAGGTAGATGACACCGCCAATGATGGTCTGCGGGTCGGAGCTGCCTAGGCTGGTGGTGTACATGATGGGATAGACATTGGCGGGGATATAGAGCACTGCGGCGGTGAACAGCAGCGCCCAGGTGGTCTGCAGGCTGCGCGGGCGGCGGGCGTGCAGCTTCTCGCTGCAGCGCACGCAACGGCCATGGCCCTCGCTGTCCAGGCAGTTGATCAGCCCGCAGGTGGGGCAGCCGGTGAGCCCCTGGGAGGCAGCGGTCTCGCCGGTACGCGTGCCCTCCGGTGCCAGCGGCTCGCCGCTGAGCGAGAACCACAGCCAGTCCTTGTCCAGTGACAGGGTCGTCGCCAGCAGCAGGATGGCGTAGGCGATAAAGGCCCAGAACGACGGTCCGAGGGAAATTTCGGCAAGTCCCGCCACCTTGATCAGCGCCACCATGGTGCCGACGATAAAGACGTCGGCCATCAGCCAGGGGGCAATATGCGACAAGCCCCGGGCCAGAGTGCGGCTATAGGGCAGACGGCGGGGCAGCATCAGGCTGATCTGCAGCCACACCACCGTCAGCAGATAGATCGCCGGCAACACGATGATCGACATCAGCACCACCATGGCGACGATGGGCTGGTGATGCTCGAGCATCTGGGTGGCGGTCTGGGCCACTTCTATCTCGTTGCCGACACCCCGCGTGCTGAAGCCGATAAACGGAAAGGACAGGGCCAGCGCCAGTGCCACCAGCGATGCCAGCGACAGCGCCAGGCTGCGCTGGGCGGGAAAGGCATGACGCTTGACCAGGTCGTGACCACAGCGGACACAGTCCGCTTCTTCACCGGGACGCAGCGGCGGCAGCGCCATGATCCAGTCGCACTCGTGACAGGCACGCAGGCGCCGGCGCGACCTGATGCGCACCTCGGGGGGAGGATGCTGGGTGACGGAGGCGTTGCGGATCCGTTCCAGGGGGCCACGTACGGGGGTCGTCACAGTGGTAGGGGGACTCCGGTCTTGAAGAGGGTTCTGTTCGTCTGCATTTCGTCGCGAATCAGGCGCTGATGGCTTAACAAGCTGATCCTGCGAATTAAATAGTGTGGCACGTTGACGTGGGTGACACCATAGACAAAGATGCGACCGATATCATGGGTGAGGAGTTGACATGTTGCTTCCCGTTTTGGCGGTTCTGGGTGGCCTGGTGGTGCTGGTGTGGAGCGCCGAACGCTTTGTCGAGGGCGCCGCGGCCACCGCTGCGCGGCTGGGACTGTCGCCCTTGCTGGTGGGTATGCTGGTGATCGGCTTCGGCACCTCGGCACCTGAATTGACGGTGTCGGCGCTGTCTGCGGCACAGGGCAACCCGGGGCTGGCACTCGGTAACGCCTATGGCTCGAATATCGCCAACATCGGCCTGATCCTGGGGCTGGTGGCGCTGATCTCCCCGCTGGCGGTGCATTCATCGGTGATTCGGCGCGAGTTGCCGGTGCTCGGTGCCGCCACCCTGGTGTCGGCGTTGATGATGTGGGGCGGGCTTGTCTCCCGGCTGGAGGGCGCGCTGCTGCTGCTGGCGCTGCTGGTGTTCATGGTCGCAAGCGTGATCCAGAGCCGTCGCGAGGAAGCCGCCGCCAGGGCGGACGCCCTGGCCACCGATACCGTGCAGGAACTCGATGCTCACCCCATGTCGCTGGGCAAGGGCATCTTCCTTACCGTGCTGGGCCTGGCACTGCTGGTCGTCAGTTCCCGGCTGCTGGTGTGGGGCGCGGTGGATATCGCCCAGGGGCTCGGGGTGTCCGACGTCATCATCGGACTGACCGTGGTCGCCATCGGCACATCGCTGCCGGAACTGGCTTCGTCCATCAGTGCCCTGCGTCGCAAGGAGCATGATCTGGTGCTGGGCAATGTGGTCGGCTCCAACCTGTTCAACACCCTGGGGGTGGTGGGCCTGGCTGCCGTCATCGCGCCGATCGAGGCCGGGCGTGAGGTGCTGATGCGAGACTGGTCGCTGATGACCGCCATGACCCTGATGATGGCGGTGTTCGCGTTGGGCTGGAAGGGCCGGGCGGGGCGCATCAATCGGTTCGAGGGTGGCGTCCTGGTTGCCGTGTACCTGGCCTACACCGCCTATCTGGTATCGCTGGTGCTGGGGCAGGCATGACCTGACACCTGGCTACGGTGCCCTTGTCACGGCAAAGGCAAGGGAGGTGGGCGGACAAGCGGGTAGGTGATCGGCCATGGGTGCGTGCGACAATTGGCCATGGGACAGAGGCCGGCGGGGCCTCTATGCTGGAGGGCAAGCGGGATCGGGAATGCATGTTTGTGCATAGTAGCTGAGCGGGGCGGCTGAGCAAGGCCGTCTCTTGTCGGCTAGATTCCGCTCGGGTTCGATGCTGTCCTGCCTCGTCCGGTTGTGTTCCCGAGGCAGGGCGGTGCCGTCGGTCATCCCTGCCTCGAGGAGTCGCTCATGGAACTGGATCCCGTGCTTCTGTCACGTATACAGTTCGCCTTCGTCGTATCCTTCCACGCCATCTTCCCCGTCTTTACCATAGGGCTGGCGTCCTATGTCGCTGTCCTGCATGGACTCTTCTACAAGACCGGCAATCCTGCCTGGGATCGACTGGCCGCCTTCTGGGTCAAGGTCTTCGCCGTGGTCTTCGGCATGGGCGTGGTCTCCGGGATCGTCATGGCCTTCCAGTTCGGAACCAACTGGAGCAACTTCAGTCAGGCGACGTCCAATTTCCTCGGCCCCATGCTGAGCTATGAAGTGGTCACCGCCTTCTTCCTGGAAGCCGGCTTCCTCGGGGTGCTGCTGTTTGGACGTGGCAAGGTGGCCGAGGGGGTTCACCTGTTCGCCGCCATCATGGTCGCGGTGGGCACCTTCATCTCGGCCTTCTGGATCCTGTCCACCAATAGCTGGATGCAGACCCCCGCCGGGGTGGAAATGATCGACGGCCACTTCAGCGTCACCAGTTGGGGCGAGGCCATGTTCAATGCCTCCTTCCCTTATCGCTTTGCCCACATGGCGCTGGCTTCCTTCCTGACCGGCGGCTTCGTGGTGGCCGGCGTCAGCGCCTGGTATCTGCTGATCGGCCGCGACGTCGAGGCCAACCGCAAGGCCCTGTCCATGTGCATGTGGCTGTTGCTGGTGCTGGCGCCGGTACAGGCGGTGGTTGGCGACGCCCATGGCCTCAATACGCTAGAGCATCAGCCGACCAAGGTGGCGGCGATGGAGGCCAACTGGGAGACCCAGTCCGGGGTGCCGCTGCTGTTGTTCGCCTGGCCGGACAAGGAGGCCCAGGAAAATCACTTCGAGATCGGCATTCCGCGCCTGGCCAGCCTGATTCTGACCCATGACCTGGACGGCGAGGTGCCCGGGCTCAAGGAGGTCCCGGTAGAGGAGCAACCACCGGTGTGGTTCGTGTTCTGGTCATTCCGCGCCATGGTCGGCATGGGCATGCTGATGATCGCGGTGGCCTTCACCGGCCTGTGGTTGCGCCGTGGCGGTCGCCTGTACAAGAGCCGCCCCTTCCTGCAGACGCTTAGGCTGATGAGCGTGGCGCCCTTTATCGCGGTGCTGGGCGGCTGGTTCGTCACCGAAGCGGGCCGCGCGCCCTGGCTGGTGTACGGCATGATGACCCAGGCCGAGGGGGTGACGCCGTCGCTCAGTGGCTGGATGGTGCTCGCCACCCTGATCGGCTACGTGCTGGTCTACGCGGTGGTGTTCCTGACCGGGGGCTACTACCTCACCCGGGTGGTGCGCCAGGGAATGCTGGCCGAGGAGCCCCACGACGACGAGGTCGAGACGGCCAAGCGCCCGCTGTCCGCCGCCCACGCCACCCTCGAGGCCGACGCCGGCCGCCAGTTCGGGAGCTGATGACATGGAATTGATCAACCTTTCTGCCATCTGGGCGCTGATCATCGGGTTCGGCGTGATGATGTACATCCTGATGGATGGCTTCGATCTCGGGGTGGGTATCCTCTATCCCTTCGCCCCGGACGAGCACGCCCGGGACGTCATGATGAACTCGGTAGCGCCGATATGGGACGGCAACGAGACCTGGCTGGTACTCGGCGGGGCGGGACTGCTGGCGGCCTTTCCGCTGGTCTATACCATCCTGCTGCCGGCGCTCTATCTTGGGGTCTTCCTGATGTTGGCCGGCCTGATCTTCCGTGGCATCGCCTTCGAGTTCCGCTTCAAGTCGGTACGTAATCGCCACTGGTGGAACCGTGCCTTCTGCTGGGGCTCGATGGTCGCCACCTTCTGTCAGGGGGTCGTGGTCGGCGCCTACATCGAGGGCTTCGAGGTCGCCAACAATGTCTACGTGGGCGGTCCTTTCGACTGGCTGACACCTTTCACCGTGATCACTGGCCTTGCACTGATGGCGGGCTATGCGCTGCTGGGGGCGACCTGGACGATTCTGAAGTCCGAGGGGCAGGTGCAGGAATGGGCCTACCGCATTACGCCCAGGCTGCTGGGACTGGTGCTGGCGGGCTTTGCCGTGATCAGTATCTGGACACCGTTCGTCGACGACTTCGTGCGTGAGCGCTGGTTCGGCCACCTGACACTGTTCTGGGTGTTCCCGGCACTGGCGTTGCTGTGCGCCGCCATGGTGTGGCGTTCGGTGGCCCGTCGCCGCGAGGGCCAGCCGTTCGTGGCTACCCTGGGACTGTTCTTCTTCACCTACCTGGGGCTGGTGGCCAGCAAGTGGCCCTACCTGATCCCGCCGGACATCACCCTGTGGGACGCCGCCTCGGCTCCGGAGAGCCAGCTGTTTCTGCTGCTCGGGGTGCTGTTCGTGATCCCGGTGGTACTGGGCTACACCGCCTGGTCCTACTGGGTGTTCCGCGGCAAGGTAAGAGGGGGCGGCTATCACTAAGTCGTCTGGTGCTGAGTCGCCTCGTTCTGAGTCGCCTCGTTCTGAGTCGCCTCGTTCTGAGTCGTCTCGCGGCGAGGCCACCAGGGCGCGGCGGTGGCTCGACCAGCACACCGGGGCTCAGCGTCGTTCGCTGACCCTGGCCGCGGCCTTCGCGGTGCTGGCAGGACTCGCGGGTGTGGTCCAATGGGTACTGCTGGCCAAGGTGCTGGTACTGGCGATCGAGGGTGAGCGTTCCCTGAGCCAGCTTTGGCCCTGGTTAGTCTCTCTACTGGGGCTTATGGCGCTGCGTGCCGGGGCTGGCTTTGCTCAGGAGACCCTGGCCCTGCGAGCCAGCCAGCGCCTTCGTCGCGCGGTACGCCACGAGTTGCTCGAGCATCTGTTTGCGCTGGGACCGGTGCGTGCCGGTCGCCATCACAGTGCCGGCCTGGCCCATCGCCTTGTCGAACAGGTCGAGGCACTGGACGGCTACACCTCACGTTTCTGGGTGCAACTTCGGGTGGTGATGGTGGTGCCGCTGGTCATCTTCGCCATCATCGCCTGGCACAACTGGCTGGCGGCGCTGCTGCTGGCGATCACCGCGCCGCTGATTCCCTTGTTCATGGCGCTGGTGGGCATGGGCGCCGAATCGCTCAATCGCGACCAGTTCGCGGCGGTGACGCGACTGTCCGGGCACTTCGTCGATCGGGTGCGGGGCATCGCCACCATTCGACTGTTCGGTGCCGGCGACAGGGTCACCGACGAGGTTGCCCAGGTCGCCGACGACTATCGCCGGCGCACCCTGAAGCCCTTGCGACTGGCCTTTCTGTCATCGGCGGTGCTCGAATTCTTCTCCTCGGTGGCGATTGCGGCGCTGGCTATCTACATCGGCTTTGGCCTGCTCGGGGATTTGCCGCTGGAGGTGGCCGATTCGCTGACGCTGGCCAGTGGCCTGACCATCCTGCTGCTGGCCCCGGAGTTCTTTCAGCCGCTGCGCACACTGTCCCAGCACTACCACGATCGTGCCTCGGCGCTGGCCGCCGCCCAGGCCCTGACGGAACTGCTCGATGAACCCATCGATCCGTCGCGAGTGTCGCCCGTCTCGGCGCCTGGCGCGACGGAAAGTCCCGCTTCTTCAGTGTTGTCCGGTGGCCAGCTTGTGCGGCTCGAAGGCGCCTGCCTGGATCACCCTGGGCGTGGCCGCGTGCTGGGTCCGCTGGACTTTCGGGTGGACGCCGGTGAAGTGGTGGTGATCAGCGCCCCATCGGGTGCCGGCAAGTCGAGCCTGCTGGCGATGCTGGCGGGGTTTGTCGGGCCTGGCGAGGGCTCGCGCCAATCGGCACCGGGCATCGCCTTTGCCTGGATGGACCAGCGCCCGCTGCTGATCCAGGGCAGCCTCGCCGACAATCTTCGCCTGACGGCGCCGAACGCTGGCGATGACGACCTGCGCACTGCGCTCGAGCAGGCGGGCCTTGAGCCGCTGGTCGCGGCTCTGCCCGAGGGACTCGATACCCGGATCGGCGAAAATGGCCTGGGCCTGTCCGGCGGGCAGGCCCAGCGCCTGGCGCTGGCGCGGGTGTTCCTGAGTGATGCCGCGCTGGTGCTGCTGGACGAGCCGACGGCGAGTCTGGATCGAGAGACCGAAGCGGTACTGATTCGCGGCTTTCGGCGTCTGGCCGGCCAGGGCCGGGCGCTGGTCATCGCCAGCCATCACCCGGCCATCCTGGCCATTGGGGACCGGCGTGTGGAGCTGCTCGATGGGCGAGTCACCGCGAGTGGAAGAGAACAGCAAGAGGTGGCCCATGGCGTCGTCGACTGAGCGCACGGATACGGGATTCGCTGCGGGGATTGCCAGTCTGCGTCCGTGGATCGAGGTGCATGCGTCGTTTCGTCGGCGCCTGGTGCTTGGCGTGGTGCTGATGGTGCTGACCGCGCTGTCGGCGCTGGGGCTGCTGGCGGTGTCGGGTTGGTTCATCACCGCCAGCGCGCTGACCGGCGCGGCCTTGGCCGCGGGTATGGCGGCGACCCTGGACGTCTACACCCCAGGGGCGGGCATTCGTCTGTTTGCGGTATCCCGCACCGTGTCACGCTACGTCGAACGCCTCTACAACCACGACACCATCCTGCGACTGCTGGCACGCCTGAGGGCGCGCTGCTTCTCGGGCCTGGTGGCGATGGACGGCGCCAGCCTCGGGGCAAGGCGATCCGGGGACTGGCTCAACCGTCTGACCGCCGATATCGATACCCTCGACGCGCTTTACCTGCGGCTGCTGGCGCCGGCGGCGATGGCGCTGGTGCTGGGGGCGGTGCTGGTAGCGTTGGTGGCGGTGTGGCTGCCCCAGGCCGCGCTGGTGCTGGGTGTCTTGCTGCTGTTCGGCTGGAGCTGGCTGACCCTCGGACAGGCCCGCCTGGGTCTTGCGGCCTGTCGTCGCCGCGTCGTCGGGCTGGAGCGACTGCGCTCGGCCATGATCGAAACCCTTGGCGGTCTGAGTGAACTCGAATCCTACGGCGCATTGGCGCGCCGCCGTGGCGAGCTTGAAGCCCTCGAGGACGAGCTGCTGGCGGCTCAGTGGCGACTGTCACTGATCACCGGGTTTGGCAATGTTCTGACGACGCTGGTGATGGGGGGCGCCTGGTGGCTTGTATTGATCGGTGGCCTCGCCGCCTTCGGTGGCGGCCAGTTGGGCGCCGCCGTGCTGGTGATGCTGCCGTTGGCCTCGCTGGCCCTGGCCGAGGGGTTGGCAAGTCTGCCCGCCGCCTTCACCCTGGCCGGCGCAAGCCTCGCCGCCGCCGAGCGGCTCAATGCCATCGACCAGCAGCGTGCAGCGCCTGCAAATGTCTCATCAGACACCACCCGAGCTGTTGCAGTGCACGCTGCGCCTCGAAGCGGGACTGCCGAGTGTGGAGGGCTGGAGGTCTGTGCTACGTCGCTGAGTTTTCGTTATCCGCGGGCGCTCGATCAGGCGCTGTCGCCCCTGAGCTTCCGGCTGGCGCCGGGGGAGAGGGCCGCGATCTGTGGCCCCTCCGGCAGTGGCAAGTCGACGCTGCTGGCGCTGCTTGCCGGGGAGCTGCGAGGCCACCAGGGTCGCTTGACCCTGGACGGCCAAGTGGTGGAAGCCCTGGACCCTCAGTGGTTGAGCAGCCAAGTGGGCTGTCTGACCCAGCGGGTGGAGCTGTTCGACGCAAGCCTTGCCGAGAATCTGCGGCTGGGCGCCCCCGAGGCGAGCCCGGAGCGGCTCTGGCAGGCGCTTGTTGCGGTAGACCTGGCCGACTGGGCGCAGGGTCTGCCCGGCGGGCTCGAGACACGCGTGGGGGAAGGGGGGCGACAGCTTTCCGGCGGCCAGGCGCGACGTCTGGGTCTGGCGCGTCTGTGGCTGACCGATCCCGCCCTGGTAGTGCTCGATGAGCCTTTTGCCTCGCTGGATGCGGCCACCGCGCGGCGGGTGGCCGAGGGCATCAGCCCCTGGCTGGCCGGACGCACGGTGCTGATGCTGGTGCACCATCATGATCCCGACTCGCCGTCGCCCGGCATGGAGCACATCCCCAGGGTCATCGAGATGGCGACCGGTACGCCATGGCAAGCCCGGGGCGAATGCGTCACCATGTGAAAGATGACACCTGATTTCTACGGTTCGATGCCACAGGGCCAGACACCATGACCGACGACTTTCTGACCCGCCTGCCCAAGGCGGAACTGCATCTGCACATCGAGGGTACGCTGGAGCCGGAGCTGATGTTTGCGCTGGCCGAGCGTAACGGGGTCAGCCTGCCATACGCCGATATCGAGGCGGCCCGACAGGCTTACGACTTCAGCGACCTGCAGTCCTTTCTCGATCTCTACTATCAGGGCATGAGCGTGCTGGTCCGCGCCCGGGACTTCGAGGACCTGGCGATGGACTACTTCCGGCGCGCCGCCGCCGAGGGGGTGGTGCATATCGAGATGCACGTGGATCCCCAGGCCCACCTGTCCCGTGGCGTGGCGCTGTCCGAGGTGATGGAAGGCCTGACGGCCGCCTGCGCCAAGGCCCGCTCCGAGCTGGATATTTCCACCGCCATGATCCTCGCCTTTCTGCGTGATCAGCCCGCCGCCGATGCCATGCAGCTGCTCGAGGACAGCACGCCCTGGCATGACCACTTCAGTGCCGTGGGGCTGGACAGCGCTGAGCGAGGCAATCCGCCGAGCAAGTTTCATGAGGTCTTTGCCCGGGCGCGGGAGCTGGGCCTTGAGCGCGTGGCCCACGCAGGTGAGGAGGGGCCACCGAGCTATATCCGCGAGGCGTTGGATGAGCTTCAGGTGTGTCGCATCGACCATGGCGTAAGGGCGATCGAGGACATCGAGCTGATGGAGCGGCTGGCCGACGAAGGCACCGTGCTGACGGTGTGTCCGTTGTCCAATGTGCGCCTGAAAGTGGTGGAACGGCTCGAAGATCATGGCCTGCCGGCGCTGATCGACGCAGGACTGGTGGTAACCATCAACTCCGATGACCCGGCCTACTTCGGCGGTGGCATGCGCGATAACTTTGCCGCCTGTCAGCAGGCCTTCGGCTGGTCCAACGAGACCCTCAAGTGGCTGGCCGGCAACGCCATCGAGGCTGCCTTCATGGATGAGGAGAGGAGGCAGGCGCTGAGACAGCGGCTGGTGGAATCCTAGGGCTTGTCTTAAAAGTGCCTGCGCTCGGTAATACGGCGTTAAAAATCGGATCAAAATGCTCATTTACACCCCGTAAACTGCGCTTTCTCACCGATTTTTGCCTTGTCTAACCTTCGCTCGTCGACTTTTCGGACAGCGCCTAGGCCTTGCCGCAAAAGTGCCTGCGTTCGCCGACGTTTCAGACAATGCCGGACGCCGGGACTGGCACGTCAAGCGCCGCCTTGCCCCTTGTCGGGGGAGGCGGCGCTGGCGTTTGCAGGGGGCTATTGGTGGCAGTACTGGTTCGGGGCTGGCCCGGGACTGGATCAGGGCTGGATCAGGGCTGGATCAGGGCTGGATCAGGGCTGGATCAGGGCAGAGCAGGTACCGTGACCACTGGCTGCTCTCCTGTCAGAGCATGCAGGAAACTGACCAGCCGTTCGACGGTCGCTTCATCAAGCTCTCGCTTGAGCATCTGCTCGCCCATGATGGGCACGACGTCTTCAAGCGTCTCGGCCGAGCCGTCGTGAAAGTAGGGGTAGGTCAGGGCGACGTTGCGCAGTGAGGCCGTCCTGAAGGCCTGGCGATCGCTTTCCTCGTTGGTGACCGCGAAGCGCCCGAGATCATCCGATCCCGGCACCTGGATCGGGTGGAACAGGCTGTCGCTGAAGTTGGCGCCGCGGTGACAGCTGATGCACCCGACGTCCACGAAGTCCTTCATGCCTGCCTTCTGCTGATCGGTCAGGGCAGCCTCGTCACCGAGCAGGTAGCGATCCAGCGGAGCATTCGGCGTATTCAGCGTGCGTTCGAAGCTGGCGATGGCGTCGGCCAGGTTGCCGGAGGACAGCGGGGCCTCGTCGGCGGGAAATGCCGTCTGGAACAGTTCGGAATATCCCTCGATGGCTGACAGGCGGGCAAGGGCGCCGTCCAGGTCGTGGGCCATCTCGATGCTGTTCTGGATAGGACCCAACGCCTGGCCTTCCAGGTCGGATTCGCGACCATCCCAGAACTGTGAGCCAAGAAAACCCGAGTTGAGCACGGTGGGGGAGTTGCGTTCTCCCACCTGGCCATCGTGGCCGACCGCCGTCGGCAGTCGATCCGTCCAGGCCAGGGCCGGGTTGTGACAGGAAGCGCAGCTGATGTTGCTGCTCTTTGACAGCCTGGGTTCGAAGAACAGCATCTTGCCAAGCGCTACCTTCTCAGCGGTGAGGCTGTTGTCGGCGGGGATGGGGGGAAGTGAGGGTAGCGGGGTGAAATACTGCCGATAGTCTTGTTGGTCTGCGGATTCGGTGTCTGATGTGGTTGCCGCCGACGCCTGGGAGGCGACGGCCATGCTGCAGGCCAAAAAAGTGCTGGCCAAGAAAGTGCCGGCCAGAACAGGGGGAAGGTAGTTGGGCCAAGGTCGCATCATGTATTCCCTTCGTTGCGTCACGTCACGGTTTGCCGTCTGGGCGGGCGACCTGGGGCTGCCGTTTTTCGGCGAACGGCATGGGGTAAACCAGTATCGGCACAGGTCGACGACGAATCCCGATGCCAAGGCGTGCTTGTTGTCACCAGATGACACTGTGGCTTGCCCGCGCTGGTATTAGTAATAGGTGATCTTGTGTGTGCAGCGGCCGCTTTTCAGGCAATGGGTGGTGTGGAAAGTTGTTAAGGCATGATGTCGAGGCGAAAGCGTCGGAATTTGAGGTGTTTTCGGCGTGATCGCCGACCGAGGCGAGGAAGCGATTGAACAGGCCGGCGCCGTTTCTTTCAGTGCACTTGGGGGGCGCTTCGGCGCGCCCTTCGCTACCGGCGAAGTGCTCGGTGACACGCAAAAGAGGCGCCCGTCTCTGGTAGAAAGCCCAGGGCGCCTCTTGTTTGGTCTGGCGGGTGGTGTTGCTGATGTTGTGGCTAGAGGGCTGGCGTGCATGAGCCGGCGTGCATCAACGGGCGTGCAACACCAGAAGCCGTGTATCAGCCCTGTTGGCGATTGGCCTCGCGCGCCGCTTCCCTGGCGCGTCGCTTGGCCTCGCGACGCTCTTCCATGCGTGCCACCGCGTCGGCGCCCAGGTGGGCTTCGCCGCGCTCCCGGGCGAGGCGCATCTGGCGCTCGCGCTCGGCGAAGCGGGCCTTCTGCTCGTCGCTCAGACGGTCGTAGCAGCGCGGGCAACAGACGCCTTTCTCGTAGTACTCGCTCTGCTTGTCCTGCTCGGTGATCGGCATGCGGCAGGCGTGGCACTGGTCATAGCGTCCGGGCTTGAGGTCATGGTCGACGGTCACCCTGTCGTCGAACACGAAGCACTCGCCACGCCACAGGGTCTTGTCCCTCGGTACGTCCTCCAGGTACTTCAGGATGCCGCCCTTGAGGTGGTAGACGTCCTCGAATCCCTGCTCCTTGAGGTAGGCGGTGGACTTCTCGCAACGGATGCCGCCGGTGCAGAACATCGCTACCTTCTTGTGGCGACTCGGGTCCAGGGTCTTCTTCACGTACTCGGGGAAGTCGCGAAAGGCGCTGGTGGCCGGATTGACCGCGCCCTCGAAGGTGCCGACCTCGACCTCGTAGTCGTTGCGGGTGTCGATCAGCAGCACCTCGGGGTCCTGGATCAGGTCGTTCCAGTCCTTGGGGTCCACGTAGGTGCCGACGGTATGGCGCGGGTCGATGCCCTCGACGCCCATGGTCACGATCTCGCGCTTGAGCTTGACCTTGGTACGCATGAAGGGCGCACGACGGGTCAGTGACTCCTTGGTGTCGAGCTCGGCCAGGCGTGGGTCGGCGCGCAGCCAGGCGAGCACCGCGTCGATGCCCTGGCGGGTGCCGGCGACGGTGCCATTGATGCCTTCACGGGCCAGCAGCAGGGTGCCGCGCACCTGATGCTCGAGCAGGGTGTCGAGCAGCGGCTCGCGCAGCGCCTCGTAGTCGTCGAGGGTGACGAACTTGTAAAGCGCGCACACCACCAGGGTGTCTGGACCAGAAGTGGCGGTTTCGGTGGCTGTGTCAGGGGGTGAGGTATCGTGACTCATGGTTGTCCTCGTGCGAGCCGGAGCGTAAATCCGGAGCAGCGTTGGCAGCGTGTGGTATTCAAGGCGCGCATTCTAGCGCACTCGCCGAGGAATTTCCCGGCCAGCCATCACCCAGTGCAAGCGCCGGTCGCCGGCGCCTGTCGTCGGGTTCTTCAGGTCTGGCGGCGGTGCTGCAGGCGTCCCCCCGCCCAGGTCTCGTAGATGGCGCGGTCGTCCCCCAGCATCATCAGGGTGAACAGTTCCTCTGCCAGTGACTGGGTGCGCCCCATGCGTCGGGCCAGCAGCGGCGAGGCGAACAGGTCGATGACCACGAAGTCGGCGTCGCGACCGGGGGTCAGGCTGCCGATGCGATCGTCCAGCGACAGCGATACGGCGTTGCCTCGGGTCAGATCATGAAAACCCGCCCAGGCGGTCAGTGGTGTGCCCCTGAGCTGACCGACCTGATAGGCCGCCTTGAGGGTGGCAAGTCCCGACAGGTCGGTACCGGCGCCGATGTCGCTGGCAAGCGTCAGATTCAGCCCCTGGGCCCGGGCGCCGGCCCGGTCAAACAGGCCACTGCCGAGAAACAGGTTGGAGCTGGGACAGAAGGCGATGTTGGCGCTGCGCTCGGCCAGTCGCGCACGCATCTCGTCGTCCAGGTGGATGCCGTGGGCAAAGGTGCTGCGCGGCCCCACCAGCCCGGATTCCTCGTAGACCGCCAGGTAGTCGCGGCTGCCCGGAAACAGCTCGGCCACCCAGTCGAGCTCGCCCAGGTTCTCCGACAGGTGGGTCTGCAGCCACAGGCTCGGGTCATTGCGCAGAAGGCCTCCGGCGGCGTCGAGCTGGGCGCGGGTGGAGGTAGGCGCGAAGCGCGGGGTGACGCTGTAGCCGAGACGCGCGGTGCCGTGCCAGTCACTGATCAGGCGCTCGCTGTCGCGGATGCCGCCGTAGGTGTCGTCGGTGAGCGCGTCGGGGGCATGGCGGTCCATCAGTACCTTGCCGGCCAGCATGCACAGGTCGCGGCGTTGGGCCGCACTGAAGAAGGCGTCGGTCGAGGCCGGATGGCTCGAGCAGAACACCTGGGCGGTGGTGGTGCCTACTCGCATCAGTTCGTCGAGGAAGACGTCGGCCATCTGCTCGGCGTGTTCGCGCTGGGCAAAGCGACATTCCTCGGGGAAGGTGTACTCGTTGAGCCAGTCGAGCAGCTGGCGTCCGTAGGAGGCCATGATCTCGAGCTGCACGTAGTGCACATGGCTGTCGATGAAGCCTGGCATCACCAGCTTGTCGCGGTGGTCGATGACGCTGGCGTCGGCGGGCAGGTGGGGGGCGAGCTCGGTATAGTCGCCCACCGCCTGAACGACACCCTCGGCCCACCACAGCACGCCGTCGGCGAAGTAGCTGACGCTGCCCTCGAGCGGGGTGTCGCCGTCGCCGGGATCGGCGTTGAAGCTGAGGATGCGCGCACGCATGACCCAGCTCGATGAGCAGGGGCCGCCAGCGGGACTGGTGGAGGCGCCGGCGGAAGTTCCGGAAAAAGCCTCGGGCGCGGGCGCGGTGCTGGCAGAGGCGTTAGGGGTCTCGGTCATGGGGCACTCTTTATCGGGTCGTCGCTTATAGGGTCGTCGCGTCATCGCACTGTGGCGGTGACCTTGTGGTCATGGGTGGCGACTGGCCTGACGGCTGGCCTGTCGGCTTGATCAGGCGGCTTGATCAGGCGGCTTGATCAGGCGGCAGGCGCGGCGGCCAGGGAGGCAGACACCTGGCGCTACCCGGTCAGACGGGTAAGGCCGGGCCAGGACAGGTTCAGGAAAACAGACGTCGTACCTCTGCGCTTTCCAGGCCGCGCAGCGCGTCGCGACGTGACCCCTCCGGCCTGGGGTTTGCCAGTGGCAGCAGCTCGGCCAGGGCGGCCAGGGCGACGGCGTAGGGCGTCTTGTCGCCGCCGGAGTCGCCGATCGGGCAGCGCACGGCGTCGATGCGATCGTGCGGGATGCCGGCACGCTCCAGTCGCCCGCGGAAGCTGGCCCACTTGCTGCGCGAGCCGATCAGCCCAATCGAGGCCATGTCGCCGCGCCTGAGTAGTGCCTCGACCAGGGCGTAGTCCTCGGCGTGGTCGTGGGTCAGCACCAGCACGTGGCTGCCGGCAGGCAGCGACTCGGCGCTGGTGTTGCAGTCGTCAAGCCGGTGGTGGTGCTGGCCTGGGGCCGGGTCGAGCACGCTGAAGGCGTCCTCGCGGCTATCGTACCAGTCGAGTCGCCAGCCAAGCGGCGCCGCCAATGAGGCCACCGCGCGGCCGACGTGGCCGGCGCCGAACAGCGCCAGGCGCGTGGCCGTACCGAGATCCGTTTCCAGCAGCACATTGACGAAGCCGCCGCAGCACTGGCCACTGCGGCCACCCAGCGAAAAGGCCTCCAGGCTGAGGCCGGCCTCGCCGCGCTCGAGGCGTTCTCGGGCGCAGGCGATCAGCTGCCATTCAAAGGTGCCGCCGCCCAGGGTGTCGATGATGGCGTCGGCGGTGATCACCATCCTGGCGCCAGGCTCACGCGGGGTCGACCCCTGGCTGGTCACCTGGGTGGCCAGCACATGGGGCAGGCCAGCGCGCCTGAGGCGGGCCAGGGCGTCGTACCAGCGCTCGCCGCTCATGGGGTGCCTCCTGCGCGACTCTCATTCACCCGGCGTGCCGCCGCCATGACCCGCTCTGGTGTTGCCGGGGTGTCCAGCCGTACCGCCTGGCGGTAGTCGGTGAGGCTCGCCAGGGCGTCGCGCAGCGCGCACCACACCGACATCCCCAGCATGAAGGGCGGCTCACCGACCGCCTTGGAGCGGTAGATGCTGGCCATGGAATTGGGGTGGCCCTGCATCAGCTCGACGTTGAAGGTGGCCGGCAGATCACCGTAGGCGGGGATCTTGTAGGTGGCCGGGCCGAACGAGGTCAACTGGCCCCGCTCGTTCCACTTCAGTTCCTCGCTGGTCAGCCACCCCATGCCCTGGATAAAGCCGCCTTCCACCTGGCCCACGTCGATGGCCGGATTGAGCGAGTCGCCCACGTCGTGGAGGATGTCGACCCGATCCACCTGGTACTCGCCGGTGAGGGTGTCCAGTGCCACCTCGGCGACGGCGGCGCCATAGGCGAAGTAGTAAAAGGGGCGTCCGCTGCCGCTGGCCCGGTCGTAGTGGATCAACGGCGTTGCGTAGAAGCCTTTCTCGGACAGCGACACCCGACCCAGGTAGGCGTCCTGGATCAGCTCGCCCCAAGCGATACGTCGTTCGCTGCCACCGATGCCGGCGATCAGCTCGCCCTGTTCCAGACGCATGTCCTGACGGTCGAGCTGGTAGCGTTCGGCGGCGAAGTCGAACAGCCGCGATTTCAGCCTGCTGGCTGCGTCGCGGGCCGCCTGGCCGTTCAGGTCGGCGCCGCTCGAGGCCGCCGTAGGCGAGGTGTTGGGTACCTTGTCGGTACGGCTGGCGCTGATGCGCACCGCTTCGAGATCGAGCCCCAGCTCGCGGGCGACCACCTGGCACACCTTGGTGTGCAGGCCCTGGCCCATCTCGATGCCGCCGTGATTGATCATCACGCTGCCGTCGGTGTAGACGTGCAGCAGGGCACCGGCCTGGTTGAGGTGCTGGGCGGTGAAGGAGATGCCGAATTTCACCGGGGTCAGCGCCAGGCCTCTGCGGATGACCGGGCTGTCGGCGTTGAACTCGGTGATCGCCTGGCGCCGGGACCAGTAGTCGCTCGAGGTCTCGAGCCGCTCGATCAGGTCATGCAGCAGCGTGATCTGGTCCACCGTCTGGCCATAGTGGGTCTGGTCGCGGCCTTGGCGATACAGGTTGCGCTTGCGCACCGTCAGGGGATCCTCGCCCACGCGGCGGGCGATGTCCTCCATGGCGGCTTCGATCACCATCATGCCCTGGGGACCACCGAAGCCACGAAAGGCGGTGTTTGACGCGGTGCTGGTACGGGCGCGATGACCGGTGACCCGAGCCTGGCCCAGCGAATAGGCGTTGTCGGCGTGGAACATGGCGCGGTCGACGATGGCTTCGGACAGATCCGGCGAGTATCCGCAGTCGCCGATGACGGTGATGTCACCGCCCTGGATCACGCCCTGTTCATCGACACCGAGACGATAGCGGTTGTGGAAGGGGTGGCGCTTGCCGGTGACCTTCATGTCCTCGGCCCGGGGCAGGCGAACACGGCAGCTCTTGCCGGTGCGTCGGGCGATCAGCGCCGCCAGGCAGGCCCAGGGCGAGGCCTGGGTCTCCTTGCCGCCGAAGCCGCCGCCCATGCGGCGCACCTCCACGGTGACCGCGTGGAAAGGGATGCCCAGCACCTCGGCGATCAGCTTCTGGGTCTCGCTGGGGTGCTGATTGGAGGTGTGGACCATCACGCCTTCGTCTTCGGTGGGGTGGACCACGCAGGCCTGCCCCTCCAGATAGAAGTGCTCCTGGCCACCGACGAACTGCTCGTCCTCGATGACGTGTGTCGCGCCGGCCAGGGCGGCCTCCCAGTCACCGCTTTGCTGGCGGTGGGTCGGGCGCACCACGTCGCTGGCCTCGGCGGCGGCCACTGGGTCGAGGCTCGCCTCGACCTCATCGATCTCCAGGCGCGCCTTCTTGACCGCCTGACGCGCCGCACGATGGCTGGTGGCGGCGACGCAGAAGATCACCTGACCGGCGTAGAGTACCTCGCCGTCGGCCATGATCGGATCGCCGGGAAAGACCGGGCCGATATCGGTGTGGCCCGGGACGTCGGCGACGCTGATCACGTCGACCACGCCCGGGGCGCTGCGCACGGCGGACAGGTCCAGCCCGGTGATGCGTCCGCTGGCGACCGGCGAGAGTCCCACCGCCAGGTGCAGCGCGTCCGCCGGCAGCGCCAGGTCGTCGATGTAGGCGGCGCGCCCGGTGACGTGCTTGACCGCGCTTTCGTGGCGTGCGGCGCTGCCCGAGAAGCCCTTGGCCGCCGGCGCTTGGCGGGGAGTATCGGCAGTGTCGCTGGCCGCGGAGGCGGGTGTGGTCAGATCAGTGAGCGTACGCATGGAGCATCACCTCCTGGGTCGGGTGCTGAGAGTCCTGGGATGCCGCGTCGGCGACGACCAGGCGCAGGCGTTCGATCAGTGCAGCGGCGGCGTGCCGACGATAGTCGCTGCTGCCACGCACATCGCTCATGGGCTGAAAGTCTTCGGCCAGTGCATCGATAGCGGCGGCGAACCGCTCGGGTGAAGGGGCATGGCCTTCCAGTGCCGCCTCGGCGCCGGTTGCCCGGGCCGGGATCGCAGCCATGCCGCCGAAGGCCAGGCGGACCTCGGCCAGGGCGCCGTCCTTCAGGGCCCAGCTAAAGGCACCGAGTACCGCCGAGATGTCGTCCTCACGCCGTTTTGACAGTTTCCAGACCTTGAGCTGGCGGTCAGCTGCCAGCGTCGGCAGGAAGATCGCTTCCAGGCACTCGTCCGGCGCCAGAGCGGTCTTCTTGTAGTCGATGAAGAAGTCCGCCGCGGCGAGTTCGCGACTGCCGCCGGGTCCGGTCAGGCGCAGGCAGGCGTCGAGTGCCAGCAGTACCGGTGGGGTGTCGCCGATGGGCGAGGCGTTGGCCACGTTGCCACCCAGGGTGCCGCGGTTGCGCACCTGACCAGAGCCCAGTCGATGCAGGAGGTGATGGAAGGCGGGATAGCGCTCGGCAAACAGCGGTTCCAGTTGCGTGTAGGTGACGGCGGCACCGACCCACATCCCTGGTCGACCGCTGGCGTCGTGGCCCGCTTCCAGCACCTTGAGCTGTTCTACCCGGGTGACATCGATGACCTCGGCGAAGTCCGCCAGATTCTGGGTGACTTCGAGCCAGAGATCGGTGCCGCCGGCCACCAGGCGGGCGTCGGGGTGGCGGGCGCGCAGTTCGACCAGCTCATCGAGGCGGCGCGGCTGGTAGAAGCCGCTGTGGGTAGCAGGCTCACCCACATTGGTGGCAAGCGTTTGGGCAAGGGCGTCATCGTCGAGCCATTCGGGCCGGAAGCCCGGGGTGTCGCCCATGGCCAGGGCGGCGTCGCGGATCGGGCGATAGCCGGTGCAGCGACACAGGTTGCCGCCCAGCGCCGCTTCCAGTCGCTCAGGCGTCAGTGGCGCGGGCCGCGCGCGGTCATCTTCATGAAGGGTGAACAGCGACATGACGATACCCGGGGTGCAGAAGCCGCATTGGCTGCCGTGGTGTTCCACCATGGCGGCCTGGCAAGGATGCAGCTCGTCCCCCCGGGACAACCCCTCGACGGTGACCAGGTGGCGTCCATTGAGCTGGTGGGCCGGCATGATGCAGGCGTTGGCGCTGTGATAGCGCAGGTTGCCGTCGGCATCGGGCTCGCCGATCGCCACGGTGCAGGCACCGCAGTCGCCGGAGGCGCAGCCTTCCTTGGTGCCGGTCTGGTTGAGGCGCTCGCGCAGCAGGTCGAGCACGCTGAGGTGGGCCTCGGCGTCGACGCGCCGTGGCCGCCCGTTGAGGAAGAACTCGATCATGGTCAGGTCCGCTTATGTTGTCGTTGTCGTCGTTGATGTCCTGGTCGATGTCCTGGTTGCTGTCTGAGCCGAGTGGTTGTCAGCGAGTCGGTACCAAAGGGCATCGCCATGGCAAGGGGGTAACTTCATTCTTGACCAATCGGTCAGCTTCTTCAAGTCACGCCGTTGAGTTTTTTTCGCTGCCCGCCGCGTGTTCCTGTCGGCGACCACGGCAGAGGCCGCAAAAGCTGCCCCTCACAGCCGCTGTCGCGCCAGGCTAGCCGCTTTGCCCAATTGCCAGAGCGGTGGGGTTCAGGCACTCTTTTCCTCCTTGCCGACCCACCTGCAACCGGCGGTGGCGGGCGATTCGACGACCGGGATAACCATGGGCTCACAGCTTGATGACACGGCGCTGAAGGCGCCGCTGGAGGCGGAGGCTGGTGCCATTCGCCAGCGTAACGAACGCGACATACTCGACGCCGCCGAGCGAGTGTTTTCGCGTCACGGCTATCGGGGCGCCAGCCTGAAGCTGATTGCCGAGGAAGCCGGGCTGCCCAAGTCCAATGTGCTCTACTACATGGGCAGCAAGAAGGCGCTGTACGTTCGCCTGCTGGAAGGGGTGATGGAGCGCTGGAACATGATGCTCGACGATATCTCGGTGGATGATGATCCCGCCGAGGTGCTCAGTGCCTTTATCCGCTCGAAGATGGAGATGTCTCGCCGCCACCCCGAGGCCTCGCGCCTGTTTGCCGGCGAGATCCTTCAGGGCGCCCCCTTTCTGCAGGACTATCTGCGTGGCGAGCTGCGTGACTGGGTCGAAAGCCGTGCCGAGGTGTTTCGTCAGTGGGCCGAGCGCGGCCTGATGGACCCGGTGGACCCGGTATCACTGATCTTCCTGATCTGGTCGGCGACCCAGCACTATGCAGACTTTCAAAGCCAGGTCGCCGGCATCACCGGCCACGACGACTTCACCGATGACGATATGCAGCGGGTCACCGATTTTCTGACCCAGGTGGTCTTGAAGGGCTGCGGGGTGGTGTCGGCGCCACGGGGCTGAGGCCCGGTGGCGCTTGCTTACCCTATTGCGCCGTCACCAGCATGATCGCGGACAGCACCGCGGACACCCACATGGCGGGTTTGATCTCGGTGAACTTGCCGGTGGCCAGCTTGATCAGCACGAAGCTCATGAAGCCGAAGGCGATGCCCAGGGTGATCGAGTAGGTCAACGGCATCAGGATGATCGCCAGAAAGGCAGGAAAGGCCTCCTCGAAGCGTCCCCAGTCGATCTTGCCCACCGGGGCCATCATGAACAGCCCCACCAGCACCAGCGCCGGCGAAGTGGCGATGCCCGGCACCAGCGACAGCAGCGGCGACAGGAACAGAAACGGCAGGAACAGCAGCGCGATCACCAGCGCGGTCAGGCCGGTGCGCCCGCCCTGGGCGACCCCTGCGCCGGACTCGATAAAGGTCTGGGCGGCGCTGGTGCCCAGCGGAGCGGCGATCATCGAGGCGAAGGCGTCCACCGTCATCGAGCGCTTGAGGTTGCGCGGGTTGCCCTTGGCGTCCTTGAGCCCCGCGGATTCCGACAGCGCCATGAAGCACGACAGCGCATCGAAGAAGTTGGTGAACAGCATCACGAAGATAAAGGGCAGGTAAGCGACCTTGAGAGCCCCCAGTACGTCGACCTGACCCAGCGCCGAGAAGTCCGGCCAGGCGGCCAGTCCCTGCCATGCAACGACCACCTCGTCACCCCACAGACGCCCCATCGGAGCGGCCAGCAGGGTGGTGGTGGCGATGCCGAGGATCAGGGCACCGTTGAAGCCGCGGATGACCAGCACGGCGGTCACGATCAGTCCGATGAAGAAGGTGGCGAGACTTGCGTCCAGGCTGCCCAGGCTCACCAGGGTGGCGGGGCTTGCCACGATGAAGCCGGCGTTCTTGAGCCCGATAAAGGTGATGAACAGGCCGATACCGCAGGTGATGGCGTAGCGCAGCGACGGCGGAATGGCGTCGATGATCGCCTCGCGGACGTTGAACATGGCCAGTACGGCGAACATCACACCGGACCAGAACACGCATCCGAGTGCGACCTCCCAGGACAGGCCCGCCCCCAGTACCAGGGTGTAGGTGAACAGGGCGTTCATGCCCATGCCGGGCGCCACCAGGATGGGGTTGCGCGCGTACAGCGCCATGGCCAGGCTGCTCAGAAAGCTGATGACCACTGTGGCCGACAGCGCCGCCGAGAAGGGAATGCCGGCGTCCGACAACACCGCTGGATTGACCACGATGATGTACATGCCCGCCAGAAAGGTGGCGATCCCGGCCAGCAGTTCGGTCTTCAGCGAACTGCCCCGGCGGCTGATGTTGAAGTAGCGATCCAGCCAGGCAAGCCGGCCGACGGCGTCCTGGCTGGTTTGATCCGGAGTACCGTCGTCGCCGTCAGGGCGACTCGCGCTGGCTGCCGGATGACGGTCGCGCGGTGAAAGCGTGGACGTGGTCTCGCTCATCTCAGGGTCCTCTTGTCGTTGTAGTGGCCGCTGTCGATTGTCTGGGCGATGCCGCGACGGGCGTCGCGCTTAAAAAACCTGACCTTTCGGTCAGCTTGAAGAGCGTAGACAAAAACGTCATCTACTGGCAACAAAATGTTGTTGCTGGTGTATACAAGTCGGGCCTCGGGCGGGGACGCTGCCGCCGGGCCATGGGGCAGCGGCGTGCTATCATCGGCGGCGCATTGCTGCCTTGCTTGTGCAGTCCAGTCCAGTCCAGTCCAGTCCAGTCCAGTCCAGTCCAGTGCAGCCCAGTCCCGTCCCGACCCGCCCGAGGAGCCCCCGAGCCGATGTCTTCACCGCCCAGCCTGCCCATCGACGCCCGACTGCCTCAGCTCACCGCAGCGCTCGAACAGCACAACCGGGCGCTGCTGGTGGCCGAGCCCGGGGCCGGCAAGACCACTCGGGTACCGCTGGCCCTGCTGGACTGTGACTGGTGCGGTGGCGACGATGGTCGTGGGCGTCTGCTGCTGCTGGAGCCTCGTCGGGTGGCGGCGCGTCTGGCGGCGGGCCACATGGCCGAGCTGCTGGGCGAGCGGCCGGGCGAGACGGTGGGATACCGCATGCGTGGCGAGAGCCGGGTCGGCCCGACGACTCGCCTCGAAGTCGTCACCCAGGGCGTGCTGTCGCGCATGCTGCAGCACGACCCCATGCTGGAGGGGGTCACCGGCATCCTCTTCGACGAGTTCCATGAACGCAGTCTGGAGGCCGACCTGGGGCTGGCGCTGGCCCTCGACGTCCAGCAGGGGCTGCGCGAGGACCTGCGCCTGGTGGTTATGTCCGCCACCCTGGACGTGGCCGCCATGCAAGGCGTGCTGGGGCAGGACGTGGCGGTGATCGAGTGCCCGGGGCGGCAGTATCCGGTCCAGACGCTGTATCGGCAGCTGTCCCAGCGCGCCTCGGCGGAAGAGCAGCAGGGCCGGGTGGTCATGGAGGCGCTGCAGGCGTCCGATCCTGTGTCCCATGGCGGAGATGACAATGCCAGGGGTGGTGGTGATCCTGCCGGTGACGTGCTGGTGATCCTGCCTGGGGTTGCCGAAATCGAACGTCTCGGGCGCTGGCTGGGCGAGCGGCTGGAGGCTATCGCGGTACTGCCGCTGCATGGACGCTTGCCGCTCGAGCAGCAGCGCGCTGCCCTTCGTCCTGACCCGAACGGCCGGCGCAGGGTGGTGCTGGCCACCGCCATCGCCGAGTCCAGCGTCACCGTGGATGGCGTGCGCAGCGTGGTCGATGCCGGACTGGAGCGGGTGCCGGTGTTCAGCCCGCGTACCGGGCTTTCGCGTCTCGAGACCCGCCGTGTCAACCGAGCCAGCGCCGATCAGCGGCGTGGGCGGGCAGGGCGCCAGGGGCCTGGACGCTGCTATCGGCTCTGGGCGGAAGAGCAGCCGCTGCCGCCCCACGCCGAGCCGGAGATACACCAGGCAGACCTGTCCGGCCTGGCCTTTGAACTGGCTCGCTGGGGCGTCAAGGACGCGTCCGCGCTTGCCTGGGTGACTTCTCCAGGGACAGCGGCCCTGGATAGCGGGCGTCGGCTGTTGCAGTCCCTGGGGCTGGTCGAGCCTGATGGCGGCTTGAGTTCGCTGGGCC
The DNA here is from genome assembly GCF_040147045.1 of Halomonas sp. EF61. Classification (NCBI taxonomy): domain Bacteria; kingdom Pseudomonadati; phylum Pseudomonadota; class Gammaproteobacteria; order Oceanospirillales; family Halomonadaceae; genus Halomonas; species Halomonas sp. EF61. The sequence goes on along the minus strand of NZ_JAMSHM010000003.1, from coordinate 820,375 downwards.
GGGCAGCCGGACGCTGGCCGGTGCATCCCCGGCTCGCCGCCATGCTGGAGCGAGCCAGCCGCGCCGGCGAGGCGTCGCTGGCCCTGGCCTGCGCCCTGGTTGCCTGGCTCGAGGGTCGTCAGGGCGCCTCGCGGGAGCCGGATCTGGAGCGGGTGTTCGTACCGCTGTTGTCGTCGCCGAGGCCAGACCCTGCCTGGCAGCGGGAGGCCTGGCGACTGTGCAAGCGCGCCGGGGTGGCGCTGGACAAGGCCCGTATGGGCGAGCCGCGTGGGACAGGCGAGCCGGGCGCCTCAATAATCCTGGGCGAGCTTCTGCTCTGTGCCTACCCCGACCGTGTCGCTCAGCACCTTTCGCCCGGACGCTTTCGCCTGCGTGGCGGTGGCCTGGTGACGCTGGCAAGCGATCACCCCCTGGCCCATGCGCCCCTGCTGGTCGCGGTGGACCTGGACGGCCGCCAGCGTGAGGCCCGGCTCTACCGTGGCGTACGGATCGAGGAGGCGGCGCTGCTGGCGCATTTTCCTGAACTTGGCGACTGGACCGAGCGGGTCGCCTGGAACGCATCGGCGGGACGCTTGGAAGGCGAGCGAGTACGCGCCCTCGATGCCGTGGTGCTGGAGCGCAAGCCCCTGGCAGGACCGCCGAGTCGAGAGGCCAGGCATAGGGCGCTGCTCGACGCCCTGGGGCAGCGCGAGGCGCTGCCGCTGGACGAGGCGGCAGAACAGCTCAGAAGACGGGTAGCGCTGTTGCGACGGACGCATGATCCCCAGTGGCCGGAGCTTGACGACGCCAGCCTGATGGCCGAGCTCGAGGACTGGCTCGGTCCGCATCTGGACGGCCTGTCGCGGCTCGATCAGGTGCTGGCGCTGCCCTGGGAACGGCTGTTGCGCGAACGTCTGCCGTGGCCGTTGGCGGGCAAGCTGGACGAGCTGGCACCGCGACAGCTGGCGCTGCCAAGCGGTGACAGCGCGGCCTTGCGCTATGAGCGTGAGGTCGACGACGGCGACGAGCACGGCACGCGTATCGTGCCGGTGCTGGCCGCCAAATTGCAGGCCCTGTTCGGTTGCGAAGCCACACCCTGTATCGTCGACGGGCGGGTGCCGGTACGCCTGGAATTGCTGTCCCCGGCGCGGCGGCCGCTGGCGACGACCATGGACCTTCGAAGCTTCTGGCACAACGTCTACCCCGAGGTGCGCAAGGAGAACCGCGGCCGCTACCCCAAGCACCCCTGGCCAGAAGATCCGCTTGCCGCCGAGGCGACCATGCGCACCAAGCGGCGCGGGCGCTGAGCGGGCGCTGAGCGGGCCCTGAGCGGGCCCTGAGCGGGCGCTGTCGCCCTGGCGATTGACCCCGGCCGGGAAGGGACGTTGACAGTGATGGTGGAGGGGGCGACCATCGCCAGCCTTGTCAGGCTCCTGGAAGAATCACGCTTATGGGAAAGACCCTTACGCCGGAACAACTGCAGGCGCTGGTCGAGAGGCTGGATCGCGAGGCTCGTCAGGCTGGCGAGTGGGGCCAGGTGGCAAGCTATATCCCCGAACTTGCCTGCGTCGATCCCCGCCAGTTCGCCATCAGTGTGTGCACCGTGGATGGACAGGAGTTTCATGCCGGCGACGCCGGCAAGGCCTTTTCGATCCAGAGCGTGTCGAAGGTCTTCACCCTGGCGCTGGCACTGGGGCGTCACGGCGATGGTCTTTGGCAGCGGGTCGGGCGCGAGCCATCGGGCCGGGCCTTCAACTCCATCGTCCAGCTGGAGGTGGAAGAGGGCATTCCCCGCAATCCCTTCATCAACGCCGGGGCGATTGTCACCACCGACGCGGTACTCGGGTGCAATGCGCCGCGCGATACCCTCGGCGAGATTCTGCGCTTTCTGCGCGAGGCCTCCGGCGACGAGGACATCCATATCAACGAGCAGGTGGCGCGCTCCGAGCATGCCACCGGGGATCGCAACTTCTCCCTGGCCTACTTCCTGCGCTCCTGCGGCAACCTGACCAACGACTGTGACCGGGTGCTGGGCACCTACTTCCATCACTGCGCCATCGAGATGTCCACCGCCCAGCTCGCCAGGGCCACACGCTTTCTGTGTGGTGGCTTCGAGGGCCAGCGCATGATCGGGCTCGAGCGGGTACGGGCGATCAATGCGTTGATGATGACCTGCGGCCACTACGATGGCTCGGGGGACTTCGCCTATCGGGTCGGCTTCCCGGGCAAGAGCGGTGTCGGGGGCGGGATCATGGCGGTGGTGCCCAATGTGGCCTCGATCGCGGTGTGGTCGCCGGGCCTGGATCGCTACGGCAATTCGCTCAAGGGCACCGCTGCCCTGGAAGGGCTGTCCAAGGCCACCGGCTGGTCGGTATTTGCGTGAGGCCGCTACAGGTCGGCAGTCTGTTTAAAGCGTTGCCACCTACGTCGGGTGTTCGTACAAGGCCCGCGCTGTGGCAAAGCGCAAGGTAGATGAGAGGAGAGCCGCACCTTGACTACAACGTCATCCACCCGCTGCCCCTGCGGCAGTGGCCTGGTCCTCGAGCACTGCTGCGGGCTGCTGCACCAGGGCGAGAACGCAGGTTCGCCTGAGGCGCTGATGCGCTCGCGCTTTGCGGCCTTCGCCCTCGGGCTCGAGGACTACCTGCGCCATAGCTGGCACCCGGACAGTTGCCCGGCGCAACTGGGCGGTGACGACGATACCCGCTGGAAGCGTCTCGAGATACTCGATAGCGGCGAAACAGGCGAGCAAGGCTGGGTGCAGTTTCGTGCGACCTATGCCGAGGGCACGCCGGGGCGCCAGCGCTGGGGCGTGCTGGAAGAGCGTTCGCGCTTTGTTCGCTACCAGGGGCGCTGGGTCTATCTGGATGGCGAGGCCAGGGTGTCTCGACTCAAGCCGGGACGCAACGATCCCTGTCCCTGTGGCAGTGCGCGCAAGTTCAAACAGTGCTGCGCCTGACCCGTCGCCGGCCGCTTCAGGGGCGTCGGCGCACGTATCAAGTGGCATCGAAGTGAATCACGGTTGTACACGATAAAGGCCGCCTGAGGGGCGGCCTTTGTGCAGGCGTCTGCGCTTTTTACATGGCGCTCCCGGGCAGGAGGCGCGCTCAGGGACAAGGCGCCTCGATGCCAGGGTCGGGCGCGCCAGCGGCTGGCCGCGCCCGGCACCTGGTCAGTCCTTGAGCATCGGCAGGTCGAGGCCGTTGTCGCGGGCACACTGCTTGGCGATGTCGTAGCCGGCGTCGGCATGGCGCATCACGCCGCTTGCCGGGTCGTTGCGCAGGACGCGGGCCAGGCGGGCATCGGCCTCGTCGGTACCGTCGGCGACGATGACTACACCGGCGTGCTGTGAGAAGCCCATGCCGACACCCCCGCCGTGGTGCAGCGAGACCCAGGTAGCGCCGCCTGCGGTGTTGGCCAGGGCGTTGAGCAGCGGCCAGTCGGACACCGCGTCGCTGCCGTCCAGCATGGACTCGGTCTCGCGGTTGGGGCTGGCCACGGAACCGGAGTCCAGGTGGTCACGGCCGATGACGATGGGCGCCTTGAGTTCGCCGTTCTTGACCATCTCGTTGAAGGCGCGGCCGAGGCGCGCGCGATCCTTCAGACCGACCCAGCAGATACGCGCCGGCAGACCCTGGAAGCTGATGCGCTCCTTGGCCATGTCGAGCCAGTGGTGCAGGTGCTCGTCGTCGGGGATCAGCTCCTTGACCTTGGCGTCGGTCTTGTAGATGTCCTCCGGATCGCCGGACAGCGCCACCCAGCGGAACGGGCCGATGCCCTGGCAGAACAGCGGGCGAATGTAGGCCGGGACGAAGCCGGGGAAGTCGAAGGCATTCTCGACGCCTTCTTCCTGGGCCATCTGGCGGATGTTGTTGCCGTAGTCGAAGGTCGGCACACCCATCTTCTGGAACTCGAGCATGGCGCGCACATGCACTGCCATGGACGCCTTGGCGGCCTTGACCACTGCGTCAGGCTCGCTCTTGGCGCGGGCCACGTACTCGTCCCAGGTCCAGCCAGAGGGCAGGTAGCCGTGCAGCGGGTCATGGGCGCTGGTCTGGTCGGTGACCATGTCCGGCTTGACGCCGCGCTTGACCAGTTCCGGCAGGACGTCGGCGGCGTTGGCGCAAAGACCGATGGAGATGGCCTTGCCTTCACTGGTGTAGCGGGCAAGGCGCTCGAGCGCGTCGTCCAGGTCGTTGGCCTGCTCGTCCAGATAGCGGGTACGCAGACGGAAGTCGATGCTCGACTGCTGGCACTCGATGTTCAGCGAGCAGGCACCGGCCAGGGTCGCCGCCAGCGGCTGGGCGCCGCCCATGCCGCCGAGGCCGGCGGTCAGTACCCAGCGGCCCTTGAGGTCGCCGTTGAAGTGCTGACGGCCTGCCTCGACGAAGGTCTCGTAGGTGCCCTGGACGATGCCCTGGGAGCCGATGTAGATCCAGGACCCGGCGGTCATCTGGCCGTACATCATCAGTCCTTTCTTGTCGAGCTCGTTGAAGTGCTCCCAGTTGGCCCAGGCCGGCACCAGGTTGGAGTTGGCGATCAGTACCCGCGGCGCGTCCTTGTGGGTCGGGATCACCGCCACCGGCTTGCCGGACTGGATCAGCAGGGTCTGGTCGTCCTCCAGGCGCTTGAGTACCTCGACGATCTTGTCGAAGCATTCCCAGGTACGGGCAGCGCGACCGATGCCGCCGTACACCACCAGATCCTCGGGACGCTCGGCGACGTCAGGGTGGAGGTTGTTCATCAGCATGCGCAGGGCGGCTTCGGTCAGCCAGCTCTTGCACGACAGCTCGGTGCCGGTGGGGGCGGCGATCTTGCGCGAAGGATCGTGACGGTCGTTCAGCGAGGGCGTGATCTGGTTCATGTCGGTACCTGTAGTGAAAGGGAATAAAAGGCTCGGTCAGGCGTTGGACCGGGTAAGTTGATGGACCAGGCGGGCGGCGAGACGCGCCGTGCGTTGGTCGATGTCATACGCCGGGTTGACCTCGGCGATGTCGATCAGGCGGAGCTTGCGCGAGCGACGCAGGAACTCGAGGATCGGCTCGAAGTGGGTCAGAATCACGCCCCGCGAGGCAGGAGCGCTGACGCCAGGGGCATCGCTTGCAGGGAAGACATCCATGTCGATGGTCAGGTAGACGTGATCGCAGTCGGCTACCAGACGCTGCACGTCGCGCTTGATGTACGCGATGCGGCTATCGCGAAACTCGCGATCCTCGACCACCAGCGACTTGAGCCGCTTGGCGGTGTGAAACAGGGCGCGGGTGTTGGCCGCCTGGCTGACCCCGAGGCAGGCGTAGCGGAACGGCCAGCGACGCCGGGCGCAGTCGGCGGCGATCTGGGCGAAGGGCGTGCCGGAAGACGTCTGTTCGCTGGGGTCGCGCAGGTCGAAGTGGGCGTCCAGGTTGATGATCGCCACGGTGGGCCTGCGGTGGCCCTTGTCCAGATGCTCGGAGAGGCCGCGCCAGCTGGCGTAGGCGACTTCGTGACCGCCGCCCAGCACCACCGGCTGGTGGCCCTGGTCGAGGATCTCGGTCACCCGCGCGCCCAGCGCCTCCTGGGCATCCTCGAGGCCATTGCCGACGCAGTGCACGTCGCCGGCATCGTAGGCCGGGGCGTCGCGGTGCCAGGCCATGGGGGCGAGGGCGCGGCGAATGGCGGCGGGGCCATCGGCGGCTCCGACCCGCCCCTTGTTGCGGGCGACACCGGCATCGCTGGCAAAGCCCGTCACCACGACGCCAGGCTCGGCGCCGGAACGGTAGGCGGCGATGCGCTGGTGCCAGCGCTCGCTGTTGGGCTCGGGGTCGGTACGCCCCTGCCAGATGCCCATGTCCGCTTCGGTCAGCGGCGGGGTGGGAGACGAGGGGGAAGCGAGCTGCTCATCCATGGGTCAATACGCCCTCCAGCAGGCGATGCTTGAGCCGTCCCGGCTGGACGGCATAGGCCAGTTCGGCCGGGCTATCGATGTTCCAGACGCACAGGTCGGCGGGGGCGCCGACGGCGATACGTCCAAGGTCTGGCTGGCCGATGGCCTGGGCGGCGTGGCGGGTCATGCCGGCCAGTGCCTCCTGGGGCGTCAGGCGCAGCAGGGTGCAGGCCATGTTCAGCATCAGGGTCGGCAGCACGATGGGCGAGGTACCCGGATTGGCGTCCGAGGCCACCGCCATGGCGACGCCGGCACGACGCATGGCGTCGATCGGTGGGTGCTGCGTTTCACGCAGGGTGTAGAAGGCACCGGGCAGCAGGACGCCGACGGTCCCGGCATCGGCCATCGCCGCGATGCCGTCGTCGTCCAGGTACTCGATATGGTCGGCGGATAACCCTCGGAACTGGGCCACCAGGGCGGCGCCACCGGACAGCGAAAGCTGCTCGGCGTGGGCCTTGACCGGCAGGTCAAGCGCCCTGGCCGCCTCGAACACGCGCCGGGACTGTTCGCTCGAGAAGGCGATGCGCTCGCAGAACACGTCGACCGCATCGACCAGGCCCTCGGCGTGGGCCGCCGGCAGGATCTGGTTGCACACCAGCTCGATGTAGCCATCGGCGTCGCCTGCATACTCCGGTGGCAGGGCATGGGCGGCCAGCAGGGTGGTAGTGACGCGAACGGGCAGTTGCTCGCCGAGACGTCGCGCCACCCGCAGCATCTTCAGTTCGTCGGCCAGGGTCAGGCCGTAGCCGGACTTGATTTCGACGCTGGTCACGCCGTCCTCGATCATCGACGTGAGACGCTTTGCAGCGGCGTCGAACAGGGCCGATTCGTCGGCTTCCCGGGTTGCCGTAACGGTGCCCAGGATGCCGCCACCGCGACGTGCGATCTCTTCGTAGGAGGCGCCTTGCAGGCGCAGCTCGAATTCGTCGCTGCGCTGCCCGCCGAAGACCAGGTGGGTATGGCAGTCGATCAGGCCAGGCGTCATGACGCCGCCTTGCCCCATGTCGACGGCGTCGCGATGTTGACTCGGGTCAAGGGTCTGCATGGTGCCCAGGGCGCAGATCCGTCCATCCTCGACCGCTACCCAGTGACGCTCGGGCAGGGTGGTCAGTCCGTCGAAGATCGCCAGATCGCGCCACAGCAGGCGCTTGGATTGCTCGGACATGGGGATGCTCCGTGTCGGGTAATGTATATACAAATAATGCCTTCAAGCCATTTCGTCAAGCCGCCGAGTCGCCAGTGATGCATCGCCCGACCCTTGGGTCGGGCCTGATGGATGGTTGTTGAAACAGCGGCTTGCAGGCGTTTTATGGGCTCGCTTTCAGGTCATGGCGCATCAATAGACCATGGTCGTAGTGCGCGGATAGGCGTGAAATCTCGACGGATTGCTTCGATAAAAGTATATACAGGGTCGCGGATGCACCAGGCCTGTCCTCTCTGAAGCATCGCCCCGGGGGAGCGCAGGTCGGCTAGGCCGAGTGCACCCCGTCTTGGCCGCGGGATCGTTACCGGCTTTTCTGAACCCCGAGTCGCCGAGGGACCCGAGAGCGTTTCGAGCACGCGCGGGAGGCGTCGGGTGCCCAACGGGATCGTTCGACAGCATCATGTATATACAGGAAAGTGTGATTCTGGAGTCCTTGCCGGTTCGTCTGACGCCCTGACCGGCGGCCTATCTGCGACGCTGCAGGAAAGAGGTGTAGCGGAGCGTGACAACGCCGTTTAACGAACGAATCTGAGGAGAAGTTTGTGGCGTATTAGACCATCGTCTAAAGGCGCTGTGGGGGAGTGCTTTGCCACTATAGCGGTTGAAATGTATATACAAACAAGATGACACTTACGAGTTGGTTCACACTTCGACGAGGTTCCCTTCATGGCGACGACTCCTGGTTCCTCGGTAGGCCAGACACCCCTCGGCCTGCTGTTGTTCAAGCTGTTGGTGCCCAGCGCCATCGGCATCTTCATCTTCTTTGTTCCGGTTGCCTGGGAAGGTCGAACCACGATTCCGCTGGATCATCTGGTGACCGCGGCCCGGGCCGGGCTCGGTGACTGGGCGAGGTTCTACGCCCTGGCGCTGATCATCGCCGGCGCGGCCTATCCGTTGATCAAGGGGGATTGGCGACGCAGTCTCACCGACAAGATCTTCACCGTGCTCAAGCTTCTGGGGGTGGTGGCGGCGCTGTTGACCATGACCACCGCCGGTCCGGCACTGCTGCATCAGCCGGACATGCTGCCCTTTCTCTACGACAAGCTGGTGATTCCGGTGGGGCTGATCGTGCCGATCGGTGCCATCTTCCTGGCGCTGCTGTTGAGCTATGGGCTACTCGAGCTGATCGGCATCCTGGTTCAGCCCGTCATGCGCCCGCTGTGGCGTACCCCGGGTCGAAGCGCCATCGACGCGGTGGCCTCCTTTGTCGGCAGCTACTCGATCGGACTGTTGATCACCAGCCGTGCCTACGCCGGTGGCCAGTACTCGGCCCGAGAAGCGGCCATCATTGCCACCGGTTTCTCTACCGTCTCCGCGCCCTTCATGATCATCGTCGCCAAGACCCTGGGGCTGATGGACTACTGGAACGCCTACTTCTGGATCACCCTGGTGATCACTTTCGTTGTCTCGGCGGTGACCGCGCGGTTGTGGCCGCTGTCAGGCATGGACAACACCGCGACCGACGGCGAACCTGAAGCGCGGAAGGGGGATCGCCTGGCGCTGGCGTGGCGCACCGGTATCAAGGTGGCCGAGCAGGCGCCGCGGCTGGGATCCAGCGTACGCAAGAATCTGACCGAAGGGCTGGTGATGGCGATCAGCATCCTGCCGTCGATCATGTCGGTGGGGCTGCTGGGACTGCTGGTGGCCAAGTACACGCCGGTGTTCGAGTGGCTGGGCTGGCTGTTCTATCCGGTGGTGGCGATCTTCGGCATCGACAATGCCCAGGAACTGGCCCAGGCCAGCGCGGCGGGCCTGGCCGAGATGTTCCTGCCGGCGCTGCTGCTCGGTGGCGACGCGGGAATCGACTTCGTGGCGCGCTTTGCCGCCGGCGTGGTGTCGGTGTCGTCCATCCTGTTCTTCTCGGCGTCCATTCCCTGCGTGCTGGCTACCCGGATTCCCATCACGATATGGCAGATGCTGGTGGTATGGGCGGTGCGGGTGGCACTCACCCTGGTAATGGCGATCCCGGCGGCCATGCTGCTGCAGTAACCTTGTCGATCGCTGTAGCCGTAAGCACGAGGGCCGGACAATCACTGTCCGGCCCTCGTGCATTGGTGGAGGCTGTGTCCGTCGCTCAGTCCTTCCACGCCGAGCGCAGCTTGTAGCGATCTCCCGGGTGGATCAACACGGCGTAGCTGATGAGCAGGTCATTTGACCAGGTGCGCCGCCGCAACTGCAGGCAAGGGAGGGAGGTGGAGATGGCCAGCTCCTCGGCCTGTACTGTGTCTGCCGAAACGGCCTCGACCACGTGTTCGATATCGGTGATCGGCCAGGTTTGGATCAGCACCTGATGGGGCGTGGTGAGCGTGAAGTCGGCGTCCAGATAGTCGGGCACGTGGCGGGGATTGACGTAGCGCATCTCGAGCTGGATGGGCTCGTCGTTTTCGTGGTGAACGATGCGGGTATGGAAGACCTTGCTGCCTCGCTTGACCCCCAGTTGCAACGCGATGTCCTCACTGGCGTCGATCGCTTCGGCACGCTGCACCCTGGCCCGATAGTGATGGCCGCGGCCACGGACTTCCTCGGCGATATTGTGGACCTCCATCAGCGAGGATTCCGCCTTGCGTTCGGTGACGAAGGTTCCTGCGCCCGGCTGGCGGGTAAGATAGCCACGCTGAACCAGTTCGCGGATGGCCTTGTTGGCGGTCATGCGACTGACGTTGAAGTCGAGCGCGAGCTGCTCCTCACCCGGGATGCGATGGTCGGTGGGCCATTCCCCCCGCTGGATCTTGGCCAGGATGTGCTGTTGAATCTCGAGGTAGCGAGGCGCGGGTCGAGCCATGGGCCGTCCTTGGTGAAGATGAAGGGTATCTTTTGCTAGTGTACCGGGACGATCATCGCTTGGCATCGTTGCGCAAGCCGTTGATGCCAGACGTTACCATGCTTCCGTTATATCCGTTTGGCCATTGCCGCTCTTGTTACTCCCCTTGTTTACCGTGAGGTTTTCCCATGTCCGACGCGAGACTCTCCAGTCCAGCGGCGCTTCGCAATCGCGAGCCCATCCACGCGGTGCTGCGCCAGTGCCTGGGACGCCATGCCCGCGTGCTGGAGCTCGCCAGCGGCAGTGGTGAGCACGGACTCTATATGACGCAGTGCCAGCCGGGCTGGCGATGGCAGCCGAGCGACGTTTCCGAGGCGGCGCTGGCGTCCATCGCTGCCTGGCGCGCGCTTGCAGCAGCAGAAGATGGGCAAGGGGAAGCGGAGGTTGACAGGCAAGGCGAAAGCGAAGCGCAACGGGCAGGGCCATCGGGGCGAGAGCCGGAGCAAGCGCCGCAAGGCGGCGGCAATCTGCTGGCGCCGGTGCGCCGCGACGTGCTGGAGCCCTGGCCGGATGACACCTTTGACGCCCTGGTGGCGATCAATCTGATCCATATCTCGCCGTGGGAAGTGACGCCTGCGCTGATGGCAAAGGCCCAGGCCCACCTCAAGCCGGGTGGCGTGCTGTTGCTGTACGGCCCCTACCGACGTGGTGGTGAGCATACCGCGCCGTCCAATGCGGCCTTCGACGCCGACTTGAGGCGCCGTGACCCGCGCTGGGGCGTGCGGGACCTGGAGCAGGTTACCGAGGTCGCCGCCGAGCACGGCCTGAGCCGGGAGGCCATCCACGAGCTGCCGGCCAACAATCTGGCGCTGGTGTTCCGTCGGCAGTGATGGCGGAAGCGGATCGACCCGTCTGCGAGCGGCCGGCCTTTGACAGGCCGGCCGTGTCGTTTCAGGCGTTCTTCTTGAGCCAGCGATGGTAGTCCTCGAGTCCCTCGCGGATATCGGTGAATCGTGGCTCGAAGCCCAGATCCGTGCGCGCGCGGGTGATGTCCAGGGGGCTGCCCCGCACCACGAAGGGGCCCGGCCCCAGGCGCATGCCGCTGTCGTGGCCGAGCAGGTCGGTGACGCTGTCGACGATGTCCTGGTGGGCGATCGGCACCCCGCAGGAAATGTTGTAGTGGCGGTGAGGCACGCTGTCGGCATCGAACAGCGCCAGGATGCCCCTCGCGGTGTCCTCGACGTGGGTCCAGTCGGTGGTCTGGTCGCGTCCGTTGTCAGGGTGCACATCGCGTAGCCCTTCGAGTGGCCCGAACATCGCCTGGTAGACCGCGTGCATGTGGGACGGGCGCTTGCCGGGGCCATACACGAAGAACAGTCGGGCCTGACGGATATCCATGCCGTAGGTCGCCGTGTACTGGTCGCCGTAGAGCTCGCCGGAAATCTTGGTGGCGCCGTAAAGGTCGGTGGCCTTGTAGGGCATGGTCTCGACCTGGGGGCCGGCGGCGTCGCCGTAGACCGCGCCGGAGCTCATGTTGACCACCTTGTCGATGCCCAGCAGCCGGCAGGTCTCGTAGACGTTCAGGGTGCCCATGGCGTTGATCGACAGGTGCTTGAACGGGCGGGTCTGGAAGCTTGGCCCGGCGATCACCGAGACGCCGTGTATGACCCCTTCCAGCTCGTCGCGATAGCGCAGAAAGGTCTCGAACAGGGTGTGGGTGTCGAGCACATCCACCGCTTCGAAGTGGACGTTGTCGCGCACTTCCTCGAGATAGTCGAGGCCCATGCGGTCGACGTGGGGGGCGGCCATATCGCAGATGATGACCTTCTTGCCCTGGCGGGCGAGCAGGGTGGCGACCCAGGAACCGACGTGGCCGAGGCCACCGGTGATCAGTACAGCCATGGCATGACTCCTATTGAGATAAGCCCGCCGGGCAAGGACCTGGAGCCTTGCCCGGTCGCGGCGTCATTTGAGCAAGAGGTTGGGGAGGAACATCACGATGGACGGAAACAGCGTGATCACGATCAGCACCGCCACCAGCGGGATGTAGAACGGCAGGGTGGCCCGCACCAGGGTGTTGAAGGGCAGGTTGGTGATCTTCTGGATGGCGAACAGCACCGTGCCCACCGGTGGCGTGATCAGCCCGATCATCAGGTTGAAGATCATCAGCACGCCGAAGTGCACCGGATCGATGCCGTACTGCACCACCACCGGCACCAGCAGCGGCGTCAGCAGAAACAGCGCCGGCACCGAGTCGATGAATAGCCCGATCAGCAGGATAAACAGGCTCAGCAGCAGAAGCAGCAGCATCGGATCGCTGACGGTAGCGAGCAGGAAGTCGGCGACCAGGGCGGTGACCTGATAACGCGCCAGGATCCAGCTATAGAGCGCGCTGCCGGCGATGATCAGCAGCAGCACCGAGGTGTCGATGGCGGTGTCACGCAGGATCTGGACGAACTCGCGCAGGGTGATCGAGCGATAGACGCAGAACGAGATGATCATGCAGTAGAGCAGCGCCACCACCGAGGCCTCGGTGGGGGTGAAAAGCCCCGACAGGATGCCGACCAGGATGATCACTGGCGTCAGCATGGGCAGCAGACCCCGCGACAGTGCACGGGTGAATTCGGCCATGGTGGCGCGGGCCCGGGTCGGGTAGCCACGACGATGGGAGATCACCGCCACCATCACCATCAGGCCGGCACCCATGAACAGGCCCGGCAGGATGGAGCCGAGAAAGATCGCGGCGATGGAGGCGTTGGCCAGGGCGCCATAGATGACCGCCGGAATGCTGGGCGGGATGATCGGCCCGATGGTAGCGGAACTGGCGGTGACCGCGGCGCTGAAGTCGGTGGGAAAGCCATCGTCTTCCATGGCCTTTATCTCCACCGCGCCAAGCCCGCCAGCATCGGCCACCGCTGAGCCCGACATGCCGGCAAACAGCATGCTCGCCAGCACGTTGACGTGGCCGAGCCCGCCCTTGAGGTGACCCACGGCGCAGCGCGCCACGTCGAACACCCGATCAGAGATGCCTGCCGAGTTCATCAGCCGGCCGATCAGCAGAAAGGCGGGAATCGCCAGCAGGGTGAAGCTGTTGACGCCGTACAGGGTGCGCTGGGCGATCATCTCCAGCGGGATCTCGGCGAAGCCACGGGTATAGGCCAGCACCGCCGCCGATGAGGCGATCATCGCAAAGGCGACTGGCACCCCCAGCATCAGCAGCACGATCAGGCCGACGAACATGATGGCAAAGATTTCCATGGTGTCTTACTCCTTGGGTTCGTCAGGCAAGGTGGAAGGCTTGCCGCGCAGACGAACGACGAGGTCCTCCACCAGCAGCAGTGCCATCAGGCCGGCAGCGACCAGCTGCATCAGGTACAGGTAGGAAAAGCTCATGTCGAAGGTGCTGGCGAAGATGCCGGCGGTGCGCTCCATCATGTTGAAGGCGCCCCCCATGATCATCAGAAGCACCAGGATGCTGATGGCGTCGGCGGCGACCGCCGCCCAGCGCTGGGCACCCGCTGGCAGCAGGTCGGTGACGACGGTGATGCGGATGTGTTCCTGGTAGCGCAGTGCCAGCACCGAACCGAGAAAGATCTCCGCCAGGAACAGATAGCGGGAAACCTCGTCGGTCCAGGGCACCGCGACGCCGAGGGCATAGCGTGCGATTACCTGAATGGCCATGACCAGCAGCATCAGGCCGAAGGCACCGACTACCACGGTGGTCAACAACCACCAGAAAGCACCCAGTGCCCGGGACAGGGTAGGAGATGAGGTCATCGGACACTCCGTTGCCCCGCCGGGTGGCGGGGACTTGACTCAAGGGAAGGGGCCTCGGTCGGCGAGGCCCCGTGGGACGGTCAGATGCTGTGCCAACCCTCGAGGCGCCAAGGCCTCAAAGGCTCGCGCCGCCTCGGACTTACTGGATCAGTGACAGCACATAGTCACGAACGGCCGGGTCGTAGTCCTGGGCGATCTCTTCCACGGCGGGGCGCGCGGCCTGACGGAAGGCGGCGACATCGGGCTCGACCACCTCCATGCCTTCTTCCTTGAGTTTTTCAAACAGCTCCGCCTGACCATCGCTGACCAGTTGATCGCCCCAGGTCGTGGCGTCGTCGATGGCGGACAGGACGATGTCACGGTGTTCGTCGGACAGTTCCTGATAGACGTCTTCGTTCATCAGCCAGTGGAAGAACGAGTAGACGTGTTCGGTGCGGCTGACATAGTCCTGCACCTCGAACAGCTTGCCGGCGTAGATGTTGTCCACCGGGTTTTCCTGCATGTCGATGACGCCGGTCTGCAGCGAGGTGTAGACCTCCGGCCAGGCAATCGGGCTCGGCAGTGCGCCGATCTCGCCCCATACCGCGACCCAGGGCGCGATCTCCGGCACGCGCATGCGCACCTCGCTGACGTCCTCCGGGGTCTTGACCGGGGTCTTTGAGGTCAGGTTGCGGGGGTTGCGTGCCGACAGGCCCACCAGGCGCATGTTGCCCTTGGCGATCAGGCTCTGATTCAGCGCCTCGCCGATCTCGCCTTCGTAGATCTTGCGGGCCTGGTCACTGGAGTCGTAGACGAAGGGCAGGTCGGCGGCGGCAAACTCGGGGGCATACAGGGTCATCGGCATGGAGCCACCGAGGGCGATGGCGTACTCGCCGTAGCTGGCGCCTTCCAGGTGGTCGCGCTCGCCACCGACCTCGGTGCCGAGAAGGGTCACCGTCAGCTCGCCATCGGACTCGCTCTCGATGGTGTCCTTGAGGCGCTCGCCGATCTTGAACATGGCGTGGGACGGGTCGGTGTGGATGGCGATGGCCAGGTCTTCGGCGGCGGCGGTGCCGGCGGCGCCGAGCGAGATGGCGGTGACCAGGGCAAGGGGGGTGAGGCTGCGTGCGTTCATTGTCGTTGTCTCCTCGGGGCGTATCGTCCGACGACGCTGTTGCGTCGAGGCGTAGTCGAAAGGTAGTCGACATTGCATGGGTAGCGCTACCATTAAGATGGTAGCGCTACCCATACTTTGGTCTTGGGTTACACTGTGGCCAAAGGAATCTTCGAGGAAGGACGCCAATGGACAGCCAGGAAATTCGCTCACGCAAGCGCCACCGGGGCAAGGGCCGAGTGACCCTGGCCGACGTGGCCCGCCAGGCCGGGGTCGCGCCGATCACCGTATCGCGGGCGCTGAATACGCCGGGGCGAGTCTCCGCCGAGGTCAAGCAGCGTGTCGACGCGGCGGTGGAGGCGCTTGGCTATGTACCCAACCTGATCGCCGGGGGGCTTGCCGCAGCGGGCACCCGGGTGATCCCGGTGATCGTGCCGTCGCTGGCCATCCTGACCTTTATCGAGGTCATCGACGCCATCCAGAAGCGACTGGAGGCGGCGGGCTATCAGATGCTGCTGGCCACCACCGACTGGGATCTGGACCGCGAGGCCAGTCTGGTCGATACGGTGCTCGGCTATTCGCCGTCCGGGGTGATCCTGACCGGTCTACGCCACCGGCCCCGGGTGATCTCGCGACTCAGGGACTGGGGACGCCCGGTGGTAGAAATCATGGAGGTGGGCGACGACCCCATCGACATGAACGTGGGGGTGGACGGCGTCGCCTTGGGTCACGCTATGGCATCCCATCTGCTTGAGCAGGGCTATCGGCGTATCGCCTTCGTCGGCTCTCACCTGGGCCATGACTACCGGGCGGCACAACGCCTGGAGGGACACCAGCGGGCGCTGGAGGAGGCGGGCGCGGCCTGTGGCGGGGTGCTGGAGTACCACGAGCCGGCGTCCTACGAGGTCGGCGTACGAGCGCTGGAGGATGTGATGGCGATGACACCGCGACCGGACGCCATCCACTGCTCCAACGATATCGTCGCCAGCGGCGTGCTGCTGGCGGCAAGCCGCCAGGGCATCAGGATTCCCGAGGAGCTGGCGGTGGGTGGCTATCTGGGGTTGCCGCTGGCGGAGCACCTGACGCCGAAGCTGACCACCCTGGCGGTGGCCCGCAGCGAGATGGGCACCCAGGCGGCGGAACTGCTGCTCGAGCGTCTGTCCGGCAAGACCCCGGAACGGCCAATCCGCGATCTGGGATTCACCCTGGTGAAGGGCGGCAGCACCTGAGCGTCAGCGGAATCGGGCGCCGCCTCTACCGTCCCTGAATGAAGGCTCGTCGGGCGATCATTCTTCAGGGATAACGCCCGGTTCACGATACTTGACGCCTTCGTTCTGGCGCTCCTGTTCGGTCTTGTGCTCATCCACCGGGGGAACGCCCCAGACCGTCTCCTTGTGTCCGTCATCGTAGGTGTAGGTGGTGCAGCCGGTAAGGCTTGCCAGCAGCAGGGCGGCGATCATGGCGGTGATCATTGCGCGGCTGGGCAGGCCGATCCTTGCTTGGTGCAGGAAGGCGCGAAGGCCGGGACGGGCAACGACAGGCAGGCGAAGGGACATGAGGGCTCCGGATGTCAGGGTACGGTGAAGCTGCGAAGGAGTCGCCGATGAAGCGGTCCATCGCCAGTATGGCGCTGTGGCAGCAAAGAAAAAACCGCGGATGCTGATGACAGCATCCGCGGCTCGCTGGTTGGCGCTAAATAGGCTCTTTAGCCTCCGGCGTCAGGACGATAGCCACAGGGGCACGTAGACCACCAGCAAAAGCACGCCGATCAGCCCCAGCAGGTAGGGCAGGATGGCACGGGTGATACGCTCGAGCGGCAGCTGGGTCACCGAAGAGGCCACGTACAGGTTGATCGCCACCGGGGGTGTGATCATGCCGATCGCCAGCCCCACCACGATGATCAGGCCAAAGTGCACCGGGTCGATGCCGAGCTGGGTCACCAGCGGCAGCAATACCGGGGTCAGGATGATCAGGGCGCTGGCGGTCTCGATGAACACCCCGGTCAGCAGGATCACCGCCACCACCAGCAGCAGGATGACGTAGGGATCGGTGGACAGCGACAGCACCGACTGGGCGATCTGGGCCGGCACCTGGGCGCTGGACAATGTCCAGCTCAGCACCGCCGAGGTGGCGATCACCAGCATGATCACCGAGGTGGTGATCGCCGAGCGGATCATCACGGCGTAGACGTCCCGATAGGTCAGGTCGCGATAGACGAACAGCGATACCAGCAGGGCGTAGACCACCGCCACCACCGCCGCCTCGCTGGGGGTGAACACCCCCGAGAAGATCCCGCCGAGGATGATGACCGGCGTCATCAGCCCCCAGCTTGCTGCACGCAGGGTCCGCCAGATGGTCGCCAGCGACAGCGGGCTGCCGTGGGGGTACTGGCGACGGTGGGCCTGGACCAGGGCGATGGCACCGAGGCCAAGACCCATGGCCAGCCCCGGCAGAAAGCCCGCCAGAAACAGGTCCGACACCGACTCCTGGGCGATGACCGCGTAGATGATCATCGGCACCGAGGGTGGGATCACCACGCCGATGGTGCCGCTGGCGGCGATCAGGCTAGCGGCGGAGGCCGGGTCATAGCCCTTGCGCTTGAGTTCCGGCACCAGGCTCGAGCCCACCGCAGCGGTGGTGGCCGCACCGGAGCCGGAGATGGCGGCAAAGAACATCCCGGCCAGTACCGACACCAGCGAAAGCCCGCCCTTGAGAAAGCCGAACAGGCTGTCGGCGAAGTCGACCAGCTTGCGGCTGACCGCGCCCTGGGCCATGAGGTCTCCGGTGAGGATAAACATCGGCACCGCGACCAGGGCGAAGGTGTTGATGCCCTGGAACATCTGCTGGGGCACCACCGCGAGCGGTGTGCCCTGGACCACCAGCGTCGCCAGGGTGCTGGCGCCGATGGTAAAGGCGATGGGCACGCCGATCAGCATCAGCACCACGAAGGAGATGAACAGCAACAGCATCACGCCACCTCCTGCGGGCTCGCCGGCGTCTGGCCGGTGAGCTCTCGCACGATCGCCACCAGGGTGGTGAAGGCCATCAAGGCGCCCGCCAGCGGCATCACCGCGTAGACCCAGGTCATCGACAGGCGTAGTGACGCCGACTTCTGGAAACTCTGCAACTGCATGTAGTTCCAGCCAATGACGATCAGCGCCAGCAGAAAGGCCAGCACCACCAGGTGGGCGATGATCCTGGCGATTCGTCCACCAAGGCCGGGCAGGGCGTCGACCACGAAGGTCACGGCGATATGACGACCGGCGCGGTAGGCCAGGGTAGCGGCCAGGAAGGTGATCCAGACCAGCAGAAAGCGTGCGACCTCTTCGGTCCAGCCCACCGCGGTGAAGGCCACCCGGGAGATGATCTGCAGGGAGATGACGCCGATCAACGCCGCCATGGCGGCGAACACCACCGGGCGTGTCACGGCGTCGAGTCCCCGCTCAAGGCGTTCGAGCAGGGACAGCACTTACTTGGACTCCCCGGCCTTCAGCGCTTCCTGGATGCGCGGCAGGTAGTCGCCGAACTGCTCGCCGTAGGTCTCGTAGACCGGAGCGACGGCGTCCTGGAAGGCGGCGATGTCGGGAGACTCCTCGATCTGCATGCCGGCTTCCTTGAGTTCGGCAAGCTGCTGTTCGGCCATGGCGGCGTTCTGCTCGCGCTCGTACTCGGCGGCTTCCTGGGCGGCGGCCTCGACGACTTCCTGGGCGGCCTCGGGCAGCTTCTGCCAGGACGGCATGCCCATGACGAAGATCGCCGGGGCATAGGTGTGACGCGACAGCGTCATGTAGTCCTGGGTCTCGTTGAGCTTGAACGAGTGGATCACGTTGATCGGGTTTTCCTGGCCGTCGATGGTGCCCTGCTGCATGGCGGTCAGCGCCTCGGTCCAGGCCATCGGCACGGCGTTGGCGCCGAGCTCGCGGAAGGTGTCGACGTAGACCGGGTTTTCCATGACGCGGATGCGCAGGCCGTCGATGTCCTCGGGGCTTGCCACCGGGCGCTCGGAGTTGGTCAGGTTGCGGAAACCGCGCTCGGCGTAGGCCAGGCCCTTGAGGTTGACGTCGGCGAGCCTGTCGAGCAGTTCCTGGCCGATGGGGCCGTCGAGTACCGAGTAGGCCTCCTCGGGCGAGGCGAACAGGAACGGCAGTTCGAACACCGCCATGGGCTCGACGAAGTTGGCCACCGGGCCGTTGGTGATCACGCCCATGTCGACGGTGCCGATCTGCATGCCCTCGAGCAGGGTGCGCTCATCACCCAGGGTGGCGTTGGGGAAGATCTCTACGTCGACCTTGCCTTCGGTGCGGGCTTCGACCAGTTCCTCGAACTTGGTAGCGGCGATATGGAAGCCGTCCTGCTCGTTGACCACGTGGGCCAGGCGCAGCTTGACCGGGTCCATGTCGGCGAAGTCGTTGGCCTGGGCGGCGGACGTGGCAAGCGCAGTGGACAGAGCTATGCCGGCGGCCAGGGTGGTCAGGGCAAGGGGGCGGGGCGCGATGTGGCGTGTCATGGGGGTTCCTTGGTGGTGTTCAGCGAAAATGGCGTCTTCTCGGCGGGCCGTCACTTTACGATGGTAGCCGCCTAGCGCCTTGTTTTTGTTGAGAGGTTGGAGTGATCTAGCAGCCACGATCATGCCGGAAGCGGCGCCACGCGGTCAATTCGGCTGGGTTGAGGGGGGGGGGGAGACAGGAAGGAAAAAATGGAGCGTGGCAGACTAATGCCGAAACGGACGCCGGGGTTGTCGCTAGCAGTGATCTCTTTGATGCCATGGCCTTGCCGAGGACCAGTGTCAAACGCCAGGACGTCCGCTAGACTAGGGAGTCTGAAGGAGAAACCTCATGACCACCAAGCTGGATCCGATAATTTCCGAGTTCGAGACGCAGGAGCAGGCGGAGAGCCATGATCGCTGGTTGCGTGAAAAGGTTCAGCGCAGCATCGATCATCCAGGCCAGGGAATGTCTCATGATCAGGTCATGGCCAAGGTCGACACCATCATCAACGATGCGAGTAAGCGACGCGGTGGCGAAGAGGCGTGAGTCTGCCAATCCATTGGCACGACGGCGCTGTTGCCGATTTGCTGGAAGTGATCAGCTACATTGCAGAACGTGATCCCCAGGCGGCTCTGCGACTTCGCAGTAGACTCGAATCTGCTGTTACCTCGGTTGCCGAGCACCCTTTCCTCCATCAAGCAGGGCGGGTTCCCGGCACACGGGAGATAGTGGTCCACCCCAACTTTATCGTGATCTATCAGGTAACGGATCGCATCGAAGTTACCGCAGTGGTTCACGCTCGCCAGAATTATCCCTGACCTTTTCACCGCCCGGTAACAAGGCGTGGCCAGCTCGTGTCTAGGGATGCGGGGCGCCCTTGCGACGCCCCGCATCATCGGTGGGTGGGGCGACTACAGGTGATCGGGGTTATGTAGCTCGCGCTCATCGCCGGGGGGCGGCGTCCACTGGTAGATCCAGGTCTCCGACAGCGGCTTGCCTTCGCTATCGCGCAGATACAGGCGCAGATTGATCGGCTCGGTGCCCTCGTCCGGTGGCACCACATCGAACATGGCCCGGTAGCCCTGGATGGCGTCCAGCGGTCGGGCCGAGGTGATCTCGATGCGCCCGGCGCTGGTCTCGATGACCGGCTCTACCTCGACCTCGCTTGCGTCATCGAAGGGGAAGGGGCCGCCGCGGAAGTCCACCGCGAAGCGCCAGCTGAAGTACTCGCGACGTTGGCCGACGACGCCACCCAGTCCGGTACGGGTCGCCACGCAGCGCGACAGGCTGGGTTGCTGTGGCGGCAGGTCGTACCAGCTCAGACGATAGGCGTAGCGCAGCTCCTGGCCGGCCTCCACCGGGGCCTTGGGTTGCCAGTAGGCCACGATATTGTCGAAGGTCTCGTCCTTGGCAGGCAGCTCCACCAGATCCACGCTGCCTTCGCCCCAGCCCTCGGTAGGTTCGACCCACACGCTGGGTCGGCGATCGTAGTAGACGCCATCGTCCTGGTAGTGGTCGAAGTCGTGGTCGCGCTGGGCCAGGCCGAAGCCCTGAACATTGGTGGCGGAATAGGCGTTGTAGCGAAGCTGGGGCGGGTTCACCAGCGGGCGCCACAGCCATTCGCCGCTTTCGGTGTGGATCGACAGCCCATCCGAGTCATGGATCTCCGGGCGCCAGTCATAGTTGACGTCACGATCGTTCTCGCCGACCAGGTACATGCTGGTCAGTGGCGCGATACCCAGACGCTCGATCGTCTTGCGTGGATAGAGGGTGGCGGCCACGTCCATGACCACGCCTTCGACGTCGCGACGAATATCGAAGCGGTAGGCCCCGGTGGTGCTCTCCGACTCGAGCAGGGCGTAGACGATGACCTTGTCTTCACCCTCGGGCTGTTCCAGCCAGAAGCGGGTGAAGTCAGGGAATTCCTCGGGTTCGCTGCCGGCGGTGTCGATGGCCAGGCCCCTGGCCGACATGCCGTACTGCATGCTCTGACTGACCGCACGGAAGTAGCTGGCGCCCAGGAAGGAGGCGATATCGCGCTTGGGATCCTGATGATGGTGCAGGCGGAAGCCGGCGAAGCCGAGGCGTTCGGACAGCGTATCGGTATCGACCACGCTATCCCCATCGCCGTTGGAAAAGTTGAATAGCGCCGGGTCGTAGGCCAGTTCCTGAGCCTGTCCCTGGCTGACCTGGTAGATCCTGACCGGGGTGGTGAAGCCACGACCCAGGTGAAACAGCTGGGCCGTATAGGGCGCGTCGCTGTTGCTCCACAGGGCGTGGTCGGCGCGGTAGCCGATGGCCTGGTAGTCGTCCCAGGAAAGGGACTTGAGCTGGTCGGGCAGTTCGCCTTCGTGATCCTGGTGAGGTTGCCCCGACAGATGGCGGGCGAAGCCTTTCAGCCAGGCGTAGTCGAAGGAGACCTTTTCTCCGGTGGTCATGAGCCGCTGGTCCAGCGCGGCCAGCAGCGGGGAGATTGGCAGGGCGTAGGCGCTGAGGGCGGTGGCCGCCTTGAGGAAGTCACGTCGCTGCATTTCCATCATCCTTGTGGGTCGAGCACGTCAATGCCTACGACTGCACGAATCGGCAAAGGTTCAGGAAATGTGCATGAAGGGTTGCAATATTGTTAACAGGCTAACAAAGTGCTAGTCTACGCGGCCGGTCGACGGGGGACGCCTTCGTCAAATACCGAGCGGCTCCGTCACGTGAGCCCGTCAAGTCAGCCCGTCGTGTAACCAAGAGGAATACCATGGCCCCCGACCAGCGCTTCAGGTGGATCGTTCGCCTGGCCTTGGGCATGTTCGTCCTGATGTTTGCCTATTTTGTGGTGGCAGATACCTACATGCCGATGACCCCGGAGGCGCGGGTCATGCGCCCGGTGGTGCGTATCGCCCCGGAAGTCAGCGGCCCCGTCGAGCGGGTCCACGTCAGCAATAACGACCATGTCGAGGCGGGTGATCCGCTGTTTCGTATTGAACCCGCACCCTTCGAGCTGGCGCTCGAGCAGGCGCGACTGGAACTGGAGGCGGCGCGTCAGCAGAATGCGACCCTGAGCGCCAGCATCGCATCAGCCCGCGCCGCCCTCGAAGCGGCCCGCGCCAGGGCCCAGGAGAGCGGCCAGGAGCGCCGGCGAGGTGAGCGCTTGATCAGCCAGAACAGCATCTCGCGCCAGCGCCTCGATGGCCTGGTAGCCACCGACCGTCAGGCCCAGGCCGAGGTCAAGTCCGCCGAGGCCGAAGTGGCGCGCCTGGAGGCCGAACTGGGTGCCGAAGGGGAGGCCAACTTGCGTTTGCGTCAGGCCCGCAACGCCCTGGAGCAGGCCGAGCTCGATCTCGACCACACCCTGGTGCGGGCCCAGCATTCCGGCACGCTGAGCAACCTGCAACTCGAGGTGGGTGACTACGCCACCCAGGGACAGCCAGCGCTGGCGCTGATCACTGATGAGGTCGAACTGATCGCGGATTTCCGCGAGAAGAGCCTGCGCAAGGTCGCCGCCGGCGACGAGGCCCGCGTGGTGTTCGACGCCATGCCCGGCCAGGTCTTTGCCGCCCGGGTAGAGAAGCGCGACGCTGGGGTCTACGACGGACAGATCAGCGCCGACGGTAACCTGGCCGACATCCCCACCACCGACCGCTGGCTGCGCGATGCCCAGCGCCTTCGCCTGCACCTTTCGCTGGCCGGGGACGCACCGACGAGTCTTCCCACCGGCTCCCGCGCCACGGTGCAGCTGTTTCCCGGGGAGCACCCGCTGGCCCATCCGCTGGGGGCGCTGCAGATTCGGCTGATGTCCTGGCTGCATTATGTTTACTAAGCAGCCACGGGCGTCGTCTACCAAGCAGCCACGGGCCTTGTTTGCCAAGAGGCTACTGGCGTCGTCAGGGCAGCAGCAACCGAAGGCCTCGAAGCTCAGCGACAACGGCTTGCGCCAGTGTCTGCGTATCGCGGTGGGGGCCTGGCTCGGCTTTCTGATCAGCCAGCTGATGCACTGGAACTATGGTGTCTTCTTCACCGTCTTTCCGATGTTTCTGCTGGGGATCATTCCGGTGTTCAACGCCCATGTGGTGCGCCAGTTCCTGGGTAACGCCTGCCTCAATGTGGTCGAGATCAGCCTGGTGGTGGGGTTGACCCAGCATCTGCCGGTGGTGATGACGGGACTGGTGTTCCTGATGTTCCTGGGACGCTTCACGCTGATGGCCAGGGGGCCGTTGTTCGTGTTCGGCGCCAACGGCGTGCTGACCC
Organism: Halomonas sp. EF61; assembly: GCF_040147045.1. Taxonomy (NCBI): domain Bacteria; kingdom Pseudomonadati; phylum Pseudomonadota; class Gammaproteobacteria; order Oceanospirillales; family Halomonadaceae; genus Halomonas; species Halomonas sp. EF61. Next base: position 796,915 of record NZ_JAMSHM010000003.1, on the reverse strand, counting down.
TGAGCATCATGCTGCATTTCGCCAGCTACCCCGACCTCGACCTGTTCGACCTGCTGGCCAGCAACACCGTTGCGAGTTTTCTGGCGGTGGCCATCGCCGCCCTGATGCACTGGCTGTTTCCCGATGTCACGCCGCGACAGCCGCCACCACGTCAGGCCAAGACGGCGGCGCTGAAGCGCCATCAGGCGTTGATCGGGGCGCTGACCGCGACCCTGTCCTTTCTGGTGTTTCAATTGCTCGATCTGCGCGACTCCCTGTCCGCGCAGATGGCGACCATCCTGATCCTGTTTGCCCTCGGCTACCATGGCGCCCGGATGTCGGCCTGGCGTCGTGCCATCGGCACTCTGTTGGGCTGCAACCTGGCACTGGTGCTGCAACTGGTGCTGTTCACCAAGAGCGATCATCTGCTGCTGGTGCTGCTGGCCTACGCCATCGGTCTTTTGCTGTTCGCACGGGAGCACGTCATCGAGAACGCCGGCTCCGGCATCGGCTTCGGCGGGCTGACGACCCTGGGTATCCTGTTTGGCCAGTACCTGAGACCCGATCAGGATCTGGTCGTCGACGCCGTCTATCGGTTCAGCTCGATGTGCGTGGCACTGCTGGCCACCCTGGCGGTGATGGCGGTACTGCATCGGCTGCTGGATCTATGGCCTGCGGTCTCGAGCCGGGAAGCACCTCACACGAGCTGAGTTTTTTATGCTGCTTGCAATAGAGAAGGGGGCCGTGTCAGCACGGCCCCCTCTTTTAGCTACTTTACCTACCCGCTTGATCTGGCGATTTTGGTCAGCTCTCTGGTGAAGCTTTGTGGCATAGCTTTGTGACATAGCTTTGTGACATAGCTTTGTGACATAGCCTTCTGGCCCAGCCTCGTGGCTCTGGTCGTGGACGCCCGGGCCTTGTCCGAAAAGTCGCCTAGCCGCCCTGGGGCAGCGGGATGGTCACCAGCCCGTAGGAGTGGACTTCGGCGCTGCCGGGATAGGCATCGACCACGCTCAGGCTGCCGTCATCGTGCTGGATCTCGAACACCCAGGTCTTGCCGGTGTTGCCGCTGATGATGTTGACGTAGTTGCCGTCGGCGCTCAGGTCCATGTCGGCGAAATACTCGTTGTAATCCTCGGCGCGGTAGGCGGCTTCTTCCAGCAGAGCGATGCTGCCGTCCTCGGGATCGACGCTGAAGGTCGACAGGCTCGAGGTATGGGAGTTGGTGGTCCAGGCGTACTTGCCGTCTTCCGAGGTGGTGACCCAGCAGGCGGCCTGCTCGCCACCCCAGATGTCGTCGCCAGTCATCACATCCGCCGACACCAGGGTCAGCTTGCCGTTCTCGTCTATGTCGTAGGACGACATCGAGCCGGTCTGGCCCTCGTATTCCTGCAGGAAGGGATACTTGGCCTTCGACTCCTCGGATGACGGGTGGAACTGGTAGCCCTGGGTGATATAGCGGGTTTCGGTCACCAGCAGGGTGCTGTGACCGTCCGGGCGAGTGACCAGCTTGGTGCCGATGGGCAGGGCGAAGAAGCGCTCCTCGCTCAGGTGCGGCGACTCAAGGCTCGAGATCGGCTCCTGCGACAGGAGGCCTTCGTCGTCCACCGCATAGACATGCACCATGCCGGTAAGAAAGCCGACAAGCGTCAGGTACTTGCCGTCCTCGGTGAACTCCATGCTGACCGGAGAATCATCCAGCGGCCGAACGGAGTCGGGGATCTCGGTCAGGTTGCCATCGCCATCGATGGTAAAGCCCTTGATCACCCCCGGCTCATCGTTGGCACCATCGGTGCTGGCGACGTAGACGATGTCGCCATGGCCGTCGATGGCCTTGGGTTTGGCGCCGCCGGCATCCACCACATTGTTGAGCGTCAGCGTCAGGTCGTCTTCGACGTGAAGTGACGACAGGGTGCCGTCGCCGACGTTGGCCACCAGTACGTTGCGGTTGTCTGCCGAACGCCACACGCCGTAGGCCGAACCGAGCGGGTCGAGGCCGCCATCCATGCCGTTGCCCGTGCCGCCGGTGGTGTACTCGCCGACTTTCTCCAGGGTGCCATCGTCAAACTGGCGCCAGGCGATCAGCGAGTTCTCGTCGGCGTTGTTGGTGGCGACGTAGACACCACCCGTCACGTCCCTGGCCATGGCAGGCAGGCAAACCGAAAGCAGGACGAGGCCCATCAAGACTGGATTTTTCATAGCGTACCTTGGTCAGTTTTTGCTTTTCTTGTGCCGCGATGCCGGCAGATCCAGGCATTCAGGCTAGTCGTGGTTTATGTAGGTGCTCGCCGGTGAGTCCTTACGCCTACCAGGGCAAGCAGCCCAGGTCAGCTGGCTCGCGCCATGGCCTCGACGGCGTCGCCGGGATCAGCGTGCACGTCATTCAATTGCCATCGTTGAAGTTGCCGGAGTGAGAGCATCTAGCAGAAACTGTGCTTTAAAGAATCGTTGTTGAGATAAAGCTTAGGCAAGATTGCGCCGCAATGATGCAGGTGACTGTCGTCAAACGCGCGTGCAACAATCGTATTTTCTGCTGGCAAGCCAGGCTGCTGGATTTCAAGGCGAGCCAAGGTGTCCATCACGAGATTCGCCAGTGCAACAAGACGGTGCGCAGTTCGGCGACGGTGTGCGACGCTCGAGACGCTGTAGAATGTCGCGAGGGGCCTGAAGGCGCCGCGGTTGGGTGATCCGAGGAAGCGAGCCCGCAAAGGAGTAGTTGGCATGACGAAAACGAGCGACCGGTCGCCGTCGGGGCGCGTCACCATCACCGACGTGGCGCGCGAGGCCAGGGTGTCGATCGCGGCGGTGTCACGCGCCATGAATCCCAACGGCAGCAGCTCCCCCGAGATGCGCAGCAGAATCCTCGCGGTGGCAGACAGTCTTGGCTACAAGCCGAACCGCCTGGCGCGTGGCATCAAGTCACGCTCCAGTCTGATCGGCATCCTCGTCACCAACTTCGAGAACCCTGCCTATCTCGCCATTCTCAGCGAGTTTTCTTCCGCCATTCAGCGCTACAACTGCCACACCTTGTTGATCAACGTGAATACCGCCAAGAGCATCGAGGAGGCCGTCTCCCTGGTGATGGAGTATCACGTGGATGCGCTGATCGTGACGTCCGCCTCGGTGCCTGCCGAACTGGTCGAAGCCTGCGAGCAGCACAGGACCCCGGTGGCGGTCTTCGGGCGCGATGCGCCGGATTCCGGCGCTCTGGTGGTGACCTGTGATGACGAGGAGATGGGGCGGATGGCGGCCGATCACCTCCTGGACAGCGGCTATTGTCGGCCGGCCTATGTCGGGGCCTCTTCCAACGAGCAGGCCACCCAGGATCGCCTGCGTGGTTTCTCGCAGCGACTCGAGAAGCGTGGACAGCGTCTGCATGGCCATGCCGAAGGCCTGAGGCACAGTTACGAGGCAGGCTACACGGCCACCTGCGAGCTGCTGAACAGCACCCCCGGTATGCCCGACAGCATCTTCTACTTCGATGACATCATGGCCTGTGGTGGGCTGGATGCGATCCGCCATGACTTTTCGTTAAGGGTCCCCGACGACGTCGGCGTGGTCGGCATCGATGATATTCAGTTTGCCTCCAGTCGGTCATTTGACCTGACGACCATTCGCCAGCCGTTCAGTGACATGGTGGAACGGACGGTGGCGGGGCTTTTCGAGCGTGTGCAGCGGCCCGCCGTGTCAGCCGATCGCGTCCTGCTGCCCTGTCATATTGTCCAGCGCAGCACGACGCGTCGCATCACCTGAGGATGCCGTCATTCCCGGTTGTCCGTGGGCAGGCGGGATGGCTGATCGAGTGTCCGTCGATGGCTTGGTCAGTTGGCGATATCTCTGAGTAAGGTCTTCGCTTTTACTCACTTCTGGTATTTGCAGCCAATCCCGTGATTTCTTGAACTCTCCTTTTTGCCGCCCCTGAACAGGGCGGTGTCTCGGCGGTGAGCCCTCAGCCTGTACGCAATGGGGGATCGCGCCGAATCATGTGGCGTCGAGGGGAGGGTGTTGCACGCTCCGCGTCGACGACATCGGTGCCCTCGTGTCTAGGTATCGCTTATCCAGGTGTAAATGTAACCGCAATATTCTTTGAAGAGATTTCTTTTCTATGTAAGAGATCGCTTAGCCTGGTCCGTATTAATCGAGGATAAGCGAGGCGATACGATGAGTTTTTCGTGAATTAATCCTTGGTATAAATCGCGATGAAAACGTTTTCAAAAGCGTTTTTGATGCGCTAGCCTCGGTCGACATGAAGGAGGGCGCCGATACCAGTTCCATCGATACCAGGTGTCGTCCACTCCAAGCTCCAAGGCTCGAGTGTCTGCCATTCAGCATCGATAAAGTTGATCGATAAAGTTAGTCGATAAAGTTAGTCGATAAAGTTAGTCGATAGCGGCGCTCGATAAAGGCTTTCGGTAAAGGTTCTTGAAAAGGTTCTTGAAAAGGTTCAACACATGACACAGCGACCGATGTCTGACGTCTGCGATACCTCAGCCCAATCTTCCTTGCCGATGACAGGGCAAGCCTCGCCGCAGGCATCCTGCGAAGCCGAGGCAGCCCGTCCACTGCGGCTGGCGATGATCGGTGGTGGCGTTGCGTCGTTTATCGGTCAGGTTCACCGGGCGGCGGCGCAGATGGATGGGCGCTACCAGCTGGTGGCAGCGGCGCTGTCGTCGAACGCCGACCGTTCGCTACAACAGGCACGGCAGCTGGGCGTTGCGCGTGGCTATGGCGACGGCGAGACGCTGTTGCGCGAGGAAGCCGCCCGTGAGGACGGCGCCGAGGTTGTCGCCATCCTGACCCCCAATGACTCGCACTTTGCGCTGGCCAGGCTGGCGCTGGAACTGGGCTTTCACGTGGTGTGTGAAAAGCCGCTGACCAACAGCCTGGCGCAAGCGCGGGCACTCGAAGCCTTGGCGAAACGAGGCGAGCGATGCTTCTGTGTGGCCTACGGCTACACCGGCTACCCCATGGTGCGTCAGGCCAGGGCCATGATCGAGGCGGGGGAACTGGGCGAGATTCGACAGCTCCAGTGCGACTACGTCCAGGGTCATCTGGCCAGGATGAGCGATGCCGAAGTGGCGGGAGAAGACTGGCATATGCAAGCCGCCGTCGCGGGCGAATCCTTGATCCTGGGTGACATCGCCACCCATGCCTTCCACATGCTGGAGTACGTTTCGGGGCTCAGTACCCGTGAAGTCAGCGCCGATGTGGTCGCCGTGGTGCCCGAGCGCACGGCCCATGACAACGCCAACCTGATGCTGCGTTACACCAATGGCGCCAGGGGCATGATGTGGATCACCCAGGCGGCTGCCGGCGCCGAGCATGGCCTTTGCTTTCGTATTTTCGGCAGCAAGGGCGGCCTCGAGTGGCACCAGGAAAATCCCGACAAGCTGCTGTTCCGACGCCTGGACGACGCCCCTCAATGGTTGTCCAAGGGCGCGCCAGGACTGCACCCGGCCTCCCGGCGGGTATCGAGTGTGGCCTTTGGTCACCCGGAGGGCTACCGAGAAGCCTTTGCCAGCCTGTACAGCGACCTGTTCGAGGTGATTGATGCCGCGCGTCATGGGACCAGAGCCGACCCCCTGGCGTACTGGTATCCGGACCTCCGAGCGGGGGTGCGCGGGGTGGAGTTCGTGGCGACAGCCTTGGCATCAAGTAATGCCAATGGGGAGTGGGTGGCGATGCCAGCAACATCCCCCTAGGCATTTGGCTTCGATACCCCATCAGGGGCTGGATGTAACGCCGCCCCGTACGGGATGGCGGTGGTGACACAACAATAACCGGCAGGACGGCCAAAGTGGTGAGGCTGAAGTGTGGCTCAGGAGAACGCAATGCACGCGAAAAATGTGGATGATCTGCGCAGTAATCGCTGGTTCAAGCGAGATGATCTTCGTTCATTCGGACATCGTTCCCGAGTGAAGCAGATGGGCTATTGGGATGAGGAGTTCGTCGGCAAGCCGGTGATCGCCATCATCAATACCTGGAATGATCTCAATACCTGCCACTCCCACTTTCCCGAGCGGGTCAAGGATATCAAGCGCGGGATTACCGCCGCCGGGGGCTTTGCGGTGGAATTGCCGGCGATGTCGTTGGGCGAACAGCTGATGAAGCCCAGCGCCATGATGTATCGCAACATGCTGGCCATGGAAGTGGAAGAGCTCTTGAGAAGCTACCCGGTGGATGGCGCCGTGGTCATGGGCGGCTGTGACAAGACCACCCCTGGCGTGCTGATGGGCGCCATTTCGATGAATCTGCCGACCATCTACGTACCGGCCGGTGCTATGCTGCGTGGCAACTTTCGCGGGCAGGTGCTGGGTAGCGGTACCGATGTCTGGAAGTACTGGGACGAGCGTCGCATCGGCAACATCTCCCAGGCCGACTGGAACGACATCGAGAACGGTATCGCCCGATCGGCGGGGACCTGCATGACGATGGGGACCGCGGCCACCCTGATGTCGATCGGCGAGGCCTTGGGCATGAGCCTGCCGGGGGCCTCGAGCATCCCGGCGGTGGACGCCAACCATTCACGGATGTGCTTCGCCAGCGGCAAGCGGGCGGTGGACATGGTGTGGGAAGACCTCAAGCCCACCGACGTGATGAGCGAGGCATCCTTTGACAATGCCATCGCAGTGGACATGGCGATCGGTGGTTCCACCAACGCCATCATTCATCTCGTCGCCATGGCGGGGCGCCTCGGCATTCACCTGCCGATGGAGCGCTTCAACGAGATATCGCGACGCGTGCCTCTGGTGCTGAACCTCAAGCCATCCGGGGAGTTCCTGATGGAGGACTTCTTCTATGCCGGGGGACTGCCGGCGCTGATGTCGACGATCGGCGAGGAGCTGGCGCTCGACGCCATGACCGTCACAGGCCGCCGCCTCGGCGACAATATCGAAGGGGCAAGGGTCTGGCGACCGGAGGTCATTCACTCGCTTGAGGAACCGGTCAACAGTTCCGGCGGGACCGCCGTGCTCAGCGGCAGCCTGGCGCCAAAGGGAGCCATCATCAAGCCGACCGCGGCCGATCCGCGGCTGCATGTTCACCAGGGGCCGGCCTTCGTGTTCGAGACCATCGCCGAGCTCAAGGCACACATCGACGACGAGGATCTCCCGGTGACGGCCGACAGCGTCATCGTGCTCAAGAACGGCGGGCCGGTGGGCGGCCCTGGCATGCCGGAGTGGGGGATGATGCCGATCCCCGGCAAGCTGCTCAAGCAGGGGGTGCGTGACATGTTGCGCATCTCGGACTCCCGCATGAGCGGCACCAGCTACGGAAGCTGCATCCTGCACGTGACGCCGGAGTCGGCGGTCGGCGGCCCCCTGGCGGTGGTCAGGACCGGGGACATCATCTCGGTGGACGTGCCCAATCGGCGCCTGGACCTGCTGGTCGAGGAGGCGGAAATCCGCCGTCGACTCGAAGACTGGCAGCCGCCGGCAGATCGCCATCCGCATGGCTATGCCGCGCTGTACAAGGCGCACGTGACTCAGGCGGATGAAGGCTGCGACTTCGACTTCGCCAAAGGGGCGCCCGGCAGCATTCCCGAGCCGGACATCTACTGAGCATGGGACAGCGTTCTTTACGTCGTCCGGTACGTCGCCCGGTACGTCGCCCGGCGTGGCCGGTGGCGTTGCCAACAGGGGAGCAGGGGATATGACCAGCGTCGAAGTGCTGATCGAAAGTCGTGCCGAGCTCGGCGAATCGCCGGTCTGGGACGCCGAGACGGGGTGCCTCTTGTGGGCCGACCTCTATGCCCCGGCGATCGAGTCCTGGCGGCTTGCGGATGGTCATCGCCAGCGCTGGGTGTTGCCGGAAACCCTGGGCTCCTTCGGTCGTTGCGACGATGGCCGCCTGGTGGTGGCGATGCGCTCGGGCATCCATCTTTTCGAACCGTCAAGCGGGGCGCTTGAATTTCTCTGCTGTCCTCCCGGCGAGCCACTGGCCGGCACACGCTTCAATGACGGCAAGGTAGGCCCCGACGGGCGTCTGCTGGTGGGGACCATGGATGAGCAGTGCAGGTCGCGCCCGCTTGGCTCTCTGTACAGCGTGTCCCGTTCGGGCGAGACCACACGTCTGCACCAGGGATTCATCGTTGCCAACGGATTGGCCTGGAGCGCCGACGGCCGGCGTCTCTACTTCAGCGATACGCGCCGCGACACCCTCTATGTCGCCGACTATTGCCTGGAGAGCGGCGTCATGGGGGCGCCCCGGGTCATGGCGGTGACCGATCCCGCCGTGCACGGACGTCCCGACGGTGGCGCCACCGACGTCGCAGGTGGGTACTGGAGCGCCGGTGTGTTCGGCGGCGTGCTCAACTACTGGGACGATCGCGGGCGTCTGGCGCGACAGGTATCGCTGCCATGCACGGGGCCGACCATGCCGTGCTTTGGCGGCCCGGACATGAAGACCCTGTTTGTCACCACCCTGCGCAAGGGACTGTCCGAGGCCGATCTGGCGGCGTTTCCGCTGTCCGGCAGTGTCCTTGCGCTGGAGGTCGAGGTACCGGGTGTGCCGGTCGCGACCTTCGGCGGCGCGAGCCGACACGCCGAGCCGGCGCCGTCTTCCCCTCCGGCATTCTTGTGAGCCCTATACGGAGCAGACCATGAGAACCAATCGAATTCTGTCGCACATCAAGGAAGGCACGGGCGTGGTCAATGGTTGGCTGTCGTTGCCCTGCGGTTTTTCTGCCGAGGTCATGGCCCACCAGGGCTGGGATAGCCTGACCATCGACATGCAGCACGGTTTGATCGACTACCCCCAGCTGGTGGAGATGTTGACGGCCATTTCGACCACCCCGACGGTTCCGCTGGTCAGGGTGCCGAGCCTCGAGTCGGGGCTGATCATGAAGGTGCTGGACGCCGGGGCGTACGGTGTCATCGCCCCGCTGATCAACAGTGCCGAGGATGCGCGGGCACTGGTGGCGGCCTGCCGCTATCCGCCCCTGGGAGTGCGCAGCTTCGGTCCCCACCGCGCCATGCTCTATGCCGGCAATGACTATGTCACCCATGCCAACCACGAGCTGCTGGTGCTGGCGATGATCGAGACCCGGGAAGGCGTGGCGAATCTCGAGGAGATCCTCGCGGTGGAAGGCCTCGACGGTATCTATATCGGTCCCGCGGATCTGGCACTGTCCCACGGCAAGACGCCGGGGTTCGACCATGACGATGGCGAGCTTGACGCCATCATCCAGCGGTTGGTCGATGGCTGTCGCCAGCAGGGAAAGATCGTCGGTATCCATAACGGCAGCGCGGCACACGCCCGCGAAATGCTGGTCCGTGGATGCGATCTGGTGACGGTGTCGTCGGATGCGCGAATGCTGGTGGCAGGTTCGAGCAGCATTCTGCAGGAGATGCAGCGCGAGGCGACGGGAAAGGCAGGTTATTGAGAGCCTTAGGCGTCGCAGATGAAGCAGGGCAGAACATCCAGGTGATGTGGAGGGTTTTCGATTGGACAGCTATGCACGGTATCCGAGCCTCGAGGGGCGCCATGTGTTCATCAGCGGTGGGGCGTCCGGTATCGGTGCCAGCCTGGTCGAGCATTTCTGCGAGCAGAAGGCCTGCGTCAGTTTCATCGATATCGACGAGCAGGCGGGCTCACTACTGGCGCAACGACTGCAGCGCCAGGGCGGCCAGGTGGCGTTTACCCGCTGCGACGTGATCGACATCGAAGCGCTGCGGGCGTCGATCGCGCAGGCGGCTGGCGCGTTCGGCCCGGTCGAGGTGCTGGTCAACAATGCGGCGCGGGACACCCGTGTCCCCTTGAGTGAACTGGACGTCGACACCTGGGACGACCTGCAGGCGACCAATCTGCGCCATGCGGTGTTTGCTTGCCAGGCCGTCTTCGCCGGCATGAAGGCGGCCGGGGGCGGGTCCATCATCAACTTCAGCTCCCCCAGCTTCATGCGGCGTTCACGGGATATCTGTGCCTACTCCAGTGCCAAGGCGGCCACGATAGGGCTGACCAGAACCTTGTCCCGGGACATGGGCGACGCAGGCATCCGCGTCAACACCGTGCTGCCAGGCTGGGTGATCACGGAGCGGCAGAAGTCCCTGTGGTGGAGCGCAGAACTCGAGCAGCAGGTGCTCGAGAATCAGAGCCTCCACCAGCGCGTCAAGCCAGAGGATATCGCCCGGATGGTGCTGTTTCTTGCCGCAGACGACAGCCAGATGATCAGCGCCCAGACCTTTATCGTGGATGGTGGACTGGTCTAGCCCAGGAGCGCCTGGCACGGGTAGCGGGTTAGCCACCGGCTGACGGATTCGCGCAGAGCGCCAGGGCCAGCACGCAGAGGGCAAGTGTCAGCCTCTCTTTTTTGACGACGAATGAAAACGTTTTCATGCAGTGCGGCAAGCAGTGCGGCAAGCAGCGCGGCAAGACATGGTGCGGTGAAGGTCTGCAGCGGGTTTGCGCTGTCGGTGACCGCAGCGAGCGATCGCAATGAACGCTCACAGCGAGCGATCACAGTGAACGAGATATTCATGGGCCAGTCGTCAGCGTCCGGAAGACGGAATTCATCCGTTCGCCGGTACTTCGATGCAGCCTTCGAGATGACGGGAGAAAGAAATGAAGACGACAAGATTGACGGTGTCCGAGGCCATTGCCAGCTTTCTGGCGGCCCAGAAGGTCGAGCGGGACGGACACATCGATACGCTGTTTGGCTGCGGCTTTGCCATCTTTGGTCACGGTAACGTGACCTGCCTCGGCCAGCAGCTCAACCGCATCCAGGACGTGATTCCGTTGTGGCGGGGGCAGAACGAACAGTCGATGGCGATGGCGGCGGTGGCCTATGCCAAGGCCAATCGGCGCGAGCGGATCGGCATCGCCACCACCTCCATCGGGCCGGGCGCGACCAATATGATCACCGCCGCCGGCATCGCCCACACCAACCGCCTGCCGCTGTTGATGCTGGCCGGTGATGCCCATACAAGCCGTCTGCCGGACCCCGTGCTGCAGCAGGTGGAGCACCCTCATCAGCCAGGCTTGAGCGTCAATGACGCCTTCAAGCCCGTCACCCGCTACTGGGATCGCATCACCCACCCGGCGCAGATCATCCAGTCGCTGCCGGCGGCGGTGGCAACCCTGCTGGACCCCGCCAACTGCGGGCCGGTGCTGATCTCGCTGCCCCAGGACGTGCAGGGGCTGGTGTATGACTATCCCCAGGCGCTGTTCGAGGAGCGCGTGCACCGGATTCGCCGCCCCGAAGCCGACAGCCGCAGCATCGACGAGGCCATCGCCTTGCTGAAGAAGGCCGAAAGGCCGCTGATCCTGGCCGGTGGCGGAGTGCATTATTCGAAGGCCAACGAGCGCCTGGCGGACTTTGCCGTGCGCCACCGCATCCCGGTGGTGGAGACCATCGCCGGTCGCGCCTCGTTGCTGCAGTCACACCCCTGCAACGCGGGACCTGTCGGCGTCACCGGCAGCGACTCGGCCAACGCCCTGGCACACGACTGCGATCTGCTGCTGGTCGTGGGCACCAGGCTTCAGGATTTCACTACCGGGTCATGGTCGCTGTTTCGGCATCCGGACCTTGCCATGGTGTCGCTCAACGTGGCACCCACCGATGCGCACAAGCATCGGGCGCTGGCGGTCGTCGGTGATGCCCGACACAGTCTGGCGCGGCTCGATGACGCTCTGGGCGACTGGCAGGCAGACGCCGCCTGGCTGGACAGCGCACAGGCGCTGGCGGCCGAGTGGAAGGCACTGTGCGCTCGGCGCGGCGAGATCACGCCCGGCCAGGTGGCGTCCTACGCCCAGGTGGTGGCCGCGGTCAATGCGGTGCAGCAGCCGGGGGACACCGTGCTGACCGCCGCCGGCGGTCTGCCGGCAGAGCTCAACATGAACTGGCAGAGCCGACAGCTTGGCAAGTTCGACATCGAGTTTGGCTATTCGTGCATGGGCTACGAAATCGCCGGCGGCTGGGGCGCCAAGATCGCAAACCCCGACAGCGAGGTGGTGGTGCTGGTCGGTGACGGCTCCTACATGATGCTGAACTCTGATATCTACAGCTCGGTGCTGACCGGCCACAAGATGATCGTGGTGGTGTGCGACAACGCCGGTTACGCCGTGATCGACAAGCTGCAGAACAACAGCGGCAATCCCTCCTTCAACAACATGCTGGCCGACTGTCGCAGTCAGGCAGATGAACTGGTGCGCGTCGACTTTCTCCAGCATGCCCGTGCCCAGGGCGCCCATGGCGAGCACCTTGGCGACATCGCCGACTTCCGCGCCGCCTACGAGCGTGCCCAGGAGAGTCCGCGTACCTACGTCATCGTGGTCGATATCGATCCCACCAAGTGGTCCTCCTGCGACTGCTGGTGGGACGTGGGACTGCCGCAGCAGGTGCCCGATGGGGTCGACGCCGAGCGCGTCGCCGCCATGGACGCCGGTCGTGTCCACCAGCGTCGCGGTATCTAGCCACGCCACCGAGCCAGGGCGTGGCCCTGGCTCGGTGACATGCCACTGACTCACCGGAGAACAACCAATGTTCAACGAGGAACACCAACTCACCCCGCTGCGCTGGGCCATGGTCGGCGGAGGCAGGGGCAGCGAGATCGGCCATGCCCACCGGGCCGCGGCACAGCGCGACGGCCTGTTTCAGCTGGTGGCCGGCGCCTTTGACCTGGACGCCGAGCGCGGGCGCGACTTCGGCAGTCGTCTGGGTGTCGACGCCCAGCGCTGCTACCCGGACTACGCCAGCATGCTGCGTGCCGAAGCGGTGCGCGACGATGGCATCCAGGCGGTCAGCATCGCCACCCCCAACAGCACGCATTTCGCGATCGGTCTTGCTGCCCTCAAGGCCGGACTGCACGTCATCTGCGAGAAGCCGGTGACCTTCACCGTGGCCGAAGCGCAGCAATTGAAGGCCGAAGCCCAGGCGCGGGGCCTGGTGTTCGGCGTCATGTATGGCTACAGCGGCTATCCCATGCTGCACCAGGCCCGGGCCATGGTGCAGTCCGGCGAGCTGGGCGAAATACGCCTGGTCAACATGCAGTTTGCCCATGGCTTTCACAGTCAGCCGGTAGAGCAGACCAGCAGTGGCGCCAAATGGCGCACCAGTCCCGCAGTGTCAGGCCCGACCTACGTTCTGGGGGATCTCGGCACCCACACCTTCCACCTTGGCCAGTTCATCACTGGGCTCAAGGTCGAACGGCTGCTGTGTCATCGCCAGAGCTTCGTGGCGACCCGGGCACCGCTGGAGGACAACGCCCAGGTGTTGTTGCAGTACCAGAGCGGCGCCGTGGGGTCGCTGTGGGCCAGTGCCGTCAATGCCGGCTCCATGCATCAGCAGAAGATTCGCATCGTCGGGGAGAGGGCCAGCCTCGAATGGTGGGACGAATATCCCAACCAGTTGCGCCACGAAGTGCAGAACCAGCCGGTGCGCATTCTCGAGCGGGGCATGGGGTATCTGGCGACTGACGATCCGGGCGTGGCCTGCAATCGTATCGGCGGCGGCCATGCCGAGGGTTTCTTTGAATCCTGGGCCAACCTCTATCACCGCTACGCCCTGGCGATGCACGGCGCCGCTGGCGGCCTGTGGTATCCGGACATCGACGACGGCATCGAAGGCGTGCGCCTGCTCGAGTGCTGCGTCGAGTCCGCCGACAACGATGGCGCCTGGGTGGCGTTCTAGCCCTTCGTTGCATCGCCAAGCACGCCACCAACAACCTGAGGACCACCAAGATGCAGATCAAGCTTGCCAATGCCCCCTGTTCCTGGGGCATCGAATTTGCCGACAACCCGGCCAATCCCCCCTGGTTCACGGTGCTGGACGAACTGTCCGGGGCCGGCTTCAACGCCACCGAACTGGGCCCTTTGGGCTACCTGCCCACGTCTTCGGACACGCTGGCCGAGGCGCTTGAGCAGCGGGGGCTTTCGTTGGTGGCCGGCACCATCTTCAAGCACCTGCACGATCCCGAGCAGCGACAGCAGATCCTCGATTACACCCGGGCGACCTGCGAGGTGCTCAAACCCCAGCAGGGTAGCTACATGGTGATCATCGATCACGTCAGTTCGCCACGTACCGATCAGGCGGGGCAGCAGGCCTCGGCCACCCGACTGAGCGACGTCCAGTGGGCGGAAATGATGTGCACCATTCGGCAGGTGGCCGAGATCTGTCACCAGTATCAGGTGATACCGGTGCTCCATCCTCACGCCGGCAGCTACATCGAGTACCGCGATGAGGTCGACCGTGCCATGGCGGAGCTCGATCAGGACCTGGTCAAGCTGTGTGTCGATACCGGCCACAGCCTGTATGCCGGCATCGATCCCGCCGAGCTGATTCGCCACTACGGAGAGCGAGTCGTCTACATCCACTTCAAGGATGTCCAGGCCACAGTGCTTGAGGATGTGGTGGCCCAGGGCACCGACTTCTACCGCGCCATCGGTCAGGGCGTGTTCTGCCCGCTGGGCCAGGGCAGTGTCGACTTCGATGCCGTGCGCGAAAGCCTGGCCGCCATCGGCTATCAGGGCTGGATCACCGTCGAGCAGGACGTGGATCCGACCAGGGACAACGATGCCCTGGATAACGCCCGCGAGAGTCGCGAGTTCATCGAGCGCCACATTCTGCAACAGGGTTTGGCCGAGGCCTGATGGACAGACTCCTCCCCGTGGCCTGGGTGGCCTCGGTGGGGGGCAAAGGGCTCAGCCGTGTGTACGTCATCCGCCAGCGAGATCGGGGTGTGACGTCTTGTCATGCCTGCGCAAGCAGGACTCTTGGTACTACAACAACCTTCAACGAGAGGTCACCATGCCCACGTCACACGATGGCAGCGCCAGTGCTGCCCCTTCACCGGCCGGTGTGTCACCACCGGCCAGTCAGCAGCAACAACTGACATCCACCCAGCTGGTCTATCTGGTCAAGATCATCCTGGTCGCCGCCCTTGGCGGTATGCTGTTCGGCTATGACACCGGGGTCATTTCCGGCGCCATCGGTCCCATCGCCGAGTACTTCGATCTTTCACCCGCCGCCAAGGGCTGGGCGGTATCGTCGGTGGTCATCGGCTGCATCGGCGGCGCCCTCATCGCCGGTTGGCTTTCGACCCTGTACGGCCGCCGAGCGGTCTTTCTGCTGTCTGCTCTGATGTTCACCGCCTCGGCCTTTGGTTCTGGTCTTGCCGGCACCTTCGAGAGCTACATCTGGTGGCGCATGGTCGGTGGCGTGGCCGTCGGCATGGCCAGCGTCATCGCGCCCATGTACATCTCCGAGATGTCACCCGGTTACCTGCGCGGGCGTACCGTGAGTCTGTTCCAGCAGTCGGTGGTGTTCGGCCAGATGGTGGTGTTCTTCGTCAATTACTTCATCGCCAAGGGGATGGCCGAAACCTGGATACTGAATTTCGGCTGGCGCTGGATGCTGGGCTCGGAAGCGGTGATTTCGATCCTGTTTGCGGTACTGATTCCCTTCGTGCCCGAGTCACCACGCTGGCTGGTGCTGAAAGGGCGGATCGACGAGGCGCGGCGAGTGCTGGGACGCTTCTACCGGGCTGAGGCCATCGAGCAGACCCTTGGTGATATCCAGAAGTCGTTCGAGCGTGGCAAGAAGCAGCGCAAGGTGTCGCTGCGCGCCAAGGGCACCTTTGGTCTGGTGATGATCGGTGTCTTCATCGCCGCCGCTCAGCAGCTGACGGGCATCAACGTGGTGATGTACTACGCGCCTGACGTGCTGTCGTCGGTGACCACCAGCAACGAGGATGCGCTTCTGCAGACGTCGATCATGGGGGTCACCTTTGTTGGCGGCAACCTGTTGGGCATGCTGTTGATCGACAAGGTCGGCCGTCGTCCGCTGCTGGTGGCGGGTAGCCTCGGCAGCATGGTGGCCATGATCTTCCTCGGCATTGTGATTGCTGGGGGCGAGGCCGGGCCGGGCGCACTTATCGCGCTGATTGTCTACGTGGTGTCCTTCGCCATCTCCTGGGGCTGCGTGTGCTGGACGCTGATCTCGGAGATCTTCCCCAACGCCATCCGCGCGCGGGCCATGTCGTTGGCGGTGGCCGCGCAGTGGTTCATGGGCTTCATGGTCACCCAGACCTTCCCCATGCTGCGCGAGAATGCCTTCCTCAATGAGATGACGGGGGGTGGCTTCAGCTTCTGGCTGTATGCGGTGCTGACGCTGATCAGCCTGCTGGTGGTCCTGCGCTACGTGCCGGAAACCAAGGGCAAGACGCTGGAGGAGCTGGAAGACATCACCGCCACACGTTTGAGCAAGCGGCGCCGCGAGCTGACCAGGCAAGGCAAGAGTGTCACCTCGGAGTAGTCATCCTTTCACCAGGCCGTAATGGCTGATCGTCACCGCTGCCCCTGCCCCCGTGATAACGGGGCCAGGGGCAGCGTCGTGTTGGCGGGGATAACCGGCAGGGCCAAGGGCATGGCGTGACGCTATCGTGTGTGGCTATAGCCTGGCGATCGGCAGTTCATCCCAGCGGGTGGTGTAGCCTGAGGTGCGGTGTTCGCACTTGAGTTGCCAGGCCGCGTCCACGCTGGTCTTGCCAAGGCTCAAGGCGCCGCGACCGTGCTTCTGGTTGATCGCGTCCAGGGTGTCCATCAGGCGTTGATTGCGTTCTTTTTTGCCGTCGTCGACGGCAAACAGATCCTGCTGCAGGCTTGCCTTGTCGGCGAGGTCTAGCAGCATCACGCCGGCCTTCATGTACTGGTGGCCTGGGCGATAGATACGTGCAAGCGCCCGGGTCGCGGTTGCCACGATCTCGAGGCTGTCGTCGCTGGGACGCTCCAGTGGAACCACCAGCGAAGGATGGTGCTGGGGCAGATCCTGGCGATGCTTGTTGGTCTTCAAGAACACCAGCAGCGCCCGCGCCACGCTGCCCTGACCACGCAGCTTTTCAGCACCGCGGCCGGCGTGGGCGCGCACTGCCTGTCGCAACTGCGCGAGATCATCGGTGGGCCGGCCAAAGGAGCGGCTGGTCATGATCCGTTCGCGCGGGGCGGCGACGTCGTCGAGGCGGATGCAGGATTCGCCGCGAAGCTCGCGTACCGTGCGTTCCAGCACCACGCTGAAATGGCGGCGAATATGCTTGGGGTCGGCTTCACGTAGCTGCCAGGCGGACTCGATGCCGAGCTGCCCAAGCCGGGCGGCGGTGCGCCCGGCAACGCCCCAGACCTCGGTGACCGGCAGGCGTTGCAGCAGGGCTCGGGTTGCCGCTGAATCGGCCTCGAGTACGTGGACGCCGTCTGCGCGGGGATCCTTCTTGGCCTGGTGGTTGGCGATCTTTGCCAGGGTTCGGCTGGTCGCCACGCCGACGCCGACGGGAATGCCGGTGTGGCGCATCACCGTATGTCGCAAGCGCCGGCAGTGGGCGTCCAGCCCGGCGGGCGCCATGCCCGCCAGGTCGAGAAAGCACTCGTCGATGCTGTACACCTCGACGGCGGGAGCAAACTCCCGCAGCGTATCGACTACCCGACGTGACATGTCGCCGTAGAGCGCATAGTTGCTCGACAGCAGGATGCACTGTCTGCGCAGCGCGCCATCGATCTTGAAGGCAGGCATGCCCATGGCAACGCCGAGGTCCTTGATCTCCTGGCTGCGGGCGATGACGCAGCCGTCGTTGTTGGACAGCACCCCCACAGGCTTGCCGCGAAGCGAGGGGTCGAAGACCCGCTCGCAGCTGACGTAGAAGTTGTAACTACGAATGACATTGCCATTGACGTACGATGAGCGCGCCCTGTACGAGGGTTCCCATGCTCTCATTCATGTCCATAGTTTGCGCGATTTTTTGCTGTCAACATGGACAATATATGTCCATACTTCTAAAGTTATAAGTACCACCTTTGTTGAACATCGAAACGGTCTTCCCAGTAAATACCTCGGATCTGCTCTTCTGTGTTTGGTAGATAGCCCGATGATTGCTATTATATAATCGAAAGTTATTGAATATATCAGAGTTTAAAAAGATTATAATGTGAAGATCATCCAGTATAACGTCAATGAACACGAAGAATCTTTCATTCAATGGTATGCGGGAAAGACTGATCACTGTCAAGAGGAAGAGGTACGATGGCAAACAATTGGAATATCCCTGGTGGGCTGGAAAGAGAAGTCCGTGGAAGAGATAAAGTGTGTGTCTACTGCGGCAACGAATTTACCTCTGTGAAAGTTTCAAGGAGGTCTGCGGCAAGCTGGGAGCACATCATCAATGATGCGAGAATTATCACCAGAGAAAACATTGCTCTCTGTTGCTGCGGTTGCAATGCTAGCAAGGGACAGAAGATGCTTTCGGATTGGTTGCAAACCAGATACTGTAGTGAGCGTGGAATTACACCGGACACTGTAGCACCAATTGTTAAGCTGGCGATTGGACGCAGCCTGTAGCGTTTCGCTTAAAAAGGCGAGGTATAGCGACGTTTTTCCCGTTGCGGTTTCTCCCCTACTACTAAATCAGCGTAGCGAATAGGAGGTTGCGTGGAATACATATACATAGATAGCAATGTATGGAACTTTCTATATGAAAACGATATTGATCTAAAAAAAGAGTTCCCGGAGAACAACTATGAATTGAGAATTGTTGGCGAACAAATCTTGGAAAATCGTGCTATTTCCCACGATCCCACCCTTGAAAAATACATCGCTAATCGAATTGAGTTGTGGGAAATAAAAATCGATAGGATTTTTGGCTTTTTTAATAATCATCACAGCACTGAGGATCAGCGGGTTGGCGGTTATGAGGATGGCCGATACATAGGGCAAGATGAAAAAGCTTTAATTTTATCTTATAAAGGCAGGGTAGGTGATACAAAGCGAAAGTCCGGTCTTTATAGAAACGAAGCTGATTTATCTTTAGCGGCAAGATCAGTGCATTCGATCGTGCTCACACTAGACACTAAAGGCCCCTTGAAATGGGCGAAGCAACAAGGCTTACTTATTGTTGATCTCACTGACTTTTGTCAAGAACAATGCACACTTAAAGCGTACGTCGAAAGAAAATGCTAGCAAGGTAAAAGAGCTACGCAGACTTCAGGTTACAGACGCTGCCAAGCCCGCACCAACGTGCGCAACGTTACATGGAGGCACCAATAATGCCTGAATTATTTAATCAAAACCAGTTTGACCGTTGGCAAGAACTTCGTAAGCCGCTTAATGAACACAAGCGCGCTAAAGAGCATGGCCAAGTTGTTGAAGTAGCCAGAATGATAATATCTTTGGATAAAGAGGCGAAGTTTATTCGTATAATGACTCCTCTTTTCTATAAAGAGATTGGCATGGCATATGAAAAACTTAGTGAAACAGAAAAAGCAATTGAAAGCTATCGGCAAGCTGTAGAAGGCCTTGTTAGGTATCGTGAGTCTAACGACCTTAATAGTCCAGAGGACTGGTTGAAAGATATTCAATCCTTAAACAAAAATATAGATCGATTACAAGCAAAGTTAAAGTGACCCCCTCCAGAGCTGCGCAGTGTATTGTGCAGCTATGGAGGGGGCATTACAGTTTATCGAATGATGGATCGCGAAAGGCTTTGTCAGGCAGGAACTTAAGAATAAACTTGATCGCTACGGTGGCTCACGAGACCGATCCTAGCTCGTAGCCGCACTAAATACACTCGACCAGTTCCTGTGGCAGCAGGCCCCCTGAGCCTATAGTTCAAGGAGCCACGGGCTATATGTGATGTGACAGTATTCACCACCTGTCAGGATCAACAGGAGGGTTATATTCTTCTATTCGTATTACCGCTGCTTGCTTCATACCAAACGCTGTACTGTACCTCTCTATACCAAGATAAACTCCAATAAAGTTTTCTATATAACTTTTTTCTATCAGCTGCCCATCATATGACAACAATATAGGCAGAGAGTTATTCCTTGCGGGAGCATAATCACTCATAACAAGATACAAGTCTCCAGATATCTGCTGCTGCACTTGATATCCAAAATCGTTAACACCTTCAAAGACAAATGGAGATCTGGTCAGCATCTCCGGATGAGCTAGTATATCATCGTGCAAGCCAAGTTCTTCGCCAATCACCTCAGCACCAAACGTATCAGACGCAACAGAAAATGCATTATCTCTAAATTCTCTATCTGCATTCTCTTGCTTTATAGCTTCAGCATATCCTTCCATGCGTTGCTGACGTTCTTCTTCTACTCTATCGACATAGTCCTGGTCAACGCTACAATTCGACTCGACATTCCTTAGGCTCTGTGAATCAACTAATATTCTTCGTTTAGTACCGCCCTCGCCTGTACCAGAGTAAGACCAAAGATCATTGCTATATATAGCTTTTTTGAGCAAAGTATCATTTACCTCATATGACCTATAGATTTTATCATTAACCAATAAGTCACCATCATAGACACCCGTTTTTTGGGTGAACTCTAATTGTCCATTTATCTTATTGCATGTGTATGTAAGATTGTCTCTGGAGTTTTGAATAGTGGTATCCCTGACCGTGCATGTGCCTGAGCTATCACACCTCGTGTCAGTTTCCATTGGCAGGCGTTGGCTCCAGATCATAGGGGCACATCCTGTCAGTCCGAAAACAGCCATTACACCTACCAAAAATATTTTATTCACCTAAAATCCCCTTTGTTAATCATATAAAAAAGTAACCGATTTTCTTATCACTAGCAACAAATAATTCACGCCAGATACATATGCATAAATAACAAATTCAGGAGATACAGCATGGCGCCCCTCAAGTAAAACAAAAAGGAACGATTATCGATTAAGCAACACTTTTCCAGCCTTTATTTGCTCAATTTCATCCAGTAAATCCTCGATGTATGAGTTCTGAGCTGAAACTATTGAGCTTAATCGATCAATCTGCTGGCGATAGTCAGCCAGTTTCTGCTTGTCCGTCCTAGAGCGATTGTCTGTGGTTTTCTTGCTCGCCTGACTCTGTTCTGCTTGAGCGCTGGTGTATGCCTGTACCTCCAAAATCAGGAGCGGATATCGATCTTTCTTTAACGCAGAAGGATCGCGCCCCGCTTCTCGTGCAATGTTGTTCTGGCTTACCAATGAACCTGCCGGCAAAACTTCTGGTTTGTGTTTTTTAAGGCGCTCAAAGGCCTCGCGGAAGGCTTGTTCAGCGGTCTTCTTATTCGTTGATGGCATCAAGATAAACCTCTATCGCGTAAATTTCTTGTCTTAACGCACTGTAGCGCGGGCTAGTAGGAAACAAAGACTCCAGTTGTTTTTCATGTGCTGACTTCAGACGCCTGAGTTTAGTTTCGTTCTTACGTTCGAATATCGCATCGGCACAGACACCTCCGCCATCGCCTCCGGCACATCTTGAAACGGATTCAATCCCCCCGTATTCACAGGAACCGGCTTTCATGCAGTAGCCCAGCAGTGTGCGACGGCACCCGACAGCACCCTGTTTGATGAGTTTGCTAAGCTGCCGTTCCTCGTGGGTCTCAACAAGGTCGATAACCTTTGATGGCATCATCTCTCTTTGGTGGGGTCTTACGTATTCCACACTATCGGTCACCACATCCACCAACTGCCGGTAAATCAGTCTATATGATTCAAGTATGACAGCCGTTTTGGCATCGGAATTCAATCTCAGGTTGGTGTGGTTGCGACCATAGTATAGCGTCATGTTGCGACTTAAATGCTTCATGACCCACTGCAAACTGTTGTCAGAGACCATGTTAGAGGCAAACATATTGACATTCGTGGTGCGCCGCAGTTGGTGGGCAGAAAAAGGCCAGGGGAGGCCGACCCCAAACCCAGTTTTTCTACTGAGATTTGGGGTCATCGATACCGCAATCTTCCAGTCAGATTCGGTCACAGTGATTGCTTGGGGATCGAACACGCAAGGGTAAAGAGCCATAAACGGCCCGAAACGAAGCTGCGTCACTGCTTCTCCCTTCGCGTTTCGATAATTGATTTTTGAGGCAGCCCATGGCTCCGTGGAGGCCAACGACAACGGAAATGAGGTCTTCTCGGACTCTAACGTTGATGTGCCTTCCGTATAATGACGCATTCGTAGCCTAGCTATACTAGTCGCCACATCCACCGCTTTTTTCACCGTTTTCGGCACAACCCAGCGTGCATCGTCATCTGGATCGGTTTTGGTTGTCTCTCCGACGATGAGTGCAATTTCCCCCAACCGCTCATCGTGTTCAATAAAAAAACAGTCAGATCGCAGAGACATTGCTTCACTGACTCGTTGCAGAGAAAAATTTAGTATGTAAAGCAGGGACGCATCTCTAACCATGTTCAAATAGCTAGCAAGCTGCGCCACGCTCCTTTTTTTCTCACGCCCCATCCACTTTTCAAAGATTTCCAATAAACGGTATTCGACCAGAAAATCATCAAAACTTCCGTTAAATAAAATACGGCGATTGTTGTAAGAACGTTGTTGAGTAAAAGGGCTTTGATATCTATCGAACTTAGGAACCGCTGCCAAATTGTGTTCATAGGCCTTCGATATCCAGGTAAACGCTTCTTCAATCGCCGCTTGATGCTCCAGAAAATCATCGAGACACTCGTTTAGTCGATTGACTTGGTAGCTCCAGATTCTCGGCGGGATATACGGGGTTTGAATTTTCTCCCAGCTCTGCTGCTGGGAAACAAGATAGGTCAGAGTCCTTTCATCAGCAATTTCAAAATTAAAAGCGCCACCATGTAGTCGCAGCTTGTGAAGAAAATTAATATAAATCTTGTAGCTGGCACCTTGCAGCGCTTCTGCAATATGTTGATGAACGCGGGGGAACTGGGACAAATCAGTGATTAATATTCCTTGTTCATCGCAGACCTTGGCAATTTTCTCCATGCATTGGAAACAATAGGCACAACTTCTGATCCTTCCCGGAAACAGCCTAGGGTGGTATAGCACCAAAAATATCGCCTGCTTGACGAACTGAACATTGGCATACGAAATCTTCCCTTTAATGAAATTAAACGTAGCGGATCTCTCAAAAGCTCGATAATCCCAGAAATCATCCCCGAAGCGTGACAGGTCACGCCCCTCCTCATCGACTGATATCACCCAATCGTCAGGCGGTGGAAAACTCGGGGGTCGATACAGCTCGGACTCGTTTGTGACCAGTGTGGACGGAGACATAAAGCGCAAATTTTCGGCGTTCATCCTTACTCCAGAAACTCAATAACGGGGGACCAGTTTGGGTGATAATCGCCTTCTTCGATTCGTTTCTGCGCCTCCGCGACCCATTGAGCGCGTAGAGGACTGGACCTTTGGAACCATGTGAGTTTCGCTGTTATACGCTCTAGCACTCGATCAGCGGGTACTGCTTCGCGGGTCAGTGTCATGCTTGCTTCGATGGCCTTAAGGTGGCGCAGTGAGGTCAGCGACCAGACGTAATCTTCGGTATCTGAATCCCGGTGATGACGGCACCACAAGCAGCCGGATGGATTAACGCAGTTAGGTTCGACGACATAGTCAGGTTTATCATCTGTCGCCTCAGGCTGGCCATTACAGCTACTGGCAATGACTGACCCAGTGAGATCGCCTTGTTTAATTGGATCATGCTTGTCCCAAAACTGCGTGATTTCGACCATTGCACGCTGCTGACTGGGTCGCTCGTACTGCTGGCTCAGCACCTCACGGGTGTGCTGCGCCATCTCAGCTGTCAGGTCTGGGTTCCCTGAGCGGCGCAACAACCAATTCACTCTGGTATTCCGTAAATCACTTGGCGTCACCCAAGGGATATCATGTTGGGTTAATACGGATCGAATCAGTAACAATGAGGTCAAGCCGCTCCTGGTCTGGCTTTCCCCCTGACCATTTTTATCAAACAAAGGAAATAGGAGTTCCGACTCTGGAAAAAAATGGCTAATGAATGACCGATAGCTTTCAAGGAATGGCTTGTATGATTTATAAATCCGAAAGCTCACCTCACCACCCTTCCGATTTTTGTAACACCGTACGTTCCAGCTATCGCCGAGCGGTTTGTATTTCAGGGTGCCTCGATTCAACTCCTTGGCTTGTGTCAAATTCATTCCTGTTTGTGCAAGGAAAATTAGAAACTCCGCCTGGACACGGAGATTTACCAAGATCCATCTCCCTGCTCCTCCCGTACCATTTATAGTCTGCACGGGCTGCCTGAGCCGCATGGCGGCTCGATATTTCGCTTTTTGTTTAACGCTCCATTTGTCTTTTGGTGTCGAATGCCAATCCGGCTCGGATAACCCTGCAAATAGTTTCACCTGAGCATGTTCGGCCAGTCCGGAACGAACTGGGATTGTTAGAGGTAATGAGCCGTAAACTTCCTCAATCGATAGT
This sequence comes from Halomonas sp. EF61, assembly GCF_040147045.1. Lineage (NCBI taxonomy): Bacteria > Pseudomonadati > Pseudomonadota > Gammaproteobacteria > Oceanospirillales > Halomonadaceae > Halomonas > Halomonas sp. EF61. The sequence continues at coordinate 772,745 of NZ_JAMSHM010000003.1, read as the reverse complement.
CCCGCTATAAGATCAACCAAAAAATGCCCCTGCTTGAAAGTTGCCTCAAGACTCTGCTTCTCGGCCGTTTTGCTCACCGCTTTTCTGGCGGTAGGGGAAGCGCGCAAACGTGTTCTGTTAACTAATCGCACAGTCCCTGGAATGCTTAAAATCTGACCAAAGAGTGACGACAACGTTGACGCTTTAATATAGGCTGTTCTTGCGTTAATAGTCGATTTTTTGCTCTTCGACTTAATAAATAGATATTCGGCGTATTTTAGATAATTCGCTTCCAATTGCTCCAGACCGAACGAACACTGATGTTCCTCCAGAAACTGAAAGAATTGCGTGAGGGTCACAATATAGTGTGGAACCGAATTAGGTGATTGGCCAGCAACTAGGCGGGTCATGATCTCGTCTTTGACCGCCAGAAGAAGCTCAAGACGTTCCAACTGCGGATCGCCAAGTTCGCCACGGTCGATTATTTGCATGGCGAGGTTAGCTCTATGACTGGCTGAACCCCTATACAAGAAGCGCTTTAGATTTAGTTGGGACTCCCCGCGTAGGTGGGCACTGCCGTCTGGAGACAGGATTAAGAGATCAGGCAAGGTCATTGTAAATCACCTGATCAATCAACATGTGGGCATCGCCCGATTGCCCCGTGTATAGATTAAAAAATTCATCCGATAAGGCTTCTTTGATGGGCTCTTTCTCGATGAATTTTACATACTTCCAAGTTGTAGCTTCATCTTTGTGCAGCATAGCGTCTCTGACGAACACGATGGCATCTATTTGACTCGGAAGGACATCTATGGCTAATCGCATCAACTGAGTACCAAAGGTCGCTCGAGTTTGATGAAACTTGAATGTTTGGAACTGAGCAAGTCCGGCATTCATAAGCTTTTCACGCAGGTAGCTAATCAATTTGGTGAACGATGTCTCCGAGTAGGCATTCCCCCGCTCAGATAGAAACAATAAAGTGCGATCATCTTCAGACGCCCGTGCCTGGCGAGTTAAGCGTCGAGCCGAATAGGCATAGCGTTCAAGCTCCTGAACCAACAGAGAGGGGAACAAGAGTGAGCCCCTGACATCAAACTTGGTCATAACTTGTGTGCCAGGACCGACCGACACACGCTTGATGCCTGGCGTGACTGGGTCATCCGTCGCATTTTCCAGACTGGATAGGCGAAGAGTGCGGATCGTCTCACTCCTCGCCCCGGTGAAGAAACCGATCATGGTCATCAGATAAAGCTCAACCTTACCCTGTTCGTGCAGAAAACGAAGAAGGACTTTTCGATTCTCATCGCTTAGCGGAAGCAAACCGTTTTCCAAATTCGCGCCATCCCTCTTGCGATTCGGAATGGACAACTCACTGGATACCACTGACATGGTTCGAGAAAAGCCAACGGCATTGTAGAACTGAACTGTTTTGGGTCTATCATCCCACATCGGTTGACGCTCAATCCAACCGTACACCTGTGCCCACCGGTAAAAATAAACAATAGCCGCCATTCGTGATGTTGCTGTACTTGGGCTAATACAACCGGCGTTACGCTGTTTAACCAAGAAGCCGCGATAGCGAAAAAGGCATCGATCTTTTTTCTTTTTAGGAAAGTGTCGCCAATCCATATTGTGATCTTCAAGCCAGCACGCGTAAGCTTTGAGATGACTCATATTGGAGGTCACAGTCTTGATATCATTGCCGGACACTGTCCCCAACTTTCCTAATGCGTAGGCATTAGCCGCAAGCCAAGGCTCGCCATTGTTAAAAAAAATGTGCGGAACCTTAAAAATAACACGTCCATTTTCTCTTGGAACCCACGAGACACCTTGTGCTCGATTTGAATAGTCGAGCATCATTGGTGTTATGCAGACTCTTTCAAGAACAGCCATGCTGTATCTCGTTTTTGAAAGGATGAGAAAGAGAAGTAAGACTTCTAATTTTCTAGCGCTGTAAATATAAAAGTAGTAGAAGGGAGCATCATGTCAATGAAATTGTGTGTATTTATTATGCGCACTGCTTTGTTATTCGTATGTAAAGTTGTTGCAGTCGACCAGCGCGATCACCGCGCGACTCCCGCTGCCAGGGCGTGGATATTGTGGGTGACCACGCCCCACAGGTCGCAGTCGCGACCGTTGAGTGGGATCGGCGCGAAGGCCTCGTTGGCCGCCAGCAGGTAGGGGCGATTTCCGATATAGCCAAGCTGCTTGCAGGTCAGCTCACCGTCGACGCTGGCGATCAGCACCGAGCCGCTGCGCGGCTCCAGCGAGCGATCCACGATCAGCAGATCCCCGTCGAAGATGCCGAGTCCCTTCATCGACTCGCCCTTGGCGCGTAGATAAAAGGTGGCACTGGGGTGGGGCACCAGATGCGCCACCAGATCGAGCTGTCCCTCCAGGTAGTCATCGGCCGGTGACGGAAAGCCCGCGCGAACCTCGGCCGCCGCCAGCGGCAAGGCGGTTGCGGGCGCGTGCGGATCGACCCGCCCCAGCACCTCCACCTCAAGACTCATGGCCCAGGCTCCCGTCGTTGCCATAGGCGCTACACGAAAGGGTTCGGCGAACAAGGGAATGGTCGTCGCGCATGGGGGCCTCCTGAATCGCATATACTGTTTGGATATACAGTATCAGGAGGTGCATGGCTGTGCCAGCACAGGAGGGCGGGGACAAAGTTGGCTTGGCTACGACCTGGGCCACAGGCAGAGCCCTGTCGGCGTGCGATCCTTTAGCTTAGGAGGGGGAGCCAAATTGGCCTTGCAGGAGGGCGGGGACGTAGAGGTCAGCATCGAGTTGGGGCCAATGAAGGCCAAGCCCGGTGGGAGAAACCTCTATGTCGGCCAGGGCTACTGGCGTAGCGTCGGTGAGACCTTCCACGAGGTGCGACGGGATCGCAAGCTCAAGCCCTGAGTTCAGGTGCATGATGACGCGATGGTTGCGACCGTCGTATCGCGCGGAAACGACGTGGGCGTGATCGCGTTTACAGGCCATGCGGGCCTCTGCCTGGCGGACGTCATCTTCAGTAATGGCCACGTGTCTCTCCCCGTTCGCAGGCGTCTCCCTCCGTGCAGTCATCGATTGTGCCACCATCGCATTCCACAGCATTAGCCGTGGTTGTGCCGCCTAGCTTAGCGACCGCAGATCCATCGCAAAGAATATGCGAGACCTGAATGCCCAGTGGGCCACAGGGCTCCCCCTGTGGCCCGCTCCTTTCACGCGTACTTGTCGTGCCAGCGCTTGACCGCGATACGTTCCTTGAGCAACTCCAGCATGTCGACCAGCACCTGTTCGGTGATCTGTTCGGTCTCGGGGTCGGTGCGCAGCCAGGCGTCGAAGCCGCTGTCGGCCATATGTTCGACCAGCGAGGAGAACTCCCTGGACTTGAGACCATTCAGGGCTTCGTCGACCAGGTGGCAGGCGAGGTCCGACATCGATGACTCCAGGCCCTGGGTGAGCTGGGAGCCCATGGGCAAGCGCTTGAGTCGCTGAAGCTCTGGCGTTTCGGCCAGGGTGCGGGCGACCAGGCCGCGCACGTAGGCCAGCGTCGCGAAACGGTTGTGGTGGGCGATGTCGCCGACCATGGTCTCGAGGCGTTGGCTGACTTCCCGCACCAGGGCTTCCTTGCGCGGCGTGACGATCTTCTCGATGGCCGGTGAGGCCAGGCCGTCGCCGCTGGTGAGTTCCTCCTGGACGTTGTCGAGCAGGCGGATGGCGATACGATCGGTGAGTTCCTCCATCAGGATATCGGCGTACTTGGCGACAACCGAGTAGAGATACCAGCGACGCACGTCGATCAGTCCCAGGCGGTGCAGGCGGTGCAGCAGCGAGATCACACGCAGGATACGCAGCAGGCGGAAGCCGGCGAGGGGAATACACCCCAGCACGTCGTACCAGTGCACGAAGGGGTAGAAGAACCAGCGGTGGTAGCGCCGTTGGTAGATGGCGACGGCCCAGCCAAGCAGTACGTCGAACAGGAAGACGGCGACGAAGGCCAGGTCGATGCTGAAGAAGTTGGCATGGATATGCCGGTCGTAGGCGCCGTGAAGGCCGGGGGCCGCCGCCTCGAAGGCGGCGTTGAGCGGTGGCAGCAGAAACAGGCTGTCGAACAGCAACAGCGCCAGGTTGGCGATCACCAGCGCGATGATGAACAGGTCCCACACCAGATGAGCCCGCTCCAGGGCGGGCGAGGTCGTGCGGGTGGCGGGCATGAGTCCTCCTTGGATGCGTGTGACACTCCATTCTCCACCAGCCTAGAGCGTCCTGGCGTTGGTCGCATCCCCACTTCGCCTTGTGCCAAAGCGTCGTTGGCGCTGTGAGGATGCGGCTTTCTGTCGATGGGCAGCATCTCCGGGCTGCTGAACCGGATAAATGCGCCGGGCTACTGAACCGGAACAATATGCCGGGCGATTTTGCAGGGCCTATGTTTCGGGCGACTGAAACAGCCGACTCTGACGCGCAATCCGTCGTTCGATGGCCTTGGCCAGCACCACGTCGCTTGCGCTGAGCAGAGTGAAGGTCTTCTTGGCGCGGGTGACGGCGGTGTAGACCAGTTCGCGGGTCAGGATCGGCGACAGGGTGTCCGGCATCACCAGGGCGGTATGGACGAACTCCGAGCCCTGGGACTTGTGCACCGTCATCGCGAATACCGTCTCGACCCGCTGCAGCCGGCTGGGCAGCACCCAGCGGATGCCGCCCTGGCCGTCACCGGCAGGAAAGGCCACGCGCAGGGTGGTACCGGCCTCGGGGTTGGCGAACTCCACCGGCACCTTGAGGGCAATACCGATGTCTCCGTTCATCAGCTTGAGCGCGTAGTCGTTGCCGGTGACCAGCACCGGGCGGCCTTCGTACCAATGGGTGCTGTGATCCGGCTTGTCGATCAGTCCGGCTCGCGCCAGCGCCTGCTCGATGCGCTGATTGAGCGATTCGACCCCGTAGTGGCCGGCGCGCAGCGGCGTCAGCAACTGGAACTGGGCGTGGGCCTCGAGGATGGCAGAGGCCCAACGGTCCCACTCGACTCGCTCGGATGACAGCGACGGGCGTGGCCGGAGCAGGCCGCTTTGTTCGAGTGCGCCAGCTTCCGGGGTGTCGGGGCGCGGGGTGATGGCGCCCAGATAGAAGCGATAGCCCCAGGCCGCGTCCTGGCCTCGGCCGTCCAGCGCCAGGGTCATCAGGCGCCGCTCGTTGGCGCGGGGCAGGGCCTGGCGTTGCGCCTGGGGAAAGGCGGTGTCGTCCAGCACCGCGAGCGCCCGCCGGCTGTCGCCGGCGTTGATGGCGCGGGCAAGCTGGCCGATACCGCTGGCGTCATCGAAGCGAAAGGAGTGGCGCAGCATGGCGACGGACTGATCCAGCACCCGGCCGTCGCCGTCGTGCAGGGCCTCGGGCAACGAAAGGCCGGTAGCCGTTTCGAGCCAGTCGCTGACGTCGTTGCGATAGTGGCCCTGTTCGGCCCGGGCGCACAGGTTGCCGAGGACCGCGCCGGCCTCCACCGAGGCGAGCTGGTCCTTGTCGCCGAGCAGCACCAGGCGTGCATGGGGCGGCAGGGCGTCGAGCAGCGCCGCCATCATGTCGATGTCGACCATCGACGCCTCGTCCACCGCCACCATGTCCAGTGGCAGGGGGTTGAGGCGATGATGATGGAAGTGACGGGTATCGGGTCGGGCGCCGAGCAGCCGGTGCAGGGTCGAGACCTCGTGGGGAATCGAGGAGCGCACCTGGGCGGCGTCTGGCAGCGGCAGTTCGTCGAGGGCGGCGATCTGGTCGCGAATGGATTCGCTGAGTCGCGCCGCCGCCTTGCCGGTGGGGGCGGCCAGGCGTATCGCCAGGGGGGCGTCGCGCTCAGCGATGGCCTGGGTCTGCAACAGCGCCAGCAGACGGATGACGGTGGTGGTCTTGCCGGTGCCGGGGCCGCCGGTGATCACCGCGAAGGGGGCGCGTGCGCCCAGCGCACAGGCGAGCTTCTGGGAGGCGGCCTGGTCGGCACGCGGATCGGACGGGGGAAACAGCGTATCCAGTACCGGACGCAGGCGGGCGGCGTCACTATCGTCGGTCGGATGACCCTCGGTTGGATGATCCTTGGTTGGAGCGTCGGACGTCGACAGCCGCGCGGCAATGGCGCTGGCGACCCGCTGTTCGTTGCGCCAGTAGCGGCGTAGATAGAGGCGCTCTGCCTCGAGAACCAGGGGGCTGGCGCCTGGGCCTTGCGCCACCGCCGACCAGCGCTGAAGCCGGTTTACCCAGTCGTCGCCGAGACGGCCGAGCAGGGCCTCCGGCGGGGGCGGGGCGGTGTCATCACGCGCCACGTCGCGAGCGACGGCGATCAGTGTCTCGGGCTGGCGGCGGGCCTGATTCAGGTCCAGCAGCAGATGGCCCTGGCCGGCCTGGTGGCTGACCAGCATGGCCGCCAGCAGGCAGCTGGCGTCGCCGTCCGGGGCGAGCCTCGCCAGGCGGTGGGGCAGCGCCGCGTCCAGATCACGGATCCAGCCGTACTCGGCCCAGGCAAACAGCAGCGACAGCAGCGCCTCGGGGTCGGCCAGTGCCTGCTCCGGGGTGGCAAAGGGCGAGGACGGCAGGGCGGTCGAGGCTGAATCGCCCGGTGTCTCGCCGTTCCCCTCGCGGTGTACCTCAGGGTTAGCCTCGCTCATGGTATTGCCTCCCCGCTGGTGTCATTGTCATGGCCGGTGGCGCTTTCATGGGTTGCGGTTGCGGTTGCGGTTGCGGTTGCGGTTGCGGTCGCGGCGTGGCCCGCCTGTCCGGCCAGGATATCGTCGAGTGCCTCGATAAAGGCTCGGGGCGGCTTGAGCGCGGCGACGCCGCGCGAGGGCGCGGTAATACCGCGCAGAAAGACCAGCATGGCCCCTCCAACGTGGCGGTCATATTCATAGTCCGGCAGGCTCTGGCGCAGGTGGCGATGCAGTGCCACCAGGTAGAGCGCAAGCTGCATGTCGTAGCGCTTGTCGAGCATGGCGGCGCGCATGGCGTCCTGGTGGTAGGCGTCATCGTCCGGACCCAGCCAGTTGGATTTCCAGTCGATGATATAGAAGCGCCCCTGATGCTCGGCCAACAGGTCGATAAAGCCCTTGAGCAGGCCGTTGAGGCGCTGATAGCCCAGTTGGGGCCTGGGCTCTCCGGGAAACAGATGCTGGCGGGTGAGCTTGTCCATGGCCGGGGTGATGGCGTCATGGGTGGCGAACCAGAAGTCGGGCTCGGCGCGGTAGCGCTCAAGGCTCGCCAGCACCGGCCCATCGTCGGCATCCTCGCCGTCGGGGCGCTCTTGTGTGGTCGAGGTCAGCGGCGTGGTCAGCCAGCGACGGATGCCATCGGTCAGCGCCTGGGTGTGTGCTTCCCAGCCACGGCGGCGGCAGCGTTGGGCCAGGCGGGCGAGCAGGCCTGCATCGTCAAGCGCGCTGTCAAAGCCGTGCTCGGCCAGCGCTTCCAGCACGCCGTGCAGGAAGGTGCCCGGGCCAGGGCCCCGCGGGAAGGCGTGCAGGGTGCCGGGCTCGGGGGCGCCGGCTTCCCGCGTCGCGGGCACCAGGCGGGCGTCCAGGTGCTCTTCCTCGAGCACTTCGGCCTCGGGTGTCTCGGGCGCGGTGGCTCCCTTCTGGGCCAGCGATGAGTAACTCGCGATCCACCAGGGGGCAAAGGGGCTGTGGCTGGGCGTGCGCGCGCCCTTGGTGGCGAGCTCGGTGGTGACCGGGTGGTACTGGATCTGGGGGCTATCACTGCTGGCGTCGATGGCGTCCAGGGCGATGGCGTCGAAGCCACCGCTCATGCTCTCCCAGCGCTCGCGCAGGTTTGTCAGGTCAGGGATCGCCTCGCCGCCGGCCAGCAGATAGCCCAGCGCCGACTTGTGCAGGGTGGCGCTCCTGGCGTTGCCGAGCTTGAGGGGGGCAAGGCCGACGAAGGTGGCGTGGCGCGCTCGGGTCAAGGCGACGTACAGAAGCCGTACCTCCTCGGATAGCCGTTCGTCGTCGGCAAGCTCAAAGCCCTCCTTGGCCATCTCCTTCTTGGCCGCCAGTTCGAGCAGCGGCCGGTCGTCGACGTGGTAGAGCGGCGTTCCGGACTGGCCGCTGATCTCTTTGTAGGTGCACAGGAACGGCAGGCACACCAGCGGATACTCGAGCCCCTTGGACTTGAAGATGGTCACCACCTGGATCAGGTCGGCGTCGCTTTCCAGGCGCAGGATCTGCTCGTCTTGGCCAGGGTCGTCGAGGTGTTCGGCGAGCACGCGAATCAGGGCGTGGTCGCCGTCCAGGGTGTCGCTGGCCTGCTGGGCCCATTCGGCCAGATGCAGCAGGTTGGTCAGGCGGCGCTGGCCCTGGTGGGCGCCGAGCAGGCGCTCGGGGATCCGGTAGTCGTGCAGCAGTTGGCGCAGCGCCGGCAGTACGCCCCGACGCTGCCAGCGCAGGCGGTAGCCAAGAAAGCGCTCCTGTACCCGCTCCCAGGCAGTCTCGTCGCGTTGCAGCCGGTCGAGCTCGGCCAGTCCCAGGCCCAGGGTGGCGGTAGCCAGGGCCGTGCGCAGGGTCGACACCGACTCCGGGTTGGCCATGGCCTTGAGCCAGTGATGCAGGTCGCGGGCCTCGGCGGTGGCGAAGACGCTGTCACGATCCGACAGGTAGACGCTGGCCAGGCCGCGCTCGCTCAGGGCGTTGCGGATGGCGCTGGCCTCGCTGCGATCGCGCACCAGAATGGCGATATCGCCGGCCTTCAGCGGTTTGAGCTTGTCGTCACCGGCGTTCGTTGAGGTGGCGAAACCGGCGCTTGGAGAGCCCTCGCCAGGACTGGCCTGATTGAGCCAGTCGGCAATGCAATCGGCGCAGTGGCGGGAGGCCTCGCGCAGGTAGCCTTCCTTGTTGAGACAGCCGTTGTCCTTGTTGCCGTCTGCGATCAGCCAGCCGGTCAGCGCGGCGGCGGGCTTGCCATCCAGGCACAGGGTCTCCTTGCGACCGTTGGCGCCGACGGATTGAAAGGGCAATGGATTGTGGTCGTCGGCGGCGAAGCGGAAGGCGGCGCGGGGGTGGCTACGTTCGGCAAACGCGAACAGCCGGTTGACCGCCGCCACGGCGGCCTCGCTCGAGCGGAAGTTGGTGTCCAGGCTGTGGTGATGCCCGCGGGTGGCGTGACGAGCCCCCAGGTAGGTGTAGATGTCGCCGCCGCGAAAGCCGTAGATCGCCTGCTTGGGGTCGCCGATCAGGATCAGCGCCGTGGCGTCATGGTCAGGAGCGCCTGGCCCATTCTGGTGGTGCTGGGAGTCTGGCTCAGCGGTGGGCGCATCGCCGATACGATAGACCCGCTCGAAGATGTGGTACTGGGCCGGATCGGTGTCCTGGAACTCGTCGATCATGGCCACCGGGAACTGCTGGCGAATGCGCCGCGCCAGGGTCTCGCCGCCGTCGCCTTCCAGGGCGCCGGCCAGTCCGGTGATCATGTCGTTGAAGCCCATCTGGGCGTTGGCCTCGAGCTGCTCGGACAGCCGCTGGCTGACCCAGTCGCGGGCATCCGCCAGCACCTGGGGGTAGAGCTCGCGCTGCAGGGTCTCGACCTGCTCGTCGTTGTCGCGACACGCCTCCAGGGCCTCGAACAGGCCAAGCTCGGGCACCTCGGTGCCCTTTTTTACCCGCAGCTTGGAGCGCGCGAGTTTCTGCACGAAGCTCGCCTCGGCAAGGGGCAGCTTGCCGATTGCCCAGTCGTCGAGCTGTTCCAGCCAGCCGTCGAAGGTGGCGTCGTCATCCTTGCCGCGAAAGCTGCCGCCGTGCATCGCCGGGCGCAGCGTGCGCAGGCAGTCGTGCACCGCCTCCTTCTCATCCAGGTAGGCGCGGCGGGCGGCGCCTTCCAGCCTGTCGGCGCTCCCACGGGCGTCGCTGAACTGGGCGAGATGGACGCCGAAATCGCTGGCGGTCAATGGCTCGCCGCAGAATACCAGGCTGGCGTCCTCGCGGCCGAGCAGGTTGCGCAGCGCCTTGTTCAGCCCCTGGGGCGAGCCGAACAGCTCGACCATGGACGCGGCCAGGGGCTCGTCGAGGGGGTAGACGCGGGTGCGCCAGTAGTCGGTGACCGCCTCCTGGGTCATCTCGCCGAGATCCTTGACCACCTCCTGGCGAAACAGCTTGCCGCTGTCGAAGGCGTGCTCCTTGAGCATCCGCTGACACCAGCTATGGATGGTCGAGATGGCGGCGTCGTCCATCCATTCGGCGGCAAGCATCAGTCGCCGGGCGCAGGCGGGCCAGGCGTCGCGCTCGAAGTCGTCGCGCAGCGCGGCCAATAGCGGGTCGCGTTCGGCGAGGCCGTCGTCCGCGGCCGTGGTCGAGCCGCCATCCCTGTCGCCGGCGCGAAAGGCCTCGGCGGCCTGGACCAGGCGCGCCCGGATACGATCGCGCAGCTCCTGGCTTGCGGCCTCGGTAAAGGTCACCACCAGGATATCCGGCGGCACCAGCGGCTGGCTGAAGCCATTGTCACGTCGACTCGCCGGGTTGTCCGGCTGGCCGTGGCCCAGCACCAGACGCACGTAGAGCAGCGCGATGGTGAAGGTCTTGCCGGTGCCGGCGCTGGCCTCGATCAACTGGCTGCCCTGCAGCGGCAGCGCCAATGGCAGCGGTGTCTGGCCGGCGTTGTCCGGGGAAGGCGGCTGGTCGTCGGTGGAGAAAAGGTCGGACGGCAGGCTCATGCGGATTCCTTCCCGGTGGTGGCGTTACTCTTGCCCGATGCTTTGTCAGAGCCCTTGTCTGAACCCTTGCGAGCGCTGCGCGCGGTGCTGATCCAGCCATGCAGGTCGGCGTAGAGCTCGCGACAGGCCTCGGCAAAGCCCTCGGCGCCGATCAGCTCGTCGAGGCTTGGAAATTCACGCAGCAGCAGCGGGCTTCGCTCCGGCAGTTTTTCCCAGGCCTGCTCCCAGGCCTTGCGCAGCGTGGCTGACGTCTGGGCGTCTGCCGGTGGCCAGGCTGCATCCTCTGCCACGGGGTATTCCTCGAGCAGAGCAAAGGCGATGTCGGGGTGGCAAGGCGTGGCGACCTGCATGGCGGCAAGCCAGCGCCGCATCAGCGCATCCAGGCGTCTTGCGGCCTGTTCGCGGGGCATGCCGGGGATCTCCAGCACGCCGCTGGGTGAGACCAGATGGCTCGGCGAATTCGGGTAGAGGCATTGCAGCGCCAGGTGCGCCGGCCAGTGGCGCAGGATCTGGCTCCAGTGAAAATGCTCGCCCTGGTGGATCTGGCTGGTCAACAGCACGATGCGGGCGACCTCACCCGCACCCGCATCGCCCTCGTCGCTGGCCCCGGAGGAGGGGGCAGAGTCGGTCGCGTGCAGGTGGGACAGGGCGTCTTCCAGTACCAGGGTCTCACTCGAGTCGGGCAAGGGAAGGCGACTGTCGTGGCGAAGCTGCGGCGCCCGCTCCAACGAGCGCGGGTAGCGCACGAGCAGCTCGCGGTAGTGGTCGAGGGCGTCGGGGATTCGTTCCAGCAACTGGCGGCGGATCACCGGGCCCACCGGTGGCGGCGGGTAGTGGCCGGCGCGTTGCTGGCGCTGGACCTGGCGTTCGATCAACAGGGCGGGGTCGCAGGCGCGGTCGTGGGCCAGACGCTGGCCAAGCGGCTGCACCAGGGCCTCGCGCTGCTGCCATCTGGCAAGGCCGGCGAAGGCGAAGGGTTCGTCGTCGTCACTCAGCGTCTGTTCGTCGCGCATGCTGGTGGACAGGCGCTGCTGGAACAGGGCGCTGACGGGATCGCGCAGCAGGCCAGAAAGCTGCGACAGGCCGATGGCGCCTTCGGGGCGCCAGGGCGGCAGCGCCTCATCGGCTGAGGTGGCCGCCATCGGGTCCGGGTGACGTGAATCACGCTGGTGCAAGGTCTGCCACTCGTCTGCATAGGTATAAAGCGGCGAGTCCGCCAGGAAATAGCCGGCGCCGAAGGGCTGCAGCGGGTGCTCGGTGGTCAGGGCGGTGAGCAGGGCCTCGGTCATCTGCTGCTCTTCGGCCAGCGAGCGCTCATCGTGGGGCGGTTGGTCGGGAAGGCGCCAGCCCTTGCCGAGGTGATCGCGCAGCTGCCCGACCAGCACGCTGGGCGGCTTCTCGCCGTTGTCCTGGGGGCTGCGTCCGCACCAGCTGATGGTCAGTCGGTCCCGCGCTGACAGCAGTGCCTCGAGGAACAGGTAGCGGTCGTCGTCACGCCGGGAGCGGTCGCCGGCGCGATAGTGTCCGCGCATGGCCATCAGGTCGAAGTCCATGGCCTCGGCGCGGCGCGGGTAGGCGCCGTCGCTCATGCCCAGCAGCACGACGTGGCGGAAGGGGATTGCGCGCATGGGCATCAGGGTGGCGAAGGTGATGCGGCCCATCATGAAGCTCTGGGACAGCTGGGGCTGGTCGATGCGCGACAGCCAGCTTTCGCGCACCACCGCCAGCGGCAGGCGGATGCCGACCTCGGCCGAGTCGATCTCCTCGTGCCAGGTCTCGAGCGCCGCCTGGATGCGCCCGAGCAATGCCTCTTCGGCACTGGAGCCGGGGGCCAGGGTGCGCTCCAGCATGGTTCCCAGAACATGGTCCCATTGGCTGGCGGTCTTGGGTTCGATCAGGCTCTGACGAACCTCGTCGAGGGTCATGATCAGCCGGTACAGCGGTCCCACGAGGGTGGCGTCGAGGCCGGCGACTTCGTCGTAGGGCACGATGTCGCCCCAGTCCTCGCCGTCGTCGCTGGCCTCGCCCACGGCGTAGCCCATCAGCATGCGCTCCAGGCCGAAGCGCCAGGTGTGCAGCTCGTCGTGTTCCGGCAGGCCGAGTTCGGCTCGCTGGGAGGCATCGAGGCCCCAGCGCACGTTGGCCTCGCGAATCCAGCGTTGCAGGGTGGAAAGGTCCCCCTCGCCAAGGCCAAAGCGCGTGCGGATGGCCGGGATGTCCAGCAGGTCGAGGATCTCGCTGGCGCGAAAACGCAGACGCGGCAGCGACAGCAGGGTCTCCAGTGCCACCAGCATGGGTTCGCGATGGCGTTCCTGCTGGTCGGCCACGTGGTAGGGCAGGTGGCGCTTCTCGCCCGGGGCGAACTGGCCGAATACCGCGTCGATATAGGGCGCGTAGTCGTTGATGTCCGGCACCATCACCATCACGTCCCTGGGTTCGAGAGTCGCATCCTCGGCGAACGCCTCGAGCAGCTGGTCGTGCAGAACCTCCAGTTCACGCTGAGGGCTGTGGCAGATGTGAAAACGGATCGAGTGGTCCTGCTCGGGATCAAGCGCTGGCCACTCGGCCTGGGTCTCCGCCAACGGGCGCAGGTTGAGGATGTCGTCCTGCAGCTGGCCCAGCAGGGTGTCGGTGGGCGGCGCCAGGAACAGATCCACCGAGTCGTCGAGCAGGGCGCTCAACGCTTCCACGTCGGTGTGGTCATGTTCGCTGAGTAGCTGCAGGTAGTCGCGGCCTTGCTTGCCCCATGCCGCCAGCAGCGGATGGGCGTGTAGATGCAGGTGTTCGAGCGAGTGGTGAAGCTCGGCCGGCATGCCCTGGCGACGGCGCTGGCGCACGTGGCGGCGCAGGACCTCCTGGGTCTCGATGATCTCGCCCCAGTAGAACTGGCAGGGGTTGAGCAGACACAGCACCACCTCGCTGATGCTGGACAGGGCGGCCAGCACCTCCAGGGTCTGCTGGGGCAGCGACGAAATGCCGAACACCACGATACGCGGCGGTATTTCCGGGGGGCAGGCCGTCTCGCCCCGTTCGACCTCGCCGGTCAGCTGCTCGGCGGACCGCTTGAAGCGCTGGTGCACGGCGCCGCGGTGACTGTGGCGCTGGTCGGCAGGCAGGGCGTCGCTGATCCTGCGCCACAGGGCCGGCTGCCAGCGCTGGTCATCGGGGACCTCTGTAACACGGTTACCGGGCAGGGTGAGCACATCGTTGCCGGCCTCCCAGGCGGTGAGCCAGTCGGCGCGATAGACCTGGTACTGATCGAACAGGTCAGCCAGGCGCTCGGCCAGCTGGTAACGCTTGCGCTGCTCATCGTCTTCGCGCAGGTAACGTGCCAGCGGCTCGAACAGTGGGTCGTCCAGGGCTTCTGGCAGCAGCTTCATCAGGTGCCAGCGCAGGCGACTCTTGTCCCAGGGGGAGGTGGTCGGCACCTGCCCCGAGCCTTCCACCGCCTCGATCACCGCGCGGTAGGCCTGCCACTGAAAGCGCGCGGGCAGGGCAACGTCGGTGCCGAGGCAGACGCCGTAGCCCGGTTCGCCCTGGCGCTCGGCGATGGAGGTCTTGAGCCACTGGGCGATACCGTTGCTTTGCACCAGAAAAAGGGTGCGCGCCAGCGGATGCAGCGGGCGCCGGCCCAGCCACTTCAGGGTCAGATCACGCAGATCCTCCATACGGTTGCCCTGCAGGACGATCAAGCCCGAGGCGGCGGTGGTATCGGTCATGGCGAGTTCTCTGTACTGCGTGAAGGCGTGGCAGCCCGAGGCGGTGTGGGCGCTAGCTTGAGCAGCACACGCCAAGGCATCGTCGGGACGTCTCGGCATAGCCTAATGGATGCGGGGGCGGGGATCACCATCACCGGATGACCACAGTGTCTGGTCTTAGACGGGCATCATCTATAGGCCAACATCGCAAGGTAGGCTTCGTCTGTGATGAAGAGGCGGTTCGATGGGGGTGAGCAAGTGTCGGCCTCGGCCAGGCGGCGTCTTGCCGAGTACTACCGAGATGGCAACAGTTCATCGACCGGGGCGATATAGCGGCGTTCCGGGTCGTAGCGCTTTATCAGGCCATCGGCGGGCAGCCATTCAGTCGGCCAGAGCTAAAGATCGATAGTGAGCAGGTAGCGCTTCATGGATGATTTCCATCAAACAACGCTTCGATGACGTCCTCTTTAAGCGGAGCATCCCAGCCAGCCTCCGCCTCGATACGACCCTTGGTCAGACCGTAGAGCGCATCCAGGTCAAGTCCTTGATCTTTCAGTGCTTCAATGCGTGCTACCGGCTTCCCGTTCTTGCAGATCAGTACCTCCTGACCGCGCTGAGCGGCAGCGATCCCGGAGTCCTTATCGAGAGTCTCGGTTTCTGACCACGAACCACAGCCAGATAGCGACACTCAGCGACAGATAGACCACCAGCGGAAGGGCGAGAAACAGCGCCAGCACCTTGATCGAGAAGCCTTCCTTGAAAAAGTAGACGATCAGCAGCAGCGGGAAGATGCTGGCAACCAGCAGCGGCCCAGCCTCACGCCGTATCCACTGGACGACCGCGGTGGTCTTGTTGGGCATAAGCGTCCTCTGATGGTCATGGTTGGTGTTGCAGGAACAGCCGGAGCACCACTGACGACATCTTCCTGCCGGTGATGTCGGCGACGTTGTGCCGGTGATCTTCGCAGGGACTACAACGAGATGGTGACTCGCCTGGCTGCGCGCATTCAGGGCGTCGAAGAAAGGCCGTCGGCGCACGTGTAATCCTGCAGGCGCTGCCGACGGCCTGCTGCATCGCAGATCAGAGCATCTCTTCGATGTTGTTGATGGTGGGTTCGAGAATCAGCTCGCCTGTGCCCTGTTGCACCACGCGATTGGGTTCGATGAAGCAGGTCACCAGGCACCTGGCGCTTTCACCACCATCAGAGATGGTGAAGGTCTTCTTGGTGGAGACAACCCTGCCCTGCACAAAGACCAGGCTGGTTTTTTCGCCTTCCTCCGCCGTGAAGGGAAGCTCGATCAGATCATCGGTAGCTGGAACTTCCTGCAAGGAGTCGATCTGGTGCTCCGGCATTTCCAGTGGCGTGGGTTTCAGCAACAGTGGCTCTAGGGACTTGGTGTTCAGGGAGTCCGTAAGCTGAAACATCAGTCGGTAGTTCATGTCAGTTCCTGATTGGTGTCGTGAGACGCAGCCACTGCTGTGCGTCGATTTCCTGCCGGCCATTCCTGCTCGCCCTGGCGGCTGCTCGAGACGAGCAGGTCTACCCCGTCTGCTGCCTTGTATCCGTTGGCCGGCAGATGTCGGGTATGAAACGCCTGAGAATTCAACCATTTGTCGAATAAGAGCAGGCTAATATATAGCATTGGTAGTATCCGATCGCCAGCACTTTACGGTGACCGTTCGATGCGGCGGCTGTCGGTATAGAGGCACTGAGCGCAGGTCGCGGTAGCAGCCTGGGTCCCGCAGGGGTATCGGCTCCAGACAGCGCGATGTAGCGACGCCACGAGGAGGACAAAGCGAGAAGGGTGAAAGTAGCAAGCGGGCCGAGTGGATAGTGCAGGAGGTAGTGCTGTCGATAGCGGAGTAAAAAGAGGAGTGGATAACGGTGTAAAAAGCGGAGTGGGGTCAGTTCAGGCGGTGCCCACGTGTGAACTCGATGCGATGAGAAGGGGGGGCGAAAACGACGAAAAACGGCCACCGCTCTGATGAGCAAGGTGACCGTCATTCTTGAATTCAGTGGTCGGAGCGACAGGATTCGAACCTGCGACCTTTGCAACCCCATTGCAACGCGCTACCAAGCTGCGCCACGCTCCGACTTGGCCTTTGGGTTGTGTGACCGTCTGGCCTGTCCCCCTAAGACGAGGCGTATACTAGCGCGTTCATTTCAAAATGAAAAGCCCCTTTTGCGCTTTTATTTCAATTGGTTGGAAATTGACCAGCCCCGGGCGTCAGCGCTGCCCACTTTGTCCGTGCTCTGACACACTATTGGTAGGCAATGGGACACGAGGAGGACCAGGGAATGCCGCTGATTCTGGGAATGAGTCTACTGCTGGCGTGTCAGTTCGCTGGTGAGTTGATCGCGCGGGGGCTGACGTTACCGATACCCGGGCCGGTGATCGGAATGGTGATCCTGCTGATCGGGCTGTCGATTCGCGGCAAGGTGCCGAAGAGCCTGCGTACGACAGGGGAAGGTCTGCTGCGTTACCTGACGCTTCTGTTTGTGCCTGCGGGTGTCGGGTTGATGGTGCATGGCCGCCTGATCGCCGATGACTGGCTCGCCATTGCGGCGACGCTGGTGCTGTCCACGGCCTTGACCCTGGCGGTCACCGCCTGGGTCATGGCAAGGCTGGCTGCTCGCCGGGGAGGTCAGTAATGGATGTGGCCGAACTCGATGAGCTGTGGGTCTATCTGTCCGGCAATCCGCTGTTGTCGCTGCTGGTCACGCTGTTGGCGTTCGCCCTGGCGGTGCGCATCAACAAGTGGCTGGGCGGCACGCCGCTGCTTCACGCGGTAACCCTGAGTATTGCCCTGATCATCTCCTTCCTGCTGGTCACCGGGATCGACTACGCCACCTACTTCGAGGGCGCCCAGTTCATCCACTTTTTGCTGGGGCCAGCCACGGTGGCGCTGGCCATCCCGCTGTATGACCATCGCGAGCGGGTACGTCAGCTACTGCTGCCGCTGTTGGTAGCTTGTGGCGCGGGTATCGTGACCGCGGTGGCCTCGACCCTTGGTATTGCGCTTTTGTTCGGGGCGGCGCCAGAAACCGTGCTGTCGTTGGCGCCGCGCTCGGTAACGTCGCCCATCGCCATGGGGGTGGCGGAGAAGATTGGTGGTATTCCGTCGCTGGCGGCGGGGCTTGTGTTGATTACCGGCTCCATCGGCTGTGCGCTGGGGCCGTTCATCTTTCGTCTACTCGGCATCAAGGACCCGGTGATCCAGGGCTTTACCATGGGACTCTCCGCCCACGGCTTTGGTACGGCCCAGGCGTTCGCCAAGCTGGGGGCCATGGCCGGCGCCTTCTCTGGTCTTGCCATGGGTCTGACGGGCTTGATCACCGCCTTTTTGCTGCCGCTGATTGTGGCGATATTCGGACTCTGACCTTCGTCTAATGCGCAACGCAAATTGTCTCCGGCTGAACTATGGTCAAGCGAAGGGATTGGGCCGGAGGTCAAGATGTGGAAGACCATCAAGTCGGTACTCGCCGCGTTTTTTGGCGTGCAACGCGAGTCCCGGCGTCAGGAAGACTTCACCACCGGCAAGGCGTCCAGCTTTATCGTCGTAGGCATCCTCATGGGGGTGCTGTTTGTCGTGATTCTGATCGTGATCGCCACCCTGGCGGCGGGTTGAGTGACCCGTTGGCAGGGTGGCGTCTTGCGTTGACGGCTCGGCCCGCTACAGGCGGGGCAGTGACCAGGCTCTTCTATACTCGAGCCATTGGCGAGCGAACAAGATAACAACGAGCTCCAGGAGGCATCGATGCGCATGCGGCATGTGTGGATGACTGCGGGAACGCTGTTCGCAGGACTCGGAGGGCACCTCCAGGCGTCCGACTGGAACATGCCGGTCGGGGTGACGGACGTCAGTCGTGAGGTGTATTCGCTGCACATGACGATCTTCTGGATCTGCGTGATCATTGGCGTGGTGGTCTTCGGCGCCATGTTCTACTCGCTGTTCCGCTATCGTCACTCCCAGGGCGCAAAGGCCGCCAAGTTCCATGAGCACACCACCGTCGAGGTGATCTGGACGGCCCTGCCGTTGCTCATTCTGGTCGGCATGGCAGTGCCGGCTACCGCCACGCTCAAGAAGATGTACGACGCCTCCGACGCCGACCTGGATGTGATGGTGACCGGCCAGCAATGGCGCTGGCACTACAGCTACCTGGGTGAAGATGTCGACTTTACCTCCAACCTTGCGACCCCCCGCGAGCAGATCTCCGGCGAGAGCGAGAAGGGGGAAAACTATCTACTCGAAGTCGATGAACCACTGGTGCTGCCGGTGGGCAAGAAGGTACGCCTGCTGCTGACCGCCGACGACGTCATCCACTCATGGTGGGTGCCCGAACTGGCGGTCAAGCAGGACGCGGTGCCAGGCTTCGTCAACGAAAACTGGGTGCGCATCAACGAGCCCGGCATCTATCGCGGCCAGTGCGCGGAGCTCTGCGGCAAGGATCACGGTTTCATGCCGGTGGTGGTCGAGGCGGTCGAGCAGGAGCAGTTCGATACCTGGTTGGCCGAGCGCAAGGCCGCTGCTGCCCAGGAGGCCCAGGGGGTGGATCGCGAATGGACGATGGACGAACTGATGGAGCGTGGCGAACAGGTCTACGGCTCCATCTGCGCCTCCTGTCACCAGGCCGATGGTAGTGGCCTGCCGCCTGCCTTCCCGGCGCTGGCGGGCAACCAGGCACTGCTGGACGAGCCGGAGCGCCATCTGGATACCGTCGTCAATGGTGTCTCGGGTACCGCCATGCCGGCCTTCCGGACCACCCTGAATCCGGTGGAGATCGCCGCCGTCATCACCTACGAACGCAACGCCTGGGGTAATGAAACAGGCGAGGTGACCCAGCCGGCCGATATCGCCGACATGCTGTCCGAGTAGCCGGACGAACGGCTGTCGGGATCGCGATTGGAGAGCGGTTCAGGTGTCGGGAAATGCAAGCACAAGAGATGAACGAGCAAGGGAATAGCGAACAAGGGATGGTCGGTACACGGCCAGTCCGAGCAACCGGGGGCTCTCAGGAGTCACGTTGAACGCACCATCGACGCCCGCCAAGAGTCAGGCAGGCGGCTAACAGGGGAGATCTTCGCCATGGCGTCACTGCCTCCCAAGCATCGACTCGAGTCGTCGGCCTCCGAGGCCAGCTCGGCGGGACACGACGAGCATCACTATCGCCCAGGCGGTCTGATGCGCTGGGTACTGACCACCAATCACAAGGAGATCGGTACCCTTTATCTGATCTTCTCCTTGACCATGTTTCTGATCGGTGGGGTCTTCGCGCTGGTGGTGCGGGCCGAATTGTTCCAGCCCGGTCTTCAACTGGTGCAGCCCGAGTTCTTCAACCAGATGACCACCATGCATGGCCTGATCATGGTGTTCGGCGCGGTGATGCCGGCTTTTGTCGGGCTGGCCAACTGGATGGTGCCGCTGCAGATCGGGGCGCCGGACATGGCGTTGCCGAGGCTCAATAACTTCAGCTTCTGGCTGCTGCCGATCGCCTTTACCCTGATGTTGAGTACGCTGTTCATGCCGGGTGGGGCGCCGAATTTCGGCTGGACCTTCTATGCGCCGCTGTCCACCACCTACGCGCCGCCGTCCACCACCTTCTTTATATTGTCGCTGCACATCGCCGGTATCAGCTCGATCCTGGGGGCGATCAATATCATCGCCACCATCCTGAACCTGCGCGCACCGGGCATGCGCCTGATGGACATGACCCTGTTCGTCTGGACCTGGTTGATCACCGCCTTCCTGCTGATCGCGGTAATGCCGGTGCTGGCCGGGGTGGTCACCATGATGCTGATGGACATCAACTTTGGCACCAGCTTCTTCAATGCCGGTGGCGGTGGTGATCCGGTGCTGTTCCAGCATCTGTTCTGGTTCTTCGGGCATCCCGAGGTCTACATCATGATCCTGCCGGCCTTCGGCATCGTTTCGGTGATCATTCCGACGTTCGCCCGCAAGCGGCTGTTCGGCTATGCCTCCATGGTCTACGCCACCGCATCCATCGCCATCCTGTCGTTTTTGGTGTGGGCGCACCACATGTTCGTGGTGGGGCTACCGTTGGTGGCGGAGCTGTTCTTCATGTACAGCACCATGCTGATCGCAGTGCCAACCGGGGTGAAGGTGTTCAACTGGATCACCACCCTGTTCCGGGGGTCGATCAGCTTCGAGCCGGCGATGCTGTTCGCCATCGCCTTTGTGGTGCTGTTCACCATCGGTGGCTTCTCGGGGCTGATGCTGGCGATCTCGCCGGCGGACTTCCAGTACCACGACACCTACTTCGTGGTGGCGCACTTCCACTACGTGCTGGTGCCCGGCGCGGTGTTCTCGATCATGGCGGGGGTCTACTACTGGCTGCCCAAGTGGACCGGCCACTACCCGCACCTGCGGCTGTCCCAGTGGCACTTCTGGCTGTCGATGATCGGGGTCAATCTGACCTTCTTCCCGATGCATTTTTCCGGGCTTGCCGGCATGCCGCGAAGAATTCCCGACTACTCGTTGCAGTTTGCCGACTTCAACATGCTCTCCAGTATCGGTGCCTTCATGTTCGGCTTCTCGCAGCTGTTGTTCGTGGTCATCGTGATCATGTGCGTGCGGGGCGGCAAGAAGGCGCCGGGCAAGGCCTGGGATGGCGCCGAGGATCTTGAATGGACGGTGCCGAGCCCGGCGCCTCTGCATACCTTCGAACACCCGCCCCAGTATCGGCCGGTGGAGCACTGAGTCGGGAGTGTCGCCATGACGGACGTCGTCGAGGATCGCAGTCCCCAGGTTCGACGAACCGTGGTGAAGACTCTTGTGGTGCTGGCGGGGATGTTTGGCTTCGCGTTTGCCCTGGTCCCGCTGTATGACGTCTTCTGCCAGGTGACGGGCCTCAACGGCAAGACCTCGACCAGCGCTCAGACGCTGGTGCACGAAGAGGTCGATACCGAACGCACGGTGACGATGCAGTTCGTGACCCGTGGCAGTGCGGGACTGCCGTGGAAGCTTGAGGCCCACAGTCGCCAGGTTCGGGTTCACCCAGGGCAGAGCACGGAGGTGTATTTCACCTTTCGCAATCTGGGTGACCAGGCGCTGGTGGCAAGGGCGGTGCCCAGCGTGACCCCATCTCCGGCGTCGTTACATCTGCGCAAGCTGGCCTGTTTCTGTTTCGACAATCAACGGCTGGCGCCGGGGGAGAGCTTCGAGGCGCCACTGGTGTTTCAACTGACCCGCGATCTCCCCGAAGAGATCAAGACCGTGACCCTGGTGTACACGCTCTACCCGCAGGACCAGGGGCCGGACGTGGCGGTGACGACGGTGGCCGACGGCGCACCGGGCAGTGACAAGGGACGCCGACCGGCGTCTGGCGAAGATCCAGGAGGTGAAGCATGAGTGGTGGCAGCTACTACGTACCCGCGACCAGCAAGTGGCCGATCCTCGGTTCCCTGGCCATGGGCGTGATGATGGTCGGCGGGGGCACCTGGCTGGTGCACGGGGCGGCGGGGTCGCCGATCATGCTGGCGGGTCTGGTGGGCATCCTGGCGGTGATGGTGCTGTGGTTCAGGGATGTCATCAAGGAGTCCATGTCCGGACTCTACGACGCCCAGATGGATCGCTCCTTCCGCTGGGGCATGGGCTGGTTCATCTTCTCAGAGGTGATGTTCTTCGGTGCCTTCTTCGGGGCGCTGTTCTACGTGCGGACCCTGGCGCTGCCGTGGCTCGATGGTGAGGGGGCGAAGGGCGTGACGGCGCTGCTGTGGCCCGACTTCACCGCCAGCTGGCCGCTGGAGAACCCACCGGACAGCGCCATCTCGGGGCCGACCGAGACCCTGAGTCCCTGGCAGTTGCCGCTGGTCAACACTCTGCTGCTGGTGTCTTCGAGCATCACCCTGACGGTCGCCCACGAAGCATTGAAGATGGGGGAGCGTCGCGCTACCCACAACTGGCTGTTCGGTACGGTGCTGCTGGGCACCTTCTTCATCATCATCCAAGGGGTCGAGTACTACGAAGCCTACCATCACCTGGGCTTGACCCTCGAAGCGGGCATCTACGGCTCGACCTTCTTCATGCTGACGGGCTTCCATGGCCTCCACGTCATCATCGGCACGATCATCCTGGCCAGCATCCT
This sequence comes from Halomonas sp. EF61, assembly GCF_040147045.1. Lineage (NCBI taxonomy): Bacteria > Pseudomonadati > Pseudomonadota > Gammaproteobacteria > Oceanospirillales > Halomonadaceae > Halomonas > Halomonas sp. EF61. The sequence continues at coordinate 750,304 of NZ_JAMSHM010000003.1, read as the reverse complement.
GATGCGTATCCGCAAGGGCCATTTCAGTGGCGACAATCACTTCGGTTTCGAGGCGGCGGCCTGGTACTGGCACTTTGTCGACGTGGTCTGGCTGGGGCTGTTCATCTTTGTCTACGTGTTCTGAGGCAGGCGGCGTGGGGGCCGCTCAGCCGATCGTTCCGGTGGCGAAGCCATAGGCCAGCAACGCCAGCAGCAGGGCGGCCAGGGCTACCCGGATCTTGAGCGAGACCAGCAGGCGGCGTGAGTGGCTGTCGTCCTTGAGCAGGAAGCCGACCCCGGCCGCGAGACTGGCCAGCATGGCCACGAACACGATCAGAATCAGGATCTTGAGCAGCATGGTGAGAGTCCGTTCGAGTGAGGGGAAAAGGCGTGGTCCGGGTCGGCTGGTGGCCTGGTGCCTTCTGTGTGCAGCGCTGATGGCGCTGGGTATCGGCCTTGGACTATGGCAGTGGGAGCGCGCCGCCGGCAAGCGCGACTATCTTGCAAACCTTGCCGAGGCACCTACCTTGAACATGCCAGGGACATTGCCGCCGGACGGCAGCCGCCTGTCGCTCGAAGGCGTCTTTCAGGCCGACGAAACCCTCTACCTGGACAATCGGATGCTTGGCAATCGACTCGGGGTGGCGGTGCTCACGCCCTTTGTCGACGTCGAGGGACAGCGGTGGCTGGTGGAGCGCGGCTTTCTCGAGACAGGGGTGTCGCGCCAGGCGCCCCACGCAGCGACGCCGAAGGGGCTGGTGTCGCTGAGCGGTGACTGGCAGGCGGATGGCCGGCGTACGCCGCGGTTCGGTGACAACCTCGAAGGCACGCGACTGCAGCGCATCGAACTCGGAGCCTGGGACGAGGAGTTCAGCTTTGCCGGTTGGCTGCATCAGCGCCAGGGTCCCGGGCATCTGGAGGACTGGTGGACGCCTAACGTCATGCCACCAGAGCGACATCTGGCCTATGCACTGCAGTGGTGGGGGCTTTCGCTGGTGGCGCTGCTGGCGCTGCTGTTTGGAGGTCGACGACTCTATCGCGATCTTTGCGCGGCGGGCGTCACGAGCGCTGAAAGGTCAATTGTTGATATGTCCGCCAGGCAAGAACGCTGAGGCCGTGAGATGGCGAGACTGCGAAAGAAAACCGCGGAAGACAACAACGCCGCGAAAGACAGGAAAGGGGCGAAAGACAAGCGACATCGGCGAGCACAAGAGGCTAGCGCGAGAGCACGACACTAGCGCGAGAACGACAGATACCCGATAGCCCAGCGGACACGACAGGACCGAACGTGTCGACGCAAGGAGTGGAGGTGCGAGGATGACGACGATGGGGTGGCAGCGGCTGAAGCTGGTCGCACTGATCGCGATCTTTGTGATGCCCATGGCGCTTGCCTGGGGCATGGTCGAGTTCCGTATCGGGATTCCCGACAATCGTACCGCCCACGGGGCGCTTGATGCCGATGTGCCGCCGCTGTCCCGGTGGCCGGCTCTTGAGCGCACAGACATTGCCAGTCGCGATCGTGGAGGGGAGCTCGCGGCGCATGCCTGGACCCTGGCCTACGATTGCGGCGATAGCTGCGCCGAAGACGCGGATCGCTGGTGGCGCCTGCACCGGGCGCTGGGCAAGGACGCCCATCGTCTGAGTCGGTTGCGCGTAGGCGGAGACGCTGCCGCCTTGCCTGGCGAGTCGCTGATGACCTGGACCGAGTCGCCGGAGTGGGCCAGTCAGGGGCAGGCGTGGCTGCTTGACCCCCAGGGGTGGGTGGCGGTCGCCTATCCTGCCGGGGTGGAGACCCGGGCGGTGATGGACGACATCGAGCATCTGTTCAAGCGCAACCCCGAGCTACCGCTTGCTGCCCTGGGGGAAGATCTCGGTGAGGCCGAGGCTACCGCAGGTACTGCTGATCTGGTCAGTCTGCACGACAGTCAAGGTGTCAGCGAAGACGCCCGCCAGGAGGTGCGCCATGAATGATCGACGCCTGGCGACGCTGCGGCTCCTGAGTCTGGTGGGGGCGCTGTTCACCGCCCTGGTCATCATGGCCGGTGCCTTCACCCGGTTGCTGGATGCGGGGCTGGGTTGTCCCGACTGGCCGGGCTGCTATGGAGCGCTGGTCGTGCCCGATGCAAGCAGCGCTCTGCTGCATAGTCCGGATGCGCCGCTGGAGGCATCCAAGGCCTGGATGGAAATGATTCATCGCTACCTGGCCGGATTTCTCGGGGTCATGGTGATGGCCCTGCTGGTGCTGGCCTGGCCCAGGCGGCGCAAGCCTGGGTTTCCCTGGCGTCTGATGCTGATGCTGTTCGCCGCCTTGATGGTGCAGGGGGCCTTCGGTGCCTACACCGTGACCCTCAAGCTGTGGCCCCAGGTGGTAACCCTTCACCTGCTGGGTGGTCTCACGGTGATGACGCTGTTCATCTGGCTGCATCTGCGCCTGCGTCGTGTCGCCAGGGGCGAGGCGGCGCTCTCTGCCCGACCACTGGGGGCGCTGATGGGGGTGGCCACCGTGCTGCTGGTGCTGCAACTGGCGCTGGGGGGCTGGACCTCCAGCAACTACGCGGGCATCGCCTGTCAGGGGTTTCCCACCTGCAATAGTCAGTGGGTGCCCGACACCGACTGGGGTGAGGGCTTCCACCTTACCCAGACGGTGGGGCCCAACTATCTGCACGGAGCGCTGCACGCCGAAGCGCGCACGACGATCCATCTGGCCCATCGGCTGGGAGCGCTGGCGTTGACGCTGACGCTGGCGCTGGTAGTGATCCGTCGCTGGCATCGCCGTGAAATGCGGCCCTGGCTGCTGACGCTGGCCGGGGCGACGGCTTTGCAGGTCGCCCTGGGTATCGCCAATGTGCTGCTGTGGCTGCCGCTGGGCCTGGCGCTTCTACATACTGCCGGCGCGGTACTGCTGGTCTTCAGTTTTACCCTGGTAGCGTGGAAGCAGCGCCATTCAAGACAGGCGGTGAAGGGACGTCAACGCCAGACCAGAGGAGGGTGGCTCCATGCGTGATGCACAGGCCATGGGTGCAGCGACCCATCCGCTATGGCGTGACTTGCTGACGTTGTGCAAATGGCGAGTGGTCATGGTGATGCTTGTATGCGCCCTGGTGGGGATGTTGCTGGCGATCCCCGGGGCCATATCGCCAGCTGCGCTTAACGCCATGGTGTGCGGGCTTATCGGGATTGCACTGGCCGCCGCAGGGGCGGCGGCGATCAACCACGTGGTGGATCGCAAGCTGGATGCGCGGATGCATCGCACCTCGCGGCGCCCGCTGGCGTCCGGTCGCTTGTCGACGCCACTGGCGCTGGCCTGGGCGCTGTCATTGTCCTCCTCGGGGGTGGCGCTGCTGGCGCTGACCGTCAATCCGTTGACCGCTTGGCTTACGCTGTGGTCGCTGGTCGGTTATGCGTTGATCTACACGGTGTTTCTGAAACGGGCCACGCCGCAGAATATCGTCATCGGTGGAGTCGCCGGTGCCGCGCCGCCACTGCTGGGCTGGACCAGCGTGACCGGGACAGTGGGAGCCGAACCGCTGCTGCTCATGTTGATCATCTTTGCCTGGACGCCGCCGCACTTCTGGGCGCTGGCGATCTACAAGCGCGATGAATACGCCGAGGCCGGCGTACCGATGCTGCCGGTGACCCATGGCCTCGCCTTTGCCAGATTGCAGGTCTGGCTGTATGGCTGGTTGACGGTGGCGGCCACCTTGCTGCCGTTCACCATCGGCATGAGTGGCTGGCTCTATCTGGTCAGCGTCTGTGTGCTCAATCTACGCTTCATGCAGTGGAATCTCAGGGTCTGGCGTGGACACGACGACCAGGCGCCCTTGCAGGCCTTCTGGTTTTCCATTCGCTATCTGCTCGGCGTCTTTCTGGCCTTGTTGCTGGATCACTATCTGAGCATAGCCTTGAGTCCGTGAGGGCCGACTACCTTCGTTCAACGGTCCGGTGTCACGGGAGTGTCATCGGCAGGTGGCAACAATGCAGACGGTAGTCAGCGGTCTTTCTCGCGATGGATGGTTCAGCCTCTCTGGCAGATGTGTAGAATGCTCCCTTTGACCATCGCACAGGGGGCTGCATGTCCACGATGCTCGCTTATGCCTTGCTCGGGCTTGGCATTGTCATCATTGCCGCGTTGGCGTGGTACGCCTGGTCGTTGAAGAATGAGGTGCGGCGCCGAGAGGGAGTGATTCGGGACGAGGAACGTCGTGCCAGGGAAAATGGCCTGGAAAACCTCGGTCTGGTTGCGTCGGCGCTATTGCAGCGTCAGGTCGATGTGACCGAAGGCTGCTGGCGGTTGAAAGTATTGTTCGAGATCATCGATCCGGCACTGCTTGAGCGGCGCGAGTTCAGAGTCTTTGCCGAGGTCTACGAACAAACCCGTCATCTGCACACACATCAGGCTCGTCAAGAGCTTACGCCCAAGGAGCGGTTCGCTGAAGACAAGCAGCGACTGGCCGTGGAAGAAGCGAATCGCGACGATGTGCTGGCTGCGGCACAGGCTGCGCTGGATTTTCAAGCCCGTTACCCCGACTCTCTCAATTGAGCGATCTCGAACACTGTTCGATGAAGTGAATGACGGGCGGGTATCGCCTGTGCTAGTTTGATTGTACAGAAGCGATACGTCATGATATCGCCTGCAAGGGATTGGTCGTGCAGCAATTGTCTTGCACGATGGGCCGTTGGCAGAAGACGTTGAGATATTGGCGACTAATAGACTGGCTAGGCGCTGTATTTCATGCTTTTCTTGCCTATGAGGAAGTAGGGTACCTATCCTGTTTCTCGATCGGCACAACATTGGACCCGCTGAAGAACAGGGTTACCCGTATTCAGCATTGAGTGTCAGATAGAAGAAGGAGTCTTACATGAAAAAATCAACGACTGGCTTGCTGCTCGGTTCTGCACTGGTTGTCGGCCTCTCCGGCTGCGCCAGCTCCGCCTCTCAGTCCTCCTCCGGCATGAGCGCATCTGACGCCAAGCCGTGGTACCAGCACCCGATGGTGTGTGGTATCGCCGGTGGTCTGATCGGCGGTGGTATCGGCTACGGCACCACCAGCGATGACGACGAGGAAACCGGCGCTGCTGTCGGCGCGACCGTCGGCACCGTGGCTGGCGCTCTGCTGTGTGCCGAGCCGAACAAGGAGCCGATGAACGCTCCGAAGGATTCCGACGGTGACGGCGTCTACGACGCCAACGACCAGTGCCCGGGTACTCCGGCCGGTGTCGCCGTGGACGCAGTGGGTTGCCCGCTGGATTCCGACAACGATGGCGTGCCGGACTTCCAGGACCAGTGCCCGGGTACTCCGGCCGGTGTCCAGGTCAACTCCCTGGGTTGCGAGAAGGACCTGGTCCTGCGTGACGTGAACTTCGAGTTCGACTCCGCCACCCTGACCGCTCAGGCTGAGCAGGTTCTGGTCGGCATCGCCGAGCGTCTGCGCGCCAACCCGAACGTCGGCGTGCGCATCGAAGGTCACACTGACAGCGTCGGTTCCGACAGCTACAACAAGCAGCTGTCTCAGGAGCGTGCCGCTTCCGTTGCTCGCTTCCTGGCGAGCCAGGGTGTTCAGCCGAACCGCATGCGTGCCATCGGTTACGGTGAAGAGCAGCCCATCGCGACCAACGACACCGATGCAGGTCGTGCGGAAAACCGTCGTGTGGAACTGGGTGAGTGGCAGTAAGTCTGTCCTGACCGAGTCCGTCTCGATCGCCTGATCGAGCACGATGACATCAGCGAGGCGCCTTCGGGCGCCTCGCTGCGTTTCGGGTGGTGGTGGCCTGGCTTGCCATCCCGCTCGCCAGAGGTGTCGCGACGCCCTCCACAGGGGTAGAGCATGGCGCCGGCGGCGCCATTTCTGATATTCTATGTCGCTGTTTCACCCCTCGAATCCATTTTGGCGACACGTGATCCCTGGTATGGATCACCACTGCGCACAAGGACAGCTTGCATGCCCATCGTGACACTGCCTGACGGCAGTCAGAGAACCTTCGATTCCCCCCTTAGCGTCATGGAACTGGCCGAGAGCATCGGCCCGGGACTTGCCAAGGCCTGCGTGGCCGGCAAGATCGACGGCGTATTGGTGGACGCCGCGGACCTGATCGAGACGGACGCCGAGGTGGCGATCCTGACCGCACGTGACGAGGAAGGCCTGGAGATCATCCGGCATTCCTGTGCCCACCTGATCGGGCACGCGGTCAAGCAGCTCTATCCCGAGGCCAAGATGGCCATCGGCCCGGTGATCACCGACGGCTTCTATTACGACATCGATTTCGGCCAGTCGATCACCCCGGAGGACCTCGAGACCATCGAGAAGCGCATGAAGCAGCTGATCGATGAAGAGTACGACGTGGTCCGCGAGTACGTCGATCGTGATGCCGCGATGCTGGAATTCCTGCATCGCGATGAGCCCTACAAGCAGGAAATCGTGCGCGGGATTCCCGAAGGCGACACTATTCGCCTCTACCGCCACAAGGAATATACCGACATGTGTCGTGGGCCCCACGTGCCCAACACGCGTCACCTCAAGGCGTTCAAGCTGACCAAGCTGGCCGGTGCCTACTGGCGCGGCAACGCCGACAATGCCATGCTGACCCGCATCTACGGCACCGCCTGGGGCGACAAGAAGCAGCTCAAGGCCTACCTGCACCGCCTCGAGGAGGCCGAGAAGCGCGATCACCGCAAGCTGGCGCGTCGTCTCGACCTCTTCCACATGCAGGAAGAGGCGCCGGGCATGGTGTTCTGGCACCCCAACGGCTGGACCCTGTGGCAGCGCGTCGAGCAGTACATGCGCGGCGTCTACAAGGAGGGCGGCTATCAGGAGATTCGCTGCCCCCAGATCATGGACGTGTCGCTGTGGAAGAAGTCCGGCCATTGGGATAACTACGCCGATGGCATGTTCTTCACCGAGTCCGAGAAGCGTGAGTACGCGCTTAAGCCGATGAACTGCCCGGGCCACGTCCAGGTGTTCAACTCCGGCCTACGCAGCTACCGTGAACTGCCGGTGCGCTTCGGCGAATTCGGCGGCTGTCACCGTAATGAGCCGTCCGGCGCGCTGCACGGCATCATGCGAGTGCGCGCCTTTACCCAGGACGACGGCCACATCTTCTGTACCGAAGAGCAGGTGCAGCCCGAGGTGACGAGCTTCCATCGCCAGGCGCTCAAGGTCTACAGCGACTTTGGCTTCGAGGATATCGCGATCAAGATCGCCCTGCGCCCGGAAAAGCGCATCGGTGACGACGACACCTGGGATCGTGCCGAGAACGCCCTGCGTGGCGCGCTGGAGGCCTGTGGGGTCGAGTGGCAGGAGCTGCCGGGCGAGGGCGCCTTCTATGGTCCCAAGATCGAGTATCACATGAAGGACTGCCTGGGCCGCGAGTGGCAGGTCGGCACCATGCAGGTCGACTTCATGATGCCCACGCGCCTGGGTGCCCAGTACGTGACCGAAGAGGGCGAGCGCAAGCCGCCGGTCATGCTGCACCGTGCCATCGTCGGTTCCATGGAGCGCTTCATCGGCATCCTGATCGAGCACTACGCCGGCGCCATGCCGCTGTGGCTCGCGCCGGAGCAGGCGGTGGTGATGATCATCACCGATGCCCAGAAGGAATACGCCGAAGCCTTGACCTCACGACTGCAAAAAATCGGTCTTCGCGTCAAGTCGGACTTGAGGAACGAGAAGATCGGCTTTAAAATTCGCGAGCATACGTTGCAGAAGGTACCCTATCTCCTGGTGGTCGGAGATAAGGAAGTAGAGGCCGACTCGGTGGCTGTGCGTACGCGCAGCGGCGAAAATCTGGGCACCATGACCGTCGACGCCTTTATTGAACGAGTTCAGGCCGAGCGGTACTAACGGGTAGGCGGCATGGGCCGCCCCCTCGTGTGAGGCTCTAGGCACGCACCTTCCCAGCTCTCGCACCTTCCAAAGCTACAGTGGAGACGGAACCATCAAGAGAAGCAACCCCAGAGGACGCCCCCAGGACAAGCGTCCGCCAATGAACGAGCGCATCACCGAAGATCAGGTCCGCCTGATCGCCAGCGACGGCGAACAGCTTGGCATCGTGGATACCCGCGACGCCCTTGAGCGTGCCGAAGCGGAAGGGATGGACCTCGTACAGATTTCCAATGCCGATCCGATCGTCTGCAAGATCATGGATTACGGCAAGTTCGTCTTCGAGCAGAAGAAGCAGAAGGCTGCTCAGAAGAAGAAGCAGAAGCAAATCCAGGTCAAGGAAGTCAAATTCCGTCCTGGCACCGACGAGGGTGACTATCAGGTCAAGATGAAGAACCTGATTCGATTCCTCGAAGGTGGCGACAAGGGCAAGGTCACCCTGCGTTTCCGCGGGCGTGAAATGGCGCACCAGGACATCGGCCGCAAGCTGATGGAACGGATCGCAGCGGATCTCGAGGAAATCGGGACCGTGGAATCCTTCCCCAAGATGGAAGGGCGCCAGATGATCATGATCATTGCCCCCAAGAAGAAGTGATCCGACGGCCGGTTCAACGATTGGTCAGCCTGTGAAGGCTGGCCATTGGCCCCGGATTTTCTAAAGAAACTCGAGCGGAGTTATTCTCATGCCGAAGATCAAGAGCAACAGCGGCGCTGCCAAGCGCTTCAAGAAGACTGCCAACGGCTTCAAGCACAAGCAGTCCTTCCGTAGTCACATTCTGACCAAGAAGTCCACCAAGCGTAAGCGTCAGCTGCGCGGCATGCAGCAGATCCACGACGCCGACAAGGCACTCGTGCGTCGCATGCTGCCGTACGTATAAACCCTTGGTGAACCCCCTTTAACGTCAGGAGAGTGCTATGACTCGTGTCAAGCGTGGTGTCGTCGCCCGTCGTCGTCACAAGAAGATCATGAAGCAGGCCAAGGGCTACTACGGTGCCCGTTCGCGCGTCTTTCGCGTTGCCAAGCAGGCCGTCATCAAGGCCGGCCAGTACGCGTACCGCGACCGTCGCCAGCGCAAGCGTCAGTTCCGTGCCCTGTGGATCCAGCGTATCAACGCCGGTGCCCGTCAGCACGGTCTGTCCTACAGCCGCTTCGTCGGTGGTCTGAAGAAGGCCGGTATCGAAATCGACCGCAAGGTCCTGGCTGACCTGGCCGTTCACGAGAAGGCAGCCTTTGCTGCCATCGTCGAGAAGGCCAAGGCTGCCCAGTAAGCGCGTTCGAATGATGAGCGAGCTCTCCCCATGGGGAGACGAGCGTTCATGATCGCCCCAGGGGAAGAGCAGCCGCTCTTCCCCTGTTTTTTTGGCGACCCCTTTTTCATCGCGATCTCTCTACTATTGCGCGACCACTCCACCACTGAACGATCAACGATATCGGAGCTCAACGTATGGACCACCTTCCCGACCTGGTTCAACAAGCTCGCGACGCCATCCAGTCAGCCGACTCCATGGCCGCACTCGACGAGATTCGCGTCAAGTACCTGGGCAAGAAGGGCGAACTGACCGCGCTGCTCAAGGGGCTCGGCAAGCTGCCCGCCGAGGAGCGCCCGGCGGCCGGTGAGCGCATCAACCAGGCCAAGCAGGAGCTGGCCAAGGAACTCGATACCCGGCGCGAGGCCCTGGCCAAGGCCGAACTCGACGCCAAGCTTGCCGCAGAGCGCCTGGACGTGACCCTGCCGGGACGTGGACAGCCCACCGGTGGCCTGCATCCGGTGACACGCACCCTGGAGCGTATCGAAGGCCTGTTCCGGCGCATCGGCTACGAGGTGGCGGTGGGGCCAGAGCTCGAAGACGACCACCACAACTTTGAAGCCCTGAACATCCCGGCCCACCATCCGGCGCGAGGCATGGCCGACACCTTCTATTTCGACGCCACCCGGCTGCTGCGCACCCACACCTCGCCGGTCCAGGTGCGCACCATGAAGGCCGAGGAGCCGCCGATCCGCATCGTCTGCCCGGGTCGTGTGTACCGCAGTGACTCGGATCTGACCCATACCCCGATGTTCCATCAGGTCGAGGGCCTGCTGATCGAGGAAGACGTCAGTTTTGCCGACCTCAAGGGCACCATCGAAGACTTTCTGCATGCCTTCTTCGAGCGCGATGACCTGTCGGTACGTTTCCGTCCGTCCTACTTCCCCTTCACCGAGCCCTCCGCCGAGGTCGATATCGCCTGCGTGATGTGCGCCGGTGAAGGTTGCCGTGTGTGCTCCCACACCGGCTGGCTCGAGGTGATGGGCTGCGGCATGGTCCACCCGGAAGTCTTCCGTCACGGCGGCATCGATCCCGAGCGCTATACCGGTTTCGCCTTCGGTATGGGTGCCGAGCGCCTGGCCATGCTGCGCTATGGCGTCAACGATCTGCGCCTGTTCTTTGAAAACGATCTGCGCTTTCTTCGTCAGTTTCACTGAGCGCTGCGGGCCAGAGGGCTCGATAAAGAACATCGAATGCAGGAACAGGACGTCAAGGAGTCCTCATGAAAGTATCCGAACAGTGGCTGCGTGAGTGGGTATCTCCGCAGCTTTCCACCCAGGGGCTTGCCGACCAGATCACCATGGCGGGGCTCGAGGTGGACGCCGTCGAACCCGTGGCGGCGGCCTTCAGCGACGTCGTGGTGGCCAAGGTGGTCGACAAGGCCCCGCACCCTGATGCCGACAAGCTCAACGTCTGTCAGGTCGACGACGGTAGCGGCGAGACCGTGCAGGTGGTGTGTGGCGCGCCCAATGTGGCCGCCGGTCAGCACATCCCCTTCGCCCGCGTTGGCGCGGTGTTGCCGGGTGACTTCAAGATCAAGAAGGCCAAGCTCAGGGGCGTCGAGTCCCGCGGCATGATCTGCTCCGCCTCGGAGCTGGGCCTGGAGGAGGGCACCTCCGAGGGTATCCTGGTGTTGCCCGAGGACGCTCCGGTGGGCACCGCCCTGCGCGATTATCTGGGCCTGGATGACCACACCATCGAGGTTGATCTGACGCCGAACCGCGGCGACTGTCTGAGCGTCCAGGGTCTGGCCCGCGAGGTTGGCGTGCTCAACCGTCTTGGCCTGAACGAGCCGCAGATCTCCGAGGTTGCGGCCAGTCACGACGAAACCTTTCCGGTCCGGGTCGAGGACGCAGAGCGCTGCCCGCGCTATATCGGCCGTCTGATCAAGGGCGTCGATATCCGTCGCCCCACGCCGATGTGGATGGTGGAGCGTCTGCGCCGTAGCGGTGTGCGCGCCATCGATCCGGCGGTGGACGTGACCAACTACGTGATGCTGGAACTGGGTCAGCCGCTGCACGCCTTCGATCGTGCCAACCTCGAGGGTGCCGTGATCGTGCGTCTGGCGCGCCAGGGCGAGGAACTTGTGCTGCTCGATGGCCAGACCGTCAGTCTCGACCCGAGCACCCTGATCATCGCCGACGAGAAGGGGCCGCTGGCCCTGGCCGGCGTGATGGGCGGCGAACACTCCGGTGTCAGCGAGGCCACCCGCGATATTTTCCTGGAAGGCGCCTTCTTCACCCCCTTGGCGGTGGCTGGGCAAGCGCGCTCCTACGGGCTTCACACCGATGCCTCGCATCGTTTCGAGCGCGGCGTCGATCCCGAGCTGACGCGCCGTGCCATCGAGCGCGCCACCGAGCTTCTGATCGCCATCTGCGGCGGCGAAGCCGGGCCGCTCAATGAGCAGGCATCCGACGCTCACCTGCCGGCTCAGCGTGAGGTGACCCTGCGCACCGAGCGGCTGGCCAAGGCGCTGTCCAAGCGCCTGGACGACGCCGAGGTCGGCGAGATCCTCGAGCGCCTGGGCATGGCAGTGGAAAGCATCGACGCTGGCTTCCGGGTCAAGGTGCCGGGCTGGCGTTTCGACGTCACCATCGAGGAAGACCTGATCGAGGAAGTGGCGCGGATTCACGGCTATAACCGTCTGCCGGTGCGTCGCCCAGCCGTGCGTCTGGCTCTCAAGGCAGACCATGAGGCCAGAAGCCCGTTGTCGCGGTTGCGTCGTCAAATGACCGCACGAGGCTACCAGGAAGCGATCACCTACAGTTTCGTCGCCCCGGAGCTGCAGCGTGTGCTGCTGCCTGAAGCGGTGTCGCCGGTGTTGGCCAACCCGATTTCTGCGGATCTGTCGGTGATGCGGGCGAGCCTGTTCCCGGGCCTGGTCAGGGCGCTTGAGCACAATCTCAATCGCCAGCAGACCCGCGTGCGCCTGTTCGAGAGCGGCCTCGTTTTCCGCGGTGAGCTCGATGAACTGGAGCAGGTGCCAATGCTCGGCGCCATCGTCTGCGGCTCGCGCCTTCCCGAAGGCTGGGCCGGCGGTCGCGACAAGGTCGACTTCTTCGATCTCAAGGGTGACCTCGAGAGTCTGTTCGAAGTGACCGGCAGCGCCGACGCCTGGCGTTTCGAGCCGGGCGAGCACCCGTCACTGCATCCCGGGCAGTGCGCGCGCATCCTCCATCGCGGCGAGGAAGCCGGCTGGATCGGCACCCTGCACCCGGCGGTCAAGGCCAAGCTTGGTCTCAAGACCGACGCCGTGCTGTTCGAGGTGCGCCTCGACGCGCTCAGCCAGGGCAGCATCCCTGCCTTTGCGCCGCTGTCACGGTATCCCGAGGTGCGTCGCGACCTGGCCTTTGTGGTGGATGAGGACCAGCCGGTGCAGGCGCTGCTCGACCGCGTGCGTGCCGAAGCCGGTGAATGGCTCACCGAACTGGGGCTTTTCGACGTCTATCAGGGTAAAGGCGTAGCCGAAGGTCGTAAGAGTGTGGCCTTGGGCTTGACCTGGCAGCATCCTTCGCGCACGCTAAATGACGAAGAAATCAATCAGTTGGTCGATGCCATCGTGGCAACGGCTCGGCAGGGACTCGATGCTGAGCTGCGTGCCTGACGCTTTCCCCTGACGGGCGCGGACGGTTGGCGTGACCATCACCATGAGGATAAGAACATGGGAGCGTTGACCAAGGCAGAACTGGCCGAGCATCTGCATACCGAGCTCGGCCTGTCAAAGCGGGAGGCGAAGACCATGGTGGAAGCCTTCTTCGAGGAAATTCGCGCCTGTCTGCGGGAAAACGAGCAGGTCAAGCTGTCGGGATTCGGCAATTTCGACCTGCGCGACAAGCGTGAAAGGCCTGGGCGAAACCCCAAGACGGGAGAAGAGATTCCGATCTCGGCTCGGCGTGTGGTGACCTTCCGGCCCGGGCAGAAATTGAAAAGCCAGGTGGGGCATCCCGAGGAAGCCTAGAGGTTGTGAAGCCTTGGCTTTGCTGGCCTCGCCCGATCGCCAGGCGTCGCTCCACGATGGTGTCGTCTTGCATCGTCTTGAAAGGTCCAGGCCCGTAAAGGCGTCGCCCTGAAGAAGTGTCGTAACCGAAGGTCGTGACGGAAAGTGTCATCGTAAAAAGCGCCGCCCCAAGAGGGCGGCGCTTTTTTTTGTGGCGGGGCTGTAGTGGAGCCTTGCAACAGAGCCTTTGCGGCCGTTGCTGATATCAAGGTCACCGGCGTACCGGGCGTCAGCCTTCCTCGGTACTCTGGCGATCGAGATTCGTCTGTCGGGCTTCTTCCTCCCTTTCCTGAGCCTCCTGGGCCAGTGTCTTGCGCGGCAACAGCAGGTTCAACAGGAAGGCGCTGATCGCGGCGATCACGATGGGTGCGCCTGTGACCACGTCCTTGACCGTTTCCGGGAACTGTTCGATCGCCGACGGCACCGAGGTGATGCCCAGGCTCAGGGCCAGCGACAGCCCGACGATGGTCATGTTGCGGGCGGTCATCTCGTCCTTGATCAACAGCTGGATGCCGGTCACCGTGATCATCCCGAACACGGTGATGGTGGCGCCACCGATGACCGGATAGGGGATGGTCGTCATCAGCGCGCCAAACTTGGGGCTGAGCCCGGCCAGCAGCACGATGACACCCGCCAGCATGAAGACGCTTCGACTGATGACCTTGGTGATCGCCACGATACCGACGTTCTGGCTGTAGGTGGAGGTCGGCAGGGCACCGAAGAAGGTGCTCAAGGTGGTCGTCAGGCCATTGCCGAGCAGGCCGCCGGTGAGTTCCTTTGTCGCCAGTTCCCGGTTCATCCCCGCCACGCTGGTCGCGGAGAGATCGCCAATCGTCTGGACCGAATTGATCACGCAGATCACCACCATGGAAATGATGGCCGCGGAGTGAAACTCCATCTCGAACGGCATCAGCTCCGGCACCGCCAGCCATGGGGCGTTGTTCACCGGGGAAAAGTCGATCATGCCCAGCGGTATGGCGACCAGATAGCCCACCAGCATGCCGATGATGATGGCCGACAGCTTGACCACGCCGCGCCCGAACTGGGACGCCACCAGGACGGTGACCAGCGTCAGAACGCCCAGGCCCCAGTTGACGAGGTCACCGAAGCCTTCGGCGTTGACGTTGCCACTGCCAGCCATGTAGCGGATGGCGATGTCATAGAGCGACAGTCCGATCACCAGCACCACGGTGCCCGCCACCACCGGGGGAAAGAGGTGGCGGATGAACTGGATGAAGTAGCCCACCACCATCATGGTGATGCCACCGATCAATTGGGCGCCCAGGATGCCCTCGATGCCGTACTGGGCGCCGACGGCGATCAGCGTTGGCACATAGGCGAAGCCGACACCGAAGATGGCCGGCAGGCGGGCGCCGAACTTCCAGACGCCGTAGAGGTGGAAGAGGGTGCAGACGCCGGAGGCAAGCACCGCTACCTGAATCAGCTGGAGCTTTTCCTCCGGGGTGGCGCCGACCACGCCGGCGACGATAAGCGGCGGCGTGATGACACCGGCGATCATCGCCAGCACGTGTTGAAGCGAGATGGGCAGCGCCCGGGCTATGCCGGGCCGGCCGTGGAAGTCGAACAGTGTCGTGGGGGGTGTCTGCATGATCCTAGCCATTGTGGTTGTTGTCAGGGCGTCTGTAGTCACTGAATACACTATGCAGCGCTAGTGTATCCAATGTAGGACGACAAACTGTATACAACAATGGTTCGATACCTGATATCGGCGGTACGAACAGAACGGCAGAATCGGTAAGACAACGACGCCATGGACATTGGCGATGTCGACCTGGAGGCCGAGGCTCTGGTGGAAGAGTCGACGAGTGCAAGTGTCTCCAGGAGCGGTGCTAGACCCCCTTGCCTTCCAGATACCAGGTAATGACGACCTTTGCCACGTAGCCCAGCATGCCGGCGCCAAGCACGATGAACAGCATCAGGGTGCCGAAGCGGCCAGCCTTGGACTGCTTCGCCAGGTCCCAGATGATAAAGCACATGAACAGGATCAGGCCGCCGATCATGATGGGGGTGATCCAAGCCTCGAAGGTCTCGCGCATGGGGCTCTCGCTTGTGTGGTGGCGGTGGGCGGGGGAGTGTGAACTGGCCTGCCATGGTATCCGGTCCAGACACGGCTTGCAGCGCCCGAGGGATGCGCAGGCGCCAGCCTACGTGCTAGAATCCGACCAAAATTTTCAGGTAATTCCATCACATGCCTACTCTCAAGATACTGGTTGGCACCATGTACGGTGGTGCTCTCGACGTAGCCGAACAGGTCAAGCCGTTATTCGAGGACGCGGGCTACGAGGTTTCGGTGCTCGAAAACCCGACCCTGGCCGACGTCACCGACGACGCACCCGATCTGGCGCTGTTCTGCGTGTCCACCACCGGCAGCGGTGACTTCCCGGGTAATTTCGTCAGCTTCGTGCGTGAGTTGCAGGACAAGAGCCCCGGCCTTAGGCAGCTTCGCTATGGCCTGATCGCCCTGGGCGACAGCTCCTACGGAGAAACCTTCTGCGGCGCCGGGCGCCGCCTGGACCAGCTGCTAGAGGAACAGGGCGCAACACGCCTCGACGACCGACTCGAGATCGACGCCATGGAGACCTTCATGGCCGATGACGAGGCGCTGCCCTGGGTCGAGGGCTGGATTGCCCGTCAGAACCTGAAGGTGGCCTGATGGCCAGGGCGATCGCGAGCCCAGCTCGCCTGAGCCTGATGGTCGGCCTGATGCTGGTGCTGGCGCTGACCCTGCCGCGCTACCAGATGGCCGGTCTCGATACTCGCGAGACGCTGGGCTATATCGTGCTCGGTGTACTGGCCCTGGCCAGCCTGTTTCAGTGGCGGTTGCTCGATGGCGCAGGACGCTCGCGCTTTCTACGCATGCTGTTCACCCTGTTGGGCTGCATGGTCGTGGGCCTGGTGGTAATGGCGATCTACAGCACCCTGGTCGATGGTATGGCGCTTGGTCTGGCGGTGCTTTCGCAGGGTGCGACCGCAGGACTGTTGCTGCACGCCGTGGTGCTGGTGTTCTCGAAGCGGGATTGAGCCTTACGGCGGAGCTCTGGTGACGGCGGTCTTGTTGGCGCCGATGCGCTCTGCACGTTCAGTAAGAAAACACATCGCCCCGAGCCTTGCGGCTCGGGGCGATGTGTTTTTATGGTGCTGCGGATACGGATGAGGGCGATCAGGCGACAGCGCCGCCCAGGGTATAGCAGGGGACATAGTCACCCGCGAGTTTCATGCGACCCTGGGCGACGAAGGACGTCAGCAGGGCGTCGAGCTTCTCCATCAGGTCGGCCTCGGCGTGCAGGCGGAAGGGGCCGTGGGCCTCGATGGCGCGAATGCCCTGTTCCTTGACATTGCCGGCGACGATGCCGGAGAAGGCGCGGCGCAGATTGGCGGCCAGTTCGTGCTTGGGCAGTTCACGGTTCAGCGCCAGCGACGCCATGGCTTCGTGGGTCGGCACGAAGGGCTCCTGGAAGTTACGCGCGATGGTCAGGCGCCAGTTGTAGTAGAAGGCGTCCTGGCGGGCGCGACGATACTCGGTGACCTTGTCGATGTTGGCGCGCATGGTGCGGGCCACCTCGGTCGGGTCATCGATGATGATCTGATAGAGCTCGCGCACCGACTCGCCGAGGGTGTAGACCAGGAATTCGTCGATTCGCTGGAAGTACTCGGCGGCGCTGGCGGGGCCGGTGAACACCACCGGAAACTCCATGTCGGCGTTGTCCGGGTGCAGCAGGATGCCGAGCAGGTAGAGGATTTCCTCGGCGGTGCCGACCCCGCCGGGGAAGACGATGATACCGTGGCCCAGGCGCACGAAGGCTTCCAGGCGCTTCTCGATATCCGGCATTACCACCAGTTCGTTGACGATGGGATTCGGTGCCTCGGCGGCGATGATGCCGGGCTCCGACACCCCCAGGTAACGGCCGGGGTAGCGGCGCTGCTTGGCGTGGGCGACGTTGGCGCCTTTCATCGGTCCCTTCATGGCGCCGGGGCCGCAGCCGGTGCAGATGTCGAGGTCGCGAAGCCCCAGGTGGTAGCCCACGTCCTTGGTGTACTCGTACTCCTCACGGGAGATCGAGTGGCCACCCCAGCACACCACGAGGCTGGGATCCCGGCTAGGCTTGAGCGTGCCGGCCTTGCGCAGGATGTGGAACACCGCGTTGGTGGTGCCCTCGCCGGTGGCCAGGTCGAAGCGCGACTGGTTCTGGATCTCGTTGTAGACGTAGACGATGTCGCGCAGCACGCTGGAGATATGTTCGCGGATGCCGCGAATCATGCGGCCGTCGACGAAGGCCTCGGCGGGGGCATCGGTCAGCTTCAGACGTACCCCGCGGTCCTGCTGCAATAGCTCGATATCGAAGTTGGGGTAGGTCTCCAGCAGGGCCAGGCCGTCATCCATGGGGTTGCCGGAATTGAGCACCGCCAGCGTACAGCGGCGCAGCATCTCGTGCAGGCCGGTCTGGGAGCTGTCGCGCAGACGATTGACCTCGTGCTGGGACAGAATCTCGAGGCTGCCCTCGGGGGAGATCGTGGTGGAAATGGTCTCGGGCATAAAAGGCTTCCTTGTCTGGGCGGGTGTCAGGGCGCAGGGGCCTTGGCACACGCCTGATTGAAGAGGGCGCGCACGGCGCTCTGATCCGCGTCGCTCATGCCGTCCTGGGCAAAGGCGCCGTCCAGCCATTCATGGAAGACGGCGTCGAAATCGTCACTGGTGACTTCGCTCGGGTCGTAGTCCAGCTGGTCCACCACCAGGGGGATCTGGGGAATCAGATAGCCCAGCGGAAACAGCTCCTCGGCGCTGGCGTCACGCTCCATGTCGATCAGGGCATCATGGATGGCGTCGGCACGGGCGGCGATGGGGTCATGCATGGTGGTGAACTCTTGGTCGAAGGTGGTGTGAAATGAACGCTCGATCATGGCTCGATGCTACCACGGCCGGGCGTCAGGGCGCACCGCTGCGGGCTTCGTGCTGAAGTGGTAGACTATGCCGACCCAAGGAAAGGGCCTCGTTCACCGCGTGGGCATTTCCTCAATTGGCCTTGGTTTGCAGCAGCCATGACCTGGCTTGTCGCTGGCCTGCAATCCGGACGGATCACCCTGGCGTCACTCCATGTTCAATGCCCTGTACTTCCGCACCTTCATCACCCTGGTAGAGACCGGCAGCTTCACCCGTACCGCTCAGCGTCTCGAGATGACCCAGCCGGGGGTGAGCCAGCACGTGCGCAAGCTAGAGCGTTATCTGGACAAGACGCTGCTGGAGCGCCAGGGGCGCCGCTTCCGCCTGACCGAGGCCGGCCGCCGCGCTTACGACTACGCGGTAAAGCTGTTTTCCGAGCATGAACAATTTCGTCATTCTCTCGACGACGAGAGTCTCGACAGCGGCGAGTGTCGGCTGGCGTCACCCGGCAGCATCGGGCTGATGCTCTATCCGTTTATCCTGGGCCAGCAGCAGCGGCATCCAGGACTGACCGTATCCTATTGCTTCGCCTTTCATCAGGAGATCCTGGCCGATGTGCTGGCCGGTCGGCACGATCTCGGCATCGTCACCGAGGTCACCCGTCACCCGGATCTCGAGTGTGAGGCGTGGCACGACGAACCCTTGAGCCTGGTAGTGCCGGCGGACTTTACCGGCACCAGCCTCAATGACCTGCTGGGGCTCGGCTTCATCAGCTATACCGATGGTCTGGACAAGGCCGGTAGCCTGCTGCGAGCCAATTTTCCCGACGACTTCAGCTCCATGAGCCACTTCCCGCGACAGGGCTTCACCAACGAGGTGGGCATGGTGCTCGACGCAGTGGCCCGTGGCCTTGGCTTCAGCGTGGTCTCGCGCCTGGTGCTCGAGACCTCGCCCTGGCAACGTCAGGTGCGCGAGATGACCCTGACCCACCCCATAGACGAGACGCTCTACCTCGTCAGCCGACGCGGGGCGCGGGTCCCCAGTCGCTACCACCACCTGCTCGAGGCCTTTCGCGAGCAGCGCCATCTGGAGCGCTTCGGCCACCCCGAGGGGCGCCAGGCCGAGGGCTGAGGTGTCAGTCCTTCCTCCTTGTATCAACCGCCAGTTTTCCGTCAGTGCCCTGTGACGCAAGCGCCGGGGCGCTGAGCGCCAAGCCTTTTCTCTTGTGACCTTTCAGTCTGGCAGTGCCGTGATCCGCGCCGGGCAAGTTGCCCGCCGACGCCCGACAGGCGTCTGACGTGCACTAGCTCGCCGCGTTCCGATCCGGATGCCGACAACAACAAGAGGAAATCACCATGGCTAGTCCCCCCATCACTGAACACCGCCCAAGCGAGGCGCAGGAAGACGCTGACCGGATGTCCCGCTCAAGCCTGATGATGGCCTGGTGGGCTGTGCTCAGCGCCATCTTCTATCTGGTCGTGGCGGCGGCCATGGCCAGAAGCTATGGCACCGCCAATGCGCTGATCGGGATCGTCATGAGCATCCTGGTGTACAGCGCCATCAACGCGGTACTGAGCCGTTTCGCCCAGCGTACCGGTCTCACCGTTGCCGAGTTTTCCCGTACCCTTTTCGGTCGCCTGGGAGCCCTGGTGGCGACCCTGATCTTCTTTGCCACGGCGCTGTACTACGCCGTCTTCGAAGGCTACGTGATGGCCCTGGCGCTGAGCCACCAGAGTGGCTGGCCGATGGCGCTGACCACCCTGGTCGTGGTGATCGTCGGCATCGCCCTGATCGGCGCCGGCGTCCAGCGCTTCCTGGACCGTTTCAACGCCTGGCTGTTGCCGGTCTATCTGCTGGGCATGCTGGCGGCAGTGTGGCTGGCCATTGATGGATACGGCTATCCCGAGGGCTGGCTGACCCGGGTGCCTGAAGGTGGCGCCCCGGCCTTCGGCTGGTGGCACACCTTCACCTACTACATGGGTATCTGGGTGCTGATGATGTTCACCTTCGACTACGCCCGTTTCGGCAAGGACCGCGATCGTCGCTTCCACGCTCGCATCACCTTCGGCCTGCCGTTCTACGCGCTGGCCTTCGGCTTCAGCGCCGTGGTGGGCATCCTGCTGGACGCCACCCTGCCCACGGCAGGGCTCTCCGAGGCGGCCATCGTCATGGGCCTGCTGGAGCTGATGGGGCTGGCGGGTCTTGTGCTGGTGTGGGTGACCCAGAGCCGCATCAATACCGCCAACTACTTCCTCGCTACCTCCAACCTCGCCAGCCTGCTGGGACAATGGCGCGCGGGCAAGGCGTGCTATGGACTGGCCATGGCACTGGTGGCGGCCCTGGCCTGGGCGCTGATGTCGGCCGATGTGTTCGGCTATCTGCTGACCGCCTTGGCCTATCAAGGCATCTTTGTGGTCGCCTGGGTCGGAGTTGCGCTGAGTCATATCCTGTCCCGCGCCGCTCGTGACACTGCACCTGCCAGTGTCGAGGAAGACGAGCCGGTCTACCGGTTGGCGGGGCTCGGCGCCTGGGCTGGCGCCTGCCTGGCCGGGGTGGTGCTGATGCACCAGCCGACCCTCGCCAGCTTCTCGGCTCCGGCCACCTTCCTGCTGGCCTTCACCCTGTCACGCTTGCTGCCAGGCGGTTCCATCGACGTCGCTGGATTGTCGCCGTCCCGGGATTGACCTGCACAAGGGCCCCCGGTGCCCAGGCGACGAAGGTCCGCGCTCGGAGTTTCCCTCCGCAGGCGCGGACCCTGTGCATTTGCCGCCAGCCCACCCTCCAGTGCACTCAGCGTCAACTCCTGTCTCCTTCAACGCCAATCCCTGCATGGCCGTCGGCGAGAAGATGACGATGAGGAGCGGCACACCGCTTCGACTCCAACAACCACAAGAGCGCGGAGTGACCATGACAACTGTGGATCCCATTACCCTGGCGGTCGTCCGGGGAGCGCTGGAGACGGCGCAGCGCGAGATGACCCTGACGCTGGAAAAGACCGGACGATCCAGCGTCTTCAATCTGGCCCATGACTATTCCAACGCCCTGTTCGATGCCGTACCCGAAATGATCCTGCAGGGCCAGGACATCCCGATACATCTGGGTTCGTTGATTCCCGCCATGAAGGCGGTGGCCGGCTTCTACGGCGAGGACATCGCGCCCGGAGACGTCGTCTACCACAACGACCCGGCCTACAAGGGCAGTCATATCATCGACTGCTGCATGTACAAGCCGGTGTTCTTCGAGGGTGAGCTGGTGTTCTGGACGGTGTGCAAGGGCCACCTGACGGATATCGGCGGCCCGGTCCCGGCGGGCTACAACCCCGACGCCAAGGAGATCTACGCCGAGGGTCTGAGGATTCCCCCGGTCAAGCTGTGGGAGAAGGGGCGCCGTCGCGAAGACGTGATCAACCTGCTGTTGACCAACATGCGTGCCCGTGAGCATCAGGAAGGAGATCTCAATGCCCAATACGGTGCCTGCGGCGTCGGCGAGCGTCACCTGCTGCGACTGCTCGAGCGCTACGGTGTGGACACCGTCAAGGCGGCGATAGCAGAGCTCAAGGCGATGGCGGACCGCCAGATGCGCAGTTTGATCGCCGAGGTGGCCGACGGCGAGTACAGCGGCACCGCCGTGCTGGAGGATTCCGGCCATGGGCTTGGCGATCTCGAGATCACCGCCCATGTGAAGATTGAGGGTGACGAAGTGGCCATTCGTATCGACAGCCCCCCTCAGGTGCCTTACTTCATCAATTCCTACGAGGGCAACTCGATGTCCGGCGTGCTGCTGGGGCTGATGATGTTTGCCCAGCTGCCGCCACCCTACAACGAGGGGCTCTATCGTTGCCTGAGCGTCGATATGGGCCCGCCCGGCACCCTGTGCAACGCCAGCGAGCCGGCACCCCACGCCAACTGCACCACCACGCCCATGGAGACCTTGACCGATGCGGTACGCCTGGCCTTCGAGCAGGCGGCGCCCGAGCGGGTCAGCGCGTCCTGGGGGCACGCCAGCGGCATCAATATCGCCGGTTTCGACCCACGTCATGGCAACGAGCAGTACGTGACCATGGTGCTGGCGTCGATCATCTCCGGCGCCGGTGCCACCCGGACCATGGACGGCTGGCACTCACGGGGCCCGCTGTGTTGCTTCGGTGCGCTGATGTCCGGTGACATCGAGCTGCTCGAGACCTCCTATCCGATCCTGATTCATCGCTATGGTCTGGTGACCGACAGTTGCGGCGCGGGAGAGCGGCGCGGCGGTTCCGGGACCTGGCTGGAAATCGAGCCGCTGGACCACGCCATGACGGCGGTGGCCTTCGGCGAGGGACGACAGTACGCCACTGCTGGCGCAGGCGGTGCGCGCAATGCCCTGGTCGAGCCCAAGCTCGGGCGGCTGGTGCATCGGCACGGAGACGGCAGCGAGACGGTCTATGACCGCAATGCGCTGTTGACCATCGAACCCGGCGAGCGGGTCATCAACGTCAATCCTGGTGGCGGTGGCTTCGGTGATCCCTGGACACGACCGCCGCAGGAGGTTGCCGGCGACGTCCGCGATGGTCTGGTGTCCCGTGAGGGCGCCCGTCAGGACTACGGGGTAGTGGTCGATGACCAGCTGCGCCTGGATGAGTCCGCCACCCGTCAACTGCGCCAGACACGCTAGGAGATTCCCATGACCGCAATCTATCGACTCGGTATCGACGCCGGCGGCACCTTTACCGACTTCATCCTGGCAGAGCGGGGCAAGGGCGTCAGCCTGTTCAAGAGCCCCTCCACCCCTGAGGATGGCACCCAGGCGATCCGCGCAGGCCTTGCCCAGATCGCCGATGCGCTGGGGCGTCCCGCCAGTGAGGTGGTGGCCAATGCCGATCTCTGCATCAACGGCACCACGGTGGCGCTCAACGCCCTGATCGAGCGTCAGGGCGCCAAGGTTGGCCTGCTGTGCACCGAGGGCCATGAAGACAGCCTGGAGATCCGCCTCGGTCACAAGGAAGACGGCTATCGCTATGATCCTGAGTATCCCCCGGCGCATATGCTGGTGCCGCGCTATCTTCGCCGGCCGATCGGCGGTCGCATGCTGGCCGACGGCAGCGAGCGTCAGCCGCTGGACGAGGAGGCGATTCGTGACGCCGTGGCGCTGTTCAAGCGTGAAGGGGTGGACGCGGTGGCGATCTCGTTTCTGTGGTCGGTGGCCAACACCGACCACGAGCAGCGCGCCCTGGCCATCGTGCGAGAGCTGATGCCTGACACCTTCGTCTGCTGCGGCAGTGAGGTCTATCCCCAGGTGCGCGAATACACCCGCACCTCGACCACCGTGGTCAACGCCTATCTGAGCCCGGTGATGCAGCGCTATGTCTCGCGCATCGACGCCCTGTTCGAGGAACTGGGCGCTCGCCAGCCGGTACAGTACTTCCAGTCCAACGGCGGGCTGGCGCTGGGTAAGGTGATGCGCGAGAAGGCCGTGGCGGCGATCAACTCGGGCCCGGCCTCGGCGCCCCAGGCCGGGCTTTACATGGCCGGGCCGCTCGGTGTCGACAACGTCATCACCGTGGACATGGGCGGCACCTCCTTCGACATCACCCTGACTCGGGGTGGCCAGACCAACTACAGCAAGGATGTGGACTTCCTGCGCCAGCGCATCGGGGTGCCGATGATCCAGGTCGAGACCCTGGGGGCCGGCGGTGGCTCCATCGCCCACCTCAACGAACAGGGCATGCTGCAGGTGGGGCCGCGCAGCGCCGGCGCCTCGCCGGGGCCGGTGTGCTACGGCAAGGGCGGGCGCGAACCCACCGTCACCGACGCCAACCTGGTGCTTGGGTACCTCGATCCCGAAGCGGTGCTCGGCGGTACCGTGCGTCTCGACCGCGAAGCGGCGGTGGCGGCGATCCGCGAAAGGATCGCCGAGCCACTGGGCATCAGCGTCGAGCGTGCGGCCTTCGGCATCTGCACCCTGGTCAACCTGAACATGGTCAATGGCATTCGCCGGGTATCGGTGGAGCAGGGTTACGATCCCCGCGACTTCACCCTGATCGGCGCCGGTGGCGCGGCCGGCATGCATCTGGTGCGCCTGGCCGAGGAGATCGGCGTGCGCCAGGTGCTGGTGCCCAAGGTGGCCTCAGGACTCTGCGCCTTCGGCCAGATCATCTCCAATGTCCAGCATGAGCGGCTGACCTCGCTGGTGCTGCCACTGGATGACGACCCGGAGCACCGCGCGCGGGTCAACCGGCGCCTTGCCGAGTTGCGCGATGAAGGCGTCGCTGAGCTCAGGCGTGATGGCTTCGAGGATAACGCCATTGTCTGCCGTTATCGCTTCGAGATCCGCTATCGGGGCCAGATCCACGAGTGTACGGTCGAGAGCGAGCGCGGAGAATTCGATGAGGCCGGCTGGCGCGCGCTGCGCGACGCCTTCCACGCTCGCCATGAGGCGCTCTATTCCTACTGCGAGCCGGACAGCGAGGTGGAGCTGGTCAACCTGGAGTGCTCGGTGATCGGTGAGGTGGAACCGCCGACCATGCCGACCCTGGAGGCCCGAGGGGGCGAGCTTGAGGCGGCGCTGCTGGGTCGCCGTGATATGCTGTTCGACGGTGAAGGCGAACCCGTGCCCACGCCGGTCTACGACGGCGAGGCACTGGACCCCCGGCATGAGGTGACAGGGCCAGCGGTCATCCAGGAGGCCACCACCAATATCGTGCTGCCACCCGGTTGGAAGGCGACCCTGTCGAGCACTGCAAGCTATGTGCTCAGCCCGATCGACGGCTGAGGCGACGGTTTCCCGGGGTCGGCAGGATCGATCTCGGGTTCTGCGCCACAAGACAGCCACACCAGACCGCAACAACAATAACGAGAGGCACGAGTGCCGAGGAGGTTGGCATGAGTGACATGGTCACGACACAGGATACCAGGGCGCGCTGGTCGCGCTGGATCTCCGACACCTACTTTCCCCTGAGCCTGAGCTATCGCGACGAAAACGCGCCGTTTCGTGGCGATCTCAAGGTGTGGAAGACCGACGACCGGGATTTCTCGCTGTCACGCCTGAGTTCCGACGGTCTAGTGTATTCCCGCGACCAGGCGCAGATCGCCGCCGATCCCGAGAGTTCTTTCCTGGTGACCATCCCCCAACGTGCCGAGGTGTTCTTCGAGCAGGGTGGACGTTCGCTGCGTTGCGAGCCGGGGCAGTTTCTGGTCGAGCGAGGGGATCTGCCCTATCGCTTCGGCTACGAGCAGGCCAATGCCATGTGGGTGTTCAAGGTGCCGGATGCCTCGATGAAGCATCGGGTGCGCGGTGTCGAGCGCTACGCTCAGCACTGCTTCGAGGCGAACACTGGCATGGGACGGGCCTTCGTCGAGTTTCTGGCGATCTGTGCCAGTCGCTTCGATGAGTGCTCCCGCGATGAGCGTCAGCGCCTGTTCGAGCAGGCGCTGTCGATGCTATCGCTGGTGCTGGAGAAGGATGACCGGGTGTTGGTCAGCGACCAGTCCCAGTTGAAAAGCGCCCACCTGATGCGGATCGAGCGATTTATCTCGGCCCGCCTTGGCGACCCGGAACTGGGGCCGTCAATGGTGGCGGAGGGATGCGGCATTTCGCTGCGCTATCTGCACAAGTTGCTGTCCGAGACCGGCCACTCGGTCAACGACTGGATTCGCATGCAGCGGCTCGAGGCCGCACGTCGGGACCTGTGCGATCTGGCGGAAGGGGTGAGCATCGGTGAGATCGCCTACCGCTGGGGGTTCAGCGACCAGGCGCAGTTCTGCCGTGCCTTTCGACGCCGTTTCGATTGCTCGGCCAGCGAGATACGTCATCGTCATCGAAATGGCCAGGGGGACGGCTGAAGCCCGCCTTCGACAAGCTCCGAAACAAGGATAGACAGCAGACGCAACGACGCGGCCCTTGGGCCGCGTCGTTGTCTGTCACCGCAGGAGCGTTGTGGGCGCTCAGTCGCGGTATTCGTCGATGCTCGGGCAGGAGCAGATCAGCTGACGATCGCCCAGCACGTTGTCGACCCGGTTGACCGCCGGCCAGTACTTGGCGCCCTTGACCGCCTCGGAGGGGAAGGCGCCGATCTCGCGGGAGTAGCCCCGGTTCCAGTCCGCGTCCATCAGGTCGGCCATGGTGTGCGGGGCCTTCACCAGAGGGTTGTCCTCCAGGCTCCACTCGCCGCTCTCGACCCGGGCGATCTCCTCGCGGATGCCGATCATGGCGTCACAGAAGCGGTCCAGCTCATAGAGCGACTCCGACTCGGTGGGCTCGATCATCAGGGTGCCGGCCACCGGGAAGGACATGGTGGGGGCGTGGAAGCCGTAGTCCATCAGGCGCTTGGCGATGTCTTCCTCGCTGATGCCGGAGGCCGCCTTGAGCGGACGGATGTCGATGATGCACTCGTGGGCCACGGTGC
Source organism: Halomonas sp. EF61 (assembly GCF_040147045.1). NCBI lineage: Bacteria > Pseudomonadati > Pseudomonadota > Gammaproteobacteria > Oceanospirillales > Halomonadaceae > Halomonas > Halomonas sp. EF61. Next base: position 723,860 of record NZ_JAMSHM010000003.1, on the reverse strand, counting down.
CGTTCTGGCCCTTGTAGAGCACTGGATAGTGCGCTTCGAGGCGAGTGGCAATGTAGTTGGCGCCGAGGATGGCAAGCTCGGTGGCTTCGCGCAGGCCGCGTGCGCCCATCATCTTGATGTAGGCCCAGGAGATCGGCAGGATCGAGGCCGAGCCGAAGGCCGCCGCGGACACCGCGCCGGAGTCCTCTTCGACGCCGTCGATCGGGGTCACGCTGTGGTTGGCCACATGGGGCGCCAGGTGCGCCTTGACACCGATCGGGCCCATGCCGGGGCCACCACCGCCGTGGGGGATACAGAAGGTCTTGTGCAGGTTGAGGTGGCTGACGTCGCCGCCGAAGTCACCCGGACGTGCCACGCCGACCTGAGCATTCATGTTGGCGCCGTCGATGTACACCTGACCACCGTTGGCGTGGACGATGTCGCAGGCCTCGCGCACTCCTTCCTCGAACACCCCGTGGGTGGACGGGTAGGTGAGCATGATCGCGGACAGCGCCTGTGAGTGCTGCTCGGCCTTGGCCTTGAGGTCGGCCAGGTCGATGTTGCCGTCCTCGTCGCACTCCACCACCACCACGCGCATGCTGCACATGGCAGCGGAGGCCGGGTTGGTGCCGTGGGCCGAGCTGGGGATCAGGCAGACGTCACGGTGGCCCTCGCCCTGGGCCGCCTGGTAGCGACGGATCGCCAGCAGACCTGCGTATTCGCCCTGGGCGCCGGAGTTGGGCTGCATCGAGATATGGTCGTAGCCGGTGATCTCCACCAGGAAGGCCGCCAGTTCGTCGATCATCTGGCGATAGCCGGCGACCTGATCCTTCGGTGCGAAGGGATGGATGCGGGCGAACTCCGGCCAGGTGATCGGCATCATCTCGGTGGTGGCGTTGAGCTTCATGGTGCAGGAGCCCAGCGGAATCATCGCGTGGGCCAGCGACAGGTCCTTGTTCTCCAGGCGCTTGAGGTAGCGCAGCATCTCGGTTTCGCTGCGATAGCGCTGGAAGGTCGGGTGCTCAAGGAAGTCGCTCTCGCGTCGGCAGGCGGCGGGAATGCCGCTGGCCTGGGACTCGAGGATGCCGTCATCGAGTTCGCGCACGCCAAGGCCGTGCTCCTCGCCAAGCAACACGTCGAACAGTGCGTCCAGATCGTGGGCGGTGGTGGTCTCGTCGAGACTGACACCTACGTCGCCATTGTCGAAGTAGCGCAGGTTGATCTCGTGGGTCATGGCACGACCGTGGATCTTGCCGCGATCGACCCCGGTCAGACGCAGGGTGTCGAAGTAGCTGTCGTTGGCCAGGCTGACGCCTTTCTGGGCCAGGCCGGTGGCCAGGATGGTGGTCAGCCGATGGATGCGCCCGGCGATGGTGCGCAGGCCCTCGGCGCCGTGATACACCGCGTAGAAGCCGGCGATGTTGGCCAGCAGCGCCTGGGCGGTGCAGATGTTGGAGGTGGCCTTCTCGCGACGGATATGCTGCTCGCGGGTCTGCATAGCCATGCGCAGGGCGGTGTTGCCGCGGGCATCCTTCGACACCCCGATGATACGGCCGGGGATCGAGCGCTTGAGCTTGTCGGTGGTGGCGAAGAAGGCAGCGTGGGGGCCACCGAAGCCCATCGGCACGCCGAAACGCTGGCTCGAGCCGACCACGATATCGGCGCCCATGGCGCCGGGCTCCTTGAGCAGGACCAGGGCCATCAGGTCGGTGGCAACGCAGGTCATCACGCCGCGTTTCTTGGCCTCGGCGATCAGCGGCGCCAGGTCGTGGACGCGGCCGTCATTGCCGGGGTACTGCAGCAGTGCGCCGAAGACGTCATGGCTTGCGAGTTCTTCCGCCGGGGCGATGACGATCTCGTAGCCGAACCAGGAGGCGCGGGTCTTGAGCACGTCCAGGGTCTGGGGGAAGACATCGTCGGCAACGAAGAAGGCATTGGTCTTGGCCTTCTTGTTGGAGCGCCGGCACAGCGCCATGGCCTCGGCGGCGGCGGTGGCTTCATCCAGCAGCGAGGCGTTGGCCAATTCCATCCCGGTCAGGTCCATCACCATCTGCTGGAAGTTCAGCAGGCCTTCCAGACGGCCCTGGGAGATCTCGGGCTGATAGGGGGTGTAGGCGGTGTACCAGCCCGGGTTTTCCAGCACGTTGCGCTGAATGACCGCCGGCAGGTGGGTGTCGTAGTAGCCCTGGCCAATGTAGCTGCGGGCGACCTTGTTCTGGCGGGCCAGACGATACAGGTAGTCCAGCGCCTCGGCTTCGGCCTTGGGGGGATCCAGATCGAGCTCACGGCCCAGGCGGATGTTGGCGGGCACCGTCTTGTCGATCAAGGACTCCACGCCTTCGACACCCAGGGCCGACAGCATCTTGGCCCTGTCGTCCCCATCGGGACCATTGTGACGACGGAGAAAGGCATCGTGATCGGCCAGTTCGGCCAGGCGACGTGTATCGAAAGCCATGGAACACCTTGAGTGTGACGGACCCCGAAGATCCGGATGAATAACGGGTTGCCTCGCGTGGTGGCGGGCGCGTTGGCCGGGGCCACATGGCCCCGGCGAGGGGAGAGAGTGGCTCCCCCTGGTGGCGCGGGTCACAGAGGCCCGGCTCAGCCTTCGGCGTCGACCACTGCCTGATAGGCGTCGGCGTCGAGCAGGTCGTCGAGGGCGCTCTGGTCGTCGAGGCGCACCTTCATGATCCAGCCATCCTCGTAAGGCGCTTCGTTGACGGTCTCCGGAGCGTCCTCGAGGGACTCGTTGACCTCGACGATCTCGCCGTCCACCGGCGCATAGAGGTCAGAGGCGGCCTTGACCGACTCGATGACGCCGAATTCGTCGCCCTTGGCGAGGCTGGTGCCGACCTCGGGCAGGTCGACGAAGACCACGTCACCTAGGGCTTCCTGAGCGTGATCGGTGATGCCGATGGTGACGGTTCCGTCGCCGTTGTCCTGAATCCATTCGTGGCTGTCGACATAGCGCAGGTTGGCGGGGATTGAGCTCATCTCGATTTCCTATACGAAAAAGGTTTTCCGGTTTCGCGCATGCTAACGCCATTCTCGGCGTTTGGCGAGTCCATGATGAGAGAAAAACGGGGTGGTCGCCGCACTCTCAAGACATAGGGTGGAACGACTCGCGGTTGGCGTCCAGTCCACGCCCGTGGCTGAAGCCACGGTGAGGTGAAGGGGATGGGCGGATGGCACGTGATGGACGCGTTGGTGGCGAGACCCGGCATGATTCGACGTTGGCGACTATGCTACAGACGTCGAAGAGGCGCGGGGGCCTTCAGCGACCAAAGGGGGATTTGCCAAGACCAAACGCCTTGGCTAAGGTGGCAAAAGTTTCCAATAGGAAACACGGTTGACGTTCACGCATGCGACGGCTGGCGATGCGGCGTTAGCGTGGACAAGCGTTGCTGGTGCCCTTGCGACAATATCCGCTATCGTAGGCGGGTCCGTGCTGTCGATTCGTCTGATATGCCTGTTATTCCGATAACAATTCACGGTAAACAGGCTTTCTGCTGGTCGACAGCGCATAACAACAAGTGCCGAGTCAAAAGGGAGACTTCCGTGGAAGCACTCAACAATATCTTCTCCGCCATCAATGGGGTGGTGTGGGGACCGATCATGCTGATCCTGTTGCTGGGGGTGGGTATCTACCTCCAGTTGGGTCTCAAGCTCATGCCCATCCGCAAGCTGGGGATGGGGTTCAAGCTGATGTGGGGCGGGCGTGACAGCAAGTCCGAAAGCAAGGATGAAGGTGAGATCTCGCCGTTCAACGCCTTGATGACGGCGCTGTCGGCGACCATCGGTACCGGTAACATCGCCGGTGTGGCCACGGCGATCGCCCTGGGTGGCCCCGGTGCGGTGTTCTGGATGTGGATCACCGCCCTGGTGGGCATGGCGACCAAGTTTGCCGAGGCGGTGCTGGCGGTGCGCTATCGCGAGACCGATGACACCGGTTTCCATATCGGCGGACCGATGTACTACATCAAGAACGGACTCGGCCGCAAATGGCTGTGGCTGGGTGGCGCCTTCGCCTTCTTCGGCGCCGTGGCCGCCTTCGGTATCGGCAACACCGTGCAGTCCAACTCGGTGGCCGACGCCCTCGAGTCGAGCTTCGGCATCGAGCCCTGGATTACCGGTGTGGTGATCATGGTGCTGGCCGGTGCGGTGATCCTCGGCGGTATCAAGCGTATCGCCAAGGTGGCCGGCAAGCTGGTGCCGATCATGGGTATCGCCTACATCATCGCCGGTGTCAGTGCCCTGGCGGTCAATGCCGACCAGATCGGCGGCGCCCTGAGCAACATCTTCTACTACGCCTTCAATCCCCACGCCGCCATGGGAGGTTTCGCCGGCGCAGCCGTGATGGCGGCCATCCGGTTCGGTGTCGCTCGGGGTATCTTCTCCAACGAGGCCGGTCTTGGCAGCGCGCCGATCGCCCACGCCGCGGCCCAGACCAAGAACCCGGTTCGCCAGGGGCTGATCGCCATGCTCGGTACCTTCATCGATACCATCATGGTGTGCACCATCACCGCCCTGGTGATCCTGACCGCGCCGATCTGGGAGACCGGTGAGGCCGGCGCCTCGCTGACCGCGCTGTCGTTCGACAATGCCCTGCCCAATGGCTGGGGTGAGGCCATCGTGTCGATCGCCCTGGCGATCTTCGCCTTCACCACCATCCTCGGCTGGTCCTTCTATGGCGAGAAGTGCTTCCAGTTCCTGTTCGGTACCCGCTCCATCATGATCTACCGGGTACTGTTCGTGCTGGCCATTCCGGTGGGTGCGCTGGCCCAGCTTGGCTTCATCTGGCTGATGGCCGACACCTTCAACGCCATGATGGCGATTCCCAACCTGATCGCCCTGGCGCTGCTGTCGCCGGTGGTGTTCAAGCTGACCAAGGACTACTTCGACGGCAAGGACATCCTGCCGGGCGAGGCCCTTGATCACGACAAGTCCTGAGCCTGAGCCGACCACGGGAGGTGCCCTCAGGGGCACCTCCTGTCGTTGCAAGGGTTCTTTCACGAACCACGAGACGAAACGCCATGAGTGAACTCAAGACGACACCGCTGAATGCCCTGCATCGAGAGCTGGGGGCCAAGATGGTCCCGTTCGCGGGCTATGACATGCCCGTTCAGTATCCGCTGGGGGTCAAGAAAGAGCACGAGCATACCCGCGCGGCCTGCGGCCTGTTCGACGTCTCGCACATGGCGCAGATCCTGATTCGTGGCGAGAACGCGCTGGCCGCGCTGGAGACCCTGGTGCCGGCGGATCTGGTCGGCCTGCCCGAAGGCATGCAGCGTTATGGCCTGTTTACCAGCGAAGACGGCGGTATCCTCGATGACCTGATGACGGTCAACGCCGGTGACCACCTTTACCTGGTGGTCAACGCGGCCTGTCGTGATCAGGACATCGCCCATCTGCGTCGCGGGCTGCCCGACCACGAAGTCGAGGTGGTCGATCGCGGCCTGCTGGCGCTGCAGGGGCCGAAGACCGCCGATGTCATGGCGCGCCTGTGTCCGGCAGCCTGCGAGATGGTGTTCATGCAGCATGGTCGCTTCGACATCGACGGTATCCCGGTGTGGATCAGCCGCAGCGGCTATACCGGCGAGGATGGCTTCGAGATCTCGGTGCCGGCGGATCAGACCGACGCCCTGGCGCGCAAGCTGCTGGCTGAGGAAGAGGTCGAGGCCATCGGCCTGGGGGCGCGTGATTCCCTGCGCCTGGAGGCCGGGCTCTGTCTCTACGGCCACGATATCGACACCACCACCACGCCGGTGGAGGCGGGGCTGATCTGGGCCATTGGCAAGCCACGTCGTCGTGGCGGCGAGCGCGCCGGTGGCTTCCCGGGGGCTGATCTGGTGTTGCACCAGGTCGAAGTCAAGGACCACCAGCGCAAGCGCGTCGGCCTGCTGGGCGAGGGGCGTGCTCCGGTGCGCGAAGGTGCCGAGCTCTACAGCGAGGACGATCGTCTGCTCGGGCAGGTGACCTCCGGTGGCTTTGGCCCCAGCGTCGGCAAGCCGGTGGCCATGGGCTACGTCAGCCTCGATCACGCCGAGATCGGCACCACCGTGTACGCCGAGGTGCGTGGCAAGCGTCTGCCGATGACGGTGACTCGCATGCCGGTCATCACACCGGGTTACTATCGCGGCTGACAACTCGATAGATAACGCCTTATACCGTTATCTTCGGTAACCTAAAGTTGCCATCGGATGAACGATCAACGGCGCCCACAGGGCGCCGTTTTTATGCCCTGGAGAAAGAGACGGCTCGGGTCTGGCGCCGGCATTGCAGGTCAGACGATAAGCCGACGAAAGGTCAGGTTGATTCGCTCACCCGGGATCTTGCGCGGCAGCAGGGCGTGTTCGAGCTGTTCCTGGCAGCCTGGTCCCATCCATAGCAGGCTGCCGCTTTCGAGCCAGACGTTGAAGGCCGCGGACGAGCGGTCCTTCCAGCGAAAGCGCATGGGACGGGTCGCTCCCAGGCTGATGGAGGCGATGGTAGGGCAGTCGCCAAGTTCCGCTTCGTTATCGCAGTGCCAGCCCATGCGGTCCTCGCCGTTGCGATAGCGGTTGATCAGTACGCTATTGAAGGCGCAGGTCGGCGTGCTCTTGTCGACGGCTGAAAACCGTTCGAGGAGGTCATTGAGACGATCACGCAGGGCCGCCACCGACGGATGCCAGGGGCAGGGCGCGAAGTCCCTGCCGGAGTAACGATAGGCGTGATCGCCCATCCATACCTGCTGGCGGGGAATGGGATGACTGCGCCCGTAAAGGGTCAGTTCCGGCTGCTGCCAGTCGAGTTCCTGGCGCAGCCTATCCTGCAGGTCGCTGGCGTCGGACTCGCTTATGAGCCCGGGCAGGTAGTAAAGCGGCAGGGTCTCGACCAGGGTTTGGGGTGGCGCTTCGAGTGGTGCTTCGTGTAGCAATTCGAGCAGCGCTTTGGGGTCATGTGGAGGCATTCAAGCAGGATGCCAGTGAAGGCTGGCTGGCGCCACCGATCAGGAGCGGTGGCGCTTGTTCTGGAGATGCGGGCGAGCGGCGGGCGAGCGGCAGTGATGCCCCCCGAGGCGGCGTCAGTGGGACGCCGCGATCAGCAGAGTGGTCGAGGAAAGCCCAAGGCTAGCCAGGGCCATGCCATAGCCGAGCGCCGCGCCGGCAAGGACGTCACTGTAGTAGTGCAGTCCCAGGCCCACCCGCGAGATGGCGATCAAGCCCGCCAGCGGCAGCAGCCAGGGCAGCAGGGCGGGGCTGTGTACCGCGACCAGGGTGCAGAACATCACCGCGTGCATGGTGTGGCCGCTGGGGAAGCTGTAGCGGTCCCTGGCCGGTTCGTTGCACTGGATGCTGCCGCCAAAGGTGATGAAGGGCCGCTCTCGACACAGACGGGTCTTCAGCAGCTTGTACACCGCGATCGCCACCACGGCGGTGACGGTGTATTCGAGCATCAGGCGCAGACCGATATCGCGGCCGTGGATCGCCGGCAACGCCACGATCAGCGCCACCCAGATCGGCCAGTCGCCCAGCTTGCTGGAGATCTTCAAGGTGGATAGCCAGGGGCGGTGAATGCTGAGGCCGGCGGTGCGCTGGCACAGTTGCCACTCGAGCATATCCAGGCGGTCGAACATCTGCGGGATTTTAGTGGGCATGTCACATCTCCCTGGCGGTAAGTCGTCTTCTATCGTCTTTTGTCGTCATGTATCGTCATGTGTCGTGCTTGGGCCCGCTGCCTGTGACCTCCACGCCGCCACTCGCTCTGGCGGCGGGGGTGTTCAACGAGCCACAGCCTGATCTAGGCCTTGGCGGGGTCCGACAGGCCGGTCCCCGACGTCAGGGCTTGGTGATGGGCGTCGAGGAAGGTCTGGGCGATGGACGGCCAGCGGTAGGCCAGGGCGCGTTCCCGGGCGGCGCGGCCCAGGCGGGCGTAGCGTGCCTGCTGCTGGCATAGCGCTGTCGCCTGTTGGCGGAATTCGGCGTTGTCACCGGCGGCGACACTGACACCATCCTTGTCGGTGGTGATCAACTCGGCGCCGGCCGCGTGGCGGAAGGCTACGACCGCCAGGCCGCTGGCCATGGCTTCGAGAATGACGTTGCCCCAGGTCTCTGACAGCGAGGGAAAGACGAAGATGTCGGCGCTGGCGTAGTGGATCTGCATCTCGGCGGAATCGATGAAGCCGGTAAAGATGGCGTCCGGCAGGGCCTTTTCCAGCGATGCCCGGCCGGGGCCGTCGCCCACCACCACCAGGCGCATGTCGGGGCGCGCCTCGAGCATGTCGAGAAAGGTGTCGCGCAACAGCTCCAGGTTCTTCTCCGGCGCCAGTCGGCCCACGTAAAGCGCCACCGGCTGGTGCTGGCCGACACCCCAGCTGTCGCGCAGTTGCTGACTACGCTTGGCGGGGGTGAAACGATCGCCTTCGATGCCACGTGCCATGACGCTGACGCGCTCGAAGCCTCTTTGCGTCAGCTCCCGGGCTTGCTGATGGGTCGGTACCAGGGTCGCCGCACAGCGATTGTGAAAATGACGCAGGCGATTGCGTACCAGTGGCGCCAGCCACGGCAGACCATAGTCCTGGCAGTAGTGATCGAAGTTGGTGTGCCAGCCGCTGACCACGGGAATGTCCAGCTTTTCTGCCGCGCGCAGGGCTGACCAGCCCAAGGGGCCTTCGGTCGCTACATAGATGACGTCGGGACGATTGTCGCGCCATAGCCTGCGCAAACGACTGGCGGAGGCCCAGCCGATACGCACTTCCTTGTAGCGCGGCATCGACATGCCGCGTACGCGAAGTTCGTGGGCCATCCCGGTGGCGGGTTCGGTGGAGCCGTCGACGGGGGCCGGCCGGACCAGCTGCAGCGTCACGCCAAGAGCACGCAGTTCCTGGCTGATGCGCCCCAGCGTATGGGCGACCCCATTGATATCAGGAGACCAGGTTTCGCTGACCAGACAGATGCGCATGGAATTCCTCGTACCGGTCGGGCCCCGTATGGCCCGCTCCCGAGACAGAGTGATGCTCCAGCATGACATCTCTAGGTCAGCGATATGAACAGGCTGTTACGGTGTCGATGGGGCCGGGCGACGGACAAGCGCATTGCGCTTGCGTCGACTCGGCCCGCAGCGCTCAGCGAAGGATGGTGTCCGGGTCGATGGGCTTGCCGCCATGGCGCATGTCGAACAGCAGATCGTGGCGGCCGGTCGAGGCATGCTTGCCGACCACGCATAGTGGGGTGCCGCGGCTGACCTGTTCTCCCTGCTTGACCAGCAGGTCGTCACATAGCGCGTAGACACTCTGCAGGTTATCGGCGTGGTGCACGATCACCACCTGGCCCAGTTGCCGCATGCCGTCGGCGAACCGCACCTGGCCATCGGCAACGGCCTTGGCCCGGGCGCCCTCGTCGGTGGCCAGCAGCATCGGCTGCAGGCTGCCGCGGCTGTCCTTGCCGTAACGGCGAACCACCCGATAGTCGTCCAGCGGCCAGGGCCAGCCACGAGCGTTTGAGGCGACCGGACCGGGATCCGGCAACGAAGCGGAGCGAGAGGGGCTGGACGTGCCTGAGCTGCTGGACGTGCCTGAGCTGCTGGCGACCGATCGGCTGGCCAGCGGCACCTGGATCACCTGGCCGACCTTGAGGTCGGTGGCGCGGACGCCAGGATTGGCACTCTGGATGCGCTGAGCGGTGGTGCCGAAGCGCCTGGCAACGGCGCTATAGGTGTCGCCGGGGCGGATCTGATAGCGATAGGGGCCGCCGGACGGCGCCCGCTCCTGATGAGAGGGCACCAGCAGGCGCTGACCCACGGCCAGGTGGCGGGCGTCGACACCCGGATTGAAGCGCTGCAGCCGCAATAGCGGTACGCCGGCGCGGCGGGCGATGGAGCCGAGGGTGTCGCCGCGCTGCACGCTGATCCAGTCGCCGGCAATGCTGCTGCCGGCGACGCTGGCGCTGCGTTGCGATGACGTCGGGGATGCCCCCTGACCGGCGCAGCCGGCCAGCAGCAGGGCGATCACCAGCGGTGCGAGTCGAGTGAGGCGTCCTTGTTCTGCCACAGGGCGTTGAGCCATGAGTGGAAGCGTTCCTTGTAGTGCGGGTCGTCGTGATAGCGCCCCTCCAGCATCCACGGCGCCACGTCGAGGCGGCGTGCATCAAGGCGAATGGCCTTCTCCTGGCCGCACAGGAAGCGCCAGAAGCTGGGTTGGCTCGACTGGTAGTCGATGGTGAGGTCGATGATGGCGTCGAGACGATCGCCGAGCAGGTTCAGTACCTGGGCGATGCCGCCGGCCTTGGGGCGCAACAGATGGCGAAAGGGGCTTTGCCTGGCCTCGCGCTTGGCCGGGGTGAAACGGGTCCCTTCGACAAAGTTGATGATGGCAATGGGAACGTCGCGGGCACGCTTGCACATGCGCTCGGTGGCCTTGCGATCGCGTTCGGCCAAGCGTGGGTTGGCGGCCAGGCGCTCCTTGCTGTAGCGGCGCATGAAGGGAAACTCCAGTGCCCACCAGGCCATGCCTACTACCGGGATCCAGATAAGCTGCTGCTTGAGAAAGAAGCGTGGCATCGGGATCTTGCGATGAAACGCCATCATCAGCAGGAAGATGTCGGTCCAGCTCCGATGGTTGGACAGCACCAGGTACCAGGCGTCCGGGCTCAGCCCCTCGGGCACCGACATGCGAAGGTCGGGCTTGATCCAGTGACGCATCCACCACAGGTTGAAACCGATCCAGTTGAGGGCGATGGCGTTGAGCCCGGCCAGCACGCGCCGCTGCCAGCGTCGCCCGGGGGTGACCACCTTGAGCAGGGTCAGGATCACCAACGGGATGGTCCAGAATAGCGTGTTGCCAACCAGCAGCAGAACGCTGATCAGGCCCTTGAGGGTCGACATTCCTTGGATAACCTCGCAACAGCAGATAGAGCGGGTGTCGCCTGGCCGTGACAGTGGGCGAGGCAGGCCCGCCAATCCTAATGGATCCGGTGCCGGCTGCCCAGTGCGAGGGTCCACGGCCATGTCAGCGTCATGCTTCTGAGAGGGTCGGTGTCTCGATATTGTCGACCAGTACCTGGAGCATGGCGCGGGCGGCCACCGACAGCTCGTGGGGGTTCCAGGTGACCACCCCCACGGCGCGCTCGATGACGGGATCCTTGAGTGGGCGGCAGACCGCGCCGGCCTCCTGCATCTGACGCAGGCACAGCGAGGGCACGGCGCTGACGCCCAGGCCATTGGCCACCATGCGTCCGACGCTGGCGAGCTGATGGGTCTCGAAGGCTACCTTGAGGGCCCCGTGTCGGGCACCGAGCTGCTGCTCCAGCAGGCGGCGTACCATGGAAGGCCGCTGCAGCGCCACGAAGTCCCAGCTCATCAGGCTTTCCCAGTCGAGGCTTGAATGCTGTACCAGAGGCGAGCGTGGGGGCAGCACGGCCACGAAGCGGTCGTGAAACAGCGGAGTGAAGTGCAGGCTGCCGGTAGCCTCCGGCTCGAAGGCGATGCCCATCTCCACCTGGCGCTGGCGCACCATGTCGATCACCTGCTCGTTGACCACGTCATGTACGGTGACGTTGATACGCGGGTGCTGGCGGTGAAACACCCCCAGCGCCGGGGCCAGCAGATTGCCGGCAAAGGCCGGCATGGCGGCCAGGGAGAGCCGTCCAAGTTGCAGGGTGAAGCGTTGGCGCAGGGCGTCCTCGGTGTTGTCCCATTCCACCAGCAAGCGTTTGGCCAGCGGCACCAGGGACTCACCTTCGGGGGTCAGGCGGACGCTTCGGGTCGTGCGGATCAGCAGTCTACCGCCTAGGCTGTCCTCGAGACCCTTGATCGCCAGGCTCAGCGCCGGCTGGGAGAGGTGGAGCTGTTCACAGGCCTGGGTGAAGCTCAGGGTTCTGGCCACCGCCAGAAAGGCACGCAGTTGCTTGACGGTCACGACATGCTACCAAGGTCAAATTTATTTAAAGATATAAATAATCAATAAAGAAAACAAACTTAACAAATATATGGGGGCGAGCAACACTGCCTTCAGTGCTACCTTGAGGCAGGGCGGGGCACCGGAACGGTGCCGGTTCGCCACCTCTCCTTTCACTTTCATCGACAGACGAGGCGCCCCACATGGCCGGATTCGACAAGCGCGTGTATTCCTATGAAGAGGCGATGGACGGCATCGAGAGCGGTATGACGGTGCTGGCCGGAGGCTTCGGTCTCTGCGGCATTCCGGAGAACCTGATCGCCGAGATCAAGCGTCGCGGGGTCAAGGACCTCACGGTGGTCTCCAACAACTGTGGCGTCGATGGCTTTGGCCTCGGGGTGCTGCTGGAGGATCGTCAGATCAGCAAGATCCTGGCCTCCTACGTGGGCGAGAACGCCCTGTTCGAGCGTCAGATGCTCGACGGCGAGATCAATGTGCAGCTGACCCCGCAGGGGACCCTGGCCGAGAAGATGCGCGCCGGCGGTGCCGGTATTCCCGCCTTCTACACGGCGACCGGCTATGGCACCCCCATCGGTGAGGGCAAGGAAGTGCGCGAGTTCAACGGTCGCCACTATATCCTCGAAGAGGCCATCGTCGGTGACTTCGCCATCGTCAAGGGCTGGAAGGCCGATCGCTACGGCAATGTGGTCTATCGCAAGACCGCCCAGAACTTCAATCCCATGGTCGCCACCGCCGGCAAGATCACGGTGGTCGAGGTCGAAGAGATCGTCGAGCCGGGCGAGCTGGATCCGGCCGAGATCCACACGCCCGGTATCTACGTCGACCGCCTGATCCAGGGCACCTTCGAGAAGCGTATCGAGAAGCGCACCGTACACCAGGGCTGATCAGGCGCATCGCCCTGACGCAACGACTTCTCCAAAGAACAGCAAAGAGGCATCAAGATGGCACTCACTCGTGAACAGATGGCGCAGCGTGTCGCGCGCGAACTCGAAGACGGCTTCTACGTGAACCTGGGCATCGGCATTCCGACCCTGGTGGCAAACTATATTCCGGAAGGCATGGACGTGATGCTGCAGTCCGAGAACGGTCTGCTCGGCATGGGGCGTTACCCCACCGAGGAAGAGGTCGATCCGGACATGATCAACGCAGGCAAGCAGACCGTCACCGCGCGTCCGGGGTCGGCGATCTTTTCCTCGGCGGAGTCCTTCGCGATGATTCGCGGCGGTCACGTCGACCTGACGGTGCTGGGCGCCTTCGAGGTTGACCAGAACGGCAACATCGCTTCCTGGATGATCCCGGGCAAGCTGATCAAGGGCATGGGCGGAGCCATGGATCTGGTGGCGGGTGCCGAAAACATCATCTGCACCATGACCCACGCCTCCAAGGACGGCACCTCCAAGCTGCTGGAGTCCTGCAGCCTGCCGCTGACCGGTGCCGGCTGCATCAATCGTGTGCTGACCGATCTGGCCTATCTGGAGATCGACAACGGCGCCTTTATCCTCAAGGAGCGGGCACCGGGCGTCAGTGTCGAGGAGATCAAGGAAAAGACCGCCGGCAAGCTGATCGTGCCGGATGACGTTCCGGAAATGGTCTTCGACTGACCAAAACGCCCTTTGACGAGCGTCACCCTTGCCGAGCCAGCATGTTCTGCTGGCTGATACCTTGAGCGAGAACAAGGTTTTGGCACCCTCGCAGCGGCCCGGCTTACGCCGGCCCGCTGGCGTTTGCGAGACCCTGTCGTGGTTGCCGAATTTATGACCATCTTGAGTCCGGTGCCGCAGTGATCGGGCTTTTGGACGGTTCAAACGCCTTGATGCACAGCTTTATCCACAGAATCTGTGGATGAACCTCGTGGGAGGGATGGAGACTCGAGCCCTGGCAGGTACAATGCGGCGCCCAGGTCACTGGTCGAGACGGGCTCTCGGCCGGCCATTCGCCATCGCCACGGAGGTCTGTGTTGCGCGCACTCCCTGCCACTCTCCCGGTTCTGTTCCTGTGTGAGATCAGCTTCCTGCTGGGTCACGGTCTGATCATGACCCTGCTCGGGGTCCGCATGTCGCTGGAGGGCTTCCCCTCCCAGATGGCGGGGCTTCTGATGTCGAGCTTCTCGCTGGGGTTCGTGGCCGGAAGCTACTGGCTTGAGAAGCGCATTCGCAGTGTCGGCCATATTCGCGTGTTCGCCGCCTGTGCGGCGTCGCTGGCGGTCACCGCCATGCTTCATGGACTGTGGATCAATCCCTGGGCCTGGCTGGTCTGGCGGCTGATCGGGGGTGGTGCCACGGCGGGCCTGTTGATGGTCATGGAGTCCTGGGTGTCGGGGGAGTCCAGCAACGATAATCGCGGTCGCGTGCTGGGCTGGTACATGGTGATTTCGACCACCTCGCTGGCCGGCGGCCAGTGGATGCTCAACCTGGCCGACCCGGGCGGCCCGGTACTGTTCTCGGTGGTGGGGATGCTGTTTGCGCTGTCGCTGGTCCCGTTGTCGATTCATCGCATACAGGGGCCCAGTCGTCACCACGACGTGACGCCGCGCAAGATTCGTCTGTCGACCCTGTATCGGCGGGCGCCGGTGGGCCTGGTCGGTGCCTTTACCGGCGGCCTGATGGTGCAGGCGTTCTTCGCCATGACTCCGTACTACGGTCAGGAAATCGGCCTGACCACCGCCCAGACCGCCAAGTTCATGGCGGTTACGACTCTGGTGGCGCTGGTCGCCCAGTGGGGGCTGGGACGGGTTTCGGATCGTCTCGACCGGCGTCGCGTCATTCTGTGGATGGCGATCGTGATGACCGTCACCGGTGCTCTGATCTCGGCGGCGGCCGGTGCCAGCTTCTGGCTGCTGCTGGCGATCGCCTGCGGCCACACTGCCATGCTACACACCCTGTACTCGCTCAGTCTGGCCCATACCAATGACTGGCTCGAACCCGAGGAGGTGGTCGCTGCCAATGCCAAGCTGATGATCTGGTACGGCATCGGCTCGGTCATCGGGCCTTTCAGTGCCTCGCTGGTGATGCAGGCGGCGGGTCCCGACGGACTATGGCTGTTTCTTGGCATGGCGGCGTTTGCCCTGGCCATGTTCGTGATGGTCAGGCTCCACGGTGAGCGGGGCAAGTCGGTCGAGCAGGAGCCCTTTGTCGCTCAGCCGGTGATGGAGACTCCGCACTTCGCCGAGATCGACCCCCGCTACGAGCCCCAGCAGCTTGAGCTGGACCTGGAGGGTGAAGAAGAGCACACAGCCGACGCCGCCGGCTGACGCCCGGCGTCAGGTGATTTCGCAGCGGCTGTGGGGTGGCAGCATCACGTCGGCGGTGCGCTGCTGGCCCGCACTGGCCTGTTTTTCCAAGAGCAGCAGGCCGCCGAGCTGCACCCGATGTTCATCTCCCAGGGCGAACGCCAGACGCCGAGAACAGGTCGGGTAGAAGCGGTGTTCGACCATCGCCGACAGGGGGAGCGCCAGATCCTCGTTCTGTCCGGCGTGCAGGCCATGTTGCTGGAGTGCCTGGTCCAGCTCGACCAGGCTTCGGTCGAGTCTGTGGCAATCGAAGGCGACGTGATGCACCCGGGGGCCCATGACCGCCAGCCAGCCGGCCAGTGGATGGGCGCGATGAAGCTGCTGGTAGCTGTCCCAGTCAGGCATCGACCAGGGGCGGTTGGCGCCAAGCAATGGGGTTCGTTCTGCGTTGCCGGTGGCGACCAGCTTCAGCAGAGTATCGCGAGGCTGTCGCGACAGACGGGTGGTCTGCAGCTCGACGATGTTCAGTCTCGGCCCTTCTTCACGGCCGGCGAACAGGCAGGCGAGCAGGCCACGGTCGGGCAGGGCGTAGCGATATAGAGGGCGGTAGCCGTGCCGTTCAAGATCCGGCAACAGGGAGGCCAGGCTCCAGGGGGACTGGCTCACGGTGACCAGCGTGAAGCACTCGACCGGCGCATCCACCGGCCACAGGCGCAGCGCACCGATGTCAGGGTGCTGATGGACGTAGTCCAGCCACAATTGCTGAACGAAGCGCTGCTGCTCTGTCATTGCCGATCCTTGCCTGCCAGGAAGCCTGTTCTGTGAGTATAGGCAGGAAGGAGGGACGATCTTTCAACGACGGGCGAACGTTCAACGGTTTCGGCGGCCAGACGGATGAGGGCAAGGTCTGTTGGCCAGGATGGGCAGGGCAGGTGGCATGACCAGGCGCACGTCTCGTGGGGTCTTCAGCAAGAAAACGGGAAGCCCGTGTGGGCTTCCCGTCTTGTTACCGGCTGTGCCGTCGGTTCAGGCAGGCATCAGCTCATTGTCGCGAACGTACTGGTCGAACTCGGTGAAGCCGCCCACGTGGGTCTGGTCGACGAAGATCTGCGGCACGGTGGTGACCGGCTTGCCGATGGTCTTTTCCATATCGGCCTTGGTGATGCCTTCTTCGTGAATGTCCACGTAGCGGTAGCCCTCGATGCGACCGGCGTCGCTCAGAGAGTTGGCGAGCTCCTTGGCGCGTACGCAGAAGGGGCAGCCGGGGCGACCGAAGATGACAACAATCATGAAAGCTCCTCGCATCGTTGATGCAGTGGGTAGTGTTGAATCAGCGACCTGTCCGATGCCATGCAGCGGGACGGTCAATGAGTAAGTGGATGGCGCGCATTGTGACGGATTGCGTCGCGGAAGGCCAATAGCGTTGCTGAATGCCGTTCGATCGAACACGGCTATCGACATGGCGAAAAGTCGGCGCTCAACCGATACCGATATCGCGCAATTCCCCTGCGTCGGCCTGGCGCAGCAGCTCTCCGAGTTCGTCGAAGATCGCCGGGGCGCTGACCAGCAGGTTCTCGCCGTAAAGGTCCTCGGGCAGGCCCTCCGGGCAGGGATACAGGTGCCCGGTGCGGGCGCCGGCCTCTCGGGCGATCAGCCAGCCTGCGGCGAAATCCCAGGGAGAGACGGTTTCGTAGTAGGCGTCCAGGCGGCCACAGGCGACATCGCACAGATCCAGGGCGGCGGCGCCGTTGCGACGCACATCGCGACAGTGGTGAAGCACCGCGCCAAGGCGTCGCATCAGAGGCAGTCGGCTATCACGCCGGTACGGAAAGCCGGTACCGACCAGGCTCTGCTCGAGGGACTCGCTCTGGCTTGCGCTGATCGACTGTCCATTGCGCCAGGCACCCTTGTCGCGTATCGCGGTGAAGGTCTCGCCGAGGAAGGGGGCATGGACCACGCCCAATTGGGTGACGCCATCCTTGACGTAGGCGATGGACACCGCCACATGGAAAAGTCCGTGGGCAAAATTGACGGTACCATCGATGGGATCGACCACCCACAGGGCGCCATCTTCTTCCACGGCATCCTTGTCGGGGGCCAGCTCCTCGCTGAGGCGGTCCTCGCCGGGGAAGGCCGATTCCAGGCGTTCGGTGATCATGGTGTCCACCGCCACGTCGGTATCGGTGACCAGCTCCTGGCCTTCCTTGAAGTGATGCTTGAGGTCGTCACCTTCGCGGGCATCGCGGATCATCTTGCCAGCCGCCGTGGCGATGTCGATGGTGGCTTCCAGACGTTCCTCGAGGGTCATGGGCGACTCCTTGCAGGGGGAGGGATTTTGGCTGAAGTCTAACATTCCCGTTCGGCGCGTGCCTGTGGGTGTCGAGGACAGTAACGGGGTATCAAGGGTTCAACAGTGACAGGAAGGTGTGATGTCTGCGTTATCGATGGAGCAGTACCGGCGGCTGGAACGTCTTGCCAGGGAATTCAGTGATCGTCACCTGCGAGCGTTCAAGGCGCGTCCGGAGTTTCACCCCCGGCTTGCGGTGGATGCCTTGTGTTTTGCGCCCTGTCCTGGCCGGCCTGGATGGCTGGTTGGCGCCTGGCTGACGCCCTGCGACCTGTCGCTGGCGCTGGTGCGGGAATCCGCCGAGGCGTGCGATACGGACACGGCTGGGCCTCAGGTGCTGGAGCTGCCAAGGGGGGAATTCGAGCTGGAGCCGGAAATCATGGCCGGGGACATATTGTGGCGCTGCCTGCTATTGAACGACCTTGGCGATGTCGACGACATGGGCGAGGCCTGTCGCCTGGCACAGCGGCTGATGGACAAGGTGATGACGGCCCCCGAGTGAGTCGACATGATAGCAGTCACTGTCCGGGGGCATGGCTGTGGGTGGCTTTGTTACATTATTGATAAAAGTGCTGTCTTGGTCGTGACTTTATATCGTTTTTATCAGTGAATTCCTGGTAATGGTTGATTGATATATTTTTATTTATTGGCTCAATGTACAGCTTACTACAATAAATATTGAAATAGAGACTATGAGGAGATAGCCTGATGCAAGGCTGTGACATCGCGATGGTGTGCCTTGTTCGCTTGTTGGACGCTTGTAGAGTTCGACCAAGAGCTGTGCAAAGAGGGCCCCGATACTGGTCAGGGAAATCATGAAAAAACCAAGCTGGAATTCGTCTATACCAAGCTGGTCGGTCAAGGGATAGACTAGCGGTGTCAAGATGATCAGTGCAGCGACGGCTCTTGTCAAACAGGCTGTCACCACCACCGCAGTAGCAACGATAAGTAGTGTGGAGTAGGTGGTGCTGTCAAGGGAAAGCGCTGTTTCGATAATGCGGTCCGAAATTCCAGAGTGCTGAAGACTCGCGTTGAGTAATCCGGAAAATCCAATTGTTACTATTATCACAGATGAGGTTATTGATGATTGAATCAAGATTCTGCGTATGTCGCGTAGCGCTAAGGTTCTATGGATAAATAATGCTCCGAGTAAAGCATGGATGACAGCCAGCATCGCTGCTTCCGAAAAACGGAATATGTAGGAGCTTACCCCACCAATCACAATCAAGGGTATCGCTAGATCCCATATGGCAGAAAATACTGAAAACAGAAAAGAGGGCGAACGGAGGTTTCCATCATGGTATGAGCGTGAATGAGTGTTCTGATATGTACAGATGATGGTCAGAATAGCGGATAGCACGAGTATTGCTGGAACCAGCTTTGGATACACGTCACTGGCTAGCATGTAAGAGACTGATATAAAAACGGCAGCAAGAACCGATAGCGCTGTAAATGCACTCACAATTGTCGGGACAGCTCTATTGGTTCGGTATTGCGGTGCGTGGCCAAGGTTGTTTGACGTGCCTGATAACAATTGCGTGACAGGCCCATGACTACTTGCAGTGTCTGGTTCGGATGTCGTGTCTGAAACCGTCTGCGACAGAGGGGTAGCGTCTTTCACGATGCCGAAGACGCCAAAGGTGAGACTCTTCAAGCTGGCACTGACTCTTCCATGAGTGATGAGATCTCCGGTTACGATGAGTAAAGGGATGGCTTCCAACTGCAGACTCTGCATATTGTGCAAGAACTGAAAAGTGACTAGTTTATAAGGGAGGTCTTGCGTCTCGATTAGACCAACGCCCACTATTCCTATCACGAAGATGACGGGAACTCCAAGCACTAGAAGTTCTGCCAGGACAGCAAACACCAGACTCAAGGGGGTCATTGAGTGATCGCCTCAGTTGGTGGTGTGGTAAACCATGCTCGTGAAAATGCAATCAAGGAGGTGTAGCTCATCATCATAAACATGATAGGTAGCATTATCTGGCCCAAGGTGCGGAGATTTCCCTCATGAAATATGTGTTCTATGTTTGCAAGCTGAAGGTTTTCATGGAAAAGGTAGGTTAGTATGATCATGATCTTCATTGTCGCTAATTGAGCGAGAATCATGATCTTGTTCCTTGCACTATCGGGGAGCGTGTTCGCGATGTATGTAAGGGCGAAATAGCACCCCCGTCGATGAGCCATTGTTGCTCCTGGAAGCACGACACAGATTGTGAGCAAATCAACGAGTCCAAATGGATAGTTGATTGTATTGAAGAAAAGTCGGTAAACTGCTCCAAAAGTGATCAGCAGGAATAGGATGATCATTGCAATAAGAATCAGGTATCCAGTCATTCTATCGATTTCCTGATCTATTTTTTGCATCGCTATCAACATGGCGAATGTGTTCTCGTCTGGTTGGATGGAATTGATGATTTCCTTGGACAGTGTTGGTAAGTGTTGTTTGATAAAAGGTTTGTGTTGTCGGTAGGGTCAGAATATTTAATGGAAGGGGTGTGGCGTAAATACATTCTGTCCATATCCCGCTCCCTGTTTATGGTTTACGCGCAAATTTTATACTCTTGAAAGACAACTTCCCCACCGTGGAAATAAAAGAGGTATCTCCTGCATGCGACAAGGGTCGTGGGGGGATCGTGTTGTCCCGATGTTGTCAGGTCAACAAATACTTATGCGTTGATATGATGTGGATCAATAGCAGCGCACGGCTGCATATATGTTGTGCTCAGCTAAATATACATATTGAGTTTCAGGCAGGTCTGCCGACCATGTACTGTCGTCTGCCTGTGGCCAGGAATCCTGTCGCTTGGCACAGCGGCTGATGGACAAGGTGATGACGGCCCCCGAGTGAGCGATCGAGACCTTTGTCCGGCTGGCGCTGCAATGCAGCACTGGCATATGCTGGGATGCTGATGTAGGCATTGGCAGGCATCGTCATCAGAGACGCCACCCGTTCGACGGGTGATGTGTTCCAGACCCAGAGGAGAGCCATAGTGAGCGATCATTCCACTCCCAGAGTTGCCCTGGTGACCGGCACCAGCAGCGGCATCGGTGCGGCGGTCGTCGCCCATCTGCGTGCTCAGGGGCATCAAGTCCTGGCGGTCGACTTCAACCCGGCCGGACGGGAGGTGGCCGAGGCCGAGGGTGCGGTCTTCCACGAGGCCGATCTGACCCAGGCCGAGGCCTGTCGCGGCGCCGTCGATGAAGCCCTGAGGCGTTTCGGGCGGCTGGATATTCTGGTCAACAACGCCGGCATCCAGCACGTCGCTCCCATCGAGGAGTTCCCCCAGGAAAAATGGCGTCAGATCATCGATCTGATGCTGACCGCGCCCTTCCTGCTGACCCAGGCGGCCTGGCCGTCGATGCGCGAGAATGGTTGGGGGCGCATCGTCAATATCGCCTCGGTCCATGCCCAGGTGGCCTCGCCCGGCAAGGCCGCCTACATCAGCGCCAAGCATGGCATGATCGGGCTGACCAAGACGGCTGCGCTGGAAGGCGGCGCCCAGGGCATCACCGCCAACGCCCTGTGTCCGGCCTACGTCAAGACGCCACTGGTGGACAATCAGATCGCCGACCAGGCCAGACTCCATGGGATGGAGGAGCAGGAGGTGATCGAGCAGATCATGCTCAAGAATGCCGCCGTGAAGCGCTTGATCGACCCCTCCGAGGTGGCGAGCCTGGTCGGGTATCTTGCCTCGGATGCGGCCGGTGCAGTCACCGGCGCCAGCTGGAATATCGATCTGGGCTGGACCGCCCAGTAAAGCACGCTGTTGCAGCGCCTTCTGTTGCGGACCCTTTGTTGCAGAGCCTCTGTTTCAGACCCTCCGTTGCAGAGCCTCCGTTGCAGACCCTCTGGCGCTTGGCCCTTCGTGTAGAGAGTCTGGGGGTAAAATGCACGGGCGCAAAGACCTCTGATCTAGAGGCGCCTGGCGCAGAGAAGGACGGTAGAGAAGGACGGAGAGACACCCGACGTTGGACAGCGCCTAGCGTGTTGAGCTCAAACAAGAGACGCAGCCCCTGGGCTGCGTCTCTTTTGTATCGAGTGTCCGCTGTATCGGGGGGAGGCTGTCACCGGCAGCGTACGATGGTGTCATCAACGCCGGACAGGACGCTTCTGCAGCTTGCGCTGCAGGGTGCGACGGTGCATGCCGAGCGCCCTGGCGGTGGCCGAGATGTTGCCGTCGTGTTCCTGCAGCACCTTCTGGATATGCTCCCAGGTCAGGCGGTTGATGGACGGCGGGTTGTCTGCCACCTCGGTTTCGGGATTTCCCTCACGCTGTTCCAGGGCGCTGAGTACCTCGTCGGCGTCCACTGGCTTGCACAGGTAGTTGACCGCGCCGAGCTTGATCGCCTCCACCGCCGTGGCGATGCTGGAGTAGCCGGTCAGCACCACGATGCGGCAGTCGGGAACCACCTCCAGCAGTTCGGGCAACAGCTTCAACCCCGAGTCCTGGTCAAGCTTGAGGTCCAGGGTGGCGACCTCAGGCTGGTGGCGACGCGCCAGTTCCAGCGCCTGGGTGGCGTCATGGGCCACCTCGACCTCGTGGCCGCGGCGCTGCATGGCGCGTTCGAGTACGTGGCAAAAGACCTCATCGTCATCGATGATCAGTAGCCGGTGTGCGGTGTCTTGCATGATGTCCTCGTGAATGGAGACTCAGCCGACGCGGGGCAGGGTGACCTCGGTCAGGGTGCCGCCGTCGTGATGATTATACAGACTGACGCCCCCGCCGAAGCGATTGATGGTGGCATGGGTCAGGAACAGGCCGATTCCCAGTCCCTTGCTCTTGGTCGACACGAAGGTCTCGCCGAGCTGGTCGGCGATCGACATGGGGATGCCTGGCCCATGATCGCGGATATCGATGATCACCTTGTCGGCGGTCCAGTCGAGCTGGATCTCGATATCGTCTGGCTGGGCGTCGGCGGCGTTGTTCAGCAGGTTGGTTAGCGCCTGGTCCAGGGTGGTATCCACTGCGATCGATGGCTGGCCGCGTCGGCGTGCGACCTCAAGGCGATGGGTAACGTCCGGGCGCAGCACCAGCCAGCGGTCGATCACGCCATCGAGCCAGCTCTGGGCGTCGCGGGTCTCCGGCTCGTCCTTGCGCCGGAGGTCGGCGCTTTCGACCAGGTTGCGCAGGCGCGCCTTGCAGGTGTCAACCTGCTGGCGCAAAAGGTCGATATCTTCCACCAGCCTGGGGTCGTCGTGGTGTTCGTTCTTGAGTTCGGACAGCACTACCGCCATGGTCGACAGCGGCGTGCCGAGTTCGTGGGCGGTGCCGGCGGCCTGGGTCGCCACCGCCAGGACCTGCTCCGAGCGTAGCGCCGCCTCGCGAGTCCGAGCCAGGGTCTGGTCGCGATGGCGCAGGGCGTGGGCCATCTTGTAGATGAAGAAGGTCACCAGCCCTGCCGACAGGAAGAAGTTGAGCCACATGCCCAGCACGTGAAGGTTGACGCTGGAGGCGTAGTGGGAGCCCAGCTGTGGCACCGGATGGTAGACCACCATCAGGGCGCTGTAGGCGGCCATGGCGGTGAGTGCCAGGATCCAGGCGTGACGCCAGGGCAGGGTGGCGGCGGCGATGGTCACCGGCACCAGATAGTAGGTGATGAAGGGGTTGGTAGCACCGCCGGTAAAGTAGAACAGCAGGGTCAGCCCGGCCACGTCCAGCAGCAGGTGGATCAGGTACTCGTGATGGCTGACATCCCTGGGCCGGCCCAGGCGCCACCAGGTGGCGATATTGATCAGGCCCATGGCGACGATCACCGCGATCACCGCAGGAACATCGAGGGCGAAGTCCAGGAGCTCGATGCCGACGATGATGGCGACCAGGAAGCCGGTCCAGGTGATGCCGCGTACAAAGGTCAGGCGGATCAGATTGCGGTTGGGCGTCGACAGTGGCAATGGAAGGGCGGCAGGCATGATCTCTCCCTCGATAAGTGGCGGCATGATAGCGCATCGCAGGCCCGGCCGTCGTGGGGCGCGCGCTACAGGCACGGCGCCCGGATCGGTGGCTCCGCTCCCAGGGGCATGCGCACCAGGGATAAAGTCGTTGGCGGCGAGCGATTGCGTCGTGCCCTCGGCTGGGCAACAGTGGCAGGAGCCTGTGCAGCGAAGACGCCAGGTGGTGTCTTCGACGTGACTGTCGGCTTGAGCACACTACCAAGTGGCTTTATCGGCATGCGTTGACACAGCGCTTCATCGGCAAAGGGCGCGGTCTGAACAAGGGAATGGATGGAATGCTGAAGCGACTGCTACCGATCTTGGTTCTGGCGATCGGCGTGGGTGGGTTCTGGCTGTTGAAGGTGACGCGGCCGGCGCCGCCTCCGGTAACGGTGGAAGAGCGCGAGTGGCCGGTCGCCGCCATGACGCTGTCGCTGGGCCGCCACGCACCGACCCTGGCGCTCTACGGCGAGGTGCTGGCGCCGGATCGCCTGAGGCTGGTGGCGTCGCTGGATGGCCACGTCGGGCAGCGCCCGGTACGTGATGGTGACCGGGTCGAAGAGGGCGACCTGCTGGTAGCCCTGGCCGAGGAAGACGTGGTGCCGGTGGTGACGCGGGCCGAGGCGGAGGTGGCACGGCTGGAGGCCGAGATCGAGGCGGAAAAGATTCGCTTCGAGAGCGATCGACAGGCGCTGGCTCGGGAACAGTCGCTGCTCGACAACGCCCGCAGTCAGCTCGAGCGTATGCGCTCGCTGGTGCGGCGTAATCTGGCCTCCCGGGCCGAGCTTGACGCCGACGAGAACGAAATCGCCCGAGCCCAGGTGACGCTGGTCAGTCGCCAGGGCGAACTCGACGGGCACCCCGCCAGGCTGACCAGTCTCGAGGCCCAGCGGCGCCAGGCCGAGGCGTCGCTGGCCGAAGCCCGTCGCGATGCGCGAAGGGCCCGGGCCGAAGCGCCTTTTGCCGGTATCGTCACCGCTGTGGAAGTCGCGCCGGGCGACCGGGTGCGCGAGGGTGACGCCCTGCTCGATCTGATCCCGCTCGATGGTCTCGAGGTACGTGCCCGGGTGCCCAGGGGCGTGCAGTCCGAACTGGTGTCGAGCCTGGCCGATGGCGCTCGCCCTGAGGCCGTCGACGACGAGGGCGGGCGCTATCGGCTGAGGGCACTGTCGGGCCAGGGGGACCCCGCCGGCACCGAGGCCATCCTCGAGGTGGTGTCCTCACCGGCCCGTCTGCGGCCTGGTTCGCTGGTATCGCTGTCGCTGGCCCGTCCCGAGGTGGCCGACAGTGCGGCGATACCCTTCAGCGCCCTGTACGGTGCCGATCGGATCTACGTCATCGAACAGGGGCGCCTGCGGCCGATTGAGGTCAGGCGTCACGGCGAGACCAGCGGGCCTGACGGGGGCTCCTGGGTGATCGTCAGCGGTGAGGGTCTGGCCGACGGCCAGCGCCTGGCCATCACCCATCTGCCCAACGCCATCGAAGGACTGCGGGTGGTGGACCTGTCCCGGGGCAGCGGGCCCGCCGATATCAGCGCAACCCAGGCGCCGGCTGGCCAGAGGTCTGGTGAGCCCGTGAGCTCACCGTCCGCGGGCGACGATGTGCGGGCGGAGGCCGGCCCGTGAGCGAAGATACCCAACCGAATGCCCCCAGAGGCCCGATCGGCTTCTTTGTCCGCCACCGGGTCGCGGCCAACCTGGTAATGCTGGTGATGCTGATCGGCGGCGCCCTGGGCCTGTCGCGGATGAACATTCAGTTCTTCCCCGATTTTGCGCTGGACATCGTCTCGGTGCAGACCGTCTACAGCGGCGCCTCGGCGGAAGACGTGGAGCAGGGCATCACCATCCCGCTGGAGCAGCGCCTGCGCAATCTCGATGGCCTGACGCGGATGACCTCGACTTCGGCCCAGGGGGTGTCGAGCATTACCCTGGAGTTCTACGAGGGTACCGACCCGGTGCTAGCGCTGGATGATGTGCGCGAGCAGGTCGATGGCTTCACCAATCTGCCCGGGGACGCCGAGGAGCCGCGCGTTTCGCGGGCCCAGAACTTCGAGCCGGTGGCCCGCCTGATACTGTCCGGTGACGTCGATCGCGAGGCGCTGCGTCGGCTGGCCCGTCGCTTCGAGGACGAGCTGTTGTCGGCCGGGATCGATCGGGTCGAGCTGGTCGGGCTGCCGGAGCAGCAGATCAGCGTGGAGGTGCCGGTGGAGCGGCTTGGCGAGCTGGACCTGAGCCTGCCGGAGATCGCCGAGCGCATCGAGGGACTGTCGCTGGACCTGCCCGCGGGGCTGCTTGGCAGTCAGGACGGCGAGCGCGAGCTGCGCGCGGTGGAACAGCGCCGCAGCGCCGAGGAGTTCGCCGATATAGCGGTGCGCGGGGGCCAGCGGGTGCGTCTGGCGCTCGGTGACATCGCGGTGATCCGCCAGGAGAACCGTCCGCGACAGGTGGAGGTGCTCCACCATGGACAGCCGGCGGTGGAGCTGATGCTGCAGCGCTCGGAGAGCGGCAACTCACTGGCCGCCGCCGAGGTGCTCAATGGCTGGCTGGAGCAAACCCGCGCGGAGCTGCCGGAGAGCATCACGCTGGAGGTCCACGACGAGACCTGGCAGCTGATCGCCGATCGCATCGGTCTGCTGATCAACAATGGCCTGGGCGGCCTGGTGCTGGTACTGGCGCTGTTGTATCTGTTCCTGCCGGCGCGGGTGGCGCTGTGGGTGGCCATCGGTATTCCCACCGCCTTTCTCGGCGCACTGGCGGTGTTTTGGGGCATCGGCGGCTCGGTCAACATGATCTCGCTGTTTGCCTTGATCATGGCGTTGGGGGTGATCGTCGATGACGCCATCGTCGTCGGCGAGGACGCCGATGCCCACTTTCGAGCAGGCGAGGCGGCACGCCTGGCCTCGGCGGGTGCGGCCCGCAGGATGCTGTGGCCGGTGGTGGCGTCGTCCTTGACCACCGTGGCGGCCTTCATGCCGCTGTTGATGGTGGGGGGAATCATCGGCAACATCCTGCGCGATATTCCGGTGGTGATGATCTGCGTGCTGGTAGCCTCCTTGCTGGAGTGCTTCGTGGTGCTGCCGGCCCACCTGCGCAACGCCTTCTCACCTCGCGCCGGCGGCGAGCGCCGCCCGGGGCCGCTGGGGCGTCTGCGAGGTGCCTTCGACAGCGGCTTCGATCGTTTTCGCCAGGGGCCCTTCCGACGCTTCTCCGCCAGCACCTTGCGCCATCGGGCGCTGACCTTGAGCGCGGCGCTGGCGCTGGTGCTGGTGACGGTGGGGCTCCTGGCGGGCGGACGTCTGGCGTTCAATTTCTTCCCCACGCCGGAGCCGAATATCCTCTACGCCAATCTGAGCTTCGTCACCGGCACCTCTCGAGATAGGGTCGAGGACTATCTGGCCACCATGCAAAAGGCCCTCGATGACACCGAAGAGGCCCTCGGCGGGGATCTGGTGCGCAGCGCCGTGGTGCGCGTGGGCGGTACCCTGTCCGCCGACGCCAGCGGACGGACCGGTGACAATGTCGGCTCGATCATGGTCGAGCTGGTGCCGTCAGACCGGCGCTCGGTGCGCAACCTGCCGTTTATCCGTGCCTGGCGAGAGCGTCTGTCCGAGGTCCCGGGACTCGACACCCTGTCCATCGTCGAGCGCAGCGGCGGGCCACCGGGGCGTGACGTCAACGTGCGCCTGGTCGGCGAGTCCGCCGAGTCGCTGAAGCGGGCGGCGGAATCACTGACCCGCAGCCTCGGACAGTTGCCCGGGGTGCTGGAGCCCGAGGACGACATGCCCTGGGGGCGCGAACAGCTGATCTACTCGGTCAACGCCTATGGTCAGGCGCTGGGCCTGACCACCCGGGAACTCGGGCGCCAGCTGCGGGCGGCCTTCGATGGCGTGCTGGTGCAGACCTATCAGGACGGTGCCGACGAGATCGAGGTGAGGGTGCTGTTACCGAAGGACCAGCGTGAGCACCTGGCGACCCTGCCGCGGCTGATGGTGCGAGTGGACGATGGCCGCCTGGTGCCATTGGACCAGGTGATGGCGCTGGATCACCGCCAGGGCTTCGAGGCGCTGCGTCACGCCGATGGCCGTCTGGCCGTCGAGGTCAGCGCCGACCTCGACACCGAAGTGACCAACACCGCCACGGTGGTCGAGGCGCTGCAAGCCGAGGTGCTGCCGGCGCTGACCGAGCGCTACCACCTGAGCTACACCTTCGAGGGCCAGGCGGCGGACCAGCGTGATACCTTCGCCGACATGCGTACCGGCCTGATCATCGGGCTGGGCCTGATGTATGTGGTGCTGGCCTGGGTATTTGCCTCCTGGAGCCTGCCGCTGATCGTGATGGCGACCATTCCGCTGGCGCTGGTGGGGGCTTTGCTGGGCCATTGGGTGATGGGGCTGGATCTCACCATCCTGTCGATGTTCGGGCTGTTCGGGCTGTCCGGGATCGTGGTCAACAATGCGATCATCCTGGTGACCTTCTATCGTCACGAGCGTGACGCCGGGCGGGATATCGACGCGGCTCTCAACGAGGCGGTGGTGCAGCGGGTCAGGGCCATGTTCCTGACCTCTCTGACGACCATCGGTGGACTGACCCCACTGCTGTTCGAGACCTCGCTGCAGGCCCAGTTCCTGATCCCCATGGCGGTGACCATCGCCTTCGGCCTCGGTGTCTCGACCCTGCTGGTGCTGGCGGTGATCCCGGTGCTGCTGAGCTACCTGGAACACCTCAAGGCCGCGCTGGCCTCACGGACATCACGTCACACCACGTCTGAGGGCTAGGCCGTGATGGTGGGGCAGAGGGGCCGGCCCATCGTGTCCGGCCGCTGTGGTCGATGCATAAAAGGCAGCGCCGCCCGGTGGGCGGCGCTGTCGCTCGTGGCGGTCATTCGGTGGGATTGTCCTGTCTATCTTATACCTGTATTAGCTGGCCTGCTGAGGCGTCAATATCTGCTGGTGCAGGCTGTTACCCTCGATGTCCTTGAGGGTGACGGTGAGCGCCAGGCTGTCGCCATCCAGGTCCACCTGGCCGAAGAACTGAAAGCCTTCGCTGGGCGGCAGGTTGGCTCGACCATCGGCGGGGGCCTTCTGGAACACCACCTCCGGGCCAAAGGTGGCGTCCAGGGTATTGGGGCCGAAGGTGCCGGCGTGCAGCGGGCCGCTGACGAATTCCCAGAAGGGCGTGAACTGCTTGAAACTGGCACGTTCCGGCGCATAGTGATGGGCGGCCGTGTAGTGGACATCGGCGGTCAGCCACACCACGTTGGCGATGGCGTTGTCGTGGATCGCCTTGAGCAGTCGGGCGATCTCGTGCTCGCGCCCGGAAGGGGCGCCACCCTCGCCATTGGCCACCGCTTCGAAGTGCTCGCCGTCGGCGACCACCAGGCCCACCGGCATGTCGGAGGCGATGATCTTCCAGGTGGCCGTCGAGGCCTTCAGCGCCGCGATCAAGTCGTCCACCTGGCGAGCCCCCATCAGGCTTGAGGCCGGGTCGTCGGCGCCCTGGGTATTGGTGCTGTTGGCCGCGCGATAGGTGCGCATGTCGAGCATGAACACCTCGAGTTCGGGACCGTAGGTGAAACGACGGCGAATCATCTCGGGGGCCTCGGGGCGCTGACGGATCGGCATCGACTCGAGGAAGGCGCGGCGGGCACGCGCCGCCAGCAGCGAGACGTTCTTCTCGGTGTAGCGCGGATCATCGAGGATCTCGCCGGGGTACCAGTTGTTGACGGTCTCGTGGTCGTCCCACTGGGCGTACATCGGCACCTCGGCGTTGAAGCGCTTGAGGTTGTCGTCCAGCAGGTTGTAGAGGTACTGGCCGCGATACTCGTCCAGGGTCTCGGCCACCTTGCTCTTGGCGTCGGTCATGCGGTTGCGCCAGACGCTGCCGTCCTCCAGGTTCACGCTTTCTTCGAGCGGGCCATCGGCGTAGATGGTGTCGCCGGAGTGCAGGAAGAAGTCGGGCGACTGCTTGAGCATGGTGTCGTAGATGCGCATGCCGCCGCGGGATTCGTCGATGCCCCAGCCCTGGCCAACGGTATCGCCGGACCACACGAAACGTACCGAACGGCGTGAGCGTCCCGGCATGACCAGCCGGCCGATGACCGGCTCACTGACGGCGCGATCGTCGCCGAGGGCGGCGAAGCGCACGCGGTAGAACACCTCCGGCAGGTCGGCCAGGCCGGTGACGTCGAGCTTGGCGGTCAGCCCGCTGGCCGGCAGGGCGGTGGGTCCCTGCAGGGTACGGGCGTTGTTGAAGGCAGCGTTGTCGGCGATGTCCAGCAGCATCCGCGAGGGGCGGTCGGCACGCGACCAGATGATGGCGCGGTCGGTGCCGACGTCGCCGCTCATTACCCCGGAGGTGATCACGGGCCGACGGGATTCGGCCAGCACGATGCCGGGGGCGGCGGTGATCAGGCCGAGGCCGGCACCGGCCTTGAGACCGAGTCCAAGAAACTGGCGTCGGGTGGGTTGCATGGGGCTCTCCTTGTCGTTGCGTCCGGTGGTCTTGGCGGGGTGGCGCGTCGCCCTTCACGGGGGCGGGCGCGGCCAGTCGCCTAGCATTGCGGCCGTCGATGACAGCTTGATCGCGGATCTATTGCATTAATGCGAAGCGCAATGAACCGCAGAGCCGCAACGAAACGCGAGGGGCCTGGGTAGAGAAGATGATGGTGCCAGTATAGTCAGATGCAGCCAGGGCCCCTGTCGCGGTATCATGGCGCCCTTGCGCATGGGGGCCCTGTCCCCGTGCCCCACTTTTTTACGAGCAAGCAGGCAACCGTCTCCATGTCCAACCCCAAGCAGGCCCAGGAAACCGGGCTTCGGCGCACCTTTGCCATCATCAGCCACCCGGACGCGGGCAAGACCACCATCACCGAAAAGATGCTGTTGTTCGGAAACGCCATCCAGCTGGCCGGTTCGGTAAAGAGCAAGCGTGACGATCGCCACGCCACCTCGGACTGGATGAAGATGGAGCAGGAGCGCGGTATCTCCGTGACCACCTCGGTGATGCAGTTCCCCTACGGCGGTCGCATGGTCAACCTGCTCGATACGCCGGGCCACGAGGACTTCTCCGAGGATACCTACCGCACCCTGACCGCGG
This sequence comes from Halomonas sp. EF61, assembly GCF_040147045.1. NCBI lineage: Bacteria > Pseudomonadati > Pseudomonadota > Gammaproteobacteria > Oceanospirillales > Halomonadaceae > Halomonas > Halomonas sp. EF61. The sequence continues at coordinate 693,383 of NZ_JAMSHM010000003.1, read as the reverse complement.
TGGACTCTGCGCTGATGGTGATCGACGGCGCCAAGGGCGTCGAGGACCGCACCATCAAGCTGATGGAGGTCTGCCGCCTGCGCACCACGCCGATCCTCACCTTCGTCAACAAGATGGACCGCGACATCCGCGACCCCATCGAGGTGATGGATGAGGTCGAGACGGTGCTCAATATCAAGTGTGCGCCGATGACCTGGCCGATCGGCATGGGGCGTCAGTTCAAGGGCGTCTACCACCTCTACAATGACGTCATCCACCTGTACACCCAGGGGCAGGGCAACCGGATTCCGGAAGACAAGCGCATCGAAGGCCTCGATAGCCCCGAGGTGGACGAGGTGCTCGGCGAGGATCTGGCCGAGGAGCTGCGCATGGAGGTCGAGCTGGTGCGCGGTGCCTCCCACAGCTTCGACCTCGAGGCCTATCGCCGTGGCGAGCTGACGCCGGTGTACTTCGGTACCGCCATGGGCAACTTCGGCGTGCGCGAGATGCTCGATGGCTTCGTCGAGTATGCGCCGCCGCCCCAGGCGCGGGAAACCGACGTGCGCGAGGTGCCGGCCGAGGACGAGCGCTTCACCGGCTTCGTATTCAAGATCCAGGCCAACATGGATCCCAATCACCGTGACCGCATCGCCTTCCTGCGGGTGTGCTCGGGCAAGTACCAGAAGAACATGAAGATGCGCCATGTGCGCATCAACAAGGACGTCAAGATCGCCGACGCCCTGACCTTCATGGCCTCCGATCGTGCCCACGTGGAAGAAGCCTGGCCCGGTGACATCATCGGCCTGCACAACCATGGCACCATCCAGATCGGTGACACCTTCACCCAGGGCGAGGACATGCGATTCACCGGCATTCCCCACTTCGCCCCGGAGCTGTTCAAGCGGGTCAGGCTCAAGGACCCGCTGAAGATGAAGGCCTTGCAGAAGGGCCTGCAGCAGCTTTCGGAGGAGGGCGCCACCCAGGTATTCATGCCGTTGGACAACAACGACCTGATCCTTGGCGCCGTCGGTACCCTGCAGTTCGATGTGGTCGCCCATCGCCTCAAGGAAGAGTACAAGGTCGACTGCATGTATGAAGGGGTGAACGTCAATACCGCCCGCTGGATCTACTGCGACGATCCGAAGATGCTCGAGGAGTTCAAGCGCAAGGCCAGCACCAACCTGGCCATCGACGGCGGTGGCTACCTGACCTATATCGCCCCGACCCGGGTCAATCTGCAGATGACCCAGGAGCGCTGGCCGGATATACGGTTCAGGGAGACCCGCGAGCACTGAGGAGACACCGGAAAAACTGCTGCGCTCGAATCGCACGCGACGTTTTTACGGCGCCTCCGTGGAAAGAGGAGCTCTGATGCTGATCGACGCCCACTGCCACCTCGACTTTGCCGACTTCGACGCCGATCGCGACGCGGTCCTGTCCAGGGCCAGGCGGGCGGGCGTCGAACAGCTGGTGGTCGCGGGTACCCACCGTGACGCCTGGCAGGGCACCCTGGAGCTGGCCGAGCAGACGGGGTTGCACGCCTGTCTCGGTCTGCATCCGGTGTTTCTGGAGCATCATCGGCTGGATGGCGAGGATGACGACGTCAGCGCGCTGGGCCAGGCGCTGGAGGCCCACCCTCGCTGCGTCGCCCTGGGGGAGTGCGGGATCGATGCGCGTTTTGGCGACACCCTCGATCGCCAATGGCACTTGTTCGATGCCCAGCTCAGGCTGGCGCGGGATCTGCGCCTGCCGGTGGTCATTCACTGTGTGCGTGCCAACGACGACGTCGCCAAGCGTCTGGCCCAGTTCGGGCTTCCCGCAGGGGGCCTCATCCATGCCTTCGCCGGCTCTCCGGAGCAGGCGAGGCGCTTTGTCGATCTGGGGTTTACGCTGGGGCTCGGTGGGGCGGTGACCTATCCCCGGGCCAGGAGGGTGCGCCGGGCGGTGGCGTCGCTGCCCGATGACGCCTACGTGCTGGAGACGGATAGCCCTGACATGCCGTTGTCGGGCCACCAGGGCGAGCGCAATGAACCTGCCCTGGTGGCCGAGGTGTGTCGCCACGTGGCCGAGATCAGAGGTCAGGCACCGCAAACCGTGGCGCTGCACTCCAGTGACAACGCCCGCCGGCTGTTCGGCCTGCCGCCGTCCTGACAAGGGCGCCGGCAGGAATATCGCCCGGATCGAATTACCCAGGCGTCATCGGTGTCAGACCAGACTCTCTGGGTCGAGGCGATCGATGGCGTAGGGCAGGTGCAGCAGCTTCAGACGTTGATCCTCGCAGCTGAGGGCGGCCTCATCGGCGCGGGTATTCAGCACCGCCAGTACCTCGGCCTGCCCATAGGCATCGAGGGCGCTTGCCACCACCTCGCCCTGGCGCTTGCCGCTTTCGTCATTCACCTCGCTGCCCAGCGGTGGCAGTCGAGTCCCCTCTAGCTGGGCGCGATACAGGCGCTTCTTGACCTGGCCGCGGAAGTGGGCGCGGGCCACCACTTCCTGCCCGGTGTAGCAGCCTTTCTTGAAACTGATGCCTGCCAGCGCCTCCCAGTTGAGCATCTGGGGCAGGTAGGCATCCTGCTGATCGGCATCGATGAAACACAGCCCCGCCTGGATATCCGCCAACCGCCATACCTGGTTGCCCACCGGCTGACACTGCTCGATCAGGCGCGAGAACAAGGCCTCTGCCTGGTCTTCTGGCAGCATGATCAGGTAGCGGGGGCGAGGGCCAGGCTGGCCGAGCACCAGGGTGTCGCCGTGGCTCGCCTGGCGCCAGGGATCGGGCGGTGTCAGGTCGCAGTCGACCTCGGTCAGGGCGGGTGCTTCCTGGCCGATCAGGCCGATCAGCGCCAGGTCATCCCGAGCCGTCAGCTCGGCCTTGTAGAAGGCGGCGAACTTGCCCAGGTGCTGGGCCAGCGGAGCCACCAGACTGCGATGCAGCACGATCCTGAAGCGTTCGTCGTCGACCTTCATCAGCTGGCCGTTGGCCAGCATGCGGCCCTTGGGGGTGCAGAAGCAGGTCAGCGGGGCGAAGTGGCCATTGGCGTGGGCGAGCTGGGCACTGGTCTGGCCCTGCAGAAAGCGCTCAGCGTCGGGGCCGACCACGTCCAGCGCGCCGAGATGGACCAGCGGGGTGGCCACGGTGCTGTCCAGGGCGAGGCGGGCCGCGTCGGGGGTGTCGAAGTCGACCTGGTCCGAGCCGGTCAAGCGGCCGCCGTGGGCGGTGATCCAATCCGTCATGAGCAATCCTGTCGCGCGTATCGAAAAAGGTGAAGTTTGCGCCTGTCAGCAATGTGAGGGTGAGACGCCCCTTTTGCAAGGTACGGGCAGAAGAACCCGCACGGGGTGTCGTGCTAAGCTTTTCCACCAGTTTCAAGCTTGCGTTACGATCTTCGGTCCTTCCGCTTTACCCGCCAAGGAGGCGCGCCTCATGTCCCAGCAATCCCTGACCTTCCAGGGCGTCGACAACGCCGACCAGGTCAATCAGATCACCACCGCCTTGATGATGCTTGACGGCGTCGACAGCGTGGAGGTCGGCCGCCATGGCGCCGAGGTGGAAGGGCGCGCGCGTCGCGAGGCCCTGATCGAGGCGATCAAGCGACTCAAGCTCGGCATCGAGGTGAAATGATGAGTATCGAGATTACTACCGAGAAGGATGGCAAGCTGCGCCAGCGGGTCAGCATCGAAAGCTTCGACGACCTGCTGGTCGATGTGCCCACCGCCTTCGGTGGCGATGGCCTGGCGCCGGACCCCCACGACTACTTCGATCTGTCGCTGGGGGCGTGCAAGGCGATCACCTCGCGCATGTACGCGCAGCGCAAGGAGTGGCCGCTGGAAGGCGTCAGCGTCACGGTCACCAGAGACGAGCGCGACGAGCGCAAGGGCGTCTATCGGCTCGATGTGGCGATGACCTTCCACGGCATCGAGGATCCCGAGCGGCTGGCACGGCTGGAGGAGATCAGCCACAAGTGCCCGATCCACCGCTTGATGACCACTTCCACGGTGGAAATCACCACGCGAACGCTGGCGCCAACGGCCCAAACCTGACGTCGGCGAGCGTGCGCGAGACTTGAAGTCGGCGTCAGCCGCCCCGATCTGGGTGGTGTCCCCCAGCAGGAGTCATGATGAGCAAGTCCTTTCGTCTGTCGTCGAAGTTCCAGCCTGCCGGTGACCAGCCGAGCGCTATCGAAAGCCTGGTCGGGGGGCTCGATTCGGGTCTGGCCCACCAGACCCTGCTCGGGGTGACCGGTTCGGGCAAGACCTTCACCATGGCCAACATCGTCGAGCGGCTGCAGCGGCCGACCATCGTCATGGCGCCGAACAAGACCCTGGCGGCCCAGTTGTACGGGGAGTTCAAGGCGTTCTTCCCGGACAACGCCGTGGAGTACTTCGTATCCTACTACGACTACTACCAGCCCGAGGCCTATGTGCCCTCGTCGGACACCTTCATCGAGAAGGACGCCTCGATCAATGACCATATCGAGCAGATGCGACTGTCGGCGACCAAGGCCCTGCTGGAGCGTCGCGATGCGCTGATCGTGGTGTCGGTGTCGGCGATCTACGGTCTGGGTGATCCGGACCAGTATCTGAAGATGCGCCTGCACTTCACCCGCGGCGAGCTGATCGATCAGCGCGGCTTTCTGCGTCGTCTGGCGGAACTGCAGTACACCCGCAACGACATGGACTTCAAGCGCGGTACCTATCGGGTACGTGGCGACGTCATCGATATCTTTCCGGCCGACGCCGAGGACGAGGCGGTCAGGGTGGAGCTGTTCGACGACGAGATCGACACCATCAGCCTGTTCGATCCGCTGACCGGCGAGGTACGTGGCAAGGTGCCGCGCATGACCATCTACCCCAAGAGCCACTACGTGACCCCGCGGGAGACCATTCTGGCGGCGGTGGATCGGATCAAGGAGGAGCTGGCCGAACGACTGACCTTCCTGCGCAAGGAAGATCGCCTGGTCGAGGCCCAGCGCCTGGAGCAGCGTACCCTCTACGACATCGAAATGATGATGGAGCTGGGCTACTGCAACGGCATCGAGAACTACTCGCGCTACCTGTCCGGACGCAACCCCGGCGAGCCGCCCCCCACCTTCTTCGACTACCTGCCCGCCGATGCGCTGCTGTTCATCGACGAGTCCCACGTCAGTGTGCCCCAGGTGGGCGGCATGTACCGCGGCGACCGCTCGCGCAAGGAGACCCTGGTCGAGTACGGTTTCCGCCTGCCGTCGGCCCTGGACAACCGTCCGATGAAGTTCGAGGAGTGGGAGCGGATTTCACCCCAGACCATCTTCGTCTCGGCCACGCCGGGTCCCTACGAGGCCGAGCACGCCGGCCAGGTGGTGGAGCAAGTGGTACGTCCCACCGGCCTGCTGGATCCCGAGATCGAGGTGCGTCCGGCCTCGACCCAGGTGGACGACCTGCTGTCGGAGATCCGTTTGCGCACCGCCGTGGGCGAGCGGGTGCTGGTCACCACCCTGACCAAGCGGATGGCGGAAGACTTGACCGAGTATCTCGACGAACACGACGTCAAGGTGCGCTACCTGCACTCGGATATCGACACGGTGGAGCGGGTCGAGATCATCCGCGACCTGCGCCTGGGCAAGTTCGACGTGCTGGTCGGTATCAACCTGCTGCGCGAGGGCCTGGATATCCCCGAGGTGTCGCTGGTGGCGATCCTCGACGCCGACAAGGAAGGCTTCCTGCGCGCCGAACGTTCGCTGATTCAGACGGTGGGGCGGGCCGCGCGTAACGCCAACGGCAAGGCGATCCTCTACGGCGACCGCATCACCGACTCGATGCGCAAGACCATCGACGAGACCGAGCGGCGCCGCGCCAAGCAGACGGCACACAACGAGGAACACGGCATCACGCCGCAGACGGTGACCCGCTCGGTGGCGGATATCCTCGAAGCTGCCCAGGCACCGGGAAGCCGCAAGACTCGTGGACGCAAGGGCGAGCGCAAGGTGGCCGAACCGGAAGCGGTCTACGATCCCGCCAGCCTGTCGCCGGAAGAGCTGCGCAAGGAGATGACACGGCTCGAGGACGCCATGAGCGAGGCTGCCGCCAATCTGGAGTTCGAAGAAGCGGCGCGCCTGCGCGATCGCCTGCATGGGCTCAGAGAGCGTCAGCTGGCGCTCGGGGCGGTATAAAGGAGGCAGCGAAAGCGGGGCGGGCGAACCTGGCAGTCCGTCCTGCCGTGACCACGCTCCTGGTGCCTTTATTAGAATTTTATACCGTTATCTTGCCCGATTGACCTGATGTTCCGCCTGGCTGCCCTGGCTGGCGAATCTTGTTCAATGGGCGCAGCGCAGGCTCGTTCTCCAGAGTGAGGTGGGATCTCCGCCAGCCGGCAAGCAAACGCCGGGTCAGTAGCGCGTTAAACGAACCGGCACAGACGGCTGCCGAGCCGTGGCGTAATGCGCTACACTACGGGCCCTCGCAAGCCCGCCATGTCGCCTACGGGACGCCAAGAGAGCGGGCGTATCGACCCAGCCAAGGAGTCTGCCATGACCGTGATCCGCCAGGACGACCTCATCACGAGTGTCGCCGATGCCCTGCAGTACATCTCCTACTACCACCCCAAGGACTTTATCGACGCCATGGCGGCCGCCTACGAGCGGGAGGAGAATCCGGCGGCGAAGGATGCCATCGCCCAGATCCTGATCAATTCGCGGATGTGTGCCACCGGCCATCGTCCCATCTGCCAGGATACCGGCATCGTCACGGTCTTCGTCCATGTGGGCATGAACGTGCGCTTCGAGGCCGACATGAGCCTCGATGACATGATCAACGAAGGGGTGCGCCGGGCCTACAACTTCCCGGACAATGTGCTGCGCGCCTCGGTGCTGGCCGACCCCGACGGCAAGCGTCAGAACACAAAGGACAACACTCCGGCGGTGATCCACCACAAGCTGGTGCCTGGCGACACCGTCGAGGTTCACGTGGCGGCCAAGGGCGGCGGCAGCGAGGCCAAGTCCAAGTTCGCCATGCTCAATCCCTCCGACTCGGTGGTCGACTGGGTCATGGAACAGCTGCCGAAGATGGGCGCTGGCTGGTGTCCGCCCGGCATGCTCGGCATCGGCATCGGCGGAACCGCCGAGAAGGCCATGGAACTGGCCAAGGAAGCCCTGCTCGATCCGATCGACATCCAGGACCTCCAGGCCAGGGGCGCTGCCAACCGCGCCGAGGAGCTGCGCCTGGAGCTGTTCGACAAGGTCAACCGCAGCGGCATCGGTGCCCAGGGGCTGGGTGGCCTGACCACGGTGCTCGACATCAAGGTCAAGGATTACCCGACCCACGCCGCCAACAAGCCGGTGGCGATCATCCCCAACTGCGCGGCGACCCGGCATGCCCACTTTACCCTGGACGGCAGTGGCCCGGCGGCGCTCAAGGCGCCCAAGCTCGAGGATTGGCCGGAGATCACCCGTGAAGCCGGTGGCAACGTCAAGCGCGTCAATCTCGATGAGATCACCCCGGAAGAGGTGAAGACCTGGCAGCCGGGCGATACCCTGTTGCTCAACGGCAAGCTGTTGACCGGGCGCGACGCGGCGCACAAGCGCATGGTCGACATGCTGGCCAAGGGCGAGTCGCTGCCGGTGGATCTGAAAGGGCGCTTCATCTACTACGTGGGGCCGGTCGATCCGGTCGGTGACGAAGTAGTGGGGCCGGCTGGACCGACCACCGCCACGCGCATGGACAAGTTCACCCGCACCATGCTCGAGCAGACCGGACTGTTGGGCATGGTCGGCAAGGCCGAGCGTGGTCAGATCGCGATCGAGGCCATCCGTGACAACCAGGCGGTGTACCTGATGGCGGTGGGTGGTGCGGCCTACCTTGTGTCCCAGGCGATCAAGGCCTCCAGGGTTGTCGGTTTCGAGGACCTGGGCATGGAAGCCATCTACGAGTTCGAGGTGGAGGACATGCCGGTGACCGTGGCGGTGGACAGCCAGGGTTCATCGGTGCACCAGACCGGTCCGGCCAAGTGGAAGGAAATCATCGCCGAGAGCGTCTGATCTCCCCATGCCATGTCTCGCCCCGGTGCACGGCGAGACACGATAGGCGGCCCCGTCATCTGGCGGGGCCGCCTGCGTTACGGGTATGCTGAAGTCCGCAATAACGCTAGCTAGTGCGCCCCGACGCTCAGCGCTCGATGTGGTGCGGTGTCACACGGATGGAGACCTTCGATGACCTCATGGCTGCTTGGCCTGGCCATCTTTCTGATTCACCTGGGCGGGGCCATCTCCGCCGTGCTCGCGCTGATGTCGAGTCGAACCTCTCAGGGGGCGATCGCCTGGATCATTTCGCTGGTCGCCATGCCGTATCTGGCGTTGCCGGCCTACTGGGTCTTCGGCCGACCACGCTTCTACGGCTATGTGTCGGCGCGCGGCCAGCGCGATACGCTGCTGCGGCGCGTGTTGTTGCGCTATCGAGATCGCTTCGATTCCTATCTGGTGGGGGCCACCGACGCTGACGTCAAGGCGGTCGAAAAGCTTGCCATGATGCCGCTGACCCGCGCCAACTCGACGGAGCTGCTGGTCGATGGCGATCAGACCTTCGACAGCCTGTTTGCCGGTATCGATGCGGCTCGCTCTTATATCCTCATTCAGTTCTTCATCGTGCGTAATGATGAACTTGGTCGTCGGCTGCAGGAACATCTGGTGCGGGCGGCACGGCGTCAGGTGCGGGTCTACTTCCTGTACGACGAGATCGGTAGCCGGCAGCTTGGCGACGGCTATCTGGGCGAGCTGCGCGAGGCGGGCATCCACGTCAGCGCCTTTCACTCCTCGCGCGGATGGCGTCACCGTTTTCAGCTCAATTTCCGCAATCATCGCAAGATCCTGGTAGTGGACGGTCGCGAAGGCTGGCTCGGTGGTTTCAACGTGGGGGTGGAGTATCTGGGACAGGATCCTCGCCACGGACCCTGGCGCGATACCCATCTGAAGCTGGTCGGGCCCAGTGTGCTGGGGCTGCAGGAGGCCTTCTGGGAGGACTGGCACTGGGCCACCGGCACTATGCTGAGTCTTTCCTGGGCGCCCCAGGTGGATCAGCCCACGGTCGATGAAGGCAACGGGCGCCATGTGGTGATCGTCCCCTCGGGCCCGGCGGATCCCCAGGAGACCGCGAGCCTGCTGGTCCAGCACCTGATCCACAGCGCCCATCAGCGTCTGTGGGTGACCAGTCCGTACTTCGTTCCCGATGAAGGCGTCCAGGATGCACTGCGCCTGGCCGCCATGCGCGGGGTGGATGTGCGCATCATGATGCCGGAACGTCCCGACCATCTGCTGGTGTTCCTGTCGGCCTTCGCCTTCCTGCCGGACATGATCCGCGCCGGAGTCAAGGTCTATCGCTATCAGCCGGGGTTTCTCCATCAGAAGGTCATGCTGATCGATGACAGCGCCGCCAGTGTCGGTACCGTCAATCTGGACAACCGCTCCTTCCGATTGAACTTCGAGATCACCGCCCTGGTGCCACATCAGGCGTTCGCCCTGGAGGTGGAGACCATGCTGGAACAGGACTTCGCCAACTGCCGCGAGGTCAGCCTCGACGAGCTGCGCTCGCGTCCGCTGTGGCGCAAGCTGGTGTCCCGGGCCGCCTACCTGCTGGCGCCTGTGCAGTAGCCTGTGCAGGCGCCGCCGCTGCCTTGCCATCCCCCGAGGCAAAAAGAACAAGGCTCTGCTGGAGGCTGGTCAATGTCCGGCACAGTGGCACGCAGCTTGGCGGAGCAATAAAGCGTCAGTATTCCCTTGGGAAGGTGGGCGCTTTCCGGTACATTTAGCCGTTTTATCGGGCGGTCGCATGTGGCCCCTTCGGTCGCGTTCCCGGCGATGGCGTCCCGTGTGGTTGGTGTCTTGACAAGGAGTGCTGGTGAATCTAGAAACGAAATGGCTCGAGGACTTCGTTGCGCTGTCCAACACCCGCAGCTTCTCGGCCTCCGCACGCCAGCGCCACGTCACCCAGCCGGCCTTCAGTCGTCGTATTCGCTCACTCGAACAGGCGGTGGGCGTCACCCTGGTGGATCGCTCGACCACGCCCATCGACCTGACCCCTCAGGGGCAGCTGTTTCTGGTGACCGCCCGCAATATCGTCGAGCAGCTCAACGAGTCCCTCGGCCATCTGCGCGGCCTGGCCATGGCCAACGAGGCGCTGGACGTGGTGGCGGCCCATTCGCTGGCGCTAAGCTTCTTCCCTCAATGGATCTCGCGGCTGCAGAAGGGGCTCGGGGAGTTGCCGACGCGGCTGGTGGCGATGAACGTGGGGGAGGCCATCCATGTGCTGCGCGAAGGCAACTGCGACCTGATGCTGGCCTACTACGACCCCTACGCCAGCATGCAGCTTGACGGGGAAGTCTTTCCGTCCTTTTCCATCGGGCGGGTCAAGATGATACCGGTGAGCCTGCCGGATGAGCAGGGGGCGCCGCGCTTCCCTCTGGACGGTGACGACTCCCTGCCGTACCTGGCCTACACCCAGGGTGCCTTTCTCGGGCGTAGCGTGCGCATGCTGTTGAAGAATGACCCGTTGCGCATGCGCTTGCGTACCGTCTACGAGACCGCCATGGCCGAGGGGCTCAAGGCCATGGTCATGCAGGGCGTGGGCATGGCCTGGATACCCGATTTCTGCCTCAGACAGGAGCTGAAGAGCGGGGCGGTGGTGCGTGCCGGTGGCGAGCAATGGGACGTCCCCCTGGAGATCCGCCTGTATCGCTGTTCACTGGTGCATAAGCCCGGTGTCGAAAAACTGTGGCGCCAGATGATGAAGCTGCCACGAGACTTCCTCGAGGCTTGATGTCGGTGAGATTGCTAACCACTGTCGGCCACGCACTGCATCGCTGTTCACTACTCCTGGTGTCATTCAGTAAGCCCAGCGTCGAAACACTGTGGCGCCAGATGATGAAGCTGCCGCGAGACTTCCTCGAGGCTTGATGTAGGTGTGTTTCTGTCGGCCACGCACTGCATCGCTGTTCACTACTCCTGGTGTCATTCAGTAAGCCCGGTGTCGAAAAACTGTGGCGCCAGATGATGAAACTGCCGCGAGACTTCCTCGAGGCCTGATGGCCGTTGCTTGATGAAACCTTGCTGCCGACAAGCGCCTGTTGAGCATCAACTACCGATAGCGCTGCCTGGTCTGGTCTGGTCTGGTCAGGGCTAGCCTGGCGTTGTGTCGCTGTTGACGACCGCACCTCACCTTCTTGTTGCGTATCGACATGCGCGCCGAACGCGGGGCTGGCGGTCCATGCTGTGGTCCTTGACACCTTGTGCGTCCCCTCAGCAAACAATCACGCCTGAGCGCCTTGCTTCCTAATCCTCTTGCTCCCTAATGCCTAGCTCGCTTATTCCCTAGCTCCCTTATTCCCTTACCCTCGTGCCATCTATCCTCACGAGCCCATTTCTCGGCATTCCAACGTCTTGTCGTCGGCAGTTGTGTTTCGGAAAAACCGCCTGCGCTCTTGCCTTAGTTGTGCGTCGTTACAGTAGGTTATCTACGTCTTTAACTTGGTCATGTCCTGGATTGAAGGGCTTGTGATGCCAGTTGTACGACACGTAAATGCGCTCATTATTTACCGTTATTTGGTGTCAAGGCACTCCATATCTCGAGGATAGAAAATCACCGCTTCAGTGATGCTGTTGCACCATATTTGCTGTGCTTGATCTGCGTCAGTGAAAGCAATGGCTGCCTGAAGGATTTGGTGCGTGTCCGATTGACTGCCCTGAGCATCAAAGAACATAGTTGCTTACACAGCGACAACAAACCTTTACGAAAGTGTGCGGAGCCGAGTTTGTCTGGCCAGAGCTTCGGAGCACAAAGGGACGAAGGTTTTAACGGATGAAGGGCAGCCATCGACGATGGAATATCGCAACTCAACGTCACAATACGGTTTGAGGGCTACAAGGATGATCGACAGAAGATCGCAGATCCAGAGCAGGAAGTTGTCATCACAGCCTGTCAGGAAAGGAGCAGCATTTCTGGGGATGGCCGCGGTCATGATGTTGGCAGGCTGCGCCGTATCACCGCAGCCTATATCGCCCGAGGCTCGCCAGCTCAGGGCGGATCAACTACTTGCTCAGGTGACGTCGGATCAGGAACCGGTTGTTGCGCCCATCGATCTCTATTCCGCCATGGCACGGGCTATCAAGTACAACCTTGACTACCGCGTCGAGGTGATGGAACAGGCCCTGAGGGTCAAGGAGCTCGACCTTGCCCACTATGACATGCTGCCGAAGGTGGTTGGCAACCTCAATTACAATGGTCGTTCCAATGAACCGGGAAGTCGAAGCAAGTCGCTGTTGACCGGAGAGACCTCGCTGGAACCATCGTCATCGAGCGAACGCAACCAGTTGGCAACCGATTTGACCATGAGCTGGGACGTGCTCGACTTTGGCCTTTCCTACGTCAGGGCTCAGCAGCGTGCCGACAGTGTGATGCTGGCGGAAGAAAGCAAGCGCAAGGTGATCCAGAGGATCATCGAGGATGTTCGCGCCGCTTACTGGCGTGCCGTCAGTGCCGAAAGACTGCTGACCAAGACTCGCTCACTGGAGGCTAGTACCGAGCGGGCGCTGGAGCATGCGCATAGACAGCAGCGTAGTCAATTGACGGCACCATTGCCGGCGTTGAGCTATGAACGGGAGTTGCTGACGATTCGGCGCGACCTTGAGTCCCTGACGCGAGAATTGAAGGTGGCCAAGCAGCAGCTTGCGGCGTTGATGAACCTGCCGCCGGAGCAGCATTACGAGCTGGTATTGCCATCCCGTGACCTGGCCTGGGCCGGGATAGACCTTTCCTACGATGCGATGTTGAAGCTGGCGGTAATGAACCGGCCCGAGCTGCGCGAGGTGGCCTATCAGCTACGCAACAACCAGCGTGAGGGCACCGCCGCGATTCTCGAGACACTGCCAAGTCTCAAGCTGTTTGCCGGCGCCAACTACAGTGATGACGACTTTCTGTACAACAGCGACTGGGTGACCTGGGGCGCCCACGCCAGCTGGAATCTGCTCAAGGTGTTCAGTCTGCCGGCCCGTCAGGAGCGTATCGAAGCCCAGAGCGAATTGCTGGATGCACGCGGCCTTGCGTTGACCATGGCGGTGGCCACCCAGGTGTCGGTGACGCGTGCCCGTTACCAGCTACGCCGTGGAGAGCTTGATACCGCGCGCCGCTTCCTCGAAGTACAGCGGGCGATCGAGGATCAGGTATCAGCGGGGTATCAGGCACAGCATGTCAGCGAACAGACATTGATCCGTGAACAGATGAATACGCTGCTGGCCGAGGTCCGTATGGATCAGGCGCTGTCCGACCTTCAGGGTGCCTATGCCAATGTCTATACCGCCACCGGCATAGACGCGGTGGACGCCGGCATGAGCAGTGACGAAAGTGTTGCCGAGCTGTCCGCCGACCTTCGTCGGTTGTGGGCCAGTCGAGGCGATGCCTTGGCCCTGGAGCGGGTGGGGCGCTCATGAACACGCGCTCGAGCCGTCCAGCTTCGCCGAGGCCTCTCCCGTTGAGACTCGACAGGGGGCTTCGCCTGTTGCTGCTGGCTCTGGCGATGGTCGGTGGTGACGTCCAGGCGGGAGGCGAGGAAGTCCGCGGCATTCTCGAAGCGGAAAAGCAGGCGGTGCTTTCCAGCTGGATCTCGGCTCCTGTCATCGAGGTGCCCTACCTGGAAGGTAGTCACTTTGACCGGGACGAGGTGCTGGTGAGATTCGACTGCGCCAGGCTGGAGGCGGACCTGCATGCCGCCCAGGCGCAGGTGGCAGCGGAGTCTCGCAACGCCGCCGTTCAGCGTGAACTGCTGGAGATGGGGGCGACCGGGCGGGCCGACGTGGATATCGCCACCTACAAGGTCCGCGAGCTGCGCGCCAGTGTTGAATCCATTCACGAACAGCAGCGTGGCTGCGAACTGAAGGCGCCCTTCGCCGGACGCGTGGTGGAGCCGCTGGTAAGGGCCAACGAAACGCCTCAAGCCAACGCACCCTTGATCCACATCGTCAGCGATGGGGCCCTGCAGTTGCAGATGGTGGTGCCTTCCTGCTGGCTGGCCTGGCTGGCTCCAGGCAGCGATTTTACCTTTGTCGTGGATGAGACCGGTGATCACCTGACGGCCGAGGTGTCGAGAGTCTCGGCAGCGGTGGACCCTGTCAGCCAGACGGTAAAGGTCATCAGTCGGGTCACGGATGTTCCAACGCGGGTGCTGCCGGGCATGAGTGGCCTTGCGCGCTGGCATGCCGATGACAATCACCCGACGACATCGGGTTCGGGCGTCTGTCGGGCGAGGACCTCGGCATGACTGTCGCACCAAGCCGTGGTCCCGCTGCGCCCGAGGTGGCGCGCATCGGGGGAAGTCTGTCTGCGGCGGGTGACGCCAGGCAAGACGCCGCCGGAGTCGGGGCGCAGGCCGGGGCAATGCGGCTACTGCGCATCGAAGGCGAGTTGCGCGAGTGCGGCAGTCTCGATCAGTTGTGGTGTCATCTGGCCAACGAAGGGCATGGCCTGCTGGATGCTGATCAGTCTCTGGTGCTGAGCCGCTGCGCAACGAGGCGCTGGCGAGTACAGGCGGTGGGAGGCGTCAGCCGACCAGCCCGGGATAGCGCTCTGGTACGTGACTACGAGCGCCTGGTTCGCCGGCTTGGGGCAGCGTCGGAGAGCGAGCCTCGCTGCCTGGATATCCTGGCCGAGCAGGGGCGTGATGGTGCATCGCCCATGATGGGGCACGGGCTTTGGGTACCCTTGACCCAGGGCAGGCGCTGCGTCGGAGCCGGCTGGCTGCTGGTGCGCCGTTCACCCTGGGAGGAGGCGCATCTGACATTGGCGCGGCGTCTGGCCGACGCCTATGGCCACGGTGTCTGCGCGTTGCTCGGGAGCAGGCGCAGCCTGCATGCGTGGAGACGCAGAGGCCCCTGGTTGGCCGCCGTTGTGGGGGTCGGCCTGGTCGCAGCACTGGCCTTGGTCAGGGTGCCATTGTCGGTGCTTGCGCCAGCAGAAGTGGTGCCAGAGGCGCCCTTCGTGGTGGCTGCGCCTCTGGCAGGCGTCGTCGAGAAGATCCTGGTGACACCGGGCGCGCGGGTGTCCCGCGGGGATCCGCTGGTGCAACTGGTGGATCTTGGCTTGAGGAACGACTTCGAAGTTGCCGAACGCAAGGTCCAGGTCGCGCGTTCTCGGGCCTTGCGGCTTCAGCAGGCGGCGATCTCCCGGGCAGAGGCCAAGCGTGAACTGGCCACCGCCCAGAGCGAGCTGCGACTGGCGGAGGCCGAACGTGATTATGCACGGCAGCGGCTGGGGGAAGCGGTGATCCGGGCCGAACGTCCCGGGGTTGCCCTCTACAGTGATCCACAGGATTGGGTCGGTCGGCCGGTCAAGGTAGGTGAGGCCTTGATGCAAGTGGCCGATGCGACGTCGATCGCCTTCAGGTTGGAAGTCGCCGCGCCCGATGCGGTCAATCTGGTTGCCGGAGCCAAGGTGAGTGTCTTTCTGGATGCGGCGCCGCTGGACCCCCTGGATGCATCCCTTGAACGGGCGTCTTACAAGGCCGAGCCGGATGCCAGCGGGGTGGCCAGGTTCGAGGTACTGGCCAAGCCGCAGACGCGAGAGGGCTGGGTCCCGCGAATGGGGCTCAGGGGGACAGCCAGGATCCAGGGCACCCCGGTAACGCTGTTCTACTACCTGTTCCGTCGTCCCCTTGTTGCTGTTCGTCAGCTCACAGGAATGTGAATCATGGACCACGGTACCAGCACGGCCGAAGACATCATTGTGGCGACGCCCCTGCCTCCTCTGCGCCAGGACCTGGAGCTGATAGCGGGTGGTGCGGAAGGCGAAGGGGCTCGTCGCTGGAAGATTCATGACCCCCTGGCCAATCGGTTCTTCGAGGTGGAACACCGGGTGGTGGTGGTGCTGAACCACTGGGGGGAGGGGACCCGGGAGGCGCTCCTGGCACGGCTCCGGATCGAGGGAATCGATGATGTCAGCCTTCAGGACGTCGAGCGATTGATCGTATTTCTGGATCAGCATGACTTGCTGATATGCCGGCCAGACCACAGCTACCAGAAGGCATGGCGTCTACGCTGCGCACGCCGACCGAGCTGGTGGAGCTGGCTGCTGCATCACTATCTGTTCGTGAGGATTCCGTTGGTGCATCCGGCACCGGCGCTTCAGCGCTGCCTACCCTGGGTCGGGATCTTCTTCACACGTACCTTCTGGCTGGTGACGCTGCTGATGGCGATCGGCGGCGGGTATCTGGTCTCTCGCCAGTGGGAGAGCTTTCTTACCACCCTGCCGGACATGTTCAGTGTTGCCGGTGCGGTAGCCTTTGGCGGAAGCCTTGCACTGGTAAAGACCCTGCATGAACTGGGACACGGTTTCTGCGCCACGCGACAGGGGGCTCGAGTCGGCAGCATGGGGGTGGCCTTGATCGTGATGATGCCGGTGCTGTTTACCGACACTACCGATGCCTGGCGTCTTTCCTCCCGCCGCAAGCGTGTGCTGATCGACCTGGCCGGGGTGGCGGTGGAGCTGATCATCGCAGTCTACGCCACCCTGGCATGGGTGTTCTTGCCCGACGGTGCACTGCGCTTCGTGGCCTTCGCCTTGGCCACCACCGGCTGGGTAATGAGTCTGGCGGTGAACCTGAACCCGCTGATGCGATTCGACGGCTACTACCTGTTCAGTGATCTGATCGGGGTGGCCAACCTGCAGGAGCGAGCCTTTGCCATGGGGCGCTGGTGGTTGAGGGAGTCGCTTTTCGGATTTGGCGACGCTGTGCCGGAGTCCTTGCCGGTGGCTCGACGCCGGCTGTTGATCGTCTATGCCTTCGCCGTATGGATCTATCGCTTCTTTCTTTTTCTGGGTATCGCCCTGGTGGTCTACCACCTCTTCTTCAAGGTCCTCGGGGTCCTGTTGTTTTCCGTGGAGGTGGCCTGGTTCATCGCCCTGCCGATCCTGCGCGAACTCAAGGTGTGGTGGACGCGAAGACGCGATGCCGGCTTGCGCGCACTGGGCACCACGCTGGTGATGACACTTCTGGCCGGGTTTCTTGCGCTGCCATTACCCCATGAAGTGCGTATTCCCGCAGTGCTTGGCGCCTCCCGACAGGCGCCGTCCTACTCGCCCAGGCCGGCCAGGGTGAATCGCGTTCTGGTCGAGGTCGGTGAGGTCGTGCAGCGGGGCCAGGTGCTGATGACGCTGGTGGCACCGGAGCTCGAACAGATGCAGCGGACCACACAAGAGCGCCTCGCCCTGGTGGGGCGGCGGCTCGATCGCCGCAGTGCCGACAGCGAAGACCTGTCCCAGAGCCTGGTGCTTGCCAGCGAGCAGGAAATGGAGCGTGAGCGACTGTCGGGCCTGGAGCGTACTCAGCGGCAACTGGAGGTGGTTGCGGCCATCGATGGTGTCGTGGTCGAGATGGCGCGTCCTCTGCATCCGGGGCGTTGGGTCGACGTCGACACCCAACTGGCATTGGTGGCGTCAGCCTCCTCGCTCGAGGCCAGAGGCTATCTGGATAGCGACGATCTGCGCCTGGTAGAGCCCGGTGATATCTGCGAGTTCGTTGACGATCAGCGTCGCCTGAAGCCCATCGACATGAAGCTCTCCAGCATGGCCTCGGCTGCGTCGTCTTATCTGGACGAAGGCCTGTTGGCGTCGGTGTATGGCGGCCCGGTGGCGTCCAGGCTGGACGAGGGCAGAGCCATCCCGGAGCAGGCGGTCTTCGAGGTGACCGCCCTGACAAGGCAGCCGGCGGTTGCCCCGCTGACCGAGATTCGTGGAGAGATTCGATTGAAGGGTGAGCCTGTCAGCCTGGCGGTTCAGGCGGCACGACGCATCGCACAGGTACTGGTGCGCGAGTGGAGCGCCTGATTTCGAAAGACAATGCCCTGGGCGCACCGGTGCGCTCGCGAGAACTGAATCCAAGGTAAGGAGAAGACAATGTCCAAGGACGACCTGCTGTTTCGTGAGCTCGAATCCCGTGTACTTCTGGACGCCGCAGGCGTGGCCACGGTGAAGGCGGTGGATCATCACGCCGACCAGGCAGCCTCGGCGGGAAGCGATGGCGCTGCGGCATCTGAAAAGGGCGCAGAATCCAGCGATGCCCTGACCCAGGCGCTCTCCGCGGTGGCCTCGGAGCAAGCAGCGGGTCGAGACGCCGGCAAGGACAGCGACGGTGACGGTGTCGCCGATAGCGATGACATCGATGACGACAACGACGGAGTGATCGACACCAACGAACGTGAAGCAGACGACAGTACCGCGCTGGACACCAGTACCATCGGTAGCGACAAGGCCACCGATCTTCAGCTCAACGGCACGACCGTGTCCTTTGATGTCAGCCACACCGGCAGTATCAGTGCCATCGACGACAGCGGTGAGATCGATTTCACCTGTGACGACGACGGAGAGGCGTCAGTGAGTCTCACGGCCGATGCTCCCGTTGACTTTGTCGTTACCTCGAAGCAGGGGAGCGAAGGACATTGGCTCGACTTTCCAGACAAGATCACCATCTCAAGCCCCGGAGCCGTCATTATCGTCGACGATCCCAATGGGGAGCTCGAGATCGCTGCCGGGGCCTACTCGGACAGTATCACCTTTTCGGTCAAGCACAGCCCAGATGATGCCTACGACCAGGCCTGGTCGATTCGTGTGGTCAACGCCCAGCAGGTCAGCGTCGGCATGAAGACTCCGGCCTCAGCAGATGGTGAAATCCTGGGAGGCGCCCTGCGCATTGGTGTTGGTGGGGCGCGTGACAGCGATGGAGACGGGGTCATCGACCAGCTGGATCTGGACAGCGACAATGACGGAATCACCGACAACGTCGAGGCCCAGTCCACCGGCGATTATATTGCGCCTGGCGGTAGCGACGCCGATGGTGACGGCCTGAACGACGCATACGACAAGGACAGCGCGGATGATTCTGTAGCGGCCAGCGGCGGCTTGTCTGCTGTGGATACCGACCAGGATGGCACAGCCGACATCCTGGATGTCGACAGCGATGAGGATGGGATTCACGACATCGCTGAACGTGGCGATAGCGCGCCTTCTCGAATCAGCGACAAGAGCGATACCGACGGCGACGGTCTGCTGGACATCTTCGAGGGTAGCGACAAGGACGACGGGTTCGACGCCAATGACGAACTGGTCGCTGGTGGTAACTTCAGCCTCGCGGATAGCGACGACGATCTCAGCGCCGATGGCGCGGGCGCGGTGGCGGGGATCTCCGACCTGGATTTTCGTGATAGTGCTCGCCTCGACACCGATGGCGATGGCGTCATGAATCACGTTGATATCGATGACGACAATGATGGCATCACCGATGCCAGCGATGGATATGATAATTCAAAGTTGATCGGTTTCAATCCCGGCAACATCGGCACGACGGGAAAGTTTCCCGATATCGACTATAACGGTACTGCGGTAAAACTTGAGTCGAGCACCGACGGGAAGTTTACCGCAGGTGATAATAAGGGTGAATTCACCTTTCACTATCCGTCGAATACTGCGGGCTCCAATTCGATTTCCTTTAGCTCAGATACATATGTTGACTTCGTGCTCAAGACGAAGCTTGAGGGTGGGGGTTTGTGGCTGGAATCCAACGACCTGATGACCATCGACTGCCCTGGTGCAATGATCATTGTAGATGATCCGAACAATGACCTGAATGTTAGCTCCGGTGTCTATCTTGGGCCGCTGACATTTTTTCAAGACACCACGAACAATTTATATAATAGGAAGTGGTCTATACGGGTCGTCGGTGTAAAGAACATGACTCTTCATATGGAGAATACAGCACATCTTCATAATAAGACGAATGGTGGAGCCACCATGCGTGTATTTGTTGGGGGCGTCTACGGAGATACAGACAATGATGATATTGTCGATTCCCTCGATCTCGATAGTGACAACGACGGTATCACCGACAATGTGGAAGCGCAGACCTCCGCTGACTACATCGCACCCAAGGGTGTCGATGCCGACACCGACGGTCTGGATGACGCCTACGATGCAGCGCTTGACAATGCTGCTGCTGGTGCCAGCAAGGGCCTGACGCCCGTCAACAGTGAAAGGGACGGTACGGCAGACTTCCTCGACCGGGACTCCGACGACGACGGCAAGCTGGATATCACCGAGCGAGACGCTGGCACTTCGTCCGTTACGGATACAACCGATACCGATCATGATGGCTTGCTGGATATCTTCGAGGGCTCGGATGCCAATGATGGTTTCGACGCCAACGACGAAAATATCACGGATGCGGGCTTTGCACTGCTGGATTCCGACAACGACCTTCCGAAGGACGGTGCGGGAGCAGAGCCCCTCGTCGTAGATCTTGACTATCGGGAAAATGCCGTGATGGATCGTGACGGCGACGGTGTTGTAGATACTGTTGATATCGATAAGGATAATGATGGTATTCTCGATGTCACCGAAGGTAAGGATACCTCCAAACAAGTACAACTCGACTCTACCAATATCGGAAGCGGCAAGATTCCAGCCATTGATTATGATGGAGTTGATGTAAAGTTGACGTCCGAAACATCTTCCGGAAGTATAAGCTATGGAAAAAGCCAGGGGGCGATAGACTTCAACTATCCTGGAACGGGCGAAAAGTTGGCATCGACCAAGTTGACGTCCGATACTGTTGTGGACTTTGTTATTGATAGCAAGCAGAGTTCTGGCGGTAAGTTTTTCGATAATAACGATTTGTTAACCATATCGAGCCCAGATGCCTACATCGTGGTCCACGATCCCGACAATGTCTTGAATATCGCCGAAGGCGTTTACCTGAACTCGATCACCCTCACTACAAGAGCAGAAGGCAACCTGCACAGTAAAAACTGGTCGATAAGGGTTGTTGACGTCAGAGAGGTGACCATCAGCTTGCAGATGAACCCCGAGATAGTGACTGGCGGCAACGGAGGTAGCTGTGTCAGGGTGGGGATCGGTGGCGTGGCCAGGGACAGCGACCACGACAGCATCGCCGATCATCTCGATATCGATAGTGACAATGATGGTATCACCGATAACATCGAGGGTCAGACGACCCAAGGTTATATAAAGCCCTCGGGCACCGATGCCGACCAGGATGGGCTCGATGACGCCTACGACAAGAACACCAGCGATACCACTGCTACTGCCAGCAAGGGTCTGACGCCGGTCGATACCGACGGCGACAGCACCGTAGATGTCCTCGACAGTGATTCCGACAACGACGGCAAGGTGGATATCGCCGAGCGCGACGATGGCGCCTCATCTGTCACGGATGCTACCGATACCGATCAGGATGGTCTGCTGGATATCTTCGAGGGCTCGGATGCCAACGACGGTTTTGACCCCAACGATGAGCTGATCGAGAACGGGGACTTTACCCTCCTGGATAGCGATAACGATGTCGATGCAGATGGCTCGAATGCAGTGCCAGGCGTGGTCGACTTTGATTATCGTGATAGTGCTCTCCTCGATCCTGACGGTGATGGAATTGCCAACAGTATCGATATCGATGATGATAATGATGGAATTCTCGACGAGAACGAATATGACTATAGTCGACCAAATTTGGTGGGGGGTGGCGGGTTTACGAATGGCAATTCCTCCGGGTGGTATTTAAGTCGACCACCTTTTACGAACAGTATGACAAAGCCTGTCTGGGTGAATAGTTCAGCAAATTCATCTCTTACGGGCGGGCTTTTCGATGAGATAAGTCCCGGCGAAAACAGTGGAAATCA
Organism: Halomonas sp. EF61; assembly: GCF_040147045.1. Classification (NCBI taxonomy): domain Bacteria; kingdom Pseudomonadati; phylum Pseudomonadota; class Gammaproteobacteria; order Oceanospirillales; family Halomonadaceae; genus Halomonas; species Halomonas sp. EF61. The sequence goes on along the minus strand of NZ_JAMSHM010000003.1, from coordinate 671,709 downwards.
TAGTCTGGCAAATGCAGGTGATGGCAATGAGTCACTTGTCTATAAATTTGGCGATAAATTGGCACAAGGTGACTATCGATATAGTTTTGATCTTTCGAAAACCCATTCAGCCGATACCGATTATTATAATATATTTATCTGGGATTTTGATGCTGGGAAGAGGGTCGAGACGTTGGCGTACGGTCCAATCGGCGATCTTCCAGGAAGCGGTAGCTTCAAGACGTTTAGCGGTGTGTTTGAGCTGAACAAGGCCGGCAACTATGGCATCGTGATGATGGTCAATCCCAACGGTAGCGGAAACGGCGATTACGCCATGGACCGAGTGGCGTTTCAATATATTTCAAGGGATACCGATAGCGATGGCATCTTCGATGACAAGGATATCGACAGTGACAACGACGGTATCACCGATAACGTCGAGGCGCAGACGACCCAGGATTATATAAAGCCCTCGGGCACCGATGCCGACAAGGACGGGCTCGATGACGCCTACGACAAGGACACCAGCAATACCACCGCTACGGCCAGCAAGGGGCTGACGCCGGTCGATACCGATGGCGACAGCACCGTAGACTACCTCGATAGTGACTCGGACAACGACGGCAAGCTGGATATCGCCGAGCGCGACGATGGCGACTCATCTGTCACGGATACTACCGACACCGATCATGACGGTCTGCTGGATATCTTCGAGGGATCGGATGCCAATGATGGCTATGATGCCAACGATGAGAACCTTGTCGGTGGCAATTTTTCTCTGGCCGATAGCGACGATGATACCGCTGCCGACGGCAGCGACGCCTCGCCCCCCGGTTTCGACCTGGACTACCGTGACAGTATCGATCCTCCCACAGCGGCGGTAGACGCCGGGAAGACCAATGAGGACGTGGCATTGGTGGTCACCAAGGACAATGGGCTGTTGTCCAACGATACCCTGGCGGGGGCCACCGAAATCGCCTCGGCTGCCATCGACACCGACGGTGACGGCGTAGCCGACACCGCCTTGGTGCTGGGGCAGGCCAACACCATCAAGGATAGTGACGGCAATGTCATCGGCAAGCTGACGCTGTCGAAGGACGGCGCCTACCGGTTCGATCTGGTGAAGAACTTTTTCGGTGCACTGCCGATCATCAGCTACACCCTCAAGGGTTCAGGAGGATACGCCAGCTCGACGCTCAGCATCACCGTGACCGCCGTCAACGACGCCCCCGTGGTCACCAATGACAAGGGCGGTGCCAAGGAAGATCAGACGCTGAGCGTCGACAAGAGCGAAGGACTTCTGGCCAACGACAGTGATGTGGATGGGGATAGCCTGGCCGTCTCCGGTTTCAGCGTGGCCGGTGTCACTGGCAGTTTCGCGGCGGGGGAGACCGCCAGCATCCCCGGCAAGGGGACGCTAACGCTGAACGCCGATGGCTCCTACAGCTTTACTCCGGCGCCCAACTACCATGGCAGCGTCCCGGAGATCACCTACACCGTCAGCGACGGCAAGGGGGGAACCTCCAGCGGGTCCTTGACCCTTTCGGTAGCCTCGGTGGAAGACAGCGTGTCGCTTGGCGGGCTTGGGGATGGCACTGGCGGCAGCGACGGCAGCGTCAACGAATCGGCCCTGACCGGTGGTTCGGCCGCCGGTGGCAGTGGTGGCGTCCATACGGGCACCTTTACCCTGGGGCCCGCCTCGAGCCTCGACAGCCTCACCATCGGCGTCACGATGATAACCCGGGCTCAGCTGGAGGCCAGCGGCACTACCGCGATCACCATCACGGGTAGCTACGGTGAGCTGACGATCACCGGGTTCGATAGCGCCGACGGTACCGTGTCCTACCGTTATACCTTGACGTCGGAAGCCGCCCACGGCTCCGAGCCGATCAAGGACTCCTTCACGATCGGTACCAAGGACACCGACGGAGACAGCACTGCCAACGCCGGTACGCTGGCCATCCTGGTAGTCGACGACGTCCCTGCCGCCAGCGCCGATAAGGGCAGCGTCAGCGAGGACGCTGCCGGTGGCAGCTCGTTGACGGGTAATGTCGTGACCAATGACACCCTGGGGGCCGACGGCGCCGCCGACAGCGGAGCGATCAGCGCGGTCGGCAAGGGCGACGCAGCACCGGCCGGAGGGGTGAACAGCAGCATTACCGGCGACTACGGAAGCCTGGTGATGGACGCCAGTGGCAAGTACCTCTACACCCTGGATAACAGCAACGCCGCGGTCAATGCCCTGCAGAAAGGGGAGACCCTGACCGAGACCTTTACCTATCAGATCACCGACGCCGACGGCGATACCAGCACGGCGACCCTGACCATCACCATCAAGGGGGCCAACGACGCACCGACAGCGGAGGATATCACTGTCAACTGCGCGGAAGACGCCGAGACGACGGGCACCATCGTCGGCAAGGACCCTGAAGGTGACTCCTTGAGCTTTGTCCTCGATGCTCAGCCCGAAGGAGGGACTGTCACCATCGACAAGGACACCGGTGCTTTCGTCTTCGTCCCGGATGCCAACGTCAATGGTGATATCACCTTCAGCGTAACGATCGATGACGGCCACGGTGGCAAGACCCAGATGGAGGTGACGGTCAAGGTCAGTCCGGTCGATGATGCGCCCGAGGCCGCCGATGACAGCGCCAGCACAACAGAGGATACGCCGCTGATCGTCGGCAAGGACAAGGGCGTTCTGGCCAATGACAGCGATATCGACGGCGATGCCTTGTCGGTATCGGGCTTCAGCATCGAAGGGGTGACGGGCAGCTTCAAGGCGGGGGAAACCGCCACCATTTCCGGCGTGGGCAAGCTGACCTTGAACGCCGATGGCTCCTACCGCTTCGATCCCGCCTCCAACTACCATGGCAGCGTGCCCGAGGTGACCTATGTGCTCAGCGACGGTCGTATCAGCGACACCGCCACCCTGAGCATCACGGTCGATGCGGTCGACGATAGCCTGTCGGTGGCAGGGCTCGGTGATGGCGGGGACGGCGTCGATGGCGAGGTCAAGGAATCGGGACTGGTCGATGACGACGGCGCCGGAGTGACCCACGACGGCACCTTTACCCTGGGGCCGGCGGACAGCCTGGAGAGCCTTACCCTGGGAGGCACCTCCATTTCCCTGGCCCAGCTCGAGGCCAGCGCCACGACGCCGATCAAGGTAAGCGGCAGCCACGGGACCCTGACGATCAAGGGCTATGATCGCAAGACCGGGACGGTGAGTTATCGCTACACCCTGACGTCCGCCGCCGACCACACAAGCGGCTCGGCGAAGGACAGCTTTGCCATCGATGTGACCGATGTCGAGGGAGATACCACCAAGGGTATCGGGTCACTGGCGATCCGTATCGTCGACGACGCGCCCTCGGCTACCGCCGATACTGGTTCGGTGACCGAGGATGGCGCTGCCTCCACAGGCAACGTCCTGAGCAACGACCGGCAAGGCGCCGATGGCTGCAAGGTGTCCAAGGTCGGCGTCGCCGAATCCGTCGACGGGGGAAGCGTCGGCAGTGGCCTTGCGGGCAGCTTCGGTACCCTGACGCTCAATGCCGACGGCAGCTACTCCTATGCGCTGGACAACACCAACGCCATGGTCAATGCCTTGCAGAAGGGCGAGACCCTTACCGAGACCTTTACCTATCAGATCACCGACGCCGATGGTGATACCAGCACCGCCACCCTGACCATCACCATCAAGGGAGCCAACGATGCACCAACCGCGACCGTCGACGACCTGACCACATCGGAAGACACCCCGGTCGACGGCAGCGTCGTGGCCAAGGATGTGGATGGCGATAGTCTTTCCTTCGACCTGGTCGCCCAGCCGGAAGGTGGCACCGTCACCCTGAGCGAGGATGGCAGTTTCACCTTCACCCCCGACGCCAACGTCAATGGTGACATCACCTTCAGCGTAACCGTCTCCGACGGCAACGGTGGGACCGTCACCGTCGAGGTCAGCGTCACGGTGACGCCTGTCAATGACGCCCCGACGGTGGTGGATGACAAGGCCGAGACCAACGAAGACACGACGCTCGAGGTCGCCAAGGACAAGGGGGTACTCTCCAACGATACTGACCTGGAAGGCGATAGCCTGAGCGTCAGCGGGTTCACCGTCGAGGGCATGACCGACAGCTTCAAGGCGGGCGAAACCGCCACTATCGAGGGTGTCGGCAGTGTGACGCTGAACGTCGACGGTTCCTATACCTTCGTGCCGGCGACTAACTACAACGGCAGTGTGCCGAAGATCACCTATAGCGTCAGTGACGGTAATGGCGGAATCACCAGCGGTGCGCTGGCTATCACAGTCAAGCCGGTGGATGACGAGGTCAGCCTCGGGGGACTTGGCGACGGTAGCGATGGTAGTGACGGCACCGCCGTGACCGACGGCTCTGTCAAGGAGTCGGGGCTGGCAACCGGCTCGGACGTGTCGGGGGGCGGGATATCCCACAGCGGCAGCTTCACGCTGGGGCCCGCCGAGAGTCTGGCAAGCCTGTCCATTGGCACTACAACGATGACTCGGGCGCAGCTGGAGGCCAGCGCCACGACCCCCATCAAGATCAGCAGCACCCATGGTCTGCTGACCATCACCGGCTACGACCAGAAGACCGGTATCGTCAGCTACACCTTCACCCTGACGGCCAAGGCCAACCATGGTGGTGGTGCGATCAACGACAGCTTCGTCATCGGGGTGACCGACGTCGAGGGAGATGTCACCGCCAATGCCGGCACCCTGGCCATCGCCATCATCGACGATGCACCGGTGGCCAAGGCCGATAGCGGCCAGGCCGTGGAAGACGGCGGCAACATCAGCGGCTCGGTCATCGGCAATGACCTGGCAGGAGCCGATGGCGCCCCCAGCAAGGGCTTGGTCAACGCGGTCGGTAGCGGCAAGGATTCGCCGACTGGAGGTGTGGGAAGCAGCGTTGACGGCTCCTACGGTAGCCTGATCCTCGATGCCAACGGCAACTACCTCTACCAGCTCGATAGCACCAACACCGAGGTAAACTCGCTGGCGGTGGGGGCGAAGCTGACCGAGGTCTTCACCTATCAGATCATCGATGCCGATGGTGATACCAGCACAGCGACCCTGACCATCACCATCATGGGCGCGAACGATGCCCCTGTGGCCAGCGTGGATGCGATCTCCACGCCTGAGGACACGCCGGTCTCTGGCAAGATCACCGCCAGTGACGTGGATGGAGATTCGCTGTCCTTCGATCTGGTGGCCCAGCCGGACGGGGGAACGGTCACGCTCAATGACGACGGAACCTTCACCTTTACCCCCGACGCCAACGTCAATGGTGACGTCAGCTTCAGCGTCACGGTAGACGATGGCCACGGTGGCACCACCACGGTGGAAGTCACCGTCTCGGTAGAAGCGGTAAACGATACGCCAGTGGCCACGCCGGACACCAACAGCACCAGTGAAGACAGCCCCCTGGTGGTCAACAAGGACAATGGGGTTCTGGCCAACGACAGCGATGTGGATGGTGACAGTCTCAGCGTCAGCGGCTTTACCATCGAGGGCGTAACGGGAACCTTCGAGCCGGGCGAGACGGCCTCCATCGAGGGAGTCGGCAAATTCACCTTGAATGCCGATGGGTCCTATCGTTTCGTGCCAGCACTGAACTACCACGGTGATGTGCCAAAGATCAGCTACAGCGTCAGCGATGGCAACGGCGGGACGACGACGGGAGAGCTCTCGCTCACCGTCGAGGCGGTGGATGACCAGGTCACCGTCGGTGGCCTGGGGGATGGTAGTGATGGCAGTGACGGTGGCGATGTCAACGATGGGCAGGTAAGTGAGTCTGGCCTGGCAGGGGGATCGGGCACCCTGGGAAGTGGTGTCTCACACCTTGGCAGCTTTACCCTGGGGCCGGCGGACAGCCTCTCCAGCATCAGCCTTGGCGGAACGACCTTGACGCTTTCCCAGCTGGTCAAGAGCGCAGATACGCCGATCAAGATCCTGGGTGATCATGGTGAACTCATCATCAACGGCTACGATCGCGTCACTGGCAAGGTCAGCTACACCTATACCCTCAAGACCCACGCCGACCATAGCCAGGGTCCGGTCAGCGACGATTTCGCGATCGACGTCACCGACGTCGACGGTGATGTGGCCACCGATGTCGGGACCCTGTCGATCGCCATCCTCGACGATGCTCCGGAGGCCGAGAGCGACGTCGACGATGCGATCAACAAGCCGGGGCAACCCAGCAGCATCGCCGATGGAAACGTCTTGACCGGAGACGCAGGCGACGATCCCGATGCCATGGATGGTGATGCCGATATCCTGGGCGGAGACGGGGGGACGATCAGCGGCGTAGGCGCCGGCTCGGATGCGCCGTCGGCGTCCCACGTCGGCCAGGGGCTCCAGGGGGAATACGGCACCCTTATCCTGAACGCCGACGGCAGCTACCGCTATGTGCCCGATTTCGACTCGGACACGGTCAAGTGGCTGGATCCTGGACGACACGTTGCAGACACCTTTACCTATACGGTGGCCGATCCTGACGGCGACACGGCCACCGCCACCCTGACCATCCGCATCTACGGCACGACGGCGGTCGTCGGCACGGAAGGGGGCGAGGTAGACGAAACTCAACTCAACACGGATGGCGCCACCGGCACAGACCCAGGAGACGCGGGTGAGGTGATCTACGAGGGATCATTCTCGGTGGTGGACCGGGTGACGCAGCAGCTCGCAACCCTGACCATCGGTGGCACGAGCTTCACTCCGAGCGAGTTGGCGGCGTTGTCCGCCGACAACCCCTCGGTACGCATCGAGACCGATCACGGCTATTTCGAGATCACCGGCTATACACAGGGCAATGGCGCCGACGTACGGGAAAACACGGTGACGTTTCGTTTCGTGCTGACCGAGCAGGCCGATCACTCCGGGGGCGCGGTGTTCGACCACGTCGAGGTGTCGATGACCGATACCCAAGGTAACGACACCAAGAGCTACGCCAAGGATCTCAAGGTCGAGATTCTCGACGATGCTCCCATCGCCGCCAAGGATACCGCCAGCGTCGTCGAGGATGGCGATGCCGGCACCGGTAGTGTGTTGACCAATGACCGCCAGGGCGCCGATGGTGCCGTCACGGTGACGTCGACGGGCCCGGGCTCCAGCGTCAGCTCAGACGGTGTCGGTAGCGAGGTTGTCGGCAAGTACGGCAGTCTGACCCTGGGCGCCGATGGCAGCTATACCTATACCCTGGACAACGCCAACGCTTCGGTGGACGTTCTGCAATCGGGAGAGTCGCTGAACGAGACCTTCAGCTATCAGATCACCGACGCCGACGGCAGCACGTCCACCGCGACCCTGACCATCACCATCCAGGGGAGCAACGATGCGCCGACGGCCAGTGTCGATGCATTGAGCACCCAGGAGGATACTCCGGTCAGCGGTACCATCGAGGCCAATGACGTCGATGGGGATGACCTTAGCTTCGATCTTGTCGAGCAGCCCGACGGCGGCAAGGTCACGCTCAATGACGATGGAACCTTCACCTTTACCCCCGATGACAATGTCAATGGAGATATCACCTTCCAGATCGAGGTCTCCGATGGCAACGGTGGCACCACCGTCGTCGATGTGACGGTCAAGGTATCGCCGGACAATGATGCGCCGGTGGTGGACAGTGAGACCGCCACGACTCCCGAGGACACGCCGATTGACTCCTCGATCGACGACAGTTTGCCGGGGCTGCTCGACAACGACAGCGACATCGACAGCGATCACGGCAGCCTGAAGGTCGTGGACTTCAGCGTCAAAGGCATGAGCGAGAGTGCCGATGCCGGTTCAACCGTCACCATCGATGGTATCGGCAAGCTGACGGTGGAGGGCGATGGCGCCTGGCGTTTCGAACCGGCCCTCAATTACCACGGCCCGGTGCCGACGATTACCTACACCGTCAGCGATGGCGAGGGTGGGACCAGCTCCGCCACCTTGGACATCACGGTCACGCCGGTGGACGACCAGGTCAACCTGGGCGGCCTGGGCGACGGTAACGATGGCAGCGACGGCAACCACATCAGTGATGGCTCCGTCAACGAGGCCGGCCTGGCCGGGGGCAGCGATGAAGGTAACGGCCTTGGCCATAGTGGCAGCTTTACCCTGGGTCCGGCCGATAGCCTGGCGAGTTTCACCCTGGGCAGTCGCAGCATCAGCCTCGCCGAGCTCGAGGCCAGCGGGTCGTCGCCGATAGTGATCGAAGGCCGCTACGGTACCTTGACTATCGATGGCTATGACCGCAACACCGGTACGGTCAGCTACCGCTATCTGCTGACCTCAAGCGCAGATCACGCCAACGGGCCGGTCAGCGACGACTTCACGATCAGTGTCACCGACGTGGAGGGCGAGGTCAGCGCAAATGCCGGGACCCTGGTGATCGATATCATCGATGATAGCCCTGGCGCGACAGATGATAGCGGCACTGTCATCGAGGACGGCGCGGTCGGCACCGGCAGTGTCTGGACCAATGATCGACCGGGTGCCGACGGCGTGGCGGCCAATGGGGCGGTCGTCAGCGTAGGCGTGGACGGCAAGGTCGGGGTACCGCTGGAGGGTAACTACGGCAGCCTGATCCTCAACGCCGATGGCAGCTATTCCTATACGCTGGACAACATCAATGGCGAGGTGGACGGGCTCCAGGTCGGTGAGACGAAAACCGATACGTTCAGCTATCAGATCCGCGATGCCGACGGCGATCTCGCCACCGCCACTCTTGTGATCACCATTCGTGGCGCCAACGACGCTCCGGAGGCTTCTGCGGAGAAGGTCACTGGCCGCGAGGATACTCCGGTCGATGGCAAGATTGTCGGCACCGATGTGGACGGTGACGACCTCACCTACACACTGGATGCCCAGCCCGAGGGTGGCACCGTCACCCTGGACGAGAACGGTAACTTCACCTTCACCCCGGATGAGAACTTCCACGGAGACACCAGCTTTACCGTCAGCGTGACCGATCCTTCCGGCGCCACCGTCACGGTGGAGGTCGATGTCTCGGTGACACCGGTCGATGATGCGCCCTCGGGCGAGAACGATATGGCCACTATCGCCGAGGACACGCCTCTTGTGGTCACCGCAGAAGACGGCCTGCTGTCCAACGACAGCGATATCGAGGGCGATCACCTCAGTGTCGTGGGCTTCAGTGTCGATGGCCTCGAGGGGACCTTCCAGCCAGGGCAGACCGCCGTCATCGAAGGCGTCGGAGAACTTACCATCAGCGCCAACGGCAGCTATCGTTTCGTGCCGGCGCTGAACTACAACGGCGAGGTACCGCTGGTCACCTATACCGTCAGTGACGATGGGGGCCTGACCTCCGACGCGAGCCTGAGCATTTCGGTCTCAGCGGTGGACGACAAGGTGACCGTCGGTGGGCTGGGGGATGGCGGCGGTGAAGCCGGAGGGGGCGATTCGGCAGGCGACGCTATCACCGACGGCTCGGTAGATGAGGCCGGGCTGACTGGGGGCAGTCATGAGGGCGCGGGCCTCAGCCACAGCGGCACCTTTAGCCTGGGGCCAGCCGACAGTCTGTCAAGCCTGACTCTGGGGGGAAGCACCATCAGCCTGGATCAGCTCAAGGACTGCGGCAGCCATCCCATCAAGGTAGTCGGCGATCACGGGACTTTGGTGCTGCGCTACTATGATTCGGCTACCGGAGAGGTGGGCTATACCTACATCCTGGCGTCGAGGGCCGATCACTCGGGCGGGGCGGTCAACGACAGTTTCACCATCGGCGTCACCGACGTGGAAGGCGAGACCGCGGCCAATATTGGCACCCTGGCCATCGCCATCGTCGATGATGGCCCTGTCGCCGACAACGACGTCGCAGAGGTGGTCGAGGAGGGCACCGAGCCGGGAAGCCACTGCACCGGTAATGTCATTCTCAATGACCGCTATGGTGCCGATGGTGTTGCCGTCGATGGCATGGTCACGGCGGTCGAGTCAGGTCAGTCATCGCCCGAGGGTGGCGTCGGCGAGCCGGTGGAGGGCCGTTACGGCAGCCTGGTGCTGAACGCGGACGGCAGCTATTCCTTCACGCTGGACAACGATAACCCCGTGGTGGACGCGCTCAAGCCTGGGCAGACGCTGACCGAGACCTTCAGCTATTCCGTCATCGACAGCGATGGCACTGTTGCCACCGCGACGCTGACCATCACCGTGCTGGGGGCCAACGACGCTCCTGTCGCCAGCGTTGATCCCATCGTCACCTCCGAGGATACCCCGGTGGAGGGAAGCGTCGTCGCCACGGACGTGGATGGTGACGACCTGACCTTTAGTCTCGATGATCAGCCGGATGGCGGCACCGTCACCCTCAACGAGGATGGCACCTTCACCTTCGTGCCGGATCCCGACGTCACGGGCGATATCAGCTTCAGCGTGACCGTGACCGACGCCAGCGGTGCCACCACCACCGTGGTTGTCAACGTCTCGGTGGAGCCGGTCAATGGCGCCCCTGTGGCCAGTGCCGATCCCATCGTCACCGGCAGCGGAGAAGCGGCCGCCGGCCAGGTGGTGGCCTCGGACGGTGACGGGGATGATCTCACCTTCGCGCTGGATGACGGTCCAGGACACGGTCAGCTTACCCTGAACCCGGATGGATCCTTCGTTTATGTGCCGCAAGCAGGATTCTCCGGCAGCGACAGCTTTGTCGTCGCGGTGTCGGACGGGCAGGGAGGTGTAACCTACGTGACCGTCTCGGTGACGGTGGAGCCCCTCGATAGCTTCTATATCGGTGACCGTGCGCCCGAAGTCCCGTCGCAGGATGTCGAGTCGGATGGTGACGGGCCTTCCATCCATGCCGATGGCATGGTCGATGAGGTGGTCAATCAACTCGGTGGCCTTGGTGGCCTAGCCGATCTTTCTGCCGATGGGGCAGTAAGAGCGGCGGTACACGGTATTTCGGCGCTGACCGACGCCGAAATGGAGGTGGCAAACAAGGATCAGCCGAGAGAATCCAGTGCCTGGAACTCCTCGATGCTGCAGGAGGCCAGGTCGCTGGCTCACCCCGGTGAGGTGCGAGCGACGTCGTGGGCAAGCAGCGATGGCCGAGCGACGCTGGAGGCTCTGGTCGAGAACGAGCGGGCGTGGCTCAAGCTGCCGGAAGGGCAACGCGACATCAAGGTGTCGTTACCCGGGGGCCGAGCCTTGCCGGACTGGATCCAGCGTCCCTCGATCGGTCAGCTGCTGATCGAACGGCCGGCGGCGCTGGAAAAGGTGACGCTGGATATCGATAGCCGAGGCAGTGAAGGGAAAGCGCATCACTATCGCCTGGTGCTGGACCTGGACAAGGTCCGGCTGGAGGTGAGTGAAAGTGAGCCATCGTCCCCTGTTGCCGCGCCAGGGTTCAGCGAGCAACTCAGTCGGGCCCATGACCGGACGAATGACCTGGACCCGAATCTGCTTGAGGCGCTGGCGCTGCTGACCGAGCACGATTGACGGTTAGCCAGGCCGTCACGGGCAGCAAACTTGGCGGACAGGGGGCTTCCCTTGTCCGCCATGTCGTTACCGCCGTTGGATGTTGCCGCGTGCCTCAGGAGCGTCGATCGGCAGGCAGCCCGAGAAAGTTCTGGATGATGAAGAAGTGATCCTCGAACAGGCTTTCCGGCTCGAGTTCCGCCAGGGGTACCCAGCGCGCATGGTCGCCACCCTTGACGGGTTTCAGCCTCGGCAGGTTCTGATCCGGTCTCAGGGCAAAGTAGAAGGCTTCGGCCAGGGTTCGCCCACGCCAGCTTCGGTGCGGCTCGTCGAATAGCCGTTGACCGCGTAGTGATCCCTTGAGCACCGGCTCCGGCACCTTCAGCCGAATGCGTTCGCGCAGCTCGCGCAGGCAGGCGTCCATCAGTCGTTCCTGGGCGCTGATAAAGCCCCCGGGCAGGGCATAGAGTCCCTTGCCGGGTGCCGAGGTGCGCCGCACCAGCAGCACATGGCCCGACTGCACCACGACTGCACAGACGGTGACGAAGATCGGCGGGTAGGGTGCCTGGGCCCAGGCCGAGCGGTACTGGTCGAGCAGTTGCTGTTCTTCACCGAGCTGGCGGTAGGGCTTGCCGCTCATGAAGCGGCGGATATGCTCCACCACGCCCGGTGGAAGATCGTGGCTTGCGTTGGTGGAGAGATACTCCACCGCCGACCCCTCGGAGCGAAATAGCCGTTCTCGAATCTGGCTGGCAGAGATCGCTTCGACCAGCGGTACGCTCACCGACTCCCACTGTGGGAACAGTGACAGGTAGTAGCTCGACTGACCGCGGCTGGCGCCGATCAGCCCGATACGTGGTAACCGTGCGCTCTCGGGATGGGCTAGATCGCGCACCTTGCGCTGGACGTCGTGTACCCAGACATCGTCGTTGTACAGCGCATCCAGCAGCGGCACGATCTCGAGGCGAGCGTTGTCGTCCTCGTCGAAGGCGCTGCGCAGCATCTGGCGGCGTTCGTCGAAACGCCAGGGGTTTCGCAGTGAGCGCGCCTGCCACGCGGAGCCTACCAGCACGATGACCTGTCTGGCCTGCTTGAGGGCCGCCCGAATCACCGCCAGATGGCCGAGGTGCGGGGGCTGAAAGCGTCCGATGAACACCAGGCAGTCGAACTCGGTCTGCGGCGGAGAGGTGGCCAGATCGGTGGGCATGGAGGGCTCCTGGAAAACGTCGCCGCCATTATGGTGGCGCTGACTGGCAGGCGCAAACAGACCGGCGCAAACAGAGAGGCTCCCGAGCTAGATGAGTGAGGCTAGATGAAGGAGGCTTGATAAACCCGTCACGATGATCCGGTCGTGAGGAACTGGCAGCGCCTGGGCGTCGCGTTGGCGCATGTTCCTGCGTATACCGTCGGTGTTAGGTATGCTGAGAGCAACGATAATGACGAGGGAACGCCATGATCATTCAGTTTTTCGCCTTCTGGTGGGGGGTGCTGCGTCGCTCGGTGGCGTTGTGGCTGGAGCGCAACGCCTTCAGCTACGCCGGCTCGCTGGCGTTCTATACCCTGTTTTCGCTGGCGCCGACGGTAATCATCGCGGTAACGGTGATCGGTGTGGTGCTGGGCGAGGAGGCGGCACAGGGGCAAATCTTCGCCCAGTTGCAGGGCACCATGGGCCCCGAGGCGGCCACCGCCATCGAGCATGCCGTCGCCCAGTCGCGCATCCAGGAGTCCGGCCTGTTGCCGACGCTGCTGGGTTTTGCCGCGCTGGCGGTTGGTGCCACTACGGTGTTCGGCCAGATGCAGTTCTCCCTGAACACCATCTGGGGCGTCGCGGCACGCCCCAGCAGCAACAGTCTGTGGATCTTCGTCAAGAATCGCATGCTGTCACTGACGATCGTGCTGGCGATCGGCTTCATCCTGCTGGTGTCGGTGGGGCTCGGGGTGTTCGTCAGGGCGGCACTGAAGGCCGCCGATGATGTGCTGCCCTACGTCAGCCTGCTGACACGAGGGGTGGAGCTGCTGGTGTCGATCGGCGTGATCGCCGCGCTCTTTGCCACCATCTTCAAGGTGTTGCCCGATGTGGTGCTGCGCTGGCGCGACGTCATCGTCGGTGCGGTTGTCACGGCCTTGCTGTTCTCGATAGGGCGCACCGGTATCGCGCTGTATCTGGCCTACAACGCAACGGCCTCGACCTACGGCGCGGCGGGGTCGGTGGTGGTGGTACTACTGTGGGTCTACTACTCCTCGCTGATCCTGCTGTTTGGTGCTGCCTTTACCAAGGTCCATCTACTCGCCCGGCACAAGCCCATCATCCCACGCAACAGCGCCGTGCTGGTCAAGCAGGAACTGCTCGATCAGCAGAGCGTGCGTGCCCAGTTGAGCGCCGAAGAAGAACGGGAATTCGAGCAGGAGGCTCGCGAGCGTCAGCACGAGGCGGAGCTGGAGGCAGGTGAAACGGAGACTGCCGGCACGGCGGAGAGTCGTCAGGCCAACGAAGATGACGAGGTCCACGTCGATGATACGGTTCACGATGCCGATGTCGCCAGAGAGGAACCAATGGACGAGCAGCAGGAGGCAGCCACGATGTCCGATGACACCCTATGCCTGGAGGCCCTGGTGGAAGGGCGAGTACAGGGCGTGAGCTATCGCTTTGCCACCAGGCAGCAAGCCGAGGCCGAAGGACTTGCAGGGTATGCGCGCAATCTGCCGGACGGCAGTGTCGAGGTATTGCTGTGTGGACCTCGTGACGCGGTGGAACGAGTCGCCGACTGGCTTGAATATGGGCCCGAGCAGGCCGAAGTGACCCAGGTCACGACCCGTGAGGTAACGCTGGATAAGCCGCCGAGGGATTTCACGACGGGCTAGAGCCTGTGCGAAAAGTGCCCGGGGTCGTCGACCCCGGCTGCTTGACGTGAAAGATTCAGAGGGAAAGGAGCCCCGGGCGGGCACGACGGATAATGTCGAGGGACAGTGTCGAGGGACAATGTCGTGCCCGCCCGGGGCTTTTTGCTGGCTTGAGTCGTTCAGTCCAGCGCGGTCGCCGGCTCGGTTCAGGCCAGGGTGTCCGCGATCCAGTCGCTGACGGCCTTGCCGTCTACCTTCATGCAGACGTCGACCACGGGTGTCTGCGACCAGCGGTCGGCGATAAAGCCTCTGCCTTCCGGCGCGAGGATGGTCTGCCCCTCGGCCGGCCCTTCGGTGACCACACCCAGGTGGCCGCGGGTGGTCTCGAACAGGTCCGGGCGCAGTAGCCAGGCCAGGGCCACACTGTCATGGGGGCAGCAGCCGTCGATGCCGAGGGCTTCACGATAGAAGGCGCGATAGAAGTCGTAGCTGCCGGCCAGAATCTTGCCGAGCTCGCCCTGGCCTGCCTCGATGCGGGCCATGTGTTCCGGCGTCAGGATGCAGCGATGGGTCACGTCGAGCCCCACTAGGGTCAGCGGCCAGTCGGCGGTCAGTACGCGCTGCGCGGCGTGGGCATCGTTGAAGATGTTGGCTTCTGCCACCGGGGTGACGTTGCCGCCTTCGCGAATGGAGCCGCCCATGATGACCACCTGCTTGACCAGGCGGGTGATCTCGGGGTCCAGCTGCAGCGCTGCGGCAAGGTTGCCCAGAGGGCCGACCGCCACCAGGGTGACCTCGCCCGGACGCTGGCGCACGGTGTCGACGATAAACTGGGCGGCGCTGCGAGCATCGGCCTGTCCCTTGACCTCGGGCAGGGGGATATTGCCCAGGCCGTTGTCGCCATGGATATGCTTGGGTGCCGGATGACGAGGCTTGACCATGGGGCAGGCCGAGCCCTGGGCCACCGGCACCGGCTGGCCAGCGATCTCGCCGAGCAGCAGGGCATTGTGGGTCGCCGTCTCGATGTCGACGTTGCCGAAGGTGGTGGTCATGCCGAGCAGCTCAATGTCGGGATGGCGCAGGGCGATGGCGATGGCCTGGGCGTCGTCGACGCCCGGGTCGGTATCGAAGATGATCGGGGTGCTCACGGAAGCTCCTGTGATTGGCCTGAAGGTCTCAACGGATGGCATGCTGGCCGCTCGCCAGCGCTGTGTCGACCTCGTCGCGGGTCGGAATGCTGGCGGCCGCGCCCTGCCGCTGAACGCCGAGGGCGGCGGCGGTGGAGGCCAGCGCCAGGCAATCCGCCACGGTCTTTTGTTCCTGCATCGCGGCCAGATAGTAGCCGATGAAGGTGTCCCCGGCGGCGGTGGTGTCAACCGCCTCGACCCGACTCGCCGCTTGGAACTGGCGTTGTCCGCCGTGCTGATGCCAGGCGCCTTCGCCGCCGAGCGTCAGCACCAGTTGGGTGCTGGGCAGGCGCTCGGAAAGGGCGGTGAGCAAGGCGTCGGCATCGGTATCCTCTGCAACACCGGCCAGCCAGGCGGCCTCGCCCCGATTGACGAAAAGGAGATCGCACCGGTCGAGCGGCAGGTCCAGCACGGCGTCGCTCATCGGCGCCGGGTTGAAGGCGATGTTCAGTCCCTTTTCATGTCCGAGCCGGATGGCATCGGCCAGGGCGCTGCATTCATTCTGCAGCAGCAGCCAGTCGCCGGCCTGAGTGCCCTCCATCAGCCTGGAAAGGTCGTCGGCCGCGTGATGGTGGTTGGCTCCGGGGAACAGCAGGATGGCGTTCTCTGCGCCGTCGTCGACCTGGATGATGGCGTGGCCGGAGGGGGCGGCCACCTCGGCAATACCATTGACGTCGACCCCGGCATCGGCAAGCTGCTGGCTGGCCCAGCCATCCTGGGCATTCAGGCTACCCCAGTGAGCCACCTGACCACCGGCCTTGGCCAGCGCGAGCGACTGGTTGGCTCCCTTGCCTCCAAGGCCGACTCGGTGCTCATGACTCGCCAGGGTTTCCCCCGGGCGAACGAGATGGGGAACGCGATAGACATGGTCGAGATTGATCGACCCGTAGTTGTACAGCATGGGGTGTCCGATGAGGGGGTGGGCTCAGCGCGAAGTATCGGAGTGATGCCGGGCGGACGCAAGGGTGCAACCGCCATCGACAACGAGGCTGTTACCTTGTTTCCAATGTTATACCGTTATCTTGGTTAGACCAGTACACGAACGTGCCAATTGCATTGGTGTGTTAATCATAGGCGATGAGGACAGGCCGTTGGGAAGCTTTGCATTCGCTAAACTCGCCCGAACATGCCGATCAGGGGTGCGATAGCGTTGCCTAAGCGTGGCGAGAGCTTGGCATCGGCGTGACGATAACGTTGTATCAGCGTGACGAAAGCCTGGAGAGAGCGCAGCAAGGGGCAGGGTGGCAAGAATGACCTGGTGTCAGGCGGGCACGGTCTGCTGTGCCCGCCATGGACGGCGTCAGCTCTCTTGCGCAGCGTTCCGCAGATTGTCGACGGTCAGCTTGACGATGTTCTGTCGCGCTTCAGGGGTGATCCAGGCGCTGTGCGGGGTGACCAGCAGGTTCAGGCGCGGCGACTCGTTGACTGCGTCAATCAGGGCGTGGCCGTCACGGGGCGGCTCCGCGGGAAGGACATCGACGGCAAGGCCTCCCAATTGCCCTTCGCGCAGGGCGGCCAGAGCGGCTTCTTCATCGATCACTCCACCCCTGGCGCAGTTCACCAGCAGGGCGCCTTTCTTGATGGTCTTGAGGTTGTCCGCGTTGAGCAGATGACGACTGTGTTCGGTCAACGGGCAATGCAGGCTGACCACGTCGGCCTCGGGCAGCAGCTCGGCCAGTGCCGGGCGCCGGTCATTGGCCTCGTTGCCTGGTCGCGCGCTGAAGCTCACCCGCATGCCGAATGCCTCGGCCAGGGCGGCCACCTTGGAGCCCAGTTCACCCTGTCCCACCAGCACCAGATGCTTGCCTTCGAGTTGCAGGGTCGGGTGGTCCATCAAGCAGAAGAACGGGCTCTCTCCCCAACGGCCTTCGGCCACGTCGCGCTGGTACTGCGGCAGGCGAGTGGCCAGAGCGAGGATCAGCATCAGCGTATGCTGGGCGACACTGGCAGTTCCGTAGGCGTTGACGTTGTCGACGCGGATGCCACGCTCTTTCGCCACCTCCATGTCGATATTGTTGGTGCCGGTGGCCAGTACGCAGATATGCCGCAAGGAGGGCAGGGCGTTCAGCGTATCGGCATCCAGCACCACCTTGTTGACGATGGCGACGTCGGCGCCAGCCAGCCGTTCACGCGCCTCGGCGGGGGTGCTGGTGGGGTGAACCTCGAGGCTCTCGAGCTGCTCGCGCAGCGGTGCCAGGTCGATATCAGTACCCAGGCTGTCGGCGTCCAGTAATACAGCTTTCATCGCTTCTCCTGTTGTGTTTGGTGGGTGTGGTGCGTCTGGTGGCGAAGATCGGTGCACAGGGCTGGGCCTTGAGGTGCTCAGCACGCTATAATGCGCCCCTTTGATTTGGGCTTGGAATTGCTGTTGGCCGGCCCTATATCGCATGTCGGGATCGGAAGCGGCGTGATCGAGGGTGTGTCAGGCAGATCAGACGCCGGCTTCCCGCCCCGCAGGAACAATGCGAACGGAGACCTAGAACCATGCCCATCTACGAATATCAGTGCAAGGCCTGTGGCCATCGGCTGGAGAAGCTGCAGCGCATGAGCGCCGCTCCCTTGACCGACTGCCCGGCCTGCGAAGCTCCCGAACTGAACCGCCTGGTCTCGGCGGCTGGCTTCCGTCTTGCGGGTGGCGGCTGGTACGAGACCGACTTCAAGACCGGTGGCACCAAGAAGAATCTGGCGGGTGACAGTGGCGGAGGCGGTGCCTCCTCCGGTGGTGGCTCCGCTTCCGGTGACGGCGCCGCTGCCTGATCCAACGAATTGCCTTTACCTTCACGCAACATGACAGGAACCAACATGCGCAGCCATTATTGCGGCCAGCTCAACGAAACCCTGGTGGACCAGACGGTCAGCCTGTGCGGCTGGGTACACCGCCGCCGTGACCACGGTGGGGTGATCTTCCTCGACCTTCGCGATCGTGACGGTATCGCCCAGGTCGTGGTCGACCCCGATACCGCCGAGGCCTTCGCCAATGCCGACCGCGCCCGCAGCGAGTACGTGCTGCGCATCCAGGGCCGAGTGCGCATGCGTCCCGAGGGAACCCAGAACCCGAACATGCCGACCGGCCTGATCGAGGTGCTGGCCAAGGAAGTGGAGGTGCTCAACACCGCCGCCACGCCGCCGTTCCAGCTCGACGAGCACGGCAAGGTGGGTGAGGAAATTCGCCTCAAGCACCGCTACATCGACCTGCGTCGCCCGGAGATGATCGAGAAGCTGCGTCTGCGCTCTCGCATCTCCCATAGCGTGCGGGCCTTCCTCGAGGGCGAGGGCTTCCTCGACATCGAGACGCCGGTGCTGACCCGGGCGACCCCGGAAGGTGCACGTGACTATCTGGTGCCGAGCCGGACCCATGCAGGCAGCTTCTTTGCGCTGCCGCAGTCGCCTCAGCTGTTCAAGCAGCTGCTGATGGTGGCGGGCTTCGATCGCTACTACCAGATCGCCAAGTGCTTCCGTGACGAGGACCTGCGTGCCGACCGTCAGCCGGAATTTACCCAGATCGACCTCGAGGCCTCCTTCGTCGAAGAGGCCGACATCATGCGCATCACCGAGTCCATGGTGCAGGGCCTGTTCAAGGACGTGCTCGACGTGGATCTGGGCGAGTTCCCGCGCATGACCTGGCATGAGGCGATGCATCGTTTCGGCTCCGACAAGCCGGACCTGCGCATCCCGCTGGAGCTGACCGACGTCGATGACCTGATGAAGGAGGTGGACTTCAAGGTCTTCTCCGGTCCGGCCAACGCTGATGACGGCCGTGTCGCCGCGCTCAAGGTGAGCGGTGGCGCCAAGCTGTCGCGCAAGGAAATCGACGAGTACACCAAGTTCGTCGGTATCTACGGCGCGCGGGGCCTCGCCTGGATCAAGGTCAACGAGCGTGCCAAGGGCATCGAGGGCCTGCAGTCGCCGATCGTCAAGTTCATGGAAGGCGTGATCGAGACCCTGCTGGATCGTGTGGGTGCCGAAGACGGTGACATCATCTTCTTTGGTGCCGACAAGGCGCGCATCGTCAACGAGGCGCTGGGGGCTCTGCGGGTCAAGCTGGGTGAGGATCTTGATCTCTACACCCAGCCCTGGGCGCCGCTGTGGGTCGTCGACTTCCCGATGTTCGAGGCCGACGACAACGGTCGCCTGAGCCCCCTGCATCACCCCTTCACCTCGCCAGCGTGCAGCCCCGAGGAGCTCAAGGCCAACCCGGCCGAGGCCCTGTCGCGTGCCTATGACATGGTGCTCAACGGGACGGAGCTGGGTGGCGGCTCGATCCGTATCCACGATCAGGCCATGCAGAGCGTGGTATTCGAGATCCTGGGTATCGGTGAAGAAGAAGCGCGCGAGAAGTTCGGCTTCCTGCTGGACGCGCTGCACTACGGTGCGCCGCCCCACGGTGGTCTGGCCTTCGGTCTCGATCGCCTGGTCATGCTGATGACCGGCGCTCGTACCATCCGTGAGGTCATCGCCTTCCCCAAGACCCAGAGTGCAGCCTGTCTGATGACCGACGCCCCTGGCGAGGTCAGCAACGACCAGCTCAAGGATCTGAGTATCCGCCTGCGTCAGAAGGCCAAGCCCGAAGCCAGCGAATAACGCTAGGCTATCGTGCTGTACCGACAAACCCCCGCCCATCGGCGGGGGTTTTTCGTTGATGGGAAATCAGCCCAGCAGCCTGGACAGTGGTGACGGCAAGGAAGACGCCGCGCGACGGGCCAGCGACGGAAGGGTGGTGAGAGGCGATAGAGACGATAGAGGCGTGAGCGGTGAGCCACCATGAGGCTCGGTCAGATGCTGTCCGATCATTCTACGCGCCGGTGCCAGTCGGTCACCCAGGCGCAGCCCCAGGTGACGGACCATTCGTGCCGGCACTCCGTCATCGGTGTAGAGGCCAACGATGGCCTGGGTGGCTTGATACAGCGGCCAGGTGGCCAGCCGATGCTCGCGCTCGTAACGCTTCAGCAGTTGCGGGTCGGCGATGTCCTGTCCGAGTTGGTGGGCACGGATCAGCCGGCGGGCCAGGCGGTGCTGACTCTGGGCGCCAAAGTTGAAGCCGTGTGCCGTCACCGGATGCATGCCCACCGCGGCGTCACCGACCAGGGCAAAGCGTTCGGCCACGAAGCGCTCTGCGTAGGCGCTTACCAGGGGATAGACGTGGGTCTCTCCCTCCAGGGTCATGGCGCCGAGCCTGCGTCCGTAGCGATGGGTCAACGCCTGCGACAGTGCCTCGGGCGGCAGCGCGGTAAGCTCCGACATCTGCTGGCTGGGCAGGGTCACCACCGCCGACGACAGGTGTTCGTGCAATGGCAACAACGCCAGGGTCTGGCCGTGGTCGAACCACTCCCAGGCAGACTGGTCATGGGCGCGTTGGTGGCGAACCCGACACACCAGCATGCTGCGGCCGTTATCGCGCATGCGCGCAGCGATGCCCATCTGACGGCGGGATTCGGAGAAGCGACTGTCCGCGGCCACCGCCAGACGTGCCGACAGTCGAGTACCGTCTTCCAGTGCCAGACGCGCCGCACCGGGGTCGCTGGTGATGCTTTCCAGCGCCGAGAAGTGCCAGTCGATGCCGTCCATACGTTCGGCTTCCTCGAAGGCGGCGCGGCGTATCAGATGGTTCGGCACCATGAAGCCCAGTGGTCGATCGTTGCCGGAGTCGAAGTCCATGGCAAAGGACGACTGTCCGTTGAACACCTTGGCATGCGTCAGCGGTGCCACCTCGTGCTGGGGGATCCGCTGCCACACACCAATGTCGGCAAGCAGGTCGCAGGATGCCTGGGTCATGGCGATCTCGCGCCCATCGGGCCTGGGTTCGGCCAGTCGAGGGCGATCGATTCGATCGATCAGTGCCACACTCAAGCCGGCACCGGCCAGTGCTCGCGCCAGGCATAGGCCCACTGGCCCTGCACCAATGATGGCCACATCCTTCATTCGTCACTCCTGAGCTGGATTCGCTGGTGAGCTGCACGCGCGGTAGAATGCGCGATAAATCAAGCGCCCGACGCTAGCACAACGGGTGATCAGGTGGCGGGCTATGTGGCGCGCCTTTGATCCAGCGCCGGGTTCAGGTGCTTTTGGCAGGCTCCTTCAGGGCCTTGTCTTCCAATATCGCCCGGCGACGTGCGAAGCGTCGGCTTCCAGCAACCAACGGGATGCACCATGGCAGGACATAGCAAGTGGTCGAACATCAAGCATCGCAAGGCCGCCCAGGATGCCAAGCGCGGCAAGATATTCTCCAAGCTGATCCGCGAGCTGGGCGTGGCCGCTCGTCAGGGCGGGCCCGAACCCGCTGACAATCCGCGTCTGCGGGCCGCCATCGACAAGGCCCTGTCCAACAACATGACCAAGGACACGATCCAGCGGGCGGTGGATCGCGGGGCAGGGCAGAATGATGGCGATGACATGGAGGAGATCACCTACGAGGGCTATGGTCCGGAAGGCGTCGCCATCCTGGTGCAGTGCATGAGCGACAACCGCAATCGAACTGTCTCAGATGTGCGACACGCGTTTTCCAAGCATGGCGGCAACCTGGGCACCAGCGGATCGGTCGCCTTCATGTTCCATCACCAGGGGCGACTGACCCTGGCACCGGGAACCTCCGAGGAGGCAGCCATGGCGGCCACCCTGGAGGCAGAGCCCGAGGATATCCTGACCGACGAAGACGGCAGCCTTGAGGTGGTGACATCACCGGAGCGCTTCGGTGCCGTCAAGGATGCCCTGCTGGCCGCGGAGCTTGAGCCCGTCTACAGCGACGTCGGACTCTTCGCCGATACCACCACGCCCATCGAGGATGCCGATCTCGCGCGCCGTGTGCTCGCCCTGATCGATCACCTCGAAGACCTCGATGACGTGCAAAATGTTTTCACCAATGCGGACTTCAATGATGCCATTCTTGCCGAACTGGAGCGCTGACCTACCGGGGAACCCGGCATGATCGTGCTGGGGATCGATCCTGGCTCGCGTATCACCGGCTACGGGGTACTCGACGCCAGCGAGCGGCAGCCGCGCTACATCGCCAGTGGCTGCATCAGGCTCAAGGATGAGTCACTGGCCCAGCGCCTGGCGCAGGTCTATGCCGGGATCAGCGAGTTGATCGGGATCCACCGTCCCGTGGCCTTCGCCATCGAGCAGGTGTTCATGTCGAAAAATGCCGACTCTGCGCTGAAACTGGGCCAGGCGCGGGGCGCCGCCATCGTCTGCGCCGCCAATCACGGCCTGGATGTGCACGAGTATGGGCCGCGCCAGATCAAGCAGGCGGTCACCGGCAGCGGTGGTGCCGACAAGACCCAGGTGCAGCACATGATCACGGCGACGCTGGGTCTGTCCGGTACGCCCCAGGCGGACGCCGCCGATGCTCTGGGAATCGCCCTGACGCACTGCTACGCGTCACGTGGCTTGATCACCCAGGGCTCCTTCGGTGGGCGGCCCAGCGGCTCCAGGGGGGGCGGCAAGGGGACGTCCTGGCGCCAGTATCGTCCCTAGGGCTTGTCTGAAAAGTGCCTGCGCTCGGTAATACGGCGTTAAAAATCGGATCAAAATGCTCATTTACACCCCGTAAACTGCGCTTTCTCACCGATTTTTGCCTTGTCTAACCTTCGCTCGTCGACTTTTCGGACAGCGCCTAGGTTTTTTTACGCCGATGCGCCGGGTTGTTGTTGCTGCGTCGGCTGACGTTCAGGCTGTCGCAAAGTGGCGACGGAAGCATTATCGAACAGCGTTTGTTTGTGCTGGCGGGGCCCAGGCTGCCACCGTATAGTGGGATGCAAGGTACGCTTGCAGGGTAGCCGCTCCCGCGATTCGTGACCGCCGTCTCAGGTACACTGGCGATCACTTTTACCGCCGAGATCAAGGAAGTATTCGCGCCATGATTGGACGCATCACGGGCACACTGCTCGAAACCCAACCACCCTGGCTGGTGGTCGACGTCAATGGCGTCGGCTACGAGATGGAAGCCTCCATGACCACCCTGGTCGCCTTGCCGGGCGCCGGGGAGCGGGTGTCGCTGTACACCCATCTGACCGTGCGCGACGACGCCCATCTGCTGTATGCCTTTGCCCGCGAGCAGGAGCGCGCGCTATTTCGCGCACTGATCAAGGTCAACGGTATCGGCCCCAAGCTGGCCCTGGCGATACTCTCCGGCATGGACGAGGACGCCTTCATCCGCTGCGTGATGGAAGACGACGTCAAGGCGCTGACACGTCTGCCTGGCGTCGGCAAGAAGACGGCCGAACGTCTGGTGATCGAGATGCGTGATCGCTTTCCCCACTGGCAGCATCCCGATAGCCTGCCGCTCGAAGGGAACGCTCAGCCGTCCACACCGGTATCCGGCAAGACGGCATTGGCTGACGCCGAGGCGGCGCTGGTCAGTCTGGGCTACAAGCCCACCGAGGCAAGCCGCATGTTGTCCGGTCTCGAGGATGAGGGCAGCACCGAAGCCATGATCAAGGCGGCGTTGGCGCGCCGCATGGCGGGTTGACCATGATCGATACCGACCGACTGATTGCTGCCGATCCGCAGGAAGGAGAAGGGCGGGTGGACCACGCCATCCGCCCCAGGCGCCTGGCCGACTATATCGGCCAGCCCCGGGTCAGGGAACAGCTCGAGATCTTCATCCATGCCGCCCGGGCCCGGGACGAGAGTCTCGACCACACCCTGGTATTCGGCCCGCCTGGACTCGGCAAGACCACCCTGGCCAATATCATCGCCACCGAGATGGGCGTGGGCCTGACCTCGACCTCCGGGCCGGTGCTCGAGCGTGCCGGCGACCTGGCCGCCATGCTTACCAATCTCAAGGCCGGTGACGTCCTGTTCATCGACGAGATCCATCGACTTTCGCCGGTGGTGGAAGAGATCCTCTATCCCGCCATGGAAGACTTCCAGCTGGATATCGTCATCGGTGAGGGCCCGGCCGCACGCTCGATCAAGCTCGACCTGCCCCCCTTTACCCTGGTCGGGGCGACCACCCGAGCCGGGCGTCTGACGTCACCGCTGCGTGATCGTTTCGGTATCGTGCAGCGCCTCGAGTTCTATGCCATCGACGAGCTGACCGAGATCGTGGCACGCTCGGCGCGCCTGCTCGAGGTACACACCGACACGGACGGCGCCCGTGAGGTGGCCAGGCGCTCCCGTGGCACGCCACGTATCGCCAACCGGCTGCTGCGGCGGGTTCGCGATTTCGCCGAGGTCAAGGCGGCAGGGCGCATCACCGCCGAGGTGGCCGACCAGGCGCTTAACATGCTCCACGTTGACCACCATGGCCTCGACCATATGGACCGTCGCCTGCTGCTGGCGATGCTCGAGAAGTTCGACGGTGGCCCGGTGGGGGTGGATTCACTGTCGGCGGCCATCGGCGAGGAGCGCGACACCATCGAGGACGTGATCGAACCCTACCTGATTCAGCAAGGTCTGATGATGCGCACCGCACGAGGCCGGGTGGTGACGCGCCAGGCCTGGACCCATTTCGGCATGGCCCCTGACGACCAGGCCTTCGACGCTTCCAACGACTGACCCGAGACGAGGATTTCCGTGAACGACTCCATGTCTATTCCCCATCTGATCATGAACGCCAGCGGCGTGGTGCAATTTGTCATGCTGCTGCTGATGATCGGTTCCGTGCTTTCCTGGATTGTGGTGTTCCAGCGCAGCTTTGTGATGCGCCGTGCACGCAAGGCGCATCGCGCCTTCGAGGACCGCTTCTGGTCCGGCGTCGACCTCAACGAGCTGTATCGAGACGCCCCGGCCGAAGGCGAGACCCAGGGCGCCGAGCACATCTTTCGCGCCGGCTTTCGCGAGTTCAATCGGTTGATGCCGAAGACCCGAAGCCCCCAGGCGATCCTCGACGGCGTCCAACGCAGCATGCGGGTGGCCTGGTCACGTGAAGAAGAGCGCCTGAACCTGCACCTGGTGTTCCTCGCCACGGTGGCCTCGGCCAGCCCCTATATCGGCCTGTTCGGCACCGTCTGGGGCATCATGGGCTCCTTCCAGTCGCTGTCGATGGCCCAGCAGGCGACCCTGGCCACGGTGGCACCATGGATCGCGGAGGCGCTTGTCGCGACCGCCATGGGCCTGTTTGCAGCGATCCCCGCGGTCATCTTCTATAACCGCCTGTCGGCCGAATCGTCGCGCCTGCTGGGTAAGTACGAAGACTTTGCCGAGGAGTTCCACTCCATCCTGCACCGCAACCTGCAGGGCCGGCCCGACGCCGGCGCCGCCTGATCAAGGAGACGCCGCATGCTTGGACCCTTCAATCGCCGTGGGCGCAGCAAGCCCATGGGGGAAATCAATGTGGTCCCCTTTATCGACGTCATGCTGGTGCTGCTGGTGATCTTCATGATCACCGCGCCGATGCTGACCCAGGGGGTCAAGGTCGACCTGCCTCAGGCGACCTCGGAGCCGATCGAGGACACCGAAGACACCGACCCGATCATCGTCTCGGTGGACAAGGAAGGGCAGTACTTCATCAGCCTCGGTGGCGACGAGACCCAGGTCAGCCTGGACGAGTTGAGTGACCGGGTGGTCATTCTGCTCGAGCGCAATCCCGGCACGCCGGTGATGGTGCGGGGTGATCGCAACGTCTCCTACGGCCAGGTGGTGACCTTGATGAGCACGCTGCAGGTGGCCGGCGTCGCCAACGTCGGGTTGATCTCCGAACCCCCGCCCCAGGACGGTTAGGAGCGCTCATGGCGAAACCACAGCGGCGAAATACACTTAAGCGTTCCGCCGGGCAAGTTGGCTATGGTCTGCCGACGGTGCTGGCCGTTGCCCTGCACCTGGGTATCCTGGTCATCAGTGTGATCAAGTGGCCGAGCAGTGAACCCGAGGCGCCCAACAACGCCATCGTGCAGGCTACCCTGATCAGCACCGAGACACGTACCGATCAGGCCCAGCAGGCGGCCGAGGCACGCACCCGCGCGGCCGAACGTCAGGCTCAGGAAGAAGCCGAGCGCCAGGCCCAGGAGGAGGCCGAACGTCAGGCCCGCGAGGCCGCAGAGCAGCAGGCCGCCGAAGAGGCCGAGCGCCAGGCGGCAGAACAACAGGCTCAGCAGGAAGCCGAGCAGCAGGCAAGGGAAGAAGCTGCCGAACAAGCCCAGGCGGAAGCCGAACGGCGGGCCGCCGAGGCCGAAGCCGCCGCCCAACGCAAGGCCGAAGAGGAAGCCGAGCGTGAAGCCGCTCGCCAACAGGCCGAGCAAGAGCGCCAGGCCGAAGCCGAGCGACGTCGTCAGGAAGAGGCGGCGCGACAGCAGGAGGCCGAACGACAGGCCCGCGAGGCAGCCGAGCAGCAGGCAAGAGAGGAGGCTGAGCGCAAGGCACAGGAAGAAGCCGAACGTCAGGCCCGCGAGGCAGCCGAGCAGAAAGCAAGAGAGGAAGCCGAGCAGCAGGCAAGAGAGGAAGCCGAGCGCAAGGCACTGGAAGAGGCCGAACGTCAGGCCCGCGAGGCAGCCGAGCAGAAGGCAAGAGAGGAAGCCGAACGTCAGGCCCGCCAGGAAGCGGAACGCAAGGCACAGGAAGAAGCCGAGCGCCAGGCCCGTGAGGCCGCCGAACAGAAGGCCAGAGAAGAGGCCGAGCGGCAGCTTCAGCGGATCATCGAGGGTGATTCCAGTGCCGTCTCCAACGCCGAGCAGGGGAACGAGGCCGCCAATGGCTTTATCCAGCTGGTACGACGAGCGGTGGAGCAGGCCTGGGTCATCCCGCCCAATGTGGGCGACGGCACCACCGCCGAGGTACAGGTCAGGTTGGGGCCCTCGGGTGAAGTATTTGCTGCAACGGTCACACGTTCGAGCGGAAACGCCGCCTTCGACAACTCCGCCATCCAGGCGGTGGAGTCTGCTGCTCCGTTCACCGAACTGCGAGACCTTCCCAGCGGCGTGCAACGCGACTATCGTCAATTCAATCTGCGATTCACACCGGGAGACATTCGCTGATGAGAGCCTTGAATGCGAGTTGGTGGACCAGGAGGGTCAGCATGACCGTCGCTCACACGAGCCTTGCCAAGCGTCTGCTTGCTGTTGTGGCAGGCATGCTGGTATGGCTGGCCGGGCCAGCGGCCCAGGCCGATCTGACCATCGATATCACCCGCGGCAACGAAAGGGCCACACCGATCGCGGTGGTGCCCTTCGCCGACCAGGCGGGTGGGCTACCGGAGGATATCGCCCAGGTCGTCTCCGATGACCTGGAGCGCAGCGGCTACTTCGAACCGTTGCCGCGCTCAGAAATGTTCAACCAGCCCTCGAGCAGCGAAGAGGTCACCTACGGTGACTGGCGCAGTCT
This sequence comes from Halomonas sp. EF61, assembly GCF_040147045.1. Lineage (NCBI taxonomy): Bacteria > Pseudomonadati > Pseudomonadota > Gammaproteobacteria > Oceanospirillales > Halomonadaceae > Halomonas > Halomonas sp. EF61. The sequence goes on along the minus strand of NZ_JAMSHM010000003.1, from coordinate 644,010 downwards.
CGACTCGCGCTACCTGGTGGTCGGCAGCACCAGTCAGGAGGGTGGCCAGGTCAAGGTGCGCTTCGAGCTTCTCGACGTCAGTGGCGAGACCCGGCTGCTGGGCGAGACGGTCACGGCATCGAGTTCCGATCTGCGCGGCGCGGCGCACTATATCAGTGACCAGATCTTCGAGGAGATCACCGGAATTCGTGGCGCCTTCTCGACCCGCATCGCCTATGTCACCTCGCAGGGGGTGGGCGACAACACCCAGTACGGGCTCTATGTGGCCGACGCCGATGGGCGCAACAGCCAGCAGGTCCTGACGTCCGATGAACCGATCATGTCACCGGCCTGGTCGCCGGATGGCGGCAAGCTGGCCTATGTGTCCTTCGAGACCGAACGGCCGGCCATCTACGTGCAGAATCTGGCCACCGGTCAGCGCGTCAAGCTGACCGACTTCGAGGGGCTCAACAGCGCACCGAGCTGGTCGCCGGATGGTCGTCGCCTGGCGATGGCGCTGTCCCGGGACGGCCAGCCCGAGATCTACGTGATGGATATCGGCTCGCGCAACGTTCAGCGTGTCACCAACTCCTCGAGCATCGAAACCGAGCCGGCCTGGGCGCCGGACGGCCGCTCCCTGATCTTCACCTCGGACCGCTCGGGCGGCCCCCAGATCTATCGCCAGAGCGTGTCCGGTGGTGAGGCCGAGCGTCTGACCTACACCGGCAACTACAATGCTCGTGGTCGCCTGTCGCCGGATGGCGAAACGCTGTTCTTGATCCACCGCGGCAACAATGGCTATCAGGTGGCCAAGCAGGACCTCGAGAGCGGGCGTCTGGTGGAAATCAGTGATGCCCAGCAGGCCGAATCTCCCAGTATCGCGCCCAATGGCACCATGGTAATCTTCGCCACCCAGCAGGGTAGCACCGGGGTGCTGGGAGCGGTCACCGCCGATGGACGTGCGCAGTTCCGTCTGCCCGCCGCCCAGGGCGATGTCCGTGAGCCGGCCTGGTCCCCGTTTCTGAACTGATTCGACGGCCATATGCCGATGAATCGACTTTGATGCATCACGCAAGGAGAGTGACACGATGTTTCTCAAGCCCTACGCCCGTTCGCTGGCCATCGCCGCTTCCCTGGCCGTTCTGGCTGGCTGTTCCAGCACCGGCGGCACCCAGGACGGCAGCGCCGCAGGCACCGGTACCGGCGGTACCATGGGTGGCACCGGCGTCGGTACCGGCACCGCCGGCAGCGGCCAGGTCAGCGGCTCCGGCTATGGCACCGACGGTGCCGGCCAGATGGCCGACGGCCGCATCCCGGAAGTGCGCACCATCTACTTCAACTACGACAGCGACGCCATCCGTCCCGAGTTCGAATCGGTGGTCAACGCCCACGCCCAGTACCTGAGCAGCAACCCCAACGCCTCCGTCGTGCTGCAGGGCCACACCGACGAGCGCGGTACCCGCGAGTACAACCTCGCGCTTGGCGAGCGTCGTGCCGGGTCCGTCGAGCGCTACCTGCGCCTGCAGGGCGTCAATCCCTCGCAGATGGAAGTGGTGAGCTACGGCGAAGAGCGCCCCGCAGCTCGCGGCAGCAACGAGGATGCCTTTGCACAGAACCGCCGTGTGGTCTTTGCTTACTGAAAGCCACTGACGTCGGACGTGGGAGAAGTCAATGAGACACAGTCTTAAGGGACTGTGCGGCGCGGGAGCCCTGGTGCTCCCGTTGTCCGTCATGGTACCCGCCATCCTGTCACCTGCACTGGCTCAGCAGCCGGTCGTCAGAGACCTCAGCGGTGGCAACAGCTTTTACGATCAGACGGCCACCCAGGCCCAGGCCAGCGGCAATCTCGCACTGTTCAACCAGGTCGAGCAGCACCAGCGCGAGCTGCGAGAATTGCGCGGGCAGATCGAAGAACTGCGCTACCAGCTCGATCAGCTCAAGCAGCAGAGTCGCCAGCAGTACATGGACCTCGATCAGCGCATGTCCGAGTTGCCACGCCAGGCAGCGCCGCCAAGCGCCCCGAGTGAAGCAACGGAGCCGCCGAGCGAATCCGCAGACAGCAGCGGCAGCGGAGCATCCTCATCGTCCTCTGGCCAGGCCAGCGATGATGCCAGGGAGGCCTATCAGTCGGCGTTCTCCAAGGTGCAGTCGCGAGACTTCGATCAGGCGATCAGCGACTTCGATACCTTCGTCGATCGTTATCCCGACTCCAGCCTGACCGCCAACGCCTACTACTGGCTCGGTGAATTGCATTCGGCACAGTCGTCCTTTGGCGATGCCGCCGTTGCCTTCGAGACCGTACTGGACCGTTTTCCCGACAGCAGCAAGGTTCCCGATGCCATGTACAAGCTGGGACTGCTGAAAGCGCGGCAGGGAGATACCGAAGGCGGCCACGCACTTCTGGAATCCGTCCAGCAGGACTATCCTGACAGCAATGCGGCGTCTCTTGCCGATGACTATTTGCGTCAGGCCGGGGCCTGATCAAGGAAGCGCCATGACCGAGTGCAAGATTGACTACCAGGCACCTGAAGACCTGCTCAAGGATCGCATTCTGCTGGTGACCGGTGCCGGAGACGGCATCGGGCGTACCGCGGCGATCGAATACGCACGTCGCGGGGCCACCGTGATTCTGCTGGGCCGCACCACCGCCAAGCTCGAGAAGGTGTATGACGAGATCGAGGCCGCCGGAGGCCCGCAACCGGCGATCTTTCCGTTGAACTTCGAAGGGGCGACGCTCAAGGATTACCACGATATGGCCGAAGCGCTGGACAAGGAGTTCGGCCGGCTCGACGGTATCCTGCACAACGCCGGGCAGCTAGGGCGGATCACTCCGTTCGAGCAGTACAATCCGGAACTGTGGGATCAGGTCATGCAGGTCAACATCAACGGGCCCATCTGGATGACCCAGGCGCTGTTGCCACTGCTGACCAAGTCTGCCGACGCCTCGGTGATCTTTACCTCGTCGAGCGTTGGCCGCAAGGGGCGGGCCTACTGGGGCGCCTATTCGGTCTCCAAGTTCGCCACCGAAGGCTTTGCCCAGGTACTGGCCGAGGAGATCGATCATCTGGGGACCCTGAGGATCAACACCCTCAACCCCGGGGCGACCCGCACCGCCATGCGCAAGAGCGCCTACCCGGGCGAGGACCCCATGAGCCTGCGGACCGCAGAGGACATCATGCCGACCTATCTGTGGCTGATGGGCCCTGACAGCAAGGGCCGCAACGGGGAAGCCTTCGACGCCCAGCCGCCGAGAAGCTGACGTCACAGGCAAGCGAAGCGAGCAACGAGCGTTGCAAAAGGAACGGCGAGCCGATCGGCCCGCCGTTCCTTGCGTCTCACCGCCGAAACTGCCGATCCCGCCCCCAGCGCCAGCGAAGCTCAGGTCGCGCCTCGCGTCGTCGTGCAGGGCCTCGTCGACCTCTGGCATCCAGCAGCGTCTCAGTGGCCTCTCAATGGCCTCTCAATGGCCTCTCAATGGCCTCTCAATGGCCTCTCAATGGCCTCTCAGCGTCCTCTCATTAGACTCTCAGTGCCTTTTCAGCGCCTCGAGAACCGCCTCCGCGGTGTCGAACCAGCGGTCGGCCGGCCAGTCCCGGTAATCTTCTTCCTCGGCAATGTAGCCATAGCCCACGGCGATGGCCGGCATGCCCGCGGCTTTTGCCGCCTGCATGTCGCGCATGTGGTCGCCCAGATACCAGCACGCCTCGGGCGCTACGTCGAGGCGCCTGGCCGCCTCCAGCAGTGGCTCTGGATGAGGTTTCTTCACTGGCAGGTCATCCGCGCAGAGCATGACGCCCGGCGCGAGTCCCAGCGCCTCGACCAGGGGCTCGGCATACAGACGTGGCTTGTTGGTGACGATCCCCCAGGGCCGGTCGAGGCCATCCCAGTGGAGCAGCAGACGGTCGAGCGGCGGGAACACCTGGCTGTGTTCGGCCACCGCTTCTGCGTAGAGGTCGAGCAGCTGCTGACGCGCCGCAGCGTGGTCGGGATGCTCGCTTTCGAGCCCCAGCGCCAGGGTGACCAGGGCGCTGCCACCATTGGACACCTGGGCGCGAATGGCAGGGTAGGGCAGCTCGTCCAGACCATGCAGCCGGCGCAATCGATTGGTGGCCTGGGCCAGGTCAGGAGCGGTATCCACCAGGGTGCCGTCAAGGTCGAACAGCAGGGCGTGAGGTAGCGAATCGTTCACGCGGTCTCCTTGCGACAGATCATCAGGTAGTTGACCGAGACGTCGTTGGCAGACAGAGAGAAGCGACGAGTGATCGGGTGGTAGACCAGACCGCTTTGCTCCTCGATCTCGAGTCCAGCGTCACGGCACCAGCGGGCCAGTTCGGCTGGGCGGATGAAACGGGCGTAGTCATGGGTACCACGAGGTACCATGCCGAGCACGTACTCCGCGCCGAGAATGGCCAGGGCGTAGGACTTGGGGTTGCGATTGATGGTCGACAGCGCGAGTTGTCCGCCGGGCTTGAGCAGGCGAGCGCAGGCGCGCACGATGGCTTCGGGATCGGGCACGTGCTCGAGCATTTCCAAGCAGGTCACCACTTCGAAGCGCTCCGGCGCTTCCTCGGCCATGTCTTCGACGCTGATGTAGCGATATTCGAGAGCGACCCCTTGCTCATCGGCGTGCTGACGCGCAACCGCCAGTGACGCCTCGGCCAGATCAATACCGGTCACCCGAGCGCCGCGGCGTGCCATGGCCTCGGAGAGGATGCCACCGCCGCAACCGACGTCCAGCACTTCGCGCCCGGCCAGTCCCACTCTGGCGTCGATGAAATCGAGTCTCAGCGGGTTGATGGCGTGCAGCGGTTTGAATTCGCCTTCGGGATCCCACCAGCGTTCGGCCAGCGCGGAGAACTTGTCGATCTCGTTGTGGTCCACGTTGGCGGAAGGGGTATCGGATGTGCTCATCTGTATCTCCAGGGCGTTCCATGCCGCCGATGTCAGCGGACCGAGTTCGTCTGGTACGCTATTCTACGCATTCCCTGTTCCGAGTCCCATGGCCCAGATCGCCATGGACGACAGCCGAACCCAATTTCGAGAAGAAGGAAGTCTCATGATCCGCAAGGCCGTTCTCCCCGTCGCAGGTTTTGGCACACGGTGTCTGCCGGCGTCCAAGGCCATACCCAAGGAAATGATCACCATCGTCGATCGCCCGGTGATCCAGTACGTGGTGCAGGAGGCCGTCGCGGCGGGCATTCGTGACATCGTGCTGGTGACCCACGGCACCAAGAGCGCCATCGAGAACCACTTCGACAAGCATTTTGAACTGGAGGCCGGGCTCGAGGCCAAGGGCAAGACCGAGCTGCTCGAGGAGCTGCGTGCCATCGTTCCTGCCGACGTCAACATCATCAGCGTACGTCAGCCTGAACCTCTGGGCCTTGGCCACGCGGTGCTGTGCGCCCGTCCGGTGATCGGTGACGACGAGCCCTTTGCCGTGCTGTTGCCCGATGTCCTGGTCGACGATGATGGCCTTGAGCGCAATGACCTTGCCGGCATGATCGACGCCTTCGAGCGCACCGGACGCTCCCAGCTGATGGTGGAAGAAGTTCCACGCGAGCTGGTCTACAAGTACGGCATCGTCGCACCCAAGGGCGAGTCCCCCGAGCCCGGTGAGTCCTGTGAGCTTTCCGGCCTGGTCGAGAAACCCAAGGTCGAGGAAGCGCCCTCCAACCTGTCGGTGATCGGACGCTACATGTTGCCGGGTCGTATCTTCCCGCTGCTGGCCAAGACCCCGCCCGGCGCCGGCAACGAGATCCAGCTGACCGATGCCATCGAGGAGCTGCGCGTCGCCGAAGGGGTGGACGCCTACCGCATGCAGGGCACCACCTACGACTGCGGCCACCAGCTCGGCTACCTGGAGGCGATCCTGGCCTATGGTCGGCGCCACTCCCGCTACGGCAAGGGCTTCACCGAGCTGCTGAAACGCTACGCCGCCGAGGACTGAAGCCATGAAGGTCGTGATACATGGAAGTGAGCTTTCGGCAGCCACCGCTGCCGCCGCGCTCTCCTGGGTTGGACATGATGTCTGCTGGCAACCGCTGGATCGCCGCTGGAGCGAGCTCAAGGATAGTGACTGGCTGATCCGTGAGCCTTCGGTACTGCAACGCCTGACGGAGGCCATGGAGGCCGGGCACCTGACCCTGGAGCGGAACAGCGAGGTCGACGGCCCGGATATCGACGTGCTGTGGCTGGCCTTGTCACCGACCCAGCGCGACGATGCCAGCCGTCTGGTGGAGGAGAACGCCTCGCGCCTTGCTGACGGTGCCATCATCGTCAACAACGCGACCTTTCCGGTGGGCGACACCGAGCGGCTCGAGTCTGTGCTCGAGGGCCAGAATGTGACCTCGGTGGCACTGCCTGACACCCTCGAGGAAGGGCGCGCCTGGGAGACCTTTACCCGCGCCCGCAGCTGGCTGCTGGGCTGCGACGATGACCACGCCGAGCGCCAGGTGCGCGAATTGATGCGTGCCTTCAATCGGCGTCACGAGGTGTTCAAGCGGATGCCTCGACGTGCCGCGGAGCTGACCAAGCTGGCCATCAATGGCATGCTGGCGACCCGTATCAGCTACATGAACGAGATGGCCGGGCTAGCCGACACCCTGGGCGTGGACGTGGAGTACGTGCGTCAGGGCATGGGGGCAGATCAGCGCATCGGCTATGAGTATCTTTACCCTGGCTGTGGCTTTGGCGGGCCCAATTTCAGTCGCGATCTGGTGGGCCTGGTGGATGTCCAGTCGGCCAGCGGCCGCCACTCCGAGTTGCTCGACCAGGTGCTCGAGATCAACGAGCACAAGAAGGAGACGCTGTTCCGCAAGCTGTGGGCTCACTATCAGGGGCGTCTGGAAGGCCGTACCGTGGCCATCTGGGGGGCTGCCTTCAAGCCTGGCACCGCACGCATCGATCATGCGCCCGTGCTGACCCTGCTGCGCGCCCTGTGGGCCCAGGGTGTGCACGTCAGATTGCATGACCCCGCTGCGCTCCCTGCCGTACGTGCGGTGGTCGGTGACCACCCGCTGTTGAGCCTGCATCAGGACGACCCACTCGACGCCTGCCGTGGCGCCGATGCGCTGATGCTGGTCACCGAGTGGAAGGCCTACTGGAATCCTGACTGGATGGCGCTGAAACGACAGCTGGAGGGCGCCCTGATCCTCGATGGTCGCAATATCTATGACCCCCAGTACGTCGCCGCCCAGGGCTTTCACTATCGCGGCATCGGCCGACGCGCCGATCCGTCAACCTGATATATCGATCAGGGCCTGACAGCCGAACCATCGGCCCGGCACCGGGTCTGTCCCGTAAAGAGCGCAGTATTTACTGCGCTCTTTGCTTTGGTGTCTTGTTCTGTCTTGGCCAGGCCAGGCCAGGCCTGGCCCGAACTGAGCTGCTCGAGGTGTCATCGGTCAATGACAGTCGCCGAGATTCTGGGCGACAAAGTCCCAGTGAATCAGCGGCCAGAGTTGCTCCACCGGAGACTTTCCACAGCCAAGATCCATGACCAGCAGCGGCCTGCCCGATGCGGCATCAAGCCGCTGGCCACGGGCACTGATCGTCAGGCTCATGCCACGGTTGGAGTGCAGCAGCCACAGCCAGCCTGGCCGCCGGTTCCCTTGCTCCTGTTCGTCTTCGACCCGCCCGTGCATCGCCTCTCTCAATCCTGTAAAGGAACCGAACGTCTGTGTCAGTTCCTCGTTCAGTCGACCCTCCGGTGCTGTCGGGCGCGGTAACAGGCAGTGCCAGAACAGGGTAAGGTTCCAGGCTTCGACCGCGTGTTCGAGCACCTCACCTTGGGCCTTTGACATTACGTCTTCGAGGGACCTCGTAGCCGTGCCTGAGCCGCTCGCCCAATGATTGAGCGCTGTCAGATGACGTTGATGGTCCCCCTGATAACGATCCTCGACCCAGGCCTTCGAGAGGTAGGGTTCCAGTTGGTGGCTATCGAAGGGCAGCGCGGGCAATTCAAGGATCATGGGGACTCCGGGGTCGTGAACGTCATGGTGAAGCGAGGTATGGCAGGTGCCCCACAGCAAGGCGTTGATAGGGATAGCGCTAACGCGTTATCCGTCTGCCGTGCGTAAATATGGTAAAAAACCTTACACTATCAGCCAACTCTGGCCGCCAAGGCCCGTGGCACGTGATCGGCTCTGAGCCAGCGATGCCATCCGGTGCCACAGTGCCACACGCTGAACCGCAAGGAGAGTTTCATGGGGCATCCACCGGAAGTCGGCCGTCCGGGCGCTATCGTACCCGATCCAGGAGAGAGTGTATCCGCCGCTCGCTATCGCCGGCCCCCGGCGCCTAGACTTTGGCCGTTATGGCTACTGGTGCTGTTGATTATCTGTGCAGTGGGGACCGCTGGCTGGCTGGCCTGGCAGGAACGTCAGCGGCTCGAGGGTGAGCTGACCCGCTTGAGAGGGGAGTTGTCCAACATTCATGCGCGGTTCGACGCCGAGCAGGGAGAAGGGGACCTGGTGGCGGACATCCAGCGTCGAGTGGCCGAACTCGAACAGCGGGACGATGCCCTGGCCCAGCGACTCGAGTCGACCGCCGAGAATATAAGAAACACTGTTTCCGAACAGGCACAGACAACGCTGGACCAACACAGCAACAACGCCGACACTCTGCAGGATGTCGAAGAGCGTATCGCCTCCATCGCCGATACGCTGGCGGCGACACGCACATCGCTGGGTGCCGTTGAACGAGCCGGCGACAATGCCCGAGGTGCCCTGGAGGCTCGCATGGACCGCTTCGATGATGCCCGCGAGTCCTTTGCCGGCCGGTTGGGGTCGCTGACTACCAGGGTCGATGAGGTGGTAACGCGCCTGGATACTCGCTTGGGACAGCTGTTGCCGCGGTTCGACACCCTGGAGCAGCGGCTTGCCTCCCTGGACGAGGACGTTGAAGGCCTGCGCCAATCGCGCCAAGATGGTGCGGAGGAACGTCGCGCAATGGAAGCCAGGCTCGAGCAGCGCCTGGATGCGCTGGATGACAGCGCCCGGTCGCTTGGCGCCGATCTTCGCGAACTGCGTCAGTCCCAGCTCGCGTTCAGCGCCCAACTGGAGGCGCTGCGTTGATCCAGCACCCACGTCAGGAAAGCCAGTCTATTATGGAAAATCGCGTTCCCGCTCGTTCGGGTCTGGGTCCGTTCGTCCGTCGATCAGGGGCCGCCCTTTGCCTGGTCTCGGTGTCGGTGCCGGCCCTGGGCATGGATGCCGAGATCGTCGGTATCGAAGGGGATATGGCCAACAATGTCGAGGTCTACCTGCAGGGGCTCGACGGCAGCCAGTATAGTGTGGAGAGGCTGCGCAACGAGGTGGTTCGACTGACCCAGGAGGCGATGCGGGTCTACGGCTACTATGAACCGCAGATCGAGATGCGTTTCGACCGCGATGACGAGCCCCAGGAGGTCTTCCTCACCATCGACAAGGGGGAGCCGGTCAAGCTGGAAGTGATCGATTTCACCCTGGAGGGCGACGCCCGCGATGACGCCCCCTTTCAGTTGGCGATCGACGCCTATCCGCAAGAGGAAGGCGACATCCTCAAACACGCCCCCTACGAGAGTCTCAAGGGCAGGCTGCAGGGCCTGACCGTGGAGCGAGGCTACTTCGATTGGCAGTTCACCGATGAGCGCATGGAAATTCGCCCCTGGGCCAACAGCGCTCGGCTGTACCTGGGCATGGACAGCGGGCCGCGCTATCGCTTCGGCAGGGTCAATTTCAAGGGCCATCACATCGTCGAGGAACGCCTGCGCAATCTGGTGCCCTTCGACTACGGCGATCCTTACCTGGCAAGCGACGTCGCCGAGCTCAACAACCAGTTGAGCGAGACCGAATGGTTCGGCTCGCTGACGGTACGCCCTCGCCTGGAACGCCAGAAGGGCTCCCTGGCGCTGCCCGAGAACGACAACTGGTGGTACTCGGTGGACGTCGCGGAGATCCCGACGCCGTACCAGGGGCCGCGGATCAGCCGCGACGCTCTGGCGGTGGCGCTTGGGCTGTATCCGCCGGAATTCCCGACCATGCCGATCGATGTCAGCGTGACGCCGGCGGATCGTCACCAGTTCGAGGCGGGTATCGGCTTCGCCACCGATGTGGGGCCGCGCCTGCAGTTCTCCTGGGAGCAGCCCTGGGTCAACCGCTACGGCCATAGCTGGACCAATCAGCTATACCTGTCGGCACCGGATCAGCAGTTCAGCGGCACCTACAAGATCCCGCTGGAGGATCCGCTCAACGATAGCTACCGACTGCAGTACGGGCTGCGCAAGCAGGACATCGAGGACACCGAAAGCTTCGAGAGTACCGTCGATTTTGGTCGGCACTGGGTGTTCGAGAATGACTGGGAGCAGACGGTCTATCTGCGCGCCACCTACGAGGACTTTACTCAGGGGGAGCAGTCCGATCAGGTGCTGCTGCTGTATCCCGGGGTAAGCTGGTCGCGTACCCGCACGCGCAACCCTCAGTTTCCCACCTGGGGCGATCGCCAGAATCTCGAACTGCAGTACTCCAGCGACGCCTGGGGCTCTGACGCCGAGTTCTTCCGCATGACCGGCGATACCGCCTGGATCCGCAAACTGGGTGATGACAACCGCTTTATCGGCCGACTGGGTGTCGGCGCGATCAATACCGACGATTTCGAGAAGATTCCCCCTTCGCTTCGCTTCTTTACCGGTGGTGACTCCAGCGTGCGTGGCTACAGCTACGAGTCGCTGTCGCCGGAAGACGAGAACGGCGACCTGGAAGGCGGTCAGCACGAGTTTACCGCCAGCGTCGAGGCCCAGCGCCGGATCACCGGCAAGTGGTGGGGCGCGGCCTTCTTCGATGTCGGTGACGCCTTCTCCGAGTGGTGGCCTGGCGACCTGAACAAGGGCGCGGGTCTGGGCGTGCGCTGGATTTCTCCGGTCGGCCCGATCCGCTTCGATGTCGCCCATCCCTTCGATGACGAAGACGACAATTTCCGGCTGCACTTCGCCATCGGGCCCGAGTTTTGAACCCGATGCCGCTGGCCCCTGACACGAGGCTTCAATGAGAAAAGGACGCGCCCTGTGGGCCCTGACACGTCTGCTGATCTGGCTGCCGTTGACCCTGGTTGGCCTGGTGCTGCTGATTGGCGGCCTGGTGCTGAGTCCCTGGGGCACCCGAATGGCGCTGGATCAGGGCCAGCGCATGGGCTTTCTCGAGTACGAGGCGGTCGAAGGCGCGCTGCTCGACACCTTTGCGCTGGATGGCTTTCGCATGGAGATGGGCAGCCTGCGGCTGTCGGTGGACGCGTTGTCGCTGTCCTGGGCAGAGGACTGCGTTCTTGATGGCCGGCTGTGTCTTGATTACCTGAGGGTGTCGGGTACCGACGTACGCCTGGGCGAGAGCGAAGCCGCGGAGGAGCCACCCGTCGAAGCCGAACCGACCAGTGGCGAGCCGGGGCCCCTGGCGCTGCCGTTTCCCGTCGAGATCCGTGAACTGGCGGTCGAGGACGTCGCCGTGCAACTGGCCGACGGCACCCGACTGGCCTGGGACAGCTTCACCACCGCGGCGGTGGCCGAGGGCGATACCCTCAGCGTTCGACCCACGCGCCTGGCGGGCCTTCATCTGACCCTGCCGTTGACGCCCGGCGCCATGCTGGCCCTGAGCGACGCCGAACATGAAGGGCCCATCGTCAGCGCCGAGGCCATCGACGCCGCCATCGCGGTGCGCTCGCCGTTGCCGAGCGAGGCCGCCGCCGAGATGGAAGGGGCCGCAGCCAAGGCCGATGACATCCCGCTGGATGAGCGTGAGCGTCTGGTGCTGCCCGAGGTCACCTTGCCACTGGCCATTGAAGTACCCGAGCTGGTGGTCGAGGACACCACCGTCGACGGTGCCTTCGACTACCACGTCGAGCGTCTGGACCTGAGTCTCGATGCCCGCGGCCAGACCGTTACCATCGAGCCCCTGGCGGTGGCCTCCGCCGATGCCGACGCCGAGCTCCAGGCCCGCGCCACGTTGAGCGGCGACTACCCGCTGGAGCTCAATTTTGCCGCCGATCTGTACCTGCCGGAAATCTTCCCGGCGCTGTCCGGCGAGCGGGTCGAGCTGAGTGCAGCCGGCAGTCTGGCCGACCTGGAAATCGACCTGAAGACCTCGGGCCCGGTGGACACCCACCTGGTCGCCCGGCTCGACGCCCTCGACCCCACGTTGCCCTTCAGCGCCACCTTCCAGAGCCCCAGACTGCAATGGCCGCTGCCTGGCATGGACAGCCCCCTGCCTGAAGGTATCGAAGAGGCTGGCGAGGTGAGCGACGCCGAGACAAACGCGCCAGACAATGCTGAAGCTGGCAATGCCACCGCTGCCACGGCCGAGGTGGAGCCGTGGATCGCCCGCGATCTGGATCTCGCCATCGAGGGGTCCCTGACCGGCTATACGCTGAAATTGGCCCTGGCCGCCGAGGGACCGGATGTACCGCCAACCACCCTGGCCCTTCAGGGGCAGGGGGATCTTTCACAGTTTGCCTGGGCGCCTCTTGAGGTCGCACCGGAGGGCGCCGGCGCGCTCAGCACCGAGGGACGGGTCGACTGGTCTGACGGCGTCTCGGTGGAGGCGGCAGCGACCCTCACGGGCCTTAATCCGGAACCCTTCGTCGAAGGCCTCGCGGGGGATATCGACGGCACCCTGCAGGTGGCTTTCGCCCAGACCGATGAGGGTTGGCGGGTGGAGGTGCCGGCGCTGGATATCGAGGGTACCCTCGATGGCCGACCGCTGTCGCTGGAGGCCCAGCTCGCCGGCAACAGCAACATGCAGTGGGACATCGACAGCCTCGATTTCCGCCAGGGCGACAATCGCATCCAGGCCGTCGGCCAGGTCAGCGAGTCCAACCTCGACGTCGACGCCGAGATATCACTGCCGGACATGGCGAGCCTGTATCCGGGGCTTGCCGGCCAGCTATCCGGTGACATCACGGCCAGCGGCAGCCTCCAGACGCCTCAGCTAGACCTGGCTCTGAACGGCAGCGGGGTAGCGTTTGAGGAAAATCGTGTCGGCGAGCTCTCGCTGTCCGGCCGTGTGGCCGGTATCGACGACCCCGAGCTCGATATCGGTCTTGAAGCAAGACAGGTCGAAGCGGGTGGTCAGCGATTCTCCGATATCGCCCTGGATCTCGATGGGCGGCTGTCGGATCACCGCCTTGAGCTCACCGTGGAGGGCAGCGAGGACGGGCCACTCAACCGTCTGGTGCTGGCCCTTGACGGGGCCATGAACGAGGCCCGCGACCGCTATCAGGGCACCTTGTCGCCGCTGGAAGTTACGCTGCCCCAGGGCGATATCGCCCTCGATGATCCGCTGAGCTTCGAGGCCGACCTGGCCGCGGGGTCGGTCCAGGCCGAGCCCTTCTGCCTGGCACGTCGCCAGGGCGGCGCCGTGTGCATCAGCGAGCCGCTGAGCGCCTCGGCGGACGCCGGCTCGCTGACTCTCGAGATCAATGAGCTGCCCATGGACCTGGTCAACGAGGCCTTGCCTCAGGGCTGGGCCATCGACGGCGACACCGGCGCTCGTGTCGTCGCTGGCTGGTCGGCCGGCGGCAGTCGCTGGCAGGCCGACGTCCAGGTCGACAGCGAGGTCAGCGTGACCGGCGAGGACGCCTATGGCCAGCCTTGGTCGGTGCCTGCCACCAGCATGTCGCTCAGTGCAGACGCCAGCGAGGCCCGCATCGACATGGACCTGGCGCTGTCACTGGCCCAGAGCGGCGATATCGACCTGGCCCTGGCCATCGACGATCCCATGGGACGCGGCGGCCTGGACGGCACCCTGACCATTACCGACGTGCGCCTGGCACCGTATCAGCCATTGGCGGCCGGCCTCGATGAACTCGAGGGCAGTCTTGGCGGCACCATCCGTATCGCCGGCAGCCGCGAGGCCCCCGACCTCAGTGGCGACATCAGTCTGACCGGGCTCAGGGTCCACGGTGGTGATATTCCCCTGGCGGTCACCGACGGACGGCTGGATATCGCGCTGTCCGGAGACAGCGCGCGGATTTCCGGCCATGTGGACGCCGAGGAAGGGCGCCTGAATATCACCGGTGATGCCGCCTGGCCTGACGGTAGCTGGGAGGCCAACATGGCGCTGTCCGCGGTGCAGGATCCACTGCTCGCCGCCATGCCGGCCTTCGGCAAGCTGAAGCTGGCCCCGGACCTGACCATCACCGCCAACCCCTCGCGACTGCGGGTGCGTGGCGAAGTGCGGATCCCCTGGGCCAGGCTCAAGGTCGGTGACGTTCCGGCGTCCGCGGTCACCCCGAGCGGTGACGAGATCATCATCACCCGCGAGATGGACGAGGAGGCCAAGGAGGCCGAACGGCGGGCCCAGGAAGACCCGGTAGGAGAATCCACCGCCGAGGCCATGGCCGAGGCGGGCATGGCCATCGACATCCGCGTACGGCTGCTGCTGGGACCCGACATGCGCCTGAGCGCCTACGGTCTGCAGACCGAGCTGGAAGGGGATCTGGAGGTGCGCCAGAACAACGGGCCGCTGCAGTTGTTCGGCGACGTCAGCCTGGTCGATGGCCGCTTCCGCGCCTACGGCCAGGATCTGCAGATTCGCCAGGGCAAGCTGATCTTCGCCGGCCCGCCGAGTCTGCCGACGCTGGACTTCGAAGCCATCCGTAACCCGGCCAGCACCGAAGACGGAGTGATCGCCGGTCTCAAGGTCACCGGTACCGCCAGCCAGCCCGATCTGGAGATCTTCTCCGAGCCGTCGATGGACGAGTCTCGGGCGCTGTCCTACGTGCTGCGCGGCCGGGCGCCGGATGACAGCGGCGACTCCAGCGGCGCCCTGACCTCGGCGTTGATCGGCCTGACCCTGGGCAAGACCGGGGGGGCGGTAGGCGCCATGGGTGAGGCTTTCGGCATCCAGGACCTGTCGCTGGATACCTCCGGCAGTGGCGAGAGCAGTCAGGTGGTGGTCAGCGGCCGTCTCACCGACCGTCTGGAGGTGGGCTACGGCGTCGGCATCTTCTCGCCCATCGCCGAGCTGACCCTGACCTACCAGCTGTGGCGGAGCCTCTACCTGGAAGCGGTCTCCGGCGCCGCCCAGGCGGTGGACCTGATCTACACCTGGAGCCTGCCGGGAGATCCACCGGAACTGCAGTGACCAAGCGCGTAGCACAGCACGCAACACACCGCCTAAACCACAAGAGCCCCGGCCATGGCCGGGGCTCTTGTGTGATGTTGCGTGACATTGCTTGATCTGACCTGCCCTTGCAGGAGCAGGAGCCATGTCATTGCTTGTCCAGCGACAGCTCCTGCAGGTAGCGCGCCAGCCGTCGGCCAAGCCAGGGGCGAGGGCGGCGAGGGCCTGGCTCCATGAATCCGACATGGCCGCCGCGTTCGGCGACTTCGAGGGTCACCAGCGGCGAGCGAGCCGGAAAGCGCTCGATCAGATCCGCCGGCATGAAAGGATCGTCACGGGCATGCAGCATCAGGGTGGGAACGGCCACCCGATCGAGCACCGGGCCGCTGGAGGCACGGGCATAGTAGTCATCGGCGTCCCGGAAGCCGTGCATCGGCGCCGTGATGACGTCGTCGTAGTCGCGCAGGCGCTTCAGCCGGCGCACCTGCTCGACGCTGACCTTGAGGGAAAGCTCGCCGCGTTCGAGCCGAGGTATCACCTTGCGCTTGAGCGAGGCCAGCAGGTGGCGTTCGTAGACCCGCGAAAAACCCTCGCCCAGGCGCTGGGCGCAAGCCGCCAGATCCAGCGGCGCGCTGATCACCACCGCGGCGTCGAGTCCCAACGAGTTCGCGTCCTCTTCGGCGACCAGCCGAAGCAGCATATTGCCCCCCAGCGACACGCCACCGGCGACCTTGGCTGCCTCGGGATAGCGATCGCCAAGTACCTCCAGCAACACCCTGGCGTCCCCGGTATCGCCGCTGTGGTAGGCGCGCGGCAGACGGTTGGGGCGAGAGCCGCAGCCTCGGAAGTGCATCAGCAACGCCCGATAGCCCTGGTCTCTGGCGGCCGCCAGCAGATCGTGGGCGTAGGGCGAGGTGATTCCCCCCTCTAGGCCGTGGAAAAGCACAAAGACAGGGGCATGGGGATCCTCGGGTTCCGGCAGCACCCAGCTAAGCTCTACCTCGTCACCGTCGGGCAGCGCGAGAAATTCCTGTCGCCAGTCCACCTCGGCGGGGCGAAGCACCCGCGGCAGCAGGGTCTGGACATGCGGATTGGACAGCCAGCGGGCGGCACGAAATCCGCCCGGTGTTGCATCCGCGCGAAGTCCTGAGGTGGCAGGGGGCAAGCTTGAACGGGCGTCAGGCTGAGGCAAGGCAAGGTCTCCGCTGGGTGGTCGGGGGCATCATGGTTGAGCCTCGGCGTCGATGGCGTGAGCACACAGCTCCTGCCAGGCGGCGTCGACCGCCGCGCGACGGGTCGAGAGGTGGCGATACAGGCGGATATCGAAGGACACCGTCCAGCGCGGCGGTCCTGCCGCCACCAGCGCGCCGGAGGCCAGGGCCTCGCCCAGGCTGCGCTCGGGCAACCAGCCCAGGCCATAGCCCAGCGCGACCAGTTCTCGGATATTGCCGCTCTGTACGCTCTCGTTAAGCACCGTCAGGGTAGGGGCGTCGCCGAGTCGGTCCAGATGGGAGCGGATGGCGGCATCGATCATGCCCCGGGGATGATAGGCGATCAACGGCAGGGCGCGCCCCTTGCCGCCTTCCAGCGCAAAGCGAGGCTGGCCGCTGGCATCCGGCAGGCACACCGGCATAAAGCGCTCGCGGCCGATGACGCAGTAATCGGTGTCCTCGTTGGCCAGCTCCAGCGGATTGCCGCTGGTCGGCCAGTAGCACAGGGCAAGATCGATCTCGCCGGAGGCCAGTCCCTGGAAATAGTCGCCCACCAGCCAGGCGGTGGCACGCAGGTAGGGCTGCAGCGGCGGTGGCGACTGCCAGCCGCTGAGCCACTGGGGCAGGAACTGCGCCAGCAGGCTCTGGGGTGCCCCCAGGCGTAGCTGTCCAGCCTGTTCCTCGGCCATCTGCGCCAGTCGCTGGCGGGTCAGGTCGACCCGCCGGGTGACGTCGTGACACATGGCGAGGAAGGCCTCGCCGGCCGGCGTCAGCGACAGCGGCAGGGTCTGTCGGTTGATCAGGGTGGTGCCCATCTCCTCTTCGAGCAGCTTGATGCGCCGAGAGAAGGTGGGCTGAGTCACGTTCTGTTCTTCGGCGGCACGGGAAAAATGACGCGTGCGGGCCAAGGCGAGAAAGTCTTCCAGCCAACGTATTTCCATGGAAGTGTCACCTGTC
Organism: Halomonas sp. EF61; assembly: GCF_040147045.1. Classification (NCBI taxonomy): domain Bacteria; kingdom Pseudomonadati; phylum Pseudomonadota; class Gammaproteobacteria; order Oceanospirillales; family Halomonadaceae; genus Halomonas; species Halomonas sp. EF61. The sequence goes on along the minus strand of NZ_JAMSHM010000003.1, from coordinate 626,774 downwards.
CTGCGAAACGTCGATTGTGCCAGATAACCCGACGCCGGGCGTACCCGGCGTCGGCGTGTTGCAGGTGAAGGCGATGGAAGTCAAGGCAACGGTCAAGACAGACGACCTTCCTCGACGCCATGACAGGCGACCTGGCCGCCCTCATCGGTGGCGATCAGACGGGGAATCTCCCGGCGGCAGCGCTCGTTGGCGTGGGGGCAGCGGCCGTGGAACACGCAGCCCGAGGGCAGGTTCACCGGGGTCGGCACCTCGCCCTGCAGACGCAGGTGCTGGGGACGGTCGTCCTCCAGGCGTGGAATCGCCGACATCAGCGCCTGGGTGTAGGGGTGGCGCGGGCGGGCGAACAGCGTCGCCGTGGGGGCTACCTCGCAGACCCGACCCAGGTACATCACCGCCACCCGGGTACCAAAGTGTTCCACCACCGCCAGGTCGTGGGTGATGAACAGGTAGGTCAGATGGTGCTCACGCTGGGCTTCCATCAACAGGTTCAGCACCTGGGCCTGGATCGACACATCCAGCGCGGAAATCGGCTCGTCGGCGACGATGAATTCCGGATCCACCGCCAGCGCCCGGGCGATGGCGATACGCTGTCGCTGGCCACCGGAGAACTCGTGGCCGTAGCGCGAGCCCCAGTCCGGGGCGATGCCCACCGAGCTCATCACCTCGTGGACCTTGTCGACGACCTGCTGTGGCTTCCAGTCGGGGTGGTGAAGGCGGATCGGCTCTTCCAGCGTCTGCTGAATGGTCATACGCGGATTGAGCGAGGCGTAGGGGTTCTGGAAGATCATCTGCATGCGCTGACGGAAAGGCAGCAATGCTTTCGAATCGAGATGATCGATACGCTCGCCGTCGTAACGGATCTCGCCGGCGCTGGGCCGCAGCAGGCCCATCACGGTGCGCGCTACCGTCGACTTGCCACAGCCGGACTCGCCCACCACGCACAGCGACTCCCCGCGGCGGATGTCCAGGTCGACCCCGTTGATCGCGTGCACGTGCTGTTGCTCGCGCACGATACGACCACGCCGGAACTTGAGCTGCTCGAGGAAATCCCCGGACAGCGAAAAGCGCTTTTCCAGCCCGCGGATCTCGAGCAGGCTGTCGCCTCCAGCGGCAGGGTTCATGTCGGCGGGGCCGTCCTGCTGAATCGGCTCGGTCGGCGGTTTGACGGCTGCCTGAGTGGTCTGGCTCATGAGTTGTCCTCCCTGGCCACGATGCGTTCGGCATCCTGCATCTCGGCGACCATATGGCAGGCCACCTCACAGTTGCCGGAGCGCACGAAGGCCGGTACCTCGGTCTTGCAGGGTGTCCGTTCGCTGCCGTCGTGGCGCTGGGTAAAGTCGCAGCGCGGATGAAACGGACAGCCGCTGGGGAGCTGGCTCAACGACGGCATGCTGCCACGTATCTGGTTGAGCCGCTCGCCCGGGGTCGCCATCTGGGGCAGGGCGTTGATCAGTCCCTGGGTGTAGGGATGCTGCGGATCATTGATGATCTCTCGGGTCGGGCCCTGTTCGATCACCCGGCCGGCGTACATCACCAGCATGCGCTGGGTCACCTGGCTGACCACGCCGAGATCGTGGGTGATCAGGATCAGGCCGACGTTGTGCTTCTCGCACAGCTCCAGCAACAGCGCCATGATCTCCGCCTGAATGGTCACATCCAGGGCGGTGGTGGGCTCGTCGGCGATGATGATATCCGGGTCGAGCAGCAGCGCGATGGCGATGATGATGCGCTGACGCATCCCGCCGGACAGCTCATGGGGATACTGGTCCAGGCGCTTTTCCGGCGACGGGATCTGCACCTGCTCGAGCTTGCGCAGCGAGATCGCGCGGGCTTCCTTGCCGGAGATTCGGCGGTGGGCCTTGAGGCATTCCACCATCTGCTCACCGATGGACAGCACCGGATTGAGCGTCATCATCGGATCCTGGAAGATCATCGAGATGCGGTGGCCACGCACCTTGCGCAGGGCGCGTTCACCGAGTCCGGTCAGTTCCTGGCCATCGAAGGTGATGCTGCCACCGGCGATATAGCCCGGCTTGGCGATCAGATTCAGCAGGCTGAAGGCGGCGACCGACTTGCCGGCGCCGGATTCGCCCACGATGCCCAGACGCTCGCCACGATCCAGGCTGAACGACACATCGCGCAGTGCCTTCACGTCGCCCTGTCGCAGGGCGAAGCGCACGTCGAGGTGATTGACGTCGAGTAGTGCCATGATGTCTACCTCAGCCCTTGTACAGTCGTGGATTGAGCACGTCGCGCAGCCAGTCGCCGAGCAGGTTGATCACCAGCACCAGCACCACCAGCACCAGGCCCGGAATCAGGGTGATCCACCAGGAACCGGACTGGATGTAGTCGAAGCCGGACTTGATCAACGAGCCCAGCGACGGCTGGGTCTCGGGCATGCCGAGGCCGAGAAACGACAGCGCTGCCTCGGAAATGATGGCATTGGCCACCTGCACGGTGGAGATGACGAAGATCGGCGACAGGGTGTTGGGCAGGATGTGACGGAACATGATCCGCCGGCTGCGCAGGCCCATCACCCGGGCGGCGTCGACGTACTCCTTGGAGCGCTCTGCCAGCACCGAGGCACGCACGGTACGGGCGTACTGGGGCCATTCGGCCAGGCCGATGATCAGCACCAGCAGCCACATGGCATAGTCGGAGTAGGTGGCGCCGCCGAAGATCGCCTTGAACAGGGCGCCCACTACGATGGCCACCATCAGCGTCGAGAACGACAGCTGGATATCCGCCAGACGCATCAGAAAGGCGTCGACGCGCCCACCCAGGTAGCCCGCCAGCAAACCGAAGCACACCCCCAGGGTGGCCTGCAGCGCCACGGCGCCGAAGCCGATGACCAGCGACACCCGCATGCCGTAGAGGATGGTCGAGAGCAGGTCGCGCCCCTGGGAATCTGTACCCATCAGGTACTGGGGGTCGGCGCCGTCGATCCAGAACGGCGGCAGCTCGGATGCAAGAATGTCGATCTGGGCCAGGTCGTAGGGGTCGGCCGGCGCCAGCCAGGGCGCCAGCAGCGCGGCCAGGACCATCACCACGAAGATCAGAAGACTGGTCTGGGCGATCAGGTCGCGTTTGAAACTGTACAAGAGGTAGGAGTCGCGAAACCGCTCCCACCGGCTGCTCGTCGCAGTGCTCTGGGTGCTCATGCGGGCTTACCTGTCAGCTTGACGGTGGGATTGACCAGGCCATAGATCAAGTCGACCAGGGTGTTGGTGATCACGAAGATCAGGCCGACGATCATCAGGTAGGTCACGATCAGGGGGATGTCCGAGCGCTCGATGGCGTCGAGGAACATCAGGCCCATGCCGGGCCACTGGAACACCGTCTCGGTGAGGATGGTGTAGGCCACCAGGGTGCCGATCTGCACGCCGCCGACGGTGATGACCGGCAACATGGTGTTCTTCAGCGCGTGCAGGAAGTAGATGCGACGCATCGAGATGCCCTTGGCCCGGGCGAACTTGACGTACTCCGACTGCATCACCTCGAGCATCTCTGCGCGGATCAGGCGAATGAACAGCGGCAGCATGATCGAGGCCAGCGAGATGGCCGGCAGCACCAGGTAGGTCAGGCCTTCCAGCGAGGCGAAGTTGGTGGTCCAGGTGCCGAACACGTGGATAGGGTCGCCGCGACCGTAGGCCGGCATGCCGCCCTCGGTGGACAGCAGGCCGTTGAGCCAGGCGCCCCAGCCGGTATCGGCGGGGAAGGGCGTGAAGCTCACGCCGATGGCGAACAGCTGGATCAACACGATAGCGGTGAGAAACACCGGGATGGAGATGCCGATGATCGACACCCCCATGAAGAAACGGGACAGCCAGGCGCGGGGCTTGATCGCGCTGTAGACGCCGATCGGCACCGACAGGAAGATGATCAGGAGGGTCGAAGCGAATACCAGCTCCAGGGTCGCCGGCAGGTGTCGCAGGACCACCTCGGTAGTCGGCTCGTTGTAGATGTACGAATAGCCGAAGTCGAACTGTGCGGCGTTGACGGCGAAACGGAAGTACTGCACCAGGAAGGGATCGTTGAGCCCCAGTTCCTCGCGCAGCACCTCGCGCTCGCTCTCGGGCACCGACTGACCCACCATCTGCTGGATGGGATCACCCAGGTTGTCCTGGATGGCGAAGGCGATCACGCTGATGACAAACATCACCAGCAGCGCATGAAAGAGGCGCTTGATCAGAAATGCGATCATGGGGATTGTCCAGGGTACAGGCGCTCGACTCCGCGACCATGTCACGGAGCCGAGGCAGCTGCTGAATGGGAGCTTGCAGGCACCGCGTGGCGGTGCCTGTCGTCTTACTCTTCTTCGATGACCAGATCCCCGAGGTAGGGGAAGTTCATCACGTTGACCACCGGCTCGATGTCGACGTTGGCCGCAGAAGCCCAGGCCAGGTTCTGCCAGTGCAGCGGAATGAAGGCGGCATCGTCGTAGAGGCCCTGCTCGAGCTCACGCAGCATCTCGCCACGCTTCTCCAGATCCACCTCGAGGTTGGCGTCGACCATCAGCTGGTCGAGCTCCTCGTTGCAGTAGTTGCCGGCGTTGTACTGGCCGCCACCGCTGTCGGCATCCGGGCACTCGGTCAGGTACTGGTGGAAGTTGGCGGAGTCTTCGGTGTCGGAGTGCCAGCCGATCATCATCATGTCGGCGGCGCGATCATCGTACTCGCCCCAGTACTGGGCCTTGGGCAGGGTCTTCAGGTCCACCGTGACGTTGATCCGCGCCAGCATGGCGGCTACCGCCTGGGCGATCTTGGCGTCGTTCACGTAGCGGTTGTTGGGCGCCATCATGCTGACCGAGAAGCCGTCCTCATAGCCCGCTTCGGCCATCAGTTCCTTGGCCCGGTCGAGATCGAAGCGCGGCTCGAGATCCGGGTTGTGGCCGGAGTAGCCCTCGGGCGAGAACTGGGCGGCCGGGGTGGCGAAGCCCTTCATCAGACGATCGGCGATGCCTTCCTGGTTGATCGCGTAGTTGAAGGCCTGGCGAACACGCGGGTCCTGGAAGGCCTCGACCCGCTCCTGGTTCATGTGGAACAGGATGATGCGGGTGCCCGACATGGTCACCAGGTTGGTGTCCTCGTCGCTCTCGATGCGCTCCAGATCGTTGGGCGGTACCGGCGCGATGAAGTCGACGTCACCGGACAGCAGGGCGGCGACGCGGGTGGCGTTCTCGCCGATCGGAGTCAGGGTGATGGCGTCGACGTTGCCCGGGGACTCGCTGTCCCAGTAGTCATCGAAGCGTTCGAAGTCGACCCGAACGCCCTGCTGGCGGTTGGTCACCTGGAAGGGGCCGGTACCGGAGATGTTGCGCGAGGCGTAGGAATTGCCGTTCTTGACGATCTCGTCCTTGGCCTTGCCGCCGTCGGTCTCGCCGGAATAGAACTGGCTGTCCATCGGGAAGATGTAGGTGGCCATGTTCAGCAGCAGCGGGTTGGGCCGCTTGGAGATGATCTCCACGGTGTGCTCGTCGACCACGTTGACCGTCTCGATGGGCTCGAAGATCGCCTTGAAGTCCGGGCTGCGCTTGAGGCGCTCCACTGTCCAGGCGACGTCCTCGGCGGTGAAGGGGTTGCCGGAATGGAAGGTGACCCCTTCGCGCAGGCTGATGCGCATGGTGGTGTCGTCGACCTGCTCCCACTCGGTGGCGAGTCTGGGCTCGAACTCGAAGTCCTTGGTCCAGCGTACCAGCGGATCGAAGGCCATGTGCGACAGTTGCAGGATACCGCCGGAGAGCTGCTCATGGATGTCCAGCGACACCGGATCGGCGTCGTAGGCCATGCGCAGGGTGTTTTCGGCCAGTGCGGTCTGGGGCAGGGCAGCCGTCAGCATGGCGGCACCGAGGGCACCGGCCAGAAGGGTCTTCTTGAACATGGAAGGAGTTCCTGCTTGTTGAGGTTGTTGTAATTGCCAGTCGGGCGCCTTGGTCAATGTTGTAAGCGCCGGCTAGTCAATGTCCTGCATCAACATAGTGAGGTGTCGCGTTTAAACACAATCGAAATTGTGACAGCACCCATGCGAGGAACGAATATGGGCCCGGGGAGCGTGTCCTCAAGGAGCAGACAAGCGCTGAGCGACGAGAAGGTGGCGCAGACGGGAAAGCAAGGGAAAATAGAGGAGCTGAGGTAGCCGGCGGAGGCGAGTGAGGTAACCGCAAGTGCAAGCGCCCCCGAACGCGATTCGGGGGCGCGAAAGGGCAATCGACACAGCGCCGGGGCGACAGTGGTGTCCAGGGTCGCCTGGCGGTCAATCGGTCAGTTCAGACCAGCCGTCACTGCTGGGGCGGGCAGACGCGATCGATACGATAGAGCTGGGCGACCTGATCCAGGCCGTGGACGCTGCATTCCAGGTCGGTGACGCGACCGTCGCTGAGGCCATAGACCCAGCCGTGTACCGACAGCGCCTGGCCGCGCTGCCAGGCACGCTGGACGATCTTGGTACGACACAGCGTCTTGACCTGAGACTTGACGTTGAGCTCGCACATGCGGTCCACCTGCTCGTCCAGCGGCAGATGCTCGAGTTCCGAGCGATGCATGCTGTAGAGTTCGCGTACGCTGTGCAACCAGTTGTCCACCATACCGTTCTCGCCGCCGGTGACCGCAGCGCGCACGCCGCCACAGTTGTAGTGGCCGACGATCATGATGTGACGTACCTTGAGCACGTCCACCGCGAACTGCACCACCGACAGGGCGTTCATGTCATTGTGGTAGAGCAGGTTGGCGACGTTACGGTGGACGAACACCTCACCCGGGGGAAGGTCGATGATCTGGTTGGCCGGCACGCGGCTGTCGGAACAACCGATCCATAGATACTCCGGGCTTTGCTGCTGAGCAAGGCGGGCAAAGAAATCAGGGTCTTCCTGGCAGATTCTGTCGGCCCAGGCCCGATTATTGGCGAGCAGATTGTCGATATCACTCATGAACTTTCCCCGTGCAAGCAGTGGATGGCTAAAGTGGTGCATGTTTTTACCCCCCTCGGTCAAGGTGGTCAAGCACCCTCCCGTGGTAGCCAGCCCGCTGGTATCATGGGAAGGTTTCCCATCCTGGTGGGCCTCGAGGCAGGTCCCTGGTAGGCCAGGCCCCTAATGATCCGAAAGCGGTCCCGACAACAAGGGCCCCAGCAACAGAATCAGGAGACGCAAGTGTCACAATTCGACTATGACCTCTTTGTCATCGGTGCCGGCTCCGGTGGTGTCCGCGCTGCCCGTACCGCGGCGGCAACCGGGGCCAGGGTGGCCGTCGCCGAGGATCGCTACCTCGGCGGTACCTGCGTCAACGTGGGCTGCGTGCCCAAGAAGCTCTACTCCTACGCCGCACACTTCCACGAGGCTTTCGACGACGCTCGCGGCTTCGGCTGGCAGCTCGACCAGGCGCCGAGCTTCGACTGGGCGACCCTGCGCGACAACAAGATCGGTGAGATCAAGCGACTCAACGGTATCTACGGCAAGCTGCTGGACAACGCCGGGGTGCGCCTGATCAACGGTCGCGCCAAGGTGGTGGACGAACACCGTGTCGAGGTTGGCGGCGAGACCATCAGCGCCGAGAAGATCCTGGTGGCGGTGGGTGGCTGGCCCTGGGTGCCGCCGTTCCCCGGCAGCGAACTGGCCATGAACTCCAACCAGATCTTCGACCTGGACGAGTTTCCCAAGCGCTTTCTGGTGCTTGGCGGCGGCTATATCGCCGTGGAGTTCGCCAGCATCTTCAACGGCCTGGGCGCCGACGCCCACCTGCTGTATCGAGGCGAGCTGTTCCTGCGCGGCTTCGACCAGGAGGTGCGCGAGTTCACCCGCGACGAGATGGCCAAGAAGGGCGTCAACCTGCACTTCAACACCAACATCGAGTCCCTCGAGAAGGTCGAAGGCGGGATCAAGGCCACCCTGACCAACGGCGAGACCCTTGAGGTGGATGCGGTGCTGTCCGCCACCGGCCGCAAGCCCCATCTTGAAGGCCTGGGCCTGGACCAGCTCGACATCGCGCTCAACGAGAACGGCTCCATCCAGGTCAACGATCGCTTCGAGACCTCGGTGCCCTCGATCCTGGCGCTGGGCGACGTGACCGGCGGTCCTGAGCTGACGCCGGTGGCCCTGGCCGAGGCCATGCATCTGGTTGCACACCACTACGGTGACGCGCCCAAGGCGCCGATGAACTACGACAACATTGCCACAGCGGTGTTCTGTCATCCCAACATCGGCACCGTTGGCCTGTCCGAAGAGAAGGCCCGCGAGGTGTGCAAGGCAGTCCGCGTCTACAGTGCCGACTTCCGTCCCATGAAGCACACCCTGTCCGGCAGCGATGAACGCTGCCTGATGAAGCTGATCGTCGACGACGAAAGCGACGTGGTGGTAGGGGCGCACATGGTCGGCGAGGAAGCCGGTGAGGTGATCCAGGGCATCGCCATCGCGGTGCGTGCGGGCCTGACCAAGGCAGATTTCGACGCCACCGTAGGCATCCACCCGACCGGCGCCGAAGAGTTCGTCACCATGCGCACGCCGACCCGTACCTGACGACGACAGTCAGAAACCGGCCGACGCCAGAAAGGGCACCTGTGGGTGCCCTTTTTTGTGGCCTTTTCTCGCCGATCCGAAAGGGCCGACTATACTGCTTCAGGCGGACGAAATCGTCTCGTTGGAGAGGCAATCGATTACGCCAAAGGGATAGGGGAGGTGAGCGGCAGTGATCGCTCCGAGCCGCCATGAGACGTGGCCTGGCGCTACTCGCATAATTTTTTTTTATGCTTCCAGGGGTTAAGAATAATCCAGATTTTGAAATGTCATACTCGACTGTTATAATGCTTGTCCAAATTCGCTACAGCGAAGCATAACGAACATGACCGCAAGCACTGAGCCCTTCACACCATCAGCCGACCTCGCCAAGCCTACGGTGGCGGACGCGGTGGTGGGTCACGAAGCGGCGCCGCTGTTTATTCGCAAGTCCACTCCCGAGGATGGCTGGGGCATCTACGAGCTGGTCAAGTCCTGCCCGCCCCTGGACGTCAACTCCGCCTACGCCTACCTGTTGCTGGCCACCCAGTTCCGTGACAGTTGTGCCGTTGCCACCAACGAGGAAGGCGAGATCGTCGGCTTTGTCTCCGGCTACGTGAAGTCCAATGCTCCGGACACCTACTTTCTATGGCAGGTCGCGGTGGGCGAGAAGGCCCGCGGTACCGGCCTGGCCCGCAGACTGGTCGAAGCCATCCTGACCCGCCCTGAATTTGCCGAGGTCCACCACCTCGAGACCACCATCACACCGGATAACCAGGCTTCCTGGGGCTTGTTCCGCCGCCTGGCCGATCGCTGGCAGGCGCCGTTGAACAGCCGCGAGTACTTCTCTACCGACCAATTGGGTGGAGAGCACGATCCGGAAAACCTGGTGCGCATCGGTCCCTTCGACACGACGCGTATCTAACGGCTTCCAGGGTGGTGACAGGGCGCCAGCGTCCGTCGCCACCGATACCCGATAACTTCCCCTACGAACCCGACAGGAGGTCGCAATGCAGACCCAGATCCTCGAACGCATGGAATCCGAAGTTCGTACCTATTCCCGTTCCTTTCCGGTGGTCTTCACCAAGGCGCAGAACGCTCGCCTGACCGACGAGGAAGGCCGCGAGTACATCGACTTTCTGGCCGGTGCCGGCACCTTGAACTACGGCCATAACAACCCGCACCTGAAGCAGGCGCTGGTCGACTATCTGGCCACCGACGGCATCATCCACGGTCTTGATTTCTGGACCGCCGCCAAGCGCGACTATCTGGAGACCCTGGAAGAGGTGATCCTCAAGCCGCGTGGTCTCGACTACAAGGTCCACCTCCCGGGGCCGACCGGCACCAATGCCGTCGAGGCTGCCATTCGCCTCGCTCGTGTGGCCAAGGGTCGTCACAACATCGTGACCTTCACCAATGGCTTCCACGGCGTAACCATGGGAGCGCTGGCCACCACCGGCAACCGCAAGTTCCGCGAGGCGACCGGCGGTATTCCGACCCAGGGTGCAGCCTTCATGCCCTTCGATGGCTACATGGGTAGCGAGACCGATACCCTGGACTACTTCGAGAAGCTGCTCGGCGACAAGTCCGGCGGTCTCGACGTGCCCGCCGCGGTCATCGTCGAAACGGTCCAGGGCGAGGGCGGCATCAACGTGGCCGGCCTGGATTGGCTCAAGCGTCTCGAGGGCATCTGCCGCGACAATGACATCCTGCTGATCATCGATGATATCCAGGCGGGCTGCGGTCGCACCGGCAAGTTCTTCAGCTTCGAGCACGCCGGCATCACACCGGACATCGTCACCAACTCCAAGTCGCTGTCCGCACTCGGCCTGCCGTTCGCCCACGTGCTGATGCGCCCGGAGCTCGACAAGTGGAAGCCGGGTCAGTACAACGGTACCTTCCGTGGCTTCAACCTGGCCTTCGTCACCGCTACCGCTGCCATGCGCAAGTACTGGAGCGACGATACCTTCGAGCGTGACATCCAGCGCAAGGCGCGGATCGTGGAAGAGCGCTTTCAGAAGATCGCCGCCTGGCTCAGCGACAAGGGGTATCCGGCATCCGAGCGTGGCCGCGGCCTGATGCGCGGCATCGACGTGGAAAGCGGCGATATCGCCGACAAGATCACCGCCAAGGCCTTCGAGAACGGCCTGGTGATCGAGACCAGTGGCCAGGACGGTGAGGTGGTCAAGTGCCTGTGTCCGCTGACCATCACCGACGAGGATCTGATCGAAGGTCTCGATATCCTCGAGCGCAGCACCCACGAGGCGCTAAGCTGAAACAGGATACGCCCGCAGGCTATCTGCGGGCAGGCGCCAGCAGCAAGGTGCCGCTGATCCTGCCCTGAGCAATATGTAAAGCGAGGGCTCGCCCTCGCTTTTTCTGCGGACGCCACCAGCGCTCGAAGCCTCGCACAGGGCCTTTCGATGCCCGGCACCGCCGACGCCCCCGACACCCGACAACGGAGAATTCGATGATCGTTCGCAACCTGGAAGAAGCCCGTCAGACCGACCGCCTGGTAAAGGCAGAGAACGGTAACTGGGACAGCACCCGCCTGATGCTCGCCGATGACGGCGGTCAGTGTTCCTTCCACATCACCCGTATCTTCGAGGGTACCGAGACCCACATCCACTACAAGCATCACTTCGAGGCGGTGTTCTGCATCGAGGGCGAAGGCGAAGTGGAGACCCTGGCCGACGGCAAGATCTGGCCGATCAAGCCGGGCGACATCTACATCCTGGATCAGCACGACGAGCACCTGCTGCGTGCTTCCAAGACCATGCACCTGGCCTGCGTGTTCACTCCGGGCCTGACGGGCAAGGAAGTGCACCGCGAAGATGGCTCCTACGCGCCCGCCGGCGAGTAAGGGCGTCCCGCCAGGATTGAACAGGAACTCGCTTCCCGCACCCGACAACGGCGCCCCTTGGGGCGCCGTTGTCGTATCTGGCCAATCGACCGAAGTAATCGCAGGACGAACGGAGTAGTCGCAGGACGCTGGAGGTAGACGTCACGGGAAGAGCAGCAGGGTACGTGGGGGCATAGGAGGCAGGTACGTCAAAATTGTGCCCAAAAGTTCGTAGTGCTTCCTATACTTTGCAGCAAACTTCTCAATGGAACCGTCCCCATGGCCATTTGTCGCCCCCGACTCCTGACCTCCGGTATGTATCACTACCTGCTGGCAGCGCCGATCCTTGGTGCAGCACTGCTGGCCCCAGCGACGGCTCATGCCTCGGAAGGTGGCAGCAGCATCTATGTACCGGGCGCCTATAACGACTTTGCCGCAGGCTTGGCCCCGCCACCCGGGGTCTATGCGCGCAACGACCTGGTGCGCTACGAGGGCGATATCGGCGCGCGCCCCCTGGGCGGGCGGCTGTCGGCGGGTCTCGACCAGACGCTGTGGTTCAACCTGCTTAAGCTGACCTGGGTGACCGACGTCGAGTGGCTCGGTGCCACCTACATCGCCGGGATCAATCTTCCCTACGTGTTTGACGTCAGCGTCGATCTCGAGGCCAGCATCCCGGGCCAGGAACGCTTCAACACCGGAAGCAACAGCGGCTTCGGTGATCCGTACCTGGTGCCGGTCGCCCTCAACTGGGCCAACGGGACTCACCACACCACGGCGGCGGTGGGCATCAATATTCCGGTGGGGCGCTACGACGAGGATGATCGGATCAACCTGGGGCGGCACTACTGGTCGATCGATCCCACCATTACCTACAGTTGGCTGCCCGAAAGCGGATGGGACCTGTCGATGACCGCGGGCATCCTGTTCAACTTCAAGAACGATGCCACCGACTACACCACCGGCGACGAGTTTCACCTGGACGTGCTGGCGGCGAAGTACCTGACGCCAAGCTTCGGACTGGGTCTGGCCGGGTACGTTTACGAGCAGCTCGAGTCGGACTCGGGCCCGGTACCGGATCGCCTGGAAGATGGTTTTCGCAGTAGCGGGGCAGGAGTAGGGCCGGCCTTCATGAAGAGCGTCTCACTGGGCCAGGCGCCGGTCACCTTGATCGGCAAGTGGCTTCACGATGTGTCATCCGAAAATCGCTTCGATGGCGATACGGTGTCGCTGTCGGCGGCCTGGGCCTTCTAGCCACCTCCCGACCAGCGCCCGATCCGATGATTCGGGCGCGCCGCCTCGATCCTTCCCCCGAACGAATCTCCACCATGTTCTCGGGCGCTCAGCGGCGCCCGATTCTCCCGTTGTTCTGCATCGATATTGTGCGCTGAATGTCTTTATCAGCCGAGGCCTTGCACGTCCCACGAGACTTCCTGTCGCCTATGCAGCTCATGCTGCACATGGACACAGCGGGCCACGCGTCACGCCAAAAAGTGACAGCATTTTACAAATAAACTGCCGCTGCAACGGGGCGTCTTTGCACCAGGAACAGGTTTCGGACAGATCGTTATTGCCCGCGAATAAAGAGCTTTTCCGAAAAATGTCGATCATGCTGGCCGCCTTGGCTAACGCACCTCGACAGAGGCATTGCACTTTAGTCAAAAAGTGTCAGGAAGGGGTTGCAGCCAGGAAGTCCTCTCTTCTACTTTGTCATACATAGTATGCCATGGTTTCCAGAAAACGGCTCAGGCCATCGCCATGTGATGGCAGTACGAGAGGGCCGGACACTTGCCCAACCGGGTATGACAACAACGCCAACAAGGTCAACCAGAGGACTCGCCATGAATCCCGCCGCTTCACGCAAGCTCACCCGCGCCATCCATCTTGCCGGCCTGGCCGCGACCACCGCCTTGCTGGCAACGCCAGCCCTGGCCGAACAGTGGCGCGGCTGGAACATTCATCCTCCCGAGTACCCCAACAGCATTGCGCTGGAGACCTTCGCCAAGGAGGTGGACGAGCGAACGGAAGGGCGCATCACGCCAAAGGTCTATCACAACGCCGTGCTGGGGGATCAGCCCGATGCCATCGAGCAGACCCGCAACGGTGCTCTGGATTTCGGCAACTTCAACATGGGCCCCATGGGTCCGATGGTGCCGGCTGCCAACGTCCTCTCGCTGCCCTTCATCTTTGAAAGTGAAGAGCGCATGTACGAACTGATGGATGGCGAGATCGGCGAACGCTTCGCCGCAGCGATGGAGGAGCAGGGCCTGGTCGCGCTGGGTTGGTTCGGGGCAGGCTCGCGCAGCCTCTACAACACCGACCATCCGGTCGAGACTCCGAAAGATGTCGAGGGCATGAAGGTCCGGGTCATGAACAACGACCTCTACGTCGACATGATCGATGCGCTGGGTGGCAACGCCACCCCCATGGCCTACGGTGAGGTCTACCAATCGCTGACGACCGGAGTGATCGACGGCGCCGAGAACAACTTCCCGTCCTACGAATCCAGCGGCCACTACGAGGTTGCCGGCTACTACTCGCTGACCAACCACCTGGTCATTCCCGAGTGCCTGTGCATGGCCCGCAGTACCTGGGACGAGCTGTCCGAAGAAGACCAGGCGGCGGTCCGGGAGGCCGGGCAGGTCGCCACCGAGCAGCAGCGTGAACTGTGGGAAGAGCGTACCGCGGCCAGTCGGCAAACGGCGCTGGATGCAGGCGTCGAGATCAATGAGGTTCCGGACAAGTCAGAATTCCAGGCGCTGATGCTACCGGTCTATGAGGGCTTTCTTGCCGAGAACCCGGACCTGGCCTCGCTGGTCGACGACATTCGCGCGGCTCAGGCCGACTGATCCCATTGATACGAGAGCCCCGTCCCCGGTGCCGGGGGCGGGCGGGGAGGCTGATGCGTGAACGCACCCACCGACACCTCTGACGTCGGGTCCGAGCAAACCGAGTCAGAGCAAGAGGGCGCCACGGTACGCCGTGGTGCCTTTCCTCCGGCATCGCCGGAGTCACGAAGCATACGCTACAAGCGTGAAACACCCAGCCGACTGGACCGCATCCTCGACAGTATCGCCCATGGTTGCATCATGGTGGCCGGGGTGCTGCTGGTGTTGCTGATCATCACCTTTGGCTGGCTGGTATTTGGCCGCTACGTGCTCAATGACACCCCCACCTGGGTCGAGCAGACGGCGCTTCTGAGCGTGGCCTACATCACCTTTCTCGGCGCCGCTGCCGGCGTTCGTCACAACAGCCACCTGTCCATCGACCTGCTGCGCGACAACATGCCGGCGCCCATCAAGGGTCTGATGCACCATCTGGCGGATCTGTTCGTGGTGGCCTTTGGCGGTTTCATGGCCTGGCAGGGCTGGCAGTTGATGATGACCAACCTGGCACGACCTATCCCGATGCTCGGACTCTCCGAAAGCTGGCGTGCCGCGCCGCTGGCGATCTGTGGTGCGCTGATGGTGCTGTTCGCTGTGGCCAACATCGTCAAGCGGCTTGGCGGCCGGCACAACCCGACCCAGGAGGACTGAGCATGGGACTCGCTATCGTTTTTGGACTCTTTGCCCTGGGACTGGCCGTCGGCGCTCCGGTGGCCTTTGCGGTAGGACTGGCAGCAGTAGGGGGCTTTCTCTACGAGGGACTGCCGCTGTTCGTGGCATTCCAGCGCATCCTCTCGGGCATTTCGGTGTTTTCCCTGCTGGCCATTCCGTTCTTTATCTTCGCCGGCGAGCTGATGCTGCACGGCGGTATTTCCCAGCGCCTGGTGCGCCTGGCCTCTGCCGCAGTGGGCCGAGTGCGCGGAGGGCTCGGGGTGGTCAATGTGACCTCTTCGATGCTGTTCGGCGGGATTTCCGGTTCCGCGGTGGCGGACACCTCAGCGCTCGGCTCCATCCTGATTCCGGTGATGAAGGAGAAGGGCTACGACGCGGACTACGCGGTCAACGTGACGGTGACCTCGTCGGTGGCCGGGGTGGTGATTCCGCCCAGCCACAACATGATCCTCTACGCCGTGGCGGCCGGTGGCGGCCTGTCCATCACCAAGCTGTTCATGGCGGGCATCGTGCCGGGCATCCTGATGTGTGGCCTGCTGGCCCTTGCCGCCTATCTGGTAGCGGTCAAGCGTGGTTACCAGGGCGAACGCTTTCCGGGCTGGCAGGCGCTGGCGATCAGCTTTGCCGCCGCACTGCCAGGGTTGCTGACCGCGGTCATCATCGTGGGCGGCGTGCTGTCTGGCGTGCTGACGGTGACCGAGTCAGGCGCCTTCGGGGCCATCTACGCCATCGTCGTCACCGCGCTGGTCTATCGCGAGCTGCACTGGGCATCGTTCAAGCAGGCGGTCTACCAGTCGGTGCGCACCACCGCGCTGGTGATGATCCTGGTCGGCTGCGCCTCGGCGTTCTCCTATCTGCTCGCCCTCTATAGCGTGCCGGAGTTGCTGTCCAACACGCTGCTCGGGATCACCGACAATCCGCTCGCCATCCTGCTGATGCTGAACCTGATCCTGCTGGCACTCGGCATGATCATGGACATGGCGGCGCTGATCCTGATCTGCACGCCGATCTTTCTGCCGATTGCCGCCCAGTTCGGCATGGATCCGATCCAGTTCGGCATCATGATGATGATGAATCTGGGGCTGGGGCTGTGCACGCCGCCGGTGGGTGCCTGCCTGTTTGTCGGCAGCGTGGTCGGCAAGATCAAGATCGAACAGACCGTTCGCACCATCTGGCCGTTTTACCTGGCGTTGTTCGGCGCCCTGATGCTGGTGACCTACGTTCCGGCACTGTCCATGGCGCTGCCCAACATGCTGGAGTGATGGCGACCATGCCAAGCCCCCTTCGACGAGGCGTCACACGCCGCTGACCACCTACAGGAAAAGAGGCACACCGATGAAGATCGCCAGGGTCGAGACCCATCTGCTGGATCATCCCCTTGAACAGGCCTTCGAAAGTGCTTCCATGCGCTTCGAACGCCGCCAGCACTGCCTGGTGGAGATCACCTGCGAAGACGGCACCGTCGGCTGGGGGGAGTGCCTCGGTCCGGCCCAGGCCAACGCCGCGGTGGTGGCCACCTACGCCGACACCCTGATCGGCGCCAACCCGCTGGAGCATGAAAGACTGTGGCTCGTGCTCTACAACCGGCTGCGTGACCAGGGCCAGCGGGGGCTGACCATGACCGCCCTCAGCGGCATCGACATCGCGCTGTGGGACATCAAGGGCAAGCACTACGGTGCCAGCGTGTCGGAGCTCTTGGGAGGGCGTTTTCGCGAACGCGTCCAGGCCTACGCCACCGGCTCCTTTCGTCGCGATGGCGTGGACCGGGTCAGTGATATCGCCGCGGAGGTGGCGGGCTACGCCGAGGAAGGCTTTCACGGGGTCAAGATCAAGATCGGCTTCAACGTCGAGGAAGATCTTCGGGTCATCGCCGCCGTGCGCGAGGCCATCGGTCCCGATCGGCGTCTGATGATCGATGCCAACCACGGCTATGACCTGCTGGAGGCCCTCGAGGTCGGCAAGCGGGCGGCGGCTTTCGACGTCGACTGGTTCGAGGAACCGGTACTGCCGGAGCAGATTCATACCTATCGCGCGGTGCGCGATGGCCAGCCTCTACCGGTCGCCAGTGGCGAGAACTGGCATGGCCGCTACGCCATGCAGGAGCCGCTGGCCAGTCGCGCCATCGATATCTGCCAGCCCGACATATGCGGCGTCGGCGGCTTCACCGAGATGCGGCGCGTCGTGGATATGGCGGCGCTTCATGGCGTGCGTCTGGTCCCCCATGTGTGGGGCACCGCCGTGTGCATCGCCGCCAGCCTTCAGGCCATGGCGGCGCTGCCGCCCAATCCGCCCAGACGTGAGCCGATCGAACCCATCATGGAGTTCGATCGGACCCACAATCCCTTCCGCCAGGCCATTGTTACCCAGCCGCTGGAGCATCATCAGGGCTGGGTCGGTATCCCCGACGGCCCTGGACTTGGCATCGAGATCGATCGCGACGCCCTGACACGTTTCGCCCTCAAGGAGACAAGACAGTGATACCGGCCAATACCCGTCCGCTGGAAGGGCGCGCGCCCAGGCTGAAGGCGCCCGCCGGCGCCACCGATTGCCATGCCCACCTGTTTCTGGAAGGCTTCGAGGGACACCCGCAGGCCGCACCGATCAAGGAGCTCGCGACCCTCGAGGACTTCAGGCGCTATCAGCGCTGGATGGGGCTCGACAGGGTGGTCGTGACCCAGTCCAACGCCTATCAGTTCGACAATGGCGCCTTGCTTGCATCACTCGACCAACTGGGCCTGGACAAGGCCCGCGGGGTCGCCGTCGTCAGTCCTGACACCCCAGTGGAAACCCTCGAAGACTGGCATGGCCGAGGTGTTCGCGGCGCACGCATCATGAACCTGGGCGGAGGCGCCATGCCGTTGGCTCGCCTGCCCGAGGTCGAGCCGTTGATCGCGCCCCTGGGGTGGCACCTGATGGTGCAGTTCAATGGCCGCGAGCTCGACCAGCACCTGCCGATGCTGGAACGTATCGAGTGCCCGTACATCATCGATCATATCGGCAAGTTCATCGATCCGGTGCCGGCCGATGATCCTCGCGTCGACGCCATTCTCAGGTTGCTCGATCGCGGCAACGCCTGGTTCAAGATCTGCGCCGGTTATGAAACCAGTCTGAGCGGAGGGCCCGACTACGACGACGTCGGCGCCATCGCCCGGCGGGTCATCAACCACGCCCCGGAGCGCATCCTCTGGGGCAGCAACTGGCCCCATGTTGGTGTCCCGCGAGATCAGTATCCAGACGACCCTGACCAGCTCGACGTACTGCTGGCCTGGGCCAATGAGCAGCAGCGCCAACGCATCCTGGTCGACAATCCCGCCGAACTGTACGGCTTCGGTCGCTGAAGGCGCGTATCACGAGACACGAGACACGACACACGAGAAGGAATTCTGACATGTTGAATCGACTGCTGGTCACCGGCGCCGCCGGGGGCCTGGGCACCGCTCTGAGACCTCATTTGAGTCGCCTGGCAAAGAAGGTCCGGCTGTCCGACATGGTCGCCGTCGACCAGGACGTGACCCACGACACCCGCCATGAAGAGATCGTCACGGCAGACCTGACCGACGTCGATGCTGTCGCTCGCCTGGTGGAAGGCTGCGATGGTGTTATCCACCTGGGCGGTGTATCGGTGGAGCGTTCCTGGCAGCAGATCCTGCCGGCCAACATCATGGGCACCTATCACCTCTATGAGGCGGTGCGCCGTCATGACAAGCCGCGGGTGGTATTCGCCAGTTCCAACCACGTCATCGGCTTTTACCCACAGCATCAGCGGCTGGACGCCAAGGTGCCGAAACGCCCGGATTCGCTCTATGGCGTGTCGAAAGGCTTCGGCGAGGACCTCGCCAGCCTGTACTTCGACAAGTTCGGGGTCGAGACCCTGGCGGTGCGTATCGGCTCCTGCTTTCCCGAGCCCGCCGATGCCCGCATGATGGCCACCTGGATGAGCGTCGAGGATTTTGTGGCGCTGCTCGAGCGCGCCTTCTGCGTCCCTGAACTGGGCTACACCGTGGTCTACGGCGCCTCCAACAACGCCGAACAATGGTGGGACAATCGCGAAGCAGGCTTTCTGGGCTGGGTGCCCAGGGACAGCTCGGAACCCTGGCGTGCCGAGATCGAGGCCAGGGGAGGGCGGCTGGCTCCCGATGACCCTTCGGTGCGCTTCCAGGGCGGCAAGTTTGCAGGCCAGGGCCACCCTGACGATGAATAGCCACTGAATCGTCGCGGAAAGCCACCAGGCATCCGTCTCCGGCACTGGCAGAGGGACAGAGGGACAGAGGGATAGAGGGATAGAGGATCGAGCAGCCTGACACCGGGGACCTGACGCCATCGCCTTGATACACTGGCGTCCTGATAGTCAGTGCTGATATACAGCCCTGATAAATAGCCCTGAAAAGTAGCCCAGTGATAGCGCTTTGCGGCACGTCGCGTCATCGCCACGCGAACTGAAGAGGAATCGACCATGGCAGCCAAGCCAGCACCCCGCACGGAACCGGCACCGCTAAACGTCAAGAAGCTGACGCGTGAAGGCAGTCTGTCGATGAACGTGGCCGACCAGCTGGAAGGTCTGATCACCGCCGGAACCATCGCCGTCGGCGAGAAGCTGCCGACAGAAAGCGGCCTGTGTGATTCCTTCGGTGTCAGCAGGACGGTGATTCGCGAGGCGGTGGCTCACCTCAAGTCGCTGGGCCTGGTCGAGGCACGGCGTGGCGTCGGCACCACGGTGATCCGGGCCGCACCGGCCGAGGCCATGCCCGCCAAGCGGATTCGCCCGACCACCGTCGAAGATATCCTGCATGTCATCGAGCTGCGGCTTAATCTGGAGCCTGCGGCGGCAGCACTGGCCGCCGAGCGCTTCGAGGCCGACGACGAGACTCGCCTGCGTGATACCCATGCGGCCTTCGTCAAGGCCCGTCAGCAGCGTAGTCAGGCTCGCAACGAGGACTTCGAGTTCCACCACGCGATTGCCAGGGCCACCCACAATCCGTTCTTCCCTCAGGCGCTGGAGCAGCTCAACCTGAGCGCGATTCCACGCTCGAAGCTCGCGACCAGCGAGGTCAATACCGACTCCACCAGCACCTATCTCAAGCGCGTGGAAGCCGAGCACCAGGACGTTCTCGACGCCATCCTGTCACGCGACCCCGACGCCGCCAGAGCCGCCATGGCGCGCCACCTGGAACGCGCCCGGGAGACCTACCAGCGGTTCAAGGAGAAGGGTTGAGTCAGTGCCGGCCGCCAGTACGTCAGTTGTCATCGGTTGACGCAGTCCGCTCGACAGGACTGCCAGTTCGATGATCTAAATCCGTTGGGCTCGGTGGGAAGCTACCGCCGAGTTCGAGGTAAGTTCGAGGTAGATAAGGACAGCGATTGACGCGGGGTTCAGGTGACAAGAGCCTGTTATCAGCCTTCACAAGCTCTCATGACTCATGGTTCGCATAATCTATATTATGTTAAATGCGGTATTTGCCGGTTATCCCGAACAAGCCTCCGCGCTCTGCATCATCCCTATCGATGGACGTTAATGATCCGTGCCGGCTTTCTGTCCCATCCATTTCTGCCCCATCCACCCGGCTCCCCTCTGTTAACACGCTCATCGCCGCTTGCACCTCTGGAGGTTCAGGATAGAAACGCCGGATCATACGTGACCTCCCCGGTCGGCACGGCATTGCGGTCACCAAACGGCAGCGCCAGAAAAAACTCAGCCGGCACTTGGGCGAGCCATAGCCCCGGATGTCGCGAAAAGCCGAAGCGCCCGTAGTACTCGGGCTCACCCAGCACGACCACACCAGCGGCGCCTTGCTCTTGCATGCGCCCAAGTCCTTCGCGGATCAGGCGTGCGCCGATGCCCTTGCGCTGACATGCCGGCGCTACTGCTACAGGGCCAAGCCCAAACCAGGCTGTCGCCTGGCCATCGATCAGCACCGGTGACAGACACAGATGCCCGACGATCATGCCCTGGTTGTCCGCCACCAAGGACAGCGTTAGGCGTTCGCTTGCCCTCAGCGCCCTGACGATCAGGTGATCGGTAGGCCTTGCGCCCGGTGCGTGCTGGGGATGGCCGTCGAAGGCCGCAAGGATCAATGCTTCGATGGCGTCGTGATCCCTTGGAACTTCTTCACGAACAATCATTGGCGATCTCCGATGGCGTGCACATACCCAAGACCGACACGGTTGCCGCCGCCAACAGGTTCGAACCAAGGCTACCTGGGGGCGAACTCACGCTCGATCTCACGTTCGATTTCACATCGTGCCACACCGTCGTCTGAAACCCGTCCTCCGGCATCCAGGCAGGCGTCCTGGAGATGCCAGAGCTGGTAGCGGCTTCCTGCGTAGAACCCCATGACGAGTCCGGCGACCAGCGCCGTGGTGACGATAATCGCTATCGTGCGTCTTCCCTGACGATGTCTGGCTGCCATGGTGATGTCCGGATAGAAAAGATCTTGCTGACCGACGGTGATCAGTCGCCCAACGCTTCCAGCACCAGTTCGGCCACGCGTCGGCCCGAGGCTGGATTTTGCCCGGTGACCAGCCGCTCATCGACTACGGCGAATGGCTCCCAGGCGCGATCCGCCTTCAAATAGAGCCCGCCACGCTCGACAAGCTCCGTTTCGGTAAGAAACGGCACGATGTCGTCGAGCTTGGCCAGGTGCTCCTCGTGATTGGAAAAGCCGGTCACCTTCATGCCCTTGATCAGGAATTCCCCATCATCCCGGGTCACATTGAGCAAGCCCACGGCACCGTGACACACAGAGGATACGATACCGTCTGCCTCGTAGATGTCCCGACACAGGAGTTGGAGCGTCTCGTTGCCCGGAAAGTCCCAGATGACCCCATGCCCGCCCGCCAGATAGATTGCCCGATAGCCCGCTGCGTTGACCTCGTCCAGGGCCAGCGTCGTACCCAGGCGGTTCATGAAGTCCTTGTTCTGATAGTAGTCCCAGTCAATCGCCTCGGCGGCCGCCAGACTGTGGGGATCGATGGGCGTATAGCCCCCCTTGGGGCTTGCGATGTCGCAGGTCCAGCCAGCCTGTTCGATATGATCGATGAAATGCACGGCTTCACCTAGCCACAGACCCGTGGCTCGATCATGATTGGGATACTTGGCGTGACTGGTCACTACCACAAGAATCTTGTTATCCATGGCGAGGGCTCCGACGAGAACGTTGAACCTTGTAGTCGACTCTGTCGCTATCTTGTTGCGTTATTGTAGTCAGCCTCGTGCTAGCTTCAGCAAAGCACGAAAGGTTCTGCATAGTAGAAGTGGAATGCCCAAGGGCGCGTATAGGGACTTGTGTAGCCGACAATACTCAGGCAACTCCTTGGTTCTATTGTCCCGATTCCTGATGAGGTAGATATGAGCCCCGCCCAGTAGACACCCTAGCGCTTTTCCAGGGGTGCGGGCTCGGGATTGTAGGCGGTTCTCAGCAGTACAGCGGAGCACCTGAGGCGTGATCAACCCGGCCCCAGCATGGACAGCGCTGGCGTCGCTCCTTATCATCGCTTCAATTTGTCTCGTTCGATGGGCTTCTTCGGGAGCGATCTTTGCGAGTCTCACCATTTTTGTCGATGCCGATACAAGGACGCTAGCGTCATGCCCCTCCGACCGACTTGTTTTCTTTCCTTGGCCGCCGCCGCGATGCTCGGTGGCTGTGCACTGGCACCGGTCGACGCTCCGCCTCCCCCCGAACCTCTCACGCCTTCGGAATTCCACGCCGAGATCCGAGGGCTCGAGACTCGCCTGGCGGGACGCTGCGACCTGACCCACGACATGCTCAGTGAACAGGCGGCGCAGGATCGCCGCATGACCGCCGATATCCGCGAAGTCGGTAGCCTGCTGCGCGGCGTACGCCAGGATCTGGCCGGGCTCGAGCGCGGCAGCGCGGAGCCCGGTCCTCGGACGACGCAGTGTGAGGCCAGCACCGAATCCGGTATTGACAACAAGGAACTGCTGGGACGCAGCGAGTGGGTTGGCTTGCCCGATGTGGGCACCTATCTGAAGGCGCGGATCGACTCCGGGGCCAATACCTCATCGCTGTCCGCTACCGATGTCACCACCTTCGAACGGGATGGTGACGAATGGGTGCGCTTCAAGCTGGGCCTCAATGAAGAAGATTCGGTGGTCGAGGCCGTGCGCGATGAATGGATCGAGGCACCGGTAGAACGCAAGGTGACCATCGTCCAGGCCAACGGTGAAGAAAGCCGCCCCGTGGTCAGCCTGCTGATGACCCTCGGCCCGCTGCGTGAACAGGTCGAATTCACCCTGAACGACCGCACCCACCTGAGCTATCCCGTCCTGCTTGGCCGTCGTTTCCTGTTGGATATCGCCGTCATCGACGTGGCACGCCACTACCTGCACGACCGTCCCGAATTCCCAGGAGGGGAATCGGCCAGCGAAGCCGCCGACGAGGAAGCGGCCGATCGTGATGATCAGGAACAGCCCTGAGATAACGCTGTGTGCCGACGCCCCGGGGCGTCGGCCTTTCGCTCCCGATTAAGGAAGACCCATGTCCAGACTGCCCTTTTATCTGATCGTCGCCCTGCTGATGGTGGTTGGCATCGCGATGAGCATTCACCGCCACGTGGAATTCGAGGTCCCCTGGACGCCGGGTGAACAGCGCCAGGTCTGGGAAATCGAGGCTCAGGTCACCTTCGATGGCCAGGGCGAGCCGGCCAAGGTGGACATGGCCCTGCCCTCCTCTCAGGCCGGTTTTCGGGTGCTGACCGAGCACACCGCCTCGCCGGGTTATGGCCTGGCGTTCCTGCAGGAAAACGGCGCACGTCGCGCCGAGTGGTCCACCCGCGAGGCGGTGGGCGATCAGCGCCTCTACTACACCGCCCAAGTACTGGTGACCGAAGGTGCCCGCAAGGCAACTGCTCCGCCCCCGCCGCCGCCGGTGACCGATGTCGCCTGGGAGCGTCCCTACGACACCGCCGCCCAGCAGGTGATCGACCGCGCCTGGGCACGCTCGTCCGACGCCTTTACCTTCGCCCGTGAATTGCTGAGCGAATTCGCCGATGACCGCCAGGGGGAAAATGCCAGGCTACTGCTGACCCAGTTCGATCGTGTGCCGCTGGCCGTGCGCCTGTTGAACCAGGCCGGCGTTGCCGCCCGTGAGGTCAATGGCCTGATGCTCGACAGCGGCCGTCGGCGCCAGAGCCTGACCTCGTGGATACAGGTCTATGACGGCGACAAGCGCGCACTGTTCAATCCGGCCACCGGCGAACAGGGCAAGCCCGACAACCTGTTGATGTGGGAAAGCGCTGGCAATGCCGTGCTCGAGGTGGAAGGCGGTCGCGATTCACGTATTTCCTTCTCCATGCTGGTACGCAACCAGCCCGCCGCGGCGGCAGTACGTAGCCAGCTCGCCGAGGACAGCGACACCCTGCTCAACTTCTCGATCCACAGCTTGCCGCTCGAGGAGCAGGCGCTGTTCCAGACCATCCTGCTGATCCCGATCGGTGCGCTGGTGGTGGTGCTGCTGCGCGTGCTGATCGGCATCAAGACGTCCGGTACCTTCATGCCGGTACTGATTGCCCTGGCCTTCATCCAGACCACCCTGCTCACCGGCCTGGTCGGGTTTCTGCTGGTAGTGGCCGTCGGTCTGGTCATACGCAGCTATCTGTCACACTTGAATCTATTGCTGGTGGCCAGGGTGACGGCGGTGATAATAACGGTGATAGCGATCATCTCGATCTTCACCGTGCTGTCCTATCGCTTTGGCCTCAATGCGGGCCTGACGATCACCTTCTTCCCGATGATCATCCTGTCCTGGACCATCGAACGGATGTCGATCCTGTGGGAAGAAGAAGGCCCCAAGGAGGTGCTGATCCAGGGCGGGGGCAGCCTGCTGACCGCGGTACTGGCCTATCTGGCGATGAACAATCCTTGGATTCGCCACATCACCTTCAACTTCCTCGGCCTGCAGCTGATCCTGATGGCGCTGATCCTGCTGCTGGGCAACTACACCGGTTACCGGCTGCTCGAACTGCGTCGTTTCAAGCCGGTCACGGAGGACTGAGCCATGCTCAACTGGACCAGTCCCGGCAAGCTCAAGGCCAAGGGCATCATCGGCATGAACCGGCGTAACATCCGTTACATCGGTCGCTACAACAGTCGCAAGCTGTATCCGCTGGTGGATGACAAGCTCAAGACCAAGCTGCTGGCACAGGAATACGGCATCACCACGCCGGAGCATATCGGCACGGTGTCGACCCAGTTTAGTGTCAAGCACATCAGCGAGATGCTGGCGGGCCACAACGGTTTTGTGATCAAGCCGGCCAAGGGCAGCGGCGGCAAGGGCATCCTGGTCATCGAGCGAGTCGAGGGCAAGCACTTCATCAAGCCCAGCGGCGCTGAGCTGGATATCGAGGATGTCGAACGCCACGTCTCCAATATCCTTTCGGGGCTCTATTCGCTTGGGGGCTCCCCGGACGTTGCCCTGGTCGAGGGGCTGATCAACTTCGATACCACCTTCGCTGCCTATACCTACGAAGGGGTGCCGGATATCCGTGTCATCGTGTTCAAAGGCTACCCGGTGATGGCGATGATGCGGCTGTCCACCGCCGCCTCCGACGGCAAGGCCAACCTGCACCAGGGTGCGGTGGGCGTCGGTATCGATATCGCCAGCGGGCGCGCCGTGCGAGGCGTCCAGTTCGATCGTTCGCGCACCGATCATCCCGATACCGGCCACGAACTGGCCAGCCTGCAGATCACTGGCTGGACCACCCTTCTTGAGCTCGCCTCCGGCTGCTACGAGATGACCGGGCTTGGCTATCTCGGCACCGATATGGTGCTCGATCGTGACCGCGGCCCCATGTTGCTCGAGCTGAACGCCCGCCCTGGCCTGGCGATCCAGATGGCCAATGGCGAAGGCTTGCGGCGACGCCTCGATCTGATCGAGGCTCAGACCGAGGAGCGCAGCGCTGCCGAGCGGGTGGCCTTCGCCCAGCACCACTTCGCCCGCCAGGGCGAGCTGCAGGAAGCCCCGGCAGAAGCCATTTGACAGTTTCGCGTGCCTGGCCCGCCGGCGGGCCAGCGCGTAGACTAGGTTGCCGCTTCGTGAATATTGGACCCCATGACCGAAACCGCCCTGCTACAACAGGCTGAAGCTCACTGCGCACATCGTGGCGTGCGCTTCACCCCCATCCGGCGACGTGTACTGGAACTGATCGGTGAGGCCAGTGGCGGCCTCAAGGCTTACGATCTGCTGGATCGGCTAGCCAAGGATCACGCCGCCGCGCGCCCCCCGACGGTGTACCGTGCGCTGGAGTTCCTGATCGAACAGGGGCTGGTACATCGCATCGAGTCGCTCAATGCCTACGTCGCCTGCCCCTGCCCCGAGCATGCACATCGCTTCCAGCTGCTGATCTGCCGTGACTGCGGGCGCGTCGAGGAATTGCACCTCGACGAGATCAACGAGCAACTGGCAAGCCGTGCCAGGACGCTGGGCTTCCAGGTACAGCGCCAGACCATCGAACTGCTTGGCCTGTGCCAGGCCTGCCAAGGCGGCAACAACGATGGTGCCGAGGAGCGTGCCGACGCCAACGCTGATCCAGTCAATACAGCCTCTTCCACCCCCAAGGACGCCACCTGAGCCCCATGACCGACCTGCTCAAACGCCTCGAGCGCGAACCCTGCGATAGCCGTCATTCTCTCGAAGAGGTGCTGGCCAATGTGCGATTCAACGGCGATGGCCTGCTGCCGGCCATCGCCCAGCAGCACGATAGCGGCGAAGTGCTGATGATGGCGTGGATGAACCGGGAGGCGCTGGAGGAAACGCTGCGCACTGGCCGGGTATGCTACTACTCCCGCTCCCGCGCCAGGTTGTGGCGCAAGGGCGAGTCTTCCGGCCAGCAGCAGCATCTCAAGAGTGCGTCGCTGGACTGTGACGGCGATACCCTGCTGCTGCAGGTCGAGCAGACCGGTCCGGCCTGCCATACCGGCCGTCGCAGCTGTTTCTATCTGTCCCTGGAAGCGGACAGCGCCCGCATCAACAGCGCTGCGCTGATCGATCCCGATGAGCTCTACACCAAGGGATCCTGAGTCACCGGCGACGGCCGGGGCTGACAGCGGCCGTGGTCGCGATGATCGATCGCCCCCCGCGCAGGAGCCATCACCCCGGGCGCGCGGACCGAAGCGCTGGCTGGCATGGCCGTTACTGGCGCTGATTCGCCTCTACCAGGGTGTCATCAGCCCATTGCTGGGCCCACGCTGTCGCTACTGGCCAAGCTGCTCGCACTACAGTCACGAAGCCATAACGGTTCACGGTCCGATACGGGGCGGTTGGCTAGCGCTCAA
The DNA here is from genome assembly GCF_040147045.1 of Halomonas sp. EF61. Classification (NCBI taxonomy): domain Bacteria; kingdom Pseudomonadati; phylum Pseudomonadota; class Gammaproteobacteria; order Oceanospirillales; family Halomonadaceae; genus Halomonas; species Halomonas sp. EF61. The sequence continues at coordinate 599,604 of NZ_JAMSHM010000003.1, read as the reverse complement.
GCGTATTCTGCGCTGCCATCCTGGCGCCAAGGGCGGCATCGATCCTGTGCCTGGCGGGCCCAGCGAGAGGCTGTGCCGCCAGGATCCGGAGCTCGACGAGCGGTTTGAGGTGCGCGGCGACAGCGACTCGAGATCAGCGGACTGACGCGGGCGCCTCGTCGACGCCCAGGGTTCAAGCGTCAGGCAGCTTCCTGCTCCGCGACGCGATAGATGCGCTCGAGCATGGCGTTGAGGCCATTGCTGCGGGTCGGCGACAGGTGCTTGTCGAGGCCCAGGTCCTTGAGAAAATGCGGACTGGTGGCGAGGATGTCGCTGGGCTTTCGATCGTTGTAGATGCGCATCAGCACGGCGATCAGCCCTGACACGATGGCGGCGTCCGAGATGGCGGCAAAGTGCAGGGTGTCGCCCTGGCGCTCGTGGTGCATCCACACATTGGACTGACAGCCCTGAATCTTCAGCTCGTCACGCTTGTGCTCATCGGGGAAGGCCGGCAATGCCTTGCCCATGTCGATGATGTACTGATAGCGGTCCATCCAGTTGTCGAACAGTTCAAACTCTTCCAGCAGCTCCTGCTGGGCCTGTTCTGCGGTACTCGTCGTGGTCATGGTGACTCCCTAGAATGCTGCCAGGATTATACCTGCCAGGCCCCGCCGTCGTCCTCCCCCGGTCAGCCCCGGTTCGGAGAACCCGGCCAGCGTCATGCTAGAATTCGCCCTGAGCGGGTGACAACGGAGCACTCGCTGTCGCTCGCCACCTAAGCTACGCAAAGAGATAGACATGCAAGCGCCAGACCCCCAAGGACAGGGCCCGCATCGCGCACGTGATAGACGACTCGATGCACTGGAAAAGGAGCTCGACCAGTACCTGGGCTCGTCACGGGCCGGCAAGACCGGCACGCCGGCCTCCGAGCGAGGCCTGACGCAGCAGCAGCTGGAAGAGATCATCGCTCACCTGGCCGCCCAGCGGCGGGCCAAGCGAGCGGCCATCCTTACCAATCTGCTGGATCTGGCCGATCGCGCGGGCACCACCGTCGGCGCGCTTTCGCTGATTGCGCTGTTCTTCGCCGACAAGGATAGCTCGGGGGCGACGCTGGTGGTGGCCAGCACGGCCAAGCCGCTTTGGGGCGCCTTCGTTGGCTTTGGCCTGGCACTCGTGGCATCCTATGCCAAGGCCCTGCTCACCTGGAGGGACAAGTGATGACATTCCATATCGCCATGCTGATCATGCTGGGCGCCACCTTGGCGCTGGCGGTGGCCGCCTACCGACTCGACCGTGGTTACAAGTCCGACGTCAAGGCGCTCACCGAGCACGCCAATCGTTATATCGCCCGAAAGCGCGGCCCCCTCGAGCACTAGGCTTGCCTGGTTGGCTCCATTAGCGGGCTCCACTGGTGGGCTCTGCTAGCCGCCCTCAGCCAGAAACCTGTCCAAGGGGCTGTTTCTTCATTCCTTATTCTCCCCCATCCCTTTCCCCCATGTTGCCCCTTCTGCCTGGCCAAGGCCGTGCAGCGACTGCTGGCGATGCCATTCCTCGTCTTCGGTGTGAAGGTAGCGTGACGTCGTCTCCAGGCGTGAGTGACGTGCCGACTGCGCCAGATAACGAAGCTCCACGCCCGCCTGGGCCTGATGGGTCAGAGCGGTATGCCTGAGCCAGTGCGGCGTAGCCTGTCGTAGCCGTGCCACCGCCTGGGGATCCCCGCCCTGCTCTTCCAGGCAGCCCGCGGCCTGACTGAAGGTCGTGCGTATTAGTCGGTACAACTGGTTGTCACCCAGCGCGGTCTTTCCATCCAGGCGTCTCAACAGTGGCGCCGGGGCTCCGGCGGGATCTGCCGGCTCGCCGTAGAGCGTCCGCGCCTCCCGGACCAGCTCGATCATGTCGGGCGGCACCGGAATCTCGGCAAACTTGCCGCCCTTGCCGACCACCTGCCACCACCAGCGCCCTTCCCGCCTCACCAGGTCCTCCATGCGCGCCTGGCTCATCTCGTTGATCCGCGGGGCCAGCAGGTAGGCAAAGCCGAACACCAGCCGCCGCCTGGTCCAGAGAAATCTGGCTCGTCGGTCGGCACCTGGCTCCAGTGGCTCATTGAGCCAGGCCCACAACCAGTCCCACAGCGGACGCTCCAGATAGCGCTCGACACGCCGCTGGCCATTGTTGAGGCGCCTGCGCTTGTCGCGCATCAATCGAAACGGGTTGCGCGACAGCCAGCCCGCCTCCACCAGCCAGGCCATCATGCCTTGCAGGATCACCAGGCTCTGGCGTCGACTTGCCGGCGACAGTGGGCCACGAAACGGTCGCCAACGAGGATCCTGACGCGGCCTGACCGGGCCTACCCACTGCTCACGGGGGCGCGGGTCGGCGAGAAAGGCCTCGAACTCATCAAGGTGACCCCGGGTCATCTGGGTCAACGAAAGGCGGCGCTCTTCAAGCCACAGCAGCAGCCGCTCGGCCTCGCGGCGGTAGGCGCGCTGGGTCTGCGCACTGCCAGCGTATTCGGCAAGCCAGTGGGCCACCGCCTGCCAGTCATCTTCCGCCTCGATCAGGGCCTGCGGGGACGACGAAGACGGTAATTCGCCCTCGACCAGGGTGCCCCCCGGCGTTCTGCCGACGACCGCCCTGCCGTCCTGTGCCGGTACTGTGGGATGGTTACTCATGCATTGTCACACCTTGAATCCACATCAGACCAAAGACACCTTTTTCATGGATGATCGCTGAAGTTGTAGTGCTTTTCGCGTCCTTTCCTGTCGCAGCACGCGTGATATCACGCGCCGCCTTTGTTCTACTCTCTGGCTCTGGCCACGCCATTTGCCACCCCCTCTCGCTACACCCGGGCCTCTATGCGCCCTTATGCGCCCTCTCCCCTTTGAATACTGCAGCTGTAGGAGCAAAAACTCAAGATAAGGCGCGTAATCTTGATTTATTGTCGAATATCATAAATATTTCTACGTATTTACGATTTATGTAATTACACGTACTATCGCCTTTGCTTAATGGAAATGATGGCTGGCGGCATCAGCCGCCCCCTCACGGAGCAGGCAGGGGTTCGCAGGAATGTGAGCACCGCTCACATGACGACGCCGCTAGGCAGTGCCAACGGGTGTCACAGAAAGCGAACCGGAGCATGGCGAGCGAGGGGGCATTCAGGCATGATCAGCCGCTGGCGGAATCGACCACCGCACAAGGAGAGCTTCATGGCCCGTACCGGGATCACCTACGACGACGTTCAACGAGCGGTGGATACCCTGCTCAAGCAGCAGGAAGCCCCCAGCGTTCAGAAGGTCCGAGAGATACTCGGCACCGGCAGCTTCACCACCATCAGCGAACATCTGCGCGAATGGCGTTCACGCCGGGAAGAGCGACGAGACGTTCCGCCCCCCCAGGGGATGCCCGTGGAGCTTCAGGGACTGGCCGAAGAGCTCTGGAGCAAGGCCCAGGAGGCAGCGGCGGAAAACCTGGCCCACTATCGCCAGGAGGCCGATCGCAACGTGGAAGGCGCGCTTGAAAAGGTGGCCGCCGCCGATCGTCGAGCCGAGGACGCCGAACAGCGCGAAAGCGCCCTGTCGGCCCATCTGTCATCCATGGAGCAGCGCCTGCAGGAGGCGGCCTCGGAATCGGCAAGGCTGGCGAGCGCCAATCAAGCGCTGGAGCAGCAGCTCATCAAGGAAGGCGAGCGCGCCACCCAGCTCGAAGCTCAGCTTGATCGTCTGCAGCAGGACAAGGAGCGTGAAGGCAGGGAGTACCAGCAGGCGCTGGATGACCAGCAGAAGCAGCATCGCGAACGCCTGGCCCAGGAAGAACAGCGCCACGAGGCCGCCGAGGCGCGGCTGATGGCCATGCTGGATGAGGCACGCCAGGAACGACAAAGTGCGGAAAAGGCCCATGCCCAGCGGCTCAAGCAGGCCGATCAGCGCCAGGAGGTGTTGCAGCAGCAGCTTCAGGCACTTCGGGGCGAACTGTCAGAAGAGGAAAAGCGCCACCGCGAGACGCAGATGGAACGCTCGCGAGCCGAGGAGAACCTGCGCGCTCGAGGCCACGAGGTAGACCTGCTCAACGAGCGTATCGAAGAGCAGAGGCGCCTGCTGGCGAATCAGTCAGAGCGACTCAAGGCCCTCGAGGCCAAGCTGGACGAGAAAATCTGGGCGCTGGCCAGGCAACAGCGCGAACGCCCCGATGACAACGAAGGCACATCCAGCGGAAACGCCAAACAACAGACCTCTTCGCCCTAGGGCAGCGCCTCCAGGATTCAGGCAGCGGCCTGGCCGTGTGATTGCCTAGGGTGGCGTTCACACGGCACGCCCGGGATCCAGCGCAGCGGCACTGCAAACCACAAGCCGCCATTCAGGGCCCAAGCGGCGTGCACCGCCTCCTTCAATGCCCGGTTTGCGGTGTTGCCAAGGCACAGCTTGCTCGACATGTCGTTTTCCTGCGTAAGCCCTTTCTGAAAACGCCTTTCCCCTGCTGCCCGGGCCCCGTCCCGCCGGTAAGATCCTCCAGATTCGGACTGACGGAATCGTTCAGGGAGGAACCGCCATGCCATCTGCTCCCCAGCATTTGCGCTCATCACTGCGTCTTCCAGCGGCGCCCACCGAGTGGGCACGTTTGGCAGGAGGGTGCTGAGCATGGACGACCCCTCCTGGTCCTCGTATCGCCCAAGCGACCTGCTGGGTGCCTTTGACGTCACACTGAGTCAGGATCAGCGCCTGCTCAAGTTTCATCTGGGCGGGCAATCGCTGATCCCCCATCGCCTGGTCGGCGAAGAGGCCATTTCGCGCCCCTTCTGCTACACCCTCGACGTGATCTCCCAGCGCGGCGACATCGAACTCAAGTCGCTGATCGCCCAGCCGGCATTGATCGAGATCCGCCAGGCCGACGGCGGCTACCGTCCGCTCTCTGGCCTGGTCGACTCCGCCGCCCTGCTCGGGGAAGACGGTGGCGTCTACTACTACCAACTGGTGCTGGTGCCCTGGCTATCCCTGTTGAGCCTCGGTCGTGACAGCCGCATCTTCCAGGACAAGAACGTCACCGAGGTGATCGAGGCGGTGTTCCAGGACCGCGAGATCGCCAAGGGGCGCTACCGCTTTGATCTTCGTCGCGACTACCCCACGCGCAGCTACTGCGTGCAGTATCGAGAGAGCGACTTCCACTTCGTCAACCGGCTGATGGAACAAGAAGGACTGTTTTTCTATTTCAGCCATGGCGAAGGCGCGGGGGCTGCCACCGATGCCGACGGCGATCACTGCCTGGTGATCACCGACAGCGTAGATACCTGCCCAGCGGTCACCCCCCAGGCCATCCGCTTCCATCGCCAGGCCGCCACTGAGGCCGAGGACGCACTGACCCAGTGGGGTGGGCGCCGTCAGCAGCAGCCCACCCGCGTAAGCCTCGCCACCTTCAACTACAAGCAGCCTCGCCACCCCAGCGACATCGCCCAGGACACCATCCGCGACCAGGGCCACCTGCCGGACACCGAGGTCTACGATTATCCCGGCGAGTACTACTACCCGGACCACCGTCGCGGTGAACGACTGGCGGTCAATCGTCTGGAAGCCCTGGAGTCCCGCGCCAAGCGCTTCCATGGCGCCGGTGGCGCCCGCCAGCTCCAGGTAGGCGGCCACTTCACCCTGACTCAGCATGGCCAACATGAGCGCGGCGACGACAGCGAGCGAGAGTTCCTGGTGCTGGGCCTCAGCGTGCATGCCGAGAATGCCCTGCCGGTATCGGCGCATCTGTCGACCCTGCCCGGCAGCTTGCAGGAACAGCTCGATCAGGCGCGTCGCGCCCACGGGCTGGGTCTCTCGGATAAAGGCTCCAGCCTCCACCGTGACGATTACCAGCGCGCCGGCACCGGCCACTATCTGGTCGACATCGAGACCCAGCGCCTGTGCCTGCCCTATCGCTCGAGCCTCGACCATCCGCGCCCGGTGATGGGAGGCCCCCAGACCGCCACCGTGGTGGGGCCGGAAGGCGAGGAAATCCACACCGACGGGCTCAACCGGGTCAAGGTGCAGTTTCACTGGGACCGGCTGGGTCACCACGACGCTGGCTCGAGCTGCTGGCTGAGGGTCAGCGAGCCCAACGCCAGCGCTGGCTGGGGCGCGGTCTTCGTCCCACGCATCGGCCAGGAGGTGATCGTTGACTTCCTCGAGGGCGACCCGGATCGCCCCTTGATCACCGGTCGGGTCTACAACGGCGATGAACGTCCGGAATGGCATTCCAACGGCCTGCTGTCGGGCTTCAAGTCGAAGACCTATCGTGGCGGCAAGTACAACGAGCTGGTGTTCGATGACGCCACCGACCAGGAGCGGGTGCGGCTCAACTCCGAGCACGCCAAGAGCCAGTTGAACCTCGGCTATCTGATCCACCAGCACGGCAATACCCGCGGCGACTTTCGCGGCACCGGCTTCGAGCTGCGCACCGACGCCTACGGCGCCGTGCGCGCCAACCAGGGCCTGTTGGTCAGCAGCTGGGGACAGCTTGGTGCCAACGGTGAGCAGCTCGACATGCGCCCCGCCTGGCGCGAATTACAAAGCGCCTGGCAGCTTGCCGACAGTCTCAGCGACAGCGCTGTCGACCACGACGCCGAGGCGCTTGCCAGCCGCACCGACCTGCACAAGGCCAGCGACGACGCCCAGGGGCGCCACGGTAGTGCCGACTCTGCCACAGCCTTCGACGGCAGCAGTGCGACAACGGCAAGCAAAGGTGGGCGTGGCGAGGCCGCGCGACTCAAGGAGCCCTGGCTGCAATTGGCCTCCCCGGCGGGCATCGCCATCAGCACCCCCCAGTCCACCCACCTGGCCCAAGGCAAGTCACTGAGCGTCACCGCAAGCGAGGACATCAACCTGGCCGCCGGCAAACGCCTGGTCGCCAGCATCGCCGACCGGCTGTCGCTGTTCGTCCAGCGCGCCGGGATCAAGCTGTTCGCCGCCCAGGGCAAGGTCGAGGTGCAGGCCCAGAGCGACGAGATGGCGCTGACTGCAGAGAAAAAGCTCAGCATCACCTCCACCGAAGACGCCGTGCACATTGCCGCTGCCGAGGAAGTGCTGCTGACCTGCGGTGGCGGCTATATCCGACTCAAGGGCGGCGACATCGAAATTCACGCCCCCGGCACTATCGACGTCAAGGGCAGCCAGCACCTGTTTGGCGGGCCTACGAGTCTGAGTTATCCGCTGGACAACCTTCCTGAAACCGAACCCTCCAACCTGGATCTTGAACACCTCTATGGCAACGGTCGGCCGGTGCCCGGCGCCCGCTATCGCGCTTTCCTCGCCGATGGCTCGGTACGCCAAGGGGTGCTGGACGCCGCCGGCAAGGCAACGCTGTCTGGGCTGCCTCTGGGGGGAGTCCAGGTCGAGTACTTCCAGGACCCGCGAGAAATCGACAAACGGCCCCAGGCATGGCCCGTCAAGGTGCCGATCAAGCCAACGTACGCCACCACGTCCAGCGACACCCAGACTGCTGTGTCAGGCAGCTCCAGAGATCAGGGATCTCCCTTCCAAGCGCCCAGCCTCCTTCAGTCTCCCGGCTGGACAGGTGGTACGCCTGGAGGAAGGCCAAACACTTCCGGCGTGGGTCTATCGTCGCCAGGTTGGCCCGAGGGGCCTCCGTTGCCAACCATCCCAGGTGACATTCCGAGCGATCTTGCGGGGCGAGTCGAGCAGCAAGCCCGGGCACAACTCGAAAAGATCGCGCAGGAGAAGCTTCAGGAGCAGCTCCCAGGGCTTGGCAATACCGAGCTGTCATCACCCGGTTGGAAAGGTGACGTCCCCACCAGTCCGACATTCGGCGACCTCAAGGATACCCCTCACGCTCAGGACACCGACCTGACGTCGCCAGGCTGGCCGGGTGGATCACCGAAGAAACGCTCCTGAGTCGACAGGCCAATATCGCCAAGGGGCTCGGTGGGTAGCGGTCAATACCTCACTGAATGCATCAGGGATGGCGCCCTCTTGTGGGGACATAAGGAAGGAAACTTAGCATGGCCGCGAGAACAAGCTGGGGCAACCACGTCATTCCAGGTTTGGACCAGGACCCTCTGAAAGAGGCACTCAACCATCGCCGGGTGATCACCGCCGAGCCCTACAGCGAAGGCGAGACCCCGGAAGCCGTGATCATGATGGACGTGGAGGAAGATTCCGTCACGGTACTCGACGTGGTCGTCCAGGCCGCCTACATGCTGCCGGTGGTCGGTAACGTCATGGCCATCGGCGACGTCGCTCGCGACGTGGTTGACCTCGATGGCAACGACGCAGACGGCACGCCGAACTACCAGAACGTCTGGCTCTGGGCGGTGCTGGTGATCGACGCCATCGGTCTGGTGCCCGCCTTTGGCAACGCCTCCCGACCTGCACGTGCGGGGATCCGCGAAGGCATACAGGCGTTTGCCCGCGGTGAAGGCGTCGACATCGTCGCTCAGATTCTGGTCAACCAGGCCAGCGGTGCGGCGATGGATTTTCTGGCAGAACTCGAATCCAAGCTCGAGGAACAGAAACCGAAGCTGTTGCGCGAAATTGACACCATCGTCGGCAAACTCGCCGAGTTCATCAACAACCCGGTCGATGCCGCCACACAGCTCAAACTGATCGACGAGAACCCCGAGTGGTGGAACCTTCTCGAGAAAGGCAAGCGTGTCGTATTCATTGCCTTTGACCGCCTGCTCGAGGCCTTTGGTGACGACCGTCAGCGCCTCATCGCCTTCCTCGGCCAGCTCGGCGGGATGGCCAGGTCCATGGTCAACGCCGGGTTCGAGCGCCTGTTGCCGATGATACGCGACCTGGCCCAGGCGACTCGCCGCCGGTCGTCGCAACGTGGGGACGTCAATCACCAGGGCACCGCCGTCACCGGGCAACGTACGGTCCACTACCTGTCGGCGGAAAACCGCCAGACCACCCGCCACGAAGCCGAGCCAAGCGCCACTCCGGCCGGCTGCGTGTGCTCGCTGCATCGCCCCACCCCCACCAGTCCCAACCCTGTGGACTATGTGATGGGTGACGAGAACCTGTGGCACACCGACTTCAGCGTACCGGGGTTGATCGACGTCGAATGGACCCGCTACTACCGCTCCAGCATCGACGAACTCGATGACAGCGAGCTTGGCGCCCGCTGGAGCAGCCCGTTCCATACCCGCTTCGAGGCCCTGGGCGAGCAGTTGACCTTTATCGACAGCCTGAACCGCGCCCTGCCCATCGCCCCCCTCGAGGTGGGCGGCAGCCGCTTCCTGCCGCGTGAAAGCGTGACCTTGGAACACCCCGACAGCGAGCACTACCGGCTTCACTACCTCGACGGCAGTCAGGAGCTCTACCGCCGCATCGGCAAGTCCGGGCCGGGCGAGCGCGTCCATTTCCGCCTGGTCGAGCAGCGCGAGCGCGACGGCCGCGCCCTGCACCTGAGCTATCGCCAGGGCCGACTGGACCGGCTGACCGACGGCGCCGCCCTGCTGCTGCGCTTTCACTACAGCAGCGCGGGGCTGCTGGCCAAGGTGGTGCGCCACTATCCCGGGGCGGACGTCACCAAACACAATGACGAAGCCGCCGAGGCGCACGAGCCCGAGGTGCTGGTCCGCTACCAGCACAGCGCCGACGGTGATCTGATCGAAAGTCGTGATATGCGCGGCTACACCCGCGAGTACCAGTACCAGCACCATCTGGTCACCCGCTACACCCACCGCAGTGGCCTGGCGGTGGAGCTCGAGTGGGACTGGCCGGGCAAGGCCGAGGGCGCCCTGCCCGCCGCTCACGATGCGCGCTGCGTACGCAACCGCCTGGAAGACGGCAGCGAAGACACCCGCTTCGAGTACCATCGCGGCCTGTGGTACACCCGCGTCACCGACGCCGACGGCGTGGTGACCTTCTACCGCTACAACTATCACAACCAGATCGAGTCGATCACTCACCCCTTCCACCCGGCGCTGGGCAGCGAGCACTGGCGCTGGGACGAGCACGGCCGGCTGATCCGCCATATCGACGGCGAAGGACGCACCACCCACTATCGCTATGACGACCAGGGCCGGCTGATCGAGACGGTCGACCCCCAGGGCCTGAGCACCCGCATCGACTACGACGACCAGGGCCTGCCGATAAACGTCACCGAACCTGACGGACGCGAACGCTCGCTACGCTTCGATGAACGCGGCCTGCCGCTGCAGGAAATCGCCCCGAGCGGGCGTGTCACCACCTTCCGTCACAACGCGCGCGGCCTGCTCACGGCGATGACCGACGCCGCCGGCAACACCTATCAGTACCGCTGGAACGACCAGGGTCAGCTGACCAGTGCCAGCGACTGTTCACGCAAGACCACCCAGTTTCGCTACGACCACCGCGGCTGGCTGATCGAGCGCCGTGACGCCGCCGGGCATCGCACCTATTACACCCGTGACGCCACCGGCCTGCTGTTGAGCGTCGAGCACCCCGACGGCGCCATCGAGCACTTCTCCCACGACAGCGAAGGCCGGCTGACTCAGTATCTCGATCCCACCGGGCAGCGCACCCGCTATCGCTACAATGGCAAGGGCCAGCCGATCGAGCGCCGCGACCCCATGGGCCAGCGTTTCGCCTACCACTACGACCGCCTGCTTCGGCTCTCGGCGCTGACCAACCAGAACGGCGACCGCTGGCAGTTCCGCTATGACGGCGGTGGACGATTGATCGAGGACACCGGCTTCGACGGGCGCACCCGCCACTACCGCTACGACGATGGCGGCGCCCTGATCGAGCGCCGCGAAGGCGAGCTGGTCACCACCTTCACCCGCGACGCCATGGGCCGGGTGCTGGAGCGCGAGAGCCAGCGACCGGGCCAGCCCGCGCTGACCACCCGCTACGGCTACGACCCGCTGGGACGCCTGACCCGCGCCGCCAGCCGCCACAGCGAGACGCGCTTTCACTTCGACACCGCCGACAACCTGATCGCCGAGGTGCAGCGTCATCAGCTGCCCAACGGCGGTGACTACTCCAGCGTCACCCGCCACACCCACGACGCCCTGGGCAACCGCGAGACCACCACCCTACCCGACGGTCAGACCCTGGCCTGGCTGCGCTATGGCTCCGGCCATGTCCACGCCATGACCCTGGACCAGCGCGAGCTGATGGCCTTCGAGCGCGACGACCTGCATCGCGAGGTACGCCGTCACCAGGGCAGCCGCGAGGTCGAATCACGCTTCGACCCGCTGGGACGCCTGATCGAGCAGCACATCCGCACCCTCGAAGCATCCGTCGAGGACCGCCCCCGACACCCCACCGTCAGACGCCAGTGGCACTACAGCGCCAACGGCCTGCTCAGCCAGGTGGACGACAACCTGCGTGGCACCACCCGCTACGGCTACGACCCACTGGGCCGGCTGCGCCAGGCAAGCGCCCCCGGCCTCGAGGAAGTGTTCGCCTTCGACCCGGCCGGCAATCTGGTCGATCCCGTGCCACCACAAGCAAAAGGCGAAAAAGGAAACGAAGGTACAACCTCCGACGCCACCCGCTGGCGACGCGAGCGCCCCCGCGATCACCTCGACCACGGATCCGAGGAGCGCATTCGCCTCGATTACCCAGGCGCACCGGCCAGCCTGTCGCCGGCCATGGGCAACCTGCTCAAGCGCTACGCCGGCACCCACTACCACTACGACGCCAGCGGCAACCTGACCCGACGCATCGCCCCCGGCGGTGAGGCCTGGCACTACCAGTACGACCCCGAACACCGGCTGATCGAGGCCTGCCACTACCCCCATGCCCCCGCCGCGGGCGATGACACCCTGCCGCGCATGCGCGCCCGCTACGCCTACGACGGCCTCGGCCGACGGGTGTGGAAAGAGGTGAACCGCCAGGGCCAGCCCAGTGAGCTGACGGTGTTCAACTGGGACGGTGACCTGCTGCAAAGCGAAGAGCGTTTTGTCGGAGGCCTGCCGCCGCTGTTTCACCCCGAACGCCTGGAACTGGCCCGCGAGAATCCCGAGCGGCCTCACTCGCTGCCCATCGCCCAACGTTGCCATCGGCTCGAGTACCCCGGCCTCACCCCCGAACGGCGGGTGATCTACCTGTTCGAACCCGACAGCTTCGTGCCCGCCGCCAAGCTCGAGAACCGCTTCGAGGCCGTCCACACCCGCAGCGGCACCGGGGCGGTGCTCTATACCGAACACCAGCCAACCGAGCCGACCCTCTACAGCATCCACACCGACCACCTCGGCACCCCGATGGAGCTGGCAGAATGCGACGGCAAGTCCAACGGCAAGCTCGCCTGGGTCGGCCACTACCGCGCCTGGGGCAAGCTCATCCAGGCCAGTGACGGCCACGGCAATCCCAGCACCACCGACAATCCGCTGCGCTTCCAGGGTCAGTACCTGGATGAAGAAACCGGGCTGCACTACAACCGCCATCGGTACTATGATCCAGAGACGGGACGCTTCACCACCCAGGACCCGATAGGCCTGGCCGGCGGCGAAAACCTGTACATGTACGCCCCCAATCCGACAGGATGGGTGGATCCGCTGGGGCTGAGTCGGTGTTGTGAGGAATCTCGCGGCAGTAGACCGAGGACAAAAACGGCTAGGATCAAAGATGCTCAGTTGCCAACCTCAGGAAGAATTCGATATGTACCTCCAGAGAGTTGGGATGGTTCAACTCCAATTCCAAGGGGCCCCAACCGAGGCTCTCTTGATCGATTTGGGAACGAGTGGACTAAAGGCCCTTCTCGAACAGCCGGAGAGCCCTTTGAATGGGATGTCCAGTTATCAAGAACTGGTCGCGAGCAGATAGGATGGACGACAAGAGACGGAACACACGCTAATGTTTCGCTTGATGGAAAAATTACTCACAGGTGATCCAGTTTTGAAAGGAATAGTCAATCTTCATGTTTTTACTGAGGCTGCAGATGTGGAGCAAGCGCGTGCAGCAGGTGATATTCTACTCCAGAAACTAGAGGCGTATGAAGAAATAGAGTTGTGTCGACTAAAAAGGTATTGGAAGATTCCAGAATATTATGAATTCTCGATAGAAATCGGCAGTCCAATTATATCGAAAAACACACCCCAAGAAATATCCAAAATTTTAGGCGGGAGGTGGAAGAAAGCTGGAGATAGCTTGATTCTATACCAAACAAAGGGAAAGCCATTTCCCATGCCAAATATAAAATGGGCCAGCTTAGAGTACATAGATTTATGATTTTACATGTACGCTCCGAATCCGACAGGATGGGTGGATCCGCTGGGGTTGAGTGGGTATTGTGCAAATGTGAATGCTCAGGCAGCTTTAAGAGCTAAGCTATCAGGACTACAAAAAGCACAGCAAAATGCCGCTACAACTCGCACTCTCCCTGATGGAAGAGTACGCTACTACACTCAAGAAGTTCCTGCGCGTACAGAGGGTCCGACTAAGGGGCATTTTTTGTAACAGAGTATAATCAAAATTCTGGTTCGGTGAGGCAATGGATGGAAGGTCTTGATCAGTCTGGATCAGTAATTCGGGTACACCCGAAGAGCATTAATGGGAAGACGTTAGACTCCCAAAGCTCCCAACACTCCCCCCCCCGACCGGCTACGAACTTAAGAACTGGAGCAGAAATGAGTGATTCCCACATTGCGAAGGAGCTCAAAAAAGTATGCCCTGGAAAATACGATGCACATGCTATATCTAGAGCTGCATTTATCATACACCAACAAAGTGATATTTATATATCCTCAAAAACAGAGAACATACTTCTCACATTGATGGCAATGGATATGGGCGAAGAGTTTGAGTTAAGCGAGCAGGAATTCTGTGACCTACTATCCGAGTTGCCAGAAAGTTAGGGATCTGCGAAGTTGGATGTGAATTGTATCACAGAGAGCATCTGTGACATCATGATGTCTCCACCGGCCAACGCACCCGCTATCATCGCACCCGATATCATCCTGGCGCACCGGCTAGCCTGTCGCCGGCCATGGGTAACCTGCTCAAGCGCTACGCCGGCACCCACAACCACTATGACGCCAGCAGCAACCTGACCCGACGCATCGCCCCCAGTGGTGAGACCTGGCACTAGCAGTACGACCCCGAACACTGGCTGATCGAGGCCTGTCACTACACCCATGCACCCGCCGCGGGCGATGACACCCTGCCGCGCATGCAAGGACCAGCTCATCGAGCGCCGTGCCCCCATGGACCAGCTCTTATTATTTATATTCAAGCCTACCAGTGCGACCGCCTGCTGCGGCTCTCGGCGCTAACCAACCAGAACAGCGACCGCCGGCAGTTCCGCTATGACTTCGGTGGATGGCTGATCGCAGACACCGGCTCGACAGGGGGGGTGCCTGTCACTCCCCAACCAGTCTCGCGCGCCCCTACCCCTAATGGTTTGCCCAAACACAACAACGCCGCTCTCTGAAGCGGCGTTGTTGATTCACCTTTGATCCTGAGGGCGGAGCCTCAGTGGGCCAGTCGGCCGGTTGAACGTCAACGGTAGTAGGCGTTGGTGGTATCGGTGTGGTCGGTGACGTCGCGGATGCCGGCGAGTTCCGGGATGCGCTCCATCAGCGTCTTCTCGACGCCTTCCTTGAGGGTCAGGTCCACCGCAGCGCAGCCCTGACAGCCGCCGCCGAAGGCCAGCACCGCCACCTGGTCGTCCGTCAGCTGCATTAGCTTGATCTCGCCACCGTGGGCCGCCAGGCCCGGGTTGATCTCGCTGTAGAGGATGTAGTTGATGCGATCCTCGAGCGGGCTGTCGGCGTTGACCTTGGGCATCTTGGCGTTGGGCGCCTTGATGGTCAGCTGGCCGCCCATGCGGTCGGCATTGAAGTCGACCACCGCCTCTTCCAGGAACGGAATGCTGTTGGCGTCGAGATAGACGGCGATCTTGGAAAGCTCCAGGCGCTCGTCGCTGGGCTCTTCCTCGCCCGGCCGGCAGTACGCCAGGCAGGTCTCGGCGTAGGGCGTGCCCGGCTGGGTGATGAAGATCCGCACCGCGATACCTTCGACGTTCTGCTTCTCGAGCAGCTCCGCCAGGTAGTCCTGTGCGCTGTCGGTGATCTGGATATTCTCGCTCATGGGTCTCTCGCTAGTTCGCCCCGCCTGACAGCGGGCGCTGTGGCCCCGCGGGTTTGGTCAGGACCATGGTAAGCGACACCTGCGTCAGACTCAATCCCGAGTATTTTACTCGGATTTTGGTTTCCGCCTTCGCAGGCGCACTGCCCCTGCCGCCAGGCCCGGTGCTTTGGTACCATATGGCCCCTTCGACCGACTCCCGAGACATCGCCGTGTATTCCGGCATGCACATGGGGGTCCTGCCGCGTGGACACAAGCGCTGGCCCATAAAAATTTTATCGTTCGTCGACCTGACAAGCGTCTAGCTGGAGACACACCCGCCCATGGCCGTAGCAGCACCGACCCCTCAGACAGCCCGCCTCATCGATAGCCTGAAAGACCGCATTCTGATGCTGGATGGCGGCATGGGCACGATGTTGCAGAATGCGGCCTTGAGCGAGGAAGACTTCCGCGGCGAGCGCTTCAAGGACTGGCCGTCGGACCTCAAGGGCAACAACGATCTGCTGGCCCTGACCTGCCCGGATCTGGTGGCGCGCATCCATCGCGACTATCTGCTGGCGGGTGCCGACATCCTCGAGACCAATACCTTCAACTCGACTCGCCTGTCCCAGTCGGACTACGGCATGGAGGAGCTGGTCCCGGAGCTCAATCGCGAAGCCGCTCGGCTGGCCCGCCAGGTGTGCGACGACGTCGGCGAAGAGACCGGGGTGCCCCGCTACGTGGCCGGGGTGCTTGGCCCTACCTCGCGCACCGCCTCGCTGTCGCCGGACGTCAATGACCCGGCCAAGCGCAACGTGACCTTCGATGCCCTGCGTGACAACTACCGCGAGGCAGCCCTGGCACTGATCGAAGGCGGCTCCGATCTGATCATGATCGAGACCATCTTCGACACCCTGAACGCCAAGGCGGCGATCTACGCCCTCGAAGAGATCTTCGACGAGACCGGCGAGCGCCTGCCGGTAATGATCTCCGGCACCATTACCGACGCCTCCGGGCGCACCCTGTCGGGCCAGACCACCGAGGCCTTCTGGAATTCGGTGCGCCACGCCCAGCCGCTGACCGTGGGCCTCAACTGTGCCCTCGGCGCAGAGGAGCTGCGCCCCTACGTCGAGGAGCTGTCGACCAAGGCCGACACCTTCGTCTCGGCTCACCCCAACGCGGGTCTGCCCAACGAGTTTGGCGAGTACGACCAGACCCCCGAGGAGATGGCCGAGATCGTCGCCGAGTTCGCGCGCAGTGGCCTGGTCAACATCATCGGTGGCTGCTGTGGCTCCACCCCCGAGCATATCGCCGCCATCCACCGCGCGATCAAGGACCTGCCCCCGCGCCAGATTCCAGACCGCAGCAGAGCCTGCCGTCTGTCTGGCCTGGAGCCATTCAACATCGAGCACGATTCGCTGTTCGTCAACGTCGGGGAACGTACCAACGTCACAGGCTCTGCTCGCTTCAAGCGACTGATCAAGGAAGAGGACTACACCACCGCCCTGGAGGTGGCGCTCGAGCAGGTCGAGAACGGCGCCCAGGTGATCGACATCAACATGGACGAGGGGATGCTCGAGTCCCAGGAAGCCATGGTGCGCTTTCTCAATCTGATCGCCGGTGAGCCGGACATCGCGCGGGTGCCGATCATGGTCGACTCCTCCAAGTGGGAGATCATCGAGGCCGGCCTCAAGTGCATCCAGGGCAAGGCGGTGGTCAACTCGATCTCGCTCAAGGAAGGTGAAGAGGCCTTCCGCCACCAGGCTACCGAGTGCCGCCGTCATGGCGCCGCCGTGGTGGTGATGGCCTTCGACGAGTCCGGCCAGGCGGACACCTTCGCGCGCAAGACCGAAATCTGCCAGCGCGCCTACCGGGTGCTGGTGGACGATATCGGCTTCCCCGCCGAAGACATCATCTTCGACCCCAACATCTTTGCCATCGCCACCGGCATCGACGAGCACAACAACTACGCGGTGGACTTCATCGAGGCCACCCGCTGGATTCGCGAACACCTGCCCCACGCCATGGTGTCGGGCGGCGTTTCCAACGTGTCCTTCTCGTTTCGCGGCAACAATCCGGTGCGCGAGGCGATCCACTCGGTATTTCTCTACCACGCGATTCGCGCAGGGCTCACCATGGGCATCGTCAACGCCGGCCAGCTGGCGGTCTATGACGACCTGCCGGAAGAGCTGCGCGAAGCCGTCGAGGATGTGGTTCTCAATCGCCGTGATGACAGCACCGAGCGGCTGCTCGATATCGCCGACAAGTACAAGGGCGACGGCTCCGGCGGTGAGAAGAAGGAGGACCTCGAGTGGCGTAGCTGGGAGGTCGAGAAGCGCATCGAGCATGCTCTGGTCAAGGGCATCACCGCCTACATCGAGGATGACACCGAACTGGCCCGCCAGCGCGCGACTCGCCCCATCGAGGTGATCGAGGGGCCGCTGATGGATGGCATGAACGTAGTCGGCGACCTGTTCGGTGCCGGCAAGATGTTCCTGCCCCAGGTGGTCAAGTCGGCGCGGGTGATGAAGCAGGCGGTGGCCTACCTGATCCCCTACATCGAGGCGGAAAAGAGCGAAGACACCCAGGCCAAGGGCAAGATCGTCATGGCCACGGTCAAGGGCGACGTCCACGACATCGGCAAGAACATCGTCGGCGTGGTGCTCCAGTGCAACAACTACGAGGTGATCGACCTCGGCGTGATGGTGCCCGCCGACAAGATCCTCAAGACCGCCCGGGAAGAGAACGCCGACATCATCGGCCTGTCGGGACTGATCACCCCCTCGCTTGACGAGATGGTCCACGTGGCCAAGGAGATGCAGCGCCAGGGCTTCGAGCTGCCGCTGCTGATCGGCGGCGCCACCACCTCCAAGGCGCATACCGCGGTCAAGATCGAACCCCAGTACGAACAGCCGGTGATCTATGTGACCGACGCCTCACGTGCCGTGGGCGTGGCCGGCAAGCTGCTGTCACCGGGGCTGAAAGAGGCCTACGTCAACGAGATTCGAGACGAGTACGTCAAGGTCCGCGAGCGCAACGCCAAGCGCCGCCCCAAGGCCGCCGACCTGTCCTACGCCGATGCCCGGGCGCGCAAGCCGGCGCTGGACTGGCAGGGGTATACCCCGCCGGCGCCGACCTTTACCGGTCTCAAGGTGTTCGAGGACTACGACCTCAACGAACTGGTCGATCGTATCGACTGGACGCCCTTCTTCATGAGCTGGGAGCTGGTCGGCAAGTATCCGAAGATCCTCGACGACAAGGTGGTCGGCGAAGCCGCACGCCAACTGTTCGACGAGGCCCAGGTGATGCTGCGCAAGTTGATCGATGAGCGCCTGATTCAGGCGCGCGGGGTCATCGGCCTGTGGCCCGCCAACAGCGTCGATGACGACGTCATCGAAGTCTATTCAGACGAGACCCGCGGCGAGGTGATCGAGCGTCTGCACCATATTCGCCAGCAGACCACCAAGAACCGAGAGGGAGTTTGCTACAGCCTGGCCGACTTCATCGCCCCGAAGGACAGCGGCAAGCCGGACTGGATCGGGGGCTTCGCGGTCACCGCCGGTCACGGCGTCGAGGAGCTGTCTGCGGCCTACAAGGCCAAGGGCGACGACTACAACGCCATCATGGTGCAGGCGCTGGCCGATCGCCTGGCCGAGGCCTTCGCCGAACTGATCCATGAACGGGTGCGCAAGGAGTTCTGGGCCTACGTACCCGAGGAACAGCTCGACAATGAGGCGTTGATTGCCGAGAAGTACCAGGGCATCCGCCCTGCCCCCGGCTACCCCGCCTGCCCTGACCACACCGAGAAGGCGACGCTGTTCCGCATGCTCGACGCCGAGGCCAGCACCGGACTCGAACTGACCGAGAGCTTTGCCATGTGGCCGGCGGCGGCGGTGTCCGGCTGGTACTTCTCCCACCCGCAGTCGAAGTACTTTGCCACCGGCAAGATTACCCGGGATCAGGTCGAGGCCCTGGCCAGTCGCAAGGGCATGGAGCTGGACGTCATGGAACGCTGGCTGTCGCCGGTACTGTCCTACGACGCCTGATGCGTTCCCTGCAACAACAGGCCCTGCTGCCCGACCTGACGCGCTGGCGTCTGATCCTGCGCCTGGCGCTGCCGATCATGGCCGGCATGTTGAGCCAGAGCCTGATGAACCTGGTCGATGCCGCCCTGGTGGGCCGGCTCGGCGAGACCGAGCTGGCCGCCGCCGGCATCGGCGGCTACGCCATGTTCATGGTCACCGCCTGCCTGTTCGGGCTGTCGTCGGGGGTTCAGGCCCAGGTAGCGCGGCGCCATGGCGAACGCCATCAGACGCCCGTTGCCTCGGCGGCCGCCGAGCTTGGCGTTGAGCTGCGCCACGATCCACGCGGGGAGCCGCTGGCGGCGGGACTTACCCTGGCCGTCATGATCGGCCTGCCGTTGATGGTTCTGTGTCTGTGGCAGGCCGGTCCGATCATGGCCTGGCTCAACGACGATCCGCTGGTGACGTCGATGGCGGTGGACTACTTTCGCTGGCGTCTGATCGCGCTGCTGCCGGTGGCGATGATCTTCTGCTACCGAGGCTACTGGAACGGCATCCAGCAGACCGGCCTGTACCTGCGGATCATGCTGGTAATGCATCTGGTCAACCTGCTGGCCAGCATCGGCCTGATCTTCGGCTACTGGGGCCTGCCCGCCATGGGCGTCAGCGGTGCCGGGCTCGGCAGCAGCCTGTCGCTGTTTGCCGGTGTCGCCATCTGGGCCTGGTTGAGCCATACGCCTGGCCATCGCGGCACTCGTCACAGGCCGTGTCATTCGCCTTGGCGACTCGGCGGCAGCACCATGGCCACCACCCTGAAGCTGGCCACGCCGCACTCCTTTCAGCAGCTTTGGTTCGCCGCCGGCTACGCCGTGCTGTTCTGGATCCTCGGCCAGGTCGACACCGCCAGCGTGGCGGTGGGCCATGTGCTGGTTAACTTATCGCTGTTGCTGATTCTGCCCGGCGTGGGCCTCGGCATGGCAGCGATGAGCCTGGTCGGCGAGGCGCTGGGGCGCGAGTCGCCGGAAAGGGCCCACCGCTGGGGCTGGGAGGTGGTGCACATGGCCTGGTTGCTGCTCGCTGCCCTGTCCCTGCCCATGGCGTTGATGCCGGAAGCCGTGCTGGGCCTGTTTCTGCATAACCCCGAACTGATCGCCCTGGGCGTCGATCCGCTGCGCCTGACCGCGCTGATGATCGTGCTCGACGCCGCCGCCCTGGTGTTCACCCAGACATTGCTCGGCGCCGGCGCCAACCGTACGGTGATGCAGCTGACCTTGACCGGTCAGTGGCTGGTCTTCCTGCCGCTGGCCTGGTGGTTCGGCGTGCATGAAGGCTTCGGCCTGGCCGGCATCTGGTGGTGTCAGCTAGGCTACCGCGCGCTCAACTCGCTGTGCTTTGCGGTGATCTGGCAACGCCGCCGCTGGCAGAGTCTGAAGGTGTAGCGCCCCGCACGACGCCTATCAACACCTTTTAATTACCTTTTGCACCCAAACTATGACTATTTATTCTTTTATAGCATAATGGCGTGCAGGTAGAGTAACCCGCAACGTCCCGTCATTCCCTGGCTGCAGGAACGCGCTGAATGTATCGCTACGACAACCATGATCAGACCCTGGTCGACGAACGCGTCGCACATTTCCGCGACCAGATGCGTCGCTACCTCGAAGGCAAGATCAGCGAGGAAGAATTCCTCCCGATCCGGGTGCAGAACGGTCTGTACGTACAGCGTTACGCGCCCATGCTTCGCATCGCCATCCCCTATGGCATGCTGGCCTCCTACCAGCTGCGCAAGCTCGGTGAGCTGGCCGCCCGCTATGACCGCGGCTACGGCCACTTCACCACCCGTACCAATCTTCAGTTGAACTGGCCGAAGCTCGAGGACGTGCCCGAAATGCTCGCACAGCTCGCCAGCGTGCAGATGCACTCGATCCAGACCAGCGGCAACGATATCCGCAACACCACCACCGACCAGTTCGCCGGCATCGCCGCCGATGAAGAAGTGGATCCGCGTCCCTGGTGTGAGCTGATTCGTCAGTGGTCGACCTTCCACCCGGAGTTCTACTACCTGCCGCGCAAGTTCAAGATCGCCGTGACCGGCGCCGCCGAGGATCGTGCCGCCATTCAGGTCCACGACATCGGTCTGCGTCTGTGGCGCAACGACGCCGGCGACGTCCGCGTGAAGGTGCTGGTCGGTGGCGGTCTCGGCCGTACTCCGATGATCGGCGAGACCATCTGCGAGGACCTGCCCTGGCAGCACCTGCTGACCTACCTCGAGGCAGTGCTGCGGGTCTACAACCAGTTCGGTCGCCGCGACAACAAGTTCAAGGCGCGCATCAAGATCCTGACCAAGGCACTCGGCATCGACGAGATGCGTCGGCGCGTCGAGGAAGAATGGGCCCACCTCAAGGACGGCGCCCAGACCCTCAATCAGCAGGCCATCGACGACATGGCGGCGCACTTCGTCGATCCGCCCCGTCGCAAGGTGGATGACGCCGCCATCGAGGCCTTCGAGGCGTTGCGTCGGGACAACCGGGCCTTCGCCCGCTTCGTCACCAACAACGTCACCGACCACAAGGTGCCGGGCTACAAGGCCGTCACCCTGTCACTCAAGCGCAGTGGTCACTCGCCGGGTGACGTCACCTCCGAGCAGATGGCCCAGATCGCCGACCTGGCCGATGAATACAGCTTCGGCGAGCTGCGGGTGACCCACGAGCAGAATCTGGTGCTGTCCGACGTGGCCGTCGACCGCATCGAGGAACTGTGGCACAAGCTCGAGGAGCTGCGCCTGGCCAACCCCACCGTGGGCACCCTGGCGGACCTTATCTGCTGCCCTGGCGGCGACTACTGCGCCCTGGCCAACGCCAAGTCCATTCCGGTGGCCCAGGCGATCCAGGAGCGCTTCGACAGCCTCGACTTCCTCTACGACCTTGGCCCGCTGGATCTCAACATTTCCGGCTGCATGAACGCCTGCGGTCATCACCACGTCGGCCACATCGGCATTCTCGGCGTGGACAAGAAAGGCGAGGAGTATTACCAGATATCCCTCGGCGGCAGTCAGGGCAACGAATCCTCGCTGGGCAAGATCCTCGGCCCCTCCTTCTTCCGCGAAGATGTGCCGGAGGTCATCGACAAGGTGCTGCAGGTGTATGTTGGCGCCCGCGAAGCCGACGAAACCTTCATCGACACCTATCGCCGCATCGGTCTGAAACCCTTCAAGGAGCACGTTTATGCCTGAGCAGACGCCGCAACGCCCGCTTATCAAGGAACGCCGCCTGGTGGAAGACGCCTGGGTGCTCCAGTCTGACGTCGATGACGAGGGTGCAAACCCCGTCAAGCCCATGACCATCGTCCGCCTGGACGTCTGGCTGGCCGCCGAGCGTCGCGACGACCTGGCGCCCTGGCTGCCCAGCGACACCCAGCTCGATGAGGACACCGTCGCCGCACTCAGAGACGCGCCGCTGGTCGCCATCGACTTTCCCAAATTTACCGACGGCCGCGGCTATTCGCTGGCCCGGGTACTCAGGGAGCGTCACGGTTTCAAGGGCGAGATCCGTGCCGTGGGCGACGTGCTGATCGACCAGTTGTCCTATATGGCGCGCTGTGGCTTCGACGCCTTTTCGCTGCGCGAAGACCAGGTCGTGGAAGACGCCCTGGCTTCGCTCACGGTGTTCTCGCGCCACTACCAGGTGTCCGTCGACAACCCGGAGCCGATGTTCCTGCGCCGTCAGCGCGAGGCGCGTGAACGCCAGCGGGAAACTGCCGTCGCCTGACCCTATCCGGGTTGGACAGCTTGCCTGGTTCGACCGACCTCCTGCCAGGCAAGCAGGAAGCATCACCATCAACAATGCCGCGATCTCCGGCGCCATCGCCCCAGTGGTGACAGGCTGGCGCCAGCAGGAATCGCGGCATTGTCGTGTCTGGTGGAAGGGGCACCAGCAGATGGGATATCGATGTGCCGCGCTTTATACCCGTTCATGCCCATCCATGCTTATTCATGCACAATATGTAAGCCATAGATCCTGAAAGACGAGCCAATCTCATCTTTTTCTCAGGCATTGGAGGTAGCTCGCCACTGGCCGCCGAACCAGTTGGCGTAGTGATCTATGCTGAACAAGCGCTGCTCGAACGCGCAACAGATGATGATCACGCACCCCAGACCTTGTTCAGGCTCCTTATGTCCAGCGAAGCGCCATCCCCCCTGGCGGCCTTTCAGCGTCACTCGACGATGGTGGTTGCACCAGAGTTACGCTTTGACTACTGGCGCAGTCTTCATCCCTCCATAGCGCTCGACCTTCCCCAGGGCCGCCATGCCGGCGACTATCGTGCCAACCTGATCAACGCTTCAAGCACCGAGGGCACGGTCCTTGGCTGGTGCACCAACGATGACACCAGCGCCCACTTCGCCCAGGACAATGGCGACTTTGTGCTGGTCAGCCTGACGCTCGCGGGGGAAGCACGCCTACAGCAAGCCGACGGCCAGCGACATCGTGTCACCAGCCAGAGTGGTCTGGTGGTGCTGGATAGCCTCCAGCCCCTGTCCAGCCTCGCCATGCAGCACTCGATGCTGTACCTGATGATTCCCCGACCCCAGGTCAAGGCCAGGGCGCCTGATGCGCTGACGCGGGCCGAGTCGAGCCCCTTCAGCCTTCCCGACAACGCCATGACCCGGTTGCTCACGACCCATCTGCTTGGCGTCATCAAGGAGCAAGAGGCCCTCGCCGGCGAGGACTTGGCCTGCGCACTGGATACCGCTCGCGACATGAGCCTGGTAGCGCTGGCGCAGTTGAAAGGGCCGCTGTCGCTCGAGTGGGAGGCGACCCAGCGCGAAAGCCTGATGAATGCCGCCTGTCGTTATATCGAACTGCACGCCGGTGAGCCTCGGTTGAACGTCGACAGCATCGCTCACGCCTTGGGCTGCTCCCGTGCCGGGCTCTACCGCGCCTTTAGCGACCACCCAGAGAGCGTGGCCGAGACGCTCAGGCGCACCCGGCTGGAACAGGCAAGGGCCAGACTCAAGACCCGCCATCCGCCCAGCATCGATCAGCTTTCGTACCACTGTGGCTACCTTAACGCGGCCAGCTTCACCCGTGCCTTCAAGCGTCAATACGGTGCCAGCCCCCAGGACTGGCACCGAGAGTGGTGCGAGCGTCAGTTGCTGCTCTGATGTCTGGCGACATCAATGGCCGTGTCTGGCGTCACCCCCACCCGATGCCAGAGGTCGACTAGCCAAGCTCTTCGAGCAGATGGGCCCGGGCATCCTCCAGAGGCTCGATGACGTGAAGCATGTAGAAAGACAGCAGCAAGGCCCGCTCCTGCTCGTCAAGCGGTCGAGAGCTCCCCTGGTCGCCCAGCGCCAGTCGCTGCTGACACCTTGTCGCCGTTTCACTCGCCTGCTCGACAAGTGCCATGGCCCGATCACGCAGACGATCCAGCTTTTGCTGGTCATGGTCGGTGAATACCGGGCCGAAGTCCTGAACCCGCCGGGTCGCCCGGTCCAGCCGGCGCAGCAATGGCATCAGCTCATCACAGTGCCAGTAGCGGTGCCCCAAGGTAGGTATCGAGTGATGCTTGAACCACTGCCAGTGGTCGTGAAGTTCCGCGATGATCATGTAGCCCCCTGCCAACTGAATGACGTCGTAAGGCCACTGCGCCGGCAGTGGATGACTCATCAAGTCGCTCCCCACCTTGCCGTGACCCTGCCAGCGCATTGCTTGCCACTATCGCGCTATAGGAACCCTAGTCGCGGCAGCCAGTGCAGACTGTTCCAACTTGATGCCGATTGTCTCGATGGCGTCCTTGGCGAGGCCACGCAAGCGATACGGCGCCATCTGCAGGATGGCGCCGGGTGGAAAGGAAGTAACAAGAGGATCGATGCAGGAAAGCCGCCGGGAAGCCGCAACAGGCTTCGCCAGGTCTATCCGCGACGCTTCTGCTGGCGTTCACGGTTCGCCGCGCGGGCACGCTCGCTCTTTCTGAGCATCACCCAGGTGGCGCCGAGTCCACCGTCAGCCTCCTGAGCAGACACGAACGCCTGGACCTCGTCGAGGGCGGGTAGCCACTTGGCCAGACAGGAGCGCAGCACATTGGCGGCGCCATCGATCTCGCGGCTGCGTCCATGGACGATCAATACCGAGCGCAGATCGGCCGCGTAGGCGTCGCGGATGAACTGGGGCAGACTCCCCCGGCATTCATGCAACGGGCGCCGCAGCAGGTGAAGACTGGCCTGCACCGGATAGCCGCCCTGCCGCAGGCGCTCGACCACCCCGGTCTGAATGCCATCGCGGCGGTATTCCAGCGGATCGAAGGGAGGCACCAGGTCGACGAAGTCGTCACTGAGACCGTCAAGCCCGTCGTCTCCACTCAGGGCATGACGACGCCTGGCCAGCTGTGATTCGGTTGGCGCGCCTCGGCGATGGCCGGCATCGGCACGATTGTTGGCCTGGCGCAGTGGTTGGACGTCCCCCATCATGGCCTTGAAGTCCACATCATCATGGGCACCATCAAAAGACTCGGCGCGGAGAAATTCGCTCATGGGGCACCTCCTCGTCTTGGCGGGAATCTTTATCCTAGCAAGGCCGGGACCGCCGCCGATAGAGGGAAACCTCGGTTCGACAAGCCGGCCGCCTGGTGAGAGGCTAGTCAAGCGAGACACGCCGCCTTTCGATTTCCTGCACACACCGCTCATTTGTCATTGGTCCCCCATGAACACCCTGACGCTCTGGCTTGCCCGCCTGCTCTGTCTTGTTGGCGCACTGATCATCGGCCTTTACGGCTGGTTCTGGTACACCTACCAGAGCCCTTATGGCTATACGTCTCCGGCCGCCATGGAGCAGTCCGCTGACGGCCCCCACCGAGTCTTTGTCTACGGCACCCTGCGCTCCCCCTGGGTGCGCTGGCTGGTGACCGGAGAAAGACTCGAGTCGACGCCCGCACTGCTCCCGGGGTATCGCCGAGAGGGGCTCGACCTGGAGGTCGATCGTGATGACCAGGTGGCCGGACAGCTACTGGCGGTGGATAGCGAGACCCTGGCCGAACTGGACCGCTACGAGCGTCTGGGCGTGCGCTATGAACGCGTCAGGCTAACCCTCGCTCGCGGCGATGAGGTCTGGGCCTATCGCCTTCTCGAGCAATGACCTGCCTTGGCGGCGCGTCGTTGTGGCCGGTCGCGCCGGCGATCTACAATAGCTGCCGATTCCCACTCGACCGGAGCTGTCATGGCCGCACTCACGCTATTGCATAATCCTCGCTGTTCGAAGTCCCGCGAAGCCCTTGCCCTGCTGGAGCAGGCCGGCGCCGAGGTCCAGGTCCGCCGCTACCTCGACGATCCCCTGGACGGTGAGGAATTGCGTGGCCTGATCGCCCGGCTGGACGGCAAGCTC
Organism: Halomonas sp. EF61; assembly: GCF_040147045.1. NCBI lineage: Bacteria > Pseudomonadati > Pseudomonadota > Gammaproteobacteria > Oceanospirillales > Halomonadaceae > Halomonas > Halomonas sp. EF61. Next base: position 573,237 of record NZ_JAMSHM010000003.1, on the reverse strand, counting down.
AGCGACCTGGTGCGCGCCAACGAGACCGAATGGAAGAGTCTGGGCGCCGACCGTGAGGATGAATCCCAGGTGGTGGCTGCCATCCTGGCCCATCCTCGAATCCTCCAGCGCCCGATTCTCGACAACGGCGAGCGAGCGGTAATCGGCCGCCCGCCCGAGGCCATCACGTCACTGCTGGAGAGTTGAGGCCAGCCAGCCTCTTCGCCCGTTGCCTCGGGCTTTCGTCAACCCATAGGCTCTTGCCATAAGGAAAGTGCATGTCGGATCTGCCCTACGTTCTGGTCCTCTACTACTCCCGCCAGGGCGCCACCCGGGCGCTGGCCGAGCGCATCGCCGCCGGTGTCGAGTCTGTCGCCGGCGTCGATGCTCGCCTGCGTACCGTGGCTCCGGTGTCACCGACCTGTGAAGCGGTGGACCCGGAAATTCCCGCCGAAGGCGCTATCTACGCTGACCTCGACGATCTTCGCAACGCCAGTGGCCTGGCGCTCGGCAGCCCCACACGCTTCGGCAACATGGCGGCTCCTCTCAAGCACTTTCTCGACGGCACCAGCGAGCTGTGGCTGTCAGGAGCGCTGATCGACAAGCCCGCCACCGCCTTCACCTCCACCTCGAGCCTGCACGGCGGCCAGGAGACGACGCTGGTAACGATGCTGATGCCGCTGCTCCACCATGGCATGGTCTACGCCGGGCTGCCCTACAGCGAGACGGCCCTGACCCGCACCCAGGGCGGAGGCACCCCCTACGGCGTCAGCCACCTGGCTGGCGTTCGCAGCGATCGCCCGCTGGACGAACACGAGCGTGAGCTGGCCTTCGCCCAGGGCGCGCGCCTGGCGCGGCTGACGCTCGCTCTGGCTGACGCCCGCAAGGGGGCCTCATGAGAGCCTGGCTTGAGGGGGTAGAACAGCGGCGCGGGCTTGACCGCCTGACCCGACAGTCGCGCCAGCTGGTGCTGGTCGGCTTTGGCCTGCTGCTGGCAATGATGGTGTACCGCGGTATCGCGGTGGAAGCCGACGGCAATCGTTTCGGTCCGATGATCGCCTTCGTGCTGCCTCTTGTGCTGTTTCTGCCATCCATCCTGACCCGCCGTCCACGGGGCCATGCCTGGCTGGCCTTCGTCAGTCTGCTCTACTTCGCCCAGGGGGTGATGATCGCCACCTTGCCGGGACTAGGTCTGCGTGGCGTCGCTGAGGCACTGGTGGCGCTGGTGCTGTTTACCGGCTGCATGGGCTACGCACGCTTTCGCTCTCGTCAGATGCGACAGCACCAGGGCAATTCATAGCTCTTGTTCAGGCCGACCGTCATGCCCTTCTGGCGGCAGCCGCTCTCCTTGCTATCTTGAGGATGTCGTTGCATTCGCGACGCCATCCTCGACAACGCCCGGCCCATGTCGCCAGGCAAGGAGTAAGGACAATGACCGTGACCCCGTTGCATGCCCTCGTGACCGGACTTGGACTAACGTTGGCCAGCGCTTGTGCACTCGCCGAGGAACTCCCCGATGCCAGCGTCGAGATCGAAGACGCCATCGAATACCGTCAGGACGCGCTGGGCGTGATGGCCTGGCAGATCGGCCCGCTGGGCGCGATGGCCCAGGGCAAGCGCGACTTCGACGCCGAACTGTTTCTCGAGAAGGCGCGTCGCCTCGCCGCCGTGGCGCCGCTACCCTGGGAAGGTTTCGTCAAGGGCTCACTGCAGGGAGACGACCATGGCGTCGAGACCGATGCCCTGGCGGACATCGCCGATGACTACGAAGACTTCGACCAGCGCTACCACACCCTGATCGAGGAAACCGCAAAACTCGCCGAGATGGCCGATGGTGGTGACCAGGATGCGCTGTTCAAGCAGGTAGCCACCGTCGGCAATACCTGCAAGGGGTGTCACGACAACTTCCGCGCCGAGTGACCCTTCGCCGCTTCACAAGCGCCCCCACAGCCACATCACACACCCCGTACTGAACAGGGCCAGCAGCGCCGCTCGTACCATCAGGGCCGAGCGGCCAGGCTCTACCCCTTTGCCGCTGCTTCCACGTCGCCCCTGCTGCTGATCTGACGCCCGATCTAGCTCTTGATCTGACTGTTGCTCTGGTTGTTGGTGGGTCTCTGTGTCCGTCTCGGCCCAGTGCGCACCCCGCGGCAGCGTCTTTCGGCCGCTGAACATGACGCCTACCAGTCGCTCGCCGAGGCAGCGATGGGCTAGCAGAGCCCCCAGGTGAAGCACGATCAGCGCCAGCAGCACATTCGCGTTGAGGTGATGAATCCACAGAGCCGTGTCGCTGACTGCTGCTGGCACCAGGGTATGCAGCGGCGCCTCGAAGAAGATGTCATCGGTGACAAAGAGCCCCGTCAGCGCCTGAATCGTCAGGCTCGTCAGCATCGCCAGCACCGCCCAGCCCCCCAGCGGATTGTGACCGGCAAAGATATCGGCACGTCGCTTCATCAGGTCTCTGGCATAGGACAGCGTTACCGAGGGAGATCGCAGCCAGGAGCCGATGCGCGCGTGGTAATCGCCGACCAGTGCCCACCCCCAGCGAAACAGCAAAAGCCCAAGCGCTATCAGCCCAGCCCTGGCGTGCACGTTCTGCGGAAAGTCGAACAGGTCGGTCTCCACCTTCATGGTCAGGAATGAGAGTACAACGCAGGCCACCAGTCCCCAGTGGAATAGCCGGATGGCCAGGCTCCAGACACGCCGGCTACGCCCTGACGGCCGGTGCTCGGCGGCTGACGTTGACTCGACAGATGGCATGGTCGCTCCCCCTCGCTGATAAAGGCACCACGCCTGGCGCCAGTGACGATATACTCAAGATAGCCACTCCCTGTGGTGGCGCCTTGCCAAAGCGGTACTTGCTAAAGCTGTAGCAGCTGACATTCATCATGACTCGCGACGATGACGGTGGTGTTCCCGGCGACGCGGGGCGACATCTCGGACACAAGGTGCGATGATTTATCAATTGGACGACGGTACCCCTAGTGGCCGTCCTTTTTTTGTCTGATTCCACCGGAGATACCGATGACCCGTGATATTGCGGACATTCGACGTGACTATGAAGGCGGCAGCCTGGACGAAGGCCAGGTACCCAAGGATCCCTTCACCATGTTCGATGAGTGGTTCGCCCTGGCCCTGGATACCGATCCCCAGGATGCCAATGCCATGACCCTGTCGACCGTGGACAGCCAGGGCCTGCCCCACGCGCGGGTGGTGCTGCTCAAGGGGTTCGATCAAAACGGGATGGTCTTCTACACCAACTATCACAGCCACAAGGGTAGCGAACTGGCCAACGTCCCCCATGCGGCCCTGACCTTCTGGTGGCCCAAGCTGGCGCGCCAGGTGCGCATCGAGGGACGCACCGAGCAGGTCGCCGAGCAGGAGTCGGACGAGTATTTTGCAAGCCGTCCCCGCGGCAGTCAGCTCGGGGCCTGGATCGCCACCCAGAGCGTGGTCATCCCCGATCGCGACTGGATCGAGCAGCGCCAGCGGCGCTTCGAGAAGGCCTACGAAGGCCAGGATATCCCGCGCCCGGTGCACTGGGGCGGCTACCGCGTCGTCCCCGAAATGATCGAGTTCTGGCAAGGACAGCCCAGTCGCCTGCATGACCGGGTTCGCTACGGCCGCCGCGATGGCCACTGGGAAGTGGTGCGGCTGGCACCCTGAACGAATCATCCGACCGGCTCCCGCCTTGCAAGCACAGGCGGGAGGCCAGGCCGGCGGTCCTGGAATCGAACCGACCTGCTACTCCATCGGCCGTTCCAGGCGGTGGCGCTGCCAATCGTTGCCCGGCTCGTTGAGGCGCAGCACTGCGTCCACCACCTGCTCCTCCATGTTGAAGCTTTGTCGGAACCCGAGGTGCTTCATCAGTGCGCGCATGGGGTGATTGTCGATCATGATCTTGCCGACCATCTCCAGGGTGCCGACCCCCTTGCAGTAGCGGATCATCTTTTCCATCAGACGACTGCCGATACCGAGCCCCTGAAGGTCATCGCGGATGATGATCGAAAACTCGGTTCGGATATTGTCGGGATCGTTCCAGACCCGAACCACCCCCAGCATCTCCTTGCTGCCGTCTTCGCAAAGACGCTCGGCGATAAACGCCATCTGTCGGTCGTAGTTGATATGGGCCAGGCGCGACAGATCGCCCTGGCTTAAATCGGTCTTGTTGTGGAAGTAGCGAAAGCGGATGCTCTCCTCGGACAACTGCCCGTGGAAGTCGGTAATCAGAGGGGCATCTTCAGCCCGAATGGGCCTGAACTCGACGTCCCAGCCGTTTCTGAGTTTGACCCACTCCCTCAGTTCTTCGGGATAGGGCATGATCGCGAAGCGCGCCGGAGAACCGAGGTCCATGGCGAAGTCCACCGCCACCATGCCGTCTCGATTGAGCAGCAGCGGGTTGATCTCGAGACCACGCAGCCGAGGCAGGTCGGTGGCCATCTGCGACAGGGTCACCAGTAGTTGGCACAGCCTTTGTTCATCGCGCTCTGGATCACTCGAGTGCTCACGAATCAGCCGCGCGGCGTGGGTACGAGACACCATGTCCGCGGCCAGCGTCATGTTCAAGGGCGGCAGAGAGACCTGTCGATCCGCCAGAATATTGACCTTGTAGCCGCCGATGCCGAATAGAATCAGTGGTCCGAAGACCGGGTCCCGGGTGATGCCTGCGCACAGCTGCATCGAATGCTTGCCCCGTTGCATGGGCTGGAGACAGAACTCTCGCACGCGAAAGCCGGGAAATTTCTCGGAGACCTTCTCGCTGAGGCGATCCACCGCCTCGGCCACGTCGCCGGGTCTGGCCAGATCCTGGACCAGCCCCGCCGACAGCTTGTGAGGATGTCGCCGGTAACGAAATGGCCGACTGTTGCCGTCGTGCACGATCTTGATCGCGAAGGGGCCCGTCAGCTCCCGGGCGGCCTCCTCGGCGGCCTGGGCACCGTCGGGATAGCGACTCTCCGCCACTGGCAGGCCGTAGGCCTTGAGCACCTGGGCGGTCTCGCTATGGGTCAGGCTCTCGCGACCATCGGCGAGCACCTCGTCGATCAGCCGGTGGCAGCGCTCTCGCACCTCGGCCGAGGTCGAAAACGGCAGGCTCGGGGGCGTCTGCTGCAATAACGACTGGACCCGCTGATAGTCGACCATGTGCATGAAGGCCTTCACCGCCTTCTCCGGCGACAGATAGGTGGGTACACCCGCTTCGTGACACAGGTGACGAGCGCCGATCGCCTGTTCGAAGCCCATCCAGCTGGTCAACAAGTTACGCCGAAAGCGCTTGCGTTCACGGATCAGCGCCTCGGCGGTCGCCTTGGAAGGCGCCAGACGCGTCGGAGCATGGACCACCAGCACGGCGTCCACATTGGGGTCGGCGGCGACGATCTCCAACGCCGCCACGAAGCGTTCCGGGGTGGCGTAGCCCCCGAGATCCACCGGGTTTTCGCCGGGCTTGCTGATATCGAGGTCTCGCTCACGCAGCGATGTCTGGGTAGCCTCCTCGAATTCGGCCAGACGACCTCCGGCGTTGATCAACTTGTCGATGGCCAGCATGGCCGGCCCCAGCCCGTTGGATACGATCGCCAGACGGTCACCCTTGAGTGGGCGCATCCGTGACAGTGTCTCCAGGGCGTCATACAGCTCGTCGGAATCGTTGACCCTTACCACGCCCGCACGCGCGAAGGCCGCATCGAAGACCCGATCACGATGGGTGACGCCTGGCGTCGGTGGCAGGCCGCTGAGGTCGGCTTGGCTGGTCCTGCCACTCTTGATCGCCAGTACCAGCCGATTGCGCGACGCATCACGCACGGCGGTCATGAAGTGCTGGGCGTCGTGGACCCGTTCAAGGTGCAACAGGATCGCCTGGGTGGGCGAATTCTGGTTGATGTAGTCGATCAGGTCGGGAAGCATGACATCGACGCTTTCCCCCAACGTCAGCAGGTGAGAAAAGCCGATCCCGCGCCCGGCCGCCCAGTCGATCATGGCGTTGGCCAGCATGCCCGACTGCCCCAGATACGCCACCTTGCCCCTGGGCACCGTATGACTGGAGTAGGACGCATTGAGCCGTCGTCCCGGCACGATCAAGCCCATGCACTCCGGCCCCAGGATTCGAATGCCGGAGGACCGGGCCGCATCGAGCATGCGCTGGCGGATCGACGACTTGCCGCCTTCGTCCTGTTCCAGCTGACTGCCACCGGACAGCACCAGGGCCGCTCGCACCCCGCGTTCACCCAGCCGGCTCAACAGTTTCGGCAGGGTCGAGACCGGCGAACACAGGATCGCCAGGTCCACCACCTCGGGAAGTTGAGAGGTGCGAGCGACGCACTCGACCCCGTGGACGCTGGCGTACCCCTTGGGGTTGACCGCCCACAGCTTGCCGCCGTAGCCGCCGTCAAGCAGATTGCGAATGACCTGCCCACCCGTGGACTCTGGCTTCTCGGAGGCACCCACCACGGCGATCGAGGCGGGATCGAAAAAGCGACGAAGAAACTGGGTGCTCACAGGTGGTCTCCTCAGGCGACGGGTAGCCGACACCCTGGCGGCGAATTGTGCGGACTTGCGCACTTGAACGTTATGGAAATAGTGCCGGAGTGTGGCGCTACCCCACAACCACGTCCAGCGCTAGCTTGACCAGGAACAAGGCATCCTTGGCATCACGCTTCGACCATTTGCCACTGTCTCGGGGTCCGTATTACTCCTAAGGTGGCGCCAGACCAGTCGGAGATATCGATGATCACAGCCTTTCTCAGTCACCCGTACTGCCAGCGTCATGACATGGGGCCGGATCATCCGGAGAGTCCCTTGAGACTCGATGCCATCAGGGCGCAACTGATGCGCTCTGGCGTGCTGCAACACGCGATGCAGGCAGACGCTCGGGAGGCCACTGAAGAGCAGTTGCAGCGCGTGCATCCCGAGGCGCACCTCGCTCGGCTGGAGCAGGCTTCGCCCCAGGAGGGGCACGCCTCGATCGACGCCGATACCCTGATGAACAGCGACAGCCTGCAGGCCGCACGTCTGGCCGCCGGCGCCGTGGTCAAGGGGGTCGATCAGGTGTTCCGCGGTCAGGCCGACAATGTCTTCTGTGCGGTCAGGCCTCCCGGTCACCACGCCGAGGCCCAGGAGGCCATGGGCTTCTGCTTCTACAACAATGTTGCCGTCGGCGCGGCCCACGCCCGCGCCGTCCACGGAGCGCGGCGCATCGCCATCCTCGACTTCGATGTCCACCAGTGCAACGGCACCATCGACATCTTCAAGAATGACCCCGAGGTGATGGTCTGCACCAGCTTCCAGTATCCCTTCTACCCCTGGCGCTATCTGGATACCCCTTACCCCAACGTGGTCCACACGCCGCTGCCCGCCGGCACCGAAAGCGCTGGTTTTCGCGCGGCCATCGAGCGTGACTGGTGGCCCGCTCTTGAAGACTTCCGCCCGGAACTGATACTGGTCTCGGCGGGCTTCGACGCCCATCGCGACGACCCCATGGCAGAGTTGTGTCTCGCCGACGAGGACTACCACTGGATCACCCAGGGTATCCTCGATATTGCCCGGCGACATGCCGAGGGCCGCGTCGTCTCGGTGCTGGAAGGGGGCTATGACCTGGCGGCGCTGGGACGTTCGGTGGAAGCCCATCTACGGGCCCTGCTGGGGTTGGCCTACCAGCCCTGACGACGGCGACTGGAGCCGTCATGGCGAATCGCCTTTCACCTGGTGGCTTGGCTTACCCCTTGCCCTTGTCCTTGCTTTGCCCTGCCCCAGCCCCTTCCGTCGGCCTGTGTTTCCCGATGCCGGGAAACATGTCCGGGAGATATCGACGCGCCGAACTGCCTCATGATGGACTCGGCTGCCAGGCCTCCAATAGCAGGCCGGGGCAGATAGCTCAGATAGAAAACCCGGGTCGAAGGCCCGCTGAGACACAGGCAGGGAGTGGCGACGCTGTGGTAGCCTAGAGGAAACCTGGTTTCCTATTGTGAACACGACATGGCGCAACACACCGATCAGGAGGCGGCGCTCAAGATCGCCTCCGGCCGCAAGGCCTTCGTCGAACCCCTTCGTCTGGGGGAGCGACTCAAGGAGATTCGTCTGGCCAACCAGTGGACCCTGGAGGACGTCAGCCAGAAGACCGGTCTCGCGCGCTCGACCCTATCGAAGATCGAGAACGATCAGATCTCGCCGACCTTTACCGCCGTGCAGAAGCTGATCGGCGGCCTCGACATCGACCTGCCCCAACTGCTGTCACCGCCCAGGCAGCAGACCCGCACCATGGGCAGGCGAGACATGACGCGCCGCGGCGAAGGCCAGCGCCACCCTACCCCAACCTACGAACACGAGCTGCTCAGCTGTGAGCTGGCGCAAAAGCGCATGATCCCGTTCAAGACCATCGTGCGCGCCAGACACTTCGAGGAATTTTCCGAGTGGGTGCGCCATGATGGCGAGGAATTCCTGATGGTGCTGGACGGCGAGATTCTGCTGTACTCGGAATTCTACGAGCCGCTGCGCCTGGTTGCAGGCGACAGCATCTACTTCGACAGCGACATGGGTCACGCGCTGGTTTCGGTGAGTGAAGAGGACGCCACCGTACTGTCGGTCTGTACCCGTCGCGAGAACACCTGAGCGACAACGTCTGGAACGCCTCCGATCACGCCTAGTCTTTCGTCTGCCGGCGCTTGATATCTCCGGGACGCCGGGCCGGCTGTGCGTCGAAGTCGAAGCGCTCGCGCCCATGGACAATCTGGAGCCTGCGCCCCTTGGCCCGAGCGATCAGCAGCACGCCGAAGCGCCGGGCCAGCTCCACGCCCTTCTGGGTAACGCCTGAGCGCGACACCAGCACCGAGATACCCATCTGGGCCACCTTGAGCACCATCTCAGACGTCAGCCGTCCGGTGGTATAGAAGATGTCCGCCTGGCCGAGCGGCAGGTCGTCGAGCCACTCTCGGCCAGCCAGGGTGTCCACCGCATTATGCCGGCCCACGTCTTCGACAAAGTCGAGCACCTCGGTCTGGCGACATAACGCACAGCCATGGACCGCCCCCGCGCTGCGGTAGGTCTCGTTGTAGTCTCCCAGGTTGTCGAGCAGCCGATAGATCACCGACTGACTCACCCTGGCCTGGGACAGCCGGGTCTGTGGCACCGCATCGAGCAGGCGGCCGAATACCGTGCCCTGACCGCAGCCGGTGGTAACGGTGCGCTGGCCTAGCCGTTGCTCCAGATCCTCCGGCGAATGGCGAGTGACCACCGCCGCAGCCTCGACTTCCCAGTCGACCATCACCGCCTCGAGGTCTTCGCGCTGCGTAATCAACCCCTGATTGCGCAAATAGCCCACCACCAATGCCTCCGGGTCCGCTCCCAGCGACATCAGGGTGACGATTTCCCGCCGGTTGAGGTAGACCGTCAGCGAGCGCTCCGCGGCGATAGCCTGACGGTGCGATTCGCCGAACTCATCGACGACGTCGATCTCGATGGTGGGCGGCAACAGGGCGTGACTACGTTGTATGGTCGACATCTCGATCCCCGATAAACATTTCCGATAGGCCTTTCCGATCGACCTTCCCATCGGACAATAAGCGCTGAGGTGGCCGGATAACGTCGAATTGACGGCGTGATGCGGAAACTGCTTTGCTAATACTGCTTGCTGACACGAGTCGGCCGATAAAAGCAGTCGGAACCACGGATCAGGTTCGACGGCATGACTGACCGCATCCTGCCATTGCCAAGGACATTACGCCATGACGAGGCTAGCCAATCGCCGGCCACTCAGTGTGACGATCACGCCACAGGACAAGGTAATCAAGGGCTTTCGCCAGCGCAGCTGGGCAGTCGAGCGTCTGGAGCCTGGCGATCAGGGGCCCAGCGTCGTGACGCTGGTGCTCAGCCTGACCGAGCGGGCGGCTTATCGGTTCAACCTTCAGGCCGCTGCCCCACGTCTGTTTATCCGCGCCGGACACAGCGACGGAGAGCCCCATATCGATGCCATCACCGCCAGCCAGGACGTCGCGGCCAATTGGATGGACGGAGAACACCGCGTGCTCGCCACAGAGATGCCACTGGCGATCCAGGCCTGGATAGAGGCCTATCTGGTGGCCCATGGCGAGGCGCCGATCGAGGGACGCAAGAAAAAGCGCAAGGGTGCCGGACGTGCGCGGGAGAACACCCCATGAGTCGCCTGTCACAGTGGTCCCGCAGAAAGCTCAAGGACCCGTCGGTTGTCGACGGCGCCCCCCCTGACGCAACCGCCGCCAGTGATGCTGCTCTCGACACGCAGCGAGCCCCCGCCGCCCCAATTTCCGGCAGCGATGCCGAACCGTCCCACTCCGATGCCGCTGCCGCGCCCGAGCACGATGCGCACGACGGCGCATCAATTGTGGACGCGACCTCTGATGCGGACGTCGAGCTACCGCCTCCCGAGTCGCTGGCCCCAGGCAGCGATATTCGGGCATACCTCGCCTCGGGCGTGGACCGGGCGCTCAAGAAACGCGCCCTGCGCCAGCTGTTTCGCGGTGAACGCTACAACCTGCGCGACGGGCTGGATGACTATGATGATGACTTTCGCGCCAAGCTGACCCCCTTGCCCAGCGAGACCGCCCAGCGCCTGCGCCGGTGGTGGGATAACGTCGATGACGAGGAGGCCGCGGAAGATAGCGTCGCCGACTCTGCGGGCGAAACGCCAGACGCTCTTTCAGACACCCCGCCAGACGCCCTGCCAGACACCCCGCCAGGGCACAGCGATCAGGGAGACGGCGCTAGCGACGAGGACGTCGCCGATACCACCACGACGCCATCACCGTCACAGTCACAGTCGCAAACCAACGCCACAACGTCGGAGGCCATGACACAAGCTGGCGAACGAGGTGTCAGCCACACCTCCGCATCCGCCAAGGCAGGCCGTACAGCGCCAGCCGCTGGCCGGGCGCTGGCTGCCAGCGAGGAAGATCCCGAGGGGCCTGGTCCCACCTCGTCATAGCGGTGCTTACCGCCTTCGACCAAGGAGTGTTGGCGCATTTGATGTACAGCGCTCACACTTGGGGATGACACATAAGAAAAAAATCATAACGAACACAAAGTTTTCGACCGTGAGTCAGCATGAACCAGAAAATCGCAACCGTGCCGGTGGACACCGAGGTCAACCGGCAGGCCCGTGAGCGAGCCCTTGGCGCCGTCTCCTGGCCGCTCAATCTCGTCGCAGCAACGGTGGGTTACCAAAGCCATGGCCATCTACTGGCGATTGGCGACAGCGCGTCCCTGCTGGAAGTGCTGGAGCGTGCACGAGGGCTTGAACAAGGGCTTGAACAAGGGCTTGAACAAGGGCTTGCCAGTATCACGCTGGTGGTGACCGATGTGCCGGATGATGCTCTGTTGCAGCGTGCCGAGGCTGCCGATGTGCAGCTCCAGCCGCTACTCGCCTCCCAACTCGGACGGCTGCACCTGGAAGGCTACCTTGGCCACTTCAGCGCCTGGCTCGACGGCCATGAGGGCCCCATCGAGCTTGCCCGGGCACTGCTGGGCCGAGAACACCATGACCTGGTGCTGGATCTGACACCGACACCGCGCCTGCCCCTGGAACTGCCACCTCCCGGCTATTTTCATGCCCCGGTCGCCGGTGAAGCGCGCACGACACTGATCGACGGCCTCGGCGACTATATCGGTGAATTCGAAAAGCCCCGCTACTTCGAGGTCCACGCCGATCGCTGCGCCCACTCCACTCGTGGCTTCGGTGGCTGTACCCGCTGTCTGGAAGTGTGTCCCGCCGACGCCATCAAGAGCGTCCCCGGACGCATCGATGCCCGCATCGAGATCGATCCCTACCTGTGTCAGGGGGTCGGTAGCTGTACCAGCGCCTGCCCCACCGGGGCCATCGAATTCCGCCAACCGCATAGCCTGCGCCAGCAGGACACCCTGCTCGCCTGGCTCGACCACTACCACGCCGCCGGCGGCCAGTCGGCGGTGCTGCGCTTCGTTCAGGCCGATCACGCCCAGCACCTGCAACCCGACGCGGCCGGCCACGTCATCGATGTGGCGCTGGAAGATCTGGGTTCTGCCGGCGTCGACCATTGGCTGTCGGCCATTGCCGCCGGCGCCTGCGAAGTGCGCATCCAGGCCTACTCCGACATGCCGGACAGGCTGGTCGCTCACCTGGAGGATCAGCTGGCCCAGGGCAGAGCGATCCTCGAGGCGCTGGGGCATGATCCCGGCCGATTGCAGTGGTTCAGCGACGAGGAGCAGGAAAGCTCGCTCGCCCTGCCTCGCCATGCGGGTCTGACGCCTCGGCTGCGCTCCCTGGAACAGGCTCAAGTGTTCGGGAGCGACAAGAACACCCCGTCGGCCACGGTACAAATGGCCGGCGGACGACCCGGCAATACAGGGGCAACAGATGGCGCAGAAGCGCCCGGCAAGCGCGAGCGTCTCACCCTGGTACTGGACCATCTGGCCGCCACTGGCCATGTCGACGGCGAGCGGCACCCGATGCCTCCGGGCAGCCCATTCGGTGGCATCGAGGTCAATGCCGGTGCCTGCACTCTGTGCATGGGCTGTGTTGCCAGCTGCCCGACCGGCGCGCTCGGCGCCGGAGGTGACACCCCGCGCCTCGACTTTCGCGAAGCAGACTGCGTCCAGTGCGGCCTGTGCAGCAAGAGCTGTCCGGAATCCGCCATCCGCCTGTCTCCCGGCTTCCTTGCCAGCGCGGAACGCAGCCAGTGGCGAGTGTGCCACGAAGACGAACCCTTTCACTGCATCGTCTGTGGCAGCGCCTTCGCCAACACCCGCACCATCGCCGCCATCCAGCAGAAGCTGGCCAACCATGCGTACTTCAGTGGTGACCAGGCACGTCGGCTGGAAATGTGTCAGGACTGCCGGGTCAAGGACGTATGGCACGAGATGGCGACCAATCCGGAGGCCCAGCTCAAGCTATGACCACGCACGACATTCCTGACTCCCGCACCGAAGAAGCCGATCTGAGGGCCGGCATCTACGCCCTGCTGGCGGCACTGCTGCGCGAGCCCCCCAGCGAAGCCCTTCGCCAGTGGCTTGGCGGCCTCGAGGGAGAGCCGGACGACATTCGTCTGAGCCAGGCCTGGAGTCGGCTGGCCGCCGCCGCTGCCGACAGCGACGTCGAACGCCTGGAGCGTGCCCACTTTCGTCATCTGATCGGGGTCATCCAGGGCGACGTGCTGCCCTACGCCTCCTACTACCGCGAGGGCGGCCTGATGGAAGCATCACTGGTCGCACTGCGACGGGATCTCAAGACGCTGGGCATCCAGCGCTCTGCCGACGTCTCGGAGCCGGAAGATCATCTGGCGGCAATGTGCGAGGTCATGGCGATGCTGATCGGCCAGAACGATCAGCGAGCCGGCAGCTTCTTCCATCGCCACCTGGCACCCTGGGCCAACCGCTGCATGCACGATCTTGCCCGGGTCGACACCCCCTTCTATGCGGCGCTGGGTGAACTGGCGACGCTGTTTTTCCAGCGCGAGAGCGCCATCCTAATCGACAACACTACCCTTGGAACCCCTGTGCCCGGCACCAGCGTCCACGAGGACCGAGGCCAGGCCCTTGGAGCAGGAGAATGAGCATGAGCACAACGCCCAACACTCAACGCCGTCGTCTTCTCAAGGCCCTGGGGGGCGGCACCGTGGCCGCCGGTGCCGCGGTGGTGGTCGGCCAGGCCTCGGTAGCGGTTGCACGCGATGACAGCGCCACGACCACCACCGAGAAAGCCGATGACAGCGCCGGTTACCGCGAGACAGAACACGTACGTGCCTTCTACGCATCCCTGCGCGACTGACAACAAGGAGAGCCTGCCATGCGACTGACACGTACCTCCACCACACCCAAGGTCTCCGGTCTCGGCATTTCCCGGCGCCAGTTCCTCAAGCGCAGTGGCGCGGCGACCAGCGGTGTCGCCGGTCTTGGACTGTTCGGCTCACCAATGATGCAACGCGCCGAGGCGGTCGAGAAGACGCCCTACAGCGATGCTCCGGTGGAAACCCGCCGCACCATCTGCTCCCACTGTTCGGTGGGCTGTGGCGTCTACGCCGAGGTCCAGGAAGGGGTCTGGACCCACCAGGAACCGGCCTTCGATCACCCGATCAATCGCGGTGCCCACTGCGCCAAGGGCGCTTCACTACGCCAGCACGGTCACTCCACCCGCCGCCTCAAGTACCCGATGAAGCTGGTCGGGGGCGAGTGGCAACGTCTGTCCTGGGACCAGGCCATCGACGAAATCGGTGCCAAGGTGCTGGAACTGACCGAGCAGCATGGCCCGGACAGCGTCTACTGGCTCGGCTCGGCCAAGTTCAGCAACGAACAGGCCTACCTGATGCGCAAGTTCGCGGCGCTGGCCGGTACCAACAATACCGACCACCAGGCGCGCATCTGCCACTCCACCACCGTGGCGGGCGTCGCCAATACCTGGGGCTACGGAGCGATGACCAACTCGCTCAACGACCTCCAGAACAGCCGCTCGATCATGTTCATCGGCTCCAACCCCAGCGAAGCGCACCCGGTGGCGATGCAGCACATCCTGCTGGCCAAGGAGCGCAGCCAGGCCGAAATCATCGTCGTCGATCCGCGCTTCACCCGCACGGCGGCCAAGGCCGACCACTACGTGCGGATCCGGCCGGGTTCCGACGTGGCCTTCATCTGGGGCCTGCTCTGGCACATCTTCGAGAACGGCTGGGAAGACCAGCAGTACATCGATCAGCGCGTCTACGCCATGGACGAGGTCCGCAACGAGGTCGCCAACTTCCCGCCGAGCGAAGTGGAGCGCATCACCGGGGTGCCGGAAGCCGCGGTCTACGACACCGCCAGGCGGCTGGCGGAAAACCGCCCCGGCTGCATCGTCTGGTGCATGGGCGGCACCCAGCACACCACCGGCAATAACAACACCCGTGCCTACTGCATCCTCGAGCTGGCGCTGGGCAATATCGGCAAGTCTGGCGGCGGCGCCAACATCTTCCGGGGGCACGACAATGTCCAGGGGGCGACCGATCTCGGCCTGATGTCACATTCGCTACCCGGCTATTACGGTCTGTCGGAAGCCGCCTGGAAGCACTGGGCGCAGATCTGGGACCTCGATTACGAATGGCTCAAGAGCCGCTTCGATCAGACCGAGTACGCCGACGGCTACCCCATGCACTCCAGCGGCATCACGGTATCGCGCTGGATCGATGGCGTCCTCGAGGAAGACCAGGACATCTCCCAGCGCACCAGCCTGAAGGCGATGTTCTACTGGGGCCACGCGGTCAACTCCCAGACCCGCGGCACCGAAATGCAGAAAGCCATGCAGAAGCTCGAGATGATGGTCATCGTCGACCCCTATCCCACCGTCGCCGGGGTCATGCACGATCGCAGCGATGGCGTCTATCTTCTGCCGGCGGCCACCCAGTTCGAGACCTACGGCAGCGTCACCGCCACCAATCGCTCTCTGCAGTGGCGTGACCGGGTGGTGGAGCCGGCCTTCGAGGCCAAGCCCGACCACAGCATCATGTACCTGCTGAGCCAGCGCCTCGGATTTGCCGACGAGCTGTTCAAGAACATTCAGATCAACGGCGAGGAGCCGCTGATCGAGGACATCACCCGGGAGTTCAACCGCGGCATGTGGACCGTGGGTTACACCGGGCAGAGCCCCGAGCGGCTCAAGACCCACCAGCAGAACTGGCATACCTTCAGCTTCCGCGATCTGCGTGCCGAAGGCGGCCCGGCCGACGGCGATTACTACGGCCTGCCATGGCCCTGCTGGGGTACCGCGGAGCTCAATCACCCCGGCACCCCCATTCTGTACGACACCAGCAAACCGGTATCCCAGGGCGGCCTGACCTTCCGTGCGCGTTTTGGCATCGAGCACGAAGGCACCCCGATTCTCGCCGACAACTCGTTCAGCGCCGGTTCCGATCTCGAGGACGGCTACCCCGAGTTCAGCGCCCAGATGCTCAAGGACCTGGGCTGGTGGGATGAACTGACCGACGAAGAAAAGGCCGCGGCGGAAGGCAAGAACTGGAAGACCGACCTGTCCGGCGGCATCCAGCGCGTTGCCATCGCCCATGAGTGCTCACCTTTCGGCAACGCCAAGGCGCGCTGCAACGTCTGGACCTTCCCCGACCCGATTCCCAAGCACCGCGAGCCGCTCTATACCTCACGCCGGGATCTGGTCGAGGACTACCCCACCTGGGATGACGTCGCCTCGCACTACCGCCTGCCGACGCTGTACCAGAGCATTCAGCAGAATGATGCCAGCAAGAAGTACCCGATCATCATGACTTCTGGCCGCCTGGTCGAGTACGAAGGCGGCGGCGAGGAAACGCGCTCCATGTCATGGCTGGCCGAGCTGCAGCAGGAGATGTTCGTCGAGATCAACCCTGCCCTGGCCAACGACCTGGGGGTCAAGGACGGCAACATGGTGTGGGTGGAAGGCGCCGAAGGCGGCCGTATCAAGGTCAAGGCCATGGTGACGCCTCGGGTAGCGCGGGAAGTGGTGTTCATGCCCTTCCACTTCGGCGGCATGTTCCAGGGCGAAAGCCTGGCCGACCGCTATCCGGATGGCACCACGCCCTACGTGATCGGTGAGGCGGTCAACACCGCCACCACCTACGGCTACGACTCGGTGACCCAGATGCAGG
This sequence comes from Halomonas sp. EF61, assembly GCF_040147045.1. NCBI lineage: Bacteria > Pseudomonadati > Pseudomonadota > Gammaproteobacteria > Oceanospirillales > Halomonadaceae > Halomonas > Halomonas sp. EF61. Next base: position 556,660 of record NZ_JAMSHM010000003.1, on the reverse strand, counting down.
AAACCAAGTGCACCCTGTGTCGCATCGAACTCGCCAGCTAGACACCGACGTCACCGAACCAACAGGAGTTTCGACATGGCCCAGATGAAATTCATGTGTGACGCCGAGCGCTGCATCGAGTGCAATGGTTGCGTCACCGCCTGCAAGAACGCCAACGAGGTCGAGTGGGGCATCCAGCGCCGCCGGGTGGTCACCCTGAACGACGGCGAGCCGTCCGAGGTGTCCATCTCGGTGGCCTGCATGCACTGCGATGACGCACCCTGCATGGCGGTCTGCCCCACCGACTGCTTCTACAAGACAGACGACGGCATCGTGCTGCACGACAAGGATCTGTGCATCGGCTGCGGTTACTGCCTGTACGCCTGCCCCTTCGGCGCGCCGCAGTTTCCCCAGCAGGACGCCTTCGGCGAGCGCGGCAAGATGGACAAGTGCACCTTCTGCGCCGGCGGCCCCGCCGACAGCCCCGAAGAAGAGTACGAGAAATACGGCGCCAACCGCATCGCCGAGGGCAAGCTGCCGCTGTGCGCCGAAATGTGCTCGACCAAGGCGCTGCTGGCAGGCGATGCCCAGACCGTTGCCGACATCTTCCGCGAGCGGGTGGTGCGCCGTGGTCACAAGGATGGCGCCTGGTCGGATATCGGCAATGGCTCGCCCTCGGCGATCGACGCCATGGCCTACGACGCCACACGTAACCAGTGAGGAGGCCCCATGAACCTTCGTGATGCCTTGCCTCGACCGGGTGGAGCCCTGGGGCTGGTGCTGCCAGCACTGCTGCTGTTGTTGCTGGCCTGCGCCGCTCCCGCCATGGGTGCCGACCCCAATGCCGAGATCGCCACCGCCGTACCCAGCGCCGACGCCGATACCTGGCGCCAGGTGAAGGATGGCGAGTCCTTTATCGATACCCGCCACGATTCGACCTACAGCCTGATCAACCAGAGCGGCGAGAGCTGGCGCCAATGGCGCAACAAGTGGGTCTCGCCCTTCGGGCTGATCGCCGTGGGCGGCATGCTGGTGATGATCACCATCTTCTATCTGATCGTCGGTCGCAGCCGCCTCGAGGAGCCACGCACCGGGCGTAAGCTGTTGCGCTGGTCGGTACTCAGCCGGGCGCTGCACTGGACCCTGGCGACGCTGTTCATCATCCTGGCGCTGACGGGCCTCAACATTCTCTACGGCAAGTTCGTGTTCAAGCCAGTGTTTGGCGACGCCTTCTGGGCTGCGATGATCAGCGGCACAAAGTTCCTGCACAACTACATCGGTCCGTTCTTCGGTCTGCTGCTGATCTTCGTGCTGTTGCGCTTTCTCAAGCACAACTGGATCAAGGCCCACGATATCGAGTGGTTCAAGCAAGGCGGCGGCATGGTCGGCGACAAGCATCCAGACGCCGGCTTTGCCAACGGAGGCGAGAAGGCCTGGTTCTGGCTGTTGGCCACGGCCGGCATGGTTGTCTTCGTCAGTGGCCTGGTACTGGATTTCCCGAACTTCGACCAGAGCCGGGACACCATGCAGTGGGCCAACATCATCCATGCGGTGGGTGCCCTCGCGCTTACCGCCGTCTCCTTCGGTCACATCTATATCGGCACCCTGGGGACCGAGGGTGCGCTCGAGGGCATGACCACCGGCTACGTCGACGAAAGCTGGGCCAAGCAGCACCACAACCTGTGGTACGAAGAGGTCAAGGATCAGGCCGAGGCGCCGGCTGACGTGGAGGCCACCGACGATACCAAACCGGAATCACCCAGCCCCTCCTGAGCGCAGCCCCACCCACGGTGACCGCTATCCCTCTCGCCGCCCCGGGCTCACTCGGGGCGGCATTCTTTTGCCGCTGTTCTTGTGACGGTCTTGCGTTACCATCGTGGGACAGTCGCCCGACTGATCGTTTTCTGTTACTGGAGTCCCCCATGCAGCACCTCGATGAGGCCACTCGCACCGAACTCGAGGCGGCCGCCTTCCGCCGCCTGCTTCGCCACCTTGACGACAACAAGGATGTGCAGAACATCGATTTGATGATTCTGGCGGACTTCTGCCGCAACTGCCTGTCCAAGTGGCTGGTCGCCGCCGCCGAAGAGCGCGGTGAGACGCTCGACTACGAAAGCGCCCGTGAACACGTCTACGGCATGCCCTACAGCGAATGGAAGGACAGGTATCAGGCCAAGGCCACCCCCGAACAGATGGCGGCCTTCGAGGCTCGCCAGCAGGCCAAGCAGCAGCGTACCGGTGACAAGGAGTGACGCCAGTGAGTCAGGACACCATGATCGGGTTGAAGGTGGCGGTACTGACCGTCTCCGACACCCGCACCGAAGACACCGATCGCAGCGGTCAGGCGCTGGTGCAGCGGCTCGAGGCCGCCGGCCACCAGCTCGCCGACAAGCAGATCGTGATCGATGACATCTATCGTATCCGTGCGGTGGTGTCAGGCTGGATCGCCGACCCCGAAGTGCAGGTGATCCTGACCACCGGCGGTACCGGCTTCACCGGACGGGATTCCACCCCGGAGGCGGTATCGGCCCTGCTCGACAAGCGCATCGAGGGCTTCGGCGAGCTGTTCCGCCAGCTGTCCTATCAGGAAATCGGCAGCTCCACCGTGCAAAGCCGCTGCCTGGGAGGCATGGCCAATCACACCGTGGTGTTCTGCCTGCCGGGCTCCACCGGCGCTTGCCGCACCGCCTGGGACGGCATCCTTGCCGAGCAGCTCGACAGCCGTCACCGGCCCTGCAACTTCGCCAATCTGGTGATACCGGAGCGGGGGCAGCATGACGTCTAGCCACGCAGCGTCACTGGCGCCCATGGAGGACGCCCTGGCCACCCTGCTCGATGGCGTCGCGCCGCTGCCGGTGGAGCGCCAGCCCTGCGAACAGGCCGAAGGCCGTGTGCTGGCAGCCCCGGTCGTGGCGGCCCTGGATGTACCGCCGTTCGACAATAGCGCCATGGACGGTTACGCCCTGCACCATGAAGACGCCGGACAACGCCTGCCGGTGGCCCTGCGAGTGGCCGCCGGGGCCCCGGGCGAGCGACTGGAGCGCGGCCGCTGTGCCCGCATCTTTACCGGTGGCCAGCTGCCCGAAGGCGCCGACTGTGTGGTGATGCAGGAGAAGGTCCAGCGCGAGGGTGATGAGGCCGTCATTCCCGCCGACATCCCGGCGGGCGACAACGTGCGCCGGCGGGGCCGCGACGTACGCGCAGGCGCCCCGCTGCTGGACGCCGGCACTCGGCTCGACGCCGCCGCACTTGGCCACCTGGCAGGCCAGGGTATCGTCGAAGTGGACGTCCACCGCCGACCCAGGGTGGCCTTGCTGTCCACCGGCGACGAGATCATCGATCCGGGCAAGCCCCTGGCAGCTGGCCAGATCTACAACTCCAACCGCCCCATGCTCAAGAGCCTGCTGGAGCGCTTCGGCGCCGAAATAGTGCTCACGCGCAGCGTACCGGATAGCCCGGAGGGTACCCGCGCCTGTCTGAAGGAGGCCGCCGAGGTAGCGGACCTGGTGGTCTCCACCGGCGGCGTCAGCGTCGGTGAGGAAGATCACGTCAAGGCGGCGCTGGAGACACTGGGCACGCTGAACCTGTGGCGCCTGGCCATTCGTCCCGGCAAGCCGCTGGCCCTGGGTCAGATGGAAGGACCTGGCGGCACGCCGGTGCGGTTTGTCGGCTTGCCCGGCAATCCGGTGTCCAGCTATGTCGGTGCCTGGCTATTCTTGCGCCCGCTGCTGGGTGCCCTGCAGGGCTGTGAATCCATGGCGGAGCTACCGCGGCTATGGGCCCGCAGCGACTTTGCCACCTCCACCGGTCCGCGCCAGCACTACATGCGGGTGCGCCTCGCCTTCGGCCCACAGGGCGTCAGCGCCCTGGCGTTTTCCGACCAGAATTCCGGGGTACTGTCATCCTGCATTGATGCCGACGCCCTGGCGGTGATCCCGCCCCATTGCGAGATAGCGCCGGGCGACAAGGTGGAATGCCTGTGGCTGCGGACCTGGTAGCGGTCCGCTGAAGCAGCGCGGTAGTCGCTAGGCGCGGTCCGAAAAGTCGACGAGCGAAGGTTAGAGCCCTAGGAACCCGAGGTCTCGAGTTCCGCGCGGGTATCGCGCCACAGGGTCGCGAAGTCGTCGTCCAGTTGACGATAGTCATCGCGCAGATGCGGCACCAGTTCGGCCAGTCGGTTGGGCCCGGACAGGCGTGAGCCAATGCCGGCGATGGCACGGCAGGTGAAGGCGAGGCTGGCGTAGCGACGCAGCCAGTCCTCACGCACCAGTACCGGCACCATGGTGGCCAGCCGCTGCGGTGCGCCGTGGTACTCGAACAGTCGATAGCATCGCTCGATCACGACCTCGCGCTCGTGTGGGTCGCTGGTAGCCAGATCCCGAGCGAGAAAGTGGTCCCACATCAGATCCAGGGCAATACCGGCCACACGACGACTCGCCGCAGGTGCCCGACGTCGAGCGGCAAGTACCGAGGGATGACGATCGACGAAGGCGTCCACCCGCCGGTGATGCTGTATGCCTGCTGCGACGCCTTCGGGCCACTGGCCGAGATCGCGCCCCTTGACGCCGTCGGCGATCAGGTTGCCGAGCAGAAAGTCGTCGTCACCGGCACGGGCGAGCCAGGCGTGGGCGAGAAAGTTCAACGCCGCACGTCTACAGGCAGTTGGTTGGTTTGGGCAGGCCCGCCAAACGGGCGCCCAGCTTGGGGGGGCTGCCGGGGAACAGCTTCATCAGGTACAGCGAGCTCCCCTTGTCCTTGCCCAGCGCCTGGCCCACCGCCTTGACCAGCGGGCGCATGGCCGGAGCCTGCTCGAAGCGCGCATAGAAGTCTCGCAGGACGTCGATCACCTGCCAGTGTTCGTCGCCGAGGGTGATGCCCTCTTCCGCCGCCAGCGCCTCGGCGACGGCGGGACTCCAGTCATCGAGATTGATCAGATAGCCTTCCGGGTCCAGGGGGACGGAGGCCTGGCCGAGTTCCAGGGTTCGTGCAGTTTCAGTGCTTGCCATCGTGTTACCTCAGTACCAGCTGACCACTTTATCGGCCTCTTCGGTGAGCCTGACAAAACCGTCCACGTCGACGACTTCGATGCCGGTGGCACAGTGTTCGCTCAAGCCGCGCGCCTCGAGATCTTCGGCCAGCGCCAGTAGACGACCGGGCAGAGACGACCACAGCGCCTGCTGGGCCGGCAGAGCGCCAAGCACGGCGTCTTCGATCAATAACAGCTTGTCGTCTTCTGCCAACGCCCGTAGCGCCTGCCGATAGACCGTCGACTCCAGCGGTGAACGATTGAGGGTGTGCAGTATCATCCCGATTCCTGGTAGTGGTCGTGGGTGAGTCCAGTGGCTGACGTCGATGGGTAAAACCTGGCGGGAGCGAGCCCCGACAGAGACGCGGTCTGGAGTCGTCTGTGACGCCGATTCAGAAGGTCAGCACCAATGCGTGCTCCGCCATCAGGGCGGCAATGGCGTCACCCTCGATGACAATGGCATCCGGCGTCAGCGTCTCGGGCGCCACGCCCAACTCGGCAAGTCCTGCCCCATCCACGAACAGCCGGTCGATGTCGTACATCTCGAGCATGGCCAGCGTCGGCTGGGTGCCCTTCTGCCCCAGCGGGCCGGCGCCCTGCCCCGGCACCAGTGCCGCCACGCCACTGGCCAGGAACAACAGGGATACCCGGCGTCCGAAGGCGGCGGCCACCAGCGCCGTGTCGAGACCTTCTTTCAGGTAGCTGGTGCCATGGGGGCCATGACGAAGAATCACCAGCAGATCCCCCGAATCGTCGTTGGGTTCCTCAATCATCGACCTTTCACTCTTCTCGGTTCAGCGTTGCCCTGCTCGGGACCCATTGCCTGGCGGCAGTCGGCAGCAGCTCGGTGTTGTTCAGGCACCAAAGGTTACCAGCCTGTCACACTCGAGGCCCAGGTCCACCAGCTGGCCGAGGCCGGTCAGCTCGAACGGCGCCTGGACGCTGTGGCCTTGCTTGCCGTGCCTGGCCGCCTCGTCGGCGTCGACGATGCCTCGGCGCAGTGCGGCGGCGATGCACACCTCGAGACGCACGCCATGCTCCTGGTTCAGCGTGGTCCAGCCGTCGACCAGATGAGGCTCGTCCTGGGGCGGCGATGCCAGGCGCGCGGCGTTGTGAACGCCATCGCGATAGAAGAAGACGGCCTCCAGGTGGTGACCGCGGGCGATCACCGCACGGGCGAAGCGCAGCGCGCTGTGTGCGGCCTGATGGCTGTAGGGGGCACCCAGCAGCAGGATGGCATAACGCATGGTATTCCCTTGGCTCCCGCCAACGTCGGGAGTTGAACAAAGCGGGTCATCAAAAACACGTCGGCCCCGCCAAGGCGGGGCCGACAGTGTACGACAGTTGTGCCAGAACGTCTTGCGACGATCAGTCCTGGCTTACCACGCCCAGCAGCGACAGCAGGCTGATGAACAGGTTGTAGATCGACACATAGAGAGTGATGGTGGCGAGGATGTAGTTGGTCTCGCCGGCACGGTGCACGATCTCGCTGGTCTGGTACAGGATCGCCGCGGAGGAGAACAGCACGAAGCCAGCCGATACCATCAGCGACAGCGACGGAATGTTGAAGATCAACGCCGCCACCATGGCCAGGATCAGCACGATGGCGCCAGCCATCATGAAGTTCGCCAGGAAGCTGAAGTCCTTGCGAGTGATCAACGCCACCGCTGACAGACCAAAGAAGGTCAGGCCGGTCATGCCCAGTGCGGTCATGATCAGCTCGGGACCGTTGGACAGCGTCAGATAGGCGCTCAGGATCGGGCCGAGGGTGAAGCCCATGAAGCCAGTGAAGGCAAAGGTCGCCAGCAGGCCGAGGGCCGAGTTGGCGGTCTTGTGGACCAGGAACATCAGGCCGTAGGCGCCGATGAAGAACACCAGAATGTTCATCTGCTGTACACCGAGGGCCACGGCGGCCCCTGCGGTGATGGCAGAGAACAGTAGTGTCATCGCCAGCAAGCCGTAGGTGTTGCGCAGAACCTTGTTCGTCGCAGCGACCTGCGTCTGGGTCTGACGATTCACCTGTGACTCTTGATAAGCCATGTATCCAGAGCTCCCTGTTGGTTGACATGCATTCGACACAGCATGCCCCCAGCAAGTTCCCGACGCAAGCCGCCTGGCGACGGGGTTTCAACGCCATTCAAGCGATCAGACTGGCCCATGGGCCCGCCATGGGCGGCGCGAACACTGTTTCCTATCGGCGACAAAAAATTGCTTAGCTGCACAATTTTTGCGCAGTCACCCTATTGCAACAGCTCCCTTGAAGGCATCAGGGAGGGGTGTCGCTCTATCGCGTAAGACATTGATCGCACACAAGTGTTGACGTGGGGAGAAAAGCTGGTAAAGTACACCGCCGTGAGCCGGAGGGATGGCAGAGCGGTTGAATGCACCGGTCTTGAAAACCGGCAAGGGTTAACGCCCTTCCAGGGTTCGAATCCCTGTCCCTCCGCCACCTCGAATCCAGAAGGGGATCAGTCGACAGACTGATCCCCTTCTTCGTTTTTTCCCTCTTCCCTCTTCCTTCAACAGCTCCCTGCCTTTCGGCACGCCAATCCTTCGACGGTCTCGAGGCGCTGCCCCGCCATGGTTCTTCACACCAGTGACTGCACATCTGGTTCTGCACACCAGCCCCAGCAGCAAGGTCTGTTCACCGGTTGTCGTGAAAAGGTCACCGATTGTCGTTGATGGATTGGCGACAACGCCGCAAATCGTGCACCCTGCTTGCATCTGTTGCTCCAGGCAGCACGACAGGGACGAACCAGACACGATGCATCAAGGCGCCAGATAACTACAGGTGGCGCAACGTGCATGTCGGAGGAGCTAGCATGAGGTCTCTTTCCAGCACCGGTTTTGCGGTTTTCGGCGCGGCCCTGGTCGCCATCAGCTACGGACTCGCCCGTTTTGCCTTCGGCCTGTTTGTCCCCCAGATTCGCGATGAGCTGTCGCTGACGCCTGATGCCATCGGCATCATCGGCGCCCTTCCCCTGATCAGCTTCCTGCTGTCCACGGCGGTGGCGCCTTACGCCACCGATCGTCTTGGTGCCCGCTACGCAGCGGTACTGTCCGGGCTTTTCGGTATCGTCGGCCTGGCACTGATCAGCCGTGCGGCCGATGCGACCATGCTCAGCATCGGGGTGTTCGCCTGCGGCATCTGTACCGGCCTGATGATGCCCGCACTCACCGCCGGGATGCAGGCGCTGGTGAGACGCTCACTGCATGCTCGTGTCAGTTCGGTCATGAATGCGGGAACCAGTATCGGCGTGATCGTCGCCGTGCCAACGGTACTGTTCATGGCGGACGCCTGGCGACTGGCCTATCTGTCCTTCGCCCTGCTGACGGTCATCGGCGTGTGCGCTACCTGGCTGTACCTACCCTCGGTGTCGCGCATCACGCCTTCCAACGCCGCCGACCCACCTGCATTGCGTGAACTGCCGTGGTCACGGCTCGTGAGGCTCACCCTGTTTTCCTACGCGATGGGCTTCATCTCGGCAGCCTACTGGATCTTTGCTCCGGACCTGGTGGTGACCCTTGGCGGTCTGTCGCCAAGCGCCACGGGGTGGCTGTGGCTCGCCGTCGGCATCGCCGGTCTCGGCGGTGCGGTGGTGGCGGATCTGGCCGACCGCAACAATCCGCCCATCACCCAGGCCTTGATGCTGACCATGCTGGCGGCAAGCCTGGCATTGCTTGCCGCCAGCCCCGCCCAACCCGTGCTGGCGGCATTCTCCGCTCTGGTCTTTGGCCTCGCCTACATGAGCTTGACGGGTCTTTACCTGATGACCGGCATTCGCCTGCTGCCCGGGCGCCTGGCGATGGGGCCGGTGCTGCCTTTCATGGCCGTGTCGCTTGGCCAGGCCACCGGCTCGCCGGTCATCGGCGCTCTGCTCAATGTCTTCAGCTATGCCGAGGGGTTCGCCATCTTCGCGTCAATCGGCATCCTGGTTGCCCTGCTGTCGCCCTTGTACCCAGGCCATATTCATCAGGTGGGCGATGAAGAGGTGGAGGATCCTCCGGGCCTCCAGTCCGCCTACGATCTGCAGCTGCAGAACGAAGCGGGCGAGCCACTGGAGGACCCTGAATACTTGGCTGGAGAAGACCCACGAGATGAGCCGACCGCCGGTCTTGAACACAGCCATAAAGCAGAACGGGGCTGACCCAAGACGCAGCCCCAAATAGCGCTATGCCCGGCATAAGCCATGCCCCTGCCAGGACCATGCGGCAATCCTGACCGGGGTCAATCACCCCAGATAACGCCGCGACATCTCTCCTCAGTGTTATCGCCGCCGATAGCTCGGCCTGCTGTGATGAGTGACCCATAATTTCGGAACGAGTCGCCACCGAAACACAGCAACGATTGTCGCCAGGGACACGCCCGACGAGCCAGCGTTTCCATGCGCAGCAATCCGCTATCGAGGAAGGTATGTCATGCAGAGGTCCATGCAAAGGTCCATGCAAGTCATGGTCGGCGTCCTCGCCGGCCTGGTGCTGCTCTCTCCCGTATCGGGCCCGGTTGGGGCAAGCCAGCCCGAGACCGGTCGGCCCGAGACGGACGGAGCGTTATTACCCTTCGCCCCCGCCCCCATGCCGAGCGATGTACCACCTCGCCTCCAGGACGCCACCATGCAGTGGCCGGACCAGCCGTCCCACCTGCCGCAAGACGCCCCCAATGTTCTGATCGTCATGCTGGACGATGTGGGCTTCGGGGTGTCCGAGGTCTTCGGTGGCGAGATCAGGATGCCAGCGCTGTCGCGCCTGGCCGATGAAGGCATCGAGTACACCGGCTTTCATACCACGTCCATCTGCTCTCCCACGCGGGCGTCCCTGCTGACCGGTCGCAATCATACCCGGGTGGGCTCCGGTACCATTGCCGAACGGGCGGTGGCCTTCGACGGCTATACCGGCGTGATTCCGAAGAATGCCGCCACCATGGCCGAGGTGCTCAAGCAGTACGGCTACCACACCGCCGCCTTCGGCAAGTGGCACAACACCCCGGCGGTCGAGACGACAGCGATCGGCCCCAAGGATCGCTGGCCTACCGCCTATGGTTTCGAGCACTTCTACGGCTTTCTGGGGGGCGAGACGTCTCAGTGGGAGCCACGCCTGACCGTGGACACCCTGCATGTCGAGCCCCCCGAAGACGATCCCGACTACCACCTGACCGAGGACCTGACCGACCAGGCGCTCGCGTGGCTCGCCGACTACCGGGCCTTCGATCCGGACAAGCCGTTTTTCATGTACTGGGCGCCGGGTGGGGCCCACGGCCCCCATCACGTTGCACCGCAATGGGCCGATCGCTACGACGGCCAGTTCGACGATGGCTGGGATGCCTACCGCGTGCGCACCCACCAGCGACAGCTCGAGATGGGCATCATTCCGCCGGGCACAGAACTCACGCCACGCGACGACAGCCTGCAAGGGTGGGACGAGATTCCCGAGAGCCAGCGCGACTTCCAGACTCGCCTGATGGAAATCTACGCCGGCTTCGTGGAGCACACCGACAGCCAGGTCGAGCGACTGCTCGAGGGCATGGCGGAAATGGGGCTCAGAGACAATACCCTGGTCATCTACATCGTCGGCGACAATGGCTCCAGTGCCGAAGGCCAGCACGGCTCGATCAGCGAACTGCTGGCCCAGAACAATATCGGCAGCAGTGTCGCCCAGCAGCTAGAGGTACTGGATCGCATGGGCGGCCTCGATGTTCTCGGCAGCCCCCAGACCGAAAACATGTACCACGCCGGCTGGGCCTGGGCGGGCAGCACTCCCTTCAAGGGCACCAAGCTGCTCGGTGCCTATTTCGGCGGGACCCGCAACCCCATGGTCATCTCCTGGCCCGGCCATATCGCACCGGATGAGCAGGTACGTCACCAGTTCCACCACGTGGTGGATATTGCCCCGACCCTCTACGACATTCTGGACATCCCGCTGCCGGACGTCGTCAACGGCTACCCGCAGATGCCGATGGACGGTATCAGCCTGGCCTACACCTTCGACGACGCCGATGCCCCCGGACGCAAGCACCACCAGTTCTTCGACAATAACGGCAGTCGAGGGCTCTACCTGGATGGCTACTTTGCCGGTACCTTTGGCCCGCTGGTTCCCTGGGATACCTCGAGCGCGGCACAGCGGATCGCCGACTGGGATTCCGCCGAAGATGTGTGGGAACTCTACGACCTGCGAAGCGATTTTTCCCAGGCCAGAGATCTGGCCCACGCTCAGCCTGAGCGACTGGCCATGATGAAACAACGCTTCATGGATATCGCCGAGGACAACAAGGCCTTCCCCACCGGTGCGGGCAACTGGCTTCGCGTCCACCCCGAGGACCGGGTCAAGACGCGCTACGATCACTGGACCTTTACCCAGACAACTCAACGCATGCCGGAATTTTCGGCCCCCGGCGTTGGTCGCCAGAGCACCCGGGCCAGCCTGCGTATCGACACCGGCCAGGGCGATGCCGAGGGCGTGCTGTATGCCATCGGAGGTGCCGGCGGCGGGCTCAGCGTCTATCTTGATCAGGGCAGGCTGACCTACGAGTACAATATGCTGCTGATGGAGAATACCCGCATTCACACAGCCGCCCTGGCCCCGGGCAGCCACGACATCGTCATCACCACCCGGATCCCGGTGCCCGGGAAAGCGGCGCAGGTGACGATCGAGGTGGATGGGCAAACCGCGGCGGAAGGTCAGGTGCCCGCGACGGTTCCCCTGGCCTTCAGCGCCAGCGAGACCTTCGACGTGGGCCGCGATCTGGGCTCCTCCGTCTCACGCCACTACGCAGAGCGACGCCCTTTCGCCTTTGGCGGCAAGATAGAAGCCTTTACGATCGAGCTGCTCTAATTGGTGAGGCTTTCGAACTTTACGTCGGCAATCAGGGTCATACCCGTGAACTATGCCGAGATGGATGGACATGAAGCATTATCGTGTGGAGAGTTATCAGACAAGAACGATGAAGCGCACTCGCTGGGCGGTGGTGGCATTTTCGGATTCCTCTCCCAACGCCTCACGGCGGGTGGTCTCTCGCCACGATGGACAGGACGAAGCCAGGGCCGCCGCCGCGGCCCTGGCCTTTGAAGACAAGCTCGGTCGAACGCCCACCAACGTCTGACCCACCTGTTGATCTGATTTTTAACGCCGTATTAGCGAGCGCAGGCACTTTTCAGACAAGCCCTAGCAGCGGCTGGGCGAAACGCCTCTGTAAACCTCCTTGGCCTGCACCATCTCGGCACGCAACCCTTCGATACGTGACTGATGCCCCGGATGGGTGGACAGGATCTCCGGCGGTTGATCACCGCCAACCGATGCCATATTGCGCCAGAGGGCGACGCTCTCGCCGGGATCGAATCCGGCGCGCGCCATGATGGCCAGCCCCATCACGTCGGCTTCGGACTCATGGGCACGGCTGAACGGCAAGGCGATGCCGAGCTGGCTGCCGATGCCCAGCGCCTGGAGCAAGGGTTCCTGCCCCACGTCGCCCTCGCTCATCAGTCCTACCACCAGCAGCACGGCCTTGATGCCCAACTGCTGGGTCAATCGCTCGTTGCCGTGGTCGGCGAGCACATGGGCGATCTCGTGACCGACCACCGCGGCCAGCTGGGCGGGCGTCTGAGCGACCTGCAACAGCCCCGAGTGCACGCCAATGCGCCCTCCCGGCAAGGCAAAGGCATTTGGCGAGGGATTGTCGAACACGACCACCTGCCAGTCGTCAGGCATCTCGACCTTGGGATAGACGAGCCGCGCCGACTTGATCAAGGCGTCGCTGACACATTGGACCTCGGCCTTGATGGCGGCATCGGTGGAAAGCGGTAGCTGGCTTCGCATCTGCTCAAAGGCGTCACCCCCCATGTCGCTCATCACGAAGCCAGGCACCAAGGCAAGCTGGCTACGCCCGGTGGGTGTCTCGTCACAGCCCCCCAGCGCGACGGCCAGCAATAGCGTCAGTACCACGGGAAAATAGGATCGTTTCATCGAGCCTGACCTTTTCATGAAAAGCTGCTGGGCGACCATCGCCCTATCGTCTGAATGATGCCGTTTGTCACGGTGTTTGACTACGGCCGACGTCAGACGCATCTGGAATTCGCCATAAAGCGCATCCTGCTGTCTGACAAGCCGCCCCACTCCTATAGTGAACGAGCCAGCGACGGCACAACGCCGAAGGAAGCCTCAAGAAAGGAGACGCGGCCGTGGATTACCTGCACAACACTCTGGAAGGGCTGAAAGCCACCAGTCCCGCCCAGGCGGAGTTCTATGCCGCTGCAGAGAAGATCCTGGCGTCCCTGAGGCCCCTGCTGGAGTCAGACGCCTGCTACCTCGAGCACGCCATCATCGAGCGACTGGTGGAGCCCGAGCGCCAGCTGATGTTTCGCGTCTGCTGGACCGACGACAACGGCAAGATCCAGGTCAACAAGGGGTACCGTGTCCAGTTCAACTCGGCTCTCGGCCCCTACAAGGGGGGCCTTCGCTTTCACCCCAGCGTCAACGCCAGCATCATCAAGTTTCTCGGGTTCGAGCAGATCTTCAAGAACGCTCTGACCGGACTCGCGCTCGGTGGCGCCAAGGGCGGCGCCAACTTCGACCCGCGCGGACGCTCCGACGGGGAAATCATGCGCTTCTGCCAGGCGTTCATGACCCAACTGGTGGATCATCTTGGGCCCACCGTGGATGTCCCTGCGGGCGATATCGGCGTCGGCGCCAGAGAGATCGGCTACCTCTATGGCCAGTACAAGCGACTGACGCGACGTCACGAAGGGGTGATTACCGGCAAGGGGCTGGACTGGGGCGGATCGCTGGGCCGCAAGGAGGCCACCGGCTATGGCGCCGCCTACTTTGCCCAGCACATGCTGGCAGCCCGGGGTGAAGAACTGCGCGGCAAGACCTGCCTGGTCTCCGGCGCAGGCAATGTCGCCATCTATACCATCGAGAAGCTTCATCAGCTGGATGCCCTGCCGGTCACCTGCAGCGATTCCGGTGGCTGCCTCCACGACCCGGACGGCATCGATCTGGAGGCTCTCAAGCGCTTGAAGGAGGTCGAGCGCGTCTCGCTTGAGGGCTACCTGAAGGATCACCCCCGGGCCCGCTTCATTGCGCTGGACGACTACCCCGCCGACGGCCACGCCGTCTGGCGCATCCCTGGCCAGGTCGCCTTTCCCTGCGCGACCCAGGGCGAGGTCACCCTGGCCGACGCCGAGGCGATGCTCGCCAATGGGCTCGAGTGTCTATGCGAGGGGGCCAACCTGCCGACCCTGCCGTTGGCGGTGGACCGTCTGCTGGAGGCCCGCATCGCCTACGCCCCCGGCAAGGCGGCCAACGCCGGCGGCGTCTCCACCAGTCAACTGGAAATGGCGCAGAACGCCAGCATGCAGATCTGGCCGCTGGAGAAGGTCGATGCCCACCTCCAGGCGATCATGGCCAATATCCATCGCTGCTGTGCGTCCACCGCAGAGGAATTCGGCGAGCCCCACAACCTGGTGCTGGGCGCCAACATTGCGGGATTCAGGCGCGTCGCCAATGCCATGATCGACCAGGGGGCCTGGTAAATCCCGGGACAGGTTTGTCCGGGGGACGGTTGGCAACAAGGACCCTGCCGATCTAACCGCCGGCAGATAAGCACAAAAACGCATATTACATGCAAGACCGACTACACTATGCCGAAATAGCAATCGAGCCCGCATTGCAGGGGCTCTCTCATCGGCTGGGGGAATGTCGGGATGCATCAGGGAAGAGTCAGGATTCGGGGCGGCGAGCTCTGCGAACAGAATGGCCTGAGGGTGAACGTTCCGTTAGCCAGCAGATCCGTTGGTGCCGCGCTGCTGATCGGCACACTGGCGATCAGCCCCGGAGTCCTGGCCGAGCAGGAACTCGGACAGGCCGCCTCCGACCCCACTGCGCCACTGATGAACTTCCAGCTACAGAATTCCTGGAGCCCGGAAGTCCACGGCACCAATGATTCACAGAACATCGTCCAGTTCAGAACGGCGCTGCCCTACCGGCTGGCGGGCCACCAGCACATCTTTCGCCTGACGGTGCCCTCACTGACCGAGGATCCCGGCGGTTCCACCGGCCTTAGCGATTCTACGGTGTTCGACCTCACCACCTTCGAACACTCCTGGGGTCGTTCTGGCTTCGGTGTGGTCGCCCTTCTGCCGACCGGCGGTGAGCATCGTGGCGCCGAACAGTGGGGTCTGGGTCCGGCGGTCGGGTTTGCGGCCTCGCGGGGCTCCTTCCTGTATGGCGCCTTCAACCAGAACATCTTCAGTGTCGCCGGTGAGGACGATCGCGAGGACGTCAACCTGAGCATCCTGCAGCCCATCATCAATCTCGGGCTCGGCCAGGGCTGGTCAGTGGGCACTTCGGAGATGAACATCACCTACGACTGGGAGCACAGCGACTGGAGCAGCCTGCCCGTGGGTGGCCGACTCAGCAAACTGGTAAAGCTGGGAGACTCCCCGCTGCAGATCAGTGGTCTGTATGAGCACAACTTCGCCGACGACTACGCCGTGCCCGAAGACCAATTTTCGCTGCAGTTCAAGTTGCTGGTGCCCTGACGGGGTCTTCCAGGACATTTTTGCAAGGGGCTTTCTCGACCGACCCCGCTCGATAATTTCCGCCCGGTTATTTCCGCTCGATGCTTTCCGCTCGATTCTTTCCGATACTGGAACGCTGCGCCTCAGTAGAGGCGCAGACCCACACGGGTGATATGGTTGCCTTCCATCTCGCTCACCACCCAGTGGATGCCATGCCAGTCGACGTCGTCGCCTACCACCGGATGCCCGCCCAAGCGTAGTCCCATGAATTCACCCAGTGTCAGCGAGGCCTCGCCGGGGCTCAGGGTCAACGCATAGGCATCGGCCACATCGCCCATCCTGGCATCCGCATCCAGGGTAAAGGTGCCGAAGAAGGCGCGCTGCTGGCGATGCTTGGCATCGCCGTTGAACAGCCGGTTCAATGCTGGCAGATCGTCGCTCTTGCCGATGACACAGATGATGTCGTCGATGCGCAACTGTGTACTGCCCTTGGGGTGCAGCATCACGTGCTGGCGGAACAGGGCAGAGATCAAGGCACCTGAGGGAAAGCGCAGCAGCCGAATCGGGATGTCCTCGAGATCGGCATTTTCGACCTTGTAGACGAACATCTCGAAGTCGTTTTCAGGCAGGATGCCAAGTGGCCCCCGATGATTGGGAGTGGCACTGTCCGGCACCATGACCTTCATGCGGCGTGCCATCCAGGGCAAGCTTCCGCCCTGGATCAACAGCGACAGCAACACCACTGCGAAGGCCACATTGAAGTAGAGGCCGGCTTGCTCGACGCCCCCGATGACAGGAAAGATCGCCAGCACGATGGGCACCGCACCACGAAGTCCCACCCAGGAAATGAATCCCACCTCGCGCCAGCGGAAATGGAAGAACGGCTTGAGCGTCAGTACCACCGCCAACGGACGCGCCACGAAGATCAGCGCCAGGGCCACCACCGATGCAGGCAACAGCACCTCCAGCAGTGCCGAAGGTGTCACCAGCAAGCCAAGCACCAGAAATAGCCCGATCTGACTTAGCCAGGCCAGTCCGTCATGCACCGGCAAGATGAAGTTGAGGTGCCGCCCCGGTTGATTGCCGATCATCAATCCGGCCAGATAAATCGCCAGGAAGCCACTGCCCCCCAGGGCACTGGTCAAGCCAAAGACGCAGAACCCCAACGCCAGGGCCAGCAGTGAGTATAGGCCCGGCGCAAGATCCACATAGCGCAGCAAGCGACCGATCAGCCAGCCCGCGCCAAGCCCGATGGCGATGGCCATGGCGAACTGCTGAACGAAGAACAGCAGCATGTCCAGGGGGCCACCGAGGTCCCCCACCAGCGCCTCGACCAGCACCAGGGTGAGAAAGATCGCCATGGGATCGTTGGTACCGGACTCGATTTCCAGGGTGGCGCCGACCCGTTCATTGAGGTTGAGCCCTCTGCCACTGAGCATCGAGAAGACCGCCGCAGCGTCGGTAGAACCGACGATGGCCCCGACCAGCAGGCCCTGCAGCAACGATAGATCGAAGACCCACATCGCCAGCAGACCGACCAGACCGCTGGTGATGAAGACCCCGACGGTAGCGAGCCCCAGGGCCGGTTTGAAACCGACACGAAAGGTCTTGAGCCGTGTCCTCAGGCCACCATCCAGCAGGATCATCGCCAGGGCGAGATGGCCGATGACAAAGGCCAGCGAGTAGTTGTCGAAGTCGATACCCAGCAGGCCGTCTTCACCCGCCAGCATGCCGAGTATCAGGAACAGCACCAGCAGTGGCACACCGGCCAGAGCGGACAGCCGACTGGCCAGCACACTCAGCGCAATCAGCGTTCCACACAGAAGAAAGAGACTATTGATCGAATCCATGCGCATCCCTTGCAACGTTCATCGTGATTGTCTCACGCCCGGCCCCACGCCGCGATCTGTCGAGTGTAACGTGATTCATCGAGCGCACTTCGAATTACCAGGATGTTGATGGATGCCGCTGGTGAACGAAGCTCGCCCTTGGATACACTAGCGCGCTGGTACGAATGCCTGACCCATGGAGATTGTTGATGCCCAAGTCGTCGCCCAGGCAACACCGGCTAATCCGGCTTGCGGGCTTGAGCTTGCTGCTGGCAAGCCTCGGCGCGTTGTCCCCTGCCCTGGCCGAGCCGGAGGCGCCCGCTGAAGCCGCAGCGCAGCAACAGGCAACGCCTCCCCTCGCCCAGGAGCAACAGGTCGAGACTTCTTCGGTCGACGGAACGCCCCCCACAAGCGCCGAAGCAACGGTGGTGCGCGATATCCTCGAGCGCTACCGTGGATTGCCTGGTGGACCCGGTATCGACACGCCCGCGATGCCGGTGGCACCGTCGGCCACAGCGGCTCCTGCCGATCCGATCGCGCCGCCGCCGGTCACCGAGCTGACTGTGGTGCTGGAATGGTCACCCGGGCCCCAGCACGCTGCCTTGCTGGTGGCTCAAGAGAGGGGGCTGTTCTCGCGGCGCGGACTGAACGTCGTGCTGCAGACGCCCGCCGATCCCGACGTACCTGCCAAGCTGGTGGCGGCATCCCAGGCGGATCTGGCGCTGACCGACCAGCTGACCTTGCACCGACTGGTGGACCAGGGGCGCCCCATCATCAGGGTTGCCACCTTGAGCGAATTGCCACTGTCGGCGCTGCTGGTACGCGAAGATGCGGACATCGACTCGGTGCTGGGACTGATCGATCACCGGATCGGCTACGCGCAGCGCTCGGGACAAGACGTCTTGCTCAGGGCCATCCTTCAACACGAAGGGTTGAACCTATCCCATGTCGAGGCCAAGGACGTGCACTTCAGCGTGATACGCGCGATGAACGAAGGCTGGATCGATGCCTTTATCGGCGGCGCGGCACTGTCCCTGCCGCGAGAGCTCGCCGACCTCGGCATCGCTACCCGCGCCATGCCGACCGAGACACTGGGTATCCCGGTGCACGACGGCCTGGTCGTCGTGGCCAACCAGGACCACTTTCAGGCACAGAAGGACGCCATTCGCGCCTTCGTCGACGCACTGGAAGACGCCACGCGCTGGATCATCGACCATCCCGCCGCGAGCTGGGAGATCATGACTCGACTCGAGCCGACCATGGACAGCCCCGCCAATGCCGAGGCCTGGCCCGACATCAGGCGCCGACTCAGCCTGCGCCCCGGCGCCATGGACCACGGCCGCTATCGTCGCCTGGAGCGCTATCTACATGACCAGCAGATCGTCGAACGCTTGACCCCGATCTCGCGCCTGGGCAAGGACCCCGGCTAAACCACAGACGCCTGGGCAAGGACCCCGACTAATCAGCGGCGCCCCGGCTAAACCACAGACGCCTAGGCATGGACCCCGGCTCATCACTGGCGCCTGGGCAAGGACCCCGGCTAATCACTGGCGCCTGGGCAAGCACCCCGGCTAAACCACAGACGCCTGGGCATGGACCCCGGCTCATCACTGGCGCCTGGGCAAGCACCCCGGCTAAACCACAGACGCCTGGGCATGGACCCCGGCTCATCACTGGCGCCTGGGCAAGGCCCCCGGCCAATCACCGGCGCCTTGATTGCAGTGGCTAGTTTTCCAGAGAGGCCAGAAACTCGGCCACTTGCTCCTGAAACTCCTGCGCCCGCTCGGTGTGAAGCCAGTGACCAGCGTCCAGGGTCTTGACTTCGGCCCTGGGCAGGACGGCGCGCAGCGACTCAAGCAGGTCATCGGCGACGTAGTCGGAGCGACTACCGCGCAACACCAGCGTCGGCACATCGATGCTTCCTTCGCCACCGGGCGGTGCCATGATCTGGCCGTAGCCGGCTTCGATCGCATCGAGATTGACCCTTAGGCGTAGTACGCGATCGTCGCCGCGCACCAGATTGGTAGCCAGAAACATGCGGGTGGGCTTGTCGTCGATCACCTCAGCCATCAAGGCATCGGCCTCTCGCCGGTCGGTGGGCTCACCCTGCTCGACACGCCGCAGTGCGCTGAAGACGCTATCGTGCCGGTGTTCATAGGCGACCGGCGCGATATCGGCAACGATCAGCGACGCCACCAGCTCAGGATGCAGCCTGGCCAGGGTCATCACCACCTTGCCGCCCATGGAGTGGCCAAGCAGGTGCCCTCTGGTGACGCCGCAGCGGTCCATCACCGCTGCCACGTCCTCGGCCATCTGGGCATAGTCCATACCCTCGGCATGAGGAGAACGGCCATGATTGCGAAGATCCAGGGCGATCACACGGCGCTCGCCCGACCACTGTTTGACATGGGAGCGCCAGTTGTCGGCGCTACCCAGCAGGCCAT
Organism: Halomonas sp. EF61; assembly: GCF_040147045.1. Classification (NCBI taxonomy): domain Bacteria; kingdom Pseudomonadati; phylum Pseudomonadota; class Gammaproteobacteria; order Oceanospirillales; family Halomonadaceae; genus Halomonas; species Halomonas sp. EF61. The sequence goes on along the minus strand of NZ_JAMSHM010000003.1, from coordinate 536,871 downwards.
GAACGATGACCAATGGCTCTCCCTGACCACCACTGTCCGTATATTCCAGGGAAACCGTCATAGCTGCACTCCTTTGAGCGATCGAAGGTTGGTAGAGAGCCGGTAGAACGTCGTGCTTCACGACACCAGCATAGTACTGAACGTGCCAGGCGGGGCGCGGAGCCAGGCAGCAAGCACAGCCAGAGCAAACCAGGGCGGGGCTAGATCGGGACCAGAGCAGAACCAGATCGTAACACCGGCCCAGCAGGCTCAACCGCCGGGGATCGAGGCCCTTATCAGCGTCCCTCTCCCCGAGCGACCTGCTCCGGCCAGACGTCCTGACTGCCGGTCACCGCCACCAGTCGCTGGCTCAGATAACGCAGCAGCACGCCGTACAGGGGCAGGAAAAAGACCAGACTGATCGCGAGCTTGATGGCGTAGTCGACCGCTGCGATTTCTGGCCAATGCTGCGCCATGAACGGGTCAGGGCCAGCCTCGAAGGCGATGGAGAAGAACGCCACGGTATCCACCAGATTACCGACCAGGGTCGAAGCCGCCGGCGCCACCCACCAGTGCTTGAGTCGCCGGAGCCGGTCGAAGACCTGCACGTCGAGCAATTGTCCAAGCAGGTAGGCCATGAAACTGGCCAGTGCGATCCGGGCGACGAACAGATCGAAACCATCGAAGGCGGCAAGGCCAGCGAAGCCGCCCTGCGGGAAGACCACCGAGACAACGTACGACACCACCAGTGCGGGCAGCATCACGCGCATCACGATGGCGCGCGCCGGCCCCTTGCCGAACAGGCGTACCGTCAGATCGGTGGCCAGGAAGATGAAGGGAAAGCTGAAAGCGCCCCAGGTCGTGTGCAAGCCAAACACCGTAAACGGCAACTGGACCAGGTAGTTGCTGGCGGCGATAACGACGATATGGAAAACGACCATCAACGCCAGCAGACGACGGCGCTGTTCGAAGGACAGAGTGAACATCATGATTCCTTTTTCGCAAGGGGTGAGGGAACCCTGGGAACAAACACAATACGGGTACAGGCACGCCCGGCTGCGATACCTCTGGAGGGCGCTGCGGCATGCCTGCTCAAGCAATACCTGGTGCTGTTTCGCCGTCGACTCGCCATCGTCTGCTCAGTGGCACACGACGACTGACGCGAATCGCACCGACCGGGCCGAGCCGGATGGCTCAGAATTCCAAGCCGGATGGCGCAAGATTTCGAGCCGTATGGCGATAAGTCTCACGCCACCGCGTGGGGTGCAAATTTGGCGGCAGAAATTATACGAGACAAGCCTGCGCCTTGCCAGCACTCCCTTGCTCGCCCCCTTCCCCTTTACCCACATGCCACCCCGGGTAGACGGGCAAAATCAGATAACTGCAGATCCAGGCACCAGATGTGCCATACAGGATACCTAGAGAAACCTGATATTGCACAATATTGTCAGTCTGCTAAATACAAATACAAGAAACAACGCGATGGACACACTTTGAAAAACTTATTATCTAATTCTGCCGAAACGGTCACAAACACGCGTTTAAGACGCGTTTACTTCAACAATGCGCTATTATTGAGAAGTTTCTTAATCACTAACGGAAAGAAAGGCTTCGGCTTTCATCCGCGACCAAATGAAAGGAGTCCTGCGCCCCGGACCAACACTATTCCGAGGAGCCGGATACGCCGAATCCGACTAGCGGATCTCTTCGATGAGGATGACAAGCCATCCATGCACAACACCTCGATCCCTATTGCCGTCCATCTCGGGTGGCGCCTAGCGCCACGACGTCCAACGGGTGAAATTCGTGTCAGTCACCGCTGCAAGGGAGAGTGCTGATGAACAGCTCACAACGTGTTGCCGGCCGCCTGCTTGAGGGTGGAGATGCCGTGGTAGACAGAGCGAGCGGCCTGCTGAAAGCCATCGCCAACGACAATCGCCTAAGAATCCTGTGTCTACTTGAAGGCAACGAGCTGTCCGTGACAGAGCTCAATCAACGCCTGAGCCTGAGCCAGTCGGCCCTATCCCAGCACCTTGCCATCCTCAGGCGAGCCGAGCTGGTCAGTACTCGGCGCTCCTCCCAGACCATCTACTACTCGCTGCAAGGCGACAGCGCGAGCATCATGATCGCCGCCATCGTCAAGATGAACGCAGCCAACGACGACTGAAGCGCGACCACAGACTCTGGTCAGGCGCTTCGTACCCGATAGCCCTCGCTGGAGGGCATCGGGCTCGCTCGATGGACAGAACGACACGGGCAGGCGGAGCTGGGGCGGCTCAGGTCAGGCAGTATTGCGATCCAATATTGCGATCCAATGTTATGAACCGCGACGCACGCTTCGCCTACCGATGCTCCCAGCCGGACGCATCGACACGCTCTTCCACCCGGTCGAGCGCCTGCTCGACCATGCCAGAGGCGGAAAAACCAAGACGCTCGGCCAGTGATGGCACCGCCGCAAGCCTCAGGCTCAGCACCTTGCCACGTTCCATCGCCTTGCTGAGATAAGCCTCGCTGGTGGTGACCTCATCCGCCAACCCTCTGGACACGGCCTCTTCTCCGTACCAGACCTCGCCGGTGGACACGGCGTCGATATCCACGCCGGAGCGGCGCTGGTCGACGTAGTCCTTGAACTTGGCATGGATGGCGTCGAGGTCCGCCTGCAGCTTGTCTCTGCCTTCCTCGGTGTTTTCGCCCAGCACGGTGAGCGTGCGCTTGTAGCGCCCGGCGGTCACCAGCTCCACATCGACGTCATGGCGCTTGAGCAGGCGGTGGACATTCGGGATCTGGGCCACCACCCCGATGGAGCCGATTACCGCAAACGGGGCCACCAGGATGCGGTGTGCGTTGCACGCCATCAGGTAGCCGCCGCTGGCCGCCACCTTGTCCACGCAGACCGTGGTCTTGAGGCCCCCCTCGGTGAGCCGGTGCAGTTCCGCCGCACCCTGCCCATAGGTGTGGACCAGGCCTCCGGGGCTCTCCAGCCGAATGACCACCTCGTCCCCTTCCTTAGCCACACCAAGCAGCAAGGACACTTCGCGAGCCAGGCGGTCCACGCCGCTGGCCTTGAGGTTTCCATGAAAATCGATCACCCAGGTGGTGGCGCTCGATGCCACGCCTTCGTCCTGCCTGGGCTTGGTATCCCGACGCCACGGCCAGCGCAGGCGAGACCGCTTTTCTGTGCCTGTCCTGGCGTGTATCAAACGCTCACGCCACTGACGCTGACGCTGACCCAGGTCCTCGATCCTGAGTTGCTCCCTGGGTACACTGCCGCCACCCTTGGCCCGGGCAAGCACGATCAGCGCCAACAGCACGACCCCTGCCACCAGCAGTAGCTGAACAAAAAAGGTCAGGATCTCACCCAGCCAGTCTTCCATCGCTCTCTCCCTGTCAGCCGGCACAATTCTGCAAAGACCTGGACCTTGACGGTCATAGGCCCTGAACGGCGCCCGGCCTTGATTGAAACATTCGTTTGAAATACGCTGCCTGACAGCGACTCACACAACTGCAAGGAATTCTCATGTCACAGACACTCGATACGCTACGCTCTCGCTTCAATCCCGACGCTGCCCAGGGCATGCACGAGATCTTCCAGTTCCATTTCAGCGATACCGAGGATCACTATGTCGTCATCGACGATGGCGCACTGGACATCCAGCAGGGCGAGCACGACGACCCCTCTGTAAGCCTGAGTATGAGCAGCGACACCCTCAAGGGCATCATGACCGGTGATATCAACGGCATGACAGCCTTCATGACCGGCAAGCTCAAGGCGACCGGCAATATCATGCTGGCGACCCGCCTGACCGAGCTGTTTCCCGAGAAGTGATGCTCAAATGGGCAGTGGCTCCTCCCGGCGACTGCCCGTCAGGACCGACCGTCACGCACCTCAGACAGGTGCAACTCGATCAATTCCCGCGAGATCGAATAAAGCGGCGGCAACTGCGGTAGCTGCCGTGGCGAGAACCAGGCGGCGTCTTCGATCTCGTGGCCGTCGATCACGATGCGTCGGCTTGCCGCCTCGACCAGATAGCCCAGCATCAGGGAGTGGGGAAAAGGCCAGGCCTGACTGCGAATATAACGCAGCCGCCCCAGCTTCAGACCGACCTCCTCGTGGACCTCGCGATGCACCGCCTGCTCCGCCGACTCTCCCGGTTCGATGAATCCTGCCAGGGTGGAATAGCGTCCGGGTGGAAAACGCGGGCTACGAGCCAGCAACAGCGACTCCCCGTGGGTCACCAGGGTGATGATACAGGGCGAGATGCGCGGGTAGTTGCGATGGCCGCAATTGTCGCAGTGCATCGCAAACTCGTGTTCCAGGCGCCTCGCTTGGCTGCCGCAACGCCCGCAGAAGCGATGGTTGTCCATCCAGGCGCCCACCTGCAGCGCCGTTGACACCAGCCCGTACCATGACTCGGGCAACCTCGACAGCCAGCTACGGCCGTCTGGCCAGTCGGCGCCTGGGCTGTCTTCAAGACGCAGCCCCACCGGTTCGTCCGACCACCAGCACAACGGCTGAACACGCTCATCCCAGGGCTCGACCGGCCCCAGCGGCGTATTGTCCAGGCCAGGCGCCATACAGCCTTTCGACAGGCGAATGATACGCCCTGACTCGACACCTCTTGGCAGCTCCCGATGCAGCATCAGGCACCGTCCTGCGTGGCGCTGCCGGGGCCGGCGTAAGCAGGGTCCAGGTCGTCCCAGCGACACTCTCCTGCCTTGCCACGCACCTTGTCGAGCTTGGCCAGATGGGCCGCCATCTCCTGCTCTGTCGGGCGTACCACGCTCAACCGCCCCGGTTCCAATGACAACCGACGCACCGAAAGCTCGCCGGGCACCGCCGCCTGCTGGTCGCTGTCGTTGCCCGCATCCAGGGTCAGGGCGGTCTGCCCACCGGTCATCGCCAGATAGACGTCTGCCAGGATCTCGGCATCGAGCAAGGCCCCGTGCAGCACGCGGTGACCATTGTCGATGTCGTAGCGCTTGCAAAGCGCGTCGAGGCTGTTGCGCTGCCCCGGGTGCAGTCCCCGTGCCATGGTCAGGGTATCGAGGATACGACAGTGATCCTTGACGGGCCCTGCATATAGCTCGGGGTGGGTGGCCTTCAGCAGCTTGAATTCGTGGTCGATGAAGCCGACATCGAAGGGCGCGTTATGGATGACCAGCTCGGCCCCGCGAATAAACTCCCAGAAGTCGGCCGCCACCTCGGCGAACACCGGCTCATTGGCGACCCGCTCATTGGTGATGCCGTGGACACCGATCGCCTCGGCATCGATCTCACGCTCGGGATTGATGTATTGATGGTAGGAATTTCCGGTCAGACGCCGGTTTATCATCTCCACGGCGCCGATCTCGATGAGACGGTGGCCGTCGCGAGTCTCGATACCGGTGGTCTCGGTATCCAGTACAATCTGTCGCATTCTGGGTCCCTGAAGTCGGATGGGCTGTGGGGTGTGGGCCGACGGCGTCAGGCGCCTTCCAGCAACTCGTCGATGGCCTCGTTGACCAGGGCGTCGGCGGCCTCGTTTCCAGGGTGGCCGCTGTGCCCCTTGACCCAATGCCAGCTGACCTGGTGTCGGCGTGTCTGCTCATGCAGCTCGCGCCACAGATCGGCATTCTTCACCGGCTGCCTGGAAGCCGTCTTCCAGCCACGCTTGATCCAGCCATGGATCCATTCGGTGATGCCCTTGCGCAGATACTCCGAATCGGTCCAGAGATCCACGTGACACTCGCGCTTGAGCGTCTTCAGCGCCATGATCGCGGCGGTCAGCTCCATTCGGTTGTTGGTGGTATCACGCTCGGCGCCCTTGAGCGACTTGCGGTGATCCCCGCTTTCCAGCAGCGCTCCCCAGCCGCCGGGTCCGGGATTGCCGCGGCAACCCCCGTCGGTGTAAATGGTCACGACAGGGAGTGAATCGGGAGTGGTCAACGCATTGCTACCTTCTTCTGCTTGGGGGTCTGCCGCACACTGGGCTCGAGCCTGGTGGTGCCGAGTGCGGTGTTACCGACCGGCAAGCCGAACAGCGGGCGTTTTCCCTGGGTACAGGCCAGCTGCGAGCGGCAGCGAGCCTGGATGATATAACAATCGCCCAGGGGCAGGTTGTGGCGCCGGCCAAGGGTCTCCAGCATGCCATTGCCACCGGCGAGCCCCGGCAGGCGAAATCGGCAGTAGTCTACCCGCTCGATCTCGAAGTCGACAAACTGAAGCCAGTCCTTCATCGTCCGCGGCGTTCGCCATACGCCCTGCCCCGGCAGCTGCCGCCGGCGGCGAGGCCGAACCCTCATCAAGCCCGACGATGACAGCGGGGACCAGCCGAGCAGCACCAGTCGCCCCTGCGGCGAGACCACCCGGGCGGCCTCCTGCAGAAGCTGGTGGGGGTGGGACACCACCTCCAGCAAGTGATTGAGCACCACCACGTCCATCGCTCCGTCGGGCAGTGCCAAGCGCTCAGGACGGCAAACCAGCGTGCTGGAACTTTCCGCCAGCTCCCTGGTCGGAGACCACCGTATCCAGTGGCGCACCGCGCTCATGTCGGCCAGTGGCTCGGCCAGTGACATTTCAAGACCGTGCTGGCCGCACCAGCGTTCGGCCAGCGGACCCAGGCAGGCTCGTTCGGAACGCCGCACGGCGCATCCGCTGTCACTGGACCAATAGCGTCGAGCGTGCCGCACCAGGCACGCGAGCTCCATCGGCTCCGACGCATTTGACATAGTCGACCTGTGCCTCCAAAGTGTCTGATTTTGCAAGGCGAAAAAACGAAGTTTACTGAAGTCTGCGCCGGCCGCCCAGCTAGATGCTGCCCGCTCAAGGCTCGCTCCGAGGACCCTGCCGACCATGTTAAGCGTGACACCGATTCCAGCCTTTAGCGACAACTATATCTGGCTGCTGCGCCAGGATTCGAGTCAAGAGGTCTGCGTCGTGGATCCCGGTGACGCCGAGCCTGTTCTGCGCTTTCTCGAACGTGAAGGGCTGAGCCTGGGCTGCATCCTGCTGACCCATCACCACCATGACCACACCGGCGGCGTTGCCGAACTGATCCAGCGCTATTCGCCCCGGGTGATCGGGCCGGATAACCCCGAGATCGCAGGCATCGACGAGATCGTGCGTGACGGTGACGAGTTTCGCGTCATGGGCCGCCTGTTCGAGGTGATGGCGGTGCCTGGGCATACCCTGGACCATCTGGCCTTCTTTACCGCTGGTATCCCGCCGCTGCTGTTCTGTGGGGACACCCTGTTCAGCGGTGGCTGCGGACGCCTGTTCGAAGGTACCCCGGAGCAGATGAAGGGGTCCCTCGACCGACTGAATTCCCTGCCGGCGGATACACTGGTATTCTCCGCGCACGAATATACATTGGCCAACCTCGCTTTTGCGAAGGCGGCCAACCCCGGCAACCCCGACGTTGCCACCGCCTTCGACGAATGTCAGAAGGCACGAGATCTGGACCGACCCACGCTGCCTACAACGATGGAACGTGAGCGCCGCATCAATCCCTTCCTTCGTTGCGATGATGAAGATGTCAAGCGCGCTGCCTCAGCCCATGGGTCGACCGATAGCACGGACGCCACCTTTGCCACGCTAAGAGCCTGGAAGGATTCCTTCTGAACGGCTCGGCGTCCTGAACCATCGTCCCACAGGACGCCCGCGATAAGCATCGCGGGCCAGGAGTTTCTGTACGCATGACATTTCACACGACCCGTAGACGACTTCTTGGCGCGGCCAGCAGTCTGGCCCTCCTTGGCTCGTTGATGGCCGGTGCCTATACATCCCAGGCCTCGCCACTCCCCCCCGGTGGCGCCATGCCATATGGCGGAACCAGCGCTGACGCAAGCGCCGCGCCTTCGCATCAACACCTGACTCGCCACTTCTGGGATGCCCTGGAACTCGAGCCGCAGGATGCGTGGACGAGTCTGCGGGCGGATTTCCAGTGGCAGGACCAGCCGGTCAATGCCCGCGTGCAGGAATGGATCGACTACTACCAGGACAGCCCCCATAACGTGGCGGAGATCACCGAGCGCGCCCGCCCCTGGCTCGCCTGGATCACCCAGCAGGTCGAATCACGTGGTCTGCCGGGCGAGATCGCGCTGATCCCCTTCGTCGAGAGCTCCTTCGATCCCAAGGCACGTAGCCACTTTGGCGCCGTCGGACTGTGGCAGATCATGCCGCGTACCGGTGACGCCCTCGGCCTCAAGCGCAATGGTGCCTGGGATGGCCGCAATGATGTCGTGGCCTCCACCCGCGCCGCCCTGGACTACATCGAGATGCAGGCGGATCAGTGGTACGAGGGCGACCTTCAGTTGTCACTCGCGGCGTACAACGCCGGCGCCGGCACCGTCAACAATGCCCGCCGTGCGGCGCAGGCTCGCGGACTCGCCGGCGACTACTGGGATCTCAACCTGCCCTCGGAGACCATGGCGTACGTGCCGAAGCTGATGGCCATCTCGCGGATCATCAATGATCCCGAGCGCTATGGCGTCAACCTTCCGGAGATCAGCGGTTCGGCGGCCTTTGCCAAGGTCTCGGTCACCGCACCGATCTCGTTGAACAAGGCAGCCGCTCTGGCCGGAGTGACCACCCACGAGCTGAGCGAACTGAACCCCGGACTCAAGTCGCGCAACGTCAACCCGCGTCACACCCGTCAGATTCTGGTGCCGGCAGAGAGCGCCGCCACCCTGCGCAATGCCTTGAGCAACCTGGGACAGATCGAAGTGGCCAGCGCCTCCGACGAGACCCATGTCGTCGAGAGCGGAGACACCTTGAACCGCATCGCCATGCTTCATTCCATCTCGCCTCGGGACCTGGCACGCTGGAATGGCATCGACAACCCGCAGGCTCTTCAACCCGGTCAGCAACTGACACTTTCCGGTCGGTAAAGCGGGCGCCACGGTGGCGCCCCTCAGGACAAGGACTCCACCGCCATGCGACAGGTGGCAATCGGCGCCTGCCTGCTGGGCGCCCTGCTGGCGACCACCAGCGAGGCCGCAGACGTTTCCAGCGTGCCCACCGTGCACGCCCTTCCGCTCTATGGTGAGCCGGCCCTGCCGGCTGACTTTCGCCACTTTCCCCATGCCAATCCTGATGCTCCGTCAGGCGGTGATCTGATTCGCGCCGCCCAGGGCAGCTTCGATTCGACCAATCCCTTTATTGTTCGTGGCACGCCAGCCTCTGGCCTTACACAGATCTACGACACCCTGCTCGAATCTAACCCGGGAGAGCCCTTCACCATGTATGGGCTCTTGGCCGAGGGTATCCGCCTGGACCCCGAACGGCGCTGGGTCGAGTTCGACCTGCGACCCGAAGCGCGCTTCCATGACGGCGAACCCGTGGACGCCCAGGACGTGGTATTCAGCTTCGAGACGCTGACCACCAAGGGGCAGCCCTTCTACCGCGCCTACTACAGCGATGTCGACAGCGTCACCGCCATCGACAGCGACACCGTGCACTTCGATCTGGGTGACAGCGAAAGCCGCGAACTGCCGCTGATCCTGGGCCAGATGCCGATCCTGCCTGAGCACTACTGGCGTGATCGCGACTTCGAGGCGGTGACCCGCGATTCGCTGCTCGGCTCCGGCCCCTACCGGATCGCCGAGGTCGATCCGGGCCGCCGCATCGTCTACGAGCGCGTCGACGACTACTGGGGTAGCGAGGTACCGGTCAACGTCGGCCGACACAATATCGGACGGCTGATCTACGACTACTATCGCGACCAGACGGTGGCACTGGAGGCCTTCAAGGCCGGCAATCTCGACTTCCGTCTCGAGAATTCCGCGAGCAACTGGGCCACGGCCTACGACTTCCCGGCGCGCGAGCAGGGCTTTGTCAGGCAGCTTCAGGTCCATGACGGCCAGCCCGCCGGCATGCAGGCCTACATCATGAACCTGCGCAAGGCCAAGTTTCAGGATCGCCGCGTGCGCGAGGCGATCACTCTTGCCTTCGACTTCCCGTGGCTGAACAGAAACCTGTTCTACGACGCCTATGCGCGCACCGACAGCTACTTCGAGAATTCCGAGATGGAAGCCACCGGCCTGCCGTCCGAAGGCGAGCTGGCGCTGCTGGAGCCCTTCCGCGACCAGCTACCGCAGAGCGTCTTCAGCGAGCCACTGCCGATGCAGCAGCCACAGGAGATGCGTCCACGCCTGAGGAAGGCCCTGGAACTCCTGCGTGAGGCCGGCTACGAGGCCCGTGACGGGGTAATGATCGACCCCGAGAATAACGAGCCCCTGCACGTCGAGATCCTGCTTTACAGCACCCAGTTCGAGCGCATCGCCCAACCGCTGCTGCGAAGGCTGGCCCGACTGGGGGTGCAGGGCAATATCCGTACCGTCGACGTCAATCAGTACCTCAATCGTCTGCGTAGCTTCGACTTCGACATGGTGGTGGGCAGCTTTCCGCAGTCCTTGAGTCCCGGCAATGAACAGCGTGAGTTCTGGGGCAGCGAGTATGCCGAACGCCCCCAGAGCCGGAATCTGATCGGCCTTCAGGATCCCGTCATCGACGCTCTGGTCGATCGCCTGATCGCCGCCGACTCGCGCCAGGCACTGGACACCGCCGCCCAGGCGCTGGACAGAGTGCTGCGCTGGGGCTTCTACGTGGTCCCGCAGTTCCATCTGGCCGCCCACCGCATCGCGGTGTGGGACAAGTTTGCCTGGCAGGAGCCCTTCCCCGAGTACACGCTGGACCTGAGCGCCTGGTGGGTAGACCCTGAACGCGAAGCGGTCATCGAGGATCGTCAGCGTAGCCGTTGATTCAACGACAGCCCAAGGGCGCCGTGCTGTGGTAAGAAGGTCAAAGATTCAGAGGGCAGGCGCACGTGTCCAGCCCGAACGGCAGGCCCGACCACGCCGGCGGCCCTGATACAGAAAATGTTTCTGGTGGTGCGAAGCGTCGTGCGAAACGACGCTTCGCCTTGGCAAACCCAATCCTCAAGGAAATGCCGTGGGTGCCTACGTACTGCGCCGTCTGCTGCTGATGATCCCCACCTTGCTGGGGATCATGCTGCTCAACTTCATCATCGTCCAGGCCGCGCCGGGCGGGCCCATCGACCAGTTGCTGGCACGTTTCGAGGGCTTTTCCAGCGAGGCCAGTACGCGCCTGCAGGGCGGTGGCGGCGAGACCATCGGTAGCGGCGAGTCTCGCGGCAGCCGCGGGATCCCCGAGCAGTTCATCACCCAGCTTGAGCAGCAGTTCGGCTTCGACAAGCCGGCCCATGAACGCTTTATCGACATGATGGTGGACTACGCCACCTTCGACTTCGGCGAGAGCTTCTTTCGCGGCGAGGCGGTCACCACCCTGATGTTCGAGCGACTTCCGGTGTCGATCTCGCTAGGTCTGTGGACCACCCTGCTGGTGTATCTGGTGTCGATCCCGTTGGGTGTACGCAAGGCCTTGAGACACGGCTCCGCCTTCGATGTCTGGACCTCCGGCCTGGTCATCGTCGGCTACGCCATTCCTGGCTTCCTGTTCGCTATCCTGCTGATCGTGCTGTTCGCCGGCGGCAGCTACTTCGACGTCTTCCCGCTGCGAGGGCTGACGTCACCGGACTTTTCCGAGCTCAGCGCCTGGGGCAAGGTCAAGGACTACCTGTGGCATATCGTGCTGCCGGTCAGCGCCTCGGCCATTGGCAGCTTCGCCACCCTGACCATGCTGACCAAGAACAGCTTTCTCGACGAGATCCACCGCCAGTACGTGCTGACCGCCCGGGCCAAGGGTGCCAGTGACAGGCGGGTGCTCTATGGCCACGTCTTCCGCAACGCCATGCTGATCATCATTGCCGGGATGCCGTCGGCGCTGATCGGGATCTTCTTCACCGGCTCGCTGCTGATCGAGGTGATCTTCTCGCTCAACGGGCTGGGCCTGCTCGGCTTCGAGGCGGTCATGCAGCGTGACTATCCGGTGATCTTCGGCACCCTCTACCTCTACACCCTGATCGGCCTGATACTCAAACTGGTATCCGACCTGACGTACGTCTGGGTGGATCCGCGCATCGACTTCGAGACACGGGAATCCTGATCGTGCCTAGCCTTTCTCCCATCACCCGCCGTCGCCTCGCCGTCTTTCGCCACCAGCGCCGTGCCTGGTGGTCACTGTGGGCCTTCGGCCTTCTGTTCGTGCTCAGCCTGGGGGCCGAACTCATCGCCAATGACAAGCCACTGCTGGTGCAGTATCAGCAGCAATGGTACTTCCCGATGCTGGTCGACTATCCGGATACCGTCTTCGACGGCTTTCTGCCGACCGCGGCGGACTATCACGATGACTTTACCCGAAACGCCATCGAGTCGGATGGCTGGATGCTGTGGGCGCCGATTCCGTTCTCTTACGACACCCTGGACGAGTATCTCGACCACCCTGCGCCGTCACCCCCGGATGGCCGCCACTGGCTGGGTACCGATGACCAGGGACGTGACGTGCTGGCGCGGGTGATCTACGGTTTTCGCCTCTCGGTGATCTTTGCTCTGGTGCTGACCGCCGGGTCGCTGGTGCTGGGGGTGCTGGCCGGTGGGGTGCAGGGCTATTTCGGCGGCAAGGTCGACCTGATCGGCCAGCGCCTGACCGAGATATGGTCGGGGTTGCCGGTGCTGTTCCTGCTGATCATCCTGGCCAGCCTGGTGGAACCCAATCTGTGGTGGCTGCTCGGGATCATGCTGCTGTTTTCCTGGCTCGGACTGGTGGATATCGTGCGTGCCGAGTTTCTGCGCGCGCGCAATCTGGAGTACGTACGGGCGGCCAAGGCCATGGGGCTGCCGTCGCATCTGATCATGTGGCGCCATGTGCTGCCCAACGCCATGGTGGCGACCCTGACCTTCATACCCTTCCTCTTCACCGGCGCCATCACCACCCTCACGGCGCTGGATTTTCTCGGTTTCGGGCTGCCGCCAGGTTCGCCTTCCCTGGGCGAGCTGGTGGCCCAGGGCAAGAACAACCTCCAGGCGCCATGGCTTGGGATTACCGCCTTCATGACCCTGGCGGTCATGCTGTCGCTGCTGGTGTTCATCGGCGAGGGGATCCGCGACGCCTTCGATCCGCGCCACGTCCAAAGCGCCAGCGGCAACACGACACCGCAAGGAAGCCCCGCGCATGAACAATGACACCCTGCTGTCGCTGGATCGGCTGTCGATCGGCTTCGGCGACACCACCGTGGTCAAGGAACTGTCGCTGGACGTCAGGCGCGGAGAGACCCTGGCGCTGGTGGGTGAGTCGGGGTCCGGCAAGTCGGTCACCGCGCTTGGCGCGCTCAACCTGCTGCCGCCCAACGCCACAATCAAAGGCGGTAGATGGCTCGGCGACACCGACCTGTCGCGGCTGACGCCGCGCAAATGGCAGGGGCTGCTCGGCAACCGCGTCGGTTTCGTGTTTCAGGAGCCGATGACCTCGCTCAATCCGCTGCACACCATCGGACGACAGCTGGCGGAGACCCTGCGCCTGCACCAGGGCCTGCGAGGCCGCGGGGCTCGCCACCGCTGCCGCGAACTGCTGGAACAGGTAAAACTGCCGCGAGCAGAGGAACTGCTCGATGCCTGGCCCCACCAGCTGTCCGGCGGGCAGCGTCAGCGGGTAATGATCGCCATGGCCATCGCCAACCAGCCTGAGCTGCTGGTGGCCGATGAACCCACCACCGCCCTGGACGTGACCGTACAGCAGGAGGTACTCGCCCTGCTGGCCGAGCTGCGTGATCAGCACGGCATGGGCATGCTGTTCATCACCCACGACCTGAATCTGGTGCGTCGACACGCCGACCGCGTGTGTGTCATGCGTCATGGCGAGCACCAGGAAACCGGGACCGTCGAGCGGGTCTTCCAATTACCCCAGAGCGCCCACGCGCGGGAGTTGCTGGACGCCGAGCCGGAAGGTGTCCCGACCCCCTGTGGCGATGCCCCGCCCCTGATCGAGGCCCGCCAGCTAAGCGTCACCTTCGAACGGCGCCGACGCCTGTTCCAGCGTCCCCAGCCCGGCTTCGAAGCGCTGGCCCCGCTGGACTTGCACATCGCCGCCGGCGAGACCCTGGGCGTGGTCGGCGAATCGGGTTCCGGCAAGACCACCCTGGCCTCCGCTCTGCTGCGCCTGAACCAGGCCAAGGGGGTCATCGACTTCGCCGGCGCCAGGCTGGATCAGCTATCGGGCAAGGCACTGCGCCAGCAGCGCAGAAATCTGCAGATCGTGTTCCAGGATCCCTACGGCTCTCTCTCTCCGCGAATGCCGGTGGCGGATATCATCAGCGAGGGACTTCGCTATCATCAGCCTGAGCTTTCCGAGCAGGAAGTCAGCGCTCGGGTCCGTGCGACCTTGCGTGAGGTGGAGCTCCCCGAACACGTCGCCCAACGCTATCCCCACGAGTTCTCCGGCGGTCAGCGCCAACGCATCGCGGTGGCCCGAGCGATCATCCTCGAGCCGCGCCTGATCGTACTCGATGAACCGACCTCGGCACTGGACAGGACAGTGCAGAAGCAACTGATCGCCCTGCTCAGGGACCTCCAGGCACGGCGCGGACTGAGCTATCTGTTCATCAGCCACGACCTGGCGGTGGTGCGCGCCATGGCCCACAGGGTGATGGTGCTGAAGGAAGGCCGTCTGATCGAACAGGGGGCCTGCATGGACGTACTTTCCCGGCCGGCCGATCCCTACACCAGGGCTCTGGTCAAGGCGGCGGGGCTTGAGCCCCAGGGTTGAAGCAAGGCTGACAGGAGGTGTCCCGACAGGGGGCGGTAGAAGGCATGGCATCTGAGCGCGGTTGCAGCCAAATGCGCTCCATGGCGGTTCATGCCGGGACTGGGGCCGTCCAGGCCTCAAACGTTTATTCTTTCGACTATGCCGTCGAATGTTGTTATTGCCACCTCGTTCTATACTGGCCGGGTTACCGTCCATAGGTCTCGCCATGTTCCGCTGCATCACGCTTCTTGTACTCGCCCTGCTCTGGCTGCCCGGCAGTCAGGTACTGGCTGGCGAGCTCGCGTTGAATGATGACTGGCAATATCGTTGGGGGGACTCGCCCCGCACTCCTGACGGAGAGCTTGAGTGGCTCACTGCCGCTGAAGGGGAATGGAAGTCCCTGGAGGGCATCGGCAATCCCCCGGGTCGTGACGGTCGCGACAGCCTCTGGCTGCGTCGGGAGTTGCCCGCCGGTGACTGGCTTCAGCCGGCGCTGTTCGTCTCAAGCCTCAACCTGGTCGCCGAAGCCTACGTCGATGGGCAACACGTCTATCGCCACGGTCAGCTCGAAGGACCGGACGCCGGGGCCTTCGCCGGCTGGACCTGGCACGCCATCGAGCTGCCCTCGCCCACCCAGGGCAAGACCCTGTACCTGCGCCTGAAGTCGTCCTACAAGGACATCGGGCTTTGGGGCAAGGTCGTGATCATGGAACAGTCACGGATACTGCCCTCGATTCTCGAGGCCACCAAGGGCGAACTAGTGATCGCGCTTGCCTGCCTGATCGTCGCAGCCCTGGCGCTCGTGTTGATCCTGACCCAGCCCGAACGCTGGCGGCTGGGTAGCCTCGGGCTCTTCTCGCTGGCGGTCGGACTCATGGTGCTGGCCGAGAGCGACGCCAGCCAACTGATCGTGTTCGCGCCCCTGGCATGGGACTATGTGGCCGCCATCGCCTATTTTTCGTTGCCGGTGGCCATGGCGCTGATCCTCGAGCACTGGTTTCCGCAGATCCCGCGACAGGGCATGCGACGTCTGTGGCTAGGCTTGCTGGCCTACGCCATCATCGCCCCGGCGCTGGCGATGCTGGACGTGGTATCGCTTCCTCCGACCTTTCCTTTGTTCGACCTGATACTGCTCGGGGCGCTGGCCTATATGGCACGCTGGCTGTTTCGCTATCGACGAGAGTTCGACAGCGACCAACGCCTGATCGTCGCGAGCTACGCCATCTTTGCTGCCATCGCCATCACCGACATGCTGGTGGCCCACGGCCTGGTGGGCTGGATCAGTGTACCGGTGCATCTTGGTGCCCTGGCCTTCATCGTCGCCATGATCGTCATCTCCACGCGCCACTATGCTCGCTCCCAACGCCAGTTGCAGCGACTCAACGATCACCTCGAGCAAGAGGTGGCCGAGCGTACCCGGCAACTGGAAAGCCTCGCAGAACAGGAGAGACAACGTGCCCTGGTGCTGGCCACCGAACACCACAAGACCCAGCGACTGGCCAGCCTGATCGACACGCTGCAGGCATGCACCAGCCTCGAGGAAGCGCTATGCCTGACCCAGCGGGCCATGCCGGAGATACTGGAACCGATGCAGGGCGCCTTCTACCGGCCTCAGGATCAGCCGGACAACATGACGCTGGAACTGTTCTGGCCCACCACCTATCGCCCCCCGGCTTGGCTGGACACCACCGCGATTCCGCCGCTTCGAACGCGCACGGAAGAAAGCCTGCCCGCCCTGGACGACCTGCTCACGATCTCCACCAGGAGGCCGCCCTCGGACCCTTCGGCACCTTCCCCTGCCGACAACCTGCCTCACTGGATCTTTCCGTTGGACTTGACCGGCCCGGATCGCCAGCACCGCCGACTGGGCGTGATCTGCGTCGTGCCCGACGGGCCACTGGTCAAGCGCCCGCAGTACTGGGATCGCACCCGCAGCTTCATCGAACTCGGCGTCAGCCGCCTGGCCCTGGTATTGTCGAGCATCGCCCTGCAGGAAGAACTATCGGCGCTATCCTATCGCGATGATCTGACCGGACTGCACAATCGTCGCTACTTCGATGAGCTTTTTGCCCACGAGACGGCTATTTCGTTGCGCAAGAAGAGCCCCTTGGCGGTGGTCATCCTGGACATCGACCACTTCAAGAAATTCAATGACCGCTATGGTCATGCGGCGGGTGACACGGTGCTTGAAGGGGTCGGCAGAATGCTGGCCAACAGCTTTCGTGACATCGACGTGGTCTGTCGCTTTGGTGGAGAGGAGTTCGTCGTGCTGCTGCCCGGCGCCGAGGCCGACGACGCTCATCATCGCATGCAGCGCATGTGCCACGCCCTGGCCAGCGCGAGCTTCCGCCACGAGGGCCAGAGCCTGGGTACGGTATCGGTATCCTGCGGCATCGCCAGCTTCCCGGCCACCAGCGACGATCCGAGCTGCCTGCTGGCGATGGCAGACAGCGCCCTATATCGGGCCAAGCACGCAGGGCGGGCTCGCATCGCACTCGCCACGCCTCACGAGAACGGCTAGCCGGCTGGGGAGCCCTGAAGCACATTAGCGACAGCGCCCGGCCCCGCGCTATCCAATCAGCGCCCGCTGCTGCGATCCAAACCAGCGCAGTCAATCCAGCGCCCGCTGCTGCAATCCAAACCAGCGCTCTCACACCAGCGCCCGGCCCCGCGCTTTTAGAACAGCTCGCGTTCCTCGGCTGTCAATTCACGCCATTGGCCGGGTTCGAGTGACGCATCCAGTGTCAAGGGGCCGATCGTGTGGCGATGCAGCGTTTCGACATGGTTGCCGATGGCGGCGAACATGCGACGGACCTGATGATAACGCCCTTCGACGATGGCGAGTTCGACCTCCCTCGGCCCGTGACAGGTCAGGGTAGCGGGACGCGTCGGGGTCTCCTCGCCCTCCAGCATGATGCCCTCGGCAAAACGCGCGACGGCCTCGTCAGGGTCGTCCAGGTCCCGTGCCAGCAGTGCCTGGTATATCTTGGCGCTGCGATGACGAGGCGAGGTGATGCGGTGGGACCACTGGCCATCGTCGCTCAACAACAGCAAGCCAGTGGTGTCGACGTCCAGCCGCCCTACCGGCTGCAGACGCTCGGCCTTGGGCAGATCGATCAGGTCAACCGCCCGCGGATAGAGTCCCCGTCTGGCCGTGCACTCCACCCCGACGGGCTTGTGCAGCATGATGTAACGAAGTCCAACCAGCTCAAGAAGTCGTCCCTCCCAGCGCACCTCGTCATCACTCGCCACATGTCGCGCAGCCTTCTTTTCAAGCTCGCCGTTGACCGTTACCTCCCCGCGCACCAGGGCCCGCTTGGCCAGGCTGCGCGTCAGGTCGGTGGTCTCGCTGAGAAAGCGGTCCAGGCGCATCAGTTGGCCTCGTCATCGGCGAGTTGAAAGGCGTCGGCATCCTGCCATGCCGGGAACTTCTCCCGGAATGCCGCCAATTCGTCGCGGTCGAGCACACCGGTCTTGATAAAGGGCTCATCACGCGCCTCGTCGATCAGCGCCTCACCCTTGGCATCGATCAACATGGAGTCACCCGAGTAGGCGAGGCCCTTGGCGTCCTCACCGACGCGGTTGACACCGATCACCGGGGCCAGGTTCTCGATGGCACGCGCCTGCAGCAGCGTGCGCCAGGGGTGGCGCCTCGGCGCCGGCCAGTTGGCAACACATAGAAGGGCGTCATATTCGAAGTGGGTCGATGGGTTCTGGCGTTGACGCAGCCATACCGGAAAGCGCAGGTCGTAGCAGACGCTCAGCAGGATGCGGAAGCCATTGAGCTCGACGATCACGCGCTCACGCCCCATGTCGTAACGTTCATGCTCGCCTGCCATGCGGAAGAGATGGCGCTTGTCATACCAGCTGATGTCGCCGTCCGGTCGCGCCCAGACCAGGCGGTTGAAGTACTCGCCCTGCTCCTCGATGGCAACGCTGCCGGTGACCACGCAGCCTCGTTGGCGAGCCTGATCCACAAGCCATGCCACCACGCTGCTGTCCGCCATGGGCTGGGCCATCTCGCGTGAGTTCATGGTGAACCCGGTGGCGAACATTTCCGGCAGCACGATCAGGTCGGTATCGTTGGCGCCCAGGTCCGCCAGGCTGTCCTCCAGCATCCGGCAGTTGGACTCGGGATCTTCCCAGTGAAGGTTGCACTGGACAAGCGTCGTACGCAGCTGTGTCATGGTAGTCTCATCAATTGACGTCGTCCCCCTAGCCTAAACGACACAGCGCCTTGTCGCAGCAGGTGGCGACGGTCGAATGCCCCAGGCCCCGGAAAACCCACCGTCATCCGGCCTGACGCGACGCGGCGATCAGCTCAACCTTCGCTACCAACATCGATACCAACGTCGACACCAACTTCGGCACCAACTCTGAACGGGAATTCGCGGCATGAAAGGACTCTCCACACCCTCGGCCCAGGGCGTCGCCTTTGCGCTGCTGGCTTATGGCACCTGGGGTGGATTCCCCCTTTTCTTCGCATTGTTCGACGGCGTGGGTGCACTCGAGATACTCGCCCATCGCGTCATCTGGTCATGCCTGTTTCTGGCACTGGTCATCAGTCTGCTCAAGCGCTGGTCGGTCATCGCCAACATTCGCCAGGCACCTCGGCAACTGCTGCCGGCGCTCGCCTGCGCTCTGCTCATCGGTGCCAACTGGGGCCTTTATATCTACTCGGTAGAGAGTCACCGGGTGCTGCAGGCGAGCCTGGGCTATTTCATGACACCGCTGGTCAACGTGGCGCTGGGCGTGGTGGTGCTCAAGGAACGCGTCGCGCCGACGCAGCGCCTGGCGATTGGCCTTGCCCTAGGTGCCATCGTGCTGCAGCTATTCCAGTTGGGCACCTTGCCCTGGCTGAGCCTGTGCCTGGCGGTGTCTTTCGGCACTTACGGACTGCTGCGCAAGCAGCTTGCGCTGGACGGGCTGTCGGGCCTGTTCATCGAAACGCTGCTGCTCCTTCCACTGGCGCTGCTGCTGATACAACAGCTTCCGGTCAGCCACTTCGACGGGGCGCTATTCTTCACCGCTCCCTACAGCGCCGCGCTGCTGATGGCCTCCGGGGTGCTGACCGCCCTACCGCTGCTGGCCTTTGCCGGCGCTGCGCGCCGGCTGACCCTCGGTACTCTGGGGTTTCTGATGTACATCAACCCGACGCTGCAGTTTCTGATTGCGTTGTGGGTGTTCAACGAGCCCCTGGCGGTCGAGCAGCTTACTACCTTCGTGCTGATCTGGATCGCGCTGGCGCTCTACTCCTGGTCGAGCCTGCGTCAGCAGCGCCGAGTGCCCACCTGACGCAATACCGTCGTCGGTATGGGGCCCGCTGGCTTCTCGCCATAGACCGCGACCAGATCCTCCAGCTCCATCGGTGGCGCGAAGAAGTAGCCCTGCCCTTCCTGGACCCCCAGGGTGATCAGCCAACTTGCGTCCTCGACGGTCTCGACGCCTTCCGCCACCACCGTCAGTTCCATGCGATGGCAGAGTCCCACCAGCGCCGCATAAGCCTGTCGCGCCTGATCGAAACGCCGCGCGGCGTGAAGTAATGAATAATCCAGCTTGATCGCCGCCAGGGGCAGGCGCTGAAGCAGGTTGAAGGCCGTGTAGCCGCTACCGAAGTCGTCCAGGGCGACGCCAATACCGCGTTCGTGGAGCCGCCTCATCTGTCGCTGAACCCGCTCGACGTCATCGACATGCTCGTGCTCCACCAGTTCGAGTGCCAGGCAGCGTGGAGGCAGCCGACGTCGCGCCAGTTCAGTCACCATGAAATCGGGGAAGTCATCGGCCACGAGCGTCGAAAGGTGGACATTGACCGAGACGGTACCGAGCCAGGCCGCGCCTCGCAGTTCCATCAGCCAGTCGAGGGTGCGGCCGATCACCCAACGGTCGAAACGCTCCGCCAGGCCGAGCATCAGAATGACCGGAAGAAACTCCGGTGGCGGAATATTGCCCGCGTCGGGATGACACCAGCGGATCAACACCTCGGCACCGACCAGGGTTCTGCTCGAGGGCGCCATCTTGGGTTGGGCCACCAGACGCCATTGATTGCCGGGATTCTCGATCAGCAGACTGACCTGCCGGCACAGCCAACGCAGCTGAGTCTCGTGATAGGGACCCGCCGCGGTCACCCTGAGCACCGGACGTACCCAGCCTTCGCTTTCCAGCCGCTGCACCCCCTCTTCCAGCGAAGCCAGACAGTTGGTCAAGTCGGTGGAATGGCCGGGCACCACCACCACACTGGCATGCCAGCGCAGGACCCGTGCGCTGTCGCGTTGCTGAAACTGCCCCACCAGGGCCAGGTAGCTATCGAGCTGGGATTCCACATCGGGTCCGTGGGCCTGGGCAGGGACCATGCCGATCAGCTGCTCTTCGCCCCCCAGATACAGCCGCCAGCCCTTGGGGAGGTGCGCCTTGAAGACATCGATACTGATCCGTAGAAGACCCTCCAGGCTGCCGCTGCCAAAGCGCCTGCGATAGCTCCTGAGTTCGGGTGAGACCAGCACAAACAGCCACTCCACCTCCTCGCATCGACTGCCTCGATAGTCGCTTACCAACGCCAGCCTGGTAGGCAGACCAAAGCGCTGATCGACCATCAACTTGCGACGAAGACGTCGCGACCTGTTGCGCGCCACCAGCAAGGCCCCCACGCCCAGCAGCGAGCCAACCGCCACCACCGACACCCCGTACAACGCCTGACGATACTCCCGCGCGACCTGCTCCAGCCGCCCGCGAACGCCGATCCACTGGAACGGGAGGTTGTCATGGCCCTCGAACAGACGGTACCAGCGGGCATCGATCAGGTGACGCTGGGCCATCACCGAGGAACTGGCCGGTACCAGGTCAAAGGCTGGCGTCAGCGCCAGTTCCACGGCGGCGTGGGCAAGGAAGTCGACATCGAGAATCGCCCCGCCGGCACAGCCTATCGCCATCTGGAATTCGAAATGGCAGAACACCGGATAGCCCTGGGCGGCCAGCGCTTCCAGTCGATGGGCGGTACTTCCCGCCCCTTCGGACCAACCGGAGTCCTGCCCCCCTTGCATGTACAGTCGAGTACCCGGCGGGCTTCGGGACAATCGCTCGATCACCTCTTCCGGGGTCCAGCCAGTGACCACATCGACCAGGGTCACATCGGCGACACTGCCGATCACCTCCACCATGTCATCGACGACATTGAAGGCGTGTTCGGAGTCTTCGGCCAGCAGCATCAAAGGCACCGGTGAGCCAAAGGTTTCCACCAGCATATTGAGCGACTGCGCCATGACCGGGTAGGACTTGAGCAGTTTCACTCCAAGCGCCTGGGCCTGTTCCCTGAAGCGGTCATCATTGAGTCCCAGTGCCACCACCTTGCGCGGCCAGGGGAGCTCGTCACGATACTCCAGATAGAAGGCCATGGCGGGGTCATCGGCAATGATCAGACTGCCGCTTTCATTCAAGGTGCTGGCGGTCAATCGCTGGAGCAGGGCCTCATGGGCCAGCGGCCGCGCCAGTCGCAGCGCATCGACATACTCCACCAGCAGTTGTCGGTCTGCGCTGGCTTCGTGACGAAAACGCGCCTCGACACTGCTGACCACATCGTCATTCCACCGGTACCCCTGGTGGTAAGAGGTCAACAGTGTCAGTGAAGCACCCTGCGACTCGTCCAGTTCATCACCCGATAGCATCGCAGAAGCGACCATGGCCACCAGGCCAAGGGTGGTCGGCACAAGTCTCCTGAGTCTCACCAGTAGCAGTGACCTCAACCACGGGAGAGGGCACGGCCCGAGCAGGATGTGCATGAGTAAGGCTCCCACGGGAGCGTCTGCTGGCGACGTTCGATCAAGTGCTGTCTCGCCCCGTAGATGAAGCCTAGAAGCCACCGATGCTCCGCTCGCGCTCCCTTTGGAGGTAGCGATGGACTGAAGATGGGGTTAGGTCCAGCGCGCACCGTCTTTGACCTCGCGCATGTCAGCCGGGATGATCGCTACTCGCTTTCAGGATGACGGCCGCCCATGTCCTCGACCACCGCGCGATCCCGCCCCACCGCTATCGGCAGCAAGCCACGGCTGCTGCTGATCGGGGCAGGCCACGCCCATCTGCATCTGCTGCACCAGAGCTCCTTGCTGTCGCGCTTCGATGTCACCCTGGTCGACCCCGGCGCCTTCTGGTACTCGGGCCTGGCCAGCGGCGTGCTGGCCGGCGACCATTCCCCTGCGACCGACAGGATCGATCCAGCGGCGATCTGTCATGGGCGAGGGGTTGCGCTGGTCAGGGCGCGTCTTTGTGCGCTGAACACCGACATGCGCCAGGCGCTGCTGTCCAACGGGACCTCTCTGGCGTTTGATCGACTGGGGCTGAATCTGGGCTCTGCTCCTGCGTTGCGTTCGAGCGATGATGAAGCCAGCGGCGATAGCGCAGCCTCGCTACCAGGCGACAAGCAGACACACTGGCAGATCAAGCCCATCCCCCACCTGGTGCGGCTGCGGCGCAGCCTCGAGCGTCGGTTTCAGTGCCGACAGTCGGTGAGTGTCGAGATTCTCGGTGCCGGCGCCAGCGGGGTCGAGATCGCCTGCGCCATCGAAGCACTCGGCCGCCGCCACCAGCTCGCCGCTGGTGCTCTGACCATTCGCCTGCGACATCGCGGCTCTGGCCCCTTGCCAGAAGCGCCCGCGCGAGCCCGACGCTACCTGTTGGCAGCCCTGGAGCGTCGCGGAATCCTTGTCGTCGACAGCCTCCATGACCGACATCTGCCGGCGTCCGACATCATCGACGCCACTGGGCTGGGTCCTCCGCGAGGACTCGAGAGGTTCGGCCTGCCGACGATCGATGGTCGCGGCATAGCCATCGACCCGTCGCTTGAGGTCCAGGGGACCGACGGCGTCTTTGCCAGCGGAGACTGTGCTGCACTGATCGACCATCCCTTGCCACGGCTGGGCGTCCACGGGGTTCGTCAGGGCCCCGTACTGGCTCGCAACCTGATCGCATCGCTGGACCCGCAGGCGTCACTGACCTCTTACCGCCCGCCTGCGCGGGCCTTGTCCATCGTCAATCTCGGCCACGGCGAAGCTTTAGCGCTCTACGGAAACGCCTGGTGGGGCGGACGACTGGCCAGCCGTCTGAAACGTCATCTGGACCTGAATTTCATGCAGCGTACCAGGCGTCTGCGCTGACAAGACTCTACTCGCTCACCGCTTTCGGCTAGGCTAGAGGTTTCTCGGCAAGCGCCTGCGCCAGGCCCCCAATACCCTGACTAGGACGTCGGCATTTCCATGATCAAGCGTTACCTTCCGATTCTTGCCTGGTTGCCACACTATACGCCGCGTCTGCTGGGGGGCGATCTGCTGGCGGGTATCATCGTCACCGTCATGGTGATCCCCCAGTCGCTGGCCTACGCCATTCTGGCGGGTCTGCCTGCCGTGGTCGGACTCTATGCCAGTCTGCTACCGGCGGTGGTCTACGCCATGCTGGGCACCAGCCGGTCGCTGGCGGTGGGCCCGGTGGCGATCATCGCTCTGATGACTGGCGCCGCTCTGACCAAGGTGGCCACTCCCGGTAGCGCCGCGTACGTCGAGGCGGCGCTGGTGCTGGCACTGCTGTCGGGACTGATGCTGACCGCCATGGGCATGCTGCGCCTGGGCTTTTTCGCCAACTTTCTCAGCCACCCGGTCATCGGTGGCTTTCTCTCGGCCTCGGGACTGCTGATCGCCATCAGTCAGCTATCTCACCTGCTGGGCATCGAGGCCGGTGGCTATACCGCCCTGGCACTGATCTACAGCCAGCTATCCCACCTCGACCAGACTAACCTGATGACCCTGGCGATGGGCGCCTCGACCCTGCTTTTCCTGTGGGCGACCCGCCGCTATGGGCAACACGCTCTGACGGCACTGGGCCTGCCCAGGGGGCCTGCCAGCATGCTGGTACGCGCAGGTCCCGTGGCGGCGGTGGTCATCACCACGCTGATCAGCTGGCGATGGGATCTTGCCTCCAGGGGGGTTGCGACCGTGGGGCAGATCCCCGCCGGCCTGCCAGCCTTCGGTCTGCCGACATTCGAGCTGGGCCTGTGGCACGCGCTGCTGGTGCCGGCGCTATTGATCAGTGTGGTGGGCTTTGTCGAGTCCATCTCGATGGCCCAGATGCTGGCCGCAAAGCGCCGCGAGCGCGTCTCCCCCAATCAGGAGTTGATCGGACTCGGCGGCGCCAACCTGGCCGCTGCTGTCACCGCCGGCATGCCAGTCACCGGCGGACTGTCGCGCACCGTGATCAATCAGCAGTCTGGTGCACGCACCCCCATGGCCGGTCTGTTTGCCGCCATCGGTATCGGTGTGGTGACCCTGGCGCTCACTCCCCTGCTGGAACATCTTCCGATCGCCACCCTCGCCGCCACCATCACCGTGGCCATACTGACGCTGGTGGATATCCCGCTGATTCGCCAGACCTGGCGCTACTCCCGCAGCGACTTCTCGGCCCTGGCGGTGACCATGCTGCTGACGCTGGTGGAGGGCGTCGAAGCCGGCATCATCGCCGGGGTAGGTCTCTCGATTGCGCTTTTCCTGTACCGTACCAGTCGCCCCCACAGCGCCATCGTCGGTCGCATCCCTGGCAGTGAGCACTTCCGCTCGATCACCCGGCATCAGGTCGAGACCGTCAGCCATCTCGCCCTGTTCCGGGTCGACGAAAGCCTCTATTTCGCCAACGCCCGCTATCTCGAAGACACCCTCTATACACTGGTGGCCCAGCGCCCCGAGCTGAGCGACGTGGTACTTATCTGCTCTGCAGTGAATCTGATCGACGCCTCGGCGCTGGAAAGCCTGGACGCGATCAATGCCCGTCTGAAGGACTCTCGCGTCACCCTACACCTGGCCGAGGTCAAGGGGCCGGTGATGGACCGGCTGAAGCATTCCGACTTTCTCGATGAATTGACCGGCCGCGTGTTCCTGAGTACCTATGCCGCCTGGACGGAGCTTCGACGCACCCGGGACTGATCCACCAGACTCGCCTCGCCGGACGATGCCCGGTAGCTGCCCGGTATCTGCCCGGTAGCTGCCCGGTAGCTGCCCGGTAGCTGCCCGACAACCACCAGGCGAGGCTGGAGCCGTGTCGATCTTGCGGGTCAAAGGGCCCGCCTCGAGCCATCGTTGCCGCAGATAGAAAAGCCGGACCTGCTGCCATCGACACAACTGGGTGCCGACCGATGCCTTAGGAGAATATCGACATTGTCGGCATTGCGGTAAGATGGCCCGGTGATACATGGACGGGCCACGAGATGGAAGACTCACCCAAGCAGAACCTCGCCATCAGCGCTTACCGCTGGCTCAAGCAGGACATCATTCGTGGCGTCTTCGCCCCGGGCGAAAAGCTGTTGATGGCAAGGCTGAAAGAACGCTACGACCTGGGCGTGGGGCCGCTGCGCGAAGCCCTGTCCCAGCTGGTTGCCGACCGTCTGGTGGTTGCCATCAGTCAACGCGGTTATCGGGTGGCCCCCATGTCGCTGGCGGAGCTCGAGGATCTGTACGATGCCCGCGCCCAGCTCGAGGGGCTGATGCTGGAGTTGGCCATCCAACGCGGTGACGATCGCTGGGAAGCCGATATCATCGCTACCGCGCACACCCTGGCCAAGGTCGAAAGTGTCAGCTCCTCCGAGGAGCTGCTCGATATCTGGGACAGTCGCC
Source organism: Halomonas sp. EF61 (assembly GCF_040147045.1). NCBI lineage: Bacteria > Pseudomonadati > Pseudomonadota > Gammaproteobacteria > Oceanospirillales > Halomonadaceae > Halomonas > Halomonas sp. EF61. Next base: position 510,612 of record NZ_JAMSHM010000003.1, on the reverse strand, counting down.
ACAAGGCCTACCACAGTGCCATCGTGGCCGGTTGCAACTCGCCTCACCTGATGCAGGTGCGCGACACCCTGTTCGACCAGGTCGAGCGCTACCGCCACCTGTGGCTTCGCGAGACGGTGTTTTCCAGCGAGGCCCTGGCGGTCAAGCGTGACGAACATGCGGCACTGACCGAGGCGGTATTGAGTCGGGACGCCGGCAAGGCCCGGCGCATGATGCGTGACCATCTGATGACGCCGGTACCGATCATCACCGAAGTGATGGCCCGGCGCGGCCTGGATTGAGTCACCATGACGGCGCTTACGCTTGAGCAAGGCAGTTGGCCTGCGCTCACCTGCGCTCAAAGAAGGGCCACACTCCCGCCTCGGCGCGCAGTGAGCTACTCCCCAAGGGAGAGCGACAGCGCCAGACGGATAGCTGCACACTTGGAAGTGCACCGTGCCTGGTCCTGAACCTCGATGGGCGCGGGCACCGTCTAGACAGGGCCCGGGATTGTCACCGGACTGTCACCCGTAACACCTAGACTTTTCATAAATCTGATAGCCGTACGCGTTGCCACCGGAGGAATACCATGCCCCATCTACTCAGATTCTCGCGGGACCTGGAGGCACGCCTGGATTTCCTGGCCGAAAAGACCGGCCTGTCGAAGGCTGCACTGATCGAACGTCTGGTCAGCGAAGGCGCCGAAATCCTCGAAGCCGAGCTGGCCCACGAGGGCGCCGGCAGCCAGCGTGCGGAGCGCTCCATCGATCAACTTCTGCGCGAAAGCGGGCTCGGCGCCTGACGACTCGCCTGAAAAGTGCCTGCGCTCGGTAATACGGCGTTAAAAATCGGCTTTAAGTGCTCATTTACACCCCGTAAACTGCGCTTTCTCACCGATTTTTGCCTTGTCTAACCTTCGCTCGTCAACTTTTCGGACAAAGGCTAGCGCTGCGCCTGGTGCAGACCTTCTCGCAGCGCTTCTGACTCCCCCCCGGCCGGCTGCTCGGACATCGCTCTTGCCAGCGCCGCTCTGGGGTCGCGAGGATAGTAGCGTTCCGGCTGACGTGCCACGTGGGGAAAGAACCGCGTGTCCTTGTAAGGCATCTTCATGAAGCCTGAGATACCCAGTCCCTCGATCAGCTTCACCGCATCGACGATGTCCTCGAGACAGTCATGGAATTCCTGCTCCCTTGAAGGGTCGAGCAGCCGATAGTGGTGGTGAATCTTGAGATGCGACGGCAGCACCTCGAAGATGATCATGCCGGTGTGGTGGATATCATTGAGCGCCTGCAACGAGGTGATGATCGCCTCCGGCAGGACCAGCAATTCCTCAGGGTCGGGACCGTCCTCGAAATAGCTGTGCAGACGGGAGCGATCCTCCAGTTCCGGCACCGCGCTGACCTCATAGGACAGTTTCAGCGACGGATCGACCACGAAGGGGTGATCCGGACTGGTCCGTTCCAGGTGCAGGGTATCGCGGGCATTGAACAGGCAGCTCTTGAAGATGCCCCGCCGATGGATCGCCCGCGCCAGGGTCACCATGTTGTTGACCGCCGCCACGAAGGCTCGCTTGAGCCCTGCGTCGTGCAGATTCAATGACGAGTCGATATAGACGCCATCGGCCTCCCAGCGCACCGCCAGTCCTCCGACCACCGGGTACTTGCCCAGCCGGCTGACGGCGGCCAGAAAGGCTTTTTCGGTCTCCCCCATGCCCTGCATGAAGTTGCGATAGTAGCGATCGAGCTGAACATCGTTGACGTCATTGAGCGTCTCCTCCACGCCCTCTTCCCTCAGAAATGCCTTGCGCGAGCTGTACACCACGGTATCGATCTCGCGACTCAGCGCGCGGCTCCACACCGGCACCTGTGCCACTTCCTGGGGCCGCGGCAGATCGAGCATCACCAACCGTCCCAGGCGCGGCATTTCGGTAATGAAGTGGTCGCCGGCCCTCAACCGCACCTCGGGGTCGGGATCGAGCATCCCGTCCAGGGTCCTGGCAAACTCCATCGGCAGACCCAGCGAGGTGGCGGGAATGGCGCGATGTCCAAAACGGCAGGACTGCGCCGAGGCCAGCGCGTAGAGGGTCCCGGCGACACCCTGCTCGTCGAAGCGCGGTGATGACAGCGCGCCCCCAAGCTGGTCCTCGCCGATGAAATAGACGTCCCCGAGCCTGGCGTTGGTCTGCTGCAGATTGTCGGACATCAGCTCCATCACGTTGGCGGTGACGAACTGCAGCCGTGCGTCGAGCTGTGCAAATACCGACGACCCCCAGTCGATCAGCGCCACCGTTTCGTCGCGGGCGTCAAACACCAGATTCGACGGTTTGATGTCGCCATGGACCACCGGCTTTCTCGGGGCGCCGGCGGGGGTGGTTTCACGCCTCAGCTCACGCAGGATATCCGCCAGTTGGGTGGCGATACGCACCACCAGCCGTGGTGACAGCCGACCCTGACGCAGCGATACCTCCTCCAGATTGAGCCCCGGAGCCCGCTCCATCACCAGAATCGCCTGGTGGCGCACCCGTTGATAGGCGACCAGCGCCGGCACACGGGGATGCACCACCTGCTCGAGCATGAAGGCCTCTTCCTCGAGGCGATCCTGCAGGTGCTGCGGCAACGTGACCCGGCTGAACTTGAAGACGTGATGGCGCTGGTCGGGACTGACCCCGGCAAACACGAAACCGTAGGCGCCCTTGCCGACCAGCTCGATGCGCCGATAGCCCAGCTGCTCGAGCTGGGTACGACACAGCGCGACCCACTCCTTGAGCTTGCGCGCGTCGTCCTGGCTGAGCAGGTAGATCGACTGATCTTCCGGGATGTAGAACTGCTGCAACGGGGCCTGGGGCATGGCGGTATCCTCCACCGATACACGATGCCACGGCGGCGCCTCGGGCGCACGCCGTCACAACCGTTCAGGACAGGTGAAGCAGCATGCTTTCAGGGTCCTCGAGATAGCCTTTCCAGGCATTGCAGAAACGCGCGATGGTGCCGCCATCCAGCAAGCGATGATCACCGGCCCAGGTCACCGTCATGATGCCCCGACGCACGACCTGCCCTGCCTCGTCGAAGCGTGGCAGCCACTGGGTCTTGCCGATGGCCACGATCGCCGACTCGGGGATATTGATGATGGGGGCGGCATAGGTCCCGCCGAGGGCACCGATGTTGGAGATACTGATCGTGCCTCCCTTGAGGTCGCTGGCAGCCACCCGCCCCTCGCGCGCGGCCTCGGTCAGGCGCTGCACCTCGGCGGCGATCTCAAGCAGGCTCAGGCGCTCACAGCCCTTGATATTGGGCACCATCAGGCCGGCCTTGCCGTCCACCGCCATGCCCACGTTGCAGTGGGGCGGATAGTGGATTTCGGTGGCCTCGTCATTGAGACGCGCATTGACCAGGGGATGTTCGTCGATCGCCAGCGCCAGCGCCTTGATGAAAAACGGCATCAGGGTGAGCTTGACGTCCCTGGCTTCGGCCTGGGGCTTGAGCCGGCCGCGCAGGGCCAGCAGGTCGGTGACGTCGATCTCTTCACCGTACTGGAAGTGCGGCACGCTGCTGGCCGCCGCCACCATCTGGCGCGCCATGGCCGCCCGGACCCCGCGCAGCGGTTCCACTCGCACCTCTCCCTCGTCGCGGGCTGTTGCATCGGTGCCGGCGAGAGAGCCCGCCCCTGCTGACTCGGACCTGGAATCGGACCCGGAATCGGCCGCGCAAGCAGCACCGCTGTGTCGAGCGCCATCGAGAAAGTTCAGCACGTCTTCCTTCAACACGCGGCCCTGGCGACCGCTGCCGGGAATGTCCTCGAGTCGCAGCTGGTGTTCTCGGATCAGTCTGCGTACCGCCGGGCTCGCCGGGATGCGCCCGTAGGGGCCCTTGCCCCCCTCGGACGCAGCCGTGTGCGCGGGAGAGTCACTCTTCCGGGTCGGGGTCGGGGGCGACGCCTCCTCGACCACCAGCGCTTCACCAGCGGCGGCGGCACCCGCCACCTGATAGGCAAACAGCGGCGCATGGACCTTGGCCATCTCGCCCTTGGCCACATACAGCTCGGCGACGACCCCATCCTCCGGCGCAGTGATCTCGACCATGGCCTTGTCGGTCATGACATCGACCAGTCGCTGGTCTTCGCTGATCTCGTCACCCTGGGCCACGTGCCATTCGACGATCTCGCACTCGACGATGCCCTCACCGATATCGGGCAGAATAAAGTCTACCCGTCGCCCCGCACCGCCCTTTTCGCTGGAGCTCGACGGCGGTTCTACTGGCTCTGCCTGCTTATGGACAGGCGCCTCTGCGGCGCTCTCCGCCTGCACCGGTGTGTTGTCTTCGCTTTCTGCCTGGGCCTCTCCGCCCTGCCCATCGCCGCCCTGATGCTCGCCACGATAGGCAAACAAGGGCGCATGGACTCGCGCCATTTCCCCCTTGGCCACGTGCAGCCTGGTAACGACGCCGGCTTCCGGGGCGGTGATTTCCACCAGCGCCTTGTCCGTCATCACCTCGACCACAGGCTGGTCTTCGGCGATGGTATCACCCTCGGCAATCTTCCATTCCATCACCTCACACTCGACGATGCCCTCGCCGATGTCAGGCAGCTTGAACTCTGTCATGTCTTGGCTCCCGGCGCCGTCTCAGTAGTGGAGTGAGGTCTTGATGGCCTCGTAGATCTTCAGATGGTCGGGCAGATACTCCTTCTCCAGCGTCAGCGGAAAAGGTGTATCGATGCCGGTCACCCGTTGGATCGGCGACTCCAGGTAAAGAAAGCAGCGCTCCTGAATGGCAGCGGCGATTTCTCCGGCGAAGCCCCCTGTGCGGGGCGCCTCGTGGGTGATGACCAGGCGGCCTGTCTTCAGTACCGACTCGGCGACGGTATCCTCGTCCCAGGGCAGGATGCTGCGCAGATCGATCACTTCGCAGGACACCCCGTCCTTTTCTGCCATCTCCACCGCCCGATCGATCACCTCCATCTGAGCCCCCCAGCCCAGCAGCGTGATATCGGCTCCTTCCTTGGTCACCTCGGCTTCTCCCAGCGGCAGCTGGTAATCCTCTTCCGGGACCTCGCCGGTGGAGGCGCGATAGAGGCGCTTCGGCTCGAAGAACAGCACCGGATCTGGGTCACGAATGGCGGCCAGCAACAGGCCCTTGGCCTCGTAGGGATTGCGCGGCACCACGATCTTGAGCCCCGGGGTGTGGGCGAAATAGGCCTCGGGCGACTGGGAGTGATAGAGGCCACCGGAGATACCACCGCCGTAGGGCGCGCGGATGGTCAACCCGCCGACGTTGAACAGATCGCCGGAGCGGTAGCGAAACTTGGCGGTCTCGTTGACGATCTGGTCGAAGGCCGGAAAGATGTAGTCGGCGAACTGGATCTCCGCCACCGGCACCGATCCCTGGGCCGCCAACCCATTGGCGAAGCCGATGATGCCCTGCTCCACCAATGGCGTGTTGAAGCAGCGCGCCTTGCCGTACTTTTCCTGAAGGTGACTGGTCGCACGGAAGACGCCACCGAAGCCCCCGACGTCCTCACCGAAGCACAGCACCTTGTCGTCTTCGGCCATGGCGATGTCCAGCGCCTGGTTGATGGCCTGCAGCATATTGATGGTCGGCATCTCAGTCCCCTCCCTGGTCGGCATCGCGATGGCTCAACGCCGGGTCCAGCGACCTGGCCCCACGCGGATAGGCCTCCGGGTAGCGACGAACATGCTGCTTGAGAGCATCGAGCTGATGCTGCAGCGCAGGCGTCACGTCGGCATAGACGTCGGTGACCATGGTATCGATCGCCGGAGGTGGGCGCTTTTCGGCCCGTTTCATGGTTTCCAGCACCTCGCGACGCAGTTCGTCCTGCAACGCCTTTTCCTCGTCTTCGCTCCACCAGCCCTGGGCCTCGAGCCACAGCTGCATGCGCCGGATCGGGTCCTTGGCCCGCCAGGCGTCCTCTTCCTTGCGCGAACGATAGCCCGATGGGTCATCGGAAGAGCTGTGGGCCGCCAGACGGTAGGTCATGGCCTCGATCAGTACGGGCTTGTTCTCCTCCACCGCCAGACGTCGTGCCTTTTCGGTGGCCCGGTAGACCGCCAGCACGTCGTTGCCGTCGACGCGGATCACGTGCATGCGGTATCCCAGCGCCCTGGGCGCCACGCCATCCGCGGCGAACTGCTCCACCGACGGCGTGGAAATGGCATAGCCATTGTTGCGACAGAAGAAGATCACCGGCGCTTCGTGTACCGCCGCCATGTTGAGCGCCGCGTGGAAGTCGCCCTCGGAGGCCGCGCCCTCACCAAAGTAGACGATGGTGCAGAGGCCCTCTCCCGCCAGCTTCTGGCCATAGGCATAGCCCGTTGCCTGGGGAATCTGAGTCGCCAGCGGTGATGAAATGGTCATGTAGTGCAGCTTGCGCGACCCATAGTGGATCGGCATCTGCCGGCCCTTGCCGTAGTCCAGTTCATTGCCGAACAACTGGTTCATGAACTCGTCGAAGCTGAAGCCGCGATAGGCCAAGGCGCCCTGCTCTCGGTACTGAGCCATGATCATGTCGGCGTCGTCCAGGGCGGCGGCGCTGCCGATGACCGCCGCTTCCTCGCCGGTGCACTGCATGTAGAAGCTCAGGCGTCCCTGACGCTGCGCCGCCATCATGCGCTCATCCAGCACCCGGGTGGCCACCATGGCGTGGTAGATTCTCAGCGCCTTGTCGCGCTCGAGATCCGGCCCTTCGGCGCCGTCATGGAGGGTGCCGTCCTGGGATAGCACCGCATAGGTGGGAATGCTGTATTCGTCGCCGGACAGAAAGTCCGGGCGGTGGGTCTGTGCGGTCGTCGTCATCGTGCTGTTCCTTTGCCCCTTTTGAGGGCAGTGTTGTCTTTATTCCCGCCCCTTGCCAGGGGATTGCCCGTGGCGGGACCAACGCACTGACTTGACGTTAACGTAAACTGAGACGCCTGCCTAGCCGCGACTTTGGTCGAAAATTCGTCTCGAATTGCCTCGATGGACCGCTTTGCGGCGAGCACCATGGGACGCCCGAACCGGGCCACCGTGACGGGGAGACTGGCTGGTGAGAGACGCAGGCCACCACGAAGCCCCCCCTCTCTGCACGGGGGCTTCGCGGATACGGAGATCAGGAAAGGGAAAGCGGACCAGGTCTCGGTGTTCGGACCCGGACGACGCCATCAGGCCCGGCGAGCAGGAGCCAGGCGCGCGAACACGCTGTCCACCGTCAGCGCCAGCAGTGCAATCAGCACTGCGCCCTGGACGATGTAGGCGGTGTTGCCATTGACGATACCGGAGATGATCGGGTCCCCAAGGTTGCTTGAACCAACGGTAGCACCCAGGGCGGCGGTGGCGATGTTGATCGTCACCGAGGTGCGAATACCGGCCAGGATCACCGGTGCCGCCAGCGGCAATTCCACCTGGCGTAGGATCTGGCCACTGGTCATGCCCATGCCACGGGCGGCCTCCCGCACCGAGGGATCGATACCCTCGATCCCGGCGAGAGTGTTACGCACGATGGGCAGCAGACCATAGAGCAGCAATGCCACCACGATGGGCAGGGTGCCGAAACCCAGCACCGGCACCGCCAGCGCCAGTACCGCCACCGGAGGAAACGTCTGTCCCAGCGATGCCACCTGGGCGACCAGCGGCAGAAAATCGCGTCCTCCCGGACGGGTGACGGCGATGGCGCCGCCCACCCCGATCAAGGTAGCCAGCACGGCGGCAACGCTGACCACCAGCAGATGGCGTCCCAACAACACCAGAAAGTCCACCCGCGAGAAGATCACGTCACGGCTATCGGGCTCGACCCAGCGAAACAGCGCTTCCAGCTGCCCCATCAACAGACAACCCGCCAGCAGCAACAGCCCCCAGATGACAGGAACCCGCCAGCGGCTGGCCCAGTGCTCAGTCATGGCCCCGGGCTCCCACCAGCCGACGAAAGCTCAGTTCGCCGATCGGAATATCATCGTCATCGACCACTGCCAGGCGCTCGACCCGGCGCCATAGCATCACCGATAGCGCCTCCCTGAGCGAGGCGCCCTGGTCGATCCGCTCGCGCGCCACGCCACCGGTGCCCAGAGGCATCATACGCTCGCTGACCGGCAGTAGCGCTGCCTCCTTGAGGCCGCGATCCTCGCCCCCCAGCAACGAGGCGACGAAATCGTTGGCGGGGTCTCTCAGCACGCTCAATGGATGCCCCTGCTGCATGATCTGCCCTTCGTGCATCACCACCAGCCGGTCAGCCAGGGTCAGGGCCTCGTCCATGTCGTGGGTCACGAATACGATGGTCTTGCCCAGCCGCGCCTGAAGATCACGCAGCTCCAGTTGCAGGCTCTCGCGGGTGATCGGGTCCAGGGCGCCAAACGGCTCGTCCATCAGGAGGATATCCGGGTCCGCCGCCAGGGCGCGGGCGACCCCGACCCGCTGCGCCTGACCCCCGGACAACTGGTCGGGGTACTTGCCGGCAAATTCGTCCATCGACAGCCCCAGCAAGGCCATCAGCTCCTCGACCCGTGCGTCGATCCTGGCCTTTGGCCACTTGAGCAGTCGCGGCACCAGGCCGATGTTGCGCGCCACGGTCCAGTGGGGGAACAGACCGGTGCTCTGGATGGCGTAGCCGATCCGACGCCTCAGCGTCTCTTCCCTGAAGCTGCGAATGGGCTGCTGGTCGATATGGATCTCGCCATCGCTGTGTTCGATCAGCCGGTTGATCATCCTCAGGGTGGTGGACTTGCCGCAGCCGGAGGTCCCCACCAGGCAGCAGAACTCCCCGCTCTCCACCTTCAGCGAAATGCTGTCCACCGCAGTGGTCGACCCGAAACGCTTACTGATATTGATCAATTCGATCATGCGGCCTCTCCTCTCCCCAGTCGCCTCGACAGGTTGCCGAGTACCGCATCGGCGAGTATTGCCATCACCAGAATGGGCAAGGCCCCCAACAGCACCAGATCCATGGCGGCCTGACCCAGCCCTTGAAAGATGAAACGCCCGAGCCCACCGGCGCCGATTAGGGCCGCCACCGCGGTCAGGCCAATGGCCTGCACCGTGGTGATGCGCACCCCTTCCAGCAGTACCGGCACCGCCAGTGGCAGGCGCACCTGAAAGAAGATCTGCAACCGACTCATGCCCATGCCGCGCGCCGCCTCGATCACACCGGGGGAAACGCCCTCCAGGGCAACAAAGGTGTTTCTGACCATCGGCAACAGGCTGTAGGCCACCAGGGCCAACAGCGCCGGCGCCCAACCGATGCCGCTGATGCCGAGCGAATCGACCCAGGGGTAGCGATTGGCAAGCCACGCCAGCGGTCCGAGCAACAAGCCGAACAAGGCCAGACTGGGGATCGTCTGCAGGAAATTGAGTACCGCGAAGGCGCCTCGTTGCACTTCGGGGTAGCGCCGCATCAGCAGCGCTATCCCGGCGCCGAGGACCAGACTGACGCCGACGGTGGTAGTGACCAGCAGCAGGTGCTCGCCGATGGCCAGCCAGAAGTCATCGGCACGGCCCTGGTACTCCTGCCACAACGCCAGACGATTCAGCCCCAGCGGCAGGCAGACGGCGAGCAGCGCCAGCGGAGTCAGCATCAAGAGCCAGGACACCCCTGTCGACAGCCGCTGTCGAGTCCGCAGGTCCAAAAGCGCCAACATCAGCACAAACAGCGCACACCAGATGCCTGAACCGATCCCGAGCCGCGCCTGGGGCAGCTCAGGATCGATGAGCTGGTGCACCGCCAACACCAGCCACAGCGGCAGGCCTGCCAGCGCCAGCAGCACCAGCCCAAGCGAGCGCCAGCCGGGGTCAGCGCTACGCGCCGACAATGCCGCAAGGCCCATGGGCAGGCTGGCCAGCAGCGCCATGGCGGGCCCGGCCACCTCCCAGGCGTAGAGAGCCTCGCCGGGCACAATACGATTCGGTGCGACGCTGACCACAGGCAAGGCCCACCAGGCACCGAGCCCCACCAGCATCAGAGTCAGCAATACCGTATTGCCGCGCTCACCGTTCACTGCACTCAAGAGACCGATGGCTCAGTCCTCGAGAGTCGACAGGTAGTCGGCGGCCACCTTCGCCGGGTCCAGACCGTTCACCGCCACGTCACCGTTGAGACGCTGCAGGGTCTCCAGATCCAGCGACTGGAACACCGGCGCCAGGGCCTCTTCGATTTCGGGGTGAGCCTCGAGCACCTCCTTGCGCACGACGGGAGCCGGCTGATAGACCGGCTGGACACCCTTGGTGTCGGTCATCACGGTAAGGTCCAGCGCCTGCAGGCCACCATCGGTGCCGTAGGTCATCGCAGAATTCACGCCGCTGGTCTGCTGGGCCGCGGCGCGCATGGTTGCGGCGGTGTTGCCCCCGGAGAGTACCAGCAGGTCATCATCGTCCAGAGAAAAGCCGTAAGCCTCCTCGAACGCCGGCAAGGCAAAGGCGGACTCGACGAAATCGGTACTGGCCGCGAGCTTGTATTCGCCCCCCTGGTTGATGAAGTCAGCCATGTCCTCGAGGGTCTCGAGCCCGTTGTCACGGGCGACGTCTCCGCGCACGCTGATGGCGTAGGTATTATTGGCCGAGGCCGGCTCGAGCCATACCAGCCCCTGCTCGGCGTCCTTGCTCTTCACCGTTTCATAGGCCTTGTCCGCGTCATGCCACACCGGGCTGTCGGTCATGTCGTGGAAGAAGGCACCGTTGCCGGTGTATTCCGGATAGATATCGATCTCGCCGTTGATCAAGGCCTCGCGCACGATGCTGGTGCCGCCAAGCTGAAGCCGATCCTCGACCTCGAGCCCTGCCGCTTCCAGGCGCTGCAGGATCATCTGACCCAGCACGGAGCCCTCGGTATCGATCTTGGAGGACACCACCAGCGGGTCCTGTGCTTGAACCTGCCCCGCCAGGGCAGAGGCGACCATCACGGCTAACACCAGGGGACGTTTCATATATCTCACCCAATTCCTTGTGTGTGTATGCTGAGTATAAGGAGGCAAGGCCAAGCCTGCTGAACGTTTCACCAACGTGAGTCCATCATGACCTCATGCCAAGGCGCAACCACCGCCGTCCAGCTCGGCGCAGTACCCAACCATCCCATGGTGCGTGATCTGGCATGGCTGATGACGGCTCCCGACCTGATCGACACCGACTGGCCCGGGCGTCCGAGTCTGACCCAGCTCGGGCTGGGCGAGCCGGAGCACCGACACGCCTATCTGGCGGCCATCGACGCCGACCCGAGCGCACTGGAGGCGATGGTGGGACGCACCGCCACCACCCGGCTTGGACAATATCACGAGTTTCTTTGGCAATTTTTGCTCTCTACGGCACCGGCTACCGAGTTGCTGGCTCACAATGTGCCTATTCGAGAAGAAAAGCGGACCCTGGGCGAACTGGACCTGCTCTACCGCAACGCCGATGGGCGCCTTCAACACCTGGAAGTGGCGATCAAGTTCTTTCTCGGCCTCCCCTGCGGTCCGGGGGACTCGGGCGATACCTGTCGCTGGATAGGCCCCGGGGGGCTGGACAGCCTGGCGCTGAAGGTCAACCATCTGCTGCATCATCAACTGCCCCTGCTGCAGAGCCAGCGCGCCCGAGAGCTTTTGCGTCTGGGCCTGAATGACGGCCCCGCCAACACGATCAAAGGGGCTCCCCTGGCGTCACTGCAACACGGAATCGAGGCCCACCTGGCGATGCCCGGGGTGTTGTTTCAACCCTGGCACTGTCCCATGGCGCTACCCCGCGGCGTGCCGGATTCGGCGCTACAGGGGCTCTGGTGTCACTGGCGCGACTGGTCGACCCTGTGCCGACAATTCGAGAACATGCGCTTCGGTACCTGCCTGGCGAAACCCCATTGGCTGGCCCCGCCACAACCGCGACACTGGAGCAGCCGTGACGACCTGACACGCGCGCTGGCGGCACATTTTGCCACCTATGCGACACCGGTACAGGTGATGCTGACCGAGGACCCCCTGCGCTTCGAGCGAGAGGCACTGGACCCGCCGCTGGATGGCTCATGGGTCCTTGGCCAGGATGCCGATGAGCCTGCCACCCCGCACACGAAAAATGCGCCGCCCGCGGCATGCGGACGGCGCATCTTCGTGGTCGGCGACGACTGGCCCCGACAGGTCCCCCTGCCGCCCCGCGCGGTGCACAAGCGACAGGCGACTAAGGGCTGAGCTCAGCCCTTGTCGACCACCCAGGTGGTACCTTCGCGGGAGTCCTTGAGCACGATCCCCAGGGCGGCGAGCTCGTCGCGAATGCGGTCCGCTTCGGCGAACTGCCTGGCCTTCTTGGCCTCCGCCCGCGCCGCGATACGCGCATTGATCTCGTCTTCGGACAGCGCTACCGAACCACCCTTGAGGAAGGCAGCCGGCTCCTGGGTCAACAAGCCCAGGATACCGCCCAGACGCTTGAGCTCGAGCGCCAGGGCAGGAACGTCATCGCTGCCTTCCTTGCGCGCACGATTGAGCTCGCGTACCAGTTCGAACAGCACCGACAGGGCCTCCGGCGTGTTGAAGTCATCGTCCATGGCGGCGCTGAAGCGTGCGGCGTAGTCGCCCGGCCCTACTTCGATTTCCGCCGGCAGCGCGACACCGTCAAGCGCGGTATAGAAGCGCTCGAGTGACTTGCGTGCCTCGCCAAGCGCCTCCGGGGCGTAGTTGATGGCACTGCGATAGTGGCTTGCCACCAGCAGATACCGGACCACCTCTGGATCGTGGTGCTCCAGCACCTCGCGAATGGTGAAGAAGTTGCCCAGGGACTTCGACATCTTTTCGCTGTCGACCCGCACCGCTCCGGCGTGCATCCAGGTATTGACGTAGCGCTCGCCTGTGGCCGCCTCGCTCTGGGCGATCTCGTTCTCGTGGTGCGGGAAGGTCAGGTCCGGACCTCCACCGTGGATGTCGAAGGTGTTGCCCAGGCAGCAGGTGGACATTGCCGAACATTCGATATGCCAACCCGGACGCCCCTCGCCCCAGGGAGAGGCCCAGCTGGCCTCACCCGGCTTGGCACCCTTCCACAGCACGAAGTCCAGCGGATCTTCCTTGTGCTCGTCGACCTCGACGCGGGCGCCGGAGCGCATATCGTCGAGGTTACGATTATTGAGCTTGCCGTAGCCTTCGAACTTGCGCACGCGATAGTAGACATCGCCGTTACCCGGCGCGTAGGCAAAGCCCTTGTCGATCAGCACCTCGATCATGGCGATGATCTCGGCCACGTGACCGGTGGCCCTGGGCTCCTGGTCCGGACGCTGGACAAACAGTCGACCTTCATCCTCGTGCATGGCGTCGATCATGCGCTCGGTCAGTTCACCGATGCTCTCGCCGTTCTCTTCGGCGCGACGCAGGATCTTGTCGTCGATATCGGTGATGTTGCGCACGTAGGTGACGTCATAGCCACGATGGCGCAGATAGCGGCTGATGACATCGAAGGCGACCATGACCCGGGCATGTCCCAGGTGGCAGAAGTCATATACCGTCATGCCACAGACGTACATGCGTACCTTGCCCGGCTCGATGGGCGTGAACTCTTCCTTGGTGCGGCTCAGCGTGTTGTAGATCTGCATGTCAGCCCTTCTTCTGCATCTTGGCCCAGGTGTCCTTGAGACCGACCGTGCGATTGAACACCAGGTGATCGGGGCGGCTGGCGTAGCGGTCGGCACAGAAGTAGCCGACGCGCTCGAACTGATAGCGATCCTCGTTGCCGGCATCGGCCAGGCTCGGCTCGCCGACACCCTGGACGGTCACCAGCGACTCGGGGTTCAGGTGCTCGAGGAAATCGGCGTCCTTGTCCTTGTCCGGCTGCTCGACCAGGAACAGATTGTCGTAGAGCCGCACCTCGATCGGCACCCCGTGGCTGGCACTGACCCAGTGGATGACCCCTTTCACCTTGCGCCCTTCCGGGTTCTTGCCCAGGGTGTCGAAGTCCACACTGCAACGCAGCTCCTGGATCTCGCCCGCCTCGTCCTTGACCACCTCGTCACAACGGATCACGTAGCTGTTGCGCAGGCGAACCTCCTTGCCCGGGGCCAGACGGAAGAACTTCTTCGGCGGCTCTTCCATGAAATCGTCGCGGTCGATCCACAGCTCTCGGGTAAAGGGGATACGGCGCACCGGCATGTCGTCACGGGCCGGGTGTCCCGCCACCTCATAGACCTCTTCGTGGTCGGCGTCGACATTGGTCAACACCACCTTGAGCGGCTTCAGCACGCACATGGCACGAGGCGCATTGTCCTCGAGGTCGGAGCGGATGGCATGGGTCAGCATGGCGATGTCCACCAGACCGCCGTCGGCCCGGGTCACACCGATCATCTCGCAGAACTTGCGAATCGACGCCGGTGTATAACCGCGCCGACGCATCCCGGAGATGGTAGGCATGCGCGGATCATCCCAGCCATCGACGATGCCGTTGTCGACCAGCAGCTTGAGCTTGCGCTTGGAGGTCAGGGTATAGTTCAGATTCAGGCGCGCAAACTCGATCTGCCGGGGCTTGGCCGGCACCGGCAGCTGCTCCAGAAACCATTCGTAGAGCGGCCTGTGGTCCTCGAACTCCAGGGTGCAGACCGAGTGGGTAATCCCTTCGATGGCGTCAGACTGGCCGTGGGTGAAGTCGTAGGACGGATAGATCTTCCACTTGTCGCCGGTCTGGTGGTGGCTGGCATGCCGAATGCGATACAGGATCGGGTCGCGCAGGTTGATGTTGGGCGAGGCCATGTCGATCTTCGCGCGCAGCACCTTTTCGCCTTCGGCAAATTCCCCCTGGCGCATGCGCTCGAGCAGATCGAGGTTCTCCTCTGCGCTGCGGTCGCGGTAGGGACTGGGGCGACCGGCTTCGGTCAGGGTACCGCGGTATTCGCGAATCTCGTCCGGAGACAGATCATCGACATAGGCCTTGCCTTCCTTCACCAGATGCTGCGCCCAGGCGTAGAGCTGGTCGAAGTAGTCGGAGGCGAAACGAATGTCGCCCGCCCACTGGAAGCCCAGCCAGTGCACGTCTTCCTTGATGGCGTCGATGTAGGCCTGCTCTTCCTTGGCGGGATTGGTGTCATCGAAGCGAAGATGGCAGTCACCACCGAACTGCTCCGCGAGTCCGAAGTTGAGACAGATCGACTTGGCGTGCCCGATGTGCAAAAAGCCATTCGGCTCGGGGGGGAATCGCGTCACGATCTTCTGTGACCGTCCGGCCTCGATTTCCTCGCGAATCTGATTGCGAATGAAATTCGGCGCGTTGCTGGTCTCGGTGGTCATGTTGATGAATCAACCTCTGGTGAAGTAAGGGCTTTGAAGGGCACAGATCCGCCCCCGGCTTCGCGCTGCGAAGCAAAACGGCTATTATAGCGTCACGCCAGGGCCCGGCGCCAAGCCGGGCCGAGAACGAGAAAGGCGCCAAGAGGCGCTGTAAACGCTACAGGACCACTCCATGATCATTCTGCAGACCAATTTTGGCGACATCTCGATCGAACTCAACCATGAAGAGGCGCCAAAGACCGCGGCCAACTTCGAGCAGTACGTCCGCGATGGCTTCTACGATGGCACCCTTTTCCATCGCGTGATCGACGGCTTCATGGTCCAGGGCGGCGGGTTCGACAGCAACTTCGAGCAGAAGCCCACTCGTGACCCTATCGAGAACGAAGCGGACAACGGCCTCAAGAACGCCACCGGCACCCTGGCCATGGCGCGGACCCAGGACCCTCACTCCGCCACCGCCCAGTTCTTCATCAATGTGGCCGACAACGACTTCCTCAATCATACCGGCAAGAACATGCAGGGCTGGGGCTACTGTGTCTTCGGTCGTGTGGTCGACGGCATGGACGTGGTCAACCGGATCAAGGACGTGGCCACCACCCGACGCGGCATGCACGCCGACGTGCCTGCCGAGGACGTGATCATCCAGCGCGCCTACGTCAAGGACGACGCCTGATCCTCCTGTCTTTCCACCGAGCACGCCCGCGCTGCGGGCGTGCTGCGTTCAGGAGACCATGAACACCATGACCACTCTGTTGATCGCTGACCTGCACCTGCATCCCGAGGCGCCGCAGATCACCCAGGGATTCTTCGACTACCTCGAGCGCAACACCGCCGAAGGCACCGATCTTTACCTGATCGGTGACATCTTCGACGCCTGGATCGGCGATGACCTGATGGACCTCGGCGCCGCGGATCCGTCTGGCCACGCGGCACTGGCCTGCCAGGTGGCCGAACGCCTCAAGGCTGCCAGCGACGCCGGCATGCGACTTTTCCTGATGCACGGCAACCGGGACTTCCTGCTGGGCGAAAGCTTCGCCCAGCGGGCCGGCGCCACCCTGCTCGACGAACCACAACGACTTGACCTTGGCGGTGAGCCTACCCTGGTGATGCACGGAGACAGCCTGTGCACCAGCGATGAAGCCTACATGGCGTTTCGCGCCAAGGCCCGTGACCCGCAGTGGCAGGCAGGAGTCCTTGCCATGCCGATCCCGGAGCGTCTGGCCTTGGCCAGCCAGCTGCGTCAGCAGTCCGGCGAGGCCAACAGCACCAAAGCCGCTGACATCATGGACGTCACCCCCGAGGAAGTCGTCGACGTGATGCAGACCCACGGGGTTAGCAGGCTGATTCACGGTCATACCCATCGTCCCGCCGTGCATGACTTGAGCCTTACCAGCCCTCAGGGCGAGCCCGTGTCGGCGCAACGTATCGTGGTCGGCGACTGGGCCCACGATCAGGGCTGGGAGGTGCGCATCGAAGACGGCGAGGCCCCATCACTCAACCGCTTTTCCTTCTGACGCAGCCTTTATCGACGCCCTGCCCGCCCCGGGCCTTCGGGCGCCGATGACACGCCGGACGCTCAGGCGTCCGGCCCCTCCTCTCCCGACGGCCGACGTCGACACCGCTCCAGCGCCTGCTCCAGGCCATCGATATCGAGTTCCATATCCTCTGGCCAGATCATCTCGAGCCGCGAATCCTTGCGCCAGGACGCCTGAGCCTCGTTGCCGGGAACGGACGGAAGCGGGAAGGTACGCCAGCCCCGGCCGGTTCGCATGCCCCCTTTCACCCGCACGCCAGATGGCAGTTGCTTCCACCACTGCTCCAGCGCTGCGAGATCGAAACACTCCTCGCGGTGCCAATGCCAGCTGGCGGAGCGATAGCCCAGGCCGTGACCGTTCTGTCTTGCTGCTCCACCGGCGATGGGCGCCGGGGCCTCCGACGTACTAGGCGGAGAGTCGAATGCTTCGGCATGCAGCGAAGGCCGACGCAGCAGCAGACTCTGAGCATCGCGACGAGCGTTCTGACGGCCTCGCGCCGGGGAGTCGAGCAGATGCCTGATCGGCAACCCTTTCGCGCCGCTTTCGACCATCCAGGATGGTGCCAAGCCACTCTCCTGGCGCCATCGCTCGACCCCTTGGCGATGCTCGTCCTCGAGCAGGTCCTGCATGGACAGCACCCATCCCTCGGCCACTGCCAACTGATCGACAAAGGTAGAGTGGTTCGTGACTCTGGGATCATCGAGACGGCGTGCATCGAGCACAGTGATGACCTGGCGGAGATCCAGCACCTGGGCAAGATCGCCGCCCCCCAGCACCTCCAGCAGGCCGGCCGGGTGACCGAGCCCGGAGGGCTCGATCAGCAGTCGATCTGGCCGTTCGCGGCGCAGCAACTGCACCAGCACCGAGCGGAAGACCGTCGCCACCTGACAGCAGAGACACCCTCCTGGCACCCCCTGCACGGTAACGTCGTCGCGCTCCCCGACTATCGCTTGGTCGATGCCCACCTGACCAAACTCATTGATCAGGATTGCCCACCGCTCACCAACGGGTTTGCGATCGATCCAATGGCGGATCAACTGGCTCTTGCCGCTGCCGAGAAAGCCGGTGATGACATGGGTGGGGATGCTGGCCAGTGGTTGCATGACGGTTTGTGGCTCCGGGCTAGAAGATTGGCAGCAGATGACGACCAAGCAAGATAACGGTATAAATACAAAAAGCCTATACGGAGGCCTTGTACGACGCTATACCCTGAACGCCGTATGCGTTCTCTCAGAACGCAAGATAACGGTATAAAAAGAACTATCGAACAGGCGCGCAACACCCGAAACATCGCTCCAACAATCGTTCCACCAGGACTTCACAGGCCGGCGCCAACGAAAAGGAGCGCCAGATGGCGCTCCTTTTCGACAGCAGGGGGGGACCGCGACGCGCGTGCGGCCCCTCTCTGCGCGCTGGCTAGACGAGTTGGCTAGTAACGCTCGATCTCGCCGGTATCGCGTAGATGGGTCAAGAGGCCATCCAGCACCGCCTGGGCGCGCAGCCGCTCGGCCATGCTGGCGACAAACTGCTCCATCTGCTGGTTACCCTCACCCTGGCCAACGCTCTCCAGGGCAATAAGACTGACATCGGCGCCATCGACCGCCCGGCCGTAAACCACCTGGCCCTCTTCAGGATGCGGCAGCTTGAACGCGGTGGTCAGCACTGCATCGGGTACGCTGGGCGCATCCTGACGGCTGATGTTGTCAGCACGCTGCCAATCGATGTCCAGCGACTGCCCGCCCTGCAGCTGCGACACTCGCTCTTCGGCAAGCTCGATCAAGGCGTCGCGGGTCTTGGCTTGACGCACCGCCGCTTCGACCTGGTCCTTCACCTGCTCCAGTGGGAGCGTCGCCGCGTCGCGGTGATCGAGTACCCGCAGCACCAGACGCCGTGAGCCATCCAGCTCGATGACCTCGCTGTTGAAGCCCTCTCCAAGCACCTCATCGCTGAAGGCCTGATCCATCACGCCAGGTTCGGCCAGTACGCCTTCAGCGCCTTCACGACCGACCCAATCACTGGTCTGACGCTCGAGTCCAAGGTCGTCAGCCACACTCTGAAGATCGTCGGCAGCGAAGCTCTCGTCGATCAACTGCTGGGCCTTGTCATTGAAGGCGTCGCGCACCTGTGCCTGAGCAAGCTGATCACGCAGACGGTCACGCTCGGAAGCAAAGTCCGCACGATCGATCTCGGTCACCTTGATCAGGTGCAGTCCGTTGTCGGTCTCGACCGCCTCGGAGACCTGGCCCTCGTCGAGGGCAAAGGCGGCCTCTTCAAAGGCCTCGCCGAAGATACCCCGGGTGATCACCCCAAGATCGCCACCGTCGTCGCTGGTGGATGTGTCATCGGAGAACTCGGCCGCCAGATCGTCGAAAGCGTCGCCATCGGCCAGTCGCGCCTTGATGGCTTCGATACGGGCCTCGGCCTCGTCTCTGCTGCGCTCGTCGCCGAAGGTCACCATGATGTGTGATATCTGACGATCGGCGTTCTCTGCCTGGGCTTCCCAGGCTTCGCGCAGGTCCTCCTCGCTCACCTCGATATCGGCGGCCATGGCCTCCTGATCGAGCACGATGTAACCGAGCTTGACCTGCTCCGGCCGCAGGAATTCCTGCTGATGCTCGTTGTAGTAGGCTGTCATTTCCGCCTGAGACACCTCGACAGGCGCCTCGAGGTCCGCCTCGGTCAGTCGGTGGTAGCGGAAACTACGCGTCTGGCGCTGCAACTCGGCAAGCCGCTCGCGTTCACCTGGCAAGGTGAAGTCGCTGGCGATCAGGCCTTGCTGGATGTGGCCGCGCATGACGTCACGACTAAGCTGCTCTCGGAAGGACAATGGAGTATAGCCGACACTTGATAGACGGCTGCGGAAGAGCTCCTGGTCAAACTGGCCATCGGCATTCTGAAACTCCGGGCGACTGACGATCAACTGGTCGAGTTGATTGTCCGAAACCGCTAGTCCGCCGTTCTTGGCGTAATCGATCATCAAGCGGTCACTGATCAAGCCTTCAAGCACTTCGCCGCGAAGCGCGCGCTCCTGGTCGGCTGGCACCTGGTTGGAGCGCATGGCGCGCTGGACATTCAGTTCGACCTGCTGGCGATTGATGGGCTCACCATTGACCGTGGCGACCTCATCGCCGGATTGTCCGAATAGACCAATCAACGACTCCACGCCAAACAGTGCCATGGTGACGATCACGGCACCAATGATGATCTTTGCGATCCAGCTCTGGGATCGGTCGCGAATACTCTGCAGCATGCATGCCTCTGCGAAAGGATGGGGATTCGTCGCGCACCAGTATACGCACCCGAGGGCCTGGCGCGACCTCCCCCAAACTCATGAAAAAGGCGCACCGCGATAGCGATGCGCCCTTGGCGAGTCCGGCGTAGGCGGTGGCCGCCAGACTCGTGTCAACGTGACGATGCTCGACGTGCCGCCGAGACCACGCGTCTTAGTTGACGGAATCCTTCAGAGCCTTGCCGGCCTTGAAGCTCGGCACCTTGGCGGCACTGATTTCGATCGGCTGACCGGTCTGCGGGTTGCGGCCGGTACGTGCAGCGCGCTCCTTGACGGAGAAGGTACCAAAGCCAACCAGTGAAACGCTGTCGCCCTGCTTCAGGCTCTCGGTCACGGATTCCACCATAGCATCCAGCGCGCGAGAAGCGGCGGCCTTCGGAATATCGGCAGACGCGGCAATGGCATCAATCAGCTCGGACTTGTTCACACTTCACCCCTTGACTATTACAGAAAAAAATTCGAAACGGCGATACTTCTTGCCGACAGGCTCGATCGCAGCATGGCGATAATTTATAGCAATGCTGCAAAAGACCTGTCAAGCAACCTTCCTTGCCAATCCGCATGAACTCGGCATTCTACACCCAAGATCATGGAAAAAACGTCACTAGTGTGTGCTGACCATTGAGTGTGTCGCAGACGACTCTGTCGACAGTGAATCGTCGGTTTTTTGATCCACCTTTTGTGACAGAGCGAGCTCGAGCACTTCATCAATCCAGCGAACCGGATGGATCGTCAGAGCATCCTTGATATTTTCAGGGACCTCCTTGAGATCGCGACGGTTCTCCTCGGGTATTAGCACCGTCTTTATACCACCGCGCCTGGCCGCCAGCAATTTCTCCTTGAGCCCACCGATCGGCATGACTTCGCCTCTCAGGTTGACTTCACCGGTCATCGCGACGTCGCAACGCACAGGACGGTTGCAGAATGCCGAGACCATGGCGGTCACCATGGCGATACCCGCGCTGGGGCCGTCCTTGGGGGTGGCTCCCTCCGGCACGTGGATATGCAGGTCTTCCTTCTCGAACCGCTCGGGATCGATCCCCAGGGCCTCGGCGCGGGCCCGTACCACCGTCTGGGCGGCACTCACCGACTCCTTCATGACGTCACCCAGTGAACCGGTCTTGTTGAGACGCCCCTTGCCAGGCGTCACCACCGACTCGATATTGAGCAACTCACCTCCCACCGAGGTCCAGGCGAGTCCGGTCACACGACCGACCTGGTCCTGCTGGTCGGCCAGACCGTAGCTGTAACGCCGCACGCCAGCGTAGGCTTCGATATCCTCGGCCGCCAGCGTCTGTGAGCCCAGGGCGCCTTCCTTGCCCTCCTTCTCGAGCCGCTCACGCAACACCTTGCGACTGACCTTGGCAATCTGCCGCTCGAGCTCGCGAACGCCGGCTTCGCGGGTGTAGTAGCGAATCAGCTCCAGCAGCGCATCCTCACCAAAGCTCAGCTCATCTTCCTTGAAGCCGTTGGCGGCCAGCTGCTTGGGCACCAGATAGCGCGTGGCGATGGCCAGCTTCTCATCCTCGGTGTACCCCGGAAGGCGTATCACCTCCATGCGGTCCAGCAGCGGCCCCGGAATATTCATCGAGTTGGCGGTACAGATGAACAGGGTTTCCGACAGATCGTAGTCCAGCTCCAGGTAGTGGTCACTGAAGGTGTTGTTCTGTTCGGGGTCCAGCACCTCAAGCAGCGCAGACGCAGGATCTCCACGATGATCCATGCCGACCTTGTCGACCTCGTCAAGCAGGAACAACGGGTTCTTCACCCCCGCCTTGGCCATGCGCTGGATCGGCTTTCCGGGCAGAGAGCCGATATAGGTCCGACGATGCCCACGGATTTCCGATTCATCACGCACGCCGCCGAGGGCCAGACGCACATACTTGCGATTGGTCGCCCGGGCGATGGACTTGCCCAGCGAGGTCTTGCCGACGCCGGGAGGCCCCACCAGACACAGCACCGGCCCCTTGAGCTTCTTGACCCGCTTGTGCACGGCCAGGTACTCGAGGATGCGCTCCTTGACCTCATCCAGTCCATAGTGGTCCTCGTCGAGCACCTTCTGGGCATTGATCAGATCGTGCTTGACCCGGGTACGTTTCTTCCACGGCACCGACACCAGCCAGTCGAGGTAAGAGCGCACCACCGTCGCCTCCGCCGAGGAAGGTGACATCATGCGCAACTTGCCGAGCTCCTGGTTGGCCTTGTCGGCGGCCTCCTTGGGCATCCCGGAGTCCTTGATGGCCTGCTCGTACTTGTCGGCCTCGTTTGGCGCGTTCTCGAGCTCGCCCATCTCCTTCTGGATGGCCTTCATCTGCTCGTTGAGGTAGTACTCGCGCTGGGACTTCTCCATCTGGTCCTTGACCCTGGAGCGAATGCGCTTCTCTACCTGCAGCAGGTCGATCTCGGCTTCGATCAGCGCCATCAGGTGCTCGATACGATCGCGGACCCGATCCATCTCGAGCAATTCCTGCTTGTCGCCGATCTTCAGCGACAGATGGGCGCAGATCGTATCCACCAGACGGCTGGGATCCTCGATCCCGGACAGCGAATTCAGTACCTCGTTAGGCACCTTCTTCGACATCTTGACGTACTGCTCGAACTGGTTGAGCAGCACCCGCACCAACGACTCCTGCTCACGCTCGCTCAGGGGCTCGCTGGAACGCAGTATCACCTGGGCCGTGGAGTAACCCTCTTCGGCTACCGAGATCTCACCGATATCGGCGCGCGACTCCCCCTCGATCAGTACCTTGACGGTACCGTCCGGGAGCTTCAGCAGCTGCATGATCTCGGCTACCGTGCCGATGGCGAACAGATCTTCGTCATCGGGATCATCCTTGCTCGCCTCACGCTGGGCGACCAGCAAGACCCGCTTGTCATCCGCCATGGCGGCTTCCAGCGCTTGGATCGACTTCTCTCTGCCGACAAACAAGGGGATGACCATCTGCGGGTATACCACCACGTCACGCAGTGGCAAAAGGGGCAGACTCATAGTCTGTTCGGCGTTCTGCTGCATCGCAGACGTTCCTCAAACTTAGCGGGTGAAACCTAAGGGGATGGGGGCAGCCCCGAGGCATTGCAAGGGGAAACGCCTAGCCGAATCGCCATCGAAGGCTCCGGCAGACAAAGGGGCCGCGTCTGCGGCCCCTTTTGACGGCGTCGCGGGAAGCGCTGACGGACTAGCCGTCGGTGCCGTCCACGCGAGTGTCTTCCTCAGCGTCGCTGGCCTGGCTGTAGATCAGCAGGGGGTCACTCTCCCCACCGATGACAGAGGCGTCGATAACCACCTTGCTGACGCCCTCGAGAGAGGGAATCTCGTACATGGTGTCGAGCAGTACCGACTCGAGAATCGAACGCAGGCCACGGGCGCCGGTCTTGCGCGCCATTGCCTTGTGGGCCACCGCGCGCAGGGCATCCTCGCGGAAGTCCAGCTCGACGCCTTCCATGTCGAACAAGCGAGCGTACTGCTTGACCAGCGAGTTCTTCGGCTCGGTCAGAATCTGAATCAGCGCGTCTTCGGTCAGCTCGGTCAAGGTTGCGATGACCGGCAGACGTCCGACGAACTCGGGAATCAGGCCGAACTTGACCAGATCCTCGGGTTCCACGTCCAGCAGCAGATCGCCGACACCCTTGGTCTCATCCTTGCTCTTGACCTCGGCATTGAAGCCAATGCCACCGGTCTCGGCACGATCCCGGATAACCTTGTCGAGGCCGGCGAAGGCACCGCCGACGATAAACAGGATATTGCCGGTATCGACCTGCAGAAATTCCTGCTGCGGATGCTTGCGACCACCTTGCGGAGGCACCGAGGCCGTGGTGCCCTCGATCAGCTTCAACAGCGCCTGCTGCACGCCCTCGCCGGAAACGTCCCGGGTGATCGACGGATTGTCCGACTTGCGCGAGATCTTGTCGATCTCGTCGATGTAGACAATGCCACGCTCGGCCTTGTCCACGTCGTAGTCGCACTTCTGCAGCAGCTTCTGGATGATGTTCTCGACATCCTCGCCGACGTAGCCCGCTTCGGTCAGCGTGGTGGCATCGGCGATGGTGAAGGGAACATTGAGCAACCGCGCCAGGGTCTCCGCCAGCAGAGTCTTGCCGCTACCGGTGGGCCCGATCAGCAGGATGTTCGACTTGCCGAGCTCGACCTCATCCTTGCCACTGTGACGCAGACGCTTGTAGTGGTTGTACACGGCCACCGACAGCACCGTCTTGGCGCGGTCCTGACCGATCACGTAGTCGTCGAGAGTGTGTCGAATTTCGCGCGGAACGGGCAGACGCTCCTCGTCGCTCTCGGCATCGGCATCGAGAACTTCTTCGCGAATGATGTCGTTGCAGAGATCGACACACTCATCGCAGATATAAACGGACGGACCGGCGATCAGCTTGCGTACTTCGTTCTGGTTCTTGCCACAGAACGAACAATACAGAAGCTTGCCGTTGTCGTCCTTGCCTTTGCCGTCGGCCATTCGCGTACCTCTCTGGCAGCGGTGGCCCCAGGGGCCACCGGTAATCACGTAGTCATCGCGCGAGCTATCACGCTATCAGGATGCCGGGCGCTTATCCAGCACTGCGTCGATCAGGCCATACTCCGCGGCCTGGGCGCCGTTCATGAAGTTGTCGCGATCGGTATCCTTGGCGATGGTCTCGATATCCTGGCCGGTGTGGTGCGCCAGGATCTGGTTCAGTCGCTCGCGGATGCCCAAAATTTCACGGGTGTGAATCTCGATGTCCGAGGCCTGCCCCTGATAGCCACCCAGCGGCTGGTGGATCATCATCCGCGAGTTGGGCAGGCAATAGCGCTTGCCAGCGGCACCACCGGCCAGCAGCAGGGCTCCCATGCTCGCCGCCTGACCGATACAGACGGTCGAGACGTCAGGCTTGATGAACTGCATGGTGTCGTAGATGGACATCCCCGCCGTCACCGAACCGCCGGGCGAATTGATGTAAAGGTGGATGTCCTTGTCCGGGTTCTCGGACTCCAGGAACAACAGCTGGGCGACCAGCAGGTTGGCCATATAGTCTTCGACCGGCCCCACCAGGAAGATCACCCGCTCCTTCAACAGCCGGGAGTAGATGTCGTAGGCACGCTCGCCGCGGGCGCTCTGCTCGACCACCATGGGCACAAGGCCGCCGGCAGCGTTGATATCGAACTCGGTGTTCATGAGGAGATGTCCTTGTTTCCTTGCGTGACAAAACGACGAAGCCGGCCCGACGGGGCCGGCCAGGAGAGGCGCCTCAAGCGTCCTCGCCTTCCTCCGCCTCGTCGCCCGGCTGCTGCTGCGCGGCAGCCAGGGCCTGCTGGTAGGACATTTCCACGTCCTTCACATTGGCCTGATCGAGCAAAGCGTCGACGGCCTTTTCTTCCAGCAGTGCAGACTTGACCTGGGTCTTCATCTGCTCGTTGCCCATATAGTACTCGACGACCTGCTCGGGCTCCTGATACTGCTGTGCAAGCTCCTCGACCTTTGCCTTGATCTCGTCGTCGGAAGCATCCAGCTCGTTGACCTTGATCACCTCAGCCAGCAGCAGACCGACCTGCACGCGGCTCTTGGCCTGTTCGGTAAACAGCTCGTTGGGCAACTGGCTGACGTCGAAGTCCTCGCCCAGACCAAACTGCTGCGCCGCCTGACGCTTGAGGCCATCGACCTCCTGCTGGACCAGCGACTCGGGAACGGGGATCTCGTTGGCCTGCTTGAGGGCCTCGAGCACCTGCTGCTTGACGCGATTCTCGACCGCCTGGTCAGCCTCACGGCTCATGTTCTTCTTGACCTCGGCGCGGAACGCCTCGACGTCACCACCTTCGACACCGAATTTCTCGATGAATTCCGCATCGACTTCCGGCAGCGCCTGACCCTTGACCGCATTGACCTTGACCTTGAAGGTCGCTTCCTGGCCGGCCAGCTGCTCTGCCTGGTAGTCCTCGGGGAAGGTCACGCTGATGACCTTGTCCTCACCCGCCTTGGCACCTTCGAGCTGATCCTCGAAGCCCGGGATGAAGCTGCCGGAACCCAGCACCAGATCGTGGCTCTCGGCACTGCCGCCTTCGAACGGCTCGTCACCCAGGAAGCCCTGGAAGTCGATATTGACCTGATCGCCCTGCTCTGCAGCACGCTCAACCTCTTCCCAGGCAGCGTTCTGCTTGCGCAGCGTCTCGATCATCTCGTCGACGTCGGCATCGGTCACTTCAACCACCGGACGCTCGACCTCGGCGCCTTCAATGGTCGCCAGCTCGAACTCAGGATAGACCTCGAGGGTGGCCGTGAACTCCAGGTCCTTGCCGGTCTCGTTGACGGTGGCTTCGATCTGCGGGTAGCCGGCCGGATTGAGCTTCTCATCGGTAATGGCGCGAACATAGCGCTCACGCATGACCTCGCCCACCACCTCGTTGCGCACATCAGCACCATAGCGCTGGCGGATGACCGACATCGGCACCTTGCCCTTGCGGAAACCGTCGAGACGAACGTTCTTGGCGGCATCCTTGAGACGGGCGGCGACGGCCTCGTCGATCTCGGCGGCCGGCACCTGGACGTTGATGCGGCGTTCGATCTGGGAGGTCGTATCGACGGAAACTTGCATGAATAATCCTCTACCGACTGGGGGCGTACTGAAAAATTGAAAACGTCAAAGGGGAGATTCTAAGAATCCCGCCGGGCACTGGCAAGCGCCAACGCCCACAACATGGGGCCTGGCATGTCTTTTACAAGGGGCTATCGGAAAATTCGTGGCCACCGAATGACGACACGACCGCCGACGAGGGCGAAACACAGGCACGACAAAACGCCGGACAAGCAACTTGGCCTGCCAGCTTCAGATTCGACAACGACTTGTTCAAGAAAGAAACTCGGGGAAGGAATCAGGTTGATGGGGTGGATGATGGGGATCGAACCCACGACCACCGGAGCCACAATCCGGGGCTCTACCACTGAGCTACATCCACCACAACCTGTCAGCTACCGAACACACGCTCGGGCTTGACCACACTTGCATCGCCTGAATGGGGTGGATGATGGGGATCGAACCCACGACCACCGGAGCCACAATCCGGGGCTCTACCACTGAGCTACATCCACCATATCAGGACAACACCGCTACAACCTTTGCCCGAGCCTGTCAAAAGCAGCTACCAGCAAACTTCACTGGCGCGCCCAGCAGGACTCGAACCTGCAACCTACGGCTTAGAAGGCCGTTGCTCTATCCGGTTGAGCTATAGGCGCATTCTACAGAACCGAACTCTTCACCACAACCCGCTTTTCGAGAAAAACTTCTTCTCCAACAAGCTGTTGTGGTCGGGGTGGAGGGATTCGAACCCCCGACATCCTGCTCCCAAAGCAGGCGCGCTACCAGACTGCGCTACACCCCGCCGGCCAGCCGCTCGGCCATGCAAACCGCCGAAGCAGTCTCTGCAAGCGCTGCGTATTCTACGGAACTTTCCCGCCAAGTCAACAGGCTACCGAGACATTCCTGTTGTCATTCGGGCTCAAGCTTTGCCTGGATGGCGGAGCGTGCGAAAATCCGTGGCCGCCAATTTCATCCAGCACACCCACTTCTGACCGAGGGAACCCCATGACCGCCCAGCTCATCGATGGCAAGTCCATTGCCGCCACAGTACGCCAGCAGGTCGCCCGTCAGGTACAGGCGCGGATCGATGCCGGAGAACGCATCCCGGGGCTTGCTGTGGTGCTGGTCGGTGAAGACCCCGCCTCCCACGTCTATGTACGCAACAAGCATCGCGCCTGCGAGCAGGCGGGTATTTCATCTGTTCAACACGCCCTGCCCGCTTCCACTTCACAGGCAGAGCTCGAAGCCCTGGTCGACCAGCTCAACGCCGACGCATCCATCGATGGCATTCTGGTTCAACTTCCGCTGCCCGACCACCTGGACGCTCGCCCTATCCTCGAGCGCATTCTGCCAAGCAAGGACGTGGACGGCTTCCATCCCTACAACCTGGGACGGCTGGCCCAACGTCTGCCGCTGCTGCGCCCCTGCACCCCCAAGGGCGTGATGACGCTGCTGCATCACTCGGGTCTGGCGGTGCGAGGCCTCGACGCCACGGTGGTCGGTGCCTCCAATATCGTAGGACGGCCGATGGCACTGGAATTGATGCTGGCGGGCTGCACGACCACCGTCTGCCACCGCTTTACCCGTGACCTCGAGGCCCAGGTGCGCAAGGCGGAACTGCTGGTGGTTGCGGTCGGAAAACCAGGACTGGTGAAAGGCGAATGGGTACGTGACGGCGCGATCGTCATCGATGTGGGCATCAATCGACAGGAAGATGGACGCCTGGTGGGCGACGTCGACTTCGACGAGGCCGCCCGACGTGCAGGTCACATCACACCGGTCCCGGGTGGTGTTGGCCCGATGACGGTAGCCAGCCTGCTGGAAAACACCTTGATGGCCGCCGACATTCATGACGGCCAGCATCGCGAAACTCCAGACGCCTGAACCTGCACTTGCGACATCCATGCGTGATGGACTCAATTGACGTAGCATCGCGCCCATCCAACACCGGATCACGGAGACACTCCATGAGCGACAAGAAGATGAATGTCGAGAGCTTCAACCTCGACCACACCAAGGTTCGCGCCCCCTATGTACGTCTGGCAGATATCAAGACCGGCGCCAACGGCGATCGCATCCACAAGTATGACTTGCGGATTTGCCAGCCCAACAAGGAGCACATGGAGATGCCTGCCCTGCACTCCCTGGAGCACCTGATGGCCGAGCTGTCGCGCAACCACTCGGACAAGGTTGTCGATATCAGCCCCATGGGCTGCCAGACCGGCTTCTATATCGCCATGATCAACCACGACGACTACGACGACGTGCTGGCACTGATCGAGGGTACGCTCAACGACGTGCTGTCAGCGACCGAAGTTCCTGCCTGCAACGAAATGCAGTGTGGCTGGGCCGCATCCCACAGCCTGGAAGGCGCCCAGGAGCTGGCAAAAGGCCTGCTGGCCAAGCGTGACGAGTGGCACCAGGTCTTCGCCTGAGCCGAGGCTTCACCTCAAGAGGAATAGCATGAAACGCATTGGCATCATCGGAGCCATGGCGCAGGAAGTCGCCCAACTGGCGGCCCAGCTGGAAGACGTCAGGACCCGCACCCACGTCGGCTCCACCTTCTACATCGGCCGCCTGCATGGGGTCGAGGTCGTACTGCTGCAATCCGGGATCGGCAAGGTCAACGCCGCCATCGGGGCGACTCTGCTGCTGGACAACTACCAGCCCGAGGCGATCATCAACACGGGTTCCGCAGGCGGGTTCGGCGAAGGACTGTCGATCGGCGACGTGGTAGTGTCCAGCGAGGTGCGCCACCACGATGTCGACGCGGTGGTATTCGGCTACGAACATGGCCAGGTGCCCAACATGCCGGCGGCCTATCTCCCGGATGAACGCCTGGTTCGGGTGGCACGGGACTGCGTCGAAGGCATGGCTGAGGTCAAGGTGGTCGAGGGCCTGATCGCGACCGGCGACGTCTTCATGGCGTGCCCCGATCTTGTCTCGCGCACCCGCACCCGCTTTCCCACCATGCTGGCGGCAGAAATGGAGGCGGCCGCGATTGCCCAGACCTGCCATCTCTACGGTTGCCCCTTCGTGGTGATTCGCGCCTTGTCCGATATCGCCGGGCAAGGTGACAACCACCTGTCCTTCGAAGAATTCCTCGAGCAGGCGGCGGATCACTCCAGCCGCATGGTGACGGCAATGGTGCAACGACTGGCGTCACCGCAACCTGCCGTTGACCGACAGCAGCCGGCCTGACATTCCTGTCTCGCCAGAAAGCACTGCCGTCATCCTGCCAGCACGCCCGGCTATAGCCGGGCGCGCTGGCACTCGCTCACTCGATATCCGACTGTGAGCTCTCCAGCAACTTGACCAGAAAGTCGTCACTGCTTCCGTCCATGGACACCCCCGTCAGAGTCACCTGAACATCCGCATTGCTGCCGTCCTGCAAGAGCCCTCCATCGAGCTTTACGTGGACCACGGTGTCGTCGCCATCTGCGATGGCCAGGACCTTTTCACCACCTTCCAGATCATCGATGTCTTCGAGCAACTCTCTTAGATCCAGCATGTTGCCCGAGGCATCGACCGCAGTGGCGTGGGAGATGTCAGCGCTGGAAGCGGGCTCTCCCAGGTTCCAGGCCAGCTCATCCTCTTCCGCCAACAGCGGTAGCGCGGCTGCTCGAGTTGCCCCTCCCATCGCAGCCATGAAGCTCTCCGGATCGATGCCGGTGATGGTTGGCGTATCGTCATTGATCACCACCTCAAGCGTCCCGCTCGCTGTCGAGCCGTCCTTGTCGGTAATGGTGTAGCCCAACTCGAGCGCCAGATCATTTTCCTGGCCGCCCTCCGGGTGGTCCACATCCTTGCTCAGGTAGACCACCACATCACCGGTTTCGGCATCCGCCAGATTAATGGTCAAGACGCGCTCGCCATCAGCATCATTGCCCATCACGGTATAGCCGTCTGAACTCACCACAAACTCGACTGGAGAGTCTCGGCTGGTCAACTCAGGCAGCCCGTCGAGGTCCCAGCGGAAAGCACCCTGCTCGGCAGCTCCATCAGCCCCATAATCAAACCCGAGGTTGGCGCTCGCGCTGTCACTGGAGCTCTCCAGATCCCCTTCCCCACCCGCATTGCCCGTGGGCAACCCATCTTCGTTGACGGCGACGGATACCGACTCAGTGGAGGGATCCCCGTCCGAGTCTGGCGTTGCGGGTCCAGCGCCGTCCGTGATCACAACCTTTATGCTGCTCCTGGCTGAATCGCCCTCACTATCGATACCTTCGATCGTGAACTCCAGACAGGGATCCTGCGACTGGTCAAGTCCCTCCTTTGCCGTGAAACTCCAGGTACCGTCCGGTGCAACCACCAGGGTACCAGTGCCGGTGGCTATCTCCTCTCCCAGCGCAAAGGCATCGGTGACGCCGGGTATTCTTATCACGACGTTGCCCTCGTCTGCGCCGACTCCGCCGCTCCAGCTTCCTCCTTGAGTACCGCTCTCGACCATGCTTGCCGCATCATCATCGACAGTGGCTTCGATGACAGGACGATCATCGTCGACGGTCAGCACCAGGCTGCCCTTGGCCGTGTCGCCGTCGCCGTCGGTGACCTCGTAGCCCAGCGTCAGCACGATGTCGTCTTCGGTGGTCGGGTCCGAGTGATCCAGTCCCTGATGCAGCTCGGCTTCGTACTCGCCGTTGGCCGGGTCGGTCACCGTGACCGTCAGCACCGGCTCACCGGATTCGTCCACCCCGCTCAGGGTCAGGCCGTCGTCGGATACCGTCCAGCTGATCATCTCACCCTGGCTGGTCAGGATCGGCAGACCGTCGGCGGTCCAGCTGAAGGCGCCACTGGCCGCAGGGCCATCATCGCCGAAGTCGTAGTCGAGACAGCCGGTGATCACCACCTCGGTGCCCGGGGCGTCGCCGGGTCCGCCGGCGATCCCCTTGGGCAGGCCGTCCTCGTCGAGCAGACCCTGGGGCGTCAGCGTCGCCGGATCGCCGTCACTGTCCGGCGTGGTCGGGGTGTCATCGGTGGCTGGCGGATAGCTCGCGGTGGTGCTGTCGCCATCACCATCGGTGATGGTGATCTCGAAACCCGGCACCTTGGCGGGCGAGCCGTCGCCCGGCTCATCAGGGGTAAAGGTCCAGGTATTGTCCGGCTTGACCACCAGGGTGCCGCCATCGGTGTCGATCGGCGTGTCCAGCGGGTATTCGGTGTCATCACCGGGCAGGGTCACCACAATCTCGGCCTGCTCGTCACCACCGCCGTCCTGGACCCAGGTACCGCTCAGACTGCCGTCTTCGTTGGGTGCCTCGGGGCCCTCGATGGTCACCGTGGGCATATCATCGTCCACGGTCAGCACCAGGCTGCCCTTGGCCGTGTCGCCGTCGCCGTCGGTGACCTCGTAGCCCAGCGTCAGCACGATGTCGTCCTCGGTGGTCGGGTCCGAGTGATCCAGCCCCTGATGCAGCTCGGCTTCGTACTCGCCGTTGGCCGGGTCGGTCACCGTGACCGTCAGCACCGGCTCACCGGATTCGTCCACCCCGCTCAGGGTCAGGCCGTCGTCGGATACCGTCCAGCTGACCGTCTCGCCCTGACTGGTGACCGACGGCAGTCCATCGGTAGTCCAGCTGAAGGCGCCGCTGGCCGCAGGGCCATCATCGCCGAAGTCGTAGTCGAGACAGCCGGTGATCACCACCTCGGTGCCCGGGGCGTCGCCGGGTCCGCCAGCGATCCCCTTGGGCAGGCCGTCCTCGTCGAGCAGGCCCTGGGGCGTCAGCGTCGCCGGATCGCCGTCACTATCCGGCGTGGTCGGGGTGTCATCGGTGGCTGGCGGATAGCTCGCGGTGGTGCTGTCGCCATCACCGTCGGTGATGGTGATCTCGAAACCCGGCACCTTGGCGGGCGAGCCGTCGCCCGGCTCATCAGGGGTAAAGGTCCAGGTATTGTCCGGCTTGACCACCAGGGTGCCGCCATCGGTGTCGATCGGCGTGTCCAGCGGGTATTCGGTGTCATCACCGGGCAGGGTCACCACAATCTCGGCCTGCTCGTCACCACCGCCGTCCTGGACCCAGGTACCGCTCAGACTGCCGTCTTCGTTGGGTGCCTCGGGGCCCTCGATGGTCACCGTCGGCATATCATCGTCCACGGTCAGCACCAGGCTGCCCTTGGCCGTGTCGCCGTCGCCGTCGGTGACCTCGTAGCCCAGCGTCAGCACGATGTCGTCCTCGGTGGTCGGGTCCGAGTGATCCAGCCCTTGATGCAGCTCGGCTTCGTACTCGCCGTTGGCCGGGTCGGTCACCGTGACCGTCAGCACCGGCTCACCGGATTCGTCCACCCCGCTCAGGGTCAGGCCGTCGTCGGATACCGTCCAGCTGACCGTCTCGCCCTGACTGGTGACCGACGGCAGTCCATCGGTAGTCCAGCTGAAGGCGCCGCTGGCCGCAGGGCCATCATCGCCGAAGTCGTAGTCGAGACAGCCGGTGATCACCACCTCGGTGCCCGGGGCGTCGCCGGGTCCGCCAGCGATCCCCTTGGGCAGGCCGTCCTCGTCGAGCAGGCCCTGGGGCGTCAGCGTCGCCGGATCGCCGTCACTATCCGGCGTGGTCGGGGTGTCATCGGTGGCTGGCGGATAGCTCGCGGTGGTGCTGTCGCCATCACCGTCGGTGATGGTGATCTCGAAACCCGGCACCTTGGCGGGCGAGCCGTCGCCCGGCTCATCAGGGGTAAAGGTCCAGGTATTGTCCGGCTTGACCACCAGGGTGCCGCCATCGGTGTCGATCGGCGTGTCCAGCGGGTATTCGGTGTCATCACCGGGCAGGGTCACCACAATCTCGGCCTGCTCGTCACCACCGCCGTCCTGGACCCAGGTACCGCTCAGACTGCCGTCTTCGTTGGGTGCCTCGGGGCCCTCGATGGTCACCGTCGGCATATCATCGTCCACGGTCAGCACCAGGCTGCCCTTGGCCGTGTCGCCGTCGCCGTCGGTGACCTCGTAGCCCAGCGTCAGCACGATGTCGTCCTCGGTGGTCGGGTCCGAGTGATCCAGTCCCTGATGCAGCTCGGCTTCGTACTCGCCGTTGGCCGGGTCGGTCACCGTGACCGTCAGCACCGGCTCACCGGATTCGTCCACCCCGCTCAGGGTCAGGCCGTCGTCGGATACCGTCCAGCTGATCATCTCACCCTGGCTGGTCAGCACCGGCAGACCCTCGGTGGTCCAGCTGAAGGCGCCACTGGCCGCAGGGCCATCATCGCCGAAGTCGTAGTCGAGACAGCCGGTGATCACCACCTCGGTGCCCGGGGCGTCGCCGGGTCCGCCGGCGATCCCCTTGGGCAGGCCGTCCTCGTCGAGCAGACCCTGGGGCGTCAGCGTCGCCGGATCGCCGTCACTGTCCGGCGTGGTCGGGGTGTCATCGGGGGCTGGCGGATAGCTCGCGGTGGTGCTGTCGCCATCACCATCGGTGATGGTGATCTCGAAACCCGGCACCTTGGCGGGCGAGCCGTCGCCCGGCTCATCAGGGGTAAAGGTCCAGGTATTGTCCGGCTTGACCACCAGGGTGCCGCCATCGGTGTCAATCGGCGTGTCCAGCGGGTATTTGGTGTCATCGCCGGGCAGGGTCACCACAATCTCGGCCTGCTCGTCACCACCGCCATCCTGGACCCAGGTGCCGCTCAGACTGCCGTCCTCGTTGCGTGCCTCGGGGCCCTCGATGGTCACCGTCGGCATATCATCGTCCACGGTCAGCACCAGGCTGCCCTTGGCCGTGTCGCCGTCACCGTCGGTGACCTCGTAGCCCAGCGTCAGCACGATGTCGTCTTCGGTGGTCGGGTCCGAGTGATCCAATCCCTGGTGCAGCTCGGCTTCGTACTCGCCGCTGGCCGGGTCGGTCACCGTGACCGTCAGCACCGGCTCACCGGATTCGTCCACCCCGCTCAGGGTCAGGCCGTCGTCGGATACCGTCCAGCTGATCATCTCACCCTGGCTGGTCAGGATCGGCAGACCCTCGGTGGTCCAGCTGAAGGCGCCGCTGGCCGCAGGGCCATCATCGCCGAAGTCGTAGTCGAGACAGCCGGTGATCACCACCTCGGTGCCCGGGGCGTCGCCGGGTCCGCCGGCGATCCCCTTGGGCAGGCCGTCCTCGTCGAGCAGGCCCTGGGGCGTCAGCGTCGCCGGATCGCCGTCACTGTCCGGCGTGGTCGGGATGTCATCGGGGGCGCCCGCCAGACGGTCGTCTTGCAGATCTCCATCATGACTATTGGCTCCCCCCGCCCGGGGTAGCACCTCATCGGGGGGCAGCGGGCCGAACTGATACTTGAGTGGCGTAATTTCTTCCACAATCCTCAGAAGTCGAACGAATTCATGCCCTTCGTTACCATCACCCACGCCTCCCGGAGAACCGGACTGGGGAAAAATATCTGCATCGTTCGAACCACCTCCATCAAGCGCCTGCAGAAGATGATCGAGCCTTTCCCCTTCGAGTGGCTCGCCCGACTGAAAATCACTCCCATCCCCCTGACCAAAGGGTATGCTCAACTTCTGATTTGCATCGACGAGGAGCAACTCCCCCTCTTTTCCCCAATCTATTCGAGCCATTCCCGTCGGCCCTGTTACCAGAACACACCCTTCCTCAAGGCGATCCCCTACCTCGGCTACCGTCAGGTTTCCATCGGCGTCTTTAATCCAAACGTCCCCGGAAACGGCGACAATTACGGCATCTTCCATGATACTTTCCCTTTACCTGACATGTTTGCATCCATACAACACAAAATATGTAAGGCAAGGGGTCACACACACTGTACTCAAGGACAATCTTTACATAAAAAGAGAAAAAACCATCGAATCAGCAAAACAAAATACAACCATCATTCCAAAAAAACCCACCATTGGGTGATACTGCCTACGACCTTCGCTATCGGCACTCGTCGCATCCATTACCGGTAGCCATCGGAAACCGAGCTTGGCAAGAGTGTTTACCTTTCAAATAGCGCACATAAAAAAGGCCCGGCATCGCCAGGCCCATTTGCAAGAATGTGACTTCAGTCGACAATCAATTGCCCATCATCAATCATCTGCTGCAGTACCTGCTCACCACTTCCAGCAGCCCTGAGACCACCCAGCTCGATGGTCAGGTCAGCGTTGTTCCCGGACGCGTCGATTCCGCCATCGGTCTTGATCTTCAGAAGGATATCCTCGCCTTCGTCGACAGCCACCAGATAGCTGGACAGGTCCGACGCAGCGCCATCGATCAACAGACCGCTCAGATCGAGCTTGTCAGCTTGATCGGTGGTTCCGAGAGTGAAGTCCTCTATACGATCAACAGAAGGCGCCTCGGCGTCTGCTGCATCCCATACAAATTGATCACTATCTAGGCCTCCCCACAGCACATCATCCCCTTCACCACCCACGAGCACATCCTGCCCTGCCCCGCCTATCAGGACATCATCGCCCTCTTCACCATATAGCTCATCGATACCACCGTCCTGGCGCTCCAGATTCATCAGTGAATCTACGTTGGCCAGAACATACGCCTTGACTTCATCAGCCGTTGGCGCTGTGCCATTGCCAAAATCGGGAGACCACTTCAGAAACTCATAGAGGCCTTCATAGCCTAGACCATTGTGCTCTCCCGATGAAAACTCCTCCCCGGAATCGCCATTAACCCACTCGAGATCATCGGAGTTGACCGTGTCTCCGAATACAAGATCATCCCCCGCCCCTGCAAATACCTGGTCACTGCCCAAGGGTTCTAGATCCGAGGTACTTGACCCCGTATCAAGAGCAAGATTCAGATCTTCCTCGGTGTTGACCACGTTGATCTCACCGGCACTACCTGTGTAGGTATTGCCGTCTTCCAACACCGTCTCGACGTCACTCGCCAGGATGTCGGTATTGTCAAAATGGCGAATGTAGTCGACCAGACTATCTTCCCCTATGCCGATCCCGTGGACCGAATCGGCCACTTCCAACAGCGCTTCGAAGGACGCCACCGACTCCTCCACCGCCGCAAGAGAACCGGGCTCCAGCGGATCCGGGATCACCAGCTTGCCATCCTCATCCAGCCAGATTGTCGGTAGCCCGTCGGTGACAAAGACCGCCGTCGACTCGAAGCTGTTGATGTCCGCCATGCGGGTAAGGAATTCACTGCTGGCAACGAAGCCTGCATCGAAGTTGGTGGACCCTTTGGCTTCCATACCGAGGATATAGGCCCTGGCCGCAGCCAGGTCAGCACTACTGAAGTCTTCGAACACGACAGGATTTCGCGCTACGCCATCGAAATCGATCAGCTGGAGGTTCAAGGTACCTTCGAAGTCTGCCAGGGTCTCGAGCTGTCGCAACATCGCCGCCTTGAGCAGTTCAAGGCGGGTATAGTTACCCGTTCCATCCGGCCTGGCGGTATCGACCTCCGCATTCATGCTGACCGACGAGTCGAGGATGAAAGAGAGGTTATAGTTGCCCGCAGGGTCGATGATAATCGTTGCTCCGCCCTTGTCCGCAATGACAACGTCGTCGCCCCCACCCGTGGTGATAGCATTGTTGGCATTGTTGCTGACCACGAATTCGCCCGGGCCTGCCAGAACCAGGGAAAGGTCACCCGGCGCCTTGTCACCATCGCCATCAGCAGCCTCGAGTGGCAGCAGCACCTCTGCGTCTCCTGGAGCAGCACCACTGACGATGCCGACGCTGCCAAGGCCAAAGGGTTCACCGTTCCCGCCTTCGATGATGATGGCCTGGATGCCCTCGGCGCTGTTGATGACAAAGGACCAGCCATCCTGCAAGCCTTCGACCCTGAGATCCCCATCGATGACATCGATCTGCACTTCCGAGGTCACATCTACGCCCCGTTGATCGAGAATGCGCAGGTCCCCGGCCGACAGCGGCAGAGGCGCGTCTTCCCCCTGCTGCGACGAGTAGGCCCGGGCGCTGAGCACAAGGGTGGCTCGCGCATTATCAGCGCCAGCGATCTCGACACTCTGGCGAAACTCGCCGACGCGCACGTGAGAGTCCCACGACACCACACCGCCGGTTTCCTCGGCCCCCGCGACCATATCGACACGCAGCTGGTCTCCATCCTCAATCAGACCCGGACCGACAGTGAGCGTCCCTCCGGCAGTCGCAACGCCGGCCACCGCAGAGAACACCAGCTGCACATCTAGATCGCTCTCGGAGACATCCAGCACACCCTGGGTCGCGCTCTCCGAAATGGCGGTCGCCACGATGTCACCATCAAGCCGAGTGAAGACAGACAGCTCACCTTCCTCGACGACCAGACGGGCCTGATTGCCCGATTCATCCAGCACCACGCTGAAGCCTGCCTGCCCGGTCGCCGTTACCGCATCCAGCTCGACCCCATTGTCGGCCAGCCTCCAGGACAGTGGTCCGCCATCCAACATGATGACGTTGCCATTGACGTCTTCCACCGGCGCCCCATCCAGCGCACCGTCGAAGCGGATAGGCGCCCCTTGCCCATCCGCGCCGTACCCGCCCGGCAGCACCAGATCACCAGTGCTGCCATTTTCAAGCAGTAAAGCTTCCGAGACGATGCCCTCCGGCGCATCATCATCGATGCGAATGTCGAGCTGGCCAGCTGCCTCGCTACCGTCAACATCGGAAACGGTATAGCCGACCGACATGGCCAGATCGTCCTCGGTGGAATTTTCCGGATGGTCGAGCGGACGCAGCAGGCTAACCTCGAAGGCGCCGCTGGCAAGGTCTGTCAGCGTGATGCGCAGCGCCTCGTCGCCCGCTGCCGTGGCCGCCAC
Source organism: Halomonas sp. EF61 (assembly GCF_040147045.1). Classification (NCBI taxonomy): domain Bacteria; kingdom Pseudomonadati; phylum Pseudomonadota; class Gammaproteobacteria; order Oceanospirillales; family Halomonadaceae; genus Halomonas; species Halomonas sp. EF61. The sequence goes on along the minus strand of NZ_JAMSHM010000003.1, from coordinate 472,352 downwards.
CAGGCTCAGGCCATCATCCGACACGGCGTAACTCAGCGTCTCACCGTTGGAGCTCAACGCAGGCAGGCCCGCCAGTGACCAGGCGAAGGCACCGCTGGCTGCCGGCCCGTCATCGCCGAAGTCGTAGCCGAGCACACCGGTGATCACCGTGGCCTCACCAGCGACATCGCCATCACCGCCGGGGTTGCCGCCATCCAGGCCGTCCTCGTCGAGCACCACCTCGGCAGGCGCCGCATCCGGATCGCCTCCGTCGGTGGGCGTGGTGGGACCCGAGGCGTCCAGGATCTCGCCACTGATATCCAGTTCGACGACGTCACCATCATCATCGGTCACGCGAAGCACGACATCGACGTTCTGCGGCGTACCGTTGTCGAGCCCGCTGGCTGCCGTAAAGGACCAGCTGCCGTCGCCTCTCAGGGTCAGGTCGCCCTGCGCCAGGGTCAACGTGGTCTGCTCGTCACTGCCAGGCAGACTGGTGAAGCTCAGGGGCGCCCCATTGATCAGTACGTCGATGACGGAGAGTCCATCCGCGCCGGGGCTCAGAGACCAGGTGCCTTCGACGGTGGCGCCCTCGACCACCTGGATAACGCCTGAGCTGGCGTTGGCGTCGATCAGGGTGTCCCCCGTGGTCACAGACGCCACCGGGGTATCATCATCGATGCGAATGTCGAGCTGGCCGGATGCCTCGCTACCGTCAATATCGGCAACGGTATAGCCGACCGACATGGCCAGATCATCCTCGGTCGAATTTTCCGGATGGTCGAGCGGACGCAGCAGGCTCACCTCGAAGGCGCCGCTGGCAAGGTCTGTCAGTGTGATACGCAGCGCCTCTTCGCCCGCTGCCGTGGCCGCCACCAGGCTCAGGCCATCACCCGACAGGGCGTAACTCAGCGCCTCACCGTTGGAGCTCAACGCCGGCAGGCCCGCCAGGGACCAGGCGAAGGCGCCGCTGGCTGCCGGCCCGTCGTCGCCGAAGTCGTAGCCGAGCACACCGGTGATCACCGTGGCCTCACCAGCGACATCGCCATCACCGCCGAGGTTGCCGCCATCCAGGCCGTCCTCATCGAGCACTACCTCGGCAGGCGCCGCATCCGGATCGCCTCCGTCGGTGGGCGTGGTGGGACCCGATGCGTCCAGGATCTCGCCACTGATATCCAGTTCGACGACGTCACCGTCACCATCTGTCACGCGAAGCACGACATCGACGCTCTGCGGCGTACCGTTGTCGAGCCCGCTGGCTGCCGTAAAGGACCAGCTACCGTCGCCTCTCAGGGTCAGGTCGCCCTGCGCCAGGGTCAACGTGGTCTGCTCGTCACTGCCAGGCAGACTGGAAAAGCTCAGGGGCGCCCCATTGATCAGCACGTCGATGACGGACAGTCCATCCGCGCCGGGGCTCAGAGACCAGTTGCCTTCGACGGTGGCGCCCTCGGCCACCTGGATAACACCTGAGCTGGCGTTGGCGTCGATCAGGGTGTTCCCCATGGTCACCGACGCCACCGGGGTATCATCGTCGATGCGAATGTCGAGCTGGCCGGATGCCTCGCTACCGTCAATATCGGCGACGGTATAGCCGACCGACATGGCCAGTTCGTCCTCGGTGGAATTTTCCGGATGGTCGAGCGGACGCAGCAGGCTCACCTCGAAGGCACCGCTGGCAAGGTCTGTCAGGGTGATGCGCAGCGCCTCGTCGCCCGCTGCCGTGGCCGCCACCAGGCTCAGGCCATCCCCCGACAGGGCGAAATTCAGCACCTCACCGCTGGAGCTCAACGCCGGCAGGCCCGCCAGTGACCAGGCGAAGGCACCGCTGGCTGCCGGCCCGTCATCGCCGAAGTCGTAGCCGAGCACACCCGTGATCACCGTGGCCTCACCAGCGACATCGCCATCACCGCCGGGGTTGCCGCCATCCAGGCCGTCCTCGTCGAGCACCACCTCGGCAGGCGCCGCATCCGGATCGCCTCCGTCGGTGGGCGTGGTCGGGACTGTTGCGTCGAAGATCTCGATACGCTGGAGAGCATCGGTTTGATCACCGTCCCCGTCGGTCTGTACCAGACTGAACTCCACCGACGGAAATGTGCCCTGATCGAGTCCGACGGCAGCGGTGAACGACCAACTTCCATCTGCCTCCACGATCAACCGTCCTTCCTCGAGCACGATCTCCTGTCCCAGCGCAAAGGACTCATCGATGCCAGCGACCGACACAACGAGGCTAGCGACACCATCGGCACCATCGACGGCGCTCCAGCTCCCCTCGATGGTATTGCCTTCCCCCACCTCGGCGGGACCGCCCAGCTCGATGCCGGGAACGTCGTCGAGAATCAGCACATCCAGGCTGGCAGTGCGGCCGTCACCATCGACATCCGTCACCGTCACTTCGATCTGCTCCAGGAAGCCGCCATCGGTGGCCCCCTGCGTCTCGTCATTGTCGACGGCACTGGTCAACTCAAAGTGGTAAAGCACGGTCCCGCCAGTGGCATCACCCTGAAAACCATCCAGCCAGAGGATGCCATGGGGCGTATCGAGGGACCTGGGAGTCCCCTCCAGGGCCTGAAGGTCCGCCAGCGTCAAGGAGAGCGTCCCTCCCAACGTCAGCGTGCCTAGGCCGTCGGGAGTGTCGAAGTTGAAGCTGCTGGACTGCTGCAAGGCGTCTGTTGACGGCTGACTTCCCTGGGCCAGTCCCGACTCACGCACCACCAGCTCAGCGCCTTCCAGCCCCCCCGGAAGATCACCGCCTTCAGGGGCGATACCGGAGCCATCTGGACCACCTTCCAGCCCACCAAGGCTGACATCGTTGTCCTCTCCCTCTTCGCCTTCCTCCTCGCCGGGGTTGTCACCATCGACGATATCCCCCAGGAATAGCCGGGGTTCCTGACCATCGGCCGAGTCCAGGCCGTACTCGAAAGCGAGTGGAGAAACCTGCTCGAGAATACGCAAAAGACGGACGAAAGAATGCCCATTGTCGTTGCCGGGGCCAGCACCGGGACCCGCGTCAGGGTCCTCGAACACATCGAAGAGGTCCCGGCCCGATTCCAGCACTTCGAGCACCTCATCCAACTGCTCGTCTTCCAGCAGTGAAGCCTGAATCAACTCGGCCGGTGCATTCTGCGCAAGAAGCAACTCATCGGACGGAAGCGATTGGGCGTCGCCTTGACCCATCGGCATATCCATTATCTCGCCTGATTCGAGCACCAGGGGTACCTGTCCGGAACTTGACGAGACAACCACCCGCCCATCATCTCCGGCGACAAGACGCTGCCCTGGCTGCAGCACGTCGCCGGGCCTGGCCACCCGATGTTCGCCTGCCTGGTCGACAATCCACACACTTCCTGCGGTAGCAATGATATTCATGGGTTTAGCCCCGTGTTTTCTGCTTATTGGGTTTCCACAGAAAATAGGGACGGCCCCGTGCGGGCGATACTGTCTAGTAGGTCAAGTGGGAGAGTTCCCCATCGGAACAACCCACAAAAGCACAGTTAAGAAGTGTTTATTGCAAAATATAAAGATAATCTCTTACTTCAACCAACGACTTTCCAAGACCGGAAAGTAACGGCACTATTCCAGGGCTCTATTTCCGGAGAAGGTGCAGAGACCGAGACGCCTGCACTGGACGACATCAGATCAACCGTTCTACCACAGAAAAAGGGGGCAGAAAGCCCCCTTCAAACTGTCGCGCTGTATTGACCACTTCTTTCTCCGTCAACGCTCCCTGGAGAGGCGCAGGATCAACTGCATCCGATCCTTGACCCCCAACTTGCGGAAGACTGCCCCGAGATGGGCCTTGACGGTTCGCTCGGTAATACCGAGTTCTCGTGCCACCAGCTTGTTGCTTTGGCCCTCCGCGACAGCCAGCGCAACATCCTTCTCGCGCTCGGTCAAACCTTCCAGCATGTCGTGGTGCACGGCAGGCGCTCCTCCCATGGCCTTGAAGACGCCGCCCACCAGGCTGTCCATCAACTCGGGCCAGAGCCAGATACCCCGGTGCCTCACCACGACATCGACCTGACGTAGCACTTCGGGGGTCGAAAGTGCGTGGACATAGCCCCTGGCGCCAGCGGTGAAGGCTTGGTATGCCTCTGCTGAATGCGGATTGAAGGACAGCACCGACACCAGCACTCCCTTGCTGGTCAAACGCGTGCACAATCCCGTCCAGTCGCCGGCTTCAACCACCACCCAGGCGAGATCCCCCTTGACGGCGTGGTCGATGACGCTGTGCGGAGCAACCACCTCCAGATCACTGAATGCGTCGTCCCACCGCGGCACCTCGCTACTTCCTTGATAGACCAGGTATCGGGTCATCACCGCTCTCCCATCGCGTTACCCCAGGCACGCAGCACCGGTTTCAGCAGGAACTGCATCACTGTTCGCTTGCCGGTCAGGATATCAACCTGAGCGGTCATGCCCGGAATGACATCCACCGCTTCGGCTTCCGCGCTGTCGTCGGTTCGCACACGAACCCGATAGTAGGTGTTGCCCTCTTCATCGGTGGTGGTGTCTGCACTGATGTGCTCCAACTGAGCATCCAGCCCGCCATAGATGGAGAAGTCATAAGCCGTCAACTTGATGGTCGCAGGCAGGCCCGGGCGTAGAAACGCGATGTCCTGCGGCGCGATCTTGGCCTCGACCACCAGGGCGTCGTCGGTCGGTACGATATCGACCACCTCCTGACCGGGTTGCGCCACCCCGCCGATCGTATTGATCGCCAGACGCTGAACGACACCATCGACCGGCGAGCGGATCTCGGAGAGACGCACCCGGTCCTGAAGCCCCTCGCTGGACTCGTCCAGGGCCGACAGTTCACCCAGGGTCGCCGACAGCTCCTGACGCCACTCATTGCGTGCCTTCGCATCGACCTCGCGAAGCTCGCCCAGCGCCTCCTGAATCGCCGACTCCAGCCGCGACACCTGAGCCGTCGCTTGATTGCGCTCACCACTCGCCCTGGAGACCTCACGCTGCAAGCGCAGCACTTCGACCTCGGAGACCGCGCCACTGGACAGCAGAGGGCGCGTCATGTTGAGTTCCTGGCTAGCGAGATTCAGCTCACGACTGGCTGCGTTGCGACGCGCAGTTGCCTCGTTGAGCTCTGCCCGACGCTGCTCCAGTCGTTCCTGCAATATCTGCTTCTGCTCTTCCAGCGTTTCCAGACTGCTGTGATACAGCTCGCGCTCGCGGGAGACGATATTCGGCGCCTGCTCGATCAATGCCTCCGATGGAGAGAAGTCCGATCCGGTCGCCAACGCCCTCAACCGCTCGGCCTTGGCCTGAAGGGTTTCCGCCTTCGCCCGGTTCTCGTTGAAATTCGACAGAAAACGCGTCGGGTCGATGCGCATCAGCAGATCACCAGTGGAAACGAAGTCACCTTCGCTGACGCGAATCTCCTGAACCACGCCTCCATCGAAGCTTTGCACCCGCTGAAGCTGGCTGGAGGGTATGACCCTGCCGCTGCCGCGTGTCACCTCATCGATCGGCGCAAAGCAGGCCCAGACGATCACGCAGATGATCGCTACCACGACCATGTACAGCATCAGCCTGGCGCGCAGCGGATCCTGCTGCATTCGCGCCCAGTCAGCATCACTCGCCCAGTCTCTGTTGAGATGGGATGCGCTGACACGGCGCGCAAACAACCGGTCGATAAAGGGACGGAAGACTTTGCCACCTTTACGTGATACGCGACCGACGCCTTCGAATCCCTTCTGTTCAGCACTCTTGCTGGACATCAGCTGGCCCTCCCGATCTGGCCTTTGCGCAGCGCATCCATGACGCTGTCACGCTCACCATCTGCGACCACCTTGCCGGAGTCGATGACCACGATACGATCCACCAGCGACAGCAGGGACGTGCGGTGAGTCACCACCACCATCGTCTTGCCGCCAGCGTAGTCCTTGAGGTTGCGCTTGAGGGCCTCCTCGCTGGCATGGTCCATGGCGCTGGTCGGCTCATCCAGCAACAAGATCGCCGGATCGTGCACGATGGCACGCGCGATCGCTACCGCCTGCTTCTGACCGCCCGAGAGCATCTGTCCGCCTTCGCCTACCTGCAGTTCGACGCCCTGAGGGTGCGTGCTGACGAGTCCATCGAGTCCACTGATTCGGATGGCCTTGAGCAGCAGATCGTCATCCACCCCTTCGCTGCCGGCACCGGCAATGATGTTGTCCTTCAATGAGCCATAAAACAGGCGAACGTCCTGAGGCACATAGCCGATATGTCGCCTCAACTGCAGGGGGTCGAACTGACGAATGTCCACATCGTCGATCAGCACCGCTCCCGACGTTGGCTGGTACAGACCGAGCAACAACTTCTGCAACGTGGTCTTGCCACAGCCAACTCGTCCCAGCAGTGCCACCTTCTGGCCTGGTGCTATCGACAGAGAGACGTCGCGGAGACTGTCATTCTCGGCCTGGGGGTAGCGGAAGGTGACCTTGTCAAACTTCACCAGTCCCTTGACGGCGGGACGATCGATGTAGCTCTTTTCCTCTCGCTCCACCGGCATGTCCATCACTCGATCAAGAGACTCCAGGGCCGTGGCGGATTGATGGTACTGAGCCAGAAGTGCGGCGGCCTGGCTGACCGGTGCCAGCGCACGAGACGACAGCATGTAGGCAGCGATCAGCCCGCCCTGGGAAAGATTGCCGTCGATGATTAGATAGACGCCGATAAGAATGACGCAGATACCGACGGTGTTCTGGGTCCACTGGGCGATACTGGTGACCGAGGTTCCGAGGAACTTCAACTGGGCCCCGGTGCGCGAGAGAAAGGCGCTGGCCTGCTCCCATTGCCCCTGAACTCGGCTCTCGCCCCGCAGCGTCTTGACCGTCTCGAGCTGGGAGACCGATTCCACCAGGGTGGCGTTACGCTGCGCCCCTACCTTCAGGGTGGTTTCCGACAAGTCGTGCAGTTTTCCCTGGGCACCGAGGGCGTAGAGCAAGATAAACAGCACGCCAACCACGATAGGAATCACCAGCGCGGGACCTATCAGGCCAATGATGGCGATGAACATCAGAACGAACGGCAGGTCCACCATGGCGATCACGGTGGCGGAGCCGATAAAGCTCCGAACCGACTCGAAGGATTGCAGCATCGAGACAAAGGAACCGGTCGAGGCAGGCTTGGCCTCCATCCGCATCCCCATGACACGAGACATGATACGCGAAGAGAGCTTGACGTCAGCACGACTGGCCGCAAGATCGACAAAGCTTGAACGCATCAACCTTAGCGTCAAGTCGAATGCCAGGACGATCAGGGCGCCGATGGACAGGACCCACAGCGTCTCGGTGGCGTGATTCGGCACCACGCGGTCATAGACATTGAGAACGAACAGGGGCATCGCCAGAGCGAAGATATTGATGGCGACGGAGCCCAGTATAACGTCACGATAAAGGCGTCTGTTTTCCTTGATCACGCTCCAGAACCAATGCCCAGAGCGCTTCTCGTTGACATCCTTTGACCGGGCGTCGAAACGGAACCGCGGACGCGTATAGATCGCTGTCCCGCTGTAACGTTCATGAAGCTCGTCCAGGGAGATTTCTACCGACGCTTGCCCCAATTCCGGGTAAATCACCTGCGCGGTACGCGCCTTGACGTCGATATCCAGCAAGGCGCAGGCGCGCCCCGGCTCCAGCAACAGCACGACAGGAAATAGCGCAGGGTTCAACTGAACGAGGCGACTCTTGACGAGTCGCGCCGTCAGCCCGGCACGTTCCGACGCCCGGGGAAATATCCCTGGCGTCAGTGCGCCATCTTCCAGCGGCAGGCCCGCAGTCAGGGAATCCGCACTGACATCATGCTCGTGATAGTGAGCAATCGACAGCAGCACTTCCAGCAATTCATCCTTGACCGGGCCTCTGTCTTCATCCTGCTCCTGCGTTTCAGGTGTTGTAAATTCTGCTTCGTCCGCAACTCGTGAATCGTCCACGTAAACCTCTCTGTCGGCCGATGGCTGTACCAGAACGTCCTTTCCGTGCGACCCGGCCTGTCATCCCTGCTGTCGTCACGGCTCCCTTTGCTGCAATGCAAGGACCAGAACGTGGCAGTTGCATTCACATCCCGGGAAATGGCGCCCCCACTAGAGGAGGGCGCTATCCTCCACTGAGCTTCTAGCCCTCCAGGCTGCGGCGATCCTGCCCTCGCGCCCAGGCAAGCGACACACTGTCATCACCGGCGGAACCCGGCAATGCCCCCATGTCCAGATTCTCGCCGCTGCGTTCAAGTGTGATCTCCACTCGACGGTTCTGGCGACGACCTTCGACGGTGTCATTGGACTGAACAGGCCGATGCGAGCCATAGCCCCGGGTTTCAATCAGTGAAGCATTGACGCCCTGGCTGACCAGGTACTGCCCCACCGCTGCCGCTCGATTACGCGACAGTGGATCGTTGATGGCATCGGTACCGGAGATGTCCGCATGGCCAGCGATGAACACCCGGACCAGGTCGTTGCGACCACGGATACGGTCTGCCAACGCACTCAGCTCCTGCTTGGCGCTCGCGCTCAGCACGTAGCTGTTGATCTCGAACAGAGCGTCCGCAGGCATGACGACGTCCGGAGCCCGTGTGGAGCCGGTGAGTTCCTCGATGCTGTAGGACCGGGGGCCTACCGCCGGACAGACGATATCCGGCGTGATCGACACACCGTTGCTGTCCAGCTCGGCGAGGGTCGGCAGCCCATCCTTGCGCACCTCCAGCACCTCCAGCAGGCTACCCGTGGCACGCAGGGTGCGCGCGTCGGCCAGAGCGACGTCATACTGCGCGTTCACATAGGCACGACTCGCCTCGAAGTACTCATTCTCGATATCCAACAGGTCGAGCAGCGAACGCTGACCGATATCGAACTGCTGCTTGTAGGCTCCGCGCACGCGATCGGTCGTCTGACGGTGCTCGTTCAGGTATTCCAGCTGGTCGCGCAGACGACGGGTGTCGTTGTAGGCGATGGTGGTGGTCTGACGGATGTCGACGCATGCCTTGTCACGCAGATTGACCGCCTGCTCGACGCGATCACTGGCGGCGCGGAACGACGCCAGGTCGCTGCCGCCGCGATACAGATTGAGGCTACCTACCAGCTCGATGCTGTGACGGTCTTCATGATCATTGTCGGAGATGAAGTCACCGTCGGTATCACTGCCCTTGTAGGTACCACTGCGGCCCACCAGGTCAAGCCTGGGATGGAAGGGCGACTTGGTGCCTTCACGCTCGGCGCGGGCGGCCTCGATGTTCTCGATGGCGGCATGGAAGTCCGGGTTACCCTCGTAGGCAAACTGCAATGCCTGGGCCACGTCGGTGGGCAGTTGCTCGGCGAAGGTCGGCGCTGGCGCCAGAGCTTCCGGCGGCAGTTCACCCACCAGGCGCTGGAAGCGCGCAGAGACATCGTGCAGATTGGACGCTTCGGTGATCAGATTCGACTCAGCCAGCGCCAGACGACCGCTGATCTGCTCCAGGTCCACGCGACGACCGGCACCCGCCAGCGCGCGGGCCTCGATCTGCTGATAGACCTCCAGATGCTTCTGATAGTTGTCCTGGGCCAGGCCCACCAGGCGACGGTAGCGCTGAACATCAAGATAGGCATTAGTTGCGTCCAACGCCGCGTCCTGACTCGCCCCCAGCAGCTCGTAGTAGCGTACCAGTTCTGCCCGGCTCAGACGCTCGACCTCGCTGGCGGTAGCGAAGCCGTCATAGATCATCTGGTTCAGCGTCACCTCGACATAGTCGGTGTCGTAGCTGCCCTGTTGATCGTTCTGACGATCCTCGAGACCAACGCCTGCATTGACGTCAATCTGAGGCAGATAGCCTCCAAAGGCCACCCGCTCATCGTGGCCCGCCGCCTGGAAGCCGTTCCAGGCCGCCAGCACCTCAGGATTGGTATTGATGGTCTGCTCCACGACGTCACGCAGGGTCGCCGCCCCCGGCGATGTCGTGCCAGGCGGCAATGCCTGCGCGTCCTGGGCCATGACTCCTGACCCCATCAGCATTGACGTAGAGGCCAATGCGATGGCACTTACCAGCGGCCGCACCATGGAAGAGCGAGCTTCTCGGCAGATCGTTTTCATTCGTGTTCCCTTAATTATCAATGGCCGCAGCCAGTACAGTTGAATCTAGTACCAACGAACTAGCCCAACAACCCCGGATTCTGCAGGACCAGCCGTGCTGCTTCGGCGCTACCATTCTCATCATCCCCAGGATGGGCGAGCAGTTTCCCTGTAGCGCCGATTGTCGAGCGCTTCCCCAACGCTGCTAATATCCCATCCAACTACAACTACAATACTCTCACACTTGAACACATTCGGTAACATCTCGTCATTCAGTGCCATCCTGATCTGGCAAGGCACCACTTGACAGAGCCATCAACATCGTTCTACGGCAAACCTGTCCCGTAGCGGTCCACAAACATGCTATCGTAACCCCTTGGATCAAGCGCCTAGCCAAGGAGTCACCGATGGCCTCATCCGAAATTCAAAAAACCCGTGTCATCAACGAATTGACCGGCTTTATCAAGAAGTTGCTACAGGACCCCAAGGTCCTGGAGACCTCTCTCGAGATCGCCCGCCGTCATCTGGAAAGTGGAAGCGATAGTGGCGTCATGGCCGACATTGCCAACGAAATCTCGGACACCACCAGCATTCACATCCCTGACAGCGCCGAGGAGCACTCCGAAGCCGATCGGCTCTTCCTGGAGCTGCTCAAAGAGGTCGTTCAGGAAGAAAAAGCGCTGTACTGACGGACTTTTTTCTCCTTCCTCCTTCCCCCGCCGATCGCCCAACCTGCCGTCGGCGGAATCTTGAAGATCTCAATCAAACTTGATCTAGATCAACGTTACTATTCTTACATCGTAGTCCCGGCTTTCACACCATGGAATATCGTCTTTCCCTTTCTGCCGACATCGCCACCAAGTCCGCCTCGGTGAGACGTCACATGGGTCGCTGCCTGGCCACCAATCTGCGCAATGCACTCAGGCGCCAGGAGCCCAAGACCAAGGTCGTTGCCCAATGGGACCATCTGGTCGTAAGACTTCCGCGAGACCTGCCTGGCAAGGATCGTCAGGCACTTGAAGCGAGCATGACCCGGATACCGGGCGTTCAGCGCGTGGCCAGGACCCGCAACAGGCCGCTTGGGGACTGGCGTAGCAGCATCGAACAACTGGCACGCGAACGAGCGGTGGAGCTCGAAGGCAAGCGCTTCAAGGTCAAGGTCAAGCGCAAGGGGCAACACGACTTCGGCTCGGTGGAGGTGGAACGCGCCTTGGGCGCAGCGCTGCTCGCCCATGCTGCTGATGCCAGGGTCGACCTGAGCACCCCGGAGGTAGTGGTGCCACTGCGCATCGATGGCGACACCTTGATCGAGGAAGTCGACCTTGGGCCGGGCCTCGGTGGCTTTCCACTGGGCACCCAGGGAGAGGCACTGGTACTGATGTCCGGGGGTTATGACTCTCCGGTGGCGGCCTATCGGATGCTCAGGCGCGGCATCAAGTGTCAGTTTGTCCTCTTTCGTCTTGGCGGACAGGAACAGGAAGGCGCGGTCAAGGCGCTGACCCGAGACCTGTGGCAACGATACAGCGCCTCCCATAAGGCCAACTTCATCACCGTTCCCTTCGAGGAAGTGGTCGAGACACTGCGTCGCGAGGTACCTGATGGCCTGGTGTCGCTGGTGCTCAAGCGCTTGATGATCGAGGCCGCCGCAAGAGTCGCGCAACGCGCGCGCATCCCCGCCCTGGTGACAGGAGAGGCGATCGCCCAGGTATCGAGCCAGACACTGACCAATCTCGGCCTGATCGACCGCGCCAGCCACCTGCCGGTGCTGCGACCGCTGCTGACCGATGACAAGCAGACCATCATCGATGAGGCCCACCGGATCGCTACCGCTGAGGCGTCGGGCCGTATGCCCGAGTACTGCGGCGGGATGTCCAGCCGCCCCAGGGTCAAGGCGTCGCTGAAGGAACTTCAGGTGGCAGAGGCCGCGCTACCGGCCGACCTGCTGGATCGCGCCCTGGCCAGCGCCACTCGCCAGCCTGTCGATGCGCCAGTATCCGAAGGTGTCAGCGCACCCTCCCAGGAGCCCCTGGCAGAAGTCTCCTTTGGAGGGCTCCACGACTTCGCCCGAACGGCGACCCGGGTCATCGATGTGCGGCCCCCGGACGACGTCGAGCGCCGTCCGCTTGGGCCACTCGCCTGCCCCGTCGATCATATTCCCTTCTATGAACTGGCGACCCGCAGCGATGCGCTTGATCCCGACACCCGCTATCTCCTCTATTGTGACCAGGGTGTCATGAGCCGCCTCCAGGCGCTGCACCTCAAGGACCGAGGCCTTGAGCATGTCGGCCTGCTGGTGGCGTCCTCCTGACAATGCACCGTCTGCGCAACGGCTTTTTCATGGCTGCGTCCGAGCACGATAGCGGATGCACACGACCTCGATCCTAGCTACAATCGTCGCCTGATTTTCAACGGGATATCACGTCACATCATGTCCATCACCGCACCCGACAAGCGCCAGATTCTGGTCACCAGCGCCTTGCCCTACGCCAACGGCGCCATTCACCTGGGCCACCTGCTGGAGTACATCCAGACGGATATCTGGGTGCGGTTCCAGAAGAGTCGCGGCCATCAGTGCCACTACGTCTGCGCCGATGACGCCCACGGCACCGCGATCATGCTGCGTGCCGAGCAGGAGGGCATCACCTCCGAGGCGCTGATCGACCGCGTATCCCGCGAACACCAGCAGGACTTCGCCCGTTTCGGCGTGGCCTTCGACAACTACCACTCGACCCACTCCGAGGAAAACCGCCACTTCAGCGAGCTTATCTATAAGCGCCTGCGCGACAAGGGGCACATCGCCACCCGTGACATCGAGCAGATGTACGATCCGGTCAAGGGTCTGTTCCTGGCCGATCGTTTCATCAAGGGCACCTGTCCCAAGTGCCACATCGCGGATCAGTACGGCGACAACTGCGAGGCCTGCGGTGCCACCTATACCCCTGCCGAGTTGATCGATCCGGTATCGGCGATCTCCGGCGCCACCCCGGAAGTCCGCAGCTCAACCCACTACTTCTTCAAGCTGCCTGACTTCGCCGACTTCCTCAGTGCCTGGATCAAGGACGACCATGTCCAGCCACAGATCCGCAACAAGCTGATGGAATGGTTCGAGTCCGGCTTCAACGAGTGGGACATCAGCCGCGACGCGCCCTACTTCGGCTTCGAGATTCCTGACGCGCCAGGCAAGTACTTCTATGTCTGGCTGGACGCTCCGATCGGCTACCTGGCGAGCTTCAAGAACCTGTGCGAGCGTGAGGGGCTGGACTTCGACAGCTACTGGGAGCGCGATTCAAAGGCCGAGGTCTACCATTTCATCGGCAAGGACATCGTCTACTTCCACGCCCTGTTCTGGCCGGCGATGCTGCACGGGGCCGAGATGCGCACCCCCACCGCAGTCAACTGCCACGGCTTCGTCACGGTCAACGGCGCCAAGATGTCCAAGTCACGCGGCACCTTCATCAAGGCCGCGACCTACGCCGAGCATCTCAATCCCGAGTACCTGCGCTACTACTTCGCCGCCAAGCTCACCTCCCGGGTCGATGACCTCGACCTGAACCTCGAGGACTTCGCGCTCAGGGTCAATGCCGACCTGGTGGGCAAGGTGGTCAACATCGCCAGCCGCTGCGCCGGTTTCGTCAAGAAGCTCGGAGGTGGCCAGCTGTCGACTCACTGCGCCGAGCCGGACATGCTGGCACGCTTCATCGCCGCCGGTGACGAGATCGCCGACTACTATGAACAGCGGGAGTTCGGCCGCGCCATGCGCAAGGTCATGGAGCTGGCCGACGAGGCCAACAGCTACATCGCCGACCAGGCGCCCTGGGTACTGGCCAAGGAGGCAGGCCGCGAGCAGGAAGTGCTCGACATCTGCTCCATGGGAATCAACCTGTTCCGTCAGCTGATGGTCTACCTGGCCCCGGTGGTACCGGCCATGGCCGAACAGGCCAGACTGTTCATGAATCTCGACACCCTCGACTGGAACAGCCGCGAGACCTGGCTGGGCGATCACCCCGTCAACAAGTTCAAGCCGCTGATGACCCGGGTCGAGAACGATCGTATCGATGCCATGATCGAAGCATCGAAGGAGGATCTGGTGGAAGAACAGAAGCTCAAGGAAACGCCCAAGGGACCGCTGGCCGAGACGCCGATCGCCGACGAGATCAGCTTCGACGACTTCGCCAAGGTGGACCTGCGTATCGCCCGCATCGCCAAGGCGGAATACGTCGAAGGGGCCGACAAGCTGCTCAAGCTGTCGCTGGATCTCGGCGGCGAAAGCCGTCAGGTCTTCGCCGGCATCCGTCGCGCCTATTCGCCGGAGGCCCTCGAAGGCAAGCTGACCGTCATGGTGGCCAACCTGGCACCGCGCAAGATGCGCTTTGGTGTTTCCGAAGGCATGGTGCTGGCGGCTGGCAACGACGACGGCATCTATCTGCTCGAACCCCACAGTGGCGCAGAACCCGGCCAGCGGGTCAGCTAAGGGGTTCCATCACGCCCATGCGCCGGCGGGGCCCTGCCCGCCGGCCGTTACCTCGTGCATTCCATGACCGACGTTCTTCTCGTCCTCGTCAGTACCGCCCTGGTCAACAACTTCGTGCTGGTGCAGTTTCTCGGGTTATGCCCTTTCCTGGGGGTGTCCTCGAAGCTGGAATCGGCGCTGGGCATGTCCCTTGCCACCACCTTCGTGCTGACCCTGTCATCGGCGGCCAGTCACCTGCTGCACCGTTATCTGCTGGTGCCGCTGGATCTTGAATACCTGCGCACCATCGCCTTTATCGTGGTGATCGCCGTGGTAGTCCAGGCCACCGAGGTCATGGTGCGCCACCTGAGCCCCCTGCTGCATCGGGTGCTCGGCATCTTCCTGCCGCTGATTACCACCAACTGCGCGGTGCTGGGCGTGGCGCTGTTGAGCCTGGGTCGCGACGGCGGCTTCTTCGATGCGCTGCTGTACGGATTCAGCGCCGCTCTGGGCTTCTCGCTGGTGTTGATCCTGCTGGCGGCCATGCGCGAACGCCTGGCGGGCGCCGATGTACCGCGCCCGTTTCGCGGTGCAGCCATCGCCATGATCACCGCCAGCCTGATGTCGCTGGCCTTCATGGGCTTCACCGGACTTGCCACCGGGGGCTCTCCATGAGCCTGACGAGTCTTGTCGGCGTGGTCCTGATGGTCGCACTGATCGGTGTCTGCGGCGGTCTGCTGGGCTGGCTGAACCGTCGCTTCAAGGACGGCGAGGATGGCCTGGTGGAGCAGATCGACGCCCTTTTGCCCCAGACCCAATGTGGCCAGTGTGGCTATCCCGGCTGTCGGCCCTACGCCGAAGCCGTCGAGCAGGGAGAGGCCATCAATCGCTGTCCACCGGGCGGCGAGGCAACCATCCTTGAGTTGGCCGAACTGCTTGGTCGGGAACCCCTGGCGCTCGACGGCGACGCCGACGATACCCCCCGGGTGGCCTTTATTCGGGAAGATGAATGCATCGGCTGCACCAAGTGCATCCAGGCCTGCCCGGTAGACGCCATCCTCGGCGCCTCGAAGATGATGCACACGGTCATCGCACACGAATGCACCGGCTGCGATCTGTGTATCGCCCCCTGTCCGGTGGACTGCATCGACATGCTGCCAAGAGAGCCACAACCCCGCTGGACCGCCGGCATCATCGCCAGCGACCGCACCACGGAGACGCTTCATGGCAGTACTTGAGCGACTCTGGCGATCACTGTCGGCGGGCACCCGGCCCGCCGGCGGCGTGCTGCCCCCTACCCGCAAATCGCAGACCCGTGACCTGGGCATACGCACGCCGCCGCTACCGGCCAGGGTGACATTGTGGCTAGAAGATGGCCGCGACCAGCCGTGGCGAGAGGTCCAGCCTATCGTCAAGCCAGGCCAGTACGTGCGTGCCGGCGAGCCAGTGGCACGCGCCGTCGGCCACCTGGCACTGCCGGTGCACGCCACCATCTCGGGCCACGTCAGCGCGCTGTTCATGCACGACGAGTCGGCCCCCGACGGACAACACCGACCTGCCGTGGTGATCGAGTCAGACGGCGCTTCACAGCACCACTGGCTGCCGCCGCTCGACTGGCAAGGCGCGGCCCCCGGCGAGATCATCCAACGGATTGCCGACGCCGGCATCGCCGGCATGGGCGGCGGCGGATTTCCGGCCCATCTCAAGGTCCGCGCGGCACGCCAGGCGGGCATCGATACCCTGGTGGTCAACGCCGCCGAGTGCGAACCCTACCTGAGCGCCGATGACCAGACACTGCGCCAGCACACCGACCGGGTGCTATCCGGTGCAGCGATGGTGGCCCATGCCACCGGGGCCGGCTCTATTGTCATCGGCATCGAAGACGACAAGCCCGAGGCGGCCAGCGCCGTGCAGGCCCGGCTAGGCGAGCTGCCCTGCCCGGCACGACTCGAGGTGATCCCCACCCGCTACCCCAGCGGCGGCGAGCGCCAGCTGATCGAGCGCCTACTTGGCCGCCGTCTCGCCTCGGACCAGCTGCCGGTGGACGCCGGCGTGCTGTGTCACAATCCCGGGACCCTGGCGGCCATCCACGACGCGGTGGCGCTCGGCAAGCCGATGATCGAGCGCACCCTGACCCTGGCGGGCCGAGCACTGGCACGCCCCGGCAATGTCACCGCGCGCCTGGGCACCGCCATCGAACACCTGCTGCAGGACGCCGGCCTCGATCGCGCCAGATTGTCGCGGGTGATCGAAGGTGGTCCGATGATGGGCCAGGCGATCGAATCGCTTGACCAACCCATCACCCAGACCACCAACGGCCTGATCGCCGCTGACGCGGCTGAACTGCCGACGCCGCCCCCCGCACGCCCCTGCATCCGTTGCGGCGACTGCCAGCCGGCCTGCCCGGCGGGCCTTGCCCCTCAACAGCTGTGGTGGCACGCCCAGGCAGGCGAAGACCACAAGGCCGAGGCCAACGGCCTGTTCGACTGCATAGAGTGCGGCGCCTGCGACTACGTCTGCCCCAGCCATCTGCCGCTGGCCAACGGCTTCGGCGAGGCCAAGCAGCGCCTGCGCACCGCGCGCGCCGAGAGCGCCCGGGCCGACCAGGCCCGCCACCGCTTCGAGGCACGCCAGGCCCGCGAGCAGCGCGAGGCGGCCGAGCGCGAAGCCCGTCGCCAGGCCCGTCGTCAGGCCGCCGCCCGGCGCGGCCAGCAGCGCGACGCAAGCAGCGCCAAGGATAGTTCAGCCGACACCAAAGCAACCGCCAACGTCGCGGACGTGCGTGGCCTGCGCATCGCCCAGGCAGCCGCCAAGGCCGCGGCACGCAAGGCTGAGAAGGCGCTGGAGCGCGCCGCCCAGCAGCAGCAATCGGCGGATGTCCTCGCCGACCTCGAGACTCAGCTGGATACCGCCAGACAGCATCTCGCCGCCGCCGATGCTCGGCTCAAGGCCGCCCGTCAGGAGGAAACCCGGCCATGAGCCATCTTCACCGCCACACCAGCGCAGACAGCGCTCGCCGTGGACACGACAGCGCTACCTTGATGCGTCGGGTGACGCTGGCCTGCCTGCCCGGACTCATCGCCCAGTGCTGGTTCTTCGGCCTTGGCGTCGTCACCAACGTCATCACAGCGGCGGCCTGCTGTGTGCTGATCGAGGCGATGATGCTGGCGGCGCGTCGGCGGCCCGTCTCGCCAACCATCGCTGATGGCAGCGCCCTGTTGACCGGGGTACTGCTGGGTGCGGCGCTGCCGGCCGGCACCAGCCTGTGGCTGATCCTGATCGGCTCGCTTGCCGCCGTGGCGGTGGCCAAGCACCTTTACGGCGGGCTCGGCCAGAATCTGTTCAACCCCGCCATGGTGGGCTACGCCCTGCTGCTGGTGTCCTTCCCCACCCAGATGAGCCTGTGGCCCGCACCCTCGGGGCTATTCGGCCCCGACGCCGTCGAGCCCTCGACCTGGCTGGCACGCTGGCTGGGCCAGCACCCAGCAGCCGCATTGGATGCGCTGAGCGGTGCCACACCGCTGGACGCCTACCGCCATCGCGCTGCAGACGCCAGCCTCGCCGAGCTAGTGGCACCAGCGGCGCTGGAGGCCTGGCGCAACGTCGCCGTGGCCTGGCTGGCCGGAGGTCTTTACCTGCTCTATCGCCGGCTGATCGACTGGCGCCTGCCGCTGTCCATGCTCGCCTCCATGACCTTGCTCGCCTGGCTGTTCGATCAACTGTCGGCCAGCGGCGGAGTCGGCTTCCACCTGCTCGGGGGCGCGGCCATGTTCGGCGCCTTCTTTATCGTCACCGACCCTGTCAGCGCCGCCAGCGGTCGTCGTGCACGCCTGGCTTATGGTGCCGGCATCGGCGCCCTGACGATGATCATCCGTGCCTACGGCGGCTACCCCGACGCCGTGGCCTTCGCCGTGCTGCTGATGAACCTCGCCGCCCCCCTGCTCGACCAGCTGGTGCCCGACCGGCCATCGAATGCTCGAGCCAGCCGGAGGCACAACGATGACGGCTAGCCAGCGACCCGCCTTGGTCAAGAGCGCTGATGGACGACCGCCTCACTTGGAAAGCACTGATAAACTGCGCTGATGAATACCCCTGATAGCAACACTTCGGCTCCGCGAACACTGGCCGTGAAACTTGCCCTGTTCGCCCTGGTGACCCTGGGTGCGGTCAGCCTGACCCAGGCGCTCAGCGAGGGGCGTATCGAGGCCAATCGCCAGGCCCATCAGGACGCCCTGCTGCAAAGCCTGGCGCCTCAGGGCACCGCCAGGCTGGTGCCGGCGCCGGCCGGTGACCAAGGCTGGCAGGCGCTGGACCAAAGCGACACGCTGCTCGCCACCCTGCAACCCTCGTCAGCGCTCGGCTACGCAGGCCCCGTCGAGGTGCTGGTGGCACTGACACCGCAGCGGCGTGTCACGGCAGTGCGCGTCGTCGATCACCACGAGACGCCGGGGCTCGGCGACGCCATCGAGCGCCGCAAGGGCCCCTGGATCGATCAGTTCGAAGGCCTCGCGCGCCGCCAGCTGGACCTGGCCCCGCAGGGCGCCATCGAAGCCCTGACCGGTGCCACCATCACCTCTCGCGCCGTCATCCGGGCGGTGAACGAAGCGGTGCTGGCTGCCGGGTCGCCGCGTGATACGCCAGACGCCAGTAACCAGGAGCCCATCCCATGACCCGCAGCGACGCTCGCGACATCGCCATCAAGGGGCTGTGGAGCAACAATCCCGCCCTGGTCCAGTTGCTCGGCCTGTGTCCGCTACTGGCCGTCACCGGCAGTGTGGTCAATGGCCTGGGGCTCGGGATCGCCACCCTGGGGGTGATGCTCGGCGCCAGCGCCTCGGCCTCGGCGCTGCGCCACCAGGTACGCCCTGAGGTACGCCTGCCGGCATTTGTGTTGATCATCGCTGCCTTCGTGACCTGCGTCGAACTGGCCATGGCGGCGCTGGCCTACGAGCTCTACCAGGTGCTCGGCATCTTCCTGCCGCTGATCGTCACCAATTGCGCCATCCTGGCTCGGGTCGAGGCCTTTGCCTCCCGCCAACCGCTCAAGCCGGCCCTGTTCGACGCCCTGACGAACGGCCTCGGCTTCTCTCTGGTGCTGGTGTTGATCGGGGGTATCCGCGAACTGCTGGGGCAAGGCACCCTGTTCGCCGGCATGGACCTGCTGCTGGGCGACGCAGCCGGTGACTGGACACTGCACCTGCCGGGTGATGGCGGCATGCTGTTTTTGGTGCTGCCGCCGGGGGCCTTTCTGGTCACCGGGCTGCTGATCGCCGCCAAGAACGCCATCGACGACGCCGTGAAGCGCCGCCGCCCGGCGCCGACCCGGACGCCCAGAGACGAACGCCGAGTGCGGGTTACCGGGGTCGTGCGCTGAAGATCCGCCCGGACTGGCCCGCTGTCGATTCAGCCCCTGGCTTGCCAACCAAAGAGACGAGCATGAACGCTGCCAAACGCCACGAGATCTTTACCCGCCTGCGGGCCCACAATCCCGAGCCGACCACCGAGCTCAACTGGAGCACACCGTTTGAACTGCTGGCCGCGGTACTGCTGTCGGCGCAGGCCACCGACGTCGGCGTCAACAAGGCCACCGCTCGCCTGTTCCCGGTGGCCAACACACCCCAGGCGATCATCGATATCGGGATCGACGCGCTCAAGGAACACATCAAGACCATCGGCCTTTTCAACACCAAGGCCGAAAACCTGATGAAGACCTGCCATCTGCTGATCGAGCGCCATGGTGGCGAGGTACCGGCCACCCGTCCGGCGCTGGAGGCCCTGCCCGGGGTCGGACGCAAGACCGCCAACGTGATACTCAACACCGCCTTCGGCCAGCCCACCATCGCCGTGGACACTCACATCTTCCGGGTCTCCAACCGCACCGGCATCGCCAAGGGCAAGAACGTGGTGGAGGTCGAGGAAAGGCTGGTGCGCCACGTGCCCCGCGAATTTCGCCAGGACGCCCACCACTGGTTGATCCTCCATGGCCGCTATACCTGCGTGGCGCGCAAGCCACGCTGCGGCAGCTGTGTCATCGAGGATCTGTGCGAGTTCAAGGACAAGACCGACATCTAGACCTTGCATGGGCCGCGACTGCACCCAGCGACGGTTTTCGCCCGTCCTGGCCCCCAGCACCACAGGCGAAAGCGCCCATCACCAAGGATGCAGCGCCGGAAGCCGAAAGCCGAAAGCCGAAAGCCAGGCGAATTACGCCAAAGTTCAAGCGCAGCCGGCGGCCAGACGCGTTAGCCTGAGGGCCCAAGTCTCAACATGAGCGGTTAACGATGCAGGAAGTGCTACAGCAACTCTGGATTCCGCTGGCCATGGCCGTGAGCTTCGGCGCCTTCACCGGCTCGCTGTTCCGGCTTAGTGGCCGCCCGGGCTCCGAGCGGCCTCTGATGTTCCCGGTGCTTGGCCTGCTCGGCGGCCTGACCGCCTTCATGATCCACCAGGTGCTGGTGTGGACGGTGGGCGCGCCGACCTGGCTGTTACCGATCCTGGTAGTGCTTCAGGTCTGGCTGTGGCTCGGGCCGCTGGGGCCGAAGATCCCCCGCCGCGAACAGGACCCACGAGAATGATCGTCTCCCCGTCAGACTGACGACCACAAGAGGCGCCCCTGCCATGGCAGGGGCGCCTCTTTTATCGCCAATGCCTTCACACTAGGGTGAGCCCACAGGGCCTGGACCGAGAACCGTCACCGAGCGCAGGCATAATTCCAGGATTTCTACGAAAAGTCGGCGAGCGCAGGCACTTTTCATGCAAGCCCTATTGGCGAGTGGACGGGCACGGCGCCCCACAGGGCGCACAGGCGCTGGCGTCACGCTGGTTCAGCGAGGTTCGAGCGTGGCCGTCGCCCATGTTGAAGGCGAAGGTGGGACTGGCCAGGTGGTCGGCCATGATCAATACCAGAATCGCCAGCAACAGACCGATGACGCGGCTTCGATGATAGGCGGCTTTCATGGGAATCACCTTGAACAATGGATCAGTGGGTCGGTCGATCAGTTGGGCAGTCGGAACCAGGGGCGCAGGTGAATCCCCACCAGCGAGCCGACGAAGGCGCAGGCGAACCACACCCAGGCGTGCAGGCTGCCCGAGGCCAGTCCCGAAAACAGCGCGCCGATATTGCAGCCGAAGCCCAGGCGGGCACCGTAGCCCAGCAGCAGGCCGCCGATGACCGCCGCCAGGAACTGACGTCCCTCGATGGGCTTGCGGCTGGCTTCATTGAAGCGATTGGCCAGACCCGCCGCCAGCATGGCACCCAGCAGCAGACCGAAGTTCATCACCGAGGTGATGTTGACCAGCACCGAATCGGCCAGCGCCATGGCCGGGTAGTCCCAGGTCCAGAACTCGAACTGACTCATGTCCACGCCGATGGCCTGCAACGCCTTGGCACCCCAAAGATTGAAGGCGAAGGTGATGCCCCAGGGCGCCCCGCCGATGGCCAGGGTCAGGGTGTTGCCGATCGCCAGCACCAGGATCGCCCAGACGAAGGGCCAGCGTCCCTGCACCAGGGTGCGCAGCACCCCGCCTTCGGCAGGTGCCAGGCGCAGCTCGGAACGTTCCAGCGAACCGTGGGCGCGGCGTTCCACGCGATTGACCCACAGCATCACCAGCGCCAGTCCCGCCCACTGTACCGCGATGGCGCCGAAGACACCGACACTGTCGATCAGGCTGACAGGATCCAGGCTCGGCAGGTCGAGCCACCACGGCAGGTGGATCGAACCGACCACCGCACCGATGATGAAGAACGCAAGTGTCACCAGCATGCGCAGGTTGCCGGCGCCGACGGTAAACAGCGTGCCTGAGCCACAGCCTCCACCCAACTGCATGCCCAGGCCGAACACGAAGGAGCCCACCACCAGCGAGGTGCCGATGGGCGCCACCGCGCCAACCATGCCGGGCTCACCGCTGCCGAGCAGCGGAATCATCAGCGCAGAGGTCAGTGCAAACAGGATCAACTGGGCACGCATGCCGGCGCCGCGACGCTTGGTGACCAGGTTGCGCCAGCCGGCGGTAAAGCCAAAGGCCCCATGGTAGAGCGCCATCCCCAGCGCGATACCGACGCCGAACAGCGCCACCAGGAAAGGAGCGGTCTCGAGCCACACCAGCCCGCCCAGGATCAGCATCCCGGCCAGGGCCACGCCGACGACGAAACGATCGACAGGAAGGCGGCCCTGGACGGGGGCCGCAGCGGAAGTCTGTGTCATGGTAGTGATCTACTCGTGATGAGAGGGCCACGCCGGCGACCCGGGGTCGGCGGCGTGGCGATAGCGTCAAACCCTGCCATCCAGCAACAGGTCCGGCACGGACGCAGAAGCGAGGCAACGACAACGTAGCAAAGGCGCAGCAATTGCGCGAAATCGACGCTTTAACAAGGCGCCAACCGGAGCCTCAGGGCAACCGGAGCCTCAGGGCGATCAGTCGTCGCCAAGGCCCAGGGCGTCGAGCACCTTGCCCAGTCCCTGCTTGGCCACCGCCAACGGGCGTGACTCGTCCTGGGTCCACTCGGCCATGGAGCCGTCATACAGGGCCACATTGTCGAAGCCGGCGATTTCGCTGAGCACGAACCAGTCGGTGGCGGCCCAGTGGCCGGTGTTGCAGAAGGCCACGGTCTTGGCGCTGGCGTCCAGCTCGGCCGCCTGTATCCGCGAGGTCACCTGGGCGGTGTCCAGACGCCAGGCGCCGCCATCGTTGGCCAGCAGGCTCTGGTGAGGCAGGTTCAAGGCACCCGGGATGGTGCCAGGAGCCGCCGCCGCCGGCGACTGATTGTCCCCCTTGAAGTAATCCTCGGGGCGAGCGTCGACCAGCTGCCCCTGGGACTCCCGTGCGGCCTCGACCTCTTCGGTGGTGGCCAGCAGTGACTCGTCCAGGGCGCCCTCGAAGCGCACCGGGTCGGGATATTCGACGGGGCCACTGACGACCTCCAGCCCCTGTTCCTTCCAGCCCGCAAAGCCACCGTCGAGGATCGCCACCTGGTCATGGCTGAGTACCTTGAAGGTCCAGTAGACCCGTGCCGCGCTGCCGAAGTCGGTGGCACCGGTGCCCGCCGGCACCAGCACCACGGTATCGTCGTTGTCGATACCGAGCCCACCGATCAGCCGCTGTAGACTCGACACCGGCGGCATCACCCCGGTGACGCCGTCACGGCTCTCGCGCCAGCCGTCTTCGGTATAGCTCGAGTACAGGCTGCCTGGGATATGGGCGTCTTCGAAGCTCGAGCGATCGCCGCCATTGTCGATGCTGGAGCGAATGTCCAGCACCACCAGATTGTCGTTGTCCAGATGCTCGCTCAGCCAGGCGGGGCTGACCAGCGGATCGACCTCAAGCGCCTGGGCGGAGCCTGCCACCAGCAAGGCACCGGCAAATGTCAGGGACCTCAGCATGATCTTGACCTCCTAGGTGGGTGTTGACGCCCATTATCCCGCTCGGAGCAGCAAACTCAATATGCTTGCAATGAATAATAATTTTCACGCTCATAACTTGCCGACATGAATATTCGCTCCAGCGAATGCCGAGCAACGCAGCAGGCGCAATGCCTTGTCAGGCAAGGCGCTTGGTAGCACATCCCTCGTGCACGCTCCTACTGTCACGCTCCTCATGCAATGTCCTTCCCACAAGGTGCTTGCCATAAGGTCCTTCGGCCATTCCCACAGGATCCTTTCTGCCAGATGATGCGCGAGCGGCCTTCCGCACCAGGTTACAGTGACAGTTCGCCTCCCCGTTCGACGGCGCGGGCATAGCCGGGCCGTTGGCGACAGCGCTCGACAAAGGCGCCAAGCTGCGGGTGGTCGCCCAGCTGGCCACGACCTTCCAGCGCCAGCAGCGGGAAGCTCATCTGTATGTCGGCGGCACTGAAGCGCTCGCCCGCGAACCATTCTCGCCCTTCCAGGCTATGCTCCCAGAAGTCCATCAGACGGCGGATCTCCGGCCCCAGATACTGCTTGCGCACGCCCTCGGCAAAGAGCCGGCCCAGGGGCCTCATCAGCGCCGGCACCGGCGGCTTGCCAAGTCGGCTGAACACCAGATTCATGACCAGTGGCGGCATAGCCGAGGCCTCGGCGTGGTGCATCCAGAACACGAAGTCGGTGGTGTCGGCGCTTGACGGCTCGGGCCACAGTCGATGCTCGGCATCGAAGCGCCTGAGCAGGTAGTCGATGATGGCGCCGCTCTCTGCCACCACGCGGCTACCTGCGTCTTCATCGGTGATTACCGGGGACTTGCCCAGCGGGTGCACCTGCTTGAGTGCGGCGGGTGCCAGCATGGTCTTCGGATCTCTGGCGTACTGGCGGATCTCGTAGTCCACGCCCAGCTCTTCCAGCAGCCAGACGATACGCTGTGAACGCGAATTTTCCAGATGGTGCACGACGATCATGGGGCTCTCCTTGGAACGAGTCATGCCTTGAGGCGGGTCTTTCCCTGAGACAGGCAATGGCCTGAGGTGTGGCTCTCCCCGACATGGGCCGGGGCGTGTTGGATGGGCTGACGGGCGCGGCGACGCCCTGCCTGAAACAACCGCCCCACAGACACAAACGGCGCCCCGGAGGGCGCCGTTGTCGCGGTGAGCAATCAGCGCGGTTCGAACATCTCGTCGCCGACTTCATCGATGTAGCGTTCGGCCTTCTGCCGCATCAGGGCGTCACAGGCTTCCCGCCCCGGCACCAGGTCAGAACGCTCGAACCGATGCTCCAGGGTCTCGCCGCCCTCGATGGGCTTGCGGATGACACCGCTGACGCGGAACTGACCGCCCTGCTCCTCGGGTTGCGAGATGATCAGGTAACCACGGTACTCGACCGCTTCGGCCTCGGGCGCGGCCCGGGACGACGACTTTCCGTCCCCCTTGAACAGCGCTCCGAACAGTTGCTTCAGCATGGGAACTCCTTTGGCCTGTCGCGCGACGTTACCACTCAGTCCTGACGACGACCCTTGCCGGCAGCGATGCGCAGACGCAGGGCGTTGAGCTTGATGAAGCCTTCGGCGTCCTTCTGATCGTAGGCGCCCTGGTCATCCTCGAAGGTGGCGATGGACTCGTCGAACAGCGACTCGTCGGAGCGGCGACCGGCGACGATGGCGTTGCCCTTGTAGAGCTTCATGCGCACCACACCGGAGACGTTCTTCTGGGTCTCGTCGATGGCCGCCTGCAGCATGCGGCGCTCGGGGCTCCACCAGTAGCCGTTGTAGATCACCTCGGCGTACTTCGGCATCAGCTCGTCTTTCAGGTGGGCCTCTTCGCGGTCGAGGGTCAGCGACTCGATGGCGCGGTGAGCACGCAGCATGATGGTGCCCCCGGGTGTCTCGTAGCAGCCGCGGGACTTCATGCCGACGTAGCGGTTCTCGACGATGTCGAGACGGCCGATACCATTGTCGCCACCCAGCTTGTTGAGCTTCTCGAGTACTTCGTGGGGCTTCATCGGCTCGCCGTCGATGGCCACGATGTCACCCTTGTCGAAGGTCAGCTCGACGTAGGTCGGGGTATCGGGGGCGGCCTCCGGCGACACGCTCCAGCGCCACATGTCTTCCTCGGCCTCGGCCCAGGGATCCTCGAGGATGCCGCCCTCGTAGGAGATATGCAGCAGGTTGGCGTCCATGGAGTACGGCGACTTCTTCTTCTTGCTGAAGTCCACCGGAATATCGTGCTGCTGGCAGTAGGCCATCAGCTTCTCGCGGGAGTTGAGGTCCCACTCGCGCCACGGGGCGATCACCTTGACGCCGGGCTTGAGCGCATAGCCGCCAAGCTCGAAACGCACCTGATCGTTGCCCTTGCCGGTGGCGCCGTGAGAAATCGCGTCGGCACCGGTCTGGTTGGCGATCTCGATCAGGCGGCGGGCGATCAGCGGCCGGGCGATGGAGGTGCCCAGCAGGTACTCGCCCTCGTAGATGGTGTTGGCGCGGAACATCGGATACACGTAGTCGCGCACGAATTCTTCGCGCAGGTCCTCGATGTAGATTTCCTTGACGCCCAGGGCCTCGGCCTTGGCACGGGCAGGCTCGACTTCCTCGCCCTGACCGATGTCAGCGGTGAAGGTCACCACCTCGCAGTCGTACGTTTCCTGCAACCACTTGACGATGACGGATGTGTCCAGTCCGCCGGAATAGGCGAGCACGACCTTCTTTACATCGGACATGCTAGGGGCTCCTTCTTGTAACCAACCATGGTGTGACCAACGCATTCGCGGCGCGAATAACGCCCGAAGAGCGCCGATTATAGCGTGCATCTGGGGTGCCGAATACCGGCCACGGGACGCCGCTGCCCCAAACTGCTAGACTTTCGCCGTTTCGGCCTGCCAACAGCAGGCCCCCTGACCCCACACGGCCCGACTAAGGAGAGGTGCATGAGCGAGCTGATCGCCCGCGAACTCATGGCGCAACGTTTTCGCAGTTTTCTGCCGGTGGTGGTGGATATCGAGACCGGCGGCTTCAACCCGGAATCCGACGCCCTGCTGGAGATCGCCGCCGTCACCCTGACCATGGACCCGGAAGGCAACCTGTTGCCCGACGCCACCTTCGCCTACCACATCGAACCCTTTGCCGGTGCCAATGTGGAGCAGGCAGCGCTGGATTTCACCGGCATCCGCCTCGATGACCCGCTGCGCAAGCAGGTGGCGGTCAGCGAGTCCGAGGCGCTTGGCGAGATATTTCGTCCGGTGCGCAAGGCGATCAAGGCCCACGGCTGTACCAGAGCCATCCTGGTGGGCCATAACGCCGCCTTCGACCACGGCTTTCTCAACGCCGCGGTCAATCGCTGCGAGATCAAGCGCAATCCCTTCCACCCCTTCTCGAGCTTCGACACCGCCTCGCTTGCCGGCCTGGTCTACGGCCAGACCGTGCTCGCCCGAGCCTGTCGCGCCGCCGGCATCGAGTTCGACAACAACGCCGCGCACTCGGCCCGCTACGACACCGAGCGCACCGCCGAGCTGTTCTGCGCCATGGTCAATCGCTACAAGGACCTGGGAGGATGGCGGCTGGCCCAGCAGGAACAGGGCATGGAAGAGGATTGATCCCCTTCGGTCGCTAAAGTCTCAAGACGATAAAGGCCCCGATGGTCGATGACCATCGGGGCCTTTATCGTAGGTGCGAAGCTTTCGCGGCAGCCGGTCGACGTGGTCCCGCCGGACAACGATTTATGGAGAGGCGTTGGCCTGGCGGGCGCACGGCCACCAACAGCGCTCTTTAGTCGGCAGCGCCTTCCTCGTTCTGGCGGGCACGCTCGGCGGCCTGCTTGACCAGCGGCTCGAGTTCGCCGTTGTTGTGCATCTCGACGACGATGTCGCAGCCGCCGACCAGCTCGCCTTCCACCCACAGCTGCGGGAAGGTCGGCCAGTTGGCCACCTTGGGCAGCTCCGCGCGGATGTCGGGGTTGTCCAGCACATTGACGAAGGCAAAGCGCTCGCCACAGGCCATCAGCGCCTGCACGGTCTGGGCGGAGAAGCCGCACTGCGGCAGCTGCGGAGACCCCTTCATGTAGATCAGGATAGGATTTTCGCTGATCTGGCGCTGAATATTCTCGACGGTGGTACTCATCACGGCTCCTCGTTGAAACGGGCTTGGCTTGCTCGCCCTTGCTAAGTGACGCAGACCGGGACAATGGGGGCATCCCGCCCCATTTTCAATGCAGCCCCGGCGGACTACCTCGCAGGAGGCAATACCCGATGGCCACACTCGGCCTTTGCATGGCCGCATTGTACGGCCCGGCGGCGCGTTGCGCATCCCCTCGGGGCTGGCTAGGATGGTCGTTTTTTACCTCGTTGGAGAGATGCCATGGCCACCCGCCACTTCCTGACCCTACTGGACCTGAGCCAGGATGAACTGCGCTACCTCATCCAGCGCGCCATCACCATCAAGAACGGCCTCAAGGCCCACGGCCCGACCTACACACCGTTCACCAACCGCACCCTGGCGATGATCTTCGAGAAATCCTCGACCCGTACCCGGGTGTCCTTCGAGACCGCCATGGCGCAGTTTGGCGGGCACGCCCTGTTTCTGTCACCGCGCGACACCCAGCTTGGGCGCGGCGAGCCCATCGGTGACACCGCACGGGTACTCTCGGAGATGGTCGATGCGGTGATGATCCGCACCTTTTCCCACCAGGGTCTCGAGGAATTCGCCGCCGCCAGTGACGTGCCGGTGATCAACGCCCTGACCGACGACTACCATCCGTGCCAGCTGCTGGCCGATGTCATGACCTGGACCGAGCTGCGCGGCAGCGTCAAGGGCCGCACCGCGGTGTGGATCGGCGACGGCAACAACATGTGCCACTCCTGGATCAACGCCGCGCGCCAGTTCGACTTCAAGCTGCGTATCTGCTGCCCCGAGGGCTACGACCCCCGCGAGGATATCCTGGCCGCCGCCGGTGATCGGGTGGTGATCGAGCGCGACCCGATGACCGCCGTGGCCGGCGCCGACCTCGTCACCACCGACGTCTGGGCCTCCATGGGCCAGGAGGAAGAGCAGGCTCGTCGCGAGGCGGACTTTGCCGGCTTCCAGGTCACCGAAGCGATGCTCGACGCCGCCGCCAAGGACGTGCTGTTCCTGCATTGCCTGCCGGCCCACCGCGGTGAGGAGATCAGCGAGACCCTGCTCGACGATCCCCGCGCGGTCGTCTGGCAGGAAGCCGGCAACCGCCTGCACGCCCAGAAGGCGCTGCTGGAGTTCTTGATGCTGGGTCAGGTCAACGGCTGAGATCCTGGTCGACGTACTTATAGACTTTGGTCTAATTCGACGATTGTCGTATACTGGTCCCATCTTCTTATTCGGGATGGGACCATGGCCCTCACCGCTGATCACAACGACACCGCCCAGCGCATCGACCTCACCGCCTTCATCGAGGACCTCTACCGCGATGGCGAGGTGCTGGAGGCGATCACCCAGCCCAGTCGCGGACTCAGCGCCGAGCGGCTCGATTCCCTGACCCGCTCACGGTCCCAGGCCTCGCGTCTGCGCCGCCTATTGCGCCAGGCGCTGGTGGCCCACAATAGCCAGGGGCGGCTGGTGCTCACCACCACCGGACGTGAACTGGCCTTTGATCTCTATGGTGTCGGCGCCGCCGACCTTCACGCCAGCGCCTGAGGTCTCCTGAGGTCTAAAGCGAGCGAGCGACCGACGGTGCTGTCTGGGTGTCGCCAGCCATCAACAGCCAGGCGATAAATAGCAAGGCGATAAATAGCCCGGCGGTCTCCTGACACCGGCCAGATATGCCAAGGGCGCCCAGCGGGCGCCCTTGGTGCTTCTGCTATCGGCTCTTGGGCGTATCGGCTCTTGCCACTATTCGTTTTTACCAGTAGCGGTTCTTGCCAATATCCGTTGTTACCCTTGGCCTTTTCCAGCGGCGGTCGTTGTTACCTATTCCAGCGGCGGTCGTTGTTACCTACGGACTATGCAAACAGCAGTCTGCCGCTTGGCTGCCCGCCACTGCGTCGCCGGTGAAGGCCCCCTAAAGGCCCTCTCGATCAGGCCGCCGCGTCGGTACCTGCAGCCCCCTTCGTCCAGGCGTGGCGCTTGAAGGCGTCGTCGATGGGCGTGTCCGCCAGGTGGTTCACGTAGTTCGACAGAATCTTCTGGCTCACCCCCAGCACGATATCCAGCAGCTGCTGCCGGCTGAAACCCGCCTCGAGGAAGTGCTCCACCACGGCCGGATCCGGACGTCCGCGATCACGCACGATGGCCAGCGTGGTCTGGCGCAGCAGTTCCAGACGAGCGTCTTCCAGCGGCTTCTGGTCGCGCAGCGCCTGGGTGATGGCGGGGTCCACCTTCATCATGCCGGCCACCGCCGTGTGCACGGCCACACAGTACTCGCAATCATGCTCGACGTTGATCGCCTGCCATACCACCGTCTGCTCGGCGGCATCGAAGCTCGAGGCGAGAAACAGCTCATGCAGTCGCTGGTAGGCCTCCAGCACGCCCGGCGCTTCGGCCATCACGCTATACAGGGCCGGAATCATGCCCATCTCCTTCTGCGCCTTCTCGAGCAGGGGGCGGCTTTTTTCGGGGGCGCTGGACAGATCGTGCTGAGTAAAGTCGGTCATGGGTCTCTATTCCAATACAGAGGTGAAGGGATACGTCGATGAACGTGCTACTTGGTGGCGCTCGTTGCCGAATCCTTTCCCCGCACTCTCCCTACCCTCCTCATCACGCCTGTTCTGGCACAGACTGGCAGCGACACCAAGGATGTCGCATGGCGTCAACGAAACGACGCTTGGTGCCAAGTGACAGGCCATCATCTTCGCCACACTGCGGCCATTCACGACGAGGAGAGCATCATGAACCGCAACGTCATTCTGACCTGCGCCGTGACCGGCGCCGGCGACACCACCGCCAAGAGCGACAAGGTACCGGTCACCCCCGAGCAGATCGCCAACGACTGCATCGAGGCCGCCAAGGCCGGCGCCAGCATCGCCCACATCCACGTGCGCGACCCCGAGACCGGTGGCGTCAGCCACTCGCTGGATCACTTCCGCGAGGTGATGGAGCGGGTGCGCGAGGCCGACACCGACATCGTCATGAACATCACCGCCGGCGGTGGCGGGGACTGGATTCCGGACAGCCAGGATCCGACCCGTGGCGGCCCCGGCACCGACATCCAGACCCCGGCCCAGCGCCATGAGCCGGTGGGCGAGCTGCTGCCTGAGCTGTGCACCCTGGACTGCGGCAGCCTCAACTTTGGCGACATGATCTACGTCAACTCCGCCGACTGGCTGCGTGAACACGCCCGCCTGGTGCAGGCCGCCGGGGTCAAGCCGGAGCTCGAGTGCTTCGACCTGGGCCATGTATGGTTCGCCCGCCAGCTCCAGGCCGAAGGCCTGATCGACGGTGACCCGCTCTACCAGCTGTGCCTGGGCATCCCCTGGGGCGCCGAGGCCGACACCGAGACCATGCTGGCCATGCGCAACAAACTGCCGACCAACGCCAACTGGGCGGCCTTCGGCATCGGTCGCCACCAGATGCCCATGGCCGCCCAGGCGGTACTGCTCGGCGGCCACGCCCGCGTCGGCCTCGAGGACAACCTCTACCTGGAAAAGGGCGTACTGGCCTCCAACGCCCAGCTGGTCGAGAAGGCCGGTCGGATGATCAACCACCTTGGCGCCAACGTGATGACCCCGGCCGAAACCCGCAAGTTCCTCAAGCTGCGCGACCCGTCCACCGGTCAGATCGCCGGCGACAGCGCTGGAGGTGATGCATGAAACAGCTATCCGTCATCGGTACCGGCGTCATCGGCAACGGCTGGATCGCTCGAGCCCTGGCCAACGGCTGGCGTGTTGCCGCCTTTGACCCCGACCCCAAGGCCGAGGCACGCACCCGTGCCTTCGTCGACAATGCCTGGCCGTCACTGGAAAAACGGGGCCTGGCCGAGGGCGCAAGCCCCGACAACCTGCGCTTTGCGACGTCGCTGGAAGCCGCGGTGGACGGCGCCGACCTGATCCAGGAAAACGTGCCCGAGCGCCTCGAGCTCAAGCGCAGCATCCTGGCCCAGATCGACGCCGCGGCGCCGCCTGAGGTGCTGATCGGCTCCTCGACCTCGGGCTTCAAGCCCAGCGACCTGCAACAGGGCTGTCAGCACGCGCCCGGCCGGGTCATCGTCGCCCACCCCTTCAACCCGGTGTATCTGCTGCCGCTGGTCGAGCTGGTCGGCGGCGAGGCCACCCAGGCCGAGCACACCGAGCGGGCCCAGGCGCTGTACCAGGCACTCGACATGCGCCCGCTGGTGGTGCGTCGCGAGATCGAAGGGCATATCGCCGATCGCCTGATGGAGGCGCTGTGGCGGGAGTCCCTGCACCTGGTCAACGACGGTGTCGCCAGCACCGAAGAGATCGACGCCGCCGTGGTCTACGGCTGCGGCCTGCGCTGGTCACTGATGGGCACCTTCCTGACCTTCCATCTGGCCGGCGGCGATCAGGGCATGCGCCACATGCTGGAACAGTTCGGCCCCGCCCTGAAACTGCCCTGGACCAAGCTCGAGGCCCCGGAGCTGACCGACGAGCTGATCGATCGGGTGGTCGAGGGCTGCGAGCACCAGGCCGCGGGTCGCAGCGTGTCCGAGCTGGATCGCCGTCGTGACGACTTTCTGGTCGAGCTGCTCGGGCTGGTCCAGAAGTACTGGCCGGAGGCGGAAGGCCTCGAGGGGCGCATCTGATGGCGCTGCTCGACACCGACGTCAAGCCTGACTGGGTCGACTACAACGGCCATATGAACGACGCCGAGTACGCCAGGGTGTTTTCCCTGGCGGTCGACACCCTGATGGAGCGCATCGGCCTCGACGAGGCCGGGCGCCACCGGCACGGCTACACCCTCTACACCCTGGAGACCCATCTGCGCTACCTGCGCGAGGCCCACCAGGGGCAGCCCCTTCAGGTCGAGGTCGCGCTGGTCGATCGTGACGCCAAGCGCCTGCATCTGTGGTTCGAGCTGTACAGCGGCGAACAGCTGCTGGCCACCAGCGAACAGATGTTGATGGGCATCGACCTCGACAGCGGGCGCCCGGGACCTTTCCCCGAGGCGGTGGACACCGCCATCGCTGCGCTGCCGGTCATCTCATCGCCCGCTCCCGAGGGACTCGGGCGGCGTATCGGCATCGTCCGACGCTGACGGCGCCATCAGCGCAGATTCGGCCAGGGAACACCAGACCATGACCATCGATGACTTCGCCGAACGTTTCCAGGCCGGGCTCGACGCCATGGCGACGATGCCGATGAACCAGGCGAGGCGCCACTACGACGAGCTCTGCGCCAGCTTCGCCGGCCCCGTACCGGCCACGATCGCAGTTACCGACGAGGTCATCGACGGCGTCGGCGTGCGCCGCTATCGGCCGCACCTCGGCGCCGACGGCGTCGTGCTCTACGCCCACGGTGGCGGCTTCACCATCGGTTCGGTAGAGAGCCACCAGGGTGTCGCCGCCGGTCTTGCCCAGGCCCTCGGGCGAGAGGTGGTCAGCCTGAACTACCGGCTGATGCCCGAGGCGAGCTATCTCGCGCTGCTCGACGACGTCGAGGTGGTCCGTCAGCGGCTTGCGCCGGTTGCCCTGATCGGCGACAGCGCCGGTGCCCGGCTGGTGCTGGACGCCGCCAGGCGTGCTGCCGATGACAGCCCCCTGGGCCTGGTCTACCCGCTGCTCGGCACGCCAAGCGACACAAGCCTCGGGCCGGACGCGCCGCTGCTCAGCCGTCAGGACGTGTTGGCAGCCTGGTCAATGATCGCCGAACAGGCTCGCCGGATCGGCGACGACCTGCCCGCCAGCCGGGCCATCGAGTGCCTGGCCGTGGAGCATGACCCGCTGACGCCCCCTCTACTGGCAACACTGGATGAATGGCGCCGCTGCCACCACCAGGTCGGTGTGCATATGGCCGAGGGCATGTTGCACGGCGCCCTGCACGCGCGCTCGTCACTGCCTGCCATGGAGGCTGCCTGGCGAGCATTCTGCCGTGCGCTTGCCGCACATCTTGACTAGAGTCTTTTCTCTAAACGCCTTGTTTTTCAAGTGCTTGAATCGACTATCCAGCACATTTTCGTCGCCTTTACCCTGCCCAACCGAGGACACCGCCGACCGCCCGCCCCTCCAAAACGACAACGAGACGCCAATGAACCAGAACATCACCACTTCGGTCGCCACCGTGGCCACCGTCATCGCCCTGATCTCCTTTGCCGCCCTCGCCCCAGGCCCCTTCCAGACGCTGCTTGACGCCATCAAGGTCAACGTCATCGGCAACTTCGGTTTCATCTTCACCTACCCGGCCTTCGCCGCCTCCATCGTCTTTACCGTGCTGATGTTCACTCCCCTGGGGCGGCTCAGGTTCGGCCAGGGAGATCCCGAGTTTTCCACCCTGGCCTGGCTCGGCATGCTGTTCGCCACCGGCATGGGCATCGGCCTGGTGACCTGGGGCGTGCTGGAACCGCGCTACCACGTCGATGCCGGCCACAGCACCGACCAGGCCCTGCTGTACGCCTTCAACCACTGGGGCCTGCTGGCCTGGGCCGGCTATCTGGCGATCGGCGTGATCTTCGCTCACGCCATGTACAACCTGAACATCGACAAGCCCGCCGAGACGCTGCTTGGTGGCGGCTTTCTCAGCAAGCTCAACCTGGTCAGCCTGGTGGTGTCTACCGTCATCGGCCTGTCGCTGACCTTCTCCTACGCCACCGATCCGCTCAAACAGAGCCTCGAGCAGTTTTTCGGCATCGACGCCAGCCCCACCCTGATCATCCTGGTGCTGTCGCTGTTCGCGATCGCCTCCAGCGCCTCGGGTCTCCAGCGTGGCATCAAGTGGCTGAGCAACTACAACACGCTGTTCGCCCTGTTTCTGATGGTCAGCGTCTTCGTACTGACCTCACCGCTGGACATCCTCGGCACCTTCACCCGACTGTTGCCGGAATACCTGGTGAAGTACCCGGCGATGGCGACCGATATCGGCCTCGGCGATCCCGAGCACAAGGCCTGGCTGGCGGACTGGCTGTACGCCTTCGAGGCCGCCTGGTACGGCTGGTTTGTGTTCACCGGCGTATTCATCGCGCGTATCTCGAAGGGCCGCACCCTGCGCCAGCTGGTACTGGGGGTGATGCTGGTGCCGAGTCTGTTCTCCTGCCTGTGGTTTACCACCTTCGGCCTCGGCGGACTCGAGACCGGCTCCGAGGACGTCTTCGCCCTGATGGCGACCCTCGACAGCCATGGCGTGCTGTCGGCCGTCCTGGCGCTCAACATCCTGCTGTTCTTCGTCACCAGCGCCGACTCGGCGGGACTGGTCTGCGAGATGCTGACGGTGCGCCGCTCACGAGCCTTCTGGATCGTTGCCATGGCCGCCCTGGCGGTGGTGATCAACTGGCTGGAAGGCGACATCTTCAAGGTCATTCTGACCCTGATCTCGGTCGCCGCCGTGCCTGTCGCCTTCGGAATCTTCGCCCTGGTCGCCGCCTTCCTGGTGCGCATCCGAGGCAGACACGATGATCTGAGCGACAGGCAGGGCCAGGACTCCTGAGCCGCATTGTCGAGTGCCACCCCAACGACCAACGCAGACAGGGCCTGTAAACAGGCCCTGTCTGCGTCATGACCAGGTGTGGTTGGCGGACTTACGTCCAGGGGCCAGCGTCGGCAGACGCCGGCCCCTTCACGCTAGCTCTGGGATGCTAGCTCAAGGGCAGTTCCATCAGAACTTGCCCAATTCGGCCTCCAGCGGGAACATCGCCGCCGACAGCTCGCCTACCGTCATCACCGGAGACTCCGGCGCCTTGGCCGTCGGCCAGGCCTCGAGCAGCCCGTCGTAGCCCTCGACCAGGGCATCGTAGGCACCCGCCTGACGGAACATGTCGGCGTGGCGCTCCAGCGACTCCCGGGCGGTCAGCACAAAGCCACGCCCGTCCTGATACTCGACCACGTTCTTGAACTCGCCGTCATCCACGGCTTCTTCGTACTCGTGCAGCGCGGTCTTCAACAGCGCCAGCTGGACCTTGGCCTGAAAGCCCGCATCCTGCTCGAGGCCATCGTCGACGTCGGCCATGGCCGAGAGGATGGTCTCGCGAAGCGATGCGTAATCCTGTTCGACCTCGCTCCAGTCACCGCCCTGCTGCACCTTGCCGGAGAAGGCTTCCAGCTCAGTATCGAAAGCGTCAATGCCACGGCTTTCCAGCGCCGGCGCGATGCCGGGGTACACCTCGTGGTAGGGATGACCAAAGTGGGGGTAGGACGCGGTCTTGGCCCCCTCGGTGTAGAGCTCCTTGGCGACCTCAAGGTGGCCGAGCATCAGCGCGAGCTCAGTGGTGTAGACGCCAGGGTTGGCCGCGTCGACGTGGCCACCTTCGCCGCCTTCGCCACCTTCACCGCCTTCACCGCCTTCGCCGCCTTCACCACCTTCGCCGCCTTCACCGCCTTCGCCGCCTTCACCACCTTCGCCGCCTTCGCCACCTTCACCACCGGAAGACGCCGTCAGATAGGCAAAGACCGCATAGGGATCGCTGGCGAGGGAGGCACTTTCACCGCCTTCGCCGCCTTCGCCGCCGTGGCCGTGCTCGCCACCTTCACCACCGTGGCCAGATTCACCACCTTCGCCACCTTCACCACCGTGGCCAGATTCACCACCTTCGCCACCTTCACCACCGTGGCCGTGCTCGCCGCCTTCGCCGCCGTGGCCGTTCTCGCCACCTTCGCCACCTTCACCGCCGTGGCCCTTCTCGCCACCTTCGCCACCTTCACCGCCGTGGCCGTGCTCGCCACCTTCACCGCCTTCACCACCGTGGCCGGCTTCGCCACCTTCACCGCCTTCGCCGCCTTCACCACCGTGGCCATGCTCGCCGCCTTCACCACCGTGGCCCTTCTCGCCACCTTCACCACCGTGGCCGGCTTCGCCACCTTCGCCACCTTCACCGCCGTGGCTCTGTTCGTAGGCAGCGTCGTCCTTATGCATATCGTCGCCATCGCCGTGATGGTCGGCCCAGGCGGCGCTGGATCCGAGCAGTATGCTGGCGCCAACGCCAATCCACAGCTTGGTACGAGTCTCTTGCGTCATGGGGTGCTCCTTCCTTCTACGTCTACTTGGGGCCAATTTCTTGTTCAGGGCTCGCGCTCGATGGAACCAGGGTCCACTTGCCGCAACCCCATGTCCGATCTGGCAATGTCTGCGCCAGTCAAACCATCAGGTGCCTGCCCACTAGACTGGCGTGTCACGAAGTGTAATGCAAACGATTAACAGTCGGGTATACTGACGGCCATTTGCGGGAGCCTCCGATGATTCTGTGTATCGACAAGGTGCTGACCGACGACCAGCTCCAGCGTATTCGCCAGACACTGGACGCCAGCGACTTTCGTGACGGACGGGAGACCGCCGGCTGGCATGCGCGCACGGTCAAGCGCAACCAGCAGGCGAGCAGCCAGGAGCCCGCCATCGCCGCCCTGCGTGACGAGGTCATGCAGACCCTGTCCGCACACACCCTGTTCCAGATCGCCGCGCGCCCGCGCCGAATGAAGCCGGTCATGTTCAGTCGCTACCAGCAAGGCATGACCTACGGCAATCACGTCGACGACGCGGTGATGCCCACCCCCCAGGGGCCGATGCGCACCGACCTGTCCTTCACCATCTTCCTTGGGGATCCGGACAGCTACGAGGGCGGAGAGCTGGTCACCGAGACCACCCAGGGCGAACAGCGCTTCAAGCTGCCGGCGGGTTCGATGATCCTGTACCCGTCCTCGACGCTGCATCGCGTCGACCCGGTCACCCAGGGGCAGCGACTGGCCGCGGTGGGCTGGCTGCAGAGCCAGGTACGCCAGCCTGAACAGCGTGAAGTGCTGTTCGACCTCGACACCACTCGCCGCCAGATCTTCGAGCGCGACGGCAAGACCGCCGAGTTCGACAGCATCTCCAAGAGCCTGGCCAATCTGCTGCGGATGTGGGCCGAGATCTGACCTGAGGCCCGGTCAGCCGTGGTGTCGAAAGGCCTGCGGCGCCGTTCCGAACGCCCTGCGGAAGGCGCGACTAAAACTCGACGCCGAGCCAAATCCACAGCTGAGCCCGATCGCCAGCACATCGAGGTCGGTATCCTTGAGCAATTGGGCGGCACGTTTGAGGCGCAGCGACAGGTAGTAGGCACTGGGAGAGGTGCCCAGCACATCGGCAAACAAGCGCTGTAGCTGGCGACTCGACACGCGGCTGCGGCGTGCGATCTCGGCCAACGGCAGGGGCGTTTCCAGGTGCGACTCCATCAGCGCTACCGCATCGACCAGCCGCGGCTGGTGGGTGCCAAGACGCCTGACCAGGCTCATTCGCTGCTGGTCGGTGCGCGAGCGCAGGCGGTCGTGAATCAATTGTTCGGACACGTCCACCGCCAGCGCCATACCGTGGCGACGGGCGATCATCTCCAGGGTCATGTCCATGGCCGCCGCGCCGCCGGCACAGAAGAAGCGCCGCTCCTCCAGCAGGAACAGCTCGTCGCAGGTGCGAATCGAGGGATAGCGTTCGTTGAAGGTGGGCAGCGTCTCCCAGTGCAGGGTCACCGTATGCCCCCTGAGCAAGCCGGCCTCCGCCAGCACCACCGCGCCGGTGTCCAGCGCGCCGATGCAGCAGCCCCCCTGGTCGAGCCGGTTGAGCCAGGCGCTGAGCCCGTGGCCGATCCACAATTCCGGATCGAAGCCGCTGCATACCGCCAGCCACGGCAGATTGCGGACGTCTTCCATGGGGTGGTCCACCAGCAGGGTCATGCCGTTGCTTGCGGTCACCGGCCCTCCGCCCAGCCCGATCAGCGTCCAGTCATAAAGAGCGCGACCGGCGATACGGTTAGCGATGCGCAGCGGCTCCACCGCCGAGAAAAACGCCATCATCGAGAACTGCGGCAGCAGCAGAAAACCCAGCCGCTGTTCGGCCTGCTCGATTTCACCGGCGCTCGCCTCCAGGCGTTGACCACTGAGCTCTACCATCGCTGTCCGCCTCCTTACCGACGCCCGTGACTGCGGCGCAGCATAGCATGAGGGCATCGACGATAACGTCCAAAGGCTGAGTAGAGTGGGGCCGCGCCTCCTGGCTGGCCGTGTCTCGCCTGCGCCCTGAGTTGAGAGCAGCGTACGAGGGTGGCACCCTTGCAGCGCGGTGCGGACCGAGCCGATCGTGAATCCGCTGCCGCTGGTGCGCCGATACCCGAACCACCGATCCTGGCGCGGCCAGCGCCGTCCCGCCCCCGCCATCCATGAGGCCACCATGCGTCTGACCTACCAGGGCCCTGTCCCGGAACCCATCGGCTTTCTGCTGCTGCCGCGTTTCTCCATGGTGGCGCTGTTCTCGGCCATCGACCCCTTGCGAATCGCCAATCGTCTGGCCGGACAGCCGCTGTTTCGCTGGCACCTGATCAGCCGCGACGGCGAGCCGGTCACCGCCAGCAACGGCATTCCCCTGAGCGTCGAGCATGACCTGGACAATGCCCCCTGGCTCCCTAGTCTGGCGGTGTGCGCAAGCTTCGAGCCGATGGCCGCAGTGGACCAGCCGCTCAAAGACTGGCTGACGCTGCGCCGGGTTCAGGGCGCCTGTCTGGGGGCGCTGGACACCGGTGTCTTCTGCCTGGCCGACGCCGGGCTGATCGAGGACACCGTGACCCTGCACTGGGAAAGCCTGCCCGAGTTTCGCCGTCGCCATCCCGACATCGAAGCGGTGGAGTCGCTCTACGAGGTCGGCCCGGTCGGCTTCTACGGCGCCGGCGCCAGCGCCTCCATTGACCTTGCGCTGGATACCATCCGCCGCCGCCACGGCGATGCCCTGACCCGGCGGGTCAAGCAGCAACTGGTGCACGACCATCGTCGCCTGCCGGCCAGTCGCCAGCGTGACGCCAGCGAATTCGAGCGGCTGCCCGAACGCCTGACCAGGGTCATCGGCCTGATGGACAGCCACCTGGAGTCCCCCTTGGCCATCGCCGAACTGGCCGCCCAGATCGGCCTGTCGGAGCGTCAGCTCGAGCGCGACTGTCAGCACCACCTGGCCCGTACCCCGAGCCGGCTGTATCTGGAGCGCCGCCTGGCGCTGGCCCACCATCTGGTGACCAGCACTCGTCACGGCGTCATGGACATCGCCCTGGCCAGCGGCTTCGCCTCCGCCTCGAGCTTCACCCGCGCCTTTCGCCAGCACCACGGCGCCAGCCCCCGGGAGCTAAGACGACGCCTCCTTTAACACTGGCCCACCAACTTCTGTCTACTACACGCCACGGCGCCAGCCCCCCGGGAGCCAAGACGACGCCTCCTTTGACACGGGCCACCATCTGTCGCCCTGTTCGCCCTGGCCAGTTGGCATACCTGGCGTGCCCTGAATGTCGGCTTCTGCACGATACCTGTCGATTTATGCACGACTTCGGTGCTGCCTGACAGGCAAGCTGGTCCCCACTTGAGCGCCAGCCGGCGCTGCCATCCATGACGCACAGCACGGGCGCTGTCATCCATGACGCACCACGCGCCCGTCCCAGCTTCGACGGAGTCCCGATGAACCAGCCACAGCACACCAGCGAACACCAGCAGTCCGCGTCGGTCGATCTACCGCGCACCCCGGACTATGACGCCTGGCCCATCGAGGTGCCCATCGCAAGCGTAGCCTCGACGCCAAGGGTGCTGACCGTGAACTGGCAGGACGGCCGTGTCAGCCGCTATCACAGCGTCTGGCTGCGCGAAAACGCCGCCGACGACAGCACCATCAATCCGGCGACAAGGGAGCGCATCCTCGATCTGTCGAGCCTGGACGCCTGGCCGGAAATTGCCCAAGCGACGCTGGACGCCAGCGGCGCCGTCGAACTGCTGATGACGCCGGAACAGCGCAGCCTGCGCTTTCACCCCGGCTGGTTGAGAGCCCACGACTACGACAACACCGAGGATCCGCTGGCGCCGCTGGTACCGGTCGAGACCTGGCTCGGCGGCCAGGACAAGGAACCGGTCACCCTGGACGCCGGCGGCTGGACCGCGACGCAGACCGACAGCCCCGAAGAAGAGACGATCCTGGCGCCGGCGCTTGACGCGCTGCTGCGCCATGGCCTCGTGCGGCTGCGCGGCCTGCCCACCGAGCCCGGCACCCTGGAGAACATCGCCGAGCGCTTCGGGCCGTTGCGGGCCACCAACTTCGGCACCCTGTTCAACGTTCGCGCCAAGCCGGACCCGGACTCCAACGCCTACACCTCGATTGCCCTTCCGCCCCACGTGGACCTGCCGACCCGCGAGTACCATCCCGGTCTCCAGTTCCTGCACTGTCTCGAGAACAGCGTGGCCGGCGGCCAGGCGGTAATGCTCGATGGTTTCGCGGTGGCCGAGGCACTGCGCGAGGAAGACCCCGAGGCCTTCGCTACCCTGACTCGCGTCCACTGGCGCTACGCCAATACCGCCAAGACCACCGACTACGTCTGGCACTCGCCGATGATCGTGCTCGATGAACAGCAGCAACTGCTCGAGGTGCGCATCGCCGACTTTCTGCGCGGCCCGCTGATGACCGATTTCGACCAGGTCGAGGAGGCCTACCGGGCACTGATGGCGCTCCAGCAGCGCCTGCGCGAGCCCCGCTTCGCCCTGCGCTTCACCTACGCCCCCGGCGACCTGGTGATCTTCGACAATCGCCGCCTGTTGCACGCTCGTGACGCCTTTGAAGGCGACTCCGGCCACCGCTGGCTGCAGGGCTGCTACCTCGAGCGCGATGAGGTGCGCTCGCGCTATCGCATCGTCCAGCGCCGTCGCCGCGAGCGGGAACTGGGCGAGGCCGGACAGGCCTAGCGGCGAGGCAAGGCCACCGGCTAGCCTTCCGCCGACGCCGGTGGCCGCAGCCCACGCCGGGCGGTCACGCTCGGCGCCTCGCCAAAGCGCTTGCGGTAGGCTCTGGAGAAGTGCGCCAGGTGGCTGAAGCCCACCGCCACCGCGGCCTCGGTCACCGCAATGCGACTGTCGGCCAGAATGCGCTGGGCCTGGTCCAGCCGCATGTTCAGATAGCACTGCTTGGGCGTCTCGCCGAACTCCTGCACGAATAGCCGGGTCAACTGGCGCTGGGACAGGCCCGCCAGACGACAGACGTCGGGAATCGGCAGCGCCTGGGCGAGATTGGCCTCCATTACCGCCAGTGCGCGCAGCACCCCACGCGGCAGCTCCCTGGGCGAAGCCCGATCCGCTACCCAGCCGGTGCTGGCCCCAGCCCTCCCTGCTGCTTGCTGCGCTGTTGCGGCTCCCCTCGCCTCCGCAGGCCGCGAATGCACGATCTGTCGCCCCACCGCCTCGGCCAGCGAAGGACCATAAAGGGTCACGATCCACTCGAGCATCATGTCGATGCTGGCGGCGCCGCCGGAGCCGGTGAGACGTCCGCCTTCCCAGACGTAGCTGTCCGCTCGCACTTCCAGCTCAGGGAACTCCTCGCGAAAGGCCGGCACGCTTTCCCAGTGCAGCGCCACCGGATAGCCCTCCAGTACGCCCGCCCTGGCCAGGATAAAGGGTGCGGTGTCCACCCCCCCAAGCCAGACGCCATGGGCCGCCAGTCGCTTGAGCAGCGCCAGATCCTCGGCACCGATACAGGCTTCCGGCTCATAGGACGACACCACCATCAGACGCCCCTTGGACGCCAGCCCCTGGTACCAGTCGGCCTCGGTAACCTCCGACAGACGTCCATCGACATCGATGCGTACGCCATTGCTGGCCGTCACCGCCTCGCCATCGGCGGACAGCAGGCGCCAGGCAAACAGATCCCGACCAAAACGGTTGGCCACCCGAAGCGGCTCGAGCAGGCAGAACAGCGTCAGCATCGAAAACTTGGGCACCAGCCACACGTCCAGGGTGTGTTCGGCCTGGTCGGGCGACAACAGCGGCGGCGAGTCCGGACGCGGATAGGGATGGCTGTCGGGCCAGCGGGCCTCGCTGTCTGCCGGGCGGTTGGCACGGCGGTTGGCGTGGCTGTTGGCGTGGCTTTCTGTGTCACTGTGCAAGTGGTGATCAACGTCCGACATGGGGCGAATTTTATCAAGGCTATGGCGAATTTGATCAAATTGTATCCCAAATAGCACAGTAACCTGTAGCCCAGACAGCGACGCCAGGTGTCGAACCGCCCTTCCTCGACCTGGTGAGCCTTTTACAACGCCAGACCGATCGAATCCGGAGAGAGCCTCGACGATGACCCAGCAGACGCCCCCGCAACTGACCGATGACGGCCGCCAACTGGCGCTGACCCTTGGTGAAGGGCATCACCGTCTTGATGCCCTGTGGCTGCGCGAACGCCTGCCCGATGCCGAAACCCTGGACCCCCAGACCGGGCAGCGTCTGATCGAGGCCGCCGAACTACCGCTGGATCTGATCCTCACCCAGGCAGACGTCCAGGATGGGCGGCTGGTCGTGGCCTTCTCCGATGGCCATCGAGGCAGCATCACGATCGACGAACTCGTGGATGCCGTGCGCTGCCAGCGCTCGGACGACAACGCCTCACGGGTGTACTGGGACTCGACGCTCGCCACACCCCCGCAGGCCAGCTTCAAGCAAGCACTGGAAAGCGATCCGGCGCTGCTCGATCTGCTCGACCAGCTGCATCGCTTCGGTTTCGTGCGCGTCACGGACGTACCTGTCAGCGAAGACGGCATGCAGCCGTTGATCGACCGTATCGGCCCGCTGCGCCGGACCAACTGGGGCGGCATCGCCGACGTCAAGTCGGTGGCCAACGCCTACGATCTGACCATGACCCAGCGCGGCCTCGAGCCCCACACCGACAACCCCTATCGCGATCCGATCCCCGGTTACATCTGGCTGCACTGTCTGACCAACGCCGCCGATGGTGGCGACAGCACCCTGGTGGACGGCTTCGAGGCCGCTCGACGCCTGCGTCTGCAGGATCCCGACGCCTTCGCCTGCCTGACTGAAGTGACCCCGCGCTTTCGCTACCACGACGAGACCACCCGTCTAGAGAGCGAAGGTCCGCTGATCGAGCTCGACGCCCGGGGCGAGGTGACGCGGGTA
Source organism: Halomonas sp. EF61 (assembly GCF_040147045.1). Taxonomy (NCBI): domain Bacteria; kingdom Pseudomonadati; phylum Pseudomonadota; class Gammaproteobacteria; order Oceanospirillales; family Halomonadaceae; genus Halomonas; species Halomonas sp. EF61. The sequence goes on along the minus strand of NZ_JAMSHM010000003.1, from coordinate 428,491 downwards.
CGCTACTCCAACCGCACCGAGCGTATCGACCTGATGGACAGCGCCCTGCTGCGCCGCTACTACGCCGCCCGCAAGGCCTTCTACCAACTGATTCGCTCGTCCGAGCTCACCCTCGAACTCAAGCTGTCCCCTGGCGAGATGCTGATCATGGACAACTACCGCCTGCTGCACGGGCGTACCGCCTTTCAGCTCGAAGGCGGCGTACGCCACCTGCGCCAGGGCTACGTGGACCGTGACAGCACCGCCAGTCGACGCCTGTTGCTGAAGGATCGGCTCAAGCCCGCACACGACTCGGAAGCCGGTACCGCCGACAACCTCCCACGAACCACCCAGGGGGCCAGCGTATGAGCACCAGCGATCTCGCACTGACCCAGGCCCGCTTCGCGCGCTTTGACCAGAGCACCGCCGACGAGTGGCGCCTGATCGACCGGCACTTTCGTGCCTACCAGAGCGACGCCTGCCGTCGTGTGCTCGCCCACCTGGAGCGACTCAAGGGCGACACCCACGGCTATCCGGTGGACCGCTACGAGCACTGTCTGCAGACCGCCACCCGCGCGCTGCGTGACGGCGCCGATGAAGAGACCGTGGTCTGTGCCCTGCTCCACGACATCGGCGACGACCTGGCCCCGGCCAATCACGCCGAGATCGCCGCCGCCATCCTCGAGCCTTTCGTCGACCCGCTCAATGTCTGGATGATCCGTCACCACGAGCTGTTTCAGGGCTACCACTACCGCCACTTCTTCGGCCAGGATCGCCACGCCCGTGAGGCCTATCGCGACCACCCGGCCTACGCCCGCACGGTGCGCTTCTGCGACGACTGGGACCAGACCAGCTTCGACCCCGACTACGACACCCTGCCACTGGACGCCTTCCTGCCGATGATCGAAAACGTCATGGGCCGCGAACCCTTCGGCGGCCTGCCGAGCGTGGTGGAGGACAGCGACTCGAGCCCCGAGCCCCAGGCGAATGCCCAGGAGGCCTGCCGATGACCACCTGCGCCCAGCGCCTGATCGAGCTGCTCGAGGCCCAGGGAATCGACACCGTCTTCGGCATTCCCGGCGTGCACACCGTCGAGCTGTACCGGGGCCTTGAGCATTCGCGACTTCGCCACGTCACGCCACGCCACGAACAGGGCGCCGGTTTCATGGCCGACGGCTACGCCCGGGCCAGCGGGCGACCCGCCGCCTGCTTCATCATCACGGGCCCGGGCATGACCAATATCGCCACCGCCATGGGCCAGGCGCTGGCCGATTCGGTGCCGATGCTGGTGATTTCCAGCGTCAATACCGTGTCGACGCTTGGGCGCGGCCAGGGCCGTCTCCACGAGATGCCCCATCAGGGCCAGACCCTGGCCGGGGTGGCGCGCTTCAGCCATACCCTGCTCGATCCCGAGGCGCTGCCCGAAGTGCTGGCCCGCGCCTTCGCCGTGTTCCAGGGCGCACGCCCGGGGCCGGTGCATATCGAGATCCCCATCGATCTGTTCGCCGCCCCGGTCAAGGCACCGATGCCTGCGGCGATGCGCGTCTTTCCCCCGGCGCCAGCGCCCCAGGCCGTCGCGGCCGCCAGCCGACTGCTGGGCGAGGCACAGCGCCCGCTGGTACTGGTGGGAGGTGGCGCCTGCGCCGCCGCCACCAGCGTCACCGCCCTGGTCGAACACCTGGACGCCCCCACCCTGACCACCATCAATGCCCGCGGGCTGCTCGGTGCCGACCATCCGCTGGACCTGGGCGCCACCGCCAGCCTGCCGGCGACACGCCGACTGGCCCGGCAGGCCGACGTCATCCTGGCCCTTGGCACCGAACTCGGCGAAACCGACTACGACCTGGTGTTCGACGACAGTTTCAAGCTCGAGGGCAGCCTGATCCGGGTCGATCTGGACGCCGAGCAGCTGGCGCGCAGTCACATCGCCGACCTGGCCCTGGTGGCCGATATCGGGCTGACCGCCGAGGCCCTGCTGGTCGCACTGGAACGCGGCGAAGATGAAGGCCGGCCGCAACGAGAGGTCGGTCGCGAGCGCTGCGAGCGCGTGCGCCACGAGCTGGCCCTCGCCGATGACCCGGAGCTCGCGCGGTATCGGCCGCTGTTTGCCACCCTCGACGAGGTGCTGCCCGAGGCGATCATCGTCGGCGACTCCACCGGCCCGGTGTACGCCGGCAACGTGGTGGCCAGGCGCCCGGCGCCACGTCGCTGGTTCAACGCCGCCACCGGCTTCGGCACCCTGGGCTACGGCCTGCCTGCGGCCCTGGGCGCGGGGCTGGCACGACCGGATCTGCCGGTGGTGGCGCTGGTCGGCGACGGCGGCCTGCAGTTCGTGCTGGGAGAGCTAGCCACCGCCCGGGATATCGCCCTGGAGGCCGACCGCGCTCGCGCCGAGCAGGGGGCAATCGACCGTGATTCGAGCGATGCGGCCTGCGCCGACACCGCCCTGGCAAGGCCCTTGGCGATCCTGATCTGGAACAACGACGGCTACGACGAGATACGCCGTTACATGAGCGCCGACGGTGTGGCTCACGTGGGTGTCGATCTGGCGCCTCCGAACTTCGCTGCTCTCGCCCAGGCCTTCGACTGCCGCTATCGTCAGGCCGCCAGCGCCGACGACCTGGCGTCGGCGCTTTCAAGCCTGAATGATGCCGGTTCACCGCTGATCGTCGAGATCGACGCCCTGGCCTGGTGTCGCCAGCTCGAACACTGAGGCAGGACGCCGGCACCGAGCGGATCGACGGCGTCCCGACCATGCATCACTTATGCATCCATAAAATAACGAAGGAGTTCCCCGTGACTCGATGTTTCTCGCACAAGCCCCGTTCCATCGCCCTGGCAGCCGCGCTCGGCCTTGCCGCCGCCTCCGCCCAGGCCGCTGACCGCGACGATGAGCTGAGCCTGGTCGTCCCGCCCTGGCCCGGGGTCACCGTCAAGAGCGAGATCCTGGCGCAGCTCGTCGCGCCCCTGGGCTACCAGGTCGAACGCCAGGAGCTCAGCTCCACGGTGGGCTACAAGACCCTGACCACCGGCGACAGCGACGCCTTTCTGGCCGGCTGGCTGCCGGCCCAGCAGGAAAGCTACGACGCCGCCATGGCGGCGGACGCCATCGTCGATCTAGGCAACAACGTGACCGGCGCGCGCATGGGATTCGCCGTGCCCGGCTACGTGGCCGAGGCCGGTATCACCGACGCTTCCCAGTTGGGCGAGGCGCAGAACGCCGAGCGTTTCGAGCACACCTTCTACTCGATCGAAAGCGGCTCCACCGTGACCGACTTCATCCACGCCGCCATCGACAGCGACACCCACGGGCTCGGTGACTGGGAGGTCATGTCCTCCTCGACCCCGGGAATGCTGAGTGAGGTCAAGGCGGCGGTGAACGAACAACGCTGGATCGTCTTCTACGGCTGGACGCCTCACTGGATGATCCCCGAGTACGACGTGCACATTCTCGACGACAGCGAAGGCGTGTTCGGCCCCGACAACGGCCGCAGCGACGTCAAGACCATCGTCGCCAGCGAGTTCGCCGAGGCCAATCCCAACCTGACCCGACTGCTCGACCAGTTCGTGTTCAGCGCGCATGAGCAGAGCGAGTTCATCAAGGCCTTCAGCCTCGAGGAGCGTGACCTCGATGAGGTCGCCCGAGAGTGGCTCGAGCAGCATCCCGACAAGCGCGCTGCCTTCCTCGAAGGCGTCACCACCCGCGACGGCGATGACGCCCTGGCCGCCCTGGAGGCGAGCCTGTGAGCGAAGACAGCCGCCAGCAGCGCATCCGCCGCGACCTGGCCGCCGCCTACCGGCTGATGGCCATGGATGGCATGGATGACGGCATCTCGACCCATATCTCGGCACGAGTCGCCCCGGGGCGTTTCCTGCTCAATGCCTTCGGTCTGCGCTTCGAGGAGGTCACCGCCGACTCTCTGGTGACTGTCGACGAGCACGGCCAGGTGCTCGACGATCCCACCGGCCTCGGCATCAACCCGGCCGGCTTTACCATCCACAGCGCCATCCACGCGGCGCGTCCCGACGCCCACTGTGTACTGCACTCCCACAGCGTTGCCGGGGTCGCCGTGTCCTGCCTCGAGCAGGGCCTCGCACCGCTGAACCAGTGGGCGATGCAGTTCTATCGGCGCATCGGCTATCACGACTACGAGGGCATCGCCCTCGACCTGGACGAGCGCGAACGGCTGGTGCGTGACCTCGGCGAGCACATGAGCATGATCCTGCGCCAGCACGGCCTGCTGGTGGTCGGCGAAAGCGTCGGCGACGCCTTTCTGCGCATGCGCGACCTGGAGCGCTCCTGCCAGGCCCAGCTCGCGGCCCAGGCCACCGGGGCGGCGCTGGTCAGCGCCAGTCCTGAGCTTTGCGAAAAGGTCGCCCGCCAGTACGACGACTGGGCCGCGAGCCCCCAGGGCACCGAGCTTGCCTGGCGGGCGGAACTGCGCCGCCTCGGCATCGATGCTCCCGCCGCTTCCGACAACAAGGACCCTTCACCATGAAAGTCTCCGCCCTGACCCAACGCATCGCCGGCGAAGGCGCCGCGGCCTGGGACATCCATGTGCGTGCGCTGAAGCGCCAGGCCAGCGGTGAAGACATCACCGTACTGTCGGTGGGCGATCCCGACTTCACCACCCCCGCCCCGATCATCGAGGCGGCCAAGCAAAGCCTCGACCGCGGCGCGACCCACTATGCCGACGTCCAGGGCAAGGGTGAACTGCGCGAAGCCATCAGCCGCCACTATCGTCGCCATCAGGGTGTCGAGGTCTCCCCCGAGCGGCTGATCGTGATGGCCGGCGCCCAGTGCGGGCTCTACGCCACCGCCCAGTGCCTGCTCGATCCAGGCGACGAGGTGATCGTGCCGGAGCCAAGCTACGTCACCTACGAGGCGGTGATCCAGTCGACCGGTGCACGACTGGCCCGAGTGCCGCTGCGGCCAGAGGCCGGCTTTCGACTCGACGTGGCCGATATCGCCGCCGCGATCACCGACAACACCCGGGCGATCCTGCTCAACAGCCCCCACAACCCCACCGGCCAGTCGATGACCCGGCAGCAGTGGGAGCAGATCGCCGAGCTGTGTCACCGCCATGACCTCTGGCTGATCTCCGACGAGGTCTACGCCGAGCTGATCTTCGAGGGCGAGCACCACAGCCCGCTGGCGCTGCCCGACATGGCCAATCGCAGCGTGGTGATCTCTAGCCTGTCCAAGTCCCACGCCATGACCGGCTGGCGGCTGGGCTGGGTGGTCGCGCCCGAGGCGCTGATCGAGCACCTGGACAATCTGGCGCTGTGCATGCTGTACGGCTGCCCGGACTTTATCCAGGACGCGGCGATCACCGCGCTCGACAGCGACCTCCCCGAGCTTGCCACCATGCACGCCGCCTACCGCGAGCGCCGCGACAGCGTCTGCCGCGCCCTCGACGGCGCCGACTCGGTCAAGGCGATCTGCCCGGACGCCGGCATGTTCGTGATGGTCGACATCCGCGCCACTGGTCTGTCATCGGCCGAGTTCGCCGATGGCCTGCTCGACGAATGCGGCATCTCGGTGCTGTCCGGCGAGGCCTTCGGCCCCTCGGCGGCTGGCTTTGTGAGGCTGAGCCTGACCCAGCCCCCGGAGCGCCTGAGTCGCGCCGCAACACGGCTTCGTGAGTTTGCCGATGCCTGTCTTGTCACCAGCCCCTGAGTCGCCTATGCCACCATCCGTCACCACCAGCGACGACTTGAGCCCGACCTCCCCCGTGGTCGAGGCTCGTCACCTCGTTAAGCGCTACGGGGACACCAGCGTGCTGCGCGACGTCTCCCTGAGCGTCGCCGAAGGCACTGTGACCACCATCATCGGCGCCAGTGGCTCCGGCAAGAGCACCCTGCTGCGCTGCATGAACCTGCTGGAGCGGCCCCAGCAGGGCAGCCTGTCCATCGCCGATGAACGCATCCGCTTCACCGAGCAGGGCCCCCGCAGCAGCCACACCGACATGCCGCTCAGTCGCCATCAACTGCAACGCCTGCGCGGCAAGGTCTCCATGGTATTCCAGCAGTTCAACCTCTGGCCGCACCTGACCGTGCTCGGCAACGTCAGCGAGGCCCCGGTGCGGGTCAAGGGAATCTCACGCAGGAAGGCCAACGCCCTGGCCGCCCACTATCTGGAGCGCGTCGGCATGGCCGAGCGCGCCGACGCCTACCCGGCGTTTCTCTCCGGTGGCCAGCAGCAGCGTGTGGCCATCGCCCGAGCGCTGGCCATGGAGCCCGAGATCCTGCTGTTCGATGAGCCTACCTCGGCGCTGGACCCGGAAAGGGTCAACGAGGTGCTGGGGGTCATCCGCGGCCTGGCCGACGAGGGGCGCACCATGCTGATGGTGACCCACGAGATGGCCTTCGCCCGGGAGGTATCCGACCAGATCGTGTTCCTCGACCGCGGCGTCGTCGGCGAAGCCGGCCCCCCCGAGCGCATCTTCGAACACAGCGACAACGAACGCTGCCGGCGCTTCATCGCCCCCGCAGCTTGACTGCCAGTCACACAACAACCAGGAGTTCCCATGACCGTATCCCATTCCCTGCGCCCGTCAGCCGACCTCGCTCGTCGCCTTGCCCTGGGCGTCGCGCTCGCCACGACCCTCGGCGCCGCCACCATCGGCAGCGCCCATGCGACCGACCAGGCAGCCAACCAGGACGCTGGCGAGCCCCTCAAGATCGGCATCTCCGCCGAACCCTATCCGCCCTTCACCTACACCTCCTCCGACGGTGACTGGACCGGTTTCGAGGTGGAACTGGCATCGGCCATCTGCGACCAGATGGGCCGTGAGTGCGAGATCACCCCGACCGGCTGGAGCGGTATCATCCCCTCGCTCAAGGCCGGACGCATCGACATGATCATGAACTCCATGTCGATCACCGAGAAGCGCCTGCGAGTCATCGACTTCAGCTCGCCCTACTACTTCACGCCCGGTGCCTACGTCGCCGCCCGCTCACTGGACATCGAGCCGCCCGAGGGCCTGGACGGCAAGGTGCTGGGGGTGCAGAGCGCCACCACCAACGCCACCTACGCCCGTCGCGCCCTGCGCGACAGCGGCGTCGACATCCGTCTGTACGACCAAGCCGAACAGGTCAATCGCGACCTGCTCTCCGGCCGCCTGGACCTGATCCTGGCCGACGAGATCGCCATGACCGAGCTGGTCGAACGCGATGAAGCCGCCGACTTCGAGATCAAGGCCACGGCGCCGCACCACGAGGCCTACGGTGAAGGCGTCGGCATCGGCCTGCGCCAGGAGGACGACGCCCTGACCGAGGACGTCAACGCCGCCATCGAGGCGGTCAATCAGCAGGGCATCTGCAGCGAGCTGTCCGAGCGCTACTTCGGCACCGACGTCTGCGTGGGCTAGGGCCTGTACGAAAATGTCTGCGCTCGTGTGAACGACGCTTCTGCCTGAGGCCGGGGCCTGGGCGAACGCCGGCAACAGCCGCCGGATGCGCACCAGGCCCCCTGCCATCGCGACTTTCACCCACGACGAGAATGCCCCATGAACAACGCTTCTCAGGAGGGGCTGGCCGACTGGGCCGGACCGATCCTCGACGGCGCCCTCACCACCCTGCAGATCGCCTGCCTGGCCTACGCCATCGGCGTGCTTCTTGGCTTTGTCGGAGCCGCCTGCCGGCTGTCTCGACACGCCTGGCTGCGCGGAATCGGCGGCGCTTATTCCACCGGCGTGCGTGCGGTGCCGGAGCTTTTGCTGATCATCCTGCTTTACTACGCCGGCTCCCAGGCCCTGACCGCTGTGACCAACGCCCTGGGCCTGCCCGGACAGGTCGCCATCAACGGCTTCGTCACCGCCGTGGGGGTGCTGGCCTTCGTCCAGGGCGCCTACATGACAGAGGTGTTCCGCGGCGCCATCTCCGCCATCCCCAAGGGCCAGCTCGAGGCCGCCGACGCCTTCGGCTTTTCCCCCTGGGCACGCTTTCTCCACATCACCCTGCCGGCGATGCTGCCCAACGCCCTGCCAGGGATGTCGAACCTCTGGCTGATCCTGATCAAGGACACCGCCCTGATCAGCGTGATCGGCTACAGCGAACTGTTCTTCACCATCCAACAGGCCGCCGCCAGCACCCGTGCGCATTTTCTGTTCTACGCCGCCGCCGGTGTGCTCTATCTGATGATGACGCTGTCGTCCAACCTGGTCTTCGCGCTGATCGAGCGCCGGGTCAGGCGTGGACAGCCCCAGAGCCGGGAGACCTGACATGGACTTCAGCTGGTTGAGCGACCCTTTCTATCAGGAATACCTCATCGAAGGCCTGATCAATACCCTGTGGCTGCTGCTGGTATCGGCCATCGCCGGCCTCACCCTGGCCGTCGGCATGGCCATGGCACGCATCAGGGGCCCCCGACCGCTGGCCTGGACGGCCACGGCGGTGACCTCGGTCATTCGCGGCACCCCATTGCTGGTGCAGCTGTTCTTCTTCTACTACGGCGTGGGTCGACTGCTGGAAGGCATCCCCGGCATCCAGGACAGCATCTTCTGGGGCTTGCTGCGCGACCCGTTCTTCTACGCCACCCTGACCTTCACCCTCTCGGTCGGCGCCTACAGCGGCGAGATCCTGCGCGGCGCCCTGCTCAGCGTACCGCCAGGCGAGCGCGAGGCCGGGCGGGCCTTCGGCCTCAGTCCGTTCCAGGTATTCTGGCGTCTGTGGCTACCCCGCGCGGTACAGTTGTGTCTGCCCACCCTCTCCGGCGAGATGATCCTGCTGCTGAAGTCGATCCCGCTGGTCTCGACCATCGCCATGATGGATCTGCTCCAGGCGGCCAACATCATTCGCGACGAGACCTTCCTGACCTACGAACCGCTGCTGCTGATCGCCGCCGTCTATCTGTTGCTGACCATCGTGCTGACGCTGTGCCTGCGTCAGGTCGAGCACCACTTCCCGGGGGTACAACCGGTACGTCGCGCCTGGCGCCCCTTTGGACAACCTCGTCGGGTGTAAAGGCGCTTCGCCATCCGCACCGGCATCGACGCCCATGTCGATGTGACCTTCCCGCCTTTCCTGTGCCGGCAATGGACCACCATTTGCTGGCACACCTCTGTCGATGCCCCTCTACCAGATGCAGGCTCACGGTTGCCCGCCCCGCCAACCAGGTAATCGTCTTTGCGGGCCGCCTGTGATTTGCGTTGATTTTTGGTGCCAAAGCTTACTTTATATGCTGAAAAGTTATTTTCGCATCCACCCTACCTCGAAAAAGGTAGCCGCCAGCCCTCAGGTGAAGGGCCAGGTATCGGATCACTGTCCCCTACCATAGTCCTGCCCCCGACGTTTTGACTTGAGCATTTGCCCCCCCAATTTTCCGGCACAGAAAGAGATTCAGCGTCTATGTTTAGGGTATTGTGCAGAAATGGCATTAAAAGCGTCATCTGCCATCGATACAGTGACAACAAGGAAAGGCAGGAGTCGGTATGAAGGGAACTCGTTCACGGCTGATCGCGCTGGAGCCACGCCTGCTGTTCGATGGCGCCATGGCGGCCACCCCCGACCCCGCCAGCGATGGCGACGGTGGGAAACCCAACCAGCACCAGCCGACAGACGGCGACGGCCAGGCACCGGCCACCCAGGCTGACAGCCCCGCTGGCGCCGGGGCTCCCGCTCGCCACCTGGTGGTGGTGGACGCCCGCCTCTCCGACGCCCAGCGCCAGACGATCCGCGAGGGTCTTGCCGACGACGCCGAACTGCTCGAGGTGGACGCCGACGAAAACGGTATCGAGGCCATCACCGCAGCCCTGGCCGGCATGGACCAGGTCGAGAGCGTGGAGATCTTCAGCCACGGCGCCTCAGGACAGTTTCAGCTCGGCGATACCCGGGTCGGCAACGACACTCTCACGAGCCTGACGGCGAGCCTCGGCCAGTGGCGCGAGGCACTGACGGCCGACGCCGACCTGCTGCTCTACGGCTGTCGCATCGGCGCCACCGACGCTGGGCTCGAACTGGTGGAAGGTCTCGCCAGCGCCACCGGCATGGACGTGGGCGCCTCCACCGATGATACCGGCCACAGTGGCCTGGGCGGCGACTGGGAACTGGAGCGTCAACAGGGGCAAATGGCTGACGACCGTGGCGTGGCACTCGCCGCCCTGGCACCCTTGGATGGCCTGCTGGCCGACGCCGAGCCCATGGCGTCGCTCGGCGAATCTGCAACAGAGGTGCCGCTGGGTGAGGAATTTCAGTTCACCGTCAGCGTGTCCAATGCTTCCACTGCCCAGGAGGGCTACGCCCCCTTTGTCCAGCTGATCGTGCCCGCCACCGGCAAGGACGGCGCCGGCGCCGAGGTCGACGATGGCGTCATCATCACCTCGGCAAGCTACCTGGGGGGGCAACTCGACCTCTACCAGGTGACCTTCGACGCCAACGGCGAGGCGGTGCACCCCCTGGCAAAGGACGCCAATGGCGACCCGATCACCGTGCTGGCCTCGGCCTATGGGGCCCAGGCCGGCGACACCCTGGTGGTGGCGGCACTACCCTTTGCCAGCCTGACCAGCGACCAGCCAAGCATCGACGTTACCTTTACCGGCGAGCTGAGCGAACTGGCCGATACCTCCCAGACCAACGGCAGTCCGAACCTGGTCATCCAGGCCATGGCCGGCTTCGAGCTTGGCAACGACGCCCTGTCCAACCCGGAACAGGACCCCAGCCTGATCGGTAGTGCGGTCGCCTTCACCATCACCCCCACGGTCATCGCGGTGGAGCAGAGCCTCGACATGAGCGAGGGCGACACCACCACCGGCGAGAACTACCCCCACAGCCTGGTCACCACGGTGCGCCCGGCAGGCGCCGGGGCCACCGCCCAGACCCTGACCGACGTGGTCATCACCCAGCCGGTGCCGACCAACGTTCAGGTCACCGCCATCGATCCCGGCAACGGCACCCTGACCTCCATCACCCTGGCCAGCGGTGGCACCTACACCGACGCCTCGGAGATCCAGGACTTGATCGACGGCGACGAATTTATCACCTCCTACACGGTGACCTACGCCAACCTCACCGAGGCCCAGTCCAGCCGGGTAGACTTCTATGTGCCGGAGACCGATGCCAACGGCGACCCTGTCCTCGACCCGGTGACCGGCAACGACAAGACGATCACCTTTGGCGCGCCGACCGGCAGCGGCGTCTGGCTGCCGCTGGACGATCGCGACCGCAATCCCGACGACCCCGACGGCAAGGTCAGTTTCGAGGGGACCGGCGATGCGCTGAGCTTCGTTGCCAAGTCGATCACCCTGGAAAAGACCGCCACCCTTGCCATCGATACCGGCACCAGCGACCTGACCCCGGGTGATACCCTGGAATACCAGCTGGAGATGGCACTGTCGGACTACTTCGCCTTCGGCGAGGACACTCAGCTCGACGGTCAGTTTGTCGTCACCGATACCCTCGGCAATGGCCAGACCCTCACGGGTACCCCGACGCTGATCCTCTACAGCGGTAATGACGCCACCACCATCGATCTGGTGGTCACCACCAGCGTCAATGCCGATGGCACCACCACCCTTGTCTTCGATATCGCCCAGTCGATCGAGAACGCCCTGGATGACCAGGCCTGGCTCGCCGGCGACGCCGCCTTCGATGGGGTGATCGACGCCGGCGCCACCCGTGCGCTGATCAGCTATCGCGCGGTCATCGATGACGCCTACGCGAACGTGACCGACCACCCTGCCATCAACGAAGGCGACAGCCTGGGCAATGCCGCCGAGGTCGATGCCACCCTGCTGCTCAACCCGAACAACCTGACCGGCGAGAGCGAGACCGACGACTCCAGCACAGCGCTGACGGTGCCCACCGGCCAGGTGGACATCGCCATCGAAGGAGGCGTCAGCGAACTGGCCCCCGGCGACCAGGTGACCTTCACCCTGCGCTACGAGCTGGTCACCGGCGACCACGAAAACTTCCAGTTGATCGCCTACCTGCCGCTGCCGCTGCTCGACACCTCGGGCATCGGCTGGACAGAAGGGACTGGCCCCGGCCAGTGGTCCCTGGCAGCGGACAACAGCTGGGCGGGCGATATCACCAGCGTAGCGAGCGGTCCCGGCAACGCCATCGTCTTTACCCTGGCAGACCTGACCACGACAGAGGCCAGCACCATCGCCCTGAGCTTTACCATGACGGTGGGGGATCAGCCCTTCGCCGATGGCCGCTCGCTGGATGTGCTGGCCGAATCGCGCCAGACCACCACTCTCGACAAGACAGAACTGGTGACCCAGGACGTGGTCAAGGTGCAGTCGGTGGCCGAGCCGGTCGTCACCATCACCCATGGGGCGGTGTCCTCGACCAACGGCAGCGTCAGCGGCACCAGCGGCAGCTGGAATGCGCCCGGCACGGCGGGTGCGCCCTTCACCGGCAGCATTACCGACCCGGCGGCGGTGGACGGCGACGTCACCGACATCGACGCCGGCGACACACTGCGCCTGGCCACGCTGCTCGAGAACACCGGCGGCGGTGGTGCCTTCGACGTGACGACCGAGATCGCGCTGCCCACGGACCTGGCCTTTGTCGGTGGCAGCCTGGGCGATGCCAACCTGACCCTGACGCTCGGTGACGGCAGCGTGCTGATCGAGGGCACCGACTACAGCGTCAGTGGCAACACCATCACCCTGCTCGACGACAGCGGCCAGGCCACCCTGCAGGCCGGGCGGGATGGCAGCGCCAGCGACGCCGCCGGCACCAACATCATCGTCATCACCTACGACGTGACCGTGGCCGCGGCGGTCAGTGCCAGTCGCACCCTCGGCACCACGGCAACGCTCACCAACTACGCCAGCGTCGACGGTGGCAGCGACTTTACCCCGACGGATCTCGATGACGACGCCACCCAGCAGGTGGCGGCGCCAACCATCACCACCACCTTCGCGGACGGCGGCGCCGCCACTGACGACGACTCAAGCGCCAGCCACACCGACGGCGCCGACCTGGTGGTCGGCGAGTCGATGCTCTACGACATCGTGGTGACCCTGCCGGAAGGCACTACCCAGAGCCTCGTGATCAATGACCTGATACCGCCGGGCATGGCGCTGGATACCAGCTTCAATGGCTCGGGTTATGAACTGATCACCCTGGCCGCCGACAGCGACAACCTGAGCGCAGACTTCGCCGGCAGCGTCTCCGTCAGCGCGCTTGCCGGCAGCGGCGGCACCCTGGGCGCTGACGGCGTCGATGCCCAGTACACCTTCAGCGCCGCCAGCGCCACCGGCGACAACGACACCGGCAACAACACCTTCGTGCTGCGGGTACGCCTGATCGCCAGCAATACCCTCGACAACCAGCAAAGTACCGAGCACGAACACAAGGCCAGCCTCACCTACCAGGACGTCGACGGTGATGAGGTCAACGGCAGCACCGCCGTGGATCGCGACGTCAGTCAGCCCGGTACGGGCCCGACCACCACCCTGGTGGAACCCACGGTCACCATCGAACAGGCGCTGACCACTCCTTCCGATCCGGGCCTTGGCGTCGATGCCGATGACCCCGTCAGCTACACCATCACCTTGTCCAATACCTCGGGAGTCGATGCCTTCGATCTGGACGTCAACGGCGACATCTCGCCCGAACTGGTGTCGCCCACCATCAGCCAAGTGACGACCAATGGCTCCGTCATTAACGTCAGCGGCGCCGACAATCCCTTCGAGATCACTGGCAACGCCACCGACGGCTATCAAGTCAGCGTCAAGAGTGGATTCGATCTCGACCTGGCGGACGGAGACGTCGTCACCCTGACCATCGAGGGGACGGTATCGGCCAATGCCCCCAACCAGGTGACGCTGGACAATTCGACCAGCGTGCAGTGGACCAGCCTCGACGGCGACCCGGCAAGCCCAGTGGTCGAGCGCACCGGCGCCGACGGCGAGCCTGGCGTCAATGTCCTCAATGACTACCGGACCAGCGATACCCTGGCGATACCGGTGGCGAGCTATCTGGATATTTCACGCATCGGTGGCCTTGCCAGCACCGGCGACGCCAGCGACAGCCAGGCCGCCAGCAACGACGTGGCGGTGGGCGAGATCATCCGTTATAGGGTGGTAGCCCTGGCCCCCGACGGCGACAACCAGTCCTACAAGCTTGAGGTTACCCTGGATTCGGGCCTGTCCTTTGTCGACTTTGGCGATAACCGCATCAACCTGGCACTGATCTCCGACGCCGGGGGGCTGTCGAGTTCGGCACTCGACATTCGGGGCATCGGTGATGACTTCAACGAGGCCGGCGACGAGACCAGCGCCCTGGCCCAGGCACTGACCCTTGGCCAGGCGGTGTCACCCACGGCAATACAGCTGCACGCTGCCGGCATCCTGACCATCACGACCGTTGGCGGCAAGCAGGTGCTCACCTTTGACTTCCGCCGGCTCGAAAACAGCGAAACCGCCGACGCCAATCGCGAAGGCATCTCCATCGACTTCAACGTGCGCGTCGACAATGTGTCGGGCAATCAGTCAGGCGACCAGCTCGCGGTGGTGGCAAGGGAACTGATTGACGCGAGCGGAGGCGGGGCCGACACGGTCCGGGGCGAGAGCGCCACCCTGATCGAACGTATCGTCGAGCCGTCCTTCACCGACATGACCAAGACGGTGGTGGCCTTCGATCCCGCCCCGGATGACACCACCGGTACCGCCAGCGTCACCGTTGCCTTTACCCAGAACGGCGGCATGCCCGCCTATGACGTCAAGCTGACCGACGCCTTTCCCTCGGGCAGCGGTTATGTCATCGACAGTGTGGTCATCGATGGCCAGAGCTACAGCCTGGGCGGCCTGCCGGCAGGAGTCACGGCCAGCGCCACCGCCTCGGGAATCGAGCTCACCTTTGCACAGCTCGAGCCGGGCAGCGAGGTCAGCGTGTCCTATCGCCTCGAGGTACCCAACGATGCGGTAGTGGCGGCCACCGCCGCCGAGGCCCGTCTTGCCTGGTCCAGCCTGCCCGACGACGGCAGCTTCGATGGTTTTGGTGGCAGCGATGTCGGCGCCGACGGCACGGCAACCGGCGAGCGTACCGATGCCGACGGCAGCGGCGGGCTCAATGACTATGTGTTGACCGCCGGGGCGAGTCTCGGACTTGTCGAAGGCACGCTGTGGAATGACACCCTTTCCGCCGACGCCAGCACCGCACCCGATGGCGATGGCCTGGCCGGCGTCAGTGTGACCCTGACCTGGGCAGGCAGCGATGATACCTTCGGCAACGCCGACGACGTCAGCTACACCACGCTCACCGACGCAAACGGCAACTACTCCTTCGGTGTGCTGGCCAAGGGCAGCTATCGGATCTCGGCCAGCGAAAGCCTCACCGACGCCACCTCTGGCGAGCTGAAGGCGCGCCTCGACTCAGATGGCGGCACCTTCGGCGACGGCAGCCTGTCGTTGATCACCGGCGCCGTCGACGGTGCCACCACCTTCGACGCCAATATCGGCTATGTCGAACTCAACGACGCCCCGGTCCACGCCTTGCCGGCCTCGCCGGCCTCCGGCAACGAAGACACCGAATTTGCCATCTCCGGCATCTCGATTGCCGATCCCGACGCCCTGACACCCGGTACCAGCGGGGCCCAGAACCTGACCACGACGTTGAGTGTGAACAACGGCACCCTGAACGCTTCCAGCGCCGGTGGCGCCAGTGTGTCAGGCAGTGGCACCAGCGAGCTGATCCTCACCGGCAGCGTCACCCAGATCAATGCTGCCCTCGCCACCCTGACCTATACCGGCAACGCCAACTTCAACGGCAACGATACCCTGACCATCGTCACCAGCGACAACGGTAACTTCGGCGACCACCCGGACACCGGCGACGGCACCCCCGGCGAGAGCGCCGACGCCCTGACCGACCGCGATACCCTGGCCATCGAAGTGATCGCGGTCAACGACGACCCCATCGCGACCAACGACAACGCCATCGCCGTGGAGGCCGGGGGACGCTTCAATCTCGGCGGTATCGATCCCAACGGCCTGGTCATCCTCAATGATACCGACGCCGACCTCAATGACGCCGACCCCGACGTGCTGACGGTGGTCCGGGCGGGCACCACTGCGGGCTCACTGCAGGCGGTCAACAGCGACCCCGCCTCACCTACCCTTATCGTCGGCACCTACGGCACCCTGGTGATCTCCTCGAGCGGCTCGGCGGAGTACCAGCTCGACAACGACAACCCCGCCGTAGAGGCCCTGAGGCTGAGCGGTAATACACTGCCCGAGTCCTTCGTCTATGAAATCAGTGATCGCGCGGGCGTCACCTCCCAGGCCACCATCACCATCACCATCCAAGGCGCCAACGACGCCCCGGTGGGCGTCGACGACAGCGGCGTGGCCATCGAGAAAGGCGGCATCAACAACGCCACCGCCGGCCAGGACGCCAGCGGCAATGTGCTGAGCAACGACACCGACGTCGACCTCAACGGCGAGAGCAAGGCGGTGTCCGGGCTCCGCGTTGGCGATGAGCCTCTCGGCGTCTTTACCGACGTAAGTGGCGCCACCGACGTGTTCGGCAGCTACGGCATCCTGACCATCACCCCCGATGGCAACTACCGCTACGTCGTCGAGGACGATACCGCGGCGGTCGAGGCCCTGGCGGCAGGCGAGACCCTGAGCGAGACCTTCAGCTACCGGATCACCGACGCCCTGGGACTCGATGACATCGCGGTGCTGACCATCACCATCGAAGGTGCCCAGGACAACCCCGTCGCCACCGACAACACCACCAGCGCCCAGGCACCGTCCACCGACGGTGCCACGCCAGCGGTGGACGGCACCGGCAATCTGATCGGCGATAACGACGGCGATGGCGTCGACGTTGACGTCGATGCGATCGACCAGGGCGCACTCTCCATCGGCGCCATTCGCCCCGGCAGCGTGGCGGCCGGCGGCGCCATGACTAGCCTCGGCGGTATCAGCGCCAGCGTCGATGGTCAGTACGGGCGCCTCACGGTAAACGCCGACGGCAGCTACCGCTACGTGGTCGACGGCGACAACGCCGCCGTACAGGCCCTGGCGGCAGGCGCCACCCTGAGCGAGATATTCACCTACCGGCTGATCGACAGTGCCGGCAATCCAGACCTGGCCGAGCTGGTGGTCACCGTCACCGGCGCCAACGATCCGCCGATCTCGGTGGCCGACAATGCCATCGCGGTGGAGGCCGGGGGCACCGCCAACGCCACCCCAGGCGTCGACCCTACCGGCAATGTCCTGACCAACGACAACGACGTGGATGGACAGCCATTGAGTGTCGATCAGGTCCGCTTCAACGCTACCACGGTGGCCGCCGGCCAACCGCTGGCCGGACGCTACGGCACCCTGACCCTTAACACCGACGGCAGCTTTTCCTACGTGGTCGATAACAGCAATCCGACGGTGGAGGCCCTAAGAACCGCCAACGATACCCTCACCGAGGTCTTCGTCTACCGCAGCGTCGATCCCCTGGGCGTCAGTACCACGGCGCGCCTGACCGTGACCATTCAGGGACGCGACGACGCCCCGGTGGCCGCCGACAACATCGCCCTGGCGGTGGCCGACAGCGATCAGGGCACCGGCCGTGATCCCAGCGGCAATGTGCTCGACAACGACAGTGATATCGACGCCGGTGACCAACTGGCCGCGAGTGGTGCCCGCCCCGGCACCGAGGCCGCAGGCGGGGCCCTGTCCACCCCCAGCGCCGGCACGATAACCCTGACAGGCCAGTACGGCACCCTGTCGCTTGCCACCGACGGCAGTTACAGCTACGCGGTCGACCAGACCAACGCCGAGATCCTCGGGCTTGGCCCGCTGGAGTTCCGCCGCGACGTCTTCACCTACGAGGCCCGTGATCTGGCGGGACTGGTGGACCTGGCCGAACTGACGGTGTTCGTGCGCGGCCAGAACCAGGCGCCGCTGCCCGGCGCCGACGGTGGCCTGGCGGTGGAGGCCGGCGGCCGGGACAACGCCACGCCCGGGGCGGACGCCGTGGGCAATGTGCTCGACAACGACAGCGACGTCGATGGAGACATCAACCTCGGCGTCAACCTGCTCGGCCCCAATCTGACAGTGACCGGCGTTCGCACCGGCGATGACCCCAGCGCTGGCACCGAAGGCACCCTCGGCAACGCGCTTGTGGGCCGCTACGGCAGCCTGGTGATGGAGGCCGACGGCAGCTACCGCTACCAGGTCGATGACGACAACCCGGAGGTCCAGGCGTTGCGTCAAAGCGGTCAGACCCTGGTCGACGTCTTCACCTATGCACTGGAAGATCGCTGGGGCGGTCCCGCCAGTGCCAACCTGACGATCACCATCGATGGGCGTAACGACGCACCGACGGCCCGCGACGACAGCGGCGACGCCGTGGACATCGGCGGAGGCGCGAGCCGCCCCGACGCCACCGGCAATGTGCTGCCCAACGACACAGACGTCGACGCCGAGCGCTACGGCGAGACCCAGAGTGTCACCCTGGTGACCCAGGATGGCGTCACCGCGGCGCCCGGCGAGCGCCTGGCGGGCCGCTACGGCACCCTGATCATCGAGGCGGACGGCAGCTACCGCTACTTTATCGACCGCACCAACAGCGAGGTGCTGCGCGCCAGCGGCCTGGGTCCGCTGTTGCAGGAGGTCTTCGTCTACACCCTGACCGACCAGGCCGGCGCCAGCGACACCGCCACCCTGACCCTGACCCTGGATATCGCCGCACCCTATATTCCGATCAGGGATGGCGCCGGGCCCCATTTCCTGCGCCCGGACGATGGGCGCCAGTCGCGCGCCACCCTCGGCGATGTCGACCCGGTGGTCTACGTCACCCCGGAAGTCGAGCGCAACAGCCGTCAGGTCTTCGACTACCTGCGCCTGTCCCACGGCGCCCAGCCCTGGCTGGTCAGGCCGCTGGAGACGCAGATCCCGTCGCTGGCCAACGGCCTGGGGGAGGTGCCAGGCCAGTACGTGCTGCGCGGCGTAGCCTTGAGTCGCCTATATGCCGAGCAGGATCAATTGCTGCTGCTGGGCCGCCACGGCCGCACCGATCTGACGGCGGATGGCCTGCTGGCCGATCCCTCCGTCTACGCTCCCACCCGTGAACAATTGCTGAACAACGCCTCTGGTGCCGACAGCGAACCGACGATTCCGACGCGAAGCTCGACGCCGAGCGACGCTCAACCTGGCTCGGCCGAGGCGCCGAACCGCAACGCGGCAGATGACGGCCGGCCTGAGCTGCCGCCGGGGGCCGAATGGATCGCCGATGGTGACCAGGGCGATCGCCTCGCGTCGGCAGCGCTGGCCCAGGACGGCTGGCGCGGGCCAGATGAGACCTCCGGCGCTTCTCCGCGGGTGGCCTCGGGCTTCCGCGCACAACTGACGGCCATGGCCGGCTCCACCGCGCCGCTGCGAGGGGAGCACGACCTGTGAGATTCGAACGACAAGGACACCGCATGCATCGACTACCGCTCACCACGCTGGCGGTCACCGCCGGCCTGACCCTGAGTGCCTGCTCCAGCCTCGAGCCCCAGCCCTTCGACGCCACCGAGATCCGTCAGCGGGCGATCAGCGACCAGGCCCAGATGTATCGCCTGCAGGAGCCGCTCAATCAGCCGGTCACCTTCTACGAGGCCGCCGCCCGGGCACTCAAGTACAACCTCGACTATCGCCTGAAGCTGATGGAAAGCGCCCTGGCCTCGAACCTGCGTGACGTCTCGCGCCATGAACTGCTGCCACGCATCGTCGCCGACGCCGGCTACAGCGATCGCAGCAACGACTCCGGCGGCACCTCCATCGGTATCGAGGACGGCGAGGAAAGCCTGCGGCCCTCCACTTCGGAGCAGCGCTACCGTTCCACCGCGGGCCTTGGCCTGTCCTGGAGCCTGCTCGACTTCGGCCTGGCCTACTACGAGAACCAGCAGAAGGCCGACCAGATGCTGATGGCCGAGGAACGTCGGCGCAAGGTCGCCCAGAACGTGCTGCGCGACGTGCGCAACGCCTACTGGCGGGCGCTGGCCGCCCAACGCCTGATTCCTCGTCTCAATGTGCTGCTGGCGCGCACCGAGGTAGCGCTGGACGCCGCCCGTGAGGCCCAGCGCCAGGGATTGCTGCCACGACAGGAGGTGCTGGCCTACCAGCGCGCCCTGCTCGACTCCACCACCCTGCTGACCGCGCGCCGCCAGGATCTGGAGCTGGCCAAGACCGAACTGGCCGCACTGATGTCGCTGCCCCCCGGTACCCGCCTGATCCTGGCCGACGAACCGGAACCGGATCTTCCCCCGGACGTCAGCGATATCGAGCGCCTGGAACAGCTGGCGCTGCAGCACCGCCCGGAGATCATGGAGGAGTGGTACCGCAAGCGGGTCAACCAGAACGACCTGGAAGCCGCCAAGCTCAGGCTGTGGCCCAACGTCACGGTCAGCGCGGGCATCGAGTACGACTCCAACGACTACCTGTACAACAACGACTGGACCGAGACCGGCGTCAATGTGTCCTTGAACCTGTTGAAGCTGTTGTCCTATCCCGATCTGAACGAAGCCCAGGACACCCAGGGTGATGCCGACGACCTGCGCCGTACCGCGCTGTCCATGGCGGTACTGACCCAGGTTCGGGTGGGCGCCCTGCGCTACCACCTGGCCCGCGAGGAGCTCGAGTACAGCGACGAGAGCCTCGAGGTGGACGAGGACCTGCTGGCCTACGCCAAGGCCGCGGCCTCCTCTTCCATCGGCTCGGAGCTTGAGGTGATTCGCGCCGAGAGCCGCTACCTGCTGTCCCAGTACCAGCGCGAGGCGGCCTACTCCCGCGCCCAGGCCGCCTGGGGCCGGTTGTTCAACTCGGTGGGCCTGGACGTGCTGCCCGAGACCGTCGCCCAGCACGATGTACAGACCCTGGCCAGCGAGATCGAACGGATCATGACCACCCACGAGCGCCAGGGCATCATTGCGCCTCACCCGGGCCAGCCACCGGCGCCAGCCGGCGGGCCCACCCTGGAGCCGCGTCGCCCGCAGCCGGGGACAGGCGCCGATGAGGGGGGCACCGATGCCGTCTAGTCGCCTTCGCCCGCGCTCGGCCGGGATGTTCCTCGGCCTCGCACTGCCCCTGCTCGGGCTGTCGGCGCTGGCATCGGCCCAGCAGTCGGCACCTCAATCGACCCAGCAGCCGATACAGGAGAACCGAAGCGAGCTGACCATGCGCGCCCTGCTGGCCCCCCAGCAGGAGGCGACCCTGTCGAGCCGCATGGAAGGCACCCTGGACGAGCTGGCCGTGTCGCTGGGTGCTACGGTGGCCGAGGGCGATGTGCTTGCCCGCTTCGACTGTCGAATCGAACAGGCCCGGGTCAACGTGGCCAATACCGAACTCGGCGTGGCCCGGCTCAACAGCCAGGCCAAGGACCGCCTGCGCCGCCTGGACGCGGTGGGCGATCTCGAGGTGGCGCTGGCCCGCGCGGAGGTCGACAAGGCCCAGAGCGCCTTGAACCTTGCCGCCGTCCAGAGTGATCGCTGTACCTTGAAGGCGCCCTTCACCGGGCGCATCGCCGCGGTACATGTCAAGCCCTTTCAGACCATGGCCGCCGGTACGCCGATCGTCGATCTGGTCGGTGATGGCCCTCTCAAGGTCAGGCTCAATGCGCCCTCGGCGCACCTGGCCGAGCTCGGCGAAGGCCAGCCACTCAGTCTTGACGTCAGCGAGACCGGCAAGCGCTACCCCGCCACGCTCAGCGCGGTGAGTGCCCGCATCGATGCGGTGGCCCAGACCGTCGAGCTCGAGGCACGCCTCGACCAGGCCCATGACGAGCTGATGCCGGGCATGACCGGGCGTGCCACCCTGGTGGCCGAATCGCCCACCACAGAGGACAGCGACGAAGGCACGCCATGAGCGCCAGCGAACACCCACGCCCGGCGTCGCTGGCGTCATTGAGCCTGGCCCTGCGAGATCGCGCGCTGGACGCCGACTCGCGCACCACCCTGGCCTTCTCCATCGCCAACGACCCCTATCCGCTGCTGCGCTTTCGTCAGGCACTGGTGGTGGAGGGCCGCGCCCGAGGCGCGGTCAGGCTGCGCTGTGTCTCGGGGCTGGCCACGCCCACCGAGCGCACCCCCTTCGTCAACTGGGTGGAAAGGCTCGGCGCCTGGCTGCTCGATCAACACGACGTCGATGGCCCCAGGCTGCTGCTGCGCGATCAACTTGAACTCCCCGACGACCTGTCCGAAGGCTGGGCCCAGTGGTGGCCAGAGGTGCTGTGGCTGGTGCCGCTGGGTCCCGGCGGTGCCGACGCCGACCGAAAGTCGACCACCGACCATGCCTGGGCGCTGTTTCTGCTCGAGCAGCCGCCGCCCCAGGCGCTGCGCCAGCAGCTCGGTGGCCTGGCCGCCACCTGGCGCTACTGCTGGCAGGCCCTGGCGCCACGCCGACGCGCCTGGCAGCTACCGCGTCGTCGGCTCGGCTGGCTGTTATTGGTTGCAGTGATCGCCGCGATGTTCCTGCCGGTGCGCCAGTCGGCCCTGGCCCCGGCCGAGATCGTGTCGCTGGACAGCGCCGCCATCACCAGCCCGCTGGACGGTGTGGTGGCCGAGATGCTGGTAGAGCCCAACTCACGCGTCGAGGCCGGCACCCCCCTGTTTCGCCTGGACCGTAGCGAACTCGAAGGCCGCGCCGAGGTACTCAGGCGTCAGCTCGAGGTGGCCAGCGCCGAGCTCGACGCCGCCGGCAACCTGGCCTTCGACGACCGCTCACGGCTCGCCGACATAAGTCGCCTGAGGCGCCAGCAGGCACAGCGCCTGGCCGAACTGGAGGCACTGGAGGCCAGGCTCGAACGCACCCTGGTGACGGCTCCGACGGCGGGAGTCGCGGTCTACAGCGACCCCGACGACTGGGAAGGACGCCCCGTCGCCACCGGCGAGCGCATCCTGCGCCTGGCCGACCCCGATCAGCCGGCGGTGGAGATCCAGCTGGCCGCCGCCGACGCCATCACCCTGGCAGCGGGGGCCGAGGTCAAGGTGTTCCTCAGCGCCCGGCCGCTGGAACCGATCGGCGCGCGCCTCACCCAGACCAGCTACGAAGCCTCGACCGACGCAGATGGCGTCGCCGCCTATCGCCTGCTGGCCGAGCTTGCGCCGACCGAGGTGAAAGACAGCGCCGGACAGAGCCTCGACCAGGGGACCAATACCCAGGCCGACTCGACAGCGAACAAGGTACGCCTGGGGCTGCACGGCACCGCCAAGGTCTACGGCGAAGAGGTCAGTCTCGGCTACTACCTGCTGCGCCGGCCGCTGTCGGCCCTGCGCGCCTGGACGGGGTGGTAGCCATGGCCTCAGCGACACCCGCACGCCATGGCCCGGGGGCTTCCCATAGCGCGGCTGCCTCACCCACGGACGTCCACGCCAGTCCCTTTAGCGCGACGATGGCCCATCACACCGCCGGCGTCGATGAACGCTCGGATCGTTCGCCGCCACCGCTGCGCGAGGACCTGGTGCTGGTGGATGCGGGCCGTGATCGCCATGGCGAGCCCCAGTGGTCGATCCAGGACCCGGTGACCAATCGCTTCTACCGGATCGGCTGGCTCGAGTTCGAGTGTCTGGCGCGCTGGGGGGCGAGTCCCGCGCGGATTCGCGACGAGATCGCCGCCCAGACGCCGATGCAGCCGTCGCTCGAGCAGGTGCTCGAACTAGTGGACTTTCTCGAGCATCACCGTCTCTTGCGGGCCGGGCCCGACGCTACCGACCGCATGGCCCGCGAGGCCGCCACAGGCGCCGCCTGGCGCAAGCTGTCCTGGTGGCTGCATCACTATCTGTTCTTTCGCCTGCCGCTGGTGCGCCCGCAGCGCTTTCTTGGCGCCGTGGTGCGGGCCCTGCCCTGGCTGTTCAGCCGTGGCATGGTCACGGCGGTGCTGTTGCTCGGACTGCTCGGGCTGGTGCTGGTGGTGCGCCGCTGGGACCACTTTACCCACGCGGTGATGGACGCCTTCTCGCTGTCGGGCATACTCAGTTTCGCCTGTGCGCTGGTGGTGGCCAAGGCCTGCCACGAACTCGGCCATGCCCTGGTGGCGACCCGGCTGGGGGTAAAGGTGGCGCATATGGGCGTCGCCTTTATCGTGCTGTGGCCGATGCTCTACACCGACACCGGCGAGAGCTGGAAACTCAGGCGCAGCCGATCGCGGCTGGCGATCTCGTCGGCGGGCATGCTGGTGGAGCTTGGCCTGGCAGGCCTGGCGACCCTTGGCTGGGTGCTGACCGAGCCGGGCGCCGTCAATTCGGCACTTCTGTACCTGGCCACCACCAGCTGGGTGCTGAGCCTGGCGATCAACGCAAGTCCCTTCATGCGCTTCGACGGCTACTTCGTGCTGACCGATCTGCTCGACTTCCCCAACCTGCACGAGCGCGCCGGCGCCCAGGCCCGTGTGTGGCTGCGCCGTCGACTGCTGGGGCTCGACGAGGCCTGGCCGGAGCCCTTTCCCCGTCATCAGCGACGTTCGCTGGTGTTGTTCGCCTTCGCCACCTGGCTGTATCGGCTGGTGCTGTTCCTCGGCATCGCCCTGGCCGTCTATCATCTGTTCTTCAAGGCGCTGGGCATCGTCCTGTTCGCCGTGGAAATAGCCTGGTTCATCCTGATGCCTGTCACCCGAGAACTGCAGCACTGGTGGTCCCATCGCCGCGCCGTCCCCCGGCGCTTTCGCCTGGCCTGGCTGTTGGCCCTCGGCACCCTGCTGTTGCTGGCCTGCCTGCCCCTGCAGACCCGCGTCAGCGGGCCTGGCGTGCTCCACGCCGAGCGCGAACTGACCCTGTACTCGCCGTTTCCCGCACGCCTGGAGACCATCGCCGTCTCCGGACGGGTCGAGCGGGAGGCGGCCCTGGTGCGGCTGAGCGAGCCGGATATCCGACGTCGCGAGCTGGCCCAGGAAAGCGAGCTCGACCTGCTGGAGGCCGAACTGGCGGGGCTGCTCGACGCCGACGATGGGCGTAATCGCGACAGCGCTACCCTGGCGCTACACCGCGTCAGCGAAAGCGGACGAGAGGCCGCCCGGCGGGAGCAGCAGCGACTGGTCATCAACGCCCCCTTCGCCGGCGAATGGCAGCGCTTCGATCGACAACAGACGCCGGGGCAATGGGTCGCCACCCGGGAGCCGCTGGGCGTACTGGTGGACCCCTCGACCTGGGTCATCGATGCCTACGTGCCTCAGGACGAGGTCCACCGCCTGAGTCCTGGCGCTCGGGTGCGCTTTCTGGTGGAAGGGCACACCCGACCACTGGCCGGACACGTCACCAGCATCGGTGCCACCCGCGCCGAGCACCTGAGTCACCCCCTGCTGGCGGCACGCCACGGCGGCCCGTTGTCCACCTACGAGGACCCGGAGGAGCGCGGCAAGTTGCGTCTTGAACGCGCGCTGATCGCGATCGAAGCCCGCCTGGACAGCCCCTGGACAGGCGGCAGGCAGGCCGCTGGCCAATTGCACATCGACGCCGAGCGTCAGAGCCTGGTCGGCCAGTTCACTACCTGGCTCGCTTCGGTGGTGATCCGCGAGAGTGGCTTCTGAGAAGACGGTTCCCTCTAGACTGCCTGCCCGCGAGCCCACCAGCGCTGCCACTGTGCCCTATTGTCGCTATGCCCCGTTGTCACTGTGCCGCGTTGTCACTAAGGCGCATTGTCACTATGTTGCACATTCGCTAGCATCGTCACTGCATTCGCCAGGAGCAAGTCAGTGGCCGTCCCATCTCGCAGCAACAGCAAACGCCCCAGCGTGGCCGACTACCTGGCCGAGGCCATCTTCGGCGGACGCTATCGCCCCGGCGACTTCGTGCCCAAGGAGGTCGACCTGGCCGAACAGTTTGCGCTGAACCGTTCGGCGGTCAGGAGCGACCTGCGCCAGCTGGTGGACGTGGGCATCATCGAACGCATTTCCGGCCACGGCTCCAAGGTGCGCGAGGTCGAGGCCTGGAACATCCTCGACCCGTCGGTCACCGACTGGATGACCCGTTACGCGGCTCCCAACCCCGAGATCCAGCGCGAGATCCTGAGCTTCCGCCTCGACGTCGAGCCCTACGTGGCGATGACTGCAGCCCGCCGCGCGACGGCCCGCGATCTGGTCGCCATCGAGGAGGCCTTCGAGGGCATGGAGAGCGCCATGAACGCCGCCGAGGGCGACGCCAAGCGCTTGCACAGCGATCACGACATCGCCTTCCATGTGGCCATCTTCAAGGCCACCCGCAATATCGTCTGGTCCCAGCTCTCGCATATCCTGCGCCCCTCGATCTACCTGCTGATCGAGACCTCCAACGAAAGCGCCAGCGACCCCGAGGACAGCCTCGAGCGTCACCGCGAGCTGATGGAGGCGATCCGCACGCGGCGCCCCCAGGACGCCTTTCGCGCCGCCCAGGCGGTGCTCGCCGGTACCGCCGACGCCCTGGGCATCAAACCCGGCGACTCGATACTCGGCAGCGACCTGGAGTTGCCTCCTACCGGCTGAGTCAAGGTCCTGTGGGAGCCGCCATGCTAAGCTGGCGGCCTGGCGCAGCCCACGCACCCGCCAGCCCCGTCCCCCTCGCCTAGCCCGTCAAAAAGGATCTTTGACATGGCCTCCGTGTATGATTTCAAGCCTCGTTTTCAAGCCCTGCTGCGTCCCTTGGTGGGCCGCCTTCACCAGCGTGGCGTCAGCGCCAATCAGGTCACCCTGTTGGCCGCCGTGCTGTCACTGCTGGTGGCGGCAGTGGTTGGCCTCAACGTGCAGACGCAGCTCTGGTTCGTACTGATCGCACTGTGGCTTCCCCTGCGTATGGCGCTCAACGCCATCGACGGCATGCTCGCCCGTGAACACGGCCAGCAGACGGCCCTGGGCGGCTATCTCAACGAGCTTTGCGACGTGGTCTCGGACGCTGCACTGTTCGTTCCCTTCGCGTTGCTGCCCGATGCGGGTACCAATGCCGTCATTTTCGCCCTGGTACTGGCCATCATCGTCGAATACGCCGGTGTCATGGGCCCCCTGGTCGGGGCGACCCGACGCTATGATGGCCCCATGGGCAAGAGCGATCGCGCCCTGGTCATCGGCATACTCGCCCTGGTGGTGGCGGTGGGCCTGGCGGCAAGCTGGTTTATCGCAGCAGTTTTCTGGCTGATGGCGGCAATGATGCTGGTCTCGCTGTACCTGCGTGTCCGCCGTGGCATCGCCGAGGTCACTGGAGACGACAAGACCCCGGCGCCTTGATCTCGCCGGGGTCCCACCATCAGCAGGCGTGGCACCTAAGATGCAGGACGACAGCCCCGTTCACCATGGGAAACCCGCCTGCTGTCCAACCCGAACGCATGGGTTACTCATAGGCCATCTGCTCAAGCTCCCGTCCACGGGTCTCCTTGACCCACTTCATCACGAACACCACTGAGCAGGCCGCGAAGAAGGCGTAGACACCGTAGGCCCCGGCAAGGCCGATTCCCGCCAGCATGATCGGGAAGGTCATGGTGATGGCGAAGTTGGCCAGCCACTGGAACAGCCCCGAGACCGCCAGTCCCGAACCGCGCACCTGGTTGGGGAACATCTCACCGAGCATCACCCACATCACCGGCCCCCAGGACACATTGAAGAACAGCACATAGGCGTTGGCCGCCAGCAGCGCCAGCACCCCCATGTCACCGGCCAAGGCCAGCTTTCCGTCGACCATGCTGGCGGTGGAGAAGGCGTAGGCCAACAGGCACAGGGTCAGCGCCATACCCACTGAACCTGCCCACAAGAGCGGCTTGCGACCGATCCGATCGATCAGCGCGATGGCGATCAGACAGGCGCCGATAGACACCGCACCGCTGATCACGTTGATCAGCAGGGCATCACCCTCGGAGAAGCCCACCGCCTGCCACAGCACCGCGCCGTAGTAGAACACCACGTTGATCCCGACCAGCTGCTGGAACACCGCCAGCCCGATACCGACCCAGACGATGCCGTGCACCTTGCCACTGGTGGCGTTGATCAGGTCCCTGAGGCTCGGCACATGGTCGGCGTTCAGCGACGCCTTGATCTCGGCGACCTTGGCCTGCCCCGCCTGCTCGCCGAGCAGGGTGACCAGCACCCGTGTCGCCTTGTCGTCGCGTCCGCGGCTGATCAGAAAACGCGGGCTCTCCGGGATACCCAGCAGTGCCAGCAGAAAGATCGCCGCCGGCAGCATCTCGATCCAGAACATCCAGCGCCAGGCGTCGAAGCCGAACCACAGACTGGCGGTGGAGGCACCGGCGATCTTGGCCAGCACATAGTTGCTGACGAAGGCGATAAACAGCCCCGAAATGATCGCCACCTGCTGGATCGTGGCCAGCCGTCCGCGCCGTTCGGCCGGCGCCACCTCGCTGATGTAGGCCGGCGTCATCACGCTGGCAGCGCCCACCGCCATGCCGCCGAGCACCCGGTAGATCACGAACTCCAGCGAGCCGGTCGCCACCCCGGAGCCCCAGGCGCTGACCAGAAAGAACACCGCCGACACGATCAGCAGCGCACGCCGGCCGTAGCGATCGGCCAGGCGGCCGGCGAAGAAGGCACCGATGGCGCAACCCAGCAGCATCGAGGCCACGTTGAAGCCGGTGCCGACGCTGTCGGAGTCGAAGGCCGTCTGCAGACCATCGACGGTGCCGTTGATCACGCCGCTGTCGAAGCCGAACAGAAAACCGCCGATGGCGGCGATACAGCAGATGGCGAACACATAGCGTTGTCGCTTGAGCGAGGCGGCGTCCGCCGCTGAGGATACGATAGGCATGCTGAACTCCTTGTTGTTGTGATATCGCGATGGAAGAAAGGCTGGGTCACAGCCAGCCGGCGTCCACCCAGTGGTTGTGCGCGGTACAGCCGCTGGCCGCGTCGGAGGCGAGAAATACCACCATCGCCGCGACGTGATGAGGCTCGAGGCGCACCTTGAGCTTCTGCTCGGCGACGATCTGGGCCTCCTGTTCGGCGCTGTACCAGCGGGACTGGCGCGGCGTCTTGACGTTGCCGGGGATCACGCAGTTGACCCGGATGCCCTGTTCACCCAGTTCCTGGGCCAGCGCCCGGGTCAGCCCCTCGATACCGGCCTTGGCCGTCTCGTAGAGCGCCAGGCCTGCCTGGCCCAGGTGCCAGCTGATCGAGCCGAGGTTGATCACCGCACCGCCGCCACGCCTGGCCATGCCCGGCGCCACCGCCTGGGTGGCGAACACCAGGTGGCGGAGATTCACGGCGATGCGTTCGTCGAAATAGGCCGGGGTGATGTCCGCCAGACGATGGCGATCGTCGTTGGCCGCGTTGTTGACCAGCACATCGACATCACCGATCGCGCTCAGCACCTCGTCGAGACGCGCCAGATCGGTCAGGTCGCAGTAATGGAACTGCAGCCGATCGCGGCCGGCACCCTGCTCAGTCAGACGCGCCACCAGCGCCTGTGATGGCGCCTCGGCGAGGTCGAGAAAGTGCACCTCGGCGCCCTGCTCGACAAACGCCTCCACCAGCCCCTCTCCGATTCCCGAGCCGCCACCGGTGATGACCACCCGCCTGCCCGCAAGGCCTGGATAAAGCGCCACCGGCGCTCGAGATTCCTTCGTCATGTCAGCGTGACTCCCGTTGCTGTTGTAGGGGTTGTACCTAAGCCATCCAGGACTTGCCTGGAAGCGCCTGCGCTCGTCGACGTATCGGCTTGGCCTGTTGGAGGCGGCGCGCGTCACCGCTTTCGCCTTTCGATCGGCGAAGCCGTTGGTCTGGCGAGATCCGTGCGTTCGACGAGAGATGTTTGTTATTTCTCTTTACTAATATTTCGTTAGTAATTTGTCCTAACTAAGTGCACAGTCTTGTCGAGTCGGACGCCTTGTGCCATTGCACTTATGTCGAACAGTAGCCTCCCTGCGGAAAGGTGCTTGATGGCGCCCGGTGGTCTTCTGAAATCCAGTGCTCTTCTAAAAAGCGGCACAGGCGTCGCACGGATTCACTCTGGATCCTTGTTCGGCCGATGCAGTCGGGCGCTACTGTACGGCGCTAGGCGCTGTCCGAAAAGTCGACGAGCGAAGGTTAGACAAGGCAAAAATCGGTGAGAAAGCGCAGTTTACGGGGTGTAAATGAGCATTTTGACCGGGCTGGCGCACCAGCCGATTTTTAACGCCGTATTACCGAGCGCAGGCACTTTTCAGACAAGCCCTAAAGTCCGGCGCTGCGGCCCGTCGCCCGCCTTGATACACTCGACGCGACCTTCCCCATCCCTATCAGGGTCGGAGACTTTCGTTCATGACCGCCTCTTCCACCGCCGGCGACCTCGGTGCGCTCAAGTCACGCAACCGCGCCTCTCTGCTGGAGTGGCTGCGCCGCCAGCCCGGCCTGACCCGTGCCGAGCTTGCCCAACGCACCGCCCTGACCAAGGTAACCGTCGGCGCCGCCGTGCAGACGTTGCTGGACCAGGGCTGGCTGGTCGAAGGCGATCTGCTGCGTGGGGGTAGCGGCCGCCCCGGACGGGCGCTGTCCCTCAATCCCGACAGTCATGCCATCCTGGGCATCGAGATCGGGGTCCATGGGCTGCACGTGCTGGCCATCAACTTTCATGGCCTGATCCTGGCCCAGCGACACCAGGCCGTGGTGCCGACCCGGCCAGACGATACCCTGGATCAGATCGTGCCCATGGTGCGCGAGCTGATCCGGACGGCGCTTTCACACAGGACACTGCTCGGTGTGGGACTGGCGGTGCCGGGGCCGACGTCGCCGGAGCAGTCGCGGCTTAGCCTGGCGCCCAACCTGGGCTGGCGAGACGTCCCGCTGCTCGAGATGCTCAGGCAGCGCCTGCCGGAACTCGACGATGATTCGAGACGATTCTGGTGCATGGACAACGAGGCCAAGGCGGCGGCCTTTGGCGAGCTCTATTGCAGCCCGTCCAGCGGCCAGGAAGCCGCGACGCCGTCCTCACTGTTGTACGTCAGCGCGGCTACCGGGATCGGCAGCGGGCTGGTGGTGCAAGGTACGCCGCCCCGGGTGATTCGCGGCGTGCATGGGCTGGCCGGCGAGATCGGCCACACACTCCTGGCGCCGGGGGGCAAGCCATGTCACTGCGGTAACCACGGCTGCGCCGAGACCCTGGTCAGTGGCTGGGCCCTGCGAGATGCCCTGGGTATCGAGGCCGGCGCCTCCTTGAGCGAAGGCATCAAGCATCACCGCGACCCCGACCTGGTGGCCGAGACCCTCAACCAGGCAGGGGAAGCCCTGGGCCTGCTGCTGCTCAATCTCCACCTCACCCTGAATCCCGAGCGCATCGTCATCGGTGGCTCGCTGGTGAAGCTCGGCGCACCGCTGCTGGACCCGGCGCTTGCGTTCTTCACTCGTCATCAGAACCATCTGCTGCCGCAGGCGCCGCCGATCCCGGTGCGCATCCTCGACGACAGCCTGGCGACCGCCGCCCGCGGCGCTGCCGCCCAGGTACTGTGCCAGCTGCTGGCTCGCCACGACGAATTCGCCACTGACGAGTAACCCGCTGCTTCTGGCGGGTTCAGCTCACACCAAGTGAGCGACGACGTCGTGGGTCATCGAGAGATCGACGCGAAGTGGCGTGTTCAGGCGCTGCCATCATCGTCGACGAAGGCCTCGGTGGCCTGACGATGCCCCAGCATCAGGGCGTCGGCCACCTGCTGCAGCGGCGTGATGTCCATATCGCGCTGGCCAGCCTCGAGCAAGCTGTGGAAGTGCGCGTAGACCCCCTGGTATTCGCGCTCCGGCTCATCGATCAGGGTCTTGCCATCGACGATCAGGCGGGCGCCCCCCGCCTCCAGGGTCAAGCTTCCCCCATCGGTGACGAAGGTCATCTCCCAGCACGGCGGATCCTCGTGGCGGAAGT
The DNA here is from genome assembly GCF_040147045.1 of Halomonas sp. EF61. NCBI lineage: Bacteria > Pseudomonadati > Pseudomonadota > Gammaproteobacteria > Oceanospirillales > Halomonadaceae > Halomonas > Halomonas sp. EF61. Next base: position 396,783 of record NZ_JAMSHM010000003.1, on the reverse strand, counting down.
CGAAGTCACCGCTCAGCAGGACGCCATCGGCGGTACGCCATTCAAGCGTCGCCGCGATGGGTGTCTGGGCGTTGGCGGGCACCACCAGATTGGCCCGCTTCAAGAAGAACGGATCGGGCAGCAGTGCGGTAACGATGGACAGGGCGTTGATGCCCGGATCGAACACCCCCATGCCGCCGGCTTCCCACAGCCAGGCCTGGCCTGGATGCCACACCCGCACGTCCTCGTGCCAGCGAATATCGACGCTCTCTACCCGGCGTCCAGCGAGCCACTCGGCGGCCGCGGCGATGCCCGGGGCAAAGCGCGAGTGCCAGGCGGCGAACAGCGTAAGTCCCGCCTTTTCGGCCTGTGCCTTGAGGTCCTGCACCTCGGCCAGGGTGGCACCCGGCGGCTTTTCCAGCAGCACCGCCTTGCCACGGGCCAGCGCATGACTGGCGAGCCTGTGGCGCAGATGGGCAGGGGTGCAGATCGCCACGGCGTCGATATCCGGCGCGGCGTCGAGCATCTCCTCGAGACTGGCGTAGGACGCCACGCCCTCCAGGCGCGAATGAGGGTCCGCCGACGCCACCAGCTCAAGTCCTTCGGTGGCACGGATGGCGTCCAGATGCTGGTCTCGGACGATCTTGCCGGCGCCGGCCACGCCCAGTCGAAACGGCTTCGCTTTCATCTGCTCCATCTCTCCCCTCTCCTCCAACTTTTCCCCTCATCCATCTCTTCCATCTCCATCAGCGCCCCCGTCTTCTTTCCTGCCTCTCTTGGCTCTCTTTCCTCTCTTTCCTCTCCCCCCTCTCTTGCCTTCCTCCCGTCGACGCACGCCACCGTCAGGCGGGCCGACGAAAGGCCGCCAGCTTATCGCAAGAACAAGGGCAAGAGCAGGTGCCAGGGCCAGGGCCAGGCCAGACGGTCTGCCGCCGGACCAGGGATTTCAGCCACCCAGGAGGCCGGGGCGGTGGGCGCCGGAGCTTGACCACTGCTTGAACGCCGAGGCCACTTCTTCGGCCAGGGCGTCGACCGCAGCGGTTGCCCCTGGTGTTCGCAACAGCACCAGTTGATAGTGCCCCAGGGGCGGCAGCCCTTCGGACTCTGCCAGGGTGACCAGTGGCGGCTCCACCAGGCTGCGAGGCAAGGCGGACACCGCCAGGTCGGCGTCGAGTATCGCCAGATGGCCGGCGCAGTTCTCGCTGACGTAGGCGATGCGATAGTCGACATTGGCCCCATCCAGCGCCGACAGGGCAAGCTTTCGCCAGGCACAGCCGGCGTTGGCCACCGCCAGCGGCAGCGGTCGCCGCTGGTGCGCCGCCCCTCCTCCGCGTCCGACCCATGCCAGCGCTTCCCGGTGGACCACCTCACCCCGGGCGCCAGCCAGGCCTTGCGTGCCGGCGGTGATCAGCGCCACGTCGACCTCGCCAGCGTCCAGCCGCGCCACCAGATCCTCGCTCGGTGCCACGGTCACGTCCACCTGGACCTCGGGAAAGCTCCGCGCAAACCGCGAAAGCACCCACGGCAGTACCCGGGTCCCGACGTCGTCAGAGGTGCCCAGGCGAACGCCGCCCTGCAGCGGCGCCTGCAGAAACTGGGAGACCGTCTCGTGGTTGAGCTGCAACAGACGCCGGGCATAGCCCAAAAGCTTTTCGCCCTCGGGCGTCGGCACCACTCGACGCGCATGGCGCAGCAGCAGCCGCTGTTCGAGCGTCGCCTCGAGGGTCTTGACCTGCATGCTCAGGGCAGAGGGTGTGCGATGCACCTGTCTTGCCGCACGGGAAAAGCTGCCATGTTCCACGATGGCAACGAAGTTGCGGACGATGTCGAGATCCAGCAGCGGCAACGGACGTGCGCTCAAATGGTCGCTGTGCATGTCACTACTATTTTCAATTTATCTGAAAATAAAGTGTAGAGACTTTCGCTGGAATGAACCAGAGAGGACGACCATGCTGGCAGACATCCCGATACTGATCGGGAAAGGACGCAAGGAGGTGCGCCATGCGCTTCCTGCGAGCGCGAACAGCGACGACGTCTCACCGCCTGCCCGCGCGCCAACGTTGCGAACTGGCCACCCCGTGCAGACGGTGGTTGAACCACACTCTGGAGGTAGACCATGCGCCCTTTTGATCCTCCCCTGCACCAGCATGATCGCAGACGCAGACGTTCGACTCGGCTACCCGAGATCGTGCTGCCATGCTCTCCGCCGCTGGGCTTGATCTCGACCCTGGAGCGCTGGGTCAGGCGAGCCTTGCGCCGGCATGACGAACGAACCTGATCCGACACCCTGCCCGTCAACTTGCCCGGGCACCCACCGACAAAACAGCCCGCCCCCGTCAACGACGGGGGCGGGCTGGCTGGGGGTATCAGCACGGGTTGACGTGCGTCGTTCAGTGATTGTCCCTGGGCGGACTCTGGCGCGCCACGTCACGGTAGGCGTCGGCGCCGCGCAGGGTCATGCCGCGATCCAGTGGTTCGATCAGGGTGCGCTGGATCTCCTGCCACGGCGTCTGGTGGGCCGGATAGGGATAGCCGCCCTGGGCGTCGAGACGCTGTCGACGCTGGGTGATTTCGTCATCGTCCACCAGCAGGCGGACCTCGCAGCGTCCCAGATCCACGCGTAGTCGATCGCCGGTCTGGACCAGCGCCAGCGGCCCGCCGGTGGCGGCTTCCGGCGAGGCGTTGAGGATCGAGGGCGACCCCGAGGTCCCCGACTGGCGTCCGTCACCCAGACACGGCAGCGACTCGATCCCCTGGCGAATCAGCGCCTCCGGCGGTTGCATGTTGACCACCTCGGCGCCGCCAGGATGGCCCACCGGCCCCGCCCCACGCATGATCAGGATGGTGCTGGCGTCGATGCCGAGTTCGGGATCGTCGATGCGGGCGTGGTAGTCCTCGGAGCCGTCGAACACCACCACCCGACCCTCGAAGGCCTCCGGGTCGTCCGGGTTCTCGAGAAACCGCCGACGAAAGTCCGGCGAGATCACGCTGGTCTTCATCAGCGCCGAGTCGAACAGGTTGCCCTTGAGGTTCAGGAAGCCGGCGTGTTCGACCAGCGGATTGTCGAAGCGTCGGATGACCTTCTCGTCCAGGGTCTCGCGGCCCGCGATGCTGTCGGCCAGGCGGCGGCCGTCGACGCCGGTGACGTCGCCGTGCAGCAGACCGCGCTCGAGCAGCTCGTGCTGTACCGCCGGCACCCCGCCGGCACGATGGAACTCCTCACCCAGGTAGGCACCCGCCGGCATCACGTTGGCCAGCAACGGAATCCGGTGGCCCAGTCGCTGCCAGTCGTCGTTGTCGAGCGCAACGCCTGCATGGCGGGCGATGGCGTTGACGTGGATCGGCGCATTGGACGATCCCCCCAGCGCCGAACACACCACCACCGCGTTCTCGAACGCCTCGCGCGTCAGGATGTCGAGCGGGCGCAGGTCCTGCCATACCATCTCGACCGCGCGCTGGCCGGTGTCGTAGGCGACCATCGCGCGTTCCTTGTAGGGCCCGGGAATCATCGCCGACCCCGGCAGGCTCATGCCCAGCGCCTCGGCCATGGAGTTCATGGTGGAGGCGGTACCCATGGTGTTGCAGTGGCCCACCGAAGGCGCCGAGTCGCTGGCCCGGGCAAGAAACTCGGCGTAGTCGATGTCGCCGGCGGCCAGGCGCTTTCTCAGCTCCCAGATGATGGTGCCGGAGCCGACCCGCTCGTTGCCCCGCCAGCCATTGAGCATGGGGCCACCGGACAGCACGATGGCCGGAATGTTGACCGTCGCCGCCGCCATCAAACAGGCCGGGGTGGTCTTGTCACAGCCGGTGGTCAGCACCACGCCGTCCAGCGGGTAGCCGTGCAGCACCTCCACCAGGCCCAGGTAGGCCAGGTTGCGGTCCAGCGCCGCCGTGGGCCGGCGCACGTTCTCGTGGATCGGATGCAGGGGGAACTCGAAGGGCACCCCGCCGGCTGCGCGAATGCCATCCTTGACCCGCTTGACCAGCTCGATGTGGTGACGATTGCAGGGGGTCAGGTCGGAACCGGACTGAGCGATGCCGATGATCGGCTTGCCCGAGGTCAGCTCATCGAGGGTCACCCCGTAGTTGAGGTAACGCTCGATGCACAGCGCAGTGGTGCCCGGGTGGTCGGCATTGTCGAACCACCAGCGGGAACGCAGCTGGTCGGGAGTAAGGCGGGGGCGCTGGGTCATGGTGTTCTCCTGCGGTTGCCGCCGGCATGCGAGCGGCAACGGTCTGCCATTGGGTGCGAAGGTCGGGAGCGCTCAGTGGGAGTGTCGCGGAACGTCCGCGCCACGACAGCCCACCAGAAAGTCGAAGTCGCAGCCTTCATCGGCCTGCAGCACGTGCTCGATGTAGAGCTGACGGTAGCCACCGCTGGAGGCGATACGGCGCGACGCCTCGGTGGGATCGCTGGCGGCCAGGCGCCGCTCGAGCTCGGCCTCGTCGACGTCCAGATGCAGGCGCCCGTCGTAGGCATCCAGCTCGATCCAGTCGCCGTTCTCTACCGCCGCCAGGGGACCGCCGGCCGCCGCCTCCGGCGCCACATGCAGGACCACGGTGCCATAGGCGGTACCGCTCATGCGAGCGTCCGAGATCCGCACCATGTCGGTCACGCCCTGGGCCAGGAGCTTCGCCGGCAGGCCCATGTTGCCCACCTCGGCCATGCCGTGGTAGCCCTTGGGACCGCAGTGCTTCATCACCAGTACGCTGTCGGCGTCGACCTCCAGATCCGGGTCATTGATCCGTGCCTTGTAGTCGTCGAAGTTCTCGAACACCACCGCGCGACCACGGTGACGCATCAGCTCGGGGCTCGCCGCCGAGGGCTTGAGCACCGCTCCCTTGGGCGCCAGGTTGCCGCGCAGCACGCACATGCCACCGTCGTCCACCAGCGGGTTGTCCAGCTCACGAATCACCTGATCGTTGTAGAGCGGCGCATCCTTGACGTTGTCCCACAGGGTCTGGCCGTTGACCGTCAGCGCCTCCTTGTGGGGCAGGCGGTCTGCCTCACCGAGGCGCCGCAGCACCGCCGGAAGCCCGCCGGCGTAGTAGAACTCCTCCATCAGAAAGCGCCCCGACGGCTGCAGGTCGACGATGGTCGGGGTGCCACGCCCTACCCGGTTCCAGTCATCGAGCTCGAGCTCGACGCCCATGCGTCCGGCGATCGCCTTGAGGTGGATCACCGCATTGGTCGAGCCACCGATGGCGGCGTTGGTGCGAATGGCGTTCTCGAAGGCCTCCCGGGTCAGCACCCGAGACAACCGCAGGTCCTCCTTGACCATGTCGACGATGCGATTGCCCGACAGGTGCGCCAGCACATAGCGGCGCGAGTCCACCGCAGGAATCGCCGCATTGTGGGGCAGCGACACCCCCAGCGATTCCGCCATGCAGGCCATGGTGGAGGCCGTGCCCATGGTGTTGCAGGTGCCGGCGGAGCGTGACATGCCGGCCTCTGCGGCCATGAAGTCGTGGATCGATATCTTGCCTGCCTTGACCTCCTCGGACAGCTGCCAGACCACGGTGCCGGAGCCGATATCCCGGCCCTTGTGCTTGCCGTTGAGCATCGGCCCGCCGGTGACCACGATGGCCGGGATGTCGCAGCTGGCCGCCCCCATCAACAGCGCCGGAGTGGTCTTGTCGCAGCCGGTCAGCAACACCACGCCGTCCAGCGGATTGCCGCGAATGGCCTCCTCCACGTCCATGCTCGCCAGGTTGCGGGTGAACATGGCGGTGGGACGCAGATTGGATTCGCCGTTGGAGAACACCGGGAACTCCACCGGGTAGCCGCCCGCCTCCAGCACCCCCTTCTTGACGTGCTCGGCCAGCTTGCGGAAGTGGGCGTTGCACGGTGTGAGCTCGGAGAAGGTGTTGCAGATACCGATGATCGGGCGGCCATCGAATTCGTGGTCAGGAATCCCCTGATTCTTCATCCAGCTGCGGTACATGAAGCCGTTCTTGTCCGCACTGCCGAACCACTCGGCGCTACGAAAGCGTGCCTTTTGGGGCACTTCGGTCGCCGCTTCGTCGCTTGCTGCCTCGACACCCACGCTTGGGGAATCCTGATCACTATCGGCCATTGCCTGGCTCCTTCAACTCTGTCACGGGGCGAGCGGCAACCGGTCTGCCTGCTGTCTCGGGCCAATCGCTGGCCTTTGACGTCATGGCGAATACCGACCCGCTCGTCGGGTCCTGGGCAAGCCTACGTCGCGGGCGCCACAAAGTACACACATACGAAAGTATATGTTGAACATACTCGCAACTCGGTCAAGACTTGCCGCCACACCAATAACGATCACGCTCTCATCAGGGAGATCGACCATGCGAGCTATCCCCAGGCTTTCCCGTCTTGCCGCCTCCATCGGTGCGGCATCCATCGCCATCACTGCTGCCGCCAGTGCCCAGGCCGCTGAATACGAGTGGACCTTCCAGGCCTCCGAGACCGCCGGCGAGCCGAGCTTCAAGATCAAGCAGGAGTGGGCCGAGCGCATCGAGACCATGACCGATGGCCGTGTGGCCATCGAGGTGTTGCCGATCAACTCGGTGGTAGGTCCCACCGAAACCCTGCAGGCGGTGAGTTCCGGCATCCTGCAGGGCCATATGACCGACCCCAGCTACTTCTCCGGCCAGAACCCGGCCTTCGGCATGCTCGGCAATCTGGTGGGCGCCTGGAACGACCCCTACGACTTCCTCGAGTTCATGAACAACGCCGGCGGCGAGGATCTCTACAACGAGCTGGTGGAGCCCTACGGCGCCCATCTGGTGGCGGCGGCGACCTTCCCGCTGGAGTCGATCCCGTCCACGGTGGCCATCGAGTCGCTGGAAGACTTCGAGGGACTCAAGATTCGTGCGCCCCAGGGCATGGTCTACAACATCTTCGAGCGCATCGGCGCCACGCCTGTCAACCTGCCGGGCTCCGAGGTCTACACCGGCCTTGAGAAGGGCGTGATCGACGCCGCCGACTCCACGGTGCTGTCGAACAACGACGCCCAGGGCCTCCATGCCTTTGCGCCCTACCCGCTGTACCCGGGCTTCCACTCCATGCCGATGATCGCGGTATCGGTGAACAAGGATATCTGGGACGGCCTGCCCGAAGACCTTCAGACCACCCTCGAGACCGCCTTCGACGCCATGGCCTACGACCTGATCGCCCGACTCAAGGCCCAGGACATCGAAGCGCTTGCCCGTCTCCAGGCGGACCCGGAGGTTCACCCGTTCGACCTGCCCGACGAAGAACGCAAGGCCTTCCGTCAGGCGGCTGAACAGGAATGGCAGGAGTGGGCCGGCAAGAACGAGATGACCCAGAAGGTCTACGACGCCGCCACCGGCTTCCTGACCGCCCGCGGCCAACTGTAAGCCTCGCCAGCCGTCCTGCCCCCGATGGGGGCCCTGCCCCCCGGTCCAGCCTGCTGACACCGGGGGGCAGATCCGTGACGACTTGCTGACCGCACCCGTGGTCGTGACCTTCAACCTGTTGACCAACGCCGCCAGCGGCCTGGAGCAACCATGACGCCTCCCTCCTCCCACAACACCCCCGCCGGATCGCCACATGACGGCGCCGGGCGGCCGCCTGATCCGTCACAAGAGCCTTCGCACGAGCCTTCGCATGATCCTTCACCCGAGCCTTCTCGCGGCCCGAACCCCGACCCGTCGGCGGACAGGACGCCCGAGCGTGCACCCGATGTGGTGCGCAGTCGGTTCGACCGTGGCGTGGTTCGGGTGGCCCAGTTCGCCGCCTGGCTGGTGTTTATCGCCATGGCCATCAGCGTCTATGAGGTGATCATGCGCTACGGCTTCGGCGCGCCCACCTCCTGGGTCCACGAGAGCGTGGTCATGCTGGTGGCGGTCAGCTTCTGTCTCGGCGGCCCGGCCGCGCTGGCCTCCAACCGCCATATCCGGGTCAAGGTGCTCTACGACGCCGTGGGCCCGAGGTTCCGGCTGTGGCTCGACCGCTTCAATGACCTAGTCACCTTCGGCTTCTGCCTGGGCATGACCTACGCCGCCTGGGTGATGTTCTACGGCGCCTCCCACAACCCCCTCGGCGAGTGGCAACTGGAGCGCTCCGGCACCTCCTGGAACCCGCCGTTCCCCGCCCTGGTCAAGGGCATGATCCTCGCCGCGGTGGCGATCATGTGCGTCCAGGCGCTGATTCACCTGATCCAGTCGATCAAGGGCAAGCCCGCCCCCGACGCACCCGAAGGAGGCGCTGACTGATGAGCATCGCAGACGGAACCCTGCTGCTGGTCGGCGCCATCTTCGCGCTGCTGGTCACCGGCCTGCCGCTGGCCTTTATTACCGGCCTGGTGGCGCTGGCCTTTACCTTCGGCTGGTTCGGCCCCAACGCCCTGCCGCTGGTGACCAGCCGGGTCTACGGCTTCGTCACCGAGTACTCGCTGGTGGCGGTGCCGATGTTCGTGCTGATGGCCTCGCTGCTCGACCGATCGGGCATCGCCAAGGATCTGTTCAACGCCATGCGGGTGTTCGCCGGGCGACTGCCCGGGGGCGTCGCCGTGCAGACCGTGGTGGTGGCGTTCTTCCTGGCCGCGCTGTCCGGCATCATCGGCGGCGAGATCGTGCTGCTCGGCATCCTGGCGCTGCCGCAGATGCTCCGCCTCGGCTACGACAAGCACCTGTCGATCGGCGTGGTCTGCGCCGGCGGGGCGCTCGGTACCATGATGCCGCCGTCCATCGTGCTGATCATCTACGGCCTGATCGCCAGCGTCTCCATCGCCGACCTGTTTACCGCGGCGATCACCCCGGCGGTGATCCTGATGCTGTCCTACATCGGTTATGTGCTGGTGCGCTGCCTGCGCAACCCCGCCATGGGCCCGCCGATGAGCGAGGAGGACCGCAACGCCGGCTTCGCCTCCAGGGGTGCCGCGCTGCGCTCGATCATCGTGCCGGCGCTGATCGCCTTCATGGTGCTGGGCTCGATCTACGGTGGCGTGGCCTCGGTCACCGAGGCGGCGGCCATGGGCGTGTTCGGCGTGCTGCTGGCGGTGCTGGCCCGGGGCGAGTTCTCGTTCTCGATGATGCACCAGAGCCTGTCCCAGACCCTGGTGACCTGCGGCATGATCATCTGGATCGGCATCGGCGCCGCCGCCCTGGTCGGGGTCTACAACCTGATGGGCGGCAACCGCTTCATCTCCGGCATGATCATGGATCTGGACGTCTCGCCCATCGTGATCATCCTGGTGATGATGGCGATCCTGATCGTGCTCGGCATGTTCCTCGACTGGATCGGGGTGGCCATGCTGACCCTGCCGATCTTCGTGCCGATCATCGTGCAGCTGGGCTACAGCCCGATCTGGTTCGGCATCCTGTTCGCGGTGAACATGCAGGTGTCCTTCCTGTCGCCGCCGTTCGGTCCCGCGGCCTTCTACCTGAAGGGCGTGGCGCCACCGGAGATCAGCCTCAAGGACATCTTCGTCTCGGTGCTGCCCTTTATCGCCCTGCAGCTATGTGTACTCGCGGCGCTGCTGGTGTGGCCCGAAATGGCCATGTGGCTGGTGCAATGAAGCGGATCGGCCCCTCTCCGGGACCAGGCGCCAGGCTAGACGCCAGCAAAGCCACCTTTCCATAACGTCAACCCATACCTTTGTATGTTGACCATACACCACCCCAGGGGCGTAAGATGCCTCTGGGGCCAACCGTGAACCGGGACAAGGCGCCCACGTCACGCAAGGATATCGCCATGCATCATGACACCCCCGAGACCCTTCGCATCATCCAGTGCCGCCACCAGGGCAGCGTCAGGGCCGCCCTGGTCGAAGGACCGGACTTTGTGCGACTGACCGATGCCGACACCTATACCCTGGCACGCCGTGCGCTGGCCGAGGGCAAGGGCCTGGCGACCACGGTCAAGGCAAGCCTCGGTGACGAGACCCTCGACTACGCCGATCTGGTCGCGAGCGGTCAGCTACTGCCGCCGCTGACCCATCCGGATCCCGCGCACTGCCTGGTCACCGGCACCGGCCTGACCCATCTGGGCAGCGCCGATACCCGCAGCGCCATGCACGCCGACTCGTCCGAAACCGACGACGCCAAGCTGACCGATTCCATGCGCATGTTCAGGCTCGGCGTCGAGGGCGGCAAGCCCGCCGAAGGTCAGGTGGGCGCCCAGCCCGAGTGGTTCTACAAGGGGGATGGTGACTGCGTGGTGGCCCCCGAGGCGCCGCTGCCCTGGCCATCCTTTGCCGAGGATGCAGGCGAAGAGCCGGAACTCGCCGGGCTCTACCTCATCGATGATCAGGGCCGCCCCCATCGGCTGGGCTTCGCCATCGGCAACGAATTCTCGGATCACATCACCGAACGCTACAACTACCTGTGGCTGGCCCACTCCAAGCTTCGCGCCTGCAGTTTCGGCCCCGAACTGCTGATCGGTGAACTACCCTCTCATCTGGAGGGTACTTCGCGTATCACCAGAGACGGCGAGACCCTGTGGGAGAAGCCGTTCTTGACCGGTGAGGACAACATGGCGCACACCATCGCCAACCTGGAGCACCACCACTTCAAGTACCCAGGTTTCCGTCGGCCCGGTGACGTCCACGTCCATTTTTTCGGCACCGCCACCCTGAGCTTCGCCGACGGTGTCAGTGTCAAACCGGGCGAGCGCTACGAGATCGAGCTACCGGCCTTCGGGCGTCCCCTGCGCAATCCGCTGGCGCCGCCCACCGAGGACGAAGAACAGACCAGCGTCACGCCGATGTAATCGACCGGCGACAGGCTTCGACCGTCCCGCACAATGACGACACGAGCATTGAACGCAGGTCGAGCCGGCGTTGACACTGGTACCAGACAGCACACCGACAACCCCATCCCCGCAAGCGAAAAGGAGCCAACATGACTCTGGAAGGAAAGCAGCTGATCGGCAGCCAGGCCGTCGAGGCCAAGGGCGAGCCCATCCACGCCGTCAATCCGGCCACCGGTGAGACCCTCGAGCCTGGCTACAAGGCAGGTTCCAAGGCCGAGGTCGAGCGCGCCTGCGAACTGGCCTGGGCGGCCTTCGATAGCTACCGCGAGACCGGCCTCGAGGCCCGCGCGACCTTTCTCGAGACCATCGCCGACGAGATCGAGGCGCTCGGTGACACCCTGATCGAGCGCGCCATGCAGGAGTCCGGCCTGCCCCAGGCACGTCTGCAGGGCGAGCGCGGCCGTACCTGCGGCCAGCTGCGCCTGTTCGCCTCGGTGGTGCGCGCCGGCGAATGGCTCGACGTGCGGCACGATCCGGCCCTGCCGGACCGTGAACCGATGCCGCGGGTCGACCTGCGCCAGCGCCATATCGCGCTGGGTCCGGTGGCGGTGTTCGGCGCTTCCAACTTCCCGCTGGCGTTCTCGGTGGCCGGCGGCGACACCGCCTCCGCCCTGGCCGCCGGCTGTCCGGTGGTGGTCAAGGCCCACTCCGCCCACCCCGGCACCTCCGAGCTGGTCGGCCGCGCGCTGCAGAAGGCGGTGACCCGCTGTGAACTGCCGGAAGGTGTGTTCTCGCTGCTGTTTGGTTCCGGTCGCGAGGTCGGCCAGGGCCTGGTCAGCGACGCGCGGATCAAGGCGGTGGGCTTCACCGGCTCGCGCAGCGGTGGCACCGCCCTGATGAAGACCGCCCAGGCGCGTCCCGAGCCGATCCCGGTGTACGCCGAGATGAGCTCGATCAATCCGGTGTTCCTGCTGCCCGAGGCGCTCAAGGCCCGTGGCAAGGAGCTGGGCGAGGCCTTCGTCGGCTCGCTGACCATGGGGGCCGGCCAGTTCTGCACCAACCCGGGGCTGGTGATCGCGGTCAAGGGCGAGGCGCTCGACGGCTTCGTCGAGGCCGCCGCCGAAGCGGTCAAGGGTGCCGGCGCCCAGACCATGCTGACGCCGGGCATCCACGACGCCTACACCCAGGGCGTCAACACCCTGGGCGGCAGCGACAAGGCCCGTGAAGTGGCGCGCGGCCCCCAGGGCGACGGACCCAACCAGTGCCAGGCCGGCCTGTTCGTGGCCAAGGCCAGCGACTTCCTCAATGATGAGGCGCTGCAGGCCGAGGTGTTCGGTTCGACCTCGCTGGTGGTCGAGTGTGCTGACCTGGACGAGGTCAAGGCACTGGCCGAAGGGCTCGAGGGCCAGCTGACCGCGACCCTGCAGATGGACGACGGCGACATCGACGCGGCCCGTGGCCTGCTGCCGATCCTCGAGCGGCGTGCCGGTCGGGTCATGGCCAACGGCTGGCCCACCGGGGTCGAGGTGTGCCACGCCATGGTCCACGGTGGCCCCTATCCGGCCACCTCTGACTCGCGCACCACCTCGGTCGGCAGCGCCGCCATCCACCGCTTCCTGCGCCCGGTGTGCTATCAGAACCTGCCGGACGCCCTGCTGCCGCAAGCGCTCAAGGACGGCAACCCGCTGAACGTCAGCCGCCTGGTGGACGGCAAGCGCGAGGCGTAAACCGCCTGGCACACGTCTTCAACCAAGGGTCTTGAAATGACGTAGTTGAAGACATGGCTGAACACGTAGCTGAAGCCATAGTTGAAGCGAACGGACGGAGGCGCCGATCATCGGCGCCTCCTGTCTCGTCTTCTTTTTCTTGTTCTTGTCATTCTGTCCTGGTCTTTCTGGCCCCGCCTTTCTGTCATCGTCCTTCGGTCCGTATCGCCTGATAAAGACCTGCAGGGAACGATGGCCTTGGCTCATGATTCAGCGACGGCTATTGGCACACTTACCCCCCAAATCACGTCGCTTATCAAGATAGCCTTGAAGACAGTCATCGAGACATCTATCCAGACACCTATCCAGACATCCTCCCGCTACCGTTCCCTCCTGCCTTTGCAATCACACCCAATCCATAATCGGTGACATTTCACGCTTATTCAGCGAATATTCTGGTCATTATTGACGGCATGAAACGCCCAACTTATTGGCCAAGACATCCCCGAAACATCCTTTCACGCCCACGATCATTCCTGCCCACGATATTGCTCAGGGCGCATCCTCTTCTCCGACCAGGCTGGCGACAAACTCGGTCAGCAGTTCAGGCCAGGGCTCGCCCTTGCGCGTGAGCACGCCGTAGTAGCCCAGCGGCTCACCGATGGTCAGCGGCAGTACCGCGAAACGGCCTTGAGAGAAGGTGGTCTTGACCACCGAGCTTGGCAACAGCGACAGGGTATCGGTACTCGCCACCAGCTGAAGCGAGGCCTGGGTGGAGGTGGTCTCGATGACGTTGCGCGGCGAGGCGACGCCGGCCTCGGCCAGGGCCGCCTCGAACAACCCGCGCATGGGGCTCGCCATGGGGTGCAGCACCCAGGGCCAGCGCACCACCTCGGCCAACTCAGGCGTCCCCTGACACAGCGGATGGTCGGGTCGTGCCACCACCGACACCGGCTCCTCCTTGAGCGGCAGAAAGTCGAACAGATGACGCTGGGACGGCTCGGTATAGCGGCCGATGACGGCGTCGAGCAGCTTGTATTCGAGATCCACCAGCAGTCGATCGCTGGAGTTCTCGATCAACGAGATCGCGAGCCGCGGCCGGTGCGACTTCAGCTCCGCCATGGCCCTTGGCAACATCACCGGGGCGGCACCGGGTACCGAGCCAAGCGCCAGCCGACCGTGCCCACCTTCGCGCAGTGAAGCCAGTTCTTCGACCAGCCGATCGGTGTCGTTGAGCAGACGCCGTGCATAGCGCAATACCGTCACACCTGCGTCGGTCGGTTCCATCCGCCCGGGCTCACGCAGAAACAGCGGTATTCCGAGAAATCCCTCGATGTCCTTGAGCATCTTGCTGGCCGCCGGCTGGCTGATGTTCAGCTGCCTTGCAGCCGCGTGCATGTTACGACTTTCGTCCAAGGCGACCAGCAATACCATATGCCTGATCCGCAGCCACGTCTTGGCGTGAATACCGCTGTCATGGGGCATGTAGCGCATCATCCCGATGATTGAAAAACACATGATAACCTGAGGTTATCAAATGGCCAAAAACTTGGATTGGCCGTTCTTTTAGCGCTCTGTTTAGACTGCCCTCACTGACAATAGAACGACGGGACAGCAGCGAGAGACAGCAGCAAGAGGTCAGCGAGATAGCAACCAGAGAGGCAGGCGCTTTCCGCAAGGAGCCAACCGCTGATCGACGCCCACAATGCTTTCCCTGGCCACTCGTCGGACAACCAACAATATTCACCACAAGGCCGCCAGCATGACCACCATCACTCGGGTCGACGCCCGCGATATCCGCTTCCCCACCTCACGCCAGCTCGATGGCTCCGATGCCATGAACGAGGCGCCGGACTACTCGGCCACCTACGTCATCCTGCACACCGATCAGGAAGACGAGGGCCACGGCCTGAGCTTTACCATCGGCCGCGGCAATGATCTCTGCGTCGCTGCGGTCAACGCCCTGGCACCCACCCTAGTGGGCCGCAAGCTCGAGGACATCACCGCCGACATGGGCACCTTCTGGCGCGAGCTGACCAGTGGCGATAGCCAGCTGCGCTGGCTGGGTCCGGAAAAGGGCGTGATGCACCTGGCCAGCGCCGCCCTGGTCAATGCTATCTGGGACCTGTGGGCCAAGCGTGAAGGCAAGCCGATCTGGAAGCTGCTGGTCGACATGAGCCCGGAACAGCTGGTGCGCTGCCTGGACTTCCGCTTCGTTACCGACGCCATCACCCCCGAGGAGGCCATCGCCCTGCTGCGTCGCAAGGCCGGCACCAAGGGCGAGCGCGAGGCCGAGATGAAGGCCGAGGGCTACCCCGGCTATACCACCTCCGCGGGCTGGCTTGGCTATTCCGAGGAAAAGATGCGTCGACTGTGCCGCGAAGCCCTGGCCGAGGGCTGGCAGCACTTCAAGCAGAAGGTCGGTGGCGACATCGAGGAGGATCGCCGGCGCGCGGCGATCCTGCGCGAGGAGATCGGCGAACAACGCACCCTGATGATGGACGCCAACCAGATGTGGGATGTGGACGAGACCATCGTCAACATGCGCCGTCTGGCCGAGTTCAATCCTCACTGGATCGAGGAGCCCACCAGCCCCGACGACATCCTCGGTCACGCCGAGATCCGTCGTCGCCTCAGGGGCGGCCTGGAAGGTGGCATCGGCGTCGCCACCGGCGAGCACTGCCACAACCGGGTGATGTTCAAGCAGCTGCTGCAGGCAGGCGCCATCGACTTCTGTCAGCTCGACGCGGCGCGTCTGGGCGGGCTCAACGAGGTCATCATCGTGGTGCTGCTGGCGGCCAAGTACGGCGTGCCGATCTGCCCCCACGGCGGTGGCGTGGGCCTATGCGAATACACCCAACACATCTCCCTGTTCGACTACATCGCCGTCTCCGGTTCGCTGGAAGGTCGCCTGCTGGAGTACGTCGACCACCTGCACGAGCACTTTGTCGACCCGGTGCGTATCCGTCAGGGTCGCTACCTGGTGCCCGAGGCGCCGGGCTACAGCATCACCATGAAGCCCGAGTCCCTCGAGATGCATCGCTACCCCGAAGGCGCGGCCTGGCAAGACGCCTGAGCCGCTCCACCGGCCAGCGGCCCCGGGATGAAACGCTTCCCGGAGCCGCTGGCCAGCACGCCAAGCAAGGGCCAGAGCGTTACGCAATGGCCAGCACGCCACGCAAATTGGAGAGAAGCATGACAACAATCACAACGTCCGTCGCCCCCTTCACCCGTCGCCGCCTGGGCGCGGCCATCGCCGCCCTGACCATCGGCAGCCTGACGCTGGGTGGTGTTGCCACCGCCCAGGCCGCCAGCGAGATGCCGCCGATCCCCGAGGTCGACGGCCCCGTGGCCGAGGGTGACGGCAACGACTACACCCTCAAGTTCAGCATCGGCACCACCCAGTCCGGCGCCCAGTACCGTGGCCTCGAGTACTTCGAGGACATCGTCGAGGCACGCAGTGACGGCCATATCCAAGTCGAGCTGTTCCACAGCGCACAGCTTGGCGATGACCTCCAGGCGGTCAGCGCGCTGCAGTCCGGCACCCTGGAGATGACCGCGCCGTCCACGTCGCCGCTGGTCAACATGTTCCCGGAATTCGCGGTGTTCGACCTGCCGTTCCTGTTCCCCACCCCGGAAGTGGCCGACGAGGTGCTCGACGGCGAGATCGGTGACCGCATGCTGGAAACCGCCAGCACCAACGGCCTCAAGGCCCTCGGCTGGGCCGAGAACGGCTATCGCCAGCTGACCAACAGCCAGAACGCGGTGGCCTCGCCCGAGGATCTGGATGGCCTCAAGGTCAGGACCATGCAGAACCCGATCCACCTGGATATCTGGAAGACCCTGGGCGCCAACCCGACGCCGATGTCCTTCGCCGAGCTGTTCACCGCCCTCGAGCAGGGCGTGGTCGACGGCCAGGAGAACCCCTGGATCACCATTCAGTCGTCCAAGTTCAACGAAGTGCAGGACTACGCCACCGAGTCCAACCACGTCTACACGCCCTTTATCACCCTGGTCTCCGAGCGCTTCTGGAGCCGTCTGCCCGAGGGCTATCAGGATCTGCTGTCCGACGCCGCCAAGCAGATGGGCGACTACCAGCGTGAAGTCAGCCGCACCCTCAACGACCAGATCAAGCAGGAGCTGATGGACGAGGGCATGAACATCACCGAGCTGACCCCGGAACAGGTGGCCACCTTCCAGGAGACCCTGTCGCCGGTCTATGACGAGTGGCGCGAGAAGATCGGCGGAGAGCTGATCGACGATATCCGCGCTGTTTCCCAGTAAGCCCTAGCCCGACCCCGCCGCTGTCGGCGGCGGGGTCGTCGTCACCACGGAGGTGACCCATGACCACCCTATCCTCCACTTCCACCCCGGGACTCCTGGGGTGGTTGATTACCACGCTGCGCATCGCCGTCGGATTGCTGGTGCTCGGCGTGGTGTTCTGCGTGACCGCCAACGTCTTCGGTCGCTTCGTGCTCAATACGTCCTACGCCTGGGCCGAGGAGCTATCCCGGGTGCTGTTCATCTGGCTGGTACTGCTTGGCGCCGGGCTCGGCAGCCTCGAGAAGGAACACGTGGCGGTGACCTACTTCAAGGACCTGGCCCCGGCCGGGCTGCGCCGCGTGCTGGGACTGACCGCCGTGGCGGTGATCTACCTCGTCTGCATCTGCATCCTGCTCGGCTTCAAGGAGCTGATCTCCGGCTATACCAGCGCCACCCCCATGCTCGGCATCCCCAAGACCTGGCTCTATAGCGCCATGCCGGTGATGGCAGGGCTGACCCTGATCGCCAACACCCTGGCCCTGGTGGCCCTGCTCAGGAGGTCCGAACCATGATCCTGTGGAGCATCCTTATCGGGCTTGCCATCTGCATCGTCATTGGCATGCCGATCTCGTTTGGCCTCGGCGCCATCAGCCTGTTCATCTTCTTCTATTTCGACTATTCGCTGTCGCCCATCGTCGCCCAGGCGGTGAATGGCCTGGACTCCTTTCCGCTGCTGGCCATTCCGCTGTTCATCCTGGTCGGCGAGGTGATGAGCGAAGGCGGCATCGCCACCCGTCTGGTCCGACTGGCCAGCGCCATGGTCGGCTTCGTCGCCGGCGGTCTGGGTCAGGTGGCGGTGATGACCTCGATGTTCTTCGGCGGCATCAGCGGCTCCGCCGTGGCCGACGCCTCGGCGGTCGGCAGCATGATGATCGAGCCGATGAAGCAGCATCGCTACAGCGCGCCCATGGCCACCGCCATCGTGGTCGCGGCCTCGGTGGTCGGCATCATCATCCCGCCGTCGATCCCGATGATCCTGTTCGGCGTGGTCACCAACACCTCGATCTCCCAGCTGTTCCTGGCCGGCATCGTGCCCGGCATCCTGATCACCCTGGGACTGGCGGCCACCACCTACGTGCAATCACGCAAGAACGGCAAAGGCCAGGCCTTCTCCTTCCCGGAGCTCGCCAGTGCCCTCAAGGACGCCATCCTGGCGCTGCTGCTGCCGGTGATCATCGTCGGTGGCATCCTCACCGGGGTCTTCACCCCCACCGAGAGCGCCGCCATCGCGCTGGTCTATGCCTTTGCGGTGTCCTTCTTTGTCTATCGCAGCCTATCGCTCAAGCGCTTCTTTGAGCTGTGCGTGAGCACCGGTCGCCTGACAGGTGTGGTCATGCTGCTGCTGGCCTTCGCCAGCGTGCTGGCCTGGCTTCTGACCGCCAACATGATCCCCCAGCAACTGGTAGTGAGCCTGTCGGCCATCACCGAGAACAAGCTTCTGCTGCTGCTGATCCTGTCGGCCTTCCTGCTGGTGGTGGGCTTCTTCATGGACCTGACCCCTGCCATGGTGATCCTGGCACCGCTGATGACGCCGGTGGTGGTCAAGCTTGGCATCGACCCGGTGTACTTCGGCGTGCTGATGTCCTTCATCCTGGGTATCGGCCTGATCACCCCGCCGGTGGGCACCGTGCTCTATGTCGGCTGTGGCGTCGGCAAGGTCGGCATGGAAAGCCTGGTCAAGAGCCTGCTGCCCTTCTACTTCACCCTGGTGGCACTGCTGGTCGTGTTCCTGCTGTTCCCGGGAGTGGTGCTGTGGTTCCGATAACCCCGAACTTGAACAACCTGGGCGGCCCCTGGCCGCCCGCCGAGCGGAGAAGCCCCCGATGAGCGCCAACGACGACCTGCTGACCTTTCTGCGAGAGACCCTGGGCAGCACCGGCGTGCTGACAGACGACCTCGAGCGCTATCGGGTCGACTGGGCCGGCGCCCGCGGCGGTCTGCCGCTGGCGGTGGCTCGCCCGGCGAGCTCTGAGCAGGTGGCGCAGGTACTCGGCTACTGCCATCGCCACGATATTCCGGTGGTCCCTCAGGGCGGCGGCAGCGGCCTGGTCGAAGGCGCCCTGCCGGACAGCCAGACACCGGAGCTGGTCATCAGCCTGGAGCGGCTTAATAAAATTCGCTCCATCGATCCGATCAACTTCACCGTGAGCGTCGACGCCGGCTGCGTACTGCAGACCATCAAGGACGCCGCCGAGGCCGAGGATTGCACCTTTCCGCTGGCCCTCGGCGCCCAGGGCAGCTGCCAGATCGGCGGCAATATCGCCACCAACGCCGGCGGCCTTAACGTGCTGCGCTACGGCATGATGCGCCAGCTGGTACTGGGTATCGAGGTGGCACTGCCGGACGGCCGCCTGCTCGACGACATGAAGGCACTGCACAAGAACAACACCGGCTACGACCTGAAGCAGCTGTTCATCGGTGCCGAGGGTACCCTGGGCATCGTCACCGGCGCGGTACTCAAGCTCTACCCCCGTCCCCAGGTGACACGCACTGCGTTGATCGGCTGCCCCGACGTGGCCTCGGTGCTGAAACTCTACGCCCAGGCAAGACGCAGCTGCTGCGACCTGCTGACCGCCTTCGAGCTGATTCCGCGGGCCTGCATGGAGCTTGCCCTGGAGGCCGATCCCTCACTGCCGGACCCGCTGGATGCACCCCACCCGGTGTACGTACTGATGGAAGTCGCCGCCAGCGGGCCTGCCGATCTCGACAGCATGATCGAGGCGCTATTCGAGCGAGGACTCGAGGACGGCCTGCTGGAGGATGGTGTGCTGGCCACAAGCGACACCCAGGCGGCCCAGCTATGGCAGCTGCGCGAGGCCATGCTGGAAGGCCAGCAGCGCCGCGGCGAGCACCTGCGTACCGATGTCTCGCTGCCAATCTCGCAGCTTACCGCCTTCCATGACCAGGCGGAGGCGGCGATCGCCGAGGCCTCGCCAGACTCTCAGGTCATCGCCTACGGCCACGTCGGCGATGGCAACCTGCACTTCAATATCCTGCCGCCGGCGCATCTGGACGACGACGACAAGCGCAGTCTACTGCATGAGCTGGAAGAGCAGCTGTTTGCCATTGTCGCCGAGTTCGACGGCAGCATCAGCGCCGAGCACGGCATCGGTCGCGTCAAGCAGCCCTACTTCCTCGAAAGCCTGTCGGCGCCGGAGCACGACATCATGCGTGGCCTGAAGCGCCTGCTGGACCCCCGCGGCCTGATGAGCCCCGGGCGTATCCTGCCGAGAATGCAGCGCTGAGCCATCGACTTCCCCTTTTCAACAGATAGAGGTCCTAACATGAGTCCCCGCCTTACCGCCCGCGACATCCTGCCCGACGACGCCGACCGTGCCCTGCTGGTCGGCCGAGTGTGGCGCGACGACCAGCAAGGCCCCGTCCTGGTAACCGTTCGCGATGGCCAGCTTATCGACCTGTCGGCCACCATCAATGTCATGGCCGACCTGCTCGAACGCGACGACGCCGCCGAGCTGATCGCCAACGCCGAGGGCGAGTCCCTGGGTAGCCTGGACAGCCTGCTGGAAAATTCCTGCCAGACACCCCAGCGCGCCCCGCACCTGCTCGCGCCCTGCGACGTCCAGGCGATCAAGGCCTGTGGAGTGACCTTCGCGGTCAGCCTGCTGGAACGCGTCATCGAGGAGCAGGCCGGTGGCGACGCCGCCCGCGCCGGCGAGCTGCGCGAGGAACTCAAGCGCGTGATCGGCGGTGACCTGTCGAAGATCCGTCCCGGCTCCGACGAGGCCATGGCGCTCAAGGCCGAGCTTCAGTCCCGTGGCGCCTGGTCCCAGTACATGGAGGTCGGCATCGGCCCCGACGCCGAGGTCTTCACCAAGTCGCAGCCGCTGTCCGCGGTGGGCCAGGGCGCGGCGGTGGGGCTGCACCCGTCATCGCGCTGGAACAACCCCGAGCCCGAAATCGTGCTGGCGGTGGATGCACAAGGCAACGCCCGCGGCGCGACGCTGGGCAATGACGTCAACCTGCGCGATGTCGAAGGACGCAGTGCCCTGCTGCTGGGCAAGGCCAAGGATAACAACGCCTCCTGTGCCATCGGGCCCTTCATTCGCCTGTTCGATGACCACTTCTCGATCGACGACGTGCGCTCGGCCATGGTCAGCCTGCGCATCGAAGGCAACGACGACGACTTCCTGCTCGAGGACCAGAGCGACATGCGCGAGATCAGTCGCGACCCGCTGGACCTGGTGGGCCAGACCATCGGCGCGCATCACCAGTACCCCGATGGCTTCATGCTGTTCCTCGGCACCATGTTCTCGCCGATTCAGGACCGCGACGGGCCCGGCCAGGGCTTTACCCATCACCTGGGTGATGTGGTCACCATCTCGACGCCTAGCCTGGGCGCTCTGGTCAATCGCGTCGAACGCTCCGACCAGCTGCCCCCCTGGACCTACGGTATCCGCGCCTGGCTCGCCCACCAGCGCGGCTGACACCACGCAAGACCCGCACGAACCGACATCTCCCTTCTGCCTCGCCCTCGGCGAGGCTTTAATGAGATGGTCAGCCTGACCTCGAAGCCCAGCAGGCTATGCTTGCTGGGCTTCTTCTTTTCAGAGGACCACGCTCATGACCGCTCCCGCCATCATCGGTATCGACCTGGGCAAACGCAGCTTCCATCTGCATGCTCAAACTCGCCACGGCAAACCCTTGTTCCGCAAGGCGCTGTCACGCCAGAAACTGCTGTCGCAATTGGCCCAGCAGCCTGCCTGTCGGGTGGTCATGGAATCCTGTGCCGGAAGCCATTACTGGGCCCGCCAGATCCAGGCGTTAGGGCACGACGTACGGCTGATTCCGCCCCAGTACGTCAAGCCCTTCGTCAAGACCAACAAGAACGATTTCGTGGATGCCGAGGCGATCTGCGAAGCGGCCTCACGTCCGGCCATGCGCTTCGCAGCGATCAAGAGCGAAGACCAGCAGATCCTCTGTGCGCTACACCGTACTCGCCAAGGGCTGGTCGCCGAACGCACCGCGATCATGAATCGCCTGCACGGCTTCCTGCTCGAATTCGGGGTGGCCTTGCCGGTCGGGCATGCGGCGATCCGTCGTCTCACGAGCTATCTGGAAGGCTTGCCACCCGCTTTCGTGGCGTTGGCTCAACGCCTCCAAGGGCACTATACCTGGCTAAGTGACGAGATCGCGGTTCTCGAGAAAACGCTCGAGCAGCATACCCGCTGTAACGATGGTGCCCGCCGCTTGATGACGGTGCCAGGAATCGGACCCATCACGGCCAGCGCCATCGTCGGCGCGGTAGGTGATGCCTCGCACTACCGTTCGGGGCGTGAGTTCGCCGCCGCCCTGGGGCTAGTGCCTCGCCAGTACGCAACCGGCGGAAAGCCGCGACTCCTGGGTATCAGCAAACGCGGCGATGGCCATCTACGACGCTTGCTGGTGCAGGGTGCCCGCGCGGTGATGCAGCGCCAGGATCAGCGTAACGATCAATTAGGTGACTGGCTGAGAGCACTGGGTTGCCGACGGCATTCGAATGTTGTGGCCTGTGCCTTGGCTAACAAGATGGCCAGAATCGCCTGGGCGATCCTGGCCAAAGGGGGTGAGTTCCGTCCATCGCCGGGGGCGACACTCGCCTGAGAGGAGATACCCTGTCACGGGTTTTGCGGCGTAGGATCACGATGACGACAAACGGCTCACTGCCTGTCCGAGAACCTGACAACAAAAACAGCACATTGATGCTGAGGCTTTTTTGAGGTCGGACAGGCGCGGCTTCTCATCGAGGGCCGGGCGCCAGTGATGCGTGCCCATCGAGAGCCCGAATACATTGGCGCAAGCCCACTTTGTCAATGTCGTAGATCCACGTTGCAAAAGCCAGGCTGACCATACATTTTGTTTCAGGCCGCCAACTGTGCCATTACGCGCTGCTACTCAAGCATTCGCGCATGCGGTATGCGAGTTCCCGCGCCGGACATGGCGAGTGACATGGGCCTGACATATACCTTCAAGACCCCTCCCGCCGATGTCAGTCAGTGTTTCGACATATGACGGTTGTTCTTGCGCAAGGCGCGTTGCATCGCGAACGCAAGATCAGGAACAACGCAAGGTCAGGAACAAGACCGGCAACGTCATCGCTGCACTCGCGCGAGCGAGGGGACCAAGGAACATCGACCATCATCAGACAAGGGCCTCAAGGCCCGGATAAAGGACAGGGAGCAAGCCAAAGGCCACCCAAGAAGCCTGCGCCGCCCTTGCCGTGACTCGTCGCCGTCAGCGCAGCACCCGTGGATGGATGCGTCCAGGTGCGCCTCGGTGACCAAGGAGGACAGACCATGCTCAGGATTTCCCGTCTCACCGCCTTCGCCGCCGCCATGGGCGCCAGCCTGATCGCCTTTGACGCGGTCGCCGAGACCTACTTCGAGATCACCGACGGGGAGCTCACGCGCCCCACCGGCTTCCGCGAATGGGTGTTCGTCGGTACCCCGCTCACGCCCAATGACATGAACAACGGCAAGGCGCCTTTTCCCGAGTTCCACGCCGTCTACATCGATCCGGAAAGCTGGGACCACTGGAAGGAAACCGGTGAATTCCGCGATGGCGCCATCATGATCAAGGAGCTGATCAGCGTCGGCAGCAAGCAGGCGGCCAGCGGCAACGGCTACTTCATGGGCGAATACATCGGCCTCGAGGCGACCATCAAGAGCAGCGAGCACTTCCCGGATGAACCCGGCAACTGGGCCTACTACAGCTTCTCGACGCCGGACCACTCGAGTCTCAAGGAGACAGCGGCGCCCTTCCCCACCGCGGCCTGCAACGCCTGCCACGCGGCGGCGGCAGCCGACGACTTCGTCTTTACCCAGTACTACCCGGTACTGACCGCCGGCAAGGGCGCCGGCGACGACGCCGGTGGCGGCACCCAGTCCCAGCTTGGCAACGACGGCTGATCGCCTGTCTGGCCCCGTTCCGACAGTCCAGGGCCTGAACCATCGGCCAGGGAGTCAGAGTCAGGAACGGGGACCATCTGGAATATGGTGCCTAAAGGTGCCAATGAAAGGTGCCAATGAAAGGTGCTATGTAGAAACGTGCGGTACGTGCACATGCGAACCGCAGCCGGCCGTATAGACATATAAACACCCGATACCCAGTAGCACGAAGGCCGGCAAGACAAGCACCTGGCACCACCGAGCATGAAGCGATGGCGGTGACCCTGCGTCACCCTGTGGCCTTGCAGGGTACGTCTACCGGCGAGCCACTGGATTCGCCCCGGAGTCCAGAAGTGGCATAGGGGCTGCCCCGAGAGAAGGATGTCTCTCGGCAGCGATATCCGCCATCCTTCTTGCGTTCCCTGCCCTCCTGGCGGCCCTCCCCGGCCGCCTTTTTTTATGTTCTCGGCGCCCTCTTCCCGCGGACCAGCGATATCCGTCCCCGCTCTTTGCTATCAGCCATATTCCGCTACCCCGGCACTCTTGATCCCTTGCGACCAAAGTCGGCCCTTGGCGCCAATTGCAATCCAGCCAACCTGCGCCATACTACGGATAACGTCATGCTAGCAGCCTGTCATACCACCTAGCGAAAACTCGCGGCACCAGCAGGCTTCAGCTAGAGGGAGAGCACCAGGCCTTCGTCACTACGACACCTGATGTTTCGCCGCCATGACAACAACCTCGTCGCCCCTGCCAACAGGAGACATCATGCGTCTGTCAGGAAAGACCGCCTTGATCACCGCCGCCGGCCAGGGCATCGGTCGCGCCACCGTCGAGCGCTTTATCGCCGAGGGCGCGGAGGTCCACGCCACCGACCTCGATCCGGCCAAGCTCGAGGATCTGGCAGATCGCCGGGGTGTCCGCTGCCACACCCTGGATGTGACCGACCCTGCGGCGATCGCCGAGCTGGGGGCGAAGATTCCGACACCGACCATCCTGTTCAACTGTGCCGGTTACGTGCATAGCGGCAGCCTGCTCGAGTGCTCCATCGAGGACTTCGATCGCTCCATGGCGATCAACGTCACCGCCATGTACCACACCATCTCGACCTTTCTTCCCGGTATGCTGGAGGCCGGTGGTGGCAGCATCATCAACATGGCGTCGGTCGCCAGCAGCCTTAAAGGTGTTGCCCGACGCTTTGCCTACGGCACCAGCAAGGCCGCCGTCATCGGTCTGACGCGCTCGGTGGCGGCGGACTACGTGACCCACGGCATCCGCTGCAACGCCATCTGTCCGGGTACCGTGGAGTCGCCCTCCCTGGCGCAGCGTATTCGCGCCCAGGCCGAGGCTCAGGGACAGGACGAAGCCCAGGTGCGCCAGGCCTTCCTCGACCGCCAGCCAATGGGACGCCTGGGCAGGCCCGAGGAAATAGCCGCACTGGCCGTCTATCTGGCCTCGGATGAATCGGCGTATACCACAGGTACCAGCCAGATCATCGACGGCGGCTGGCTGGCGTGAAGACACTGATCGACGGCAATGCCATGACGTCGGCGCGATATAACGGCACCGGCACCAGCCAGATCATCGACGGCGGCTGGCTAGCGTGAAGACATCAGTAGACGCAATGCCATGACGTCGGCGCGATATAACGTCACCGGCACCAGCCAGATCATCGATGGCGGCTGGCTGAAGTAAAAGACGACACAACGACATCAATCCATCGACCCTATCCTTCGACCTTATCCATCCAATCAACGACAAAGGACACCCCATGAAACTGCTGCGATTCGGCGCCCCCGGCCAGGAAGCTCCCGGTATTCTCGACGCCAACGGACGTGTCCGTGACCTGTCCGGCGTCATCGATGACGTTGCCGGAGAGGCCCTCGGACGTGACAGCCTGGCGCGCATCGCCGGCCTCGATCTGGAAAGCCTGCCCGAGGTTCCCGCCGACACCCGCATCGGCCCCTGCGTCGGCCAGGTCGGCAAGTTCATCTGCATCGGCCTCAACTACGCCGACCACGCCGCCGAGAGTGGCGCCGAGGTGCCGCCGGAGCCGGTGATCTTCAACAAGTGGACCAGCGCCATCTGCGGCCCCGACGACGACGTCATCATTCCCCGCGATTCCTCCAAGACCGACTGGGAGGTCGAACTCGGCGTGGTCATCGGCAAGGGCGGTCGCTATATCGACGAAGCCGACGCCCTCGAGCATGTGGCGGGCTACTGCGTGATCAACGACGTATCCGAGCGGGAATTCCAGCTGGAGCGCAGCGGTACCTGGGACAAGGGCAAGGGTTGCGACACCTTCGGTCCCCTCGGCCCCTGGCTGGTGACCCCGGATGAAGTGGAAGATCCCCAGGCGCTGAACCTGTGGCTCGAGGTCGACGGCAAGCGCTACCAGGACGGCAATACTCGCACCATGGTCTATCAGGTGGCCTACCTCATCAGCTACCTGAGCCGCTTCATGAGCCTGCAGCCAGGCGACGTCATCTCCACCGGCACGCCGCCTGGTGTCGGCCTGGGCCAGAATCCGCCGGTGTTCCTGCGTCCGGGTCAGACCATGCGCCTGGGCATCGAGGGCCTCGGGGTGCAGACCCAGAAGGTCGTGGCGGATTCGGACGCATGAGCCAGCGCGACGTGCCCATGACCGTGGCGGTGTGCGTTGAACCAGGGCAGATGGCCCTGGAACAGCGCCCCCGCCCCGAGCTTGCCGGCGGCGAGGCCCTGGTGCGCATTTCGCGCATCGGGGTCTGCGGCACCGATATCCACGCCTTCGGCGGCAACCAGCCCTACTTCGAATACCCCAGGGTGCTGGGGCACGAACTGGCCGGTACGGTGGAGGCCCTTGCCGACGACGTGGACGAGGCGACCCGTGCCCGCCTCGAGCACCAGCCGGTGTACGTGATCCCCTACCTGCACTGTGGCGAGTGTCGCGCCTGCCGGCGCGGCAAGACCAACTGCTGTCAGGCGATGCAGGTGATCGGCGTCCATCGCGACGGCGGTATGGCCGAGTGGCTGAAGGTTCCGGTCGATCATCTGGTGGCCTGCCCGGCACTGGAACCAGACGAGCTGGCACTGATCGAGTGCCAGGCCATCGGTGCCCACGCGGTGCGCCGGGCCGCGGTGGAAGCGGATGAACTGGTGGCGGTGGTCGGCGCCGGCCCCATCGGCATCGGCGTCGCCCAGGTCGCGCGGGCCCGCGGTGCACGGGTACTGCTGCTCGATACCAGCGCCGAACGCCTGACCTTCTGCCGCGAAGCGCTCGGCTTCGAGCAGACCCTGGTAGTGGGCGAGGACGATCCGCAGGCGCGCCTGGCCAGTCTCAACGACGGCGCACTGGCCGACGTGGTGTTCGACGCCACCGGCAACCCGAGCGCCATGGAGGCCGGCTTCGGCCTGGCCGGACACGGCGGCCGCTACGTACTGGTCAGCATCGTCAAGTCAGACATTCGCTTTGACGACCCGAGCTTTCACGGCCGAGAACTGACCCTGCTCGCCAGCCGCAACGCCACCCGCGAAGACTTCGACTGCGTCACCGAACTGCTGGAAGAAGGCCGTATCCAGGTGCGCCCGATGATCACCCATCGCGCCAAGCTCGAGGCCCTGCCGGAGACCATGCCGGTGTGGTGCGGCGGTGAGGCCGGCGTGATCAAGGCGATGATTCACCTCGATCGATAAGTCGGCGCCAGCACCGGCGCCCCCTTCGACGGGCACCGAACACTCTTTCACCAGGCGGCGTACGGCACCCACCGTCATCTGCTGCACCCGATCACCAGGCCGTCACGATAACAACGTCAACGCCTTTGCCGAGGACCGTCCCATGTCCACACAGTCATCGACCACCGCTGCATCGAACAAGGAAGCGTCGTCCAACGCGACCATCGCCAGCGACCAGCCCGCCCAGGAAAGCCTGCGGGTCCATCCTGCCGACAATGTGCGTGTCGCCCTGCGCGACCTGCCCCAGGGGCACCGCATCGACGAGGGTGCCGACACCCTGACGCTGGTGGAAGCCATCCGCCACAAGCACAAGTTCGCCCTCGAGGATCTGGCCGTCGGTGACACCGTCACCATGTACGGCGTCACCGTCGGCCGGGCCACCCGGGCGATCGCCCGTGGCAGCGTGATCCGCACCGACAACCTGGAGCACTTCACCCACTCGGATACCCCGGTCACCCGCCGGGAACACTGGCAGGCACCGGACGTTTCCGCCTTAGAGGATCACACCTTCGATGGCTTCCATCGTCCGGACGGTGGCGTGGGCACCGCCAACCTGTGGCTGGTGGTGCCGCTGGTGTTCTGCGAGAACCGCAATATCGAGGTGCTTCGCCAGTGTGTGGCGGACGCCCTGGGTGACGACCCTTTCCGCGACTACAAGCAGATGGCACGCCAGATGCTTCATGGCGATAGCCCGAGCCATGTGACCGAGCCTCCCTCCTCGCCCTTTCCCAACGTGGATGGCGTGCGTTTTCTGACCCATACCCTGGGTTGTGGCGGCACCGACGACGACGCCCAGGCGCTGTGCAACCTGCTGGCGGGCTATATCACCCACCCCAACGTGGCCGGCGCCACGGTGCTGAGCCTTGGCTGCCAGAAGGCCCAGATCGCCATGCTCAAGCAGGCGGTGGCAAGCAAGGACCCGCAGGGCCTGCGCCCGGTGCACTACCTCGAGCAACAGGCCAGCACCAGCGAAGACGCCTTGATCGAACAGGCCCTGGGCACCATCTTCGATGGCCTGCGCGAGGCCAACCAGGTGACCCGCCAGCCGGCGCCGCTATCGGCCCTGCGCATCGGGGTGGAGTGCGGCGGGTCCGACGGCTTCTCGGGTCTGTCGGCCAACCCGGTGGTGGGCGGTGTCATCGATCGCCTGGTTGCCCTTGGCGGCAGCGGCATCCTCAGCGAATTTCCCGAGCTCTGCGGGGTCGAGCACGAACTGCTGTCGCGCTGCGTCGACGACGCCACCGCCGAACGTTTCTCGTCGCTGATGCAGGCCTACCAGCGCCACGCCGACGCCGTCGGCGCGAGTTTCTCGATGAACCCCTCGCCGGGCAATATCCGCGATGGTCTGATCACCGACGCCATGAAGTCCGCCGGGGCCGCCAAGAAAGGCGGCGACAGCCCGGTGGTCGAGGTCCTCGACTACACCGAGACCGCCACGCGACCCGGCCTGGCGCTGCTGTGCAGTCCCGGCAACGATGTCGAGTCCACTACCGCTCTGGTCGGCTCCGGCGCCAACCTGGTGATCTTCACCACCGGGCTCGGCACGCCCACGGGTAACCCCGTTGCACCGACCCTCAAGGTCGCCAGCAACTCGGACCTGGCCCGCCGCATGGCGGACATCATCGACTTCGATAGCGGAGCAGTGATCCGGGGCGAGGCCTCCATCGACGAGCTCGCCGATGACCTGCTGGCGCTGTGCATCGAGACCGCGTCTGGGCGCTACACCACCCGCGCCGTGGGGCTGGCCCAGCACGACTTCATTCCCTGGAAGCGCGGGGTGTCCTTGTGAGCGTTCCTGTGAAAGAGCCTGTGAGCTTCCCTTGAGAGAGACTGGCAACATGCAAAACGCAACCACCGTCACCCTGATGCAGTTCGGCATCGGCCGTTTTCTGCTGGCCCACGTCGACCTGTTCGCCAGCCAGGCCCGGGACGAACACGGCAGTGATATCCGTATCATTGCGGTACAGAGCTCAAACCGTGCGGCCGGGCGAACCAAGGCCCACGCCCTGGCCAGGGACCCGGTCTACCCGGTCAAGATGCGCGGCCGACGTGATGGCGAACTGATCGATACCACCCATCAGGTCGACAGCATCACCACCGCGCTGGTTGCCAGCGAAGCCTGGGCAGAAGTGGAGCGGCGTTTTCGCGATGAGGTAACTCACGTGGTCTCCAACACCTCCGAGGCGGGCTATCAGGTCCCGGCGGGCGATGGCCCACGGCGGGACTGCCCCGAGAGCTTCCCCGCCAAGCTGACGCACCTGTTGAAGACCCGCTTCGACGCCGGCCGTCCCGGCGTCACCCTGCTGCCATGCGAGCTTCTGACCGACAACGCCCTCAAGCTCAAGGACGTCATCCTGGAATTGGCACAGGCCCACTACGACGACGATGGCTTCATGGCATGGCTCGAGCGGGACTGCGTGTGGGCGGTGACCCTGGTGGACCGCATCGTCTCCGCCGAGCTGGATCCGGTGGGCGCCGTCGCCGAGCCCTATGGCCTCTGGGCGATTCAGCAAACGCCCGGGCTGGTGATGCCGTTCTCCCACCCGGACGTACATCTGGTCGACGATATCCGTCCCTTCGAGCGGCGCAAGCTGCACCTCTTGAACCTGGCTCATACCTGGCTGGTCGCTCGCGTCATGGATCTCGGTCTCGGCGAGGAGGTGACACTGGTTCGCCAGGCGATAGACGACCCCCGCCTGGGAGACGAACTGGAGAAGATGCTGCGCCAGGAGGTGGTACCGGTGCTCGATCAGGAACTTCCGGGCATGGAACTCGAGGACTACGTCGACAGCATTCTGGATCGTTTCCGCAATCCATGGCTGGACCACCGACTGGCCGATATCGCCCAGAATCATCCCCAGAAGCTGGAGCGAAGGCTGGCGCCGGTGGTACAGATGGCCGCCCGCCAGGGTCGGGACGTACCACGCCTGGCCAGCGCTTTCCCCTCGACGGCTTCCGCGTCGACCTCGTCCCTGTCCTCGACCTGACAACGTCCTGGGCAAACTGGCGGATCACTCCAACAAGGCACCCTTCAATAACACGCCGCCGCCGGATGTCATCCGGCGGCGGCGTATGGCTACGGCTCACGTTTCTGGCCCAAGGCCGTTCTCGCTGCCCGGTGCAGCACGCGAGTTTCCGCTCCCTCAGGCTCAGGCGTCGTCCTGGCGACTCTTGAGGCGTTGCTTGAGCTGCATATAGGTGCCGTAGTGACGATCGAGGTGCCGTCGCATGGCGGCCTCGGCGGCTTCCGGGTCCCGGGCGGCGATGGCCTCGACGATCTCGGTGTGGGCCTCCAGGGCAGCCAGGTCCTCCCCGGGCTGCTGCAGCGCCAGGGCGCGACGGTCATCGAGCCACTCGGATAGTGCCTGATGGATGGCGTCGTAGATGGGGTTGTGCCCGATACTCGCCAGGACGCCATGAAAGTCGTTATCGGCCCGCTTGACGGCGGCTTCATCGCCGATCACCGAACGCTGATGAGCCAGAGCGTCGCGCAACGCCTGGATCTCCTCATCGCTTGCGTGCTGCGCCGCCTGACGGGCCAGCGCGACCTCGAAAAGCGCCCGGGCCTCCTGAAAGTACTGCTGCCCTTCGGGTTTGGCCAACAACTGCCGGGTGACCCCGGACAGCCTCGCCATCACGGCCTCGGCGGTGGGCCGGATAACCCGTGCCCGGGTGCCGCTGTTGATCGCGATCAAGCCTAGCTGCTGCAGGTAGAACAGCGCCTCCCGCACCGCCGGGCGCCCGACCCCGAACTGCTCCATCAATTCACGTTCGGACGGCAATTGATCGTTCTCGCCCAGCCGCCCTTCGAGGATTTCAGCCTCCAGTTGTTCTGCCACCTGCTCGGACAGCGTCTTGCGCTCCACCCGATATTTGCTCATCGACGCGGGTCTCCCTCGATCCATCACCCGGAGCGTCTCCGGGACACGGCGCACATGGTACTGCAAGGCGCACCCCCTGGGCAGCAAGGCGTCACTGCGGCACACTCACCCCCCGGGCCAGGCCAAGCCTCGACGGCGCTCGGTCAGTGCTCGGTCAGCGCCGTCAGCGCAAAGCGCTCGGCGATCTGGCGATACTGATCGCGCTGGGCATGGTCCAGGGGAATGCCGGTCTGCTTGCGCTCATCGCGGGTCTGCCACTCGCGATCCCCCGGCGCCAGCACCCGCTGACCCTCTACCGGCGTCATCTGGCGCAGATCCTTGAGGTACTCGGCCAGGCGACGCTCGAAGGCGCTGCGCTCCTCGAAGGCGCCCGGGTCCATCACCAGAAAGAAGTGGCCGACGCCGCGCGGAGTCGACATGTCCGGCCCGCCCATCGGCAGCACGCGAAAACCGTGGACCATGTTGGCCAGGGTCGAACTCAGCACCTCGACCATGCCACCGAGCCCGGCCCCCTTGAAACCGAAGCCGGCGCCACCTACCGGCAACAAGGCGCTGACCTGGCGGGCATCGGTGGTCGTGCTGCCGTCGCTGGTCGCGGCGATGTCCGCCGGCAAGGGCCGTCCGATGGCCGCATACTGCTGCACCCGATTCATGGGCACCGAGCTGGTGGCCATGTCCAGCAGATACGGATCCTCGCCGGCCACCGGTGCAGCGAAGGCGATCGGATTGGTGCCGTGGAAGGCCCGCTGACTACCGTGGAGCAGGACGAACGGATCGGAATTGCAAAAGGCCATGCCGAGCATGCCCTGCTCTGCCGCGGCGAGGGCGTAGCAGCCGGCGGCACCGAAGTGCGACGAGTTGCCGACCGCCACCGCACCGATGCCGACCTCCCGGGCCATGCTGACGGCATGATCGATGGCCCGATACCCGGCCAGGTGGCCGAAGCCATCATCGGCGTCCAGTACCGCAGTGCCGGCCAGACGCTGCTTGATGCTCGGCGTCGGGCTGCCCTTGATCCGCCCGCCTTGCAGGGCGTTGAGGTAGTGCGGCAATAGCCTCAGGCCGTGGCTGTCGGTGCCCATCAGCGAGGCCGTGACCAACGCCTTGGCCACCGCTTCCCGGGAGGCCTGATCGGCGCCGGCAGCCGCCAGCGCCTGTTCGATAAAGCGATGCAGATCCTTGTAATCGACCCGACAGGCCTCGTATTGACTGGCACTCATGGGGATTCCTTGTGAGGGGGATAAGGGCCGCAAGGCGCGCGCCGATCGCTCGGCGCCGCCTTGACTCGGCCATACCGCGTCACCGCCGCAGCGGCGACCCGGGACTCAGCGGTAGACCAGCGTCGGCAACCACAGCGAAATCGCCGGAATGAAGGTCACCAGCAACAGCGCCACCACCAGAGGGATCAGGAAAGGCAGGGTGCCGCGCATGCACTTCTCGAAGGAGATATGCGACACCCGCGACAGCACGTAGAGCACCATGCCCACCGGCGGGGTCAACAGGCCGATCATCAGGTTGAGCACCATGATCACACCAAAGTGCACCGGGTCCACCCCGGAGGCCACCGCTACCGGCAGCAGCACCGGCACCAGGATGGTAATGGCGGCGATGGTCTCCATGAAGCAGCCCACCACGATCAGCACCAGATTGATGATCAGGAGCACGGCAATGGGATTGTCCTGGAAGGGCCCCAGCAGTCCCATGACGTGCTGGGTGACCTGGTTGCTGGTCAGGATCCAGGCGAAGATCGAGGCGCCGGCAACGATGAACAGGATCACCGCGGTGGTCTCGATGGTTTCCATGCTGACCTTCAACAGTCGCCGCCAGGTCAGGGTACGGTAGACCAGTCCCCCCAGAATCAGCGCATAGACCACCGCCGCGATCGCCGCCTCGGTCGGGGTAAAGGCACCGGTGACGATGCCGCCGACGATGATCACCGGGGTCAGCAGCGACAGGAAGGCCCGCGAGAACGTCTTGCCCAGCACCGAGACCGAGAACCGTGCATCGCGCTGGTAGCCGCGACGCCGCGACAGCCAGGTGATCATCACCATCAGCGTCAGACCCATCAGCAGGCCCGGCACCAGGCCGGCGGCGAATAGCTGCCCCACCGAGACCGACGCCATCACCCCATAGATCACCATGGGCAGGCTTGGCGGAATGATCGGGCCGATGGTCGAAGACGCTGCGGTGATGCCTACGGCGAACTCCTGATCGTAGCCGGCGTCGCGCATGGCCTTGATCTCGATGGTGCCGAGGCCACCGGCATCGGCCACGGCGGCACCGGACATCCCCGAGAAGACGATGCTGGCACCGACGTTGACGTGGCCCAAGCCCCCACGCATCCAGCCCATCAGCGCCTTGGCGAAGTCAAAGATGCGGGTGGTGATGCCGCCGTTGTTCATCAGGTTGCCGGCGAGGATAAAGAAAGGGATCGCCAGCAGCGGGAAGCTGTCGATGCCATTGACCATGCGGTGCACCACGACCACGTCGGGCACGCGTCCTGTCAGCAGAACGTACATCAGGCAGGAGCCGGCCAGGCTGATGGCGATGGGCACCCCGCAGACCAGCAGGGTGAACAGGGCGGCAAACAGAAACGAAAGGTAGTTCTCGAAAAACGCCAGCGCGATGCAGCCGACGACCGCCAGTGCCGCCACCACCGGGGGCACTGGCGATCCGCGCCGGGCACTGATCATTGCTTCAGTCATGGGGTTGTTCCTTGTTCGAGGCGCTCAGTCGTCTTCATCGCGACACATCAATTCACTCTCGCCGGTGCGCCAGTGACGCACCGCCAGTTGGATCGAGCGCACCAGCATCAGCACCACCCCGAAGAGCACCACGTAATAGAGCAGACTCTTGGGCAGGTCCACCGACACCATCATCGAGTTGGTGCGCTGGGCCAGCTGCCAGGTGATCCAGGCCAGCATGCCGAGAAAGGCGATACGCACCAGATCCACCAGGGTCCACATGACCCGGGCGGTGGGCTCCGACAGGTAGCGATAGAAGAATTCCACGGCGATATGCGAGCCCTTGCGGGCGGCCATGGCGCTGCCGAGAAAGCCCACCGCTACCAGCAGGTAGCGGGCGATCTCCTCGGTCCAGGCGATGGAGTTGCCGAGCACGTAGCGACTGAAGAACTGAACAAAGACGTCCAACGCCAGCAGCCAGAAGACCACCAGCGTCAGATAGTCCTCGATGCCGTAGTCACCCGGTCGGATCCGGTCGTCGTCATCGGGCACCTCGAAGGCGCTGGTGGTCTCGTGTTCGACGCCAGGGTCACTCACGTCAGATCGGGTCATGAAGGATCTCCCGAGGGAGGGCGCACGGCGCCCTCCCCTCCGTCGTTTACTGGCCGATAGCCTGGAGGCGATCGTAGGTTTCCTGGTCCCAGGTCGCCGCGTCACCGTTGTGAGCCGGCATCACCGCCTCGCGGAACGGTGCGGTGTCGACCTCGTTGACGGTGACGCCCTGCTCCTCGAACCAGGCCACAAGGTCCTGCTCCTGCTGCACGATGTCGGCGGTGATCTTCTCGCCGGCCTCTTCATAGACGTCGCGGAAGATCTGCCGATCCTCTTCGGACAGGCGATTCCACAGCGGACCGCCGGCAATCGTGATCAGGGAGTCGGTGATATGACCGGTCAGGTTGATGACGTCCTGCACCTCGTAGAAGGCCTTGGCCTTGATCGTGGGCAGCGGGTTTTCCTGGGCGTCGACGACACCCTGCTGCAGGGCCAGATAGACCTCGGCGAAGGCGATCGGCGTGGGATTGGCGTCGACCTGCTCGGGGAACATCATGTACATCGGCGCATTGGGGACGCGGATCTTCAGGTCCTGCATGTCCTCCGGCGTATTGATCGGCTCGTTGGACGTGGTGTGGCGCTTGCCGTAGTAATTCATCGCCAGCGGCACGTTGCCGGTAGCGTCCTCATAGCCCTGGGCGATCTCGGCGAACAGGTCGCTGTCGACGTAGGCCTGCCAGTGATCGAAGTCACGGAACATGTAGGGCGCACCGGCGATGCCGATGGGACCGTAGGAACGGCCGGCGAACTGATTGCCGGTAAAGATGAGGTCGACGGTGCCGAGGCTCAGCCCCTCGTTGATGTCGGCTTCCTTGCCCAGTGAAGAGGCTGGGTGCACCTCCACCGAGTAGCGGCCATCGGTGCGTTTCTCGATCTCTTCGCCGGCCCAGACGGCCCACTCGTGGTAAGGCTCCGAAGTCTCGTAGACGTGGGCGAAGGTCAGCGTTTCCGCCTGGGCGGCCGCCGACAGACTGACGCCGACCATGGCGGCGATCAGGCTACGACGAATGAAGCGGGCGGGCGGCTGGCAGTGATTGGGGCGCATCTTGTTGTTCTCCCGGGCTCTTGTGGCGTGTGGAGTGTGCAAGGTGGATGCACGCAATCGAATCGACAGGCTCCATGCCTGGGCGACTGTATACGTGTCATACCACCGAGACTGAATCTAGTTGTCCCCACTGGCCCATGCAAGGAAGTGACGACGAGACTTTGGTCGATGCTCCACCAACGTCGGCCATGACGAGGTGCCAGTGCAAGGGGGCTTTGCAGGCGTGTGCGGAAGATCATGGCGCCTACCCACAGGACCTGGGACTTATCCTGCATCGCCCTGACATCACCGGCCTGAGCCTGGTCCCGCAGACGCTCGCCCTGGACGCCAGCAGCCTGCCGTCAGACTCGCTGGCCGGCGAAACGAGGCGACCTCACCTATGCTCCAGTAAGCCACGACGCGATCCCCAGAGGATCCCTTCGACGAGCCCGGAGACACGCCGTGACCGACAATGCCTATCTTACCCCTCGACTCACCCTGCGCGTGGGCGTGACCGGGCACCGCCCCAAGGACCTGGCGGAGGCCGACCATGATGCGCTGGGCAAGGCGGCCCAGGACATACTCGAACGCCTCGCCACCGATACGCGCCGGCTGGGAGAACAGGCCGAACCCGGCCTCTATGCCGATGAGCCTGCCTGCATGCGACTGGCCAGCGCCATCGCCGAGGGAGCCGACCGGCTGGTCGCCGAGGCGGCGGCCTCACGTGGCTACGAGATCAACCTGATCCTGCCCTTTCGACGTCGGCAATACGCCGACGACTTCGATGGCGACGCCCTGGCCGACTACTGGCGCTGGTTCGAGCATCCGGCGGTGACCAGCTGTACCGAACTCGACCTCGGCGAGCCCGGCGATCAGCGGGAAGCCGGTTACGAGGCGGCCGGCCATCTGGTGCTGGCGCATTCCGACGTATTGCTGGCGGTATGGGACGGCAAGCCCTCCCGAGGGCGTGGAGGTACCGCCGAGATCATCGACGAGGCACGCCTGCGTGGCCTGATCACACTGCGGCTCGACCTGCAGGGCCAGTTGCACCTGTGGGTCCCCCGAGAACACGTCGTCGAGCCCCTCGACGACGGCGACTGGAAAGCCCTGACGCCAGGTGACATCAGCCAGCTACTGAACGACCGACTCGAGCAGCTGCTGTTGCTGGGCCGCGGCCCCGACGACGCCAGCTGCCCGCTCAAGGGCCTTGGCGACTTTGCCCGCCAGTCCCCACGGCCGCGCACCCGTCACTGTGTTCATGAGTGGCTGCGTGCCCTGCTGGTGCGCGACGTACCCTTCGCCGCATCGGTCGACCTCGGGCTTGAACGTGAACGCAGCGGAGCCTGGAAGGAAACACTCAGAGCCGCACACCATCTTGGCGGTGATAGCTACGAGGCGACCCTGGACCAGCGCCTGCGACAACGCTGGATCGCCGCAGACAATCGCGCCATCGACTACGCTCACCGCTTTCGCAGCGCCTACACCACCAACTTCCTGCTGGCAGCGCTCGCCGTGCTGGTAGGTCTGCTGGCGGTGCTGGCGTGGGACAGCAAGGGCGTCAAGGCGCTGCTGGTCAGCACGGAGCTTGCGATCATCGCCAGCATCCTGCTCATCACCTGGCTCGGGCGTCGTGGGCAGTGGCAGAGCCGCTGGCTGGCCTACCGCAGCCTGGCCGAGGCGATCCGACCGGCACGGCTATCGCTGCTGATCGGTACCTCACCCGTCGGCGCCGCCGAGCCGCCGGTGGACAACGGTCGCTTCGACTGGATTCCCTGGTACGTGCGCTGCTCACTGCGGGAAATCGGCCCACCCGACGCCGTCGTCTCCGGTGATAGCCTCAGGCGGGCCCTGGACGTGGCCCTGCACGAAGAGATCGACGGCCAGATCGGCTATCACCAAAAAACCGCCGAGCGCCTGGAGACTCAGGACGATCGCCTCGAGTACCTGGCGAAGGGGGCGCTCTGGCTGACGCTGGCCAGTGGCGTCCTGTACCTGGTGTGCTATCTGGTCTACCTCAACGGTCCGGCACTTCCGGTGGAGCTCTACAAGCCCGTAGCCACCCTGCTCGGCGGCTTTCTGCCGGTGCTGGGCGCGGCCATCTTCGGCATCCGCGCAACCGGCGATCTACGTGCCGCCGCTCAGCAGTCCCGGCGCATGAGTCAACGCCTGAAGCGCCTGGGCAGCAAGCTGACCTCTCGCCTGAACACACCGGAGCGCCCCGTGGTCCGTCGTCTGCTCGGTCAGCTGCAACTGACGATGGCCGACGACCTCAAGGTCTGGAGCATGATCTACAGCGAGCGGGAGCTGGTGCCCGGATTCTAGGACCGTCGGAAAAGTACCTGCTGACCTGGCCGCCTTGAACACGGGATTCATGATCGAGAGACACCAGATTTTTGCCGCTCTGTTTGGCGCCGAAGCCGTTGCCAAGACGACAGCGGCTATCTAGGGTGAAGACAGCCCCCCGGCCCCTGCTGCACCACCGGGGCTTCTGAAGCGGTAGCCCCAATACAGGCGGAGGCCTGCATGGACCGAGATCGCTGGGAGACATTTCTCGAGAAGCACCTCACGCCTGCAGACCAGGCCTTTCCCAGCGTGCCGCCCGTCCCGGGGGACTGGAAGACGCTGTCCCCCGAGGACAGTCTGCCGCTGTTGCTGGACCTGACCCAGGCCCAGCTCGCCGACGATATCCGGCCCACCTGCGAGTGCTTTACCGCCCTGGCGATCCGCGCCATGCCGCTGTTGTGCTATCGCCGCCATCTGCTCTGCGACGTCCTGCTGGAGACCGAAGAAGGCCCCGGCCTGTTCGCCTTCATCTATGGCCAGAGCGGGGTCTGGCCGCTGGACCTGACCAGCAAGGCGCTGTTTCGACTGAACAGTGTCCATGGAGACCCCGCCACCTCCCCGGCCGCGGCGCTGGAATACCTGCACCTGTTCACCGGGTTCATCATCGGAGGTGCCGAGAGCGGCCGTTTTCGTGTGCTGGAATCCGCCGACTATTTTCCCTGGGTCGATGCCGATCCGCCGCCTCAGGCGCTCGATGCGGTCCGTCAGGCGCTGTCCAAGGTGAGCTATCCCCCCCGTGTGGTATGCGCCAACGACGAAGCCGACGCGCCAGCCCCCATGACCTTGCACAGCGGGGATCTGGCTGAACAGCGCTCCCTCAACAGCGACGTCGACAGTCCGGTCGTCGCCTGGCACATCCAGGTACCGGTGGTCTACGGGCGCTCGCTGTGGGACTGCGACTTCACGGTGCTGCGCGACGGCGAGGTCCACATGGAGGAGGACCGCACCCTGCTCGACGATCTGCCGCTGCGACTGGAACGCTTTATCGGCGCGGTGCGCCTGCCCTGAATCAGCTTACCTGCGCTGAGCCCCCTTGCCTGCCCACGAGGACCCCACACCATGACCCTGGTACCGGATGATTCGCCTCTGCCCCCTCGTCGCCTGCCGTCATCGGTGGAGGGGGACGGTCTGCTGGTGGGCTGGTCGCTGGAGCAGGGTCAGCCTCATCAGCCGTTCGGTTTCCGCATCGGGGCGCCAAGCACCAACGCGAACCAGGAGCAGCTCGATCCGATCCTGTTCGAGGGCAGCGGCCATCTGATGACCATTGCCCCCACCGGCTCGGGCAAGGGAACCGGCTGCATCATCCCCACCCTGCTGCGTTATCCGGGGCCGGTGATCGTGGTCGACCCCAAGGGCGAGAACGCGGCGGTGACCGCCCGTCGCCGCCGCCAGATGGGCCACAGGGTCATCGTGCTCGACCCCATGGGCATCACCGACCTGCCGGCAGATCGGCTGGACCCCACCGACATCGTCATCCCCAATTCACGCACCGAGCTCGATGACATCGCCATGCTGTCGGAGCTGATGATGGAGTCACACGGCTTCGACGGCCGTGACCGCTTCTGGCTGCAGCGCGCCCAGCAGGTGCTCAATGGTCTGCTGCTCTACCTGATCCGCAGCCAGCCGGAACAGCGCAAGGGGCTGCTCGGCAAGCTACGCAAGATGGTCAGCCAGGATACCGAAGAGCTGGCCAAGCTGGCCGAGCGCATGCGCCAGATGCAGGATCCGGACCTGGAAGCCACCGCCGCCAGTCTGACTCTGCCGGCCGAGACCACCCTGGCCGGCTACATGGCCTTCGCCCAGAACAGTCTCGGCTTCCTGCGCGGTGAAGCGGTACTGGAGGCTACCCAGGACTCCACCTTTTCGCTGGACGACGTCACCCGCGGGGAACTGGTGTCGATCTACCTGGTGATTCCCCCCGAGAAGCTCGAATCCCACGGCCGCCTGCTGAGACTGTGGATCGGCGTACTGATCGCGGCGGTAGTGCGCCGACGCCGGGCGCCAGCGCTGCGTACCCTGTTCCTGCTCGACGAGGCGCCCCAGCTCGGTCCTCTGCCGCAGCTGCGACAGGCCATCACCCTGCTGCGCGGCTACGGCCTGCAGACCTGGAGCTTCTGGCAGGACATGAGCCAGTTGCGACAGCTGTATCCCCAGGACTGGCAGACCATGCTCAACAACTGTCGGGTGGTGCAGTCCTTTGGCGTACCCAACATGAACGCGGCGATGGACCTGGCGACCCTGACCGGCTTCCCGCGCCCGGAGGAGCTGCTCGACCTGGATTTCGACGAGATGCTTTTGCTGATCGCCGGCGACGAGGCACGCCTGGCCAGGCGACCGGAATACCGCAGCGACCCGCTGTTTCGTGGCCAGTTCGACCGCAACCCCTTGCACGACAGCAGCCGAGAGATCATGCCCCAGGCGCTGCGTCCGCAACGTCGTCTGCGCAGAGTCAGTCCGGCACGGCCCAAGCCTACGCCACCACCGGTGGTCGATCCTGCCTTCCTGGATCGACTGCTGGCGCAGTGGGCCTGACGCCCGGGACAGGACCCAGCCCATGAGCGACGTCTCCCGCGAGCCCCCGAACGCCACAGCGACCGACCTCCCCCCTCCCGGGACAGCCGGCTCATCCGGTTCATCTGAAAACACCTTTCCGTCGCTGGAACACCCCAGCATCTTTCTTGCGTCACCCGGTGACGTGGCCTACCTGCGCCGCGCCTGCAGGGACGAGATCGAGACGCTGCATCACCAGGCCGCCGACGATCACGGCCTTCGGCTCTACGCCTGGGAGGTCGATACCGCCGAAGACGGTTTCGATGATGCGGTGCCGGCCCAGCAGCAGATTCCCCACCCCTCGGATCCCCTCTGCAGAGGGGTGATCTGCCTTTTCGGTGAAAAGGTCGGTAGCCCTCTGGCAAGCCAGCACCCCATCGATGACCTGCGGGTCCTCGATCCCATCAAGCCCGACGACGGCGGCGATACCCCAGGCCTGGTGATTCCCTGGGATAACGCCTGGGCCGACCGTGGTGGATTCGCCCTTACCGGTTCCACCTTTGAACTGCTGGCCACCCTGGCCTACCGCGAGCGACAGCGCCAGGAGGCATCGGCCGGATCTCGCGCACTGCCACTGCTGCTGTGTCTGGTCGGGCCGAGGGAACTGCTGGACACCACCGAGCCACTGAAAGCCGCCTGGGGCAACTATCGTCACTTTCATGAATGCCAGGACAAGTGCGGAACGGATTCGGCCTGCATCACCCGGCGCCTGGAAGACCGCACCCAGCAGCTCAAGCAACTGATCAATCTGGTTGCCTTCGTGCAACGTCGCGGCCACGTCATTCGTGTCATCGATTCTCAGGACGCCTTTATCGGTGAATTGAGACGTTTCATGGAGCGGGACCTGAACCTGGCCCTGACGGCGTCGGACCGAGACCCCTTCAAGGGTCTGGAGTCCTACGACGTCGGGGACCACGCGCTTTTCTGCGGGCGCTCCGACCAGCGAAGCACCTTGAGAGAGGAACTCAAGCAGCGCTGGAACCAGCAGGACCGGGTCCCCGTGGTCTGGGTCGAGGGCGGAAGCGGCTCGGGCAAGTCGTCGTTCCTGCGTGCCGGCATCATCGGTGCCCTGGTAGCGGACAGCGCCGATCATCGCTGCCTTGATTGCATATTGCGCCCTTCCGACCTGGCCCCGGATAGCCGAGCCACGGACACAGCAAGCGGCGACAGATGCGTGCTGACAATGCTCTTCGACGCCATCGTGAAACGCCTGGAAGGCGCCGGCTGGTGCGATGAACCAACTGCCAGGCGAGCTCGCCGTCTGCTGGGAAGGACGTCAACGGACCTGCGTATCGAAGCCCTGAACGAGGAGTTGTGTCTGCTGCTGGACGCCGCCACCACGCGCCTGGCTCGACCTCCTCGTCTGCTGCTGGGGTTCGACCAGTTCGAGGAGATCGTCGACGCTCTGTATGGCGAACAGCAGGAAGCCGAGTTCTGGGATCCGCTGGTGCAGTGGCTCCACGCGGCCCATTCATGCCGCGCCCTGGCCCCGCGTCTGGGCATCTTTGTCACCCTCCAGGGAAACCGTCAGGAGCTGGTGGAGCGCGACAGTCTGCTCAACGAACTCCATGCCACTGGCCAGGTAACGAGGATGTCGTTTCCTCCTGACAACAGTCTCGACGAAATTATTCGCAAGCCCTTTCGGCTGACCGGACGCCTGGCCATCAGCGACGCCCTGGTGGCCCGGCTCAAGGACAATATCCAGCGGATTCGCGGCCATCATGGTCGAGGCGACGCCCAGGACAGCCTGCTGCCGCTGTTGTCACTGGCGCTGCGCAATCTCTACGAGCACGGCCTGCGGCTCGCCGAAGAAGCCACCATCGCTGACTCGGCGTCCCTGGGTGACGCTATCACCACGAGCTTTGGCCGCAGTGGGGACCGCCAGGCCGACGAC
This sequence comes from Halomonas sp. EF61, assembly GCF_040147045.1. Lineage (NCBI taxonomy): Bacteria > Pseudomonadati > Pseudomonadota > Gammaproteobacteria > Oceanospirillales > Halomonadaceae > Halomonas > Halomonas sp. EF61. The sequence continues at coordinate 354,499 of NZ_JAMSHM010000003.1, read as the reverse complement.
GACACCCAAGAGCTCGGCACCAGCGCCAGAGCAGGTTTCACCGAGAGCGCGTCTGGCTCCGAGGCCTTCCAGACCACCGGTCACCTTCGTACCCCCGACGGGGGCGACCGCCAGCGGGAGCCCCCCCTGTGGGTACTGGACACCGCCAACGCCGAGGGCCACGACAGTATCGAAGGCGCCATCACCCAACTCGCCAATGAGGCCTTCGAGCAGGCCAAGGCGGCGTCCGGCGCACTGTGGTCGGATAGCGTCGTCGGTGACCTGCTACGTCGCCTGGTGGATTGGCGCCAGGTCGGCGAAAAGCATTTTACGCTACCCGCCACGGTCTTCCCCGCGGCGGATGCCACAGACGCCTTTCAATTGGCCCGGGCGTTGCGCGAGCGGCGCCTGCTGATCGATGAACGCCACGGGCGTGTCCGCCTGGTCCACGAAGCGGTACTCCACCACTGGCCCCAGGCCAGCGAGTGGCTGGAACGGGAGCGCCCGGTACGCGAATGCGTCCGCCAACTGGTGGGGGAAGCCGAGCACTGTCTTGCCAGCCCGCCGGACGCCGCGCGCTGGAACGCCTATCGCCTGCTCTACCTGGATCGCGCGGCCCGGGTGCTGGCGATCTGGCATGATGTGCTCGGCGAAGGCCCGCCAACGACCAAGGAGCTTGCCCGCCTGCGGGAGTTCTGCCTCACCCTGCTGCTGCTGGAAGCCGATCCTGCAGCGGTGGTCACCCAGAGCCCTCGCAAGCCGACACACCTGATCCTGGCCACCTTCTACCAGCGCGCCGATATCATCGCGGCAATGGTGGCTAGAAGGCCCGAGGCGGTCGATCTACCGCGCAAGGATGGCCGCACCGCGACCTTCTGGGCGGTCTGGAAAAACCGCCTCGACCTGTTGCAACCGCTGCTGGCGGCCGGTGCCGATCCTGACCACGCCGATGAGGACCACTGGCGCCCCGTACACCTGGCGGCACAGGCAGGAGCCGTCGACTGCCTGCAGCGTCTGGTGGAAGCAGGGGCCAGCCTGGACGCACAGCAAGCGCCCCACGGCCAGACACCGATGCACCTGGCCGCGCTCGCCGGCCAGCACAGGGTGCTCGACTACCTGATACAGCAACGCGGCCAGAGCCCCGACCTCACCAACGCCAACCGTCAGACCCCGCTGGAACAGGCGATCGCCAACGATCGAGCCGACACCATCAGCCACCTGATTGCCCTCGGGGCCGACCCGGCAGCCCCCCATCAGACGCACTGGAGCTATCTGCACTTCGCCGCCCGCGGCAATCATGTGAAGGCCGCCGAGGCGCTGGTGGCCCAAGGACTCGAGATCGACGCCAGGTTGGCCAACGACGCCACGCCGTTGCACCTGGCCGCCTACAATGATCATCCGGAAATAGCCCGCTGGCTGATTGAACGCGGCGCCGACCTCGGTGCCCTCGCGCTCGCCGCGGACTGGGGCAAGGAAAGCAGCGCCCGGGAACGGCTGGATGCCTGGCGCAAGGAAGGCGCAAAGGGAGTCCCGTCAGGCAAGCTCGGCGACTTCGAACACACCCCCTTGCACATCGCCGCCGCCCGCGGAGCCACCAGGGTGGCCGAGCTGTTGCTCGAGCACGGGGCCGATCCCGCCGCGGCGATCGGCGACGGCCGCACAGCGCTGCACCTGGCCGCCGAGCACGGCCACCCGGATACCCTGGCCCTGCTCTGCCATACAACTGCCACACTCGACGCCAGAGACCATCGAGAAGACACCAAGGCAGAGCAACCGATCCATCAGACCGCGCTGCAGGCATCGGTGACCGGTGGTCATGTCGCCTGTGCCGAGGTACTGCTACGCGCCGGCAGCGACCCGAACACCCCATTGCACTGGCCTGGTCGCAGCCCCTTTGCCGGCTGGAACCTGGTGCACCTGTGCGCCGATCAGGGACATGCCGAGCCAATCAGGCTGCTGGCTCGCCACGGGGCCGACATGCAGGCCACCACCCCGGATGGACGCACGGCGCTTCACCTGGCCGCCCTGGCCAATCGAGCCGAGGTCGTCACGGCATTGCTGGATCTCGGCGGCGTATCGGTGGATGTCCTCGACAAGCACGCCATGAGCGCCCTGCAGCTCGCCTGCCTCAAGGGCGCGAGCGAGGCGGCCAAGGTCCTGCTCATCGGGCAGGGGGTCATCGAGCAGGCGGACATCGAGCAGGCAACCGAGCCAGGCGTTGCCACAAGAGAAAGCGCCAAGGCGCCCCTAGCCCCCACTCTGCTCCACCTAGCCTGTGTCGGCGGCGCGCTGGACCTGGTCGAGACGCTTATCATGGCGGGGGCAGACTGTGACGCCAGCGACGCCGAGGGCTGGCACCCTCTGCACCTGGCCGTACAGTTCAATCACCAAACCCTGGTCGAACGGCTTGTAGCCGCCGGCGCAGAGGTCGATGCCTGCGCAGAACAGCCAGGCGTCACCGCCTTGCAACTGGCCGCCGAAGGCGGTTACAAGGACATCGCTATCGTGCTGGCAGACGCCGGAGCCGATATTGACATGGCCACTCGTGACCGCGATGCACCGGTGCTGATCGCGCTGTCACTAGGCCAGTTTCCACTGGCGCTGGCCTTGATTCAGCGAAACGCCGATGCGGCCATGCGAACTCGCGACGGACGCAGCGTCGCCCAGGTATACGCTGAACGTCTGACCCGGACATGCACTCGCGACGACGCTGGACGCGCCCTCGAGGACGGCCCGGTGGCCGACCCCAGGATACTTGCCTGGCTCGAAGGCGCGGGTCAGTCCACCGCGGTTATCGAGAAAGCGGTGGCGGCCTTGCGCGCCCCTGCGGCGGATGGGGACCAGGAACAGTGCGCAGGCACCTCGCCCAACGACATGGACCCCGATCCAGCGATTGCCCGCGGCGCTCTCGCCCCGACCCTGGAAGGCAACCCCTGGCAGTACCCCTGGCGGCGCTGCAGGCCGGCATTTGTCGAGTCCCACTGGCCCTGCGGCAGCCGTATTGATGGAAAGCATCTCGCCGACAACAGACTGGTGGCCGACGCCTGCCGACTGCCCTGGTACCCCGACGCCACCCTGATACGCCTGCAACATCCCGACTGGATGCAGGGCCTGGCGCTGTACTTCGTCGAGGAAGGTGCGGCTGGAGACCACGCGCCGCGCCCGCTGACCCGGCTGACCGGTACTGCCCCGCCGATCCACGAGTTGAACGCTCGCCAGCCGATCCAGCTTTGCGCTGCCAATGCGCTCGGCTACCTGCGCTTCTTCTGCTTCTTCGTCAGGGGGCCGGACGGTCCCTTCTATATTGTCGATTCGCTCGAGGATCCGCTGCTCCCGGCCCATCCCGATATTCAGGCCATCGTCGCCGGAAGCTGTCACGCGCCGCGCCAGGACCCGGCCGATGACGAAGACGTCTATCGCTACCTGGCGACGCTCTACTATGCCGACGCCTTTTTTCTCGCCCGCTTCATGCTGAGCGCCAGCGGCAACATCGAGATGCTCGATGACGAACCCATCGCTGCCGGATTGCCCGAGCGCATCCACGCGCCGCTGGACTGACCAAGCTACGGACGTCAGGACGACGGAACCGAAGAGGCGGTGGCATCTGAACCGCCCCCGGCCATCAGCCGCGATTCGCTCATCGCCAGCGCTTCGGCGATTCGCTCGCCCCCTAGCGGGCCCTTCCTCGAGCGCCAGTACGCCAGAATCTGCGGGAACTGATTGAAGCAAAGCCCCTGTTGACCGACGACCCGCCGATCCAGCGGAAAAAGGCGCAAGCCTTGCTGCATCAGGCCGTCCGCTCGCCCCTCTCCCCTCGCTCTCAGCAACTCGACCAGGGCCAGGGGATCGTCGCTACCGAAGCGTTCTCTGGCGGCGGTTCGCGCCTCCATCACACGCTCCAGCAGGGCGCGTGCTCGCAGTTGCAGCCGCCTGTCGAGGCGCGCAGCAAAAATGACGGGGGCCAGCCGATTGAGGTCCGCCTGGGTCACGCCGGGCAGCCACACCAGTACACCGGAACGCATGGAAGGCACCAGATCCAGGCGATTCACCTGATCACAGAACAGACAGGCCGTCACGATATCATCGACATTGCGACTGTCAGTCCCCAGGGTCACCGCCTGCTGATACTTGGCGCTGCGAAAGCCACAAAAGCGACAACGGTAGTCGTCCCTGGCCCAGACCGCTTCACGCGCGCCTGGCGGGGCGCAAGGTGTCCCCGTGCACTGATAGCCAAGGACGTCATAGGCGCTGGTGGGGCGCGCCAGGCGAAAACGCAACTTGTCGGCGAGCAGGGAGTCTTGTTCATACAGGGGACAGGACATGGCGCAACCTTGGCCAGACTGGCCATCCAGAGGACTCGATCGGGACACGGGGCCGCACTACGCAGCCAGTGCGCACCAGATCAAGGCGTGTCGTGGACGCAATCGTGCTTTCATTGACGCCGGTCAAGTTCAGCATAGCCTGCCGGCGCGTCCGCATGACGGTTTCGCCCGTCCATCGCCATGGTCTCGCCGTGGCGGCGCCCGGTTCACGCCTACGACACTGCACACCCGCCCTGCGGCTGGTAACATGAAATGACGCGACAGGCGGCATCACATCAAGCCAACCAGGACGTTGGGGCTCATGCAGCAGTCCCGGGCGGCAAGCGCCCGATACCGCGGCGCGCCGCTATCAGAGATATAGCACACTATCAATGCAGCTATGCTGAAAACGCCGTCGCCCCCCGGAGACCCAATTCCCCTTAGGATCAATTTGTGACAGTCTACTGCGAATCATCATGAGAAGACCCCGCAATGAGCATTGGCTCGCCTCGGTCAAATCCATGATCCCAGTTTTCACCTTTTCCAGGAGTATCGGCATTGATCAGGGTTCTTGTCGCTGACGATCATCACCTGGTACGCACCAGCATCGTTCATCTGCTCAATGCAGAGAAGGACATCAATGTCGTCGGGGAAGCCGCGGACGGAGAAGAGGCCATTGCTCAGACTCGCCGCCTCAATCCCGACGTGGTGGTGATGGACATTCGCATGCCGGGCATCGGCGGGCTCGAGGCCACTCGCAAGATCCGCCGACTGACCTCGGACATCCGTATTCTTGTGCTGACGGCCTTTATCGAGGAAGCCTTTGCCCAGCGGCTGCTGGAGGCCGGTGCCCACGGCTTCATCAGCAAGGGTTCCCAGCACGACGAGATGGTCAAGGCCATCCGCGCGGTGTTCGCCGGACAGCGCTTCGTCAGCCCGGAGATCGCTCAACGGCTGGTACTGTCGCGCATCGACCACGAGGAAAATCCGTTCGATCAGTTGTCCCAGCGCGAGCTTCAGGTCGCGATGATGATCGTCAACGCCCAACGCGTAGCCGACATCGCCGATCGCATGTTCCTGAGCCCGAAGACGGTCAACACCTACCGCTATCGCATCTTCGAAAAGCTCGGCGTCAACTCCGACGTGGCGCTGACCCACCTGGGGCTGCGGCATGGGCTGGTCGAAGGCTTCAAGGAAGACTAACAGCCAGCCTGAGGCTCTTACCCAATGTGCCGTCGGGGACGATACGTCCCCCGCCAGGCTCTGGTAGCATGAGCTCCCTGACGTGATGTGACAGGGTGAGCCTTACCAGACCATGACCTTCGATGCCCGACGCTTTCTCGAGACCGTCAGCGAATCACCCGGTATCTACCGGATGTTCGATGACCAGTCCAATACCCTCTATATCGGCAAGGCTCGCCGCCTGAAGGCCCGCCTGGCGAGCTATTTCCGCGGCGCACTCAATACCAAGACTCAGGCGCTGGTCGCTCGCATCCACGACATCCAGGTCACGGTGACCAACAGCGAGACCGAGGCGCTGCTGCTCGAACAGACCCTGATAAAGCAGCTCAGACCGCCCTACAACATCCTGTTGCGTGACGACAAGTCCTACCCCTTTGTGTTTGTCACCGACCGTCATCCCTTCCCCGCTCTGGAACACAAGCGCGCACGGACCCGCCACGATGACGGCCGCTATTTCGGGCCCTATCCCTCCAGCGGCGCCGTGCGCGAAACGCTATCACTGATGCAGAAGGTGTTCCGTATCCGCAACTGCGAGGACGGCGTCTTCGCACACCGCACCCGGCCCTGCCTGCAGTATCAGATTCAGCGCTGCAGCGCCCCCTGCGTGGGCTACATCAGCGAAGAAGACTACCGCCGCGATATCGAACACGCCATCCAGTGCCTGGAAGGACGCAGCGAATCGGTCAGCCAGGAGCTGACCCGCGACATGGAGGCCGCAAGCCAGGCCCTCGACTTCGAGGAAGCGGCACGTCTGCGCGACCAGTTGCAGGATCTGCGCCGTCTGCAGCAGCGCCAGGTGGTGGATACCGGCAGCGGAGACGCCGACGCCTTTGCCCTGGCCTCCCAGCCGGGTGCCCTGTGCATCTCGGTGCTGTCGATTCGTCAGGGGCGTCTGCTGGGGGCGCGGCACTACAGCCCCGCCAACAGCCTCGATCTCGGGGAGCCGGAACTGCTGGGTGACTTCGTCAGCCAGTACTACCTCGGACAGGCCCGGGAGATCCCCACCGAAGTGCTGACCAGCCACGCCGTACCCGACGCCGAACTGATCGCCCGGGCGCTGAGCGAGCATGCCGGACGCCGGGTACGCATGACCGACAAGGTCCGCGGTCACCGCGCCCAGTGGCGTGAACTCGCCCGCACCAACGCCGAGCAGCAACTGGCTGGCCAACTGGCCAACCAGACCCAGCTCGCCAAACGTTTCGAAGATCTTCGCCAGGCACTCGAGCTCGACGAGACGCCGCAACGGCTCGAATGCTTCGATATCAGTCACAGCCACGGCGAGGCCACGGTGGCATCCTGCGTCGTGTTCGACCAGGACGGCCCGCGCAAGAGCGACTATCGGCGTTTCAACATCAAGGGAGTCGCCGCCGGCGATGACTACGCAGCGATGCAGCAGGCGCTGACTCGTCGCTTCAAGCGCTTCAACGAAGGGGAAGGCGTGTTACCCGACATCCTGGTCGTGGACGGCGGCAAGGGCCAGTTGAACATGGCGCGGGAGGTGCTCGCCGAGCTCGCCATCAACGGCGTGATTCTGCTCGGGGTGGCCAAGGGCACCACCCGCAAGGCTGGCCTCGAGACCCTCTTTGTCGAGACCGTGGATCGCTCTCTGGCGCTGCCACCGACCTCGCCGGGTCTTCACCTTATCCAGCACATCCGCGACGAATCGCACCGTTTCGCTATCGCCGGCCACCGTGCCAAGCGAGACAAGGCCAGGCGCACCTCGACACTTCAGGATATCCCCGGCGTCGGCCCCAAACGCCGACGTGAACTGCTGCGCTTCTTCGGCGGACTCCAGGGCATCAAGCAGGCCACCCGCGATGAACTGGCTCGGGTCCCCGGCATCAGCGCCACCATGGCAGACACAATTCATCGTGCCCTGCATGGATGAGTTGAGGTATCACGGATAGAATGAACCACTTTGACGGGCGCCAACGTCGTCCGTCGCTTCTTGTCGCCCCCCTCCAGCAAGGACAGCGGTATCGATGAACATTCCCAATATTCTGACCCTGGCACGCATCGTCTTCATCCCCCTGCTGGTGGTGCTGTTCTACCTGCCCTTCGAATACAGCATGCTGACCGCCGCCGCCCTGTTCGGCCTGGCCTCCATCACCGACTGGCTGGATGGCTATCTGGCGCGCAAGTGGGACCAGTCGACGCCATTTGGCGCCTTCCTCGACCCAGTGGCGGACAAGCTGATGGTGGCAGTGGCGCTGGCACTGCTGATCGAGCGCTACGACGCCGCCTGGCTAACGTTGCCGGCGCTGGTGATCATCGGCCGCGAGATCGTCATCTCGGCACTGCGCGAGTGGATGGCGGAGATGGGTAAGCGCGGTTCGGTCGCGGTGTCCTGGATCGGCAAGGTAAAGACCACCCTGCAGATGGTCGCCCTGCTGCTGCTGCTGGCCTTCCCTCCCGGCCACCTGATCGCCGAACTGGGCGTTGTCACCCTGTACGCCGCCGCCATACTGACGCTGTGGTCGATGATCCAGTACCTGCGGGCCGCCTGGCCGCACCTGAGCCGCTCGCTGTAGGCAGCGCTCTGGCGATCCGGGGCCTATTCGAAAATTCAGGGAAAAGCGTTTGACAGTCACCGACTTATCCGTATAATACGTCCTCGAGTCAGGCGGGAATAGCTCAGTGGTAGAGCACAACCTTGCCAAGGTTGGGGTCGCGAGTTCGAATCTCGTTTCCCGCTCCATCATCAGACGATGGATGACTCATGAGGCTGGATGGCAGAGTGGTTATGCAGCGGACTGCAACTCCGTGTACGCCGGTTCGATTCCGACTCCAGCCTCCATTTTTCCTTTCAGGTGTGCCCCGCTTCCCAGAAGCCGTGTCCGATCCCTTCGGACCCTATCGCCTTACCTCTGGCGACGTTCCTGCCCGGATGGCGAAATTGGTAGACGCAAGGGACTTAAAATCCCTCGGTGGCAACACCGTGCCGGTTCGAGCCCGGCTCCGGGCACCATTCGTTTCAATGCCTTACGCTACCTAGTCCCTCGACACCCTCCTCTCTGGTCGCAATTTGGTCGCAAAGCTTCGGCAGCCTGCCAGCCACTTGATCCAAGCGCGAGTCGAACATATGCGCGTACCGGCTGGTCACCACCAAGCTGCTGTGGCCAAGTAGCGCCTGCACCGTCGTCATCACCTCCCCCGCCTCAGCTAGCAGGCTGGCGTAGGTGTGGCGAAGGTCATGAAAGCGCAGATCATCACGCTTTATAGCCCGCCGGGCAGCTTCAAACGCCTTACGCAATTGATGAGCGTCAGATGCAAACGGCAGGTTGGCCACCAATGCCGCACCATCCTCCGGCAGCGGCACGACCCTGGCCTTGCCACTCTTGGTCTGCCCTGGTCGCAACACGATGCGACCACCCTGGATGTTGCCAGGGTCCAGCGACAGGAGTTCGCCGCGGCGCAGTCCCGTCAAAGCGGCCAGCGTGATGATTCGCCGCTCCTCCGGATACTCTTCCGGCACAGCCTCAACCAAACGCCGAATATCTCCTGCCGTCAGGTAGACGTGGCGCTCGTTTTTCGGGGTAGGCTTGCGCAGCTTGCCGTCCAGCGGCTGATCCAGCCAATCCCACTCCCGATACGCCAGGCTCAGCACTCGCTTGACCACCTGGGTCCGGTTATTGATTGTGCTTTGGCTGAGCCGCTTCCTGCGCATATCCTTCTGCATCGACCGGGCGACATCCAACACCTCTTGACCAAGAAGCACGTCTGGTGCGTTCTCGTCGAACCAGCGGGCGACTGCACGAATGCTCGCGCCCTGGCTGTTCGTATCGTACTCGTCGACCCAGCGCAGAAGTCCCTCCATGAAGGTCCTCCGCTCCTGCCGCCCCATGAGGCCATTGAATTGAGCCTCGTTTAGTTCAGCCTCTCGCTTCGTGGCGAACTGCCTTGCTTCCTTTTCCGTGATAAACGTTCGCTGATATCTGCCGCGCTCACCCGACTCGGTGACGACCCACCTGTTCCGAGATGCGCGGTATCGAACCGTGATACCCATTTTTGTTGCTCCCCTCGTGAGGGGCCGCGCTTGCAGCTCTCAATGTAAGCGTCGACCGCCTCTCGCTCAAACCGTACGTTGCCGCCCAGGGCGACATAGCCAATCAGGTGCTTGATCGCATAGACCTTGCGCTCACTGATGGCCAAGAGTTCCGCCACCTCGCTCGGCGGCATCAGGGGTGTCATGATCAAGCTCTCCTTCAGGGCAAAAGAAAGCCGCCTCGGTGGGCGGCATGATGATCGGCAGTTCACTGGCGGTATCGTCGCCGCCATTCAAGGAAGTCGCGTAAACAAGGTTCATCTGCAAGGCGGTAGTACACGGTACGGCCTGACCGATCCGCCTTTACAAGACCTGCTTCGCGCATTTTGGTGAGATGCTTGCTGGTCTGATTCTGGGTCAGAGATAGCACCTCAGAAATCCTAGACACACAGATCGGATCGAATTTTTGGACTACATTAAGAATTTCGGCACGAGTAGGGAAAGCGGCTAGATACAGTAGCTCGTCGACATCGAAGGACATGAATGGCTTCCAGTTTTTGCGTTTCACCTACTATACCCCGCAACCCTTGCTCGGGTGGGCACAATGATGCTCACCAGGCTCACTCTGTTTTCCACGGGCGCCGCTGAATCTATACCTGGCATACCAGGAACCGCACCAGCTAAGGTTCATCGCCTCCTCCCGGCTTCGGCGCCGCTGCGATCATGTCGCAGTAGATGCCCTCGACATGGCACCCAGCTTCCGAAGCAAGCTGGCCTGACTCTGCCATCTCCCGCGTCGGCTTCACCGGCACCACCTGCCAGCCGTCTGGCACGTGGCGATCGTTCCACTGAGAGCCGCACGCGCCACCCTCCTCGTTGGACTCGAGCCGTCCACCGCAGTCAGTGCAGGCCACGATGCAGGACTGTCGTGGCGTGCCTATGCGCTCGAACTCGGCTTCTCCTCCGCAGAACGGACAGGGCAAGAGCTTATTCATCGCCGCCTCCCTCGGCCTAACGCCGGCGCTGGTCGCGAAGGTGCGCAAGACGCTGAACGATGGTGCTGGCAGTCTGGTGCTTGATGCACTGACAGCCACCGTTTGTGTGCATGCCGTTGGGCTTTTTCACGACACAGCCCCCATCGGTACAACCAGGCAGCCCTTCGAACGGCCTGTTCAGAAGCTCTGCATCGTGGCGGGCGAGGTAGTTCGCGAATACATCACTCGGCTTGCCAGGCGCTGTGCGGGCTTTTTCTGCATCAATCTCGAGCATGTCAGCAACCTTGATGAACGTTTCCCACAGCGCATCCCTCTCGGCTTCCACCTTCTCCAGCCTCTCCCTCAGACTCTCCACCTCATTACTCGCTGTCATCACCCCGCACCCCTTCTCGCATCTGTGGCTGGTGTCGTATCGCGTCCCGCCGCAGCGGCTGCATTGCAATGTGGCCATCACCGATCCTCCAGCGCCTTCTCCAGCTTGCCGACCATCGTCAGCCCGACATTGGCCGGCAGGTTGTCGCCCGCCCATTCCCGTGCCGCCCTGACGTCTTCTCGCAGCCGCCAGAGTTTCCGCTCCAGCAGCCGCTCCCGTTCGCTCTTGCCATCGGGGTCCAGTTCACCCTCTGGCATCCGCGCCTTCTCGATGCACCTACCCATGTCGACTCTCCTGCTCTGTGTACGCCCGCTTCGCCTCTCTCAGGACCAGCGCCCCGCCGGCCATGATGAGCAGGCCGAGAACGATGGCCGCGATCATGTCGCCTTCCTCCAAGCCGGTATCCCGTCGAGCGTGCCGTCGCGCTGAATCCGCCCGTGCTCGTGCCACTGCCGGATCGCCTCTTGGGCTGCCTCGGGCGCTTTCACCAACCGGTACTGGCCCATCACGGCGCCGAGGCCCGCCGCCACGTGCCGGGCGCTGAACCGCACCGGCAGTCCTTCCCGCACCCTGATCTCCTGCTGCACGGACACCAGGCCGCGCAGCCTGTCTACTCGCTGCATACCCACTCCCTCCACATCTGATCGGCCAGCGCCTGCTCGACAGCTCTGGCGCCGACCTCGCCCCAGACCTCGATGTCTTCGACCCACTCGGCTGGTGTCATGCGGCCTCCCCTTGCTCAGTTGCCGGCATGAACCGACGCTCGTGTGTGAAGTTCGCCTCGACGATGGCCTTGGCCAGCGGCGGGCACACGCTGTTGCCGATCAGCCTCACCTGCTGATACTTCGGCACCGGCTTGCCGTTGACCTGGGCGAATTCGTAGTGATCTGGAAAGCCCTGCGCTGCAGCCAACTCATGGGGCTGCAGCATCCGCATGCCGATGTCGACGATGGCGTACTGCTCGCCGGCGATGGTCACGGTGACTAAGCCAAAGCGGTCCCGGGTCGGCATGGTGTGAATTGGGTCTTCCAGGCATTGCCCTACTCCGCGGCCGTAGTACTTCACCAGGAAGGCAGCCACGGCCGCCGCGTGGGTGCCGCCGGCACAGATGGTGGGCATCGGCTGCCGCGGATCCCGACCGCCTCGCTCACTGCCCTTGAGGTTCACCAAGCTGACGGCCACCGGCGCGCTGTGATCTGTGGCTGTGATCGTGGGGAGGGGATCCCGTAGGTCCGCCCCTACAACGCCGCCGTAGTGCTTGGCGAGGAATGCGGAGACGAGGGCGAAGCTGCCGCCCTTTGGCCAGGCCGTGACGGTGCGTAGAGGTTCGCCTATAGCGTTGACCAATTCCGAGCCATTGCCGTAGTTGGCGATTGGCACGATGAAGGGGTCGCCGCTCTCGACCACGTACCGCATCACGCCCTTGGCAATGCGGCGCAGGGTGGCATCGGTAAGCGGGCGAGTACGTTCGAAGATCGACGGGCACGGAATCGACCAATCGATGCACTCCGCGGCGGTGCGCCAGGGCTGCAGCCTCCCCCTCCGAACGGCAGGCGAGCCCGGGTCGCCATGAGTTGGCTTCGGCCACTTGGTGGGCAGACCATCACGGCGGGCCACCAGGAATAGCCGACGGCGAATGGTTGGGGCTCCGAAGTCGCAGGCTTTCAGGATCCGCCAATCCACCTGGTACCCATGCCGACGCAAGGCGCGCACAAAGCCGTTGAAGGTCTGCCCCTTTCGAGCTGGATCCGGCACCAATTGGCCCTTGGCGTTCTTGATCAACGGGCCCCAGTCCAGAAATTCTTCGACGTTCTCCAGCGCGATGACCCGAGGCTTCACCTTGGCGGCCCAGCGCGCGGCAACCCATGCCAGGCCGCGCACGCTTTTGCTGACGGGGCGCCCGCCCTTGGCCTTGCTGTGGTGGCGGCAGTCGGGCGAGAACCAGGCGAGCCCCACCGGACGACCAGCGGCGGCCGTCTCGGGATCGATATCCCATACGTCAGCAATACTGTGCTCAGAGCCTGGGTGATTCGCGGTGTGCACGGCGATGGCCGTGGCGTCGTGATTGATGGCGAGGTCTACTGGCCGGCCCAGGGCCTGCTCGATCCCCTCACTGGCTCCGCCGCCGCCGGCGAAGTTGTCGACCACCAGCTCGTGGCCGAACAGGTTCAGACTGGTCATGCGTCTCTCCGTGGCATGAGAAAGCCCCGGCGTGTGCCGAGGCTGGAAAGAAATTGCCGCTTCACGTGCGGCACCCGGCCCGCCCTGCCGCCTACTGCTGTGCAGTGAACTCGCCCGCGCTCAGCACGGGTAGAGCTGAGGAGACGGCGGCCAGCGGGCTGACTCCGTTTTGAGACACGGTGGCCTGGCCTCGTCCCGGTCATTCAGCGCCACCGGGCACGGCGCGTTTATTCATGCCGCCCGCTTGATCCGCAGGCGCATTCGATAGGCATTGCTGGCTTGGCGACGGGCCGCGTTGACGCTGGCCTGAAACTGGACCGACGCGGGCATCAGCTTGACCCGGTTATTGATGCTGGAGTAGCAGGTCGATATACCCTGCCGTTGCAGATGGCTGACGACCTGGCGAATGGACATGCACTGGACTTCGATGCAGTCCTGCACTGTCTGGTCGATCTCGGACCAATCTCGCCGTCGCCACGCGCCGCGGCGACGGGGATCAGTAAAGCCGCTGCGCTTGGCCAGGCCATGGACCTGGTCTCGCCCAAGCCCCAACTCTGTTGCGATGTCCTTGTAGGTGGCGCCCTCATCGAGACGGCGCTTCACGTACTGTTTTTCTGTGGTCTTCCATTGGTGTTGTTCCATACCGCCTCCCACAAAAAAGGCCCCGGTGTGGGGCCTGTCAGTAGTTGATGGTGATACTGGGTATCTGCCCTTTCGCAATGAGCGTGATAGCCGTCTTGGCGCAGTCCTCCGGCATCCCACCGTCAATCATGGCCTCAAGGGCGGCGCGGTTGATGCGGGCGCGATGCTCCTTGTCGGCCTGGCGTCGGGCCAACTCATCTTGCTGGCGACGCTCATCGGCCAGGCGCTCCTCCTCGCGGCGGCGGTGCTCGTCTTCGATGCGCTGACGCTCTGCTTCTGCTTCCCGGCGCTGACGTTCAATTGCTTCCTTGTGCTCACGCTCACGCCGCTCCGCCGCTGCCTTGGCTTCAGCTTCCCGGCGAGCGGCAGCGTCACGCTCTGCTTGGGCGGCCGCCTCGGCTTCACGGCGGGCCCGCTCCTCGGCCTCACGCGCAATGCGTTCCTCGCGTTCCTTCTGCTCGCGCGCCTCAGCTTCGGCGCGCAGCCGGGCTAGCTCGGCCTGTTCAGCCTCACGCTCCTGCGCGCTCTTGAGCGCGGTCCGCAGCGTGGCGACGACATGCTCCTTGGTGCGATGTGCCTCGGCTTCGTATTCCTCCCAACTCTCGTCAATTTTGGTGGCTTCGGCTTTCGCCAGGCGCTCTTTCAGTTCTTCGCTGCCCAGATCGTCCAGTTCGGCAGCGGTCCAGCGGAGCAAATCAACAGCCTGTCCATGGCGAGCCTTGCGCGCCTCCTCGGCGGCCTCCCACTCATTCAGCGGCCCACGCGCTTCGTCGCGCCATGCGTCCAGCTGGTCACGCCACCGCTTCCGTTCGGCGTCGATGGTCTTTGGCAATTGCTTGAGGTCGGCCACCAGCTCCTTGCCAATATTGTCGATTGCAGTCTTGCTTCGGGCTATCTTGTGCGCCATGGAGGCGTAGGCTTGTCGTCCCTTTGCGGTATCCAGGGTGGGCGGTTCGGCGAGAAAAGCGTCCAGCTCCTCGCGGATCGTTGCCAGGTATGGGTCCAAGCCCTTATCAGCCTTGAACACCTCAAGCGCCGTCTCTTTGGACGGCACGGTGACCAGCTCTGTTGATTCTTTCTCAGCTACTGCGGTCATGCTCTCCTCCTCATGCCGCCAGTACGCGGCCCATTCGGGTTTCCATTTCCTCGTAGAACGCATCGACGCGCTCTGCGATGGTTCGGATCATCTTCTCGTCGCGATATGCCCGCTTCACGAAAAGCGGCATCCCAGGCCAGTAGCTGACGAAGTCGATCCACTCACGCTCGCTGACCCATAGCCCGCCCTGGCACTGGGCGATGTGATCCTTGGGGATCTCATCCGCCAGCAGCACCTCGACTTGGAGCTTGGGCAGCTTGCTCTTGATCTCGAGCGCACCGTCTTCACCGATCAGCCCGTCAGGCGAGTACCCGGCGCCGTGGTTGAGGACGATGCCGACCTCCCTGGATTGGTTGCCGGTGGCCTGGCGGTACAAGTCGCGGGCCACCGGCTCCATCTCGTGCCCGCGCTCGGTGTGGCGGTTGCCCTGGAAAGCATCGGAAGGCTCGCCGGTCATACGCTCGCCGATCAGCTCGTGCATGTAGCTGATTGCGCCGGCACCAAAGCCCCCAGGACCCTTGCCATTGACCAACAAGTCTTTGAGCCTGGACATCGTGACGATGCCCAGCCTGGCGTCGTGCCACTCGGGCGTGCCCTGCTCAAGTTCATGAATGATCTGCATCACCGGCCTCCTGGATGATCTTGTTGAGCTGCGCCATCATTCCGTCGAACTTGGTGCGCGGGACGCGGCTGGCGTCACCATAGGTCTCGGCAAACCATGCCTGAGTCTTCTCGGGGCACTGGGCCAAGCGCTGTGCGATCTGCCCGGCTTGGAACGCAGTGACAGTCTTGGTTGGCGCTGCCGACACGCCATCGTCGTCCTCGCCGCGAGTCATGATATTCAGGAGTGCGCACAGCACGTACCGCTTGCCGTAGCTGGTGGTCGAGCCGAAGGCCTGGACGGCGTTCTTGTTGCCGCTGGTGTCGGCGGGCAACAGCATTGCGGTCTCCTCCCGATGGCCGCCCTTGTGCATCAGCACGCCCGTGACTTCGATCCCCTTGTCGACCGTCTTGACGCGGAAGCTGACCGCGAAGCCGTGCTTCTGCATCACTGGCCGAACGGTGTCGACGATGTCCTCGAGCGTGGCGTACTTCCCGTTGTTCGTCTTGCCGCGCTCAGCGATGCTCGGCATTTCCGTCTGCATGGCTGCCATCGCTGCGCTGTATTCCATGGCCGCCTGGCGCTCCATGACGCGCTCCTGCATTTGCAGCAGCCGCTCCATCTTGTCGATGTCGACGTCGGGGTTCATGGCCGCCCGCTCGATCACCTGGATGATCGCTGCCGACTCACTCACCTGCTGCGCGGGAGCCTGAACCGCTCCGTCCTGTCGTGTAGCCAATTCGGTGCTCATTGATCTACCCTCTCCTCGATACTGTTGGTATCCGCCCCAGTCCGACCGCCATCGGCCGGGGCATCTTCATGCTGCCCAGGCGGCCCGCTCTCTGCGGTACTCCTCGAGCAGTCGTTCGCTGTCGTCGTCGGTGAGCTTGGCCTCGAGCCACGCCGCCGGATAACCGCGGCGGTCGAGGATGTCGAACTCGAATTCCTCCGGCTCGTCGGGATCGCAATCGCCGAATCCCCAGCCGGTGTTGCGCATCGGCGCCCCAGGGCTGTAGAACGTCACCCGGCACCGGCACGGAATACCGGCAACGGTGGTCGTGAAGTTCATGCCGCCGCCCTCCTCCGGTAGTGCTGGTCCAGGGCAATCTCGATCGCCGTGTTGACGTCGGGCCCGCCCCGGTACCCGTTGGTCAAAAACGCCTCGACAGCGGCCATGACCAACCGATCCATCGACAGCGGGTCGGCCAGCAGAATGGCCTTGATGTCGTCATCGATCGGGTGCGCCCCCGGCTCTCGGCCAGCGTCTCGCAGCGCCTCGATGTCCCTCGAGTGTTTGCTCCATCCACTCGTGCACATACCTACCTCCTGCTGCTTATCACAGCGCCGATGAATGCCAGGGCGTACAGAATGGCGAACACCACCAGCCAGGATTTATCGGGAGTCATTGCTCGCCTCGGGCTTTGGCTAGAGCGGCGCGAGCCTTCCTGTAGTCCGAGGCTAATAGCCTGAATTTTGCCCACTCGTCGTCGGGTGTTCGCTCCACCTCATCATCTCCATCAAGCTGGTCGGCCAATCTCCCAAACACCTCAAGCGCCTCATACAGCTCCGGCGCCGCCGCGATCAGGCTGGCGTTTGCGTCCGCCTCGGGGTCGCCCGGTGAATAGATGGTGGCCAGCTCGTCATGCCAATAGTCAGCCGGCGCAATGTGGTAGCAGGCGTGCTGAGGGTGGTCGTCATGCGCGAACCACGGCCCCGGTGTGAATTTGGTCTCGCTCATACCGCCCTCCAAATCTCAATCGGCGGCGTCACGCCCTGGGCCGCCATGGCCTTGCGACGCTGCCAGCGCTCTTTGCGCAACCACCGCTTGCGGTGCTCGCTCGTGATGATCTTGTCGGCCCATTGCTCGCCGATGAGAGGCCGCAGCCCGAGGCGACGGCGTGCTGTGTCTGCGGTCATGCGACCTCCTGAAAGAAAAAAGCCCGCACGGTGGCGGGCAAATGCAGGGAACAGATGGTGATGCGGGTGCATCGGGGAAGACTGTGAGTGATGGCGGCCCACAACGGGCGACCTCCCAACTCCATGGTTAGGTGCGCTAAGCCTCACGTCTGGCAACCGCTCCAGGGGCAGCGCTACCCCTGGGTTATTGCCAATCGCTACGCAACCGATCACCGCACTCGCGAAATGCCGGGCCGTCGGTTAACACTGCGCCACGCCATCACTCACAACCCTCTCCGATGGCCCCGTACTCTGGCCCGGGGCGGGGCGCTGGGCCGCACTGCGTAGCGGATCACGTAACCCTGGTTGTCACGCTCTGCGGCGCAGCTCGCTGTAGATGTCCTGCATGAACTCCCGGCCCTGCATTCCAGCCAGCGTCTCGACGCCCGCCTTCTGATCTTCCTTGTGGGCATCCAGCGCTTCGAAGGTCTTGCACGCCATGTGCTCGACGACCCGCTGCGCCTCTTGCGCCACTTCCCGACCCATCCGGGCCATTTCCGCATCGGTCTCCGGCATGCCGTTCTCGCTTATCCAGCGCTCGGCGGCAAGCAGGTGGTGCGGAGATACCATGTCCTCGGTGATGTGCATCGTGCTCCCCTCGCTACTCGTTCATCTCGCAGTCGTCGCGAAGCCCTTCCAGCATGTTGCCGAGCGCCTCCGCCTCTTTGCTCGTGCAGCCATGCAGGCCGGTCATGGCCCGCTCAATGACGACCTGCATCTGCTCCATGTCGAGGCCGTCTTCTTTCAAATCTGCTGCGTCTACCATCGTGCTCTCCTGTCCGTTGTCATCCATCAGCCCTCTCGGCGAGAAGGCTGGTGGATGACGCCCCGCTGTGCAGGGCGTCGGAATTCGTTTCTCTCGCACCGCCGATGTCGCCATCGGTAGCCCCTGAGGCAGGTGTCCCCCAGCAGCCCTACAGCCCCCAACCGTTTTAGGGGGATGCCCCGCGACGCCGACCTATTCTTCTGGTGGTCTTCACGCCTCTGCATGCGGGATAGCTGTGCGATTACTACGTCAGATTGTTAAAGAGCGTGGCCAGGTGGCCGGTGATGGGCTGCTGCCCTGTCCACGCTTCCAAATATATGCATCCGTGCATTCTACGTCAATGCATCAATGCATATTTCTGGCAAAAAAAATGCGCCCTTTATGCAGGCGCCTGTTTTCCGGGCATAAAAAAACCGCCTCAAGGGCGTCTATCGAGCGGGAGCGCTACAGGCGGGAACAAAAAACCCGCCTCGCGGGCGGGTCTTTGGAAGTTGTTGAGCGTCTATCTAGGGCAGCTCATGCGGGCCTCTCGAATGACAGACCGTTGCTGCTCTGCTGCGCGCTTGAGGGCGGCCTCAAAGTACCGGCTCTTCTCCTCGGCAGACGATGTGCGCAGATAGTGCGAGAGACTAGCTCCGCGTGTTGATTCCTGGGTCCGTGATGACATCACCTCAAGCCTCCTTCTGATTGAGAATCTCTCTCAATTCATCGCGTGTTCGCGAACTGGGACAGACATCATCCACGCTCGCCACGTCTTCGTAGTACTTAGTTTCGTCTTGATCAAGGTCTTTGACCAGCACATCGACATACAATTCATCGCCAAACTCCTCTTTCATCTCTCGTACGACAAAGCGGGAGTTAAAGTACTGATCAACAAAGGCTTCCAAGGGTATCCCTCTGCCTTCGGTTTTCTCTCTAGCCTCGACAAACGTCCACGACAGAGCAGGGTCTTGGTATACATACCAGAGCCTCACGTGCCTCCCAGCACGCACCGCCCTAGCGATGTTGCTCCGCGTCTTGTTGAGATTAGCAGAGGTCCCATCTAGGAGAAAGCTCTTCCTGCTCTTCACCAGCTTGTCGAACACACGCTCAACAACGAGCGAGACTGCTCCTTGAAAAAGGCTTGAGTTTCCACCGTCATACTGCGGAAACCTCGACCTAAGGTCATCTGGATCAAGCCGCAAGATATTAAAATCTCTCAACATTTCTTTGGATGCTTCGGTCTTTCCGGCCCCTGGAGCGCCCGCCATAAGAATCGTTATCGGCGGCTCTTCGTCATTGCCGACAGGGCATTCAATCATCTCCCTCGCGACCTCATTGCGAATAAGCTTCGCGTGCGTCTTAGCCGCCACCTCCACCTCATTCGCGTCCAAAGCTACCCCTCCTCCCCACAGCTTGCTCACTGCGACCGCGGAACCCGCATTCTCAGGTCAGCAATCACTACGCCGATGATCTCGCAATTACCGTTGATCGACACCCATGGCTCAGGCCAGTTGGGGTTGCGTGCCTTGAGCATCTTGGATTCGCCAGGCTCCTCAACGTACTGCTTGAACGTGGCTTCATTGCTGTCCGTGAGGACGGCCACCACGTCATCACCATCGAATGGCATCACATCGGGATCGACGTAGATGATGGTTCCTGGGCTGTACCTGGGGGCCATCGACTGCCCTTTCACCCGCAGCGCAAAGGTCCTGTCGGAGCATGCCGGCGGGCGCGGCACGACTTCGTCGCTCAGATAGTCGACGTTGCACACTTCCGTCCAGGCTCCGGCCTGGACCCATGAGATGACCGGCACATAGCCCTCCATCTTCGGCGGCGGAGCAACGTTCGACTCCTTGAACGCCGGGTGCTCTGAAACTTTTGCAGCACCAGGCTTCAAAGCCTCCCTTCCCCGCATCTGATCCCCGGACACGCCAAAGAACTCCGCCAGCTTGGCTATCTGGCGGTCCGTAGGGTGCTCGATCTTGCCGCTCAGGATTCGCGATAGCGTCGACTGCGCCACGCCTGACTCACGCGCCACATCGATGGCACGCATACCTGATTCAGCTATGAGCTGCTGAAGAATCTCTCGAACGGGCTTGTTTTGCATGAGTGCAATGATCCCGCGAGGCGGTGCATACGGCAAATGCATTTGCCCTTGACTTAAATGCATGAATGCATATCCTGTGCATATACCCACACCAAGAGGGCTCCGCCATGTTTGGCGAAGAACTGGCCAAGAAGCTGGAGGCCATTCTGGCATCCGGGGCCACCTACAAGGCGGTCGCAGAGAAGGCCGGATGCGACATCTCAACCATCTATCGCATCCGCACTGGCGCGATCGCCAATCCTAGCTACTCGGTTGGCCGCTCCATCGACCTGATGCACTCGAAGCTCAAGAAGCGTGCCGCCTAACCACAACCACAGATTAGCCCCTCCACCGAAACAGTGAGAGGCAGCACCAGTAGGGAGTCCGGACATGGATTTATATACAGAAGGCATGAGGCAGGTGGTCAAGGAGCGCGGGTTCGCCACTGTGGCCCGTGGCCTGAAGATGGACGACTCCCGCCTGCACAAGAAAGTCGATCCGGATAGCCCTGTCCGCCTGACTCTCGACGACTTCATCAATATCGCCGTGCTGACCAAAGACGCCCGTTGCCTGGGCGAGATCCTGGCTGACATGGGGCTGATGGCGGTTCCTGCCGACAAGCCGGACGACGACGCATCCCTGTGCGACCGGATCATCCACCAGCAGGTGGCAGTGGGCAACGTTGCCCAAGAGGTTCAGGCCGCGCTGGCAGACGGGAAGGTTGACGCCAATGAGGCGTGGGCCATCGACCGTGCTGTCGACGTAGCCATCGAGAAGCTGTGCGCGCTGCGCAGCGAGTTGAAGGAAATGGCCGAGCCGAGACTGGCCAAGGCCTGATGCAACGAAGCCCCGCCGGCGACCAACCATAACGGGGCTTCATCACAACTCAAGGTGATAGGTGAATCATGACAGATACCGCTCAGATATTCCAGTTCCCAAGCGCGCCCGAGGCGCCCAGGGAAAAGCGAGGCCCGCAGGTGGAAGACGGATACACCCGCATTGCCAACGAGCTTTTCGAGGCAGTGACCAACTCTCACACCTGCCCGATCACCCTGCGCCAGATGCGCATCGTCCTGTCCGTGATCCGCAAGACATATGGGTTCAACAAGAAGACTGACCGGATCAGCGACGGCCAGTTGGCTGCAGCTACCGGCATCAGTCGGCAGAACGTGAACGCCGCAAAGCGAGAGCTGCTGGCGATGAACGTGCTGTTCACTGACGGTCAGAAACTAGGCGTCAACAAGGCATACGCGGAGTGGGACTTCACCGCTCGGCCCGAGAAAGACAACCTGAAACAAACTAGAGACAGTGTCTCTAAAGCAGAGACAAAAAGTGTCTCTAAACCGGGGTCACATAAAAGACAGAAAGACACTCTCTCTACTGACGTAGAGAGAGAGGCGCCAAAAACTCGTCGGCAGCGCCTCGACCTGAACGCTTTTGCAGACCAGGTTTCCATCGAGACCCTCCAGGCGTTTGCCGACCACCGTCGTGCACTCCGCTCCCCGCTCACGCAGCGCGCCCTTGAGTTGACGGTGATGTCGGCCACTAAGGCAGCGATCGAGCTGGGCATCACTGCCGAACAAGCGATCGATGAAGCCATCGGCGCCGGATGGAAGACCGTCCGCACCGACTGGCTGCGGAACCGTGGTGCAGACAAGCCGGTCACCAATCCCGACGTGCCCGCCTGCCCTCATGGCGCCATCCTGGCCGAATGGGACCGCCATCTGGCCGCCAAGAAGGGCCGCGCTCCGGCTCCTGTCGACTGGGAAGGCACTCGCATGGCCGGAAAGCTGGAAGCGCTCTGGGCCAAGTGCTGGAACGCGAAGAACCCATCCGGCGCCGTGCGCTATGACAGCGTCGAGTCTGGTGTCCAGTGGTGGTCATCGGTGTTCAAGCACCTCGCCGGCAGCCGCAACTTCCTGCAGTCCGACGTCACCCTGAGCAACCTGTTCAACCCGGACACCTTCAGCCTCGCCGTCAACGGCAGCCTCCGCGAGCAAGGGGGTGCTGTCCGATGAACACTGAGGTCATCCAGTACGAAAACCAGATCATCGGCGCCGTGACCCTGGACTCCAGCCTGATGATCAAGGTCGGTGAACAGCTCCACGCCGAAGACTTCGCCGGGGCCGATCAGCAGATCGCCTGGGGATCCCTCCAGAAGCTGTGGCGTGAAGGCAAGCCCACCGACGTGGTGACGCTGTCAGAAGCCAGTGGCCTGGCCATCGACCTGCTGGCCGAGTGGGTGCGTGGTACCTACAGCCACGACGCCAACTCGGTGGCCACCTGGGTCAACATCGTTCGCCAGAAAGCGCGGATCCACCGCCTGACGACCGGCTTGGCCGACGTGCTCAACAGCGCTCAGGAGAAAGGCGCCGACGCCGATGCACTGCTGGGCCAAGCCCGCGACATGCTGATGGGCATCGAGAGCGACGCCGTCCAGACGAAGCGCTCTGCCAACGAGATCCTGAAGGACCGCATCGCTGCGCTCGACCGCCGCATGAACGGAGAGGAAAGCCACATCGGGCTGACTACCGGGCTGCGAGACCTAGACGACAAGATCTACGGCTTCAAGCCGTCCGAGCTGATCCTGCTGGCTGCACGCCCTGCGATGGGCAAGTCCGCCCTGGCCCTCCAGATCGCCCAGCAGGCGGCCTGTGACCATGGCAAGAACGTCGCCGTCTTCAACCTGGAGATGGACGAGGACGAGATGTTCGACCGCTTCATGGTTCAGCGCGGCGAGTTCCCGGCGGACTGGTTCGCCAACCCTCAGGGGCGACAGGACGACATCCACCGCATCGGCAAAGCCGTCACGTCGCTCAAGACCGCGTCGCTGACCGTCTTCGACAACATCTTCGACATCGAAGGGATCGTCGCCAAGTGCCGTTCGCTTCATCAGCAGCGCCCGCTTGATCTGGTGGTGGTCGACTACCTGCAGTTGATCAGCTCCCGCAACGCTGGCCGCTTCGGCAACCGCACCCAAGAGGTCGGCGAGTACAGCCGCGCCCTCAAGATGCTGGCCATGTCCCTGGGCTGCCCGGTCCTCGCCCTGTCCCAGCTCAACCGCGACGTGGAGAAGCGTCCCGACAAGCGCCCGCTGATGGCCGATCTGCGCGAATCAGGATCCCTGGAGCAAGACGCCAACAAGATCCTGATGCTCTACCGCGACGAGATCTACAACGAGCACAGCGACCAGAAAGGCGTCGCCGAGGTCATCGTCCGCAAGCACCGCGGCGGGCCGACCGGGACCGTGTTCACCAAAGCCAATCTGCGCATGTACGCCTTCGGCGATCTTGCGTTCAGCGACCGTCAGCAAGTCCAGGCACAGGAGGCGACCAATGACCCGTTCGCTTGATCACGGACTGTCCTACAGCCAGCGCTCCACGCTCGCCAGCCGGGGCGTCATCGTCACCATCGAGTATTCCGACGGCACCGTGAGGTGCCGCACCAAGGAAGGCATGAAGACGTACACCAAGCGCGACCTGCAAGAGATGGCGAAGCCGCGCTTCATGGATCGCCTGACGGCCTGGATTGGGGGTGTCGCGCAATGAGCACCTTCACCGATTCCGCCGCTATCAAGTGCAACTACCGATCAACCATGACTGACTGCCCAGCGCACGCCGTGCACATGGCTGTGAACCGTGCCGAGATCAGCGGGAGGCGATACGGCGTTTTCTCATGCGGTGAGGGCAAGTTTCGCGTCCGCCGCGTCAAGGGCCGCCCTCAAAGCGCCCTGGAGATCATCACGCCCTCCTGGAGCTACGACAAAGCGTACCGCGAGGAGGTGGCATGAGCAGCAAAGAGCTGACCTACCAGATCGCCACCCTGCGGGACCTGGGCGGCGTCATCCAGATGGCGGCCCGAATGGCTGGCCGGGGCCTGGAAGCGGGCCCTGTCGAGCTGGTGCTTCGCCGGCCCACCGAGATTCGCAGCCTGAGCCAAAACCGCAAGCTCTGGCCGATGCTGAGCGACGTCGCGGAACAGCAGCAGCTTGTCATTGATGGCGTGCCGGAGTGGGCCGCGCCGGAAGACTGGAAAGAGGTTTTCACGCACTCGCTCCGCAAACACCAGCGGATGGCCAAGGGAATCGACGGCGGCGTGGTGTTGCTGGGCGCTCGAACCAGCCGGATGAAGAAAAAGGAATTCAGCGATCTGATCGAGCTGATCTACGCCTACGGCGCCGCGAACGACGTTCAGTGGAGCGAGAAGGCGCTTGCTGTGTTCGACACCTACCGGGAGGCCGCATGAACCCGACATTCGCCCTATTCGCCTTCGCCATCGTGTCCTGCCTCGGCGCCTGTGCCGCCCTGGCATGGGCGCAGCGCGAGGAAAAGCGCCGGGCCCGCGAGGAAATGCGCAGCTTTCTGGAGCAGATCGACAGGAGGGATTCATGAGGAGATCAGCCCTCCAGCGGAAAACGCCGCTCCGCAACCGGGCGCCAATGGCTCGTAAGGCTTTAACGCCCAAGCGACGAGTTAAAAAATCCGGCTCGAAATCTGAACAGCGTTTCCGCAGCTCAGCCTATCTGGCTTTCGTCCGCTCCCTGCCCTGCTGCCTGTGCGGTGGGCCAGCAAACTCAGCACACCACGTAATTGGCATCTGGCAGCTGAGCGGGATGGGCCTCAAGGCGCCTGACAGTTTCACCATGCCTGTCTGTGATGGCCCGGGAAGCTGTCATGAAGCGATTCATGCGCGCCCTGAAGCACTGGCCTATCAGGCGGGATGGGTAGTCGACACCATCAACCGTGGCCTCGACCACTTCACTGACGAGCCCATCGTCGGCGCCCTGGCCGACGCCCTCGAGTTCATCGCCGCCAAGGAGGATGCCCATGGCTGACCACATCGACAACGCCCTGCTCCGCCATGAGGAGACGCTCGTCAGCGTCAGGGATCTTGCCCGGCCAATCCGTATGGGTGATGAGAAGCCGCGCAACAAGTACCACCGCGAGATCAAGCCTGGCGTGTGGGTTGATGTCTACGACGTCCTCGCCGCCTGGGCCGTCGACAACCCAGCGCTGCAGCACCTGATCAAGAAGGCTTTGCAACCCGGCGAACGGGGGCACAAGACCCGCGACCAGGATCTGGCCGACATCGTGGCGAGCGCCAAGCGCGCCCAGGAGCTGGAGCAATGATGACCATCTCAAGCCCTGCTGGTCGCAGGCTGGCCCGAGCAAGAGCGTCAGAGCTTGCGGCGCTGGACCATTGGGCCAAATACCCGAGCAAACACAACTGGCATGTGTGGAAGCAAACGGAAAGCCAGGTCAAGGACGCCGGGATCGCAATAGCCGAGGAGCTAATGGCCCACGGCTTTCATGAAATGGACGGGGAGGACTGATGATCACCCTCACCCTGCCCTGGCCGCCAAGCACCAACACCGTATGGCGCAACGTCCATGGCCGCACGCTGCTGTCCCGCAAGGGGCGGCAGTTCCGCAAAGACGTGGCTACCGCTGTCGCCGGACAGCACCAGGGCGAGCCCTTGGCCGCCCGGCTATCTGTAGTCGTCACCCTACTGCCGCCCGATCGCCGCAAGCGGGATATCGATAACCACGGCGGCAAGGCGCTTCTCGACGCACTGACGCACGCGGGCATCTGGCTAGACGACGAGCAGATTGACCGCCTGACGATAATCCGGGGTGAGCGCATGGCTGGCGGCCAGTGCCTGGTCGAGATCAAGGAGGCCGCATGAGCGACAAGCTAAGAGCGATGCTCGCCAATCTTCCGTCGGTTGAGCCGCCGACAGAAGAGGAAGAGCGTGAAGCGCGGCTGATATTCCAACAGGAGCCAAGCGTGGTGACGCTTTGCCGGACCTGCGAGCAGATTGGTTTTGGGATGCGGCTCGGGTGCGCGAACAGTGACTGCCCTGACCAACCGTGGGCGGTAAACATCAGTTACATGTACGACAACCACCAAGGGCAGTTGCTACGCCCCGGGCGCGACTGGATGCCTTTTGGGGCTAGGCCTTTGACGGAGTGGACATGAGCGATAAGCAATCCGAGCGCCCTCCAGATCGTCGCTACCTCAACGATCCCCGCCGATGCGGTGACGACATGCAAGCTTTACTTCAGCGCCGAGCAGCGCGAAAGGCTCGGCGGGCATTCAGCAGGCCGTGGGGATGGTCGTGAAGTGGTCACGGAAAAGCGCCTACTCAATCCAGAGCGGCGAATTCGTGATCTGCAAGACGACTCACAGCGGCGTCGACCGCTACACCCTCTGGCGAGGGTTTCAAAGCATCAGCGAACACAGCACGGCGAACGAAGCCAAGGCACGAGCAAAACGGGAGAGCGCGGCATGATGGCAGCGACCAAGCAACGACAGTACGACTACGGGCGGATGAGCATGATTGAACTGCGCGACCATGCCAAGCAGGCGCACCCCGAACACACGGATGACGCAGCGCGGGCCTACGTTGACCGCCTGATCGACTTAGAGCTGGAGCGACGCCTCGACCTACTCCATCGGCGCCCGGGCTGGCACGCGCACTCGCCCGTGGCCATGATCGGTTGCGGAGGCGGCGGTGGTGGCCGGCACGACCAGATGCTCGTTGCCTACGAGAAGGGAATCCCGAACAGCTACTGGCACGAGGTGGCCAGGGTGGTGCTGGGCAAACTGCCCACCCGCCGCTTGATGGCCCTGATGATCAAGGCGGCGAAGATGGATAGCCGGCTCGAGGGCCCCTGGTGCGCCACATTCGATCAGGTGGCCGCCGCCCTGGGCAGCTACGCCCAGATGCTTGGATGGCCTGGTGCATGTGTCGACGCGGCGCAGACGGTCGTATCGGTAGTCGAGACCAAAGTGCCGCGCAGTCACCGCAACAGCCAACACGTCTTCCCAATGCGCCCTGACGACGCAGAGCGCGAGATGGCCCGCATCGAGGCCGCAAAGGAGCCACGCAGGGAACGACGGGAGACCAAAGAGCGAAAGCCGATGTTCAAGGACGGCCAGGCGATCAAGGATGCTGCCAAAAATGCGCGGATCGAAGCAATTCTGATGGCAAAAGCAGGAATCGCTTGACATTTTCCATTCTCAAAATACAATTCATGTAAGCTCGCAGTACGACCGTCAAGAGCCAGCACACTCCAAGGCCCGCCCTCACCGGCGGGCTTTTTCGTTGGGCCTCTAGCTCACTTGGCGAGAGCGTCCGGCTCTTAACCGGAGCGAGAGGGTTCGAAACCCGGAGTCCCACCACATCCTGCGCCCTGGCCTCACGCCGGGGCGTAGTTCGCTATGCCGCCCTGCGAGCCTTCCCTCGCCCTGGTCGGGCGGCACCCTTTCCCGTGGAGTTGACCAATGAGCACAGCTGACTTGCACCACGGCGTAAAGCCGCTCCCTTTGTCGAAAATGACTGACGCCAATGGGAAGCGGCTGATCATCGATGGCCGAGTGATACCCGGTCTTATACGCCTTTCTCAGGACGGGGGTAAAACTCGCCTTTCGTATCCGTGATCAGAGTGTTGATGAGGGTACTGTACTGCTCTCGAGCGGCTTCAGTATCGGGAAGGTTCCCAAAGGGCCAGAGCTCTTTGTACCGATACCCCAGGCCAGTCAGCATTTCCTGCTGTATGCCATATGAATGGCGCAAAGTCTGCGATACCGCAGTAAGTGAAAGCAGCGTCGCCATTTGCGCGGCGGCATTCACGTTCCGCTGCTCCACCAGAGCTTGCTCAAGCTGATCGACTTTCTCTTGCAGAGCCGTCAGTCGCCTTGCGTCGTCTGTCATTGTTGCCTCCATGGCTTGTGGTGAGCTTGGAGCATATCAACGGCGTTGAGCGCGATCTACGGCCCCCTTCCCGTGATGACGCCGCCACCTGGTGTCTTTGCCCGTTCCTGCGGGCTGTTTTATTCGAGGTGCATGATGATGGCGCTCCAGACACAGACGCTGTTCATCAGCGCCGGCCACTCGATGTCGGATCCTGGCGCAAGCGGTAACGGCCTGACCGAGGCTGACGTGGTGCTCGACTTCCGCGACCGGCTCTGTGACTACCTCACCGACAAGCTGGTATTTGGCCGAGATGGCCAGCCAGGCCAGAACCTGCCGCTACGTCAGGCCTGCGAGATGGCGAAGCGCCACGACGTCGCTGTCGAGTTCCACTGCAACGCCTTCTCCAAGCCCGCCGCTACCGGCGTCGAAACACTGTCGGATGCGAGCGGCAAGCGGCTAGGCGCCCTCCTCTGCCACTCAATGGCGAGCGTCATGGGCATCGATAACCGAGGCGCGAAAGGCGAAGGCTCTGGTCAGCACAGCCGGCTGGCCTTCGTCCGTGCCGGCGGGATCATCGTCGAGCTGTTCTTCATCACGAACCCGAATGACCTGGCTGCATACCGCGACAACCTCGATGCCCTGGTAACCGAGGTCGGCCAAGTGCTGATCGCCGAGGTGTGCGAGCCCGAGTATTCCGACGCTGCCTAAGAGCGGCGCGGACACAACGCTTGAATACGCAGACCGCGAAAGCGGAAAACACACCAGCCCGAGAGTCCTTATGGCTGAACAAGACGATCCTCTCGAAAGGCTGGAGCGCCGCGTCTGCACTGACCCCCAGTTTTCAGAACAAGACGTCGCCCTGATCCACGAGGTGCTGCGAGCCTATCGCGGCTGGAAGTCCCTCGGTTGGGCCGCCAAGTGGGTGACGATGATCCTGGCCAGTCTTGCGGGCGCTCTGATGGCATGGAAGACCGTAGCCGAGGAGATACGCAAATGGCTTACCGGATAGCACGCTGGGCCCTTAGCTGGCCCGCCTTTTTCCTGGCCCTGGGCTGGCTTGGGCTGTTCTCGCAGACAGACACCGCTGCACGACTCCATGGGTCGGTGCTCCCGGTGGTCACAGAGATGCAGATCGAGAGCCTGGCCGAGACGGAATACCTGGGCCGCCCTGCCACGATCGTGAGCGGTTCGGCAGTCAAGAATCGGGAGTGCAGCTTCCGAGGCGTCGAATGGGCGCTCGAGGGTCAGGCCGGCATGGACGTGAAGGTCGACGCCTTCTTCAAGGATGCTCCGATGATCCGTGGCGAAGGCGTACAGCACTGGCAGGCGCTGATCGTTGGCGTCCCCCCTGATCAACTACCCGACACCCGGGGCGTCGTCCGGCATGAATGCGGACGCTTCCCCGCCATCACGTCGCTCTACAGCGGCGAGTGAGGCCAAGCATGAACTGGAGCGACGTTGGTGGATTCCTATCAGAGATCGCACCGAGCGTTGGCCAAGCGCTCAAAGAGGCTGCCCCTGGCATGGCGCAGGTGGCCGTCACAGCGGCTGGCAATGCCGTTGTACCTGGCGCTGGTGGCTTGGTCGGTGCTGCTCTGGGTAAGCGCGTCGCTGACGCTCTGGGCACTGAGGCCACGCCGCAGGCGGTAGTGAGCCAAGTACAGACTGACCCGGAAGCGGCCAAGGCGAAACTGCGCGAACTCGACATCGAGCTGACCCGGCTCTACCTACAGGATCAGCAGGACGCCCGGGCAATGCAGGTCGCCACGCTGCAGGCTGACAACGCCGGCTGGCTGGCCCGCAACTTCGTGTACCTGCTCGGCACTCTGGTGATCGTCGCAGTGTTCGCCTACATCGGCGCGGTGACGTTCGTCGAGCTGACGCCCACCGGGGAACGGTATGCCGACATCGCGGTGACGGGTATTGCCGCAGGCTTGATCAGTAGCGTTACCGGATTCTTCCTCGGGCGCCGACAGCGGCAAGAGAGCCAAGCGCCCCGCACGTTCATGGACGCGATCCAGAAGAGGTAGTGGAAAATCCAAGCCGTACGTAGGGTGTGCAATGATACCTAGTAGGATCCACTTTTCAGTGCCATTTTGGCTAAAGTAATGCGGCTATAGGCCGATGGGTATAGCTCCAGCACACTTTAGGAACCAGAATGAAGAAGTCCGCAATTACTCTCACGGCCATGGCCGCCTTGCTGAGCGCTACGTATGTCCAGGCCTTCGGTGAACTCAATAGCTGGTCCACGGGCTGGGGCCAAGGGGTGACCGAGTACGTGGCGGTGAACTCCAACGGCGATGAGCTTTACATTGCTTGTGACCCATACTCTCCCGTTTCCATGAGCCTAACAGTGGGCGAACGGAGCTATGGCGCTAACAGCGGCGGCGGATTCTCACTGCTTATCGACGGGCAAGAAATTCAGCACCCCTACGAAACTGACTCTAGGGTCGGCTCAGATACTTTCTACTATGCCTGGGAAGCACTAAGAAAAGCGCAAACCATCATTGCTGTGACAGCAGACGGAACCCGTGTTGAGCTTCCTATCAATGGGTCAGCAAAAGCACTCGATTCGACCGAAAGCCCGGCGTTCCCTTGCACCACTGGGTTCGATCTATAGCCGACCGGTTGGCCTTTCACGCCCTATGTCTTGTAGGGCGTTTTCGAAACCGTTCTCGAAGTTACTGAGACGATAGCGGGTTGCGCCCCACCCTAGGGCATTGGGGCGTTGCGTGCGTCCGAAATTCCTCGCATTCATGGACTTGTCAGCTACGAAGTGAATTCGTGTTCACTCAGTAAGAGTCAGTATCGCGGTTGAGCTTTTCGGCTTCTCGCTCCGCTGCTTCGCAGTCGTGGTAGGAAGCAATCACATCGTCGTTCAGATGCGTATCGACCACCTGCCAGTAATCGACCTTGGTGCTGTCGGGGTCGGTGAGCACTGAGCGAACTTGGAATCTGGCAGGCATTCTGGAGCGACCTCGCAATGGAAGGGGCTGCCCGAGGATTCTATCTGGCAGGCCGTGAGTTGAAAGATAGGGCTGCAGCTTCGGCACGAGCTTCTTCCTCGAGGGCATGCCGCGAAACAACCTCTCTGGATTCTTCATTGTAGTGCTGAGAAAGCTTAACTACCGCCCACCGCACCCGCCGGCTCTTAGCGGTTAGGTAGCTCTCGACCAAATACTTGTCCACCTCCAGGTCTCCTACAGATCGACTAAGGCGGTGGCAGAGTATGCTGAGAACGAACCTATGGCAACAGCCTACTCATCGGTATAGCAACAGTTTCGATGCACGCCCATGCCCAAGGCTGATGTAAGACGCTTGAGCTTAGCGGTCGCTCCGTACCCACCCAGGCCCTAGCTCAGCACGCTAAACACCCTGCAGCACCCGGAGGTGATCCCCTGGCTACCAAGGCCCGGCGTCGATAGACGATTCACCCGGTGACCGCCCTTCGGAGAAAGCTCCCAAGGGCCCTATTCAGTCTGTCGTGTTGAGCAATCCACTACACCGACAGCGGATGACGGATAAATCCCCGGCGATATATTCGCCTTGCGTCAAGTAAACAGAACCACCCAAGCCCTGGCGCCCGCCGGGGCTTTTTTGTACCTGCGCCACGCACGGCGTAATAACCCAAGAGCCTTTCAGAAAGAGCCCAGGTGAAGCGTCGGTAAAGCTGGCGAGCTTCTCTTGGGGCTGGCGTTTCTGTGCGACTGGGCTCTTTGCTAAAAGGAAAACGCACCATGCGCAACGTTGTCCCCTTCGACTACCAAGGCCAGTCAGTCCGCTTCAACGCTGACGGCTGGATCAATGCCACCGACATCGCCAAGCGCCACGGAAAGCGCCTGGATCACTGGCTCGAGAACACCGAGACGCAACGCTACATGGAATCTCTGGCTCGGCATCTAAATACCCCTGATTCCGGGTATTTGATTCGAGCCAAGCGAGGGCGCGGCG
Source organism: Halomonas sp. EF61 (assembly GCF_040147045.1). NCBI lineage: Bacteria > Pseudomonadati > Pseudomonadota > Gammaproteobacteria > Oceanospirillales > Halomonadaceae > Halomonas > Halomonas sp. EF61. The sequence goes on along the minus strand of NZ_JAMSHM010000003.1, from coordinate 322,665 downwards.
GCGGCACTTGGCTGCACCCCAAGCTGGCCGTGGCATTCGCTCGCTGGATTGACGTCGATTTCGGCGTATGGGCAGACATGCTCATCGACGACATTGTTCATGGCCGCGCCACTCTTCGCCAGCAGCTAGATGATGCTTGCCGGGCATTAGATGATCAGAAGCAGCGCGGCAGTATGGCCGGCAGCGAGCTAGCCCGACATCGTTGGGTCAAGCCGCCGCTGGAGCAGAGAGTCGCCTATCTCCGCGACCAGATGCAGCTCAAGCTGGACGTGGCATAAGCAAACGGGGGTCAATCTGACCACCCCTCACGATCCAGGTCCGCATGCTCGAGGATCAGATGCAACTGCGCCTGCTTGCATGACCGTATTGCTCACGGTAGCTGGCAAGTCCGTCCGCCGTGAGCTCAGCACCGCTTATTCAATGAGGCAACCATGGCACGACCAACCAAGTACAAGGCTGCGTTCGCCGAGCAGGCCCGCAAGCTGTGCTTGCTGGGCGCCACGGATGCCGAGATGGCCGATTTCTTCGAGGTTACCGAATCCACGATCAACAAGTGGAAGAAGGATCACGCGGCGTTTTCGGAGTCCATAAAAAACGGCAAGGTCATGGCCGATGCCGAAGTGGCCTCCCGGCTGTACGAGCGCGCCCTCGGGTATAGCCACCCCGAAGAGAAGGTGTTCAACAACCAAGGCGAGATCGTCACTCACCAGACGACCAAGCATTACCCGCCTGACACTACCGCCGCCGCCATATGGCTGAACAACCGCAAGCCAGACAGGTGGCGCAACAAACCGGAACCAGACGGACAGGACGACGCGCCCCAACCGGTCAACGTCGTCTTCAAGGTGCAGGATGCCAGCGACCCCGATCGAAACCGAGGCGACGCTTAATCGCCCGCAAGGTCAGTTCCTGGCGATGCAGCAGAAGTTCCGGGCCTACGTGGCCGGCTTTGGCTCTGGCAAGACGTGGGTCGGCTGTAGCGGAATCGGCGCCCACGCTTGGCAACACCCGCGCATCAATATGGGGTACTTCGCCCCGACCTATCCTCAGATCCGGGACATCTTCTACCCGACCATCGAGGAGGTCGCGCACTCACTCGCCTTGCGCGCTGAGGTGCGAGAGGCAAACCGCGAGGTCCACCTGTATAGCGGCCGGCAGTACCGCTCCACGGTGATATGCCGCTCGATGGACAAGCCTGGCAGCATCGTCGGTTTCAAGATCGGACACGCCCTGGTCGACGAGCTCGACCTGATGGCTACTGCCAAGGCCGAAATGGCCTGGCGCAAAATCATGGCGCGGATGCGCTACAAGGTCGACGGGCTCAAGAACGGCATCGACGTTACGACGACGCCCGAGGGGTTCAAGTTCGTCCACCAGCAGTTCGTCAAGGCGCTTCGTGATAAGCCGACCATGGCTCAGCGCTACGGCCTGGTTCAGGCATCGACCTATGACAACGAGGCGAACCTGCCAGATGACTACATCGATGCTCTGCTGGAGGCCTATCCGCCGCAGCTGATCGATGCCTACCTGCGTGGCCTATTCGTCAACCTGACCACTGGCACTGTCTACCGTCAGTTCGATAGGGCGCTGAATGCTTGCATGGACACCGTGCAGCAGGGCGAACCGCTGTTTATCGGCATGGACTTCAACGTCGGCAAGATGGCGGCGGTGACCCATGTGAAACGTGACGGCGATCCTCGTGCGGTGGACGAAATCATGGGGGGGCACGACACCCCCGACATGATCCGCCGCATCAAAGAGCGCTATTGGCGCTATGACGGCGACGATTACATCAAGACCTGCGAAATCCACGTATACCCCGACGCCTCGGGCGACTCGCGCCGGTCAGTGAATGCGTCGACAACGGACATTGCTCAATTGCGTGACGCCGGCTTTCGGGTGGTGGTGAACGCCAGCAACCCACCCGTCAAGGACCGCGTCAACTCGATGAATGCGGCGTTTTGCAACGCCAAGGGCGAGCGCCGTTACAAGGTAAACCCCCATGCATGCCCAGCTTATACCGACGCGTTAGAGCAGCAGGCATGGAACAAACAGGGCGAACCTGACAAAGAGAACGACAAGGATCACCCCAACGACGCTGCCGGGTACTTCATTGTGAAGGATTACTTGGTCAACAAGCCGAAGGTCGGCATGAAACGCATTCGAGGACTCGCCTGATATGCCTGTCACCACGACACACCCCCAATACGACGACAAGCTCACTGATTGGGAGCTGATGCGCGACAGCATCGAAGGGGAAGGCGCTATCAAGGGTGCTGGCATCGGCTACCTGCCGAAGACCAGCGGTCAGCTGGCCCTCGAGCACCAGGCGAAAACCGACGAAAGCGCGATGCTGTCGCTCGACGAGGCCCGGGAGATCTACCAGTCCTACAAGCGGCGCGCCCAATACCCGCTGTGGGTGAAGGACTCACTGCGTACGATGATGGGGCTTGTGTCTCGCCAGGAACCCGAGATAAACCTACCGACCTCCCTAGCCTCCCTTCAGGACGAGGCCACGGCCGATGGCTTCCCGCTCAAGACGCTGTTTCTTCGCTCAGTGCTGGGTCTGCTGGCCTATGGCCGACAACCTCTACTCGCTGACTGGGATGGCGACGGCCGACCCTATGTGGCCCTCTACGGCGCGCTCGACGCCATCAACTGGCGCGAAGCTGACGTCGACGGGCGCCGCGACCTGGTGCTGAGCGTGCTGCGCGAGGCCGTACACCAGGGTGACGAGTTCAGTCACGACAGTGAGGCCCGCTACCGAGTGCTCGACCTCAACGAGGGTCGATACCGGGTGCGTCTGCTGGATGAGCATGGTGAAGCAGTCGGCGAGGAAGACATGCCGGGCACTAACCAGGCGCCGCTCGACTTCATCCCCCTGGTCTTCTTGGGCAGCACCGACAACAACGCCGACACCGACGAGATTCCTCTGCTGACCATGGCGAAGGCGGCGCTCAAGAGCTACCAACTCTCGGCGGACTACTACACCAGCCTCCATTACACCTCGCATCCCCAACCGTGGATCGCCGCGGACCTGGGCGAGGACGAGCAATTCAGTGTCAGCGGCCCCATGGCCGCCTGGAATGTGGGCAAGGACGGCAAGGTCGGGTATCTGGAATTCCAGGGTGCTGGCATCGAGGCCAACCGCACAGCGATGCAGGACCAGCGAAACACCGCGCTGGAGGCTGGGGCCAGAGTGATTGATGCAGGGGCCGACGAGTCCGGCGAGGCCCGCAAGGCCCGCCAGAGCGATCAACACACCAGCCTGTACAGCGTCGTGGTTACCGCGGCCGAGGGCATTGAGCAGCTGCTTCGCTACTTCGGCCGCTGGCTGAACCTGCCGCAGGCCGACATCGATGCCATCGCGTTCAAGGTCGAGCCCAAGTTCTCGAAGGACGAGGTGGATGCGGCGATGCTCCAGATCGTCCACAACATCGTCATGTCCGGCAGCGCGCCCCGCGAGGTGCTGTTCGACTCCCTCCGCAAGGCAGGGCTCACGGACAAGAGCGACGAGGAGCTCGAGTCCATGACTGAGGCAGGCGCGCCGGCACCAACTGAGGGCATGTGATGGCCGAGTTCGACGAAAGCCGGGAGATCGCCCAGCAGAAGGCGTTCGACGCCATCTTGCGCCACGCCCTGGCCGTCGAGCGCAACAACAACGGCCTGGTGGCCGACATGAACGCCGTGGTCGATGACGCCTCGAAGCGGCTGGCCGTCGATCTGGGCGAGCGCCTAGATAACCTCACCGATGGCGAGCTGATGGCGCTGTCCCGTTACCGCGCCGGCACGCGCACCGATCGCTTGCCGACCCGGGTGCAAGGCGTCATCAAGCTGATCGACAAGTGGGTCGAGTCGCTCGGCGCCGGCATCATGGCGACCTGGCAGGCCGAGGCGGTGGCGTTCGTCGAGAGCGAGATCGATTTCACCAACGGCCTGATGGCTAACATCCTGGTCGAGTCAAATGCGGCGGCTGTTAGTGCTGACGCGGTCTACCGCAAGGCCATGGAGACGCCGGCCCTGGGCGTGTTTGTCGAGGGCGCGCTTCGTGACGTGTCCCGGCAGACGCGAGAGCGGGTTTACGCCAAGGTCCGCGAGGGCATAAATGCCGGCCAGGCCAACAGCGAGATCATCCGGTCGCTGCGCGGCACGCCTGGGGCTCGCTACAAGGACGGTGCGCTCCAGACGACGCGGAACAACCTGTCGAGCATCGTCAGGACTGGCCGTTCGCACCTTTCGACGACAGCTCAGGACGAGACCTACCGCGCCCTCGGCGTCGAGCAGGTGGTGTTTGTGGCCACCCTTGACGGACGCACGACGCTCCAATGTGCCAGCCTTGACCAGGCGACCTATGATGTCGGCGGGACCTATCCCAAGCCGCCACTTCACTGGAACTGCCGCTCGACTATCGCGCCCTACTTCGGTGGCGACATCGCCGGCAACCGGCCGTTCGTGAAGGCGTTCAAGCCTATCCGCCAGATCCGACGCGACAAGCGCCCTGACGGCATGGTCGGCCAGGTGCGCGCATCGACGAGCATGGCCGACTTCCTCAAGCGGTCGGACAATGCCGCATTCGCCAAGCAGTACTTCGGCGAGAAGCGGTTCCGGCTTTTCAAAGAGGGTCGCTTGACCATCAAGCAAATGATCCGCGCCGATGGCTCCCGATACAGCATCGAGGAGCTGCGCCGCCGGCACCGCGAGGACTTCGAGGCCGTGTTCGGCGATGCCGCCTAGTGTAGGCTGGCGTCATGGATCATGAACCCTGCGACACCTGGTTCGAGGAGTTCTGGCGCCTGTGGCTTCGGCGGCAGGCCGGCCTCGCTGCGCCCGAGGACCGGGTTAAAGAGCAGGCCATGTGGCTCATGAGCTACGAGATACGACGACGCATCGAGAAGTGGGAGTAGCCCACAACGATTCAACCCCAAGCCCCGCCATCGAGCGGGGCTTTTTCATGCCCGGATGCTCCGGGCGCCACTCGCAATACCGGCTGCGCCGGGAGGATGTAATGGACGAACTGCTGAAACTGCTGGAATCGACCGTCGAGGACGAGGAGCAGCGCCAGGCGATCACCGACGCCATCAAGAAGGACCGTGCCGGTCTGGAAACGAACAAGCAGCAGGTACTCGACGAGCTCAAGCAGGAGCGCGACTCCCGCAAGAAGATGGAAGGCACGCTGACCCAGCTGCAGTCCGCCTTCGGTGAGCGCACTCCCGAGGACGTCAAGGCGATGATGGATCGCCTCGAGAATGACGAGATGGCCCGCCTGGCCGCCGAGGGCAAGACCGACGAGCTGCTCAAGAAGCACCGCGAGAAATGGGACGCCGAGCGCAAGAGCTCGGAATCCGCCCTCCAGAAGCAGATCGACGACCTCACCGAGGAGCGCGACGGCCTCAATCAACAGCTGACCCAGGAGCTGGTGGACAACCGCGCCATGGCCGCTGCGTCGAAGGCCGGCGTGATCCCCGAGGCGATGGACGTCGTCAAGATGCTGGCCAAGAGCCAGTGGGAGCTTGAGGACGGCGAGCCGGTCCTGCGCGACAAGGACGGCAACATCGTCACCGGCAAGCAGGGCGCCCTGACCTTCGAAGAGTGGGCTGGCGAGCAGCTGCGCGAGTCGCACCCCTACATCTTCCCCCAGCCTCGCGGCACCGGCGCCCCTGGTGGCGGAGGCCATGGAGGCGGCAAGACCAACCCCTGGAAGCAGGAGTCCCTCAACCTGACCGAGCAAGCACGGATCATCCGCGAAGACCCCGCCCGCGCCGAGCGCCTCAAGGCCGAAGCTGGGCAATAACCCCCCCTCCGGGTCGGTGGCTGCGCCGCCGACCGACCTTCACGGCTGCGCCGACCCTGAACTCCGCCACTGACCCGAAAGGATACCGACATGGCTGATACCAAAATCGCGGACGTGATCGTCCCGGAAGTCTTCAACCCCTACGTGTGGAACCGCACCGTCGAGCTGACCCGCATGCGCATGGGCGGCATCGTCTCCAACAACGACGAGCTCAACCGCCTGGCGCAGTCCGGCGGCTCCGTCATCAACATGCCGTTCTGGAACGACCTGACCGGCGATGACGAGGTGCTGTCCGATTCCGGCGCCCTGGACCCCGCCAAGATCACCGCGGGCCAGGACAAAGCCGTCCTGCACCTGCGCGGCAAGGCGTGGGCCGTCAACGACCTGGCCGCCGCCCTGGCCGGTGATGACCCGATCCGGGCCGCTGGCGATCTGGTGGCCGACTACTGGGTGCGTCGCCAGCAGGCTGCCCTGATCGCCTCCCTGACCGGCGTGTTCGCCGATAACGTGTCCAACGACGGCAGCGACATGGTCGTCGACAACGCCATCGCGGACGGCAACAACGCTGCTGAGGCCAACCTGTTCTCCGGCGAAGCCTTCATCGATGCCGAGGCCACCTTCGGCGACGCCATCGGCGCGGTGGTCGGCGTGGGTGTGCACTCCGTCGTCTACAACCGGATGAAGAAGCTCGGCCTGATCGAGTTCGTCCCCGACGACGAGGCCAAGGGTCAGATTGCCACCTTCATGGGCAAGCGCGTGATCGTCGACGACGGCTGCAAGCGAGTGGCCGGCGGCACCTCGGGATTCAAGTACACCACCTACCTGTTCGGCGAAGGCGCCATCGGGTACGGCGAGGGCGCACCCAAGGTGCCGACCGAGACCGATCGCGACTCCCTGGCCGGCGTGGAGTACCTGATCACCCGCCGCCACTTCCTGCTGCACCCCCGCGGCATCCAGTTCACCTCTGGCTCTGTGGCCGGCGCTGCGCCGACAAACTCCGAGCTGGAGGCGGCCACCAACTGGGATCGCGTGTACGCGCGCAAGTCGGTCCGCATCGCGAGCCTCGTCACCAACGGCTGATCCACCCGGGCGCCCTTCGGGGCGCCCTCACCAGAGGAGATTTCCATGGGACTGGCAGCATTCAACCGACTGCGCCGACAGCGCTCCGAGGAGCCCGCTCAGGAGCCGGAAGCCGAGATCGAGGCCGAGGATCAGGGCGCGGCGCCCGCCGAGAGCGAACAGGAGCGGCGTGCTCGCCTGATGTACGCCATCGAGCAGACCACCGGCAAGCGCCCCGGTGCCAACACCAAGACCGAGACCCTGGAACAGCGGATGGCCGAGATCGAGTCCGGCAGCCAGGACGAAGACGGGCAGGAGTAACCCATGGCCACCTACGTCACCGTTGACGATGTCGACACCAAACTGGGCGCCGGCTGGGAAGGCACGGGCGACAAGACGCGCGCCGTGCTGGATGCCAACACCTGGCTGACCGCCAGGCGGGTCCGGCTCTCCGATCCTGTCAATGATGACGTGGTCATGGCCGGCGCCCTGCTAGCCCAGGAGGCAGCGAATGGCCGGCTCTACGCCGACACCGACGGCGCCGTGAAGCAAGAGCGGGTAAGGGCCGACACCGTCGAGGTGGAGACCGAGTACCAGGACGGCGCCCAGGCGCAGACCGGCGCGCTGTCGATGATCTCCGACCTGCTGGCCCCGTACCTGCCGAAGACCAACGGGGTCACCATCCTCAAGAGGTTGTGATGGGCTACATCCAGGACAAGATCAACGCCAAGGTGCCCAAGGCGTTCGACGGCAAGCTGAGTGACGCCGTGCGGCCCTTCACTGGCTCCCGCGAGATAGCCGGCGAGTACGATCCAGTGACTGGCAGCAGTACGATAACGGTGACCTACTCCGGGCGCGGCGTGTTCGGCTCATTTCGCCAGGAGGAGGTCGACGGCCGACACATCTTGAGCACCGACGTGAAGCTGATCGTGCTGCAGTCCGAGCTCACACTCGACAGCGACGGCAGTCTTGCGACACCAAAGGTCGATGACACACTCGACGGCAAGGCGGTGAAGAGCATAGGGCAAGACCCGGCTAGTGCGACGTGGACGCTCGGGCTGAGGAGGACGTGACATGGACAATGTTGTGAGCCTTTCGGATCGCAAGCCACACCTTCGCGGGCCGGCCAAATGCCTGGGATGTCAGCACGAATGGGTGGCGGTCCGTCCGGCGGGCCCGCCGGAATATCTCGAGTGTCCCAGTTGCGGGCTGCACAAGGGCGTGTTCGACGGCAATCATGCACCGCCTGAAGATGATGTCGTATACACGTGCTTATGTGGTTGCCAGCACTTCTTTGTCATGACCTACGGCGTGTTTTGCCAGGGCTGTGGCACGGTGACCGACTATTCTGCGCTGGAGTGATCATGGGCCTTCGTGACGACTTGCAAGCCGATCTTGACGAGGCATTCGACGATGACCTGGACGACGCGGTGACGACGTTCACCGGCTCGCGCACTGTCGTGTCGGGCGAGTTCGACCCCATCGACGGCATGCTGGTGGTGAATGTAGGGCAGGATCCGGCCAAAGCCACTTGGACTCTGCAGCTCAGGAGACCGTAAACTGAGTTGGAACAATCGGCTACAATAGCTGCACCACCTCTACCTGGCGGTTACAGAATGAGCGATGACAACGAGTTGCTGGATCAATTTGCCGTTGAGGCGATGAAGTCTCTGGTTACGGCCGAGGGCGTAGAGCTTCTCAGCTCCGACACCCGGCATCGGGCAGCGATTGCAAGAACCGCGTACAGCATCGCGGCGGAGATGTTGAAAGAGCGGGAGTTGGCTCACAAAGAGCAGGAATGGTCCGCTATCAACGTTCACGATCTCGTCAAGCGCGCAAAGACCAAGTCTTTCCTCCGTCACTTTGGCATATCCACCGTTGCTCAAGCCGTGAAGCTATCCCACCAGGAGCTACGCAGAACGGAGGGAGTTGGCGTGGCCCTCATTGAGGACTTACAGCAAGCTTTGGAACCTTACGGTGGCTTACGATCACGCTAGGGCCTGCCGCTACTTGCCCAGCCGACGTGCTGGGTTTTTTACGCCTGGAGAAAAAATGACGACGCGCAAGGGATGGTCCAAATCACTTTCCGGTTTCGCTCGGCAGGTAGAGCGCGACCTGACCGACATGCAGAAGCGCGTGGCTACCGAAGCCTTGCAGATGGTAATCCTTGGCTCTCCCGTTGACTCTGGCGCTTTTCGAGGCAATCACCGGGTCTCTGTGGGCAGCCCTGACACCAGCTTCGACGAATCTGCGGGCGCCTCGCAGCCGCCCAAAGGCGGCATGGATAACGAGACCTTCAATCGCGAGGCCGCGAAGATCGCGCCCATGCACGTCCCGTTCACGGTGATCTATATCCAGAACAACCTCCCATATGCCGAGCGCATCGAAGTCGGCAGTTCTGACCAGGCCGGCGAAGGTGTCTATGCCGTGGCGGCCAACACTCTGCGCGAAAAGTATGGGGGCTGATCATGGGATTCGACGAGATCCGCATCGCTATCGAGTCGCGCATGGTGGCATGGGATGGCGTGCCCGTGGCATTCGACGGCGCCCCCAACGGACCGAGCGTGGATGCGGCCATAACCAACCAGGAGCCCTGGGTAAGGCTGACCATCCAGCACGGCGACAGCTTCGTCGCTGGTCTCGGCTCCGAACCCTGCGTTCGCCGCTCCGGGCTGATCATGTGCCAGGTGTTCACCAAGGACAATCAGGGCAGCCGGCAGGCGTACCAGATCGCCGACTCCCTGGCTGCGCACCTGCAGTTCTGGCGTACCGGGCACCTTGAGACGCTCGCCTCGTCAGTGCAGCGCGCGGGCCCCTCTGACGGCTGGTATCAACTGAACGCATCGACGCCCTTCCGCGTCGGCTAAACCGCCCCACCGCCCACCTCCGAGCCGCCTTGAGCGGCTTTTTTCATGCCTGGAGAAAATCATGAGCTCAGGTTCTCAGATCGCAACCTACCTCGCTCCCGAGTCCACGCCTGGGGAAACGCCCGATCCGGCGACCTGGGACACCCTGCGCCTCACCGGCAACACCCTGACACCCAACGTCTCCACCGAGGTCTCTGGCGAGATCCGCGAGACGCGCATGCAGGGCGGCGGCATCATCACCAGCCTCGACTACTCCGGTGACCTGGCCGGCGAGATGAGCGCGGGCACGTTCGACAAGCTGCTCGAGGCGGCCTTCTACGGCACCTGGGCCACTGATGTGCTGGAGATTGGTGCTGACCGCCACACCTTCACCATCGTGAAGGCGTTCAAGGATATCGGCGTCTACTCAACCTTCAAGGGCGTGCACATTGGCGCCATGCAGCTCGACATCCCCGAAGAAGGCAAGGTGACCTGCAGCTTCACCGGGATGGGCCTCGGCTATGAGGACGGCGAGACCGATCCGACTGCCGCTGGCACAGTGAACCCACAAACGACGACCATTGCCATGGGTTCAGCTACCAGTGTGGGCGATATCCTGGTCGACGGCGCTACGCTGGCTGGCGAGGCCTGCATCAGCGCCCTTTCCATGTCCATCGACAACACGCTGCAAACACAGCGTTGCCTTGGCAAGGCTGGCCCTGGGGCTCTGATTGCCACGTCGGCCAACGTCTCCGGCTCGCTCACCATGGCCTGGAGCAAGGCGGCCTGGAACCAATGGAAGAAGATGCTGACCCGCGAGGCTATCGGCGTGTCCTTCCCTCTGACCGATGCCGCCGGCAACAGCTACACCTTCGACTTGCCGGAAATCGAGATCGACGGCGAGCTGCCGGACGGTGGCAACGAGGACATCGTCCAGGTGTCGCTCAACTACACCGCCAAGAACACTCCCATCAAAGTCACCCGCGTGCTGGTATAAGGAATTCCCGATGGCTTTCAATGCAAAACGATACTCACCTGACGCCTTCACTCAAGGCGTTTGGCTAGCAATCATGGGCGGCCAGTTCAAGGTCGCCCGAGCTGGCAACCCCATTTACGAGCAGGCGCTGGAGGAATCCGGTTATCGGAAGAAGATCGAGCCTGCTGAGAAAGAGCGCGCCCTGTACACGGCCATCGCCACCGGCGTTCTGCGAGACTGGAGCGGCGTTGAAGACGATAGCGGCGAACCGATCCCTTACAGCATCGAAAATGCCGTTGAGGTGATGCTGGACAACCCTGATCTGGTGGCGCGCATTCTCAGTCAGGCCAACGACCTGTCCAACTTTCGTCGTGAGGACATTGAGGACCAAGGAAAAAAGCCGCGGCAGCGCTCAAGTACCGCCTGACAACAGCCGGACGAGAAACCAAGCTCGCCACGATCGCCAAGGCGCTCAATCTCACCAAGCAGGTTGAGCCGCCCGAGATCGACGAGCGCTGTGCCTTCTGGCTGCACCTGTTCGACCTCCTCTCCCCATCAAGGCCTGCCGGCTTCGGCGCCATTCAGCCCATACCGTTGTCTGAGATGGCTGCTTTGCGCCAGATGATGGTGCTACCCTGCTCAGCGGACGAGTTCATCTCTGTCATTCGGGAGATGGACTGGGTATACATGGAAGGCAGAACCTAGCCTCGCCCTGCCCTATTCGCTACGCTGGGGGAAACACGCACGGAGGCATCATGAAAAAGAAGCATGCGCCCTACTACCGCGACTACAGCGAAGCTCACCGAACTTTCCATGACGTTACCTCGGAAACCGCCGGATTGCGGATCAAAGACAAGCTGAATGGTTTCGTGCCCGAAGACCTTGTTGAGAAACTAGAGGAGGAGCGCAAACTGCTCGCTGAGATAAAGAGCCTAACGCCCAGTGACGGTGAGGCCTTGATCGAGAAGATCATCTCTGCGGCTGAGGAAAATGGTGCAGTTGTCGAAAAGAAGGTAGAGAACGAAATCCCCCGCGACGGTCAGCCAGCGCGCCGCTACATCATTGCAAAGTTTTTTGACTCAAGCACGTTGATGGCCCGCATGTCTCTATGGCTCGGAGATCAGTACGCACGTATATACTTCGAGGCAGTGCGGAAAAATACCCGTGCTGGCGAGGATGGCGAGGGCTGGTCATGAAAGGGTGTATTGTCGCCGCAGTAGTCGCGATGGCTCTAACAGGTTGTGGTGGGGACTCGATTAGCGAGGAAGAGGCCGCATCTATTGCGGCTTTGTCACAAGACGCAGAGAAGTACAAAGATGCTTTTACCGAAGCAATCGTCGAACTAAGCGGAAGAGATGACTGTGATGCTGAGGTGATGCGGAATAATGGCGGATTCTCCCGAGTAGCCGGGGAGCCATATTACTTCATGTTCTGTGGCGAACCTCAGAACATTGCGCGCAGATGGTATCTTGACCCGTCGTCAGGCGAGTTAACCCGGTTTAAGGCGGAACTCTAGCCATCCTCCCGAAAAACCATAAGGCCCGCTCATAGCGGGCTTTTTTTATGCTTGGAGATTGTGATGCCTTATTCCAGCCGCCTTGAGCTGGTGATCGATAGCCGTAGCGGTGAGCGGTCGTTAAAGCGCGTGGAGCGTGGGCTCGTCGATGTCGATCGGGCTGGAGATCGAGCTGCCGGGAGCCTCGGCGGAGTGGCGGCGGAGACGTCCCGGCTTCGCGGCGTTGCACTTGCGGCATCCGGGGCGCTGGCCGGTCTCGTTGGCGCTGCCAGTGCCGGCGAGGTGATCCGATATGCCGATGCTTGGTCCAACACCACAAATCAGATTCGCCAGGTGACCAGCTCTAGCGACGAGCTTGCCAAGACACAGCGCGAGCTACTCCAGATCGCTAACGACTCGCGCTCTACCTACGAGTCAACCGTCGATCTGTATACCCGCCTAGAGAAATCAACCCAAGAGCTGGGCATTTCCAGCGAGCGCCTGCTCGGAATTACCGACTCCATCAACAAGTCGTTCGCGCTGTCCGGCGCTACTGCGGACGAGTCTGCCGGCGCTATCACTCAGCTTGCTCAGGGCCTGGCTGCTGGGGCGCTTCGCGGTGATGAATTTAACTCAGTGGCTGAGCAAGCGCCGGAGATCATGAGGGCCATCTCTAACTCTCTCGACATGACCACTGGTGAGCTGAAAGACTTTGCCGCTGAGGGCGGCATCACTGCCCAGGTCATCATCGACGCCATGGAGGGCGCAGCGGTCAGTATCGACCAGGCGTTTGGCCAGTCGATTGCAACGTTTGGCCAGAAAATGGCTGTGTCACGAAACAAAATTCTCGAATGGGTGGGAGCGAGCGAAGGGCTGAACGACGCTGTCGGGCTCGCAGGTGATGCCATTGTTGGCCTATCGGACAACATAGACACGCTGGTGGATGGTGCGCAGTTTTTGGCCGTGCTGATGGCGGGCCGCTTGTCCGGGGCATTGGCAACTGCTACCGCCGCCAAGCTGGCCGCCCTGGGACAGACCCTCGCCTACCAGGCTGCTCTCGCCCGCCTGGCAGGAGTCAGTGGTACAGCGGCTACTGCACAGCTTGCGATGGGCGCTGCGGTAAGGACCGCATCAGGTGCGATGGCACTGCTTGGCGGCCCCGTAGGCGCAGCCGTTGTGGCGGCCGGAGGCATCTACTACTTCCGAGAAGAACTGGGCCTAGTGCAGCCTAAAATTGAGTCAGTTACCTCCACTGTTGACGCGCTGACAGACTCAATCAACATGAACAGCGAGGCAGCGCTCAAGAACGGCATATCCAAGCTCTCGGCTGATATCGCGGACCTACAACGAGCTGCGCAGACCGCGCGAGCGGAGCGAGATGCCATCCAGATGCAAGGCCCTGGGCCGGGCTATGTCGGCATCGGCCCAGGCGCTGGCTCGGGGCGAAATCAGGCAGTGGAAGCCGTGCGGCAAATCGAAACAGAGATTGCCAGCTACGACGAGGCTGTTGTCCAGCTTGAGAATCGCCTGGAATCGCTGGGCGAAAGCAGCATAAAGCCCACCAACAGCTTAAGAACCCTGGCAGAGAGCACGAGTGAAGCAGACAAAGCCACAAAAGAGCTCGCTGAATCCCAGCAGCGCCTGATCGATCGCTTATTCCCCCTTGAAGCTGCCCACCGGCAGTTTCGGGAGGAAATGAATCTTCTCGACCTCAAAGCTGCCGCTGACAAAACATTTCGCCTTGCTGAAGCCCAGGAGCGACTGCGCACACAGTATTCGGCAGAGCTGACCGGCGGCTTTATGGAGCAGATCGCCACTGGAGGGCTGGCGGAAAAAGTCAAGGAGACTGACGACCTCACTCGGGATCTAGGGCTGACCTTTTCTAGTGCGTTTGAGGACGCCATCGTGGGCGGCGAGGGCTTCCGTGACGTCCTATCCGGCATTGCCGAGGACATTGCTCGCCTTGCGGTTCGCAAGAGCATCACCGAACCAGCGGTGGACTGGCTTGGAACCGCGCTTTCATTAGGCGCCAGGGCCTTCGGCGGGGGCAGCCCTGTCCAAGGTGGCTTTACATCAGCCATCGATACCGGGGCAACCTTTATTGGGCAGGCGCACGATGGCATTGACCGCGTTCCCCGGGAAGGCACCTGGCTGCTAGATGGGGGTGAGCGCGTTATGACTTCACCCCAGGCTGACAAGCTCGATCGTTTCCTAGCGTCACAGCAATCCACTCCGGCTACTACTGCTACCACCATCAACATTCAAGCCCCCATCACCGTGCAGGCACAGCCGGGCACAAGCGATCGAGACGCAGAACGCCAAGGGCGCGCTGCGGGTAAAGCCCTTGAAGCAACAATGGTTCAAGTCATTCAAAACCAGATGCGCCCCGGCGGGCTGCTCGCCAAGAGGTAACCCATGGAGATCGACTTCCTCCCCGATATTGGCCGGGAGCCTGACTATGGGCTGACCGGCGGCGGCTCGTTTGCTGTGGATGCGGTGAGCTTTGGTGATGGATACGAGCAGCGCCGGCCTACCGGTATCAATTCGTCTAGGCGAGAGTGGACCGTGACATGGAGCCTCATCACCCAAGAGCAGATGGAGCGCTTGCGGGATTTCCTGGTGCAACGCCTGGGTGTTTATGCCTTCCTGTGGCAGGTCTCCGGTGAGCCTGAGGCATGGCGCGTGGTCTGCAAAGAGCACCCTAAGGTCTCCGAGGACACCTTCAAGCGGCATACCCTGACAGCCACGTTCACCGAGGACTTCGGGCTATGAGCCAGATCATCGCTTCCGATGCCCAGCGCCTAGAGCAGGATGCTATCGTCACCATGTTCGAGCTTGATGCTCGTAACTACGGTGATGGCATTCTGCGCTTCGCGCCCTGCCCGATCGATGGTGGCCCGGTTCGGTTTAATGGCTACGAATATCAGCCAGTGCCGATCAAGGCCGAGGGCTTTGAGTGGAACGGCCAAGGCACCCTGCCCCGTCCGACGCTATCGGTCACCGCCATGGAACTCGCGTTTCTGTCGCTGGTGATCAGTGCAGACGACCTAGTCGGCGCCCCGGTCAAGCGTCTGCGCACCTACCGACGGCACTTGGATGACGGTACGTTACCCGACCCCGAGGCTCTGTTTCCGATCGACTACTACGTGATCGAGCGCAAGGCGTCACAGAACCGCCGGCAGATCCAGTTTGAGCTGTCGGTACAGATGGACCAAGAAGGCCGGATGATCCCCCACCGGCAGATCCTACGGGACTCGTGCACGCATCGCTATCGCTGGTGGGACGGCACGCAGTACCGCTATGAAGGCGTGACCTGCCCCTACTCTGGCTCCGGCGAGTGGGAGGCTGACGGATCCGATGCTCTGCCCGGCATGGGGCGCGATGTGTGCGGCAAGCGGTTGAGCGACTGCCGGTTGAGGTTCGGGCAGAACGGCGTATTACCAACACGAGCATTCCCCGGCGTTGGCCGGGTGCGATAGGAGAATGAACATGGAAAAGATCCCTTTCATCATCGATGAGGCTGGACACGTCTACGTCAGCGCAGGCGCCATCGACAAGGTCGAATTTCGAAGGCTGCAAAGCAGCGTCAATGACGCCCTCAAGATCAAAGAATGCGAGGCGACAAGTCCTGCGGAGCTAGCTCGGCAGACGCATCTCTATGACGCGCTGTCATGCAAGCCAAGCGACACATCAGGGGGCGAAGCGGCCCGGGCTATTTACCGGGCCGTTCGAACAGCGCTTGAGCGAGAGACCCGTCCAGGCGGGATGCTCGCCAAGATGTGAAAGCCGAGGCTACCCCCTCCCGAGCAGCCTATCGCGCTCGGCGCCGAGGGACTCTATGAGGTCTTGGACCTTCATTTCCTCCAGGTTGCCTGGGCGGTCTATTGAAACGTCGAGGCTCGCCCCTTCACCGCATACATAGCGAGCACTCAGGAATCCCTCGTAGTTGAGGTTCTCAAAACTAATCCTGGCCAACTTCCATTCCTGCATCATTTGCTCCAGTAAAACTTCGCGTGTGGAAACTCGAATGTAGCACTGGTCTGGATGAATGGAATATTGGCGCACCTCGAGGCGACGCAGTTGTTCAGCAGATTCAACAACCAGATCCGCGCCGAAGCCCTGGCCGCCTATCCCGATGAGGCTGTGTGGTTGATCACCGACCACGGCTGCCGGCAGGTAGCCAATGTGGCAGACGCCCCCCGGTCCACCTTCGCCATCGCCAAGCGCGACATGGCAGCGGCCGCCGCCCAGGGCCTGCGGGCCATTGTTCACTCACACCCGGACTACCCGGACTGCCCCAGCGAGGCCGACATGCGCGGCCAGATTGCCTCGGGCGTTCCGTGGGGGATCGTGGCCACCGATGGCAACACCACGACACCCATTCGCTGGTGGGGCGACGGCGACCGGCCCGAGCTGGTCGGCAGGGGCTTCGTCCACGGCGTGACCGACTGCTATGCCCTGATCCGCGACTACTACGCGATAGAACTGGGCGTCGACCTCCCTGAGTTTCCTCGCTCATGGGAATGGTGGCTCAAGGGGCAAGACCTCTACCGCCAGGGCTTTGAACAGGCGGGATTCCGCGTCATTGAGGCGGACGAGGCCATGCCCGGCGATATGTGGTTCGCCCAGCTTCGCAGCGACGTGCCCAACCATGGCGGTGTCCTGGTGGAGAACGGGCTATGCCTCCACCACCCGTCTGGCCGGCAGCCTGTCGACCCCACTCGGCTCTCGCGCCGAGACCCTGCCGCCCGCTGGCTCCCCTACATCACCCACTGGCTCCGTCACACGTCGAGGGACTGATGAAAACGCTCTATCTGCATGGCTTTCTTGGGGCTCGCTTCGGCGAGTCCTTTTCGTTGGACGTCCGTGATCCTGCCGAAGCCATCCGTGCGCTGCTGATCCAGATTCCCGGCTTCGAGGCTGTCATCCGTGATGGCGACTGGCATGTCGTGCGCGGCCCCCTCGATGACGGCGTGTCGCTCGACGAAGAAGGGCTGATGGTCGGCATGGATGATGCCACCGAGATTCACCTACTCCCGGCGGTCGCCGGGGCTGGGGGCGATGGTATCTGGCAGACCATTGCGGGCGCCGTCCTGATGGTTTCCAGCTTCTGGGCTGGCCCCGTTTTCGGGCCCGGGATGTTCAATGCGGGCCTGGCTCTTGCCTTGGGTGGTGTCGCACAGATGCTGTCGCCCACCCCGCAGACAGGCGACTACGGCGAGCGGGAGCGACCCGACGAGCGCCCTTCCTTCCTGTTCGATGGACCCACCAACACCAGCACCCAGGGCCTGCCGGTGCCGGTGATCTATGGCCGCGTGAAGGTCGGCAGCGTTGTGGCATCTGCCGGCATGACTGCTGAGGAGCTGGACGAATGACCGATCTGGTTGTCTATGGCGCGAAAGGCGGCAAGGGCGGTGGCGATGAAGTCCGCACTCCCCGCGAGGCGCCCAACACCCTTCGCTCCACCTCCAAGGCCAGGATCATTGACGTTCTGGGCGAGGGGCCGATTGTCGGCCTGACCAATGGCCTCAAGAGCATCTATCTGGATGAGGCGCCGTTGCAGGACGAGGGCGGCGACTTCAACTTCCAAGGCGTGACCGTTCACACCCGCACTGGTGAGCCTGATCAGTCGCACATCGCCGGCTTCCCTGCGGTGGAGACTGCCAACGATGTATCGACCGAGGTGACCAACGCCACGCCAGTCGTTCGCACCGTCACCAACCCGGAGGCCGATGCCGCTCGCGTTACCGTCCAGGTGCAGGCGCTCAGCTACCAGAACGTCGAGAATGGCGATCTGCTGCCCACCGAGGTGGCGGTGGCCGTCGATGTTCGCCCCAATGGAGGCAGCTGGTCCGAGAAGCGCTACGACATCATCAAGGGCAAGACCACCAGCCCCTACCAGCGGTCCTATCGTGTGCCGCTCACCGGTGATGGCCCCTGTGACATCCGCGTGCGCCGAGTGACGCCCGACAACGGCAGCGCCACCCTGCGCAACGCGACGTACTGGGCCACTTACACCGAGATCATCGACGCCAAGCTGCAGTATCCCGATACCGCACTGGTCGGGCTCGAGGTCGATGCCCAGGATTTTGGCAGCCAGATCCCCTCGCGCAGCTACGACGTCAAGGGCTTGATCGTCCGGGTGCCGACCAACTACAACCCCGAGACTCGCGAATACACCGGCCTGTGGAATGGCTCGTTCAAGCTGGCCTGGACCGACAACCCCGCCTGGTGCTTCCTCGACCTGGCCACCAGCGAGCGGTACGGCGCCGGGCTGGAGAACGTCGACAAGTGGGGCCTCTACCAGATCGCCCAATACTGCGACGAGCTGATCCCTGATGGCTTCGGCGGCCAAGAACCGCGCTTCACCTTCAACACCGTGCTGTCGAGCCGAGAGGAAGCCATCAAGGCGCTCGATACCCTGGCGACTGCGTTCCGTGGAATGACCTACTGGGGCGCCAATACCGTCATGGCGACAGCCGACATGCCGGCCGATCCGGTCAAGCTGGTGTCGCCGGCCAATGTCATCGACGGTGAGTTCGAAACGAGCGGTACCGCGCTGAAGGCCCGGCACTCAGTCGCCTTGGTGAGCTGGAACGACCCTGGCGACAACTACCGCCTCCAGGTCGAGGTCGTCGAGGATGCCGATGCCATCCAGCAATTTGGCTGGAAGCAGATCGACGTCACCGCCGTAGGCTGCACCAGTCGCGGCCAGGCGCACCGCCTTGGCAAGTGGATGCTCTACAGCGAGCGCGCTGAAACCGAGACGATCACCTACCAGGCAAGCGTCGATCATGCCGACCTTCGCCCGGGCGACATTATCGCAGTCAACGACCCGACCACGGCCGGCGCCCGGCTCTCTGGCCGGATCGTTCGCCCTGGGCTGTCTGCCCTGGTGCTTGACCAAGTGCCCGAGCAGGTCAGCGGCAGCGACTGGTATCTGGACGTGCTGCTGCCTACCGGGGGGATTGAGCGCCGGCAGGTCGACCGGTTCGCCGGTGATCATGTCGAGCTGGTCAGCCCGCTCTCAGCTGAGCCGATCCGTGGCGCCATCTGGATGCTGTCGAGCCAGGACGTGGAGCCGCGCAAGTTCCGGGTGCTGTCCGTCGCTGAGCAGGAGACGGCGATCTACCAGATCACCGCCGTCGAGCATGACCCGACGAAGTACGATCGCGTCGAGCAGGGCCTCAACCTGCCGGACGAGGATTACACGCTGATCCCGACCGGCCCGGTGGCGGCGCCCTACTCCATTACCGTCGAGGCATCCAAGTACCTGGCCGGCGGCACCGAGCACCAGAAGATCACCGTCAGTTGGACGCCCAGCGATGACGCTCGAGTCGTCCGTTACATTGCCGAGGTGCAGGGGCCGAATGACGTGTCATGGGGTGAGGCCTTCACAGGCCCGGGCACGTCGTTCGACATCCTCGATGCAGAGCCGGGTGAATGGCAGGTCCGTGTCCGCGGCATCACTGGTACCGGCTCCGTGTCGCCCTGGGCGTACCGGACCACCAACGTGGCCGGCCTGCTGCTGCCGACGCCGCCGGATAGCGTGGACATCCGAGCGGGAACCTTCGAGATCACGCTGATCCCGAATGGCCTCTACCCTGGGCAGATGTGGGAATTCTGGCGCTCCAACGTCGCACTCGACACAGGACTGATCGAGTCGAATGCAGTGCGCGTCGGTGTGGCGCCTACCCTGACCGACACCGATCTCGAGCCCGACACCACGTATTACTACTACGTGCGCGGCATCAACGCCTACGGCGTCTCGAGTTGGTACCCGGTGCAGGCCACCACTGAAAACGACCCCGACAAGATCATGTCGGTGATCAGCGGCCAGATCAAACAGACGGATCTGTTCACGGACCTGAGCCAGAACATCGACGGGCTCAACTCCAGCTATGTGCTGAACGTGACTGGCGGCGGTCGAGTGGCGGGCTTCGGCACGGCCTACGACGAAGATCAGGCTATCTTCGACTTCGGCGTGCTGGCGGACCGGTTCTACATCGCCCAGCCAGGTGACGGCGCCGCCGAGGTGATCCCGTTCATCTTCACCGATGGCACGCTGTACCTCAAAGAAGCGCTGATCCAGTACCTGACGTTCACCAAGCTGAAAGCGTCCGATGGCTCGTTCATTGTGGAGAACGGCAAGGTCAAGGCCAGCTACATCCAGGCCGATGAGCTCCATGTGGATTACGGCAAGCTGTTCAACATCGACGTGCAGAACGCCCACATCCGCAATGGCGCCATCACCAACGCCAAGATCGGCAATGCAGCGATCACCACCGCCAAGATTGGTAATGCACAGGTCGACACGCTGCAGATTGCCGGGCAAGCGGTGACCATCCCAGTCGGCACGTCACGAACCTCTGGCGCTGCAAGCAACGGAAACTGGGTCAACTGGCTGTCGGTTTACCTCAATGCTGAGGGCGGCCGAGTTTTCGCCAACTTCGCAGCAACGAATGCGACAGGCGGTGGCGGCCGGCCCTATTTCCGCTGGGTGGTCGACGGTGGCGTCTGGTTCGAAATCCCTACGGGCACCGGCGAGCTCAACCACGCCTGCACCCTCGATGTCGGCAACCGCCATGGCGTCACCGTCGCCATCCAGTGCCGCGGTGCCAGCACCGTCAATTCCACGCAATCCACTCTGACTGCAGAGGGCAAAAAGCGATGATCGTCGCAATCTACTGCGAGCTGACCGGCGCCATCCTGCGCGTCACAGACTGCCCCGAAGAACATGTCGAGATGCAGTGCGGCGAAGACGAGGGCTATATCGAGGTCGAGGCAGGCTTCGACGATGCCGCCCACTACGTGGACCTGGCAGACGGCCAGATCAAGCCGAAGCAGCGCCGAGATGCTCAGGTTGCAGTCGAGGGCTTAACGGCCACCATCACCGGGCTGGAGCCTGGCACCCTGCTGGCGATGGACGGCCACCAGATGGTCACCACCGGCGACAGCGCCCAGGTCGATGTCGACGTGCCGGGCACCGTCCAGATCCAGATGGTCGGCCCCGCCTGGCGCCTCGATGAAACCCTGGAGGTGGCGATCGATGGATAGGCTGAGCATTCGCCGGTTCTCCTCGCGGGCTGAGGCCGAGAGGCACTATCTGGCATTGGTGGACAGCGAGGCCGAGGCTGCTCGCTGCGTTTCACCCGCCCAAGAGGCCGTCTACCAACTCAAGCTGGCCGAGGCGGCCCAAGGCGCGGGGCCAATGGTCGAAGCCGAGGCGGACGCCACAGACGCTGACGTGACCACCGTCTGCCAGCGCATCAAGCGTGCTCGCACCCGATGGGAAAAGCGTGCCGGCACCATCGAGGAGGCGCGCATCACCGCCAAGGCCGATATTCGACGATCAAGCACCCCCGCCGACATGCACCGGGCCCTGGCCCGCTTTCGCAACGCACTCTAACAGCCCGCCAAGCGCGGGCTTTTTTGTGGGAGACACACCATGGCAGTGACGCTTACCGGCGTACTGAAAGACCCCTATGGCCAGCCGCTGCCCGGGGCGACCATCCGCTTTGACGCCGTCAGGACATCCGCCACCGTCCTGAACCACATTCGTGCCGAGGCTATCACCGACGCCCAGGGCGACTACTCCATCTCCGTCGAGGTGGGTCGCTACGACGTGCGTGTGATGCAGGGCCGGTCATTCCTCGAGCTCGCCAAGAATCTGGAGGTGCGTGCCGACTCCACCGCCACCGATCTCAATGAACTGGTGGTCGAGTGGCAAGGCGAACAGGACCTGACGCCTGGCATCGTGATCGAGTTCCGGGCATTGGTGGACGAAGCCCGCGGGTACCGGGATGAGGCGGGAGCCTCTGCCGGTGAGGCGGCCGCAAGCGAATCCAGCGCTGCCGACAGTGCTACGGCGGCCAGCGAATCAGCCTCAAATGCGGCCACGAGTGAGCAGAATGCCGCCAGCTCGGCCAGCGCTGCCAGCGCATCGGCATCCAGCGCCTCCGACAGTGCCGACGCCGCGTCGACCAGCGAGGCGAATGCCGCCAGTTCAGCCAGTGCAGCAGCAGCGAGCGAAGGTAGTGCGGCCACCTCTGCCTCGAACGCGGCGGGCTCGGCGAGCGCCGCTGCGGCCAGCGAATCAAACGCCGCAGGATCAGAGAGCGCCGCAGGCGACTCCGCCCTAGAGGCCCAGCACTGGGCCCAATACCCGAACGATACACCGGTGCCAGAGGGTGACGGCTCCCAGTTCTCCGCCGCTCACTGGGCGGAAGTTTCCCGGCAGCGTGCTGTTAACGCCATGGTCGCCCAAGGCGCTTGGGATGCGAGCACCGGCTCTCTGCCGCCCGAGCCGACTGGGGCCAGCTACTGGCTGGTCACTGGCGCGGCGAATGGCGAGACCATCGGTGGGGTCGAGTACCGCAACAAGGACATGCTGCTCTGGACGCCCAACGAGAGCGGCGGTGGTGGCACTTGGTCGAAGATCGATAATACCGACAGCGTGGCCAGCGTTGCCGGCAAAACTGGCGCCGTCACGCTCGTTCCGGGCGACGTTGGCGCAGACCCCGCTGGAACAGCCTCATCTGCCGTCGCGACACACGAGGCAAAAAGCTCTGCTCATACTCCCGCACAGGTCGGCGCCGACCCTGCGGGATCAGCCGCCAGTGCTGAGCAGGCCGCAAAAGACTTCGCCGTACAGCGCGCCAACCACACCGGCAACCAGCCGCTGAGCACTATCTCGGATGCTGGGACGGCGGCTGCAGCCAACGTGGGCACCGGTGCGAATGAAGTTCCCAAGACATCGCAGGCTGATGCACGGTATGCGCGGCTTTCGGGGACGAACGATTTTGACACGATGCCTCAAGTCAACGGAAAGAACATAGGGCTCTCTATAGGTGAGGATCAAGCCTGGCAGGATGTTAAAGCGGACAGGGCACCAAGCATCATATACACAAATACCACGGGGCGACCGATTTCAGTCTGTGTAACATTTGATAGTGGTGACGACACGGGCAACTCAAAACTTGAAGTAGACGGGGTTGTTATAATTGAAATGACAACTCGCGGGGTTTCGGGCGGAGGGACTAGAACAGCAGTCAGTGGAATAGTTCCTAACGGCAGTAGCTACCGTGCCTATTCTACTTCGGCGCAAGATACAATGGAGACATGGATGGAACTAAGATGAAACACTATATCGATATATTGAATAAAGTTTATGCATTTAACGTAGAAGGTGATCAGGACGACTTAATTGAACAGGGATTTAAGCCTGTAACTCTGCCAGACACAGATGTATCGACATGGATCGTTGACTATGACTCGGGTGAAATACGCGTTGACGAGCAGAAGGCCCTCAGTCTAGCCAGAAATTCTGCCACGCGCCGCATCAACGCGGCCCGTGATGCCGCGCTCGCTGACGGACTGCAGTACACCATGCCGGACGGCACCAATGACGTTATCCAGATGCAGGCCGGTGACCGCCAGAACCTGATGGGGCTGGCGATTGATGCCCGCGATTTGATGGCAGCAGGCGAAACGGGAGCGGTGCATGAGTTTCGGGGTAGATCCAACGCCCGGCATTGGCTGACGCCGGCACAGATGATCGACCTGACCAATGCGGCCTTGGCGCACTACAAGGGCGTGATGGCGCAGAGCTGGGACCGCAAGGACGCCATCGAGGCGGTGGAGCTAAGCGACTATCCGTCGCTGGACGAAGCCGTCGCGGCTATTGAGGGGATTGGCTGGGAATAACCGGGGCGCCAGGGATGACGCTACCCTACCATCGCCTCCTCACCTGCCCCACTTCTGCCTGCTGATCCTTCGCCAGCCGCCACACTCCATCGCTGATGCCGTGCTTGCGGGAAAGCAGATACTGCGGTGTGCCTGGCTCCCACCAGTCGTCCTTGGGCTCGTCTCCCAGCCGGCAACGACCGCTGATCAGCCAGCCCTGCCAGACAACGTGGTACTCGACCAGCCTATCGATCGGCGGCGATGACCGGCTCAGGCCGAGCCAGCCCTTGCGCTCGAGGCGTTTGCGCCACTGGGTGATCTCGTACTCGCTCATTGGCACCACTGGGTCTTGCTGGCCCCTGGCCGGTATGGCCGTGCGAGACAATCAGTACGGGCACGAGTCAGCTCTACGAAAAGTGGCGCTCAATCCGGTTGCAGTGAGTTCCGGATAGCCTCGTGGCCACATGAACGGCATTTTATGATGTAGCACCTCCCATGCGGGGCACCCGGCCGGATCTCGAACTGGCTCCACGGTGAGCGATCCGTGACGTTGAACTCGGCAGAGTGGCATTTCAGGCAGTACATTTCCCAGCCGCCCTCCACGGTCGCAAAATTGATCATCGGCATGTCCAACATGACTATCCTACGCCTAGCCTCCTAGTGCTTAGCGTAGAACATAATGTCAGCTTCTGTGCCGAAGCGGTACTAGCCGAGTAAGTCTTCGCAGGCTCAGCCGTCGGCCTGCCGACTACCAAAGACACCAGGCTCACGAGCACCGGGGCTCATTGAGATGGCGTCACAGCATGATGTCGTAGCTGACTGCCCACCTCAGCCATACCAGTCAGGCTGCAAAGAGGCGCGCAGGTTCTTGTGGCCACAGGCCCTGCACGTAATGATGAAGCATCTGCCCCAAGGACCGTCTGGCACCACTTCGAAAAGCCTCCAGCCTTGCCGCCCTGTCTCCTGAAATTCGACGGTCTGACACACCAGGCAACGCATTTCCAGCCCGCTCTCCACAACCTGGTAACTGATCATCTGCGTGAGCATCCCTGTCTCCTGAAAACAAAGTGCTTGGCTCAGCGTAGATCAGAGCGGTACGAGGTGCGATCCACAACCTACGATCTGCTATAACCTTTCCGCCAGCGCCACTACCTTGCTCGCAACCCGAATCTAAGATGGTCGAAGACTATCCGGATGCAGCGATTTTCGTCGCGATACATGGCGGCATACGCGGCACCTGACGGTGTAGCGTCCCCCATTTTTTGTTTCAGGCTGAATTTCGAATTGGAGCCACGGAGAATCTGAGTAGTGGTTAAACTCTAGCGTGTAACAGTTTCTACAGAACAGCTCCCATCCACCATCTACAGCTGTAAAGCTTATTATTTCTTCTCTCATGAGCCCTACCCCTGCGAGCCAAAATTCACTGACCTGTGCTCGAAAGCGCCGCAACCAGGCCTTAAAACTATCTTTTTTCACTTCTCTATGCTGGTCCGAGCGTGAGCATCCCAATGTCTCAAAATACTGTTACACTCAGGAACATAGAAGACTTGGAGAGACGCTATGAATGTCACAACATCCATCAAGGTAGAAGCGCATTACAGCGAGATTGGGTCAGAAATCGAGTGGGACATTGTGGAGTACAAGCCGGGTGCCCAACGACATGTACTTGATACACTCGAAAGTGAGGTTGATGCTCGCTGCAAAGCAGCCTGCATTGCCTTTGAGACTTATATGAAATCAGTGGGAATTTCTACGCAAAAATAGGCAATACATTATCTTTAACTATCTCCATTCCCTGCATCATCATTGTTGATGACCATCACGCCGCCTCTGTGACGTGAAGTCTTCTATAACATCGATGAGAAGCATGCCAGTATGAGACAATCGCCCAATTCTCACCCTGTTTCTATCATCTCGCCAATCGGTAGACTTAGATATAATTTCTATAGAAGACAGTATCTCCCTGAGCAGCTCTAACTTTTCCTTAAGCTCATCTTGCTCGCAACCATCAGTTTCTTCTAACAAAAGCGTTCCTGTTTCAGCAATTCATATAGTATATGCTGACATAGCAAAGCTCGTAGGACCACAACGTTGCTCACACCTGCACAATTCTGGAAAATCACTCCGTAAAAGTAATAAAAATCAACTAGACAACTCATAAAAGAAGCTAAGCAATGACTAGATCTCTAGTGCATTGCTTGTGAAAATACCAGTCAGATGCTTTGCTAGACGCCTTTGTCCCGTTCCTAAGTAAAAGTCGTTGTCACCAAGAAATCTCACCGTACCTTGATATGGTCGCAATTTGGTCGCACAGTCAATGCCTGAGAGGCAGCTATGTCCAGCATTACGCAACTTTAAGTGACTGATTTTCATAAAAACCGCATTGCAAGCGCGGCCGCCAATTAGATCAGATCGAACTTAAAATCCCTCGGTGGCAACACCGTGCCGGTTCGAGCCCGGCTCCGGGCACCAACCCTATCGATGTCTTACGTGACTCACTCCCTCGATGACCTGCCTTGTGGTGGTGTTCTGGTCGCGTTCTGGTCGCGCAGCCCACTTTAGCCATCTAGCCGTTGGCGTTGCACGCCAGACGCTTTCCCTGCCCCGCCCCGTCTTTCATCGTCCTCTGATCGCCCTCTTGTCGCTTTGTCATCGCCTTCTCATCGTTCCCCACATCCTTGCTCATCGCTTGCGCCGAAATATCAATAATGGCGAATAAAGAAATACATCCTATAGTGAATTGTGCCAGTTCAGTTCACGGACGGCAGAGCGCCATATCGCCTCGATGGAGTGAGCGCGGGCCTTCACAGGGTTCAGGGACGACTTCCAGGAGATGCCACATGAAACGCACGCTAGTCGGATCGACCATGATCGCCGCATTTGTGATGGCGGGCAGCACCTTCGCCATGGATTCGGAAGCCCTGCAGGAGCACATGCAGGAAATCGAGGAGAAAGCCCAGCAGAACAGCGAAGAGGACCGGGTGGAAGCCCTCGAGCAACAGGTCGAGGACCTCAAGGAGCTCATTCACAAGATGATGGAAGAGGACGCTGCCGCCTGAGCCTTTGGCGCTGAGCCTTGCCAAGTCATGACGTGCGGCCATGACGTGCGACCATGACTCACCACAATGACTCACCATGATGAAAGGGGCCCCAGGGACGGGGCCCCTTTCCGTTGTCAGCCACCTGGACACCGTCCCTCGAGACATCATTTGGCTCGGGACGGCACGCGAGCCTGCGTGGTAAACTTCACCCCCATTTTCATCAGCACTGCACGGTCTTCAGCATCTTGAGCGACAATGCTTCTCTACCCCGAGATCCCCTGCCCGACGATCTCGGACAGCGTATGACGGCGCCTCCCACCGCCCACCCTCAACCGGCTCGAGAGCCGGCCCCAGGCCGACAGAGAGGCTGAACCATGCTGCTCGGACGCCTGCGCGACCCTTTCATCAATCACCGCCATCGCCGCCTCTTCCACGTACTCCGGGTCAGTCTGGCACTGATCGTGACCTTTGCCATCGTCCAGACGTTCCCCTTCCAGCACAGTGGCTGGGCGCTGGTGAGCACGGTCATGGTGATGGGCAACCTTCCCCATATCGGGGGCGTACTGGACAAGGGGCGCCAGCGCCTGGCCGGCACCCTGATCGGCGCCGCCCTCGGCCTGGCGCTGATCATCCTCCCGCTGCCAGGCTGGGGGGTACAACTCGGCGCACTGATCGGCATCGCCATCGCCACCTGGGTGGTCTTCGGCGGTCGCCAGGCCTACAGCGGACTGATGTTCGCCATCAGCCTGCTGCTGGTGATCGGCGACGGCTCGCAACAGCTCAGCGTGGCACTCTGGCGAAGCGCCGACGTACTGCTCGGCACCCTGGTCGGCATCGGCGCCACCCTGGTCTTCCTGCCCCACAAGGCCACCGACATGCTGCGCTTCCTGCTGGCCGACTGTCTGGATCGCATGGCGCGGCTGTATCACACCCACACCAGCGCCACATCGGCACCGGGCATCGATACCCAGGCACTGTTCAAGGCCGCCAGCCAATTGCTGGTCAAGCAGCGCGGACTGACCGACGCGGTCCACCGCGAAGGTCGCCTGACCCGCGGCGAGGTCGACGAGCTGATCTCCTACCAGCGACGCATGCTGTCCACCCTGGAGCTATTGCTCGAGACCCACTGGACTACGCGCGCCGGTCACGAACAGATCGATGCCATGGCAGGACTGCGCGATCAGCAGCACGCCCTGGCGCGGGATCTCGGCACCCTCGCCTTCGAGGTGCGCACCGGACGCCCGGTCACCCTCGAGGTCACCCCCTTCGCGCTGGACGATTTCGCCGACCTCGCCTCCACGGCACGCGCCGAGGATGGCAGAATGCTATTCAGCCCCAGCGGTTATCTCTGGCTGAACCGGGAACTGGCCCGCCTGACCGAAGCAACCGCCCGCCGCCTGGGCGGACTCGAGCGACTACCCAGCAGGCGCCTGCGCCGCCGCGCCCCCCGACACGGGCTCCACCGAGCCCCCTCTTTCGACCGCAAGGAAGGAACCACGCATGGCAAACGCCCCTCTTGACGTCCTTATCATCGGTGGCGGCGTCGCCGGTCTGGCGATGGCCCTGGAGATCGCCGATCGCCGGCCGGTCACCCTGCTGCGCCCCGGTGTCGAGGCGCAAGGTGCCAGTCGCTGGGCCCAGGGTGGTATTGCCGCGGTGCTGTCGCCTCAGGACGACATCGAGGCCCACATCCAGGATACCCTGATTGCCGGGGACGGGCTGTGCGATGAAGCGGCGGTGCGCTTCACCGTGGAAAACGGCCCCGACGCCATCGCCTGGCTGTTGAGCCTTGGCGTGCCCTTCACGCCGGATCCCGAGGCGGCCAGCGGCTACCCCTACCACCTCACGCGGGAAGGTGGCCACAACGCTCGCCGAATCATCCACGCCGACGACGCCACCGGCCGGGCCGTGACCGACACCCTGCTGGCCCGGGTGCGCGCCCATCCGCAGATCACGCTGCGCGACGACCTGATCGCGGTCGAACTGCTCACCGATGACCTGGGTGCCTGCTGCGGTGCCCGCTGCCTGGACGCCCACCAGCGTCCTCACGACCTTGTCGCCCAGGACACCGTCCTGGCTACCGGCGGCGCCAGCGGGCTCTACCTGCATACCACCAGCCCCGCCCCGGCCAGTGGCGAGGGCATGGTCATGGCCTGGGAGATCGGCGCCGAACTGATGAACCTGGAGTTCCAGCAGTTCCACCCCACCTGCCTGTTCGATCCACAGGGACCGCCCTTTCTGGTCAGCGAGGCGGTAAGAGGCGAAGGCGGCCTGCTGCTGAACGTGCGTGGCGAGCGGTTCATGCCCGCCATCGATGAGCGCGCTGAACTGGCCCCGCGAGACGTGGTCGCCCGCGCCATCGACGCCGAGATGCAGCGCACCTCGAGCGACCATGTGCTGCTGGACATCCGTCACCTCGGCGACGCCGCCATACGTCACCACTTCCCCACCATCCACGCTCACTGCCTCACACGTGGCCTGGATATCACCACCCAGGCCATCCCGGTGGTGCCGGCGGCCCACTATAGCTGCGGCGGCGTCGCCACCGACCATCGGGGAGCCACGCGCGTGGCGGGGCTCTACGCCATCGGCGAAGTCGCCTGCACCGGACTGCACGGCGCCAATCGCATGGCCAGCAACTCCTTGCTCGAGTGCCTGGTCTACGCCAGATCCGCCGCTCGCCACCTGAGTGAGCCGGCGCCGGGACGCACCTTGACACCACGGCCGAGCGCAACAACTGGAGATCGACAGGTTTCCAGCGAGAGACTCGCCTCGTTGCGCCAGCGCGTCCGCCAGATCATGAGCGCGAGGGTCGCCATCGTGCGCCAGGACGAAGGGCTGGCCGAGGCACGCACTACCCTCGAGCAACTGGAATCGGAGTTTCATGACCTGACTCGGGGCGGCGCCGCGAGTGTCGAGCTGCACGCCTGTCGCCAGGCGCTCACTCTAGCCAGTCTGACGGTCGCCAGCGCCTGCACAAGGCGAGAATCCCGGGGGCTGCACTACAATCCGGACTGCGCCCGCCACGCGGACCCGACACCGCAACCGTCACGCCAGATCAAACCGGCCTGAGGCAAGGTCGCCGGCCCTGCTCAGCTCACGGGCCCCGGCCACCGCGACCATCGTCGTCCAGGTAACGGCTGTCATTGAAGGTGGCGACCCAGTGTGGGTGGTAGAACATCAGAATGCTCAGCAGCATGCCGCTGATAAAGGCCTCCGACGGCATCAGCAGCGGCAGGAAACGCGCGTACTCACTGGCCTGGAATAACGCTGACGGGTCACTGGCGCCGAGCCGCGTCAAACCCAGCACCGCGAGCCCCGAAGCCAGTGCCGACAACGCCGCGCACCAGAACCCGCCGATAAACAGGAAAACCATGGGATGAGATGGCAGCCGTCGATCAACCAGGCGCCATATCAGCACCGTCACCAGCATCGGTACCAGGCCGGTGACCACCAGATTGACGCCCAGCAGTGGCCAGGCGACGCGCCCGGTCAGCACCAGTGACAGATTGACCAGCAGACAGCTCAAGAGCGCCAGGGGGCCTCGAAAGACCAGCGTCATCAGAGTGGTGAACAGCAGGTGCAGACTGAGCCAATCGACCGCCTGGGCCCTTAGTTGCCACAGCATCGCCACCATCAGCGTTGCCGCCAGCCAGCGATGCTGCAGGCCAGTATCTTGAAAGAGGGCGCGCCAGGGACGCTGGAAAAGGGCAAGCACCAGGGCCGACAACGCCACCCCCGCGCAAACCCAGATCAGCCAGGGGGCAAGGATCACCTGAGCAAAGGACATGACCCCTCCTCTTCCTGCTGCCTACCTGTGCGGGCGATTCCGGCTCGGTAGGCATGCCTGGGCGAGTGACCGGACCAGGCTTTCGACACTCCCTCGATCACCCATTCCCGCGCTCCCCCACTCCCGCCCAGGCGCCGGGCGTCGAAAGAAGGGCCGGCGCCCTTGATACTGGCTCAGGCAAAGACGACGGTCTTGTTGTCGTGGATCAGCACCCGATCCTCGAGGTGCCAACGCAGCCCCCGTGCCAGCACGGTCTTTTCTACATCGCGCCCGAAACGCACCAGGTCATCCGGCGTATGACAGTGACTGACCCTGTGAATATCCTGCTCGATGATCGGCCCGGCGTCGAGTTCCTCGGTGACGTAGTGGCAGGTCGCACCAATCAGCTTGACGCCGCGCTGGTAAGCCTGGTGATAAGGCTTGGCCCCGGCAAAGGATGGCAGGAAGCTATGGTGGATGTTGAT
This sequence comes from Halomonas sp. EF61, assembly GCF_040147045.1. NCBI lineage: Bacteria > Pseudomonadati > Pseudomonadota > Gammaproteobacteria > Oceanospirillales > Halomonadaceae > Halomonas > Halomonas sp. EF61. The sequence continues at coordinate 291,518 of NZ_JAMSHM010000003.1, read as the reverse complement.
GACTCGCCCACTGTAGCGCTCGCACAGATCAGGCGGAAGAATCTGCATATAGCGCGCCAGCACGATACTGTCGGCCTCGGACGCCTCGACCAGACGCTCGACCTCGGCGAAGGCGGCACTCTTGTCGTCTGCCGAAACCGGCACATGATGGTAGGGAATACCGTGCCACTCGACCATCTTGCGCATGTCGTCATGGTTCGAAATCACCGCCGCGATCTCGCAATCGAGCTCTCCAGCGGTCCATCGATACAACAGATCCACCAGGCAATGAGATTCCCTGGAAACCATCAGCACGACGCGCCGCTTCTGACGAGTGTCGCGCAGCGCCCAGTCCATCTCGAATTCACGCGCTACCGGCGCAAAGGCCTCGCACAGGGCTTCCTTCGACATGCCGATGGAGTCGGCCAGGATTTCGTAGCGCATGAAGAAGCGACCAGAGGCCAGGTCCGAGTGCTGATTGGCCTCGGTGATGGAACCACCGTGGCCAGCAATGAAGTTCGACACCCTGGCGACAATACCCAGTCGATCGGGACACGACACGACCAGACGATAGAAATGGGACATAACACCTGTATCCTTGGACCAACTCTCGGTGACCAACCTTGCACCACCATGGGGAGGGGCGATGAGCACGCCCATTCGGGGCATGCATTGTAGCGAAAAGTGAGATGGCGAACGACCGCTGCACGGGTCCTTTGACCTCTCGCGTTGAGTCGTGCGCGGTCGATCCCGTATAGTGAAATGAACACCGTCCACGATGCCGAGCATGATGCCGATTCCGCGAGCCCAGATTCGACCACGACGCCGCCCACCGGTGCATTTTCTGCCCCTGGGAGGCTGTGGCGAGATCGGCATGAATCTAAGCCTGTACGGCTATCAGGACGCCTGGATTGCCGTCGACTGTGGCATGCTTATTCGCCAGGACCTTCCAGGTGAGCCGCTCCAGGTGCCGGACACCTCGATACTGGATACCCGCGGCATCCGTCCGCAGGCGCTGCTCATTACCCATGGCCACGAAGATCATATCGGTGCCGCCGCCTGGCTATGGCCACGCTGGGCCTGCCCTATTCTGGCGACCCCTCTGGTCGCCGCCATGTTGCGCGTCAAGTTCAGCGAACGGGGACTTCCCACCGACGCGATAGACGTCATCGAACCCGGGGACGCCAGGGACATCGCAGGGTTTTCCCTTCGTTTCCTGCCGCAGACCCATTCCATCCCGGAAAGCTGCGCCCTGCTCATTCAGGCAGGCAACTCGCGCATCCTGCATACCGGCGACTGGAAACTGGACCCAGAGCCGCTGATCGGCCAACCGGTGAACGAAGATCTGTTTCGCGCCCTCGCGCCGGTCGATCTGGTGGTGGGTGATTCCACCAATGCCAACGTGGCCGGCCATTCACGAAGTGAAGGCGAGGTCGCAAGGGCCATGGTGTCTACCATCTCCCGCTGCCAGGGCCGCGTTGTCGTTTCCTGCTTCGCCAGCAATCTGGCACGGGTCCTGGCCATCGGCCGCGCCGCTGCTCGTTGCGGACGCCGGGTCAGCCTGCTCGGGCGCTCCATGGAGCGCATGGTGGGCCATGCCAGGCAACTGGGCTATCTCGACGACTTTCCTGCGCTGGTGCCCGTCAGCGACCTGGGCTATCTACCACCCGAGGAAGTGCTGGTCATTGCCACGGGGAGCCAGGGCGAACCCCGCGCCGCGCTGTCGCGCCTTGCCCAGGGAAGGCATCCTCACTTCGAGCTGACCACTGGCGACACCGTCATCTTCTCGGCCAAGGCCATTCCCGGCAACGAGCACCTTATCGAGCGGCTCAAGCGCGGCCTGGCGCGCTTTCAGGTCACCATCATCGATGACGCCAGCCACCCCGAACTGCATGCCTCCGGGCACCCCGCACAGCAGGAACTGGAACGCTTCTATCGCTGGCTCCAGCCGACCAGACTACTGCCGGTCCATGGCGAGGAAAACCATCAGTCAGCGCATCAGGAACTGGCCTCTCGCCTGGGCATCGAGGCTCCGCTGGCACCTCGCAACGGCGATCTGATCCGCTTCGACCAGGGCGGCCTGACCCGAGAGGAAAGCTTCCCTCTGTCTCAGTGCATCATCGAACGCGGGGGCATCGACCGGCGTCAATCTCCGGCACATGCGCGCAATCGCCACGGCGTACTCTTCCTCGCCATCAGCCTGGTGGCGACCGACACCGGCTGGGCCAGAATTGGCCGGCTGATGATCGACTCAAGCCAGACCAGCCCCCTGGACGAGGACAATTTCATCGACTGGCTCGACGAACAACTCGACGACCTGGCCGTCGATACCCTGTCGGCGCTCCGTCGTGGCCTCTACCCTCGTATTCAGGCCTGGCTGGGCGAACACTTGCAGCGTCTGCCACAGGTCGAACTCCAGTTGATGGCGAGCGATATCGAAGGCATCGCCGGCGACGTCTGAGCCTCCCCCCTATAAACAAAACAACCGGCCCTGGACGTTTCCAGGGCCGGTCGCGGCTCGACGTTCGCCGTACTTGTGGCCGTGCCGTCACCATTCACGCGCTTTGCGTCATGCACGCGCCTTGGTGACACAGCGGCCAAGCTGCACTGGCGACGCGACACGTCCGTGCAAGGTCAGGTCAACCGAACTCGCGTGACCACACCTGCGCCAGCAGAATCACTTGGCGTTCTTGGGCGGACGTCCACGCTTGCGCTTGGGCTGCTCCGATACGAGATCATCCAGCGACAGGCCGGCTTCGGTGATCTGCTCACGGATCTCCGCCAGCTTCTGGGCCTTCTGCATCTCTTCTTCCTGGCGCTGGCGCTCCTCGTCGCGCTTCTGATCGATGACCTCCTCGACCACTTCCGCCAGTTTTTGCAGCTGTTCCATGCTCAGTTGACGAGCCGCTGCCCGTGCCACGTTCTTGTTTCTCGCAATGCGTTCCAATGATTCGCTGGACATAGCTCACTCCATAGCTTTGACACCAAGCGGCGCACGCCGCAATTCACTTGAAGAAAAGTATATGCAACCGGCCACTCTTGGCAAGAAATGCTGGAGATTTTTCCTTGTCAATTACCGAAATATTGGCGGTCTTTATACGTCAACAGCGAGCTCATTGGACGAGCCCAGTCACCCCTTGACCGGTCAATATTGGTTGAAACGCTGACACCTCGAGGAAAAAAGACAGCGGCCAGGATACAAAGAGCGGGCGCCCAAGGCGCCCGCGCAGGTAAGGAAACAAACGGTCACTTGGCGAAAGCGCTGTCAGCCACCGGTCATGTTCATGAAGCGAACCACCTGAACATCCCCATCGGTGGTGAAATGGTGCCGCTCAGGCTTTAGCGGCATCGCCTCCACGATGGCGGCCTTGAGCTTCTCCATGTCACCGGGGTAGCGCCTCAATACCGCCCTGAGATCCACCGAATGCTCGTTGCCAAGGCACAGCAGCAGGCGTCCCTCCACCGTGACCCGAACACGATTGCAGGAAGCACAGAAGTTATGGCTATGGGGCGAGATGAATCCGACCCGAGTCTCGCTATCCTCCATACGGTAGTAGCGAGAAGGCCCTGCGGTGGCTTCCGTCGTGGCCATCAGGGGGTAGCGCTGCTCGATCCTTTCGCGCACCTCGTCACTTGAACAATAGGTCTCGGCACGGGAATGGTCGGACACATCGCCCAGCGGCATCTCCTCGATAAAGCTGATATCCAGCCCCTCTGCCCTGGAGAACTCGACAAGATCCAGCACCTCGTCTTCGTTGCGCCCCTTGAGCACCACCGCATTGAGCTTGATGCGCTCAAAGCCGGCCTGCCGAGCGGCGCTGATGCCGTCCAGCACCTTGTCGAGATCACCGGTACGCGTCAGCCGTCGAAAGCGCTCGGGATCCAGCGAATCCAGACTGATGTTGAGACGCTTCATGCCGCCCTGGCGCAGCGCCTCGGCATGCCGCCTCAGGCCCGCCCCGTTGGTGGTCATGGCAAAGTCCCGAAGCCCCGGCAAGGCCCCTATACTGGACACCAGTTGCTCGATATTGCGACGGACCAGCGGCTCCCCCCCGGTCAAACGAATCTTTTCCACGCCGAGCTCGGTGAAGGCTTGCGCCACCTGGGCGATTTCCTCCAGCGTCAGCACCTGGGCACGTGGCAGGAAGGTCATCTCCTCGCTCATGCAGTAGACGCAGCGAAAGTCGCAGCGGTCGGTGACAGACAATCGGACGTAGGTCACCCGGCGACCGAAACTATCGATCAACTGTTGTGTCATTGCGAAGCGACCTCCCAACGCTTGGCGTCATCATGATCCTGACGACGTTCAGATACCCAGTAATCGCCGCTTTCGGTGTGCTCCTTCTTCCAGAATGGCGCCCGGGTCTTCAGATGGTCCATCAAGAATTCGCAGGCTTCGAAGGCGGCACGCCGATGGGCGCTGGCCACCACCACCAGTACGATGGGATCACCGGGCTCCAGACGACCGATCCGGTGGATCAGGGTTACCTCATCGAGCGGCCAGCGCTGTCGCGCCTCAGCTTCGATCTCGGCCAGCGACGCTTCGGTCATGCCGGGATAATGCTCAAGCGTCAGCGCCGTGACGTCCGGGCGTTCATTGAAGTCCCTGACCAGTCCGGTGAAGCTGACCATCGCTCCGATGTCGGTGCGATGCTCAAGCATCCGGCGCTGTTCATGGCCCGCATCGAAGGTCTCATGCTGCACGCGTATCATCGATCAGCCTCCTGTCACCGGCGGGAAGAAGGCCACCTCGTCCTCACAGGTCAGACGGGTACCGTCACTCGCCATCACCTGATTGACGGCGCACAGCACACGCCCTTCATCCAGCCCCTTGAAGCGATCATCCAGGGTCTTCAGTGCCTGCTTGAGACCGGCAACATCGGCACTGGGCAACCTGTCCAGTGGCACCGATGCTTCACCGACGCCAAGCCTTTCGCGCAGTTCAGCCAGGCACTTAACCCTGACACACTGCTCCGCGGCGGACGCAAGCCCCAGGGTCAACGCCGGGCTGTTCTCGGGGCTGGTCACGATCGGCGTTGCCGTCGCAGCGGTCGCGGTCGCGCTCCGACGCAGATAGTCACCGGACTTGCCACCCTGCTTGGCATCCACGTGGATTTCGCCGATCTCCATCTCCTTGTCCACCGCCTTGCACATGTCGTAAAGGGTGAGACAGGCCACCGATACGGCCGTCAGGGCTTCCATCTCGACCCCGGTCCGTCCGGTCAGACGGCAGGTGGCGGACACCCTGACACAGCTGGATTCGGCGTCGATCTCGAAGTCGACGCTGACCTTGGACAACGCCAGCTGGTGGCAAAGCGGGATCAGCTCGTGGGTGCGTTTCGCGGCCTGAATACCGGCAATCCTGGCGGTCGCCAGCACGTCGCCCTTGGGCAACTTGCCATCGCTCAACAGCGCCAGAGTCTCCGGCGCCATGGAGATGCTTCCGGTCGCCGTCGCCTCCCGTCGGGTCGCTGCCTTGTCGCCGACATCGACCATGTTGGCTTCGCCGCGTGCGTTGAGATGGGAAAGCGTCATGTTCAAGCCTCAGGAAAATCGAAAGAGAGGGAGTACCATCACGATATCATCGATGGACGCCGAGTCCGTATCCTCGGGAATCTCGACCAGGCAATTGGCCGAGACCATGGACGACAGAATACCGGAACCCTGATTGCCTGTATTGACCACCCGCAAGGTCCCGTCCGCATCACAGTGAAAGACACCGCGACTGTAGTCCGTACGTCCGACCCTGCTGCGAAAGGCGCTACCGGCCACGGCCTTCCAGCGTGGCTGAGTGGGTGAGCGCCCTTCCAGAGCCGCCAGCATCGGCACCACAAACACCAGACAGGTCACCATGCAGGCCACCGGGTTACCCGGCAGTCCCAGCAAGGGTGTCTCGTCGGGGCCAATCACCCCACATGCCATGGGCCGGCCTGGCCGCATGGCGATCCGCCACAGGGTCAACCTGCCAAGGCGCTCCACCGCTTCCCGGGTGTGGTCCGCCTGCCCCACCGACACTCCGCCACTGGAGACCACCAGATCCGCGGTCCGGGCGGCGTCAGCGAGCTGTTCGACCAGGGCGTCGGTGTCATCGGCGACGATGCCGAGATCGATTACCTCGGCGCCATGCTCCTGCAACAACCCCATCAGAGAATAGCGGTTGGCATCATAGATCGCCGCCTGGGCGCGTGCCTCACCGGGTGCCGTAACCTCATCGCCGGTGGAGAACACGGCTACCCGAGGACGTCGCCGCACCCGGACCTCGGCCTGCCCGAGAGACGCCAACAGGCCAAGCGCGGCGGCTTCGAGGCGCCTGCCTGCTGCAATGGCCACCTGGCCGGCACGCAGATCCTCGCCCGCCTGGCGCACGTTCTGCCCCTGCTTGACGCGGTCGGCGCGTGTCACCCTCACACGATCGCCATCTCGCTCGAGCTGTTCGAGCATGACCACGGTGTCGGCCCCTGGCGGCAAGGGCGCCCCCGTGGTGATGGCAATACACTCACCGTCGCCCAGGCGACCCTGAAAAGGCTGCCCCGCCAGGGCTTCTCCCACCTGGAGAAAGACCTCGCCGGGGTCCTCGGTCGACCAGTTGAGCGCCACCCCATCCATCGCGGAGTTGGTATGCCCGGGCACATCGAAGGGCGCTTCTACCGCCTCGGCCAGCACTCGGCCGTGGGCCCTGGCCAGGGGCACCTTTTCCGCCGCCAGGCGACCAGCCACCAGCGTCAACAGGGCATCGCGCGCCTCCACGACGCCGAGCATGCGCTCACCAAGATCGAAACAGGAAAGCGTTGTCATGACGGTTCTCCTCCCTGGTGCGCGACAAGCCATTCGGGCCACCGCCTCACCCAGGCCTGGACCCAGGCGGCGATGGCGTCATGATCATTGAGATCGAGCGCATCGCCCCTGGTCGCCAGGGGGGCGTCACTGGCGACGGCCTGAATCCATGGATCGTCTTCCGCCATCAGCGGCTTTTCCAGCGCCGGCCGATGGAGCTCCAGCTTGGGTAAAGGCCAGTCCTTGAAGCCCTCGACCAGCACCAGTTGCGGTTCCAGCGGCGCGACCATGGCCAGCAGGGTTGCCAGATCGGCCTCTTCGCCCCCCGGCGTCTCCATCATCAATGCCAGCCGGGCGCGGGAGGCGATCAGGACAGGTTCGGCCCCCGCCATACGCAGGCGATGACTGTCCTTGCCAGGCTGGTCTACCTCGAAGCGGTGGTGGGCGTGCTTGATCACCGCCACCTTGAGCCCGGCGCCCTTCAACATCGGTACCAGACGTTCCAGCAGGGTGGTCTTGCCGGTCCCGCTCCAGGCGGCGATGCCCAACAGCGGCTGATCGGGGCGCAAGCTCAGCGCCTGCGTCATGAGTCACGCTCCTGACGACACGCCTCCAGCCGTCGTCTTTCCTCTTCGGTGTTGAGATTGGCGAAGGCGGCAGCGCAGTCGCTGACGTCGACCCGGTCCCAGCGGTGGCGATCGTACCAGCGGTCGATCTTGCGTTCGCCCTGCTCGAGCACCGCCGCCAGATCCTCATGCAGGTGACGGGACAGCAACGCCACCACGGGGTGCAGCCGCTCTCCGTCATGGGCGACGACAATATCCAGCCCATCGCGCCAGCCAGCCACCAGCCGGGGCACCAGATCGGCGGGCAGCGCCGGGCTGTCGCAGGGCACCACCACCACCCAGGGCGTAGAGGACGCGACCAGACCACTGTAGATGCCCATCAAGGGTCCGTGGTAGCCCGCCTGGTGATCCTCGACCACTCGATCGGCGAGAGCCGCGTACTCGTCCAGATGGCGATTGGCATTGATCATCACGCTAGCCACATGGGGCTTCAGACAGGCAACGGCGTGCGCCGCCAGCGGCTTGCCGTCGAACGGCACCAGCCCCTTGTCGACTCCCCCCATGCGTCGCCCCTGGCCTCCCGCCAGAACCACGCCGCTTATCTCCTTCGCGTCCAGCCTCGCCACCATTGCACCTCTTTTATTGGTCGTCGACAGCATCCTCCATGATGCCTTAGCCACCCGCAGGCTGCCATGAGCGTATCGGGGTAGACAGTAGACGCCAGGGATGTCGGACAGCGACGTTAGCGGGTATCATGTGTCCATCATTATGCACAACATCGGCTTTGCCGAGACGGGAAACAGGATGGAAGACAGTTTCGACGTCGGCGCCAGATTGCGCCAACTACGACAGGAAAAGCAGCTTTCTCAACGCGAACTGGCGAAAAGAGCCGGCGTGACCAACAGCACCATTTCGCTGATTGAGCTTAACAATGTGAGCCCATCGGTCAGCTCGCTTAAGAAGATTCTTGACGCTTTGCCGGTATCGATCAGCGCCTTCTTCGCGGGTGACGAACCGAACCACCCCAGCCCCTTCTATCGCGCCGCGGAGCTCACCGAGATCGGCGATGGCCATCTGTCCTGGCGGCTTGTCGCGGCCAGACGCCCGGACCGACGCATGTCGGTGCTCCACGAGCGCTATCCGCCCGGAGCCGATACCGGCGAAGAGATGCTTGAACACGACGGCGAGGAAGGCGGCGTCATCATCGCCGGCGAGATCGAGATCACCGTCAACGGCGAGACAGGTCTGCTCGGCCCCGGCGACGCCTACTACTTCGACTCACGCCTGCCCCATCGGTTTCGCAACCTGGGGGATCAGGAATGCGTGATTGTCAGTGCGAACACTCCCCCCACCTTTTCCGATGGCGGAGAGCAACTACATCACTGATGCTCAGGGAACGATTGTCAGTGCCCTGTCGCCAACACCTGTCCCCCCACCTTTTCCGATGGCGGAGAGCAACTACACCATTGAGAAATGCCTTCGACAGGGCATGATTGTCAGTGCCCTGTCGCCAACACCTGTCCCCCCACCTTTTCCGATGGTGGAGAGCAACTACATCACTGATTTCCCCCACCGTCTCCGATGGTGGAGATCAGCTACATCATTGATCAAAGACGACGACAGGGCAGGATCGTCAGTGCCCTGTCGCCAACAGCCGATGGCCCGGCTGTCGCGCCGGGCCATGGTAATAGCAGGGTTCATTCGTCCTCGCTGGCCCGGGGCAACACCAGGTTGAGGGCGATGCCGATCAAGGCGGCGAGGCTGACCCCCTGCAGGGCGAACTGGCCATCGCCGAACTGCATACCACCGATGCCGAACACCAGGATCAGCGAGACCACCACCAGGTTGCGCGGGGCGGTCAGGGGTTTGCCGGCGCGCACCAGGGTATTCATGCCGACCACCGCGATGGAGCCGAACAGCAGGGTCATGATCCCGCCCATCACCGGGGTAGGAATGGTCTGCAATACTGCCCCCAGCTTGGCGACGAAGGCCAAGGTGATGGCTACCAGTGCGGCGGACACCATGAACATCGGATTGAAGGCGCGGGTCAGGGTGACCGCCCCGGTGACCTCCGAGTAAGTGGTGTTGGGCGGCCCACCGAACAGCGCCGCCGAAATGGTCGCCAGGCCGTCGCCCAACAGGGTGCGGTGAAGGCCTGGTTTCTCCAGGTAGTTGCGTCGGGTCACCGAGCCGATCGCCACCATATCACCGATATGCTCCACCGCCGGCGCGATGGCGACGGGGATCATGAACAGGACCGCCGCCCAGTGAAAGCTCGGCGCGGTGAAGGATGGCAACGCCAGCCAGGCCGCCTCACGTACCGGGCTGAAGTCGACCACCCCCATCAGCAATGCCATCAGATAGCCGGTGACGATCCCCCCCATGATCGGCACCAGGCGCAACAGACCGCGCCCGAAGACCGCCAGGATCAGCGTCACCAGCAGGCTCGACATGGACAGCACCATGGCCTGGGTGTAACCGATGGTCTCGCTGTTCTCGCCGGTGGCCATGCTCACCGCGACTGGTGCCAGGGCAAGACCGATGACCATGATCACCGGTCCTACCACCACCGGCGGCAGCAGCCGATGCAGCCACCCCGTCCCCTTCAGCCGAACCGCCTGGGAGATCGCCACGTAGACGAAACCGGCAGCGATCAGCCCGCCCAGGGTGGCGGAGACACCAAAGTGGGCGATGGAGCCCTGAATAGGGGCAATAAAGGCAAAGGACGACGCCAGAAACACCGGAACCGTCAGACGCGTGGTCAGATGGAACACCAGGGTGCCGATACCGGCGGTGAACATGGCGACGTTGGGATCGAGGCCGGTCAGCAATGGCACCAGCACCAGGGCGCCGAACGCCACGAACAGCATCTGGGCACCGACCAGCACCAGCCGAGGCAAGGAATCCGTCGTTGCTTCGACGGGCGAGGAAGAGGACGAGGGGTCTGACATGGAGGGCTCCGCGGTGGACAAACGCCGGCTATGGTACCAACGCACGCGCAACGTTTCGGCAAAATTTTGCGCGTCTTTCGACGCCACCGCCAACGCTTGGCAGACGCTCCTCTCATCCAGACTGTGCTATCCACCCGGCGCCATGTATTGCCCACAAGGCACCGGGCCCCCGCTGTCTCCAGCGAGGGCCCGGCGTCCTGCACATCAGGGGCCATGCACGAAAGGCGACCTGCGAAGCGCCGTCACCTGCGCACAAGTCCCCGTCCTACTCACGGGTACCGGCCGACATCCATTCCTCCATCATCTGCTCGTAGGGCACTGTGGTGCCCTGGGGCATCTCGTTGTCCAGCTTGGCCTTGGGCGCGCCGGGCTGGCTCAACCATTCTTCGGGATCCTTGGGTTCATTGAGCACCGGCGCGTAGGTGGCAAACACCTTGGCCCGCGCCAGACGCGCCATGATGTTGTCGAGGTCACCGGCCAGATTATCCAGCGCCTCCTGGGCCGAGATGTCGCCATTGACCGCAGGGGCCAGATTCTGCCACCACAGCGGCGCCATGCGCGGATAGTCAGGCACGTTGGTGCCGGTAGGCGTCCAGTTGGACTCGTTGGGACTGCGGTAGAATTCCACCAGGCCACCCAGCTTCGGCGCCATCTCGGTCATCTGGTCGGAGAAGATGTCGGACCGGCGGATCGGCGTCAGCCCCGCCATCAGCTTCTCCAGCGAGACGGTCTTGGACACGGTGAACTGGGCAAACAGCCAGGCTGCGCTGCGCCGATCCTCCGGCGTCGAATCGAAGAAGGTCCAGGCCCCCACGTCCTGATAGCCGACTTTCATCCCCTCTTCCCAGTACGGGCCGGTGGGAGACGGCGCCATGCGCCACTTGGGATTGCCCTCATCGTCGGTCACCGCCACATCGGGACTGACCATGTCGGCGGTAAAGGCGGTGTACCAGAACATCTGCTGGGCCACGTTGCCCTGGGCCGGCACCGGCCCGGCCTCGCCGAAGGTCATGCCCTGGGCTTCGGGCGGCGCATAGTCTCGAAGCCACTCCACCATCTTGGTGACGGCGAACACCGAGGCCGGTGAATTGGTGGCGCCGCCACGGCTGACGCTGGCCCCCACCGGGTGGCTCTCTTCATCGACCCGAATGCCCCAGTCGTCTACCGGGTTGCCGAACGGCACCCCGGGACTGCCCATGCCGGCCATGGACAGCCAGGAGTCATGGAAGCGCCACCCCAGCGACGGATCCCGACGGCCGTAGTCCATGTGGCCGTAGACCTTCTGACCGTCGATCTCGCCGACGTGCTCGCTGAAGAACTCGGCGATGTCCTGATAGGCGGTCCAGTTGGTGGGCACACCCAGATCATAGCCGTAGATGTCCTTGAACTGTGCCTTCAGATCATCGCGCTGGAACCAGTCATAGCGGAACCAGTAGAGGTTGGCGAACTGCTGGTCGGGCAGCTGGTAGATGCTACCGTCGGGCCCGGTGGTGTACTGAATGCCGATAAAGTCGTCCAGATCGAGGGTCGGCAGCGTCAGGTCCTTCCACTCGTTGGCCATGGCCTCGCTCAGGTTGATGGTCGAGCCGTAGCGAATGTGGGTACCGATGGCGTCCGAGTCGTTGACGTAGGCGTCATAGATATTGCGCCCCGACTGCATCTGGGTCTGCATGTTCTGCACCACATCACCTTCGCCGATGATGTTGTGGGTTACCTCGATACCGGTCAGCTCGGTAAAGGCCGGCGCCAGCACGTCACGCTCCCAGGTGTGGGTGGTCAGGCCCTCGGCGACGGTGTTGATCTCCATGCCTTCAAACGGCTCGGCAGCCTTGGCAAACCATTCCAGTTCAGCGATGCGTTCCTCGCGGCTCAGGGTCGAGTCCTTGAACACCTCGTCGGCCAAGCGCTCGATCACCGCCGTTCGATCGTCCTGGGCCAGGGCGCCGCCGCTGAGCAGCAATAGCCCCACAGCACCTAGTCTGGTCAGCTTGAGTCTAGCGTTCATGGTCACCTCTATTGTTGTCGTCGACCGTCAGGTCGATCGTTGTCGTCGAAGGGAGCCTGGCCCCCGCTAGCCCCATCGCAGCAGGACCAGCATCCACACCACCGATACGCCCAGCGCCAGCCACAGACTCAGGCTGGTGAAGCCCACGACCGCCAGATGGATGTAGGCCGCCGACAGCATGCCGATGAAGAAACGGTCCCCCCGGGTGGTGCTGATCGGCAGAAAACCGCGCCGTTCCCGCGTCGGCGATACCAGCTCCCAGGTCGTCATGACCACCAGCAACAGCGCAATGACACCAAAGAAGATCGCCGTGGGCAGGGTCCATACCATCCAGTCCATGTCGGTGCTCCTCAGGTCCGGCCCAGGGCAAAGCCCTTGGCGATGTGATGGCGCACGAAGAACACCACCACGATGCCTGGCACGATGGTCAGTACCCCGGCCGCCGCCAGGGTGCCCCAGTCGATGCCCGAGGCGGTCGAGGTTCGCGTCATCACCGAGGCGATGGGCTGGGCCTCGGTGGAGGTCAGAGTGCGTGCCAGCAACAGCTCGACCCAGGAGAACATGAACAGGAAGAACAGCGTCACGCCGATGCCGGAGCGAATCATCGGAATGAACACCTGGACGAAGAAGCGCGGGAAGCTGTAACCATCAATAAAGGCGGTCTCGTCGATCTCCTTGGGCACGCTGGACATGAAGCCTTCGAGGATCCATACCGCCAGCGGAATATTGAACAGACAGTGGGCCAGCGCCACGGCGATGTGGGTATCGAACAGGCCCACCGTGTAGTAGAGCTGAAAGTACGGCAGCAGGAACACCGCCGGTGGCGCCATCATGTTGGTCAACAGCCAGAAGAACAGGTGCTTGTCACCGATGAAACGGTAGCGACTGAAGGCATAGGCCGCCGGCAGCGCCACGCTCATGCTGATCGCCATGTTCATCAACACATAGGTGATCGAGTTGACGTAACCCATGTACCAGCTCGGGTCGGTGAATATCTTGGCGTAGTTGGCCAAGGTCAGCGATTGCGGCCATAGGGTCAGCTCGCCGAGGATCTCGCTATTGGTCTGCAGCGACATGTTGACCAGCCAGTAGATCGGCAGCAGTACAAACACGATGTAGGCCAGCATCAAGAAGCCACGGCGAAAGCGTCGTCCTGTCGAACGGCCCTGTCGACGGCGGCGGGCCGCCTCCTTTTCCGCGCGCTTTCGCACCTGGTCGGGACTGGATGGCGTGGAATCAGTCATGGCGAGCCCCTCCCTGCCGGTCCTTCTGCAGATTCATGATGGCGGTATAGAACACCCAGCAGACCAGCAGGATGATCAGGAAGTAGATCAGCGAAAAGGCCGCCGAAGGCCCTACATCGAACTGGGCGGTGGCCATGATCGCCAGCGATTGACTGAGGAAGGTGGTCGCGCTTCCCGGCCCGCCGCCGGTCAACACGAAGGGTTCGGCGTAGATCATGAAGGAGTGCATGAAACGCAGCAGCACCCCGATCACCAGTACGTTGGTGAGCTTGGGTAGCTGGATATAGCGAAACACCGCCCAGCGTGAAGCGCGATCGATGCGCGCCGCCTGATAGTAGGCCTCGGGAATCGCCTGCAGACCGCTGTAGCAGAGCAGTGCGATCAGCGAGGTCCAGTGCCAGACATCCATCAGCACGATGGTTACCCAGGCGTCCAGCGGACTCGAGGTGATGTTGTAGGGATAGCCCATCTGGCGCAGGCTCCAGCCCATCAGACCGATGTCGCCACGGGTGAATATCTGCCAGATGCTGCCCACCACGTTCCACGGGATCAACAAGGGCAAGGTCACCAGGATCAACACCAGCGACGCCCGCCACCCACGCTTGGGCATCAACAGAGCGATTCCCACCCCCAGCGGCACCTGAATCGCCAGGATGGTCAGCGAAAACGCAAACTGCCGGGCCAGCGCCGCCTGCAGCGCCGGATCGTTGAGCATCTTGACGAACCATTCGGTGCCGGTGAAGAACCGGGTATTGGCGTCGAAGACGTCCTGCACCGAGTAGTTGACCACCGTCATCAGCGGCACGATGGCGGAAAAGGCGACCAGCGCCAGCATCGGCAGCACCAGCCACCAGGCGCGATTGTTGGGGACCTTGTTCATGACGCCACCTCTACCCGGGATTCATCTACGTACAAAGTCAGCCATCTTTCTGGGAAACGCACCGACACGCGCCCGGAAAGCGCGAGCCCGCCCTCCTCCACGCGCACCTTGAAGCGCGCCTGGTCTAGCGCCAGCGTCAAGATCGAGTAGGTCCCGAGATCCTGGCAGTGGTCCACCACGGCGCTGAGGGTCCCGCTCGTGCCGTCCTCGGCAAGCTCGATGAATTCCGGACGAATGCCCAGCTTGAGGTTGTCGCTGCGTTCACGAGCATCAAGCAGCGAGCGGTGCATCGCGGCGGACAGTTCGAGGCGCTGGCCGTCGATCAGGATGTTGTCGCCATCGATGCATGGCGTGAAGAAGTTCATGCCGGGACTACCGATGAAGTAGCCGACGAAGGTGTGGGCGGGGCTTTCGAACAGCTCGCGCGGGGTACCGAACTGGACGATTCGACCGTCGTACATCACCGCAATCTTGTCGGCAAAGGTCGAGGCTTCGAGTTGATCGTGGGTCACGTAGATCATGGTGATGGCGAAGCGCTGATGGATCTCCTTCAGCTTGCGCCGCAGCTTCCACTTGAGCTGCGGGTCGATCACCGTCAGTGGCTCGTCGAACAGGATGGCCGCCACATCATCACGGACCAGGCCACGCCCCATGGACACCTTCTGTTTCTCGTCGGCACTGAGGTTGCGCGCCTTGCTGGCCAGGCGGTCGGTCAGGTCGAGGATGTCCGCGACCTCCTCGACCCTCTCGCGAACCCGCTCCTCCGGGGTCTTCACGTTGCGCAGCGGGAAGGCCAGGTTGTCGTAGACCGTCATGGTGTCGTAGACCACCGGGAACTGAAACACCTGAGCGATGTTGCGCTCTTCCGGCGGCAGCTCGTTGACCATGACCCCGTCGAAGCGCACCTCGCCCTGGGAAGGTACCAGCAGCCCGGAGATGATATTGAGCAGGGTCGACTTGCCGCAGCCGGATGGCCCCAGCAGGGCATAGGCACCACCCTGCTCCCACACGTGCTCCATCTGTTCGATGGCGTAGTCGCTGCGCTTCGAAGGCGACGCCGAATAGCTGTGCGCCAACTGTGAAAGGCGAATCTCGGCCATGCTAGCGCTCCTCCCCTGACGCCGACGCCGGCGGTGCCTGCCGTGAAGACGGAAGCGGCGGACGCACCCCTCCGTCACCGGCTTCCGGCGGCACGTGCAGGGTCTTGCCATCCATGTCGAACACGAACAGGCGATGCACCGGTACATAGAGTGTGATCGGCTCATCCACACGAAAGCTGTGAACACCGGAAAGATGCGCCACCAGCGACATCCTCTCGTTGCCCACGTGCAGGAAGGTCTCGGAGCCACTGATCTCGGCCAGCTCGACCTTGACGTCAAGCGCCAGGTCATCGTCTGCCCGGGGCTGCATGGCCAGATGAGCCGGCCGCACACCGAAGCGGTAGCCGCCCTCGTCAAGCGCCGCCAGAGCTTCATCGAGCGGGAAGTGCACCTCGTCGTCGAAGCTGACCTCACCGTCGCGGATGCGCCCTTCCAGCACATTGATGGGGGGTTCGGAGAACATCTCCGCCGCGGTCAGGGAGGCCGGCTGGCGGAACACCGTAGCGGTCGGGCCATGCTGAACCAGGCGCCCCTCGTGCAGAATTGCCGTATTGCCACCCAGCGCCAGCGCTTCCGCCGGTTCGGTGGTGGCGTAGACCGCGATGCAGTCACGCCGGGCGAACAAGGCACTCAACTCCTCGCGAAACTCCTCGCGCAGCTTGTAGTCGAGGTTGACCAGAGGCTCATCGAACAGCACCAGGTCCGCGTCCTTGACCAGCGCCCGTGCCATGGCCGTGCGCTGCTGCTGGCCACCGGACAGGTCCAGTGGCTGGCGGTCGAGCAGGCCTTCGATGTGCAGCAGCTCAGCGATCTCGTGGACACGTCGCTGGATCTCGCTCTTGGCGACACGGGCCAGCTTCAGCGGAGAGGCAATATTGTCGAAGACACTCTGGTGGGGGTAGTTGATGAACTGCTGGTAGACCATCGCCACGTTGCGTTGGCGAACCCCCTTGCCGGTCACGTCTTCACCCTGCATCAGGATGCGCCCGCGGGTCGGCTGGTCCAGCCCGGCCATCAGGCGCATCAGGCTGGTCTTGCCGGCCAGGGTGCGGCCCAGCAGGACATTGAAGGAACCCGGCTCCAGGGTCAGGCTGATGTCATCGATGTGGGTCTCGCTCGCCACCTTGCGGGTGACGCCGTCGAGGATCAGGGACATGGGCGTACTCTTTCGCGCAGAGGTTCCCCTCGTCTCCGAGGGGCGTCATCTGTACGGTAGTAGAGAATCTCTACTCGCCCGTGATGTTTTTAAACGAAAGGGCCCACCACGCGCCAGAAGACACCCTTTTTATTTCCCATCTTTCTGTTTTTGCTTTACTTCTCCCATGTCATCAACTTTTGTCTAATGCGAAAAGCCACCGCCCTGATAGCTGAGCCTCGGTGCAGATGTTGTTTCCAGAAAAAAAAAGCGCCCAATGTTCGCAAAGGAACATTGGGCGCACGACGGAGGCGGGAGAACCCGCTGACGTCAGTTCAACAGCGTACGCACTGGCTTATCCAGCGCATCATCGACCTTCCCGCCCGCTCGCTCGACGCTGTCGTGTGCAGCATCCACCCGATCGGAAACCCCACCCCGAGCATCGTCGACGTGATCCGCGACCCCGTCCCGGGCGTCATCGACACGATCATTGACGTTGTCCTTGGCGTTTTCCACGGCGCGATCTGCGGTGCAACGACCAGACACCCCCACCGTGGCCTCGAGTGCCGCATTCTTGGCGACCTTTTCAGCATCGCAGTCGGGGCGTATCACCCCAGCTTGAACGCTTGCCGCCAGACTCAGAATTACTGCAGCACTAGCTGCCACACGCAACAACTTCATCCATGCCTCCTTGATTCTTGAATCAACCACCGACAGCCACAACGAGAGCGCGGCGTCTGTCCAGACGGACAATGGCTGAACTGCGTTCCCGCCCAACTGACTTGCGGACACAGCAAAGCAGACATTTCACCTGAAATGTCTGCTTTCGATCATAGGCATGAAACCACTGGGTAAAATGCCACCGCTGGATAGTCTGGCCGTGGCATTGGCGGGATATCGCGTGCTTAGCGGGTACCGAAGATCTTGTCCCCGGCGTCGCCCAGTCCCGGCACGATATAACCGTTTTCGTCGAGGCGCTCGTCCACCGAGGCGGTGTAGATCTCGATATCCGGGTAGGCTTCCTGAACGCGGCGGATGCCTTCGGGAGCTGCCACCAGCACGATCACTCGCATCAACTGGCAGCCACGGTCGCGCAGCATGTCCAGGGTGGCCACCATGGAACCTCCGGTGGCCAGCATCGGATCGATGACCACCGCCATGCGCTCGTCCAGGTCGTTGGCGAACTTGGAGAAATAGGGCACTGGCTCGAGGGTCTCTTCATCGCGGTAGAGACCGACCACGCTGACCCGTGCACTGGGAATCAGGTCGGTGACACCTTCCAGCATGCCTAGTCCCGCTCGCAGGATCGGTACGATGGTGACCTTCTTGCCCTTGAGCTGCTTGACGGTGATGGTCTCGCCACTCCAGCCATCGATGTCATAGTCCTGCAACTCCAGGTCCTGGGTCGCCTCGTAGGTGAGCAGTTTTGCCACCTCGCCGGCCAGTTCACGGAAGCTCTTGGTGCTGATGCCGGCTTCACGCATCAGACCGAGTTTGTGCTGGACCAGGGGGTGATCGATGGCATGGACGCTCATTGGCGAGTCCTCTTTGATAACGGGAGGTGGTGCTTGGACGACCTTCGTCGCATGGACGCGGGCGACAAATTGCGCGCCATTCTACCTGCAACGCCGCGTCAGGTTAACCCGCTGCGTGCACCGAAAGCCGGCGGACGTCCAGGCCGTCCGCCCAACACGTTCAGGGAGTCGGCGGCAGCTGCCAATCCACCGTGGATCTCCCGTGCTCGGCGAGAAAGGCGTTGGCCCGAGAGAAATGGTGATTGCCGAAAAAGCCGCGGTGGGCCGACAACGGCGACGGGTGCGGCGACTCCAGCACCAGATGACGCTCCTGATCCACCAGCGCCTTCTTCTGGCGGGCGTGGCTGCCCCACAGCAGAAAGACACAGGGCGGCGCCTCGGCGTTGACGGTCTCGATGGCGCGGTCGGTGAAGGTCTCCCATCCCTTGCCCCGGTGGGAGCCGGCGTTGCCCTCCTCCACCGTCAAGGAGGTGTTGAGCAGCAACACCCCCTGGCGCGCCCAGGCCTCGAGGTGGCCGTGGTTGACCGGCGTCACCCCCAGGTCCTGGGCCAGCTCCTTGTAGATATTGACCAGTGACGGCGGCGGCTTGATGCCCTCGCGCACCGAAAAGCACAACCCATGAGCCTGGCCAGGACCGTGGTAGGGATCTTGCCCCAGGATCACCACTCGTACCTCGTCCAGCGGCGTCAGCTCGAAGGCCCGAAACCAGTCCGACGAGTGCGGATAGATGGTCTTCCTGGCGGCCTTCTCTGCCGCCAGAAACGCCTTGAGCTGCTGCATGTAGGGCGCCTGGAACTCGGCTCCGAGCCAGCGCTCCCAGCTGTCGGGCAATACCTGAACCATGTCGCTCACCGCCGCTGGTCCGCCAGGGGCTCGACGTAGGCCACGCCCATGTCCCAGGGGAACTGGATCCAGCAGTCCTGGGCGACCTCGGTGAGGTACTGATCCACCAGCGGACGACCCTCGGGCTTGGCGTAGATGGTCACAAAGTGCGCCTTGGGCAGCATCTCGCGCACCTTGCGCGCGGTCTTGCCGGTGTCCACCAGATCATCGACCAGCAGCCATCCTTCGCCGTCGTGATCCACGCCCTTGAGCACCTCGAGGCTGTCCTGCTCCATATGGTCGTAGCTCTTGATGCAGACGGTGTCGATCAGGCGAACATTGAGCTCCCGAGCGATCAGCGCGGCGGGAATCAGCCCGCCCCGGGTGATCGCAATGATGCCCTTGGTATCGCGCTCGATCAGGCGATGACACAGCTCGCGCACGTCGCGATGAAGCTGGTCCCAGGACACCACGAAATGGCGATGGTAGCGTTGACTGCTCATGGGTCACTCGTCCTCGGTGAAGGAACACACGGCGAACACGCTGTGGCCAGCGTCACGGATTCTCTGGGAGCCGCCAAGATCCGGCAGATCGACGATGGCAGACGTCTCCACCACATGTCCCCCGCTGCGGCTGATCAGTTCGGCCGCGGCCAGCATGGTGCCACCGGTGGCAATCAGGTCGTCCACCACCAGGATACGGTCGCCATCACGGAAGGCATCGGAGTGCAGCTCTACCTCGGCCTGGCCGTATTCCAGGGTGTAGGTCTGACTGATGGTCTTGAACGGCAGTTTGCCCTTCTTGCGTACCGGCACAAAACTGCAGCCCAGCTCGTAGGCCACCGGCGCGCCGACGATGAAACCGCGGGCGTCGATGGCGGCGATGGCGTCCAGATCCATCTCCTGATAGCGGTGCACGAAGCTGTCGATCAGCTTGCGAAAGGCCGCACTGTTCTGCAGCAGCGGGGTGATGTCACGAAAGTTGACACCCGGCTGGGGCCAGTCGGGAACGGTGCGAATGACGGACTTGATGTAGTCGCCGTAGATACTCATGGCGGTTCTCGCTAGGGGTCGAAAGAAGAATGCATGACACATGCGGCGCCTTGTCTCGGCGCCGCACGGCGGGGCTGGCCAACCTGCCGGCTCAGCCGGTCCTGGCCAGCCAGCCCCGGTCAGCCCGATGGGCTCAATCGAGGTAGATCATCTTGATCGCGAACAGCACACCGAGGATCACCACGGCGGCGTTCAGGTCCTTGAAGCGACCGGACAGGGCCTTGATCGCCACGTAGCTGACGAAGCCGAAGGCGATACCTTCGGCGATGGAGAAGGTCAGCGGCATGGCCAGGGCGGCGATCAATACCGGCGCCGCCTCGGTGGCGTCGTCCCAGTCGGCATGGGCAAGGCTTCCCGCCATCAGCGACGCCACGTACAGGAGCGCCCCCGCGGTGGCATAGGCCGGAATGGAGCCCGCCAGCGGAGCGAAGAAAAGGCTGGCCAGAAACAGTACCGCGACCACCACGGCGGTCAGACCGGTACGCCCACCGGCGGCGATGCCGGCGGTGCTTTCCACATAGCTGGTGGTGGTCGAGGTGCCGAGGGCAGCACCGGCCATGGAGGCGGTGGAGTCCGCCATCAACGCACGACCCAGGCGCGGCAGCTTGCCGTCCTTGTCGAGCAGGCCACCGCGATGGGCAACGCCCACCAGGGTACCGGAGGTGTCGAACAGATCTACGAACAGGAAGGCAAAGACCACGCTGATCATGGCCACATCGAAGGCACCGGCCAGGTCCATGGACATCAAGGTCGGCGCGATCGACGGCGGCATCGACACCACCCCGCTGAATTCATTGTGGCCCAGCAGCATGGCCACCAGGGTCACCCCCAGAATACCGATCATCACCGCCCCGGTGACGCGCAGATGGGCCAGCGCGGTAATCACGAAGAACCCGGCCAGGGCGTACAGCGGGGCCGGCTCGGACAGATCGCCCACCGACACCAGGGTGGCCGGGTTGTCGACGATGATGCCGGCATTCTTCATCGCGACCATGGCCAGAAACAGACCGATACCCGCCGCGATGCCGAGTCTCAAGGTGATCGGAATCGAGTTGATGATCCACTCGCGGATGCGAAAGATGCTGAGCAGAAAGAAGGTAACACCGGACAGGAAGACCGCTCCCAGCGCTGCCTCCCAGGTGTAGCCCATGCCCAGCACCACACCGTAGGTAAAAAAGGCGTTCAGACCCATGCCTGGCGCCAGGGCGATGGGATAGTTGGCCCACAGCCCCATTACCAGACAGCCCACCGCGGCGGCGACACAGGTCGCCACGAAGACCGCCCCGTAGTCCATGCCCGCCTCGGACAGGATGCTCGGGTTGACAAAGATGATGTACGCCATGGTCAGGAAGGTGGTGATCCCGGCGATCACCTCCGTCTTGACGGTGGTGCGGTGCTCACTGAGCTTGAAGAAGCGATCGAGCGGGCTCTTGCCGGAGCTCGGTTCAGGCTGCTGGTTGGACATGCGCTGGGTCCTGCACGTGGAGTCAATAGGGGAGTGTCCAGGACGAGAGTTCGCCGAACGCGCCCTGCCACCCTGCGACTAGTGACACCATATAGCAGGCCGTCCAGGGAATCACGACGATCCTGCACAACCTGGCCAACGCACAGGGAGCACGCAGGGTCGTCCGCGCGACCTCCAGCGCCACCACGTCAAGCAAGGCTGCCCGCCCCATAAAGCGGCATCCCAGCCCTCGACGATCGGCCGGGGCCAAACGCACATCGGGCGCGGTACGGCGAGTCCGCCGTACCGCGCCCGATGTCGGCGACTCTCGAAGGCGCGCTACTCTACCAGAATCGGATAGGCTTCGGTATAGATCCAGTCCTTGTCCTGGGCCGGGACATGACAGCCAAGACAGTCGGCCTTGTAGTCGGCCGAAACGTTGGTGGAAGGATCATCGGTCTTGAACAGCGCCCAACCCCAGCCATCGCCCCAACTGCCATTGCTGTCGGCAAAGCGGTCGGTGGAGTCCTTGACCATCACGAACCATTGCTTGATGGTCTCGTTCTCGTAGCTCACCCCGGCGCCGGTGGTGTAGTCGCCGGTGCTGTGTGCCCGCAACTCCTTGACCAGCACGGCGCCGTCGGGGAAGACCCCGTTCTCGCGGAAGGACGCGACGCTCTCGGGCTCGGTATAGACGTTATGGAAGCCACTGGCGTCCCCTTCGGGTACGAACCAGGAGCCCAGATGCGCCATCTCGGTGCGGAAGTTGTCCGGCAAGGAGATGGTGCCCTCGCTGTCCACCCAGGGAGACAGATCCTGGGCCACGGCAGCCGTGGCAATTCCCAACGCCGCTGCGGCGCACACGCCTGTCGCCAATGCCTTGGCTGTCATTTTCATGGTAGTCCCTCGCTGATCACGGTCGGTGCACTTAAAGGAATGTTACATCCGGTTAAGTTAGCAGCTTCTCAAGCGAGGGAGACCACCGCCGACGCCCGTCCGGGCGCTGCGGCACAAAGCTACAGCACTTGGCTGCAAAGGTACTTGTCGACGCTCAGCCCCTGGCCGCCATGACCCGCTCTACCGTCTCGACGATGGCCTGGGTCTGGGGATCGATCTCGAGATTGACCCTGTCTCCCGGGCGACGGTCGGCCAGTGTGGTACGGGCCAGCGTTTCGGGGATCAGGTCGACGCAAAAGGCCGGCCCCCGGGTATCGTTGCGCAACTCACCAATGGTCAGGCTGATGCCGTCCACGCCGATGTAGCCCTTGGCAAAGACAAAGCGCTCGAGCCCTTGCGGCAACAGGAACCACAGGCGACGGTTGTTGGGTGCCTCGTCGAGCTCCACCAGCTCCGCCTGCCCCATGACGTGACCGGACATGGCGTGCCCGCCGATCTCGTCACCGAAGCGCGCCGCCCGCTCGACGTTGACGCGATCACCGACGCTCAGACCGCCGAGATTGGTGACCCGCAGGGTTTCGCGCATCAGGTCGAAGCTGACCAGATCCCCATCGATATCGGTGACGGTCAGACAGACCCCGTTGTGGGCCACCGATGCGCCCAGCTCCAAGCCTTCACACAGGTGACGCGGCATCCGCACCAGATGGCTGCGAAAGGCCTCCGCTTCCTTGATCTCGACCACCTCGGCGGTGCCCTGAACGATACCGGTGAACATCTTTGTCTCCTTGCCATCACGGGGCCTTCCCCGAACCGGCCCAGTCTAGAAGCCGCGCCTCCAAAGGTCCACGCTTGCGCTATTGTTCAGAAAACCTATCACCAGTCACGGCGTCCGGCGGGCGGTTCCACTACGACGTGGCGCCTACCTCGAAAGACCTTGCCAGTGGCTATGCGTAAACGATTGACAGGGTCCTTCGCTCGCCCTATCCTTGCCCGCTACATTTTTAGGCGCCGATTTGTACCCGGATTGCGGGCGCCCGTGCCGCGACGCTCACAAGGCGTCGGTGCATGAAGTGCAGCTAAAAGGGTGTGTCCAGCGTTGATGGCCACCCGTCAGGGTGGCCTTTTTTTATGCCTGCCCATTGCCGTTCTCTTGCCCGCCCAGGTCCCTCGGTGCCCACCCGGTAGCTGAGATGATACGACTGACCAACCTTTCCAAGACCTTTGGTGCCGGCTCACGCGCCGTCAAGGCGCTAGCCGACGTCGACCTGCACGTACCCCAGGGGCAGATTCACGGCGTCATCGGCCTGTCCGGCGCCGGCAAGTCGACGCTGATTCGCTGCGTCAACCTGCTCGAGCGGCCTACCTCCGGCACCGTGGAGGTGGATGGCCAGACGTTGACCAGCCTCTCCGGCCCCGCCCTCAATCAGGCGCGCCACCGTATCGGCATGATCTTCCAGCACTTCAACCTGCTGACCTCGCGCACGGTATTCGCCAACGTCGCCCTGCCGCTGGAACTGATGGGCGTCAAGCGCGACGAGATCACCAAGCGCGTCACGCCTCTGCTGGAGCTTGTCGGCCTGGCCGACAAGGCCCAGCAGTATCCGGCACAGCTGTCCGGCGGTCAGAAGCAGCGCGTGGCCATCGCCCGCGCCCTGGCCAGCCGTCCTCAGGTACTGCTGTGCGACGAGGCCACCTCGGCGCTGGACCCCCACACCACCGCCTCGATCCTCGAACTGCTCAAGGACATCAACCAGAAGCTCGGGTTGACCATTCTGCTGATCACCCACGAGATGGAGGTGGTCAAGTCGATCTGCCATCGCGTCAGCCTGATCTCCGGTGGCAGGCTGGTCGAGGAAGCCGATGTCGGTGACTTCTTCACCGCCCCGCGCACTCAGCTCGGCCGCGACTTCCTCAACGAATTCCTCGAACTCGAACCGCCCAGGGAGCTGATCGACCGCCTCGAGCAGACACCCGGGCCGAATTCGCATCCGGTGGTACGCCTGGCGTTTTCCGGCGACGCCGTGTCCACCCCGCTGATCTCGCGGCTGGCGCGGGAGTGCGGCGTGGACGTCAGCATCCTGCAGGCCAAGGTCGAGTCCATCCAGGAGCGAACCCTGGGCCTGATGATCGCCGAACTGATGGGGGATGCCGAGGACACCCGGCGCGCCCTCGCCTACCTGCAATCTCACGACCTGACAGTGGAGGTGCTTGGCCATGTCCAGCGCGATGTTTAACCTCATCCTCGAAGCCACCCTCGACACTCTCTATATGGTGGCGGTGTCCGGTGTGATCGCGGCCCTGGTCGGCATCCCTCTGGGCGTGCTTCTGTATGTCACTCGCCCGGGCCAGATCCTGGCCCAGCCGGTGCTGCAGTCGGTCCTCGGCATCATCACCAACATCGGCCGCTCGATCCCCTTCATCATCCTGATGGTGGCGATCATTCCGTTCACGCGCATGCTGGTGGGGTCGTCCATCGGCACCAACGCTGCCGCCGTGCCGCTGACCATCGCCGCGATTCCGTTTATCGCACGCCTGGTCGAGGGCGCGCTGAACGAGATTTCTCCCGGGCTGGTGGAAGCCGCCCAGTCCATGGGCGCCACCCCTTGGCAGATCATCACCAAGGTACTGCTGCCGGAGGCCCGCGGGGGCATCTTCACCGCCCTGACCGTCACCGCGGTGACCCTGGTCAGCTACTCGGCCATGGCCGGCGCCGTGGGCGGAGGTGGTCTTGGCGACCTGGGCATTCGCTACGGCTACAACCGCTTCAATCCGACCATCATGCTGATCACCGTTGCCATCCTGGTGGTCATGGTTCAGGCCTTCCAGAGCCTGGGTGACTATCTGGTGCGCAAGAGTGACCACAAGTGACATGCACCCTGCATGGCCTTAATAACCAAATTGCATTAGCGAAAGACGTGTTATTCCATTAACATCGCCACACACGTCACACACCGTTTCGGGAGACACTGAAGATGCGCAAGACACTGCTGGGCGCCCTGGCGCTTTCCACCCTGTCACTGGCGATCAGCCAGGCCAACGCCGATGAGCACAGCCTGAAGGTGGGCACCGTCGCCGGCCCCGAGACCGACGTCATGCAGGTCGCCGCCGATCTGGCCGAGGAGCGCTATGGTCTGGAGATCGAGATCATCGAGTTCACCGACTACGTGAC
This sequence comes from Halomonas sp. EF61, assembly GCF_040147045.1. Taxonomy (NCBI): domain Bacteria; kingdom Pseudomonadati; phylum Pseudomonadota; class Gammaproteobacteria; order Oceanospirillales; family Halomonadaceae; genus Halomonas; species Halomonas sp. EF61. The sequence goes on along the minus strand of NZ_JAMSHM010000003.1, from coordinate 265,964 downwards.
GCCCAACGCCGCCCTGGCCGACGGCAGCCTCGACGCCAACGCCTACCAGCACGAGCCCTACATGAACGCCATGGTCAACGACCGCGGCTACGACTTCGCCATCGCCGGGCGCACCTTCGTCTACCCGATCGGCGCCTACTCCGAGAAGTACGAGAGCATCGAGGACCTGCCCGAGGGCGCCACCATCGCGCTGCCCAACGACCCGTCCAACGAAGGCCGCTCACTGATCCTGCTCCACAACGAGGGCCTGATCACTCTGGACGACCCCGAAAATCTGGAAGCCACGCCGCTGAATATCGTGGAAAACCCCCACGACTTCGACTTCCGCGAGATCGAGGCGGCCCAGCTGCCGCGCGTATTGCCCGACGTGGATATGGCCTTCATCAACAATACCTTCGCCCAGCCGGCCGGCCTGACCCTGGACGACGCCCTGGTCAAGGAAGGCCCCGAGTCGCCCTACGTCAACATCATCGCCGTGCGCGGTGGCGACGAGGATCGCGAGGAGATCCAGCAGCTGGTCGACGCCTACCAGAGCGACGAAGTCGCCGCCAAGGCAGAAGAGCTGTTCAAGGGCGCCGCCGTTCCTGGCTGGAAGTAAGCCTGACGCGCGCTCCCTCTCGAGGCCGGCCCCAGGGCCGGCCTCGCCGTTTTCACCCGCGGACACTGCCACACTCGACATGTCTTCCTACGATCTTCTCGACCGCCAGCTCACCGCCCTGCTCGACTCCGGCGACTGGCTGACCAACGCCGCCCAGACCTCGGCCTTCATCATGCAGGAAGTCCCGCGCCTCAACTGGGTCGGCTTCTATCTGCAGCGCCAGCCGCGCATGCTGTCCCTGGGCCCCTTTCAGGGCAAGCCAGCCTGCCATCCGATCCCCTTCGACAAGGGTGTCTGTGGCGCCGCCGCCCGCAGCCGCCAGACCCAACGCGTCGACGACGTCCACGCGGTCGCGGACCATATCGCCTGCGACAGCGCCTCGCGCTCCGAGCTGGTGGTACCGGTGCTCGACAAGGACGGTGAACTATGGGGCGTGCTCGACCTGGACAGCCCCGACCAGGGGCGCTTCAGCGAAGACGACCAGGCCGGCATCGAGCGCCTGGTGGCCACCTTCCGCCGCTTGAGCGGGCTCGGCGACGCCTGAACTGTCCCAACGGATGAACCGCGCCGCCCAGGAGGCGGCGCACTCACTTCAATGCCCACCCGCGGCTTGGCCACTGCGTTGATCAGGCGATGGCAGCAGTTGCCAAACACCGGCGACGGCGACGACCCTAGAAACGACAAAAGCCCCGAGGCGAGGCCGCGGGGCTTTTGTCTGTAATCTGGTAGGACCAGGCGGATTTGAACCGCCGACCTCCACGATGTCAACGTGGCGCTCTAACCAACTGAGCTATGGTCCTGAAGCAGGAAAGCGAGATGGCACGTCGCAATACGCCTTGCAATGGCACTGCGAGGTAGTGCTGGTAGGACCAGGCGGATTTGAACCGCCGACCTCCACGATGTCAACGTGGCGCTCTAACCAACTGAGCTATGGTCCTGCATCACTCGATGTGCGATCTAGCTGGTAGGACCAGGCGGATTTGAACCGCCGACCTCCACGATGTCAACGTGGCGCTCTAACCAACTGAGCTATGGTCCTACACGGCTGCCGAAACGAGGGAGTCACCACCCTCGCTGCTGACAACGGATGCGAATTCTACGCCTTCGGCAGAATTTTGCAAGCCCTTGAGTTCACCGAATGATTTTTTCCTTCGTGGGTCGCGTTCGGCGTCTCGAACGCCTTCACCGCAGCGCGATTCCACCATCGCCAAATCTGGTCGCGTTCGTTTACGATCATCGGGAATGCGTCTGGTGAAGCGAGATCCACGACAGCCTCATCGGCGTCTCCAAAGCGACGTCCTCGCCTGCAATGTACCAGGACGTTCCATGCACCAGGGCCTGCCTGTTCCAAGGGCATCGATGCACAAGGGCTTTCCACCTATCGAGGCCTTTCATCTACCAGGGCCTTTCAGACACAAGGGCTTTTCTTCTATCGAGGCCTTCCGTCTATCAGGGGCCTTTCAGGCACAAGGGCTTTCCATCTTTCAAGGCCTTCCAAGCACAAGGGCAATCGGGATGAACCAGCAGCAGCGTCAGGACGCCATCATTGCACTGGTCAGTCGCCAGGGATACGCCAGCATCGAGCAGTTGACCGATCACTTCGCGGTGACCCCTCAGACCATCCGCCGCGACCTCAACACACTGGCAAGCGAAGGCCGCTTGCGCCGAGTCCACGGTGGCGCGGGCCTCGAGTCGAGCACCGTCAATACCGCCTACGCCACCCGCAAGACGCTCAACCTCGACGCCAAACGACGCATCGCCGATGCCGTGGCGCGCCAGGTGCCGCACCACGCCTCGCTGTTCATCAATATCGGCACCAGCAACGAACTGGTGGCCGAGGCACTGCTTGAGCATCAGGGCCTGGAGATCATCACCAACAACCTCAATGTGGCGTCCATCCTGCATCACAAAGAAGACTTCAAGGTGATCGTCGCCGGCGGCCAGGTCAGACCCCGTGACGGCGGGATCATCGGCGAGGCGACCATCGACTTCATCCATCAGTTCAAGGTGGACATTGGGCTGATCGGGATCAGCGGCATCGATCAGGACGGCTCCCTGCTCGAGTTCGACTATCAGGAAGTCCGCGTCGCTCAGGCGATTATCGAGAACTCACGTCAGGTGTTTCTGGTCGCCGATCACTCCAAGTTTCACCGCAACCCGGTGGTGCGCCAGGGCAACGTATCCCAACTCGACGCCCTGTTCACCGATCGCGAGCCACCGGAGGCCATCGCACGGCTACTGCAGGACCACGGGGTCGCCCTGCACCTTGCGTGATCCTGCGCCTGGCCTGACCCTGCACCTGGCCTGCCACAGCCGCTCTGTGTCATCTTGCGAAAACGCCAGGCCCTCCCGACTCCTCTTCGGTCCCGTGGACGCCTTGGCGCACCAACCCAGCCGAGGCAACGTTCTTCGCCTGCTCTCCAGACGCCACGACCAAAGTGCTAGCGAAAACTTTCGCGCTCTGGTTGTTCGTTCACGACCTCAACGCTACCTTTATTTTCGATAACGAACTTGTTGTGGCCTCGTACGACCATTGATCACCCGCGGCGGCGACGTTGCATAGGGGCACCCGACGTCGCTGCATCTGGCCATGTCCCTGCCGGCAGCACTAGACGGAAACCGTCTGCTCACCGAAGGTGAAGGTATCGCTCGACCACAACAACCGTCAGGACACCGGAACATGCCAACACGCTATATTCTCGCCTTTGATCAGGGCACCACCAGCTGCCGGGCCATCCTGTTCGACCAGGACACCCGCATCGTCGGCATCGCGCAGAAGGAATTCACCCAGCACTACCCCAAGCCAGGCCAGGTGGAACACGATGCCATGGAGATCTGGGGCAGCCAGATGGGAGTCGCACGAGAAGTGCTGGAAACCCAGGGCGTCAAGCCGTCCCAGGTAGCCGCCATCGGCATCACCAACCAGCGCGAGACCACCCTGATCTGGGACCGGCACACCGGCAAACCGATCCACAACGCCATCGTCTGGCAGGATCGACGCACCGCACCGCTATGCGACGAGCTCAAGGCCCAGGGGCTGGAAACCCATATCCGCGACACCACCGGTCTGGTGGTCGACGCCTACTTCTCCGCCACCAAGATTCGCTGGATCCTCGACCAGGTGGACGGTGCTCAGCAGCGCGCCGAGGCCGGCGATCTGCTGTTTGGCACCATGGACAGCTGGCTGGTGTGGAACCTGACCCGCGGCGAACGCCACCTGACCGATGTCTCCAACGCCTCGCGCACCATGCTGTTCGACATCAAACGGCTCGACTGGGACGACCGACTGCTCGAGGCCCTCGATATTCCCCGGGCGATGCTGCCCGAGGTCAGGCCATCCAGCGAGGTCTACGGCACCACCGCCAAGGAAATGTTCGGTGGCGCCCAGATCCCCATCGCCGGTATCGCCGGTGACCAGCAAGCCGCCCTGTTCGGCCAGGCCTGCTTCGACAAGGGCATGGTCAAGAACACCTACGGTACCGGCTGTTTTCTGCTGATGAATACCGGCGAGACCCCGGTGCCTTCGACCTCGGGCCTGCTGACCACCATCGCCTGGGGGCTCGACGGCAAGGTCACCTATGCGCTGGAAGGATCGATCTTCATCGCCGGCGCGGCGGTGCAGTGGCTGCGCGACGAACTCAAGATGATCGACTCGGCAGAAGACTCCGAATACTACGCCAGCAAGGTCGAGGATGCCGGTGGTGTCTACGTGGTCCCCGCCTTCGCCGGTCTCGGCGCTCCTTACTGGGACATGTACGCCCGTGGAGCGATCTTCGGCCTGACCCGAGGCTCCGGCAAGGAGCATATCACCCGCGCCACCCTGGACGCCCTGGCCTACCAGACGCGAGACATCATCGACGCCATGCAGAAGGACTCGGGGATCACCCTCAAGGCCCTGCGGGTCGACGGCGGCGCCGTCGCCAATAACATCATGATGCAATTCCAGGCTGACATGCTGGCGGTCGACGTCGAACGCCCCAGGGTCATCGAGAGCACCGCCCTGGGGGCGGCCTACCTGGCGGGGATCGCGGTGGGCATGTGGAACCTGCCGGAGCTCGCCACCCGGGGCGACATCGAACGCACCTTTACGCCCGCCATGGAAGACGCCGAACGGGAACGACGCTACAAGGGCTGGAAAAAGGCCGTGCGACGGACCATGAACTGGGAGCGCGACGAAGAGTGAAAAGAAGGCAGTACAACGGCCCATGAACCGGGAGCGCGACGAAGACTGAAAAGAAGGCCGGGCAATTATGGCCCATGAACCGGGAGCGCGACGAAGACTGAAAAGAAGGCCGTGCAATTGTGGCCCATGAACCGGGAGCGCGACGAAGACTGAAAAGAAGGCCGTGCAATTGTGGCCCATGAACCGGGAGCGCGACGAAGACTGAGAAGAAGGCCGTGCAATTATGGCCCAAGAACCGGGAGCGCGACGAAGACTGACCACACCGGGGCCTTGCGTCCCGACTCCTTCAGGAACCGCGGGGGACATGCATGCAACTACGTGACGCCAACCTTCAGCGCCTGAAGGAGGAGCACTTCGATGTACTGATCATCGGCGCCGGCATCAACGGCGCCGCCAGCGCCGCCGCGCTGGCCGGCAAGGGCGCCCGGGTGGCCTTGATCGACCGTGGCGACTTCGCCGGCGAGACCAGTCAGCACTCGTCCAATCTGGTGTGGGGCGGCATCAAGTACATGGAAAGCTATGACTTTTCGCTGGTGCGCAAGCTATGCAAGAGCCGCAACCACCTGATCAGGAGCTTTCCGTCGACGGTCCAGGAAATTCGCTTTCTGACCACCATCGACAGGGGCTTTCGCTATCACCCTCGCATGCTCTGGGCGGGCACCTGGCTGTACTGGCTGATGGGCAACGCCTTCACCCGACTGCCGCGCTACTTGACGCCAAAAGGCATCAACCGACGCGAGCCACTGGTCGATACGCGTGCGGCGATCGGTGGCTTCGAGTACTCCGACGCCTACCTGCATGACAACGATGCCCGCTTCGTCTACAGCTTCGTACGCTCGGCGCTGGACTACGGCGCGGCGGCGGCCAACTACGTCGAGTCGCGGGGTGCACGACGCAGCGACAACGGCTGGGTCGTTGACGCCCGGGACAACCAGAGCGGCGAGACCTTCAGCCTGCGCGCCGGAATCATCATCAATGCCACCGGCCCCTGGGTGGACGACCATAACGCCTTGAGCCGACAGACCACCGATCACCACCACGCCTATTCCAAGGGCATCCACCTGATCGTGCCACGGCTGTCGGAGCGCCAGCGCGTGCTGGCCTTTTTTGCCGACGACGGGCGGCTGTTCTTCGCCATTCCCATGGGGCCGCGCACCTGCATCGGCACCACCGACACCAAGGAAGAGCGCCCGGAGGTCGCGATCAGCGACGCCGACATCGATTTCGTGCTGGACAACATCAACAAGCGCCTGAGTCTGAAACGCCCGCTCGACCGTTCGGACATCATCGCCACCCGCTGCGGCGTGCGCCCGCTGGCGGTCAAGGCCAACGCCGGCAATGGCCGCGACTTTCTCCAGATGTCGCGCAAGCATGCCATCGACATCAACGCCACGGAGCGCCATATCAGCATCTTTGGCGGCAAGCTCACCGACTGCCTCAACGTCGGCGAGGAGATCGTCAGAGAGGTGCAACGATTAGGCCTCGAGCTGCCACAGCCGCGCGCCCGCTGGTACGGCGAACCTTCGGACACGGACAGGCGAGAATTCCTGCACCAGGCAAGCCTGCTGGGCCTCGATGAGCGCACCCCCTCCTCGTCCAGTGAACCTCTGAGCAAGCGCCTGTGGCGTCGCTACGGCCTCAACGCCTTCGACATGCTGGAGCAGATCCGCCAGGACCCGCGACAGGGAGAGCTGTTGATCGAGGGTACCGAATACCTGCGCTGCGAGCTCGAGCACGCCGCCCGGCGAGAGATGATCACACGACTCGAGGACTTCCTGCGCCGCCGCTCCAAGATCGCCCTGGTGGTGGACACTCAGACCCTGCACGGGTCACCTGGCCTCGATGAGGCCGCCCGAATCCTGTTCGGCGACGAGGCCCAAGAACGGCTCGAGGAATACTTTGCGAGTGCCACACCGACATCGCGCGAACGGGCCTGAGGTCCTCAACGGCGCTCCTTGGCTCTATCGTTAAAGGCCGAGGACCGTTAGGCTCGTCATCATCATTGTTGCGCCGAGCCGGTGCGCCGGACCGAAAAGGGACCCCTGCATGCTCTCACTTGTCATCGATACCCTTCTGATCGCGGTGGTGACCATCGTCGCCGGCGCTACCCTGATCGCCAGGATTCCGTCCCACTGGTGGTGGCTCAGGGCCTGTGAGTTCCCCCGTGTCCAGATCGGACTCATCGGGTTGTTCTGTGCTTTGGCAAGCCCGCTGGCGAGCGACTCCCTGACACTCTGGATTGCCACGGCCGGCCTGGTCGTCTTCGCCATCCAGGCTTTCTATGTACTGCCCTGGACACCGCTGTGGCCGGTGCAGGTCATGGCCGCCAAGGGCGACGCCCCGGAGCGTTGCCTGACGCTCTTGATCGCCAATGTACTCACGCCGAACCGGCGCAGCGACGACCTGCTGGAGATCATCGCCGAGCGCGACCCGGACATGGTGCTGACGCTGGAATCCGACCAATGGTGGGGCGACAAGCTCGATGCCGGCCTGGCAGACGGCTACCCCTACGCCGTGCGGGTCCCGCTGGACAACCTCTACGGCATGCACCTGTATTCCCGTCGCCCGCTGATCGACCCCGAGGTCAAGTGGCTGATCCAGGATGACATCCCCTCGATCCACTGTGAGGTGGAACTCGAAAGCGGAGATCACATCCGCTTTCGCGCCCTTCACCCCAGGCCACCGGCACCGAGCGAGAGCGAGGAATCGCTGTGGCGGGACGCGGAGCTTTCGCTGGTCGCCGAAGAGATCCACCAGAACCCGGTACCGACGCTGGTCGCGGGCGACCTCAATGACGTGGCCTGGTCACGCAGCACGCGCCTGTTCTGCCGCGTCAGCGGCATGCTGGACCTGCGGCGCGGCCGCGGCATGTTCTCGAGCTTCCACGCCGGCTATCCGTTCCTGCGCTGGCCGCTGGACCATGTCTTCGTCAGCGAGCACTTCACCCTTGCCAAGATGGATCGGCTGCGGGCCTTTGGCTCAGACCATTTCCCGATCCTTGCCACCGTCTGTTATCGCCCCTCCAGAGCCGACGAGCACGACACCCCGGACGCCGACAACGAAGAGCATCACGACGCCCGTGAAACCGTCGAGGAAGCCAGGGAGCGCGATCAGTCGAGTTGAGTTCCCGCCTTCCAGGCGATGTCCATGTCGTGGTAACAAGTGTGGCGATGGACTCGCAGCAATAGAAAAGACGGGTAGCAGTAGAAAAGAAGAGCCTTGCCGTCGTGGCAAGGCTCTTCTTCTTCAAGGGGCGTTATTCCAAGAGGCGCCATGTCGGCCGCGCCCTCGCCACCTCTATTCGGGAATACCGCCACGGGTCAGGGAGGCGGGATCCAGCAGGCGTTCGAGCTCATCGCGTCCGAGGTCGGTCTCCTCCTCGGCCACGTCGATGATCGGCCGGCCGGCCTGGTAGGCCTTCTTGGCGATGGCCGCCGCGGCGTTATAGCCGATCACCGAGTTCAATGCCGTCACCAGGATGGGATTGCGCGCCAGTGGCTCACTCAGGTTGTCCTCGCGCACCTTGAAGGTCGCGATCGCCTTGTCCGCCAGCAGCCGCGATGTCTGGCTCATCAGGGTGATCGACGTCAGCAGGTTGCTTGCCACCAGTGGCAGCATCACGTTGAGCTGGAAGTTGCCGCTCTGTCCGGCGACGGTCACGGCGGTGTCCAGACCGATCACCTGAGCGGCGGCCTGGGCGGCGGATTCGGGTATCACCGGATTGACCTTGCCCGGCATGATCGAACTGCCCGGCTGCAAGGCTTCAAGCTCGATCTCGCCAAGCCCCGCCAGCGGGCCGGAGTTCATCCAGCGCAGATCATTGGCGATCTTCATCACCACACACGCCAGACCCTTGAGCTGACCCGACAGTTCCACCGCTGCGTCCTGGGAGCCAAGGCTGGCAAAGAAGCTGTCATTGGGCGTCAGAGCGAGCCCGGTGCGGGCGGAGAGCTCGGCGGCCATGCGCTCGGCAAACTCCGGATGGGCATTGATACCGGTGCCGACCGCAGTCCCCCCTTGGGCCAGCCGACACAGCCGCACCATGGCGCTGTCGAGACGCTCGATGGCCTGCCCCACCTGGCTCGACCAGCCACCGAGTTCCTGACCAAGACGCAGTGGCATGGCATCCATCAGGTGAGTGCGTCCGGTCTTGACCACCTCGTCCAGCTCTTCTGCCCTGGCGTCGATGACACCTCTGAGGTGCTCGAGCGCCGGGCGTAGCGTACCGGTAACTTCCAGCGCCGCCGACAGGTGCAGGGCGGTGGGAATGACATCGTTGCTCGACTGCCCCATGTTGACGTGGTCGTTGGGTCCGACGCTCAAGTCATCGGAGCTCGCCAGGTGGGCGATCACCTCGTTGACGTTCATGTTGCTCGAGGTGCCGGACCCGGTCTGAAACACATCGATGGGGAACTGATCATCGTGCTGACCCGCGATGATCGCGTCTGCCGCCTCGACGATGGCACGACGACGATCGTCGTCCAGCAATCCCAGGTCGCCGTTGACCACCGCCGCCGCTCGCTTGATGCGAGCAATGGCGTGGATAAAGGCTGACGGCATCTGCTGGCCCGACACCGGGAAGTTGTTGACCGCACGCTGCGTCTGGGCGCCATAGAGCGCATTGGCGGGAACCTCGAGCTCCCCCATGCTGTCGCGTTCGATACGGGTCTGCGTCATGGATCACTCCTGATCGTCAAAGGCAAAGGGTTAAAGGTACGGTCCTTCGTTTTCTCTTGAATACCATGGTGGCGAGACTTCCTGCTTGCAAGGCTTGCAGGGATCACATCGCTGTCATGTCTCCACACTAGGCTGAAGGCGATCCAGGGGCACGGTGAACTTGCACGCCGGTATCCCATCAAAGGGCGAAGAAGGCTAGATAACGGACTTTTCGTCGTTTTTTCGCTGTTTCAAGCATTCTTTGGATCCAAACCCCTTTTCCCCCGATTCTCGACCCAATCCATGTTGCGATGCACAAAACCCTCTGCTATTGTGCACTGCAACAGACGACGCAACGGCATCGACCACTGGGAATGGTCCCACGGTCATCGCCGACAAGTAGTTCGAAACCCCAGGAGGTTCACATGATGCGCACTATCGATACCAAAGCACTGTTCAACAACGAGCAAGTCGAAAACCTGTTCTTCGGCCCGGCCCGCGCTTACGCAAGCCTGACCGTCGACTTCGCCGAGAAGCTGACCAGCGCCCAGCTGGAAGCCGCCAAGGCCTACACCGAGACCGGTCTGGCCCAGGCTCGCGCCTTCACTTCCGTCAAGGACGTCGAAGGTCTGCGCTCCTACATGGAAGGCCAGCAGAAGGTCGCCAAGGACCTGACCGAGCGCCTGAAAGGCGACGCCGAGAAGGTCGTGGCCCTGCAGCAGGACTTCGTCTCCAAGAGCCAGAAGCTGGCCGAAGAGAACGTCAAGCAGGCCACCGACACCGCCACCAAGGCTACCGCCAACGCCAAGTAATCTGGCTACGGCAGACGCCTGAACGACTCAGGTCGTTCACCAAGCGGCCCCCGATTTCAATCGGGGGCCGTTTTGCGTCTGCAGCCAGCGTCAATCAAGGCGCTGCCTTGTGACACCGCCACCAAGGCTAGCGCCAACGCCAAGTCATCATGACTGGCTCGGGCAGACGCCTGTCCGGCCACGCACACGCCACGCGTGGCAATTCCGACGCCGATTCCATAAGCTGACAGCACACAGGGCCCAACGACATTCGTTGCAAGGAGACCGCGCCATGAAGGCACCCTACCCGCTGTTGTCACGCCGATTCCGCCTGGCGGTAATCGCCATCCTCGCCTTGCTGATCACCGGCTGTCAGAGCGTCAGCACCACCGGCACGTCCCGCGCCCCGGAGGTCATCGATATCGGCGAACCCGACACCCCGATCGAACAGCCGGGCCCGAGAGACGACCAGCCCACCGCCGATCAAGCCAGGGTCCCCAGGGAGATCCCCTTCCCCGCCGACGTCTACGCCCAGCTGCCGAAGAGCGGCAGCGCCGTGCTGTCCGGCAGACTCACCCTGAACACCCCCGCAGGCCCGGTCATCGGCGGTGGCGAGACGGTATCGGTCGCACCGATCACCAAGTACTCCGCCGAGGCGGCGGCCCAGGCGCTGGCCGGCCGGGCGGTGGAACGCGCCGACCCACGGGCCCGCGAATACACCCACACCACCCGCACCGACACCAACGGCTACTTTCAGCTACGCGACCTGCCCCCCGGCGACTTCTACGTTTCGGGCACGGTGGTCGATCCGGCCAGTGGCAGCCGCCAGATCGTGATCAAGGAAGTCACGCTAAGAAATGGTGGCCACAGCGAGATTCAGCTCAGCCGCTGATACCGCGTACCGATTCGACCTGGCCCTGACAACAGGACGGCGACCCATTGCGGGTCGCCGTCTTGCTTTCCTGGAGAGCTTTCCTGGAGATGCCCAGACCGCTACCAGTCCAGTGCCTTCTTGACGAAGGGGATGGTCAACTTGCGCTGCGCCGACAGCGAGGCGTTGTCCAGCACCTCGAGCGAGCGAAACAGCTCACTGAGCTCGCGTGCACCACGATGCAGGATGTAGCGCGCCACCTCGTCGGGCAACTCCATGCCACGCAGGTGGGCACGCAGCTTCAACGCTTGCATGCGGTCCTCGTCGGACAGCTGCCTGAGGTGGAAGGTCATGCCCCAGGTCAGCCGCGACGCCAGATCCGCCAACTTGATATCGAGTTGCCGGGGCGGGCGATCCGCGGCGATCAACAATCGCTTGCCGCTGTCTCGCAGCCGGTTGAAGGCATGGAACAGCGCCTCCTCCCAGCGCTTGCGCCCCACCACTCGATCCAGATCATCGATGGCCACCAGGTCGAGACGCTCCACATCCTCGAGCATCAACGGCGGGAAGTGGCCCAGCTCCTCCAGTGGCAGATAGAGGGTTCGCAGGTCCCGCGCGGAGGCCTGGTGGCAGGCCGCCTGCAACAGGTGGCTACGACCGACGCCGTCGCCCCCCCACAGGTACAGAAAGGGCTCGCCGTTGTCATCGAACTGATGACTCAGGCACTCCACCAGGGTGGCGTTGGCACCCGGATGGTAGTTGTCGAAGGTCGCGTCGTCGCGCAGTCCGACGCCCAGAGGCAACTGCGCGGGGGCTCGACTCATGAGGACTCCTCGTTGGCGGCGGAGGGCTCCTTGTCGGATTCATGCTCCGCGTCATAGAGCGACGAATTCTTATACGTATCATGCAGGTAGCGCAAGATGACCATCACCATGGCCGCCACCGGCAGCGCCAGCAGCACACCGGTGAAGCCGAACAGCTGGCCGCCGGCCAGCACCGCAAAGATGACCGCGACAGGATGCAGGCCAATCTTGTCCCCCAGCAGCTTCGGCTGCAGCAGGGTGCTTTCCACCAGTTGCCCGAAGCCGAACACCAGCCCCACGCCCAGCAGTACCAGCCAGTCGCCGAACTGGAAGAAGGCCACCACACCGGCCACCGAGATCCCCACGATCACGCCCAGATAGGGCACGATGCTGGCAAGCCCTGAGAGCAGCCCGATCAGCAGGCCAAAGCGAACACCCAGCAGCGTCAGTCCGATGGCATAGATGACGCCGAGACACAGCATCACGATCAACTGGCCACGCAGGAAGGCCGCCAGCACCTCGTCGCACTCCTTGGCCAGCCGAACGGCCGTCGGCTCCCACTGACGCGGCAGCAGACGCCTGACCTTGCCCACCAGCACGTCCCAGTCCAGCAGCAGGTAGAAGGTCACCACCGGAATCAACGCCAGATTGGCCAGCCAGCCGACCAGCGCCATACCCGACCGCGACACCTGGGCCAGTACGCTGGCGGCGACGGTACCGGTTTCTTTCCAGTTTTCCAGTACTGCCTTGCGCAGTGCATCGAAGTCGGTGCTGAGATCGAGCCCGGTCAACGACTGCAGCTCCGGCAACACCGTGCTCTGAATCCAGCTCAGTACTGCCGGCAGCGCTTCCACCAGCTGCCCGATCTGCTGTCCCAGCAGCGGCACCAGCAGCAGCAGCGTCAGCCCTACCAGCAGCGTCAACAGCACAAACACGACGCAGACCGCCCATTGACGCGACAGCCCGCGCTCCTCCAGGCGATCGGCGATAGGGTCACCCAGGTACGCCAGCACCATGCTGACGAAGAAGGGCGCCAACACCGGTTCGATGCTGACGAAGAACCACAGCACAACAGCCGCCACCGCGGCGACGATCCACCACTGCTTGCTCATTCGCTTTTCCCCGAAAGAAACCACCATTCCCTGTGATGCCCGACCGATAGTGTGCCATGGCTGCGATGGCCGAAGCACAGTGCTACAATCTCCGCCCCCAACGTGCCCATTGTCTCACGTTCGTCCGCTGGTGCGCACCACGCCCGCGGGTCGACCGACTCCACAGGATCTGTCATGACCGACTCCTCCTCCTCCCCCGAAAGGGCTTCGCTCAGCTACAAGGACGCCGGTGTCGATATCGACGCCGGCAACGCCCTGGTCGATCGCATCAAGGGCGTCGCCAAACGCACCACCCGCCCCGAGGTAATGGGCGGGCTGGGAGGCTTCGGCGCGCTGTGCCAGCTGCCCAGCGGCTACCGTGAGCCGGTGCTGGTCTCCGGCACCGACGGGGTCGGCACCAAGCTGCGCCTGGCCATGGACCTGGGCCGCCATGACACCATCGGCATCGATCTGGTTGCGATGTGTGTCAACGACCTGGTGGTCGCCGGCGCCGAGCCGCTGCTGTTCCTCGACTACTATGCCACCGGCAAGCTGGACGTCGATATCGCCGCCGACGTGGTCAGCGGCATCGGCGAAGGCTGCGAACGTGCCGGCTGTGCTCTGGTCGGTGGCGAAACCGCCGAGATGCCCGGCATGTACGAAGGCAGCGACTACGATCTGGCCGGCTTCTGTGTCGGCGTGGTGGAGAAGGACGAGATCCTCGACGGCACCAAGGTCGCCGCCGGTGACGTACTGCTGGGCCTGAGCTCATCCGGCCCTCACTCCAATGGCTACTCCCTGATCCGCAAGATCCTCGAAGTGGCTGACGCCGACCTGTCCACCGACATCGACGGCCAGTCACTGGGTGACGCCCTGATGGCGCCGACACGCATCTACGTCAAGCCGCTGCTGGAACTGCTGCGCCACGACGACTATCAGGTCCACGCCCTGTCCCACATCACCGGCGGTGGCCTGCTCGAGAACCTGCCCCGGGTGCTGCCCGAGGACCTCACCGCCCACGTCGATACCAGCCTGTGGCAGCGCCCTGCGGTGTTCGACTGGCTCAAGCAGCAGGGCAACGTGGACGAACATGAGATGCACCGCGTGCTCAACTGCGGCATCGGCATGGTGCTGGTGGTACCTGAAGATCAGGCCGACCAGATCCGCGCTCACCTGCAGGCCCAGGGCGAAGGCGTCCATCGCATTGGCCACATCGCCGCGCGCCAGGGCGACGAGGAGCAGGTGCAACTGGAGATGCCAGCGTCATGAGCGAGGGCGTGAACGAGGGCGAGCTCAACGGCTTCACCCCGGAAGAGGCCACCCAGCCACGGGTGGTAGTGCTGATCTCGGGGGGTGGCACCAACCTGCAGGCCCTGATCGACGCCCAGAGCCACGACGAACTGGGTGGCGAGATCGTGGCCGTGGTGTCCAATGTCGCCGACGCCTACGGTCTGAAGCGGGCGCGTGATGCCGGCATCAACGCGGTGGCCCTGCCCCACCGCGAGTACGACAGCCGCGATGCCTTCGACGGCGCCCTGATCAAGGTGATCGAGCGCCACGAGCCTGACCTGGTGGTGCTGGCCGGCTTCATGCGTATCCTGACGCCACGTTTCGTCCAGCGCTTCATGGGGCGGATGATCAACATCCATCCGTCGCTGTTGCCGGCCTATCAGGGCCTGCACACCCACGCCAGGGCGCTGGCCGACGGCATCGACGAGCACGGCTGCAGCGTACACTTCGTCACCGAGGAACTCGATGGCGGGCCGGTGGCGATCCAGGCCGTGGTCAAGGTTAACAAGGATGACACCGAAGAGACCCTCAAGGAGCGAGTGCTGAGTCGTGAGCACCTGATCTTCCCGATCGCGGTACGCTGGTTCCTCGAGGGGCGTCTGCGCCTGCAGGGCGACATCGCGACCATCGACGGCCAGCCGCTGCCGCCGGGCGGCATGCGACTGTCCCACGAGGACGCCGCCGAGGAACTCGACGAGGACGACTAGTCTTGTCGCGTGAATAGGATATTACTGATCAGCACGTATTAAATTCGCGCTTCCTTGCGTAAGAAATGCGCGAATCATAATGGCGTCATTCGATATATCTTCGAATATTTTCGTCCCCTTTTCGACACCGAGAAGGGGACGATCTTCACTGCCACACCCAGAGCGACAGTCGCTCCCTCCTGGTTTAAGCCACCCAGGCTCTGTCGAGTCTTTCTTCCGCCATACCGGCGCCAGCCGCTCAATGGCAAATCCTTCCTGGGGAGTACATCCCGCTGTATTGAAAGAAGAAACCGTAAGCCTTCCTGCCCGCTTCGTGGCTATCTCTTGCTGACTCCGACTCCCACCGTCGTCCGTTTTCGCTGGTTATCACACAGGGTGTCCTCATTTTGATCAGGAGAACCCGAGACGAAGCTTACGCCAGTATCGCGAATGACCGCGCCATTCCACGCCACTTCTAAACCGAGAAAGTTGTTAGAACAGCCTACCTGAGCAAAGTTTCAGCCAAAAACTTGCGAAGCGGAATTATGCCAATTCCAGCACTAAAGTGATGTGGGTAACGCCCTCCTGTCGATACCACCGATGACTCAGCGGGAGCAGCAAGCCATGAAGGTTGCCGACCCTCAGGTTTCCCCGTTTCTTGAAGCACACCCCGACGTCGACCTGACGACATTCGACTTCATCGCTCACCAGGTCGATCCTCAGGGTGCTTGCATGGATGCCGATGTGATCCCTCACCTCAAGGGGTATCAGCGGCTCTCGAGGCTGACGGACAGCCACCACCTGGCCTACTGCCTGAAGCAGCGGGGGCTCGACAGTGCCCACCGGATCGCCGCCCTGCCAGAGGAAACCCTGGTCGACCTGCTCGCCCCCGAGATAGGCCAGCAACAAGCGGTCGATCTTCACGCCCGTGCGCTGGACATCAAGCACAGGGTCAGTCATCTGTGGGCCAACCTGCAGGCGATACGAACCGGCGGGGGCTTCGAGGCATCGCGCGCGTGCACCGTAGACTCGACGATTCTGGGCGATATCCAAGCGCTGCCAAGTTACCAGGAGATGTTCGGCAACCAGAACTTCTGCCAGTGCGAAGCCTGCGCTTCGATCTTCGGGCCGGCGGCCTACTATGTTGACCTGATGCGAATCACCGATCGCTACGTCTCCCGCCTCAACGATACCACCATCCCCAAGGGCTACCGTCTGCACCAGCGCCGCCCAGATCTGTTCAACCTGCCACTGTCCTGTGCCACCACCAACGAGATGGTGCCCTACCTTTCCATCGTCGTCGCGACACTGGATCAGCGACTTGCCGATGAACTTGCGGTCGAGAGCGTCGATCATTACCTGGCCACAGCGGTCTACCCCTTTACGGCCCCCCTCAACAGTCGCCTGCAGCGGGTTCGCGACACCCTCGGAGCACTCGATCTTAGTGTCGCAGCGCTGTACGCCAGCGCCAGCGGATATGCGACAGCGAGCCCAGATGCCCTGGCTCGGGAATACCTGCACCTGTCGATCGAGCAGGCAGCATTCGTGACCACCCCACTTAGCGAGACTTCTCTCACGACGGCCTGGGGCTTGCGCCAGGCGCCACTCGACTCACTCACCAGGCTGAGCGTGTTTTCGCGCCAATCCGGACTGTCGCGCCAACAGATCACGGAACTGACACAACAAGGCTTGAACGCTGACGAGCTGAACGCCGGCCTTGCGCACGCGCTGTGGTTCAACCTGAGTCTGCCCAGTGGCGACTCCGTACAGATCGTGCCAGGCTCCGATGACGCCCCCGACACGCTCGAGCACCTCACTCCCAAGACACTGGATGCCACCAATCGCTTCATTCGACTGAGTCAGTGGAGTGGCATCGACGTCGGCGAACTCGGCCATGCTCTGCGCGGCCTGGCGATTGCCAACCTGGATGCGAACGCCCTGCAGCGCCTTGCCGCCGCCAGCTCAGTGGTCAAGTCGCTGGTCTCCAGCTGGGCCCGCTGCTCGAGCCTGTGGTCCACCATGCCCACCAGTGGACAGGCCGATGCGGACACCACTGCGTGCGTATTCGACGATGTCTGGAATCGTCCCTCGACTCGGGGAGACGGCGACCTCTATCACCCCTTGGACCCGACCAATCCACTCTACACCGACGCTGTCATCGACTGGCAGGTCAAGCAGTCAACCACCAGCAGTAGCGGCTTCAATGTCTCTCGCCTACGTTCAGCACTCGGGCTATCCGGCGATGAACTCGCCTCCCTGGCCGAGCTGGTGTTTCCCGAACAGCCAACGGTGGCCTTGAGTGTTGCCAACCTGTCGACGCTCTATCGAGTTGCCTGGCTGGCGCGCGCCTGCCGTCTTGAGCTGGTCGAACTGGGCCAGGCGGCTGGCTGGATACAGGTCGACCTGAAAGGGCCACTGCCGCCCGAAGACGTTACCCTGCTCCTGATGTTCGCCAACTGGCAGCGCCAATCCGGCCTGGACAGCGAGCAGATTCGACGCTTTGTTGATCCCTCCGCTGGGCACGATGGCATTCCGGCTTACACCGACATGCAAGGCCTCTGGAGTCAGGCCAGCACGACCCTGCTTGCCCCCACCCAGCTAACCGGTGACAGCATCGACGATCAGACAGCGCTGGCCATCTACGCAGCCCTCTTTGCTCTGGCCCCTTCGCCCGTCCGTGACGTCAGCAACGCCTATCATCAGTTCGTGCCAGGCGCCCCAGGCTCCCCCCTGGCATTGGTTGAAGATAAGGTCGATACCGCAATGCTCCAGCCGCTACGGAACGCTCCGCTGTCACTTGGCGAGGCCGAAATCGAACGACTGGTGGTTATCCTCAATACTGCCAACGCCGCTCAGGCTGAGGTGTTGAACGGAGGAATCGCCGGTCCCCTGGATAGTTCTGCCACCCGAATGGAGGCCATGGGGAATCTGATATCGGCACAGCCCAATGTCGACGGCTGGATCGTCAGCCTGCTGACACCAAGCGGCGAGAAGGATGATCGCTGGGCACGGACCAGCACCACCTTGAAGTGCCTGGTGAGCATGAACATGGCATGTCAGACCCTAGCCATCGACGACACGGTGATCGAGTCGCTGACCTCCCATTCCAGCGCCTTCGGGGTGAACCTCGACCGCCTCTTTAGCCTAAATACCCTCCAGGCGATGTACCGCTATGTCGACACAAGAGAGCGCCTTGGACTCACCGACAAGGCCTATCTGGCCATGCTGGCCATGCCGCAGGACGCTGATTGCGGTACCGGCGAGAAGGCCGCCACGCTGTGCCGCCTGACTGGCTGGTCGCGGACCGATTTGTGCGGCCTTGTCACGGCCCTGGGCACCACCCCAGCGCTCTACGCCGACACCCGGGGGCTCGCCCGGCTGGCAAAGATCTTCGTACTGCTGGCCAAGGGCGGCTTCGATGCCGCCGCCTATCGTCTCTTTCTTGCCAGTCAGCAATGGGCAGTAGACGCCGACGACGGCCTAAACCGCAACAAGACGTCTTGCTGGAACGACTGGGCGGCGCTTGCCGCTACCTGCGAGGGTGCGGCGTCGGCAATGCTGGGCGATGCCTGGCCTGAACGCCGGCTGGCACTTAATGCCGCGCGGCTCGATGCTCAACGTAATGCGCTGCTTCCGGCGCTACTGTGGTGCTATCAGCTCAGCCACCCTGAGATCACCCGCGAAGATCAGCTCTCGAGCTATCTGCTGCTCGACGTGCAGATGGGCGGGGAGCGCCAGACGTCGCTGGTGGTCGAAGCCACCGGCGCGGTACAGATGTACCTGCATCGGGCACGCGCCAATCTCGAGCCAGGGATCAAGCGACTTGCGATTCCCGACAACTGGTGGCAGTGGCTCGACAACTATCGCCTCTGGGAAGCCAATCGAAAGGTATTCCTGTACCCGGAAAACTACCTGGTACCGACCCTGCGCTCCTCCAGCAGCTCCCTGTTCAAGACTCTGGAGTCTGACCTGACCCAGGTCGACATCACCGCCGAGCGAGTGACAGCGGCCTACCGTGACTACATTCAGGGTCTCGACCGACTGGCATCGCTGCAGTTTATCGACGCCTTTCGCACAACGGTGGTCGACGGTCGCCGTGGCAGCATCGATACCCTGTTTCAGTTCGCCCGAACCGCCACGGAGCCCTACGAGTACCACTGGACCAAGCAGGAGGATGGCGCCAACTGGACTCCCTGGTCACGCATTGACGTCACCATCAAATCCGCACATGCAACGCCGGTGTTCGCCTTCGGACGGCTGTTCGTGTTCTGGGTCGAAACAAGCCAGGTCTCCAATACCGCGATCAAGACCGACAAGGGCGACACCCGCTCGCATAATAGCGCCGTCTACAAGGCTGCCATCCGCTTCAGCTTCATGGACAGCAACGCGACCTGGTCGACAGACCAGACCTTGAGCCAGGAAGAGGTGATCTATGCGGCCCCTCATCAAACCAGGCTGTCGACCCAATCGGGATACGACATCTTCAACATGGAGAGCCTGTTCTGGCAGAAGTGCAA
This sequence comes from Halomonas sp. EF61, assembly GCF_040147045.1. Lineage (NCBI taxonomy): Bacteria > Pseudomonadati > Pseudomonadota > Gammaproteobacteria > Oceanospirillales > Halomonadaceae > Halomonas > Halomonas sp. EF61. Next base: position 246,478 of record NZ_JAMSHM010000003.1, on the reverse strand, counting down.
TGTGCAGGTATTTTCGCGCACGGCGCCGATTGGTCCCGACAACCAGCTGAGAATCGACGAGAAGATCGCCGTATTGTACGGCCCCTTTCTCGACAACAGCTCGAACGGTAGCGTAATCGACACCTCCCGAGTGCCGACACCCGACGACCAGCAAGATCCCGCCGTCGCCCACTTCGACATCCAGATATTTCGTCGCGCCCGCATCGTCAACCAGGCCATCGCATCCGGCATACGCGGCGTCATCGGCCTGCGCCCCACCCTGGTGCTCAATCGTGAGCTGCAGCGCGACTACCTGTATGACCGCACGGAGTTTCTCAATTTTACCGACAACTCGTCGCTCGGGGTACCTCCCACCATCGCCCCGCTCTATGACTACTCGGTCAATCGCCTCTACCTTCAGCCGACCTACAACGTCTTTCGCACCAACTACTACGGCGACTGGAATAATAACGTGGAGACGGCACGGTCGCGACAGCGGGTCGATGCAAGTTCGCTGGTCTTTGCCGGTGTCGATGACAACGCTGCCGGTCAGATCATTCTCGACCTGGTGGGGCAAGGCTTGTTGACGCAGTCGGACAAGGGCCACTATCGAGTCGAACCGGGATTCTCCGACAACACCGACTTTTCCTTTCTACTCGGTGGTTCCAAAAGCCGCGACGACACCATCATTCGTGACTGGACCAAACAACGCTTGCTGATCGCCAGCATCGAAGGCAGCGAGGTTCAAGAGGACACCTTTGTCATGACCGCCATCGATCAGGCCGCAGCACAACAGGCACTGATCGACTTGAAGGCCGGGGGGGTCCTGACCACTGACGATCTGGTGATCACTACCTTCAGCTCGGCGTCCAGCCTGACCGAGATACTGAACGGTGCGCCACACCACCTTTCCATCGAATTTGCCCTGCACCAGATTCTCTACCTCGCCATGGGTGATCCCCTGGTGTTCGGGGAGGTCGCCAACCTTCCATGCACGACCTACGTGGTCAAGAACCAACCCTCCGCATTCATCGCCAATCTGGGGACCGAAAGCTTTCTGATCACCCCCGAGTCGTCACTCCCTGTCGGCCTCAACGAGCAGGCACGCGTAGTGAGGCTGCCGACGCTACAGTCGGTGATCAGGGAGTCTTTCATCAGCGCAGATATCAGCACCGCAGAGTCCAGCGTGACCTTCGATCTGCTGGTCGAGCATCAGATCATCGATACCAGCGGACGTCTGATCCGGCCGTTTTCGAGCAACGAAGACCTGTCGTTTCTGTTTCCAGACGACCCGCCTGAGAGTCGCAGAATCAAGTCCGCCCAGGTGCGCGTCGTCATGGTAAATCTCCCGACCATGACCGCAGTTTCGTACTACGCCCAGGACGACACGGTGATCCTTGACGAAAAGAGTTTTATCCCCGCAGGCCTGAGTGCGGCACAATCGAAACACGTCTTCGATGTGCTGACGGCACGTCAGATCATCGGGGATCAGGGGCTTGTCTCTGCGCACTACGGCCCGAACAGTGACCTTTCCGGACTGTTCCCCGACCTACCTGCCACCAAGGCAGCGGTGTTGACCGAAGACGTGACCCGCGTGCTGGACCGGTACTTCGACACTACCTGGCGTCGCCATCTCCACGACCTCTACTTCCGTGCACGGCGACTGACAACCGGCGCCGTGCCGCGCCTCACCACGGCACTCGAAGCCGGTGGCATCGACGCTCTACTCGACCTGAAACAGCAGCAGGCGCCGGTAGTGCCTCAACGGCCTTTTTCCCGCTACGCTCCTGGGCAACGCATCGTGGCACCCACCCAGCAAGACGCCGCCCAGGTGGATTTCAGCGGTGTCTACGGTATCTACTTCTGGGAACTGTTCTTTTTCACACCACGGCTGATCGCCGATGCCCTGGTCCAGGCTGGCGACTTCTCCCAGGCACTGACCTGGCTGCAGTACATCTTCAATCCGACCGAGCCTGTCACCTGCCTCTCACCTGACGATTTCGTCACCCCCGATATCCATCAGGCACAGGCCAGCGGTGCATTCGCTGCGCTGAAGGCTCACCACTTGATCAGCACCGATGACCAGGTCGCGCGCGACTACTCCCCGGCCACCCCTCTCGACTTCCTGTTCCCCGACGTCAAGGATCCGGTGGTACACGCACGCATGATCGATGAAGTGCGCAACGTTCTGTTCAATCACCAGACAACGGGCATCAGCGGACAGTTCTGGCGCTTTCAGCCGTTTCGCCATCACACCCTGTCATCGCTGCTGGCAATCCTGAGCAGTCCCGAGCAGATTGCCGTCTACAACCGTGATCCCTTTGACCCCTACGCCATTGCCAGCCTGCGCATCGGAGCCTTCGAGAAGGCCACCTTTCTGAACACGATCGATGTACTGATCGCCTGGGGCGACAGCTACTTCCAGCGCAAGACCCGCGAATCGCTCAATGCCGCCTATCTGCTCTATGTGATGGCCAGTGATCTGCTCGGAGAAAGGCCACAAGCCGTCGGCCCCTGCTCGACCCAACTGCCTGTCACCTTTCAGCAGATTCTTGAGCGCTATGGCGATGACCCTGATGCCATCCCACAATTCCTGATCGACATGGAAAACCTGCTGGCGGTGCGCGGTCAGCCGACATCGCCCCCCCTGTTCGGGGGCGGGGCATTCAACGAGGTCGACGTGCTTTTCTGCGTGCCCCACAACGAATTGTTGCTTAGCCGTTACGACACCGTCGACGATCGCCTCTACAAGATTCGTCAGAGCCTTGATCTGGACGGCAATCCCCTGCTGCTACCGCTATTTGCGCCTCCCATCGACCCCATGGCGCTGGTTCGTGCCGCTGCAGCCTCGGGGACCAGCGGTGGCTTTGCACCTCTGACTGCGACTCCACCGACACCCCAGGTGTTTCGCTTCAATACGCTGGTCGGCAACGCCAGGGCAGTGGTTGGCGATCTGCAGCTGCTGGGATCCGACCTGGAACAGGCTCTGGTGATGCAGAACAATGAAAGCTTCCAGATACTGCAGACCAGCCATGAGCAGCGCCTGGATCAGGCACAACTGGCCTCCTACGAGTGGCGTATCGAAGGTGCCCAGGCCTCTCTCGACTCGCTCAAGGCCAGCCGCAAGGCCACCAAACAGCGCCGCCAGTACTACGCCGATCTGGTGGAAAATGGCATGAATAGCGCCGAGCGTCTATCGATCACCGCTGGCCTTGGTTCCCGCGTCGCCAGCTTTGCCGCCATCGGCTTCGAGACGGGCGCGGCCATCGCAGCCATAGCCCCCCAGGCAGGCTCTCCTTTTGCCATGACCTATGGCGGTCAACAGTTGGAGCTTGGCCTGCACCGTACCTCGGGCACGCTACGACAGGCCGCAGAGGTCCTCGATGCAGTTCGCGAGCTAAGCGACACCATCGGCCATTTTCAACGCCAGAGCGCCGACTGGGAGCAGTTGGCGACGGAGGCCACCAACGAACTTGAGCAGATCGCCGCTCAAATCGTGTCTGCCGAGGAGGAACTGAATGCTGCGAGGTCAGATCTCGACGCCCATCGCACCGCACTGGACAACGCCAACGCCCAGCTGGCTTTCTTCAACACCAAGTTCGACAACCCGGACTACTATGCCTGGCGGGTCAGCCGAGCATCGGCGTTGTACTACCAGACCTATCAGTTGGCACTTGACGCAGTGGCGGCCGCGCAAAGCTCGCTGCAATGGAACCTGGCCAGTACCGACAACTTCCTCTCTAGCGACCCCTGGGACGCCGCCCATCGCGGCCTGATGGCAGCGGAAAGCCTCAATCTGGTATTGGATCGCATGGAGTTCGCCTACTCCCAGAAGGACATCCTGCGTCAGGAAATCGTCAAACAAGTGAAGCTGTCCCAGCTTGACCCCGAGCAGCTAATTCGACTGAGAACCGAAGGAGTCGCCGATTTCGCGCTGAGCGAGGCACTGTTCGACTTTGATTTCCCGGGCCACTACTGCCGCCGGATCAAGACCCTCGAGCTGAGTCTGCCGCCATATGACGACTACGCGTTCGAAGAGATCCATGCGGTCATCACCCAGACCAGCAACAAGATCCTGCGCTTGCCGACCGAAGCGGGCCTGAACTACATGCTCGATGGCAGCGGCGATCCCGGTGATGCCATCTGGCAGGACTGGCGGGCCAATCAGACCACTTCCTTGAGTCGTCGCGCCAAGGCCGACGGCGCCTTCATCGAGTATTTCGGCGACGGCGAGAAACTACAGCGCTTCGAAGGTACCGGGGCAGTCTCTCGCTGGCAGTACCGCCTGCCAGCAACGACCAATCAATTCGACTTTTCGACCATCGAGGATCTTACGCTGACCCTGCGCTACACCGCCCTCGACGCCGGTGCCAACTATCGAAAAAAGGTAGAAAAGGCCCTTTCCGGCCAACGCTACGTCGCAGCCTTGATGCTCAACATGGTCGTCGGCTTCGCGGATCAGTGGGCGGCCTTCATCGCCGACACCAGCTCGACCCAGCGACAGACGCTGGTATTTCCGCTGGGCCGGGCGCTATTTCCACCACACGCCAGCGACCTTGTCGTGGACGAGGTGCTGCTCTACCTGGCCACCGGCGATGACATCCAGCTTCCGGTATCCGCCCAGTTCGTTGAACTCACCATCGCCTCTCGGCCGCCACAACCCGTCACCACCACAGGCAACGCCGGCAAGATCGACCTTGCCAAGCTCCCCCAGGCCGAGACTATCGGTGACTGGCAGCTTTCCTTCGACCTCAAGGCCATGGCAACGGAGCCAAGACTCTCCCAGTTGCTGGATGCCTCTGGTCACATCAGCGACGACGCACTCGACAACGTCTTGCTGTCCGTGCGGTTCACCGCCTCCGTCTTCCGGTGAGCCTTAGGCACTTCCGCAGAAGTGAAGGAGAATCCCATGGCCTATGATGCCTGCCAGAAAAACATTCCCCCCGAAACCACGCTGTGTAGCGAGCCTCACTGCAACAACTTTCGCCAGACCTCGACCATGGCCAAGTACTGCAAGTGCCAGAGCTGGGACGGCAAGCCGATTCCGGATTGCAAGCCTCATGGCGGCAGCTTTCCCGTCGAAGCGGGCGAATGCTACAACACGTCCACCCAGGAGCGCCTTGCCATCACCATGAATGCCTGCCTCGCCAAGCGAGACCAGGACAAGGACTGGGAATGGCGAAACTGCTACTGCTGCTGCTCGTGCTTTGCCTGGGGCACCCGGGTGGCGGTGGGCCCCGACAGCTACAAAGTGGTCGAGAGCATTGCCCTGAACGATCCACTGCTCACCACCCGGGTCAAGCTGGTCGATGGCAAGCCCAGCCTTCATTGGGAGTCGCGACCGGCAACCTTCTCTGACGGCATGGCCCCCACTGACAATCAGAGCGCCGTGCTTGTGCAGTACGGTGAGGAAGGCGAACTTGTCGTCACCCCGGATCAGCCGATGCTGATGGCCGATGGCACCCTGAAGTCCGCTGATCGCCTCACCACCGACGATCATCTGGTCGACCGTCAGGGAGCGCCAGTCAAGGTGGAGGCATGCGTACTCGGCAAACAGCGAACGGGCTTCCATTCGCTGTCCGCCCAACGCTTCGACCTCAAGGAAACGCCCGGCTGGTTCCTCGAAACCAATGGTGTGGTGGCGGGTGATCATATGGTGCTGGCGATGCAGGATGGTGAAGATCTTGCCGACATGTTTGCCCCCGGCCATGACGACCTGCCCAAGCTTGGCAGTGCAGACTACGCAACCGATGCGCGTGGCGCTGTCTCGGCGTCCGCGGCGCTGGGGCATGGCGCCCGTGAGATCGCCTCGTTCGACTTCACCCCGATCGATGAAAGCCTGACACATACGTCACCAGTCCCCTACGGTGCCACCCCTTACGTCACCCAGGCACAGGCCCGGGACATCGCCGACAACGGCACCTTCCGGGGACTCAGTGAGACGTTTCTGGTCAACGAATTCGACTACCTTGCCACCCTGTTCTCGGCCTTTCACCCCCAATTGAACTTCTATCTCAACTGGGAAGATCTCAACCCCAACATGTTCGCCTTTGCGGCCTATGGACAGCACACCGTCTACCTGTCAGGACAACTATTGCGACTCGAGGGCCTCTACAAACAGGGGCTCGCGATGCTGATGTCTCAGGGCGCCGCACGCTTTCTGCCCCACGATGTCGGCAACGACTCCGGCTTGCTGTGCACCGGCCCTGCAGACTACAGCGGCGCCAACCAGGTCCTGCAGCAGCTGTTCTACGGCGACTACATGGTCTGGGCGACCAAGGGCTACCAGCAGATCGCTGGCATTTTTGCGTTGATCGATCCTGCCAATCGCGTTGGCCAAGGCGTCTGCTCCACGCCATCCATTCCCTGTCGCCTGGAAGCCATTGATGCGGCGATCTCGGGCCTACCTCTGCCCGCCTGTGCAGGTGGCCCAGTGGCGGCGGCACTCAAGCTTGAAAGCGCCTGCTGGACCTGCTTCGAGGGCACCACGGCGATCAAGGTGAGCTTCAATCTGCGTCTGAATCGGAAAAGTGCCACCGATCCGTGGCACTACCGCCTGAGCGACACCGCCACCAAAGCGCCGTCCAAGCTCGCCATCTCGCTGGTACAGATGGATCAGAGCGTCCCTGACACCACCTGGCTGATCGTAGAGGGCGAGAAACCAGAGCAGGCACTGACGCTGTCGGTGGGGGAAATCACCGCCGACAACGCCTCCACCCTGGACCCCGACGCCACCAGCGTCGAGGTGAAGGATTGTCGCAAATAAACGCCTGAAGGAGGTCTCATGCCCCCCTTACCCATCGACGATAGCTGGCAAGGACACGCACTGGCCGTCACCAACAGCGACGCGTCAAGCGGAAGTCTCGAGCAACGTTGTCTTGAGCTTGGGAAATTGCTCGGGCTAGACGGACCTGTGCCACTCCAGGTGCTGAAGGCGGCACTGACCAGCGACAGTTACGCCCGCGGCCTGCTGCGTAGCCGGCGTAGCCCGGCGGCGCTTGCTGCCCTGTTGGCGACTCCACCGCAGGATGCCAGCGACACCGGCTCCGGCACCTGCACAGAAGATGATCGACACACACCCCACTTCAGCGCCCTGGAACTGGCCAGGCACAGCGCTGGCGCTTTGCTTGCCTGGTCGAGAACCAGGTTCGCCACCACTGATCCAGATGAACGACAGCAACGGATCAGCGCCTGTCTCGCCTGCCCGCAGCGGCTGGCGCCGAAGACGATAACCGGCGACGGCCGCGAAACCCAGGAACTCGGGGTCTGCGGTCTGTGCGGCTGTCCGTTATCACGCAAGGTTGCCATGCGCTCGGAGACATGTCCGGCGCACTCCCTCGAGACACCCGGCCGTAACCGCTGGGGTCAGCAGCTTGTCTCGCCCCCCCACCCCACCGTGCAACGACCCTAGCCATTCACGCTGCACGAAGGAGATTCTCATGTCCCCCTCTTTCCCCCCAACAGACAGCAGCAAGGAAAGCATTGAAGGGCGTCATTCAGGAGGCAACAGCACAACGCCAAGGGTACCCCGCGCACTGCTGGCTGGCCCCATTATTGAACGCTATTTCGCTGGCGGCTTCGGGTATCACGCCGCAACCACTGGCGACAACGGTGGAGGTGGTAGCGGCGGCGGTCATGCCGACGGCCCAGCCAGGACCGCATCAAAGACCTGTAAACCCACCCGCAATCCCTGCTGCCGGGCCACTGAGGAAGTGGTAAGCGATACCGAGCAGGTTATCGGCACCCAGGCCAAGACCTGTCGGCCTACCCGCAATCCCTGCTGTCGTGCCGGTGACGAAGGCGACAATAGCGGTGCCGGCGGCGGCAGCACTCAGACCAAGACCTGCAAGCCCACCCGCAATCCCTGCTGCAAGCCCACCAAAAAGCCCCGCTGCCGTGGCGAGGACGACGACCCGGCTGACGATGTCGCTGGCCAGCCCAGTCAGTCCGACGATGCGGCGGTGGCGGGTTCCGGCAGCACTCAGACCAAGACCTGCAAGCCCACCCGCAATCCGTGCTGCAAGCCCACCAAAAAGCCCCGCTGCCGTGGCGAGGACGACGACCCGGCTGACGATGTCGCTGGCCAGCCCAGTCAGTCCGACGATGCGGCGGTGGCGGGTACCGGCAGCACTCAGACCAAGACCTGCAAGCCCACTCGCAATCCCTGCTGCAAGCCCACCAGGAAACCACGCTGCTCGGTGGAAACGGATGAGGATGAGTCTTCGACGTGATCCTTACCCGCCACAATACGCTATTGTTTCTGGTCCACCAGGGCCTGCTGTCCCTGGACGATCTGGTGAAAGCCTCCCTGGCCGTGCATGCGCACGGCCAGCGCAATCGCGGCTTCAGTGTGACCTGGCCCAATGGCCAGGGCTACTACGTCAAACAGCATCGCCCCGATGCCGGTCCCTGGGAGGCTCGCTCCAGTGTGGTCAATGAGGCGCGCGTCCTGCGCCTGATTGGCCATGGTAATGTCGCGGTGCCCGGCGCACCGACCTTGCGCTGTTTCGATCGCTGGCGGCAGGCGCTGGTCACCGACTGGCAGGTTTCGAGCGCCCCATGCGCTTCGCTGGCCATTGCCGACCTCCGCACTGGGACAGCGGTCGCAACGTTGCTTGGCAAGGCGTTGGCCGAACTGCACGGCCATTTGCGGACAAGCGGAAAAGAGGATCTTCGCGGACAGCCGTTTTGTGCATCGGCCCCCTGGGTGATGCGCTTCGACAGGCTTCATCCCCTGGCGGGCGAAGACCAGAGTTGGGCTCAGGCAAAATTGGTCACCCTGATTGGCCACTTTCCCGACCTGCTGACGCACCTTTGCACCTTGGCCGAAACGTGGCCAGCGCAGCAGCTGATCCATGGCGACATGAAGTGGCAGAACTGCATTGTTCACCGCAAAGACGGCGGCCCCCCAGGGTGTTTGTTCATCGATTGGGAAATGGCATGCCTGGGCGATCCACTTTGGGACCTGGCGGGTCTGGCCCAGTCCTGGCTCAAGCACTGGTCGGATACCCTGCCTCCCGACCTCGGACACCGAGCCAGGCTGGGCGCCGAGGCTACGCTTGCACCGGTGCAGACAGCGCTCGGTGCACTGTTCACCGCCTACCGGGTAACGTCACTTTCAGCCGATCCAGAGCGCTTCGTACGGCTCTGCGGTGCCCGCCTGGTCCAGACCCTCTACGAGGAATGCTGGGCCACCCAGGAGATAGCGAACGCACACGTCATGTTACTGCAGCTTGCCCAGAACCTGCTGGCCCATCCAGGCCAGCATGTCCACGACCTGCTGGGGGAACCATGAGCACGACAGGCCAACTTGATCACTGGTGGAGGCATCAGCGCAGCCGGTTTCAGGATCTCTGGTGCGACGATGACGGCACCCTGTTTGTCGATGGGCAACGATTCCCGCTTCACACCGAAGCGCAAGCCGACGATGCCACCGCCCTCGATGTCGACCCTCGCGTGACAGCGCTTCAGCACTACCTGTATCGACACCACTACATTGGCAACCAGGGGCCATCGGCCCTGCCCAGCGACGACTATCCTGAAAAGCCGTGGCAACCGCTGTCGAACGAGCAGAGAACGTCTGGTCCATGGCGGGTATTGGAACAGCTTTCAGACGGTGCTGTGGCAGCGCTTGAAGGCACCCGGTCGCGTCGCCTTCAAGCCGGGGAATATCTGTTTGACGGGGCACCGGCGATCGCCGTGCGTGGTGATCAGGTCTGGCGATATCGCCGGCGATGGAACCCACGTCTCGATACCGGCTTTCATTATCTGTTTGGAGAGGTTGAATCCGACGCCTGCAGCGATGACGCCCTGGTACGCTACTACCTGGCGCCCGGGCCAGGGCATCTCGAAACGCTGGTCTCCACCCTGTGCCGGGAACTTGACGATGCCTGTCTTCCCTACAGCCTCAAGTACGTCAGCCCCCCTCGCGCGCTGTGGCGCCCCGATGCGGTGGTGCTGTATGTCGGGGCACGCTATGCCCACCAGTGCCACGCTCGCCTGGGCGGGATCGCCCTGACACTGTCGTCCTGGCTGCGGGACGTCACCCCGCTCTGGGCCGCCCCCCTGCTGCCAGGACTGGCCTTCGCCCAGGACCCCGATGGCGGTCTGAGCTTCGGCGAACATCGTTGCCTGGCCCTGGCCCAGGGGCTTCTCGAGGCGGCACTGGCCGGCGTTGAAGACCCCTCGCCCTTCGTCAAGGCACACTTCAAGGCAGCCGCCATCGACTGGCAACACCCACATCTTGGCAGCGACGAGGAGGATCGCCTCGGGCTGCGCCAACTGACCTTTCCCTTGCGACAGACCACCGACGCCTGGCATCCCCCCAATCCGTCAGAGACCTTTCAGCCAAGGCGCGTGCTGCTCCCTTCGCGGCAGCAGCCCTTGCCATCGCCGTGGCGGGAGGCTCTGGCGATCGCCAACCAGCTCTGCGCTGACGCCCTCTGGTACGGATCGACCTGCACCTGGATCGACGACGACGTAGACGACGCCAGTGGCGCAATGACCGCCTATGCACGCAGCATGAACGGCAGCCTCTATGATGGCAGCCTCGGCGTCGCTGCCTTTCTCACCCTGTTGGCAGAAGCCAGTCATGACGACAGTCACCGCAACACCGCAGTCGGCGCGCTGTGGCACGCCCTGGACCAGTCGAACACCAGTACCATCAGCTTGTACGAAGGACGGCTCGGCATCGTCAGCCAAGGCGCCTGGCTGGCGCGCCGGCTTGACCAAAGCTGTCTGCTTGATGGCTACCAGCAGGCGGCCCGGACACTGCTGGGAAGGCTCCCACAGGAGTGCGCCGAGGCGGATCTGATGCACGGGTTGGCCGGCGCCGTGCTCGGATTGTTCGGTGTGGCGAACGCCCTGCCGGAACTCGCCGCCTGTTGCCGTACTCAGGCAAGACACTACGCCGAACGCCTGGTGCGACAGGCATCGCGTTCACCCCACGGCTGGCACTGGCCGTGTCCTCCACAACCACTGGGTCTTTGCGGCCTGGCACACGGCAACGCGGGCATCACCCTGGCCTTTGCGGCGATGTATCGGTGTGATCAGTCACCGCTCTGGCGCCAGGCCATCGACGCCGCCCTGGCCTACGAAGACTTCTGGTATCTACCGAAGCAAGCCAACTGGCCTTACCTGTTTGCCGAGGACGCCGCCAGTTTCGAAGATCGCCCGGAGCACTGTGGCATGGCATGGTGTCACGGCGCCCCCGGCATCGCCCTGTCGAGACTGGCTCTGTGGTGTTTGCTCGACGATCGCCGCTATCGTGCCAGGGCGCTGGCCGGCTTCGCCACTGTCGCAGAGGACCTTCACCGCGAAAGACCAAGGGCCGGCGAGTCTTTCACCCTGTGCCATGGGCCTGCCGGCAACGCCGACTCACTGCTTGACGCCGCTCTACTGCTGCAAAGACCAGACTGGGGTCTGTTGGCAAGGGCTACTGCCAGGCGAGGGATATTGAAGCAGGCGGGACGCTGGAAAAGCGGGCTTGGCGTGGCCGATGGGCACGCCACGGGTCTTATGCTGGGGCTGGCCGGTACCGGCTACTTCCTGCTGAGGTGCGCCCTTCGAGAGCCACCGCCAAGCCTGCTGCTGCCGGTCGGCCTGCTCCCTGCTTCATCAACGTGGCGGAGATGAGCACCAGGCACGAAGCAAGCCACTGATGTCACCAGGGGGGCGAATCAACCGTAGCGGCTTGCACCAGTCAGGTGCGCGGCAGGGTCACTCCCCGCTGGCCCATGTACTTGCCGCCACGGTCGGCGTAGGAGGTGTCGCAGATCTCGTCGGATTCCAGAAACAGCATCTGTGCCACGCCCTCGTTGGCGTAGATCTTGGCCGGCAGATTGGTGGTGTTGGAAAACTCGAGGGTCACGTGACCTTCCCACTCCGGCTCCAGCGGCGTCACGTTGACGATGATGCCGCAACGCGCATAGGTGGACTTGCCCAGGCAAATGGTCAGCACGCTGCGCGGGATGCGAAAGTACTCGACGGTCCGCGCCAGCGCGAAGGAATTGGGCGGAATCACGCAGACGTCGCCCTTGATGTCGACAAAACTCTTCTCGTCGAAGGCCTTGGGATCGACCACCGCCGAGTGAATGTTGGTGAACACCTTGAACTCGTCGGCGCAGCGTACGTCATAGCCGTAGCTCGAGGTCCCATAGGAGATGACCCGCCGGTCGTTGACGTAGCGAACCTGATCGGCCTCGAAGGGCTCGATCATGCCCTCGTTCTCGGCCATGCGGCGGATCCATTTGTCGGACTTGATGCTCATGGGACTTCCTGCTGGGTGCTCGAAGAGTGAACGCGTTCGGTGGGGCCACATGATAGCGGCCCCTCGCTGCCACGTCACGATGCAAAGGTGATAGGCGCCTGACAGGCGCTTGATGAGGATCAGCCGGCGACGCCGCCAGGCGTCATCCTCCGCTGGCCCTTACTCGCTGAAGCTGATGCTCGGCCCCTGGTCGCCACCGTCACCGTCGATCTGCTCGGCCACCTGACGCGCCATGGTGCGGAAGGTCGTCGCCACTTCGCCGTCGGGCTCGGCGACCACGCTGGGACGTCCACCGTCCACCTGCTCACGAATGCCCATCGACAGCGGCAGGCGCCCCAGCACCCGGGTATCGTACTCCGCAGCGATGCGCTCTCCGCCCCCCTCGCCGAAGACCGGCTCACTGTGGCCGCACTTCGAACAGGTATGCAGGCTCATGTTCTCGACCACGCCCAGCACCGGGACCTTGACCTTGCGGAACATCTCGATGCCCTTGCGCGCGTCCAGCAAGGCGATGTCCTGGGGCGTGGTGACGATCACCGCGCCGTCCACCGGTACCTTCTGGGCCAGGGTGAGCTGGATGTCACCGGTGCCCGGCGGCATGTCCACGAACAGATAGTCCAGGTCGCTCCAGCGTGTCTGGTTAAGCATCTGCTGGAAGGCCCCCGCCACCATCGGGCCACGCCACACCATGGGCTCGCGAACGTCGACCATGAACGCCATGGACATGGCCTGGATGCCGTGGGCCTCCAGCGGCAGGAACTGGTTCTCGCCGCTCGCCTGGGGGCGCACGCCTTCGCCGACTCCCAGCATCTGCGCCTGGCTGGGCCCGTAGATATCGGCGTCGAGAACGCCGACGCGATAGCCTTCGGCGGCCATGGCCAGCGCCAGATTCACGGTCACCGTCGACTTGCCGACACCACCCTTGCCCGATGCCACGGCAACGATATGCTTGACCCCTTCGATCACGTCTCGCTCCTGTTTCCAGATGGGCGCGGTTAATCCGCCGGGCCAGTATAGGGCCCAGGCGGCGCGAGGTTAAGCGAAGCGGGACCGCCAAACGCAGCGGCGGGCCCGAAGGCCCGCCGCTGTTGCTTCCCGCAACCTTGCCGGCGTCACCGCCGGCAACCGTCTCGCTGACGCTCAGTTGGTGCTTTCGATGCTGGCGTCGTCGGTGACCGAGGCTGCCGCATCGCGCACCTTCTCGGCAGCCTGACGGGCCACGTCCTTGACCGTCTCGACGGCCTCGGCGGCACCGGAGGCTACCTCATCGGTCCACTGGGTAGACGACTCCTCGCCCTCGGCGGCCGCATCGGCGGAGCCCTCTTCGCTGGCCGCATCCGCCTGGGAAGCGTCGGCGGAGGAACCTTCCCCGCTCTGGGAGGCGTCGGCAGAAGCCTGATCACCCTCGCTGCCACCCGGGGTCTTCTCCATGGACTCGGACGAGGCCACGTCCTCGTCCTCGGCGGCGCTCTCGTTGGAGCCCTGCTCGCTGGCCGAGGCCGCGCTGTTGCCCGAGGACTGAGAAGAGTCCTGCTCCTGCGACGACTGTTCCTCTGCCGCCGACCGCTTCGCCGACTGAACGGCGATATCGGCCTGGCTCATGCCATCACTGCTCTGGTCGCCGCTGTTTTCGCCGCCACCACTCTGGTCGCCACCCCCGGAGCTGATGACCTCGACGGAGCCGCTGCTGCTTTCGCCCTGGGACGAGGCCTGCTCGTCGGCACTACCCTCGCTGTCACTGCCTTGACCGGAGGATGCGCCATCGGAGAGCTCGGCGGTGGCACGATCGAGGTTCTCGAGCTCGATGCGCCAGGTGTCGAGTTGATTGTTGAGACGAGCCAGACGCTGGCGACGCTCGTCGGCACGGGCCTCGAGTTCATCGATCCTGGCCTGCAGCTCATCGCGGCGGGCGACCGCTTCCTCGGCACGGGACTCGGCCTGGCGAACACGCGCCTCGGCCTGCTCGCGTTGCTCGGCGGTGCTGGCCAGCGTCTGCTCGAGGCGGGCCTGGGCCTGCTCGGCCTGCTTCTGCGCCTCCTGCTGCTGGCTCTCGAGGCTCGCCACTTCTTCCTCGAGTGAACCGACGGCGCTCTGCTTCTCTTCGATGGAGCTTTCCAGATCACTCAGGCGCTTCTCGGCGTCATCGACCTCACCGGTCAAGGACTCAGCCTCGGACTTGAGCGAATCACGACGCTCCACCAGCTGCTGCTGTTCGTTCTGCGCCTCTTCCAGACGATTGCGCGCCGCCACCAGGTCGGACTGCAAGGATGCCTGGGTGGATTCGAGTTCCTTGAGATCGGCCTGTACCTGGGCGGCCTGCTCTTCGGCTGCCGCCTGGGCGGTACGCGCTTCGGCCTCCTCGGCCTTCAGGGTTTCGAGCTGGGCACGCATTTCCTCAAGCGAGGTCTCGGCCTCTTCCCACTGGGATACCTGGCTCTCGAGCTCGGCACGCTGGGCTTCCAGGGTAGCCTGGCTCTCTTCCAGCCCGGACACCTGCTCGCGCAGGGTCTCGACGCGTGACTCGCTGGCATCGAGTTCCTTGGTCAGGGCAGTGCGTGCCTCGCCGTTGGAACTGGCGCTGAGCTGGGCACCGATGGCCCAGATCAGGCTGACGCCGGCCACCGCCGCCAGGCCCTTGACGCGGTTGTCCTTGAACAGCTCCTTGGCATCCTTGCCGGAGGCTGAAGACTGGGTCGCCTCGGAGGTGTTGCCATCCTTCTCGGTGTTGTTGTCCTTGTCGGGATTGATCTCTTCCATTCGGGGGTCTCCCTTGGGGTGGGACGGGTCCTGAGGTTCGAGGACCAAAGTGATCACAGCATACTGCCTGACTGCGGGCGCGTCAGGGGTGTGCTCCATCAAAAATACGCGCTAGCGAGCATTAGAAAATTGCCGTGTACCCTATCCGAGCACGTTTTCCGCAGAGCGTCGAGCCCCATTACCGAAGCGCAGGAGTCTGCGGAAAGCCGCCCTCACAAGCGTTCATGATGCAACACCTGTTCGACGCACTACGTCTCCGGCTTGCCGCGTAGCGACTTGAGCTTGCCCCGCTGCTTCTTGCCTTCGAGGCGACGCCGCTTGGCCGCCTTGCTGGGCCGGGTGGCGCGACGCGCCTTGGGAATCACCAGTCCCTGCTGCAACAGCGATTTCAGCCTCGCCAGTGCCGCTGCGCGGTTGGCCTCCTGGGTGCGTTCCGACTGGGCCTTGATGATCACCACTCCGTCCTGGGTGATGCGATGATCATTGAGCGCCAAAAGGCGCTCCTTGACGTCGTCAGGCAACGACGATGCCTGAATATCGAAGCGCAGATGAATCGCCGAGGCGACCTTGTTGACGTTCTGGCCGCCGGCTCCCTGGGCACGAATCGCACTCATGGCGATCTCGCTATGAGGGACCGACAGACGTCGACTTAGTTGCATCTTGCCTCCCTCCTGGTGGCTTGATAAATGACGGTAGATGAACGGCGTTGGTGACCAGTATCGCTGGTCGGCGCCGATGCCCGGCCCTGATGCCCGGCGCTGATGCTCAGTGCCGATGCCCAGTGCTGATGATCAACGCCAGGCCGTCGGCGGCCCCATCCGGTGGGAGCGACACAATTCAAGGCCTGATCGGACCGACGCCGAGCCCCTTGAGCATGACACGACGAACGGCCTTGAGCAGCGGATAGCTGAGGCGTGCTCGCCGTCTCGACGACAGCCACCACAGCATCCCACGCGACAACGGACCTCGACCTCGCCCGGCCAGTGCCGCCATACGTACCGCCTGATCACCATGGTAGCGCTCGTCGCCGAGCTCCAGCACCATACCCTCGTCCAGGCGACAGCCCAGACGCTCCAGACGCCGGACCTCTTCGGGGTGATGGCGCGCATCGACGAGCTCCAGCCGCCCTTCGGACAGCCCGTAGCGCGACACGAAGCTCCGACACAATGGACACTGTCCATCGTAGATCAGCCTGGCGTCGGAATCGGTGCGGGATTCCTGGTCTGCAGATGCCACTCGTTCCTCCCGGCGTACCCCCGCCCTTAGACCATCTGGTTGGGCAAGGGTTTGACGCTGACACTGGCTCCCAGCGTATCATGCCCTATCCCTCAAGGACGATTCGGGCCCATGACAGCACCGCGCTGGTACCAACACGCCGTCTTTACTCTGCTGCCACGGCTCGCCTTCTTCATGTGGCGGGTGCTGACCCACTTTCTGCATAATCGAGGAATGCTGCTGGCGGGCGGGGTCGGCTTCAATATTCTGCTGTCCACCATTCCGCTGTTCGCACTGATGGTGGTGGCGATGGCTCAGGTCGTGGACGAGCAGCAGCTGCTCAATGTGATCGCCATGCAGGCACGCCACATCGCCCCGACCCACGCCGAGGTGATGCTGGAGTCGGTGCGCGCACTGCTGGACTCCCGCGACGCGATCGGCATCTACGGCATCCCGGTGCTGCTGATCTTCAGCTCCTTCGCCTTTCGCATGCTGGAAGACGCCCTGGCGCTGATCTTCAGAAAGCCAGACGTCAAGGACACCCGCAGCCTCTGGGTGTCCTTCCTGTTGCCCTACGCCTTCATGCTGGTGCTGAGTGCGGCGCTGCTGGCGCTGGCCATGGCGGTCAGCCTGGCCAGCACCCTCAATGGACTGTGGATGGCGCTATACGGCCGTGAGCTGCCCATGGCCTCGCTGTCGGAGCCGGCCCTCAACCTGACCAGCTTCGTCGGCGTCTTCCTGCTGTTCAGCGCCATCTACAAGGTCCTGCCGGTGGTACGCATTTCCCTGAGGCGCGCCTTGGCCGGGGGCTTTGCCGCCGCCCTGATGTGGGAAGGGGTCAGGATCGCCCTGGTCTACTACTTCGCCAACCTGTCACTGGTAAGCGCGGTCTACGGCCCCCTGGCGACCCTGATCGTGGTACTTCTGAGCCTCGAGATCGGCGCCGTGATCCTGCTGCTGGGCGCCCAGGTCATCGCAGAGCTCGAGCACAACTGCCGCCTCGGCCTGCCCTGGCACCAGGACCCTCGAAAGCGCTCGCGGGTCGATGCCCTCAGCGGCGCTGCGGCTCCTTGCCCTGCAGGCGACGAATCAGCCCCATCAGGCCGCGACCGCTGATCATGCCCAGCAGGTAGATCACCACCACCAGCAGGGCCATCGGCATGGCAATGGTCCAGCCGAGCAGTTTCACTTGCACCATCTCGATGTTCTGCACCACCAGGATGGCGATCAGCGCCAGAATCACGACCTTTACCACCAACCAGAACTTTTCCATCGAAGACTCTCCTTGTGCCCGACACGGGCGTTGCGATGTCGCCAGGCCGAGCTCGAAATTGTGTCAAAGCGAGCGTCGGCCAGCGTGTGAAACATGGTCGCGGGGTGGCGGACTGTCAAGCTGGCCGGTCGAGGCACATCGTGGTCCCGCGTCGGTATCTCCACCGTCCTGCGCAGCCCACCAGCGAGGTCAGAAGGTGGACAGGCCGCTGGCCTCCATCAATCGATAGCGCCAGCCATCGAACCAGCCAGCCTCGTCCCGCGGCGCCCAGGCTCGGCTGGTTCGACGTCCGTCGCTCGAGTCCCAGCGCTGGTCGAACCAGGCGCCGATTTCGTCGATGGCGGCGACCCCTCGCCCTTTTAGCAAGACGCTGCTTTCAAGATTGAAGTCGTCGAGATTGCGTCGGGTCAGGTTGGCCGAGCCCAGAATCACGGCGTCCGCCAGCTCGTCCTTCGCCGAGCCCCTTCTCACCAACACCACCTTGCTGTGGCACTGCTCACCGTCGGTGACACACCAGCGCACCTGAACGCCCGCGTCCAGCAGCTCTTCGGCCACCGGCTGGTTGGGCAGGCCTCCCTTTTCAAAACCGAAGGCCTCACGATTGGGGTCGAGCAGCGCCCGAACCGCCACCCCTCGCCCGCTGGCCTCCTTCAGCGCCTGGACCACCCCGCGGTGGGCGACGTAGAAAGCGGCGACATCCAGCCGATCGCCGGCGACGGTGTCATCGACCTGAGCAAGCACGGCGTCACGGATGGCGGCTTCGGTCAGCAGTTGCGCCATCGCGCCATCCGATGTCTCGGCCTCGGGCGCTGGCGGCTGCGATACCTCGACGCCGGACCAGGACGCCACCTCGGCCTCGGAGGCGATGACGTCATGGGCCACGGGGCCGTCGATCCTCAGCGCCACGTTGGAGTGCAGGCTACTGCCGTCGTGGGGATTGGCCGAGGTGATCAGTGTCGACCACCCTTCGGCGTGATCCACCGTCAGCGTCTTGCGATGATTGGCGCGAAAATTGAGCAGCGCCAGGTAGCTTCTCAGGGTCACCGGCTCGCCACCGAAGGCATTGGGCAGCCAGCCGCCGTCCGGATCGTTGCCAAGCCGATCCAGTCCCAGATGCCAAAGGCCTGACCACAGCGGGTTGGAGGCGCGCAGGCGATCGAGACGGGTGATGGCAAGCTCGACCCCCGCCGCCTCGAGCCGCTGATAGAGTGGCACCCGCTGGCCTCCATAGAGAGTATTCAGGGGGTCGGTGATCACCACCACTCGCGGCGACGGCTGGCGTTGGCGGGCGGCGATCAGCGCATCGGCAAGGCGTTCGGCCAAGGGCAGAAACTCGCCCCCGCCGCTGCCTTCGAGGCGATTGAACAGGAACATGTCGACGACGATCAGCCGGCGGGCACCCTCGATCATCGCCACCGCTTCGTCAAAGATGTGCTGATCAAGATGGCGGCGGCCACCCTCGTCATACCAGGTTCGATCGGCGAGAAATTCGACCTCGCCCACTGGCCGCTCGGGCCAGGCCTTGCCGACGTTTTCCGGTAGTGGCTTGATACTCTGCCACAGCCCCATCCCCGCCCAGGCGACCAGCAGTACTGCCCCGCTCCATTTGATCGTGCGTCCCAGCCTGGCCATAGCGTCCTCTTGGCGAATTCATCCGTGGCGCACGAGCATAGCCCAAAACGTTTCACCCACACACGTACTCGTCTCCGCCGTCGCAGGCGGGGCGATGCAGCAGCCTCAAACGCTCGCGCCCGGCACAGGGCCGGGCGCGAGAGACCATCGACGGTCAGTGGGAGATCGCTCAGCTCAGCGCCAGCACCCCACCGCAGACCGCGATGGCGGCGCCGAGGGCACGCACCAGGCGCTGTTCGCGGCTGGCCAGCCAGCCACCCAGCACCCGCGCCAGCATGGTGATGGCAAGCGTCGAGGCCGAAAAGCCCACCACGTAGGCGACGAGTGAGGCGGCTGCAGGCATCTCGGCGCCGTGGGCGATGCCATGCATCGTCATCAGGGCGATCACCAGGCCTCCGCCAAGCGCTGCCGGCAGACGCATCAGCGCCGCCACCATGACCCCGGCGATCAGCACCGACAGGGCAATTCCCCCTTCCACACCGGGCAAGGCGCCGGCGGGAAGCGCGCCGGCCAGCGCCAGACCAGCCCCGGCCAGCATGCCAGCCAGTGCCATCAGCGGGGTAAAGCGTCGCATGGCTGCCCCCTGCCCCAGACTCCACAGGCCGATGGCCCCCATCGCCAGCAGGTGATCGAGCCCCAACCAGGGATGCATCAGGCCGGCGGCAAGGCCGCCATGCTCGACGCCGTGGCCGGGGTGCGCCAGCGCCAGCGGTGCGACAAGGCCAGCGGCCATGGCGCCGGCGATCGCCAGGGAACGGGAAGAAACACGAGAACGCTGTGTCATGACAGACTCCTTGTTGACTGAGAACGCAACGCTTCGGCTGCGTGGTAACGGGCGATTCAGGCTTCCACTGCCTCGGCTCGCCGGTCGGGCAACATGCCCCGCTCGAGAATGAAACCGATGATGGTGTCGAGACCGACGCCGTCATACAGATTGGTGAAGACGAAAGGACGTTCGCCACGCATCTTGCGCGAGTCACGGTCCATCACCTCCAGCGAAGCATGCACCTGCTCGGCAATGTCGATCTTGTTGATGATCAACAGATCCGACTTGGTGATGCCCGGCCCGCCCTTGCGCGGGATCTTGTCACCCGCGGAGACGTCGATGACGTAGAGCGTCAGGTCCGACAGCTCAGGACTGAAGGTGGCCGACAGGTTGTCGCCGCCGGACTCCACCAGCACCAGTTCGAGCCCAGGATGGCGGCGGTGCAGCTCGTCGATGGCCGCCAGGTTCATCGAGGCGTCCTCGCGGATCGCGGTGTGCGGACAGCCGCCGGTTTCGACGCCGAGGATGCGATCCGGCGACAGCGCCTCGTTGCGGGTCAGGAAGTCGGCGTCTTCCTTGGTGTAGATGTCGTTGGTCACCACTGCGATATCGTAGTGATCACGCAGGGCCCGACACAGCTGCTTGAGCAGCGCCGTCTTGCCCGAGCCCACCGGGCCGCCCACGCCGACGCGCAGGCACTGGGAGGGAGTGGTTGAAGTGGTCATGGTGTTCTCCTGCCTGTCATGTAAGGCCATTCCCCGACGTGTCGAAGACCGGAAAATGGCGCCGTCGATACCCCGGTATCGATGGCATCGTTGTCACTCGCTCAGCTGCGAAACAGCCGCGAGTACTGGGTTTCGTGCAGGCCGCTGGCCAGGGCGAGCCCCGGCAGCGCCGGCCCCATGTCGTCATCGTCGATGATCAGGGCACGCCCCACCGCCTCGACCAGCGCCGGACGCAGCCGCTCGACCAGTCGCTGGGCCGCGGTATGCCCGAGCGGCAGCGCCTTGCAGGCTGCCGCCAGCTGGTTCTCGAGCCAGGCCCAGGCAAAGCCCAGCATGGCCTGTCGCGGCGGCAACCCGCGGGCTACCGCCAGGGCGCTGAAGGCGGTCACATAGCCAGGCTCGTCAGGCAAGCCGGCTTCGGGCGCCAGCCCCAGGCTGCGCATCAGGCGCACCAGCGACGCGCCCAGCTGGCGATCCTCCTCGCGCAGCTCTCGGGTCTCGCGTACCGCCCCCAGCCAGCAGTCCCAATGCGCCACCCTATCCTCGTCGCCCTGCTGCCAGGCCTCGACGAGTCGCGCCAGGGCAGGCAGTTCCGCCACCGCCAGGCCATCCTCCAGCACGCCCTCGAGCCAGTCGCCAAGACTCTTTTCATCGTGAACCCAGCCCAGTTCGAAGGCGCTCTCGAGCCCCTGGGACCAGGCGAAGGCGCCGATCGGCAACGCCGGGCTGACCAGCTGCAGCAGCCCCAGCAGGGCCAGATCATCGTGCGCCTGTGACGCAGACTCGATCCCGGCCATCAGGTGATCCCCTGAGCGTGGCTGTGTGAGGAGCCATGTGAGGAGCCATGTGAAGAGCCATGTGGCGAGCCGTGTGAATGGCCATGCCCGTGCGAATGCCCGTGCCCATGGTCATGGTCATGGTCATGAGAATCGCTGTGCGAATGACCATGCGAATGCCCACCCATGGTGTAGGCGCCCGGCTCGGGATCAAACGGCGCCTGGTGGTGCTCGAGCCGCGCACCAAGCCGCTCGGCCAGCTCTTCCAGCACATGGTCCGGCGCAAAGCGCACGTAGCAGCAGGCGTCACCCTGGTACTCGCCCTCGCCGATACCGAGGGTCACGTGGCGGTTGCCCAGGTGGTAGCACAACCGAGCCAACGCAAGGCCGGCGTCCGGCCCCGGCGCTACCCAGGCGGTCACCACCGGTTCCGGCGCAGCGATGACCCGGACGCGGCTGCCGTCCTCGGCCTGAAGACCGTCGCCGTGGCGCAGCACCGGACCGCGTTCGAGAAACAGACCCGCCGCACGCCCGCTGTCCAGGGTCACCCGCAGGCGCCCCTTGATGCGATCGTCGTAGCTCAGGGTCAGGGTGTCCTGGACTCCGTCTTGCCCATCGCCGACGGGCAACGGCCCGAGCCGGCGGGTCAGCGACAATAGCGAACTCATGGATGACTCCTTGGTACTGTCAGCGGCACTGTCGAAAACCGTCATCATCGCTGACTCAAAAAAGGTGATAGCGCTGGGCCAACGGCAGCACGTCCAGCGGTTCACAGGTCAGAAGCTCGCCATCGCAGGTGACCTCGTAGGTCTGGGCGTCGACCTTGAGATCCGGGCAACGGTCATTGAGCTTCATGTCGCCCTTGCGCACCGCACGCACATCCCGGCAAGCCACCAGGCGGCTTTGAAGCCCCAGCCGATCCTTGAGCCCCGCATCCAGCGCGGCCTGAGACACGAAGCTCACCCGGGTCGCCGCGGCGGCCTGGCCCAGCGCCCCGAACATCGGACGGTAGTGCACCGGCTGGGGTGTCGGGATAGAGGCATTGGGGTCGCCCATGGGGGCCATGGCGATCATTCCCCCCTTGAGCACCAGCGCCGGCTTGACGCCGAAGAAGGCCGGATCCCACAGCACCAGGTCGGCCAGCTTGCCCACCTCGACTGAACCGATCTCATCGGCCAGGCCGTGGGTGATGGCGGGGTTGATGGTGTACTTGGCCACATAGCGGCGGGCACGCAGGTTGTCGGCGCCACGTTCTTGATCTTCCGGCAGTAAACCACGCTGCACCTTCATCTTGTGAGCGGTCTGCCAGGTCCTGCACACCACCTCACCGACGCGTCCCATGGCCTGGGAATCCGAGGCGATCATCGAGATGACGCCGAGGTCATGCAGGATGTCCTCGGCGGCGATGGTCTCGCGGCGAATGCGCGAATCGGCGAAAGCCACGTCCTCGGGAATATTGGGGTCGAGGTGATGACACACCATCAGCATGTCCAGGTGCTCGTCGACGGTGTTCACCGTGTAGGGCCGGGTCGGGTTGGTCGACGACGGCAGCACATAGTCCTTCGAGCAGGCGGTGATGATGTCCGGTGCGTGGCCGCCCCCGGCGCCTTCGGTATGGTAGGTATGGATGCCGCGCTGCTTGAACGCCGCCAGGGTGTCCTCGACGAAACCGGACTCGTTGAGGGTGTCGGTGTGGATCGCGATCTGAACGTCGTAGCGCTCGGCCACGCTCAGGCAGGTATCGATGGAGGCCGGGGTCGTACCCCAGTCCTCGTGCAGCTTGAGCCCCATGGCGCCCGCTTCGATCTGGGCCTCCAGCGCCTCTGGCAGGCTGGCGTTGCCCTTGCCGAGCAGACCGATGTTCATCGGCAGGCTGTCGCAAGCCTTGAGCATCTGGTGGATGTGCCAGGCCCCCGGCGTGCAGGTGGTGGCGTTCGATCCGGTGGCAGGCCCGGTACCGCCCCCCAGCATGGTGGTGATGCCGCTGGCCAGGGCCTCGTCCACCAGCTGCGGACAGATGAAGTGCACGTGGGCGTCGATGGCGCCGGCGGTGAGGATCTTGCCCTCGCCGGCTATGACCTCGGTGCCGGGTCCGATCACGATGGTGACGTCCGGCTGGATGTCTGGATTGCCGGCCTTGCCGATGGCGGCGATGCGCCCCGCCTGGAGGCCCACGTCGGCCTTGACGATGCCCCACCAGTCAAGGATCAGGGCATTGGTGATGACGGTGTCCATCACCGTCTGGTCGAGACGCTGGCTCTGCCCCATACCGTCACGAATGACCTTGCCACCACCGAACTTGACCTCGTCGCCGTAGTGGGTGGCGTCCTTTTCTACCTCGATCCACAGCTCGGTGTCTC
Source organism: Halomonas sp. EF61 (assembly GCF_040147045.1). Taxonomy (NCBI): domain Bacteria; kingdom Pseudomonadati; phylum Pseudomonadota; class Gammaproteobacteria; order Oceanospirillales; family Halomonadaceae; genus Halomonas; species Halomonas sp. EF61. Next base: position 222,727 of record NZ_JAMSHM010000003.1, on the reverse strand, counting down.
CCAGGCGCACCCGGTCTCCGACAGTGGGGCCATAGATGTCGGCATAAGCCTGACGACTGATCTTCATCGGGCGTCCTCCTGGCCGCTGTCGCCGCTGGGTGCACCGGCATCGTCCAGCGCGCCCATGACTTCACCACGAAAGCCGTAGATATGACGACGTCCGGCGAAGCTCACCAGGGTGACCTCACGGCTCTGCCCCGGCTCGAAGCGCACTGCGCTGCCCGCGGCCACGTCCAGACGAAAGCCCCGCGCCCTGACGCGATCGAACGCCAGTGCCGGGTTGGTCTCGGCGAAGTGATAGTGGGATCCGACCTGAATCGGTCGATCTCCGCGATTGGCCACCTCCAGCGTGACCCTGTCGCGACCCTCGCACAGGGCGATGTCACCGTCCTTCAGTTGGTATTCTCCGGGGATCATCCTGCGCCCTCCCTATTGGTATCAGCGTATGAGCCTGTCGTGTCGCGCCCGGATCAAGCCGGGAGCTGGCAGCGTCACGAGATCGGGTTGTGCACCGTCACCAGCTTGGTGCCGTCAGGAAAGGTGGCCTCGACCTGCACCTCGTCGACCATTTCCGCCACCCCTTCCATCACCTCGTCACGCCCCAGTATCTGGCGCCCTCGGCTCATCATTTCGGCGACGCTCAAGCCTTCCCGGGCACCCTCCATGATCTCGCAGCTGATCAAGGCCACCGCCTCGGGATAGTTCAGCTTGAGCCCCTTGGCGCGTCGCCGCTCGGCCACCAGGCCAGCGGTAAACAGCAAGAGCTTGTCCTTGTCACGCGGTGTCAGCTCCATCCTTTCATCCTCGATGTTGGTCAGGGTGGCCAGGGGTCGCCTGTCCCGCCCGGCATGACATTCAGGTAAACCAGATGCGCGGCACACAGGCCTCGCGATCCATCAGCATCGGACGCAGCAACGTCCAGGCCGCCTCGCACAGCGACCAGGCCTCGCGCCGCGAGTGACCGAGGTAGCGCAGCAGCAGGACGCCATCACGCACGGTGACGGCCCAGCGCTCGGCTTCATCAGCGCCGGGACTGCCGGCAAGGTCACTCCCTCCCTGCCCCAACCCTTGGCGCAGACGTTCGATCGCCGCGGACTCGTCTTCGAGCCCGACCGCCCACAGGGTTGCCTGGACGCTGCACCCTCGCTGCCCCCAGGCGCCGTGAAAACGACGATGGTCAGGGTCGAGGGGCTGGCGCTCGATCCACAGTGGTCGTCCGTCCCGGGACAGCCGGAAGCGCTGTTCGAGGTGGCCGCTGGCAAACGGCAGGTCACTGGCCGGCCGGCCCAGCGCCAGCACCTCCCAGCCCAGGCAGCGGGCGCTGCCGGAAAGCTCGATCTCGGTGGCCTGCACCCCTCGCGAGCCGTCGAAGGCGATGGTTTCCTGGGGCAACCACTCGAGCAGCCCGCCCTCCTCGACCACCAGACGAGTGCGCTGGGACCAGGCCACGGCGTTGCGGTCGGCCCGATACAGCTTGTTGGCCGCCGGTGTGGTCAGCAGCGCCCGCGCCCCCGCGCCCACCCGCGCCTGGATATCCAGGATATCGCCGCTGACCAGCCCCCCCGGGGGATGCAGCAGATAGACGTGGCAGGTGCCGTCGCGGCCTTCGGGATAGAAGGGACGCTGCACCCGCAGGGGACCGCGATGATCCACTCGATAGAGGCGAGTGGCCTGGCCATCATGGCGAAAGCCGAGATCGAGGCTGGCCTCCCAGCGCCGTCCCGCGTCGAAGCGATGGCCGTGCCGATCGGTCGAATCCTGTGTTGTCTGCGCGCTCATGGCTCTCCCGGGCGGTCCGTCGAGTCGGCGTGGCAAGCGAAAGTAAAAAAGGCCACCACCATTGCCCAATCAAGGTGCAAGCCCCGTACCAGCTTCTCAAATCTCTATTTTTCTACTTATTTTTCAATTTCTTATAAAACAGCCAACGATTGCACCAGAGAAAAGCACGCCTTTGGTCGCGCACAAAAAAAGTGCGCAACCTTACGATTGCGCACCATTGATGTGCAGCGATTCATCCTGATTGACGCGCTACCGCTCAGACGGTCAGGTAGCGCTTCACCACGGCGTCGTCGAGCTCACCGATATCACCGACGGCGACTCTCCGCCCGCGATCGAGGATGGCGAAGTGGTCGGCGAAGCGACGGGCAAAGGGCAGTTTCTGCTCCACCAGCAGCACGGTCAGCCCATCATCGGCGATCAACCGACGGATGACTTCGCCGACCTGGGCGACGATATTGGGCTGGATGCCCTCCCCCGGCTCGTCGAGGATCAACAGCTTCGGCTCGATCACCAGGGCGCGCCCGATCGCCAGCTGCTGCTGCTGACCGCCGGACAGATCGCCGCCCCGCCGGTGACGCATCTCCTTGAGCACCGGGAACAGCTCATAGATGCGTTCAGGCACCTGGCGCAGGCCATCACCACGGGCGGCAAGGCCAGTGCGCAGATTCTCCTCCACCGTCATCAGCGGAAAGATCTGGCGTCCCTGGGGCACATAGCCCACGCCCAGGCGTGAGCGATCCTCGAGGCGACGCTTCTCCAGCGCGACACCGTCGGCGTAGTGAAGCTCACCGCCGGTAATCGGCACCTCGCCCATGATCGCCTTCATCAGGGTGGTCTTGCCGACGCCATTGCGACCCAGCACACAGGTACAGGCCGCCCTGGGCACGTCGAGATCGAGATCCCACAGAGTATGGCTCTCGCCATAGAACTGATTGAGCCCGCGAATGCTCAGCATCGATCCACCTCCTTGCCCATCTCCTGCACCCACCGGCCACAGACCTTCGCCCACAGCGTGGCCAACCTGCCGCGGGATGCGCTGTCCGCCCAGTACAGCGCCCTTACCGAAGACTGCTGAGGTACTCGCTCCACTCCGATCATGCCGCCTCCTCGTCGCCACCCAGGTAGACCTCGATCACCCTGGGGTCGCTTGCCACCTTGTCCATACTGCCCTCGGCCAGTACCGAACCCTGATGCAGCACCGTCACCGTGCGGGCGATCGAACGCACAAAGCCCATGTCGTGCTCCACCACCACCACCGAGTGCTTGCCGGCGAGGCTCAACAACAGCTCTGCGGTACGCTCCATCTCCTGCTCGGTCATCCCCGCCACCGGCTCGTCGACCAGCAACAGCCGAGGGCGCTGCATCAACAGCATGCCGATCTCGAGCCACTGCTTCTGTCCGTGGGACAGGATGCCCGCCTGGCGGCGACTGAGCGACGCCAGGCCCACCGTCTCGAGCACCTCCTCGATTCGCGCCAGCACCTCCCCGGTCATGCGCGCCTTGAGCGTCGGCCACAGACTCTTGTCCATGGCCATCGCCAGCTCGAGGTTCTCGAACACCGTCAGCGCCTCGAACACCGTGGGCTTCTGGAACTTGCGCCCGATGCCGAGCCGGGCGATCTCCGGCTCGTTCTTGGTCAACAGGTTGTGGCGGCTGCCGAACCACACGCTACCCTGATCCGGGCGCGTCTTGCCGGTGATGATGTCCATCATGGTGGTCTTGCCGGCCCCGTTGGGGCCAATGATGCAGCGCAGTTCGCCGTCGTCGATGGTCAGGTTGAGATCATTGATGGCCTTGAAGCCGTCGAAGCTCACCGACACGTCCTCGAGATAGAGGATCGGGCCGTGGCGTACGTCGACCGGCGATTGTTCCGGGACCAGGAAGTCGAAGACCCGATCGCGATCGGCCAGGCTCTGAAGAAAGCTCATGAGGTGGCCTCCCTGGGGGTTGCATCCAGCGTGTCGGTTGGCGTGTCGGTTGGCGTGTCGCTGTCATCGTCGCTGCCTTGCTGGCGAGAGCGTGACAAAAGCCCGGCGATGCCCTGAGGCAGCAGCACTGTCACCAGCACGAACAGCGCACCGAGCGCGAACAGCCAGGCCTCCGGCATCACCCCGGTAAACACGCTCTTGGCGTAGTTCACCGCCAGCGCACCGATCACCGCGCCATAGAGGGTGGCACGACCACCCAGGGCCACCCACACCACCACCTCGATGGAGAACAGCGGCGAGAACTCGCTGGGGTTGATGATGCCCACCTGGGGCACATAGAGGGCGCCGGCTACCCCGGCCAGCATGGCCGAGACGACGAACACGAACAGCTGATAGCGCTCCACCCGGTAGCCGAGAAAGCGGGTGCGGGACTCGGCGTCGCGCACCGCCACGCAGACCCGCCCAAGCTTGCTGACCACGATGGCACGACACAGCAGGAAACCCAGCGCCAGCGCTACGCCGGATGCGATAAACAGCCCCAGTCGTGTGGCGTCGGCGGACAGGTCGAAGCCCAGCAGTTCCTTGAAGTCGGTCAGGCCGTTGTTGCCGCCAAAGCCCATCTCGTTGCGGAAGAACGCCAGCATCAGCGCAAAGGTCAGCGCCTGGGTGATGATCGACAGGTAGACCCCGGTGACCCGCGAACGGAACGCCAGGAAGCCGAACACCAGCGCCAGCAGGCCCGGCGCCAGCAGCACCATCACAAAGGCAAAACCGGCCATGTCGAAGCCAAGCCAGTACCAGGGCAGGCTGTCCCAGTCGAGGAACACCATGAAGTCCGGCAGCAGTGGATCGCCGTAGACACCGCGGTCGCCGATCTGGCGCATCAGGTACATGCCCATGGCGTAGCCGCCGAGGGCGAAGAAGGCGCCGTGGCCCAGGCTGAGAATCCCCAGGTAACCCCAGACCAGATCCACCGCCACCGCCAGCAGCGCATAGCACAGGTACTTGCCCAGCAAGGTAACGGTATAAGTAGAGACGTGCAGCGGGTGCTCCGGCGCCAGCAGCAGATTCGCCGCCACCACCAGCGCCATGGTGGCACCGAGCACCGCCAGGAAGATCAGAGTCGACCGCTCGCCGAACGGGCGAGCCAGCCATAGTCGGGATGATGGCATCGCTCAGCCCTCCGCCGCGCGGCCCTTCTGGGGAAAGAGTCCCCTCGGGCGCTTTTGAATGAACAGAATGATGAACACCAGCACCAGGATCTTGGCCAGTACCGCCCCGGCCCAGGGCTCCAGCACCTGATTGATCACCCCCAGCGAGAGCCCCGCCACCAGGGTGCCCCACAGATTGCCGACCCCGCCGAACACCACCACCATGAAGGAGTCGATGATGTAGTTCTGGCCGAGGTTGGGACCGACGTTGGTGAGCTGTGACAGCGCCACCCCGGCAAGGCCAGCCACCCCCGACCCCAGCGCGAAGGTCAGGATGTCGACGCGGGTCGCGCGAATGCCCATGGAGCGTGCCATGGCACGGTTCTGGGTTACCGCGCGTACCTCCAGTCCCAGCCGGGTGCGGCGCATCACCAGCATCAGGGCGGCAAACACCAGGATGGCGAAGCCGAGCACATAGAGGCGATTGAGGGTCAGCGACAGCGCCTCGTTGATCACCAGCGAGCCGCTCATCCACTCGGGCGTCACCACGGTACGGTTGAGCGGTGAGATCAGGGTGCGCACCAGCTGCTGCAGGATCAGGCTGACGCCGAAGGTCGCCAGCAGGGTTTCCAGCGGACGCCCCTTGAGGAACTGGATGACGCCTCGCTCGATGGCCACGCCCACCAGCGCCGCCACCAGAAAGCCCGCCGGAATCGCCAGCAGCAGCGCAAGCCCCGGCTGCCCCGGCAACAGCTGCTGCATCGCCCAGGTGGTGTAGGCCCCCAGCATGATCAGCTCGCCGTGGGCCATGTTGATCACCCCCATGACGCCGAAGGTGATGGCCAGGCCGATCGCCGCCAGTACCAGCACCGAGCCCAGCGACAGGCCGAAGTAGAGCGTCTCGGCGGCGCGGTTGAGCTTGAGCGCCTGCTCGCTCTCGGCCAGCGCGGCCTGGGCGGCTTCTGCCAGCGCCACGTCGTCGCTGCGGCTGGCCTGCATCAGCGCGGCCCTGGCCTGGCCATTGAGGCTACCGGACAGCGCCTCGACCGCCGCGACGTCCCCCTGTTCGACCCGTGCGATGGCGATGGCCTGCTCCAGGGTCGCGGCCACCTCGGGGTCGCTCTCGGCGGCGGCCAGCTCGCTCAGCGACTCGACGGCCTCGGCCTCGACCTCGCCCACCAGATCCCGCGCCGCCGCCAGCCGCTGGGCGGGGTCGTCGACACGCAGGTCGATCAGCGCCAGGGTGCTGTCCAGATAGCCCCTGAGACTGTTGTTGATGGAGACGCGGTCGAGCTCGCGGCGCGATATTTCGCCGGCCGGCTCCAGCGTCAGGGCGTCGGCCACGGGCCAGTTGCGACCGCGATTTTCCAGTACCACGACGATAGCGCCGCTGTCCTTGACGCGGGCGAGCTTGCCCTCGGCGAAGCTCTCGAGCCAGCGCCGGGCGCGCTCGTCACCGCTCTCGGCGATGGCGTCGATGGCCGCTTCCTTGTCGCGGAAGCTGGACTCGGCCAGCGCCGACAACAGCGCCGGCCCCTGGTCGGAAGAAGCGGCCTTAGAAGCGCCGGCGTCCTGAGCCCAAGCCTGGCCCAGCCCCAGGGCGACGAGGCAAAGCAGCACCAGCGCGCTCAGCCAGTGACGACCTGCAATTAAATTCATGGTGAGGTCCCTTGAGACACCCGGGTGCCGACGGCACCACGGGCAGGGTTGGCGTGATCCGGGCCGGTGCGCCGTGCACACCGGCCCCTTGTCGTTATGTTCTATTCGCTGGAGGCGACGTCTGAGCCACCACCGCAGCTACCCTGCACCACGTTGTAGTTGCCGCACTCAAGCGGAGCACGCCAGTCGCTGATCAGATCGCGGGAGCCTTCCAGATAGTCGGACCAGGCGTCGCCGGCCACGGTGGACGGGGTCTGCCACACCACCGAGAACTGGCCGTTGTCCTGGATCTCGCCGATCAGCACCGGCTTGGTGATGTGGTGGTTGGGCATCATGGTGGCGTAGCCACCGGTGAGATTGGGCACCGACACACCGATGATCGCTTCCTTGACCGCATCTACATCGGTGGTCTCGGCCTTGCGCACCGCCTCGGCCCACATGTTGAAGCCGATATAGTGGGCTTCCATGGGGTCGTTGGTGACGGCGTTGTCGTCGCCGGTGTAGTCGTACCAAGCGTCGATGAAGTCGTAGTTGACGTCTTCATCCACGCTCATGAAGTAGTTCCAGGCCGCCAGGTGGCCGACCAGCGGCGCGGTGTCGAGACCGGACAGCTCCTGCTCGCCCACCGAGAAGGCCACCACCGGGATGTCCGAGGCCTCGACGCCCTGGTTGGCCAGCTCCCGGTAGAAGGGCACGTTGGCGTCGCCATTGATGGTGGAGACCACCGCCGTCTTCTTGCCGGCACCACCGAACTGCTTGATCTCGGAGACGATGTTCTGCCAGTCGGAGTGACCGAAGGGGGTGTAGTTGACCATGATGTCCTCGTCGGCCACGCCCTGTGATTTCAGGTAGGCTTCGAGGATCTTGTTGGTCGTGCGCGGATAGACATAGTCGGTACCGGCCAGCACCCAGCGCTCAACACCGACCTCGTTCATCAGGTAGTCCACCGCAGGAATCGCCTGCTGGTTGGGCGCAGCGCCGGTGTAGAAGACGTTTTCGGAGGATTCCTCGCCTTCGTACTGCACCGGATAGAACAGCAGACCATTGAGCTCCTCGACCACCGGCAGCACCGACTTGCGCGACACCGAGGTCCAGTTGCCGAAGATCACGTCGACCTCTTCCTGCGCCAGCAGCTCGCGGGCCTTCTCGGCAAACAGCGGCCAGTTGGAGGCCGGGTCCACCACCACCGGCTCGAGCTCGCGGCCGAGCAGGCCACCCGCTTCGTTCTGCTGCTCGATCAGCATCAGCATGGTGTCTTTCAGGGTCGATTCGCTGATCGCCATGGTGCCGGACAGGGAGTGCAGGATACCGACCTTGATCGGATCCTCCTGGGCCAGCGCCGGTGCGGCGATGGCCAGCGACAGCGTGGACACGGCCAGGCTGGCCAGCGCCTTTTTAGAAAGCGCTTTGGAACGGTGGGCACAAACCTGCGTAGAAGAGATCGAAGCGGTGGGCATGGGAAACCTCCAGGGGTTGCCTTGTCGTTGTGATGGACCATCGTCGAGAGAGAGCCAAGCGGTTCAGGTAAAACCGCTGTATCGCTCAGGCCTGACGTCTTGCGACGTCGACCTCCATCACCACTTCAAGCAAGTCCCATGCCAGCCATATAAAACATTTATAAATTCCGACATTACGTCGGCCAAGACAGGGGCTTACCCACCCCGCCTTGCGCCACAAGAGAGCATCTCGCGCCACCGGGGCGCACCATTGCACCATGCATGGTGCACTTCGCTCCCCCGCCTCCTACTTCTGCACCACCACAGCGCCAAGCACCGGTGCAGCCCGCCACGGCCGGCACCAGAAAGAGGCGCCCTATATCGAGACGCCTCACTTGCAGGGCTCAGCATGACGGCAGCGGCGAGTACAAGTGTTCCGAGCGCAGCCACCATTCATCGACACACCTGGGGTGTCTGTTCGGGAGGCAAATGGGGGTAGATATGAAAACATCACCGAGACAAGGCACGTAGCCATGCGTCCACATTCATCCGTTCGTGGAATACTTCGACAAGTTCGAGTGTCTCGTCCGTCTCGCGCAAGATCAGATAGTGTCGACCTTCACGGAAATAGCAAAGGTTAGATTCATGGCCAGCGGTGCTCGATAGTGTCGAGCATGGCCTGGGATGGGGCGGATGTCCCGCCGCCAGGGATTCAAGGCGGTGAACAAGTTGTGCCGTATACCGCTCGGCTCTCGCCTCGCCGAATTCCGATAGGGTCCAACGAAGAATATCTTTCAGGCTTGCAAGTGCCGCCGGCGCATAAATCAATCACGTCAAGAAGCATCGCCAGTTCGAGCAGCCTCGAGAACACTACCCAGAACTTTTCGTGGATCACCGGTTACACCTTCTCCACGATCAAGCTGCTCAAGCGCGACACCTATTCGAGAGCCGATGAGCGCAATCTCACGAAGTTCCTTGAGTGCACGCAACCCCGCTCGTAGCACTTCGCTGGCATTGGCGTAATCCCCAGAGGCCACCAGTTCGTCGATAAAACCATCTAGTTCAGGCGTGAGCGCCACGTTTCGAGCATGATTGGCCGGCATACGCCCTCCTATTGACCAGAATACATCTGGTGCAAGATTGGCCAGGGGTGGCCAGATTAGCCACCCCTGGAACCCGACCAGGACCGTCTGCGCGACTTAGTCTCTCGCAGCACTTGGCGCGCACTGCCTTGAAGACATCGAACCTGAACCGGACTGGGTATCCCGCCATGAGCCCCCTTGGGACCCGACACAGGGCCAAGCACCAGACCGTTTCATCGACAAGGCTTAGCCCTCGAGCTGGCGGAGCACCTGTTCGGTAAAGGCGCTGCAGCCGGTATCGCCGCCGAATTCCCGGGGCCGATACCGGCCATCGGACAGTACGCCGTCCACCGCTTGACGCAACCGACCGGCGGCGTCAGACAAACGATCGTCGGCGTGCTCCACCGCCAGCCATTCGAGCATCATGGCCCCGGACAACAGGGTGGCGATGGGGTTGGCGGCGTCCTGCCCGGCGATATCCGGGGCGCTGCCGTGGGCCCCCTGGAACAGACCGTGGCGATCGCCCAGTTCGGCAGACGGCGACACCCCCATCCCGCCGACGGTGGCCGCCCCCAGGTCCGAGATGATGTCACCGAACAGATTCTCGGCGACGATCACGTCATAGAAGTCCGGGCGCTTGACCAAGTGCACCGTCATGGCGTCAACGTAGGCATAGTCGAGTTCGACGTCGTTGAACTCGGCGCCTACCTCGTCGCATACCCGACGGAAGAAGGCGTAGCTTCTGAGGATGTTGGCCTTGTCGCAGACGGTGAGCCGCCGCTTGCCGTCCTTCGGTGCGCCCTGACGTCGCCGTGACAGCTCCAGGGCGAAGCGCGCGACTCGCTCGGTGCCCTTGCGGGTGATCACCAGGCTGTCGCTGGCCATCTCGTCTCGCAGCACCACCCCGGCGCCGCGGCTGGCGTAGAGGCCTTCGGTGTTCTCGCGCACGATGACATAGTCGATGGTACCGGGCTGATGGTGTCTCAGCGGCGACTCGACCCCGGGCAGCAGGCGGATCGGACGCACGTTAGCGTAAAGGTCCAGTCCGAAGCGCAGCTTGAGGTGCAGGTCGTTGCCCACCTCGGTACCGTCGTCGTAGGTCACCCCCGGCAGCCCGGCGGCTCCATGCAGGATGGCGTGACTGGCCCGACAGGCGTCCAGCGTCGACTGGGGCAGCACCTCGCCGGTCTTGTCATAGTGCCCCGCTCCACCGTCGAGCCAGTCGAAACGCAGCACGTCGCTACCCAGCAGCGCTTGCAGTACCTGCACCGTGGCGCCCGCCACCTCCGGGCCAATACCGTCACCAGCGATAGTGGCAATTCGATAACTCACAGAGATTCCCTCGTCTTGTTGTTGTCCATTGATGGTGGCCTCGCAGTATCGTGGTGCAGCGATGTTCTATCCATGGGACCTTATGGTCGATGGCGATGGCGATGGCTACGTCAGAGATCACGCCGCATGATCAGATCCCTGTCCACCACATCGCCCATCTGAAAACTGTGGGTGCCTACCTCGACAAAGCCCCGGGAGCGATAGAAGGCGATGGCGGGATGATTGTTTTCCCACACGCCCAGCCAGACGAAGGCCCTGGCCTGTTCTCGCGCCTCGGTGATGGCCTTGTCGTACAGCATCTTGCCAAGCCCTCGGCCCTGGGCCTCGGCCAGCAGATAGATGCGCTCGATCTCGAGACCATTGTGCTCGCTCAGATCGGTCTGGGCCTCACCCCAGTTGAGCTTGAGATAGCCGACCGCTACGGGCCCCTTGGCAACGCCCTCGCGCTCCTTTCCCGCTTCACCCGTCTCGCGGTGGCGGCCTCTTCCAGCAGCCAGAATCGCGACTGCGGGCAGGCCAGCTCGCGCTGAACCCGCCCAAGGTCAAAGGCATCATTCAGATAGCGCTCCATGGTCGCCTTGGAGTAAAAGTCGACAAAGGTCTGGTAAAAGGTGCGGCGCCCCAGGGCGGCCAGCGTTTCGGCGTCCTCCAGCGTTGCCTGTCTCAGGCAGTCATTCATCTCGCGTCCTTGCTCCATCGTTGTTCATACCCGCACGCAGGATCGTCGTCATGGGTCGCCACTGAGCACGGCGGCGGCGTGGTCAGCAAACCCATCCCCTCGAAGGCCTTCGCGGATACCCTCTCGTTCTTCTTGGGCTTGTGCTGCCGGGCTTGTACTAGTCAGCCAAGTGCTTGCCCACCAGTCGCCCGATCTCGAATGCCAGTCCAAGGGGTCAATCGCCTTCGTACCTTGGCGCTGGATCATCTCCACACAGCACGGCAGCGTCACGAGCCGAACGCCCATCCTCTCGAAGGCCTTCGCGGATACCCTCGCGTTCTTCCAACGGCTTGTGCTGGCTGGCCTTGTGTTTGCCCACCAGGCGCGTCACCTCGAGCTCTACCCCCACAATGCCACGACGCATCCCCTCCAGGTAGTCTTCGGGGGCGTCGTCCACCGCCCAGGGCGCTTCCCGGCCCGCCTCGAAGCGATCGACCAGCGACGTCAGGTGCGAGGTGAGCCAATCGCTTTCACGCGGGAAGACGAGCCGACCATGGGCATGCACCACCTGGTAGTTCCAGGTCGGCACCACGCGACCATGGCGGCGCTTGTCGGGATACCAGCCAGGCGAAATATAGGCGTCGGGGCCATGAAAGATCGCCACCGCCTCGATCGCTGCCGCGTCTGCTCGCTCACCCTCACCCAGCCGCCAGAGGGCGTTGGCGCGGGCGATATGTCCACGCAGCACCAGCGCGCCCTGTGACGTCTGCTCGACCATCAGCGGCAGGTGGTCGATACACACCCCCTGGTCACCGTCGGTGACCAGGGTCGCAAAGGGATAGGCTCGGACCACCGCCATCCTGGCGTCTTCGTCGGTCATGGCGAAGTGTCTTGGCTGATACAAGGGTCACGCGCTCCTTCAGAGTGGTTGGCATCCATCAATGTTGACTGCGAGAAGTAGAAGTTTATGTGCCCGCAGGGTCATCCAGGTTCAGGGTATAGGCGTAGAAGGCGTCGTTGCGTTGCCAGTTAAGTGACTCATACAGCGCCTGGGCGGTGTGGTTGTGGGTCTGGGTATTGAGCGTCAACTGGCCCACGCCCTGCTCCCTCGCCAGGTTCGCGGCGGCCTCCATCAGCTCACGGCCGATCCCCTTGCCACGCGCCTCGGGCGCCACGAATAGGTCGGCCAGGGTCCAGCGCGGTCCCACCCGTACCGTGGATAGCGTCGGATAGAGCTGAACGAAGCCTTCGAGCACACCCTCGTTGTCGCTGACCAGCAGGCGCGAGTCGGCGAGCGCGAGGCGCGTCTGGAGAAAGTCGCGGGCAGCCTGGATGTCGCTTTCCTGTGAATAGAACACCCTGTAGCCATCGAGCAGCTCACTCAGGGGTTGTAGATCGGCGATACAGGCAGGACGAACATGGTTCATGAGTCACCTTTCACATTGGCGGTCGTGTGCGCCGGCTGGCCAGAGGCGCACCGGCTCGTCGGGATGACAGGCACCCAGTCTTGCGCAATAGTGGTCCCACCATAAGAACCAATACTGTCCAGAAAAGGGGAACCAGTGCCCAGCCTTCACCGTCACGCCGAATGGATCACCGAAGCGCTGGCCATGCGCCTGGCGCCACCCGCCGCCGCCCCGTCGGGTTCGCTGCCCCAGCGCCTGTACGCGGCCCTGCGCGAGTGGATACAGCAAGGTAGCTTGCCCGCCGCCAGCGCCCTGCCCTCGTCTCGACGGCTGGCCGCGGACCTCGGCATCGGCCGCAACACGGTGCTTGCCGCCATGGACCGCCTGGTGGCGGAAGGCTTCGTCGAGGCGCGCCCGGGGGCCGGGCTATTCGTGGCGTCTTTGGCGCTGCCCGAACCCAGCCCGTTGCCCGGCGCCCCCATCCAGGCGAGCCGCTGGCATTCTCGGCGAGGTCAGCGCCTGCTGGAGAGCTGCGGCGAGATGGAGAGCTCCCGGGATGCCTTCGCCCCGGGCGTCCCCGCCCTCGATCTGTTCCCGCGCGAGGCATGGCAGCGCCTGCTACGGCGCCATCGTCACCAGGCCAGTCTCGACGCCTTCGGCTACGCCACCAACGGCGGGCATCACGCCCTCAAGACGGCACTGTGTGACTACCTGCGTCTATCGCGCTCGGTCAATTGCCAACCACAGCAGATCCTGATCACCCAGGGCGCCCAACAGGGCTTCGAGCTGATCGCCCGCCTGCTGGCCGACCCCGGTGACAGCGTCTGGGTCGAGGATCCCGGCTACGCCGGGGCCAAGGCCTGCTTCAACATGGCCGGGCTAACGCCCGTCCCGGTACCAGTGGACGCCCAGGGCATGCAGCCTGAGGCTCTCGCCCCGGATAGCCCGCCACCGCGACTGATCTATGTCACCCCCTCGCATCAGTACCCCTGCGGCGTGACGATGCCGGTGGCACGGCGCCTCGCCTTGCTCGACTTCGCCCGCCACCACGGCGCGCTGATCATCGAGGACGACTACGACAGCGAATTTCGCTATACCACCGCGCCGGTGGCCTCCCTCCAGGGGCTGGCCGGGGGCGGTCCGGTGCTCTACGTCGGCACCTTCAGCAAGGTGCTCTACCCGGGCCTCAGGCTCGGCTACCTGGTACTTCCCGAGTCCCTGGTGGACGACTTTCGCCGCGCCAACGCGCGACTGCATCGGGAAGGCCAGTACGTATCCCAGTCAGCGCTGGCAGACTTTATCGTCGAGGGACACTTCTCTCGCCACATCGCGCGCATGCGCCACTGCTATCGACAGCGTCAAGCCTGTCTCAGGGAGGCCTTGGCGCCTGCCGTGGAGCAAGGACTGGAACTGTCGGCCGGCCAGGCCGGCATGCACCTGGTGGCAAGGCTCGCCTCGCGGGCACAGGAGCAACGCCTGATCGAGCGCGGACGGCGCGAGGGCGTCACCCTGTCACCGCTATCCGGTCACTACCTGGCACCTGACGCCATGCCTGGGCTGGTGCTGGGCTACGCCGGCTCGACACCGGAGCGGATCGCCGAGGCCGGCGGCTGGCTGGCCAGGGCCTGGATCGATGACAACGCACGATGCGATGGCGCGCCGACGTGACGCGACGCCACTGCACCAAGCTCGCGAGACAGTGGGCAACGACGATGATAGCGGCGAGAACCCTCGCCGCGACGCCATCCTGGACGCCACTAGGCGCTGTCCGAAAAGTCGACGAGCGAAGGTTAGACAAGGCAAAAATCGGTGAAAAAGCGCAGTTTACGGGGTGTAAATGAGCATTTTGATCCGATTTTTAACGCCGTATTACCGAGCGCAGGCACTTTTCAGACAAGCCCTAGGCCGATCTCTGGATATCCCAGACCACCCTGAATCCCTGGTGGGTGGTGGTGGAGTCCGGCGTATTGCTGCTGCGGGCGGCGATGCGATAGCGGAAACAGTAGCTGACGTGGCACAGATGCGAGCCCCCCTTGAGCAAGCGACAGCCCCTTCGCGACTTGCCGAACGCCTGGGCCGATCGTCTCAGCGAGCGAACGACAAAAGGCTCGGCCGTCCACTCCCAGACATTGCCCACCATGTTGAAGAGCCCGTAGCCATTGGGGGCGAAGGCCTTCGCCGGAGCGGTGAACAGATAGCCATCGCGACCGAGATTCTCGTGGGGAAACCGGCCCTGCCAGATATTGCAGGGAAAATACGAGGCGTCATCGGGCTGCCGATCCCCCCAGGGAAAGGGCACATCACCCTGCCCACCGCGCGCGGCATGCTCCCATTCCACCTCGGTCGGCAGCCGCCCTCCTGCCCAGTTCGCATAGGCCTTGGCATCATTCCATGACACATGCACCACCGGATGGTCAGCAAGGCAGGTCGCGGCATCATTGCCCGCGCCGTCGACATCACGCCAGTTGGCTCCGTCCACCCGGCGCCACCACTCCAGTGATTCCACACCCAGGGTGTCACGCACATTGCCTGCTACCTGGCGGTGAAACACGAAGCTCCAGCCGAGGCGCTCGGCCTCGGTCACAAAGCCGGTGTCCTCGACGAACGCCGCAAACTGCGCGTTGGTGACCGCCGTCGCGCCGATCCTGAACGCGGCCACCCGCTTGCGCCGCAGGGGGCCTTCGCCGTCATCGAGAATGATCGGGGTAGCGGTGCCCAGGTAGGCCTTGCCGCCAGGAATCTCGACCGCCCCCTCATCGGCACGCGGAGTGTCCGACCACGGGACCTCGATCGCGGGTGAACGCGAAGCAGCGTCGGCAGAAGGAGAACAGCAGCTGCGGCGGGAAGTGTCATGTATCGAAGTCATGGGCAAACGATCAGATCTCAGTTGGCGCAATGCGCAGCAGATTGGCATGGCGCAGGTCAGCGGACTGCCGCCATGGACTCATGGTGCATCAACCCTTGAAAGCCGCCAAACAGACAGCCGGCCAGGCACAAAGCACCCCGAACTTCTGTTTGACAAACCAGCTCCTCCAATTAATATCTAACAGATAGTTATTAAAAGAAACCCTGATCATGATCAACAAAAACACTGACAACACACCCGCCAGCCTGCGCAAGGCCCACCGAGGCCTGTTTCTGTCCGACATCCAGATGAGTCCGGGCATCTCTCGGGCAGAGCTGGCACGTCGGCAGGGATTTTCCGAGATGGCTGCCACCCGCATCGTGCGGGAACTGGTGGCGGCAGGAATCGTCGAGGAATTCAGCGTCGACACCCCGAAGAAGTCCGTCGGCCGCCCCAAGACCGGCCTGCGCATCGTCAAGGACGGCATCTTCGCCGGCGGCATCACGGTGTCGGCCTACCATTCCGAGGTATCGATCTGCGATGCCAACGGCTCCCCCGTCGCCCGCGCCCATCTCGACGATCCCCCCCTTGCCGACGTGGCAGAGACCGCAAAGTTCTACGCCAGAGCGTTGCACGATCTGATCATCGCGTCCGGGATCGACCAGGACCGCATGGTCGGTGTCGGGGTCTCTCTGTCGGCCCGCACCCAGCCGGAAGAAGGCCGAATCGTCAAATCGGAATATTTTGGCTGGGGGGGAGACGACGGGCGCTTCTGCCGTGAGATTCGAGCCCTGACCAACCTGCCGGTCGAGGTCGAGAATATCTCGAATTCACTGGCGATCGCCGAGATGCGGTTCGGCGCCGCCCGGGATATTTCGGACTTCACACTCATCCACGCCGCCACCTTCGTCGGCGCCAGCGTGGTTTCCGATCATCGCCTGGTGCGAGGCGCATCCGAGGTATCGGGGCTGATCGGTCATTTTCGCGCCCAGACGCGTCCGCTCGAATGCGTCTGTGGCAGAAACGATTGCCTCAACCTGTCGGCCACCGGCTTCGGCCTGCTGTCGCAGTTGGGCAAGCTCGATCATCAAAGGTTCGATCGCTCCAGGCTGTCCTACTACGCCACCTCACTGCTGGCCGCGCTGGAAGACGGCAAAGCCGATGCCCTGGTCCAGCAGGCCGGGGCACAACTGGCACCGGCGCTTGACTGCATCGTGAAATTGCTCGGCCCGCAAAGGGTGATCCTGAGCGGCCATCTCGGCACCAACGAGACCTACTACTCGGCGGTCGAGACGGCACTGAGAAACGACTTCGACTACGGCACGGATTCGGACTTCGAACTGACCAAAGGCACCTTCTCGTCCGGCGACGCAGCGGCGCTGCTGGCGCTGCATGTCTTCTGCTACTCCAACCGGCTTGACTACCAGCGCTTTGCCTAGCGCGCCACCGAAACGGGAGGGTCTTTCCCATGGCTGACAGCGTACAACAAAGGTGTTTGACCAGCGTGATCGCCATGGCGGCGGTCGGTCTGATCGGACTGACACTCTATACCGCCTACTTCGGGGTCTTCCCCGATGGCATCCAGCGCAGCGCGCATCTGCTGATGGTCATGGTGATGGTGTTCGCCATGGCCCTGATCGGCACCGAGTCTGACGCGGGAGCGCGCGCGCCTGTCGGTATTGGGGCACGCCTGTGGATCCTGGCCGCCTTGGCAGGGGCAGTCCTCGCCACCGGCCACCAGCTTTTCAATTTCGACGCGATCAACAGCCGCTATGGGGCGATCACCTCCTACGAGATCGTGTTCGGCGTCATCCTCATCGTTGCGCTGTTCGATGCCTGCCGGCGCACCATCGGCTGGCCGATCGTCATTCTCGCTTCCGTCTTTCTCGCCTATGGCTTGCTCGGTGCCTATCTGCCGGAGCCGCTTGGCCACCGGGGGTATTCGGTCAAACGGGTGATCTCGCAGATCTATCTGGGTGGTGGCGGCATCTTCAGTACGCCACTCGGGGTCAGCGCCACCTTCGTCACCGGTGTCGTGGTGCTCGGCGCCTTGCTGGAGAAAACCGGCGCGGGTCAGGTCATGATGGACTTCGCCACCGCACTGACCGGCAAGATGCGAGGTGGGCCAGCCAAGGCCGCCGTGGTCGGCTCGAGCCTGATGGGCATGATCTCCGGCACCGCCGTGGCAAACGTCCTGACAACCGGACCGATTTCGATCCCCTTGATGCAGAAGAGCGGCTATCGCAAGGAAGCCGCCGGCGCCATCGAGGCCGTGGCCTCGACCGGGGGCCAGTTGATGCCGCCGGTGATGGGTGCGGCGGCCTTCATCATGGCGGAGTTCACCAACACCTCCTACCTCGTCATCGCCAAGGCCGCCTTCCTCCCCGCCGTGATCTTCTACGCGGTGCTGCTGGCGATGGTCCATTTCGAGGCGGCGCGGCGCAATATCCCGGTGCAGCACGTGGCCGGCACCGTGACCAACTGGCGCAGGATCCTGAAGCACTCCTACCTGCTGCTTCCCCTGCCGGTTTTCGTGAGCATGCTGCTCAACGGCTATTCCATCATGCTCTCGTCCTTCTGGGCGATCATTGCCTCGTCACTGATCAGCTATCTTGACCGGGCGACGGCGCTGACACCTCGCCGTCTCGTCGACACCTGCCTGGCGGCGGCCCAGGCCGTCATCCCGGTGGCGCTGGCCTGCGCCGTGGCGGGGGTGATCATCGGCATCATCACCCTGACCGGCATCGGGCTGAAGTTCTCGAGCCTGGTGGTGATGCTATCGGGTGGCTCCCTGCCCCTGGCGCTGGTACTGACGATGCTCACCTGCATCATCCTCGGCATGGGCCTGCCGACCGCCGCCGCCTATATCCTGGTCGCCACCCTGGTCGCCCCCGCCCTGGTCGACCTGGGCGTCGGTCTGCTGGCGGCTCATCTGTTCGTGCTGTACTCGGCCATGCTGTCGTCGATCACGCCACCGGTGGCACTGGCTGCCTATGCGGCGGCCTCAATCGCCAAGGGCAACCCTCTCAAGATCGCGGTCCTGGCCTGCCAGTTCGGCATGGCGGCCTTCGCCGTGCCCTACTTCTTCGTCTACGACCCGGCAATCCTGGGCATCGATGTGACCGTGCCCCAGGTGGTGCTGTCGTTCATCACCGCCATCGCCGGCGGGATCTGCGCCAGCGCCGCTATGCTGGGCCACTTCAGCCGGCGCCTGCGCCTGTTCGAACGCCTGGCATTTGCCTTGACCGCCACCCTTTTCATGAACTCCGACTGGCGCTTCGACCTGGCCGCGCTGGTCCTCCTTGCAGCACTCGTCGTCTGGCTCATGCGCAGCACCCTCCCGGCGACGGAGACAGAAAGCACGACCGGGACCGCCCCGGCTTCAACAACAACTAAGGAAACCTCCCATGAAAAACACTCTTAAAGGTGCGCTTGCCGCATCCTGTCTACTGGTGCTTCCAGTCGCGGCCAAGGCCAGTGACTACCTGTCCATCGGTTCCTGCCCGGTACCCTGCACCGCCTATACCTGGGCCGCCGGCGTCGCCGACGTCATCAACAGGAACGTCGAAGGGGTGCAGGCCACCGCCGAGGAAACCAAGGGCTACATCGCCAACATCCGGCTGATGCAGAACGGAGAGATGGAAGCCTCGCTGGCGACCTCACTGTCGGCCTATGAAGCCTACACCGCCACCGGCAACTACGAGGGCACGGAGCCCGGCAAGATCATGGCCTGGATGTCGATCGCTCCGGTCGCCATGCACATCCTCACCGTCGAGGGCAACAGCGTGAATACGCTCGAGGACCTCAAGGGCAAACGCGTCGGCATGGGCCAGCCCGGCGGGACCTCGATGCTGGATGCCGACCTGCTGATGGAACGTATCGCCGGCGGGGACTATGAGCCCTTCCGTGTGCGCCTTGGCGACATGACCGACATGCTGAGCGACGGCAACATCGACGCCGCCCTGTGGAACGGCTCCTTCCCGTTGCCTCCGGTCATCCAGCTCGCGGCCCAGCGCGACCTCAAGCTGATCCCGGTAGCAGACGATTTCTTCGAAGCGCTGCACGCGGACTACCCGCCCTACTACCGCCTGTCGATCCCCGCCGACACCTATGACGGCGTGACGGAGGACACGCGCACCTATGGCCTGGCCAATGGCCTGGTGATCTCGTCAGACGTGCCCGAAGAGCAGGTCTATCAGATGACCAAGGCGGTGTTCGAGAACCTCGATGACCTGGCCGGCATGCATCCAGCCTTTGCCGCGATGTCGGCAGACACGGTGCTGAACGGGTTCGGCTCGCCGCTGCATCCGGGGGCCCTTCGCTACTACCGCGAAGTCGGCATCCCCGGGATCGAGGAGTTCGTCGCCCGCACCAGCGACGACTGAGCCACCCCCACACAGGAACCAGCGGGGCACCACCCGGGTGCCCCGGTGGCAGACGGCAACAGGAGCTACATCATGTCTCGACCCAATATCCTGGTCATCCAGGCGGACCAGATGACCGCGCTGTGTCTTTCCGCTTACGGCAAGCCCTACGCGATCACCCCGAATATCGACAAGATCGCCAGAAAGGGCACGACCTTCACCAACAGCTATTGCAACAACCCGGTCTGCGGCCCTTCACGCGCCTCGATGATGACCGGACGTCTGCCCTCGGATGTGGGAGTGTTCGATAACGGCGCCGAATTCCTCGCCTCCGAACCGACCTACGCGCACTACATGCGAAAGCTCGGCTACAAGACCACCCTCGCGGGCAAGATGCACTTCGTCGGGCCAGACCAGCTGCATGGCTTCGAAGAGCGACTGACCACCGACATCTATCCCTCCGACTTTGCCTGGACCGCCGACTGGGATCAGACCGACGAACCCTACGCGCCGTCGCACATGAGCCTGCTCAGTGTGGTCGAGGCCGGGTACTGCCAGCGCAACCTGCAGATCGACTACGACGAAGAGGTGTTCAACGCCGCCAAGCAGGAAATGTTCGATCACGCCAGATCGACGGATGACCGCCCCTTCCTGCTGCATGTGTCCTTTACCCAGCCCCACAACCCCTTCGTCGCGGACAAGAAATACTGGGACATGTACGAGGGTGTCGACATTCCCGAGCCGGAGGTGGCGCACATCCCCTACGAGCAGCGCGACCCCTGGTCGCAGCGCTACTACCTCACCATCCGCCAGGACGAATTCGACATCACCCCGCAGCAGCTCTACAACTCGCGCCGCGCCTACTTCGCCATGGTCACCCATCTCGACACCTTGATCGGCGAGTTGATGGAAACCCTGGAGCGGATCGGGGAGCTCGACAACACCTATATCTTCATCACCTCCGACCACGGCGAAATGCTCGGCGAGCGCGGCATGTGGTACAAGTTCAATCCCTTTGAGGCATCGATCCGTGTCCCCCTGATCGCACAGGGTCCTGGGTTCAAGGCGGGTCACCGCGAAGAGGCGCTCGCCTCGCTCGTCGACCTCCTGCCCACCTTCACCGATATCGCCAGCGGTGGCGGCTTCGACGATTTCGTCGCGCCCTATGACGGACGCAGCCTGCTGCGCCTGCCAAAGCGCGGCAGTGCCGAGGACAGAATCTTCATCGAGTTCAATGGTGAAGGGCTCTACGCCCCGGCGCTGATCATGATCAAGGGCCACCTCAAGCTGGTCCATAGCCGCACCGACCCCAAGATGCTCTACGATCTGACAGCCGACCCACAGGAGCTGAACAATCTGGCAGAAGATCCGGCCTATCAGCAGGTGATCGAGGAGATGTTTGCCGAGATGCAGACCCGCTGGGACGAGGACGATCTCGACCGACGCATCCGCGCATCCCAGCGCAAACGGATCTTTGTTCAGGAGGCGATGAAGCATGGCCGCTTCCCCTACTGGGACTTTGGCCCTGCCTACGATCCCGCCAAGGTCTATGTGCGCGGTGGCACCGATCCCAGCACCACAGCCACCAAGCAACGTGCCAGATTCCCCTTTGTTCCGGTGACGCCTCCGGAGAAACCCCGCCACCCCAGGTCCACGAACCAGGGATAAGAGCAACGGCGCACGCCGCACGGTCAGACCGTCATACAGTCAGACGGCAAGGCACGACCAGAAACACGAAAAAAAGGGCGCCCCATCGGGGCGCCCAAGGTCGTTAGTCGAGTCGAGCCCGAAGGCCTTCGTCAACCACCGGGAGCGGGGTCGCTCAATCACCCGGTGTGGTGTGGCCGGTCTGAACCTCCATGCGCTTTCTCAGGATCGGGCCGACGATGTACGGCAGGATCAGGCCGAGACCGGCGAACAGCCACAGGCCGATCGCCAGGCCGCTGTCCCACAGGATCGTCCAGTCGCCGTCGGAGATGTCCATGGCGTGGCGCAGGTTCTTCTCCATCTCCGGGCCAAGCAGCAGACCCAGGATCACCGGCACCAGCGGGATCTCGAGCTTCCTGAGGATGTAGCCACCGACCCCGAAGGCCACCATGAAGTACAGATCAAAGGTGGTGTTGGAGATCGAGTAGATGCCGACGAAGGCCACCATGGTGACGATCGGCAACAGGTACATCGGCGGCACCGACAGCAGCTTGACGAAGATACCGACCAGCGGAATGTTGAGCACCAGCAGCAGGAAGTTGCCGATCAACAGCGCCGCGATCACCCCCCACACGATGTCCGCGTTCTGGGTGAACATCAGCGGACCAGGGGTGATATTCAGCGAGATCAGCAGCGCCAGCAGCACCGCGGTGGTGCCGCTGCCCGGGACGCCCAGGGTCAGCATGGGCACCAGGGCACCGCTGGAGGCGCCGTTGTTGCCGGCCTCGGGGCCAGCCACGCCGCGCGGGTCACCTTCACCGAAGTAGCCCTTCTTGCCGATCACCTTCTTCTCGAGGGTATAGCCGATAAAGCTGCCCAGCGAAGCACCGGCCCCCGGCAGTACGCCGGCGATAAAGCCGAGGATGCCGCCACGGATGCTCGAGGGCATGATGCCCTTGATGTCGGCCCAGGAAAGCTTGAGCTTGTTGACCTTGATGGTCTTCTTGCCCTTGCCGGCACGGTCCTCGATAAAGAACAGAAGCTCCGAGATGGCGAACAGGCCGACGATGGCGATGATGAAGTCGACACCCTCGTAAAGTTCGAGCACCTGGAAGGTGTAGCGCTGCACCCCGGTATTGTCGATACCGATGGTCGCGATCATCAGACCGATGCAGGCGGCCACCACGGTCTTCATCGGGTTCTTGCCGGTGATACCGCCAAGGGTCGCGAAGGCCAGCAGGAACAGCGCGAAGTATTCCGCAGGACCAAAGGTCAGGGCGAAATCGGCCAGGATCGGCGCCAGCAGGATCAGGCCCACGGTGGCGATCAGGCTGCCCATGAAGGAAGCTATGGCGGAGATCGCCAGGGCCTCGGCGGCCTTGCCCTTCTGGGCCATCGGATAGCCGTCGAGGCAGGTCATCATGGCCGGCTCGTCACCGGGAATATTCAACAGAATCGACGAGATACGCCCGCCGTACATGGCGCCAGCGTAGACCGCAGTGAGCATGATCAGGGCGGTCTCGGGCTTGAGCCCAAGGGTAAAGGCCAGCGGGATCAGGATCGCCACACCGTTGGCCGGGCCGAGTCCGGGCAGCGCGCCGATCAGGGTGCCGAGAAAGGCGCCCAGCAGCGCAAACATCAGGTTATGCGGGGCGAGCGCCACCCCGAAGCCATCGATCAGGTAGCCAAGGGTTTCCATCAGCCCACCTCCAGGAAGGACAGCACACCCAGGGGCAGGGGCAGGTCCAGCGCAAAGTTGAAGATCAGAAATACCACCACGCCGGAAATACCGCCGACGATGAAGGCCTTGACCGGCGGCGCGCCCATGCGCCAGCACAGGGTGCCCACCGCCAGCAGGGTCGCCAGGATGAAGCCGAGCGGCTGCAGCAGGGCCGCGTAGAGCACCAGCACCACCAAGGCGATGATCAGCTCGACGCCGGTGCGGCTCCAGGGCCAGGCATTGTCAGGATCCGGGCGCACCACCATGTACAGGCTGGACAGCCCCAGCACGACGGCCAGCAGGTAGGGGAAGGTTTCGGGGCCTACCGCCTCGGCCCCGCCAAAGGGTTCGGGAAACTGGGTGGCGCCCCAGCCGTACGCGACGGCCAGGACGATCATCAAGACCCCGAATACGCGGTCGTTGAACATGCTCATTGCTGGATCAGTCCGATATCTTTGGAGAGCTGGTTGATGTCGGCGATCTGCTCCTTGACGAAGGTCTCGAACTCACCGGCGCTCATGTGGAACGGCATCAGGCCGTTGCTTTCCATGACGTCCTTCCACTCCTGGCTCTCGTAGATGGTGTCCATGGCGTCGACCCAGTACTGCTTGGCGTCTTCAGGAATATCCGCCGGCATGTAGAAGCCGCGCCAGTTCGGACCCACGGCGTCGATGCCCTGCTCCTTGGCGGTGGGGATCTCGCTGAACTCGCCCGGCAGACGCTCCTCGGACAGCACCGCCACCACGCGCAGGTCACCGGACTCCATGAAACCCTGGGCCTCGGTGATGTCACCGGTGAAGGCGTCCACGTGGCCGCCGACCACCTGGGTCATGGCCTCGCCGCCGTTGTTGTAGGACAGGTAGGGGATCCTCGGCAGGTTCTCGACGCCGGCAGCCTGAGCCGCGATCAGCACCTTGAGGTGATCCCAGCCGCCCTTGGCGCTGCCACCGGCGAACTTCACCGCACGCGGGTCTTCCTTGATGGCGTCCATGATGGCGTTGAGGTCCTGGTACTCGCTGTCGGCGCTGACCGCGATGACCCCATAGTCCGCCCCCAGGGCGCCGACCCAGTTGACCATGTCGGCGGTCATTCCCGGGAACTGCCCCTGGGCCAGGCGTGTGGTGGTGGCGGTGGAAGCCGCGACCAGCAGCTGGTCATCACCGGCGCGCTTGCTGACGGTGTGAGCGTAAGCCACGCCACCACCGGCACCGGCCATGTTGACGGTCTGAACACCGCGCGGCACCAGGTCCAGCTCTTCGAGCACGGTACCGACGCTGCGGCAGGTGAAGTCCCAGCCGCCGCCCGGGTCGGCAGGTGCCAGACACTCGACCTTGCCTTCGGGCTCAAAGGCAACGGCAGTGCTGGCTGCACCGGTGATGGCAGCGATGGCGATCAGTTTGACTGGCGTGTTCATGGACATGACGAAGTCCTCTGTTGTTGTCTGCTGACAGGAGGCACGAGCCGACATCCCGTCGCGATTGACGCCGAGACGGCGCCGAGATTTCCACTTGTTGGAAACTGACACCTGGCTTACAATTCTGTAAGGCAGAACGTCGTTCCCTTGGATGGAAAGCTAAGCCCGGATAGCATCCGGGTCAACGCGCGATCGCGTAATTCCGACCAAAGTTGAATGCCAGCGACATCATTCGCTATCACCGACAGGAAGGTTCACATGGCACAGGATCGCGTCGAGGCGGTCGAACGGGCCCTCTCGGTCCTGGAGGTCTTCGATACTCCTCAGGATAGTTTCAGTCTGGCAGAACTGGCCGACGCCACCGGCTTCTACAAGAGCACCCTGCTCAGGCTTCTGGCCTCGCTGGAACGCTTCGACTACACCCAGCGTGGAGAGGATGGCCGCTGGCGCATTGGCGGTGCTCCGGTGCGCCTCGCCCGTCGCCACGCCCCCAGTCGCGATCTCGCGGCACTGATCCAGCCGCTGCTCGACGGCCTGGCGCGACAACTCGGCGACACCGCCAGCCTGCTCGAGGTGACCGCCGGCGTGGTTCACTGTCGCCTGGCCGCCCTGCCCGATCAGAGCCTGCGCCATGACCTTGTTCCCGGCAGCCAGTGGCCCCTTCGAGACACCGACGCTCCGGCGCCGGCCCTTGCGGGAGGCATCATGGTGTGTCGGCGGCTGCCGCTGGAAGGTCGCCACGAACTCTGGCTGGCCCTGTCCGGGCCCGAGGGACGGTTGGACACACACATCGCCGCGACACGGCTCGACGAGGCGGTGACACAGTTGATCGATCAGCGGGACACCCAAGGGAGGCGCGCATGACACTGCTGCTGGTGGAAGACGATCGGCTTCTGGCCGAGACCCTGGTCGATGCCCTCGGCATCGCAGGCCACGAGGTTGTGCATCTCGACAACGGCATCGACGCCCGCGACCGCCTCCAGGGAAATCACCGACTGGACATGGTACTTCTGGATCTGAACCTTCCTGGGCTCGGCGGCCTGGAGGTGCTGGAGGCGTTGAGGCGCCACGACAGCTCGACCCCGGTGCTGATTCTCACCGCTCGCGGCGCGGTAGAAGATCGCGTGCGAGGGCTCGACCTGGGTGCCGATGACTACCTGGCCAAGCCCTTCTCGCTGGAGGAGCTGGAGGCCCGGGTACGCGCCCTGATGCGTCGCCGCGCCCCCTCCGGCCTGATCACCGTTGGCGAACTCAGCTTCGATAGCCTGGCCCAGCGCTTCAGCCTGGGCGACGAGGCGTTGGCACTGCCTCCGCGAGAGCAGCGCCTGCTGGGGTGCCTGATGCGGCACGCCGGCCAGCCGGTGGACAAGGCTACCCTGGTGCGTGAAGCCTTCGGCGAGGAGGAACTCGGCGACAATGCCATCGAGGTCTACGTGCATCGTCTGCGCAAGCGCCTTCAGGGGCATCGAGTGAACCTGCGCACGGTGCGCGGTCTCGGCTACCTGCTGGAAGCACCATGAGCGGGGATTCACTGCATCGCCGACTGTTGACCTGGCTGCTGCTGCCGATGCTGATCGTCGGCTCGGTGGTGCTGTGGCGGGCCTGGCTGGACGCTCGCCAGACCGCCGACCGGGCCTTCGACCGGCTGCTCGACGCCGCCAGTCTGTCGATCGCCGAACAGGCCCAGTGGCAGGACGACCGACTATGGCTCGACCTGCCTCCGGCGGCCCTGGAAATGCTCGCCTCGCGCCACGACGAACGGGTGTTCTATACCTTGGTGGACGCTCGCGGTGAGCGGGTCACCGGCAACGCCGACCTGCCCGGTATCGAAGGCGCCGCCCAGGACGCGAGCGACGTCGTCTATGGCGACGTTGACTACCACGATATGCCTCTGCGCCTCGGGGTGCGCCGCTCTCGGCTTGAGGACTGGCGCCTGCGCGAGCCCTTCGAGATCCGGGTCGCCCACACGCGCGAGGGGCGCGACGCGCTCAGCGGCGAGCTGTTTCGCCAGAGCCTCGCCTACCTGCTGGCGGTGGCGGTGCTGTCGGTGGCCGCCCTGCTGATCGCCATTCGCCTGGCGCTGGCACCGCTGACACGACTGCGACGCCAGATACGCACCCGTGATCCGCGCACCCTGGCACCGCTGGAATTGCCGCTGCCGCGAGAGCTGGCCGAGCTGCGTGACACCGTCAACGAGCTGCTGGCACGGATGCGTCGGGTCAAGGCCAACCAGGAACGCTTTATCGGCGACGCCTCGCATCAGCTCCGAACTCCCCTGGCGGGACTTTCCGCCCGGGCCGAACTGGCCCTGCGCCAGGACGACCCCGCCACCTGGCGCTCGGCCCTGGGCGCCATGCAGACCACCAGCCAGAGCGCCTCGCGCCTGGCCATGCAACTGCTGTCACTGACCCGCCTGGACAATCCCGAGTTCCAGCCCGAACTGGCCCCCACCGATCTGGTTCAGGTCGCCCGTGAGGCGGTGATGGCCCATTGGCAACGCTGTCAGCGCGCCGGCGTCGACCTTGGTCTGGAGGCGCCAGAGGCACCGGTGCACGTGCAGGGGCTCGACTGGCAGCTGGGCGAGGCGCTGGCCAATCTGATCGACAACGCCTGCCACTACGGTGCCAGGCACATCACCGTCGAGGTCAGCGCCGACCCGATCGCTCTGGCGGTCGTCGATGACGGCCCAGGCATCCCCCACGAGCGTCGACTGCTGGTACTGCGCCCCTTCCACCGCGGTGAGCACACCAGCGAAGGCTCGGGTCTGGGCCTGGCCATCGTCGACGGCATCGCCCGCACCCACGGCGCTCGACTGAGCCTCGGTGACGCCCGGGAAGCACCACCGCCGGGCCTGCGAGTCAGCCTGCAATTCGGCGAAGGCGTCGACAAGGGATCGACGTCCGCCCCTTCACGGAGCCAGCCATGATATCCCGCACCCTTGCGCTGCCCCCCTGGATGACCGCCGTTGTCACGCTGGTGGCGTCGCTAGCGCTGTGGTCGCTTCTGCCTGATGAGTCCCTGGCGCAATCCATACCCGAGGCCGGGTCCGACTCCCCCCTCGAGGCATACCCGGGGAACGCCTCGCAGCAGCCAGCCTACGATGAGGTCACCTTCGAAGGGACAGGAGAGTCGTCAGATGCGCTGGTGATCCACGCAGCCCTGGATATCCCCTACGCCCTGCCGCTACTCGAGGACTTCCATCGTCGTCATCCGCGCTACACCATCACCTACCGCAACTTCTCGACGCTGGACGTGCATCAGCGCTTTCTCGACGCCCCCGCAGAGGCCGATGTGGTCATCTCGTCGGCCATGCCCTGGCAGTACCTGCTGGTCAACGAGGGTCACGCCCAGAGCATCGACACCGCCATCACCCAGCGCTGGCCGGACACGGCCAAGTGGCGTCAGGAGCTGTTTGCCTTTACCTTCGAACCCATCGTGATGGTGGTCAGCCGCCGCCTCGAGCAGCGCCTCGGCCCCGTCGACAGCCGCGCCGATCTGCTCGGCCTGCTGGCCGAGGCGCGCTCGCCGCTGCAAGGACGCCTGGTCACCTACGACCCCACCTCCAGCGGCGCCGGCTACACCTACGCCATCGAGGAGTCGCGCCTGTCCCCGCGCTACTGGGATCTGGTGGCGGCGCTGGGCAAGGCAGATACCGCCCTGGTGAATACCACCGGCGCCATGCTGGAAGGCCTCAGGCAGGGTCGCTACGACATCGCCTACAACGTGCTGGGCAGCTATGCCCGGGAAAGGATCGCCGATGACCCCGAGCTCAGGCTGGTGATTCCCGACGACTATGCCCTGGTCATTCGACGTCTGGCCTTCGTGCCTCGCCAGGCGCCGCACGCGGGGGCGGCGCGCCGCTTTATCGACTACCTGCTGAGCGCCGACGGCCAAAGGGTCATCGCCGAGGCCGGCGAACTCGGCGCCCTGCACCCCCAGCTGGATGGCCCGGGCACCGCCACCGCCATGCGCCGCGACTACCCTGACGGCCTGAGGCCGATTCCTCTGAGCCCCGGCTTGCTGGCGACCCTCGATGAGTTGAAGCGCACCGCACTGCTCGCCCGCTGGCAGCGCGAATTTCACGATCAGCCGGTCGATACCCGGGCGATCGAGCAGTTCTCGCGGTGACGATGCGCCCTGCTATCGTTGCGCAGACACGACAAGGCCCGCCAGGCAAGCCTGGCGGGCCTTGGTCGATCACCTGCGATCGCACATCTTCGTTTCGACGTACCGATGCTTGTGGCCCCTGTTGGTGCCCCGGGTCAAGCTCCGGGCAGGTAGGTCAGAAGGACCGGCGCGGTGCCGCGCTTGAGCATGCCTAGCTCGCGGGCGGCACGCTTGGACAGGTCGATGACCCGTCCCTGGACGAAGGGGCCGCGGTCATTGATCTCGACCTCGACGCTCTGGCCGGTATCACGACGGGTGACCAGCACCTTGGTACCGAAGGGCAGACTGCGATGGGCGGCGGTCAGCGCCTGCTGGTCGAAGGACTCGCCGCTGGCGGTTCGACGCCCCTGGAAGCGATCGCTGTAGTAGGAAGCCTGGCCGCGCTGGGAAGCAACCTCTCCGTCGTCACGGGCCATTGCCGGCGCGCTCGCAAGCGACGCCATGGCCAGAACAACGGCGGCCGCCCAGGCGGCCATGGTCGATCGACCGGACAACATACGACGCAGAGAAATGGACAACATCATCTTCACCTCAGGTAACCCGCGAGACGCGGGGATTCAGAGCCTGGTGCGAAGTCTCCAGCGATGGCGCACGTTCAATCCGAAGAACGTTCTCGGGGTGACGGATGCTTGCCGTGCATCCACCCACGACTCCCCGCTTGCGCATGATCGAACCAGGCCAGTTGCTCGTGCAGCGATACCACGCTGCCGACGATGATCAAGGTGGGCGGTCGAATGATATCCCGATCATTCAACTTCGGCAAATTAGCCAAGTTGGATAGATGGACGCGCTGGCGCTGGGTAGTTCCCTGTTCGACCAGCGCCACCGGGGTGTCCGGGCTCAGTCCCTCGCCGATCAAGCCCTGGCTGATGTAGTCGAGACTGCCAAGCCCCATGTAGAACACCAGCGTCTGACCGGGGCTTGCCAGCGCCCGCCAGTCGAGTTCGCACCCCCCTTCCTTCAAGTGCCCGGTGATAAAGCGCACCGACTGGGCGTGATCACGATGGGTCAAAGGAATGCCGGCGTAGGCGCTGCAGCCGGAAGCCGCGGTGATGCCCGGTACCACTTCCACCTGAACGCCTTCGGCCACCAGGGTCTCAAGCTCCTCACCGCCACGACCGAAGATGAAAGGGTCGCCCCCCTTGAGCCTGACCACACGCTTGCCCTGACGGGCCCAGTCGACCAGCGAGCGATTGATGTCCTCCTGGGGCAGGCTGTGATCGGAGCGAGCCTTGCCGACGTAGTAGCGATCCGCCGATGCCGGCACCAGCGCCAGGATTTCCTCACTGACCAGTCGATCGTGCAGCACCACCTCGGCCTCGCACAGTCGCCGCCAGGCTCGCAGGGTCAGAAGCTCAGGATCGCCGGGACCGGCACCGACGAGACTCACGCTACCGGCCGGAAAGCCACTGTGGGCAGGCAACTGGGAAGGGCTCATGACGGTGGACTCCAGAGTGAACAACGAGCGATGACAACGGGCATCATTATGCCATGTCGGAATTAAACGTCCACTTCGTTATTACCAAAAACACACTTCATTGCTGCTGCAAGGCGTCGTCACCCCAAACCAGAACGCCGCCTTCCCCGACGGAGAAAGCGGCGCTCTGGCGGCTTTGGCAGGGTCAGTGGGGTGACTGTCTTACCCCTTGGCGCTCAGCGTCCGCCGCAGCCTCGGGCTGAGGGTTTCACCGAGACCGGTCATCACGACCAGGATCAGTGCCAGCCACAGCCAGTGAGCGGCGAAATCCACAGCGACGATGCCCAGCGCATCGACGAAGATCACCAGGATGCCCAGGGGACTGACGTAGCGCACCATGAACAGCCACAGGGCGTGTATGCCCGCCGGCAGATCCAGTTCATCGCGTACCGCCTCACTCTTGAGGAAGAAGCCGGCCAGCAGCGCCATGCCGAGTCCGCCCAGCGGCATCATCAGACGCGAGGTGAGGAAGTCGAGCCAGTCGAAGAAGTGCTTGCCGGCCAGTGTCCAGTCGGCACCGATATTGAACGACAGCATCGCCAGGGTGCTCATCAGCCACAGCACGATGCCGGTGCCCCAGGCGGCCGCCTTGCGGCTGATGCCCTTGTTGTCGTTGAGCCAGGACACCGTGGCCTCGACCATCGAGATCGAGGAGGTCAGCGCCGCCATCGACAGCATGATGAAGAACAGGATGCCAAACAGCGTGCCCATCGGCATCGCCTGGAACGCCAGCGGCAGGCTCATGAAGATCAGGCCGGGGCCGCTGTTGGGCTCCATGCCGTTGGCGAAGATCACCGGGAAGATCGCCAGCCCCGCCATCAGCGCCACCAGGGTATCGGCCACCGCGACTGTCAGGGTGGTACGACCGATGGAAGCACGTCTCGGCAGGTAGCTGCCGTAGGTGAGGATGGCCCCGGAGGCCAGTGACAAGGTAAAGAAGGCATGGCCCATGGCGGCCAGCATGCCTTCGCTGGACAGGCTGGAAGCCTTGAAGTCGAACAGGAAGTGGACGGCCTGACCGAAGCCACCGGAGAACATGCCGTAGACGATCATGATCAGCAGCATGATCACCATGCCCGGCATCATCCAGCCGACGCTCTTCTCGATGCCCTGCTGCACCCCCTTGCCAACGATCACCATGGTGGCCACGGTCACCAGGGTGCTCCAACCGCCGAGGCTGAAGGGGTTGGCATTGTTGGCGCCGAAGATGGCCGCCATGTCATCGACGCTGGAACCGACCAGTCCGCCGGAGATCATCTTCCACAGGTAGGCGAAGGACCAGCCGGCGACCACCACGTAGAAACTCAGGATCAAAAAGCCGCAGAGCATCGCCATCCAGCCGAACAGCGACCACAGCGAACTGCCTCCGGATTCCTTGACTACCCGGCGAATGGCGTCGATAGGGCTGCCCCGACCACGCCGCCCCAGGGCGATCTCGGTCATCATGATGGGCACACCGACCGACAGGATACAGACCAGGTAGACCAGCACGAAGGCGCCGCCGCCGTACTCTCCGGTCATGTACGGAAATTTCCAGATATTGCCCAGGCCCACAGCGGAGCCGGTCGCGGCCAGAACGAAGCCCCAGCGGCCTAGCCACTGGGTGCGAGAGGGTTCATTGGTTGTCATGACTCACCAGAGATCGCTTGCGCACTTTTGTTTGTCCACCATGGCGGTGGCGCCCTGAAAACAGCCTGAAACAGCACAGACCCAGGGCATCCAGCGCGCCATTGTGACGGATTTTGTTGTGATTGGGCAGGCCGACGACGCAAAGTCGCGGCCAAGGGCCTACCTGGCGAAGGATCCGCTGCCGCTCACCTGGCCGACAAGACGCCAGTGACGACAGCGGCTGTAGCCGACCGACGTTAGTCGGCGTCGAGGACACCGCGGCGAATCTGATCTTCCTCGATGGATTCGAACAGCGCCTTGAAGTTGCCCTCGCCGAAGCCGTCGTTACCCTTGCGCTGGATGATCTCGAAGAAGATCGGACCGATCACGGTCTCGGTGAAGATCTGCAGCAGCACCCCCTGATCCGGACCGCCATCGATCAGCAGGCTCAACTCACGCAGATCCTCGACCCGCTCTTCGTGGTTGGGCACTCGCACATTGACCTTCTCGTAGTAGGTGTCGGGGGTGGACAGGAAGCGAATGCCGTTGGCCTTCAGCGCGCGCACCGTGGCGTAGATGTCGTCGGTGGCCATGGCCAGGTGCTGGATGCCCTCGCCGTTGTACTCGCGGATAAACTCGGCGATCTGGGAGTTGTCGTCGGCGGACTCGTTGATCGGGATATGCATCTTGCCGCAGGGTGCGGTCATGGCGCGGGAATGAAGCCCGGTCTTCTTGCCCTCGATGTCGAAATAGCGATTCTCACGGAAGTTGGCGATACGGGTATAGAAGTCGGCCCAGGGATCCATCTGACCCCTCGCCACGTTGTGGGTCAGGTGATCCAGCACCTTGAGACCAACGCTGTTGTCCTGAGCCGAGGTGCCGGCGATGGGCTCGAAGTCGATGTCGTAGATGGTACGTCCCTGTTCGTCGACCCGATCATCGACGAAATACAGCAACGAACCACCAATGCCCTCCACCGCCGGAATGCCGACCTCGCCAGCACCGACAGGGTTATCGACCTGACGGGCGCCCTGATCGATGGCGTAGGACAGTGCCTGACGAGCATCCGCTACCTTCCACGCCATGGCGCAGGCGCCCGGACCGTGAATCTCGGCGAACTTGGCGGCGTGACTGCCGGGTTCCGCGTTGAGCACGAAGTTCACCCCCTC
Organism: Halomonas sp. EF61; assembly: GCF_040147045.1. Lineage (NCBI taxonomy): Bacteria > Pseudomonadati > Pseudomonadota > Gammaproteobacteria > Oceanospirillales > Halomonadaceae > Halomonas > Halomonas sp. EF61. The sequence continues at coordinate 189,885 of NZ_JAMSHM010000003.1, read as the reverse complement.
CTGCTGAAACAGGGTGACCCGCTTGGAGCGGTGGCGGCGCGTCTCGGTAAACCCCATGGCGAGAAACAGCTCGCGCAGGGCGTCGATGCCAGCCTGATCCGGGGCGCTGTATTCGACGAACTCGAAGCCATTGGTGCCGATGGGGTTGTGGGTATCGATGGGAGCGACTGCGGTCATGTGGGCCTCCGTCATTGTGATTGTCACTCCCCATCCTAGGCTCCTCGACACGCGCCCCCCATCCCCCCGGAGCGGCTTGAGGTGGTAGCGCACACGCCCCGGCATCGGCCAGCTGTAGCGCTGGCGTGACACCCCGTGTGCGCTCTGCACCCCAGGCGTCACGAAATCCTTACACGACGTCACGCTGGCATGACAGGCTGCCTATCGCTGGGACCTTTACAGCGTCAGCGTCACCAGCTGCCACGCCACCAGCAGCATGATCACGGCGATGATCCCGTCCACCCACTGCCATGCCCTCGGGCTCTTCAGCCGCGGTGCCAGGGCGCCGGCGGCGCTGACCAGACCGAAGAACCAGACAAAGGAAGCAATGGTCGCCCCCACGTAGAACCCCACCGGGCTCTCTTGCAGCGAACCGATGGCGCCCAGCATCACCAGGGTGTCCAGATAGACCTGGGGGTTGAGCAGCGTCACCGCCAGGGTCGCCAGCACCACCTGGGCAAGGCTGGCACTGGAGGCAGACGATGCAACGTCCATGCCCCTGGGCCGTCGAACCCGACCAATGGCCAGCCAGGCCTGCCAGGCAAGGAAGGCGGCGCCGCCGTAGCGCGCCAACAGCATGGCCCCTTCACTCTGGGCGATCAGGGCGCCGAGGCCCATCACCCCCAGGCCGATCAGCACGGCATCGCACAGGGCGCAGATCCCCGCCACCCACCAGACGTGTTGTCGCCTCAGTCCCTTGGACAACACAAAGGCGTTCTGCGCGCCGATGGCAATGATCAGTCCCGCTCCGGTGCCCACGCCCTGGATCAGTGAAAGCCACATGGTCTGTCCTTCCTCACGATGATTGTCGACGCTGCGCCGATGTTGGGCGCTGCTGGATGTGGCAGAGACTAGGGCAAGCTGGTAAATAAGAGAAATCACTTCTCCCACTACCTCATTACCATTTCTTATACTCAAGGAAATAGATAGACGCCCATGCTGGACTACAAACTGCTCGATGCACTGGCCGCCGTGCTGACCCACCAGGGCTTCGAGCGCGCGGCCCGTGCGCTGGGGCTGACCCAATCGGCGGTATCCCAGCGCATCAAGCTGCTGGAGGCTCGCCTGGGACAGCCGGTGCTGGTGAGGGGCTCCCCGCCGACACCGACCGAACTGGGTCAACGGCTGTTGAACCACGTGCAGCAGGTACAACTGCTGGAGGGCGAGTTGATCCAGGATGCACCGCAGCTGGCACTGGGCCACCGTCAGCTACGTATCGCCATCAATGCCGATAGCCTCGCCACCTGGTGGCCGGGCGCCATCGCCGGCTACCTCAAGCATCAGGCGATTACCCTGGATCTGGTCATCGAGGATCAGGAGGTCGGACTTGAACGCATGCGCCTGGGAGAAGTGGCTGCGTGCCTGTGCGCAAGCGACATGCCGGTCCAGGGCGCCAGGGTCATCGCCCTGGGCGTGATGCGCTACCGCGCACTGGCGAGTCCCGACTTCATGGCCCGACACTGCCCCCAGGGCGCGGACGCCGGTTCTCTGGCCCAGGCGCCGGCCATCATCTTCGGGCCCAACGATCAACTGCAACACCGCTTCATGGCGGCCCATGGCGTCAACGGCCCCTTCCCGCACCACCGCTGCGCCAGCGTCGAGGGATTTCTGCGCCTGGCCCACGCGGGCCTCGGCTTCGGGCTCATTCCCGAAATCCAGGCGTATCGGGAGCTCTCGACGGGGGAGCTTGAGGACGTGGTGCCGGGCTGGCATCTGGACGTACCGCTGTACTGGCACTACTGGCGCCACGGCGGCGAGCCGCTGGAGCGACTCGGCCGCCACCTGGCCGACCAGGCCGGACACCATCTGTTGCCACCTGCGGATTGACCGGGCCCGGCAAGGTACCCGCCCCGTCTCATGCAGCGATCAGCGTCGCGAGGTCGGGGCAGGCGGTAAAGTGTGCTTTCGAAGTGTGCCGTCAGTCACCCAGGCGTCGTGCCACGCTCTCGACCTTGTCTGCCATGCTCTGATCGCGGTCGGTCCGGGTACCGAGTTTCAAGGTGGTGGTGATGCGTGGCGCCCCCATCTCGTGCACCACCTCATGGCAGCGCTTGACCACCGCCATGACCTCGTCCCAGGGGCCTTCGATATTGGTGCCATAGGCGTGCATCTGGTGGCTGAGACCGGACGCCTGGATCTCCCGCTGGCAAGCGGCCACGTGGTCGGAGACCGAAACGCCCACACCCAGGGGGACCACGCAAAGATCGACGATAACGTGCATAACTTAAGCCTCCTTGATTCTGTGCCAACCCGCCCGCGTTCTTCGCTGGAAAGGCATGCCAGCTGAACTATGCTGTTTTGCAACAATAAAGATAGCCGAAGGTGATTCAGGCCCCTGCCGAGGTGGCGGTCCTGGCCTCACTTCGGAGCGGGCGACTCTCCTGCCCGCTTCTCGTTTCTTCGGACATGCCGCCTGCACAGACACCAGGAGGCCACATGACCAGCGACGCCCGCCCCCATCCCATCGCACTGCCGAACAATCGCCCTCGACGGATCATCGAGCAGTTGCTCGAGGGCTCGGGCATTCGCCTCAACGGACCTGAACCCCACGATATCCAAATCTATCATCCCGATCTGTTCGCCCGCATCCTGCACCAGGGCACGCTGGGGCTCGGGGAAGCCTACATGGATGGCTGGTGGGAGGCGCGGCGTATCGACCAGCTTGCCCATCGGCTGCTGCGCCACGGTCTGGGCCAACGCTCGCGTAGCGCCGCGAGCCACCTCTTCTATCGCCTGCAGGCGGGCTTCTTCAACCTCCAGAGTCGCGCCCGAGCCTATCAGGTCGGCGAGGCTCACTACGACCTCGGCAATGACCTGTTTCGGTATATGCTGGACGACACCATGTGCTACTCCTGTGGCTACTGGCGCCAGGCAACGACGCTGCATCAGGCCCAGCTCGCCAAGCTCGACCTGGTCTGTCGAAAGCTGGCGCTGCGCCCTGGCATGCACCTTCTCGACATCGGCTGCGGCTGGGGCAGCCTGGCCGAGCACGCCGCACGTCACTACGGCGTCAGCGTGACCGGTATCACCATTTCCCGGGAGCAGGTGGCACTGGCCAGGGAGCGCTGCCAGGGCTTGCCCGTCGATATCCAGTTGGCCGACTACCGCGACCTGCAAGGCCAGTACGACCGGATCGCCTCGATCGGCATGTTCGAACACGTAGGACAGCGCAACTACACGACCTTCTTTCGGACGGTGGCCGACCTGTTGCCGGATGACGGACTCTTCCTGCTGCATACCATTGGCTCCAATACTTCTCGCATCACCGCAGACCCCTGGATCCATCGCTACATCTTTCCCAACGGCGTGTTGCCGTCCGCCCGCCAGATCTGCCAGCACAGCGAGGAGACGTTGATGGTGGAAGACTGGCAGAACTTCGGCTCCGACTACGATCTCACCCTGCTGGCGTGGCTAGCCAACCTTGACGCCTGCTGGCATGACATTGCACGTCACTACAACACACGGCACTGCAATGAACGCACCTATCGGATGCTGCGCTACTACCTGGCGATCTGTGCCGGAGCCTTCAGAGCGCGCTACCTGCAACTGTGGCAGGTGGTATTCTCCAGGGGGCGAGAGCTTCGCTATGACGCACCCCGGTAGCCACGAGGTCGCCGGAAATGCGCGCGCTTTCGGTGAATCATGACGGGAACCTGCCTAGTCACTCTCGCTGCGGCATATCCTTGATCAAGCCCTCACGCCGATGTCTGCCGATCGATCAGCGACCGGCTTCACGGCCACAACGCCCGCCACCAGCGGCCCTGCGTAAACATTCAAGCCTTTCCTCCCTATGGCGTAATCCACAAATGCAGAGTTTTGTCTGATATTTCTTAGTCCCTTGGACTGATATACCCGCAATACCCTGCCTTTAAGATGGTGATGAAGGCCCGATACCTCGGGTTGACCCGCCATCCCGTGGCCAAGGACTGCCTGCTATGGAAGATCGTGACCCGCCGTCACCCTCCCCGACCTGCGACGAAAACGCGAGTCTTGTTTGCCTCAAGCGTGTCCCTGGGGTGCTGTTCACCCTGAAGCGAGACGCGCGCGGTCGCCTGCAGCTACCTGCAGTGACCGGTGAAGACCCGATGACGCCTCGCCTTGAGCCACTGCTGGCGATCAACGACGTGCGTCAGCGGCTCGGCGATCTGCTGGGTGACGCCTATGGCGAATTCATCCGGGCCATCGAGCACTCTGCCCACTGGCTGTCGCCGGTCTCCACGCGACTGCGCCTGCCGATCGGCGAACTCACCCCGCACTGGTACTCGCTGGAGGCCCTGCCGGAACGCTCCGAAGAGGGCATCCTGTGGCACGGCCTGCTGGTGGACATCGAGGATCAGGTCGCCGAAGAGCAACGTCTTCGCTACCTGTCCGGCACCGACGAACTCACCGGGCTGACCAACCGACGTTCGATGATGGGACACATCGACAAGATCGCCTCCATGTCCAACCGCCATGGCACGCCGCTATCGCTGTTGCTGATCGACCTGGACCACTTTGCCCTGATCAACGACACCTGGGGGCGCGGACTCGGTGATCGGGTGCTCTGTCAGATCGCCGCCCTGGCATCCAGCCAGTTGCGCCAGGAGGACATGCTGGCACGCATGGGCAGCGACGAATTCGCCCTGCTGCTGCCGATGACACCCGCTGGCAGAGCGCGCGAGCTGGCGGAACGCCTGCGCGAGAGCATCTCTCGTCAGGATTTCGGCATCGGTCGCCACAAGGTCACCGTCAGTATCGGCGTCTCCGACTTCGTTCGCGGCTTGAGCAGCGCGCAACTGATGCAGCAGGTCCACACCAACCTGATGGAAGCCAAGCAGCAGGGCCGCGATCGCGTGATCCAGCGCTGGCTGCCCCAGGGATCATCCTGACACCGCCACCTGAGCTGGCACGTCGTCGCTTCATGCCGGTGACTGTTTTGGGTACCCTTGCCCCCGATCCTGCCGCTGTCACAGGGCCCGCCATCAGGGAGCCAGCATGTCCACCACCATCGACCAGACCCTCGAGAACGTCTTCGGCCACCGCGACTTCAGGCCAGGACAGCGGGAGACCATCAACGCCATCGCAGAAGGCCGCAGCGCAGCGGCGATCTTCCCGACCGGCTCGGGCAAGTCGCTGTGCTATCAGCTACCGGCATTGCACCTGCCCTACCTCACCCTGGTGGTATCTCCTCTACTGGCGCTGATGCAGGACCAGCTGGCGACGCTGACCTCGCGCGGTATCGCCGCCGCCAGCATCGATTCGAGTCAGGATCGCGATCAGGCTCGGGAGGTCATGGCAGCGGCCCGCAACGGCCAGCTCAAGGTGCTGATGGTATCGGTCGAACGCCTGCGCAATGAACGCTTTCGCGCCTTTCTGCGCGACGTGCGGGTCTCCTTGATGGTGATCGACGAGGCCCACTGCCTGTCGGAATGGGGACATAATTTTCGCCCGGACTACCAGAAACTGCCCGACTATCGCCGGGAGTTCGGCATCGACCAGGTGCTGCTGCTGACCGCCACCGCCACGCCCAAGGTCATCGATGACATGCGTCGAGGCTTCGATATCGCGCCTGACGATGTCATCACCACCGGCTTCTACCGCGCAAATCTGGACCTTGCCGTCACCCCGCTGCCCGCCGACAACAGGGCTCGCCATCTGGCCAGTTGGCTGGCGCCAAGACTCGGCAACGGCGGCACCATCGTCTACGTCACCCTGCAGCAAAGCGCCGAACGCCTGGCGGCCTACCTCAAGGCCGCCGGGCTCGAGGTCGCCGCCTACCACGCAGGGCTCGACAGTGAGACCCGCCAGCGACTGCAGGCCGACTTCATGAGCGGACGCCTGCCCGGCATCGTCGCCACCATCGCCTTCGGCATGGGCATCGACAAGGCCGATATCCGCCAGGTGGTGCACTTCGACCTGCCCAAGTCCATCGAGAATTACAGCCAGGAGATCGGACGCGCCGGGCGCGACGGCAAGCCGTCGGAGTGCCTGATGCTGGCCGGACGTGAACACCTGCCAGTGCTCGAGAACTTTATCCATGGTGACGTTCCACCGCTGTCGGGCATCGAAGCGGTATTGACCGATCTGGCGGATGCCTCCGAGACCTGGGAGCTGTCACTCAACGCCCTGTCACGCCTCTCGGACATCCGCGAGCTGCCGCTGAAGACGCTGCTGGTCAAGCTGGAACTGGCCGGCGTGGTACGCGCCAGCCACAGCTACTTTGCCGAGTATCGCTTCAGCCTGGCGATCGAACCAGACGCCCTGCTCGCCCGCTTCCCCGGCGAGCGCGGCGCCTTTCTCGGCGCACTGCTCGATGCCTCGCACAAGGCCCGTACCTGGTATCGGCTGGACTTCGAACGCCTCGACCAGCTGGGCCAGCAACGCGGCCTCGACACCTCCCGCCCACGGGTGCTCAAAGCGCTCGACTACCTGGCGGAACAGGGGCTGATGCGCCTGGAAAGCAAGCAGATGACCGAGGTCTACCACAAACTCGCGGCCGTGGACCCCGGACGGCTGGCTCCCGAACTGCATCAGCAGTTCGTCGAGCGCGCGGGGGTCGAACTCGAGCGGCTCGACGCCATGCTGGCGCTGTTCGAGGCCGACGACTGCATCAGCGCGCGACTCGCCGACTGGTTCGGTGACCCCAACGCCCCCCGACGCTGTGGCCACTGTTCGGCCTGTCGCGGCGAGACCGCCATCCTGCCGCCCGCCCCGGCTCCGGCGCTCCCGGACGAGGGCGAACTGCGAACCTGGCTGACGGGCCTGGCCCAGGCACTGGAAAGTGTCGAGCCAGGCAAGCCGCTGGACCTGGAGCTTGCTACCCGCTTCCTGTGTGGCGTCATCAGCCCGCGCCTGAGTCAGGCCAAGGCGCGACGCCTGCCGGGATTCGCCAGCCAGGAAAGCGCCCGCTATACCGACGTCAGGCAGGCCCTCGCACCACTATTCGAAGGCTAGCCTTGCGACCGCGAGCTATTCGACCGCCAGCTATTCGACCGTGAGCAGTGGGCCTCGATGCCCCGTCGGTGCCTCGAGCCCCCTCAGTCTCACTTTCACTCTCACACTCACCGTCAGCCTTCGCTGCCGGTGATGCCATAGCGATTCAGCTTGTTGGCGATGGTGGTGTGGGATACGCCAAGGCGCCGCGCCAACTGGCGACTGGACGGATGCTGGGGGTACAGCGAGGCCAATACGCGCCGCTCGACCTCGCCCAGGATGTCGTTGAGCGAGCCGTCCAGGTCGATACCGGCAAGACCCGCCGGCGCCCCCGAGGCCGGCAGCCGCAGATGGGCCGGCTCGATGAGCCCGGTCTCGCACAGCGACACCGCCTGGAACAGCACGTTCTCGAGTTGCCGCACATTGCCGGGCCAGTGATAGCTGGCCATGCGCGCCAGTGCCGCGGGGGAAAGCGCAGGCAGCGCGCAGCCGATCTGGCGCGCGGCTCGGTCGACAAAGTGCCCGGCCAGGGCCTCGATGCCATCCAGGCAATCCCTCAGCGGCGGAACGCTCAACGACAGCACGTTGAGGCGATGATAGAGATCCTGACGAAACAGCCCCTGGCCGCACAGGGCCAGCAGATCCTGCTGGGTGGCACAGATCACCCGCACGTCCAGGTAGGTCTCGTCATCGGCGCCGACCCGGCGAAAGCCTCCGTCCTGCAGAAAGCGCAACAGCTTGGCCTGCAGCCGCGGACTCATCTCGCCGACCTCATCGAGGAAGATGGTGCCACCGGCGGTCAGCTCCAGCAGACCCAGCTTGCCCTCGGGGCGAGCGCCATCGAAGGCGCCCGGGGCATAGCCAAACAGTTCGGTCTCGGCCATGGACTCCGGCAGGCCGGCGCAGTTCAGCGCCATGAACGGCGCCTGGCCGCGCTGGCTGGCCAGGTGACAGGCCCGCGCCAGTACCTCCTTGCCGGTGCCGGTCTCGCCAAAGATCAACAGCGGCGCGTCCAACGGCGCCATGCGCCGCGCCTCGTGGATCAGGGAGGCGAGTCGGGGGCTGGCCGCGAACATCGCCTCGAAGCCGCGCATCTCCTGGCGCTGCACCTGATAGATACGCTCGCCGATGCGATCGGCGCTATGCAGCGTGACCACAGCACCGGCCAGCGAGGCCACGTCGTCGTGGTGTTCGCGATGCAGCGGCGCGATATCGGCCAGGTAGGTGGCGTCCTTGAGCCGGATCCTGAGCCCGTTGACCCGAGCATTGTTGCGACGAATCACTTCCGGCAGGTCGAGCTCCGGCAGGTAGCGATTCAGCGACAGCCCGGGCACCTCGTCGACGCGCACGCCGAGCAGCTGGCTCGCCGCCCGGTTGGCCGCCACCAGGTGCCCCTCCATGTCGATGGACATCACCGGGTCGGAGAGTGACGACAGCAGCGCCTCCAGCTCGAGCTGGTGGCGCTCGCTGGGCATCAGGCTGACCCGGCGCACCCCGAATACGCCGGACACCTGCTCGAGACTGGGCTTCAGCGTCGCCAGCTGGGCGTGCAACAGCTGCGGCACGTGCAGATAGATGGCGTTGCCATGCTCTCCGCCCACCTCGCCCCGGGCGACGTTGACCCCGTAGTCGGCCAGCAGGGCCACAATGTCGCGAAGGATGCCGACACGATTCTGGCAGTGAACTCTCAGGCGCATGAAGGGAATGGCTCCGCAAAAGGGTCACACCATCTGAAGTTTCCGTCAGGCTGGTCTGACTCGTATGTCAAGATTTCGTTACAGCCTATCGAAGACAGAGGAGCGCGTCCTGCATCTTTGGTCGATAGACACCATCTCGAGCACCAGCTGTAAAGATTTCCTGACAGAAAAGGGCCGCCTTCTGGTGCCTATCCCCCCGATGCACGGCTGCGTGACGAAAGCCCCCATGCCTAGACTCGACTCAGTCTCGATACCACAACAGTCGACAATCGCCGGGAGACACCATGCACGCACCTTCTTCGTCCACCCCGTCCACCAAGGGCACCGCCTATCAGGCCCGTGAGCCGGATGCCGACGGCATCATCCATTGGAGCGAGGTCGAGAACCGAACCTGGCAGACGCTGATGGAACGCCAGCTGACGTTGATCGAAGGGCGCGTGTGCCAGCAGTATCTGGACGGCCTCGAGCGCCTCGGCCTGCCCAGCGATCGTATTCCGCAACTGGGCGACGTCGATCGGGTGCTACAGCAAGCCACCGGCTGGCAGACCGCCCAGGTACCGGCCCTGATCCCCTTCGACACCTTCTTTCAACTGCTGGCCAACCGTCGTTTTCCGGTCGCGACCTTCATCCGTACCCCCGAGGAGCTGGACTACCTCAAGGAACCGGACATCTTCCACGAGATCTTCGGCCACTGCCCGATGCTGACCAACGAGGCCTTCGCCGAGTTCACCGCCACCTACGGCCGCATCGGCCTCGCCGCCGAACCCAAGGACCGGGTCTACCTGGCCAGGCTCTACTGGATGACCGTGGAATTCGGCCTGGTGGACACCCCACAAGGCCGGCGCATCTATGGCGGCGGTATCATCTCCTCGCCCAAGGAGACCCTGCACGCCCTGTCCGACACCCCTGCACATGCGCCCTTCGACGCCCTCGACGCCCTGCGCACCCCCTATCGCATCGACATCCTGCAGCCCCTTTACTACGTTCTGGACAGCCTCGACCGGCTTCAGGAACTGTCCCGGCGCGACCTGATGGCACTGGTCGAGGAAGCCAAGGCGCTGGGGTTATTCGAACCGCGCTTTCCGCCCAAGCCCAATTCAACGACCAAGCCCAAGCCAACGCCCGGCGAGAACGGCGAGACCGGCGAGACCGGCCCCATCGCCCACGACGGTGCCGACAACGACCGACGCAGCGAACACGCCTGAACATCCACATTCCCTCACCGACACCACCAGGAGACAGCATGAACGACACCACCCAGACCCTCACCGAGCAGTCCTGCGAAGCCTGCAGCTGGGACGCCCCCCACGCCACCGAGGACGAGATCGAACAGTGGCACGCGCAGATCCCCGAGTGGCGGATCGTCGAGCGCGATGGCATCATGCAACTGGAGCGGAGCTACAAGTTCCGCAACTTTCGGCAGGCCCTTGCCTTTACCAACAGCGTCGGCGAGATCGCCGAGGAAGCCGGCCATCACCCGGCCCTGTTGACCGAGTGGGGCAAGGTCACCGTGACCTGGTGGTCCCACGAGATGAAGGGCCTGCACAAGAACGATTTCATCCTAGCGGCCAGAACCGACGAGGTAGCAAGCTAAAATGTTCGAGAAGATTGAGCGGGTTCCCGGGGATGCCATCCTCGGGCTCATCGAGGCCTTCAAGAAGGACACCAATCCCCAGAAGGTCGATCTTGGCGTCGGCGTCTACCGCGATGCAAAGGGCAACACTCCGGTGATGCGTGCGGTCAAGGAGGCCGAAGCCCTGCTGCTCAACAACGAGACCACCAAGACCTACATCGGCTCACACGGCGCCGCCCAGTACGGTGCCGTGGTGCTGCCGATGGTGCTGGGCCAGGACTCCCCCGTGCTCGAGGCCGGCCGCGCCAGCGTCACCCAGTCCCCCGGTGGTACCGGCGCCCTGCGCCTGGCGGCGGACTTCGTCGCGACCCAACTGCCTGGCAAGGGCATCTGGGTCAGCGACCCGACCTGGCCGAACCACCACGGCATCTTCACCGCCGCCGGCATCGAACTGCACAAGTATCCCTACGTGGACGCCGACAACCGTCTCGACTTCGACGGCATGCTGGAAGCCCTCAAGCAGATCCCCCAGGGCGACGTGGTGGTGCTGCACGCCTGCTGCCACAACCCCACCGGCTTCGACCTGAACCACCAGCAGTGGCAACAGGTGCTTGAAGTGGTCCAGCAGCGCGACCTGCTGCCACTGGTCGACTTCGCCTACCAGGGCTTCGCCGAGGGCCTCGACGAGGACGCCTACGCCGTTCGCCTGCTGGCCGAGAACCTCGACAACGTGCTGATCACCAGCTCCTGCTCGAAGAACTTCGGCATCTACAACGAGCGTACCGGCGCCCTGATCGTGGTGGCGAAGAACAGCGACGAGATGGAGAACGTCCGCTCGCAGATCGCCATCGTCGCCCGTGAGAACTACTCCAACCCGCCGGCCCACGGCGGCAGCATCGTGGCCGAGATCCTCAACTCTGCGGAACTCGCCGCGGTGTGGCGCGAGGAACTCACCGAAATGCGCGATCGCATCAACACCCTGCGTCGTGACTTCGTCGAGGCCTTGAAGCCCTACGGGCTGGACCAGAAGTACGCCCACATCGCCGAGCAGCGTGGCATGTTCTCCTACACCGGCCTGACGCCGGAACAGGTGGACCGCCTGCGTGACGAGTACGGCATCTACATGGTGCGCTCGGGCCGCGCCAACGTCGCCGGCTTCTCCCAGGAGAACCTGCCGTACCTGGCCAAGGCGGTGGCCGCCGTCAACGACTGACGCCCTGCCTGCTGGCTCTGCCAGCCAGCAAACGACGCCCGGGCCTGCCCCGGGCGTTGTCGTATCTGGACGAACTTCCCGGCGCCACCGAGCGCAACCACCATTCCTGCAAGCCTGTTTCTGCAAGCCCTGGGCTCTGTCCGAAAAGCCGACGAGCGTAGGCAGGTTTCGCAAAAGCCCTAGGCGCAGTCCGAAAAGTCGACGAGCGAAGGTTAGACAAGGCAAAAATCGGTGAGAAAGCGCAGTTTACGGGGTGTAAATGAGCATTTTGATCCGATTTTTAACGCCGTATTACCGAGCGCAGGCACTTTTCAGACAAGCCCTAGCCCAGGCCATGCTTGGTGGCCCACACCGCTGCTTCCACCCGTGAGCGCAGGTCCAGCTTCTTGAACAGATGCTTGACGTGGACCTTGACGGTGCCCTCGGCGATGTCCAGCTCACGGGCGATCATCTTGTTGGACAGGCCGCGAGCCAGGGTCCGCAGGATGTCCCTCTCTCGAGCGGTCAGGCACGACATGCCGTCGTCGCCCCCTGCCGGCAGCTCGCCCTTGACCACGCTGGCCAGCAGCGACGCCATCTGTGGCCCCAGCACCACCTGACCCTGGGCCGCCTCGCGAATCAGCCGCAGCACCTCCTCGGGGTCCATGTCCTTGAGCAGATAGCCATCGGCGCCTTCCTTGAGCGCGCGCACCACGTCGTCGTCGGAGTCGGACACGGTCAGGATCACGATACGGCTCTTGACCCGGGCGTCACGCATCCGCCGGAGCACCTCGATGCCGTCGATGGGCTGCATGTTGAGGTCGAGCAGGATCAGGTTGGGTTGCAGATCGACGGCCTTGCGCACCGCCTCGGCGCCATCCGAGGCTTCACCGACCACCACCAGGCTAGGATCCATGTCCACCAGTTGACGCACCCCACGCCGGAACAGGGGGTGATCGTCCACGATCATCAATCGAAGCATGCTCATAGTGCTATCTCCAGAGTGGTTTCACCCGACCCGCTGCCGGGCAACACGTTCAGCAGGCCACGTCGTCGCGACCTCGCGCCCGTGAAAGCCCATCACTCGGACGCCACAGGTAACTGCGCCAACAGACGCGGCAGAAAGCGGACGGTCACCACGGTACCGCAGGGCTTGATGCCCCTGACCGTGAGCTTTCCACTCAGGCTTCGTGCCCGCTCCTCCATGATCGCCATCCCGTGGGACATGGAAGGATCGGATTGCGGTCCGATGCCTACACCGTCGTCCGTGACCGAAAGTTGATAGTGCCCCGTGTCGTCGACGGCGAGGCTGATGGTGCAGTGCCGAGCACGTGCATGGCGGGCCACGTTGGACAGCGACTCGCGCACGATCTGCAGCACATGAATTTCCTCGTTGGGGGTCAGCGACAGCCCGCTCCACTGGCCTTTCAGGGTCAGCTCGAAGTCGCCCCGCTTGGAGTACTCCAGCACCGTTTCCTCCAACGCCGCTTCCAGACCCGACTCATGGATGCGCAGACGAAAGGTGTTGAGCAGCTCCCTGAGCTGGCGGTAGGACGAATTGAGACCGTGCCGGAGTTCCGCGACCACCTGCGCCACCTGCTCGTGGCGTTGCTGATCGAGCTGCATCTGTAGACGGGTGACCTGGATCTTCAGGTAGGACAGCGACTGCGCCAGCGAGTCGTGAAGCTCTCGCGCAATCACCGCGCGCTCATCCATCAGCGCCAGCCGACGCTGTTCGTCGGCCTTCTCGGACAGCGACAAGGCCGCGGCAATCAGCCCGGCCACCGTCTCCACCAGCTCGATCTTCCACTGGGCAAGCATATGGCCGGGAGGCTGATGGACACGCAACTCGCCAAAATCCCGACCCGCTTCGCGCACCCTGACCGCATATTCATTGCCGTTGGCATACAGTCCGGCAGCCGCCTTGTCTGATATTTCACGGCCGCGCGATGGTTCCTGAACGAAAGCGCTTTCCGCGCCGGGGCGAGAGCTGAGTCTGACAATATCCTTGCCATTGCCTCCCATGGACAGGCGCAGCTCGAAGGGGCCTTCGTCGGTCACCGCCTCCAGCTGGCGCAGCACTTCCTCGAGCTCTTCCCGGGTCAGCGGAGTGACCCCATTGAGACGCCGCGCGGTCAGATAAAGCATACGCAACGCATCATTGCTGCGCTTCAGTTCATGGGTCTTCGCCGCGACACGCTTTTCCAGCTGACCGTACATTTCCGACAGGCTGGCATTCATCTTGTTGATTGTTCTGGATAACAAGCCTAACTCGTCGTTACCTCGGTAGATGGTTCTCCCCGAAAAGTCACCGACCATCACGCCATTTACAACGCGAATAAGGTCACGAAATGGCGGCATGACACCGCAGACTATTCGATAGACAACCATCACCATAAATATCACGAGAACGGCGAGTGATGCCCCCTGAAAAACCTCAAGAAATACGACCTTTGACTCGGCATATTCTTGAAGCCTTCCCACCAGAATATCGACCTTGTCGACGAACTCTGCGACCTTGTCATCCAGCCGAAAGACGTCACCACCTTCGAAATCCACCGTGTTGGGACGCAGGGTTTCGTGCCAGCACTCCACCACCCTGTCGTAGGCCTCTCTGAGCGGATCATCGGCGTCCACCGGAATCAGCGCGATGATCGCCCCCGCAGCCAGCGTGGCCTCCATCTGTTCGTGCTGCCAGCGTCGCCTGGGGTGATCCGCCGGCAGCAACTCCGACGTCGCCAGCAGTCGATAGGCCTGCATTCGCAGCGAGCCCGCCTGGTTGATGGCGTCGGCGTAACCTCCCGCGCTCTTTGCGATGACGATGGAGCCCAGCAGGCTGACCAGGGCCAGACAGGATATCGCCGCCATGGCGACCAGCATGCGCAGCATCAGTGATCGGCGCAGGTAAAAGGCGCCGTTCATCTACTACACCTTCCCTTTTTGACCCAGATCAAGGGTTTCATCATCTAGAATTTTCCGGAATGTCGCATCCATCTGAGAGGGCAGATAATACGTGACGAACACCTCAAAAACACCCGGATACCTCCATGGAGGTAATTAAGCAAAAGCGCTGGATATAGCACGCAATTCTCTTGACCACAATCAAGTGCCATACAGATACATTGTAGCAAGGTTTAGGGGCCGAACCGGCACCCCTAAAGAGGAAAGCACATGCTCCAACATGACACCGTACCCCGGCGTCAGCAGAACAGAGCGCTAGGCCTATCCACACTCGCCTTCACTCTCTGCTTCGCCGTCTGGACCCTGTTCTCGATTCTCGGTATCCAGATCAAGGAGGACTTCGCGCTCTCCGACACCCAACTTGGCCTGCTGATGGCCACTCCCGTGCTGACGGGTTCGATCAGCCGACTCTTTCTCGGTGTACTGACTGACCGCTTCGGGGGCCGCTGGGTCTTCGGTCTGCTCATGCTGGTCACCGCTACCTGTGTCTACCTGCTGACCTTCGCCAACAGCTACGTGATGCTGCTGGTCGGCGCACTGGGTATCGGCCTGGCCGGTGGCTCCTTCATCGTCGGCGTGGCCTACACCTCGGCCTGGTTCGAGAAGGAACGCCAGGGTACGGCGCTGGGCATCTTCGGGGCCGGTAACGTCGGTGCCGCCGTCACCAACTTCGGCGCGCCCTTCCTGCTGATGGCAATGGGCTGGAAAAGCACCGCCCTGGTCTACGCCACCATCATGGCGATCATGGGCGTGGCCTTTATCCTGCTGGCCAAGGAAGACCCCCAGAATCAGTCGCGCAATGCCGTGCGCCTGCCGCTGTCCGAGCAGTTCGCGCCCCTGGCCGACCTGCGCGTGTGGCGCTTCTCGCTCTACTACTTCTTCGTCTTCGGTGGCTTCGTCGCCCTCGCCCTTTGGCTGCCCCACTACCTGATCGAGGTCTACGGCCTGAGCCTCTCCGCGGCGGGTATCGTGGCGGCGCTGTACACCATCCCGGCCTCGCTGTTCCGTATTCTCGGCGGTTGGATGTCCGACCGCTACGGCGCACGTCGCGTGATGTACTGGACCTTCCTGGCCTCGGTCATCTGCACCTTCCTGCTGAGCTATCCGCCCACCCAGTACGTCGTCGATGGCGTCCGTGGTCCGGTCGAGTTCACCTTCGCCATGCCGCTGGTCGGCTTCATCCTGTTGACCATGGTGCTGGGCTTCTTCATGTCGCTGGGCAAGGCCGCCGTGTACAAGCACATCCCGGTCTACTATCCCAAGAGCGTCGGCCTGGTCGGTGGCGCCGTCGGCATGGTCGGTGGCCTGGGTGGCTTCTTCCTGCCGCTGACCTTCGGCATGCTCAACGATGTCATCGGCATCTGGCAGAGCTGCTTCATGCTGATGTTCGTCGTGGTTGCCGCCGCGCTCATGTGGATGCACTTCGCCATCCGCAAGGCCGAGCGTATCGAGGCCCGCGATCGCTGCGAGTCCACCGACCTGCCCGAGCTGTCCACCCCGAGCCGTTTCGTGCTCGAGGACTGGCGCCCCGAGGACGAGTCCTTCTGGCAGTCCACCGGTCGCAAGATCGCCACGCGTAACCTGTGGATCTCCATCCCCTGTCTGCTGCTGGCCTTCTGCATCTGGATGGTGTGGTCCATGGTCGTGGCCAAGCTGCCCCAGGTAGGCTTCGAGTACACCCCGAACCAGCTGTTCTGGCTGGCGGCCCTGCCGGGTCTTTCCGGTGCCACCCTGCGGATCTTCTACAGCTTTACCGTGCCGATCTTCGGCGGCCGTCGCTTCACCGCGATTTCCACCGCCTCGCTGCTGCTGCCTGCTCTGTGGATCGGCTTCGCCGTCCAGAATCCCGAAACGCCCTACCTGGTGATGGCGATCATCGCCCTGCTGTGTGGTTTCGGTGGCGGCAACTTTGCCTCCTCCATGGCCAACATCGCCTTCTTCTATCCCAAGCGTGAAAAGGGCAAGGCCCTGGCCATGAACGCCGGCCTCGGCAACCTCGGCGTGTCGGTGATGCAGTTCCTGGTGCCCGTGGTCATCTCCACCGGCAGCTTCGTGATGTTCACCGGCAGTGGCCAGCCGATGTCCGACACTGATCTTCTGTGGCTGCAGAACGCCGGCTTCGTGTGGGTGCCGTTCATCGCCATCGCCACCGTTGCCGCCTGGTTCGGCATGAACGACATCGCCAGCGCCAAGTCCTCCTTCAAGGAGCAGTCGGTCATCTTCAAGCGCAAGCACAACTGGCTGATGTGCATCCTGTATACCGGCACCTTTGGCAGCTTCATCGGCTTCTCCGCCGGCTTCCCGCTATTGACCAAGACCCAGTTCCCGGCCATCGATGCCCTCCAGTACGCCTTCCTCGGCCCGTTCGTCGGCGCCCTGAGCCGTGCCTGGACCGGTGGACTGGCCGACCGCTTCGGTGGTGCCCGGGTCACCTTCTGGACCTTCCTGACCATGATCGGCGGCGTGATCGGCGTGTTGTTCTTCCTGATGAACAAGGACATGTCGATCGCCTTCTACGGCTTCTTCGCCTCCTTCATGCTGCTGTTCTTCGCCACCGGCGTCGGCAATGCCAGCACCTTCCAGATGATCCCGTCGATCTTCCGCAAGGAAGTGCCGCGGCTGATGCCGAACCTGACCGCCGCCGAGCAGCTGGTCCACGCCGAGCGCGAATCCGCTGCCACCATCGGCTTCACCTCGGCCATCGCCGCCTACGGCGCCTTCCTGATTCCGAAGTCCTTCGGTACCTCGATCTCGCTGACCGGCGGCGCCGAAGCGGCGCTGATCGGCTTCATCGTGTTCTACGTGTTCTGCACCGCCCTGACCTGGTTCTACTACAGCCGCAAGGGCGCGGAGATCGAACTGAACCTGGATGCGGGGCCCACCCGCAAGCCAAGCGCCGGTGCGGCTCAGACCCAGCACTGACGTTCCCGTCAAGACCGTGACATTCGAGTCCACAAGGACCGTCTAGCCAGGCCCCCTTCGGGGGGCCTTTGAGGAGACCTCCATGAGTCATTTTCTCGATCGCCTGAGATACCTGACCAAACGTCCTCCGGAATTCGCCAACGGACACGGCGAAACCCGCGAAGAGACACGTGACTGGGAAGACGGCTATCGCGCCCGCTGGCAGCACGACAAGATCGTGCGCTCCACCCACGGGGTGAACTGCACCGGCTCGTGCAGCTGGAAGATCTACGTCAAGAATGGCCTGGTCACCTGGGAAACCCAGCAGACCGACTATCCGCGCACCCGCGCCGATCTGCCCAACCACGAGCCCCGCGGTTGCCCACGTGGCGCCAGCTACTCCTGGTACCTGTACAGTGCCAACCGCCTCAAGTACCCGCTGATTCGCCAGGAGCTGGTCAGCCTGTGGCGACGCGCGCTGGACAAGCACGCCGACCCGGTGGATGCCTGGGCCTCCATCGTCGAGGACCCGGTCCTGGCCAATCAGTACAAGCGTGCCCGCGGCATGGGCGGCTTCGTCCGCGCCGACTGGGACGAGGCGCAGACCCTGATCGCGGCGGCCAACGTCTACACCGCCAAGACCTACGGTCCCGACCGCATCATCGGCTTCTCGCCGATCCCTGCCATGTCGATGGTCTCCTACGCCGCCGGCGCCCGCTACCTGTCGCTGATCGGTGGCGTCTGCCTGTCGTTCTATGACTGGTACTGCGACCTGCCGCCGGCCTCCCCCCAGACCTGGGGCGAGCAGACCGACGTGCCGGAATCCGCCGACTGGTACAACTCCGGCTACATCATCGCCTGGGGCTCCAACGTGCCGCAGACACGTACCCCGGACGCCCACTTCTTCACCGAGGTACGCTACAAGGGCACCAAGACGGTATCGATCACCCCGGACTACGCCGAGGTCTCGAAGCTCACCGACGAATGGCTGTCCGCCAAGCAGGGCACCGACGCCGCCCTGGCCATGGCCATGGGCCACGTCATCCTGAAGGAATTCCACCTCGCCTCGCCCAGCGTCTACTTCACCGACTACGTCAAGCGCTACACCGACATGCCCTTCCTGGTGGCGCTGGAGCCCCGCGAGGACGGCACCTACGCCCCGGGCAAGCAGCTGCGTGCGGCCGACTTCGACGCCTCGCTCGGCCAGGACAACAACCCCGAGTGGAAGACCGTCGCCTGGGACGAGACGCGTGACCAGCTGGTGGTGCCGCGCGGTTCCATCGGCTTCCGCTGGGGCGAGAACGGCGACGACGAAAAGGGCAAGTGGAGCCTTGAGTCACTGGACGCCGACGGCCAGGAGATCGACCTGCGACTGTCGCTGGCCGACGCCCACGACAGCGTCGCCAAGGTGGCCTTCCCCTATTTCGGTGGCATCGCCCACGAGCACTTCGACCACGTCGAAGGCAACGAGGTGCTGCACCACTGCCTGCCGGCCAAGAAGCTGACCCTGGCCGATGGCAAGGAAGTGCTGGCGGTCACCGTGTTCGACCTGATGTGCGCCAACTACGGTATCGACCGTGGCCTCGGCGGCGAGGGCGAGGACGACGGCGCCACCACACTGGACCAGCTGCGCCCCTACACCCCGGCGTGGCAGGAAAAGATCACCGGCGTACCCGCCAACCAGTGCATCCGCATCGCCCGCGAGTTCGCCCACAACGCCGACAAGACCCAGGGTCGGTCCATGATCATCGTCGGTGCCGGGATGAACCACTGGTACCACATGGACATGAACTACCGTGGCCTGATCAACATGCTGGTGCTGTGCGGCTGTATCGGTCAGTCCGGCGGCGGCTGGTCCCACTACGTGGGCCAGGAAAAGCTGCGTCCCCAGACCGGCTGGACCCCGCTGGCCTTCGGCCTGGACTGGCAGCGTCCGCCGCGCCACATGAACGGCACCTCGTTCTTCTACAACCACTCGAGCCAGTGGCGCTACGAGAAGCTCGAGGTCAAGGAACTGCTGTCGCCGCTGGCCAAGGCCGACAAGTACGACGGCAGCCTGATCGACTTCAACGTGCGCGCCGAGCGTATGGGCTGGCTGCCGTCGGCGCCGCAGCTCGGGATCAACCCGCTGCGCCTGGCCGGCCCCGCTGCCGAGGCCGGCATGACCACCGCCGACTACGTGGTCAGCCAGCTCAAGCAGGGCCGTCTTGGCTTCGCCGCCGAGGACCCGGACAACCCCCAGAACTTCCCCCGCAACATGTTCGTGTGGCGCTCCAACCTGCTGGGCTCCTCGGGCAAGGGTCACGAGTACATGCTCAAGTACCTGCTGGGCACCCGCCATGGGCTGCAGGGCAAGGACCTGGGCGAATCCGGCGGCGCCATGCCCCGGGAAGTCACCTGGCACGACGAGGCCCCCGAGGGCAAGGTGGACCTGTTCACCACCCTGGACTTCCGCATGTCGACCACCTGCCTGTACTCCGACGTGGTGCTGCCCACCGCGACCTGGTACGAGAAGGACGATCTCAACACCTCGGACATGCACCCCTTCATCCACCCGCTGACCGCCGCCACCGATCCGGCCTGGGAAGCGCGCAGCGACTGGGACATCTACAAGGGCATCGCCAAGAGGTTCTCCCAGGTCTGTCCCGGCCACCTGGGCGAGGAAACCGACCTGGTCACCTTGCCGCTGCAGCATGACAGCCCCGGCGAGCTGGCCCAGCCCGAAGTGCTCGACTGGAAGCGCGGTGAGTGCGAGCCGATCCCCGGCAAGACCATGCCGAGCCTGATCGAGGTCAAGCGCAACTACCCCGAGACCTACGAGCGCTTCACCTCGGTGGGCCCGCTGCTCGAGAGCATCGGCAACGGTGGCAAGGGCATCGGCTGGAACACCGACAAGGAAGTCGAGCTGTTGCGTGGCCTCAACCACGTCAAGCTCGAGGGTCCGGCCAAGGGTCAGCCAAGACTCGAAAGCGCCATCGACGCCGCCGAGATGATCCTGGCGCTGGCACCGGAGACCAACGGTCAGGTGGCGGTGAAGGCCTGGGACGCGCTGTCGAAGATCACCGGACGCGACCACACCCACCTGGCGATTCCCAAGGAAGAGGAGAAGATCCGCTTCCGCGACGTGGTGGCCCAGCCGCGCAAGATCATCTCCAGCCCGACCTGGTCTGGCCTGGAGGACGAGCACGTGTCCTACAACGCCGGCTACACCAACGTCCACGAGCTGATTCCCTGGCGTACCGTCAGCGGCCGCCAGCAGTTCTACCAGGATCACGCCTGGATGCGTGACTTCGGCGAGAGCCTGCTGGTCTACCGTCCGCCCATCGACACCAAGGCCACCAAGGCCATGGCGATGCCGCGGCCCAACGGTAACCCGGAGATCGCGCTGAACTGGATCACCCCGCACCAGAAGTGGGGCATCCACTCCACCTACTCCGACAACCTGTTGATGCTGACCCTGTCGCGTGGCGGCCCCATCGTCTGGCTGTCCGAGGAGGACGCGGTCGCCATCGGTGTCGAGGACAACGACTGGATCGAGCTGTACAACGCCAACGGCGCCATCGCCGCCCGCGCGGTGGTCAGTCAGCGGGTCAAGACCGGCATGGCGATGATGTACCACGCCCAGGAGCGCATCGTGAACGTGCCCGGCTCCGAGGTCACCGGTACCCGCGGCGGTATCCACAACTCTGTCACCCGCGTCTGCCCCAAGCCGACCCACATGATCGGCGGCTACGGACAGCTCTCCTACGGCTTCAACTACTACGGCACCGTCGGCTCCAACCGCGATGAGTTCGTCATGGTGCGCAAGATGAAGCACGTCAACTGGTTGGACGGCGAAGGACAGGACAGCGCCCAGGAGGCAGTGAAATGAAGATCCGTTCCCAAGTGGGCATGGTGCTCAACCTCGACAAGTGCATCGGCTGTCACACCTGTTCGGTGACCTGCAAGAACGTCTGGACCAGTCGTGAAGGCGTCGAGTACGCCTGGTTCAACAACGTCGAGACCAAGCCGGGCATCGGCTATCCCAAGGAGTGGGAGAACCAGGCGCGCTGGAAAGGCGGCTGGCTGAGGCGCGAGGATGGCACCATCGAGCCGCGCATCGGCGGCAAGTGGCGGGTGCTGGCGAACATCTTCGCCAACCCCGACCTGCCGGAGATCGACGACTACTACGAGCCGTTCACCTTCGACTACCAGCACCTGCACCAGGCCAAGAAGGGCCGCCACCAGCCGGTGGCGCGCCCCCGTTCGCTGATCTCCGGTCAGCGCATGGAGAAGATCGAGTGGGGCCCGAACTGGGAAGAGATTCTCGGCACCGAGTTCGCCAAGCGCCGCAAGGACGCCAACTTCGACAAGATCCAGGCGGACATCTACGGCCAGTTCGAAAACACCTTCATGATGTACCTGCCGCGCCTGTGCGAGCACTGCCTCAACCCGGCCTGTGTGGCCAGCTGCCCGAGCGGTGCGATCTACAAGCGTGAAGAGGATGGCATCGTCCTGATCGACCAGGACAAGTGCCGCGGCTGGCGGATGTGCGTGTCCGGCTGTCCGTACAAGAAGATCTACTACAACTGGAAGTCCGGCAAGTCCGAGAAGTGCATCTTCTGCTACCCGCGTATCGAGTCGGGCCAGCCGACGGTGTGCTCCGAGACCTGCGTCGGTCGCATCCGCTACCTTGGCGTGCTGCTCTACGACGCCGATCGCATCGAAGAGGTCGCCGCCTCCCAGGACGAGCGCGACCTGTACAAGCGCCAGTGCGAGATCTTCCTCGACCCCAATGATCCCGAGGTCATCGCCCAGGCCAAGCGTGACGGCATCGATGACAACGTGATCAAGGCGGCCCAGGAGTCCCCGGTCTACAAGATGGCCATGGACTGGCAGCTGGCGCTGCCGCTGCACCCGGAGTACCGCACCCTGCCGATGGTCTGGTACGTGCCGCCGCTGTCGCCGATCCAGTCGGCGGTGGACGGTGGCCACGTGGAAACCGACGGCGTGCTGCCCAAGGTCGAATCACTGCGTATCCCGGTGAAGTACCTGGCCAACATGCTCACCGCCGGTGACGAGGCGCCGGTGGTTCGCGCGCTCAAGCGCATGATGGCGATGCGTGAGTACATGCGCGGCAAGCACGTGGACGGCGAGTTGCGCCACGACGTGCTCGACGAGGTCGAGCTGAGCGAGGCCCAGGTCGAGGAGATGTACCGCTACCTGGCCATCGCCAACTACGAGGACCGCTTCGTCATCCCGACCAGCCACCGCGAGCAGGCTCGCGAGGCCTTCCCGGAGCGTGGCGGCTGCGGCTTCACCTTCGGCAACGGCTGCCAGGGTGGCAGCGACAAGACCAGCCTGTTCGGTGGACGCAAGCAGACCACCACCCTGGTCAACGTCGAGCAGTACGACCCCAGCCATCCGGAGGTCGAGCATGACTAATCCACTCGCCCAGGGTCTGCGCGCCCTGGCCCGGCTGCTCGACTATCCCGACCGGGAACTGATCGAGGGGCTTGCCGAGGTCAAGGCGGCGATCGCCGCCATGCCACTGCCGGGGGGAGCCCCCCGGCAGGCACTGCTCGACTGGTGTGATCGCCTGGCGGATGCCCGCCTGCTGGACGTTCAGGCGGCCTACGTCGCCCAGTTCGATCGTGGCCGCGCCACCTCGCTTCTGCTGTTCGAGCACGTCCATGGCGAGTCCCGCGACCGTGGCCAGGCCATGGTCGACCTGCTCGGCGAGTACGAGGACGCCGGCTTTGCCCTCGACAGCCGCGAGCTGCCCGACCACCTGCCGCTGCTGCTGGAGTTCCTCTCCACTCGCGAGGGCGACGAGGTCGCCCGCTGGATCGGTGACGTCAGCCATATCCTGGCGCTCATCACCGCCCGCCTGGAGGCCAAGCAGTGCGACCAGGCGCTGGTGACCCTGACCCTGCTGTCGCTGATCGGCGCCGAGGATCAGGTGGACCTCCACCGCGAGGCGGTCAAGGAAGAACCGGCCGACAACACCCCTGCCGCCCTCGACGCCGTGTGGGAGGAGGAGGCCGTGCGTTTCTCGGCCGAATCCGACCAGGACTGCGCGCTGACCTCCGCCGAGGGCAAGCGCCTCGCCGAACGCCGGGGCAGTATCCAGCCCGACACCGTTCGCCTCCCCGATGCCATGCCCTCTCGACCCACTGGAGGTCTGTCATGAACTACCTGCACACCCTGCTGTTCGGCCTCTATCCCTACCTGGCGGGCAGCGTCTTCCTGATCGGTAGCCTGTTGCGCTTCGACCACGGCCAATACACCTGGAAGACCGGCTCGAGCCAGATGCTGTCGTCCAGGCGCATGCGCCTGGCCAGTCCGCTGTTCCACGTCGGCATCCTGGTGATCTTCTTCGGTCACCTGGTCGGCCTGCTGACACCGCATTGGGTCTACGCCCCCTTCATCAGCGCCGGCACCAAGCAGGTGTTCGCCATCCTGGTCGGTGGCGTTGCCGGTATCGCCTGTCTGATCGGTGGCGCCATGCTGCTGCATCGCCGCTTCACCGACCCACGGGTCAAGGCGTCCTCCAGCTTCATGGACAACCTGATCATCGTGCTGCTGGTGGTTCAGGTCACCCTGGGCCTGCTGACCATTCCCGCCGCCCTGCATCACCTGGACGGCGGCGTGATGATCAAGCTTGCCGAATGGGCCCAGGCCATCGTCTTCTTCCAGGGCGGCGCCGCCACCCACCTCGAAGGCATTGGCTTTATCTACCACCTGCACATTCTGGTCGGTCTGACCATCGTGCTGGTGTTCCCGTTCACTCGTCTGGTTCACGCCTGGAGCGCTCCCCTGGGTTACTTGGGCCGTCGCTACCAGATCGTCCGGCGCCGTGCCTGAGGAGGCATGTCATGCAAACCATCCCCGTGGAAACCCTGCCGCACACAACGGTTCCCAGCATTCGTGTTGGTGACAGCGTGATCGGCGAGGAAGCCATCGCCGGGGAGATGCAGTTCCATCCGTCAACGGATCGCGAGGCCGCCGCCAAGGCGGCGGCCCGCGCCCTGGTCATCCAGGAACTCTTGCGCCAGCGCGCCGAGATCCTGGGCATCGAGACGGGCTCGTTGCACGAGCCCGACGAACGTGCGATCGCCGTGATGCTGGATCAGGAACTGCAAGTCCCCCCGCCCGATGAAGAGGCCTGCGTGCGCTTTCACGCGGCTCACCCCGAACGCTTCTGCGAGCCCACTCGTCTCAAGGTCCGGCATATCCTGCTGGCGGCGGCCCCCGACGACCTGGACGCCCGCGACGAGCAGTTCAAGAAGGCCGAAGGGCTGATCGACACCCTCAAGCAGCATCCCGAACGCTTCGACGAGATGGCTCAGCGGTTTTCGCAGTGCCCATCGAAGGACGAAGGCGGGAGCCTTGGCTGGGTCAGCCGCGGCCAGACCGTCAGCGAGCTCGACCGCGCGCTGGAACCCCTGCCCGAAGGCCTGCACGAGCGTCCGCTGCCGTCACGCTACGGTTGGCACGTGGTCGTCATCGACGCCCGTCTGGAGCGCCAGCCACTGCCCTACGCCGAGGTCAAGGACAGGGTCGCCCACGAGCTGACCGAACAGGCCACACGCGTCGCCCTGCGCCACTACCTGCTGGCGCTGGAAAGCGAGATCGGCGTCGAGGGTTTCACCCTGGCCGACGATGACGTCGACGGTCCCCTGATGCGCTGACGAGGGCGCTGAAAGGTCGCCATCAAGGGCGTTGAAAGAGCACAGACAGAGCGCCGACCAGGCGCCACTAGCGAATGACGCGTGCCGACTCCCCCTTCCCTCCCACCTGACACCCCCGCCAGACCTCAGGGTCCGGCGGGCTCCCTTCACGTTCTCTCCACCGGAGTCCTTGCATGTCTCATACGTCCACGTGCGCTGTGTTCACCCCGCTGGATATCGCCATCCTCACCGTGTCCGATACCCGAGGCCTGGACGAGGACGGCAGCGGCAACCTGCTGGCGGACCGGTTAGCCGGCGCCGGACACCGCCTGACCGAGCGCGCCCTGGTCCCCGACGACATCTATCGCATTCGCGCCCAGGTCAGCGCCTGGGTGATCCGTTCCGACATCCAGGTAGTGCTGGTCAACGGCGGCACCGGCTTCACCGCCCGTGACAACACCCCGGAGGCACTGACGGTACTGTTCGACAAGGTCGTCGAAGGCTACGGCGAGCTGTTTCGTCTGCGTTCCTTCGAGGCCATCGGCACCTCCACCATCCAGTCCCGCGCTGTGGCCGGGGTGATCGATCGCACCCTGGTGTTCTCCATGCCCGGCTCGCCCAAGGCCTGCGCCATGGCCTGGGACGACATTCTTGCAGCCCAGCTCGACGCCCGCACCCGGCCCTGCAACTTCGTCGCCATGGTGGTGAAGGACAGCCAGCGCTGCACCAGCCGCAGCGCGGATCACCACGTCGCTTCCGTCACCGGGACGACGGCTCGACACGAAGCCCTGGAGGTCACCCCATGAGCGAGACCTGCGGCTGTGACACACCGACCAGGGGCCACACCCTGATCGATCCCTGGCAGGCCCGCGAGCAGGTCATCGCCTTGACCCGCCCGCTGGAGGACACCGAGACGCTGAGAACGACCCACGCCCGTGGCCGCATCCTGGCCGCGCCGCTCAAGGCGCTGCACGACGTTCCCGGCATCGACAACAGCGCCATGGACGGCTACGCCCTGCGTCTGGCCGACCTCAAGCACCGGCTTGCCCTGCCGGTGGTGGCCCGGGTGCCCGCCGGCGCCGCCCCGATCACCCTGCCCTTCGACGGCTGTGCGCGCATCTTCACCGGCGCACCGATTCCCCGCGGTGCCGACGTGGTGGTGCCCCAGGAACAGGTACGGATCGACGACGCCGGCCAGATCCACTTTCCCACTGACTTGCACCTGGGAGACCATATCCGGCGACGCGGCGAAGAGCTCACCCAGGGAGCGGCTCTGCTCGAGCCAGGTGAGCCCCTCGATGCCATCCGCCTGGCGCTGCTGGCGGCCCAGGGCATCACCGAGGTGCCCTGCCGGCGTCGGGTGCGCGTCGCCGTCATCAGTACCGGCTCGGAGCTGGTCACGCCCGGCAAACCGCTAGCCCCGGGCCAGATCTACAACTCGAACGCCGGCATGCTGCACGCCCTGCTGCAGGATCACAACGCCGAGCTTGTCGACCTTGGCAACATCAGCGACAGCGCCACGGCACTCGAAGAAGCGCTGACCTTCGCCGCCCGCCAGGCCGATCTGATCGTCTGTACCGGCGGCGTCTCGGTGGGTGAGGAAGACTACGTCAGGCCCTGTCTCGAGCGCCTTGGCGGCATCTGCCTCAGCGGCGTGGCGATGAAGCCCGGCAAGCCCTTCACCCTGGGCTACATCGGCCAGTCCCCGTCCACCGGCACCCCGTTGCTGGGACTTCCCGGCAACCCCACCGCTGCCCTGGTCGCCTGGCACCTGCTGGGCCTGGCGGTACTGCATCGCCGACAGGGTCGAACCATCGCCCCGCTGGCGAGCTTTGCAGTGCATGCAGGCTTCACCTACCGCGCCAACCGCACCCGCACCCAGTGGCTGCGCGTCCGCCTGGATCACAGCGACATTGCCCCGGTGGCCAGGATCGCCGGCGACCAGGGCTCCAATATGCTCAAGAGTGCGGCACAAGCCGACGGCTACCTCCAGGTCCCCCCTGGCCAGCAGGTGGTGCCCGGCCAGCGCTATCCCTACCTGCCGCTAAGCCAGTTCGCCCGCTAGTGCGACGACCTGAACACCGACAGCACACCCCAGAATGTTCCGACAAGGAGAGCCCACCATGGCCACCCCCTCACCCCTTCCCCTGGTCTACGCCTGCTCCGGCTGCTCCGATGTGGCCCAGCTCGCCAACAGCGTTGCTGTTGCGCTCGACCATCGCGGCATCGCCGAGATGTCCTGCATCTCGGGCGTTGGTGGCGGCGTGCCCGGGCTGGTGCGCAAGGCACAATCCGGGCGACCGATCGTGGCACTCGACGGCTGCCAGATGCACTGCACCGCCCACTGCCTGGACAAGGCCGGCGTCAGCGCCACCCACCATATGCGACTGTACGAGCAGGGCTTCAAGAAGCGACGCGGCCGCCACTACGATGACGATTGCGTGGAAGCTGTCATCAAACAGCTGATTCCCGTCGTCGATGCGCTCTCTGGTGGTGAGGCGAGCCACGAGCAGCGGGACACCCCTGTCAGACTCACCGCTCGCCACTGAGCAAGGGCGACGCGATAACGCCAGCCCCGTCGGGTGAAAGTGGCGTGGCACGTGAGAGCACTACGCAAGAACGACAAGGCCCCGCCGGGCTGCAGTGCAGCAGCTGCCCGGCGGGGCCTTGTTATTGGCCATGTCATATTAGCGGTGCGTCATGACAGCGACGTCGCTGCTCAGCTCATACCCGCTGTCTCGTCGAGTCCATACTCCCGCTCCACCAGTGCCACCCTGACGCGGTAGCTTGCATACCAGCGCTCGCGGCCCCTGGCCTGGGCCTCGCGATGATCCAGGTTGGCCTTCCAGGCGCGAATGGATGCCAGATCAGACCAGTAGGACACCGTGATGCCGGCGGCATATTCACCCGGCGAGCGCGCCGACTCCACCCCCAGAAACCCCGGCTGCTGTGCCGCCAGTTCGACCATGCGCTCGGCCATCTCGCCGTAGCCGTCATCCCCCTGCGTTCTCGTGGAGGTGAAGATCACCGCGTAGTACGGCGGTGTCGGTGTGGTCGTGATGGCGCTCAACGGTTTTCCTCAGTGACGATGGACTGGACACTCAGCGGCCGTCACGGAAACTGCAATCCGCCACGGCGAACTTGGCAATGTAGCACGAGACGATATCAACGGCCTTCCCGGTCTACAGAGACCTGCGCTGACGCCAGAGACCTGCGCCAGAGACCTGCGCCAGAGACCTGCGCTAGAGACCCGCAGTGACAAGAGCGGATCAGAAACCACCGCTACCCGAGCCAATCGCCCCCTCATTGATCTGTTCAGTAAACGGATCATCGAACCCCGAGCCTACCGCGCCTTCATTGATACCCGGGGTAAAAGGATCGTCGCGCCCTGATCCGACTGCGCCTTCGTTGATATCGTCGGTGAACGGATCATCGATGCCCGCGCCGATCACGCCTTCGTTGACGTCTTCCGTGAACGCATCATCGAAACCAGTTCCTACCGCCGCTTCGTTGATGCCTTGCGAAAAAGGATCATCAAAGCCGGAACCCACCGCGGCTTCGTTGATGTCCCTGGTCCAGGGATCATCATGGGCCACGGCGCCTCCCGGCAACAGCGCCAGCATCAGGAAAAGTCCACAGACGCCATACCTCATGACATACCCCATGTCGGCAAAATGTCAGGATACAGGGTCCCATCCGATGCCATGCTGACCCGCATCCTGAAACAAGGGCCGTCAATTGACGGCCCTTGTTCCTGGCGACGAGGCACCTATTCAAGATTCATGGAGAAAGGCGCCACCAGGTCCTCCACGCGATAGGCATGACCGCCCTTCATCACCATTTCCACCTTGATGAGGTCACGGATGTCCTCGTCCGGCTTCCCCCGGACAAAGGCGATATCCGCCATCTTGCCGACTTCCAGCGTGCCCAGTTGCTCATGCAGGCCAAGCTCCATGGCGGGAACTGCTGTGGCAGACCTCAGCGCCTGAAACGGCGTCAAGGGGCCGCTTTCCAGCCAACGCAGATTGCTGTGGAGTCCGAAACCGACAAAGTCCAGAGGGGAGTCGCTGCCGGCGATCAGCCGCCCTCCCGCTTCGACGATCCGAGCAAACGTTTCGGGGTTATCCGCGTACTGTGCCAGGAAGTGGGAGTTGTCGGGGGAGCTGTCGCTGTCGAAGGCCTCCTGAAGGGCATCTCGCTCGGCGCGAGGAACCAACGCCTTGACCCTGACATCGTCACGAATGTCGTTGTCGCCAAACAGCGATGGCTCCACCGCGAAGAAGGTCGACACCACCGACATGTTTGCCCGGGAAAAAAGATCGATCACATCCTGATAGGTCCTGCCCGTCAGCGAGCCGATGCGCGAGTAATCCAGCCGCTCGGTGGCGCCCAGATGGGTCGTGCCGCTCTGGTCCAGATAGACGCCCGGGGCGAGAAAATGCGAATAGGTCGGCACCCCTCGCTGACCCGCTTCATCGGATACCGCTTTCATGAAGGCCGGGTTCATCCGCACATAGGTCTTCATCACATCGAAGTCCAGGGCCTCGGCGCGCTCCAGCTCTGCCGCTAGCTGGCCTTCGTCGGCTACCGGGCGCATGGCATTGTAGTAGATGCGCGAACCATCGAGCGGGCCACCCGTGTAGAAGAAGCGCGGACCGACACGCTTCCCTGACGCGATAGCCTCGTGGTCGCCCACCGCTCGGTAGGCAAGATCCCCCACCGAGACCGTGCTGGTGATCCCCATGGACAACAAAAGGCGGCCCTGCCGGGCGCCATAGCCGAAGGTGTGATTGCCCCAGGTCTGGTGGGTGTGGCCTTCGATCAGCCCCGGTACCGCGGTCAGCTCACTGGCGTCGATGACATTGCCCTGTGGCCTGCTGTCGTCGTGCGAACCGATGGCGGCAATTCGACCGTTCACCACCGTGATATCGACATCGGTGAGCACCTCGTCACTTGCGCCGTTCCACAAGCGGCCAACGTGCACAACCGTGCTCTCAGGCAGCTCCTGTAGCGACCACTCGAGCCTCACGTCGATGTTCTGGACCTCGCCATCGTCGAGGCTCACCATCTTGAGTTGACCATCTTTCAGAAACAGCAAGCGGGATGCATCCCCGCTCCAGGAAGGAGAATCGGCGATGCCCTCTGCGACTCGCCTCGGCTCGCCTGTGGGGCGGCCTTCGGCGGAGACATCCATCACGTAGAGCGCACCATCCAGTACAAAACTCATCTTGCCGCCATCAGGCGACCAGACGGGGCCATTGTCGGAGCGAGTGGTGATCGAGGCATGCTCGGCAACCGGATAGAAGCGCTGCTCACCCGACGCGACATCGACCACCAGCACCTGATTGGTGCCCTCCCTGAAACGGCTGGTGTAGGGCACGACACCGGCAAGCGCGACGTGCTTGCCATCGGCCGACCAACTGGCGCGGCCAGGCTGAAACATGCCTTCGACGATAGCGCGACTTTCACCTGACGCGATATCGATCACCTTGGTATCGCCCGAGGCATTCTGATAGACCAGCCTCGAGCCATCCGGCGACCAGGCAGGATAAAGCTCTGTCGCATCGGTGTTCGTCAGGGCCCACGTCTTCCCGCTCGCCATCTCGCGAATCCAGATGTCCAGAGCGCCATGGCGATCACTGACGTAGGCCAGTCGCTCCCCATCAGGCGACCAAGCAGGGTCGGACTCGTAGTAGACATCGTTGGTCAAGCGTTGCGGAGCCTCGCCGAGCGTCATGAGCCACAGGTCATTGAGCGCGGCAAAGGCGACCTGATTGCCGTCGGGGTGCAACGCTGGCGTCACGATCCCCTTCACCTGGTGCCGCCCGAACCCGACAAGATCGTTCTCGCGGCTGAAGTTCGGTCTGTCGATCGATAGGCTGGCGGCAAAGGGAATCGGGACCAGCTCATCAGACTCGGCTTCCAGGCGCATCAGTTGGCCATCGGCCGCCAATACCGCACTGCCGTCGGCCTGCCAGTCCACGCGGAACGGGAACACGTCGTGTCCATCGAGGCGTACCTCGTCGCCCAGCATCAATTCGGTCTTGCCTGGTGTCGAACGAATCCAGGATATCGGCTCATTGTCCCCCGCCGACCAGGAAGGGGCGTAGGCAACCCCCTGAATATCGGAGACCAATGCCTGGATGTCTCCTGCGCGGCTTACCTCCTTGATACTCGTGCGATCGGCGACGTAGGCGATACGATTGCCGTCTGCTGCCCAGGTGGGGTACGCCTCTTCTTCAGGCGTATCAGTCCACTGGGTAAGGGCCCCCGTTTCCAGCGTCATCGTCCAGACGTCATAGCTACCGCCCCGGTCGGACACAAAGGCGATTTCACGGCCATCAGGCGAAAGCTCCGGCTCGCGCTCGTCCCAGGGCGCACCCGTGAGCGGTTTCAAGCCTTCGCCATCGCTGTCCATCATCCAGATATCGAAGGTTCCCTGCTGGTAGGCCTGCATGACGATAAGGTCACCGGACGGCCCCCAGTGCGGCCTGGCCGGATCGAGACCAGGCTCTGTTAGCTTCACCGTCTCCCCCGACGCCATGTCCAGGCGCCAGAGCACACCTTGAATATCGAGGACGGCCTGGCTGCCGTCTGGAGAAACAGTGGCGGCAAGGTTCGTCACTTCCTGGAAGTCGATGTCGACGGGTTCCGCTACCGCCGTTCCTCCCACCATAAAAGGCACCAATGCAATGCACCTTATTGGTCTTGAGAAAAACATGGCTTTCTCCTACGTCAAAGCGCAATAAAGAGGGCATGCTGACGTAAGAAAGATAGATTCCACGATTAAAGAGTCGTCATGTTTTTTAGTAGCAACGACTTTCGTCTTGCTCCGATCACCTACAATCTTGCGAAATATTTCAACATCAGAAAAATGCAACGTTCGCAGATATCCAACCCACAAAAAGAGAGTTTAAATTTCTTTCCTTCTGCTCAAATAACGGAGGCCTCGATAAACCATCTTGGTTTCATTCGACCGAAGTCTCGTCGAACATTACGCTTCAATGATTTCTTCGAATCCAGTACCCGCTCTCCCCCTTCGTCTCGACGAAAGACGACCCAATGCCAGAACGGCTGCCCTCTCTCCCGTCGCCATTTAATGGCCAGCACAGCCAGATCGGGAAGCCCCTCCCAGGACTCGAACGGCAACTCCCTGGCGCCCAGCTCGCCCCCCAGTTCAGTTGCCAGCCGCCTGACGTATGCGGTGTCCGACCAGAGCGCCTGGTCCTGTGCGTGGATGCCCAACGCCTTGGCCCTGCTCCTGGCCTCGGCGTAGCTTACGCCGGCCAGAACCGCGCACGTCGCGATACCGCAACCGGATATCTCTTCCTGAACAACCGCTTTCATTACTCGCCCTCCTCCATTGGCCGTTCAGCGCACGGCCACTAGGCGCTGTCCGAAAAGTCGACGAGCGAAGCGCTCGTCAAGCCTCCCTCGACAGGCTGCCTCGCCAGCAGGCGGGGAATTCCGTGATCAGGTGGCGATGCACCGAGACGGAGTGCCCACCAGCCAGTAAAGGGCCGGAACCCTGCACGGGTACCGGCCCCTTCCTGCCAACTCTTTTCCTTCTACTTTCTTGCGTCTCTTGTGGGCTCGAGCCTAGCCGATGGGATCTACCTCGACCAGCGGCTCCCGCGGCAGCAAGGGTCGCCAGTAGGCAAGCTCAGCGGCCACTGGCAACAGATTGACCGACACATCCTTGCGAGTCGGTTTGCACGGGCGGCAGCGTCGCTCTATACCGGGCTGATTGAGCTGAATACAGGTGTACAGCTCCAGGCCACGGGCATCGATGGCGCTGACACACAGCTCGCACTTGAACGACTGGCCCATTTCGGTCGCGATCTTGAGGCGTCGTCCCTCCAGTCGATAGGTAATGATGCCTGCCGCGCTCTTCACCTTGCCATCGCCCTGTTCCAGGGTCTGCCCACACAGGCACCACTCGTAGTCCACCGGGAAGGCGGTGAGCCTGGGCCAGGCTTCAAACACGCCGCACCATCGCACCGGGCTGGAACGACAACGAGAACAGTCCTTCGCAACGTAGTGCGTCACCTCTCCGCGCTCTGTCACGCTCCATCGTGCCGCAATATCCAGCGATGGCGTCGGGGTGTCGAAGGTGATCCAGTCCAGATGCAGTGCCCCCTGCTGATCGATCTGGCGCCAGGCACGTAACTTGGCCAGGCGCCCTTCGGACGTGCGCATCCCGAAGACCACCTCATGGTGAGGCATGAACAGGAACCATCGTGGCCACGTGAGGGGTATCAGGCCCAGAGACATCTGGCTCGTTGCCAGCGGCAGGCGCGATATCTGCACCGGTGTCAGCGCGCCGAAGGAGGTCCCCGTCACCGTCAGCCCACTGCCACCGACGGCATTCAAGCCACTTGCGGGATTCCAGGCGAGATCGGTTCCGGGCAGCACCCCCGCACTGAGGGCGCCACTGTCCAGATCCACCGAGAACCCTTCGAGACCGACGTTTCCGCCCTGGTGTTTTACCGGCACCGAGACCGACCGCACGATGCTCGAGCGCAATTCGAGATCATCGAGGACGATACTGGACAGCGTCAGACCACCACCGATCGGCCCGAGCGGGATCGCCGGCAGGCCACCAATGGCCCCGCTGATGCCATCCGAAATCAGACCATCGGCGATGCCTTCTGCCACCGCCTCGACAATCGCCAGCACCACGGCGGCAATGATAACTCCGACGATACCGCCGAACAGACCTCCCAGACCGAGTGAGGCAAGCCACACCCACCAGGCCAGGTCCACATCGGTATCCACCACCGGCGTGGTCGCAGTCACCGTGATGGCCCCGGCATCCAGACCGATATCGATGAAGAACGAGAAATTCGACTCCGCCGACCAACCACTACCCGAGTCGGTGGCACGTCCCGTGACGGAAATGCGATTGGCGACAACGCGAGCCTCAAGACTTCGAAGCGTCCCCTGACCACCCGGTGCGGGGATACTGCGGTTTAGCCTCAAGGGGGTGTCGAAATCGGTGACAGGTCTGCCCATGGAGCTTGCGATACGTGGGCGCATTACCCTGGCCAGCAACCAGAAGTTGCTCATCGTCACCAGCGACTGGCTCCCGGCAGGGATCAAGCTGGAGGTGACGTTATTGATATTACCCCCGCCGTCGCTGGACATGCGCACACCGAACGCAAGGCAATCACGATCCAGTGCCGTGGTATCGTTCACGGTGGTGACATCGATGTCGAAGACGGTTGTCGCATCCGTATCGTCGACGACCGGGATCGCTGGCGTCAGATCGATTCGACCGATGCTGGACTGAAGCTGGTCGAGCACGACTCCCGCCATCATGTTCTGCGCCTGCGTGAGGCTCAGCCCCGCAACATCCAGAAGCGGCTCAAGCAGTGACACCGACGCAGGATCGAAGGCCACATTGACCGTGGGCGCACCGGCATTGAAGTCCATGGTGGCGAACTGATTGCTGCCCTCGGTCACCATGGCGATACTGTCCACCACCGTGATGGCGCCACCGATCGGGGCCACCGTCAACGCCAGGGGCGCGGTGATCTGGAGCTGAGAATTGGAAAAGGGAACGGTCAGCCCCATTCTCGGCCGAGGGCGGTCCAGGTCGGCGACGGGGGTATCGAAATTCAGATCGGCGCTCCCGCTGACACCGCCTGCATTGACCGGCACGCTGATACTGGGTGGAAAGATCCCTCCGGCGAGGAAGGCCGTGGCAAGTTGATTGTTGAGTTCGTTCTCGGAAATCTGAACGAGCATGTCAAAACCGGCTGTTCGATCCAGTGCCATGACTAGCCCTCCTTGTGAACAGCAAAGCCATCATCATCCTGCGGCTTCGCACCCGGCTTGATCTCGCCGATACGACCACGCGGGAAGGCCGCAGCCTTGAAACCCGCCACCTTCACTCCGGGACCTACCACTGCTGTCTGTTCGACCTCCCCATGGGCCCGCTCGACGGCCTTCAGCTCCTGCCTTGACAATTTGACACCGGCCTTGAGCAAGGCCTCTACAGGATGCGCCATGTATAGGTTCGCGTTCGCCTCGTCCTTGGCCAACCACTCCATCATCAACTTGTCGGCCTCCTTGAGTTTCTTCATCACCTCCTCTGGTAACGCCAGCGGCTCGGCATCCCGACGGGGCGCTCCCTTGCGAGGACGGCAGCGCAGAGGACGCTTGGGGAGCGCGAAGTCTCCTCCAGGCACGAGGCGCACATTGATGTTGGCCTCAAAGCCCTGGGGCACCTTGGCCACCACGAGCTCTTCCGCCCGGTCCTTGCCCAGCCCCACCTGAGAGCGGCATGGGCAGGGATCGGGGTCTTTTGACGTGTTCATGTGTTGGATCCTTGACGTTGAATGACGTTTGCAACTTCGCAGGGCAGCGCAGTACAGGTCGTCAACAAGAAGCTCGGCGAGAAATAACGCTACCCGGGTCATCGAAACGATGAACGCGCGGGGGTAGTCGACTTCCGGGACGTCAGCCCACCGAAACAGGAGGCAGGCGACCGGAATCTGGTGCTATGCGAGGAAGGAGGGAAACATGCTCGGACACCGGAGCTTTGGATAACGGGCAAGGCGCCCCGACAGCGTCCCCGCGCTGACCTCTTTCATCTGACACGGAAAGGAAAGCGCTTCTGGCGGCGCAGCCCTGAATAAAATGTGCTTAAAAAGGCACCGGGGCCACGACCGCAGGACACCAAACATCTCGGCTAATTTATCAAGTACTTACCAAGTATTCCTGATGGATTCAATCAGAATGACTACCCCCGTAGAACACTCTTCCTAAGTAAACTTGGCCTTTGAAGCATAGACTGTCTTCGTCAATGTGACGATGTC
This sequence comes from Halomonas sp. EF61, assembly GCF_040147045.1. Taxonomy (NCBI): domain Bacteria; kingdom Pseudomonadati; phylum Pseudomonadota; class Gammaproteobacteria; order Oceanospirillales; family Halomonadaceae; genus Halomonas; species Halomonas sp. EF61. The sequence goes on along the minus strand of NZ_JAMSHM010000003.1, from coordinate 153,958 downwards.
CAATCAGCCATCAGGTCAACAAACGAAGGCACCCCGCCGAGAGGCTTTCTCGACGGGGTGCCTGAAGGGGAGCTACGGACACCGGAACAACCGGAGGCCCCTAGCGATTGATCTCGACACGAATGATGCGATTGGTGCCGCTCTGATGAATCAGCAGCTCGCCATTCCGGGTCGGTCGCATATGCCGCACGATACCGGCGTAAACACCGCCGGACGGGATCGCCCAGCTCTGGAAGGTCTCGGTGGCAGGATCAAAGCGCACCAGGGCATCGGGGCGCATCCCGGATTCGTTGTACCAGACCACGCCATCGAGTACCGCGATCGCGTAGGGATGAGACTTCGCGCCGCTTGGCGACGGCCACTCTTGCACCTCACCGCTGCGAGGGTCATAACTCCCAAGCCGGCCCCTGCCCGAATTGACGTACCAGATCATGCCGTCATCGGCGATATCGAGCCTGCGCACAGTGGTTGCCTGATGGGGAAGTTCGATTTCGGTAAGCGCCATGGTGTCGGGATCGACCCGTACCAGGCAGTTGCTGCCATTGCAGGCCACCCAGGGTGTGCCCTCTGCATCGATCTTGATGCCGTAGGGGCGTGACCCCGAGCTAGGCATGGCAACGAGTTCGACCTCACCGGTTTGCGGATCGAGGCGTCCGACGCGATTGGCGTGCTGCGCCGTAAACCAGAGAAGACCGTCATCATCGAACACCGCCGTATGGGGATCACGCACCGAGGGGTCAGGCATGTCGACCACCTCGATATCCCCACTGGCCGGGTCGAGACGCCCCAGCGTCCCGTTCTTGTTGCCGGTAAACCACACGCCACCGTCACGATCCAGCGTCACCGAGTGAGGCATGCTGCCGGGCGGCAGCGGGTATTCGCGCATCTCACCGGACATGGGATCAATGCGCCCCACCAGATTACCCCATTGGCCCGCCCACCAGATCCCGCCATCTGGCGCCTCGGCCGGATCCCGCGAGCGTTGCCCGAGCGTCGGCACTACCCATTCGTGGAAGCTGATATCGGTATCTCCCTCAAGCAACGTCGGTGCCCGTCGCTCATTGGGAGGAAAATGCTCCGCCAGATAGTCGGCGATAGCCCCGCGGCGGGCAGGATCACTCGAGAGATCCACCATGGTGCCCATCAACTCGAGCCACCCCTCACGGCTGTAGCCAAGGCTCTGGCTGATGCGACTGACCGGATGGCACACCGAGCACTGCACTTCGACAGCCTCCCTGCCCTCCCCCGATGGCAGGCCGGCGCCCAGGGCCGCCGACGAACCAGCGAGCAGCCAAATCGAGAGACATAGCCTCCGAAACCCAACGTGCCTGGTCATACGCCATCTCCCCGAGCCTGGACCCAAACTTGAGCCTGAACCTGAACGCATCGAGTGCACCGAGTGCACAATTGGGTGTACCGCACTATTTGATCGCCGGCCTCAGTTGGCCTGATCCATCCTCAGCCACCCACTCACCGATTCGATACCAGATACCACCGAGACGTCGCCGTCCCGCTAAGCACCGTCCGTCCTGAGCCATATGACGATCGCCCACGCCGATGCCTATCAAGCGTAGGAAAAATGGCGCGGCCCTGCAGGTCCCGTTCGATGCCGCACGCACTTGCTCATTGAGACCACCGACTTCTTATTGCTCCGTAGCCCGATGTTGTTCATCACCAAGCCGCGCCATATAAAATGCTCCCACGTACTCACCACCTCGAAAGGCAAAATCCTTAGCCTCTCCCTCGATGTCAAAACCGAATCGTTTGTATAAATCAATGGCGCGTTTATTATCGACATAGACGGTGAGTTCCAACCGCCGAAGAGCAAGCCAATTGTCGGCCAGGTCGATCGCTGTAGAAAGCAAGGCTGTGCCCACGCCTGAACCTTGAGCCTTATCCTTTACGCCCATACCCAAGGAGCCGACGTGTCGTCGACGCGGGTTTTGACAAACCTCCAGGCCAAGGGTTCCGACGATTTCTCCATCCAGTAGAGCAACGTACATATACACATTGTCTGGTGTGCTGGCTAAGCGCTTCTCCCACAAGGCAATAGATGGGTGAGGAAGCTGGAGCGTACCCTCATAAGCGCTTCTGCAGTCGTATATATCTTTAACACCACGAGCATCGGATGGCTCAGCTCTTCTAATCTCGACGTCCATGTTGGCCAATCCCTCCATTGGTAACATCAGCGAAAATATCCTATTCCTGTAACTATATCGCCCCACAAGCACCACCACCTTTCTATCTGTGGTGTCTCGGATGTTCAATTGACCAAAAGGAGCTATCCTTTGATAGCCGCCCGAGGGCTTCTCCGTCAGTTCATCCAGGAGCATTGCCATGGAGATCAAGCTTCATAAGCAAGCCACTACAACCCCGAAGATTCGCGCTGAGATCCAGGCGGCTCCTGCTCACATTACCGATACGGCGCTGGCGGAGCGTTTTGGTGTCAGTGACATGACGATACGTCGGTGGCGGCACCGCGATGACGTCTATGATCGCCCCCACACCCGTCACAACCTCAAGGCAACGCTCAACCACGAGCAGGAAGAGGTGCTGATTGCGGCACGCGAATTCCTTCGTCTCGGGCTCGACGACCTGCTCGTCGTCGCCCGGGAGTTCTTGCATCCCACGCTATCCAGAGCGGCGCTCCACCGGATGTTGAAACGCCGCCAGGTGCCCACCTTGGCCCAATTGGCTAAGAGGGATCAGGAGGGCAAGAAGGAAACGCCCAAGCCCTTTCGAGACTACGAACCGGGCTACCTCCATATCGATATCAAATATCTGCCGCAGATGCCTGATGAGACGCAGCGCCGCTATCTGTACGTTGCCATCGACCGAGCTACGCGCTGGGTCTATCTGGAGCTGCGCTCCAGCCAGGCGGCAAGCGATGCTGAAGCGTTTTTCCATCGGGTCGTTGAGAAGGCCCCGTTCAAGGTCCAAAAGGTGCTGACGGACAATGGCAAGAGCTTCACGGATCGCTTCACCTCTGGTGGAGAGCGCAAGCCCACCGGACAGCATCCGTTTGACCAGGCATGTGCAGAGCACCACGTGGAGCACCGCCTGATTCGACCGGGCCACCCTCAAACCAACGGAATGGTCGAACGCTTCAATGGCCGTATCAGTGACGTCTTGGCGACGCGTCGCTATGTCTCCGGAGAAGACCTGGAGCAAACGCTAAAACGATACTGCTGGCTGTACAATCATCACATCCCGCAGAAGGCATTGAAGCACCAAGCCCCCATTTCAGCGATGAAAGACTGGCAGAACAGGCGTCCTGAGCTATTCACCAAGCGTGTAATTAATCATCCGGGACCTGACATCTATCCTTTGCATATTCTCTGACTACAGCCCATACCAAAGCACTACACATATGTGCTATAACACTTATACAAAAGAATAAAGATCTCTCAAACTTCCACAAATTTAACTCGAAATAACGATAAGATTGAGTCAACTAAAGGTGCTCAATCCAAACGTGCACTACAGACATACACTAGGCCTTCAAACGTGGACTCATGAAACGCAGACGCACTATAGACTTGTATAACATGAAGAAACTCCAACGTATTTCTACTCTACAGGCTTCCACCGAGTCTTAGATTGATCTTTGTAGCCTAGCTCTTTATAAAACCTCTCCGCATCTTCATTAAAGGACATGACCTCCAGCCTAATTTGCTCCGCGCCTTGTGCTTTAGCCCAATCATCGCAATGGGACATCAACATACGACCAATACCAGATCCTTTTGAGGCTTCATCTACGACTATGGATCCGACTCGACATATCGGGCTACTTATCAGAAACGGAATCGACTCATTTCGAGTGATTTTCGCTGTTACAAAGCCGACAATATCGCCGTCAATCTCTGCCACCAGGAAAACTCTAGCCGTTTCATATAAAGCGCTTAGAAGGAAGTCCTTTTCCGCGTCAGAAGGCTGTACAAATGCCTCTGGCGCATTGTCAAAGTGTGTTAAACCAAGCTGATGACTCAAGCGTAGAAGTGCGTCTATGTCTGATCGTTCAGCCCTCCTTACTTCCAAATTCTGACTGTGTTTTTCTTGGCACACGACTTACTTCCTCGACGGTTTCATTAAGCTTCCGGAGTGTATTGACAGAGATTTGAAACTGACCATTACTCGGCAGACGTTTGCCTCTGAAATGGCTCCATACAAGGTCTCCTGGTCCATTGTAGATTTCCTCGAAAGTACCATCGCGCAAGATTTTGATGATGATCGTATGCTGCGGTTTACTTCGAAACGCCACTGAATTTGACTGCGTTGCTTTTATCTCGACTTCCAGGCCGGACTCAGTGACCGCGTCATAGCCTTCGTTGGACGCTGCCATCAGCTCCAGATTATAGGCTTCCGCGACGAGACATTCCCCCAAACTACCAACCATATGCCCATCCGGAGTAAAGTGCCTTCCAGGAAACATGGCTTCCAATTCGCTAACCGTTGCATAAAGTTGTTTGACCAAGGCGCGTAACTTATCGTGATCGATCATTCGGGACCTGATACCTAGATGGCTGGACGATCTATCGTCGACTCTCTTCGTCATACGGTGCACCTTCCAAGGCACAACGCTTCAAGCAGGGGCGCAGCTTTGCTGCGTCCCTTACCTTGATTTGTTAGCTTTAATCTCGATAGCTGTATTTACCAATAGAAGATATCTTTCGAGTTTATGAACAAAGAATAAAATTGGTAGAGTTACTAGATATAGCCCTAGTAAGCCATATACCAGCCAGTCAATTTGCTCAAAAACAATCGAGCCATTATCTATGTATTTATACGATGCTAAAATCCATGCCACAAGAACTGGAATTATCCCAACCTTATCCAATGCTCCAACGAGCAAGCTGACACGTGACCGCATATGAACACTTTCTAAGGAAAGCCTTTCTTTTGCGTAATATAGTTGTGACTCAGTAAACCTAGAAAATGATTCGGCCAGCTCGAAGTCTCTTACTGAAGATTCTGTTACCGGCTCCAAAAAGTGCCTAGCAGGTGCTTTAAAAATCTTGAAAGCCTCAAAGGCAAAAGAAATCTGATACAGGATCCCGGTTATTTGAGCCAACAGAACAAGGATCAACGCTATTGGTTTTTGCCAATCGTAAATCTCAATTTTTGTTGAAAGCGCTACAATCATAGCCAGACCAAAGAAGGAAAACATCAACCGGAATGTCCATTTTTGAAATGGATTCAGGTACGCTTTCCCCTTCTCCTTCGGACTCCCGTCATGCTCCCATATTTCTCTAAAAATTGAATCCAATTTTGCCAATTGCACTTATCTCCCCTTGAAAGCTAACGCCGCGTTAAGGTGCGCAGCTACGTGTGCCATACTTGAGCGAAGCGAAACCGGCACACATTGGGAGTCACTCTTAAACGCTTTGTTAGCTGTAGTTCACACCCAGACGTCATTTTCTGCAGTTAGTTCACTACTTTCATCACCAGTATTAACGACACCTTTAGGCTCAACAATCATGATCTTACATTCGGTGATAGAGCTTGGCTTGTGTTCTACGCCTTTAGGGATTACAAACATTTCACCTGCATTAAGCGTGACCATGCCATCTCGGAACTCAATGTTAAGCACACCTTCCATAACGATGAAAACTTCATCTGTATCAGGATGATCATGCCAAACAAACTCTCCCTCAACTTTCACCAACTTAAATTGATAGTCATTCATTTCTGCAATAATACGCGGCGACCAATGCTCAGAAAACTTTGTGTATTTATCTTGGAAATTAATAGATTCAAATTTCATATTGACTCCAGAGTTTCAAAGACAGCTAACGCCGCCATTAAGCGGTGAGCAACGTGTGCTATGTCTGAGCGAAGCGAGTTCGGCACACGTTTGCGAATCCGTCTTCAATGCCGTTGTTATGTGAATCATTTACCAAGAAACTTGAACACTTGATTAAAAAATATTTCACCTACTGCTATTTGTAGAAAAATGGAAACTAATGAATACAGCACTATATTAAATTTTTCGGTTGCTAGAACTGCCAAAATGCCTTGAACCAAATTAAGTATCATTAAAACAAAACCAATAATAGCTATTACAATCCCCAGTACCACTTCAGAATAAGGCATAAATGATAAACTATTTAGAGGCTCACCTTTAGCTACAGCAACTCCGATAGCAAAGAGTAAAGCAGCAATACCAATATTTCTAATGTTATCAAACACGAACTTCAGGTTTACATCTTTTCCCTCAACACGAATAAACTTAGGAAAATTATTCGGATAAAATTTCTTTACCACAATGAATCCCCACACTGACAAAAACATTTTAATAGATTACGTACAAACGTTTGAAAATAAATAAGTAAGTCTGAGCACAATACACATAACGCCGTCGTCAACTACCGGAGGCTACTATCCCCTAATGTGCAGGTTTTGCACAATAGGGGACAGTAACCGGAGGCCAGATTGCACGACCTTGTTATACGTTCTTCCATTTTCTCGGGTCTGTTTTATACTCTGACTCTTGAACTCTTTTCAGTTCTTTAAAGTTTTGATCGAGTTTCCTGAAAACTTCTTTTGATGCACGATCAAAAACTTTTAGAGAAAAATTGGTGGACATGCCTTCTTGCCAGTTATTCCATGTTTTCTTACTAACTCGTCCTGACATACGAAGAAATATCTGTTCATTGCATAAGTCCATGTAATTATATATTTCATTATATGCCAGCAATTGGTCATCTTCGCATACTTCTTCGTCTACGAGTGCCTTATAAGGAATTCGTCGAGTTATTTCTCGGTACTCTTTTGTCAAAGAATCTTCAAAGCTAGTTCGTTGCTGTATACTATTTCTGAAGATTTGCCATACCGCCACAGCAACGCCGAGAGTTGTCCCATACGGCGCAAGAAAAGCAAACTCTTTAAGAAAATCCACGATGACGTACTCTCCTTACGTATAACGCCTCAATAACCGGCGCAGCTTTGCTGCGTCCGGCGCCGCAGGCGCGAAGTTGATTGACTTGTTATGTGTTGAAGCCTACGCACCTTTGCTTAACCCCAGATATGCAATGTATAAGCCTAGTAGTGATACACTGAGCCCCCACAGCCATTTCCAATGAGCAAAATAAAATTCAACGATTGAATGAGCAATATCCGAAGTCCAGTGCCTATCGGTATAAATTCCAATAATCTTCGGTTCGTCGTACGTTTTAATCTCTCCGTCGTACCAGTCTTTTATTCTCTTTAACATGACAACCCTTTGTATCTTTGTAGACACATAACATTTTTAATCATATGCGTGCTTAAATTTACGCCGCCCGGATCTGCGTAAAATGCGTCACATCTTCTTGATACTACCAAGAAATTCATCCTATGCCTTCTTCGCCCTTAGTCGCCAACACGCGCATGCTCGAATTCCTGCGAAAGTGTGCGCGACATTCCACCGAACTCTGCTCACATCTCTCTGATGTTCTGCCTTTTTTCTAGAATTTGTGCGGAGAAAACATGCGTTCTTCTGTTGCTTTCCAGGCGCGCTGCCTGGACGCCTCTCAATATGCTGTACAAATTTACAGAAAGCGTATTCGCGAGGCTACACATGAGCAAGAGCCCGTTCCTGGAGTCCATCCGCCGAGATCTACGCTTGCGTGGCTACAGTATTCGAACAGAAAAAACCTACCTGCACTGGATCAAGCGATTCATCTTGTTTCACCAACGCCGACATCCTGCTGAGATGGGTGCACCCGAGGTGCGCGTCTTCCTGACATCGCTCGCCAACGACAACGGTGTCTCGGTCAATACGCAAAAGATTGCGTTGAATGCTCTCGCCTTTCTGTACCCCAAGTTTCTTGGTGTCGAGTTGGGACTCCTCGACTTCAAGCATGCTCGCCAACATCGTAGGCTTCCCACCGTACTGACCCGTGCCGAGGTCGCGGCAATCCTGTCGTGCATGTCGGGACGAAACTGGCTGATCTTCTCTTTACTTTATGGCAGTGGGCTACGTATCGCGGAATGTCTTCGGCTTCGTGTCAAAGACATCGATTTCGATACAAGGGCCTTGACCATCGTCAGCGGCAAGGGAGGCAAGGATCGCAAGACCTTGCTGAGTACAACCCTGATGTCTGAACTGACTCGGCAGATGGATACTGCCTTGTCCCTGCAACGCGAGGACGTCGCACGGGGGGTAGGCCCTTCGCTGCCCTTTGCGCTGGGTAAGAAATACCCAGGAGCCTACCGCCAACCGGCCTGGATGTTCGTGTTTCCTTCCACTGGCCTATGTGCCCATCCTGTTTCGGGAGTTCTGTGTCGGCATCACCTGCACGACTCAGTCCCTCGCAAGGCGCTGAAGGTGGCGGTGAAACAAGCAGGTATCGTGGATAAACGGGTCGGCTGTCATACCTTCCGCCATTCCTTTGCCACCCACCTGCTTGAGGCCGGTCAGGACATTCGCACGGTACAGGAGTTGCTGGGCCACACCGATGTTCGAACCACGCAGATCTATACCCACGTCATCGGCAAACGGTTTGCTGGCACATCCAGCCCATTGGATCTGTTATAGCATCGACACCGGCCCGGCGTGGATATTCCGGTTGCCGATTACCCTACAGGCAGGCTACCGCGGGAGAATGTCACATAGACACGCCCCTTCCATGGCGATTGCTGCCACTTCCTTCCCTGAAATCAGCACTACCCCACCAGGCTTGAATAAGGCGTCCAGGCTTCCACGCCCTGATGGATCTGGACTGTCTGTCATTCTGGCTAAATTTAGTTGTTGCCTTTCAGCATATACCGACATATCCGGGGATTCGAGCTTTGCCTCGACGTCGCTGAGTGCGCCCCACCCTTTTCCTGGTTTGGCCACGATTAGACGACGCGCCGTGGTCGAATACCACAAACAACGACACCCCGGCGGGCAAGGCCCGTCGGGGTGTCGTTGTGCTGGTTGAGTCGCTGGTGGTGCTACTGCACCACCCTGCTCTGGCTATCTATCGGTAGGCGCTGTGTCTTGGCGTTATGCCTTGTCGCTGTGCCCTTGACGTTATGCCTTGTCTTGCCTCTACAGCCTCAGGCTTCAGGCGGCGTAGCGGGATACAGCCAGACCATCGGGGTTGATGGCGGGCGTGCGACCGTCGATCAGGTCGGACAACAGCTGAGCACTGCCACAGCTCATGGTCCAGCCCAGGGTGCCGTGGCCGGTGTTGAGCCACAGGTTGTCGTACTTGGTGGCGCCGATGATCGGTGTGGAGTCCGGGGTCATCGGGCGCAGGCCGGTCCAGAACTCGGCCTTGGCCAGATCGCCGCCTTCCGGGAACACATCGCGCACGACCATGGAAATGGTGGCACGACGCTTCTCGGCCAGGCTGAGGTCGTAGGATGCCAGCTCCGCAGTGCCGCCGACACGGATACGGTCGTCGAAGCGCGAAATCGCCACCTTGAAGGTTTCGTCCATGACGGTGGACTGGGGCGCGCCGCCGTCGTCGACCACCGGCAGGGTCAGGCTGTAGCCCTTGACCGGGTAGATCGGCAGGCGGATGTCCAGGTCACGGGCGAGGAACGGCGAGTAGCTGCCCAGCGCCATCACGTAGGCGTCAGCGGACAGGGTGCCGGCGCTGGTGTGCACCGCCTCTACCTTGCCGGAGACCCGCGTCAGCCGCTCGATGGTGGTGTTGAACATGAACTCGACACCGAGCTTCTCGCGGCAGTAGTCGGCCAGGCGATTGGTGAACAGGTGGCAGTCACCGGTCTGATCGTCGGGCAGATGCAGGCCACCGACAAACTTGCCGGGCACACGGGCAAGCGCCGGCTCCACCTGGGCGATGCGGCTGGCGTCCAGCAGTTCATGACGCACGCCGCACTGCTCGAGGACCTTCATGTCCTTGCCCACCGCTTCGACCTGCTTTTCGGTACGGAAAAGCTGCAGCAGGCCACGCTGGCGATCTTCGTAGCGCAGCCCGGTCTCGTCACGCAGCGCATTGATGCAGGCGCGGCTGTGCTCGGCGACGCGGACCATGCGCTCCTTGTTGAGGGCGTAGCTGTCGGGATTGCAGTTGCTGAGCATCTGCATCATGAAGCGACCCATGTTCGAGTCCATCTTGGGCTGGATCTTGAGTGGCGCGTGTTCCTGGAACATCCACTTGACCGCCTTCTGGGGGATGCCCGGGGCAGCCCAGGGGGAAGAGAAGCCGAAGGATACCTGGCCAGCGTTGCCGTAGCTGGTCTCCATCGCCACGGAGGGCTGACGATCGACCACCTTTACCTCGTGTCCCTGACGGGCCAGATAATAGGCGGTGGTGACCCCTACGACACCCGCTCCCAGTACCAGTACCTTCATGTCGCCACTCCTCTGTTCTCGTTGTCGATGGCCCGTCCCGATCCCGGGCGTTGAGCATGAGATAGGCCGTGGCCAATGGCCACGGCCTGCAATGAGAGGAGTATAGGGTCGAGTCCGAAGTGTTTTATTCTTTTTTACCCACCTTACGCGAACGGTGATATCGAAGTTATTACGAGTCGCAGGCTTTACTTTCTTTCAAGCTTCTTAAAACAGTTGATTCAACTACCCTGAATTTCACCCCTGCCGCTACGCTTGGGGCGCGACAATGTTCGCCGCAGCAACAGGTAGGCGCCAAGCCCCGCCAGCAGGTTGCCCACCCCCGCTCCAAGCCCAAGGCCGGTAACACCTCCCATCAGCGTTACACCGAGCCACAGGCACGGCAGGTAGAACACGAACAACCGCGCGGCAGACAGCAGCATGGCGCGCATCGGCCAGCCGAGGGCATTGCCGGCCGACACCACCAGCATGCACACCCCGAGCGCGGCATAGCTCGGCAACATGAAGCGCATCAGCACCATCAGCGATTCGCTGACCTCTGGCGTGCCGGCCAGGGCACGGGCGACCCAGGGCGAAGCCAGTGCCAGCGACACACCCAGCATCAACTGCCACACCACCACCACCTTGAGGGCAAGGCGCATCAGGCGGTGCACCTGGGCCCAGTCGCCGGCGCCGTAGCAGCGGCCGAGCCAGGGTGGCAGCGACATGGTCAGCGCCAGCACCACCATCAGCGACACCGTCTCCAGACGGCTGGCCAGTCCCCAGGCCGCCACGGCGGATTCGCCCAGGCGTGACACCGTGGAAATCGCCAGCATCGCCGCCAGTGGAGGCATCAATTGGCTGACCATGGCGGGACAGGCGACCCCCGCAAACGACCGCCCCGATAGCCGCCATTCCTCCCGGAGGCCTTCGAACGCGAGCCAGTGGCGCCCCTTCAACTGCCAGCCGAGCAAGGCAAGGCCGCTGCCAAAGGCAAGCACCGTGGCCCAGGCGGCCCCGGGCAGGCCCATCCCGTCCCAGTTGCCGATACCAAAGATCAGAATCGGATCGAGACACAGGTTCACCAGGCTGGTGAGCACCATCATGCTGCCGGGAAAGCTGGTGTTGCCGTGGGCACGAAACAGGCTGTAGCCGAAGTACACCACCGCCCCCAGCCAGGCGGCGACCAGCTGGGGTGCCCAGTAGGCGCGTATCAACTCCCGCGCGTGAGCGTCGGCCCCAAGGGCCCCGAAGATGGGACTCTGCAGGGCCCATAACACCAGCGCCAGCAGGCCGATGGCGACTGTCCCCATCATCAGCGACAGACTGCCCAGACGCCGGGCGCGGTCGTCTTCGCCTCCGCCCAGCGCCCGGGAAATCAAGGCGGCAATGGCGATCCCCATGCCCACCTGTACGCCGATGATCAGAAACGACAGCGGGAAGGTGTAGGACTGGGCCGCCAGGGGAGCGGTGCCCAGGCGCGCGACGAAGGCAGAGTCGACCAGCTGGAAGCCGAGCAGCGACAACACTCCGATCGCCATCGGCCAGGTCTTTTGCCACAGGGTGCGCCCCAGGGAGGTAGAGTCGGAACTTAGGTGCACGGTGTCTCCGGATGGTAGATAGGCCGCTTATGGTAAGCCATAACGAACCCTCGCTCAGCCTCCTTCAACGGCAAAAGCCCCGGGCACCTGTCCCGGGGCTTTCGTCATGTTGACCAAGGCGTGTTACTGACGAATGCCTTCGAAGGTCACGTAGAGCTCAAGGTTGTGCATCGGCTCGGGGAACTTGCTCATGTCGATGTCGTAGTCGGACAGCGCCAGCTCGGTGGAACCTTCGAAGCCTGCGCGATAGCCGCCCCAGGGGTCGTCACCCTCGCCCAGCAGGGTCACCGGCATCTCGATGCTGTTGGTCACACCGTGCAGGGTCAGGTCACCGCTCAGCACACCTTCACCATCGCCGGTAGATTCAAAGCCGGTGGAGGTAAAGGTGGCGGTCGGGTACTCACCGGCGTCGAGGAAGTCACCGCTCAGGATGTGCTTGTCGCGCTCGGCGTGGTTGGTGTTCAGACTGGTGACATCGACCTCAACCTCGGCGGACGCCGCCTCGACGTTTTCCGGGTCGTAGCTGAAGGTACCGTCGAAGGACTCGAAGCTACCCAGAATGTAGGAATAGCCAAGGTGGCTGATCTTGAACTGGATAAAGGCGTGCTGGCCTTCAGAATCGATGGCGTAGTCGGCGGCCTGGGCCTGGGCCAGCGGCAGCAGCGAGGCGGCGGTCAGGGCGGCGATGGCGGTCTTCTTGAACATGTCACTCTCCTTGATGGTTACGCGGTGATTGCGTCAGCGCTCTTTCTCTATACCGACCTTGGGTCATGCATCGGCCCCGGGCCGGTCGATTCTTGACGTCCGGACAACACTTGCCGGCGGTCGCAGGGTAACGTTGGCGTGCTCAGGCCTGCTCCCCGGTGGTCTTGTCAGGCTTGGCCCGACGCGCCAGGCGCGGGTCGACCATGCGAACCAGGGTGTCCTGACGGTCCAGGTAGTGATGCTTGAAAGCCGCCAGGGCGTGGCCCGCCGACAGGATGATCAACGCCAGCGCACTGTACCAGTGCACCACGCCGGCGCGGGAGGCCTGCTCCGGCAGGTCGCTGATCAGCGCGGGCACGGTAAACAGGTCGAGCACGGCGATGCCCTTGCCGTCGGCGGTGGAGATGAGATACCCGCTGATCAGCACCGTGGTCATCAGTAGATACAGCGCCAGATGGCCGAGCGCCGCTCCGCGACGCTCAAGCGCTGAACCGTGGGCCTCGGGGGATGGCTGCACCAGCCGCCAGAGAATACGGCCAGCCACCACGAACAGCAGCAACATGCCGACGCCACGATGCCACCAGGGTGCCAGGTTGTACCAGTTGCTGTAGTAGTCGAGACCGGTCATCCACCAGCCCAGGGCGAACAGACCGAGAATCGCCAGCGCACTTGTCCAGTGCAGCAGGATGGCGAACAGGCCCCACCCCTGGCGTGAATTTCGCCACATGCCAACGCCCTTTGATTAATCGATGAAATCGAGCTTAACGCATCTTTAGACGGCAAACCGTGGAAAAATTTCGAACGATAGATACGATAAAACCGCGATATGGCGTGCCTGGCTGCTGCCCTTCCCCCGTAACGCAACGACCGCCGACGAGCGGACTCGTGCGGCGGTCGTGGTAAAGCAGCGCTTCAACACATCACTATGGGGAGGCTCCAGCATGGCAGCCTCGGGCGAACCTCTAGGCGCTGTCCGAAAAGTCGACGAGCGAAGGTTAGACAAGGCAAAAATCGGTGAGAAAGCGCAGTTTACGGGGTGTAAATGAGCATTTTGATCCGATTTTTAACGCCGTATTACCGAGCGCAGGCACTTTTCAGACAAGCCCTAGACCAGGGCGTCGAGCCCCCTGGCCAGGTCAGCCTTGATGTCGTCGAGATTCTCGAGCCCCACGGCGATGCGCAGCAGGTTCTCGGAAATGCCGGCGGTCGCCTTCTGTTCGTCCGACAGGCGCCCGTGGGTGGTGGTCGCCGGGTGGGTAATGGTGGTCTTGGCATCCCCCAGGTTGCCGGTGATCGACAGCATGCGGGTGGCATCGACTACTGACCAGGCCTGCTCGCGCCCGCCCTTGACCTCGACCCCGACCACGGCGCCGAAGCCCTGCTGCTGGCGGCTCGCCACCTGGTGCTGGGGATGACTCTCGAGTCCGCTGTAGTGAACCTTCTCTACCGCCGGGTGAGCGTCAAGCCAGCGCGCCAGTTCCAGCGCCGAGGCGGCGTGAGCCTTCATCCGCAGGTTCAGCGTCTCCAGTCCCTTGGTGAAGATCCAGGCATTGAAGGGACTGAGGCATGGGCCGCAGGTCCGCACCACTCCGAAGACTTCCTCGAGCTCCTTGTCACGCCCGACCACGGCCCCGCCGATGGCGCGCCCCTGGCCATCCAGGTACTTGGTGGCCGAATGGATCACCAGATCGGCGCCCAGTGACAGCGGCCGCTGCAGCGCCGGCGTCAAGAAGCAGTTGTCGATGGCGAGCAAGGCATCGTGGCGATGGGCCAGTTCGGCCAGCGCTTCGATATCGACGACCTCGGACAGCGGGTTGGAAGGCGTCTCGGCGAACAGCAGCCGAGTCGCCGGGGTCATCGCCGCTTCCCAGGCGTCCAGATCGGAAAGCTCCACATAGCGTGTGGTGATACCGAACTTGCCGAGATACTTGTCGAACAGGCTGACGGTGGAGCCGAACAACGAGCGCGAGGCGACGATCTCGTCACCGGCCTGAAGCAGTGCCAGCGCGGTGGACAGGATGGCGGCCATGCCGGAACTGGTGGCCACACAGCGCTCGCCCCCTTCCATCGCCGCCAGGCGACGCTCGAAGGTACGTACCGTGGGGTTGGTGAAGCGCGAGTAGACGTTGCCCGGCTCATCACCGGAAAACTTGCGCGCCGCTTCGGCTGCGCTGCCGTAGACAAAGCTCGAGGTCGGAAAGATCGGCTCGGAGTGTTCCTGCTCCTGGGTGCGATCGTGCCCCGCCCGGATGGCCAGGGTCTCGAGGTTCCATTCGTCCTGCGTCGGGTCCAGCATATCCGTCTCCATCACTCGCCAGGGTGCCGTCGACTCGGACGGGTAGAGAGAGCGCGCCTTCGGGCACTCCCCCTGCCGACCGACGACGCCCTGCGGTTAGCTGTTGGGTATCAGTCGATATCGTCCTGATTGTGCATGCCGACCAGGGCGTGATCACCAGCGCTCTGATCCTGCTTGGCGCCATCGTTGCGCGAAGCCTCGAGATCGGACAGGTAGGCCTCGTCGATGTCGCCGGTGATGTACTTGCCATCAAACACCGAACAGTCGAACTCGGCCAGCGCCGGATTGACCTCACGACAGGCCGCCTTCAGGTCCTCAAGGTCCTGGTAGACGATACGATCGGCGCCGATCAGCTCACCCACCTCGGCCTCGCTGCGGCCGTGAGCGATCAGCTCGCTGGCGGCGGGCATGTCGATGCCGTAGACGTTGGGATAACGCACGGGCGGCGCGGCAGAGGCAAAGTATACCTTGTTGGCGCCGGCGTCGCGGGCCATCTGGATGATCTGCTTGCAGGTGGTGCCGCGCACGATGGAGTCGTCCACCAGAAGCACGTTCTTGCCCTTGAACTCGATATCGATGGCGTTGAGCTTCTGGCGCACGGATTTCTTGCGCTGGGTCTGCCCGGGCATGATGAAGGTCCGCCCGATGTAGCGGTTCTTCATGAAGCCTTCGCGATAGGTGACCCCCAGGTGCTGGGCCATCTCGAGTGCCGAGGTGCGCGAGGTGTCGGGAATCGGGATGACCACATCGATATCGTGATCCGGCCATTCGCTCTTGATGCGATCGGCGAGCTTGCGGCCCATCTGCAGGCGGGTGCCGTAGACGTAGGCACCGTCCAGCAGCGAATCGGGGCGCGCCAGGTAGACGTGCTCGAAGATGCAGGGGGCAAGCAGCGGACGATCGGCACAGGACTGAGTGTGGTAGTTGCCATCCATATCGACGAAGATGGCCTCGCCCGGCGCCAGGTCGCGCACCAGCTCGAAACCACCGACGTCCAGCGCCACCGACTCGGAGGCGATCATCACTTCCTGCCCCTCGCCCTGATCGCGGGTGCCGAAGACCACCGGACGGATGCCCTGGGGATCACGGAAGGCGACCAGGCCCACGCCGTTGATCACCGCCACCGCGGCGTAGCCGCCGCGGCAACGACGGTGCACCCGACGTACGGCGTCGAAGATGTCGCCCGGCAGCAGATGGGGCCCCTGCTTGCCCAGCTCATGGGCGAAGACGTTGAGGAGCACCTCGGAGTCCGAGCTTGTGTTGATGTGACGGAGATCCGAGGAGAACAGTTCCTTCTTGAGCTGCTCGGAATTGGTCAGGTTGCCGTTGTGCGCCAGCGCCAGACCGTACGGGGAGTTCACATAGAACGGCTGCGACTCGGCCTCGCTGGACGAGCCGGCGGTGGGATAGCGCACGTGGCCGATGCCCAGGCTGCCCTTCAGGCGCGCCATGTGGCGTGTGTGGAAGACGTCACGTACCAGACCGTTGCTCTTGCGCAGCAGGAAACGGCCCTCGTTCCAGGTCATCATGCCCGCCGCGTCCTGACCCCGGTGCTGTAGCACCGTCAGGGCGTCGTAGATTGCCTGGTTAACCGCCTGCTTGGCCATCAGGCCGACGATACCGCACATTCAACTTACCTCATTTACCGTGAAACGCCGCCCGGGGGCCAGCGCAAGAGTCGTCTGTCACTGGCGAAGTCAGAGCGTGCTTGTGGCACCTTGCTTCGCATCGTCGATGGCAGATCCCTCTGCCTCGCCACCGGTCGGCGGCGATGGTTCTGCCTGGGGCAGCTCGCGCAGGGACTCGGGAAAGTCCGGCAGGCTGCCCTCGAAATCACTCAGTTGGCCAAGGCCCCAGTCGCGCAGTTGCTCGAAGTGGGGGCGCACGCTGGCATCCTGCCAGGCCGTCAGTTGATCCAGCGGGGTAAAGCCGATCAGCAGCGTGACCAGGGTCAGCACCGCTGCCGCCTTCACCCCACCGAACAAGGCTCCGGTCAGGCGATTGAGAAAGCCTGCGCCGGCCCACTCCACCGCCGCCTGGATCATCCGTATCAGGATGCCGCCGAGCAGGATCGTGATCACGATGATCAGGATAAAGGCCACGATAAGCCGGCCATCCGGACTGTCGATCCAGTTGCCCAGCACCTCGGCCACCGGCTCGGCGAACATGCGTGCCGCCAAAAGCGCCACGATCCAGCTGGCCAGGCCTAGCGCCTCACGCACCAGGCCACGGACGAACCCCGCCGCCACGGCCACCGCCAGCACGGCGACGAAGACCCAGTCCACCCATGTCACCAGCATCAGCTATCCACCTTGACCAGAAGCCCCTGCAGATTTTCCCGGGACTTGAGCTCGCTCATCACGCCCTCGGCGTCCTCGGACGCGCCGAAGGGGCCCACGTAGACCGTGGTCAGCGAGTTGTTGCGCTCACGCGAGTAGGCGGGGTAACCCTGGTCACGCAGCTTCTGCATCAGGCGCTGGGCGTTGCCGGCCTCGCCGAAGCTGCCCACCTGCACCGCCCACTCACCGCCTTCCACCGCGGTGGGGGCGCTCGTCGTGCGCTGCTCGGCCTGGCGCGCCAGGGCGGCGATAGGATCTTCCCGCGGCTGGCTGGCCTCGGGTGCCGGTTCGGGCTCGGCCTGGCGCTCGGAGGACGCCTGTTCGGCCACCTGCTGCGCCGGTTCAGGATCCACCTGCTGTGGCTGGCTGGACTCGGAGGGTTCGCTCTGGCCCTGGTCGGCCTGCGAAGCATTGCCCTCGCCAGGGGCAACCGGTGCCTGAATCTGCCCAAGCCCTTCCGGCGGGGTGGGCTCAGGCACGTCGCGGCGCTCCACATCCACCGGCGGGTCGATGGTCAGCACCGGGTCCGGCCGCTGCTCGGGGGATTCGGGCTCATCAAACAACATCGGCACGAAGATGACGCCCAGCGCCACCACGATAATGATCCCGCTGATTCGCTCACGCATTCCGTATTTCATGTCGCTCCCTCGATGACGCCACCGCCACTGGACTGGCGGCTCCATCTCGCCAGTATGGCAGCCACGGTGAAGAAGGATCCCGTCACCAGTACACGATCTGCCGACTCGACGCACGATTCGAGCCAGTCGGCGCCGTCATCGACGCTATCGGCGTGGTGAAGGATGGTGCCACCTTGATGTTCGATACGTGCCGCGAGGTCGGCTGCGCTACGTCCGCGGTCGCCTTCGAGCGTCACCGGCAGCCAGGCGTCCACCACCGGCGACAGCGCGGCGATGACCCCCTCGGCGTCCTTGTCCTCGAGCATGCCGATCAGACACAGGGTCCGCCCCTGGACCTCCCGTTGCACTTCACGCCGTTCGACCAGTCGCCCGGCCAGGTAGTTGGCGGCGTGAGGGTTGTGACCCACGTCAAGGCACCAGTTACCGCGCCACTGCATCCGCCCGGGAAGATGCACCTCGGCCAGTGCCTGGCGACAGGCGTCTGGATCGAGTTCACCAAGGGCCAGCCACAGTGCCTGCAGCGCAGAAGCGGCGTTATCCAGCGGCAGCCCGGGATCGCTTAGTCGTTCCAGGCCGACCGGCTGGCCTTGCGCGTCGCTTCCGCGCCACGACCAGCCGCCCTGTTCGCCATCAGGTCCTGCACAAGGTGCTGCACAAGGTGCTGCTTGAGAGCCTGCATGGCTGCCCGAATGGGCGAAGGCCTCACCGAGCGCAAAGATCGGCGCACCCAGCGAACGGGCATGGTCGGCAACGCTCGAGGGCAGGTCACGACTGCCCAGCACCGCCGGGCGCCCGGTACGCATGATCCCGGCCTTCTCGCGGCCGATGATGGCAATATCGTTGCCCAGGAAGGCGGCGTGGTCCTGAGCCACGGTGGTCACCACGGCGACATCCGGATCCACCACATTGACCGCGTCCAGGCGACCACCGAGGCCGACCTCCAGCACCGCCAGGTCGGGCTGGCGCCTGGCGATGGTCCACAGCGCCGCCAGGGTACCGACCTCGAAGTAGGTGAGGCTGACCGGGGATGGCGCGAGCCTGGCCTGCTCCACCGCGACGAAGCCTTCGATCAGCACCTCGTCGCTGGCCTCGCTGGCGTCCAGCCGAAGGCGCTCGTTGTAACGCACCAGATGGGGCGAGGTGTAGGCCGCCGTGGACAACCCATGGGCCCGTCCCAGCGCCTCGAGCATGGCCACCGTGGACCCCTTGCCGTTGGTGCCGGCGACGGTGATCACCCGGCGTGCAATCGGCCTCTCGGTCAGACCGAGACGCTGTGCCACACAGGCGACCCGCTCGAGGCCCAGATCGATGCCGACGGGGTGGGCGGCCTCGAGTCGGGCGAGCCAGCTATCCAGCGTGGTGGGCAGACCGTCGTTATCCATGGGCTAGCGCGGTGTGTCCTGGGTGCGTTCGCCGTCCTTCGGCTCCTCGCCTTGGACAGCATCGGCTTCATCGCTTTGCGTCTGCTGCTCGGCCGTCTCCGGCGCGTGCTCGGCCTGGGCGCCTTCACTGTCTGCCATGGCCACCGCCAGGTCACGCTCGGCGGCTTCGGCGGCGTCCACCAGGTCGGGCTCACTGTCGTCGGCGATACCTATCGCAGGTTGATGGGTCAGCTTGCGCAGCACCCCACCCAGCCGCGAACGCATCTCGTGGCGATGCACGATCATGTCGACGGTGCCGTGTTCGAGCAGGAACTCGCTGCGCTGGAAGCCTTCAGGCAGCTTCTCGCGCACCGTCTGTTCGATGACCCGAGGACCGGCAAAGCCGATCAGGGCGTTGGGCTCGGCCACGTTGAGATCGCCGAGCATGGCCAGCGACGCCGACACGCCACCGAACACCGGATCGGTCAACACCGAGATATAGGGCACGCCGGCCTGCTTGAGGCGCTCAAGCGCGGCGGAGGTCTTGGCCATCTGCATCAGCGAGAACAGCGCTTCCTGCATGCGCGCACCGCCGGATGCCGAGAAACACACCAGCGGCTGGCCCTCTTCGAGAGCGATAGTGGCGGCACGCACGAACTTCTCGCCGACCACGGCCCCCATGGAGCCACCCATGAAGGTGAACTCGAAGGCCACCGCGACCACCGGCAGGCCATCCAGCGAACCGCGCATGGCGATCAGGGCGTCGTTCTCGCCGGTGTCCTTCTGGGCCGCGGCCAGGCGGTCCTTGTACTTCTTGGAGTCACGAAACTTGAGACGATCCACCGGCTCGAGGTCGGCGGCGATCTCTTCGCGACCTTCCTTGTCGAGGAACCAGTCAAGGCGCTTGCGCGCGGTCAGGCGCAGATGGTGATCACACTTGGGACACACGTTGTGGTGCTTTTCGAGTTCGGGCAGGTAAAGCACCGACTCGCACTTGGGGCACTTACGCCAGAGACCGTCCGGAACGCTCGCCCGGCGGTCCTTGCGCTGAATGCGGCCCACCGAGGGCACAATCTTGTCTAGCCAGCTCATGTCAGAAGTCTTCCGTTGCTACGGTCGCCGGCGGTGGCCGACGACAGGGTCGAATCTCTTCCCCGATCGCCTCTCAGGCGTCCAGGGCCTGGCGTATCTCTGTCATCACCGCCTTCAATTCGGCGATGGCCTCGCGGGGAGCGTCACAGTGCTCGGCGATGCGTGAGACCAGGGCACTGCCGACGATGACGCCATCGGCAACCTTAGCCACTTCCGCGGCGGAGGCGCCGTCGCGGATACCGAAACCGACACACAGGGGCAGATCGGTCAGCTCGCGCAGCGGCGCCAGATGGGCCGCCACATCGTCGGCGTTGAGGCTCGCCGAGCCGGTCACTCCCTTGAGCGACACATAGTAGAGATAGCCATGCGCGTGGGCGCATATTGTAGCGGCACGCTCTGGGGAAGTGGTAGGGGCGACAAGAAAGATTGGCGCCAAATCCTCGGCTTCCAGCAAGGGCCCCAGTTCATCGGCCTCTTCCGGCGGCATGTCCACCACCAGCACGCCATCGACGCCGGCCGCCCTCGCCTCGCGGGCGAAGCGCTCGATACCCATGCGCTCGATGGGATTGAGATAGCCCATCAACACCACCGGGGTGTCGTCGTCCTGACGCCGAAACTCGGCCACCATGGCCAGCAGGTCGGTCAGGCGGGTGCCGTGCTTCAAGGCACGCTCACAGGCCTTCTGGATGACCGGGCCGTCGGCCATGGGGTCGCTGAAGGGGACCCCGAGTTCGATGATGTCGGCGCCGGACTCGACCAGTGCGTGCATGTAGTCGACGGTCACCTCCGGGGTGGGATCGCCCCCGGTGATGTAGGGAACCAGCGCCTTGCGACCCTGATCGGCGAGAGAACGAAAACGTTTATCGATACGAGACATGGAATTCTCTAGCTCCTACAGGTCGATTCCGTCGATCTTGGCAACGGTGAGGATGTCCTTGTCGCCACGTCCGGACAGGTTGACCACGATGTTCTGGTCCGGGGACAGGGTCGGCGCCAGCACCTTGGCGTGGGCCAGGGCGTGGGCCGATTCCAGCGCCGGCATGATGCCCTCGACGTGGGTCAGCTCACGGAAGGCCTCAAGCACGGCGTCGTCGTTGGCGGCCACATAGTTGACCCGGCCGACGTCCTTCCACAGCGCGTGTTCGGGCCCGACACCGGGGTAGTCGAGGCCCGCCGAGATCGAGTGGGTATCGCTGACCTGGCCGCCCTCGTCGGACATCAGGTAGGTGCGGTTGCCGTGAAGCACGCCGCGGGGCGCGCCGGAGGCCAGGGGCGCAGCGTGACGGCCGGTCTCGACCCCGTCGCCACCGGCTTCGACGCCATACATCTCGACGCCGTCGTCCTCGACGAAGGGATAGAACAGCCCCATGGCGTTGGAGCCACCGCCGACGCAGGCGATCAGCGCGTCAGGCAGCTTGCCGAACTGCTCGAGCGACTGGCGCCGCGCTTCACGGCCGACCACCGCGTTGAAGTCACGCACCAGTTGCGGGTAGGGATGCGGCCCCGCCACGGTGCCGATGATGTAGAAGGTATCGTCGACGTTGGTGACCCAGTCGCGCAGCGCCTCGTTCATGGCATCCTTGAGCGTACGGGTGCCGGAAGTCACCGGAATGACGTTGGCCCCCAGCAGGCGCATGCGATAGACGTTGAGCTTCTGACGCTCGGTATCGGCCTCGCCCATGTAGACGTCGCAGCGCAGGCCCAGCCGCGCCGCCACGGTGGCGGTCGCCACGCCATGCTGACCGGCGCCGGTTTCGGCGATCACCCGGGGCTTGCCACTCTTCTTGGCCAGCAGCGCCTGGCCGATGGTGTTGTTCACCTTGTGGGCGCCGGTGTGATTGAGATCCTCGCGCTTCAGCCATATCTGGGCACCGCCAAGCTGTGCAGACCAGCGCCGGGCGTGATAGAGCGGCGACGGCCGACCGACGTAGTGCGCGAGGTCATGGTCAAATTCGGCCTGAAAGTCGGGATCGTCCTTGAGGCTTTCGTAGGTGCGGCTCAGATCGTCCAGCGCAAAGCTCAAGGTTTCCGAGACAAAGCGACCTCCGTAGGCCCCATAGTGCCCCCGAGCGTCAGGCCATTGGGTCAGTTCACTGAACTTGCTCACGTCGGACTCCTTGCGGATAAACTGGCTGAATAAAAAGTCGGTGATGGTCGCTCGCTACCGGGCGTGGGGCCTGCTGCCGCGTCAGCGGCGGGCGTCGCCCTGCCCCACGGCGCGCATAAAGGCCTGCATGCGCTCTGGATCCTTGGCGCCCGGCGCGCTTTCGATGCCCCCGGAGACGTCGAGGGCAAAGGGCCTCACCCGGTCAATCGCCTCGGCGGCGTTGTCCGCCGACAGGCCACCGGCGAGGATAACAGGTTTTGCCAGCGACGACGGGATGCGCGACCAGTCGAAAGTGTCACCGGTGCCGCCGGGCACGCCTGGGCGATAGGCGTCCAGCAGCAGTGCCTGGGCGCCGGCGTAGGTGCGTTCGGCCTCGTGCAGATCGAGGCCGTCGCGCATTCTCAGCGCCTTTATATAAGGGCGCGCAAAGCGCTCGCAGGCCTCGGCGCTCTCGCTACCGTGAAACTGCAGCAGGTCGAGACACGGCAGTGCCCTTTCGATGGTCTCGTCGTCGGCATCGACGAACAGCCCCACCCGGGTGACGAAGGCCGGCACCCGCGCCGCGAGTTCGGCCAGCCGCTCCAGGCTGACCGCCCGCTTGCTGCCGGGCCACAGCACAAAGCCCAAGGCATCGGCGCCCAACGCCACGGCGGCGTCGATATCCTCTTCGCGGGTAAAGCCGCAGAACTTGACGCGGGTACGGTGCGCGGAAGCAATCATCAGGACTCCTTGTCCGCGGCGTGCGCCGCCGAAGCGCCGGCAGGTCCTTCAGCGAAACCGTCGCCGAGCCCGTCGGCGAGCCCGTCGGCGAGCTCTTCGGCACGTACCGCCCTGCGCGTCTCGGCGATCGGACGTCCGCGGCGAAACTCCACCATGGGGCAGTCCGGCAGCGGGCGCTCTCCTGTCCACTCCCCCAGGAAGGCCAGCAGATTCGGCCCCAAGGGTTCGGCGGGCAGTTGCCACTCGGGGTCGTACAGGGTGTCGACGAAGTGCAACCCACAGCCTGGCGCCGTCACATCGCTCTGCTTGCGATCCTTGAGTGCCATCAGTCGCGCGATGTAGTCGGTGCCCTGCTCACCCCGTCCCACCGTCACCAGCGCGCCGACGATGTTGCGCACCATGTGGTGCAGGAAGGCGTTGGCCTGAAGGTCCACCACCACCAGCGGGCCGTGGCGATGCACCTCGATAAAGTGCAGGTGGCGCCAGGGCGTCTTCGACTGACAGCCAGCCGCACGAAAACTCGAGAAATCGTGCTCGCCGACCAGCGCCTGGGCGGCCTCGTGCATGGCGTCGGCATTCAGCGGGTCGCGGCACCAGGTGGCGTTGGCACGCTCCAGCACCGGGCGACTCGGCTGATTGAGGATGACGTAGCGATAGCGCCGGCCCAACGCCTTGAAGCGGGCGTGGAATTCGTCGGGCACCTCGCGAATCCAGCGGATCGCCACGTCTCGGGGAAGGTTGGCGTTGCCGCCGAACACCCAGGCCTTCTCGGAACGCTCCACCGGCGGGTCGAAGTGGGCGATCTGGCGGGTCGCGTGCACGCCTGAGTCGGTGCGTCCGCTGCAATGCAACGTGATCGGCACACCCGCCACCTTGGCCAGCGCCTTCTCCACCGCCCCCTGCACCGACGGGGCGTGCTTGAGCCGCTGCCAACCGCAATAGTGGGTACCGTCGTACTCGACGCTGAGCGCCAGACGACCCTTGAGGGGGGTACGTTCATCAAGATGGTGAAAGAAGGACATACGACCTGCTGAGCAAAGAAAGCGGTGGAGACAACGAGGGACGCATTATCCCTTATCACCGGCCATGCGGCCAGTAGCGGCGCTTCTCAAGTCGTTGCACACGTCCTCCTGCGCCTATTCCCACAATGGGGATCACCATGTTCGGGGAACGATTGGCCATTACGCCTCCGACTGCCTCACATCGTATTTCAGCGACCTGGAAGCCAACGACGACACTCCAACTACGCTCTATCGACTTCTGTGGTGCCCCCCTCCAGCTCTCTTAGCGTAATTTTTCTCACTTTCTTCTCCCTGGAATCACTTACTTTTGCCCATCCAGCTTTTCTATCAAGTTCAGATGTGCAATGACTCGCCGCCACCCGCCAAATCAAGACTGCACACTTAATGAGAAATACGCTGAAAAATAAAGGCAAAAAAACAAGTTAAAAAAGAGATATCTATCTTTTTGTTTGGTGAAAAAAAGCCCTACACATTCATCTATATATTCGCAATCTCGTCCTAGCCCATCAGTACAATACTTGCGACAGTTTCACTCGAATATGTTTGGGCGACGTCTGTAGCATTTAACCTAAAATATGCAAGGAAATCGCAATGAATTCCGACACCAACACGACACAGACCCATGCAACTCTCGCCGCCTTACTAGCAGTGGAATGCGATTGTGAAGTAAGCGCCTTGACGGCACTCGACGAGGACGGACTCCCCGATGGCATCGCAGGAGGCCCAGGAGATGCCCCCGGCCAGGCCATTACGGGCACCGGCACACTTGGCTACAGCTTCGGTGCGAGTGGCCCCGCTGCATCAGGCGCCTTTCGCTGGGACCCGGCCAGCCTGCCTGAACTGACTTCGGGTGGCGAGGTGCTGAGCTACCAGCTATCACCCAGCGGTGAGACCCTGACCGCACGGACTCCTGACGGCACACCGATCCTCCACATCAAGTTGACGGATCTCGACACTGGCAGCTACAAGGTTTCCCTGCTGGGCCCCCTGGACCACCCGCAACAAGGTACCGAAGACAACCTGGTCTTTTCGATCCGTTACACCATTACCGACAGTGATGGAGACGAGGCCTCCGCTAGACTGGCCCTGGATATTGACGACGACACCCCTACCAATAGCATCGACACTCCCTCATCGATTGAACCCGGTGACACCGTGACCGGGACCTGGACACAGGATGGAGGCGCCGATGGGGTCACCGGTACCACTGTAAAACTGCCCGGCGACACCACCGACTACCCCCTCGGCTCCCCCATCGATACCGGCAACGGTACCCTGACAGTCAAGCCCAACGGTAATTGGAGCTTTACTGCCGCCCCGGATGCGGAGGGTACGCTGGACTTCCAGATTGTCACTACCGACGGCGACGGAGACAGCACCAGCTGCAACGGACACATCGACATCGGTGGCGGCGGCAGCGGTGGCAACGGCGTTCCCACGACTCCTGAGACAGATGGTGACCCCAACACCAATCCGGCCAAGGCGATCGTCGATGAAGACGGGCTTCCTGGCGGCATTGCCGGCGGAATCAACGATGTGGCCGGAGAACGAATCGTTGCTACTGGCTCGCTGGGTTACGACTTTGGTGACGACGGTCAGGGCGGCTTTAGCTGGAGCACCGCCAACCTGCCGAGCCTCACCTCCAACGGCAGCCCGGTGACCTGGACCCTGAGTGGTAATGGTCGCTCGCTGGTGGGCTTCGACGGCAACGGTGATCGCGTGATCTCGGTTCAGCTCACCGACGTCGACAATGGCACCTACAAGGTCGTGCTGGCCAAGCCGCTCGATCACTCCAACCCTGATGTCGAGGACGATATCAACTTCAACGTCGGCTACACCATTACCGACAGCGACGGCGACAGCGCCTTCGGCGTACTCAAGGTGACCGTCGACGACGATATGCCGGTCGCCAACAGCGATACCGCCAGCACCGACAGCGATACTCCGGTGACCGTCGATGTTCTCGGCAACGACAACAACGGCGCCGATGGCCCGGGCACTGTCACCGACGCCACCGTCGACGGTGGCCCAGGAGTGGGCACGGTGACCGTCAACCCGGATGGCACCCTGACCTTCGCGCCTAATCCCGACTTTACCGGCAACGCGGTGATCGACTACACCGGCACCGACGGTGACGGCGACACCACCGATGGTAAGCTCACCGTCACGGTAGAAAGTGGTGATGCAGACGATACCCCCACTACCCCGGAAACCGACGGCGACCCCACTACCAATCCAGCCAAGGCCATTGTCGATGAAGACGGGCTTCCTGGCGGCATTGCCGGCGGCATCAACGATGTGGCCGGAGAACGAATTGCTGCCACTGGCTCGCTGGGTTATGACTTCGGTGACGACGGCCAGGGAAGCTTTAGCTGGAGTACAGCCAATCTGCCGAGCCTCACCTCCAACGGCAGCCCGGTGACCTGGACCCTGAGTGGTAACGGTCGCTCGCTGGTGGGCTTCGACGGCAATGGCGATCGCGTGATCTCGGTTCAACTCACCGACGTTACCAATGGCACCTACAAGGTCGTACTGGCCAAGCCGCTGGATCACTCCAACCCTGATGTCGAGGACGACATCAACTTCAACGTCGGCTATACCATCACCGATAGCGACGGCGATAGCGCCTCCGGCGTACTCAAGGTAACCGTCGACGACGACATGCCGGTCGCCAACGACGACGCGGCCAGCACCGACAGTAATACTCCGGTGACCGTAGACGTCCTCGGCAACGACAATAACGGCGCCGATGGCCCGGGCTCCATCACCGACGCCACCGTCACTGGTGGTCCAGGAGTAGGCACGGTGACCGTCAACCCGGATGGCACCCTGACTTTCGTGCCTAATCCCGACTTTACCGGCAACGCGGTGATCGACTACACCGGCACCGACGGTGACGGCGACACCACCGATGGTCAGCTCACCGTGACCGTCGAAAGTGGTGATGTCGACGACACTCCCACTACCCCGGAAACCGACGGCGACCCCAATACCCATCCAGCCGTGGCCATTGTCGATGAAGACGGCCTGCCCGGAGGCATTGCTGGCGGCATCAACGATGTGGCCGGCGAAAATACTGCCGCTACCGGCTCGCTAGGCTACGACTTCGGTGACGACGGCCAGGGAAGCTTTAGCTGGAGCACTACCAATCTGCCGAGCCTCACCTCCAACGGCAGCCCGGTGACCTGGACCCTGAGTGGTAACGGTCGCTCGCTGGTGGGCTTCGACGGCAATGGCGATCGTGTGATCTCGGTCCAGCTCACCAACGTCGCCAATGGCAGCTACAAGGTCGTACTGGCCAAGCCGCTGGATCACTCCAACCCGGATGTCGAGGATGACATCAATTTCGACGTCGGCTATACCATCACTGACAGCGACGGCGATAGCGCCTCCGGCGTGCTCAAGGTGACCATCGACGACGACATGCCGGTCGCCAGCAACGACGCCGCCAGCACAGACAGTGATACTCCGGTGACCGTAGACGTCCTCGGCAACGATAACAATGGCGCCGATGGCCCGGGCTCAATCACCGACGCCACCGTCGATGGCGGTTCAGACGTGGGTACGGTCACCATCAATCCGGACGGCACCTTGACTTTCGTGCCTAATCCCGACTTTACCGGCAACGCGGTGATCGACTATACCGGCACCGACGGTGACGGCGACACCACCGACGGCCAACTCACCGTGGCGGTCGACAGTGACGATGTCGACGACACCCCCACCACCCCGGAAACCGACGGCGACCCCAATACCAATCCAGCCAAGGCCATTGTCGATGAAGACGGCCTGCCCAACGGCGTTGCTGGCGGCCCGCAGGATGTGGCGGGAGAAAAGACCACTGCTACCGGCACCCTGGGCTACGACTTCGGTGTCGACGGTGCTGCTGCCAACGGTGGATTCAGCTGGAGCTCCGACACCTCAGGCTTTCCCACGACCACCGCCGAAGGCCAGGACGTGGTCTATTTCCTGAGCAGCAACGGACGCTCCATTCTGGGTCTTGACGAAGACGGCAACCGAGTGATCACCATTGCCATGCTGGATCCGGCAACCGGCGACTACAAGGTCACGTTATCGCAGGCTCTTCAACACAATGTTGCAGGCAGCGAAGATGACCTCGCCTTTGATGTGGGCTACACGGTTACCGACAGCGACGGTGACAGCGCCGCTGGCGTGCTGAAGGTCGTCATCGACGACGATACACCCATCGCCGCACCGGACTCGGCGTTCACAGCCACCGAATCACCTGTCGTCATCGACGTGAAGGCCAACGATGGCACTGGAGCGGACGGTGCCGACGTAACCTCGGCCACGGTGGAGGGTGGGGCCAATACAGGAACCGTCGTCATCAATCCAGATGGCACCCTGACGTTCACCCCTAACAAGGACTTTTCCGGTGAAGCGGTCATCGACTACACCCTGACAGATGGTGACAACGATGTTGCCACCAGCCAGGTCACCGTCACCATCAATGAACTGTTTGTCGGGGACAATGATAACGACATCAACACCACAGGCGCAGGGAACGACGTCCAGATAGGGGACCAGGGAGGAATACGTCAGATCGTCAAGGATGGTCAGGACTATAACATCGCCATTGTGCTGGATTCCTCTCAGTCAATGGGCGGCATGTACCCCATGGCTTCCGGAGAGATACGCATCAATGTCGCCCGTGCTGCCCTGAAGAGCTTCGCGGAAAAACTAGCCGACCATGACGGCACTGTCCATCTCACCCTCATCGATTTCAACCGTACCGCCGACAAGCGGGACTTCCAGGACTTCGACGCCGACGACCTTGGCCCGTGGGGGCAGTATCTCGACAGCATCACCTTGGCCCATGACACCAATACCGAAGCAGGGCTAAGAAAAGCCATCAGCTTCTTCCAGAACCAGCCCACCGATGGCTTTGAAAACCTGACCTACCTGCTGACTGACGGTGAGCCTACCGTATTTACCCGAGACGACGGATCGATTGGCGGCCCACAAAACAAGGCGAATTTCTGGACGGTCCAGGAGGCGGTCAACGCCTTCAAGGAACTATCAGAGTTCAGTGCGGTGGAAACCATCGGCATCGATCCTCATGCGCTGACGCAGAATCCACAGGGCGACGTGATCAATGCCATGCTCGACAGCTCCGGCGTCACTGGCACAGCCACCGTCAACCTCCAAGGAGGCAGCGTTACCAGCGAAGTCGGGCAGCCGGTCAACATAACCAATCAAAGCGAATTTGAAATCGCGCTTCAGACTGGATCGTATCTTGATACCAACATCCCTGTCGGCGACGATATCCTGAATGGCACCTCAGGCAAAGACGTGATCTTCGGGGACAGGATCAACTCCGACCAACTGGCGTGGACCAATGGCGACACCGGAGAGGAGTTTGCTGCCGGCGAACATGACGGACTAAGTTACCAAGGACTTCTCGACTTCCTCAAATGGAGCGAAAACGCTGGCCAGGACCCTTCCGAGCAGCAAATTATCGAGTACATCCAAGGCAACTATGCAGCACTAACAGGGGCCAATGAAGCGGATGGTGGCGACGATGTCCTGAACGGCGCAGCCAACAATGACGTACTCATCGGCGGAGGTGGTAACGACGTCCTGGTCGGTGGCGCAGGGGATGATGAGATCTGGACTGGACTTGGCGCTGACACAGTTGCCTTCCAGTCAGGTGATGAAGGAACCTCTGGTTCCCCGGCCAAGGACGAAATCAAGGACTTTACGCTGGGCAACACTGCCAGCAACACAGCAGCCGACAAGATCGATGTATCCGATCTGCTGGAAAATGCCAGCGAAGCCGATATATCCGACTACCTCTACGCCAGCCAGGAGGGAAGTAACACCGTCATTTCAGTGAAATCAGACGGAGGCATCGGCACCTCTGGTGAAGGCGCTGATCAAGTCATTACCCTGTCCAACATCAGCATGGGCGGAGCATCCAGCGATGACTTCATCAACCAGTTGATCAAGGATGGGCAGTTGGATATCGAGTAACCTACAACGTTTCACTATTAGGTAGTGCAGAAACTTCACCCGGCCTTGGCCGGGTGAAGCTCTTACCACCATGAACTACTACCAAACTTGATTATTGTCGCCCCCTCTACGACCGCGCGCCTTATTAAAAACACCTATCTGCTAAAATTGGTGGAGTACGTTCGTCGAGATGGTGAAAGAAGGACATACGACTTGGCGGATACAAGATAATCGAGAAAGGTGACCAGACCCGCATTCCACAACCTAACCTTCACCGCCAACACAAAACGGTCATTTTCATCTATGCGCGCGGTGGCAGGGCGGTCTCAACCTACAAGCGCAACACTATTGGAGTGCCGGAGATCCGGGCACTGACTTCTGGAGAACCTCCGCGTATACCTCCAGAGGCGTCTTGGCGTTCAACGTCTCTCTAGGCCTGGTATTGAGTGAGTCTGCGATCTCATCGAGCTCCTCCTGGGTGTAGGTCGATAGGTCTGTTCCTTTGGACAGATACTGTCGAAGCAGACCATTGGTATTCTCGTTAGACCCACGTTGCCACGGGCTGTGTGGATCGGCGAAGTAGATGGCTGTCCCGGTACGTTGGGTTATTTCGGCATGCTTGACCATCTCGCTCCCTTGGTCGTAGGTCATCGACAGCCGTAGTGAGCGTGGAACACGGTTCAATTTGTCACTAAAGCCGACCATCGCATCCGTCGCGGTCGTACCGTCCATTTTCACCAGGATGACGAAGCGTGTCGTGCGCTCAACCAACGTGCCTACGGCAGAACGGTTGCTGGCCCCCATGATGAGGTCGCCTTCCCAATGCCCGGGCATCAACCGATCTTCGATCTCAGGCGGCCGGAGATGAATACTGACCAAGTCAGGAATTTGGCGGCGACGATCCTTGCCACGACTGCGTGGACGCCGCTTTCCCTTCCCCTGCCGAAGGCAAGCAATGAGCTCTTTTTTCAGCGAGCCTCGGGGCATCACATAGAGCGCGTTGTAGATGGCCTCGTGGGAGACCTGACGTGTAGGGTCATTTGGATACATGCGCTTCAGTGTGATGGCTATCTGCCTAGGAGACCAGTACTTGCGCAACAGGTAGGTCACCAGATCGAAGAGAGGCGTACCAAGGCGCAACTTAGATTGTCGTCGTGCTCGATGTCGCGTCAGCGTGGCCCTGAAACCCGCCAGACTGGCGTCATAGCCAGCATGAGAAGGTACCGCATGCCGAGCCAGTTCTCGAGAAATCGTGCTGGCAGCTCTCCCAAGGAACTTGGCGATGGAGCGTATCGAGTGACCTTCACGCATCAGCATGATGGTGGCACGTTCTTCAGCAGTAAGGTGGTGGTAGCAATGAGTCATAGCGATAGCGTACCTGATCGATCAGGTGTTGCACTTGCTCATTGAGACCGCCCAGCCATCGGTGCGCATGACTGTCACTTGTCGCGTACGCCTCAGGACCAGCTTCCCACTATTCTTGCCCCCAGCAGCGGCAGCAAAATCCCGCATCGCGACCTCGGCACCAGACCTGGAAAACATCCATGTAAGGAAAAACCCTTTAAAGCAAAAAAGAGACAATATTTCCTTTATAAATTGTCCCAAATTTCTGACATCAGCTCCTCTTATTACTCGCTATATCCTAAATTCCTTGCACTCGTCCATGAGGACAATGTCACCATCCATTCTTCTTGCATACGTTTAACGAGCCCCCGCCTACACCAACGGCAGTCACGCAAGGAATAACCTCATGAATTTCAACACCGATTCATCATTGAATCAGTCCACCGTTGCCACACTGCTGGCGCAGGACAGCATCACTCAGGTCACCGCCCTGGCGCTGCTGGATGAGGATGGCTTGCCCAATGGCATTCCTGGCGGCCCACAGGATGCGGCGGGTCAGGACACCGTGGCAACCGGCACCCTGGGCTACAATTTTGGCGCCAACGGCCCAGCCGCGACCCACCCCTTTCGCTGGGAATCCACCGGCCTTCCTTCATTGACATCTGGCGGCGAGGCCCTTTCCTATCAGGTTTCCGCAAACGGCCGGACACTGTCCGCCTCTACCAGCGATGGCACCACCCTTCTTCAGGTCAGGCTGACCGATCTTGCCTCAGGCAGCTACAGCGTCTCGCTGCTCGGCCCGATCGATCATCCCGACGCAACCATCGAAAACAACCTGATCTTTTCGGTCTACTACACCATCACCGATGGTGATGGTGATAGCGCCACCGCACGCCTGGGCCTGGATATCGACGATGACTCGCCGACCACGACCGTTATCGCTCCCTCGAGCCTGGAAGCCGGCGATACCGTCTCCGGCACCTGGTCACAGCAAGGCGGAGCCGACGGCGTCGCCGACACCGTCGTCAACCTCCAGGCCGACGACAACGAGTATCCGCTCGGCACACCGATCGATACCGGCAAGGGCATCCTGATCGTCAACCCCAACGGTACCTGGCGTTTCAGCGCAGACAACGATGCCAGCGGCGCACTCGACTTCAACATCACCACCAAGGATGGCGACGGTGACAGCTTCAGTTCAAGTGCCCACATCGTCATCTCCGGCGGCAATGGTATAGGCCCCACCACCCCCGAGACGGATGGCAATTCTGCCACCGTATCGCCCAAGGCGGTGGTCGATGAAGATGGCCTTCCCGGCGGTATCGCCGGCGGCATCAATGATTTCCCGGGCGAACGCATCATCGCCACCGGCCGGCTGCGCTATGACTTCGGCGATGACGGCCCAGGGGGCTTCACCTGGAGCACCGCCGGCCTGCCTGTACTGACCTCCCAGGGAAGCCTGGTCAGCTGGGCACTCAGCGCAGACGGACGCTCACTTCTTGGCACCAGCGCCAGCGGACAGCAGGTCCTCTCGATTCAACTGAGCGATCTTGCCGCCGGCACCTACCGGGTCGACCTGTTCAAGCCGCTGGATCACCCCCGAGCCGATGTCGAGAGCGACATCAACTTCAGCGTCGGCTACACCATCACCGACGCCGACGGCGACAGTGCGCAGGGCATCCTCCGCGTTACCGTGGATGACGACATGCCAGTGCCGGGCGACGATACCGCCGCAGGCGACAACAGCGGGCCCATCACGGTTGACGTACTGGACAACGATGACTTTGGCGCCGATGGCCCCGGCGAGCTCACCAGTGTCACCGTCCAGGGCGGCCCGGATGTTGGTACCGCCACCATCAACCCTGACGGCACCCTGACCTTTGTTCCCCACCCTGGCTTTACCGGAAACGCCACGATTGACTACACCGCCACAGATGGCGATGGCAGCACCGTTACCGGCAACCTCAGCGTCGAGGTCGCCGACGGCGGCGGCGGCGGCACAGGCCCCACCACGCCGGAAACCGATAGCAATCCCGACACCACCCCGCCAAAAGCGGTTCTCGACGAGGACGGCTTACCTGGCGGCATCGCCGGTGGCGTCAATGACGTGGCTGGCGAACGGATCGCGGCGACCGGCTCGCTGGGCTACGACTTTGGCAGCGACGGCCGCGGCAGCTTTACCTGGAATACCGCCGGCCTCCCCGTCCTCACCTCCGGCGGCAGCCCGGTCACCTGGTCGCTAAGCGGCAATGGTCGTTCGCTGGTCGGCTTCAACAACGCGGGTGAACGTGTCATTTCCGTCCAGCTCACCGACGTTGCCAACGGCATCTACAAGGTGGTGCTGGCCAAGCCGCTGGATCATTCCAACCCCAGTGTCGAGAGCGACATCAACTTCAGCGTCGGCTACACCATCACCGACAGCGTCGGCGACAGCGCCTCGGGCACTATCGGTATCACCGTCGATGACGATACGCCGGTGGCCAACGCCGACAACGCCACCACCGACAATGACGGCAGCGTCACCGTCGACGTTCTCGGCAACGACCGGTTCGGCGCCGACGGCCCCGGCGGCATCACCAATGCCACCGTCCAGGGTGGCGCGGGTGTCGGTACTGTCACCGTCAACCCTGACGGCTCCCTGACCTTCACGCCCAACCCGGGCTTCGTCGGCAACGCCACCATCGACTATACCGCCACTGACGGTGACGGCAGCGCTGTCGGCGGCAGCCTCAATGTTTCGGTCACAGATGGTGGCTCCGGCCCCACTACGCCAGAAACCGATGGAGATCCGCATACCGTGCCACCCAAGGCGGTGCTCGACGAAGACGGCCTGCCTGGCGGCATCGCCGGTGGCATCAGTGACGTGGCTGGCGAACGGATCGCGGCCACCGGCTCGCTGGGCTATGACTTTGGCAGCGACGGCCCCGGCAGCTTTAGCTGGAACACCGCCGGCCTCCCCGTCCTGACCTCCGGCGGCAGCCCAGTCATCTGGTCGTTGAGCGGCAATGGGCGTTCGCTGGTTGGCTTTGACAACACAGGTAACCGTGTCATCTCCGTCCAGCTCACCGACGTTGCCAACGGCAACTACAAGGTGGTGCTGGCCAAGCCGCTGGATCACTCCAACCCCAGTGTCGAGAGCGACATCAACTTCAGCGTCGGCTACACCATCACCGACAGGGTCGGTGACAGTGCCTCGGGCACTATCCGCATTACCGTCGATGACGACACGCCGGTGGCCAACCCCGACATCGCCATTACCGACAACGACGGTTCCGTCACCGTCGATGTGCTCGGCAACGACCGGTTCGGCGCCGATGGTCCCGGCGACATCACCAAAGCCACCGTCCAGGGAGGCGCGGGTGTCGGTACTGTCACCGTCAACCCCGACGGCACCCTGACTTTCACCCCCAATCCCGGCTTCGCCGGCAACGCCACCATCGACTATACCGCCACCGACGGTGATGGCAGCGCGGTCGGCGGTACCCTCAATGTCGCAGTCGCCGACGGCGGCACCGGCCCCACCACACCCGATAGCGATGGCGACCCCAGTACTTCCGCGCCCACGGCTGTGGTCGACGAAGATGGCCTGCCTGGCGGTATCGCCGGTGGCATAGGTGACGTCCCGGGGGAGCGTACCGTGGCGACTGGCTCACTGGGTTACAGCTTTGGCAGCGACGGCCCCGGCAGCTTTGCCTGGAGCACCACTGGTCTGCCTGCCCTGACCTCCGGCGGCAGCCCGGTCAACTGGTCGCTAAGCGCCAACGGGCTTTCCCTGTTCGGCCTGGATGGCAACGGCAATAGTGTCATTTCGGTGCAACTGACCAACATCGCCAGCGGCTCCTACAAGGTGATACTGGCCAAGCCGCTGGATCACTCCAACCCCAATATCGAGAGCGACATCGACTTCAGCGTCGGCTACACCATCACCGACAGTGCAGGTGACAGCGCCTCAGGCAGCATCGATATCACGGTCGATGACGACATGCCGGTGGCCAACGCCGACGTCGCTACCACCGACAATGACGGTTCCGTCACTGTCGACGTGCTCGGCAACGACCAGTTCGGCGCCGATGGCTCCGACGGCATCAGCAACGCAACAGTCCAGGGCGGCGCGGCTGTCGGCACCGTAGTGGTGAACCCCGACGGTACCCTGACCTTCACGCCCAACCCCGGCTTCGTCGGCAACGCCACCATCGACTATACCGCCACTGACGGTGACGGCAGCACGGCCGGCGGTAGCCTCAGTGTGGCGGTCGGCGACGGCGGCACCGGCCCCACCACGCCTGAGACCGACGGAGATCCGAATACTGCCCCCCCCAAGGCGGTACTCGACGAAGACGGCCTGCCTGGCGGTATCGCCGGTGGCATCAACGACGTGGCCGGCGAACGGACTACAGCCACCGGCTCACTGGGCTACGATTTTGGCAGCGATGGCCCTGGCAGCTTTAGCTGGAACACCACCGGCCTCCCCTCCCTGACCTCCGGCGGCAGCCCGGTCACCTGGTCGCTGAGCGGCAATGGGCGTTCTCTGGTCGGCTTTGACAACACGGGTAACCGTGTCATCTCCGTCCAGCTCACCGACGTTGCCAACGGCAACTACAAGGTGGTACTGGCCAAGCCGCTGGATCATTCCAACCCCGGTGTCGAGAGCGACATCAAGTTCAGCGTCGGCTACACCATCACCGACAGCGTCGGTGACACTGCCTCGGGCAGTATCGGCATTACCGTCGATGACGACACGCCAGTGGCCAACACTGACAGCGCCACCACCGACAACGACGGCAGCGTCACCGTCGACGTTCTCGGCAACGACCAGTTCGGCGCCGATGGTCAAGGCGCGTTAACCGGTGCCACCGTTCAGGGTGGCGCGACAGTCGGTACCGTCGCAGTCAACCCGGACGGCAGCCTGACCTTCACGCCCAATCCCGGCTTCGTCGGCAACGCCACCATCGACTATATCGCCACCGACGGCGACGGCAGCACGGTCGGCGGTAACCTCAATGTGTCGGTCGCTGACGGCGGCACTGACCCCACCACCCCCGATAGCGATGGCGACCCCAATACCAACGCCCCTAATGCTGTCGTCGACGAAGACGGCTTGCCTGGCGGCATTGCCGGTGGCGTCGGTGATGTCCCGGGGGAGCGTACCGTGGCGACTGGCTCACTGGGCTACAGCTTTGGCAGCGACGGCCCAGGCAGCTTTGCCTGGAGCACCGCCGGACTGCCTGCCCTGACCTCCGGCGGCAGCCCGGTCAACTGGTCGATAAGCGCCAACAGGCTTTCCCTGTTCGGCACGGACATCAACGGCAATAGTGTCATTTCGGTGCAACTGACCAACGTCGCCAGCGGTAGCTACCGGGTAGTACTGAGCCGACCGCTGGATCACTCCAGTCCCAACATCGAGAGCGACATCAACTTCAGCGTCGGCTACACCATCACCGACAGCGTTGGCAAGAGCGCCTCGGGGAGCATCGACATCACGGTCGATGACGACATGCCGGTAGCCAACGCTGACAGCGCCACCACCGACAACGACGTTACCGTCACCGTCGATGTGCTCGGTAATGACCAGCTTGGCGCCGACGGCTCCGGCGGCATTACCAACGCCACCGTCCAGGGCGGCGCGGCAGTCGGCACCGTCGCAGTGAATACGGACGGCACCCTGACCTTCACGCCCAACCCCGGCTTCGTCGGCAACGCCACCATCGCCTATACCGCAACCGATGGCGACGGCAGCGCTGTCAGCGGCAACCTTAGCGTCGCGGTCGCCGACGGTGGCACTGAGCCCACCACGCCAGAAACCGAAGGCTCGGCTCCAGTGGTCGCCGTGGTCGATGAGGATGGTCTGCCAGGCGGCAACGCGGGTGGCAATGGTGATGTCGCAGGCACGGCGGTAGTGGTGACGGGGCTACTGGGTTACAGCTTTGGCGACGACGGCCCCGCAGCCAGCGGTGGCTTCGCCTGGGGCTCCGACACTTCGGGTCTGCCTGCACAGACATCCGACGGTCAGGATATTCGCTACTTCCTGAGCAGCAATGCCCTGTCCCTGGTAGGTCTTGATGAAGCCGGCAACCGCGTCATCGCCATCGACATCCTCAATACCGCGACGGGTCAGTACCGAGTCGTGCTTTCTCAGCCGCTCGACCACCCGATCGCGGGTATCGAGGATGACCTGCGCTTCAGCGTCAGCTACACCGTGACGGACAGCGATGGTGACACGGCGCCAGGCAACCTGGTCGTCGTTGTCGATGACGACTCTCCCAAGGCATCAGTGGTCCAGGTCGGTGAGTTGACCGATGGGGCCACCGCCGACATCAGCTTCTTTGGCGCCGACGGTGCCGGCTCGCTGACCTTCGGTTCAGCCTTGGCGGGCACCCAGGTGACGAGCCCGGGAGGACTACCTTTACGCACTTCGAACGGTGAAACCCTCACCTATCAAGTGAGCGGCGATGGTCTGACGCTACAGGCTGTCACCACTAGAGGTTTCGTGGCTTTCGAAGTTAGCCTGACGGCAGACGGATCCCGCTATGAGGTGACACTTAACGACGAAGGTATCAAGGCAACAAGTGACTCTTCTTTGTCGGTTGATGTGGACGGCAACAAGCAGTCTCAAAATGGGCAAGGGCATAGATTCATCACTTTCGACGGTGAGAACGGTAGCCCCGATGTTCTAATGTCTAACTGGACGTTCCGGACTAACGCCGGCCCTAACGGTGAGGCTGGCGCCATTCAAATAGATGGTCTGGGCCATATCGGCCAAGGCCCCAACTTCATCACTGGCGACGACGAAATTATTCGTTTCGATTTTGTCGACAACCTGGCAATCTCTGGCACCGAGGCCAGCTGGGATAATCACCGTGGCGCCACACATTTCGAACAGATGATTTACCAGGTAAAACCCGACAGCCCAAAGTTCCAGCTTTCGGCTTTCACGTTGGCTCCGGATGGAGACGACACAAGCGGAAACCCCTATCAACTGAACAGAGATGAGAAGCTCGACCTTGACGCTTTTGATGTGCGCTTCCTGGATTCTTCAGGCAACGACATTACTTCTCATATATCAGTTACAGAGAACGCGGATGGATCGCTCACCATCAACGGAATTCAGCACGAAGCCAGACTTGTTCTAACCACCGATAAGCCTTTCGAGGCGTTGGAATTCGAAGGACTCGGTGACAAACTCCAGTTCACGCAGAGTGGCGAGTTCGACTTTACTTGGCTGGAAAAAAGTGATGAGAATCTTTCACTTGCGGTTGAAGGCACCGACGGTGATGGAGATCCGGTAAATGGAAGCCTTGAGTTGGCGCTGCCGACTTCCGGAGCTAGCGCGAGAGCAGCATCGGCTCGCAACGTTACTGCCAACGATGATGACAGCGGCGATGGGCAAATCTGGGCGGCTTTCGGTGCAGACACCATCGTGTTCCAGTCGGGAGATGAGGGAACGTCCACCAATCCATCCATGGATGTGGTGAATAACTTCACCCTTGGAGATACCGCGAAAAATACCGATGCGGATACTCTGGATCTATCCGATCTGCTCCACGACGCCAGCGAGGAGGATGTGTCTGACTACCTGCATGCAAGCCAGGACGGGGAAAACATCGTTCTGTCGGTAAAGTCGAACGGTGGCATCGGGGCCTCCGGTGCAGGTGCAGACCAGGTTATCACCCTGTCCAACACCAGCATGGGGGGAGCCTCCAGCGATGACTTCATCAACCAGTTGATCAATAACGGTCAGTTAGACGTCGAGTAAGCTGCAACACCTCTCGAGGTGGAACGCGAGGTCTTCACCCGGACTTGTCCGGGTGAAGCCTTATCTAGCGCGATACGCTACCTGCCTTTACCAAGTGCTATCCCTGCACTCACTGATATCTTCGCCGTTCGTCATTCGTCATTCGTCCCAACGACTCATATAAAAAATCCATATCAACTCACCTGACTAGTTGACACTAAAACCTCAAAAAACCCCTTTCTTAAGTACCATAAAACTTCTTACAAACACCCTCGAAACAACCCCATATCAATGATCACAGAACAACCAACCCCCATAAAAAACCGGAACACTTTCACACCAATTCAGAAAATAACAAGATAAAAAATTCAAAATATATTGCCTCGCAATGCTATTCTTGTTCGTCATAATATCGAACATGCGGAAAACAATATCTTCTAAACTTATCGGATAGGGCTTCGCTATACAAGAAAACCAACAGAGGCAATCAGAACCGTGCACCACGACTAAATCATCACATCTAGCGTTCACTGAGCACGTTCGCCTATCCTCGCCGCAACAGCCTGCGATGCACAAAACTGTCGCTTTGTAAGCGAAAGACAAGGCCGGCCCGCCACTACGATCACTCTCAATCCAGGCAGCACCATCCCAGATATCGGCTTCAATGGAAACAGCAGGGCAGGTCCGAGGAAGAAAAAAATTATTTTAGTATAAAATACGATAAACCCTCCCTCAAATAACCCATCAATTCGATTTATTATCACATGTATCGCACTAAACTTTGAGACATTCGCTCCCGTCCATGAGTACAGTTTCACCACCTATTCTTCTTGCATACGTTTAACGATCCCTCGCCTGAACTGACGATAATCCATGCAAGGAATCGCCAAATGAATTTCAACATCGATTCGTCATTGAATCAGTCCACCGCTGCCACTCTGTTTGCGCAAGATAGCACCACCCAGGTCACCGCCCTGGCATTGCTGGATGAGGATGGCTTGCCCGACGGGATTCCAGGCGGCCCCCAGGATGCGGCGGGTCAGGACACCGTGGCAACCGGTACCCTGGGCTATAATTTCGGCGCCAACGGCCCAGCCGCGACCCACCCCTTTCGCTGGGAAACCACCGACCTCCCCGCATTGACGTCTGGCGGTGCCCCTCTTTCCTACCAGGTTTCACCAAGCGGCCGAATCCTATCCGCCTCCAGCAGTGATGGCACAACCGTACTTCAAGTCAGGCTGACTGATCTTGTCTCAGGCAGCTACAGCGTCTCGCTGCTCCACCCGCTCGACCATCCCGACGAAACCATCGAAAACAACCTGATCTTTTCGGTCTACTACACCATCACCGATGGTGATGGTGATAGCGCCACCGCACGCCTGGGCCTGGATATCGACGATGACTCGCCGACCACGACCGTTATCGCTCCCTCGAGCCTGGAAGCCGGCGATACCGTCTCCGGCACCTGGTCACAGCAAGGCGGAGCCGACGGCGTCGCCGACACCGTCGTCAACCTCCAGGCCGACGACAACGAGTATCCGCTCGGCACACCGATCGATACCGGCAAGGGCATCCTGATCGTCAACCCCAACGGTACCTGGCGTTTCAGCGCAGACAACGATGCCAGCGGCGCACTCGACTTCAACATCACCACCAAGGATGGCGACGGTGACAGCTTCAGTTCAAGTGCCCACATCGTCATCTCCGGCGGCAATGGTATAGGCCCCACCACCCCCGAGACGGATGGCAATTCTGCCACCGTATCGCCCAAGGCGGTGGTCGATGAAGATGGCCTTCCCGGCGGTATCGCCGGCGGCATCAATGATTTCCCGGGCGAACGCATCATCGCCACCGGCCGGCTGCGCTATGACTTCGGCGATGACGGCCCAGGGGGCTTCACCTGGAGCACCGCCGGCCTGCCTGTACTGACCTCCCAGGGAAGCCTGGTCAGCTGGGCACTCAGCGCAGACGGACGCTCACTTCTTGGCACCAGCGCCAGCGGACAGCAGGTCCTCTCGATTCAACTGAGCGATCTTGCCGCCGGCACCTACCGGGTCGACCTGTTCAAGCCGCTGGATCACCCCCGAGCCGATGTCGAGAGCGACATCAACTTCAGCGTCGGCTACACCATCACCGACGCCGACGGCGACAGTGCGCAGGGCATCCTCCGCGTTACCGTGGATGACGACATGCCAGTGCCGGGCGACGATACCGCCGCAGGCGACAACAGCGGGCCCATCACGGTTGACGTACTGGACAACGATGACTTTGGCGCCGATGGCCCCGGCGAGCTCACCAGTGTCACCGTCCAGGGCGGCCCGGATGTTGGTACCGCCACCATCAACCCTGACGGCACCCTGACCTTTGTTCCCCACCCTGGCTTTACCGGAAACGCCACGATTGACTACACCGCCACAGATGGCGATGGCAGCAC
The DNA here is from genome assembly GCF_040147045.1 of Halomonas sp. EF61. Lineage (NCBI taxonomy): Bacteria > Pseudomonadati > Pseudomonadota > Gammaproteobacteria > Oceanospirillales > Halomonadaceae > Halomonas > Halomonas sp. EF61. Next base: position 112,327 of record NZ_JAMSHM010000003.1, on the reverse strand, counting down.
CGTTACCGGCAACCTCAGCGTCGAGGTCGCCGACGGCGGCGGCGGCGGCACAGGCCCCACCACGCCGGAAACCGATAGCAATCCCGACACCACCCCGCCAAAAGCGGTTCTCGACGAGGACGGCTTACCTGGCGGCATCGCCGGTGGCGTCAATGACGTGGCTGGCGAACGGATCGCGGCGACCGGCTCGCTGGGCTACGACTTTGGCAGCGACGGCCGCGGCAGCTTTACCTGGAATACCGCCGGCCTCCCCGTCCTCACCTCCGGCGGCAGCCCGGTCACCTGGTCGCTAAGCGGCAATGGTCGTTCGCTGGTCGGCTTCAACAACGCGGGTGAACGTGTCATTTCCGTCCAGCTCACCGACGTTGCCAACGGCATCTACAAGGTGGTGCTGGCCAAGCCGCTGGATCATTCCAACCCCAGTGTCGAGAGCGACATCAACTTCAGCGTCGGCTACACCATCACCGACAGCGTCGGCGACAGCGCCTCGGGCACTATCGGTATCACCGTCGATGACGATACGCCGGTGGCCAACGCCGACAACGCCACCACCGACAATGACGGCAGCGTCACCGTCGACGTTCTCGGCAACGACCGGTTCGGCGCCGACGGCCCCGGCGGCATCACCAATGCCACCGTCCAGGGTGGCGCGGGTGTCGGTACTGTCACCGTCAACCCTGACGGCTCCCTGACCTTCACGCCCAACCCGGGCTTCGTCGGCAACGCCACCATCGACTATACCGCCACTGACGGTGACGGCAGCGCTGTCGGCGGCAGCCTCAATGTTTCGGTCACAGATGGTGGCTCCGGCCCCACTACGCCAGAAACCGATGGAGATCCGCATACCGTGCCACCCAAGGCGGTGCTCGACGAAGACGGCCTGCCTGGCGGCATCGCCGGTGGCATCAGTGACGTGGCTGGCGAACGGATCGCGGCCACCGGCTCGCTGGGCTATGACTTTGGCAGCGACGGCCCCGGCAGCTTTAGCTGGAACACCGCCGGCCTCCCCGTCCTGACCTCCGGCGGCAGCCCAGTCATCTGGTCGTTGAGCGGCAATGGGCGTTCGCTGGTTGGCTTTGACAACACAGGTAACCGTGTCATCTCCGTCCAGCTCACCGACGTTGCCAACGGCAACTACAAGGTGGTGCTGGCCAAGCCGCTGGATCACTCCAACCCCAGTGTCGAGAGCGACATCAACTTCAGCGTCGGCTACACCATCACCGACAGGGTCGGTGACAGTGCCTCGGGCACTATCCGCATTACCGTCGATGACGACACGCCGGTGGCCAACCCCGACATCGCCATTACCGACAACGACGGTTCCGTCACCGTCGATGTGCTCGGCAACGACCGGTTCGGCGCCGATGGTCCCGGCGACATCACCAAAGCCACCGTCCAGGGTGGTGCGGGTGTCGGTACCGTCGCGGTGAACCCCGACGGCACCCTGACCTTTACGCCCAACCCCGGCTTCGTCGGCAACGCCACCATCGACTACACCGCCACTGACGGTGACGGTAGCGCTGTCGGCGGCAGCCTCAATGTTTCGGTCGCCGATGGTGGCACCGAGCCCTCCACGCCAGAAACCGAAGGCTCGGCTCCAGTGGTGGCCGTGGTCGATGAAGATGGGCTGCCAGGCGGAAACGCAGGCGGCAATGGCGATGTTGCAGGCACGGCGGTAGTGGTGACGGGGCTGCTGGGTTACAGCTTTGGCGACGATGGCCCCGCAGCCGGCGGTGGCTTCGCCTGGGGCTCCGACACTTCAGGTCTGCCTGCGCAGACATCCGACGGTCAGGATATTCGCTACTTCCTGAGCAGCAATGCCCTGTCCCTGGTGGGTCTTGATGAAGCCGGCAACCGCGTCATCGCCATCGACATCCTCAATACCGCTACGGGTCAGTACCGAGCCGTGCTTTCTCAGCCGCTCGACCACCCGATCGCAGGCACCGAGGACGACCTGCGCTTCAACGTCAGTTACACCATCACGGACAGCGACGGTGACACGGCACAAGGCAACCTGGTCGTCGTGGTCAACGACGACTCACCCAGGACTTCAGCGGTTCAGGTCGGTCAGATGACCGATGGGGCCACCGCCGACATCAACTTCTTTGGCGCCGACGGTGCCGGCTCGCTGACCTTCGGTTCAGCAGTGGCGGGTACCCAGGTAACCAGTCCGAGTGGCTTGCCGGTCAGGACCTCCAACGGCGACACCCTCACCTATCAGCTGAGTGGTAATGGGCTGACACTCAAGGCGACCACCGCTGGTGGTTTCGTGGCATTCGAGGTCACGCTGGCGGCGGACGGTTCCAGCTACTCCGTCAACGTCTTCGATGACGGCATCGGCCCCATCGGGCAGTCAAGTCTCAACCTTAGCGACGCTACCAAAGAGGTCCTTGTCCCGTACCAGTTCCAGGGCGGATCCGGATTCGGGTCTCGCTACCTCGCCTACGAAAATGGCGACGTCGCGCCGGACGTGGTGGTATCCGCGTGGTCGGTAGACGATGGTCAGAGCAGTGCTTCTTACCTGAGGTCCGAGGCGAACGGCGTCGTGGCGGTGGGTAGCGACATCCTGACCGGCGAGAACGAAATCATTCGTATCGATTTTGTCGACGATCTAGCCTTCTCCAGCAATCGTCCCAACTGGGAAGATCATCGTGGGGTTACCTTCTTCAGCGACGTCATGATGCGCGCCGAGAGAATGGAATTCCCCATGGTCGCGATCAAGGCCTTTGGCCTGGCGCCGGATGGCAACGCCACCAGTGGGCATCCCTACGAAGCTGGCCAGGAAAACGTGCTGTCCCTGAGCAGAGGTGATATTCGCTTCTTCGACACAGCAGGCCGCGATATCACCTCGCGCCTGGATATTACCGAGTTGGACGACGGCTCGCTGCGCATCATGAACATCCCGAGTACTGCTCGCTTCGAGATAACCACTGACGAGCCGTTCGAAACCCTGGAGTTCAAGGGGCTACATGACTGGTATGCATTCTCGCTGAGCGGTGACTTTGAATATTCCTGGCTTGAGAAGGGAGACCAGGGAGGAGGCAATGGCGGAGCCCTGACACTGCCGGTTGAAGGGGCCGATGGGGATGGAGACAGGGTCAACGGAAACCTTGAGTTGGCGTTGCCGTCTTCCGGATCGAGCACGAGAACAGCATCGGCTCGTAGCCTTGATACCAGCAACACAGATGATGGTGATAGTGAAATCTGGGCGGCTGCCGGTGCAGACACCATCGTGTTCCAGTCGGGAGATGAGGGAACATCAGCCAATCCCTCCATGGATGTGGTGAATAACTTCACCCTTGGAGATACCGCGACAAATGCTGATGCGGATACTCTGGATCTATCCGATCTGCTCCACGACGCCAGCGAGGAGGATGTGTCTGACTACCTGCATGCAAGCCAGGACGAAGACAACACCGTTCTGTCGGTAAAGTCGGACGGTGGCATCGGGGCCTCCGGTGCAGGTGCCGACCAGGTTATCACTCTGACCAACGTCAGCATGTCAGGATCGTCCAGCGACAACTTCCTCAACCAGCTAATTCAGGACGGACAGCTCAACATGGAGTAAACCAGACAGGTTCATGAACTAGCCCAGCAATCACTACGTGCCACTCGGTTCGACATCGAGTGGTGCGTCTCTGCTTATCGATCCACTGCTCTCTTTATCACAACCTGGCCACCGTCGATCATTGCCTCCGCAATGCCGGGAACCTCTTGTTCTGTAGAACTACCCCCTTTCTGCCGATGCGTGAAGGCTGAACGATGCAGACCATCGTCGGATTCTCGGTAATGCTGCCGGCAAGGCTTCAGGTAAAATGGAGCGACATATGGCAACCGTCGAATCCGGCCATGCCGCCAACCCGACAGCTTTCTAGCCACACTGGCGCGGCATCGACAACGACGACAGACAGTACTGCGCCTTGATGCAGAGCCCGTCGGCCTGGTGATCTCACTGGTGGAAGGCAAATAGCCAGCGCACCGGGTCGCATGCGACCTAAAGCCCCTCATTGCTGCTCTACTCGTGACTCTATGTACGCAATCAACGCTATTTTTCCTGATACATTGTCACATCAACCATTACTTAAACCGCTTACAATATCGGCAGAAAATCACTCATCTTTTTCTTTTTTTCCACTAAAAAAATCCCAAGCCATTGATTACACGTAAGCTTAAATCCCTCTCCTCTATCAATAGCCTTACCCTCTCTGTGAGGACAAGAATGGATGCCTGGGTGCGGGGTCCCTTCCTTCAGCATACCCTCCATACTCGCCAGAGCACCGACTTCCCGGCAAACAACCTCTACAGAACCTACCGTCAAGGACTTTTACCATGCGATCTGGCTTGGACAGTCTCGTTGTCGCGACCATCCTGTCGCCCCAATTCGAGGAAGAAAACGATATCAGTACGGTCGCCAAGGTGGATGAAGATGGGCTTCCCGGCGGTAATCTCGAAGGCCCGAGCGACCTTGGCGGGTCCGAGACGGTGGTCACCGGCACCATCCCCTACAGCTTTGGCAGCCTGGGGCCGGCAAGTTTCGCGCCTTTCTCGTGGTCATCCAGCGGCTTGCCAAGCCTGACATCCCGGGGCGAGGCACTGAAATACACCGTTTCCCCCAGCGGCAGGACCCTGGCAGCCAAGACCCTCGAGGGGCAAACCGTCTTGCACCTTACCGTTACCGATATCGATGCCGGGACCTATCGCCTTGCCTTGCGCGCACCGCTGGATCATCCCATCACGGGCAGCGAGGATGATCTGGCCTTTTCGGTCCAGTACACCATTCGCGACAAGCAGAACAATCAGGCTTCGGCACGGGTAGGCATCGTGGTTGACGATGACTCCCCGACAACTACCATCGATTCACCCGTCGCCGTGGACGCTGGCGACAGCGTGACCGGCTTCTGGCGCCAGCGCGGTGGCGCCGATGGCGTCGAATCCACCAAGGTGATCCTGGTCGGCAGCACCACCGAGTTCGATCTGGATCAAAGCATCTTTACCCCGAAGGGAAGCCTGACGGTCCACTCGGACGGCAGTTTCACCCTGGACGCCAGTCCCAGCGTCACCTCAGACGCAGAGCTGGTCTTTCAGATTGTCACCACCGATGGTGATGGCGATAGCGTCGCAAGCGAGGGTCGCATCAGCGTCAATGCATCACTGCTACCTGACGATCGCCCAACGACGCCCTTGAGTGATGACGACATTGCAACCGCATCGCCACTTGCCTTGCTCGATGAGGATGGCCTGCCAGGGGGCGAGCCCGGTGGAATCGGTGACATACCCGGCGAGGCAACCGTCGCCATGGGCAACCTCGGCTACGACTTTGGAGACGACGGCGCCGGAGACGTGGTCTGGGAAACCCACAACCTTCCTGATATCCGTTCCGGTGGCACAAGGATCGACTGGCAGCCAGGCGCTGAGGGCAAGCAGCTGACCGGACTCGACGCCGATGGCAGGACAGCACTTCACGTCGAGCTGCTGGACGTGGAGGACGGCACCTACCGCGTCACCCTGTCACGCCCGCTGGACCATGGTGGAGTCAACATCGAGGACAATCTGGATCTGAGTTTTGGCTACCGGATCACCGACAGCGACGGCGACAGCGCCCTGGGTGAGCTGCTAGTGCGCATCAACGATGACTCGCCGGTGAAGGGACGATCAAACCAGGACACTCCCGCAGCCGAGCCACTCGATATCGCCGAGCTTCTCGATGACAACGAGAGCGCTGGCAAACTCACTGACCGCGCCATCACTCCCTTTTTGGACGATGATGCGAATCCCTCGCCGACAGCGGCGCAGGCCTCTCTCGATAGCGTGATGGCTCCAGCGATCAACGACGATTTGCGCACTCTGCTGGAGGATACGACGATCCCTGCCGATATCTAAGGCGTGCACCAAAGGTGCTTAGGCTCATCGACCTTTCGAATTGTGACTGACACGCAGTCAGACCGCGCCCTGCAAGCAGATCAATCGAGCGGTCTCGACCGAGTAATGCTGTCGGGAACGCTTCCTACGGCTTGTCTGAAAAGTGCCTGCGCTCGGTAATACGGCGTTAAAAATCGGATCAAAATGCTCATTTACACCCCGTAAACTGCGCTTTCTCACCGATTTTTGCCTTGTCTAACCTTCGCTCGTCGACTTTTCGGACAGCGCCTAGCGAGCAGGGTCGGCAGTATCCAGCCGACTCATCAGCAGCCTGAGGCCGCGCTCGAACTCGGCCTTGCCGCCGTAGGAAGGGTGGCGCAGGGCGACGACCTCTCGCTCGGGAAAGGCGGCCTGGGCCGCCAGGGTGCCCTTTCGCCCAACCCCGGCCACCATCGTCGGCGTCGAGTGAGTAGTGACCAGCTGATCCAGCCGCCTGAGCCAGTCGATGCCTTCGCTCAGCTCTGCTGCGCGTGGCGCGCGGTTGCTGTGCGTCCGCGCTATCTGATGGGGGTGAAAGGGAAAGGCGTTCCACACCAGCGGGGTCATCCCAAGACGTGCGAAGCACTCCCAGGCGATGGTGGCGGTGGCTTCGCTGCCGCCCTCCGGTACCAGGGCGAGGTGCGGTCTCAGCGTCTCGATAAAGGGATGCTTACAAGAACGCAGTAGTGCCGGGCTCGACAACGGGATTCCCGTCTCGCCACCGCCCTTGAAGCCCAGTGCTTCGGCCACCAGCAGCAGTCTGGGCGGGCCAGCGGTGGTCGTTTCCCTGGTGTGTTCCAGCATCAGCTCGAGATAGGCCGTCAGGTTGTCGGCCAATGGCTTCTTGCGCCAGGGATTGGCAACGTCCGGCCCATCTGGCCGCCTGCGCAATCGCCTGACGAATGAACGAACGGTGGTCTGGCCCAAGCGCCCTGCTCCGCTGCTGATCGATCATGTAAAGAACGCGATGGGCCCGCACATCAGAGGCCCTGAACGACGTCGGGGCGCCCAAAAGGCGCCCCGACGATCCGATAGTGCTTTGCCTTAGCGCTCGCGCAGTACCTTGAGCATGCGCTTGAGCGGCTCTGCGGCGCCCCACAAAAGCTGGTCACCGACGCTGAAGGCGCTGAGGTACTCACCGCCCATGTTCAGCTTGCGCAGACGACCCACCGGGATGCTCAGGGTGCCGGTGGCAGCGGTCGGCGTCAGCCCATCGATGGTGGCGTCCTTGTCATTGGGGATGACCTTGACCCACTCATTGTGGCTCGCGATACGCTCCTCGATCTCGTCGAGCGGCACATCCTGCTTGAGCTTGATGGTGAACGCCTGACTGTGAGAGCGCATGGCGCCGATACGCACGCACAGACCGTCGATGGGGACCGGGCTGTCCTGGCGACCGAGAATCTTGTTGGTCTCGACGTAGCCCTTCCATTCCTCGCGGCTCTGACCGTTATCCAGCTTGGAATCGATCCACGGCAGCAGGCTGCCGGCGAGCGGCGCACCGAAGTTGTCGGTGGGGATGGCGCCAGTACGCATCGCCTCGGTGACCTTGCGGTCGATGTCGAGGATGGCACTGGCCGGATCCTTGAGCTCGCTTGCCACGCTGTCACGCAGGCCGCCCATCTGGTTGAGCAGCTCGCGCATGTGCTTGGCGCCAGAGCCGGATGCGGCCTGATACGTCATGGAGGTCATCCACTCGATCATGTCCGCCTCGAACAACCCGCCGAGGCCCATCAGCATCAGGCTGACGGTGCAGTTGCCGCCGACGAAGGTGCGCGCACCGGCGTCGAGCTGGGCGTCGATCACCTTGCGGTTGACCGGGTCGAGCACGATGGTGGCGTCATCGCTCATGCGCAGGGTGCTGGCAGCGTCGATCCAGTAGCCCTTCCAGCCGGCACCGCGCAGGTCTTCATAGACCTTCTTGGTGTAGTCGCCGCCCTGGCAGGTGATGATCACGTCCAGCGCCGTGAGCGCCTCGATGTCGAAGGCGTCCTTCAGCGGAGGCACGTCCACACCCACGTCGGGGCCGGCCTGACCGACCTGGGAGGTGGTGAAGAAGACCGGCTCGATGCCGTTGAAATCTCCATCTTCCACCATCCGCTGCATGAGCACGGAACCCACCATGCCACGCCAACCGACGAAACCGACTTTCAACATGTGAAGTCCTCCAGAAATCGAGTGAGGCAATCATTATACAGAAACCGGCAGCACCTTTCAGATGCCACCGGCACAGTCAGGATGGGCGACGCCCGATTGCCGGGCGCCAGCACCACTAACAAAGGCGTTAAAGCGCCGCCAGCACCGCATCCCCCATCTCACTGGTGGACACCTGGCGGGTGCCCGGATAGGCGATGTCGGCGGTGCGCAGGCCCTGATCCAGCACCTTGCCCACCGCAGCCTCGATGCGCTCGGCCATGGCAGGCTCGTTGAGCGAATAGCGCAGCATCATCGCCACCGAGAGGATGGTGGCCAGCGGATTGGCGACACCCTGGCCAGCGATATCCGGGGCGCTGCCGTGGCAAGGCTCGTACATGCCCTGGCCGCTTTCGTTGAGCGAGGCCGACGGCAGCATACCGATGGAGCCAGTCAACATGGCGGCGGCGTCGGACAGGATGTCGCCGAACATGTTGCCGGTCACCACCACGTCGAACTGCTTGGGCGCGCGCACCAGCTGCATGGCGGCGTTGTCCACGTACATGTGCGACAGTTCCACGTCCGGGTACTCGGCGGACAGGCGCTCCATCACCTCGCGCCACAGGATGGTGACCTCCAGCACGTTGGCCTTGTCGACGCTGCAAAGCTTCTTGTCACGCTTGCGCGCCATCTCGAAGGCCACCCGGCCGATGCGCTCGATCTCGCTCTCGCTGTAGACGTAGGTGTTGAAGCCGACGCGCTCACCGTCACGCTCCTCGACGCCGCGGGGCTGGCCGAAGTAGATACCGCCGGTCAGCTCGCGCACGATCATGATATCGAGCCCGGACACCACCTCGGGCTTGAGGGTCGAGGCCTCGGCCAGCTGCGGATACAGGATGGCCGGGCGCAGGTTGCCGAACAGCCCCAGCTCCTTGCGCAGCCCCAGAAGCCCCTTCTCGGGTCGCTTGGAAAGGTCCTCGATGGTGTCCCACTGGGGGCCGCCTACGGCCCCCAGCAGGATGGCGTCCGCCGCACGCGCCTTGGCCAGGGTCTCCTCGGGCAAGGGCTCGCCGTGGACGTCATAGGCGCCGCCGCCTACCAGCGCTTCCTCCACGTCCACGTCGAGCCCCTTGGCCTTGAGCGCCTCGAGCACGCGGCTGGCCTGGGCGGTGATCTCGGGGCCGATGCCGTCACCGGGAAGGACAAGAATCTTGCGGGTCATGAGATGGGGTTCCTGAAAGCTGGCAGAAAGATGAAGATCGAGAGAATCGTAGGCCCCGCCATCGGGCGGGGCCAGCTGTCGATGAGAGACAGGTCTACGCCTTGGCCGGCTCGCGGAACAGCCAGGGGCGAGCGGTGCGATGACGCGCCTCGAAATCGGCGATGGCGGCCTCGTCCTTGAGGGTGATGCCGATATCGTCGAGGCCTTCAAGCAGGCAGTGCTTGCGGAAGGCGTCCACCTCGAACTCGAGGATCTCGCCGCCAGGGGTCACCACACGCTGGTGCTCGAGGTCGATATCGAGACGGTAGCCCTCGTTGGCCTCGACCTCGGCGAACAGCCGGTCGACCTGCTCTTCAGGCAGAGTAATCAGCAGGATGCCGTTCTTGAAGGCATTGTTGTAGAAGATATCGGCGAAACTCGGCGCGATGACCGCGCGGAAGCCGAAGTCCTCCAGCGCCCAGGGCGCGTGCTCACGGGAACTGCCGCAGCCGAAGTTGCGCCGTGCCAGCAGCACCTGGGCCCCCTGATAACGCGGCTGATTGAGTACGAAATCCGTGTTCAGCGGGCGCTGACTGACGTCCTGACCGGGCTGGCCCTCGTCGAGGTAGCGCAGTTCATCGAACAGGTTGACGCCGAAACCGGTACGCTTGATCGACTTCAGAAACTGCTTGGGGATGATCAGGTCGGTGTCGACGTTGGCCCGATCCATCGGCGCGACCAGACCCTCGAGGCGTTCGAACTTTTGCATGGCTCAGGCCTCCTGGCGAGCGGTGGTGGAATCAAACTGGCGCACATCGACGAAGTGGCCGGCGATGGCGGCAGCGGCGGCCATGGCAGGGCTGACCAGGTGGGTGCGACCACCGTAACCCTGACGCCCCTCGAAGTTGCGGTTGGAGGTGGAGGCGCAGTGCTCGCCGGCACCGAGCTTGTCGGCGTTCATCGCCAGACACATGGAGCAGCCGGGCTCACGCCACTCGAAGCCGGCCTCGATGAACACCTTGTGGAGCCCTTCCTCCTCGGCCTGACGCTTCACCAGACCGGAGCCCGGGACGACCATCGCCAGCTGGATGCTGTCGGCGACCTTGCGACCACGGGCCACCTTGGCCGCCTCACGCAGATCCTCGATGCGTGAGTTGGTGCAGGACCCGATGAACACCTTGTCGAGGCGGATATCGGTGATCTTCTGGCGCGGTGACAGCCCCATGTACTCAAGCGCCCGGGTGATGCCGGTGCGCGCGGTGTCGTCATCGGCCTCGGCGGGATCCGGGACCTCACCGCTGACACCGGTGACCATCTCGGGGCTGGTGCCCCAGCTGACCTGAGGCTCGATGGACGCGGCGTCCAGCGTCACCACCTTGTCGAACACGGCGTCGGCATCGGAGACCAGCTCGCGCCAGTCGGCCACGGCGGCGTCCCACTGCTCGCCGCTGGGGGCGAAGGGGCGCTCGGCCAGATACTCGATGGTGGTGTCGTCCACCGCGATCAGGCCGACCCGGGCTCCGGCCTCGATGGCCATGTTGCACACCGTCATGCGACCTTCCATCGACAGGCTCTCGATGGCGCTGCCGCCAAACTCGATGGCGTAGCCGGTGCCACCGGCGGTACCGATCTCGCCGATGATCGCCAATACAACGTCCTTGGCGGTGACGCCCTCGCCCAGCTCGCCTTCGACGCGAACCTGCATGTTCTTCATCTTCTGCGCCAGCAGACACTGGGTGGCCAGCACGTGCTCGACCTCGGAGGTGCCGATGCCATGGGCCAAGGCGGCAAAGGCGCCGTGGGTAGCGGTATGGGAGTCGCCACACACCACGGTCATGCCCGGCAGCGTCGCACCCTGCTCGGGGCCGACCACGTGGACGATGCCCTGGCGCGGGTCATTGATGCGAAACTCCTCGATACCGAAGGCCTCGCAGTTGTCGTCAAGCGTCTGCACCTGGATCAGTGATACCGGATCCTTGATCCCGCTGTTGCCCTCGGAACGCTCCTTCACGGTGGTCGGCACGTTGTGGTCCGGGGTCGCCAGGTTGGCGTCCAACCGCCACGGCTTGCGCCCGGCCAGACGCAGACCTTCAAAGGCCTGGGGCGAGGTCACCTCGTGCAGCAGTTGACGATCGATATAGATCAGCGCGGTGCCATCATCGCGCTCCTTGACCAGGTGCTGCCGCCACAACTTGTCGTAGAGTGTCTGGCCTGCCATGCGGTGTCTCCTCCGGGGGCTTGGCTCCAGGCGCCACGCTGGCGGTGGGCCTGTCGGTCGTTCTGAAGCCGCCCCTCTCGATTGATCGAAAACGGTCGTTTGCCGGTCCCGCGGGCCTTGCCCGGGGATGGGATAGGTCGAGTGTCGCGCCACTCGCCAATAAAATCAATTCATGTTATTTATTCAAACGATTCCCAAGTGGAATACATCATTACCCGGCAAATCGTCGCCACTTTCCCTCGTCATCCGCCCCGGGAGCACTGCCATGGATACCCAGAGCCTGCAGGCCTTTCTCGCCGTGGCCGACAGCGGCAGCTTCTCCCGCGCGGCGGAGCAGCTGCACCTCACCCAGCCGGCCGTCAGCAAGCGTATCGCCAGCCTGGAGGCGCTGACGCGCGCCCGCCTGTTCGACCGTATCGGCCGCCGCGTCAGTCTGACCGAAGCCGGACGGCTGCTGCTGCCGCGGGCACGCCAGATCCTGGTCATGGTCGATGACAGCCGCCGGGCCCTGAGCAACCTGAGCGACGAGGTCAGCGGCGAGTTGACCCTGGCCACCAGCCATCATATCGGCCTGCACCGGCTGCCGCCGGTGCTGGGCAGCTACGTCAAGCGCTACCCGGAGGTGCGCCTCGACCTGCGCTTTCTCGACTCCGAGCAGGCCTACCAGGGCGTGCTGGACGGCGATATCGAGGTGGCCCTGGTGACCCTGTCGGCCCACCCCGACCCTCAGCTTCGCGCCACCAGAGTGTGGGTCGACGACATGACCTTCGTTGCCGCCCCGGAGCATCCGCTCGCGCGGGAGAGCCGCGTAACCCTGGCGACCCTGTGCGAGCATGACGCCCTGTTGCCGGGGCCACTGACCTTCACCCGCCAGCTGATCCTCGAGCGGCTGGCCAGGCACGGTCTGGCGCCGCGGGTGGGACAATCGACCAACTATTTGGAAACCCTCAAGATGATGGCCTCGGCCGGGCTTGGCTGGAGTCTACTGCCCGACCCCATGGTCGAGCGGGACATCGCCAGCGAAAGACTGGTCCGGCTGGCCCTCGAGGAGCCTGCGATACAGCGCCCGCTCGGCTACCTGGTGCACCGCGACCGCACCCTGTCCAACGCCGCCCGCTCGCTGCTCGAATGCCTCGACCAGGAAGCCGTGGCAAACCCCGCCTAGCCTTGAGCGCACCACCACAGGGACGTCTGTATGACTCGCATGCCTCCCCCTCCACCGCGACACCGCCTGGCCGGCGCACTGACGTTGGCGGGCCTGCTGACGCAGATCGCGGGCCTGGGCCTCGACGGGCTGCCGAGCTGGAGCGTCAGCCTGCCCTTGTGGGCCGCCAGCCTGCTGATGTGGCCGGACATTCCCCGGCGCAATCAGTGGCAGGCCGGCGTGCTGGCGGTGCTGGGGCTTGCCTTTCTGGCGTTGGCGGTGGTGGGCTTCGACGCCACCCCCGACATCACCACCTTGCTCGATGGCAACGCCTTCGTGGTGGCCATGCTGGTAGGGGTGAGCTTTATCGCCTTGATCGGGCGCCCCTCGGAGGGGCCACCGAACAGCGAACCGGTGACCGGGCGCCGAGGTCTGGCCGGGACCTGGCTGGGGGTGCAGCTGCTCGGGGCCATCCTCAACCTGTCCGCGGTCTTCATGGTCGGCGATCGCCTGGAGCGCCGCGGTCGTCTGCTCGAGGTTCAGCTACTGGGGCTCAACCGAGGGCTTTCCAGCGCCGCCATGTGGTCGCCGTTCTTCGCCGCCATGGGCGTGGCGGTCTCCCTGGCTCCATCGCTTGAATACACCACGGTGCTGGCCGCCGGACTGCCGCTGGCCTTTGCCGGCGGACTCTACAGCGTGTTCGAACTGTCACGCCGCTTCGACGTCAGCGAGGTCCCCGGCTTTTCACTGTCCCCCCGCAGTCTGCTGATGCCGGCCAGCGTGGCCGGACTGGTGATGGTGTTTCACTACGTCATCACACCGTCTCTGACCATCGTCAGCATCATCACCTTCCTGATGCCGACACTGGCGCTGGCCGCCAACCTGGCCAGGGGCGCTACAGCGACCCGAGAACGCCTTATTCGCCACCTTCACTACCGACTGCCGGGCATGCGCGGCGAAATCACCCTGTTTCTGTGTGCGGGACTTCTGACCAAGGGACTCTCGATCCTGGTCGCCGCCGCCACCAACGGTGACTGGACGCTGTTTGCCGACTTTGGCGTGGGGCCCGCCATGCTGAGTTATGTCGCCATCGTTGCCAGCGCCATCGCCGGGTTGCACCCGATCATCGGCATCTCGGTGCTGGCCTCGATGCTGGATCTGGATGGCCCCCACCAGACCCTGTTCGGTTTCGTCGCCCTGGCATCCTGGGGTGTGGGCACCGCCGTCGGCCCGCTGTCGGGCATTAACCTGTCACTGCAGGGGCGCTACGGGATCAGTGGCTATCGCATGATGAAGCACAATCTACACTACGCTCTGGTCATGTCGGCGCTGGTCCTGGTGGCGATCGCCTGCCTGGCCCAGGCCGTCTCGGCCTGAGCCGCACGCCAGACGATAGCCACCTGATATTGCGCCGACGGCGCGTTCGGCGGACGTCAGCCGACGCGCCCAAAGTAGCGATGGCCGCATTGATGGCAGGGCTCGATGCGCTTGACCCCGTGCAGTTCGACCACGGCGTCGCAGTGCACGCAGGACATGCGTCCCGGCGCCGCCAGTTCGCCGGCGGTGTAGTCGGCACGGGAGGCCTCAAGGTCGTCCTCGAGCTGCTCGCGCTCGATCACGCTGCGATCGGCGATCGACAAAAGTGAGTCGACCACCTTGCGCGACAGGATGGTCAGGTCGATGCCGAGCCAGCTGGCCACGCCCTCGCCGCCGGCAGCCAGGTAGCGCCGCATGTCCTTGAGATCACGTTCGACCCAGGCCCTGAGCAGCGCCAGTTCGTCCTTGGTGTACTCCTCGAGCTCCGCCTCGAACTCCACGGCGTCATCGAGATCCTTCTGCAGATTGTCCCAGGTGAGGTCCTCGGCCCCTTCCTTGAGCCGGGCCAGTACCCGCTCATAGCCGTCGCGCAGACGATGTTCGCCGGACGAAGAATGTTGATCACTCATGACGGTGTCCTCCTTGATGCAGACAAGGACCGCTCGGGGTAACCCGAACGGAACACTGGCGGCCCACCATAGCCGGACCCCGGGCTGCTGGGGTATCCTTGCGGGCATCATTGCCGCGCCGGTGACAGGGCCGCATCAACCTTGATTCTGCACAACCCTGCCGCCGGACGATACCCATACCCTGCGCGCCGCCTTGGGCGCGCCTTGATTGCAAGGTACTCGAAGACCGCGATGGACGCCCAGTACAAGCCCCACGAAATCGAACACGACGCCCAGCAGTTCTGGAATGAAAACCAGTGTTTCAAGGCGATCGAGGATCAGGATCGCGAGAAATTCTACTGCCTGTCGATGTTCCCCTACCCCAGCGGCAAGCTGCACATGGGGCATGTACGCAACTACACCATCGGCGACGTGGTCAGCCGCTTCCAGCGCATGCAGGGCAAGAACGTGATGCAGCCGATGGGCTGGGACGCCTTCGGCATGCCGGCCGAGAACGCCGCGATCAAGAACCAGGTACCGCCGGCCAAGTGGACCTACGAGAACATCGACTACATGCGTGCCCAGCTCAAGGCGCTGGGCTTCGCCTATGACTGGGATCGTGAGTTCGCCACCTGCGACAGCGACTATTACCGCTGGGAACAGTGGTTCTTCACCAAGCTGGTGGAAAAAGGCCTGGTCTACAAGAAGATGTCCACCGTCAACTGGGACCCGGTGGATCAGACCGTGCTGGCCAACGAGCAGGTCATCGACGGCTGTGGCTGGCGCTCCGGTGCGCCGGTGGAGCGCAAGGAAATCCCGTTGTGGTTCTTGAAGATCACCGACTACGCCGATGAGCTGCTGGCGGATCTGGACAAGGTCGAGTGGCCCGAGCAGGTCAAGACCATGCAGCGCAACTGGATCGGCAAGTCCAAGGGGGTCGAGCTGGCCTTCGACGTCGATGGCGACGAGCCGCTCAGGGTCTACACCACCCGTCCCGACACCCTGATGGGGGTGACCTACGTGGCGGTGGCCGCCGGCCACCCGCTGGCGATCAAGGCCGCCGAGGACAAGCCCGAACTCGCCGCCTTCCTCGAGGAGTGCTCCCACGGCGGCACCTCGGAAGCCGAGCTTGCGACCATGGAAAAACGCGGCATGGCCACCGGCTTCGAGGCCATCCACCCGCTGACCGGCGACCGTGTGCCGGTATATGTCGCCAACTTCGTGCTGATGGAATACGGCACCGGTGCGGTGATGGCGGTGCCCGGCCACGACCAGCGTGACTGGGAGTTCGCCACCAAGTATGACCTTCCGATCCGCGCGGTGATCGCCGACGCCGATGGCCAGGCCCCGGACCTGTCCCAGGGCGCCTGGGTCGAGCACGGCAGCCTGATCAACTCCGGCGAGTTTGACGGCCTCGACTTCCAGGCGGCCTTCGACGCCATCGCCAGCCGCCTCGAGCGCGACGGCCACGGCGAGGTCAAGACCAACTACCGCCTGCGCGACTGGGGCGTGGCCCGCCAGCGCTACTGGGGCGCGCCGATTCCGGTCAAGTACGGCCCCGAGGGCCAGACCGTGCCGCTCACCGACGACGAGCTGCCGGTGGCGCTGCCGCTGGAGGTCACCGTGGACGCTTCCGGCTCGCCGCTCAAGAAGATGCCGGAGTTCAGCGATCTGGGCGATGGCTGGACCCGCGAGACCGACACCTTCGACACCTTCATGGAGTCCTCCTGGTACTACGCGCGCTTCTGCTGCGCCGACAACCCGGAGGCCATGCTGGACGAGCGCGCCAACTACTGGCTGCCGGTGGATCTGTACATCGGTGGCATCGAGCACGCCATCCTCCACCTGCTCTACGCCCGCTTCTTCCACAAGCTGATGCGCGACTTCGGTCTGGTCGACTCCGACGAGCCGTTCCAGCGCCTGCTGACCCAGGGCATGGTGATCGCCGAGACCTTCTACCGCCCCGAGGCCAACGGCGGCAAGGAGTGGTTCAACCCCGCCGACGTCGAGGTCAAGCGTGACGACAAGGGACGCCCGCTCAGCGCCACCCTGATCAGCGATGGCCAGCCGGTGGAGATGGGCGGCATCGAGAAGATGTCGAAGTCCAAGAACAACGGCGTCGACCCCCAGGCCATGATCGATCGCTTCGGTGCCGACACCGTGCGCCTGTTCATGATGTTCGCCGCCCCCCCGGAGCAGTCACTGGAGTGGTCCGACTCCGGCGTCGAGGGCGCCCACCGCTTCCTCAAGCGGCTGTGGCGTCTGGTCGCCGAGCATCTGGAGGCCGGTACGCCGACAGCGCTGGATGCCGCCGCCATCGCCTCGCTCGACGACGCCCAGCGCGAACTGCGCCGCAAGACCCACGAGACGATCAAGAAGGCCGGCGACGACATCGGCCGCCGCACCACCTTCAATACCGCCATCGCCGCGGTGATGGAGCTGACCAACGCCATCGCCAAGTTCGGCGATACCAGCCCTCAGGGCCTGGCAGTCAGCCGCGAGGCGATCGAGGCCTGCGTGCTGCTGCTGGCACCGATCACGCCCCACGCCTGCCACGCACTGTGGCGCTCACTGGGCCATGACGGCGCGGTCATCGATGCCACCTGGCCGGCGTTCGACGAAAGCGCCCTGGCGCGCGACAGCATCGAGCTGGTGGTGCAGGTCAACGGCAAGCTGCGCGCGCGCCTCGAGGTGCCCGCCGACGCCGACAAGGCCGCCGTCGAAGCGCTGGCATTGGCCAACGACAACGTCCAGCGCCATACCGACGGCAAGACCCTGCGCAAGGTGATCGTTGTGCCGGGCAAGCTGGTCAACATCGTCGCCAACTGACAGCTCGCGGCGGGCGTCTCGCCCGCCGCGTCAGACTGTCGGTGATACCAGGACATGATGCCGAAGGCTGTGCCTTCGGTTTTTCCCTCACGCTGGACAAGGAGTTCCCATGCAGCGTCGTCACTTCCTTGGTCTGACCCTGGCCTCCGGCGCCGCCCTGCTGCTCGCGGGCTGCGGCTTCCACCTGCGCGGCGTCGGCGGCGAGGTGCTGTCCCTGGACAGCCTGGCGCTCGACGGTGCCGACACCCCCTTCGCCGAGCAGTTGACCAAGCGTCTGGAAAGCCTCGGCACCCGCGTCGACGAGACCGCGTCGCTGCGTCTCAACCTGGGTGGCGAAGACGTCAGCATCCGTCAGGTCGGCGTGCTCGACACCGGCTCTCAGGACCAGCAACTGGTGCTGCGGATTCCCTACTCGATCCAGCGCGCAAGCGATGGCGCCTACCTGGCCGATCGCCAGGCGGTGGAGGTGCTCGAAGAGTTCTCGATCACCGACGACAACCTGCTGTCCCAGGATGAGCTACGCGCCGATGCCCTGGAAAACGCCCGCCGCGAGGCCGTACGCCAGATGATCGACCGACTGCGCGCCATCGAGGAAGTCTGATTCACCCATGAAGGTCTTTGCCGACAAGCTGCCGGACGCGCTTTCGAAGTCCGTGCCCCCTGTCATCATCGTCGCCGGTGATGAGCCTCTGCAGCACATGGAGGCCTGCGACCAGGTCCGGGCACGTGCGCGCGAGTCGGGCGTCGAGGAACGTGAGGTGCTCCACGTCGAGGCCAACTTCGCCTGGGGCCGCCTCACCGAGTCCGCGGCGAGCCTGTCGCTGTTCGCCTCGCGCAAGTTGATCGAGCTGCGTCTGGGCAGCGCCAAGCCGGGGCAGGAAGGCGGCAAGGCACTCAAGGAGTACGCCGAACAGGCACAGGGCAGCGACAACATCCTGCTGGTCAGCTGCGCCAAGCTCGACGCCCGCGAGCAGAAGAGCGCCTGGTTCAAGGCGCTCGACAAGCTGGGGCTGTTCGTTCCGGTGTGGCCGGTCGACCCTTCCCGCCTGGGTTTCTGGCTGAGGGACCGCGCCCAGCGCCACGGTCTGTCGATGTCGCTGGACGCCGCCCGGCTGCTGGGTGAACGCACCGAGGGCAACCTTCTGGCCGCCGACCAGGAACTGCAGAAGCTGGCCTTGATGCTTCCTCCCGGCGCTCAGGTATCCCCCCGTGACGTCGCCGGAGGGGTCGAGAACAGTGCCCGCTACGACGTCTTCACTCTGGTCGATGCCTGCCTGAAAGCCGAGCGCGAGCGCGTCCTGCGTATCCTCGCGGGACTGGCCGCCGAGGGTACCGAGCCACCGATCATCCTGTGGGCCCTGACCCGCGAGATTCGCACCCTGCTGTCGCTGCATCAGCACCTGGACCAGGGCCAGAGCTTCGAGCACGCCTGCAAGGCCCAGAAGCCTCCGATCTTCGACCGTCGGCGCCCCGCCTACCAGGAAGCCATCCGTCGCCTGCCACTCAAGCGTCTGCACAAGCTTCTGATGTTCGCCCAACGCCTGGACCTGTCGATCAAGGGCGCAGCGGACCTGCCGCTGGAACAGGGCATTCAGGACCTGGCGCTGACCCTCGCTGGCGGTCGTGGACTGCTGGCAGAAATGGCCTGGTCCTATCGCGTGGCGCCGTAGCCGACGATTCGTCTTCCTTGCTCTCGCGTGATGTGGCCTGGCGTCACCCCTGTGACGCCAGGATGGGATAGGTCAGCCCGGCCAATGGGGGTATGACCCCGCACTGCGGGTACTCTGCGCATAGAATAGGGCAAGCACCTGCATCATTACCCCTTGGGCGCCCAGCGCGTCTGGTCGCCAGCGACCGCGAGTGCCCCCATCATGCCCCGTGTCTTCCCGCTGGTTCTGGCCGCCGGCGTCACCTTGCTTTCGACCGCCAGCGCCCTGCTGTTGCTCGGCTACCTGAGCCAGGTGCGCCAGCCCATGGGCGTTGTCCGCGACGCCCTCATCATCGAAACGGCACGGTCTCAGGAAAATGTGGCGAGCATCGCTTCACTCAAGCAGTTTGCCGGCATCGACAACTCGCCCCGGGCTCACGAGCTCACGCAAGTGGCCGATACCCTCCAACACCGTCTGCGGACGCTGGCGGGCACCGCCACGCGGCTGCCCACCTCCCAGAGGGACAGCGTGGTCGGCTACCTGCAACGTGCCGAGCACTCGATCAACCTGATCGCTCCGTCACCTCTCTCCGACACCACCGCAGACATCGCCGACACCTTGCCGGGGCTCGCTTCGACCATCGATGAGCTGGCCATCTATCTGATGGAGACCGAGTCGCACCAGCGCAAGCTCGATCGACGCCTGGCATTGGTGGCCACCATCCTGACGGCACTGGTACTGATGGTCGGCACGGTGCTGTTTGTCGCCCTGCTGCGCCTGGAACGCCACAGCAACGCGCTGCGCTATCTGGCGATGACCGACGACCTCACCCAGCTCTACAATCGTCGCCAGTGGCTCGACCAGGCCCCCCACCTGCTGGCCCTTCGGCGCCCGGCGGATAGTCCAGTGGCGCTGATGCTGCTGGATCTGGACAACTTCAAACGCATCAATGACGGCTACGGCCACCCCACCGGCGACAAGGTATTGAAGTCCTTCGGCGAGATGCTCAAGCGCGTGGCCAGGCGCAGCGATCTAGCGGCGCGTCTGGGGGGCGACGAGTTCGCCCTGCTGATGCCCCAGGCGGACGCCCGCAACGCCGAAACCGTCGGCGAGCGAATTCGCCACGAAACCGAGCACTTCGACCTGACCCAACCGGCGGCCGGCGCCAACCTTACGGTCAGTATCGGCATCGCCGTCTCAAGCCACGCCGATGACGACTTCTCCACCCTGTACCGGCGGGCCGACCAGGCGCTCTACCAGGCCAAGCATCAAGGACGCAATTGCATCCGCCTGGGCTAGAGAAACCAACAACCTGCATGAAATTCCTGTACCACCTTCGTTATACTCCTGTTGTCGCCAACGCATCCGGCGGGCAGGATGCCACTGGATGCATGTCGCCATCACCAAGGATCGAACAATTCCCGACACCATCAACAAGGAAGCCCCCATGACTTCACGACTGCGCCGCTTGCTGTGTACTGTTCTGATGCTGTGCCTGACCCTGGGTGCCGCCAGCGCCGGGGCCGCCACCTCGGTCCCGCTGGCCTCGACCAACGACGTGCTGGCCTCCCAGCAGAGCCAGAACGCCCGAGAACGCATCCATCAGGTACTGGCCCGCGATGACGTACGCCAGCAACTCGAACTCCAGGGCGTCGATCCCGGTGAGGTCGAGGACCGCGTAGCCGCCCTGTCCGACGCCGAAGCTCAGCAGATGGCCGACCAGCTCGACCAGATGCCCGCCGGCGCCAGCGTCATTGGCGTGCTGTTCGCGGTCTTCGTCATCCTGCTGGTCACCGACATCCTGGGTCTGACCGACGTCTACCCGTTCACCCGCTAAGGACATGCGCGTGATGCGCTCATTCGTCTCGAGCGCCCGCCTGGCGGGCGCTCTTTCGTTGGTGATGTGGCTCACGGCCTGTGCCAGCGCCCCCGAACTGGACCACAGCGTCACCGCTACGCTGCCCCAACGCCAGCTCCTCGAAGACGTCCCCTTTCACCCCCAGCGTGACTACCAGTGCGGCCCGGCCACACTGGCCATGGTGCTCAACCATGCAGGGGTCGACGTCGGCGTCGATCAACTGATCCCCGAAATCTACGTGCCCAGTCGCAAGGGCAGCTTCCAGCCCGAGATGCTGGCCGCCAGTCGCCGGCACGGGCGAATCCCGTTTACTCTGGCGCCACGCTTCGCCTCGCTGCTCGAAGAGGTCGATGCCGGCCGCGCGGTGGTGGTACTGCAGAACCTGTCGCTGCCGGCCTTCCCGCTGTGGCACTTCGCGGTGGTCAATGGCTACGATCTCGAGAGCGAAGAGGTATTGCTGCGCACCGGCGTCACCCGTCAGGATGCCACCGATTTCGGGCGTTTCGACGCCACCTGGCAACGTTCCGAGCGCTGGGCCTTCGTGGCACTGACGCCAGGAGAGCTGCCGGTGACGATTGCACCTGAGGCGGCCATCCAGGCCACCTCGGACTTCGAACGGGTCCAGGGGCCAGAGCAAAGCCTGCCGGCCTGGCAAGCCCTGGTCGATCGCTTTCCCGAGGAGGCCATGGGGCACTTCGCGCTGGCCAACGCCTACCATGCGGCGGGCCAGCCTGACGCGGCCATCGACGCCTGGCGCAGCGCTGTCGCCAAGGATCCGTCGCTGGCGCCGGCCTGGTTGAACCTGGGTCTCACCCTGGCGTCCCAAGGAGATGACGAAGGGGCTCGAGAAGCGCTCAGGCGTGCGGCTTCGCTTGACGGGCCCTGGCAGCAAAGCGCCAGGGAGGCGCTGAACGAACAGCAAGGAGGAGCTCGATGAGCTACGACATCGTGTTCAAGGGCGTCTACCAGGCGCCCGAGCCCGACGACGGCGCCCGAGTACTGGTCGACCGCCTGTGGCCCAGAGGACGCAGCCGCGAGTCCCTGGCGCTTACCGAGTGGTACCGGGAGGCCTCACCCAGCAATGCCCTGCGACGCCAGTATCAGCTCGAGGAGATCAGTTCCAGGGTCTTCGAGATTCGCTATCGCGGCGAGCTACGCGACCACCCCGACCGGCTGTATCCGCTGATGCGCCTGGCCCGGCGTGGCCGCTTGACGCTGGTGACCGCGGCACGCGATGTCGACAGCACCCATCTGCCCGAGCTGCGCCAGCGCCTGCTCGAGGCATTGCACCAGGAAGATCAGGAAGACGCCCTGCCCTCCTCGCCGCCTTGCTTTGCCCACGAGAGCGGCCACTAGAGCTCAGGCACCGGATCCAGCAGGCGCCAATAGTCCGACCCCAGACAAGAAAGGTGCCCAAGGGCACCTTTCTTGTCGGTCGTACTGGCCGGCTCAGAACACCCGGTTGAGGCCATTCTGGGCGGCCACCCGGTAGGCCTCGGCCATGGTCGGATAGTTGAAGGTGGTGTTGACGAAGTACTTCAGCGTATTCGCCTCCCCTTCCTGCTGCATGATCGCCTGGCCGATATGGACGATCTCCGAGGCCTGGTCGCCGAAGCAGTGGATGCCGTAGATCTCCAGAGTATCCTGATCGAACAGGATCTTGAGCATGCCGACGGTATCGCCGGTGATCTGGGCGCGGGCGGTGTCCTTGAAGAAGGCATGGCCGACCTCGTAAGGCACCTTGGCCTCGGTCAACTCGCGCTCGGTGCGACCAAAGGAGCTGATCTCGGGGATGGTGTAGATCCCGGTGGGCACCTCGGTGACGTAGCGGAATTCCCGGTCCAGCAGCTCGTCGCAGGCGTTCAGTCCCTGATCGTAGGCGGCGCTGGCGAGGCTCGGCCAGCCGACCACGTCTCCGGCGGCGTAAATGTGGGGCAGCGCCGTGCGATAGTGCTCGTCGACCTGCAGCTGCCCGCGGCCGTTGGCGGTGAGACCGATGTTCTCGAGGCCCAGCTGGTCGGTATTGCCGGTGCGGCCGTTGGCCCACAGGAAGGCGTCGGCACGCAGCCGCTTGCCCGACTTCAGATGCACCGTGACGCCGTTCTCATCGCCCTCGACGCGATCGTACTCCTCGTTGTGGCGGATCAACACACCATGCTTGCGCAGATGGTAGGACAGCGCATCGCTGATCTCGTCATCGAGGAAGGACAAGAGGCTGCCGCGGTTGTTGATCAGATCCACCTTGAGTCCGAGCCCGGAGAAGATCGAGGCGTACTCGCAGCCGATGACGCCGGCGCCGAAGATGATCAGAGTACGCGGGGTGTGCTGCAGACCAAGAATGGTATCGGAGCAGTAAATGCGAGGGTGGCGAAAATCGATGTCCGCTGGACGATAGGGCCGTGACCCCGTGGCGATGATCACCTTGTCGGCTACCAGTTCTTCCTGGTTTTCACCACTGCCCCTTACCATCAGGGTGTGTTCGTCCTTGAAGCGTGCGATCCCGTGATACAGGTCGATGCGATTACGGGCGTAGAAGTTGGTGCGCATGGACACCTGCTGATCGATGGTCACCCGGGAGCGTTCACGCACCTTGGGGAACGAGAACCAGCGCGGCTCGCCGATATCCCGGAACATGCTGTTGGTGTTGAACGACATGATCTGGCGGACCTGATGACGCAGCGCCTTGGAAGGGATGGTGCCCCAGTGGGTGCAATTGCCGCCGACCCGCGCCTGCTTTTCGACCACCGCGACCCGCTTGCCATGCTTGGCCGCATTGATCGCTGCGCTCTCGCCGGCGGGCCCGGTGCCGATCACCACCACGTCATAGTTGTGGACTGCCATCGTGTCTTCCTTCTCCTGGAAACCGACCCGGATGTGAGATGCCGGGCACTGCTTATCATGAGGACGGCGCCTCGAGAGGCGCCGTCATGGTCAGGGGGCGTCGATGCTGCCGCTCAGCGACGAGTCGCGTCGTAGCCCAGGTCCAGTCCGCGATTCTCGTCGGATTGGCGGCGCTGACTGGTGGCACGCTTCTTCGATTCTTCCTCGCACACCTCATCCTTGCCGCCGCAGATCTCGCAGCCATCCTTCAGGCCAAGCTGGTTGAGCCCGCCGCAGGAGCCGGCGATGGGCTTGCGGCCAAGAATGACACCGATCGCCATGGCGCCGATGATCAGCAGCATGGCACCGAAAACGATAAGGTAGATGGTCATGATGGACTCCTCGCTGGATGGGGCAGGATGGCTCTGGTCACTTTCTCGCGAACACTTTGTCGCGAACACCATCGCCTGCCTTTCTCCCATTGGACAGCGGTTGGACAAGAGATATCCCTGGGCGGAACAACGAATGGCCGTCGCCATACGCCCGAGGCGTTGAAGGTACCGACTCGACAAGGTCCCGTGTCCTCCCAGGACAGTCAGCGGGGCATTCTCGAGTCGGCGCGACAATTATGCCAGATCTCCTCTCGCGGCAAAATCACAAGGCGTACAAACCAACGAGCCCCGCACGGGGCGGGGCTCGCAAGGTGCCCTTGGGCACACGGACAGGCGCGTGATCAGCCGCCGAAGTCATCCAGCATGATGTTCTCGGGCTCGACGCCGAGATCCAGCAGCATCTTGATGACGGAGGCGTTCATCATGGGCGGCCCGCACATGTAGTACTCGCAGTCCTCGGGAGCCGGATGGTCCTTGAGGTACATGTCGTAGAGCACGTTGTGGATGAACCCGGTCGGCCCTTCCCAGTTGTCTTCCGGCTGGGGGTCGGACAGCGCCAGGTGCCAGTCGAAGTTCTCATGCTCCTCGGCCAGCTTGTCGTACTCTTCGTTGTAGAAGGTCTCGCGCCAGGAGCGTGCGCCGTACCAGAAGGTCATCTTGCGCTCGCTGTTCAGACGCTTCAGCTGGTCGAAGATGTGGCTGCGCATCGGCGCCATGCCGGCACCACCACCGATGAAGACCATCTCGGCGTCGGTGTCCTTGGCGAAGAACTCACCGAAGGGCCCCATCACCGTGACCTTGTCACCCGGCTTCAGGCTGAAGACGTAGGTGGACATCAGGCCAGGCGGGTGGCTGGAGTTGGGCGGAGGTGTCGCGATCCGGATGTTGAACTTGAGAATACCCTTCTCTTCCGGATAGTTGGCCATGGAGTAGGCACGAATGACCTCTTCGGTGTTCTTGTGCGAGACGTCGAACAGACCGAATTTTTCCCAGTCGCCGCGGTACTCTTCCTCGATATCGAAGTCGGAGAACTTGATGTCGTAGGCAGGTGCCACCAGCTGCACGTAGCCGCCGGCACGGAAGGCCACTTCCTCGCCTTCCGGCAGCTTCAGGTTCAGCTCCTTGATGAAGGTGGCGACGTTGGGGTTCTCGATGACCTCGCATTCCCACTTCTTGACGCCGAACACTTCCTCGGGGACCTGGATCTTCATGTCCTGCTTGACCGGTACCTGACAGGACAGACGCCAGCCGACCTTCTTCTCGCGCAGGGTGAAGTGGCTTTCCTCGGTGGGCAGGATCGAGCCGCCGCCCTCCTCGACCCGGCACTTGCACTGGGCGCAGGAGCCGCCGCCGCCACAGGCGGAGGACAGGAAGATGCCATTGGCCGCCAGGGTGTTGAGCAGCTTGCCGCCGGCCTGGGTGGTCAGGGTGTTCTCGGGATCGTCATTGATCTCGATGGTCACATCGCCCGAGCTCACGAGCTTGGAGCGGGCCGCCAGGATCACCGCCGTCAGACTGATGACGATGATGGTGAACATGACGACGCCGAGCACGATGACTGTTGTATCAACCATGTCGGTTTCCTATTGCTAGGGTTAGGGCCTGCACCGAGGGCTAGCGCCCCCGGTGCAGGGCACTCAGAGCTGGATGCCGGAGAAGGACATGAAGCCCAGGGACATCAGACCCACGGTGATGAAGGTGATGCCCAGTCCCTGCAGGGAAGCGGGCACATCGCTGTACTTCAGTTTCTCGCGGATACCGGCCAGGGCGGTGATCGCCAGCGCCCAGCCGACACCGGCGCCCAGGCCATAGACCACGGACTCACCGAAGTTGTAGCTGCGCTCGACCATGAACAGGGTGCCACCGAGGATGGCGCAGTTCACGGTGATCAGCGGCAGGAACACGCCGAGGGCGTTGTAGAGCGCCGGCACGAACTTGTCGAGGAACATCTCGAGGATCTGCACCAGTGCGGCGATGACGCCGATGTAGGACAGCAGACCCAGGAACGACAGGTCGATGTTCTCGGCACCGGCGATGCCGGTCCAGGACAGCGCGCCTTCCGCCAGCAGATACTCGAGGATCAGGTTGTTCACCGGCACGGTGATGGTCAGTACCGCTACCACCGCGATGCCCAGACCGATGGCCGAGGATACCTTCTTGGACACGGCCATGAAGGTACACATGCCCAGGAAGAACGCCAGTGCCATGTTCTCCACGAACACCGAGGCAACGAAAAGGCTCAGATAGTGTTCCATGTTACACGGCCTCCTTCGGCTGGGTGTTTTCCTTCATCACGAACTCGTTGTCCTCGACCTGCTCCGGGTTGAGGCTGCGCAGCACCCAGATGATCAGACCGATGATGAAGAAGGCGGACGGCGGCAGCAGCAGCAGGCCGTTGGGCACGTACCAGCCACCGTTCTGCACGGTTTCCAGGATGGTCACGCCGAACAGGCTGCCGGAGCCGAACAGCTCGCGGAAGAAGCCGACGGTCATCAGGATGAAGCCGTAGCCCAGACCGTTGCCGACACCGTCGAGGAACGACAGCGTCGGGGTGTTGGTCATGGCGAAGCCTTCGGCGCGGCCCATCACGATGCAGTTGGTGATGATCAGACCGACAAATACCGACAGCTGCTTGGACATCTCATAGGCAAAGGCCTTGAGGATCTGGTCCACCACGATCACCAACGAGGCGATAATGGTCATCTGCACGATGATACGGATGGAGGACGGAATGTGATTGCGGATCAGCGAGACGAACATGCTCGAGAACGCCGTCACGAAGATCACGGCCAGACTCATGACCAGCGAGACGCTGAGGCTCGAGGTCACCGCCAGCGCCGAACAGATACCGAGGATCTGCAGGGCGATGGGGTTGTTCTTGAAGATCGGCGTCAGGATGACGCCCTTGGGAGTCGGTGCAGACATCGTCAGGCTCCTTCGCTGTCGTCAGAGGGGCTGGCGTCGGCGCTGGCCTGGCTGTCCACGCCATCGCGGAAGCGCGCCAGGTAGTGACCGAAGCCTTCCTCGCTCAGCCAGAATTGCACCAGCTTGGTCACGCCGCGGCTGGTCAGAGACGCGCCGGACAGGGCGTCGACCTCGGTGGACTCGCTGGCACCACCCTTCACCAGCTGGATGGCCGGCTCCATGGTGTCGCTCGAGGCGTAGATTTCCTTGCCTTCCCACTGCGCCTTCCAGCGCGGGTTGTCGACCTCGCCACCCAGGCCAGGTGTCTCGGCGTGGGAATAGAAGGTGATCCCGCCGATGGTATTGCCGTCACCCTGCACAGACAGGTAGCCGCGCATCAGGCCCCACAGGCCCTGGCCACGAATCGGCAGCACGATCTGCTCGGGGTTGTTCTCGTCACCGACCAGATAGATGGTGGAGTACTGCTCCTGACGGCCGAGACCGGCGATGTCCTTCTCCCCGGACAGGGTGCGCGACTGGGCCGGATCCTTGGCGGCCTGGAAGCCGTCATAGGTCTCGGGATCGACCTCATCGGTGTACTCCCCGGTGTCGAGATCGACGACCTTGGCGGTCACCGCCTGGGAGAACTCCTTGCCGACGTCCATGCCCGGTTCGTACAGGTCGGCCACGGCCAGGATGTTGGACTTGCGGTCCAGCTCCTGGTTGCGCTCCTGGCGCGCCTTGAGTCCCACCGCCGCCGTCGACACGATGATCGAGCAGACGATACACAGGGAGAAGGCGACCGTCAGGATCTTCTTGATGGAGTTGTTACCTTGTGCCATCAGGCGGTCTCCTCGGCCACGACAGCGGTGCGCTTGGCGCGACGCTTGATGTTGGCCTGAACAAAGAAGTGATCGATGAGCGGCGCGAACAGGTTGGCGAACAGGATCGCCAGCATGATGCCCTCGGGGAAGGCCGGGTTGACCACACGGATCAGTACCGTCATCACACCGATCAGGGCGCCGAAGATGAAGCGACCCGGGTTGGTCATGGATGCCGATACGGGATCGGTGGCCATGAACACCATGCCGAAGGCGAAGCCACCCACCACCAGGTGCCAGTACCAGGGCATGGCGAACATGGCGTTGGTGTCGGAGCCGATCAGGTTGAGAATGGAGCTCATCGCTACCATGCCGAGGAACACGCCGGCGACGATCCGCCACGAGGCGATCTTCATGCCGATCAGCACCACCGCCCCGATCAGGATGGCAAGTGTCGAGGTCTCACCCACGGAGCCGGGAATGAAGCCAAGGAAGGCGTCCCACCAGCTGTACTGGTCCTGCAGTGCGGCCATACCGCTCTGGTAGGCGGTAGACAGCGGCGTCGCGCCGGTGAAGCCATCGGCGGCGACCCACACGGCATCACCGGAGATCTGCGCCGGATAGGCGAAGTACAGGAAGGCACGACCGGTCAGCGCCGGGTTGAGGAAGTTCTTGCCGGTACCACCAAAGATTTCCTTGCCGATCACCACACCGAAGGTGATGCCGAGCGCCACCTGCCACAGCGGGATGGTAGCCGGCAGGATCAGGGCGTAGAGCACCGAGGTGACGAAGAAGCCTTCATTGACCTCGTGGCCGCGCTTGATCGCGAACAGCACTTCCCAGAAGCCACCGATGACGAAGGTCACCAGGTAGATCGGGAGGAAGTAGGTAGCGCCCAGCACGAAGTTGGACCACAGGCTGCCGGCATCGTGGCCACCGGCGAAGGTCAGCAGGATCATCTCGCGCCAGCCGCCCATGGAGTCGTAACCCGCGGCGATGGCCTCGTTGGCCTGCCAGCCAGCGTTCCACATGCCGAAGAACATGGCCGGGAAGGTGCAGAACCACACCGTGATCATCATGCGCTTGAGGTCGATGCCGTCACGCACGTGAGCCGTGGTCTTGGTCACGCTGGGAGGCGCATAGAAGATAGTGTCCACCGCCTCGTACAGCGGATAGAACTTCTCGTACTTGCCACCCTTGTGAAAGTGCGGCTCGAGATTGTCGAGTGTCTGTCGAATACCCATCATCAGGCCTCTTTCTCGATCATGGTGAGGTTGTCACGCAGGATGGGACCGTACTCATACTTGCCGGGGCACACGTAGGTGCACAGCGCCAGGTCTTCTTCATCCAGCTCGAGGCAGCCGAGTTCCATCGCCGACTCGATGTCGCCGACGATCAGCGAACGCAAGAGCTGCGTGGGCATGATGTCCAGCGGCATCACCTTTTCATACGCACCCACCGGCACCATGGCGCGCTCGGAGCCATTGGTCGAGGTGGTCGGCGCATAGTCGCGCAGGCCCTTCAGGCTCGACAGGTAGATACCCAGTACCGAGTGACGATTGGCACCCGGCGACAACCAGCCCATGAAGGCACGCTTGTTGCCCTCTTCCAGCAGGGTGATCTGGTTGTGGAAGCGGCCCAGGTAGCGCAGGCTGCCTTCGGCGGTGAAGCCGGAGAACACGCCTCCGCTGATGACGCGGGTGTCATCGGCAGACTTGATCTCGTGATCCAGCAGCTCGTCAGTGCTGGCACCCACACGGGTACGCACCAGACGCGGACGCTCGGCACGCGGGCCGCCAACGGCGACCACTCGGCTCAGATCCAGCTTGCCTTCACTGAACAGCTTGCCAAAGGCGATCACGTCCTGATAGCCGATGTGCCAGACGCGACGCTGCAGCGACACCGGGGACAGGAAGTGAATGTGGGTACCGACCAGGCCCGCAGGATGGGGACCGGCGAAGCTCTCGTGGTGGACGCCCTTGACCTTGGTGCCCGGAATCTGGGCATCGGTGGCGGTGCACAGGAACACCTTGCCCTCGGTCAGTCGTCCCAGCACCTTGAGGCCGTCCTCGAACGCCTCGGCCTGCTCGTTGATGACCAGCGACGGATCGGCGGCCAGCGGCTGGGTGTCGATGGCGGTGACGAAGATGTCGGTGGGTACGGCGTCGGGCGCCGGGGTACGCGAGAACGGGCGAGTGCGCAGCGCGGTCCACAGACCAGACTCCACCAGTTGGTCGACCACGGTCTGACGTTCGAGGGACTCGAGCGCATCGCGGCCATGAGCCGTGAAGGACTCGGCCTCGGCGCTGTCGTCGACCTCGATCACCACCGACAGGAGCCTGCGCTTTTCCCCGCGATTGATCGCCACTACTTCACCCGAGGCCGGCGAGGTAAAGCGCACGCCCTCGATCTTCTTGTCGGTGAACAGTAATTGGCCCAGCTTGACCTTGTCCCCCTCCTTGACCTCCATGGTCGGCTTCATGCCGATATAGTCGGTCCCCAGGAGCGCCACGTGGCGCACCGGTCGCGCATCCTCGATACGCTGCTCCGGCGCTCCCGTGATGGGGAGATCCAGGCCTTTCTTGACTTCGATCATAGACTCGCCCAGTTGATGGATCGTAGATAATGGACGGAGGTTCGGTGGAAATGAGAGGAATTCTTGTTATAAGCCACGCATCACCAGTCACGCCGAGGCGACATCGAACCACCCCGAAAAATCCCCAGCATTATAAAGACAAGCCAGTGGATTGACCACATGATCGAACGTCGCAGAACTGCGTGATTCTGCAAAACCGCTTCCATCCCAAACAGAAAAACCCCTTGCCAAACAAGGTTGGCAAGGGGTATTCGAACTACCTCAACGCGAGACTCTCGCCCCGCTCGGCACGGACTAGGCGTGACGCGGCAGCTTACAGAAGGCCACGTTGGAGATCTGCTGCAGGATACGAATCACCTGGCAGCTGTAGCCGAACTCGTTGTCGTACCACACATAGACCACCGCGTGGCGGCCCTGGGCGATGGTCGCCTTGGCGTCGACGATGCCGGCGTGACGGTTGCCGACGAAGTCGGTGGAGACCACCTCCGGCGAGTCGACGAAGTCGATCTGCTTCTGGAAGGCCGAGTCGAT
This sequence comes from Halomonas sp. EF61, assembly GCF_040147045.1. Lineage (NCBI taxonomy): Bacteria > Pseudomonadati > Pseudomonadota > Gammaproteobacteria > Oceanospirillales > Halomonadaceae > Halomonas > Halomonas sp. EF61. The sequence continues at coordinate 81,408 of NZ_JAMSHM010000003.1, read as the reverse complement.
GGACATGCGGCGCAGGTAGTCGTTGAGCGACTCGGCGTCGGTCTCGCGCTCGAGCGACAGGTTGAGGATCGCCATCGACACATTGGGCGTCGGCACGCGGATGGCGTTGCCGGTCAGCTTGCCACCCAGCTCCGGCAGTGCCTTGGAAACCGCCTTGGCGGCACCGGTCTCGGTCAGCACCATGTTCAGCGGTGCGCTGCGTCCGCGACGGTCACCCTTGTGGTAGTTGTCGATCAGGTTCTGATCGTTGGTGTAGGAGTGAACGGTCTCGACGTGGCCATGCTCGATGCCGTATTCGTCGTTCATCACCTTCAATACCGGCACGATGGCGTTGGTGGTGCAGGACGCCGCGGAGATGATGCGATCATCCTGGGTGATGTCGCCATGATTGATGCCATAGACGATGTTTTTCAGGTCGCCCTTGCCCGGGGCGGTCAGCAGCGCCTTGGACACGCCCTTGCACTCCAGGTGCTGACCGAGGCCAGCCTCGTCGCGCCAGATACCGGTGTTGTCGACCACCACGGCGTTGTTGATGCCGTAGGCGGTGTAGTCGACATCGCTCGGCGAATCGGCGTAGATGACCTGGATCACGTTGCCGTTGGCGGTCAGGGTGCGGGTCTCCGGGCACACGCTGATGGTGCCGTCGAAGGGACCGTGAACGCTGTCACGACGCAGCAGGCTGGCGCGCTTTTCCAGATCCTTGGCGATATCGCCACGACCGCGCACCACGATGGCCTTGAGGCGCAGCAGGTTGCCGCCACCGGCCTTCTCGATCAGCACGCGGGCCAGGATCCGGCCGATCCGGCCGAAGCCGTAGAGCACAACGTCCTTGGGCTCGCCATTGCCGGCGTCAGGATCGTGACAGTCGACGATTTCGGCCAGCTGCTCGCGCATGAACGCCAGCGCATCGCCACCGCCCTGCTTCTTGAATGCCACACCCAGCTTGCCCACATCGACGTGAGCCGGCCCCAGATTCAGCTGGGTCATCGCCTGCACCAGCGGGAAGGTATCCTGCACCGACAACTCGGTACCTTCGATCTTCCTGACGAAACGATGGTCCTTGAGGATGCGGATGACGCTGCGGTTGAACAGCGAACGTCCGAACATGGTGGTGACCACGTTATTGCGACGATACAGGCTGCCGATCAGCGGGATCATCTGCTCGGCCACGGCCTGGTTGTCGTGCCATTGCTGGAAGACGATATCGGGTTGCTGGCTCACGAGAGACCTCTAAGTCTGATGGGGAAACGAGCGTATTATCAGCCCCCCCCTTGAAAGGGGCAATGACTGTATGGTCGCACCTCCTGTAGGCCCGTTACACAAATCGCGGTTTGACTACATGAGCGAGATCGGGCTGGTATGATGCCTGCTCGACCTCTGAACGCCAGCGAAACGACATCCTCTATGCCTACCTTTTCGCCGCTCGATCCGCCGCATCCCCAGGGCGCCCGTGACACCCTGTACCTCACCACGCCCGCCGGCAGCGCCAGCGCCCTGGCGCTTTCGCGCCTGGCTGCCGACGCGCCACTGCTGGTGATTACCCAGGATACCGCCGAGGCACTGAGGCTCGAGAACGAACTGGCCTTCTATGCCGACGTGCCGGTACTGCCCTTCCCCGACTGGGAGACGCTGCCCTACGACAGCTTTTCGCCCCATCAGGACATCGTCTCGTCGCGGCTGCGCACCCTCCGGCATCTGCAGGATGGTGTGCACGGCATCGTGCTGGTACCGATCAATACCCTGATGCAGCGTCTGCCGCCCGTGGACTATATCGCCGGACGGGTGCTGACCCTGGAGGTCGGCGCCACCCTGCAACGGGAGACCTTCCGCGAACAGCTGTCACGGGCGGGCTACCGGGCGGTGGAGACCGTCTTCGAGCCGGGTGAATACGCCCTGCGTGGCGCCCTGATCGATCTCTTTCCCATGGGCAGCGACCATCCGCTTCGCATCGACCTGTTCGACGACGAGATCGACACCCTCAGGAGCTTCGACCCCGACACCCAGCGCAGCCTAGACAAGGTCGAGCGGATCGACCTGCTGCCGGCGCACGAGTATTCGCTGTCACGCTCGGCCATCGCCTGCTTTCGTGAAGGCTTCGAGACCCTGTTCGACGTCGACCCACGCCAGTGCCCGCTTTATGTCGATGCGCTGAAGGGCATCCCCTCACCCGGACTCGAGCAGTATCTGCCGTTGTTCTTCGAGGCCACCGCTTCACTGTTCGACCATCTGCCCGCGGACACCCGCGTCGCCCTGATGTCCGGCTGCCGCGAAGCCGCCGAGCACCACTGGCAGGCGATCACCAGCCGCTACGAAAATCTCGGCGTCGATCCGACCCGCCCCCTGCTGCCGCCCCACCGTGCCTTCATCCCGGAAGCGGAACTGTTCGGGCTGATCAAGACCCACCCCAGGGTCGAGCTGACAGCAGACAGCGAGCATCCCCACGCCCATCCCTCGGATGCCAGCGACGCCCCCCAGGTGGCGATCAATGCCAGGGCAAAGGATCCGCTGGCGGCGCTCAGGGGCTTTCTGAACGAGCACGCAGAGCGCCGGGTGCTGTTCGTGGCCGAGTCCCGTGGGCGTCGGGAAGCGCTGGAGGAGACCCTGGCCCCCGCTACCGGTGCACTGGACGCCGCGGACGGATTTTCCGACTTCCTCGCCGGCAGCTCTCGCCTGGCCATCGCCGAGGGGCAGCTCTCCAGCGGCCTGTCGCTCGGCTCCCCCGCGGTCAGTGTGATCACCGAGACGGAACTGTTCGGCGAGATCGTGCGCCAGACCCGCCGCCAGGCCAAGGCCACCGACGACAACGAACTCGCCGTACGCCATCTTTCCGAACTCAAGGTCGGCGCCCCGGTGGTCCACCAGTCCCATGGCGTCGGCCGCTACCGCGGGCTGGAAACGCTGGAAGCCGGCGGCCAGGCGGCCGAATTCGTCAGCCTCGAGTACGCCGACGGCGCCAAGCTCTACGTGCCGGTGGACAGCCTGCACCTTATTTCCCGCTACGCCGGTGCCGACGATGAACTGGCACCGCTGCATCGACTGGGCTCGGAACAGTGGGAAAAGGCCAAGCGCAAGGCCGCCGAGAAGATCCGCGATACCGCCGCCGAGCTGCTCGACATCTATGCCCGCCGCGAGGCCCGTGAAGGCTTCGCCTGTGCCGCCCCGGATGAGGAGTACGCTCGCTTCGTCGCCAACTTCCCGTTCGAGGAGACGCCGGATCAGCGGGTCACCATCCAGGCGGTGATCCAGGACATGACCGCACCGCGCCCGATGGACCGTGTCGTCTGCGGCGACGTCGGCTTCGGCAAGACCGAGGTCGCCATGCGTGCCGCCTTTCTTGCGGTACAGTCCGGTCGCCAGGTGGTGGTGCTGGTGCCGACCACCCTGCTCGCCCGCCAGCATTTCGAGAACTTCCGTGACCGCTTCGCCGACACCGCGGTGGATATCGAGCTGCTGTCCCGCTTCACCAGCAGCGGCAGTCAGACAGACACCCTCAAGCGCGTTCGCGAGGGCAAGGTCGATATCGTCATCGGCACCCACAAGCTGCTGTCACGGAAGCTCGACTTTCCGGAATTGGGACTGGTCATCATCGATGAAGAACATCGCTTCGGCGTGTCCCAGAAGGAAAGGCTCAAGACGCTGCGTGCCGAGGTCGACGTACTGACCATGACCGCCACACCGATCCCGCGCACGCTCAACATGGCCATGAGCGGTATCCGCGACCTGTCGATCATCGCCACCCCACCGGCCAGACGCCTGTCGGTGAAGACCTTCGTCCAGCAGCGGGAAGAAGCTGTGATAAAGGAGGCGATCCTGCGCGAGATCCTGCGTGGCGGCCAGGTCTACTACCTGCACAACGAGGTCAAGACCATCGAGAGCGCCGCCGAGAAGGTCCGCGAACTGGTGCCCGACGCCCGCGTCGCGGTGGCCCATGGGCAGCTGCCCGAGCGCTCGCTGGAACGGGTGATGTCCGACTTCTATCACAAGCGCTTCAACGTGCTGGTGTGCTCGACCATCATCGAGACCGGCATCGACGTGCCCAGCGCCAACACCATCATCATCGAGCGTGCCGACAAGTTCGGACTGGCCCAGCTCCACCAGCTGCGCGGCCGGGTAGGCCGCAGCCACCACCAGGCCTACGCCTACCTGCTGGCGCCGCCGCCTCGCTCGATCACCCGAGACGCGGTCAAGCGCCTCGAGGCGATCGGCCAGGCCGAGGACCTGGGCGCTGGTTTCACCCTGGCCAGCCACGACATGGAAATCCGCGGCGCCGGCGAACTGCTGGGCGACGAACAGAGCGGCCAGATGGAAGCGGTGGGCTACAGCCTCTATATGGAGATGCTCGACCGGGCGGTGAAGGCCATCCGTGAAGGCCGCACCCCGAATATCGAGGCACCGCTGCAGGAAGGCGTCGAGATCAGCCTAAATCTGCCAGCGCTGATTCCCGACGACTATCTCCCCGATGTCCAGCAGCGTCTGGTGATGTACAAGCGCATCGCCAACGCCGACAACGAGGCCGAGCTCAAGGAACTGCGTGTGGAGATGATCGATCGCTTCGGACTGCTGCCCGCCCCGGTCAAGACGCTGCTGCGCCAGACCCGCCTCAGGCAGCGTGCCGAAAGGCTCGGTATCGTGCGCCTGGAAGCGGGCGCCGAGCGCGGGCGCGTGCTGTTCGGCGGCCAGACCGCGGTGGATCCACTGACGCTGGTGGGGCTGATCCAGGGGGCGCCGGAACGCTATCGACTGGAGGGCGCCGAGACCCTGCGCTTCCAGGCCGACATGGCCGTCGAGGAGACCCGCTTCGAGGCCGTCGAGGCGCTGCTGGACCAACTCAATCGAAAGACTCAGGCGGCCTGAGCCATCCCTTGCAAGGGACTGGCGCAACGCCGCATTAGCGGGCAATCTATGTACATAGGACACCGCAAATTCCGGCCGGGTTATCCCCGGCTTTCACCCATTATCGAGACTGCTGCAATGACTTCGACTTCACTTCGCCGGCCACTCGTCCGCCTCGCCACCCTGTGTGGCGTTGTGGGCGCGCTGGCGGCACCTCTGGCGGCGGCCGACGACCTGCCCCGGGGCCACTACCTGCTGCCCGAAGAAGGCGACCTGATCGGTGAGGTCTACACCGTCGAAGCCGACGAGGAAGACACCCTCATTGATATCGGACACGAGCACGGCATCGGCTTCAACGCCATCACCCGAGCCAACCCCGACATCAGCATCTGGTATCCCGGCGAGGGTACCGAAGTGACCATCCCGGCCCAGTTCATCCTGCCCGATGCACCGCGCAACGGCATCGTGGTCAACGTGGCCGAGATGCGCCTCTACTACTACCCGCCGGCCAAGGAAGGCGAGCCGCGTACCGTGCAGACCTACCCGATCGCCGTGGGCCGCATGGACTGGAAGACGCCGCTGGGCTCCACCACCATCACCCAGATGGTCAAGAATCCGTCCTGGTATCCTCCTGCCTCCATTCGCCGCGAACACGCCGAGGCCGGCGACCCCTTGCCCGGCGTGGTGCCGCCCGGACCCGACAACCCCATGGGCACGCGCAAGATGCGCCTGGGCATCCCCGGCTACCTGATCCACGGCACCAACAAGCCCGAGGGCGTCGGCATGCGCGTCACCCACGGCTGCATCCGCATGCTGCCCGACGATGTCGAGAATCTGTTCGATCAAGTCGCGGTGGGCACTCCTGTCCGACTGGTCAACGAACCGCTCAAGCTCGGCTGGTCCGACGAGCACCTCTATGTCCAGGCCTACCCCTACCTCGACGAGGAAGAAGGCGCGCCGATCGAGGACATGACCGCCGCTATCGAGGAGGTCGAGGCCGCCGTCAAGGACAAGGACTACGACGTCGACTTTGCGCGCCTGCGTAGCGCCATGGAGACGCCCAGCGGCCTTCCGGTCGCCATGCAGACCACCACCCCGGCAGAACCCAAGCCGCTGCCTGGCAGCCTCTATGACCATATCGAGTTGATCGCCGACGAGCCTGCCCTGCTGGGACAGGTCAGCCACGAAGGCTGAACCGGCGACCACAGGCATCACATCAAGCACGTGACGTGCACGGCGCCCCGACAGGGGCGCCTTTTTTTGGCGCCATCATTTCCAGCGGAGGCCTTGTCGGCATGGTGGCGACACCATGATCCAGCTCAAACGACGCATCCGCAGCAGTCAGTGGTCAGGCAGAGGAGAGGCAGCCGTCAGGCAGAGGAGAGGCAGCCGTCAGGCAGAGGAGAGGCAGCCGTCAGGAGACAAGCGACAGGACAGGCAGCCAGACAGGCAGCCATCAGATGAAGGAACAGGCAGCGGTCAGACGATTGACTGGCAGCTCCCGCCCACCATCAATCGTCATGCCATGATCACACGCCACAAACGACTGAGGCCCCACCTTTCGGTGGGGCCTCAGCCTATCGTTTCATGACCTGGACGACCTGATTTCGATGAAACCCTGACGTCCTGTCGGTCAATCCCGCGAACGGGATGCGAAACGATTACTTGCGCATGGAGCGCTCGAACATGCGGTTCATCTCTTCGCGGTTCTGCTGAGACAGCTGCAGGGCCGCTTGAGCGTCACGCTGTGCCTGGTTGGCAGTGTTCTGAGCCTGAGTGGCGATGCTGCGAGCTTCTGCAGCGTCGGCCTGAGCGGACTCAGCGGTCATGCGGACTTCTTCCAGAGCGCTGGAAGAAGCACAGCCAGCCAGAACGGCCAGAGAAGCGGCGGCGGCGGTCAGCTTCAGGGTAGTCTTCAGAGTCATGGTGTTCTCCTTGAGTCTTCCTTGGTACTGCGTTGGTGACAGTAACATACCCGATCAGGGTATGTATCCATCAGGCTTCCTGCAAAGGCAGGCCTTTCTTGCAGCGACTTGTGCTGCTAAGCACAGGAGTCAAACGCTGTTTTATAATACACAACGGCGCTTGTCCATAGTCTTGAACGTCCCTTGCGCCCCTAAAGACTAGCGGATGACGACGCGAGTGCCAACATCAATCAAGCCGGAAAGTTCCCGAATTTCATGATTGGTCACGGCGACACATCCGTTGGTCCAGTCAAAGTTGCGATGGATGTCCATGTCTCCATCGCCGACTCCGTGTATGCCGATATAACCGCCCAGGATCGTCTGCTGGGGCGGGCTACGATGCCGGCGATAGTAGTCGAAATAGTCGTCGTAATCCTGCTGACTGTACAGCCCCGTCTCCAGCGCCATCCTGGCGTGGGTGGGCGTCGGATAGTCCAGGCCGATGAAGATGTCGAACTTGCTGTCGAAGTTGAAGCGATTGACGTGGAACTCGCCTCTTGGCGTGGTCTTGTCGCCCATGACCCGCTGGGACTTGGCGCCCCCTCTACCGACCGAAATCGGTGAGTATCGAGCCAGCTCCCCCCCCCCGCGATACACCGTCAGGCGAGACTCCTGGTTATCGATCAGGACCCAGATCTCGCTGGAGGAGTCCGGGACAATGGCACGGCGAAGCTGGTCCTCCACCATGTCCATGCTGGCACTGACACCCAGAGGGAGTAGCAGCATGGCACCAAGTATCATTTGGATGAAACGGCGACGTTGACTCTGGGCGAACATGGATAAACTCACTGTGAATAAACGAAAACATCTGTGACGCAGTGTAATCCCGATTCTGCGGAACTTCACGCGGAACCTGGCCGATTTCACGGCAGGCAAACGAGCTCTGTCGCAGCTATCAAACGACGGCGCACAGAAGCGTCGCCGGCCGACGACACTCTGCCTTTACCATTCCTCACTGGTCTGGCGTAAGGCGGCGATCTCGACCTTGGCCGCCTCGAGGCAATGCTGCAATTCCTGCCCCAGATCCGCCTGCCGGTCCACGGCAATTACCCCGGACAATGCCGGCGAGCGAGGTCGACTCGCACCTTCATCGCCATGCAGCGCCTCGAGATGACCGATGACACGGTATAGCCAACTGCTGCCGTCGCGGGCCAGCTCACGTAGCCGATGAACCTCGGCCACGGCGGGTGGGTCATCACCCAGCAACAGGCTTCGCCAGTCATGTTCCGCCAGATGAGCGTGCTCGCAGACGTCGCGCAGCAGGGCGTCGATCGCCAGCTCGAACAACGCCAGGGCGCCCTCCTCGCTGGCCCTCTTTCTGGCGCCCTGGTGCTCGTCATCACCCGGCGCCACGTCCAGCAGCAACTGCGCCTGATACAACAACTGATTGGTGCGGGCCCGCGGTGTCACTTGCGCTTGTCCTCCACCACCCACTTGTTACCGTCCCAGCTCGCCTTCCAGCCACTGGCCTTGCCATTGTCGCCGTCGGTCATCACGAACTGCTCCTTGAGCTTGCGCGAGAAACGAATTTGAGCCGGGCGCCCATCCGGGTCCTGGTCCGGCGCATCGAGCAGGTAGTGGTACTTCTCCGGCAGCTCGGCGGCGTGAGGCTTCAGTTCCTTGACCAGAGGCGGACGGGTCTCCCGGTTCTTGGGAAACTTGCTGGCGGCCAGGAACAGCCCGCTGGCGCCATCGCGCAGCACGTAGTGGTCTTCCACCTTCTGGCAGGCCAGTTCCGGCATCGGAATCGGATCCATCTTGGGCGGAGCTACTTCACCGTTGCGCAACAGCTTGCGGGTATTCTTGCAGCTGTCACTGGTGCAGCCGAAGTACTTGCCGAAGCGCCCGGACTTGAGCTGCATCTCGGAGCCGCACTTGTCACACTCGATGACCGGGCCGTCGTAGCCCTTGATGCGGAACTTGCCCTGTTCGATCTTGTAGCCGTCACAGTCGGGGCTGTTACCGCAGATATGCAGCTTGCGCCCTTCATCGATCAGGTAGCTGTCCATGGCGGTGGAACACACCGGACAGCGTTCCTTGGCACGCAGGGCATCGGTCTCGGCTTCTTCGCCGGCATCGGCGGCGACAGCTTCTTCACCCGGCAGCAGGTCGATGGTGGTCTTGCAGCGCTCCTTGGGCGGCAGGTTGTAGCCGCTGCAGCCGAGGAAGACACCGGTCGAGGCGGTACGAATCTGCATCTTGCGCCCGCAGGTGGGGCAGTCGATATCGGTGGGTACCGGCTGATTTGGCCGCATCCCCTCGTCGCTCTCGGCCTTGGCCAGCTCCCCGCGAAACTCCTGATAGAAAGCGTCGAGCAGCTCACGCCAGCTACGCTCGCCCTCGGCGATCTCGTCGAGGCTATCCTCCATGCGCGCGGTGAAGGAGTAGTCCATCAGGTCGGGGAACGACTCCTTGAGTCGCTCGGTGACGATGTCGCCCAGCTTCTCGGCGTAGAACCGTCGGTTCTCGAGCTTGACGTAACCACGATCCTGGATGGTGGAGATGATGGCGGCGTAGGTCGAGGGGCGACCGATGCCGCGCTTCTCCAGCTCCTTGACCAGGCTGGCTTCGGTGTAACGGGCCGGCGGCTTGGTGAAGTGCTGCCTGGGGTCCAGCGCGTCGAGGTGCATCGGGGTGCCCTCGCCCAGATCCGGCAGCGCCTGATCCTCTTCCTTGCGCCCCATGGGGGTCATCACTCGGGTGTAGCCATCGAACTTGAGCACCCGGCCCTTGGCCTTGAGCTCGTAGCCGTCCACCACCACGCTCAGGGTCGACGACAGGTATTCCGCCGGGGTCATCTGGCAGGCGACAAACTGCCGCCAGATCAGTTCGTACAAGCGCTCGGCATCCCGCTCCATGCCCGCCAGGTCGGTCGAGCGACGGGACACCTCGGACGGCCGAATGGCTTCGTGAGCCTCCTGGGCGCCTTCCTTGCTGGAATAGCGGTTAGGGGCTTCGGGCAGGTAGCGATCGCCGAACTCCTCACCGATATAGTCACGCACGCTCTCCACTGCCTCGCGGGACAGGTTGGTCGAGTCGGTACGCATATAGGTGATGTAGCCCGCCTCGTAGAGCCGCTGGGCCAGGGTCATGGTCTTCTTCACCGAGAACCCCAGCCGGCCACTGGCGGCCTGCTGCAGCGTCGAGGTGATGAAGGGGGCGTTGGGCTTGGACCGGGTCGGCTTGTCTTCCCGCGAGGTGATCGCAAGACTGGCCTTGCGCAGCGCAGCGATGCGCTCGAGGGTCTCGCTCTCGCTGGTGGGCCTGAACGTCTTGCCATCCTGACGTACCAGCTCGAAGCGGATGGCCTCGCCGTCCGGCGTCACCAGGTCGGCATGAACGTCCCAGAATTCCTCGGGCACGAAGGCGCGAATCTCGCTTTCGCGCTCGCTGATCAGGCGCATGGCCACCGACTGGACACGACCGGCCGAGAGCCCGCGGGCTACCTTGGCCCACAGCAGCGGCGACAGCATGAAGCCCACCACACGATCGAGGAAGCGGCGAGCCTGCTGGGCCTCGACCCTGGGCATGTTCAGCTGACCGGGGTCGGTGAAGGCTTCCTGGATGGCATTCTTGGTGATCTCGTTGAACACCACCCGGCGATAGCGTTGCTCGTCCCCACCGATGGTCTCGCGAAGGTGCCAGGCGATGGCTTCCCCTTCGCGGTCCAGATCGGTCGCGAGATAGACGGTGTCGGCTTTCTCCGCCAGCTTCTTGAGCTCGGCCACGACCTTTTCCTTGCCCGGCAGGATCTCGTAGTTGGCCTGCCAGCCATGGTCAGGGTCGATACCCATGCGTCGTATCAGCTGGCTATGCGCCTTCTGCTGCTTGTAGACCGCCTTTTCCTCAGCCGACATCTTGCGCGTCGCGGCCGCCTGGCGAGCCCGCTCCTTGGGATCGGAAGCCGCCTTGCCAGAGCCGCTGGTCGGAAGATCACGGATGTGACCCACGCTCGACTTCACGATGAACTCGTTGCCGAGGTACTTGTTGATCGTCTTCGCCTTGGCGGGCGACTCGACGATGACCAGAGACTTGCCCATAGTACTCCACAGTAGTCAGGGCGCCGCGCTCCTTGGCGAACGCCAGTATGTGCCACTCCCGCCGATGGTGGACGGGAAAAATGCGCTTACCCTAACCCAGCGCCGAACGTCGCGCCAGTCACATCGGTTCGAGCCCCAGGCAGGCTAGACGCATGCCCAGCCGTTTCCCCACGACTGACGCCCTGGCGTCCACCTGACATCGCCAAGAGACTAGCCCTTACCTCGACGGCCGACAAGCCGCCCTCAGAACCGACTTGCCCCTGCACGAAGCAGGGGCAAGCGGAATGGTCGATGTCTCACACTCGATCATCGAAGGCGGTCAGGCGCTTGACTAGCGCTTGCGCCGCTGCCCTCGGGGCGATCCAGTGCTGCGCCGACGGGTCGCTGCAGGCGCCTTCTCGGCGTCATTGCCTCCCTCGCGAGAGGCTGGCGTGGCGGCCTGGGCAGCCTTGGGCTCGGCCTCAGCCACAGGCTTGGTCTCGACCTCAGGTTTGGCCTCAGTTTGAGCGTCAGCCGCCGGTTTGGCCTCGGACTTGGTCTCGGACTTGGCCTCAGGTTTAGTTTCAGCCGCCGGCTTGGACTCGGGCTTGGTCTCAGGTTTAGTTTCAGGCTTCGCTTCGGCAGCCGGCTTCGCCTCGGTCCTCGCCTGAGCCTTTGCCGCAGGCGCATCAGCAGGCTCGGCGTCGGCCTTGGGCGCGGCCTGGGCCTGCCCTTCGACGCGGGAAGATTCGCTTGCAGATTGACGAGTGCCGCGCTTGGCTGACGTGCCGCTAGCCGGCGCCGTCTTGGCGCTGCTGTTACCACTGGCCCCACTGGCCCCACCACTACTGCGGCGGGCCGTACGACGCGTTGCCGGACGGGCCTTGCCAAACAGCGCCTTGATACGTTCGAAACGAGCGGCGGCGTGCTCGCTGAGCTCACCGCTGGCCGCCAGTACATGCTCGATATGCTCGATATGGCCGTCGATCGTCCTGGCATCGAGCCCCTTGAGCAGCTCGGGAATGGCCTCCAGCGCAGCCTCACGATCCTGCTTCAGGATAAAGAACTGATCGCGCATCAGATGCTTGAAGTCTTCCAGCCGCAGCTCCGGCTCAAGCTCGCTGCGCGACGCCTGCAGGCGGCGGAAATTGCGGCCATCGGTAGCAGGAGCACCACCCAGCACGAAGATCACCGAGCGCATCACGGCCTCGTGGGCGCCGCCTTGCGCCACCTGCTCGCGCACTTCCTGCTGGCGACGCTGGATAAAGCGACGACGCTCCGGCTCGGAGCCAGGCACCTGACGCTCACCCTCCACGGCGCCTTTCAGCCCCACCAGCGACTGCAACAGCGGCTGACCGTAGAGGTCAAGGAAAGCCTTCTCGAGGGCGCGATCGCGCAGTACCCGCCAGGCATCCAGACTCCGCGAGATCAGGCTCGACCCGATGTCCTCATACACTCGGAAGATGTTGTCATCACCGAGTTCATGACGATGCTTGCGCACCGACTCCGCCATCACCGGCAACGACGACATCATCGGATTACGATCGGACAGCAGGCGATACCCCATGCGATTGGGGTGCATCTTGCGCATCCAACGAGCCGACTCGGGTGTCGACACGGCACGAATCCAGGGTTGCAGGAACTGACGATAGAGCCCCAGATTGATCTCCGAGACCCTGGCCACCGTGGCGAAACGCCGCTCGTCCTCGGGGCTATGCTTGACCACCTGATTCAGGTCGTCGAGGTCCCGGGTGGAGAACTCCAGCAGGTAGTCCCGCTCGATCAATTCGGCGTCGGGCCGCTCGCTGGCCTTGGACACCGTGGTCTCGTAGAGCCCCGGTGGCAGCACGTCGATGTAGTCCATATTGGCGGTGAACTCGGCGTGTTCCTTGCGCGAGACGCTGCCGGAAACGAAGATGCCGAGGTGGCCGGTCTTGTCATGGACGCAGTAGACGATGGTCTGCTCGTTGGCGATGATGTCGTCGACGCCGTCGTAGAGATCACGCACCCAGCCAAGTGCCTGGGGCGGCGGCGTGATGTCATCACCTTGTGAGCAGAACACCACCACCGGGGAGCGCACGTTGCGAAGATCGATACGGCGCCCGTCGGACGTCACCAGCTGGGCCGTGGACAGGCGATTGCCGACAAACAGGTTGTCGACGATGTACTGGATCTCTTCTCCACCCAGCACCACATGGCCGCCCCACCAGCGCTCGAACTGAAGATAGCGATCGGCTTCGGTATCGACATGGGCGTACAGGTTGTACTGCTTGTCCCACCAGGTGTTGGCCGGATTGAGGCGTTCGAAGTTCTGCACCAGCCAGGCTCCGTCGAACAGGCCATCGCCCATGTCCGAGAGCATATGGGTGGCCCAGCTGCCGCCGGTCATGCCGCCGGTATAGCGCATCGGCGCCTTGCCGCGCTCCCCAGCCCAGTAGGACAGCGGTGCACCGGCGATCAGGATCGGTCCGAACAGCTCGGGCTCGAGCGCTGCCGCCATCATGATCTGCCAGCCCGCCTGACAGTTGCCCACGACCATCGGTTTTTCGCTATCGGGATGCAGCTCCGCGACGTGGCGCAGGAAGGTGACCTCGGCTTCAACCACGTCCTCGACCCGCTGCCCCGGGACGGGATAGGGCATGAAGGCGATGAAGTAGCAGGGATGGCCGGCGCGCAGTGCGATACCGATCTCGCTGTCGGGCTTGAAGCCACCGATACCCGGGCCATGCCCGGCGCGCGGGTCGACCACCACGAAGGGGCGTGCCAGTTCATCGGTCTCGACACCCTCGGGCGGGTGCACGCGCAAAAGCTCATAGTTGACGGGGCGAGGCAGGGTCTCGCCTTCCATCACGATGTCGGTATCGAAGCCAAGTACGGTGGGGCGGGTCTTCTCGATATGTTCGAGGTATTCGTTGCCGCGCTGGCGCATGACATCCCAGTAGAGGATGCTGCGCTCGACGCTGTCACGCCAGTAGTCGGCCGCGGCACGGCCGAAGCCGAAGGGGTCGAACAGTGGAGCAAAGGGTTCCGCCAGCGCGAACAGGGGCGCGGTGGCGCTTGGCATCAACGCATTCATATAGGCTCCCAGGGTTGCGTGATGCGCAGCAGGCGATCCTTGCGTCTGCGCACTTGTTGCAGTGCAATATAGCGCAATAATGCAGGTACTGCGAAGCCCCCTCCTTTCGGAGCTGCACATCGCGTAGGAGATTCACTGTAGAGCGGGTACGCTCAAAAACACAACGCCCGGCAATGCCGGGCGTTGTGGGTAGCTGAAATACCGCTTTCGCTCTACTTCACTTCGATGCCGTGTGCCTGCTGATCGGCATGGTAGGACGAACGCACCAACGGGCCGGAAGCCACGTGGGTGAAGCCCATGGCACGCCCCTGCTCGGCGAACCAGTCGAACGTGGACGGCGGCACCCAGCGATCCACCGGCAGGTGATTGCGAGACGGCTGCATGTACTGCCCCAGGGTCAGCATGTCCACATCGTGGGCACGCAGGTCGCGCATCACCTCGATGACCTGCTCGTCGGTCTCACCGACACCCAGCATCAAGCCAGACTTGGTCATCACTTCGGGACGGCGCGCCTTGTAGCCCTTGAGCAGGTCCAGCGACCACTGATAGTCGGCCCCCGGCCGCACCTTGCGATACAGACTCGGCACCGTCTCCAGGTTGTGGTTGAAGACGTCGGGCGGCGTGGTCTCGAGGATGTCCAGCGCCACCTCCATGCGACCACGGAAGTCCGGCACCAGCACCTCGATCTCGATGCTCGGGCTATCACGACGAATCTCCCGGATGCAGTCGACGAAGTGCTGGGCACCGCCGTCACGCAGATCGTCACGGTCGACGGAGGTCACCACCACATAGTTCAGGCGCATCTCGGCGATGGCCTCGGCCAGTTCGCGCGGCTCGCGCTCGTTCAGGGCGTTGGGACGCCCGTGAGCCACATCACAGAACGGGCAGCGGCGGGTACAGATATCGCCCATGATCATGAAGGTGGCGGTACCGCCGTTGAAGCACTCGCCCAGGTTGGGGCATGAGGCTTCCTCGCAGACGGTGTGCAGGCCATGACGTCGCAGGGTCTCCTTGATGCGGGTGACTTCCTTGGACACCGGCATGCGTACCCTGAGCCAGTCCGGCTTGCGCGGAATCTCCTCCGTGGGGATCACCTTGACCGGGATCCGCGCCACCTTGTCGGCGCCGCGAAGCTTCACTCCCCTTTCGCTGCGGGCGTTCTTCTTGGCCTTGGCGGCGGCGGCCGCCGCCTGGATGGCGGAACTGTCTGTCATTTCACTGTCCTGTGAGGATCGCTCGGGAGACACGTTGCTGTGACGGCCTTCGGCGTGCCCTGTGCGATCAGTCAAAATTGTGGGCGTCGAGCACTCCCGGCAAGCCGGGGCGCTCGATCAGTTCGCGTTGTCCCAGTCGCGTCGCCAGCGTGCGCAATAGCCGACGCGCTTCAGCTTCCATGTCCAGCCTCGAAGAGACCAGATCGGCCAGCCGGGTCATCTCGAGTCCAGCGTAGCCACATGGGTTGATAAACGAAAATGGCGTGAGATCGACCTCGAGATTGACCGCGATGCCATGAAAACTGGCACCCCGTCGAATCCTCAACCCCAGTGAGGCAATCTTGCGTTCACCGACGTACACGCCAGGCGCGTCAGGCCGGGCGCTTGCCTCGATGCCATGCTCGCCCAGGGCATCGACCACGCTGTCTTCCAGCGCACTGACGAGGTCTCGGACCCCCAGTCTGGCACGCTTGACATCGATCAGCGGGTACAGCACAAGCTGACCCGGCCCGTGGTAGGTCACCTGCCCACCGCGATCGGTCTCCACCACCGGGATCTCGCCCGGCATCAACAGATGCTCGGGCTTGCCTGCCTGGCCCTGGGTGAACACCGGCGGGTGCTGGACCACCCAGATCTGGTCAGGCGTATCGCCATCTCGGGTGTCGGTCAGTTCGCGCATCGCCTGCCACACTGGCCGATAGGGCTTGAGCCCCAGATGATAGACGTCGATCGCCTCCATCACACCACCATGTGCACGCGGCCTGTGGCCTTGAGTTCGTCGAACAGCGCCTTGAGTTGGGCTTCACCTGTGGCGCGCATGGTCAATCGCACCGACTGGAAACGCCCATTGCGACTGTCGACCACCTCGAGGCTGCTGCCTTCGAAGGTCGGATCATGGCGATGCACGATCTGGCTGACGGTGGCGGCGAAGTCCTCGGCAGCATCTCCGACCACCTTGATCGGATAGTCGCAGGGAAAGGTGATGGTGACATCCGCCGGATCCGGCCCTGCCTGGGTGCGCAGATCGCGAAAGGTCCTGTCGTTCATCCGATGCCCCTTACAATGGATACCCGAGTATTCTACTCAACCTTGGCATCACGACCAAGGACGCCGGCCGAGGCGGCTCACCTCGGCCGGCGTCACGGCGACCACAGGGCGCGCATTGACGCCAGGGCCGCACCACAGGGACGATCAGTCGAACCAGCCGCCGACCAGGTCGCTGAAGAAGCGCTGGACCTTGTCGATCATGCGCTTGAACAGCCCACCCTGCTCTACCGCTTCCAGCGCTACCAGGTCACGCTCGCCGACCACCTCGTCCCCGAGGCGCACCTCCATGGTGCCGACCCGCTGGCCGGCGGCGATGGGCGCGGTCAAGCCACTGTCGATGTCCAGGCGCGCGGTGAGCTCGTCATTGCGGTTGCGCGGCACGGTCATGTAGACGCCATTGTCGACGCCCACCTTGAGCTCGTTGGTGCTGCCTTCCCACACCCGCGGCGTATTGAGTACGGCGCCACGGTCATACAGTTTCAGCGTCTCGTAGTAGCGGAAGCCATAGCTCAGAAGCTTCTGGGTTTCCTGGGCGCGGGCTTCTTCGGAGCTGGTCCCCATCACCACCGAGATCAACCGCATGTCATCACGCTGGCCCGAGGACACCAGGCAGTAGCCGGCCTCTTCGGTCCAGCCGGTCTTGAGGCCGTCGACGCTGGGGTCGCGCCACAACAGACGGTTGCGGTTGGCCTGTTCGATCCCGTTGTAGGTGAAGTGCTTCTGGCTGTAGATGGCGTAGTGTTCCGGGTAGTCCAGAATGATGTGCCTGGCAAGACGCATCAGGTCCCGAGCCGAGGAGTAGTGATTCTCCGACGGCAGCCCGGTGGCGTTCTCGTAGTGGGTGTTCTCCATGCCCAGCTGGGTGGCGTGCTGGTTCATCAGGTCGGCAAAGGGGTCCTCGCCGCCGGCCAGATACTCGGACATGGCGACGCTGGCGTCATTGCCGGAGACGATGACGATACCGTGGAGCAGTTCCTCGACGGAGACACGAGTACCGACCTCGACAAACATCTTCGAGCCGCCGGTACGCCAGGCCTTCTCGCTGATCGGCACCATGTCGTCGGGCTGGATGTTGCCCCGATCAAGCTCACGCTCGACCAGGTACGCCGTCATCAGCTTGGTCAGGCTGGCCGGCGGCAGGCGCTGGTCAGAATTGTGCTCGGCCAGGACTCGTCCGCTGTTGGCGTCGATCAGGATCCACGACTTGGCCGCCAGCTGAGGCGGTGCCGGGATCATGACCTGGGGCTCTGGCACGTCCGGTGTCGGCGAGTCGGGCTGCTGAGCACTCGTCAGGGGCGCCACCAGGGCCGCACATACAAAGGCCACGGGCAACCAGCGGCGAGTAAAGGATGACTTAGCGATCATGGTGAAATGTCTCATTACAACAATCAGGGAAAGCGGTGATCAGGGCCACCGCACAATGCTTCCAACAGCCGGCCTCACTGGAACCGCCGGCATCGACCGGCCGGGCGATCAGCGAGGCGTCGGCTGCACTTCGTCGATACCTAGCGAGCATCGACGACAAAGGTCTGCGCGAATCCCGCCTGGCGCAAGCGTTCGCGGACCGGCTCCGCCTGCCCACGGCTCGCCAGCGGCCCGACCTGCACCTTGTGCAGACCGGCGGCGCTGGCCACACGCACCTGCTGATTCAACCGCGTCTCCAGATCCGCCTTGAGGTCTTGCGCGCTGTCCGCCGACCCCAGGGCTGCCACTTGAATATAGATGCCGGGAGTCCCGGCCGCGGGCGCCTGCGGGGCGCTCTGGCCTGCTGCCGGCGACGCGGCGGACGGCGCGCTGGGCGCCGCATTGGCTGCAGTACGGGCTGTAGTACTGGCTGTAGTTCTGGTCCCAGTACTGGCCGCAGCGCTGGCTGGCGCGGCGCCCACACCCCCGCTGACCGAGTCGCTCGACGCACCCGCGCCGCGACTGGCCTGCCACTGATCGGGATCGATCACGCTGACCCGCACCCGGCCCGTGCCATGGTCGAGAATATCGAGCCGTGCGGCCGCTGCGTAGGACAGATCGATCTCGCGGTCGTCGTGGAAGGGACCACGATCGTTGACTCGCACGATCACCGACCGCCCGTTGTCCAGGTTGGTCACCCGGGCGAAGGTCGGCAACGGCAGCGACTTGTGCGCCGCCGTCATCTTGTACATGTCATAGATCTCGCCGTTGGAGGTCGCGTAGCCGTGGAACTTCTGACCGTACCAGGAAGCGGTACCCTCGCGCTGATAACCGCTCGGGTCATCCAGCACATGGTAGGTCTTGCCCCACACCTCATAGGTCGAGCGGTTGCCGGCGCGTGAGCGTGGCTCGTCGCGCGGCACCGCGTCCGGCACCTGACTGACGTCCGGCGGCGTCTCGGGATAGGCGTCGCCGCTCATGGCATAGCGCCCACCCGCCGTCGCCCGCGAATCCTGAGGCGTCGCGGCCGCCTGCTGAGTGGTCTCCGGGGCGGTCCCGCCACCGCCGGCACAACCGGTCAGGGCCACCAGCAGCGACAGGGTCGGCAACAAGGGCGCGCGCAGGGTCATGAACTCACCTCCGTGTCCAGGGCATGCCACCACTGGGGCTTTCCCAGCGAGCGCACCTCGGCGATGGCCTCCGACAGTTCCGTGACCGCCATGGCGTAGAGGTGGCTATGGTTGTAGCGGGTGATCACGTAGAAGTTGCCCCCACCCAGGCGGTAGTGGGTGCTGCCGTCTTCCATGTCCAAAGCCAGCGGCACCACCTTGGCATCCCCCGGCAGCGGCTCCACCGGCTGGATGCCCTGGGCTTCCAGTTCGGCAACACGGGCGTAGGGCGGATCGGTGCGGTTGAAGCGAATCGAGGACGGCACCGAGCTGGGGCCTTCGGCCTCCCAGTACAGGGTGCCACCCGCCTGCCAGCGGTGCTCGGCGAAATAGTTGGCCACGCTGCCGATGGCATCCACCGGATCGGTCCACAGGTTGCGCTGGCCGTCGTCGTTGAAGTCGACCGCATAGGCCTGGTAGCTGGTGGGAATGAACTGGGGATAGCCCATGGCACCGGCGTAGGAGCCCTTCAAGGCTCCGGGATCGACGTTCTGCTGGTAGGCAATGTCGAGAAAGGCCTCGAGCTCCCCCTCGAAGAACTCACCGCGCCGGGGATGATGAAAGGCCAGCGTGGACAGCGAATCGAGCACCCGATGATCACCGGTGATACGCCCGTAACGGGTCTCGACGCCGATAATCGCGGCGATCACCTCTGGCGGCACACCATAACGCGCTTCAGCGCGATCGAAGGCGTCACGATGGGCCTCGATAAAGGCCGCGCCCTCGTTGATGCGCTCTTCACCGAGGAAGATGCCACGATAGCGCTCCCAGGTCAGGTGATGCTCGGCGGCACCGCTCATGGCCTCGAGCACCGACGGCTGGAACTCTGCCCTGGCCATGGCGCGCTCCAGCCACTGGCGCGAGACGCCCTGGCGCTCGAGCCGATCCATCATCGCGTCGACCTCCGGCGAGGCGAAATCCTGCGCCTGGGCCGCCAGCGACAGCGAGGCCAGAAGCCCACACAACGCCGCGCCGAGGCCTTTCCTTCCCTGGACCAGGGGTACTGTCATCGATCTTCTCCCTTGGGGAACCCGCAGGCGCCGCCGCCCCTGCAAAGCCGGCAAGCGCTTCGCTCGCCGGCCCCACCGTGGACACTGTCGCCGCCTCTCTCCGGGCCCCCGTTAGCCTGGTCGCCAGCCCCTAGGGCTTGTCTGAAAAGTGCCTGCGCTCGGCAATACGGCGTTAAAAATCGGATCAAAATGCTCATTTACACCCCGTAAACTGCGCTTTCTCACCGATTTTTGCCTTGTCTAACCTTCGCTCGTCGACTTTTCGGACAGCGCCTAGCGTGGCAGCAACCGGCGATGTGCATTGACCGCCATGAGAATACCGAAACCGGCCATCAAGGTCACGCTGGACGTCCCCCCGTAGCTCACCAGGGGCAGCGGTACGCCGACCACCGGCAGAATGCCGCTGACCATGCCGATATTGACGAAGACGTAGATAAAGAAGGTCAGCATGATGCCGCCTCCCAGCAATCTGCCGAAGGTATCCTGGGCGGCGCCCGCCAGCCACAGTCCACGCGCGACGATCAGCAGGTACAGCAGCAGGAAAGCCAGCATGCCGACCAGCCCGAATTCCTCGCCCAGCACCGCCACGATAAAGTCGGTATGCCGCTCCGGCAGGAACTCGAGCTGCGACTGGGTGCCCTCGAGCCAGCCCTTGCCCCAGACGCCCCCGCTGCCGATGGCGGTGGTCGACTGAATAATGTTCCAGCCGGCGCCCAGCGGGTCGCTTTCGGGATCGAGAAAGGTCAGCACGCGCTGACGCTGATAGTTGTGCATGTTCATCCACAACAGCGGCAGCGCCGCCCCCGCCAGCGCCACCATGACACCGATAAAGCGCCAGGACAGCCCCGCCAGCAGGATCACAAAGACCGCCGCTGCCGCCACCAGCAGCGAGGTGCCAAGGTCCGGCTGGCGCGCGATCAGGCCTACCGGCAGAGCGATCAGCAGCGCGCAACCGGCCAGCGCGCGCCAATTGGGTGGCAGCTCGTGGCGACTGAGCCAGGCCGCCACCATCATCGGCATGGCGATCTTCATCATCTCGGAAGGCTGAAAGCGCACCACGCCGGGAATCACCAGCCAGCGCTGAGCGCCCATGCCGACGTCACCGAGGATCTCCACCGCCACCAGCATCACCAGGCCGGCCAGGTAGGCCGGCAACGCCCAGCGCATCAGCGTCGCCGGTGAAAACTGCGCCAGCACCAGCATGACCGCCCAGGCCACGCCGAAGCGAATCGCCTGGGCGGTGACCACGTGAACGTTCTCGCCACTGGCGCTGTAGAGCACCGCCAGGCCACTGCCCATCAGCACCAGCAGCATGCCGAGCAACCAGGGATCGACGTGCATCCGTTGCCAGAACGAGGTGCGTCGGGCGATACCGCTGGCCGGGGGACGCACCGGGTGGCCGCGCAACGAGCGCACAAAATCGATGGCCATCAGTCTTCCTCCTCGGCGGCAGTCTCGTCGGTGCGCGGACGACCGGCGTTGTGGTCGAGAATCCAGGCATCGGCCATGGCCCGAGCCAGCCCAGCCGCGTGGGTCGACCCGCCACCGGCGTTCTCGACGATGACCGAAATGGCGATTTGAGGGTCCTCCACCGGCGCAAAGGCCATGAACAGCGCATGGTCGCGCAGACGCTCGCGCAGTTCGGCGGCGTTGTACTTCTGGTTCTGCCCCAGCGAGAACACCTGGGCGGTACCCGACTTGCCGGCCATGCGATACTGAAGGCCTGCCCCGGTGCGCCGTGCCGTGCCCTCGCGCCCGGACAACACCTTTTCCATGCCGTTGAAGACCCGGGTCCAGTAGTTCTCGGGGGCCTCGATATCCGGCGGCGTGTCGGGCAGATCCACCGGCACCGGCTGGTCGCCGATACGTTTGGCCAGCCGCGGGCGCACCCAGTGGCCGCGATTGGCGAGCACGGCGGTCGCGGCCGCCAACTGCAGCGGAGTGATCTGCAGATACCCCTGGCCGATACCCACCGACAGCGTCTCGCCGGGATACCAGGGCTGATTGAAGCGTGCCTTCTTCCAGTCTCTGGATGGCAGCAGACCATCCCCCTGCCCGGCCACGTCGGCAGCGACCCGGGTGCCGAAGCCAAAGGCCCCCAGGTTCTCGTCGATACGATCGATGCCGAGCTCGTGGGCCAATGAATAGAAATAGGTGTTGTTGGACACCGCCAGGGCGCGTTCGAGATTCACCCGCCCATGCCCCCAGCGCAGCCAGTTGCGGTAGCGCCGGTCGTCATTGGGCAGCTGATAGTAGCCCGGGTCGTAGATGACCTCGTCCGGGGTAACGGCCCCTTCGATCAACCCGGCCATGGCCATGAACGGCTTGATCGTCGACCCCGCCGGATAGCTGCCCCGGGTCGCCCGATCGAACAGCGGCAGATCGATATCGCTCTGCAGCCCGCGGTAGGACTTGACGTCGATGCCGGTGACAAACTGGTTGGTATCGAATCCAGGCACCGAGGCCATCGCCAGAATTTCGCCGGTCTGGGGCGCGATGGCGACGATGGCGCCACGCCGGCCATCGAGCAGATCCACAGCGAGCTGCTGCATGTCCATGTCCAGGGTCAGGGTCAGGTCCTGCCCCGGCTCGGGGTCGGTGTGCCCCAGCTCACGCAGCACCCGCCCCCGGGCGTTGGTCTCGACCTTTCTCAGCCCCGCACGACCGTGCAACTGATCCTCGTAGAAGCGTTCCACCCCGGTCTTGCCGATAAAGTGGGTACCGGCGTAGTTGCCCGGATCCAGGCTCTCGAGCTCTTCGGCGTTGATCCTGCCCACGTAGCCAAGCGCATGGGACATGATCTCGGCGTCGGGATAGAAGCGCAGCAGCTGGGCCTGCACCTCCACTCCCGG
Source organism: Halomonas sp. EF61 (assembly GCF_040147045.1). Classification (NCBI taxonomy): domain Bacteria; kingdom Pseudomonadati; phylum Pseudomonadota; class Gammaproteobacteria; order Oceanospirillales; family Halomonadaceae; genus Halomonas; species Halomonas sp. EF61. The sequence goes on along the minus strand of NZ_JAMSHM010000003.1, from coordinate 58,820 downwards.
CAAGCGGTGGCGATTGACCGCGAGCCTTGCGATCTGCGACTCGGTCAGATCACTCATCAACAGAGCCGGCTGGTAGGGACGCTGACGCTGGCGTGAACGCACCTTGAAGGCGTCCACCTCTTCGTCCGGCAGATCCAGCAGCTCGACCAGCAGCTCCAGGGTGGCATCGAGATCATCGACCCGCTCACGCACCAGGGTCAGGTTGTAGGTGGGACGATTTTCGGCCAGCAATTGGCCGTTGCGGTCGTAGATCAGCCCGCGGGTCGGGGGCAGCGGCTCCACCCTCACCCGGTTCTTCTCGGATCGGGTGCTGTAGACCTCGTGCTGGACGATCTGCAGATAGCACAACCGCCCCACCAGCAGGCCGGACAGCAGTACCACGACCACCCCGGCAAGCGTCGCACGCACACGAAAGATGCGCAGCGCGTTCTCGGGGTTCTTGAGGGTTTCGCGACGCTTACGCATGCGAGAGGCAATCCTTGTCTGACGCAGGAGCCATCATCGGTGGTAGGGGTGTCCCACCATCAGGGTCCAGGCACGGTAGAGCTGCTCGGCCAGCACCAGCCGCACCAGTGGATGGGGAAGGGTCAAGGGTGACAGCGACCAGCGCTGGTGGGCGCGGGCCGACAGCGTCGCGGCCAGGCCATCCGGGCCGCCCACCAGCAGCACCACATCACGCCCGGCATGACGCCACTGATCGGCCTCATCGGCCAGCCGCTCGGTGGTCCAGGGCTTGCCGAGCACCTCCAGCGCCACCAGATGCTCATCACCCTTGAGGCGTGCCTCGATGCGCTCGGCTTCCTGGGCCACGGCACGCGCGGTATCCGCGTTCTTGCCGCGATGGCCCGGGGCGATCTCTTCGACCTCCAGGCGAAAATCCCGCGGCAGACGCTTGCGGTACTCTTCGACACCGTCGGTCACCCAGCCTGGCATGCGTGTTCCCACCGCCAACAGGCGGACCTTCATGCCTTGGCCTCTTCCTCTGATGCCGGTGCATCGCTGGGAAGGTCCGACCACAGTCGCTCCAGGTCGTACAGCGCACGGGTGTCCGGCATCATCACGTGGACCACCACGCCGCCGAGATCGACCAGCACCCAGTCCGACCCGTTTTCACCCTCGACGCCCAACGGCTGAACGCCATTGTCCTTGGCGTTGGTAATGACGCTGTTGGCCAGCGCCGACACATGTCGTGTCGAGGTCCCGCTCGCCACCACCATCCAATCGGTCACGCTGGTCAGCCGAGACACGTCGAGCACCTCGACGTCCTTGGCCTTGATATCGTCAAGCGACTCGATCACGAGCGCCTTCAATGCTTCAATCTGCATAGCCCCTCATCACTGGGTAGTCATCGACCTCCCATTGTACCTGTTGGGAAGCCGAGTGGCAGCGCCAATCCAGCGCCTGATCGAATTTCTCGGACCGTGTTGCCTTGGCTGCCGCGCTCAGACCGCGCGGTACAGGCGTTGCGCCTGGATGCGCTCTTCCACTGCCGGCGGCAGCAGGTAGCGCACGCTCTTTCCCTGCATCAGGCTATGCCTGACGAAGGTGGCCGAGATCGCCATCCGCGACGGCAGCGACAGGCGCAGCAGTCGGCCCTGGGGCTTGGCCATCAGGGCATCGCCATGCTCGACCTCGCGCCCCTCGATCAGCGCCTGAAGCGCTTCGGGCAAGGGCGCTTCGTGATCGGGGCGTTCGACCACCACCAGATGGGCAAGCGCGAAGATCCTTTCCGGGTTGTGCCAGTTCGCCAGCTTGAGAAAGGCGTCGTGACCAAGGGCCATGACGATGCGCGCCTCGTGGCCGTAGCGCTCACGCAGGGACTCGAGCGTCTGCACGCTGAACGACGGGCCCTCCCGTTCCAGCTCGCAGGGGTCCGCCGCCAGCCCCGGGGTATCGCCGATTCCCAGGCGCAACAGCTCGAGCCGTTTTTCGGCGGTGACCTGGGGCCGATCGCGCAACGGAGGCTGAGCCGCGGGGATCATGTGCACGCCATCGAGCGACAGCGCAGCGCGAAGCTCAAGCGCGGTGCGCAGGTGGCCTAGATGGACGGGATCGAAGGTGCCGCCAAGCATGCCGATGTGCGCAGGACGGCCCTCGACGTCAAAGCGAACGGCGCCACTCACTGTCGAATCTGGCCATCGCCGAAGACCACATACTTGCGCGTGGTCAGCCCCTCGAGCCCCACCGGCCCCCGGGCATGCAGTCGGTCGGTGGAGATGCCGATCTCCGCACCGAGCCCGTATTCGAAGCCATCGGCAAACCGGGTCGAGGCGTTGACCATGACCGAACTCGAGTCGACCTCTGCCAGAAAGCGGTGTGCCAGGCTGTAGTTCTCGGTGACGATGGACTCGGTGTGACGCGAGCTGTAGCGCTCGATATGCGCCATGGCCTCGTCGATGTCATCGACTACCCTGACCGACAGCACCGGCGCAAGGTACTCGGTGGCCCAGTCCTCGTCACTCGCCGTGAGCCAGTGATCGACGATCGCCCGGGCGCGGGCACACCCCCTCACCTCGACGCCCTTTTCCGCGTAGTCAGCGGCCAGGGTCGGCAGCAGGGCCTGCGCCACCTGTGCGTTCACCAACAGCGTTTCCATGGCGTTGCACACGCCGTAGCGATGGGTCTTGGCGTTGACCGCGATGGCACGGGCCTTGTCCAGGTCGGCGGCGGCGTCCACGTAGACGTGACAGATGCCGTCCAGATGCTTGATCACTGGCACCCTGGCCTCACGCGAAATACGCTCGATCAACGATTTACCACCACGGGGAATGATCACATCGACAAATTCGTCCATGCTGATCAAGCGACCCACGGCGGCACGGTCGGTGGTCGCCACCAGTTGCACGGCGCCCTGGGGCAGTCCGGCTTCGGCCAGCCCAGAGGCAATGCAGCGGGCCAGCGCCTGGTTGGACGCGCTGGCCTCGGAGCCCCCGCGCAGAATGCAGGCATTGCCCGATTTCAGGCACAGGCTGGCGGCTTCCATGGTGACGTTGGGGCGAGATTCGTAGATGATACCGATGACACCCAGGGGCACGCGCATCATGCCGACCTGGATGCCGCTGGGCCGAGTGCTCAGGCCATCGATCTCACCGACAGGGTCGGGCAAGGCAGCGACCTGGGTCAGGCCCTCGATCATGGCGTCGATGCGGCCGTCATCCAGGGCAAGGCGATCAAGCAGAGCCTCGTCGAGCCCCTTGTCGCGACCGCGCGCCAGATCCTGCCGATTGGCCGACAGGATCTCTTGACGAGACGCGTCCAGCGCCTGAGCCATCGCCTTGAGCGCCTGGTTCTTGCGCGCGGGTGGCAGGCGACGCATATCGGTGGCAGCAACACGGGCCGCCTGGCCCATGGCGGTCATGTAGGCGTCGATATCGGCGACGCGCTCGGCGGTGGCATTGGCGGATGAGTCGGACACGGTGAAACGAGTCTCCTGGTAGAACGAGGTCTCCGGGCAAAGAAAGAAGGCTTGCACCGGGATGACAACGCGGACGTGATGCGGATCGTGAACCACAGAAAGGATCATATTAAGACAGCATGCGGAACAAGTACAAAGTCGGCCTGTTCAAGCTGAACCTGTTCGCCGCGGCCGCACTGCTGGCCCTTTGCGCGGCGACCTCGGCGCGGGCGCTGGACACCACGCTGCTTGGTCTGGCCGCGCTATGGCTCGGGATCACCGGCATCGTCATCGAGTTCAGCCACCGCCGCCATGCCTACCGCGCCTGGCTGGTGGTGGCCAGCGTGCTGCTTGCCGCCCTGGTGATACTCTCGCCCGACGCCAACGGTGCCTGGCTGTGGGCCTGGCCTTTCCTGTTGATCCTGCCCCAACCCCAGTGGATGCTGATACTCAACGCCAGCCTTGCCGGGATAAGCTGGTGGAGCCTGATCACCCAGATGAGCCTTCACCATTGGGGCCTGGCTGGCGCGCTCTTGCTGTGCCTGTGCTTTCTTGCGATCGGACGTGCGCTGCCGGGCGGACATTCGCAACGCCTGATGCGCAGGAGAGCCCGTCTGGCGCCCGGACTGCCGCTGTGGTCGGCCAGCCAGCTGGAACGCGACCTGGCTCGGGAAAACAGCCGCGCCACCCGTGACGGCGTCCACGCCGAACTGGTGGTGATCCAGATCCATGGACGTTCTCTGTGGCGGGTCGCCCAGGACATCTGCACACGCATCAAGCGGTTCGAGAACGCCTATCGTCTCAACGGACGTACCGTCGCCGTGATGCTGACCAGTCGAGACGCCGTGCAGGCCAGGCAACGACGCCAGGAACTGCTGGAAGACATCGCCGTGCCGATCACGGTACGCACCGTATCGATTGCCAATCTGGACAACCTGCCCATGGTGCTGGCGGCCCTGGACAAGCAGTGCCCTGTCACCCAGGTGGTGGAGGACGACGCATGATCGAGCCACCCCAGTGGGTCCGTTCCTGGCGTGTCTGTGCCGATGTCATGGGGACCTTGCTGTTGGCGTCACTGGCCCTGTGGCACTATCTGCTGGGGCAATACGAGAGCATCCTGCTGCCGGCGTCCCTGAGTTGCCTGATGGCCGTGATCACGGTCTTCGATACCAGAAGAGCCTCGCGCGTCTCGAACTATCTGCTGCTGCTGTGCGGCTGCCTCGCCCTTTATGACCAGACGGTGCTGCAGGCATCGTTCGACGCCTTCTGGATCAGCGTACCTATCACCCTGATCCTGCTGGTACTGCCCTTCGGCCCTGCTCTGGTGCTGGCGCTGGCCGTCATGCCTATCTGGCTCATGGTGGTCGGCCAGTCTTCGCCAAGCCTCGATCAAATCAAGTTTCTGCTGACCTTCCTTGCGGTCACCTCCCTGGCCGGCTGGGAATACCTGCGTCAGCGCGACCTGAACCGGGCCACCGACCCCAGCGACGTCGACTGCGATGCGATCAATCGCGCCACCCTGCACGAGCGCCTGAACGGGGAGTTCGAGCGCGCCCAGCACCTGGACCAGCGGCTGGCGGTGGTGATCCTGCACCTGCCACAACTGGAAATCGCCAGTGAGCAGTACGGCTCTCGCACTCAGCTAACGCAACTCGACCAACTGTGCCAGGCGGTACGCCTTCACTGCCGTGACCACGATATTCTGGGACGAGAATCCCATGACACCTTCTGGCTGGTACTGCCCAACACCACCGAAAGCGGTGCCATGCTGGTGATCAAGCGACTGGAACAGGCGCTGTCCGAGGTTCGCCTGTCGGACATCGGCCCCTTGACCCTACGCTCACGGCTCTGCGCCCTGAACGCCAAGGAACCCTGGCAGCATTTCGAGCAGCGACTGGCTCGCCGCAGCGAGGCACTGGCCGTCACTCCCCTCCCACCCGGTCGCTCCTGACCACCCTGACTGTGGCAGAATGCCGAAACATCACGACGGCCCAACGCAAAGGAGAACAGGGTGGGAAATGCCGGGGACTGGTTGATTCAGTGGGCGCCTTCGCCCGGACTGCTGCTGTTGCTGATCTTTACCATCGCGCTGGTGGAGTCGCTTGCCCTGATCGGCGTGGTGGTGCCCGGCGTCGTTCTGATCACCGCCGCCGCCTCCCTGGCCGGCCACTACGACATCGCGGTTGGCTGGGTCATCGCCTGTGCCTTTGCCGGTGCCGTGGTGGGAGACGGCGCCAGCTACGCCATCGGCTATCGCTACCGTGAGCAGGTCACCGCCATGTGGCCGCTGTCGCATCACCCGGAGTGGCTGGCCCGGGGTGCACGATTCTTCCAGCGTCATGGTCCTCTTTCGGTGCTGCTGGGGCGATTCGTCGGACCGGTCCGCCCCATCGTGCCGCTGGTGGCGGGCATTCTGCGCATGCCGCCGACGACCTTCACCTGGGCCAATCTTGGCTCCGCCCTGCTGTGGGCACCGGCCTACATCCTGCCCGGCTATCTGCTGGGTCGAACCTGGCAACAGTGGCTGGCATTGCCGGACGACCTGCACCCCTGGCTGACAGCGCTCGGCGTCACCGTGGCGGTGCTGGCGCTGCTGTTCTCGCTGGTCCGCCACCACGCCTCGCCTCAGGGCCTGCTCTACCGTAGCTTCGCCTGGGTCAGCCATCACCTGCCCGGCGGGAGGCGCCTGTGGCAGGCCCTGGCCCCCCACCACGAGGAAGAGCCTCCCCTGGCCAGTTGGCTGTTGCTCCTGGGTGCACTGACCGCGCTGAGCGCCTGGACGCTGGTCGTGCTCCAGGCAGACGGACCGCTGATGATGGATACGCGGCTTCACGCCTTGATCGGCGGGCTCGAGCTACCCGGACTTCTGGCGCTGTCCGAGACACTGGCCGAGGCGGGAGATACCCTCGGCGTGGCGGCATTGGCACTGCCCTGGCTGGTGTGGCTGGCCAGCCGCCGTCACTGGGCGGCACTGGGCCACGTGAGCGCTGGACTGATGGCCATCGCCACGCTCAACACCCTGGGCAAGGAGGTGATCGGCCGCCTTCGTCCGGATGCCCCTGACTATCTCGCCCACTCTCTGTCCTATCCCAGCGCCCACACCTCGACGGCGGTGGTCCTGTACGGCATGGCGGCCGCCTTTATCGCCCAGACGCTGCCACGCCGCCAACGCTTCTGGCCCTACTGGGTGGCGATCGCCATCGTCGTGCCCATGGCATTGTCACGCATCGTGCTGGGCGTGCACTGGCTGAGCGATCTCGTCGGGGGAGCCCTGCTTGGCCTGGTGGTCTGCGCCATGGTTCAACTGGCCTGGCTCAGGCGGGACCGGACGGCCCTGACGCCGTGTCCATTACCGGCGCTGCTGCTTGCCTCGCTGGCCCTGGTCAGCGCACGCATCCTGTGGCTGCCGCCGGTATAGGACAGTGACACGCCCCCGAACCGACACCTCTGGCAAGGCGGGCCCGGGGCCTTGTCCAGACAGCGATGAGTGCCGGCACTTTCCAGCCAGGCCCTAGCCCAGCGCCAGCCACAGGCCCACACCAATCATCAAGGTCCCGGCGATGCGGTTGAGCAACCGTACACTGCCCCCACGTGCGAGCAGGTGACGCAGACTCTTGCCGCCGCTGGCGTACAGCAGAAGGCAGGTGAACTCGAGACTCAGGATCACCAGAATCAACCCCGCCAACTGGGTCAGCACCGGCCGCGCCGGATCGATAAAGGGCGGCAGCAATGCCACGAAAAAGGCCCAGCCCTTGGGGTTGGCGACCGCAGTGACAAAGCCCTGCATGGCCAGCTCCCGTCGCTTCGGCGGCGCGGTATCCTCAAGATTGTCAGGGATCGCCATGCGCCCCCGTGAGCGCCACATCAGCCACCCCAGATAGACCAGGTAGGCCCCGCCCAGCCACTTGAACAAGGCAAACAGCGCCGGCAGCTTGAGCATCAGTGCCGCCACCCCCGCACCGGCGGAGAAGGCCACCAGCCCCACGCCAACCAGCTCCCCCAGCATCATCCACAGCGCCCGCTTCACCCCCTGGGTCATGCCCAGCACCATGGCCAGGGTCATGCACATGCCTGGCGTCAGCGAGACCAGAAAGAAGGTCGGAACGAACACAGAGAGAACGGACAGACTGGGCATGGATTTCCTTATCCCGAGCAGCGCTGGAGAGGTGTCTGACGGCGCGAGGTGATGATGGTGCCATGTGATGGTGGTGTCTTGTGGTGACGGTGTCTTGTGATGACGATGCTAGGAACGCACTCAGTCGCCGACGGTGGACCCGGAGGAACCCTCGCCCCACCTTGGCATCAGCTGATGATCGATACCCAGCTGATTGAGGATGCGCGCCACGATGAAGTCGATCAGATCATCGATGCTCTGCGGCTGGTGATAGAAGCCGGGTGCTGCGGGCAACACCACCGCACCCATGCGGGTCAGACTGAGCATGTGCTCCAGATGGATCGCCGAGAACGGCGTCTCCCGGGGTACCAGCACCAGGCGGCGGCGCTCCTTGAGCGCCACATCGGCGGCGCGCTCGATCAGATTGTTGCTGGCGCCACAGGCCACCGCCGACAGCGTTCCCGTCGAGCACGGGCAGATCACCATGGCACTGCTGGCGCCGGAGCCCGACGCCACCGGGGCCATCCAGTCCTCACGGCCAAAGCAGCGGATCTGGCCCTCGGCCGCCGAGAACCGCTCGCTGAGCGCCTCGGCCAGCAGCGCCGGGCGTGGCGGCAACGACACCTCGGTCTCGGTGGCGATGACTAGATGGGCGGCCTTGGAGATCATCACCCACACCTCGTGTCCCGCCGACACCAGCGCCTCGATCAGCCTGAGTCCGTACTGGGCACCGGAGGCGCCGGTCAGGGCCACGGTCACCGGGGGGTTGAAGCCTTCAGCCATGAGCGGCCTCCAGCGCCTTGAGCAGGCGCTCATGGATGCCGCCGAAGCCGCCGTTGGACATCACCACGATACGATCATAAGGGCGCGCCTGTGCCACCAGATCGGCGACCAGCGCATCGATGTCACCACGACGGTGCGCCGGTATCGGCGAGGCCTCGACCAGCGCCTCCACCGACCAGTCCAGCCCCTCGGGCTGGTACCACCAGACCTGGTCGGCCTGGGCCACGCTGTCCGCCAGGCGATCGCGCAGGGTACCCAGACGCATGGTGTTGGAACGCGGCTCGATCACCGCCAGCAGGCGACCGCGCTGGGTCGAAGCGCGCAGCCCGGACAGCGTCGCCGCGATGGCGGTGGGATGATGGGCAAAGTCGTCGATCACCTGGACGCCGCCGACCTCGCCGCGCACCTCCTGGCGACGCTTGGGCGTCTCGAAGCGCGACAGCGCAGCGGCGCCGCGCGCCAGATCCACGCCGAACACGCTGGCGGCGGCCAGGGCGGCCAGGGCATTGCGGGCGTTGTAGTCACCGGTCAACCCCCAGTCGACCACTGCGTCCTCGTCGACCCCGTCCGGCCGCTGCTGGATCACCCTGAAACGACTGGCATCGTCACGCTCTAGCTCGATGCGCCAGGCCGAGTCCTGCTGCTGCCCCATGCGCGACACCGGTGTCCATGCGCCCTGGGCCAGCACCCGGTCCAGCGCCGGCGCGTCGTCCGCCACCAGCAACTGGCCACGCCCGGGCACCGTACGTACCAGGTGATGAAACTGGCGTTCGATGGCAGCCAGGTCGGGAAAGATGTCCGCGTGGTCATACTCGAGGTTGTTGAGGATGGCGACCAGCGGGCGGTAGTGCACGAACTTGGAGCGCTTGTCGAAGAAGGCGGTGTCGTACTCGTCGGCCTCCACCACAAAGGGCGCCTGCTCGCCGCCCAGTCGCGCCGATACGCCAAAGTTCCTCGGCACCCCGCCGATCAGAAAGCCAGGGGCCAGCCCGGCGCTTTCGAGCAGCCAGGCGGTCAGGCTGGCCGTGGTGGTCTTGCCGTGGGTGCCCGCCACCGCGATCACCGGGCGCCCCGGCAGCACGTGCTCGGCCAGCCACTGGGCACCGGACACGTAGGGCAGGCCACGATCGAGCACCGCCTCGACTTCAGGGTTGCCCCGCGACAGGGCGTTGCCGATCACCACCAGGTCCGGTGTCGTCGTCAGATTGTCGGCGGCGTAACCGCGCATCAGGGCGATGCCGGCCGTTTCCAGCTGGGTGCTCATGGGGGGATAGACGCTGGCATCCGAGCCGCTGACCTGGTGGCCAAGCTCCCGCGCCAACAGCGCCAGGCTGCCCATGAAGGTGCCGCAGATACCGACGATATGAAGATGCATGGCGCCTCCGGTGCGCTGCTGCTGCCCCGTCCCCGAGTCGACGCGCACGGCGCCCCCGGCAGACAACGGCACTCAAGGTTGGCGGCAGCCTAGCATGCCCCGACAAAGGCCTCCAGAGGCGGCGTCACGCCCTCGTCGCTGTTGCCGATCGCCCACTGTTTTACTTCGACGTCGGCGCTCGGCTGCGCCGGGGCATGCCGGTCGGATGCAGGCACCAGGCCGATGGGCTAGAATCGCCGACCATGTTCCGGCGCTGTCCCGGCGATGGTTGCCACGCGATGGCTTGCCACACGATGGCTTTAGTCCGCGAAGGCTTTAGTCCGCGAAGCCCTTCCCGACGAAGGCCTGGCCGACCGCGACGCGCCCACCGATCCTTTCCCTTCGCCACGCCGCGTGGGGACGTTGTTCGTTTCACCGTATTCACGATCCAGAACCAGGAGCCCCACGCCCCATGGCCCAGCACAACGCCTTCTACGCCCAGTCCGGCGGCGTCACCGCCGTGATCAACGCCAGCGCCTGCGGCGTCATCGAGACCTGCCGCCAGAACAGTGATCGCATCGGCAAGGTCTACGCCGGCCACAACGGTATCATCGGCGCCCTGACCGAGGACCTGATCGACGTAAGCCAGGAGTCCGATGACACCATCGCCGCCCTGCGCCACACGCCCGGCGGTGCCTTCGGTTCCTGTCGCTACAAGCTCAAGGACATCGAGAGCCATCGCACCCAGTACGAGCGCCTGATCGAGGTGTTCAAGGCTCACGATATCCGCTACTTCTTCTACAACGGCGGCGGCGACAGCGCCGACACCTGCCTCAAGGTCTCGCAGCTGTCCGAGAAGATGGGCTACCCGCTGACCGCCATCCACGTGCCCAAGACCGTGGACAACGACCTGCCGATCACCGACAACAGCCCCGGTTTCGGCAGCGTGGCCAAGTACATCGCCACCTCGACCCTCGAGGCCTCCATGGACATCGCCTCCATGTGCGCCACCTCCACCAAGGTGTTCGTGCTCGAGGTCATGGGTCGCCACGCCGGCTGGATCGCCGGTGCCGGTGGCCTGGCCGGCCAGGGCGAGGGTGAGCCACCCCACCTGGTGATCTTCCCCGAGATTCCCTTCGACCGTCGCCAGGTGATGGAGCGTGTGGAATACGCGGTCAAGAACTACGGCTACTGCGTGATCGTGGTTTCCGAGGGCGCACGCTACGAGGACGGCACCTTCCTCGCCGACTCGGGTAACACCGACGCCTTCGGACACCGCCAGCTCGGCGGCGTGGCCCCGACCCTGGCCGGCATGGTCAAGCAGGACCTGGGCTACAAGTACCACTGGGCGGTTGCCGACTACCTGCAGCGCGCCGCGCGCCACCTTGGCGCCAAGACCGACGTCGAGCAGGCCTACGCGGTCGGCGTCAAGGCGGTGGAACTGGCGCTCGAGGGGCACAACGCCCAGATGCCGGCGATCAAGCGCGTCAGCGACAACCCCTACCGCTGGGAGATCGAGGCGGCACCGCTGGCCGATGTGGCCAACCGTGAGAAGTTCATGCCGCGCGAGTACATCCGCGAGGATGGCTTCGGCATCAGCGACGCCGGCCGTGCCTACCTGGCACCGCTGATCCAGGGCGAGGACTTCCCTCCCTTCGAGAACGGCCTGCCGAAGATGGCGCGCCTCAAGCTCGCGCGGGTGGAAAAGCGTCTGCCGGAATTCAGCCTGTAACTCAGTCTGTAGCATAGACGCACCACAGCTCGCTGCGGCCCGGCGCTGCATCACGCACGCCCCGCGACCGAGACGCAGCCGACGCGACGCTGGCATTAAAAAAGCCCCGAGGCCTGGCCTCGGGGCTTTTCGTTTGACGCCGCAGGATGTGTCAGGAAGACCGGCTGGCCCCGCCACGGATCACCAAAGCCCCAGGCCTTCTCCGATACACCGACGAGCGCAGGCACTTTTCAGACAAGCCCTAGGCGCTGTCCGAAAAGTCGACGAGCGAAGGTTAGACAAGGCAAAAATCGGTGAGACAGCGCAGTTTACAGGGTGTAAATGAGCATTTTGACCGGGCTGGCGCACCAGCCGATTTTTAACGCCGTATTACCGAGCGCAGGCACTTTTCAGACAAGCCCTAGCGTAGCCACCAGGACAGGATCAACAACACCAGCAACAACCCGGCGATGGCCTGCCACAGGTTGGCGGGTTCCTTCCAGGCACGGATCGAACGACTGGGGGCTTCAGACACCTGCTGGCGACCGGGCCGCACGCTATAGAGAAATTCCGACAGGCGCCGAAAACGCAGCGATCGCTGCGGGTCCAGGGCGCGTTTTAAGGCCTCGTCGAGCTCCGCGCTGACGTCTGGCCGGTAATGACGCACGCTGCGATAGCTCAGCTGCTCGAGATCGGTATGACTGCGCAGCTGATGGGTCGGCACCGCGTAGGGCAGACGTCCGCTGATCAACCAGTACACCGTGGACGCCAGGGCGTACTGGTCACTGCGCCGGCCGACCTCGTCATCAAGGGCATACTCAGGCGCACTGTGTTCATTGAGCCCCACCTGGGCCACCAGCCGGCGGGAGCGGCGGTGCCCGTCGACATCGCGCAGATGGCAGGCGCTGAAGTCGGTCAGTACCACGCGCCCCTGATCATCGATCAAGACGTTGTCTGGATGGACCTGCTGGTGAATCAGGTCACGGTGATGCAACGCCTGCAGCGCCTTGCCCAGCTGCAGCGCGATGTCGAGTCGTTGACCGAGACTGGCACGCGGATAGCGCGCGACCCACTCGCTCAAGGTCATGCCATCGACGTAACGCATCAGGTAATAGAGATGACGGCGGGACCGGGAAGGCTCGACCACGCTGACCACGAAGGGCGAGTGAACCCTCTCCACCACCCACTGTTGCAGCAGGAAGTGCTCCAGGTAGGCGTTTCGATTCGACAGCTCAGGACTTGGCGCCTTGAGCACACAGACCCGCTCGGTATCCACATCGCGCACCCGGTAGACCCGTGAGTGGGCGGTGCGTGACATCACCGCTTCCACCACCAGTCCGTCGATCTGGTCACCCACCGCAAGCTCGGGGGGAATCGGCAGATCCCCGTACAGCCGACTGGGAGCGTCGCTGGCCGCATCAGGCAGTTCATCCACCCTGACCAGTTGAAAGCAGAAGGGGTCACTGCCGTAGCCCCGCTCACGAGCCCTGGAGCTTGCCGCCTCGGCCAGGCGCTCACAGGCCGCGTCCAGGTCACTGGCATCTTCGCGAATCAGCCGCACATAGTCGGAGGGCATCAGGGTCCCACGCACCCCCTGGGTGGTGAACAGAAAGATGTCCCCCTGCTTCAGCGGCCACTCCGAATAGTCGATGTCGATGCCGACATCCATGCCCAGCGCCCTGGCCGGGTAGCGATAGCCCCCCAGGTCGGTGACGTGGTCGCGGCTCAACTGCTCGAACTCGGCTCCCCGAAGCCGAAACACTAGGGTGTCACCTACATGAAAGAGGTGCGCACAACGGTCCTTGAACACCACCGTCGACAACGACGACACATAGCTGCCGTCCTCCATCTGGCGGGTCATGCCATGACACCAGGCGTTGAGCGCACGCATCACTCGCTGGGCCGACGCCTTGATGGTCCAGTGCGCCGGAGTCGCGTAGTAGTCGTTGAGAAATCCACGCACGCTGAGATCTCCCGCCTGCTTGGCCAGGGCATGGCCTGAGGCTGAATCGCTGATCAGCGCGCAGGCGCCCTTGGGCTCGCCCTCTTCCGGCAGGCGCACCGACATCGAACTGCGCTGCCGATGGCGTTCGGGCGCCACAAAGGCTTGCCCATAACTCAGAGCGAGACGTGCGGTGGCCAAGATCACCTCCTGTGACTCCAGCGTTGATGACGCGACAAGACGTGGGCCAGGGGGCCGACGCCTTCACCGGCGGTATGATACACACCGAATCCCTGATATGCCTGACAAGTCGCCTTTGGCTTTGTTTACTGTGCTTTAGTGGCACCTCACCCCGGCGTCTCGTCCCATGGTTGTCTTGCGCGCCTTGTTGCAGCGCGTCAAGATACGCCCACCATATTGGTAATCCCGTCACGGGGTTCGTATAATCCGACGGATTTTTTTCCGCCGCCCAGGCGGACATCCGCCCAACGAAGGACGCGAGCATGAACTTCGACAACATCCCCGCCGGCAAGGAACTCCCCAACGACCTCTTCGTCGCCATCGAGATTCCCGCCAATCACGCCCCGGTGAAGTACGAAATTGACAAGGACATGGGTGCCCTGCTCGTCGACCGCTTCATGGCGACGCCGATGTTCTACCCGGCCAACTACGGCTTCATTCCGCACACCCTGGCAGACGACGGCGACCCCCTGGACGCCCTGGTGGTCACCCCCTACCCCGTCGCACCCGGCAGTGTCATCCGCGCCCGTCCGGTGGGCATCCTCAACATGACCGACGAAGCCGGCGAAGACGCCAAGCTGGTGTGCGTCCCGCACCCCAAGCTGTCCAGCCTCTACGACGATGTTCAGGAGGTCACCGATCTGCCCGAGCTGCTGCGTCAGCAGATCGCCCACTTCTTCGAGAACTACAAGGATCTCGAGAAGGGCAAGTGGGTCAAGGTGGAATCCTGGGAAGGTGTCGAGGCCGCCCGCAAGGCCATCGAAAAGTCCGCCGCCGCCTACACCAAGGCCTGAGCCTCGGCGCAGACGCGCCAGCGACGGTTGCTTCCCCAGGCCACGCCTGGTCCTGGGGAAGCGTCAAAAAAAGCCGCCCGGATTCGGGCGGCTTTTTGCTGTGCCTGTTGCTGTGCCTGTCTGGCGGGCTGGACGCTGCGCTCTTCCGCCTGCGTGTCAACGGCTGCTGCTGCGGTCCTCGAGCGCCCGGGAGTTCAGCCTCGCGATCTCAGCAGGGCAAAGCAGGCGGTGCACATCACCAGATAGGCGCTGAAGGTATGGGGGTCACGAAACATCGTCTGGGTCAGGCCGAACCCCGCATACATCACCACGATCAGCGCGCCGGACAGGGCGAGCACACGACACTGGCCATCGCCATGATCGAGGCGACGCAAAAAACTCGCCAACGGAATCCCATAGAACAGCAGCAGCAGCGCCACCCCCGCAAGGCCACGTCGAGCGGCGGTGTCCAGCACGTCACTGTGAAGCTGGAACCCGATTCCGGCCATGCCTTCCGGCAGCCGGCCCGCCGCGACCAGTGTCTCGAGCCAGGCGACCAGACCATCCTCTCCCCAGCCCCAGAGGGGGCGGGCAGCGAACGCATCGCCAGCGATGCCCCACAGATGCCAGCGCAAGCCCGCGTTGGTGTCGACGGCCCCCTGGCGCCATAGCAGGACGATATCCTCGGCCAGTGCCCACAGCCGAGGCAGTGCCACCAGGGTCGCCACGCCGATCGCCAGGGTGACGGTCAGCTGGATGGCGAAGCGCCGGCGGGGTGTAAGCGTCGACCAATAGAGGCGCGCCCGCCGGCCGTGACGCAGGACCAGCACCAGCATCACCAGCGGCAGGGTCAGCCAGCCGCCCCGGGTGCCGGACAGCAGCGAGCCAAGCAGACCCATCACCGCTCCCAGCGCCGCCCACCAGAGGAACAGGCCGCGCCGCCCTTCACTGACGTTGTCGAGCCACCACACCAGGCTGAGCACCCCGAGCACCAGGCTGAGATTACCAAAGGGAATGGCGTTGATCAGATCTCCAGCCCGACGCTCATCCTCGATCAGTCGGTCATACAGCGCCTTCAGCCCGGATAGCACCGCCCCCAGGGTAATCCCGCGCCACCACCAGTAAAGCGAGGGAGGCCTGGCACGCCATGCCAATAACAAAAGCAGCCCAAGCCAGGGCCACCAGGGCAGTGACGGCACGCTATAACGCGCCAGGGGCGGCCCGCTACGCCCCGCGTCCAACACCAGCTGACAACCGAAAAGCGCCAGCATTGCCACCCATGCAAGGGACTCGGCGTCCCGGGGAAGACTGCGCCGCACCAGCACCGCCATCGCCGCCAGTGACACCAGCAGCATTCCGGTGAACCGATACGCCCAGGGTAGCGTCAGCAGACTGGACAGGAAGACGAACAGTGCCAGCCCCTGGATGGCCGACGAGGACTGCGCCGGCCATCCCCGATAGTGCCTTGCCACACCCGGCGGCGTGCGCATGGCTCAGGCGACGATGCCATGATAGGAGCGATACCAGTCGACGAATCGAGCCGCGCCCTCCTCGACCCCGATGCGCGGCTGATAGCCGGTAGCGCGATACAGTGCAGTGGTGTCGGCCCAGGTCCGAGGAACATCGCCCGGTTGCATCGGCAGGAAGTTGTACTCGGCCTTGCGCCCCAGTGCCGCCTCGATGGCATGGATAAAGTCCATCAGCCCCACCGGGCTACCGTGTCCGATGTTGTAAAGTGCGTAGGGTGCACTGCTGCGATCCGGTGAGTCGTCGACCACGCCGACGTCGGGGTCCGCGCTGGGGACCACTTCCAGCAAGCGCACGATGCCCTCGACGATGTCGTCCACATAGGTAAAGTCCCGCGACATCTCCCCGTGGTTGTAGACGTCGATCGGACGACCTTCGAGGATCGCCTTGGTGAACAGGAACATCGCCATGTCCGGTCGCCCCCAGGGGCCGTAGACGGTGAAGAACCTGAGTCCGGTGGTCGGCAATCCGTAGAGGTGGGAGTAGGTGTGCGCCATCAGCTCGTTGGCCTTCTTGGTCGCGGCGTAGAGGCTGACAGGATGGTCGACATTGTCGCGTGTGGCGAAGGGCACCACCTGATTCATGCCGTAGACAGAGCTGGACGAGGCATAGAGCAGGTGCTCTACCTGCTGGTGCCGGCATCCTTCGAGCACATTGAGATGCCCCACCAGGTTGGCATCCACGTAGGCGTGGGGATGGGTCAAGGAGTACCTTACCCCCGCCTGTGCCGCCAGGTGCACGACACGATCGAACCGCTCGTCGGCAAACAGCCGGTCGACACCCTCGCGATCGGCCAGATCCAGCCGCACGAAACGTACGTTCTGCAGCTTTTCGAGACGTGCCAGCCGCGCTTTCTTCAAGGACACGTCGTAGTAGTCATTGAGGTTGTCCACACCGACCACCTCAAGCCCGTCACGGGCCAGACGTACGGCCAGCGTCGAGCCGATGAACCCTGCCATCCCGGTAACAAGCACCTTCATCTGTTCCCTACTCCCATGGTGCTGGCAAGATCCGTCCACGGCACTCTCGCCACGTTTGACCGCCGTACTGGAGACGCCCTGAACCGAGCACCAACAGGGCTTCACTAGTCCGACGATTGGTCAATATCTAATACTCTACGGCAAAGTCTCTAATAACATTTGCCGTATCAATCAACCGCGTTTCTCCTCCCTTCACCAGACTACAACTGCACACCTTTTAACTTCCTGCACAGTAAATCTTACGAAACCCCTGCATACCCGCCATTATCAACACCTTTGCATTGACTTCAATGGAGGAGGAGCACATTTCCCTTGGGCATCTAAAAATTTCGCCACCATGACGTGAATCGCTTCATACCATCAAACCATACACACACCACTAATTTCACGCATGGAAATGACTTCTCTAAATCTAGCTGACCAATTATCAAAACCATCAACCAATGGGAGTTTTTTGACGCTGGTGAAATATTCCAATGTAGATATGATGCAGGAAAGGAATAGCACATCGTAAAGCCAATCCAGACAACGAGGAAACAGCATAGTCGTCCAAACAAATTCCTAAAATATGGACGATTTTCCAAGCAGGGGATCCCTACCATGGGCAACATGATCGAAGCCGCCTTGCGACTCCCTCGTCGCAAGAAAAGGATATTTCAGCTCGTCGCCGATATCATGCTTATCGAGACCAGCCTCGTCGTATCCATGGCCATAAACGGGCTTTTTGGCGCCTTTATGCGCGCCCCTTCCGCCTACGCCTTGAACGTACTTGTCACGGCGATTTCCCTGGTCGTCTTTATCAAGCTAGGCCTCTATCGCGCCGTACTCAGATACGTCGGAAGCCGCGCTATCGTGACCCTGTTCATTGGCGTTGCCACCTCGACGCTGGTGCTTGACCTGCTTGGCCGCGCGATATTCTCCCCGCTTCCTGCAGGCGTCCTGTTCGACTATTTCCTGCTCAGCCTGCTGCTGACCGGCGGCACGCGTTTTGCGCTGAGAAGCCTCTACCAGCATCGTCTGATGAAGGACAAGCCCAGGGTGCTTATCTATGGTGCGGGCTCTGCAGGCTGCAAGCTGGTGGCCTCTCTTCGCCAGGGAAGTGACTACCTTCCGGTGGCCTTCGTCGATGACTGGCGCGGCATGGAAGGCACCCATGTCGAAGGTCTCGAGGTCCACTCTCCTCGTCATATTGCGGAGCTGGTCGAGCGCCTCAACATCGAAAAGATCCTGCTCGCCATTCCCAGTGCCAGACGCAGACGTCGCCAGGAGATAGTGGCATCACTGGAACCCCTCAATATCACGATTCAGACCATTCCACGCCTGGATGATGTGGTGCAGGGCAGAGCGAAGATCGAAGATATTCGTGACGTCAGTGTCGAAGAACTTCTGGGCCGTGACCCGGTCCCCCCGCGACAGGATCTGATGGACGCCAATATCCGCGACCAGGTGGTCATGGTGACCGGTGCCGGCGGCTCGATCGGGTCGGAACTGTGCCGACAGATACTGGCTCAACGTCCACGCCAACTGCTGCTCTTCGATAGCTGCGAGTACTCGCTGTACCAGATCGAACAGGAGCTTCTGGGGTTCCTGGATAGCCTGAGCCTTGCTGTTGAGCTGAAGCCATTTCTCGGCACGATTCAGGATCAAAAGCGTCTTCGCATCATCCTGCAGGGCTTCAAGGTGGACACCATCTACCATGCCGCCGCCTACAAGCATGTGCCCATGGTCGAGCACAACATGGTCGAAAGCCTCAAGAACAATACCTTTGGCACCCTGGCCGCTGCGCGAGCGGCGATCGACAGTGGGGTATCGACCTTTGTGCTGATTTCCAGCGACAAGGCGGTGCGCCCCACCAACGTCATGGGCACCAGCAAGCGCCTCGCCGAGCTGGTCTGTCAGGCGCTGGCCGAGCAATCGTCGACCACCCGCTTCTGCATGGTGCGCTTCGGCAACGTGCTGGGTTCCTCTGGCTCGGTGATTCCCCTGTTCCGGCGCCAGATTCAACAAGGTGGCCCGGTCACCGTGACCCATCCCGAGATCACCCGCTACTTCATGACCATCCCCGAGGCGGCGCAACTGGTCATCCAGGCAGGCGCCATGGGCCGGGGGGGAGACGTATTCGTGCTAGACATGGGGCAACCGGTGAAGATTCTCGATCTCGCCAGGCAGATGATTCGGCTGTCGGGACTGGAGCCTCGCACGGCCGACAACCCCAACGGCGAGATCGACATCGTCTTCACCCAACTACGTCCCGGCGAAAAGCTCTACGAGGAGTTGCTGATCGGGCAGAACGACCAGCCCTCGGAGCACCCACGGATCATGACCGCCAACGAAGGCTACTGGTCCTGGTCGCAACTGGCCCCCTATCTGGAGCAGCTGCGCTCGGCACTGGACAGCGCTGAACTCGAGCGCGTGAGGGAACTGCTGCGCCTGCCGCCCACCGGTTACAGCCCCACTGGGGGTATCGCCGATCTTGTCTGGCGCCAGCACATGGCCCAGCCGCCCTCTCCGACACGACGACTCGCTGGCGCCGCAGACCCCAGCCCCGCCCCCCTTGCGCTTGCGGCAAAGCCACTCTAGCGCCGATCCCCCAGGTTCTGCTGACACGAGGCCCCCATGGAACATTCACTGACGCTGGACAAGGCACGCATCGCGGTCATCGGGCTTGGCTATGTCGGCCTGCCGCTGGCGGTCGAATTCGGCAAGCGCTACCCCACTCTGGGCTTCGATATCAGTGCCGAGCGTATCGCTCAGTTGCACGACGGTATCGATACCACACGAGAAGTGACACCAGGCGAGCTGAACCTGGCGCCGCTGCTGAGTTTCACCTATCAGCCGGCCAGGCTGGCCGACGCCAATGTCTACATCGTCACGGTCCCCACCCCGATCGACGCCCAGCACAATCCCGACCTGACACCGTTGCTGGGGGCCAGTGCCACGGTGGGCAGGGTGATTGCCAAAGGTGATATCGTGATCTTCGAGTCGACGGTCTATCCTGGCGCCACCGAAGACGAGTGCATCCCGGTCATCGAGAAGCTGTCCGGGTTGCGCTACAACCGCGACTTCTTCGCCGGCTACAGCCCGGAGCGCATCAATCCCGGTGATCGCGAGCATCGGGTCACCAACATCCGCAAGGTGACCTCCGGCTCGACGCCGGCCAGCGCCAACTTCGTCGATGAGCTATACGCCTCGGTCATCACCGCCGGCACCTTCCGAGCCAGCTCGATTACCGTGGCCGAGGCCGCCAAGGTCATCGAGAATACCCAGCGCGACGTCAACATCGCCTTGATCAACGAACTGTCCATCATCTTCGAGCGTCTGGGCATCGACACCGAAGAGGTGCTGGAAGCGGCCGGCACCAAATGGAACTTCCTGCCCTTCCGTCCTGGCCTGGTGGGCGGGCACTGCATCGGCGTGGACCCCTACTATCTGACCCACAAGGCGCAGCAGGTTGGCTACCATCCCGAGGTCATCCTGTCCGGCCGCCGTATCAATGACGGCATGGGCGCCTACGTGGCCAATCAGTTGATCAAGTGCCTGGCCAAGCGACGCATCCATGTGCAGGATGCCCGGGTACTGATCATGGGCCTGACGTTCAAGGAGAACTGCCCGGACCTGCGCAATACCCGTGTCATCGATATCATCGACGAGCTGCGCGAGTTCAACGTGGCGGTGGACGTGCTCGACCCCCACGTGGACCGTGACGAGGCGGTGGCCGCCTTTGGCCTTCGCCCTGTCGACGAACCGGAACCCGGCGCCTACGACGCCGTCATCATCGCCGTCGCTCACCACGAATTCCGTGATATCGGGGTCGAGCGAATCCGCGGCTGGGGCAAGCCGGAACACGTGTTGTATGACCTCAAGTATCTGCTGCCCAAGGGCGCGGCGGATCTGCGCCTCTAACCTTTGTCACTACGCCAGGGACATCTGCAGCGGCCATCGCCTTGCCTCCCTTCCTTCCTTCCTTCCTTCCGCTGCCGCCTGGCCAATCGCTGAGGCGGCGCAGGTGCAAGAGGTGCCCGGCAGACAGCCAAAATGGTGCCCCAGAAACGCAATGGGCAAGACCCGAAGGCCCTGCCCATTGCGGTTTTTCCTGAGGCGTAGCCGCGGCCACGCTCAACAGCGTTCCACAGGCTCAACAGACTGACGTCGACAGCCCCACAGCGACAACGTCACTCGGGACAGAGTGCAGGCTGCGTTGCCCGCGCCATGACCTCCTCGAGCACCCGACAGGTCTTGTCCATCTGTTCCTCGGTCAGGGTCGGATGGATCAGCAGCATCAGGCTGGTCTCTCCCAGTTCCCTGGCCACCGGCAACGGCCGCGCCGGGCGCCAGGGAGTGTTGTCGAAGGCGCGTTCCCGGTAGACCTCGGAGCAGCTACCACTGAAACAGGGCACCCCCTGGGCATTGAGACACTGCATGATGGCGTCGCGGCTCCAGCCCTCGGCCAGGCGTTCGGGACGGACAAACACATAGGCCTTGTAGCCGGCATGGACGATGTGTGCGGGCGGACGCGGAGCCCGCAGTCCCGGACAGCGATCGGCGGCGTCGAGAATGGCGTAAAGATTGGCGCGGCGGCGCTGACTCCACTGTGCCATGCGCGCGAGCTGGCGTCTTCCCAGCACCGCCTGCATCTCGGTCATCCGCCAATTGGTACCGAAACTGTCGTGCAGCCAGCGGAACCCCGGCGGGTGGGCCCGCTCATGGACCGCTTCCCAGCTCTTGCCGTGGTCCTTGTAGGCCCACATACGCCGGTGCAGCCCAGGGTCGTCGGTGGTGACCATGCCCCCTTCCCCGCCGGTGGTCATGATTTTGTCCTGACAGAATGACCAGGCCGCCACATCACCGAAGGTGCCGACGCTGCGGCCACGATAGCGCGCACCGTGTGCCTGGGCGCAGTCCTCGATGATCGAAAGACCAAAGGTCTGCGCCAGTTCACCGAGGGCATCCATGTCACAGGGCCAGCCCGCCAGATGGACGGCGACGATGGCGCGGGTGCGTGGGCTCAGGCACTCCTCGACGCTGGCGACCGACAGGTTCTGAGAGTCACGCTCGATGTCGGCAAACACCGGGGTAGCGCCCGCATTGACGATGGCCGACACCGACGCCAGGAAGGTTCTGGGGGTCACGATCACCTCGTGCCCTGGTCCGATATCCAGGGCATGCAGCGCCAGATCCAGCGCCAGGGTGCCGTTGGCTACGGCGACACCGTGGTGGGCGCCTGTCCAGGCGGCGAATTCGCGTTCGAACTCGCGGCCCTCGTCGCCGGTCCAGTAATTGACGCGTTGACTCAGCAGCACGCGCGATACCGCCTCGGCGTCGCCTTCATCGAAGCAGGGCCAGGGTGCGAAGGGGCCATTGAGCATAGGGGGTTCTCTCTACGGAGGTCTTGTCGGGGCATCCCCGGATACGAAGATGGGACGCTGTCGTAAACTCGCTCCCACTCAGCGCACGTGGCGTGACTCATGGTCGAGTCGATGGTCCAGAAGCTGGTTCGGAAGCTGTTTCGGAAACTGTTTCGGTCGATGCTTCAGAGGACGGTGCAGACGGCAGGCTACCGATCTGCGCCGGAAGGCCGATCCGCTGGTACAACTGCCGATACTGCTCAACCACCTGATCAAGTCCGAACTCGCTCACGATGCGCTCTCTTGCCTCTCGTCCCCGTTCCCGGCGCCTGTCGGCAGGTTCGTTCAAGGCTTCCAGCAAGGCCCGGGCGAGGGCCTGGCTATCTCGTGGTGGCACGATGCGTCCGCTGGTACCGAGGATGTAGTCGCTGTCACCGACATCGGTCGCCACACAGCTCAGTTCGCAGGCCATGGCCTCCGCCAGGGCATTGGGGAAGGCCTCGAGCCATGAACTCTGACAGAACACATCCATCGCCTGCATCAGCTCACCCACGTCGTCTCGCTCACCCGTCAGCAAGAAGCGCGAGCGGTACTCGTCCGGCACGATGCCGGCCAGCTCCGGCGCATCGAAATCGACGCCACGACCGACCACCAGAAAGCGTGCCAGAGGCATTCGTTCGGCGACGGTGACGCAGGCCCGCAACAGATTGGGATGATCCTTGATCGGGTGGCATCGGGCCACATGCCCCACCACCCGTTGTTCATCGGTGAACCCCAGACGCTTCCGCACCTGTTGCCGGCTGGCCGAATCCGGCGCCACGGCGGCGGTATCGAAGCCGTTGGGAATGACCAGTGCTGCGTCATCGCGGAAGCCGAAGTCGCGATGTTGCCGCCGAGACAGGCGACTGTTGAAGACGATCGCCCCGGGCCCGCCCGAGAGCCGTCGGTTGGCGCGAATGGCCCACCGGGTCAATGGTTTGTGGCGCTCGATCTGGTAGAGGCACTGGCGCACGTTCCAGCTCACCGCCGGCCGCTGGCGGCACAGGCGAGCCGCCATGCTGGCCATGAGGTTGCCGTGGTACATCCAGCCCTGAATGACGTCAGGGGCGAAACGTCGCACCAGAGCACCCAGACGAGGCAGGGTCCAGGGCGCGGGAATTCCCTGGCGCATGCCAAGGGCATGGACCTCGATGCCCAGCTCGCGAATACGTGGCCCGTAGCTACCCTCGTCCATCAGGGCGATCACTGCGACCTCGTCCGGGGCACTGACGCCTGCGGCCAGCAGATTGTAGAGATTTCGCTCCGCGCCACCGGTACCGAGTCCGGTGATGACATGAAGTACGCGCACAGACATGGGCAGACACATCCTGTGATGGGCAAGAAAGCGACAACAACGCAGTCGCTCAGGGAAAACGCAGAGGTGCCACGGAAATGGCGGTGGCCGAGATTTGCCGCGGATGGCCCGAGCACAGAGCCTTGCGCAGGCGCACCAGAACTCAGCCCTGCGACGCCATCGACGATACGCCGCTGTTCAGGCGAACAAGGTAGCGCTCGACGGCCAGTTCGGCGCCAAAATCGGCGGCGCGCTGGTGAACCGGTGGATGCTCGTCACGCGCCAGTACTTCGTCGAGCGCGTCTGCAAGCGCTTCGCTGTCGCCCATGGGAATCAGCCGCCCCCAGCGCCCGCCCTCGAGAATTTCCTGAGGGCCCGAGGGGCAGTCAGTCGCTACCACCGGAGTGCCGCAGGCCATCGCCTGGATCAGCACGCTAGGCAACCCCTCTGCGTAGGACGACAACGCGAAGACCCGGGCCTTGCGCATATACACAAAAGGATTGTCGACGAACCCGGGCAGCGATACGGCGTCGGCCACCCCGAGACGATGCGCCTGGTCAAGCAGCGTGTCTCGCAGCGGTCCTTCGCCGAGAATCGTCAGTCGCACCTCTCGGTGCTCATGGCGCTGACGCAGGCGTGCCAGAGCATCGAGCAGCACGTCGAAACCCTTCTGTTCGATCAAGCGTCCCACCGCGACGATGCCGACTTCGCCGATATCCTCCACCGACGACTCGGCGAGCTGCACCAGCCGCTTGTCGACGATGGGATTGAAGATGACCTCGATCCGAGAGGGGTCCAGCGCCAGGCCTCTGGCCAGGTCATCGGCGACACCTTGGGAGACCGCCACCACGGCGTCGGCTCGCAGATAGGCATGGCGCATCAGCCGCCGCATCACCCGGGCATTGAAGCCGGTGTTTCTGGCGGTCACTGCAAAATAGTTGGTGTGCTCGGTCACCACCAGTCGACAGTCGAGGCGGGCCATCACCCGCGCCGCTACCGCCACCACGTTGGCGTGGCCCATCGCCGACAACAGGGCGGCGGGCCGTTCGCGCTTCAGATAGCGCACCAGCGCAGACAGACTGCTGGCGACCCTGGAGGCGCCCAAGCTGAAATGGCGAATGCCGGGGGCGATTTCCGCCTGGTAGACGTTCTCGTCGCTGGCGGTCACCAGGTCGACCTCATGACCGGCCGCGACGAAGCCATTGGCGAGCAGCACCATGACCCGCTCCGCGCCGCCGCCCCGCAGCGACGGCAGAAACAAGGCAATCTTTTGCATAGGACTTCGAATAGCGCTTCGAACAGGGCTGCGAACAGGGCTTTGCATGGCGTCCTTTTCCTTTGCTCTTCGTTCGAGCATGACCAATGGTCGGGCGGGCTTGAACGAGCACGATGGCGTCTCAGGGGAGACTTAACGCTGCATCGCGCCCGATCTGGAGCCCAGGCGTCGCAACCTCAGCGCCAACGTCAACAGCGCGGAGGCAGCTCCGATCAGCACTGGGTGACTGACCAATCGAAATAGCGCGAGATCCCGCCGCTCGCGCCAGTTACCGGGGGTGAATATCTCCACCTGAAAGCGGCAGGCGGTAAGGTCTCGTCTGCTCAGGCTGGACAACCACTGGCGTCGGGAAAAGGCGTTGCGATGATGGTCCTGACACAGGTAGCGCTTGACCACGTAACGACTGGCATCCAGATTGGCGCTGGAGCTCATGCGGCCCTGGCGCGTCACGTCCATGACTGCGGTCGGCTGCGGGTCGAACAGTAGACGCTCGCCCTGGTGAAAGGCACGAATGGCGAAGACCCAGTCCTGGTGCTTGCGCGTCGCGTCATCGAAGCGCGTCCCCTGCCAAAAGGCCTTGCACAGCGACAGGGTGGAAGAACGCACGTCTCCACGCTCCACGAACAGGTAGTGACGCATGTCGCCGCCGCGGTAGGCCGGAAGTCGCGACGCGCTCAGGCGGGAGGCGTCGGCGAGGCGCGCGAGATAGTTACCAAAGATGACGCCGGCGCCGCTATCGCGGTGCATGGCCATGCGGCGCTTGAGTGCCCCTGGTGCCAGTGCATCATCGGAGTCCAGAAAGAAGACGAAAGCCCCACGGCTCTCCTCGAGTCCCCGGTTGCGGGACACGGCGGCGTTGGACCTGGCAGGCTTCTCGATCAGCCTGACGGCTTCGTATCGCTGCACCAGCCGCGAGAGCGCCTCACGATCATCCGAACAGTCGTCCACCAGCAGGATCTCGTGGCTCAACCCTTCGGTCTGGCTTACCACGGACAGCAGGGCTCGCTCGACGAAAGCGGCGCTATTATAGGTCGGTATCACCACCGAGACCTGCATAGGTTTCCCTCCTGACGGTTCGGCCCTGACTTACCTGGGAGCCGCGACCTTGCCACCGTCGGATCGCCTTGATGAGCGCTCCTGCGGAAGCCGAATCAGCGAGCCAAGATAATCGAGCCCTTCATCGCTGTAGCCATTATCCATGTTGGCCGAGGGCGTAAAGGTCATCTCACCGAGAACGGGAAGGCCGTGCTCGATGTAGAAGTCCACACGCACGAACGCAAAAGGCTCGGCCAAGGCGCGGGCGGACTCGAGCAGTGGTTCAAGACAAGCTGGACGGGCCAGATCAGCGGTGTCGGTAATGATCGGCACCTTGGCTGCCATCAGCTCAAGCGGTCCCCAGTCTCGATCGAAATAGGCGTAGCGAGTCTGCCCCTTGTCCGAGGCGCACAGCAGCACCACCAACGGCTCGCCGTTGAAGCAGTAGACCTTGTAGTCCAGGGGCGCGTCCCTCCCCCCGCTGTCCAGCAGGCGCTCGGCAAAGATCCGCGGCACGATCTGATCGTAGTGATACTCGAGCTTGCGACGCCCATAGCGTTCGGTCATCCAGCGCGACAGATCCTGGCTGGCCTTGCGCCTTTCCAGGGTCGACTTGTCGTGCACCAGGATGTTGTAGCCGCAGCCGTGATTGCACTTCAGCACGAAGGCGTCTGGCAGGGCTTCCCAGTCGATCTCGTCGACACTGCGATAGACGCCCAGCAGATCATTGAGAATCGCACCCTGGCCTCTGGATCTCGCGTAATCGTGCAGCCCGAGCTTGTCGGCGCACCTGGCCATCAGCGGGTCACGATGAAACAGCTTGAGCCACTGAAGCTTCTCGTCGAAGCGCCTGGGGGTTCGAAGGTCAAGGCGACGCCGGGTCTTGCGTTGGTGCATCAGTCGCGTCGCCTGCTCGTTGGAGAAGGCATCCAGCCCCAACATCCCCAACGTCCACAGCCGGGACTTGGCTGCGCCCATCCACTCATTCATGACCGCCATTGTCCGCTCCTTGCACGGTTCCATTGAAGCTCAATGACCGCCCTGCCGTTACTTCGCGGTCGTGTCGGCAGCGCCGGCCCACCTGCGTCAGATCGATCAGGTCGCCCAGGTAGCGCTGTCCGTAGGCGTTGTAGCGCCGTGATACGTTCGCCCCGGGTGTGAACGTCATCTCACCGAGCACCGCCTGCCCTTCCCGCTCGTAGAAGTCGACCCGGACGAAGACAAAACCCCGCGACAGCCGCTCGGCCAGTTCGAGCATCTCGTCGAGCGCTCGAGGACGGGCCACGCCAGCGGCGCTCTGATGCTGCCGGTCATTCAGCTCGAGCCGATGCCAAGCCGGATCATGGAAGTCGAAACGCATGTCGCCTCCCCTGTCGGTGCATACCAGCACCACGCGAGGGCGGCCATGAAAGCAGTAGACCTTGTAGTCCACGGGCACGCCCCCGGTAGCGGTCTCGATGTACTCCTCGGCCAGCACTCTCGGGGGAATGGCGTCGTAGTGATACTCCAGATAACGTCGGGCGTAGCGCTCCTTCAGCCAACGCTGCAGCCGTCGCTTCACCGCTCGCTCGTCCGCCTTGCGCTTGTCGTCGATGATCACGTTGTAGCCGCAACCGTGGGTGCACTTCAGCGCGAAGCGCGCCGGCAGTTCCTCCCAGACGATCGCATCGACGCTCTCGTAGAGGCCGATCAGTCGACTGAGGGCAACGGCGCAGCCTCGCTCGGCGGCGAACTGTCGGACGGCGTACTTGTCGGCGCAGCGCGAAAGCCCTCGACGATCACCGTAAAGCTTGAGCCACTGCAGCTTGTCATTGAAATCCCTGGGATCGTCGAGTTCGAGCCGCTGCCCGT
This sequence comes from Halomonas sp. EF61, assembly GCF_040147045.1. Taxonomy (NCBI): domain Bacteria; kingdom Pseudomonadati; phylum Pseudomonadota; class Gammaproteobacteria; order Oceanospirillales; family Halomonadaceae; genus Halomonas; species Halomonas sp. EF61. The sequence goes on along the minus strand of NZ_JAMSHM010000003.1, from coordinate 31,162 downwards.
ACTCTCGCCGGTGCACCAGTCTTGTCGCCAGACGCGGCGACAGGCGGTCGACCACCCCCAGAGCGCATCGCCACCCCAGCTTCTCCGTCCTGTCGAAGGCTCGCTGAAATCCTGTCATACGATAATCCCTTGTACAGAAGCGCTCTCACGTCTTGATCAATCCCTGGTCACGCCGTCTTGCCCGCAACAGGGTCACACCGACCAGCGCCAGATTGAGCATGGCGCCCACCAGAGAGAAGGCCACCACCGCAACGAGATCGCTGTGATACACCCGAAACCCCACATACAGCGCGGCCACACGGCCGAGCACGCTGAGTACCTCGTAAATCAGAAAACCACGCTGCAGGCCCAGACTGGCGATGGAGGCCACACTGGGCTTGTTGAGAAAGGCAAAGTACAGCCAGACCGCCATCCAGCGTGCGTACTCGCCCGCCTGCCACCAGGGGTCACCGAACAGCAGAGCAAACAGCCAGGGCCCCAGCACCACCATGGCGCCAAAGGGGACGAGCCCCACCGCCGCCATCACCAGGGTGGTCTTCGCCAGTGACGCGGTAATCGGCTCGCCGCGGTTGACCGCCGAGGCCACATGGGGATAGAAGACGTCGTTGACCGACTTCGCCAGCAGCACCATGGGCGCGGCCAGTACCGAGGCCGCCAGGCTGTAGTGCCCGGCGGCTGCGGTACCGAAGAATGCCGCCAGCAACAACACCGGCAACGACTGCGACAAGGCGTTGAGCGTCACCTGGGGTGCGCGATACAAGGGAAAGTCACGGTGGCGACGCGCCAGTTCCCGCCATGGGGCGCCCCGGCCCCCGCCGACCAGACCATCACCGAGTCGCCGGTCTGCCCACCACAGCAGCAAGGCGTTAAGCCCACTGGCGGCGGCGGTGACAAGCACCAGCGTCACCCCGACCGGATGCAGCACTCCGCCGGTCGCCTTGGCCAGGTTGAGGACCAGGGCATGGATCATCGCCACCTTGGCCGTCACCCCGAATCGCTGGCGCCGAATCAGCCACTGCTGCATGACCTGTTGCATGGCCGCCAGCAGCATGGCCACAGGCAGCAGCCAGATCAGCATGGCGGCAAGCCTCGGATCGAGATGCCGATCCAGTAGTGGTTGCAGCACAGTGAGCGCCGCCACGGCAGCCAGCGCCAGCAGCACCGCCAACCCCATGCTGAGTCGGGCCAGCCCCCGGGCGTCTTCGTCGCGCGGCGGCAACACCATGGCGACCGGGTAGGTCAGGGCCGCCAGCGGCGCGACGACACTGACCAGGGCGCTGAAGGAGCCGGCCAGGCCGAAGGCGTCAGGGCTGAACAGACGGGTGATGAGTGGCGCAAAGGCCAGACTCAGCGCCTGTGCCCCCGCCGTGCCACCGGCTACCAGCAACACCTGGGACAGCAAGCGATGACGTCTGAGCGCTGTCAGCCAGCCCCGTTGCGGCAAGACCGCGGCCACCGAGTCGGTATCCCGGGGCGTCATTCATTGCCTCGAAAGGGCTTCATGGTGACGCTTCCTTGGCCACTGATACCCTCGCGGCGCAGCACCTTGACGACCGTCATGGCCAGTATCCTGATATCGAGCGCCAGGCTGTGGTGGTCCACGTACCAGACGTCAAGCTGGAAGCGCTCGCGCCAGGAAAGCGCATTCCTGCCGTTGACTTGAGCCCATCCGGTGATCCCCGGTCGTACCTCGTGGCGACGGGCCTGGTACCGGTCATACAGCGGCAGGTACTCCATCAGCAGCGGGCGTGGCCCGACCAGACTCATCTCGCCTTTCAGCACGTTCCAGAGCTCGGGCAGCTCGTCCAGGCTGGACGCCCGCAGCCAACCCCCGAGCGTCGTCATGCGCTGCTCGTCGGGCAGCGTGCGTCCCTGCTCGTCACAGCGCTGGGCGAGGGTCCTGAACTTGATCAAGCGGTAGGGACGGCCATGCAGCCCAGGGCGCCACTGAAAGAAGAAGGCCGGCTTGCCAAGCCTCAGCCGGACGAGTCCCCAGATGCCGAGCATCAAGGGGAATAGCAGGACCAGCAACGAGGCGGCCACCAGCACATCCAGACAACGCTTGGCCATCATCATCTCACCACGCTGGGGTCGAGCCCTGCCGGGCAGGACGACGCCGTCTCGACCCCCATGGCGTCGAGGATGCTGTGATTGACGCGGTGCACGTCGTAGCGCTCCTCGGCGCGAGCGCGGGAGGCCTGGCCGTGCTGGACGATCAACGCCGGCGTTTCCAGATAGCGTTGCAACGCCAGGCACAGGGCGTCGACGTCTTTCACCTCCACCAGATAACCGTTGACCCCGGGCGCGACGGTCTCGCGGCATCCCGGCGCGTCGGTGGTCACCACCGCACGCCCCAGGGCCATGGCCTCGAGCACCGTTCTCGGGGTCCCCTCGCGATAGGACGGCAGCACATAGACGCTGCATTCGGCGATGGCCGGACGGACATCATCGAGTCGACCGAGGTACTCGATGGCGCCGTCATCGATCCACGTCTGAAGCTCGTGCGCCGCGATGCTGTCGGGGTTGTCGTCCAGCCAACCCGCCAGGCGAAAGCGCACCTGGGGATGGCGCTGGCGGATACGCGTCGCCGCCTCGGCGTACTCGCGCACCCCCTTGTCACCCAGCAACCGAGCGATCAGCAGGAAGCTGACCGGCTCTGTCGCTGGAGCCACCGGCGAAAAATGCGCCAGATCCACTCCGGAACCGTTGATCACCCGGGACGCCGTGGTATCAAGGAGAATCCCCTCCTCGATGAACAGGCGACGATCATCCGGGTTCTGGAACAGCACCATATGAGCCCGCCCCAGAGCAACGCGGTACAACCGCCGCACCAGCGCCTTGATCAAGCGGCGCTTGTTGCCACCCTGGGCGCCACCCTGGGCGCCCTCCTGGGTGCCGGTAAAGGCGTACCCCAGCCCGGTGACCAGCAGGGTGCGCTGGCGCACCCCCAACACCCAGGCAGCCAGTGCCCCGTAGACCACCGGCTTGATCGTGTAGGCAAAAAGCCCATCGGGGCGTACCCGCAGCATCAATCTCATCAGAGCCACCAGGGTCTTCAGATCGGCCAGCGGATTCATGCCGGTGCGCGAAAGCGGGATATCGTGCAGCGTCGCGCCGAGGGCCTCGAGACTGGCTTTAAGACGCGACGAAGCAGCCGAACGCTCGGCGTCACCCTCACCGCCGGCGTCACCGGTAGCGCCCCTCCCCCCCACGGGCGCGGCGACATGGACCTCGATTCCGCGAGCGACCATCTCCCTGATCAGCTCACCGCGAAACCCGACGATGGACTCGGGGTAGCTCGCTACCATCAACAGTCGCTTGATCATCTCGCCACTCCATTTGGCGTGCTTTCGACAGACGGCGTAGCGCCCCCGGACGATTCGGCGTCGGTGGTTGTCTGTCGCGGGCGCCCCATGACGGACATCAACAGATAGATAAGCACCGGGGTAAACATCCACTTCTGACGCGCAGCGATGCCCAGATTGGCAGTGGTCATCGCCAGGATGGTCCAGGCCAGCAGCAGGTAAAACCACAGAAACAGTCGATTGGCGGGAGGCGCATTGCGCCCGGTGATGGCGGCGATGCCACCGACCACCATCAGATACAGCAGGATGACGTTATCCACCGAGGACGCCAGCTGGAACACACTGCTGGCTTCCATGGGCAGAGGCCTGAACATATAGGTGAAAAGCTGCATCGGCAGACTCATGGAGGCGATGTCCACCGCACCGCCGCCGGTCTGGTTGTAGCTCTGCCGCAATTCGATGTAACTCATCACCTGATCGGCATCGGAGCCGCTGCCGACCCCGGCGTAATCCAGCGCCAGGGGTACGATGATCGCCGCCCCGGCAAGCGCCGCAGTCCCCAGCAAAAGCCGCTGCCACAGCACGACGCCGGGCTGCAGACAGAAGGCAGCCGCCAAGGCGATCAGCTGTATACCGGCCATGTGCGGTCGCACCACCAGCATGATCATGACCGCCACCACCATCAGCAGGTGACGGCGTCTGAGATCAAGCGCCGCCCACAGCGAAAGCCCCATGGACAGAAACGACAGCGCATCCTTGCCGATGGCGGAGCCCCAGTAGTGCATCGAGGGCAGAAAGAGTACGGCCAGCGCCAGCAGACGAATACCCAGGGCACGCTCGGCAATGGCCTGATGGAGACTGCCGGCGAAGGCCAGCAGCCCGACATAGCCGGCCAGATTGAACACCAGAAAGGTCCCCAGAAACGACAGCCCCAGCCCCTGGGTGAACAGCGAGGTGAACACGATCACCCCGGCGGTGCCAAAGGAGAACTCGACGCCGTCGTTCAACGACGCCCGGTAGTACATCAAGGAATCTCCGCCGTCGCCGTTGACGAACCAGGCGTAGAGCACGCAGAAGGCCGTGTGCCAGAGATAGAGCGGCAGACACAGCATGTAAGACAGCCCGAAGGCTCGCCCCACCGCTCTGGCAAGCCACAGACCGAGCACGAACACCGCCAGGGCGGAGTACACGTCCCAGGCGGAGGTGACATAAGGGATGGGAACCATCGGCGGTAAGCTCACTCATTTGACGTGCAGGCATGCCGTTCGACTACCACGGGGGCCAGGCGCTGGACGGACAGCGTCCTTCTCAGGCAATCGCCACATGGTCGATGTCGTCGTGACCGGGATCGCCCACGGCCAGATCGCAGACTCTTCGGATATGAACGTCGCCCTTGAGGTCGACGAAGGTCACCCTGTCGAGCAGATCCAGGCAGTAGAGTTCAGAAGACGAGGAATAGTGATACACCACCAGTTCGTCGACCCGGCTAGCCAGTAGACGAATCCACACCTCGGCGGGAATCCACGGCTGCTCCAGCACCTGGATATCAGCATCGAGCCAGGCGCAGCCGTCGTGGGGATGGGGCTTGAACAGCAACAGGGGATGACGTCGCTTGAGCTCGGCAAGCTTCTCGGCGGAGATATCGCCGCCCCCCCAGGTACCCAGTACCAGCGCCGGCGTTGCCGACGTCAGCCGGTCGAGCCAGGGCGACAGCAGTGCCTGCCAGTCCTCCCAGCCTTGCTCCAGCTCGCCGACGAGCCCCGGGCAATAGCGCGCCTTGTGCGCCAGGCGTGGATTCAATCGGGCGTAGGTCCGCGGCCGCGAAACGAACACCAGGTCGGTCCTGCGGCCGCCTCCGAAACGCAGTCCGCAACCGCGCACCAGGGCCACCAGGCTCCACTTCAACCGCCTGGACAGAGGCATCTCGTAGAGATAGGAGCTGAAGTAGGTGCTGACCCCCTCCTCGTAAAGGCACAGACAGCCTGTCTTCAGCGGCGCCAGCAGCAGGTACTTGCTGGTGCGATCGTTGTCGATGAACAGACTGTCGTAGTGCAAGGCGCCCAGCGCCTCGCGTGCCGCGGCCTGGGTCGGCACGCGGCGTATCTCGTCAAAGAGAGATCGATGGTGGCTTGCTTCGACAAAGGCGTAGAAGGCGTCATACTCGGCGATGCTTTCGGCCACCAGCAGCACCAGCGCCTGCTCGATTCGATAGTGACGAACGATCGAGGCACAGGTCAGAAACTGCAGCGGCTTGCAGCAGATAAAGACGCTTCGGCCAAACGACGCCTGCGTGCTCGTCGCCGGCACTGCCCCCCCTGTGTCGATCCCTTCCTGAAGCGGTATTCCTGCCCCACCCGACGGATGCGCGCGCTCGCCACTCACCTCCTCCCTCGCCCGGTTCATACCAGCTCCACCAGGCCACAGTCGCGCCAGCGCTTGAGATAGTCGTGGACCACGCTCTCCTCGAGGCCGACCTCCCTGGCCAGCTGGCGCACGGTGGTCGGACGCGTCAAGGTCGGGATGGAGTCCATCAACAGGCGCATCCGCCGGCGTGACTCGTCCGGCACGTCACCGAAGGCGACCTGGCCAGGATCCACATAGAGGTCATGGCGGGGATGCGACAGGCAGACGTTGCCCTCGAAGCGCTTCTTGATCAGCGGCGAGGACTCGATATCGTCGATGGCGGCGAGCACCACGTCACGCGCCTCGAGCAGGCGCTGCGGCGACATCAAGCCAAGGTTATCGGCGTCGGTGTGATACTCGGGATAGGGATAGCGCGATAGCGAGGCCATGGGGATGCCGTAGGCTTCCCACAGGTACTCGTCATTGAGCAGCAGGCTCTCGAAGGCGCCCTCGCGGTAGTCGTGCCCACCCTCGCTGAGCACGCGCGACAACGCCTGCTCGATGTTCGATCCGGCACCTCGTGAGCGCTGCAGATTGAGTATGGTGGGCGAGCCCAGCATCTCGAGCATCACACCCTCGAACAGTCGAGCGCGCTCTGCGGCGGGAAGCCGCCCCAGGTAGTACTCGGTGCCCATGATGCCGGGGGCCAGCACCAGTCGATAGCTGAAGCGCCTGGGTCGCGCGGCAAGCGCCTCGAACACGGCGAGCCCCACCGCCACACCGGACAGACCATCGTTGGCGACACCAGGATGATCCAGGTTGGCCCCCAGCACGATGGTCTGCTCGAGCTGACCCGGCAGGTGATAGTCCAGGCAGCGCAGATACCCCGGCGCCTCACGGGTCTCGATCACCACCTCGTAGTCACCAGGCGCAAGACTCTCGACAAGACGACGTGGCACGCAGAACCCCCAGTCACGCTGCCAGCTGGTAAATAGCTGGCGAAAATGGAACGGGATGCGCTCGTCGTAGCGGTGATCAAAATGCAGGTGGGACTTGAGTTCTTCTCGCGAGACCGTGCCTCGGAACGGCAGTGACAGCGCCATCACCGCCATGGGATGCCAGCGACCATCATAGATACACTCGCCATCCTTGTAGATGGCCGCCTCCAGTACGTCCCACCTGGGCGGAATCACCCAGCCATTGTGGACGTCAGAGGCCTCGAAACGATGCTCCCTGAGCGGCCAGCGCTCGGCCAGGTAGGCCACCGTGGCGTCGTAGTCGCTCGAGCAGATCACCCGATTCAGCGGAGTGAGGTCGGCCAACATGGCCATCATGGCGTCGCCGGCGGCGACAGACGCTGTCGTCGTGCTCTGCGTGCACGCTGTCATGACAAGATCCCTGTGCATGGTAGGTAGGCTGGCGGCAAACCGCCGGGGCCGCGCCAAGCTCGGCGCAAATGGGGAAGACGTGGAGGTGGACGAGGATGTGGTCAGCTATCAAACCTGGACGGTCGCCGGGTCGCCAGGGCAGGCAGCGGCCTGGCTGGGCAGATCATTGGTGTCCAGGCGCGGCAGCAGCAAGGGGTCGTCCCGGGCCGGGTCGGCCTGTCGCGAAGCCACGGTCAGCCCGGCGGCGCAGCCAAGCTGGCGTAGACGACCCAGCAGCGCTTCGTCGACGCCACCGTAGGGATAGCACATCACCCAGTCGTCGCCGAGCACCCCCAGGTTTCGAAGATGAGCGAGACTGACCTCGAGGTCCCTGCCCTGTTGTTCGGGCGTCAGGCTGTCGAACCAGAAGTGCTGATCCCCGTGGCAGCCGATATGCATGCCGGCCTCGTGCAGCTGGCGGACCTCGGCATCGCTCAGATAGAGCATTTCGGCGAAGGCTCGCTGGTCCGTGCTGACGAAGCGCGCAAACAGCTCATCGATGACGTCATGGCGAACCGCGAAGGGCAACTCCCGTTGCAGCAGGCGCTTGAAGAACAGGGTATCGGGGTCATCGAAGCGTCCCTGGCGCGACAGCCGATGATAGACCCTGCGATGGATATCCTCGTAGGTCCCCAGGCCATGACGCTCGCGACGCTTGTCCAGTGCCCTGGCCAGGGCCGGCAGCAACTCTGCGGTGGAAGCGACGCTGGCCAGCACGAACTGGATCTTGTTGACGTCGAGGATCAGGCCGTCGCGCAGGGTACCGGTGCAGGGAAAGAAGCTACCCTGAAGGCCGCGTCGCTCGAGTTCCGGCAGCACATGTTCGAGGTGATCACGATAGCCGTCGTCGAAGCTCAACAGCACCGCCTGCTCGGGCAATGTCTGCTGGCCGCGCCAGGCGGCGATCACCTGTTCCATCGTCACCGGCCGATAGTGCCGCTCGAGATGGTCGAGCTGAGCGCGAAAGGCAGCAAGCTCCAGCGCCTTGAGGCGCGGATAGCGCGACCCGGCCAGCGGTCGGACATAGTGGTACATCACGATGGTCAACATCGAGCGAAACTCCTTCCCTGCGCATATTGCAGCGGCCATGGGGCCCGCCTTGCCACACCTCCGGCAATCCCTTCGCTGCCGTTCAGCTGGTTGCGTTGATCGGATGCCGTGCATCGGCCAGCGTGCATCGGCGCCGTGCTACCAGGCACTCAAGCCACCATCCACGTGAAGCGTCTGCCCCGTCACGTAGCCGGAGGCATCCGAGGCCAGAAAGATCAGCGCGCCGACCAGATCGGTCGGCGTTCCCATGCGCCCCAGCGGCACCCTGGCCGAATAGCGCTCGACGAAGGCTGAGTTCTGGCCACTCTCGATGCCGCCCGGTACCAGGGTATTGACGCGGATACCGTGGCCTGCCCAGAGCGTGGCGAGATAACGCGCCAGTCCAGACACCCCGGCCTTGGAGGCGGCGTAGACCGGAGGCGTGTTGATGGCCACCCCCAGGTACTGCGAGCCCTCGTAGATACGCGGATCGCAGCCCATCTCGCCGTAGATGGAACCGGTATGGATGATGCTGCCGCCTCGACCCTGCTCGATCATCTGCCGGCCTACCGCTCGCGACACCAGAAAGACACCGTCGAGATTGACCGCCATGACGTCACGCCACTGGGCCAGGGTGTAGTCTTCGGCCGGGGCGAAGAAGGCCTCCAGGTCTCGCGCCTTGGTCGCCGCATTGTTGTGCAGGATGTCGATGCCTCCCAGCGTCTTGACCGCATGCGCCACCATGGCCTCGACCGAGGCCTCGTCGCTGACGTCACAGCCAAGTCCGAGGCAAGGCTGACCGTGGTCGGTCTGAAGCTCGGCGGCGAAGCGCTCGGCCTCGGCAGCGTCGAGATCCGCAACCACCAGCGAGGCGCCGCATTCGGCGAGACCTCGACAGAAGTGCCGCCCCAGGATGCCCAGGGCCCCGGTGACCAGTGCTACCCGACCGCTCAGATCGAACAGCGCCGACACGACGCGCGCCTGTGCGGGTACGAGGCCGGCACCCTCGTTGTCAGAGCGCATCGAGACGTACCTCCTCTCCCCGCTCGGCCGCGAGGCGCCCGGCGATCAACGTCTTGATCACCGCGAGTGTGGTCTGGCATTGATGACGATCCGGCCCCTGCTCGAGCATCCGCCAGAACTCCCACAGGGTGCGACGAAACATGCCGAAGTTGTCGCGGATGTCGGCACTGGTCTGGCCGGCATCACCAAACACCTCGATGCGAAATACCGGCGGCACCTCGCCGAGCGTATCGATGCTCAAAAGGCTGCCGTCACTCATGGTGATGGCGAAGGACTGGTGGCCTGCCCCAAGCGCTCTGACGGACACCGGCGTCGCCGCCGTCAACGGCAGGATGGCGTCGAGCAGGTGCACCCCGTAGCGCTCCCAGTCCTTGACGATGGCGCCCCTGGCCAGGCGCCAGTTGCCCAGCGCCCCCGGCGCCGCACGCAGGGCGTCGAGTTCGCTGGCAAAGCGCATGCCGGAACATGACATCAGGCGCCCTGCTGCCAGGTAGGGGGAAAAATAGGCCAGATCCTGCGGATCCAGGGTCAGCGGCTTGTCGATGAACACCGCCAGGCCCGCCTCGAGAAAGGGTGCCGCCAGTTCGCGGTGGCTCGCCGGATCGTCACGGGCGATGATGACCGCATCCACCTGCCCCAGCATGTCACCAGGCTCGGCCACGGCCTCGTCGATATGGCAGGCGCGACATAGCCGCTCGGTGACGTCTCGATCCTGGGTCCAGGCGTGGGTGACACGCAGATCACCGACGCCGAATTCCGAGCGATGTCGCCGTGCCAGATAGTCATGGATCACCGGCCAGCCCGCCTCGGCCATGGCCTCATCGTGGTAGCCATTGAGGATGGCGGAAAACGAAAACGGGTGACCGTTGCCGGGACTCATGCCCAGCATGCCAATACGCCTCATCGGCACGCCCTGTCACTGCTGCTTACGTCCGCGCCACTGCTGTCGAGACCGCTGCTCTCGTCTGCCTCTGGCCAAAGCCGGGCAAAACCTGCCGGCGCGGTCCCCGCCAGCCAGTCGATGCCATCGAGGGACGGCGTCAGCGGTATCTCGTGACCCAGCCAGAAGAAGCGCCCGCTGGCGCCATCCGCGGGCAGTTCCAGTAGATGGTCCAGGGTCGGTAGACAGACCTCTGGCGCCATCGGTGCCTCGGGGGCCATCTTGCTGCGCACCGGGCCGGGGCTCATCAGGTTGATCTTGATATCCACGTCCTGATGCTCTCTGGCGGCGGTCACCGTCAGCGCATTCAGCGCCGCCTTGGAGGCGCTGTAGGCGGCATGCCCGGCAAAACAGTTGAGCGGTGCGCCGGAGGTGATATTGATGATGCGGCCAAAGCCACGACGGCGCATGCCGGGCAGCACCGCCGCCATGAGCATGGCCGGCGCGATGGTGTTGACCTCGAGCGAGCGCCGAAGCACGGCTTCGATGTCGGCGTCCACTGGCGCAGGCCGATTGAAGCCGGCATTGTTGATCAGATAGCCGACGTCGCCGCATTGCTCCAGTAGTGACGCGATATCACTTGCGATCTCACCGCCGGCGAGATCCAGGCAGTGGACCTCGACACCGGGAAGGCTTGCGGCCAGTGCTGCCAGGGCGTTGGCGTCACGCCCCAGAGCGATCACCCGAAAGCGGCGGTTCAGGTGGCGGCACAGGGCCATGCCGACCCCACCGGTAGCCCCGGTGATCATGATCGCCGGGCGCACATCGGTGGCTGCGGGAGTCACTAAGGCTTCGACAGGGTGGCTCAACGGGCTCTCCAACGGGCTGTACAACGGGCTGTCCTCAACGGGCTCTCCTCAACAGGCTTTCGACGATGACGAAGTCGTGCTCGCGGTCGATGTCGACCGAACGTTCCGCCGGCATGATCACCGCGCCACTACGCCCGAACAGCAACGCCTTGCCATCCTCGGGAAGACGATCGGGACGGAAGGCGTAGACGGCACCATTGAGCTGATAGGCCATGGGTAACGCCTGTCGCGGCAGCCAGGGATCGCTGCCGTCGATAAAGGCGGTGGGCCGGCCCCGCGCATCCAGCCGCCAGGTACGGTGAGGATTGACCTCGGCAGCCTTGAAGGTGGCCACCGAATCCAGCCCCTGCACCACCAGACGCGACAGGCACTCGGCCACATCCTGGGCACTGCGCAAGGGGCAGGTGGGCTCCAGCAGCACCATCACCTCGGGAGCCTCGCCGCCCTGGTTCAGCTCATCGAACAGTTCGCGGATGGCGTCGATCACCAGCGCCTCGTCGGTGGCCAGTTGCGCCGACCGACGATGCACCTCGGCGCCATGCCGGCGGGCCACCTGGGCAATCTCGTCATCATCGGTACTCACGATCACCCGATCGATCGCCATCACCTGCCGTGCCACCTCGATCGACCAGACCAGCAGCGGGCGTCCGCCGAGCGGCCTCAGGTTCTTTCTCGGCACCGACTTGCTGGCGCCCCGCGCCGGTATCACCGCCGTCACCGACATTGCCGCCTCGGACACTGGTGTCATCATCATTTCCTGAACGGTTGATGGGGTCGTCGTCGAAGGGAAGAAGGTCAGCCCATCAGGCCTTTGGTCGGAGAAGAGGTGCCGCCCAGAGGGGACACCTCGTCGATGTCGAAGAACCACTTCTCACGGATGCCGGCATCCAGATTGACCCGTTTCAAGGTGTTCTTGATTCGCCGCGAGGCGGCTCCATCCTCGAAGGGGTCATAGGGATTGCTCAGGGCGCCCAGCGAACGCTTGAAGGTCTCGCTCAGGGCGGTCTCGATGCCCTTGGCGATGGCCTCCTCCGAGGCCTCGACATTGATCACGTTTCCCGCTTTGAGGCGGCCGTCCTGACGCTTGCCGACATTGACCACCGGCCGACGGAAGGATGGCGCCTCGATCAGACCGCTGGAGGAATTGCCCACCAGCACATCCATGTGCTCGAGACAGCCGTGATAGAGACGCTGCCCCAGACTGTCGACCAGACGCCTGGCCTCGGGGCGCTCGGCACACCAGCGCGCCAGCCGCGCGTTGATGCTGCGTCCATGACAGTCGGCGTTGGCCTTGCACACCAGCACGTCCAGATCCTCGAAACGCGACAAGGCCGCGATCAGCGCTTCCTCGTCCTCGCCCGTACCCGCGGTCACCGGGTGATAGGTGACCAGCGCGGTGGGCCGGTCCAGTGGCATGTCCAGGGCCCTTGCAAGCACTGCCCTGGTCGGCGTGCGGCTGCGGTACAGGTGATCGATGCCCGGCGCGCCGTGGACAAACACTCGGCCGGGGTCTTCCCCCATCTGCAGAATCCGCCGACGGTAGACCTCGGTAGCGGGAAAGTGCAGGTTGGCCAGCTTGGTCACCGCATGACGATAGTACTCGTCCAGGGCGCCACGACTGGTCTCGCCCCCGTGGAGGTGGGCCAGGGTGATACCGTGGGTGACCGCCGCCAACGCCACCGGCACGATTTCGAAACGGTCGCCCAGCAGGACCACCAGGTCGGGCCGGTCCTCGACCAGGGCATCGCCGACGCTCAACAGCGCCAGCCCCATGGCCTTGGTCATGGCGTTGCGTGAGTCCGACGCCAGCAGGATCTCGAGGCGTCGATGCAGACGAAAGCCGTCGCGCTCGATCTCGCTGACCGTGGAGCCGAACTCGGTGGACAGGTGCGATCCGCTGGCCACCAGCATCAGTTCCAGCGCAGGGTCTTCGTCGATTTCCCGAAGCAACCAGTAGAGCAGCCCATAGTCCGCTCGAGAACTGGTCAGGACCCAGATCTTTCTCGGTGTCATGCCAGTCCCCCTCATGCCCAGGCCATCATGTCAGATCCGCCCAGTCCAGCAGGGCGTCGCGACCGATACGGCGTCTGGCCACCCGACCGATCAACTGAGGCAGGGCGGCGGCCGGCAGACCGCTGCCAGGCCGCTTGAGCAGCAAATCGGCGTGCGCCAGCACCTCGCCGGCGTCGATGTCACGCCCGGCCACCACGCTGCGACGCACCAGTTCCCGCTGGGGCTGCTCACAGGGCGCCGGGCGCTTGCGACCATCGCCGAGGGCCTGCTCGATACGACGAATGGCGGTCACCATCGCCAGGAAGGCCTGAGGATCCAGCGAGGCAGCATGGTCCGGCCCCGCCATGGAGGTATCCAGGGTCAGGTGTTTTTCGATGACCACGGCCCCACGCGCCACCGCCGCCAGCGCGATATCGATGCCATCGCTATGATCGGAGTAGCCGACCGGGCATCCGAAGGCCTGGGCCAGGGTGTCCATGGCGGCGAGGTTGATCTGATCCACCGGCGCCGGGTATTCACTGACGCAGTGCAGTACCGTAACGTCGCCGGCTCCCGCCGCCGAAAGGGTCGCCAAGGCGGCTTCGATTTCCCCCAGGAAACTCATGCCCGTGGACAACAGCACCGGTTTGCCCTGGGCGCCGATACGTGTAAGCAGCGGCAGATTGGTCAACTCCCCGGAGGCCACCTTGAAGCAACCGACGTCCAGCGCAGCCAGCCACTCGACGCTGTCCTCGTCGAAGGGGCTGGCCAGGAACTCGATGCCACTGTCACGGCTGTACTGGGCCAATCGCCGAAAATCGTCAAGGCCAAGCTCCAGGCGCTTGAGCATGGCGTACTGGGAGCCGTCCTCCGGGCAGGCCTTTCGCTGGTAGCTTGCCTGGGCGGCGTCGGCGGTCACCAGTTGCTCCGCCTTGAACCACTGAAACTTGACGGCATCGGCGCCGCACTCACGTGCCGCGTCCACCAGCGCCATGGCGGTATCCAGGCACCCATTGTGATTGACGCCGGCTTCGGCGATCACCTGTACGCCTGGTGACTCGGCGCGGCTCGATGCCACCCTCCTGGTCTCGACAACCTCAGAATGACTCATTCGTGTCCCCTGCTTGCGCCTCTTGGCAGAAGCGCCTTCCCTGTTTGCGTAGACCTGCTTTTTGCGTAGACCTGCTTTAATTATTTTTTCGCCTTCTGGCGCTTTTCGCTGTGACGTCTTGTGGTGATGCGTGTCGGCCAGGCGCATTCATTGCCGTCGTCGCGCGGGCGTCCCGAGATACACTCCAGGGCGCGTCACGTCCCCTACCACGGTGGCGCCGGCGCCGATCACCGCCCCCGCACACACTTCGACCCCCTGGATCAGGTTGGCTCCGGTGCCGATCATCACGTCCGCCCCTAGCCTGACGCCCCCACTGAGCGTGGCACCGCAGGCGACGTGGACGTTGTCACCCAACACGCAGTCATGGTCGACCACCGCCCGGGTGTTGATCAGACAGCCTCGTCCCAGACGACTGCCGGTGACCACCACGGAACCATCCAGTATCACGCTGCCGTCTCCCAGCTTCACGTCGTCATGCACCATGGCGTTGTGCGTGATCAACGGCGGAAGGTCGAATCCCTGCGCCAGGAAGGCCTCGAGCAGAGCGCGCCGCCAGGGCGCGCTGGTGACCATGCCGACCCCCAGGAAGGCGACGCCTGGCAGGCCTTCCGGCGACGCCAGTCGACAACGGTCCTGCCCCAGCCAGGGGACCGGCATGGCCGACGAGGGCTCCTGTGCCACGTAGCCGGCCACCTGCCAGCCAAGCCCGCGCAGTCCATGCAGCAGCACCCGCGCATGGCCACCGCCGCCGATCACGAAGCACTGCTTCATCGGTGCCCGCCTCCCTTCATCGATGCGCGTTCGCTTTACCAGCGCTCCGTCCGTCACTTCGCCAGCGGTTCGTCCGTCGCTTTACCCGTGCCCTCATTTGCGCGCTTTACCGGAGTCCCGTCTCAGGCGCTCTGCGCCATTCGCTTGAACACCTCGTTGCGCGACATCAGCTCCCGGTAGCTGCCCTGATCCACCAGGCGTCCACGCTCCATCATGTAGATGCACTCGCAGGCCATGACGGTGGTCAGTCGATGGGCGACCAGCACGATGGTCTTGCGACCGGCGAAGTCGTGGATCGCATCCATGATCAGCCGCTCGGTGATGCCGTCCAGGGCACTGGTCGCCTCATCCAGCACCAGCACCTCGGCCTCGTGATAGAGCGCCCGAGCGATGCCGATGCGCTGGCGCTGTCCCCCGGAGAGCTGGACACCGCGCTCGCCGACCAGGGTCTCGATGCCCTGAGGCAGCTCGGCCACGAACTCGGCCAGGTGGGCGAGCCGAAGCGCCCTTTCGACGCGGTCGTCGTCGATGCACTCGGGGGCCAGACCGAAGGCCACGTTGTCGCGAATGCTGCCATCGCATAGATAGAGCTGTTGGGAGACGAAACCCAGCGCGTCCTGCCACTGGCGACGATTGGCCTCATCGATGACCTTTCCGTCCACGCTGATGCGCCCTCGCTGTGGCTGCATCAGTCCCAGCAATAGATCGATCAGGGTGGACTTGCCGGAACCGGAGGCGCCGACCAGGCCAATCACGCTATTGGCCGGTATCACCAGGCTGACGTCGTCCACCGCGGGAGAGCGTGCGCCGGGATAGCGAAAGCTGACCCCCTCGAGGCGAATCTCGCGCCGGGCCTTGAAGGCTGAGCCGCCCTGGGCCGGGTCACCGCCATGCTCAAGGGCGCATGCCTGGTCATGGGCATGGCTGGCCCGCAGGTCATTGCGAATTTCCTCGAGCGCATGCAGGTTCCCGCGGATGCTCGAGACGCTGGCGTAGATATGCTGAAAAGCCGGCAGCAGCTTGAAACCCGCCAGGGCATACACCGCCAGTACCGGCAGCATCGACGCCATCTCGCCCTGGTGGGTCTTGAGCAGGTAGAACAACAGCAGGATCACCGAGGCGAAGGCCACCACCTCCATCGCATAGCGCGGCGCCTGCTTGAGCGCCTGATTGGTGCCCTGGGCCCGGGCAAAGCGTCGACTGGCCCGGTCGAAACGCTCGGTCAGCTGGGTCTGACGCCCCAGCAGCAACAGATCCTTGATCCCTCCGAATCCCTCGGCCATCAGCCGAAAGCGCTGGCCCTGGGCCGCCGACAGCGCCTCGCCGTTGCTCATCAGGCGACGCCGGGCGGTGTGATAGAGCAGCAGGTAGGCCAGTGAGAACAACGCCATGGCGCACAGCGCCACCGCGGGGTTGTAGATCAGGATGGCCAGCGACATGAACAGCGCCAGCACCACCTTGGCATTCATCTGCATCAACGGATCGATGACGCCCAGCATGACTCGCTGGCACTCCTGAGCGATCTGCTTGGTCAGATAGCTGCTGCTGCCTCCGGCGTGGAACAGCCAGTCCTTGTGCATGTAGTGGGCGAACAGTCGGGAACCCAGCTCCGCCCCGACGGTGGCGCCGTAGACCGCCAGCCGCCACACCGTCACCATCGACACCACCGCGGCGACCGACAACGCGCCCAGCACCCCCAGCCCAAGCCATAGAAGAAAGCGCTCCGGCGAGTCGGCACCGCTGGCCCGATAGAGCTCGCCCATCACGCCGTCCCCGCCAAGACGCTCCAGATCGCCCACTACCGCCATGAAGGGCGCGATGGAGGCGACGCTGAGCAGCTCGCACAGCGCCATCGCCACCACCAGCACCTGCAGCCGCAGCAGTTGCCGGCGCTGGTGGTGAGTCAGCAGGCCGTAGAGTTCGCGCAGATCAGTCAGCATCTCACCGTCCCTGGTTGTCGCCGCTGCCGTACTTACTGGTAGGCATAGACATAGTGACCATAGCCGTAACCATGCCTGGCGCTGGGGTCCATGGCGTTGAGGATGCAGCCCTTGACCCTGACGTTGGAGGTCTCCAGGCGCCTGAGCGCCACCCTGACCTCCTTGACCGGGTTGAGCTTGAAGCGCGTCACCAGCAGGCTGGTGCCCACCCGGTTACCGACGATGGCGGCGTCGGTCACCGCCAGCACAGGCGGGGTATCGACGATCACCAGATCGTAGTCGCGACTGAACTGCTCCATCAGCGTGGTGAAACGCTCGCGCATCAGCAGTTCCGAAGGATTGGGCGGGCATGCGCCTCGCGACAGATAGTCGAGGCCTTCCACCTCGGTCTGGCGGATGACCTCGGCCACCTCGCTCTTGTCCGACAACAGGTCCGACAGGCCACTTTCGGCCTTGGCGCCGAAGGCGCTGTGCAGGTGTCCCTTGCGCATGTCGGCGTCGATGACCAGGACCCGTTGACCGGCCTGGGCACAGATCACGCCCAGATTCAGCGAGATGAAGCTCTTGCCGATCTCGGGGCTGGGGCCGGTGATCATCAGGCAGTTGTTGGGCGCTTCCATCATCGCGAAGTGCAGACTGGTGCGCAGGCCACGCAACGCCTCGATGGCCATGTCGGTCGGTTGAGTCAGGGCCAGCAGGCCCTTGATCACCGGCTGACTGCGCCGGTCGCTGCGATACTTGACCCGCTTGACCAGGCGCTGCTGAAACTCGGAAAGCGGCACCGTGGCGTACACCGGCAGCCCCAGGTCCTCGAGCTGGTCCGGGCTCTCGATGCCGCGATTGAGCATGCCACGCACCAGTACCACCGCCACCGCCAGAAAGGCACCGATAACGGTGGCCAGGGCCATCATCAGGCCGGCGTTGGGTGCCACCGGATCGTCATCCACGTACGCATCGTCGATGACCCGCACATTGCCGATGGTGCCGGCCTTGGCGACCGCCACCTCTTGCGCACGATTAAGCACATTGACATAGATCGCCTGGGTCACCTCCACGTCCCGGGTCAGGCGCACGATTTCCTGCTGGGACTCGGGCATCTCGCTGACACGCTCCTCCAGTCGGGCCTTCTCCTGGTTGAGGATGCCGCGCTGGCGCATCAACGCCTGATAGGTGGGGTGATTGCGGGTGAACCTCTGGACCAGTTCGGCTTCCTGGAAATCCAGGGTGTTGAGCTGTTCCTCCACCGAGATCAACTGCTCGACCACCGAGGCCGCCTCGGAGTCCAGGTCGATACTGTCCACCTCGACGCGATAGGCATTGAGCCGATCTTCCGCCGATGACAGCGAGGCCTTCAATGCCACCGCCTGCTCATCGAGAAAGGCCAGGCTCTGGTCGGCCTGGGCCGACTGCCGCTCGACATTCTGCATCAGGAAGGTTTCCGCCAGGACATCCAGCGACTCGCGCACCCGATCGATGTCGGTGCCGGTCAGGGTCAGGCGCAACATGCCGGTGCTGGCGCTCGAGCCGCTGCCCTGCTCGGTGACCGTCAAGCGAGCCAGCAGCGAATCGATGGCCGACACCTGGGGGCGCTTGGACAGGCTGAACTCTGCACCTGGCGCTGCGGTCATCTCGCGAACGCTCAACACCACATCGCCTCCGTCGAATCTTGCGGTATCGCCGACACGACCGACACCCAACAGATCACCGTCAGGACCAAATAGCTGATAGCCGGCATCGCGGCCTGCCACCAGGCGGAAGGCCGCGCCGCGATAGGAGTCAGCGACCTCGAGGCGCGCCAGTTGCAGCGACTCCCCTGCCCACACCAGATGGCTCAGATCCCATGCCTCGGGCATCAACCGCTCGAGCCATCCAAGCGGAGCAGTCATCCAGCCCAGCTCAGCCAGGTCCTCTCGGGTCACCCCTTCACGCACCAGATAGTCACCGACCAGCGGCAGACGGCGTGGCGACACCTGGGTGTCGAGGGCGAGGCGGTCAACCACCCGCCCCAGCACCATGCGAGACCGCAGTATCTGCACCTCTGCCGAGGTGTTCTCCTCTTCTCCCATCACCGTGGCCAGGTCCCCCAGCGGACTGACCGAGGCCCGACGCTCCACGTGCACCAGGGCGTCGCCCTCGTAGATGGGTGGCTTGAGCAAGGCGGACACATAACCTGCCGCTCCGAACAGCAGGGTGACGGCGAGGATCCACCACTTGTGCCGGAGCAATAGCCCCAGGATGCGCCCGAGGTCGATATCCTCGCGGCCGGGAGCGGAAGGCAAGCGTGACATTTGGGTCATGACGGCAGGTCCTGTCGGTGGCCTCGAGCGCGGCGATACGAGGTCATGGCGCGAGCCTTCGGTGCCAGGCGTCGGCGGCATCGGAAAGCATCACGAATACCTGACGGTGTGCGTCCAGGCTCTTGCGGTAGGGGTCGGGGATATCGATCCCGTCGAGCCAGTGGGCAAACAGCAGGGTCTTGCCGGTGGCAAAGGGCGCAAGTTCGCTGACCGCCTGGCGCTGGGACGCACTCATCACCAGCACCAGATCGTGATTGGCGATCATCTCGGGCGTTGCCACCCGAGCGCGGTGGGCGCTCAACTCGAGCCCGGCTTCCCTGGCCAGCGCTTGCACCTCTGCGGGCGCGGCTTCACCTTCGCGCACCGCAGAAAGCCCGGCAGACTGAATCTCCATGGCGGGCAGCCGCCTCTGCAGCAGCGCCGCACCGAGCGGACTACGACACAGGTTCGCTCGACACAGCACCAGCGCACTGGCAAAACGCACCGATCAGATCTCGCCGATGCGGGTAGTGGTGTCGGCGATGGTGCCGGGCAGCAGTGCCGACGGCAGCAGCAGACTGATCACGTTGTTCCAGCGTGCCAGCGGGGCCGCCGTCACGTAGACCACGTCCTGGGGCTGCAGCGGGAAGTGGGTGCCCATGGTCAGCGAGGTGGCGTTGCTGATATCAAGCTGATAGACGGTGGCAAGCTTGGCATCGCCCGGCGGCTTGGGACGAATCACGAAGATCCCCGACGGTTCGGCGGTGGTCTCGATGACGCCGCCGGCTCGCGCCAGGGCGGTGGTCAGGGTGATACGTTCGTTGCCCAGCACCAGATTGCCGGGATTCCTGACCTGCCCCAGCACCGCGACGTTCTCGGACTCCAGGGTCGGGATATGCACCACGTCGCCATCGCGCAGCAGGCGGTTCTGGGTCTGGTCACCATGGCGCATCAGCGCGTACAGCGACAGCACCTCCCTGGTGCCATCACGATTGAGTACCACCTCGTGCCAGTTGGCCGTCTCCGATGGCCCCCCGGCCTGGCTGACCGCATCGACCAGGGTCAGCGGGACCGTGGTGATCGGCTGGGCGCCGGGGGTGGCAACCGCTCCACTGACGTAGATCTTCTTGGAATGGTAGGCGGCGACGTTGACGTCCACCTGGGGCTCGGTGATGTAGTTCGACAACATGCCGGTGAGGGTTCGGCGTATCTGGTCCACCGTCCGCCCGGCCACTCGGAAACGTCCGACATAGGGGAAATAGATGCGACCATCGGGCTGTACCGTCTTGCCGGTCTCTTCGGGGCTGCGCTCGGCGCCCCCCGGGATGGTCAGCTCGGGGTGGTCATAGACGGTGATGTTGAGCACATCACCCGGCCCGACACGGTACTCGTAGTCCGTCAACTGGGCCTTGAGGTAGGAAGGCATGGTGCTGGCGATATCGCCGGTGACGTTCTGGCGGAAGTTCGCCACCAATGCCGGGGTGATGGCCTGGATGTCGACCAGATGATCGATGTCCGGCGCCTCGGTCTCGTAGTCGATATGCCCGCCAGGGGCATAGGCACAACCACTCACGGTCAGCGCAAGCAGCACTGCGAAGACGGCACCCGCCAGCCAGCCGGGCGATCGTTGCGACTCGTCCACGACCCTTGTCCACTGGTGTGCCTGATTCACCTTATCCATATCGTCCCCCTGAGCGTGTGACACGCTACCGCCCCAGGGTGATATCGATGGCATATCCCTGAAGCCCTGCGCGTAGACAGATGGTTATTGTCACCGTCGAGGCTGCGTCTTCTGCGAGACGATCGACCACCGACAGCCCGCAGCACCCGTCGACGCTCGAAGACTCGATGGCCGCCAGGTACTGCGATTTATGCCAGTACGATTGCATAGCCGCGCCGTCCTGGCAGTCCGAAATTCCTGGCGTACACAGGCTGACAAACCCCATATCGGTATCCCGGAAGCATGAGAGCGACTGTTTCCGCTTGTAATTGCGTGTTCCTTGAGGACACGTCGGGGGCGCCAGCGGACAGTTACCGTGGAGAAAGTGTTTCTTTAGCCAAATCATAAGGTTGGAAATGTGCGAAAAAAGCACTGAGAAACCAGGATCGAGAATGTGGGCAAAGAGCGCGACCATGGGCCCTTCGCAGACGCACCATTGCAGTGCGACAGATCACTGATTCCTGATACGACGAGGTGATCGCTGCAGCAACCTCGGTTCATGCGCCGAGATGACGCATCTAGTCATTGGCGACATGGCGCGTCAGCCAGGGGGACGCCAGGCCTCCAATTACCAAAGCGCGGAGCGGCAAAAAGTATCCGGGCGAACGAAGCAAACTGAGAAAAAAATGCCCCCGGCAACGAGGGCATGGTAGCTTGCGAAAATTCAGGCAAGGACGAGGGAGAAAATCGGCAACCGGTCTCTCTCACCCCGTCATTGGGCCCCGTTCACGGCTCGGGGCTCTTGACTCGGCTCTTGCTACTCGGCGCTTTGCTCGCCAGGCTGCTGCTGGTTGGATCCTTGCTCGCCGCTATTGGCGTCGGCGTCCTGCTCGTCACTATTGGCTTCAGCGCCCTGCTCGTCGCTGTGCTGGTCACTCTGCTCGTCGCTCTGCTGGCCATCCTGCTCATCACTCTTCTCATCACTCTGCTCAACGCCGGCTGACTCCGCCGCCTCCTCATCGTCGGTGCTACGGGTCACCTCGGTCACCGGTGGCGTCGCGGCTTCCGGGGCCGCTTCGGCGCCACCCAGGCCATCGATCAGGGACGCCAGGGCGCCGTCGAGCCGGCTCAGATGATGGGCCATGGTCAGCGGATAGTTGGCGAAGATGCCGAGGCCACTGCCGCGCAGCACCACCGGGCTCCAGAACTGACGTTGCATACGCTCGATCTCGGCCAGCGCACGGGCGTAGCTGTCGCCGAGGCCCGCGCTTGCGATCAGATCCGCCTGGTCACGCTCGAGCGCCTCGAGCAGGTGTCCCAGCGCCCAGGTCTGACCGCGGGTCTCGTGGAACACGTTGTCGACGCGGTACCAGGGCACTCGACTGTCCTGTGCCACTTCGATACCCAGTTCCTTCAAGCGCTCGCTGTCGCTGACCGTGGATGACAGCCGCTCCCGCAACGAGGCCAACTGCTGGCGCACCGCGTCCAGATAGAGCGCCAGGCCCTGGCCCTGATCGACGAAGGACGCGCCGACCCCATCGTCGAAACGCGCCAGATAGGCGCGGGCCGAGTTCCCCGCCTGGGCCAGGTGATCCTCCATGGACGGGGCCAGCCAATCGTCGGCGTCCTGTTCGAGGGCAGCGATCAGAGTATTCACCGACTCACCGGCGCCGGGGTCGAAGTCCGCCAGGCTGGCGGCCATCAGCCTCGCCTGAACCAGCACACCAGTTTCCCAGGACGGCATATTGTCGAGCAGCAGTCCCGGCGGCATCAGGTCATTTCGCAGGTACCCGCCGGGCTTGTCCTGCAAGGTATCGATCAGGGTGGCCAGGGTCGCGACCGTAACGGTGCCTCTGGCCGCCGGCGCCGCGGAGATGCGCTGCTCCTGGGTGGCAGTCTCCACGTCGAAGCGCGACGGCGCCAGGCTCCACCAGATCCCCAGCCCCACCGCCACCATCACGGCAAGCACCAGCAGCACGGCGAGCGGTTTCCAGATCCATCCGTACTGCGGGTTCTCGAGCTCCTGACGACGCCTTTCGGCGCGCTGTCGACGACTGCTCATTTCGCTCTCCTTGTCGTTCATCAAAGGCCGGCCAGCCCTGCCTCCAATGAGGGAAAGCGCCGGCGCCAGTGGTAGAATACGCTTGCATCTGATCATAGCGCAGGGTCCGCGGGAACCCCGCCCCGCTTCCACGGTCACACAGTGGGGTCTGACACGGCAGGCGAATCCCGCCACGCCTTGCCCCGTCTTCCACACCCATCGTCAACAAGGATTCGACGTGTTCTTCGCCACACGCCTCTTGCTGTTCGTCTGTCTGCTGCTGTCCCCCTGGGTGGCCCAGGCCCAGTTCTTTTCCTCGTCGTCGAGCAGCGCCGAGTTTCTGCCGGTGAACGAGGCCTTTACCGCCAGCGCCTGGCACGACGGCGATCGGCTCTATATCGGCATGCAGAATGCCGACGGCTACTATCTCTATCGTCACCGCTTCTCGTTGGAACTGCCAGGCGAACCGGACGCCCTGGGTGAGCTGTCGCTACCGCCCGGGGAGGCCAAGACCGACGAATTTCTCGGCGACGTCAACGTCTTCTACGATCAGGTGGTGTTCAGTGCCCCGCTGGCCGACACCCGTCAGGGGCCACTGGACATCGCCCTGACGTTCCAGGGCTGCGCCGACGCCGGTCTGTGCTACCCCCCGGAACGCCTTGAGCTGGCCGCCGCCCAGAGTGAGCCCCCCGCCGCCTTTGCCGACGCTCTGGAGGACGGCCAGACGGCCAACGACAACACAGCCCAGGCTACCGCAGCGGACCTCGCCGGACAGCCGCCCACGAGCCAGCAAGCGGGCAGCCTCCCTACCGCCTCTGTCGATGCAGCTCCGCTCAGCGAAGACGGCCGCTTCCGCGCCCTGATGCAGGACGCCAGCCTGCCGTTGATGCTCGGACTGTTCTTTGTGGCCGGCCTCGGGCTGACCTTTACCCCCTGCGTGCTGCCGATGATTCCGATCCTGTCGTCGATCATCGTCGGTCAGAACCCCAGCCGCCCCCGCGCCTTTGCGCTCTCGGCAAGCTACGTCGCCGGCATGGCCGCCACCTACGCCCTGGTCGGCGTGCTGATGGGGCTGTTCGGCGCGGGGCTGAACCTTCAGGCGCGCCTGCAGTCGGCCCCGGTACTGATCGTGTTCGCCGCCCTCTTCACCCTGTTCGCACTGGCCATGTTCGGGGTCTTCAATCTACGCCTGTCCTCGGGGCTTGGCTCACGCATCGATGCCTGGCAGGCACGCGCCCAGCGCAGCGGCCCCCTGGGTCTGGCGCTGGCCGGCGCGCTGTCGGTGCTGGTGGTCTCGCCCTGCGTGTCGGCACCGCTGGCCGGCGCCCTGGTATTCATTTCCTCCACCGGTGACGCCGTCATCGGTGGCGCGGCGCTGCTGGCCCTGGCGCTGGGCATGGGCGTCCCGCTGTTGCTGGTCGGCGGCTTCGGCACCACCCTGCTGCCGCGCTCGGGCACCTGGATGAACGGGGTCAAGATCGCCTTCGGTGTGCTGCTGCTGGGCGTCGCAGTCTGGCTGATCGAGCGTTTGATCCCGGCCCCGCTCACCCTGCTCTTGTGGGCGGGTCTGGCCATCGGCACGGCGCTGGCCCTCGGCGCCCTCGATCTGGCGAGTACGCCGGGCTGGCCGCGGGTCCGCCAGGGCGCCGGTATCGTGCTGCTGGTGTGGGGCATCGCGCTGGTCATCGGCGCCGCCCGTGGCGGTGGCGATCCCCTTCGCCCCCTGGCCGCCGGCCCCATGAGCGCGACGAGCAGCTCTATCGAGGCGGCCCATCCCGATCGCATCGTCGAGAGCCTGGGCCAGCTTCAGGCGGCCCTGGCCGAGTCCACGACCCCCGCCTTCGTCAACGTCACCGCCGAATGGTGCATTTCCTGCAAGGTGATGGAGCGCGAGGTGTTTCCCGACCCCCGGGTACGCGAGGCCCTCGCCGGCTTCCGCTGGATCGACGTCGATGTGACCGACACCAACGCCGTGAGTCGTGAGGTGCTCGACCATCTGGGTCTGTTCGGCCCACCGAGTCTTCTGTTCTTCGACGGGGACCAGGAGCTTCGTCAGGCACGTATCCAGGGCGAACTCGATGCCGCTGCCCTGGCCGGCCATATCGCCGCAGTCAGCCGCGCCCTCGACGGCGCCCAGGCGGCTACCACCAGCGGGTGAAGGTGACAGCGAACAGCGTTCGGCCTCGCTGGACAACCTTCGCAATTTTCGGCAAACTCCGCACTACTCTGAATTCTGACACGATAGAGACGCCAAGAGCCGCCATCTTGCCGCGATCTCTAACGACTTGGACCGGGTTTACAGCGCCCGGTAGACACTTCACACGATCGAGACAACGTCATGGATATTCGTAAGGTCAAGAAGCTGATTGAACTGCTGGAAGAGTCCAACATCAGCGAAATCGAGATCCAGGAAGGTGAAGAATCGGTCCGCATCAGCCGTCATCCGCAGGGTGGCAGCTGGCAGCCGGCACCCGCCGCCCAACCCTGGGGCGCACCCGCTGCACCGGCGGCCGCACCTGCCCAGGCCCCGGCCGAAGCTCCCGCACCCAGCGCCGACAGCGGCCCGAGCTACCAGGGCCAGGCCGTGGTCTCGCCGATGGTCGGCACCTTCTACCGCTCCCCGGCACCCGGCGCCAAGCCTTTCGTGGAAGTCGGCGCCAGCGTGCGCAAGGGTGACACCATCTGCATCGTCGAAGCGATGAAGATGATGAACCAGATCGAAGCCGATCGTGACGGCGTGATCGAGGCCTTCATGGTCGAGGACGGCGAGCCCGTCGAGTTCGACCAGCCCCTGGTTGTCATCTCCTGAGAAGACTTGCGTCTTCCCTGATCATTCACTTTCGGCGGACACCACCATGTTGGACAAGGTTCTTATCGCCAACCGCGGCGAGATCGCTCTTCGCATCCTGCGGGCCTGCAAGGAGCTCGGGATCAAGACGGTTGCGGTCCACTCCAAGGCCGACCGCGAACTGATGCACGTGCGGCTCGCCGATGAGGCGGTGTGCATCGGCCCCGCTTCCTCGGCCCAGTCCTACCTCAATATCCCCTCGCTGATCAGCGCGGCCGAGGTGACCGACGCCAGCGCCATCCACCCCGGCTACGGCTTCCTCTCCGAGAATGCCGACTTTGCCGAGCAGGTCGAGCGCTCCGGCTTCACCTTCATCGGCCCGCGCGCCGAGACCATTCGCCTGATGGGCGACAAGGTCAGCGCCATCGAAGCGATGAAGAAGGCCGGCGTGCCCACGGTGCCAGGCTCCGACGGGCCGCTGGGCGACGATGAAGGCGAGCTGCTGGCCACCGCCCGGCGCATCGGCTACCCGGTGATCATCAAGGCCGCCGCCGGCGGCGGCGGACGTGGCATGCGCGTGGTGCACACCGAAGCCCACCTGATCTCCGCGGTCACCGTGACCCGTACCGAGGCCCACTCGGCCTTCGGCGACGGCACCGTGTACATGGAGAAGTTCCTCGAGAAGCCGCGTCACGTCGAGGTTCAGGTGCTGGCCGACGGCCAGGGCAATACCATCCACCTGTATGACCGCGACTGCTCGCTGCAGCGCCGCCACCAGAAGGTGCTGGAAGAAGCACCCGCGCCGGGCCTGGATCCGGACGCCCGCGCCAAGGTGCTGGAAGCCTGTCGCGAAGCCTGCGTGGAAATCGGCTATCGCGGCGCCGGCACCTTCGAGTTCCTCTACGAGGACGGTGAGTTCTTCTTCATCGAGATGAACACCCGCGTCCAGGTGGAGCACCCGGTCACCGAGATGGTCACCGGCGTGGATATCGTGCGCGAGCAGCTGCGCATCGCTTCCGGCCTGCCGCTGTCGATCCGCCAGGAAGATGTCGAGCTCAACGGCCACGCCTTCGAGTGCCGCATCAACGCCGAGGATCCTCGCACCTTCATGCCTTCTCCGGGCAAGGTCACGCTGTACCATCCTCCGGGTGGTCTCGGCGTGCGCATGGACTCCCACCTGTACACCGGCTACACGGTGCCGCCCCACTACGACTCGCTGATCGGCAAGCTGATCACCTGGGGCGCCGACCGCGAGACCTCGCTGACGCGCATGCGCAACGCCCTGGACGAGCTGCTGGTGGAAGGCATCAAGACCAACACCGACCTGCACAAGGACCTGGTGCGCGACGGCTACTTCCAGCAGGGTGGCGTCAATATTCACTACCTCGAGAAGAAGCTCGCGCAGTAGCACGGCGGCTTTGCACCAAGAGCGTGACAACGGGGCGGCCCAGGCCGCCCCGTTGACGTTGCACCAGACCGAAGAGGAATACCGCCATGCCCTGGCTTCAACTCAAGGCCGAGGTCCCACCACAGCAGGCGGAACTGCTGGAGGAACTGCTGCTGGCCGAAGGCGCCACCGCGATCACCCTGCAGGACGCCCACGACGATCCGGTGTTCGAGCCGGACCGGGGCACCACCCCACTGTGGGACCAGACCATTCTCACCGGTCTCTACGATGACCTCGACGGCCTGGCGGACATGCTCGAGCGGCTGTCCGCCGCCTGGGCCGAATCCCTGCCCGGCGAGCCCTGCCCGGTCATCGAGCACGAGCTTATCGATGACCGCGACTGGGAGCGCGAGTGGATGGACAGCTTCGAGCCCCTGCGCATGGGTCAGCGACTGTGGATCGTGCCGAGCTGGCACCAGCCGCCCGAGGATGACGCGGTCAATCTGCATCTGGACCCGGGCCTGGCCTTCGGTACCGGCACCCATCCCACCACCGCGCTGTGTCTCGAGTGGCTCGATGGGCTGGCGCTCGACGGCGAACTCGACGGCATCGAACTGCTCGACGTCGGCTGTGGCTCCGGCATCCTTGCCATCGCCGCACTCAAGCTCGGCGCCGCCCGAGCCATCGGCACCGACATCGACCCGCAGGCGCTCAGCGCCAGTCGTGACAACGCCGAGCGCAACGCCATCGACGAGTCGCGCCTGACGTTGCGCTACCCGGAGCAGATGGGCGAGGAGCGCTTCGCCCTGGTGGTGGCCAATATCCTGGCCGGCCCGCTGGTGGAACTGGCCCCGACCATCGCCGGCCATGTCGCCGACGGTGGTCGCCTGGCGCTGTCTGGCATCCTCGAGGCCCAGGCCGACGAGGTGATCGACGCCTACCGCCACGAGGGACTTTTCATGGACGAGCCGGAAGTCCGCGAAGGCTGGGTGCGGCTTAGCGGTCGGCGCCCCGCCAAGGACTGAACATCGCGCCACGAGAGGCTGTCACCGGGCAGCCTTTCGCATTAAAACGTCTCGAACACGCCTTCACCAACGGTGCTTCGAGGCGTATGATATGCAGCCCGGAACGACGGCAGCTCCCATGTCAGACCACGATCCCAGATCCCCCATGGTGCAACAGCAAGATTCAGGCATCACCACCTGCATTGGCCCGCATCAGCTGGCCGGCCCGGTGATCCTTGCGCCCATGGCCGGGGTCACCGACCGCCCCTTCCGCGCGCTCTGTCGTCGCCTGGGCGCGGGACTGGTGGTGGGCGAGATGGTCACCTCCGATCCCAGCCTGTGGCACACCCGCAAGTCGCGCCTGCGCATGGACCACCGGGGCGAACCCGGCCCCAGGGCGGTGCAGATCGCCGGCGGCGACGCCGAGATGCTGGCCACCGCCGCCCGACTCAACGCCGAACAGGGCGCCGAGATCATCGACATCAACATGGGCTGCCCGGCCAAGAAGGTCTGCAACAAGGCCGCGGGCTCTGCCCTGCTGCGGGACGAGGCGCTGGTGGCGGAGATCCTCGATGCGGTGGTGGCCGCCGTCGACGTGCCGGTGACCCTGAAGATCCGCACCGGCTGGTGCGCCGAGTCCAACAACGCGGTGCGCATCGCCCGGCTGGCAGAAGATGCCGGTATCCAGGCGCTGGCCGTCCACGGCCGTCATCGCCAGCAACGCTATCAGGGCGAAGCCGAGTACGAGACCATCGCCGAGGTGGCATCAAGGGTCAGCATCCCGGTCTTTGCCAACGGCGATATCACGTCTCCCGAAAAGGCTCGGCGCGTACTCGACTATACTGGTGCGGATGCGGTGATGGTGGGTCGAGGCGCCCAGGGCAACCCCTGGATATTCCGCGAGATCAGCCACTATCTGCGCCATGGCGAAATCCTGCCGGCGCCTTCCGACGCGGAACGACGCGACGTCCTCGGCTCTCATCTCGATGCCCTGCACGCCTTCTACGGTGACCATATGGGCGTGCGCATCGCGCGCAAGCATCTGGGTTGGTACCTGTCCAGCGATCGACGCCTCGACGATGATGGCCGTCGCCAGCTCAAGGCCACCTTCAACGGCCTGACCTCGACCCAGGCCCAGCGCGACTTTATCGACGAACTCTTTCGTCACGACCCCGCCAGCGCCCCCGAGCGCGTGGCCAGGGCCGTGGCACACCATGGAACCCGTGCCGCATGACCAGCCAGCAACCCATCGACCAGTCGGTGTCCGCCTCCAAACTCGACACCTCTCAGCGTGGCCTCGACGGCCTGGCACCCTCCGCACCGCAGGCCAGTGACGAACGTCCCCTGCGCGAGGCCGTGTTCGCCGCCATGGAACGCTACTTCGACCATCTCGACGGCGGCACCGTCACCGACCTCCACGCCATGGTGATGGCCGAGGTCGAGGCGCCTCTGCTGTCGTCGGTACTCGTCTACACCAATGGCAACCAGACCCGTGCCGCAGAGATGCTCGGACTCAACCGTGGCACCCTGCGCAAGAAGCTCAAGCACTACGAACTGATCTGACCCGACTCCAAGGGAGCCCACGGCTCCCTTTTCTGCGCCAAGGCGCCCTTCGCTTCCCTTCGCAACAGAGACATCCCCATGGCCCAGCCCTCCTCTCTCGCCGTTCGTCGCGCCCTGATCAGCGTGTCGGACAAGACCGGTATCGTCGACTTCGCCCGCGCCCTCGCCGACATGGGCGTCGAATTGCTGTCCACCGGCGGCACCTACCGCCTGCTGGCCGACAACGCCATCGCCGTCACCGAGGTGTCCGAGCACACCGGGTTTCCCGAGATCATGGATGGCCGTGTCAAGACCCTGCACCCCAGGATCCACGGCGGCATCCTCGGGCGTCGCGGCCAGGACGACGAGGTCATGGCCGAGCATGACATCTCGCCCATCGACATGGTGGTGGTCAACCTCTACCCCTTTGCCGCCACCGTGGCGCGTCCTGACTGCAGCCTGGAAGACGCCATCGAGAACATCGACATCGGCGGCCCCACCATGGTGCGCGCCTGCGCCAAGAATCATGCCTACACCAGCATCGTGGTCAACGCCGACGACTACGACCGGGTGATCGCAGAGATGCGTGACAACGGCGGCGCGCTGGCCCAGGCCACCCGCTTCGACCTGGCGGTCAAGGCCTTTGAACACACCGCCGGCTACGACGGTGCCATCGCCGACTATCTTGGCCGTCGGGTCGAGGGCGCAGAGGACGGTTTCCCGCGCACCTACAACCTGCAGCTGACCAAGAAGCAGTCCATGCGTTACGGCGAGAACCCCCACCAGCAGGCGGCGTTCTACGTGGAAGAAGGCGCCAGCGAACCCAGCGTCTCCACCGCCGTCACCCTGCAGGGCAAGCCGCTGTCGTTCAACAACGTGGCCGACACCGACGCCGCGCTCGAGTGCGTCAAGAGCTTCGACGACACCGCCTGTGTCATCGTCAAGCACGCCAACCCCTGCGGCGTGGCCGTGGGCGAGAGCGCTCTTGCGGCCTACGACAAGGCCTTCGCCACCGATCCCACCAGCGCCTTTGGCGGCATCATCGCCTTCAACGTGCCGCTGGACGCCGACACCGCCCGCGCCATCATCGATCGTCAGTTCGTCGAGGTGATCATCGCCCCCGGGGTCAGCGACGAGGCCCAGGCCATCGTCGCCGAGAAGAAGAACGTGCGCCTGCTCGACGTCAGCGCCAACTGGCCCGGTCAGATGGCACCGGCCCACGACCTCAAGCGCGTCACCGGCGGTCTGCTGGTCCAGGACCGCGACCTGGGCACGGTCACCCGCGACGACCTGACAGTGGTCTCCGAGCGCGTGCCCTCGGAGCAGGAGATGCGTGACCTGGCCTTCGCCTGGAAGGTCGCCAAGTTCGTCAAGTCCAACGCCATCGTCTACGTCAAGGAAGGCCAGACCATCGGCGTCGGCGCCGGCCAGATGAGCCGTGTCTACTCGGCCCGCATCGCCGGCATCAAGGCCGCAGACGAAGGCCTCTCGGTGCCCGGCTCGGTGATGGCCAGCGACGCCTTCTTCCCCTTCCGTGACGGCATCGACGCCGCCGCCAGCGCCGGCATCACCGCGGTGATCCAGCCCGGCGGCTCCATGCGTGACCAGGAGGTCATCGACGCCGCCAACGAGGCCGGCATCGCCATGGTGTTTACCGGTATGCGCCACTTCCGCCACTGACGCGGTCGCTTGGCGGCACGGCGGGGCCCCAGGCCCCGCCGGTTCTGGCCCATCCAGGAGCCGCCCGCCAATCTACGCGCCAATCTACCCGCCA
>NZ_JAMSHM010000002.1:0-1358743 GCF_040147045.1 Halomonas sp. EF61 | reverse complement strand
AACCCGGCCCGGCCGGGGGGGGGGGGTCGACTCGGCTGGTGCTCAGGCCGGTTGAGCCGGTTTAGGCCCAGACTACAGGGCCGCGATCTTGTCGCGCTGTTCGACCAGCACCCGGCGGGCGGCCTGGTACTCCTCGAGCTTGCCACGCTCCTTGTCGATGACGGCGGCCGGGGCCTTGGCCACGAAGCCTTCGTTGGCGAGCTTCTTCTCGACGCCGCCGATCAACTTGTCCTGCTTGTCGATCTCCTTGCCCAGGCGGGCGAGCTCGGCGTCCTTGTCGATCAGGTCCGCCATCGGCACCAGTACTTCCATGTCGCCGACCAGCTGGGTGGCGGACAGCGGCGCCGTGCTGGCGTCATCGAGCCACTCGATGGACGACAGCTTGGCCAGCTTGGACAGGAACAGGCGGTTGGCGCTCAGGCGCGCCTGGTCGGCCTCGCTGCCCTTGGTCAGCAGGGCGTCGAGCGGCTTGCCCGGGGCGATGTTCATCTCGGCGCGGATGTTGCGCACCGCCACGATCACCCCCTTGAGCCATTCGATGTCACGGATCGCGTCCTGGTCGATCAACGCCTCGTCCGCCAGCGGCCAGGCCTTGGCCATCAGCGAATCGTTGTCCCCTTCCAGGGTGCCGGCGAGCGGCGCCACGCGCTGCCAGATCTCCTCGGAGATGTACGGCATCATCGGATGGGCCAGGCGCAGGATGGCTTCCAGCACCCGCACCAGGGTGCGCCGGGTGCCGCGCTTGGCGGCCTCGCTGGCGCCTTCGTCCCACAGTACCGGCTTGGACAGCTCCAGATACCAGTCGCAGTACTCGTTCCAGACGAAGTCGTAAAGCGCCTGGGAGGCGTGGTCGAAGCGGAACTCCTCCATCGCACGAGTGACCAGATCCACCGTCTGCTGCAGGCGGGCCTCGATCCAGCGGTCGGCCAGCGACAGCTCGACCTCGCCGCCTTCGCGGCCGCAGTCCTCGTTCTCGGCGTTCATCAAGACGTAGCGAGAGGCGTTCCACAGCTTGTTGCAGAAGTTGCGGTAGCCGTCCAGCCGGCCCATGTCGAACTTGATGTCGCGACCGGTGGTGGCCTGGGACAGGAAGGTGTAGCGCAGGGCGTCGGTGCCGTGGGCCTCGATGCCGTCGGGGAACTCCGAACGGGTCGCCTTGGCGATGGCCTTGGCCTTCTGCGGCTGCATCATGTTGCCGGTGCGCTTGTCGACCAGCGCCTCCAGATCGATGCCGTCGATCAGGTCGATGGGGTCGAGCACGTTGCCCTTGGACTTGGACATCTTCTGGCCCTGGCCGTCACGCACCAGGCCGTGGACGTAGACCGTCTTGAACGGCACCTCGTCGGTGAACTTGAGGGTCAGCATGATCATCCGCGCGACCCAGAAGAAGATGATGTCAAAGCCGGTCACCAGCACGCTGCTGGGATGGAAGGTCTTGAGCTCTTCGGTCTGCTCGGGCCAGCCGAGGGTGCCGAAGGTCCACAGCCCGGAGCTGAACCAGGTGTCGAGTACGTCCTCGTCCTGGGTCAGGGCGACGTCGCCTGCGATGCCGTGCTTTTCGCGGGCCTCGGCTTCGGTGCGCGCCACATAGACGTTGCCCTCCTGGTCATACCAGGCAGGGATACGGTGGCCCCACCACAGCTGGCGCGAGATGCACCAGTCCTGCAGGTCGCGCATCCACGAGAAGTACATGTTCTCGTAATTCTTGGGCACGAACTGGATGTCGCCGTTTTCCACCGCCTCGATGGCCGGCTTGGCCAGTGTTTCCACCGCCACGAACCATTGATCGGTCAGCAGCGGCTCGATCACGTCACCGGAACGATCGCCGTAGGGCAGGGTGTTGTTGACCGTCTCGGTCTTCTCGAGCAGGCCTTTGGCCTCCATGTCGGCGACGATGGCCTTGCGGGCGGCAAAGCGGTCGAGGCCGGCGTAGGCCGCAGGCAGGCTATTGTCGATGTCGGTCAGCGGACGGCCCTGGATGTCGAAGGCTTCGGCGGCTTCGAGGATATGGGCGGTCTTCGAGAAGACATTGATCAGCGGAAGATCAGCGCGCTTGCCGACTTCATAGTCGTTGAAGTCGTGGGCCGGGGTGATCTTCACGCAGCCCGAGCCCTTGTCCATGTCGGCGTGCTCATCGGCGACGATGGGGATGCGACGGCCGACCAGCGGCAGCTCGACGAACTTGCCGACCAGCGAGGCGTAGCGCTCGTCGTCGGGATTGACCGCCACGGCGCTGTCGCCGAGCAGGGTCTCGGGGCGGGTGGTGGCGACCACCAGATGGTCGAGGCCGGCGTCGGTGGTGACACCGTCGGCCAACGGATAGCGGAAGTGCCAGAACTGACCCTGCTGGTCGCGATTCTCGACCTCGAGATCGGAGATGGCGGTGTTCAGCGTCGGGTCCCAGTTGACCAGGCGCTTGCCGCGATACACCAGATCCTCTTCGTACAGGCGGACGAAGACCTCCTGCACCGCCTTGTAGAAGCCCTCATCCATGGTGAAGCGCTCGCGGCTCCAGTCGAGGCTTGCGCCCATGCGACGGAGCTGGCGGGTGATATGGCCGCCGGACTCACGCTTCCATTCCCACACCTTGTCGATGAAGGCCTCGCGCCCCAGGTCGTGGCGCGTCTTGCCTTCCTCGGCGGCGACCTTGCGCTCCACCAGCATCTGGGTGGCGATGCCGGCGTGGTCGGTGCCCACCTGCCACAGGGTGTTGCGACCCTGCATCCGCCGCCAGCGGATCAGGGTGTCCATGATGGTGTCCTGGAAGGCGTGACCCATGTGCAGGCTGCCGGTGACGTTGGGCGGCGGAATCATGATGGCGAAGGGGTCGCCCTTGCCCGAGGGCGCGAACCGTCCGTCGTTTTCCCAGCGCTCGTACCAGCGGGCTTCGATGCTTTCAGGTTGGTAGGTCTTGTCCATGGGGTACTCTTGCTAGCGGAGCCCGGGGCATGCCAGGCACGAGACAGGGGCTCGCGCATGGCGCTGGGCTTGGAGTTCGACAGCCGGCGCTCGGGCTCGCAAGCATCCCGCCGAAGAGCGGTTGCGCGAGTGAGGCCTGCGAAAAATGGGCTCGATTATACCCTGATCCGACGCGGGGCGTCAGGGGGCGCCAGGGACGATTCTGAAGGTTGGTGGCTGGCTCAGAGCTAACGCCCGGATAGCTCGTTTTCGATGGTCACGAGGTGTGTCAGCAAGGCGGGAATATCGTCTGTCACGATACTCCAGATGGTATCGGGATCGATGCCAAGGTAGGCGTGAATCAAACGGTTCCGAGTTGCGATAATCATGCGCCAGGGAATGTCGGAAT
Organism: Halomonas sp. EF61; assembly: GCF_040147045.1. Lineage (NCBI taxonomy): Bacteria > Pseudomonadati > Pseudomonadota > Gammaproteobacteria > Oceanospirillales > Halomonadaceae > Halomonas > Halomonas sp. EF61. The sequence continues at coordinate 1,355,436 of NZ_JAMSHM010000002.1, read as the reverse complement.
AGTGAGCACGTACCTCTGCGGGTATGTGCGTGGCAGCTTCACCGATCAGTTCAAGGTTTCTCAGTGTGGCATCGAAGACGAGCTCTTGAGCGGTGAAGGTGGCCCTATCAAGTCCTTGGGTGTACTTCAGGACCTTCTCCGTGAACCCGCGCATATCGCTCAGATAGAAGCGCCATTCTCGATGTGGGGTGCGGTCAGACACTGAGGGCCTCGCGTTCGACAACAGGGCGCAATTCCGAGCGCAGGGCCTTGTCAGTCACAAGGTCGACGGGCTTGCCGGTCAGGTCCTCCAGATAGAACTGCAGACCGAAATAACGCGCTGAGGTGGCCGGGCCGTCGAACCGAACCAGAAGGTCGATATCACTGTGCTCGTCTTCCTGGCCACGCGCGACTGAGCCAAAGATGGCCAGTTCCTCGACGCCGAAAGTCTTGGCAAGGGTTGGCATATGGGCTCTGAGGAGCCTCAGCAGCGCTTGCTTGTCCACTGCGCGCCTCCTGGGACAGGGCAGCATGTCAGCCTATTTGTCCTGTGCAGAGTTTCGAACGACACCTGATCGATACCGAGCCGGTCGGTCCTGTCTGTAGGGTATCAGATTGTACGAAAATCCACCGGTGTGGCGAGCGTGGGGCTTGTCTGAAAATTGCCTGCGCTCGTCGAGTTTTCGGACTAGGCCCAGGCCCGGCTCTGCGTGCCTACCCCTGACCCTTGAGGTGGTGCGGTGTGACCGGGTAGCCGCGCTGCTTGTAGGTCTTCCAGCACTCGCGCTTGACCGTCAGCACGTCCTGGTGCTGGTTGATGATCTCGGCCACCCGCTCGAAGCGAGAAAACCACTCGGGGATTTCCGGCGACAGGTTGAGCATCGCCTGGGGCGGCGGGTCGAGGCTTTGCGGCGGGCCCTGCCAGCCGATGGTGACGGCAACTGGCCTCGCTTCTTGCTGGGTTGATTCTGTAGCGCCGGCCGCTCTTGCATCGGCCCCGCCCCCAGCCTCGAGCGCATGGGGGACGAAGGCGTCGGGACGAAAGTCCCACAGACGCTGGTCGAGCTCACGGGCCATGGCTTCGTCTTCGGCGTACAGGTAGAGCCGGTAGCCCTTGCGGGCGATGGTCTCGGTCAGCCGACAGGCGAAGGCGAGGCGGGCCTCGAGGGTGGTGTCCGGCAGGATGTAGAAGTCGATCTTGGTCATGCGCTCTGACTTGATGGCTGAACGAAGGCCGCCCGGGGGCGGCCTTTTAGTAGGGAAGGAGCCGGATCAGGCAAGACGGGTCAGCCAGCCATGGGTGTCTTCGACACGGCCGTACTGGATGTCGAGCAGACGCTTGCGCAGTCGACTGGCCAGCTCGTTGCCCTCGGGGTGCTCGATCACGCCGTCCTCGCTGACCAGTCGCCCGATGGGGGTGATGACCGCGGCGGTACCGCAGGCAAAGACCTCGGTGATCTCGCCGGAGGCCACGCCATCGCGCCACTCGTCGATGCTAATGGGGCGCTCTTCCGGGGTCAGGCCTTCATCCTTGGCCAATTCGAGCATGGAATCCCGGGTCACCCCCTCGAGGATGGTGCCGGTCAGGCGCGGGGTGACCAGACGGCCGTCACGGGTGACGAAGAACAGGTTCATGCCGCCGAGTTCCTCGATCCAGGTGTTTTCCACGGCGTCGAGGAAGGCCACCTGGTCGCAGCCGTGGTCGGCGGCTTCCTTCTGGGCCAGCAGCGAGGCGGCGTAGTTGCCGCCGCACTTGGCGTAGCCGGTGCCGCCGGGGGCGGCGCGGTTGTAGTTCGACGACAGCCAGATCGATACCGGCTTGACCCCACCCTTGAAGTAGGCCGCCACCGGCGAGGCGATGACGTAGAAGTCCACCTCCTTGGACGGGCGCACGCCAAGGAAGGCCTCGGAGGCGATCATGAAGGGGCGCAGGTAGAGACTGGATTCCTCGGCTGCGCTTGCCGGCGTCGGCACCCAGTCGATGTCCTGGGCGACCAGCGCCTTGACCGCGCCGATGAAGTCCTCGTCGGACAGTTCCGGCAGGGCCAGGCGACGGGCGCTGGCGCGAAAGCGCGCGGCGTTCTTTTCCGGGCGGAAGGTCCAGACGCTGCCGTCGGCGTGGCGGTAGGCCTTCATGCCCTCGAAGATTTCCTGGGCGTAGTGCAGCACCGAGGCGGCCGGGTCCAGTGACAGCGGGCCGTAGGGACGTACCTGATGGCCGTGGAAGCCGGCGTCCTCGGTCCAGCGGATGTGGGCCATGTGGTCGGTGAAGTGACGACCGAAGCCCGGGTTCTCGAGAATGGTGTTACGGATGCTCGCGTCGGTGGCGTTGGCGTTGGGCTCGAGCGAGAAGCCTTGGATGGACACGGGTCGTTCTCCAGAATCGTATCGCGCCGCAAGGGCTCTGCGGCGACAGCGGATCGAGGTCGAGTCAGGGGGCTCGACCGGGATGGGGTGGGCAGGCATCGCGCCTGCCGATGGAATCAGAATGACACAGGCTCGCCCTTTCGGGAAAGCCTGTGGGTCGGGAAAGCCTGTAGGACGGGGATGCCCGCCGGGGCGGGTGCCGACGTCTGTCGGCACCCGCGCGGACTGCGGACTTGCCGGGTCAGTCCTGGTCGGTGTTGACCACCTCTGCCTCGCGGTCGAGCAGGTAGCGGGTCAGCAGGCCCACTGGGCGGCCTGTGGCACCCTTGGCGCTGCCGCTGTTCCATGCAGTGCCGGCCACGTCCAGGTGCGCCCAGGGGAAGTCGGTGGCGAAGCGCGACAGGAAGCAGCCGGCGGTGATGGTGCCCGCCGGGCGCCCGCCGATGTTGGCCAGGTCGGCGAAGTTGGAGTCCAGCTGTTCCTGGTACTCGTCCCACAGCGGCAGATGCCAGGCGCGATCCCAGGCGGTTTCGCCGGCGTCGAGAAGGTCCAGCGCCAGGTCGTCGTCGTTGGACATCAGGCCGGTGGCGTGGTGGCCAAGCGCAATGATGGCGGCACCGGTGAGGGTGGCGATGTCGACGACGCTGGCCGGCTCGAAGCGCTCGGCGTAGGTCAGGGCGTCACACAGCACCAGGCGGCCCTCGGCGTCGGTGTTGAGCACTTCCACCGACAGCCCCTTCAGCGTCTTGATGATGTCGCCAGGCTTGGTCGCGCGACCGCTGGGCATGTTCTCGGCGGCGGCGACGATGGCGACCAGGTTGATCTTCGGCTTGATCGCCAGGATCGAGGCTACCGCGCCGAACACGCTGGCGGCGCCGCACATGTCGAACTTCATCTCGTCCATGCCGGCACCGGGCTTGAGCGAGATGCCGCCGGTGTCGAAGGTGATGCCCTTGCCGACGAGCACGTGGGGCGACTCGTTTTCGTCTTCCGCGCCTTGATAGCGCATCACGATCAGCCGCGACGGCTCGTCGCTGCCATGACCGACCGACAACAGTGAGTGCGCGCCGAGCTCCTCGAGGGCTGCCTCGTCGAGGATCTCGGTGGTCAGGGCGCCATCGGATTCGCTGGCCAGGCGCTCGGCCTCGCTGGCGAGGTAGCGCGGCGTGCAGACGTTGCCCGGCAGGTTGCCGAGCTGGCGGGCCAGGTTGATGCCCTGGCCCACGGCGGCACCCTGGCGGGCGCCTTCGCTGGCCGCGTTCTGGTCTTCGCCCTCACTGAGCAGGATCGACACCGTCTTGAGGCTGGGAGCCGGGCCACTCTCCTTCTTGAAGTCGGTGAAGCGGTAGCTGGCGCGAAGCGCGCTCTCGGCGATCTTGTGGGCCTTCCAGCCGGCGTCGCGATCCTCGACGGGCACGTCGGTGAGGGCTACCGAGACTTCGTCCACGGTCAGCTGACCGAGGCTCGCGAAGGCGGCGTCCACGGCCTTGCAGAAGGCACCTTCGTTGCACTTGTCGCGCTCGCCGAAGCCGACCAGCAGCAGGCGGTCGGCGCACAGCCCAGGCGCAAAGGGCACCAGCTGGACGTTGCCGAGCTTGGCGTTGAAATCGCCACGCTCGATCAACTGTCCGATCAGACGCTCGCTGGCGTCGTCGAGCTTGGCGGCGGCAGGAGTAAGTTCACCGTCCTTGAACACCGGGATGACCAGGCAAGCGGTCTCGATCTTGACCGGGTTGGCCGTCTTTACAGGGAATTCCATGCTGACTCCACAAGACAAGTGTGGGGGGATTCTGGATAATGCCGGCACGATGCCGAGTCCATCCAGTGTACCCAAGGCCCCCGGGGTTTGCATGATCACCGTGGCCGCAGCGATCGATCGGGTAGAGACATCGATCAGGGACCTATACTGGATCAGGGACGACCGGTGAGGACGACCGAGAGCAGGAGCGCGCATTGATCATATTCCGTTACCTCACCCGCGAGATTCTGCTGACCATGTCGGCGGTGGCCGGGGTGCTGCTGCTGGTGATCATGGGCAGTCGGTTTATCCGCTATTTTGCCAACGCCGCCGAAGGCGAGATCCCGGCGAACATCCTCGGCTCGCTGATGCTCTATCACATGCCGGGCTTTCTCGAGCTGATCCTGCCGCTGGCGTTCTTTCTCGGAATTCTGCTGGCCTATGGCCAGCTCTACCTCAACAGCGAGATCACCGTGCTGGTGGCATGCGGCACCAGCCCCAACCGCTTGCTGACGGTCAGCCTGGTGCCCGCCGCCCTGGTGGCGCTGCTGGTCGGGATATTCAGCCTGTGGCTGACCCCCGCCGGTGCCCTGCACAACGAACTGGTGCTGGAAGAACAGCGCAGCAAGCTCGACTTCTCGGCGCTGGCGCCAGGGCGTTTTCAGGAGTTCGGCAGCGGGCGTATCGCCTATGCCAGTGACGTGTCCGAGGACGGCGAGCGCATGCAGGAGGTGTTCATCAGCGAACGCCAGAAGCGCAGTGATGGCTCCCCCGAGAGCGTGGTGACCCGGGCGACCCAGGGCTACCAGTCGGTGGATCCGGACACCGGCAGTCGCTATCTGGTGCTGGAAGACGGTGAACGCTATAGCGCAGAGGCCGGTCGCGCCGACGCCGAGCGGCTCGAGTTCGGTACCTACGCCGTGCGTCTGGCGCGGGCGGTGGAGGCGGTCGAGACCGACTCGGCGGAGTTTGCCACCACCACGACCCTGCTGAATGACGCTTCGCCCGAGGCCAGGGCCCAGTTGCAGTGGCGGCTCGGCGCTCCCCTGATGGTGTTCGTGCTGACCCTGCTGGCCCAGCCGCTGTCCCGGGTCAATCCACGCCAGGGCCGCTTTGCCAAGCTGTTGCCGGCGATCTTTCTGTACGTGGCCTACCTGAGTCTGCTGCTGGCGGCCATGGACGCCATCGGCAGCGGCAGCCTGCCAGCCGTCATCGGCATGTGGCCGATCCACGCAGGCTTCCTGATCCTCGGCCTGGGACTGGCCTTCAATGCCCAACGCAAGGGAATGAGCGGATGATTCTCGATCGCCTGGACGGCTACATCGCCCGCAACGTCCTCGCTGCCATTCTGGTAGTGCAGGTGGTGCTGCTGGGCCTGGACCTGATCATCACCTATATCGATGACCTCGGAGACATCGAAGGCGGCTATGGTGCCTTCGAGGTCTTCCTGTTTCTGTGCATGCGCCTGCCCTGGCGCTTTTATCAATATGCCCCGGTAGGCGTGTTGATCGGCGCCCTGATCGGACTCGGCAGCATGGCTTCCAACAACGAGCTGACGGTGATGCGGGCGGCGGGACGGTCGCTGGCGCGCATCGTCTGGGGGGTGATGAAGCCGATCATCCTGGTGGTGGTGATCGTGCTGACGGTGGCTGAGTTCGTCAGCCCCAGAACCGAGCAGTTCGCCCACGCCTGGAAGGTGCAGCAGATGCAGGGCGAGGGCGCGGTAGTCACCGAGCGCGGTGGCTGGCAGCGTGAGGGCGACGACTTCTATCGCTTCGGTGCGATTCGCGCCGACGACACCGTGCTGGATCTGACCCGCTACGAATTCGACGGCCACCGGCTGGAGTCGGTCACCACTGCCAGGCGTGCGGTGTGGCAGGGCGACTTCTGGGAGTTGCAGCAGGTCGAGACGACCCGCTTTACCGGTGACCGCACCGAGGTCGACAAGGTGGCTAGCCTGCGCTGGGACACCAGCCTGTCGCCGACTCAGCTGTCGCGTCTGCTGCGCGACGTGGAGACCCAGGCACCGAGCGAGCTGTGGGCCTACGCCAGCTATCTGGACGAGCAGGGCCTGGAGGCCACCCAGCCGCTTCTGTACTTCTGGCAGAAGATGCTGATGCCCCTGACCATGGCCTCGCTGGTATTGGTAGCGGCGTCCTTCGTGTTCGGCCCGCTGCGCACCGTGGCCGCCGGGACGAGGGTGTTCTACGGCGTTATCACCGGGCTGGTGTTCAAGTACCTCCAGGATCTGCTGGCACCGGCCTCCACGGTATTCGGCTTTTCGCCGGCTTGGGCGGTGCTGGCCCCCACACTCGTGTGCGCCCTGCTGGGACTTCACCTATTGAGGCGGTCGGGGTGAAGGGCGGCATGCCTGGCGCCGGCTTGGGCACTCTCGATCGCCCCGGCCCCAACGTTAGTGTGCGCCTTGCTGGGACTTCACCTATTGAGGCGGTCGGGGTGAAGGGCGGCATGCCTGGCGCCGGCTTGGGCACTCTCGATCGCCCCGGCGCCAACGTTAGTATGCGCCTTGCCGAGACTTCACCTGCTGAGCAAACCCAATGACACGACGCTTTCCCCATCTCGATGATGTCTGGCCCGCGGGGTTGGGCCGGCGCCTGGGCGCCATGTTCTACGACAGCTTTCTGTTGCTGGCCATCTGGATCGCGATTACCACCTTGCACGTGCTGGTGGTGCGCAAGCTGCTGGGCCTGGCCCCGGAAGAGGTGGGGGCAGGCGTTTGGCAGGTGCTCAGCCTGCGACTGCTGCTGGTGGTCGCGGCCTTTGCCTTTTTTGCATTCTTCTGGCGCCGCGGGGGCATGACCCTGGGGATGCAGGCCTGGCGCCTGCGCGTCCAGACCCTCGACGGCGGGCCCATCAGCCTGCGTCAGACCATGCTGCGCTTCGCCGTTGGAGCGTTTTCCTTCGTGCCGCTGGGGCTGGGCCACTGGTGGGTGCTGTTCGACGCGGAACGGCGCAGCTGGGCGGATCTGGCATCCGGCACTCAGGTGGTAGTGCTGCCGAAGGCGGCGAAGCGCTAGCCCTGCAACGAGCGCTTACGCGAGACTCCTGAACAGGGCAGCTTACCCCTCAGCCCGACTCGGGCGTCTGCCATCGAACCTTCACCCTCTGCAGCGCCCGGCCGACGTTCTCCCTGAGATGCTGCTCGGCCCCTCCCCATCCAGCCTGCACGAGTCGCTCCCCGCTGTTTCGTTCCTGGTTTTGTGGATGCTGTCGATTGCCTGTCGGCAGGGGCAGCGCTTGAGCTGAGTCATGTAAATTCAAATCTTTAGCTAAAGTAAATACGAATTACTCTTGAAAAGGTTGCGTGTCGCTATGGGAATCATTTACATTGGCTATAGTGATTCAGGAGAGATGGCGATGTACGTATGCCTGTGCAAAGGGGTCAGTGACCGACAGATTCGTCAGAGCGTCGATGACGGCGCGCGTAGCTGGCGTCAGGTTCAGCGTGAGACCGGTTGTGGCACCCAGTGCGGCAAATGTGCCTGTGTGGGCAAGCAGATCACCCGTGACGCCATCCAGGAAGCGTCGAGTCTGGAAGTCGAAGCGCTGGCCTATGCGGTATAGCCCTGGTCGTCGATACGCTCTTGCGCTACTTCCTTTGCGGTAGTCTTTTGAATTAGCAATCGATATCGTTGTAGTTGCGGTTTTCAAGATTCTGATTTTATTGAGTTTTTTCATGGATGCCCTATACTGCTTCTTGACGGGAGCTGGTAGGGCATTGCTTGTCGTGCCAGTGTGTCTGTAGCCCCGCGTCTGTTGCCCTGTGAAGGCGGGCGAGGCCAAGGAGAGACGTCGCCTCTGCGGCGTCCGATGCAAGACGGTTCGATCAACGACGACTGGCCACGGCCGGTCGGCAATCACCGGCAAGCACATGTCCGGCAAGCACATGTCCGGCAAGCACATGTCCGGCAAGCATTGAGGAGTTTTCCATGAAAGGCGATCCCAAGGTCATCGAGCATCTCAACAAGGTGCTGGGCAACGAGTTGGTGGCCATCAATCAGTACTTCCTGCACGCCAAGATGTACAAGGACTGGGGCCTGGCCCGGCTGGCCAAGTGGGAGTACGACGAGTCCATCGAAGAGATGAAGCACGCCGACATTCTGATCGAGCGCATCCTCTTTCTCGAAGGCATCCCCAACCTGCAGGACCTCGGCAAGCTGCATATCGGCGAGGACACCCGCGAGATGCTCGAGGCCGACCTGGCCGCGGAGCATACCGGGCGTGACGACCTGATCGAAGCCATCACCTACTGCGAGCAGGTGCGGGACTACGTCAGCCGTGACCTGTTCCAGAAGATCCTCGACGACGAGGAAGAGCACATCGACATCATCGAGACCGAGCTGGGTCTGATGGACAAGGTCGGCTTGCAGGCGTATCTGCAGACGCAAATGCAAAAGGCCGGCGGCGAAGAGTGATTCAGCGCTGGCGCATTGCATCGACAGCGCCCAGGCAAGCAAAAGGGGAAGCCAGCGGCTTCCCCTTTTTGCGTCTGCGTGTTCCGTTGCCTGCGTGCTGGCCAGGGCGTGTGGACTTGTGTCGCCGGGCTGGCGCTGTTGGACCAGCGTTATCGAACTGGCAGCGTCGGACCGACGACATGGATCCGGGCGCCGTCAGGGCCTGCTAGGCGCTGTCGGAAAAGTCGACGAGCGATGGTTTGACAAGGCAAAAATCGGTGAGAAAGCGCAGTTTACGGGGTATAAATGAGCATTTTGACCGGGCTGGCGCACCAGCCGATTTTTAACGCCGTATTACCGAGCGCAAGCAGTTTTCAGACAAGCCCTAGAACGCCTTCTCGAGGGCAAAGCGCGGAGTGGTGACACCTTCGACGTCGACGCTCTCGCAGAACATCTCAAGCGGGCGCACCCACAGGCCGTAGTCCCCGTAGAGCGCGCGGTACACCACCAGGGCCTCTTCGCTTTCGCTGTGGTGGGCGACGCCGGTCACCTCGTAGAGCGGGCCCTTGTAGTGGCGATAGATGCCGGGCACCGGGAGGGGGGATTGCGGGGTTGTCATGGTCGTTTCCTTGTCTGGCTCATTTTACCCGGGTCAGTCTGGCCAGCGCCCGCGAGGCGGCGACAAAGCCGAAGCTGCCGGTGACAAAGGTGGCGGCGCCGAAGCCGCTCTCGCAGTCCAGGCGCGTGGACTCGCCGGCACCAGGCTTGGTGTGGCAGACCTCACCGTCCTGGCCGGGGTAGACCAGCTGCTCGTCGGAGTAGACGCACTCGACGCTGAAGCGGCGCTTGGGGTTGCGCGAAAAGCCATGGTCGCGGCGCAGGCGCGAGCGCACCTTGGCAAGCAGGGGGTCATGCTCCGTGCGGGTCAGGTCGGCCACCTTGATCCGGGTGGGGTCGGTCTGGCCGCCGGCGGCACCGGTGACCGTCAGCGGCAGCTTGCGGCGCTTGCACCAGGCGATCAGTGCGGCCTTGGCCACCACGCTGTCGATGGCGTCGATCAGATGATCGGCGTCCTCAGGAATGCGTTCGGCGAGATTGGTCGGGGTGGCGAAGGCGACATCGGCGACGACCTCGATGCCGGGGTGGATGGCCCGGCAGCGCTCGGCCAGCACTTCCACCTTGGGCCGCCCGATGGTGCCGTCGAGGGCGTGAAGCTGACGATTGACGTTGGATACGCAGACGTCGTCGAGGTCGATCAGGGTCAGCTTGCCGACGCCGCTTCTGGCCAGCGCCTCCACCGCCCAGCTGCCGACACCGCCGACCCCGACCACCACCACGTGGGCTTGCGCCAGACGGGCGCTGGCGGTGGTGCCGTAGAGACGGCGAATACCACCAAAGCGCAGGTCATAGTCGTTGTCGCTGGGGTCAGTGCTCATCAGGAATCTCGCTGGGTCGTTGCGGTCACGTTGGCGTTGGTGGTGCTGACTGGCCGGGGCAGGTGGGCGCGCCAGCCGAAACGGTCGAACAGCCGCGTCATGCAGGCGTCCAGTGGGCAGCACAGCGCCATCGGGGTGTGATGGCGAGGGTGCTCGAACTCGAGCGAGGTCGCCGCCAGCAGCAGCCGATCGCAGTCCAGGCTGTCGCGAAAGAAGCGGTTGTGATTGCCCTTGCCGTGCTTGGCGTCACCGATAATCGGGTAGCCGATGCCGGACAGATGACGGCGTATCTGGTGGCGCCGGCCGGTCAGCGGGCGGGCTTCCATCAGCGAGTAGCGAACCTGAGGGTAGCGGTCGATACGTACCGGCAGCTCCACGCTGTCGAGTCGGCGCACCTCGGTGATCGCGGGCATCGCCGGCATCTCGGCCTTGGGCCGGCTACCGTCTTCCTCGCGCAGTGCCCGGTCGATGCGCTCGGTCTCGGGGCCGATGCCGCGCACCACCGCCAGGTAACGCTTGGTCACCTGGCGCTCGGTGAAGGCCTCGGCCAGCCGCCGGGCCATGTCCGAGGACAGCGCGAACACCATGACCCCCGAGGTAGGCCGGTCGAGCCGGTGCACCGGGTAGACCCGCTGGCCCAACTGGTCGCGCAGGCGCTGCAGCAGGAATTCGCGCTCGCCACGGGCCAGCGCGCTGCGATGCACCAGCAGCCCTGACGGCTTGTGCACCGCCACCAGATCGTCGTCCTGGTAGAGAATGGGCAAGGGCAGGGACATCGCGGCGATACCTATGGCGTGAATGCGGGCTCGAGGCGCGCTATTGTCGCCATGTTGCGGCGATCTGTCATCCGGATTGCGACGACTCCGTGAGTCGAGGGGCATCTCTGGCTACGGCTTTGGTCTATGATGAGCGCCGACAATCGGTGAGAGAGCAGGCTATGACCCGAGGGATAGGGATGCTGCGCTGGTGCAGGGACTGGGCACCGGTCCTCAAGGTACTGTCGGTACTTTGGCTGGTGCTGGCGCTGTTCATGCTGCTGCCCTGGGGGGTACTGGTATGGGAAGGCGACGCCGACGCGCCGGCCTTCGCTCGTTCCCTGCTGGTGGTGCTGGCCACGGTGCTGATGTGCTGGTGGCTGACCTGGCGGATACCGGTGGCGCTCAAGACCCAGCAGATGTTCGTGCTGACCACCCTGAGCTGGGTCAGTATCAGCGGTTTTGCCAGCCTGCCGCTGGTGCTTGGCGCGCCCCATCTGTCGCTGACCAATGCGGTGTTCGAGTCGGTCTCGGCGATCACCACCACCGGCTCCACCATCCTCACCGATATCGACCAGCTGTCCGATGGTCTCAAGCTGTGGCGGGGTTTGATGCAGTGGCTCGGCGGCATCGGCATCATCGTCATGGGCATCGCCATCCTGCCGTTTCTCAAGGTCGGCGGCATGCGCCTTTTTCAGACCGAATCCTCGGACTGGTCGGACAAGGTGATGCCGCGCACCGGCGGCATCGCCAAGGCTACGCTCGGCATCTACGCCCTGGGCACCCTGGTGGCGATCCTGGCCTACGGTATCGGCGGCATGGCACCGGTGGACGCGGTGGTGCACGCCATGAGCTCGGTATCCACCGGCGGCTTCGCCAACTCGGATGCCTCCTTCGGGGCCTACGCCGACCAGCCGCATCTGTTGTGGATGGGCACCTTCTTCATGCTGCTTGGCGCCTTGCCCTTCGTGCTCTACATCCGCTTTCTGCGCGGCTCGCCGCTGGCCTTGTGGCGCGACGAGCAGGTCCGTGGGCTGGTGTGGCTACTGGTGGTGGTGACGCTGATCCTCAGCCTCTATCGGGTATGGCGAGGCGAGGCGATGTTCGATGCCCTGACTCACACCGCCTTCAACGTGGTCTCGGTGGTGACCACCACCGGCTACGCCAGCGACGACTACAGCCAGTGGGGCCCGTTCGCCGCCATGGCGTTCTTCTATCTGACCTTTGTCGGTGGCTGCAGTGGTTCGACCAGCGGAGGCATGAAGATCTTTCGCTTCCAGGTGGCGATCAAGATGCTGCTGAGCCAGCTGCGCTTCTTGATCCACACCCATGGGGTCTTCGTCTCTCGCTACAACGGTGCGCCGCTGTCCGATGAGATCAGCCGGGGCGTGGTGGCCTTCTCCTTCTTCTTCTTTCTGACCATCGCCGGCCTCGCCCTGGCCCTCTCCATGCTGGGCCTCGATCTGGTCACGGCACTGACCGGGGCGGCCACGGCGGTGGCCAACGTCGGGCCAGGACTTGGCGATATCATCGGCCCAGCCGGCAACTTTTCCACCCTGCCCGACGCCGCCAAGTGGCTGTTGTGTGTGGGCATGCTGATGGGCCGCCTGGAAATCCTGACCGTGCTGGTACTGTTGACCCCGATGTTCTGGCGCAAATAGGTCTTTGGCGGCGGTGGGGGAGGTGATCGATGGCGTAGTGTGCCGGGTTGGACAGACGGCTTGGCGGCTGCCATGTTGCACGGCAACATGACAGTCGACATTGGTCGTCTCGCCGAAGGTGGCGGCGGCGGTCATTCTGAGCTGACGCCCGTCGGGAGCCCCGTGATGAAACTGTCCCCTGCCTATCGCATCGCCGCCACCATCCTGCATGGATTCGACGAGTACCGCTCGCGCTTCAAGCAGATCACCCTGGACGCCAATCGACGCTTTCGCGACGCCGCCTGGCGCGAGGCCCAGCAGGCCTCGGCGGAGCGGATCAACCTCTATCAGGAGAAGGTCGACGAGACCCTGGGGCGCCTGCAGCGCACCTTTGACGAGGACATCCTGACCCACTGCGAGTGCTGGCGTGAGGCCAAGGGGCACTATGTCGAGCTGATCGGTCAGCGACTCGACTACGAGCTGGCCGAGACCTACTTCAATTCGCTGTTCTGCTCGATCTTTCATCACCGCCACATCCGCGATGACTGGATGTTCGTCAACTCCTCCAGGGACGCCGCGTCACACCACTCGGGCATCGAGCTGTGCCGACACATCGCGGTGGAGGGGGACTGGTCAAGGGCCATCGCCGAGGCGCTGGAGGGGGCCGAACTGGGCATGGAGTTCATCGACCTGGGCCACTGCGGACATCTGGCGCGTGACTTTCTGGTCGAGCACCTGCCGCAAGGGCTGGCGGACGGCACGGACACCGAAATCGAACTGCTGAAGAGCGTCTTCTACCGCAACAAGGGCGCCTACCTGGTCGGCCGCATCCACCGCGATGGCGAGCAGGTGCCGCTGGTGCTGCCGGTGCTCCACGAGGAGGGCAAGGGGCTGCACCTGGATACGGTGCTGATCGAGCCCGACGAGGTGTCGATCATCTTCTCCTTCACCCGGGTCTACTTCCAGGTCGATGCCACCGTGCCCCGTGAGTTCGTGGCCTACCTGCACATGCTGATGCCGGACAAGCCGATCAGCGAACTCTACGCTGCCATCGGCTTCTTCAAGCACGGCAAGACCGAGTTCTTCCGCGCCCTGAACCAGCAGATCGCGCGGCGCGAGGACAAGTTCATCATCGCCCCCGGGGTGCGCGGCATGGTGATGGCGGTGTTCGTGCTGCCGTCACACCGCACCGTGTTCAAGATCATCAAGGACCGCTTCGACCCGTCCAAGGCGATGAGTCGCGACAACGTGCGCGAGAAGTACGGCCTGGTCAAGCGCCATGACCGGGTCGGCCGGATGGCCGATACCCAGGAGTTTTCCTACCTGGTGTCGCGCAAGGACCACTTCGATCCCGAATGCCTGGAACATCTGCTGGAAGTGGCGCCGAGCAACGTCTACCTGAAGGACGACAAGGTCATCATCAAGCACTGCTACACCGAGCGCATGATGACCCCGCTGAATCTGTATCTGGAACAGTGCGACGAGACCGAGACCCGTGCGGTGCTCAAGGACTACGGCAACGCCATCAAGCAGATGGCGGCGGCCAACATCTTCCCCGGCGACATGCTGCTGAAGAACTTCGGGGTGACCCGCCACGGGCGGGTGATCTTCTACGACTACGACGAGGTGAGCTATCTCACCGAGTGCAACTTCCGGCATATCCCGGAGCCCCTCTACCCCGAGCAGGAGCTGGCCGACGAACCCTGGTACTCGGTGGGACCCAATGATATTTTCCCCGAGGAATTCGGGCCCTTCCTGTTCGCCAATGTGCAGTTGCGCAAGCTGTTCTTCGAACTGCATCCGGAGCTTTTCGATGCCGACTACTGGAAGAGCCTGCAGGCGGCGATCACCGACGGTCAGGTGATCGATGTCTACCCTTATCGCAACAAGCAGCGCTTCGCCTCGGACCCCGGGGGCCTGACCTACTGAGTCCGTGGCGGCGCTGATTCAGACTCTCAAAGCTGTGGAGCGAGTTCATGTCCAAGGCCCCCCACCTGGTGGTGCTGACCGGCGCCGGCATCAGCGCCGAGAGCGGAATCCAGACCTTCCGTGCCGCCGATGGCCTGTGGGCGGATCATCCCATCGAGGACGTCGCCACCCCCGAGGGCTGGGCACGAGACCCGCAGCGCGTGCTGAGCTTCTATGACGCCCGTCGGGACCAGGTGCGTGGTGCACGTCCCAACGCCGCCCACCGGGCATTGGCCAACCTCGAGGCGCGTGGCTTCGAGGTCAGCATCGTCACCCAGAACATCGACGATCTGCACGAGCGAGCGGGCTCCCGTCGGGTGCTGCACCTGCATGGCGAGATCATGATGGCGCGCTCCTCGGTGGACGAACGCATGCGCTATCCGCTGGGGCGTCGCAATATCGCCATGGGCGACGTCTGTGACCGTGGCAGCCAGCTGCGCCCGGACGTGGTCTGGTTTGGCGAGGCGGTGCCGGCCTATCAGGACGCCTGCGAGATCGTCGCCGAGGCGGACCTGTTGCTGGTGGTCGGCACTTCGCTGGCGGTGATGCCGGCGGCGGCCCTGATCAACGAACTGCCCTTCGATGCCGACTGCGTGCTGGTGGACCCCGACGAATCGCTCAGGGTGCCTGCTGGCGTTGCCCGGCTGGTGATGCCGGCAGGTGAGGGCGTGCCCGCCCTGACCCGTCACTGGCAGCGTGAAGGTCGACTGTTCATGCCGCAATTGGCCTAGGCCCGGGCGATGGTGGCGCCGTCGAGCGGGTTTTCTAGAGAGCCGTCGGTACGGCGACCTGAGCCGCTGCCAGGAGCGCCAACCTTTCGCGTGGCTTGCCTGACGCAGGCAATGGGGCGTGGTAGATTGGGCGCCCTTTGCCGCAGCCTGCATCCCGCCCATGTGTGACTCTCGTTTCGCCGATTCCGCCCCCTCCCAGCAAGACGCCCGCTCCGAAGATTCCGGCTCGGCTCAGGAAGCTTCAACCACCGAGGAGGCGTCCGCCGATCGTCATCCGGGTGAGCCGAGCGCTGTCGGGGATCCGCACCTCGGCGAGAGCCCGAGCCTCGACAGGGACCCTGCCACCGGTCATCCGCGTCCCCCGCGACGAGAGTTCAAGGCGCGCGGCAGTTTCGTCACCCGTTGCGCCGGCTGCAATCTGCCCGAACTCAACTGCCTGTGCCCCTATCAGGCCAAGGCCGACTCTCGGGTACAGGTGTGGCTGATCACCCATCCGCTGGAGCACCACAAGCCGACCAACACCGGCCGTCTGATCGCCGACGTGCTGGCGCCCACCCGAGTCTTCACCTGGTATCGCACCACGCCCGATGAACAGCTGCTGGCGCTCCTGGCCGACGAGCGTTACGCCCCCTTCGTGGTATTCCCCGACGACCAGCCCGACTACGCTGACCGCGTGGTCGAGGTGGAGGCGGTCCGGCGAGTCCCCCGGGAGCGTATCCCGGTGCTGATCCTACTCGACGGCACATGGCGTCAGGCGCGGCGGATCTTTCGCAAGAGCCCCTACCTGGAACGCCTGCCGGTACTGCCGTTGAGAACCGATCGACTGACGCGTTATCGGTTGCGCAAGCCCGCTTCCCAGGCGCATCTGTGCACCGCCGAGGTGGCCGCCGAGCTATTGCGTCAGAGCGGCGAGGAAGACGCCGCTTCGGTGCTCGACGATTACTTCGACGTCTTCAACGACAGCTACGCCGCCAGTCGGCGCTACCACAAGATCGAGACGCCAAGCCCGGCCATGCGCAGGTTGGCCGCCCGGCGAGGGTGAGAGGGCGTGGTCAGGCATCGAGGCGAGGCGACGACAACGCCAGGATCGGTGTCGGTATACGCATAACTATGCCGTATTGAGCGGGTTTTTTCGGACCTGTCGGTATAGAACTACATTCCCTATCCACGACTGCTGGCTTGTGGTGTCGCGAATATCCTAGTTCGCCCGGGCTTTTTCTGGGAGACGCTCTTCTTTTGACACAGTTTCGTCAATCTGTGCGGCTTGGCGCACGAGGAGCGTTATGGATTTTCGTAGGCGTTTTCACCCCTGCCGACCTCTCCCGGGAGATCGCTGTCCATCGCTGGCGGTGGATGGTGATGCCGCATTTTCCGTGGCGACGCTGGAGCGTCGCTTGGAAAAGGACCGTACCCGGGTCGTCCACAGTGCCAGCCTGCGTCGATTGCAGCTGCTGCCCCAGCAGGGCGCGGTGCTGGCTCACGCAAGCCAGAGGCGCCTGCTGTCGGCCTCGCTGGAGCGGCAGCAGATGGGGCGCCGGATCGTGCAGATGGTCTATCGCAAGCTGGGCAAGCGGGCGGGTGACTGTGGCCTCGATGGTCTGGAAGACGCCTTCATCTGTCTGGTCGAGGTGGGCAGCCTGCTGCGTGATATCGGTCGACCTCCCTTTGGTCAGGCCGGAGAACTTGCGCTTTGCGGTTGGTTCGACAGCCATATGTCGGCCCTGGGAGGCCGCCAGCTGCCGCTGGCCAAGGACGATATCCAGGGCGCGGCCCTGCTCAACGAGCTGTGTCGTTTCGACGCCCAGGCCCAGGCGCTCCGCACCATCGGCAAGCAGGAGGGGATCTCGCTGACCCATGTCCAGGGCGCGGTGCTGCTGGGTGAGCAGGCGGTGTGGCGCGAAGTGGGCGACGATGGCCGTGGCCGCCAGGGCTACTGCTATCGTGCCGAGAGCGACCAGGAGACGGCCATGCGTGGTGTCCTGGGGCTGGGCCAGGATCATCGCCATCCGGCCAGCTATGTAGTGGATGCCGCCGAGGTCATTGCACGGACCCTGTCTCGTCTGGAGGCGGTGGTGGAGCGGGGGTTGATCGACCCGACGTCCCTGGTGGCATCGCTCAAACAGGCCTACATAGAGGGGCTGGCCCGCCAGGGAGAGCCCTGGGCGAGTCTGGAGGAGCGGCGCTTCTCGCGCCACGGAGTAGTACGCCGCTGGAGCCTCGGTGGCATGCTGGACTGGGCGCTGCGCCGCTATGAGCGGGACAACGTCGAGGAACTGGGGCGCTTCTTTCACTACCTGCGACTGGCGCTGGGGCGCACCCTGGTCAATCACGCCGCCGATGCCTTCGTGGCCCACCTGGAGAACATCCGGGAGGGACAGCCTCAGTTGAGGCTGCTGAGCGCGGAGGTCGGCTGTCGCGCTCTGCTCGAGGCCTTCGACAGCCTGGCCACCCGGGTCGAATATCGGGATCCGGAGCTGGAACGGCTGGAGCTCGAGGGCTACCGCACCTTATGTGGACTGCTCGATGCCGCCCTGCCGGCGTTGCGCCTGCCGGAAGCGGCCTTCGTGCGACTGCTGGACGAGGGCCATGGCGCCTCGCCGCGGCTGACGCTGTGGGTGAAGCGGTTGCCGCCCGGCGTGCTCAGGGTGTACCGCCAGGCCATGGCGCAGCCCTGGGAAGGGGCGAGCCGCGAGGTCTGGGAGGCCTACCATCGTGGACGCCTCGTGCATGACTGGATCTGCAGCATGACCGAATCATCGGCGCTGGAAGAGTACAGTCGCCTGCGTGTAGCCGGTCGTTCGCTGGCCTGACGGTCTGGAACTGTTGCACCACTACCGGCCCGCCCAGCGTTGAAACGATGGGCCAGGGATGGCGTAGAGTTTCTGTCGACGATTCTGCACAGGCGAAGTCCCATGAGGCTGGCGACGGGTGGTCGGCGAAGCATCTCGTTGATGGCGGTGCTGGCACTGTTGCTGGTACTGATGTCGCTGGTTTCTGGCTGCGTGCCGGTGATCAGTGAGCGCTGGGCGCGCCAGCCATTGCTGGGGCAGGTCATCGACGCCCGTACCGGGGCCCCACTGGCGGGGGCCAGGGTCTCGGCCGAGGCCTTTGCCGAGGCCGCCGATGTGACCGACAGCAACGGGCGGTTCGGCATTCCGGGACATTCGTATATCGGTGGGCAGTTGTTGATGGCAGCAAGCGGGCTCCGTCCTCAGTGCTGGAAGATCGAGCGCGACGGCTACCGGACGCTGTGGATCGAGGTGATGGAGATGGTCCCGGATACGCTGCGCCAGCCGATCACGGTGAACCTGCCCATGTTGGCGTTCGATGCCGAGGCGCCCGCTGGACGCTCTGCCGAGACGATGGTCAAGGAAAAGAGCCCCGGGGATCAGGTCGGCAATCACGTCGCCAAAGAGGCGATTTCCCGCGCGATACAACGCGACAATTACCGGTGGCGCCTGGCGGAAGGCAACGACTGTGGCGCAGCGCCGCCGCCCGGCTAACGATCGATGAGATCGCCGTTCGCTGCCAGCGCGCGTGCATCCACTTCCCTGATACTCGAACAGCCGCACATGGCGAGGCCCTGATCCAGCTCCCGGCGCAGGATCGACAGGCAGCGCTCGACGCCGGCTTCGCCCGCGTCGGCCAGTCCGTACAGATAGGGACGGCCGATATGCACGGCGTCGGCGCCCAGGGCCAGCGCCCGAAGGATGTCCAGGCCGCTGCGAATCCCTCCATCCAGATGCACCTCGAGACGCTCGCCCACCGCCGCCGCCACCTCGGGAAGCGCCGCGATGGTGGCCCTGGCGGCGTCCAGTTGGCGCCCCCCGTGATTCGACACCACCACGGCGTCGGCCCCCTGCTCGGCGGCCTGGCGCGCCGAGTCTGCGTCCAGTACACCCTTGACGACCAGCGCGCCTGGCCAGCGGGCGCGGACCCAGCCCAGATCACTCCACCCCAGTGAGGGATCGAGCTGGTCGTCGAGCCAACTGGCGAGTGAGGCGATGCCGTCCGGGGCCGAGAGCGCTCCGTCCAGATTGCCCAGGGCGAAACGACGGCTGCGCAGGTGGCGCCACCACCAGCCGGGGTGACGGCCCAGCCCCCAGGCGAGCTTGAGGGCGGTGGCCGGATCGGGCCTGACGCCGTGGCCGAGTCCCCGGTGGTGATCGGCCAGCAGCGGCATATCGATGGTCAGCACCAGCACACGGCAGCCGAGACTCAGGGCGTCGTCCATCAGTCGCTCGCTGAGGGCGCGATCCTTGAACACGAACAGCTGAAACCAGGGTGGGCGCGGGCAGTCCCTGGCGATATGCGCAAGGGGGGCGTTGGACAGGGTGGCGGCGGTGTAGGGGACCCCGGCTCGCGCAGCGGCGCGTGCGGCCAGGCGTTCCCCGTCGGCCCAGGCCAGGCCGCCCAGGGCCACCGGCGAGAGCACCAGCGGCAGCGCGATATCTTCGCCCAGAATGCGAGTACCGAGGGTGCGCCGGCTGACGTCGGCCAGGCGCGGTGCCAGCGCCACTCGTGACATGGCCTGGAGGTTGGCGGCCAGCGCCTGCTCGGCGCCCGAGCCTCCTTCGATATAGTCGAAGACCAGCCGTGGGAGTCGCCGTCTCGCGCCTTGGCGAAGCGCCTCGATGGTGCTGCGGGTCATGGGGCCGACTCCGTTCAGCAGGCTGTTCCTTTGAGCATAGTCTAAGCGGGCTTCGGAGCCGGTTTCGATGGCGGGCTGGCGTGGACCCGGAGCGGGTTCGCGTTGATGGTAGGGGGCGGCAAAACGACACCGCCGCCCGAGGGGGCGGCGGCGCGAGGGTGCCGAACGAGGCGGCCGGGCTAGCCGAACAGACTGTCGGCGATACGAAAACCGGCGATCCAGGTGCCGGCGGCGGAGCCCAGGGTCGCCGTCAGAAACACCAGCAGGGTGCGCGAGACACGGTTCTTCCACCAGCCCTTCACCTGGGTAACGTCGTGACGCAGGGTGGAGAAGTCGCGCACCTTGGGCTTGCGCATGGCCAGTTCCACCCCGGCGGCGACGAAGCCCGCACCGATGGTCGGATTGAGCGAGGTCAACGGGGCGGCGAACACCGTGGCGATCACCGTGACCGGGTGGGCCAGGGCCAACAGGGTGGCGCCTCCTGACAGCACGCCGTTGATCACGAACCATTCCGCCACCAGCTGCCAGCCGAGCTCGGTGTTGCGCGAAAAGCCGATGGCGAAGCCGGTCAGTACCAGGGCAGTGATCAGCCAGGGCAGCATCTTCCACACCTTCGACGGCGGCCGGGTGGCCTCCAGCGCGGCGATTTCCTCGGCCGGGTCCTCGGCAGGCGGGCCTTCCAGATGCTCGGCCATGCCCTTGAGGTGGCCGGCGCCGATCACCACCAGCACCCGCTTGAACTTGCCAGGTGGGCACTGCTGGGCCAGGCGCATCACCATGTAGCGATCGCGCTCGCTGATCAAGGGGGTGAACAGCGACTGCGACTCGGCAGCGAATTCGCTGAAGGTGGATTCCAGCACGTCGCCCTGTTTTAGCCGCTCGACCTCCTCGGCGGAGACTTCCTGGCGCGACAGCACGCTGCCGAGCAGGCCCGACAGCAGGCTAAAGCGCTGCCACCAGGGCACGTTCTGGTAGATCCGCTTGAGCGTCAGGCCCACGTCCCGGTCGATCAGCAGCAGCGGAAGCTCGTGGCGCTGACTGGCCTCCAGGGCGGCGCGCATCTCGGCACCGGGCTCGATGCCGGACTGCTCGGCGATGCGCTGCTGGAAGGCGCCGAGGGCCAGGTTGGCGGCGACCATGCCGGCCTTGCCCTGACGAAAGATCTGGAACAGGTCCTGGTCACCCAGGGCGTCGGGATTGGCCAGGTTGCTGTGGCGGGCGTCGCACAGCTCGATGGCGACGGCGTCGAAGTCGCCGGAATCGATCAGGTCGCGCACCTCGTCGGCGCTCTCGGCGCTGACGTGGGCGGTGCCCAGCAGGGTAAAGGTGGTGTCGCCGACGCGGAGGTCACGTCGGGGGCCGCCTCGGGTCTCGGGCCGCTCGGCCAGCGCAATGTCGTCGATCTCGCTCATGGGGCTCGGGGCCTTGAGAATGTGAAGGATCGATTATCCATGAACGAGGAGGGCAGGCCAAACCCTGGCCTGCCCTCGAGCTGACATTGTCCGGCGTTCAGTCCTGATAGGCGCCAGCGGAATAGGTCAGTTCGTAGCTGTGGGAGTAGATCTCGAGGATGTTGCCGAACGGATCTTCCATGTAGATCATCCGGTAGGGCTTCTCGCCGGGATAGTACTCGCGCACCTTGGGCATGCGCTTCTTGCCGCCGGCGGCGACGATGCGCTCGGCCAGGCCCTCGACGTCGGGATCCTGGACGCAGAAGTGGAACACGCCGGTCTTCCAGTACTCGAAGTTGTTCTCCGGGTCCTCGTGGTTGGCGAACTCGAACAGCTCCACGCCTACCCGGTCACCGGTGGACAGGTGGGCGATACGGAAACTGCCCCAGCCAGGGCCGAAGACGTCGGTGCACATCTCGCCGATGGCGGAGTCGTCTTCCTCGATGGTGGTCGGCGCCATGATCTGGTACCAGCCCAGCACCTGGGTGTAGAACGCCACCGCGGCCTCCACGTCCGGCACCGAGATGCCGATATGGGAGAAGCTGCGGGGATAACTGTTTGGAGAGTTGCTTGAAGAGTTGGCGGGAGCGTCGTGGTTGGCGTTTGCCAAGTCGTCTTGCTGGCTCATGGAGTGTCACCTCTGGATGCAGGAATGATGAGCACAGTCTGGGCCGGGATCGCTATAATGAAAATCGACGCTACGTTATGGTGATGATAATAGATGCTTATGGCAAATCCGCTCTGGCTACGCTCGTTTCAGGCGTTGGTGGAGCAGGGCAACTTTACCCGCGCCGCCGAGCGCCTCGATTTGACCCAGGCGGCGGTCAGCCAGCATATCCAGCGCCTGGAGGCCGAGCTGGGACTGTTGTTCATTCGCCGGCCTCGGCGGCTCGAGCTGACCCCGGCCGGCCACGCCCTGCTGGACTATCTGAACGAACGTGAACGGGTCGATCAGCGCCTCACCCAGCGCCTGGCCGGTGATCTGGACGATCATGGCGAGATCAGCCTGATGACGCCAGGGAGCATCGGGCTTGCGATCTACCCGCGTCTGCTGGCGTTGCAGAAGCGCGCGCCGGGGCTGGCGATTCGCCATCGCTTCGGTCCGACGCGAGAGATCGTCGAGGCCGTCATCGACGGCAAGGTGGAGATGGGGCTGGTGGGCGAGCGTCCCGACGACGCCAGTCTGACGGTCAGCGAGTTTGCCACCGAGGCGCTGGAACTGGTGGTACCGGCCAACACCCGTGTCGAGACATTCGATGAGCTGATGGCGCTGGGCTTTATCGACCATCCGGACGGCAAGGCCCTGGCGACCCGTCTGCTCAGTCGGCGCTTTCCGGGCTCGCCGGGCTACGCTCGCTGGCCGCGCAGCGGCTTCACCAATCAGATTGGCCTGATCCTGGCGCCGGTGGCCCAGGGGCTGGGCTTCAGCGTGTTGCCACGCTTTGCCCGGGAGGCCTTCGAGGACCAGCACGCCATCCGTGTGGTCGAGGGCGCTCCCGAGGTCAGCGATACCCTCTACCTGATCCAGCGCGCCGAGTGGCCACTGTCGGCCCGGGCACAGCGGGCGCTTTCGGTGATGCGAGAGGCGGTGGCGGGTGCCGACACCGCCCTCTAGCGAAGGGCTACGGCAAAGGAAAGGGCGCCAGGATCGGTCCTATTTGCGCCAGAAGGCCGGGGTAAACAACACCAGAACGGTAAAGATCTCCAGGCGCCCCATCAGCATCGCCATCACCAGGATCCACTTGGCCATGGTCGGCATGTCACCGTAGTGCAGACTGGCCTCGCCCAGCGCCGGCCCCAGATTGTTGAGCGCCGAACCCACCGTGGACCAGGCGGTGACCTGGTCGACCCCGGTGGCCATCACCCCCACCAGCATCAGGAAGAACAGCAGCACATAGGCCGAGAAGAAGCCCCACACCGCCTGGGCGATGCCATCGGGTACGCTGACCTTGCCGATCTTGACCGCGATCACCGCGTTGGGGTGGATCAGACGCATGATCTCGCGCATGCCCTGCTTGATGATCAGGATGATGCGGATGACCTTCATGCCGCCGCCGGTGGAGCCGGAGCTGGCGCCGACGAAGGCGGCGATGAACAGCAAAAGCGGCAGCGCGCCGGGCCAGGCGGAGAAGTCGGCCACCGAAAAGCCGGCGGTGGTGGCCACCGAGACCACCTCGAAGACGCCGTGGCGAAGTCCCACGGTGGTCTCTTCGGTACCGGTCAGCCACAGCACCACCACGGTGATGCTGGCCAGCCCCGTCAGGTACAGCAACAGAAAGCGCGCCTCGGAGTCTTCCCAGTAGTGGCCGATGCGGCGTTCGCGCCAGGCCAGGAAGTGCAGGCTGAAACTGAGTGCGGAGATCAGCATGAAGACGATGCAGATGGCCTCGATCACCGCGCTGTCGAAGTAGCCGATACTGGCGTCGTGGGTCGAGAAG
Organism: Halomonas sp. EF61; assembly: GCF_040147045.1. Classification (NCBI taxonomy): domain Bacteria; kingdom Pseudomonadati; phylum Pseudomonadota; class Gammaproteobacteria; order Oceanospirillales; family Halomonadaceae; genus Halomonas; species Halomonas sp. EF61. The sequence continues at coordinate 1,331,867 of NZ_JAMSHM010000002.1, read as the reverse complement.
CCGCCGATGGCCACGGTGGAGAAACTGTGGCCCAGGGCGTCGAACCAGTCCATCCCGGCGGCCATGTAGGCCAGCATGCACACCACCGTCAGGGTGGCGTAGATGTACCACAGCGCCTTGGCGGTCTCGGTGATCCGCGGCGTCAGCTTGGAATCCTTGAGCGGCCCGGGGATCTCGGTGCGGTACAGCGCCATGCCGCCGACCCCCAGGGTCGGCAGGATCGCCACCGCCAGCACCACGATGCCCATGCCACCGAGCCACTGCAGCTGCTGACGGTAGTAGAGGATCGCCTCGGGCAGGAAGTCGATGCCGGTGATTACCGTGGCGCCGGTGGTGGTCAGCCCCGAAAACGACTCGAACACCGCGTCGGTGAACGACAGTGCGGTGCTGCCGGTGAGCATCAGCGGCAGCGAACCGAACAGCCCCAGCACCGTCCAGAACATGGCGGCGATCAAAAAGCCGTCGCGGGTGCGCAATTCCCGCCGGGCACGACGATTGGGCAGGAACATCAGCGCGCCGGTCAGCACGGTGATGGCGATGGCGATCAGAAAGGCGTCCCAGGTGCCGTCGCCGAACAACAGCGAGATGGCGATGGGCGGCACCATGGTCAGGCTGAACATCATCAGCAGCAGCCCGAGAATGCGCAGGATCATCCTCAGGCTCATGGCGTCCTGCCTCCTGGCTGACAGCAACAGGCGGGGGACATGTCGGGACGGGTCGTCGTCTCAAGCCCGGTCGGCATCGGACTCATGCGGCGGCTCTCCTTGGTATGGCGGCAGGGGCGAGGGGCGCGCCCATCAGAAAAAGGTCAATCCGACCTGGAACAGGCGTTCGACGTCACGGATCTTGCGCTTGTCGACGACGAACAGGATGACGTGGTCACCGCTCTCCACCACCACGTCGTCGTGGGCGATCAGCACTTCCTTGCCGCGCACCACCGCGCCAATGGTGGAGCCACCGGGCAGGTCGATGTCGCCGATGGCACGACCGACCACCCGGGAGGACTGGCTGTCGCCGTGGGCGATGGCCTCGATGGCCTCGGCGGCGCCGCGGCGCAGCGAGTGGACGTTGACGATGTCACCGCGGCGCACATGGGTCAGCAGGCTGCCGATGGTGGCCTGCTGGGGCGAGATGGCGATGTCGATCTCGCCGCCCTGGACCAGATCCACGTAGGCGGCGTTGTTGATCAGGGTGAGCACCTTCTTGGCACCCATGCGCTTGGCCAGCATCGACGACATGATGTTGACCTCGTCGTCGTTGGTCAGCGCGCAGAAGATGTCGCAGTCCTCGATGTTCTCCTCTTCCAGCAGGCGTTTGCTGGTCGCGCTGCCGTGCAGTACCACGGTGCGGTCGAGGCGTTCGGAGAGCTGGGTGCAGCGCTCGAGGCTGTGCTCGATCATCTTGACCTGGTGGCTGTGCTCGAGGTGTTCGGCCAGGCGCTCGCCGATGTTGCCGCCGCCGGCGATCACCACCCGGCGGAAGTCGCGATCCAGTCGCCTCAGCTCGCTCATCACCGCGCGGATATCGCGCCGGGCGGCGATGAAGAAGACCTCGTCGTCGGCCTCGATCACGGTGTCGCCACGCGGAATGATCGGACGGTTGCGCCGGTAGATGGCGGCCACCCGGGTGTCGACGCTGGGCATGTGACGGCGCAGGAAGCCGAGCTCCTGGCCGACCAGCGGACCGCCGTAGAAGGCCTTGACCGCCACCAGCTGGACCAGTCCACCGGCAAATTCCAGCACCTGCAGGGCGCCGGGGTGCTCGATCAACCGGCGAATATGGTCGGTGACCACCTGCTCGGGGCTGATCAGCACGTCGATGGGCACCGCCTCGTGGGCGAACAGTCCCTTGCGCGCCAGGTAGGCGGTGGCGCGCACTCGGGCAATCTTGGTCGGGGTACGAAACAGGGTATGGGCGACCTGACAGGCGATCATGTTGACCTCGTCGGAGTTGGTCACCGCGATCAGCATGTCGGCGTCTTCGCAGCCGGCCTGGCGTAGCACCATGGGGTAGGAGGCCGCCCCGGAGACGGTGCGGATGTCGAGCCGAGTATGCAACTCGCGCAGGCGCTCACCGTCGGTGTCCACCACCGTGATGTCGTTCTCCTCGCGGGCCAGGTGCTCCGCCAGGGTGCCGCCAACCTGGCCGGCGCCGAGAATGATGATCTTCATCGTCGTCGTGTCCGAAGAGGGGTTCAGAGCCTATGGTGCGTCGCAGCATTGAGCCAGCATACCCGAGCTCTGAACAGTACAACAGGGCGGGAGAGTCCCGCCCTGTGCTGAAAGGAAACACCGCAGGACTCGTGCAATGCAAGTCCCGTGGGTCTCCGGGTCGAATCAGCCTCGGAGGTCAGTCGAGGGTGAAGCCGACCTTGACCGTGACCTGCCAGTGGGCCACCCGGCCATTCTCGATATGGCCGCGGGTATCGGTCACCTCGAACCAGCGAAGGTCATGCACGGTTTCCGAGGCCTTGGTGATGGCCCGCTGCACCGCATCTTCGATGCTGGTTTCCGAGGAACCGGTCAACTCGATCTGCTTGTAGACGTGTTGGCTCATACAGACTCCCTGTTGGAGAAGCATAGGTCACGGGCGGCCAGGCCGACGTCCTGGTCGGACTAGCGGCCCGCCTTCACCAGTCTGGCATAGAAGAAGCCGTCATGGCTGTCGACCTTCGGTAACAGTTGGCGTCCGGCCCCGGAAACCTGGCCCCAGGCGATGCCGTCGGGCATCTGCTCGCTGGCGTCCGGGGTGCGCGCGAGAAAGTCGCGGATCTGGTCGCGATTCTCTTCCGGCAGCACCGAGCAGGTGGCGTAGAGCAAGGTGCCGCCGGGCTTGAGCAGCGGCCACAGATTGTCGAGCAACGCGCGCTGCAGCTGGGCAAGCTGGGCAATGTCGCTGGGCCGACGCAGGCGCTTGATGTCGGGATGACGGCGGATGACGCCACTGCCGGAGCAGGGGGCGTCGAGCAGGATGGCGTCGAACGGGGTGCCGTCCCACCAGTCACGCTCGGTGGCGTCGCCCTGGGCCAGGGTCGCCGACAGGCCCAGACGAGTCAGGGTGTCTTCCACCCGTGCCAGGCGCGCGGCATCGGAGTCGATGGCGTGCAGGTCGACGTCGAACAGCTCGAGCAGGTGAGCGGTCTTGCCACCGGGGGCGCAGCAGGCGTCGAGCACCCGTGCACCTGGCCGCGGTGCCACCACCGGGCCAAGCAGTACCGCGGCCAGTTGGGCGGCCTCGTCCTGGACGCTGACGTGGCCCTGGGCGAAGCCGGGCAGGGCCTCCACGTCGCGGGCGGTTTCCAGCACCAGCCCGTCCGGGGCGTGGGCGCATAGCCTTGCGGAGATGCCGGCACCGTCGAGGATATCCAGGTACTGCTCGCGGTCGTTGTGGCGACGATTGACCCTCAGGGTCATCGGTCCGGGCTGGTTGTTGGCCTCGCAGATCGCTTGCCAGTCATCGGGCCAGGCCTGACGCAGCGACTTGAGCCACCAGCGTGGGTGCAACAGCGCCACCGCCGGGTCACGGTCGACTTCGGCTTCCAGCGTCGACGACTCGCGCTGCAGCCGGCGCAGACAGCCGTTGAGTACCCGGGTGGCCCAGGCCTTGCCGAGCAGTCGCGCGGCACCGGCGGTCTCGCCTACCGCCGCGTGGGCCGGGATGCGCAGGTACAGGAGTTGATAGGCGCCCAGCAGCAGCAGCGCCTGGATGTCGGCATCGCGACTCTTGAACGGTTTCTCGAGCAGCTGGGCGGCCAGTGCCTCGAGCCGTGGCAGGGTGCGGCAGACGCCGAAGCACATGGCCTTGAACAGGGCTCGGTCGCGGGCCACCACCTGATGGTCGTCCAGGGTGGCCAGTGAGCCCTTGCCGGTGATCACCGGCACCAGCGCCTTGGCCGCGGCGGCGCGGACACAGTCACCCATGTCGCGTCGGGCGTTGGCGTGACGACGGCCATGATGGGGTGGCTTGCGATCGCGTGGGGGTTGAGAATCGCTCATGCGGAGGTCTCCGGGAAAGGACGTCCCAGCAGCGCGCCCTGGGGAAAGCGTTCGGCCCTGGCGCGCAACAGCTCGGATACCGCGAGCGCCTTGCCGCCGGGCAGCTGGGCCCGGGTGATGCGAAGGCGCTCGCGGCCCTCGGCGCCACAGGCCACCAGCAGCTCGGTGTCGGCGCGGGTGATGGTGCCGGGCGACTCTGGTGCGCCGTCATCGGCCGGCTCGGCCAGGTGGATACGCAGGCGCTCATCGCCCAGCGCGCACCAGGTCACCGGCCAGGGATTGAAGGCGCGCACCCGGGCGGCCAGGGTCGCGGCGGGCTGGGCGAAGTCCAGCTCGGCCTCGGCCTTGCTGAGCTTGGAGGCGTAGGTGACGCCCTGTTCGGGCTGCGGCGTGGCGGCAAGCTCACCGTCGGCGAGTCGGTCGAGGGCCTCGACCATGGCCTTGCCACCGATCTCGGCCAGGCGATCGTGCAACTCGCCGCCGGTGGTGGTGGGCAGGATCTCGGTGCGCCGGATGATCAGCATGTCGCCGGTATCGAGTCCCTCGTCCATCTGCATGATGGTGACGCCGCTTTCGTCATCGCCGGCCTCGATCGCCCGCTGAATCGGCGCTGCACCGCGCCAGCGTGGCAGCAGCGAGGCGTGGACGTTGAGGCAGCCCAGGCGCGGTGCCTCGAGTACCGGCAGCGGCAGGATCAGGCCGTAGGCCACCACCACCATGACGTCGGCGTCCAGCGCCGCCAAGGCGCGCTGTTCGGCTTCGTCCCTGAGCCGCTCGGGCTGGTACACCGGCAGGCCGTGCTCCAGCGCCAGCGACTTGACCGGGCTTGGCGTCAGCTTGCGGCCGCGTCCGGCGGGGCGATCGGGTTGGGTATAGACGGCAATCACCTGGTGGTGACTGGCCAGCAGCGCCGAGAGACTCTCGGCGGCGAAGTCGGGCGTGCCAGCGAAGATCACGCGCAGCGATCGGGTCATGTTCAGGGCCTTGGCCGAAGAATGCGGGGACAATAGTAACGGAGACGGGCGAAACGACGAAGACCGACAACGTGATTCACGTTGTCGGTCTTCGTCGTAGGCGGTTGCGGGGCCGAGGCAATGGCTATTTCTGGGCCGAGATGGCGGCGGCCTGAGGGCTGCGCAGCGGCTCAGGCGCCCTGCATCTGGCGATGGCGCTTTTGCATCTTCTTCATCACCCGGTCACGCTTGAGCGGTGACAGGTAGTCGACGAACAGCACGCCCTCTAGGTGGTCGAGCTCATGCTGGATGCAGTGGGCCAGCAGTCCGTCGGCTTCGAGCTCGTAGGGCTCGCCGTCGCGTCCCTGAGCCTTCAGCTTTACCCGCAGCGCGCGCGGCACCTCGGCGTAGTACTCGGGGATCGACAGGCAGCCTTCCTGCATCGGTTCCCGTTCGTCCCCCAGCGGGGTGACCTCGGGGTTGATCAGCACCAGCGGGGTGGACTGATCTTCGCTGACGTCGATCACGATGACTCGGTGATGCACGTCCACCTGGGTGGCGGCGAGGCCGATACCCGGTGCGGCGTACATGGTCTCCAGCATGTCATCGACCAGCTGGCGGACCTCGTCATCGACGTTTTCGACGGGCACTGCCTTGTTGCGCAGCCGCTCGTCGGGAAACTCGAGAATGGGGAGTCTGGCCATGCTGTGGTACCACCGTTATTCGTTCGGTTCGTGTTGCCCATTCTAGGACGACGCCGGGGGTGACCATAGTCGTTGGCGCCAATGAGCGTGATAGGTCGCTACTATAACATGCCAGAATCGCCGTCGCGCACCGCCTGGAGCCGAGACGGCGAAGACCGCCAAGGCGTATCGCGCCTGCCTGCCTATACTGCCGGCACTCGGCCAGGGAGGGCTCTGTCATGGAACTTGGCTTCGCACGCTGGATGGCGTTGAACGCACTGCCTCAGGTGGGCCCACGACGGTTGGCTCGCCTGCGCCAGTTAAACCCTGACTGGCCCGGTGGCTGGCTGGCCCGGCTGCCACCCGGGGCCGCGGCGGAACTGCGCTTGTGGCTGGATCATCCCAGGCGCAGCCCGCTGACGGCGTTGATCGAGCAGGCCGAGGCGTGGCTGGCCGGCGACGGCAGCAAAGAGCGCAGCGCTGCCAATGGAGGCCGCCTCCATGAGCGGGCCGAGGCACGCCATCTGCTGCATCCCGATCATCCGCGCTGGCCGGCCCTGCTCGACCAGATCCCGGACCCGCCGGTGCTGCTGTGGGCGCTTGGCGATCTCGATGCCCTGGTACCGCCGAGGCTTGCTCTGGTGGGGTCGCGGCGGCCCACCCGCGAAGGCTTGGTCAATGCGCGCAGTTTTGCGGTGGCGCTGGCGGAGGCCGGCTGGTGTCTGGTCAGCGGCATGGCGCTCGGCATCGACGGTGCCGCCCAGGCGGCGGCGCTGGATCTTGGGGGGCGCAGTATCGCGGTGCTGGCCGGCGGCGTCGATGTGGTCTATCCCGGCCAGCACGGCGCCCTGTATCGGCGCCTGCGCGACGACGGTGGCCTGCTGCTGGCGGAGTCTCCCCCTGGCGTGCGGCCTCGCTCGGGGGATTTTCCTCGACGCAACCGCATCGTCACCGGGCTGTCCTGCGGTGTGCTGGTGGTGGAGGCCGCCGAACACAGTGGCTCGCTGGTCAGTGCCCGCCTGGCCGGTGAGCAGGGCCGCGAGGTATTGGCGCTACCTGGCTCCATCCACTCGCCCCAGGCCAGGGGCTGCCTGCGGCTGATCCGCGAGGGCGCTGCCCTGGTCAGACACCCCGACGACCTGTTCGAGGAACTGGCGTGCTGGGGGCCGCGACGCGCGATCCCACAGAACATTGCGGCTGGTGCCGCCGATGATCCTGTAGATAGCCATATAGATCGCCATGTAGATGGTCCTGTAGATAGCTCTGTCGATAATCCTGTCGATAGTCCTCTAGACAGCGCCTCCGAGCGCACCGGGGCAAGGCCCGCGCCTTCCCCCGGTCGCAAGCTGCTCGATCTGCTGAGCGCCACCCCGTTGGCGGTGGACGATCTGGTGGGGCTGGCGGGATGCGATGTGGCCGCCTGCCAGCGTGAACTGACGCTGCTCGAGATCGCAGGACAGGCCGGGCTGGTGGCCGGCGGGTGGGTGCGTCTGGATGGTGGCGGGAGCTAGCGGATCGATGACGAGGCCCGGCCGAACAGGGTGCCAATGGCCGTGGGGAAACGGGCGGATCGCCTACATTGGCGGCGACAGCGGCGTGCGACGCAAGTCACGACGCCGTGCTAGCATGGCGCAACGATACTCCCTACCCTGATCTTTCGATTCGGTACCGATTCAGATAACGACCCCATGAGTGATTCCGATTCCTCCCTCGTGCCCGTCGTCGACGCCCTGCGTCGTGGCGGTGTCATTGCCTATCCTACCGAGGCCGTCTGGGGCCTGGGCTGCGATCCCGACAACGAAGAGGCGCTGACCCGGCTGTTACGCCTGAAGCGCCGTGACCCGGCCAAGGGGGTGATCCTGATCGCCGCCACCATCGAGCAGTTTGCTCCCTGGCTCGAAGGATTGCCGGCCGACCTTCATGCGCCTCTTGTCGCCAGCTGGCCGGGCCCCAACACCTGGCTGGTGCCGGACAATGGCCGCACCCCGTCGCTGGTGCGAGGCTGCCACGACAAGGTGGCGCTGAGGGTCAGTGATCATCCCGGTGTACAGGCGCTGTGTCGTGCCTTCGGCGGTCCGCTGGTGTCCACCTCGGCCAACCGGGCAGGCGAAGCGCCGGCCATGAGCGAAGCGGACATTCGGCGAATCTTCGGCAACGAGCTGGACGCGGTCGTGCCGGGAGCGCTGGGCGGCAATCCTCGCCCCAGCACCATCCGTGACCTGCTAAGCCGCGAGACCCTGCGCCACTGACATGGCTCTCGGCACGGCCCTGGGCGCACCTTTTTACGCATCGCTTTTACTCATCGCTTTTTAGTCAACAACAGGAGCAGACGTGTCCGAGCCCAATCTCGAAGAGGTCAAACGCTACCTGCTGGAATTGCAGGATCGCCTGTGCGAGGCCCTGGCCGAGGCCGACGGCGAAGGGCGCTTCCATGAAGACGACTGGGTACGTGAGGAAGGCGGTGGCGGCCGTTCCCGGGTCATCGAGGAAGGCGCGCTGTTCGAAAAGGGCGGGGTCAATTTCTCCCACGTTCACGGCGCGACCCTGCCTCCGGCGGCCACCGCAGCACGCCCGGAACTCGCCGGGCGCGGCTTTCAGGCGGTGGGGGTGTCCTGGGTGCTGCATCCGCGTAATCCCCACGTACCCACCAGCCACGGCAATGTGCGCTTCTTTATCGCCAGTGCCGAGGGCGAGGCACCGGTATGGTGGTTTGGCGGTGGCTTTGACCTGACGCCCTACTACCCCCAGTTTGAAGACGCCTGTCACTGGCACCGGGTGGCCCATGACCTGTGCCAGCCGTTCGGTGACGACGTCTACGACCGCTACAAGCGCTGGTGCGACGACTACTTTTTCCTCAAGCACCGAGGCGAGACCCGTGGTGTCGGTGGGCTGTTCTTCGATGACCTCAACGAGGGGGGGTTCGACCGCTGCTTCGCGTTTCAGCGCGCGGTAGGGGATGGCTTCCTGAACGCCTATCTGCCCATCGTGGAACGACGTCGCGATACCTCCTGGGGCGAGCGCGAACGTGAATTCCAGCTGTATCGGCGAGGTCGCTACGTAGAATTCAACCTGGTCTGGGACCGTGGCACCCTGTTTGGCCTGCAGAGCGGCGGTCGCACCGAGTCCATCCTGATGTCGATGCCGCCGCTGGCCCGCTGGCAGTACGACTACCGGCCGCAACCCGGCTCTCCCGAGGCGGCGCTGGATGCCTATCTGGTGCCCCGGGACTGGCTTGGTGAAGAGGCCTCGAGCCAAGCGCGATGACCGTCAGCGGTCACAATGCGGCATACGACAACGTCAAGAGCGAGGTTAACCGTCCGATGAACGATCGCTACTGTGTGTTCGGCAATCCGGTGGGGCATTCGAAATCGCCGGCGATCCACAACACCTTTGCCGAGCAGACCGGTGAATCGCTGGAATACACCGCCATCGAGGCGCCACTGGAGGACTTCGTCGGTGCCTGGCGCGCCTTCGTTGCCGAGGGCGGGCGAGGCGCCAGCGTCACGGTGCCATTCAAGGAAGACGCCTATCGACTGTGCGACAGCCTGAGCGAGCAGGCGCAGCGGGCCGGGGCGGTCAATACCCTGACGCTCAAGGCCGATGGCAGCGTCGAGGGCCACAATACCGATGGTACTGGTCTGGTCGCCGACCTGGAGCGTCAGGGAGTGAGGCTCGAAGGTGCGCGTATTCTGGTATTGGGTGCCGGAGGCGCGGTGCGCGGCGCGCTGGAGACGCTGCTGTCGCGACGTCCCGCCTCGCTGCGGCTGGCCAACCGTACCGCCGCCAAGGCCGAGGCGCTGGCGCGGGATTTCGCCGACCTGGGCCCCATCCAGGGCGGTGGCTATGACGCCGCTGACGAGCGCTATGACCTGGTCATCAACGGCACCAGCGCAAGCCTTGCCGGTGACCTGCCGCCGCTGCCTGAGGATCTCTTCAACGAGGGGGCTGTCGCCTACGACATGATGTACGGCGCCGAGCCGACGGTGTTTCTGGCCTGGTCGGCCGAGCGAGGGGCGAGCACCAGCGATGGTCTCGGCATGCTGGTGGAACAGGCGGCGGCGGCCTTTGAACGCTGGCGTGGCGTCACGCCGGATACCGGCCCGCTGCACCGCAGGCTGCGAGCAGAGCTCGACGCCGGCTGAAGCCGCTTTCGCGGACACATCGGCAGCAACGACAACGGCGCCCCTGGCTCATCGCCATGGGGCGCCGTTGTCGTTGGGCGTCGATGTCGTTGGGCGTCGATGTCGTCGGTCAGGAGCCGTCAGCCCCTGGTCGTCAGCCAGCAGCCACGCGCCGCGATTCAGCCGCGTCGACGGTAGAGTCCCAGCATGCACAGCCCCAGCCCGACCACCGACACCAGCAGGCCGCCGTTGACCAGCCAGGGGCTGCGAACGATCCAGGGGACGAAGGGCGACGGCGTGTCGCCACAGTGGCCGGCCAGGTAGTTCCAGTGGCCCTGGTCGACCAGTTCGCACTGGCGGATATCGCCGAGTTCCACAAAGAACAGGGTCAACAACACCACAATGGGCACGACGAGCAGGATCAGGCCGAGCCTGGTGGAGGTGAGTTTCATGGCACCAACGAAGCGTGGAAGTGACGGGAGCCGAGGCCTCCAGGAATAGAGGCCGCGGCGATAGATGCCCCCTTGTCAGTAGCCTGGGGACAGGCTGCAGGGCAGGGGCTGTTCTGGTTCAGGGCGCCTTGCAGCTGGGCGTCAGGCCACGGGCCTGGGCTTGCTCGTAGCGTGCCATGGCGTCGTTCATGCCCGCCTCGAGCCCGGCGATACGGTTGCCGTGTGCCGGGTGGGTGGACATCCACTCCGGCGGCTGGCCGCCGCCGGCGGCGCTCATGTTCTGCCACAGCTGGACGCTGGCGCGGGGATCGAAGCCGGCGTCGGCCATCAGCTGCAGGCCGATGGTGTCGGCCTCGCTCTCGTGACTGCGCGAGAACGGCAGCAGGATGCCGTACTGGGCGCCCATGCCCATGGCCGCCATCAGCTGGTCGCTGCCGGTGACACCCTGGGAGCCGAGGGCGGTACCGACCACCGACATGCCAAGCTGGGTCGCGCTTTCGGTGGAGGCGCGCTCGTTGGCGTGATGGGCCAGCACGTGGCCGATCTCGTGGCCGATGACGGTGGCCAGCTGGTCCTGGTTGGTGGCGACGTCGAGCAGGCCGGTGTTGACCCCCACGTAGCCGCCCGGCAGGGCAAAGGCGTTGGCGTCCTCGGACTCGAACACCTTGACCTGCCAGTTCTGGTTGCGCTGGTCTTGCGGCAGCGCCTGGACCACGTTGCGGGTCACGCACTGCACGTACTCGAGCTGGCGCCCGCTCACGGTGGGCAGCTCCTGCTGGTACTGGTCGAAGGCCTGGGCGCCCATCTGGCTGAGCTGCTGTTCGTCCAGCAACAGCATCTGGGAGCGACCAGTGGGTGAGGTGGAACAGGCAGCAACGGTAACCATCAGGGCGCAGGCGCCCACGGCCTTCATCCAGCGCATGGGGGGTCTCCTTGTCATGATCCGCCGGGGTCGAGCCCGAGCGTGTAGAATCGGTGGCAACTGGCCTCAAGATACCCGGACTGCTGGAAGGGTCAACCGCAAAGGTAGTGCACGGCCGGTCGCTAACCAGCGACAGACCCTGACCGGCGGCCATCATTTGTTACAAGGACACCTGCCCCGATGGACACTCAACTCGCCCAGCGTCTGCTGGCCCTTCTCGATCGCGTCGAACCCTGGCTGCCCGAGCCCCGCCCTGCGGTGGACTGGCGTCGTGACGTCGCTGCGCTGTGGCAGCGCCACGCCCTCGGCGGGCAACTGGTGCCGGTGCCGCCTCGGGATGCCCTGAGCCTGGACGACCTGGTCGGGGTGGAGCGCCAGAAGCGCGAGCTGCTGGCCAATACGCGGGCCTTTCTGCGTGGCCTGCCGGCGAATCACGCGCTGCTGTGGGGCTCTCGTGGCAGCGGCAAGTCGTCGATGGTGCGCGCGCTGCTCAATACCCTGGCCGATGAAGGCCTGCGGCTGATCCAGGTGGACCGCCACGACCTGGCCGGACTGCCGCTGCTGGTGGAGCAGTTGCGTCACGAACCGGCGCGCTTCGTGGTGTACTGCGATGATCTGTCCTTCGAAGGCTCCGACGACGCCTACAAGGCGCTCAAGAGTGTCCTCGACGGCACCCTGACCGGCCCCCCGGAAAACGTGTTGATCTACGCCACCTCCAACCGGCGCCACCTGATGCCGGAGCATATGAGCGACAACCAGCAGAGCCACCTGACGCCGGACGGCGAGGAGCTGCACCACGGCGACGCGGTGGAGGAGAAGATCTCGCTGTCCGACCGCTTCGGATTGTGGCTGGCGTTTCATCCGTTCAACCGGGAGACCTATCTCGATACCTGTCGCCACTGGGTCGAGCGCCTGGGCCAGCCGCAGGACTGGGATGACGAAGCGCCGGTGGCGGCCACCCGCTTTGCCACCATGAGAGGTGGACGCAGCGGCCGCTGTGCCTACCAGTTTGCGCTGGACTGGGTAGGGGCTCGTCGCCTGGCAGAGCAAGCCTGAGGCGCTGCCGCAGGCTTGCAGGCCAGGCTCAGCAGCGAGCGAGGCATGGTCTCGACATCCGGCAGCATGCGTGCACGAAAACGCCCGGTTCCTCTGGCGAGGGACCGGGCGTTTCGTTGTCGTTCAACACCAGGGGCGAAAGAGCGGCGAGTGACGCCGGTGACGCTTAGCGGCGGCTCTTGCGCGCCTCCTTGGTGCGCCCCAGTTCGCGCTTCTTGGCCTTTTCCTTGTCGGAGGCTTCGGCCAGTCGGTCGTAGGGGTTCTTGCCGGAGCGGAACTCGAAGCGCATCGGCGTGCCTCGGACCTTGAGCACCTTGCGGAAGGTGTTGGTCAGGTAGCGCTTGTAGGCTTCGGGCAGCTTGTCGGTCTGGTTGCCGTGGACCACGATGATCGGCGGGTTGCTGCCGCCCTGGTGGGCCATGCGCAGCTTGATCCGGCGGCCGTGGACCATCGGCGGCTGGTGCTGCTCGACGGCGTCCTGCAGCAGCGTGGTCAGACGGTTGGTCGACCAGTGGCTGTTGGCGGAGGCGAAGGCGCGCTCCAGCGACGGGTACAGGTCGCCCACGGCGGTGCCGTGCAAGGCCGAGATGAAGTGCAGCTCGGCGTAGTCGGCGAAGCCCAGACGGCGCTTGATCTCGGCGCGCATCTTGTCCTTGGCCTCGCTTTCCAGGCCGTCCCACTTGTTGACCGCCAGTACCAGCGCGCGGCCCGAGGTCAGCACATAGTCGAGCAGGTGCAGATCCTGCTCCACCAGGCCGGTGCGGGCATCGAGCACCATGATCGCGACGTGGCACTCCTTGATCGCGTCCAGGGTCTTGATGATCGAGAACTTCTCGGCCACCTCGGTGACGTTCTTGCGCCGCCGGACGCCGGCGGTATCGACCAGTACGTAGGGCTTGCCACGACGCTCGAAGGGGATCTCGATGGCGTCGCGGGTGGTGCCGGCTTCATCGAATACCACCACCCGGTCCTCGCCCAGCAGGCGGTTGACCAGGGTCGACTTGCCCACGTTGGGACGACCGATGACACCGATGCGGATACCCTTGCTGCCGGTGTCCGCGGGGATGTCCATGTCGCGCTCGGGGAACGGCGAGAGCACCTCGTCGATCAGCGCGGTGACATTGCGGCCGTGGGCCGCTGCGATGGGCCGGGGATCGCCGAGACCGAGCTGCCAGAAGTCGGCCATGGCCGAGTGTTCCTCGAGGCCGTCGGTCTTGTTGACCACCAGCCAGGTCTTCTTCTGGTTGACCCGCAGGTGGTTGGCGATGGCCTCGTCGGCGACATTGAGGCCGGCACGCGCGTCCACCAGGAACAGCACGATGTCGGCTTCGTCGATGGCCTGCAGCGACTGTTCGGCCATGGCCGCGTCGATGCCTTCCTCGTCACCGCTGATGCCGCCGGTGTCGATGACGGTGTAGGCCTTGTTGCCGAGCATACCGTTGCCGTACTTGCGATCCCGGGTGAGGCCGGGGAAATCGGCCACCAAGGCGTCGCGAGAGCGGGTCAGGCGGTTGAACAGGGTCGACTTGCCCACATTGGGCCTGCCGACCAGTGCGATCACGGGGGTCATGGGCGGATGTCCAGAGCCTCCAGGCTTCCGTCATTGGCCAGGGCGTACACGCGCTTGCCGTCGGTGAGAGGGCGCACGCTGATGCCTGAGCCGTCAATATGGGTGCGGCCGACCAGGCGTCCGCTGCTGGCGTCGATAAAGTGCACATAGCCTTCGGCGTCGCCGAGCACGATGCGGCCGTCGGCGAAGGCCGGGGCGGTCACCGAGCGACCGTAGAGGTCCTCCAGGCGCCACAGCTCGTTGCCGCTGTTGGCGTCGAAGGCGATCAGGCGGCTGGCCTCGTCGACCACGTAAAGCGTCTCGCCCACCAGCACCGGGGTGTGGTAGCTGGACAACGGCGTCGACCACAGGGTCTCGCCGCTCTGGGCGTTGAGCGCCACCAGGCGACCATTGAAGCTGGTCACGAACAGGCGGCCGTCCGGAGTCAGCACCGGCTGGCCGGCCAGGTCGACCAGACGGTCGATGTCATTCATGCCGGTGGCCACGGCGATGGTGCGCTCGGAGATCTGCTGGCCCGAGCGGTTGTCGATGATCGACAGACGGCCGTTGGCAAAGCCGGCGAAGGTCACCTGATCGATGGCGGTGGGGGTGCCGGTGCTGCGCAGGGTCAGCGACGGCATATTGGCGCTGAACACCCACTGGCGATCACCGGACAGGCGATCCAAGGCGGTCACGGTGCCGTCCACCGCCTGCACGATCAACAGCTGGGTGGTCGGCTGGGGCGCGGCCAGCACTTCGCTGGGCACACGGGTACGCCACTTGACCCGGCCATTGCGCTGGTCGAGGGCGACCACCTCGCCGTTGCGGGTGGCGAGGAACAGATCGCCGTCCACTGCGGTGATACCGCTGGAGATCGGTGAATCCAGTTCGGCTTCCCATTGGGTGTCGCCGTTGGCGGTGTTGAACGCCTCGACCATGCCTTCCTCGTCGGCGGCGAACAGGGTGGAACCGGCCAGGGCAGGTTCGATGGGGTAGGTGGCCTCACCCAGGCCTGCGCCCACGCCTTCGCTCCAGCGGGTTTCGACCCGGGTGGACTCGGCGAAGTCCTTGAGCTCCTTGGGCGGATACTGGGGCTCGGACTTGCTGGCGCAGCCGGTCAGCAGGGCGGTCAGGGTGACGGCGGTCGCCAGGGCGATCCGGGTTCGGTTAAACGGGGTCTTCATAGGGTGGCCTCCTGATCACCGAGGTCGTCGAGCTTGAGCGAGATACCGTAGAGCGGCTGACCGCTTTCTTCGGCCAGTGACTGGGCGCTCTGCCAGGCCTCGGCGGCCTGGTCGTGCTGGCCGGTGGCGTGGTAGATGTCGCCGCGCACGTTGTCGCGCTGGGCGGCCAGGGCCTCGGGGATGTCACCGTCGAGGGTGGCAAGGGCGGTCTCGTGGTTGCCCTCGGCGCTCTGCAGGCGCGCCAGGCGCAGGCGGGCGAGGCCGGTCAGGTAACCATCGTCGCTGCCCTCGATGAGGGTCTCCAGCGACTCGCGGGCGCCCTCGACATCGCCTGCGTCGACCTCCAGGCGGGCCTCGAGCAGCAGCGCAAGCTCGCTGTACAGGGTGCCGTCGTGGTCTTCCTGCAGGGTGTCGACCAGCCCCTGGGCCTGGGCCAGGGCCCCGTCGTCGAGGCTGTCGCGGCTGGCCAGGTCAAGAAGCTGCTGGTAGCTGCTGGAGGCGGCCACGGCCTGCCCCTGCTGGTAGTCCTGCCAGGCGTTCCAGCCGAACACGCCAGCGGCGGCCAGTACCGCACCGGCGAGCAGCGAGGTGCCGTTTTCCTTCCACCAGCGCTTGATCGCCTCAAGCTGTTCTTCTTCGGTTCTCAGCTCCGCCACGGGCGGTCTCCTTCTAATGGTCGTGCCGTCACTCGGACAGCAGGCTCGTCAGGGTGGTGGCCAAGGACGCTTGCTCGACCACGCGTTGTTCGCGGTCGTCACGCAGGAACTTGATCGCCACCTGGCCGTTTTCACGTTCGTTTTCGCCGATCAGCAGGGCGAGGCGGGCACCGCTGCGATCGGCCTTCTTGATGCGGCTCTTGAAGCTGCCGCCGCCACAGTGCAATTGCACGCCAAGGGCCGGCAGTTCATCGCGCAGGCGCTCGGCCAGGGCCATGGCGTCGCCGTCGGTGGTGGCATCCATGCCCAGCACGTAGGCGTCGAGCGGGGCGCGGGCCTCCTGCGGCACGATGTCCAGGGTCTCGAGCAGCAGGATCAGACGCTCGATGCCCATGGCGAAGCCCACCGCCGGGGTCGGTTTGCCGCCGAGCTGCTCGACCAGGCCGTCGTAGCGTCCGCCGGCGCACACGGTGCCTTGGCTGCCGAGAGCGTCGGTGGTCCACTCGAACACGGTGCGGCAGTAGTAGTCGAGACCGCGCACCAGGCGCGGGTTGATCACGTAGTCGATGCCGGCGGCGTCGAGGCGCGCGGTCAGCGCCTCGAAGTGCTCGCGGGACTCCTGATCCAGGTGATCCATCAGCTGGGGCGCCTGGCTCAGCATCTCGGCCATGGCCGGATTCTTCGAGTCGAGGATACGCAGCGGGTTGCTGGTCAGGCGGCGCAGCGAGTCCTCGTCGAGGACCTCGCGGTGCTGCTCGAAGTAGGCCACCAGGGTGTCGCGGTAGGCCGCGCGCGCCTCATTGGAGCCCAGCGAATTGAGCTCCAGGGTGACGTGATCAAACAGGCCGAGCTGCTTCCACAGACGCGCCGACAGCAGGATGACTTCGGCGTCGATGTCCGGGCCTTCCAGGCCGTAGGTCTCGACCCCGACCTGATGGAACTGACGGTAGCGGCCCTTCTGCGGGCGCTCGTGGCGGAACATCGGGCCGGTGTACCACAGCCGCTGGGTCTGGTTGTACAGAAGGCCATGTTCCATCGCCGCGCGAACCGCGCTGGCGGTGCCCTCGGGGCGCAGGGTCAGGCTGTCGCCGTTGCGGTCCTCGAAGGTGTACATCTCCTTCTCGACGATGTCGGTGACCTCGCCGATCGAGCGGGCGAACAGGGCCGTCTGCTCGACGATAGGGGTACGGATCTCGTTGTAGCCGTAGCGCTTCATCAGCGCCTGAACCTGGGACTCGAAGTACTGCCACACCGGCGAGGCGTCGGGCAACAGGTCATTCATGCCACGGATGGCCTGGATCTTCTTGCTCAAAACTTGCTCCTTGGTCTCGCCGTAGTCACGGCCCTCGCCCGGCCTGCCGCCGGGCGAGAGCGTTACAGGCGAGCGATGACGTCGCGTTCTGTCGCTTCCTTCTCGGCGACCTTCTGGCGAATCAGCGCCTCGAGATCGTCGACCAGGTGGTCATTGCGCAGTTTGCTGGCGGGCTTGCCGTCGATGTAGACGAGGTTGGCCGGGGTGCCGCCGGTCAGACCCAGGTCGGCTTCCTTGGCCTCGCCGGGGCCGTTGACCACGCAGCCGATGACGGCCACGTCCAGCGGCGTCATCACATCCTCGAGGCGCTCTTCGAGGGCGTTCATGGTGCTGATGACGTCGAAGTTCTGACGCGAACAGCTTGGGCAGGCGATGAAGTTGATACCCTTGGCCCGCAGGCGCAGGCTCTTGAGCATGTCAAAGCCGACCTTGACCTCTTCGACCGGATCCGCTGCCAGCGATACCCGGATGGTGTCGCCGATACCGTCCATCAGCAGCATGCCAAGGCCGATGGAGGACTTGACGGTGCCCGAACGCAGACCGCCTGCCTCGGTGATACCCAGGTGCAGCGGCTGCTCGATGCGTGAGGCCAGGTCACGGTAGGCGGCCACCGCCATGAACACGTCGGAGGCCTTGACGCTGACCTTGAAGTCGGGAAAGTCGAGGCGATCCAGGTGATCGATATGGCGCATCGCCGATTCGACCAGGGCCGCCGGCGTCGGTTCCCCGTACTTCTTCTGCAGGTCCTTCTCCAGCGAGCCGGCGTTGACGCCGATACGGATCGGGATACCGTTGTCACGGGCGGCGGAGACCACCGCCTGGACGCGGTCTTCACGGCCGATATTGCCGGGGTTGATGCGCAGGCAGTCGACGCCGAGCTCAGCCACGCGCAGGGCGATGCGGTAGTCGAAGTGGATGTCGGCCACCAGCGGCACCTGGGTGCCCTGCTTGATGCGACCGAAGGCCTCGGCGGCGTCCATGGTCGGCACCGAGACGCGCACGATATCGGCGCCGGCCTGTTCGAGGGCACGAATCTGGCCAAGGGTGGCCTCGACGTCCAGGGTGTCGGTGTTGGTCATGCTCTGCACCGAGATGGGAGCGTCGCCCCCGACCGGTACCGAACCGACATGAATTTGGCGTGACTGGCGTCTTTTGATCGGTGAGTGCGAATGCATGGCGATCAATCACTCTCCCAGGGTAAAGCGGGCGACATTGTTTCTGCCGGCACGCTGTTGCAGGTCGACGGTTTCTCCGCCCCACAACAACTCCACGCCGGTGGCGTTGCCGACAGTCATGCGGAAGGGCGGCTCGCCCTCCACGGTGGCTTCGGTGCCCGGTGACTGCAGGCCGACGAAGACACGGGTATTGGTGCTGTCGAAGATCTCGGTCCAGGACTGCTCGTTGAAGGTCAGCTTGAGGATACGACGGCTGTCGGCAGCCGGCGCGGCCTCGGCGGCGCCCTCATCCTCGGTGCCCTGTGCATCGTCGGCGCTAGCTGTCTGCTCGGCGCTGGCGTCGTCGGCACTCACGCTTGCAGCCTGGTCGGTGCTGTCGTTGGCGCTGTCGTCAGCGGGCTCGCTGGCTTCGGCGGCAGCCGCTTCGGTGGCCGCCACGGTGCTCGGCGTCGAGGCGCCAGGCTCGGCGCCGGCGCTTTCTGCAGCGCTGTCGGCGGAGGCCTGCTCGCCATCGACCAGTCCCATCTCGCTGTCCTCGGCGGGCAGCGGGGGCAGGTTGTCGTCGCCCTCGGTGCCCTCGTCGCTGACCGCGGCGTTGCCGTCGATGGTGTCCACCGAGACCGGGCCGTTGTCGCTGACCTCGGGCGGCTCGCTGCCACCACGGCTCTGCCACCACATCAGGGTCAGCCCGATCAGGCCGGCGATGACCACCAGGGTCATCAGCCGAAACAGCCAGGCGCCCAGGCGCGAGGGGGGCTTGTTGATGTACACCGGGGTGACCTTGCGCTCGACTTCCTCGTTGCCCATGCGCGCTTCATACAGCGCCATCACCCGGCCGACATCGACGCCGAGCAACTGGGCGTAGCTGCGCAGGTAGCCGCGTCGGTAGGTCACCACCGGCACTTCATCGTAGTTGTCGATCTCCAGCCCCTCGATCACGGCGGGACGGAGGTTGAGGGCTGCCCCGACTTCCTCGCGGGTCAGCCCCTGGCTCTCTCGTTCATGGCACAGCAAGGCGCCGGGAGAGGCGTCCCCGGAGGGCGTTTTGGACAAGGAGACCTCGGAGTCGGTGTACTGACTGTCGCTCATGGCTGAGCTTCCTTCATCGTGTAAACAGTGATCAAAGCGCGCGTGAAGGCTGGTCGGGTTCGGCCGATGTCCGGGCGCCGGTGTCGGCGTCTCCCAGGCTAGCGGCAAGCTGCCTGGCGGCGGTGGTCCATCCCGCCTGGCTCACGAAGCGATCCAGCTGTGATCGGGCGCGCATAAGGTTGCCCTGTGCGTATTCCAGTTCGGCGAGGGTCAAGTGGCTCGCGGGCAGGCTCGAGTCGATGCGTTGGGATCGCTCCAGCGCCGCCCTGGCCGTCTCGACCTCGCCGAGTTCCCACCGGCAGCGTCCCAGGTTGGCAAACAGCTGGGCCCGGTGGGCATAGTGTATATCGTGACTGGCCTGTTCAAGCTGCTCGCAGGCCTCACCGGTTTGCCCCCGATCATACAGGAAGGCGGCGTAATTGTTGCGTGCCCGGGTGAAGTTCGGGTCTTCATCGAGGGCGCGTCGAAAGAACTCGTCCGCCAGCGCCGCTTCCCCCTGGCGTTGGTGAATCAGTGCCAGGGCCTGCAGCGCGGCGGCGTCATCGGGATCGAGCGAGACGGCGCGATCGAGTGCCGCCGTGGCGCGGGGAAGGTTGCCCTGGCGCAGGTAGGCTTCGCCGAGGTTGCGATAGGCGACGGCGGGGGACTCGTCGGACTGGGGCACGGCGACGGCGCAGCCGGCAAGCGTCAGCGTCAGGGGGAGCGCGATGGCCAGTCCGATGACCCGGCCGCGCAGGCCGGCGCTTGAGCTGTCTGCCTGGCACGTCATGGCGTTGTCGAACTCCCGCTGCTTGGCCGTGGCGGGAAGGCGTCTGGCGACACCCGCCCGTGGGCAGGAAAAGGCCCGAATATCAAAGCGCCGTGCCGGAATGAAGTCAAGACGGCAGGGTCAGTCGGCGTCAATCTGGATCGACTGAATGTAGCGTTCGTGACGACGCGTACGATCCTTGACCCGTCCTACCAGCTGGCCGCAGGCGGCGTCGATGTCATCGCCCCGGGTCGACCGGATCGGCGCGGTATGACCCAGTTCGTAGAGCCAGCGCTGGAAGCGCATCACCTGATTGCGGGAGGGCTTCTCGTAGCCGGAATGGGGGAAGGGGTTGAAGGGGATCAGGTTGATCTTGCAGGGCAGTTCCTTCAACAGCTCCGCCAGTTCACGGGCATGCTCCTGCTGGTCGTTGACGTCCTTGATCACCGTGTATTCGATGGTGACCTGGCGGGTGTCGTCGCACTTGGCCAGATAACGGTGGCAGGCGTCCAGCAGTGAGCGGATGTTGTACTTGCGGTTGAGCGGTACCAGTTCGCTGCGCAGCGCATCATTGGCGGCGTGCAGCGAGATCGCCAGGCTGACGTCGAGTTCGTCGCCCAGGCGGTCGAGCATCGGTACCACCCCGGAGGTGGACAGGGTGACACGGCGTTTCGACAGGCCGTAACCCTGATCGTCGAGCATCAGCTTCATCGCCGGCACGACGTTGTCGTAGTTCATCAAGGGTTCGCCCATGCCCATCATCACCACGTTGGTGACCGGACGATTGGCGCTGTCCTTGCGTGAGCCGCCACTGTTGGAGGCGACCCATACCTGGCCGATGATCTCGGCGCTGGTGAGGTTACGCTGAAAGCCTTGCTTGCCGGTGGAGCAGAAACTGCAGTCCAGCGAGCAGCCGACCTGGGATGACACACACAGGGTGCGGCGCTTGCCGTTGTCGGCGGGGATAAGCACGGTTTCGACGTAGCTGCCGTCCTCGACCTCCACTACCCACTTGCGCGTCCCGTCCTTGGAGGCGCCTTCATAGACGACCTTGGGACCGCGTACCTCGGCGGTTTCCTCGAGGCGTGCGCGCAGCGCCTTGGACAGGTTGGTCATGGCGGCGAAATCGTCGACGCCTTCGTGGTGAATCCATTTCATCACCTGGGCGGCACGGAACTTCTTCTCACCGATGGAGAGGAAGAAGGCTTCCATCTCTTCTCGGGTCATGCCGAGCAGGTTGACGCGTTGGGGAGCAGCGGTGGTGGTCATGGCAGGTTCAGCGGGTCGGTGGGCAGAAAGGAGCGAACGGATGCCAGGGGCATCCGTTCACCGATGGGGCCGCAATCACGAGGGTCGGACCCCGACGCCCTTAGCGCGGGCAGATCTCGTCTGCGCCGAAGAAGTAGCTCACTTCGCGCTCGGCGGACTCGGGGGAGTCGGAGCCGTGGACGGCATTGGCGTCGATGGAGGAGGCGAAGTCGGCGCGGATGGTGCCGGCGTCGGCTTCCTTCGGGTTGGTGGCGCCCATCAGCTCGCGGTTCTTGGCGATGGCGTTGTCACCTTCCAGCACCTGCACCACGACCGGACCAGAGGTCATGAAGGACACCAGGTCGCCGAAGAAGGGGCGTTCCTTGTGCTCGGCGTAGAAGCCTTCGGCCTGCTCCTGGGACAGGTGAACCATCTTGGCGGCGACGACCTTCAGTTCGGCCTTCTCGAAGCGCGTGATGATCTCGCCGATGACATTCTTGGCGACGGCGTCGGGCTTGATGATGGACAGAGTGCGCTCTGTAGCCATGAAACTCTCCAGTAGTTGGGCCCAGGAAGTGGGCATGGATGCCAGGTAGATGGCGTCGCGCCGCCCCGGGGACCGGGGCGGCGCGACGCGGGAAAACGAAGCGATGCGGCGTGTTGCGCCGAAGAGCGCAGATTATAGCGTCCTCGTGGCGCCTTGAACACAATTGTTCGTCGCTGCGCCGGCGAGTTCTGCCGCGATCACGGCGAATTCAGACGGTAAAGCTCTCGCCGCAGCCGCACTCGTCCTTGACGTTGGGATTGTTGAAACGGAAGAACCGGTTCAGCCCCTCGTTGACGTAGTCGACCTCGCTGCCGTCTAGCATCTCGAGCGCTTCCGGGGCGACATAGACCCGAGCGTCGTGTTCCTCGAACAGGGCATCGTCGGCCTGGACGTCGTCGGCGAAGTCGAGGACGTAGCTGTAGCCGGAGCAGCCGCTGGGCTTGACCGAGACCCGCAGTCCAAGCCCCTGGCCTCGCTCGTCGAGCACGCGGCGGATCTGGTCGGCCGCGGCGGGGGTGATCTTCAGGTGTGCCATATCATTCTCCTGGGTCGGGTGCTGCCGCCTGGGCGGCAGTCACCGAAACTGTCTCTGTCGTGCGCTGCCCGTCGAAGGGTGATGTTCTCAAGGCATGGCGCGGGGCTCAGGCCTCACGGCATGGCGCGCTGGCGCAGGCCAATCAGCGCGGTGCGCAGGGCCTGGCCTGCGCGGTCGATGTCGTCTTCGCTGGTGAAGCGTCCGATGCTCAGGCGCAGCGAGGCCAGCGCCAGGCGGCGCGGCACCCCGATGCCCTGGAGCACGTAGGACGGTTCGACGCTGGCCGAGTTGCACGCCGACCCGGTCGACAGGGCGATGTCGCGCAGCGCCATCAGCAGCGACTCGCCGTCGACGCCCTCGAAGCCGAGGTTGATGATGTTGGGCACCGAGGCCTCGAGGCGGGTGTTGCAGTGCACGCCGTCGAGATCGGCGATGGCCTCGAGCAGGCGATCCCGCAGGCTCTGGATACGTGCCTGATCGGCCTCGCCTTCGTTCGCCGCCAGCGCGAAGGCCTCGCCCATGCCGGCGATCTGGTGGGTCGCCAGGGTGCCGGAACGCATGCTGCGTTCGTGGCCGCCGCCGTGGATCAGCGCCTCGAGACGAAGATCGGGGCTACGCCGCACATAGAGCGCGCCGATGCCCTTGGGGCCATAGGCCTTGTGGCCGGACAGCGACATCATGTCGACCTTGCTTCGCCCCACGTCGAGGTCGATGCGGCCCACCGCCTGGGCCGCGTCGACGTGGATCATGGCGCCGTGGTCATGGGCCACCTCGGCCAGGGCGGCGATGTCATTGATGGTGCCGAGTTCGTTGTTCACCGCCATCAGCGATACCAGCACGGTGTCGGGGCGCATGGCCTCGGCCAGCTGGCCAGGGCTGACGCTTCCGTCGGCCTGGGGCGTCAGCCAGGTGACGTCAAAGCCCTCTCGCTCTGCCGCCTTGGCGGTATCGATGACCGCCTTGTGCTCGATGATGGAGGTGACCAGGTGGCGGCCCTTGTCGCGGTTGGCCCTGAGGAAGCCGGTAATGGCCAGATTGTCCGCCTCGGTGGCGCCGCTGGTCCAGACGATCTCTCGCGGGTCGGCATTGATCAGGTCGGCGACCTGGCGCCGGCCGTTTTCCACCGCCTGCTCGGCCAGCCAGCCGGGCATATGGCTGCGCGACGCCGGGTTGGCGAAGGTGCCCTCGAGGGTCAGATGCCGACTCATGACCTCGGCGACACGGGGGTCGACCGGGGTGGTAGCGGCGTAGTCGAGATAGACGGGTGAAGTCATGGCGATGTCATCGTTGGCGGGCAGAGGGGCGAAAGTCTAGCTCAGGGCGCCGAGGTCACAATGTCGTCGTTGTGCTGGCGACGGCGCTGACGCCCGGCGATCTCGGCGATCTCCTGGCGCTCGGCCAGCTCGCCCAGGGTGACGCCGTCGAGGAAGTCCTGGATGCGCTCGGACAGCTCGAACCACAGGTGATGGGTCAGGCAGGTGTCGCCCTTCTGGCAGTCGGACAGACCGCCACAGCGGGTGGTGTCCACCGACTCCTTGACCGCATCGATGACCCGGGCCACCGAGATGGACGCTGCCGGCTCCGCCAGCAGGTAGCCACCGCCTGGCCCGCGCACGCTGTCGACCAGGCCGGCGCGCCGCAGGCGGGCGAACAGCTGCTCGAGGTAGGACAGCGAGATCTGCTGACGCCGGGCGATGTCGGCCAGGCAGATCGGGCCCTGGTCGGCGTTGACCGCCATGTCGAGCATGGCGGTGACAGCGTAGCGTCCCTTGGTGGTCAGGCGCATGGGGCGAACCCTCGACGCCGACATGGGTCGGCGGTCCGGAAAGTGTGGGCGTGGTCGGTAGCCGACGACGCTTGGATCAAAGCGATATTATGGGAAAGACCGAGTGTCGTGGTCAACTATTGGCGCCGTGCCGTCGTCGCCTCGTCTTCCCGCTCGGCCCCGTGCTCGGCGTCATTGGCCGTCTCGCTGCCGCCGGCACTGTCCTTGTCGGTGGTGCCTGGGTCGGAGGTGCCTTGGTCGGAGGTGCCTTGGTCGGAGGTGCCTGGCCCGACGTCTTCATTGCCGCTGGCGCTTTCGTTGCCTGTGGCGGTGTCGGAGCCCAGGATATCGGCGTTGGCGTCACGCCCGATCACCGGCGCACAGGCGCGGTCGACGTCTTCCAGTATCTCGGCGAAGTCCTCGTCGCGAATTTCCGGCATCTGACCGTCGCGGTAGCTGTGGTCCAGTTGCCTCAGGGTCTTGCACATGCCGCTGATGCGTTCATCCACCGCGTGCATATGGTCGAGCATGGCCTGCATCGACTTGGCCACCGGGTCGGGCATGTCCTGGCTCATGCCGTAGGCGTCGAAGCCGAATTTCTGGCACATCGCCTCGCGACGGGCCGGGTCGACCTCGAGGCCCGGGTCGCTGTCCGGGTCGCGGCGCTGGACGATCTTGCCGGGGATGCCGACCACGGTGGCGCCGGCCGGGACTTCCTTGGTGACCACCGCGTTGGAGCCGACCTTGGCGCCAGCACCGACGGTGAAGGGGCCGAGAATCTTGGCGCCGGCGCCGACGATCACGCCGTCCTCCAGGGTCGGGTGACGCTTGCCCTTGTTCCAGCTGGTGCCGCCCAGGGTCACGCCCTGGTAGAGGGTGACATCGTCGCCGACGATGGTGGTCTCGCCGATCACCACTCCCATGCCGTGGTCGATGAAGAAGCGCCGGCCGATGGTGGCGCCGGGGTGAATCTCGATGCCGGTGAACCAGCGGCCCAGCGTCGACAGGGTGCGCGCGATCCATTTGAGATTGCGCTTCCACAGCTGGTGGGAGATCCGGTGCAGCAGCAATGCGTGAAGGCCAGGATAGTTGGTCAGGACTTCAAGAAAGTTGCGCGCCGCCGGATCCCTGGCAAATACGCTGTTGATGTCTTCGCGTAGGCGTTGAAACATGCGGCGGTCCCTGAGTCGGTCAAGAGAATCATAGTGGGGGCTGGTGGTGGGCCATTCAAGCCTGCCACCTGTCGAGTCAGTGATCTGGTTAAGCTCAGCGGCTCGAAGGTGGACGCCGTGTCGCTCCAGAGCCGCCGGCCTGGCGCTGATCCTGCTGTTGGTTCTGCTGTTGGTTCTGTTGTCGGTTCGGGCTAGTCCTGGGCCGGCTTCTGGCCCGGATGCGTGTCATGTTCTCGCTGTAATTCCGGCTCGCTACCCCGGGCGCCCAGCGCCTGGCCGCCTGCGGCCTTCTCGGTGGCGCTGAGGATGCCACGCAGGATGTTGAGCTCCATGCGTTCGGGGCGCGAGCGCAGGGTCACTCGGCGCAGCCTGGCCATCAATTGGCGAGGCTTCGCCGGGTCGTGGAAGCCGATGGTGATCAGCGCGCGTTCCAGATGAGCGAAATAGTGCTCCAGCTCCTCGTGGCTGGCCAGTGGCTGCGCTTCTTCCTCTTCGTCCTGTGCCGGGCCTGGCTGGGTCTGGGCATGGGTCTGGGTCTGGGTCTGGGTCTGGGCCTGGGCCAGCCAGGCAAGGCGGCATTCGTAGGCCAGCACCTGCACCGCCGCGGCCAGGTTCAGCGAGCTGAAGTCGGGATTGGTGGGGATGTGGACGTGGGCGTGGCAGCGTTGCAGTTCGGCGTTGGACAGGCCGCTGTCCTCGCGGCCGAAGACCAGCGCGATGCGGGCCTCGGGCGTGGCCAGCTCGGCGGGCAGACGCTCGCCCAGCTCACGCGGGGTGATCATCGGCCAGGGCAAGGTGCGCGAGCGCGCGCTGGCTCCCACCACCAGGGTGCAGTCGGTGACCGCCTGCTCGAGGCTGTCGACCACCCGAGCGTCGTGGACCAGGGCATCTGCCCCGGAGGCGCGGGACACACTGTCGGCGGTGATGACCTCGCAGCGTGGTGCGACCAGGGCCAGATCGGCGAGTCCCATATTGTGCATGGCGCGGGCGGTGGCGCCGATATTGCCGGGGTGGCTGGTGCCGATGAGAACGATGCGAATGCGCTCGAGCATGGAAGATCCTGTAACGACGCGGCGGGTTGATGCGGTGGTTGGTGCAGTGGTCTATTCAATGACCGATGCGGTGACGTCTTCGGTCACCGATGCAATGGCGCTGATGGCGGACCGGTCGGCAGCGCCAGGGGCGCCAGTCTAGCATGGGTAGATGCGCGCTGGGGCGAAGTGCGTGGCATTCATGCCCGTGGTCTGCTAGGATTCGCGCCGAGTCAGTTACCCACGTCGACTCCGTTCTTTAACACCACCGACTCCCAAGGCCCGATCATGCATCCGATGGTCCAGTACGCCCTGCGCGCTGCCCGCAGCGCCGGCGAACAGTTTCTGCGCATTCGCGAACGAATCGAGAATGCCCACGACGAGCACAACCTCGACCGTCTACTCGAGGACACCGCTCGCAACGCCGAATCCCTGATTACCCGCCAGCTGACCCGCGGTTATCCCCAGCACGGGGTCGTCGGTCGCTACACGCCCCACCGTGCCGGTGAAGGCGAAGGCGCGGATATCCTGTGGCGCATCGAACCCTTCCACGGTTACTCGAACCTGAGTGTGGCGTCCCCTGAGTTCGCCCTGTCCGTGGTATGTCTGATCAAGGGCCGTCCGGAGCACGCGGTGGTGATCTGCCCCTTCAGCGATGACGAATACCTTGCCAGCCGTGGCCGTGGCGCCCAGCTCAATGGCAAGCGTCTGCGTGTGTCCAAGATCAAGAGCGCCGCTGGCGCCCGCCTGTCGCTGGGGCTTCCCGATACCTACCTGCGCTCGCGTTTTCTGCCGACCTACCTGACCCTGGTGCAGCAGCTCGGCCCCCAGGCCGAACAGCTTCAAGCCAGCGCCTGTGGCCTGCTCGACATGGCCCGTCTGGCCGCCGGTCGTGCCGACGCCGCCTTCGTGCTGGGAGTCGAGGAGCAGGACCTAGACATCGGTTCGCTGCTGCTCAAGGAGTCCGGTGCCCTGATCGGCACACCGGATGGCCAGCCCTCGGTGCGTATCGAAGGCGCCCTGATGGCCGCCAACCCGCGCCTGTTCAAGGCGCTGATCAAGCAGCTTGCGCCCCACGTGCACACGGCGCCCAGTCAGCCCGAAGAGGACTGATTCGGCACCGCTCGCGCGAGCGAGCGGTGATCGTGACGCCGTCACAGCAACGCCCCCGCGTCCTGGCCGCGGGGGCGTTGTCGTCTGTGGTGCCGGCCGTTGGTCGCCGCCATGGCGCGGGCTAGGCCAGCGCCTTGGTCAGCGAGAACACGAAGCCGGAAAACTCCGCTCGCTGCATGTCCAGGTGGTGAAACATCACATCCGCCGCCGCTCCCTCACGCTTGTCGGCGATGGCCGAGACGATTTCGAGATGCTCCTCGGCCGACATGCTGCGCATGCCGGCGATGCGGTGGATGTGCCCGCGATAGGGCTCGATCTTGCGTCGGATGTCGGTGATCTGGCCGGCCAGGGTCTCGTTGGCGGCCAGGCGATAGATCGCTTCGTGGAACGCCCTGTTGGCGCTGGTGTAACGTTCGGCGGTGATTGCCGCGGTGTCGATGGTTTCCTGGGCCGCCTGCAGCAATGGGGGAATGTCATCGGCGGTGCTCTGGCGCGCGGCGAGCCTGGCGGCGGAGGACTCCAGCAGCGCCAGCATCTCGAACATGTCGAGAATATCCTTGAGCGAATTGCGCCGGACGAAGGCGCCCTGGTTGGCCCGGTGTTCGACCAGGCCCTCGGAGGTGAGCATCCGAATGACCTCGCGGACGGGAGTACGAGAGACCGCGAACTCGGCGGCCAGGTCGCGCTCGTTCAGCCGGTGTCCCGGCGGATAGCTGCCCCGCAGGATGCGATCCTCAAGCTGCTGGCGAATGTGTTCGGTAGTCCTGGTGGGCGATGCCATCGAGCGGTCCCTGCAGTAGACACGTGGACGGAGGGCGGCACCCGGACGTCGTCTTGCCGGATGCCGCGGTCGAGATTACTGGAGATAGCTGCGGTAGACCTCCACCAGCGCACCGGCGGACTCGCCGAACTCCTCGATATACGCCGACAGGTACTTGTCGCGAAGGCTGTCGGCAAGCGCCAGATCCTCCTCGCTGAAGGTGTACACCGTCTCGGCCTGTTCATCGACCGCCTGGCGAAGACGTTCGGACTCCTCGGTGAAGTTGGCGCTCGACCACTCGATGGTGGCCTCGACCGCCCGATGGAGTTCGTCGCGAGCGTCCTGGCTCAGTCCATTGTACTTGCGCAGGTTCATGATGAGCGGATAGGGCGTGCGCACCATCGAGCTCGCAAGCACTACTGGGGCGACCTCGGAGAGCCCGAGATTGACGTAGGAGGAATCGGTGGTGATCACACCATCGACGCCGCCGGTCTGAAGCTGCAGAAACTGCTCGGCGGCACTCATGAACACCACGGTGGCGCCAAGGTCTTCGAGCGCCGGGTCGGTGTAGCCGCCCACGCCACGGATCTTGCGACCTTCGAGTTGGTCCAGACCGTCGATTGACTCGGCCAGGAACAGCGTGGTCTGCCCGGAGGAGTTGATGAACCCCAGCAGCTTGACCTGGGAGGCGGCAAAGGCTTCGCCCAGCGGTTCGAGCACGCGCGGGTCGTTGGCGAAGGCCAGCACGTCGGCGTCGTCCAGGGAGTCGGGCGGAAACGGCACGGTGAAGATCTTCATCATGCCCACGGTACCCACCACGTAGCCGCCGAACAGGCTGTACAGATCTACGGTGCCGCGTGCCGTGCCCATCAGACCGTCGCGTCCCTTGACCAGGGATTCCGAGGGGAAGACATCGATTTCGAGCAGTGTCGGGTCGAGCTGGTCGGCCAGGTATTGGGTGGTACGCCCGCGGAAGTCCTCGGCGGGAAAGTAGTGGCCCAGACGCAGGGTTTCCGCGGCCTGGGTCGTCGTCGTGGTGAGCAGTCCGGCGACCAGGGCCGTCGTCAGGGCGATGGCCAGGGTAGGGGACGGGGTGGCGGACGCGGATGCAATGAAGCGACGGCGGGAGAGGGAGTATTTCATCTTGTTGTCCTCTTGAGGAAGGTCCGGCGGAGCTCGGACGTAAGCTCGGTCGCAAGGGGCGGGACATCACTGGGTCAGCGACCGGTGACCAGTTCGGGAAATGCGCACAGGATGACGATGGATACGACGTAGAGGGCGATGA
Source organism: Halomonas sp. EF61 (assembly GCF_040147045.1). Lineage (NCBI taxonomy): Bacteria > Pseudomonadati > Pseudomonadota > Gammaproteobacteria > Oceanospirillales > Halomonadaceae > Halomonas > Halomonas sp. EF61. The sequence goes on along the minus strand of NZ_JAMSHM010000002.1, from coordinate 1,302,516 downwards.
ACGGCAGGGCGCCGCGCACCACCTGACTGATCCGGATGCCCTCGACACAGTCCCTGACCACGTAGAGGCACAGGCCGATGGGGGGGGTGATCACCGCGAAGCACATGTTGACCATCACCACCACGCCAAACCAGACGGGGTCGAAGCCGTAGGCGAGGATCGCAGGAAAGACGATGGGCACGGCGATGATGACCAACGAGATGGCATCGAGCAGGGTGCCGAGAACGAACAGCATCAGCATGACCAGCAGGAAGAAGGTCCAGGCGCCGAGTTCGGCCTCCACCACCACTCTGGCAAGCTGCTGGGGTAGCTGGGCGTTGCTCAGCGCATAGCTGAACAGCATCGCCGAGGCCAGGATGGCGAGCAGCATGCAACTGGTGCGGGTGGCCTTGATCAGCGCCGTGGTCAGGCTCTTTCGCGTCAGGCCCCTGCGCCCGAGGGCAATGATCAGTGCGCCGCCGACGCCAATGGCGGCCGCTTCGGTAGGGGTGGCGATACCGTGATAGATGCTGCCGATGACCACCACGATCAGGGCGATGACCGGGCCGGCCTGGAGCAGTGACCTGATCCAGCCCAGATCGGCGGCAAAACCGATCGTCGGCGCCCGTTTGCCTGACAGGCCCTGGACGACGCAGACGTAAGAGGCGAACAGCGCGGTGATCACCAGCCCCGGCACAATGGCGTGGGAAAACAGCTCGGCGATCGAGGTTTCGGTGACCACGCCATACATGATCAGCGGCAGGCTCGGAGGAATGATCATGCCGAGCCCCGAACTGGCGGCGACGGTGCCGGTGGCCATTTCGGGACTGTAGTGGCGCTTGAGCATCTCCGGGATGGCGACGCTGCCGATGACTGCCGCGACGCCGACGGCGGTGCCGCTGACCGCACCGAAGATCGCGCCGGCGACGATGGCACTGATGGCGATGCCGCCGGGCAGGCGTCCCAGCCACTTGTCGACGCTTTCGAACAGGTCGCGGCCCACCCCGGAAACGTTGACGATCTCGCTCATCAGCACGAACAGCGGTATGGCCACCAGCACGAACTCCGAGGTAGTGCCCCAGATGATGTCGGACATGGCCAGGCTGGCGGCCAGGCCACCCTGGTAGATGATGCCCACCAGGGCCGCGAGCCCCAGGGCGAAGGCCACGGGGACGCCAAGGATCAACAGAATGGCCAGACTCAGGGCGACGCTGAAAATCATCATGGCGTGGGTCCGTCCTCGTCGGTGGCGGGCGCCTTGAAGTGCGCCAGCTTCTGGTGGATCTGAGCGATCAGTTCCAGCACAAAGATCGCGGAGCCCGCCGGCATCAGCGCCTGGGGCAGATACAGCGGTACCGCCAGGGTGGTCGAGGACCGCCAGTTGAGCTGATAGGACAGGAGAGCGAGTTCCAGGGTGGCCCAGAAGGCGAAGGCCGCGAACACCAGGGTGCAGCCGTCGACGACCAGCCCCAGACGGTTCTGGGCGGCGATCGACAGCCGTCCCTCCAGCAGCGACATGCGGGCATGACCGCCTTCCCGATAGACCCGGGCGATGGCCATGAACAGGATGCCGGAGACCAGATAGCCCGAGACCTCGGTGACCCAGACGGTGGGAGCCCCCAGCAGGTATCGACTGATGACCTCCCAGATGATCGAAGCGACCAGGAACACCATGATCAGCAGGGCGGCGAAAAAGCCGGCATCGCCCAGGGTGCGGCACAGCCGGAGGAAGGGATTCATGAGGCACCTTCGGCCGAGCGGCCAAGGTAGAGGGTTCGATGGGTGTCCCTGAGCTCGGCCTTGATCACCTTGCCCATGGTGTTGCGTGGCAGGTCGTCGGCCACCAGTACCCGCTTGGGAACCTTGTAGGCGGCCAGTACATCGCGCAGACGGCGGCGAATGGCATCTTCGTCCGGGGTGACGTCATTGGCGGCAACCACCACGGCGGTCACCGCTTCGCCGAAGTCGGCGTGGGGCAGCCCGATCACCGCGGATTCGCTGACCTCCTCCATGGCGTCCAGCAGCGCTTCGACCTCGCCCGGGTAGACGTTGTAGCCCCCGCTGATGATCACATCCTTGCTGCGACCAACGATGGTCAGGTAGCCATCCTCATCGATACGGCCGTTGTCGCCGGTGCGAAACCAGCCGTCAGGGGTGAACTCCTGGCGGGTCTTCTGTGGCTGCCGCCAGTAGCCCTTCATCACGGCAGGGCCTTTGATCTGGAGGTGTCCGACGTTGCCGCTGGCGAGCGGGGTGTCGTGGTCATCGGTGATCCTGAGTCTGACGCCCTCGATGGGGAGGCCCACCGAGCCGAGGCGCCGTTCGCCCACTACCGGGTTGGAGCTGATGATGGTGGCCTCGGTCATGCCGTAGCGCTCCAGGATGGTGTGCCCGGTCAAGGCGTGAAAGCGCCGGGCGGTGGCCTCGCTCAGGGGCGCGGAGCCCGAGACGAAAAGACGCATCCCCGAGGTGGCCGCGGCGCTGAGATCAGGGTGCTCCAGCAGCCGGCTGTAGTAGGTAGGGACGCCCATCATCACCGTGGCTTCGGGCAGCAGGTGAACCACGGTATCGGCATCGAAGCGCGGCAGCAGGTGCATGCGACTGCCGGACAGCAGCACGCAGTGGGTGGCGATGACCAGGCCGTGGGCATGAAACAGCGGCAGGGCGTGGATCAGCACGTCGCTTGAGCCGAACTCCCAGAGTCGGGTCAGCGCCCTGGCATTGCTGGCCAGGTTGGCGTGGGTGAGCATCGCCCCCTTGGGGCTGCCGGTGGTGCCGGAGGTGTAGAGAATCAGGGCGACGTCGTCGCCTCGACGAGGCTCGATACGGTGGCGCTCGGCCTGCTCCGACACGAGTGTCATCAAACTGCCCGAGCCGTCCGCCTCCAGGGTGAGCCGCTGGATACCGGGGTGGCGGTTCAAGGCTTCTTCGTTGGCGGCCATGCACGCGCAGGAGGCGATATAGAGCACCGGCGCGGCGTCACTCAGAAAATAGGCGATCTCGGTGGCGGTATAGGCGGTATTGAGTGGCAGATGGATGGCGCCCTGACGCAACACCGCCAGGTACAGCAGCAAGGCTTGCGGGGACTTGTCGACCTGGGCGGCGACGCGATCCCCCGGCCTGACACCGAGCGCTGTCAGGGCACGGGCCAGGCGGGCACTCTGGGTCATGGCGTCGGCGTAGGACAGGGTGGTGGAAGGCTCGCTGGAGGCTCTGTTGGAAGCCCCGCTGGTGGCTCTGTTGGAAGCCCCGCTGGTGGCCCTGTTGAATGGCGCTGTGGTCAGCAGGGGTCCATGCCCCACCCGCTCGGCGACATCCTGAAACATCCGAAAGACGTTGCGGCAGCTGGCCTCAGTGTTCATCCCAGGCCTCCAGGGTGTCGATGATGCCAAGCGCGTGGAGGTGTTCGGCGCTGGCTTGTGGATGATCGCCTCTAGGCGTGATCAGCGCGGCCACCCGTGAGGGCAGGCTGCGAACGCGTCCTCTGGCGGTGAGTCTCACCTGGCTTGCGCAGGCGGCGAGGGCGAGATAGATGCCACCCGAGAGTTCACCATCGATCACCAGCTCAACGGCGGCACCCGAGCGCACTCGGTACTCGATGGTGCTGGCCAGACGCACCAGCGCCAGGCTCTGTAGCCTGGCTTCATCGATGGCCCTCAGGCTGTGGCAGCTCCACTGGCAGCGCAGTATCAGCGAAAGCCCAGCGGGGAGGCGCTGGATTGCCTGAGCAAGGTCTGCAAGATCCCGATGATCCGGCGGGGCGCTTCCGTGGCAGGTGATCCAAGCGTGCTGCTCCTGCTGCGACCGGCTTACCCGAGCTGACGGCAAGGTGGCGACGGATTCAGTAGCGGAACCGCCATTGAGCTCGATTCGACGTGACGAGGCGAGCCACCTGGCGATGTCGTTGCGCAGCGCTGTCGGTATCCCGCTGGTGGCATGGCCGGCGGGATCGCGCCTGAGTCGGGACACCGCCGAGATGACGGCGTCCACTCGGTGCTGGTGGAGATTGCGGGCATACAGCAGGCGAGGTCCGCTCATCGCCAGACGGTTGGCTGGCGTGTAGAGACGCTGGTCGGCGCACATGGCCACCAGGCTGGCACCGCCGAAGGTATTGTGCCCCAGCACCGCCAGGACCCCGGGGATGCGCTGGCGTCCGACCAGCAGGTCTCCTATCAGGGCACGCAAGTCGCCCTGTACCGCCACGCCTTCGTCGACCTTGGCACCGGCGGAGTCGATCAGCATCATCAGCGGCAGGCGATGTTCGCTGGCCGTGGCGATGGCCTGGCGAAAGATCGCGGTTTCCCGCTTGCCGATGGCGCCTCTCGCACGCTCCGGTAGGGTGGTAACGGCGACCAGGCGAGTCCCTTCAAGCTCGATCACGGCGCTCTGTGCTGCGGCCGGGGAGAGCGGATCCGACAGCGGAGTCTGGGGGGCGATGTCCTGAAGCAGATGAGAGGTCATGGTGTACGTCGCCTTCGGCATGCCTGGTGGGTTGTCTGGTATGCCATTTAAGGCTAGATGGCATGCCCTGGTGCGCCATACCTCCCAGGAGGTAGCGGTTATTCGGCCGCTGGAGGGGGCGATTCATGGCGGTTGGACGGGGGCGTCGGATGGCCGCTGTGGAGAGCCGGTGCGGCTTTGGCCCCGCCAACGACGACGCCCCCGCGGCCTGGCCGCGGGGGCGTCATTCGTTGTTGGTGCAGTGAGTTCGGTGTGACCCTGGTCAGGGCGCCAGCGCGGCCACCACCTCTTCGACCTGGAGGCGGGTGCTGTCCAGGCCCTGGCCGGCCAGATACCAGAGTCGCGGCGAGCCGACGGCGATCGCCAGATCGTCACCGACGGCCTGCGTCAGCGCCTCGACATCGAGAGGCGTCTGGCCGATGGCGGCGCTGCGGTCCACCACCCACACCAGGTCGGGCTGGGTGGCGGCGATCTGCGCCGGCGTCAGCGGCGTGAAGGTACGCTCACCACGCGTCACGCTCTCGACGTTCTCGGGAAGTTCAGGCGAGGCCAGTCCCATCAGGTCATGCACGACGGCGTTGTGCTGGACGATAAGCTTTCCGTCGTTGTGGACGACCACCAGTACCTTCGGCGTCCCGTTGATCTCGGCCAACTGCTGATCGAGCGCCTGGCGCAGGTCCGCAAGCGCCTGCTCACCCGCTTGCTGTGCATCGAACAGCGCAGCCAGATCGTCGACCCGATGTTCGAGCTGGTCCCAGGCGTCCTCGCCCTCGGTCGCCACGGCGTAGACAGGGGCAAGAGCTTCCAGATTTTCGCGTTCGGCTTCCAGGCGCCCGCTGATCAGGATGGCGTCGGGTGACAGCGACTCAAGGACTTCCATGTCGGCGACCTTGAGGGTGCCCACGTCGGTGAAAGCGTCGTCGGCATAGTCGGACAGATAGTCGGGAAGCGTTGCCTGGGCGACACCGGCGATACGCTCGCGCTGCGCCAGGTTGTCGAGGATGTCCAGGGCCGCGTAGTCGAGGGCGGCGACCCTTTCCGGCACCGGTTGCGCCCAGGCCTGGGCAGTGACGCTGAGCAGGGTGGCGATGGCGAGAGGCTTGTACATGCTTTCTCCATTGATAATCATTTTCAATGGAGATGTTATCGCAAATGCTCGGGCAAAGGGGGAGCGTCGCCGTGCTACGTTGCGTTGCGTACTGGCGAACGCTCCCTGGCGCTGGGTTCAGGAACCCTGGCTGGCCGGGTCGCCGGAGTCTGTCTTGGCTGACCTGCCTTGTCGACGCTGGGTCCAGCGCTGCTTGGCGTACTTGCGCATATTGGTGACGTTGTCGGTCTCGTCGACGATATCCTGGCCGAGTACCGTCTCGATCACATCCTCCATGGTGATCAGGCCCACCCAGGTGCCATGGTCGTCATACACCACCGCCAGATGCTGACGATCCCTGAGCATCATGGTGAAGACGTGCTCGACGCTGTCGTCGGCCTGTACCGAGGGGGCGTCCTGCATGATCTCCTTCATGTCCACGGATTCATCCGCCTGGTAGGCGTCGGCCTTGTGCACATAGCCGATGGCCTGTTCGCCACCGTCCATCACCGGAAAGCGGGTGAACGGCGAGCGCACCAGTTCCTGTTCGAACTGGGCCACGGTCATCGATGGGCGCACCGTGACGCACACGGTTCTTGGCGTCATCACCTTGCTGATCTTGATCTCGTGAAGGTTGAGGATGTTGGTGATGGTTCTGGCTTCGTCCTGGTCCAGTGCCTTCTCGTCCAGGCCGATACGTGCCAGCGCCTTGATCTCGCCACGCATGTCGGTGTCGGCGGCATTGCCGCCGATGCGCTGGGTGATCTGTTCGGACATCCAGATGAATGGCTTGAGGAGCAGGATCAGGGTGTTGAGGATGGGCGGCAGCCAGGGCGACAGCTGGCGCCAGAAGGTGGCGCCGATGGTCTTGGGAATGATCTCCGAGAGGATCAGGATGGCCAGCGTCATCACCGCCGAGGCGACGCCCAGCCAGGCCTCGCCGAAGACCACCGCGACCTGGGCGCCGACGCCGGTGGCGCCAACGGTGTGGGCGATGGTGTTGAGCGTCAGGATAGCCGCCAGCGGGCGATCGATATCTCGCTTGAGGGCGTTCAGCTTCTTGTGCAGCGGCTCGTTGGTCTCCTGGACCTGGGCGATATAGCTCGGTGTCAGCGACAGGATGGCCGCTTCCAGTACCGAACACAGGAAGGAGGCGCCGATGGACAGTACGGCAAAGGCGATCAGCAGGAACATGCGGCCTCGTCACGTTTTAATGGGGTGGATGACAAGCATGAAAGGGGGCGCTGGCCAGGGCAAGTGACGGCGGGCATTTTCTGGAAGGAAACGACCTATCTCGCGTTGCTGCATGGTTTTCGAAGTGAACTGAGAGGCCGCCGACAGCGGTGCCGGCTCGCCGTGATCGTGCACCGACCTCGGAAAGCAAGAGGCCCCGCCGCGGATGATCCACGACGGGGCCTCGAGGGGCAGTTGCGGTGATATCAGGGCAGCTGCTCTTCCTCGGCGTCTTCCTTCTTCTCCGGGATCAGGTCGCGGCGCTGAAGCTTGAGCTGGATCAGCAGGGCCGCCGCCACGTAGATCGACGAGAAGGTACCCACGCCGATACCGATCAGCAGGGCCACCGAGAAGTTGTGGATCATGTCGCCACCGAGCCAGGCCAGCGCCAGCAGTACCAGCAGGGTGGTGCCGGAGGTCGCCAGGGTGCGGGACAGGGTCTGGTTGATCGCCTCGTTGAAGATCGCCGGCATGTCGTCGATACGCGACTTGCGGATATTCTCGCGGATACGGTCATAGACCACGATGGTGTCGTTGAGCGAGTAGCCGATCACCGCCAGCACGGCGGCCAGCACCGTCAGGTCGAACTCCATCTGGAACAGCGAGAAGGCGCCGACCACGATGATCACGTCATGGACCAGTGCCAGCAGTGCGCCGATGGCGAACTTGTACTGGAAGCGGAAGGCCACGTAGAGCATGACCACGCCGAGGGCGACGAGCATGCCGAGACCGCTCTGGTCACGCAGTTGACCGCCGACCTGGGCACCGACGAATTCGGCACGCACCAGGTCCACCTGGGCGCCGCCCTGGGCCAGCAGGCCCACGACCTGGTCGCCGACGTTGGCCTCGAAGGTCTGCTGCAGACGAATCAGCACCTCATTGGCGGCGCCGAAGGTCTGTACCGAGATGTCATTGAAGCCGGCTCCCTCGAGGGCGCCGCGCACGCTGTCCAGCGCCGGGGCGGTGGCGTAGCGGACTTCGACCAGGGTGCCGCCGGTGAAGTCGAGGCCCAGGGCCAGGCCCTGCACCACCAGCGACACCAGTGAGACCAGGATCAGGATCGCCGATATGGCAAAGGCGATCTTGCGCTGGCCCATGAAGTCGAGATTCAGGTTGGTGAGGCGTTTCATACCCTCTCCCCGTTGTGTGCAAGTGGACATGGGCTTAGATCCATAGCTTCTTCACCGGCTTGCCGCCGTAGATCAGATTGACCATGGCACGGGTCACCAGCAGGGCGGTGAACATCGAGGTCAGGATGCCCAGCGACAGGGTGACGGCGAAGCCCTTGACCGGGCCGGTACCGATGGAGAACAGGATCAATGCCACCAGCAGGGTGGTGATGTTGGCGTCGACGATGGAGCTGAAGGCGCGCTCGTAGCCGGCGTGGATCGCCTGCTGCACCGACAGTCCTGTGCGCAGCTCCTCACGAATACGCTCGAAGATCAGCACGTTGGCATCGACCGCCATGCCCAGCGTCAATACGATACCGGCGATACCAGGCAGCGTCAGGGTGGCGCCGAGCATCGACATGGCGGCGACCAGCAGGGTCAGGTTCAACGCCAGGGCGATGTTGGCGATGACGCCGAACACCTTGTAGCGGATCAACATGAACAGCACGACCAGCAGCAGGCCGATCTGTACCGAGAGCATGCCGCGCTCGATATTGTCGGCGCCGAGGCTCGGGCCGATGGTGCGTTCCTGGGCGAAGTAGATCGGTGCCGCCAGAGAACCGGAGCGCAGCAGCAGTGCCAGCTCGCCGGCTTCGGTGGGCGATTCCAGCCCGGTGATGCGGAAGCTGTTGCCCAGCGCGCTCTGGATGGTGGCCAGGCTGATGATGCCGCGTTCGGTGTAGGGATCACGCACGGTTACCTGCTCACCGTCCTCCATCACCGTACGGTCACGGGTCTTGTGCTCGATGAACACCACCGCCATGTTGCGACCGATGTTGGTGCGAGTGGCGCGGTTCATCAGGGTGCCGCCGGTGCCGTCCAGGTTGATGTTGACCTGGGGGCGACCGTTCTCGTCGAAGCCGCGGCTGGCGCTGGACACGCTGTCGCCGGTGATGATGACGTCGCGCATCAGGTCGGCGGTGCGTCCGGGCTCGTTGCGGAAGGACAGCGCCTCGGTCTCGTTGGACGGGGTGTCGGTGCGCGCCTCCAGGCGGAACTCCAGGTTGGCGGTGGCGCCGACGATACGCTTGGCGGCGGCGGTGTCCTGCACGCCGGGCAGCTCGACCACGATGCGATCCGGGCCCTGGCGCTGTACCAGCGGTTCGGCCACGCCGAGCTCGTTGACGCGGTTGCGCAGGGTGGTCAGGTTCTGGTTGATCGCGTAGTCCTGGATCTCGTCCACGGACGCGTCGGTCAGGGTCATCGCCAGGCTGGCGCCGCGTTCACGCTCGACGTCCTGGTACTGGAAGTCGGGGAACTCGCGGCGAATCAGCGTCTCGGCAGCGTCGCGGTCCTCGGCGTTCATGAAGTCCAGCGAGATGGTGCGGCCGTCGATCTCGGTGTTGCGGTAGCGGATGCGTTCTTCACGCAGGGTCTCGCGCATGGCGCTGGCGTTGACCTCGAGACGCTGATTGACCGCCGCTTCCATGTCCACTTCCAAAAGGAAGTGCACACCGCCACGCAGGTCCAGACCAAGGGTCATGGGCGAGGCCGCCAGCGAAGACAGCCACTCGGGGGTGGACTCTGCCAGGTTCAGCGCGACCACATAGTCATCGCCGAGCTGCTGGGCGATCAGGTCACGGGCGGGAATCTGGTCCTCGGCGTCGTTCAGCCGGATCAGCAGGCTGTTGGGCTCCTGTTCCACCGTCTTGACGTCGATGTCCGCCTCGGCCAGGGCCTGTTCGAGGCTCTGCTGCTGGGACTGGCTGAAACTCAGCTCGCCACGATCACTGCTGATCTGGACCGCTGGGTCTTCGGGAAACAGATTGGGAAGGGAGTAGACCAGGCCGACAAGAAGTACCACCAGGATCAGCAGGTACTTCCATAAAGGGTAACGATTGAGCATCGGGGCTCTGCCCTCAGGTTGCTGACAAATAAGGGAAAGCCGGGGGCGCTCGAGAGGTGCTCCGGGGACTTTCCAAAGCGAAGGGTGCGGCTGCCTCGCCAACGCGCGACAGCCGACCGATCGGCTCCCCCCGCGTCAGCATGGGGCCCCCTTCGGCGCACAGGGCCGAAGGGGAATGACACCAATCAGATGGACTTGATAGTGCCCTTGGGCAGCACGGCGGCCACGGCGTTCTTCTGCACGCTGACTTCGGTGCCTTCGCTGATTTCCATGGCGAGGAACTCGCTGTCGTCGCTGACCCGGGTGATGCGGCCCATCAGACCACCGCCGATGACGATCTCGTCACCCTTGGACAGGCCAGCGATCAGCTGCTTGTGCTGCTTGGCGCGCTTGGCCTGGGGACGCCACAGCAGGAAGTAGAAGATCAGCACGAAGCCGACCAGCATCACGATTTGGGCGATACCACCACCGGCGGCAGCGCCAGCATCCTGGGCCAGGGCCGGGGAGATGAAGAAGTCCAACATGTACGACGGTCTCCTGAAGTCGTGGGGAAAAGGGAGTCAGACGGCCGGCGGCTGCCGACCGGGTCATCAATTCGGGGCGGGGGGAACCGGCAGGCCACGCCTGGCATAGAACCCTTCCACGAAGTCAGCCAATGTACCCGCTTCGATAGCACCGCGCAAACCGGCCATGACACGCTGATAGTGACGCAGATTATGGATCGTGTTGAGCATCGATCCGAGCATCTCGCCGCAGCGGTCCAGGTGGTGCAGATAGCCCCGCGAGAAGTTCTGACAGGTGTAGCAGTCACAGTCATCTTCCAGCGGGCGGGTGTCGTGACGATGCTTGGCGTTGCGGATCTTGACCGTGCCCTCGGCGGTGAACAGGTGGCCGTTGCGGGCGTTGCGGGTGGGCATCACACAGTCGAACATGTCGACCCCGCGGCGTACCCCTTCGACCAGATCCTCGGGCTTGCCGACGCCCATCAGATAGCGCGGCTTGTCCGCCGGCATCCACTCGGGCAGATAGTCGAGCACCTTGATCATCTCTTCCTTGGGCTCGCCCACCGACAGCCCGCCGATGGCGTAGCCATCGAAGCCGATGTCGCCGAGGCCCTTGAGCGAAGCCTCACGCAGATCCGGGTACATGCCGCCCTGGATAATGCCGAACAGCGCCGACGGTGAGTCGCCGTGGGCATCGCGGGAGCGCTGGGCCCAGCGCAGCGACATCTCCATCGAACGGCGCGCCTCGTCGTGGGTCGCGGGGTAAGGGGTGCACTCGTCGAAGATCATGACGATGTCGGAGCCCAGCGAGCGCTGCACCGCCATCGACTCTTCCGGTCCCATGAACACCTTGGAGCCGTCCACCGGCGAGCGGAAGTGCACGCCCTGCTCGGTGATCTTGCGCGTCTCGCCCAGCGAGAACACCTGGAAGCCGCCGGAGTCGGTGAGGATCGGCTTGTGCCACTGGGCGAAGTCGTGCAGGTCGCCGTGGGCCTCGATGACCTCGGTGCCGGGGCGCAGCCACAGGTGAAAGGTGTTGCCGAGGATGATCTCGGCGCCGATCTCTTCCACCGAGGCCGGGGTCATGCCCTTGACCGTGCCGTAGGTGCCCACCGGCATGAAGGTCGGGGTCTCGATAGTGCCGCGGGGAAAGGTGATGCGACCTCGGCGGGCCCGGCCGTCCTCGGCCAGCTTGTCGAAGCGCATGAAGCATTGCTCGCGCATGGGTCTCTCCGTGCCCCTTGGGGGCGTTGATTCGAGCCTGACGACGGTGGACCGCTCGGCCGAGCAGCCACCGCCTGGCAAATAGGGTCAGCGTGCCGGCGTCAGCAGCATGGCGTCGCCGTAGCTGAAGAAGGCGTAGCGTTCCTTTACCGCCTCGCGGTAAGCCTTCATCACGGTGTCGTAGCCGGAGAAGGAAGACACCAGCATCAGCAGGGTCGATTCCGGCAGATGGAAGTTGGTGATCAGGGCGTCCACGCAGCGCCACTCGTAGCCCGGGTAGATAAAGATGTCGGTGTCGCCGGAGAAGGGCGCGATCTCGCCCGACTGGCTGGCGGTCTCCAGGCAGCGCACGCTGGTGGTGCCGACGGCGATGACCTTGTTGCCGCGAGCCTTGGCCGCGCGCACCTGGGCGCAGGCCTGGTCACCCACCTCGATCCATTCGCTGTGCATGTGGTGCTCCTGGATATTGTCGACGCGCACCGGCTGGAAGGTACCGGCGCCCACGTGCAGGGTCACGTAGGCGGACTCGACGCCTCGCTCGGCCAGCCGCTCGAGCAGCGGCTCGTCGAAGTGCAGACCGGCGGTCGGCGCGGCCACCGCCCCGTCGCGGCGGGCGTAGACGGTCTGGTAGCGCTCGCGGTCGGACAGCTCGTCGTCCCGGGTGATATACGGCGGCAGCGGCATATGGCCGTGGCGCTCCAGCAGCGCGATCATCGGAGTATCGCCGAGAAAGCGCAGCTCGAACAGGGCGTCGCGGCGGCCTTCGACCACTGCCTGGATGCCGCCCTCGAAGTGAAGCTCGGTGCCGGGCTTGGGTGACTTGCTCGAACGCAGATGGACCAGCCCCCGATGGGCGTCCAGCGGCCGTTCGAGCAGCATTTCCACCTTGCCGCCGCTGGCCTTGTGGCCGTGCAGGCGGGCGGGGATCACGCGGGTGTCGTTGAACACCAGCAGGTCGCCGGGCTCGAGCAACTGCTCAAGGTCCGGAAAGCGGCGGTGGTCGAGGTGTCCGCTGGCGCCGTCGACGCACAGCAGGCGGCAGTCGCTGCGAACGTCGGACGGGTAACGGGCGATCAGCTCTTCAGGGAGCTCGAAATGAAAGTCGGCGCGCTGCATGGGAATTCGCAAGTCGTCAGGCGGGATGAAGGATGCCAAAGGCGCACAAGGATACCGTTTCCTGACCGCCACGTCAGGAAACGGCGTCGATCTTCTGTCACGACCACGCCATGGGCGTCAGCCCGTGTCGGCCATCCGCGAAGTGAGCAGCGCAGTCGGGTCGACGACCAGGGGCCATCGGGGTGGCTACCACAGCAGCAGGATCAGACCGTAGGCCATCAGCGTCACCACCACTGTACTGATCAGGTTGAGGGCAAAGCCGGCACGAATCATCGACTGGATCTTCATGTGACCGGTGCCGAAGACGATGGCGTTGGGCGGTGTGGCCACCGGCATCATGAAGGCGCAGCTGGCGGCGATGGCGGCCGGCACGGTGATCAGCATCACCGGCAGATCCAGCGACAGCGCCAGGGCGCCGAGCAGCGGCAGGAAGGCCGCCGCGGTGGCGGTGTTGGATGTCACCTCGGTGAGGAAGATGATGACCAGCACCACGCCGCCGATGATCGCCAGCACCGGCAGGGCACCGAGGATCGACAGCTGGTTGGCGATCCACTCGGCCAGCCCCGACTTGCTGATTGCGCCGGCCAGCGCCAGGCCGCCGCCGAACAGCAGAAGGATGCCCCAGGGCAGCTTCACCGCGTCTTCCCACACCATCAGCGCCTCGCCGGAACGACGGCCGGAAGGAATCAGGAACAGCGCCATGCCGGCGACGATGGCGATGGTGGTGTCGGACAACCAGGAGGCGCCCATGTCATTGAGCAGCGGGCGCAGGATCCACAGCGCCGCCGCGGCCAGAAACAGCAGGCCGACACGGCGTTCGGCGGCACTCATCGGGCCCATCTCGGCGAGCTGGTCCTTGATCAGGTTGTCGCTTTCACCCTTGCCGACCTTCAGCGAGAAGCCGCCGCGGGACAGCCACCACCAGGTCAGCGACATCATCACCACACTGATCGGTACCCCGACCAGCATCCACTGGGCGAAGCCCAGGTCGATGCCGCGGTCATCGGCCAGATAGCCGGCCAGCAGGGCGTTGGGCGGCGTGCCGATCAGGGTCGCCACACCACCGATGCTGGCCGAATAGGCGATGCCCAGCAGCAGCGCGGTGGCAAAGCGGCGCAGCTCATCAGGGTCGGAATCCTCGAGCAGGCTCAGCACAGAGATGCCGATGGGCAGCATCATGATCGAGGTGGCGGTGTTGGACACCCACATGCTGAGAAAGCCGGTGGCGATCATGAACCCGGCGATCTGGCGCTTGGGCTCGCTGCCGACGACCTTCAGCACGTGCAGGGCGATACGCTTGTGCAGGTTCCAGGTCTGCATCGCGATACCGAGCAGGAAGCCGCCGAGGAACAGATAGATGATCGGGTTGGCGTAGCTGGCCGCGACTTCCTTGATGCTGCCGATGCCCACCGCCGGAGCCAGCACCAGGGGGATCAGCGAGGTCACCGGGATCGGGATCGCCTCGGTGGACCACCAGCTGGCCATCAGCAGTGCCATGCCGACGCAGCCCCAGGCGGCCTGGGACATGTCGCCGGGCGGGGGCAGCACCAGGGTGGCGATCAACAACAGCGGACCCAGCACCAGCCCGATGCGGCTGGCGATGGACGGATGGGGAACGGCTTCATTGCGAGTGTCAGCCATGGGCGACTCCATTCTGGGCTGGACGCGGGTCTCGTTGACCAGGGGCTTGGTTGACCTGGGGCAGGCGGAGCGCAGTCTACCAAGGTCTAACCCGAGCGGGCGAGCGTCAAGACATGGAGGAATGACCCACCTGCCGCCAGGGTGCCGAAACCGACGGCCGGTGGGGCTTTGGCTGACAACGGCCGAGGCCGATCCCAGGTCGGTGCTCGGCCGGATGCGGTGGGTGCCGCGCCCGACAGGGGCGGGAGTCGCCCCGACAACGGCGCCATCGGCCCCGACAGGCGCCACCGAGCGGCTCAGGGGAATTGACCTCTGGCGCCACCCACGTATAATCCTCGCCCGTTGCCGGTGTGGCGGAATTGGTAGACGCAGCGGATTCAAAATCCGCCGGGTGCAAGCCCTTGTCGGTTCGAGTCCGACCGCCGGTACCACTTGAAAAACAGTCGCTTACGAGCGGCTGTTTGTGTTTCTACCCTCCCTCTTTCTAGTGCGTGGTCGCAGTTTGGTCGCAGAAGGCCCCGCTCAAGCTCGGCAGGCGGGAGCCGATATCGTCCAGACCCGCATCGAAAATGTGCGAGTAGCGGCTGGTGACGATCAGGCTGGAATGCCCAAGCAGATCGCGCACCGTGGTCATGCTCTCGCCGGCCTGGGCCAGCATGCTGGCATAGCTGTGGCGCAAGTCGTGAAAGCGCAGATCGGGCCGTCCCACGGATTGGCGAGCATGTTCCCACACCGTTCGCAGCCGATGATAGGTCGTAGCGAACGGTAGCTCCTCCAGCCATGCTCGGGCATCCTTCGGCACCGGCACCACCCTGGCCTTGCCGCTCTTCGTCTGGTCTGGTCGCAGCAGAATGCGACCACCTTGGACGTTCTGAGGGTCCAGAGCCAGCAGTTCGCCCTGGCGGAGCCCGGTGAGCGCCGCCAGGGCGATCACCCGCTTCTCGACAATCGAGTGATCGGGAATGGCTTGCAGAAGCTGACTCACCTGCTCGATGGTCAGGTACACATGCCGTTCGTTCTTCGGCATCTTCTTTCTGATCTTGTCGCCCAAGGGACGATCCAGCCATCCCCATTCCCGATAGGCAAGGTTCAGCACCCGCTTGACCACCTGCAGATGATTGTTGATGGTGCTCTGAGCACGTCCTTGCTTGCGGAGGTCGCGGGCCATCTCGCGGGCCTTGTCGACGCTGTCCATGCCGAGCAGTACCCGGTCGCCCATGTAGCGAGCCACAGGGCGGATAGCCTTCGCCTGACTGGCCACGTCGTACTCGTCGATCCATCGCTCGAGCCCCTCGATAAAGGTGCGCCGCGGTTGGCGCCCCATAGCCTCACCCTGGAAAGCCGCTTCGTTCAGCTCTGCCTGGCGCTTCGCTGCGTACTCGCGCGCCTGGCGCTCCCCCTCTCGATTCCCCGCAAACGTTCGTTGATATCGGTGACCGTGGTACGTTTCTGTGACCACCCACCGGTTCCTTTTTTCCCTGTATCTGACTGTGATTCCCATGTGTCGCGTACCTCAGGCTGAGGGCCGCGCTTGCAGCTCTCAGCGTACCTCTCCACTGCGCTCCGCTCAAAGCGAACAGCTGTGCCGATCTGGACGAAGCCGATGCGGTGCTTGTTGCCGTACACCCAGCTCGGGCTCATGCCCAGCCATTCAGCGACCTGATCCGGGCGCAGTAACCCTTTAGTCATACGTGCCCCCTCACTAGGTTGCTCAATGGGCTGTTGCTGTCGACGGCAAAGCCATGGGATTGGCTATCTTGGCCGCATCACGCGGGCAATTGTGGACGGCGAATTTCCCAGAATTTGACGTCACACTCTCCCCACCATGACTCCCCACCGTGACCACCGGGGATGACGGGGCTTGGAAAGCCCTGCGTGTGCTGCCAGCGGTGGAGCGTGCTTATTGAGCTGCCGTACCTCCGGTAGAGCTGGCGTGTATTGACGTATGCTTCGGCTCTCATGGTGAGTCTCCTGACTCCAGGTGTTGCCACAAAAGGTATCTATCGGATACTATTGAGACATCATAGAGGGCTTTGCGGAGGAGTCAAGCGGCATGTACGAGACGACGAGATTGGCCATCGGGCTTCGTATGGCGAGGGCAGCGGTGCAACTGACGCAGAATGCGTTGGCGGCCGAGCTAGGGGTTACAAAAATTGTTGTCGCGCGCAATGAAAAGCCCGACATGGCTATGCGTGCAGACACCCTCGTCAGGTTGATCTACGTCTTGCGGCAAAGGGGAGTAGAGCTGGATGTATTTAGCACGCTTGATAGCGTAAGGCTCTATATGACAGGGGGAGAGCTTGATGCAGCGGCCATGCGAATTTCTCGCGCAGCACTTAGCATGAACCAGCAAGGCTTTGCTGACTGCATCGGGTTGACTAAAGCCATCGTCACCCGCGGTGAAAGGCCGGGAGTCACCATGCGTTCAGATACATGGCATACCTTCAAGGTGAAAGTGAAGGAGCTAGGCATAGTGGTTGATTGGGTGCCAATGGTTGCTGACCTTACTGTTGTAGTGAATAGGCCAGCAATTGAAAGGATCGAAGCTATACAGCAAGGTAGCCTGCTTCCAGGTGAGCCAGGAAAGGAACTTATACCTACAAGCTTGGAAGATAAGATCAAAAGTAAAAACTGGCAGGAAAAGCATCGAATAAAATAATTATGGGCTTGTAGGTTTGTTTGGTGCGTGATTTTAGTTGGTCGATATGGTCCATCTTCCGGGACTGAAAGATCTGATGATTGCACAAGGAGCTCTTTGCTCGAGCTTAAGTATCGCAGGCTAGCATGGTTAGCCTATGTTGTTATGAGGGGGGGCTGTGGATAGAAATAATGGTGTTTATTCTTACACCTCTGAGATAGGTGGGTGCAGGGCTACCTCGTCTACTAGGCAAAGGCTAACTGAGGGTCAAGTACATGAAGTAACAGGAGCTACAGGTCAGGTTAGCTGTGCCCAGCTTCAGCCACAAGGTAGCCAACTTCCTCGACGCAATCGCAAGGATCGCAAGGTAGAAGCGATCTATGGGTTGCTGCGGGAATATTTTTATAAAGGTATCACGCCACGAGGCACCTCATTATTAGTCAACCGTGAAACATTGCAATCTACTCCTTTAGAGGCGAAACAGCTGGTGAGTACCGTTCAGAGCATTGCATATCACGCTTCTGGACTTGCAGTTAATAAAGGTGATATAGAGCAAGCGCTTGGGGTTATCGAGGGTGATGCACCAGAAGTTCAAAACCTGCGTGCAACTATAGGGCTGACGGTATGTGGTGACCAGGGCCAGGTATTCTTGTTAACACCTGTTGGCGTTATTGAAATCCAGCCAAGCGGTGGATACTTTCGCCCCGACAATATCGCCGGGGCGATAGGGTATGTTCGTTTGAAAAACGGTAAGCCTCCGTGCTATCAGGCAGTTTTTGGGGAAGTGCAACTCCAGCCATTGCTGTGGATTTTGGGCCAGCTAAATGTGCCTAATGATAGCCGATTATTGGTGGCCGCTTGGCTTGTAACTAGCCTTCATCCGGAGGCCGATAATGTACTGCTGGAGATCGTTGGGGAGCGGCGTAGTGGTAAAAGCTCTTTGCAAACTATTTTGAAGCATTTGATTGATCCAAGCTTTGAGTATTTGGTGGTGGACACACCCACTACCTCTAGGCAAGTCGATGTGCTTGGAAGGCGAGATAACGTTATTAGCTTAGATAAGGTCGATGGTCTGAGCCAAAAAGTTCAGAGTGCGCTCCTGACACTGCTCGAGGGTAAATTAACTGATATTAGTACGTCAAAGAAGGAGAGGGATACAAATGTCATGCTTTCTCATCCGGTTTTGTTGAACAGTGCTGAAAGTGTTGTCACTTGGTCCGATTTGGCAGATCGCAGTGTCCTTGTTCAGCTACCTCGAATCGAAAATATTAAAGAGAATTACTTTAATCAAGTGAGTCACCACGTGAATTTCGCTTTTGCAAGCTTGGTGAAGTTGTTGGGGTACGTTCATAGCCGCTGGAAATCTATCAACCCGACATCATGCCCAGCTGGTATGATTGATTTTTACCGCATTGGCATTAGTGTGGCTGAAGCCCTTGGTTCCAGTGCCGAAGATTTTGATTATCAGGTTCAGGCGAGCATGAAACGCCGGTTTGCATTAGAGCTCTCTGAGCATCCTGTCGCCGTTGCTGTGAGGGACTTGCTAGGCGCTTCCGGCGAGGACTGCCTAGATATACCCGTAGGGCAGTTTCTTGTTAGGCTGAATGACTACCGTCCTGATCACACTGAGGATAAGGATTGGCCGCGTAGCCCTCGTCATTTGGGAGCTAAACTGGATAGCTGTGGTGCCCTGATGGAAGCGCATGGTGTGCGCGTAGGCCCGCCCGTGCGAAAGGGTAAGCATGGAGTTTTTCATCGCAGGATCGAGAAATGCCCCTCGCAGCTATACCACCAGTGGAACGCTACTCCCGTGAGTAGTATCTAGCAGGATACAGGCGTGATGCGCGCCTGTAGGCAGGATGTCTGGATGTCTTGAATTATTTTTCGCCATAATAACCATGTTTTTGCGCTATTCAGTGGCGTTTCCTCGGCATGTCATCCAGTTGTCTTGTTCCGGTGCATGTCCACCCACCGGCGGATTAGCGTCGTGCCCGGTGCTTTCGGCATTCGCCGGAACTGAAGCCATTCTTCCAATGTTCGATGCGGCACACCAACCTCCTTAGCCATTTGGGCTTGAGTGATCCCTCGCAGCTTTCGCAAGGCAGCAGCATCACGGATTAGTCGGCGCTTTGGTTCATTCTGCTCCATGGCGGCTAGCCGTGCATGATCAGGGTCTAATGATTCCGGCTGGTAGACCTGTGATTGGGTATGAGGTGGCGTGTTTGAACCACCAGTATTGCTTATCGACGCGGTAGGGTGTTGCCAAGGGTATCGTGTCATGAGGGCTCTCCTGCATATCAAAAGGAAAGGCCCGTCAAAGCGGGCCTATACAAGGGATATGTGTCTTATTTCTGGCTCGTCATCAGGCCGTGGTGCCTTTCACCAAAATGCTTGGTATGAGCTTTACAGAGATAGCTGCTACGTCGGAAGGCGTCGGGTAGTAGGTGATAGTCTAGGCTGGGTTCAAGATAATATTGCCTTACACCTTTGCGATTAAAGCCGAACTGAACCCCATCCACAGCTTCCTCGTCGGTCGTCTTCAAAGCACTGGCCCATGCGCCTACTATCAACCAGAACGGGTTGTCTTCTTCTGACTCCATGGCGCCAATGTGGCGAAAGGCATGACCATTGAGTAGAAGCATGACGTGATAGTGAAGCCCTTGGTTCTTATCTCCAATTTCACGGGCGATGATGTAGCGAACTGGGCACTTGTGTGGGCTACGTTTACGGTGAAGGTTAGCTTTAATCTTGGCTTCTAACGAATCTAGGAAAAGGCGAATCACGCCGTTTCCACCTGCATTTTGAGGAAGAGGGACTTGCGCTGGTACCTTTAGATCAAAGCGTACTACTAGAACCTTGCTATGTGCATGCAATGCATTATCAAATACCTTATAAGCTCGGTCGAGATAACTTGTGATCAAAGGCCCGTCCTTGGTGAGCACGGGTAGCGTGACATTTTCTTTTGGAGAGTATTCCTGGCTGTAATGCAGAATGTGATTGCGGTTTTGTTTTAGGCGCTTCGGTTGTTTCAGAAGCTTGGGCTGTTTCATGAAGTTGGCTCCGTTAACTGTAAGAAGCGAGTCTCGTTGACTCGCCAGTATTGCCACGTGCAGGGGAGCAGCTAAGGAACGACGGTAAGTGCTATCAATAACCAATATGTGCGCTTGCTTCACGCTCTACTCGGTCAGCTATTTGAGCATTGATGCGGATAACGGTTGGCGTTACGACAGGGTTGGTGTTTTAGCACCACCCAGTCTCACTAGTGTGCTCAATGATGGTGTTATAAATACACCATTGAATAATCTCATCCAGTAGCTCTAAAGCAGTAGGTATATATTAACGTTTACCTAATTATCGATATCCGGTTATGCTTCGGTACCGCTGACACTTTTATCGATTATGTTAAGCGCTGCCTAGCGTTTTTTGTCCCATTAGTGCTCCCGCAAAAAATGAACTCGTGGCATCAGATAACTAGGCCGTGTAAAGAATTACATCACCCCATTCTAGCTACTCCGGCGTTTGCCGTCGCAGGCCTTATTTCCCCACTTTTTTACGTTGCTGCCGTATACATACTATGTACACACCGCGCGTCACGTTCTCATTAGATTGAAAAAAATCTCAACCACACACTACCTCCATGAAACCCCAGACGATTGGGTTATCAATCATCATCATGGAGGTACTCCCATGCCCACATGCTGTCCAAGCTGTGGCTCTCATCACGTCATCACTCGACATCATGGCCGCAAGGTATGCGGCATTACCGGAGCTGCTGCCGGTACGGCGTCAGGATCGGCAGGAGCGCTCAGTGGTGCCAAGACCGGTGCCCTCGTAGGGGCGATGGCCGGCCCTGTTGGTATCACCATTGGCAGCCTCACCGGCGCCGTCCTGGGCGGCCTGATTGGCTGTGCCGCTGGCGGCGTCACCGGGGCACGCCTCGGTGCGCAGCTTGACGACAAGATGCTCGACAACCATCAGTGCCGCGATTGCGGCCACACCTTCCGCCCCGAGGCGGACTGACCTCGTTCTCAACCCTTTCTCTCAATCCTCACGAGCATGGCCCGCTGCCCTTGGGTGGCGGGCTGCTATGCCGTGATCTCGACAATCAAGGAGCAATACTCATGGCACATCAGATCGAACAGATGGCTTACGTCGGCGACACCCCCTGGCACGGACTGGGGCAGCAGCTGTCACGCCATCAGCCGCTGGAGGTGTGGCGGCAACAGGCCGGCATGGACTGGCACATTGACGAATCCCCGGTACGCTTCATCGCCGATGGCGCGGGGCACCTGGGCAGCATCCACTCTTTCCCGGAGCAGAAGGTGCTCTACCGCTCGGATACCCGGGCACCGCTGTCGGTGGTCTCCCAGCGCTACAAGGTGGTGCAGCCCGAGGAGGTGCTGGAGTTCTACCGGGATCTCACGGAATACGCTGGCTACGAATTGGAGACGGCCGGCGTGCTCAAGGGTGGTCGCAAGTTCTGGGCGTTGGCGAAAAGTGGTCTGGGCGGGGCCTTGAAGGGCCAGGACCAGGTCAACGACTACCTGCTGCTGGCCACGTCCTGCGATGGCTCCCTGGCCACCGTCGCCACCCCGACGTCAGTGCGCGTGGTCTGCAACAACACCCTGACCATTGCGGTGGACGGCACCTCTCAGGGTGTGAAGGTGCCGCACAGCACCGAATTCCGTCCTCAGCTGGTCAAACAGCAGCTGGGGATCTCCGTGTCGCAGTGGGACGACTTCATGTATCGCCTGAAGACCCTGGCCGAGCGCAAGGTCAGCCAGGAAGAAGCGAGGACCTACTTTCAGTCGGTGATCTGCAACGCCGAGGCCCCGCTGGAGGATCCGTCCAAGCTGCCCAACGTCCGCGCCCTCAATCGCGTCCAGAAGCTCTACCAGGGCGATGGACGCGGCTCTCAGCTGTGCACCGCGCAAGGCACCGCCTGGGGCCTGCTCAACGCGGTCACCGAGTACGTGGACCACGAGAAGCGCGCTCGCAGCAACGACTACCGCATGGACTCCGCGTGGTTCGGCCAGGGCGCCGGTCTCAAGGACAAGGCGCTGGAATCCGCTCTTGAGCTGGTGGCCTGAACGGCGTCCTGCGTCCTCCCACCCCCGTCTTTCCCTCACCACGGCATAGCGCCCGGCCCATCAAAGGCCGGGCGTTTTTGTTTATGGAGGTACCGATGCAACCACCCATGACATTCGAGATCTGCCATGCCCTGACCCAGCTGACGCGTCAGCTGCTGGAGGCCGGCGAGCAATCGATCGAAACCCACGTGCTGGCCAAGGGCCAGGTCTATCGCGTGGCCCTGTCCCTGGAGCCGGTCCCGACCGAGGAGCTCCCTGACGTCATCCAACGCTATCGATAACGGAGGCCATCATGGCAACCCCCATTCATCCCAAGACCGCCGATCAGGCACCGGTCGCCCACGCCACCCAGGACAGCACCGCGATCATCCAGGTGATCGAGCGGGCGGCCCTCAATCCCGAGGTCGACATCGACAAGATGGAACGCCTGCTGCAGATGCAGGAGCGGGTGCTCGACCGCCAGGCGCTGATGGCCTACAGCGCCGCCATGGCGGCCATGCAGACCGAACTGCCGAGCATCGCCGAGCGTGGCAAGACCAACAACGGGCACTACGCCACCCTGGAGGACATCGTCGATACCGTGCGGCCGATCATGAAGAAGCACGGCTTCGCGGTGAGTTTTCGGATCCAGACCCAGGAGCGCGGCATCCAGGTCACCGGCGTGCTGATGCACCAGGACGGCCACCGCGAGGAGACCAGCATGCTACTGCCGGCCGACACCAGCGGCAGCAAGAACGCAGTGCAGGCCTTCGGTTCCTCGACCAGCTACGGCAAGCGCTACGTGCTCTGCGCCCTGCTCAACATCACCACCCGCGGACAGGACGACAACGGCCATGCCGCCGCCCCGGTGAAACTCGTCACACCTTTCCAGGCGGGACAGATCCGGCAGCTGATAGTCGCCTGTCCACAGGCCACTCAGGAGTGGTTCGTCGGCAAGTACGGCGAGCCCGAGCAGGTGCCACGCAGCGACTTCGACAGGCTACGCGCCTCTCTGCAAAAGCGAGCACTGACCAACCGCCAACGTCACTGACCGGTCAGCGAGGGGGCAACCCCTCGCCGCCTATGCCGCCTCATCGAGAAGGAGATCGTCATGCAGATCCTGACACTGGAACAGGGCACGCCCGAGTGGCATGCCGCCCGCCTCGGCATCATCACCATGTCCGAGCTGAAGACACTGCTGGTCAAGGGCAAGGGGCCGGACGGCTTCGGTGCCGGCGCTTTGAGCTATATGCACCAGCTGATCGGCGAGCGCATCACCGGTGAGCCGTCCGATGCCTTCCCGGGTAATGCTCACACTCATCGTGGCCACGAACTGGAGCCGGTAGCCCGCGAGCTCTACCACGAGGCCACCGGCCTGCCCCGACTGGAGCAGGTCGGCATCATCCTCAACCACGGAGTGGGCTACTCACCGGATTGCCTGGTGGACAGCAACGGCCTGGTGGAGATCAAGACCAAGCTACCCAAGTACCAGATCGAGCTGCTGCTCGAGGGAGAGCTGCCCCAGGAGCATGTCGCCCAGTGCCAGGGCGGCCTGTGGGTCAGTGAGCGAGAGTGGATCGACTTCGTCAGCTACTGGCCGGGGATGCCGCTGTTCGTGAAGCGTGCCTACCGGGACGAAGCGATGATCCGCACCATCGCCGAGCGCGTCGCGGCGTTCTACGAAGAACTGGAGCGCCGCATGGCGCTGGTAATGGCCGCCTGAGGAGAACGATCATGAACCACCGCAAGCTCAAGGCCGGTGAAGTCGCCGGTACCTATGACATCACCACGCCGATCACCGAGGCCGAGTTGGTCAGCAGCGCCCAGGCCTTCGCCAGACGGCTTCTGGCCCGAGGCCGTAAACTCACCCGGCCGGACCTGGTGTTCGACTACCTGCAGGTGCTCTTCCAGGGCTACGAGCACGAGGTGTTCAGTGCCCTGTTCCTCGACACCCAGCATCGCCTCATCCACTTCGAGACGCTGTTCCGAGGCACCATCGACTCGGCCAGCGTCTACCCGAGGGAAGTGGTCAAGCGTGCCCTGACGCATAACGCCGCGGCGGTGATCTTCGTTCACAACCACCCCTCGGGTGACCCCGAGCCCAGGGACGCCGACCGGCGCATCCCCCAGCGCCTGAAGGAAGCGCTGGGCCTGGTGGAGATCCGCGTCGTCGACCACATCGTGGTCGGGAGCGAGGGATGCCAGTCCTTTGCGGAGCTCGGGTACATCTAGGCGTTATCCAGCTTTACGGCCTACAACCCGGTGCTGCCCTCAAGGGCAGCACCGGTATCTCAAGCCATCTTTTTTGTTTCGAGAGCTGCTTCCAGGAAACCGGCGACCGGCTGTTCCGCGGTGGTAACGAGTTCTATGGTGGAGTCAGCAAGTACTGGTTAAGTCAGCCAGAACTATCTGCCAAGGGCAACCAGAAGATGACAACGGAGATACCTCTACAACATTGTCAATCCTCTACTGATTGAACTACGTGATAGTTGCCCCCATAATCGACGCCAACGTAACCAGAGGAGTCAGCCCATGTCATTTCTCAATACCTATCTTCAGAAAGAACAGCAGCTCAAGCAGCTTCAGGAAGAGCTGAAGAAGATGGAGAACGATGAGCGCCTCAAGACCGAGCTGGACTTCAAGAACCATCTCGAGAATCTGATGCGCGAATTCGACAAGTCCGCCGCCGAGGTCATCAAGCTGCTGGATCCAACCCAGAGCACCAGCAAAAGCTCTAGCGGCAACACTGGCTCAGGTCGCGCCAAGCGCAAGCTGAAGATCTATAAGAACCCCAACACCGGTGAAGTCGTCGAAACCCGTGGCGGAAACCAGAAAACGCTGAAGGCATGGAAGGATGAGCACGGTGCGGAAACAGTCGAGGGCTGGTTGGTGAGGACAGAAGACTAACCAGCTTATGTCCTGCCTTCCAAAAAAGTGGCAGGCAGGGCAGCTTTCGGCCCGAAGCAGATGTTCATAACATACTGATATAACGCCTAATATCACCGGTCATGAAACCGGAGCGACCCGGCGCTATACCTCAGGCGAGATCTGGAGCAGACGCTCAAACGCTACGCTTGGCTGTACAATCACCACATCCCTCAGAAGGCGCTGCATCATCAATCACCGATTGCAGCGATGAAGGAATGGCAGGCCAAGCGGCCGGAGTTATTCACCAAGTGGGTAGTCAATCACACGGGACCCGACAGTCGAGCGTAGCGAAAACGTCGTTCTGCTCGGCCCACCGGGCGTGGGAAAGACCCACCTCGCCGTGGCATTAGCCGTGAAAGCCGCCGAAGCCGGTCACCGCGTGCTGTTCATGACCCTGGACCGGCTGCTCAGCACCCTGGTGCGAGCACGGCAGGAGAACCGTCTCGACCGGCAACTTCAGCAGCTGACCTACCCGAAGGTGCAGGTCCTGGACGAGATCGGCTACCTGCCGATGACGCGAGAGGAAGCCAGCCTGTTCTTCCGGCTGATCAATCGGCGCTACGAGCGAGCCAGTACCATCGTGACCTCGAACAAGTCGTTCATGGACTGGGGCGAGATCTTCGGTGACCAAGTCATCGCCACCGCGATCCTAGACCGGCTGCTCCACCATTCCACCACGCTGAACATCAAAGGCGAGAGTTACCGACTGAAGGACAAGCGACGAGCCAGCCTGGTGGCCACACCCACCAAAAAAGTACGCGCTATCACACGGCCTTGAAACTGTACCGATGAAAGAACACTGATAAAAATAGAACAATCTGAATTGATGAACTGGAGGTGCGCAGGCGACTGCATGGCCGCCGCCCTATAAAATGGCCTTGTTGAGCGTTTCTTGCGCTCCTTGAAGTAGAAGTGGGATTTGCTTTGTGGCTTCGAGTATCTGGAAAATCTTGGGTCGTTATTGACTTCTTGAAATGGTTCTATAATCCAGGATGTCGATATCTGGCTCTCGGTTATATAGCTATTTAAGCTCCTCCGGCACTAGCCGGGAAAGGTGTGAAAAGTCAGAGGGGGTTACACTGCCAAAATCATTATTAAAAAATGGATGGTGGGGTATTATTATATTGCTTTCTGATTGTGGTGAGGAGGTGATTGGCCATTTCCTCACCACAAAGTTTCTCACTATTGAGCTATGCCGTAAATGGTGCTTAAGCATATCCCAACAAAGCTGCTAAAAGTTCCAAAAACTATCCAAAGGTTAAAAAATTCATCTTTTCGAATGAGTAAGTATGAGATTAAAAGGGAGAATAATGGTGTTGTGGCTGCTAGGGGGGCTACGATCACTAAGTTTCCACTTTTTAAAGCTAGAATGAGGAGGATTGGCCCAAAGCTGGAAAGAATCCCAGCAATTGTCAATATGTTTAAATCTTTTCGGTCGCAAGCCCTAAATATGTTTTTGTTTTTTGGGAGTATGAATAGTGAGGCAATGAGCCAGGAAGTAATAGTTGTTATCGCTGCTGCGATGATTGGATCAGTGTCCGAAGTAACGCCTGCTTTCCTAAGTGCAATAGAGGATCCATACGAGACTGATGCGGCTAACGGGTAAATAAGAGATATGTTTACTATCCTCGTGCTTGCCACGCTGCTAGAAACAGAGGAGCTTTGCAAACCAATTATAATGCTACCAGTAAGTACAAGGAAGGCTCCTGCCAGACCTAGGAGGGTTGTTTCTTCACCCATAAATAATAGTGCTAGCATTATTGAAATAAGTGGGTGCGTTAGGGTTAGCGGGGTTGTGATGTTTGCACCTAATTTTGCCATTCCTAAGAATTGGAAAAATCGTCCTAGAAGAGGAGCGAATATTCCCGCGAGGATGAAGTGCCACCAGTCCAAAATTTGAAATCCATGGAAGTCGATCCTCAATAATCCCCAAAACCCTAATACAAGAGTGTTTATGCTTAAGGTCAACCATAAAGCTGCAGTGGAAGATGTGTTCTTAGTTCCTGCTTTAACCAATACAAAAGTTAAGGCAAACATAAGGGAGGATAGAAGTGAATATGTTACAGATAGCGTGGTCCCGCTGAACATGGAAAAGCTTTCCTTTAGTTGTACGATTTGATTGCTGTATCAATGCGGACATTATGCTGATGCTGCTTAGGGTGTGAAGGTTTAAATGGATGTAGACATCGCTTTGCAGTCGCTAATTCGCAAAAGGTTGCAAGTGGTAAATAGCTTCTGGGGATGTTTGTAAGCATCTTCGAGTTAAGTCCACTCCCCATCACTGCTAACGTTTTTCGCCAGAGCTCTTTGACGACTATGCTCTACAAGAAAGGACCCAGTAATGCAAGGTGCAGCAATATCAACCGAGCTGACAGCTATCTGGACCCCTAAAGAGTTCAGGCTGTGACGCTGCGCCAGGATCCATGTGGCAGCTGGCCTGCAGTGTTCCACCCAGTTTGACGATAGTGGGCTAGCTAGCGCATGCCCCTTTCACGCTATCCCGCCTGCTCAAGTGCTTGAGTCGATACAGATACCATGCGGGTAAATATCTCCGACTGAAAGATGACACGAGTAGCTGCTTGAGGTCGTCAGCGGAGACGGAACTTACCACCTTTGGGAGTAGCGCGCTACTGACCAGGCCGCTCAAAGAAGTGGTGTATTCTGCGATTGATGCAGAAGGCGTCGGCGCCATCCTTGATTGATTCCGCTTCGCTGAAAAGTGGTGGCCCCGATCTTGCCAATAATCGTCTGCACCAACCAGGAGATCAGTTGGGCCCGACGGACTCGGGGGTTGATCATCCCAATTGCACTGTGGGGCGGTGCCGGTTGGGCTCCATCTCTGTGAACTTGTACACCTACCGTAGCATGCCATGTCTGACTGTCGCCAAGGTGGTTACGAAGTCGGCCGCAATCAGGCCAGAGCCTGCTGCAAGTACACGAAGCCTGCATAGCGGTACGGCATCAGTGGTATTGATGACATGTATGAGCGATCAGTACAGGTAGCTATCCCCTTCACGCGTTGCTTTATCCGTCCCTCTGTCGCGCTGGCAACAATGGTTAGGCAAGCCTGCGGTGCCTTTATATTGCTTTTTTAGAATTAATTTTCTCTTTTAAATTAGACGATAGTCTAATTTTTGGCCGACATGCGTGCCATGTTCTGCCCTCGGTAACCACTTATCCGACATGATGAAGGCCACTGGGTGTTCTTTCTATCTATCTGAATTAAAGGCATAAATTCTCATTGCCAGGCAGGTTCTTATGCGACATCGTCGCCCACTAGGGGCCGCGAGAGGAAATCCTTTGTGCGACTTTAGTAGGTTTGACTCCTTCACGGGAGGCGTTATCTTAGGTCTGTAAGTTAGGTATCTAAGTAAATGCGTCGCCACCCAATGGTGACCTGGGACCCTCCCAACAAGAAGGAGACCGTGAGCTATGTTGACCCCGGAAGATAATGAACTGCTGTGCCGTGTCGAAGGCGAGGCCCCGATGGGGGAGATCATGCGTCGTCACTGGCTTCCTGCCTGCCTCTCTGAAGAAATCTTGGAACCGGACGGGGATCCGGTGCGGGTGAGGCTGCTGGGCGAAGACCTGGTTGCCTTCCGCGATACCGACGGCCGAGTGGGTGTGCTGGACGAGATGTGTCCCCACCGCCGGGCGTCGCTGGTGTTGGGCCGTAATGAGGAATGTGGGCTGCGCTGCCTCTATCACGGCTGGAAGATGGACGTCGACGGTAACGTGCTCGAGATGTCATCCGAGCCGCCGGAGTCGAAGATGACCGAGAAGGTCAAGCACAAGGCCTATCCTACCCATGAGGCGGCGGGTTTTGTCTGGGTCTATATGGGCCCTCCCGACGAGCAGCCGGAGTTCACGGCCCCGGTGTTCCAGCCGACACCCGATACCAAGGTGTCCATCTCCAAGGTCATCATCGACTGCAATTGGGCCCAGATCCTCGAAGGGGCCATCGACTCGGCGCACTCGTCCAGCCTGCACTCCACCGACATGGTGCCAGCGCGGACCACTGGCGCCGAAGCCACGGATACGCTGTGGCTGCGTCCCTCCACGGACAAGGCGCCACGCCTACAGGTCCAGAAGACGCGCTTCGGCTTCCGCTACGCGGCGATTCGTCGGCCGATCAAGGATGCCAAGACGCACGACTACGTGCGTACCACGTTGTTCATCGCCCCTTATACCGTGCAGATTCCACCGAACAACCAATACGACATCGCCATTCTGCACGTGCCGATCGACGACACCCACACCGCCTTTCATTTCATCGCCTGGGGCGACCCCGCCACCACGCCGGATACGGAGTCCTGGCGCAAGTTCCTGGGTACGCAGATCGGTCTCGATGTCGATAAGAGCTTCCGTAAGTTCCGCACCCGCGAGAACAACTACTGGCAGGATCGGCGGATAATGCAGCTGGGCACGAGCTTTACCGGCATTAAGGGGATCCCCAACCAGGACATCGCCATGTGGGAAACCATGGGGCCGATCGCCGATCGCACCCATGACCGACTGGGCGCGAGCGACCTGGCGATCGTCGAGTTCCGTCGCCAGATGCTCCAGGCGGCCAAGACCATGCAACAGGGTGGGACAGCCATCGGTGCCGAAGAGCCACGCATTCCGCATTACAAGCTTAAATCCTTCCAGGGCGTTGTGACTAAGGAAACCGACTGGCGTGAGCTGGGCACGGCCCCGGAAGAGGCAGAGTATTACGTAGAAGAATGAGTTCATGACACCCGCTCAGCGGTACGGCCATAACTCGCGTGGGAGGCGTGCTCGCCTCCCAGCATGGCGACTCTCTGATCACAACACAGGAACCCTGATGAACAAGCTCGAACTTTCCATTGCGGTGGGTAATTATGACCGCATGCGCCCCCTGATCGACGGCGAGGTACAGATCGATGGCGTGAACCCGGTGTTCATGCTGCATGATCCGGAGGAAATCTTCTTTCGAGCCTTCCGGCATGCCGACTTCGACATCACCGAGCTGTCACTGAGCAGCTATACGGTGAAGACGGCGGCGGAGAATTGCCCCTATATCGGAGTGCCAGTGTTCCCCTCGCGCGCCTTCCGACATACCTCGATCTATGTGCGTACCGATCGCGGTATCGAAACGCCCGCCGATCTGCGCGGCAAGCGCATCGGCGTGCCCGAGTATCAATTGACCGCCAACGTGTGGGCACGGTTGTTTCTCGAAGAGGACCACGGCCTCAAGCCAAGTGATGTGACCTGGATGCGCGGCGGCTACGAGGAGCCTGGCCGGGTCGAGAAGATCAACCTTGATCTGCCCGATGGGGTGCGCGTGGAGAACATACCCGAAGGGGAAACCCTCTCCGGCATGCTGGCCGCAGGCGAACTGGATGCGGTGATGGGGCCACGCGCACCTTCCTGTTTCGAGCAGGGGCATCCTCACGTGGGTTATCTCTACGCTGACCCGCAGCAAGCGGCATCGGATTGGTACCGCCGCACCGGACTCTTTCCAATCATGCACCTGTTGGGTATCCGCAAGACACTCGTCGAACGACACCCCTGGTTGCCGTTCTCGGTCTACAAGGCCTTCGAGCAGTCAAAGGCACGTGCTTTAGCAAAACTCAGCGACACCTCGGCCACCAAAGTGACCCTGCCATTCGTCGAGGATCAGCTGCGGGCCGCGCGCCAGCTCATGGGGGATGACTTCTGGTCCTATGGTTTCGCCCCCAACCGCAAGACCCTGGAGCGCTTTCTCCGGCAACATCACACAGAGGGATTGTCTCGGCGGCTGCTGGAGCCCGAGGAACTCTTCCATCCCGCCACTCTGGAGAGCTTCAAGATCTGATCGACCTCGGCACGGGAAGACCGATGCCTGATAACGACAATAGAACGTCTGATAACAATCAATGACGACTTCAGACTACAAGGTGAAATAATGAAATTATCCATCAAGAAAACCCTGATGACTGCGGCCCTTGTCCTCCCCGGCCTGATGATGAACGTCGCCGCTGCTCAGAGCTATAACCTGACGGTCGCCGGCGCCTCGCCGGGTGGACTCTGGTCGCTGCTCGGTGCCGGCCTGGATAGCGCCATGAAGGCCGAGTTCCCCGGTTCGACCGTCACCTATCAAACCTCCGGTGGTGGACTCGCCAACGTGGCCGTCCTCCAACGCAATGACGCCAGTCTCGCCATCATCGAGGATGCTGTTCTGCAGCGGGCTCGAGAGGGTGAGGCACCATTCCGTGAACCGACCGACGATATCCGCGTGCTCGCCAACCTCTATACCTGGGCGCCAATGCAGCCGGTCATGCGAGAAGCGTTTGCCGAAGAGTACGACATCGATAGCTTCGCTGACATTGGCGAGGTCAAGCCACCTATCACCATTGCCATCAACAAGCGGGGGAATATCGCCTCCAGCGTGGCCGAGACCATGCTCGAAACCATTGGGGCGAGTCCCGAGGAGGTCAAGCGTTGGGGCGGCGACATCATCTACGCAGCCTCCGGCGAGCAGGCGAACCTGATCCAGGACCGTCGTGCCGACATGATCCTCAACAGCCTGTTCGTCGGTCATAGCTCGCTCATGCAGGCCGGGACAAGCGTCGATCTTACCCTGTTGCCGCTGCCCGAGGAGATCGTACAGGCGGTCACCGCGAGTACGGGCACCACGCCCTTCGTCATCCCTGGTGGCGCCTATGAGTGGGCCCCCAATGACGTCCCCACGGTCTCGATCAGCGCCACCCTGGCAGTGCGCAGCGATATGGACGAACAGCAGGCCTATGATCTGACCAAGGCCATCTACGAAAACTACGAGAAGATCGCCGGCGTGCATCCTGCCATGAAGACCCTGTCGCCCGAGATCATGGCCTCCGTGGAAGTCACCCCCTATCACGACGGCGCCGCACGCTACCTGAAAGAAGCGGGCCTTCGTTAATCGAGTGAGTCGGC
Organism: Halomonas sp. EF61; assembly: GCF_040147045.1. Lineage (NCBI taxonomy): Bacteria > Pseudomonadati > Pseudomonadota > Gammaproteobacteria > Oceanospirillales > Halomonadaceae > Halomonas > Halomonas sp. EF61. The sequence goes on along the minus strand of NZ_JAMSHM010000002.1, from coordinate 1,270,704 downwards.
ATCAATGCCGAGGAGGTATCGATGAATCAGTTCCTTTCGATCCTGACGGGGACCGGCTCCAAGCGACAGTTGACAGGCATGCTGGGCATGGCAGTGCATGGATGCGCTGCCCTGGTGGCACTGGCGGTCATCTACACCACGACGATCGTGTACGTCGATCTCTACGTCATGATGGTGGTGTTCCTGTCTGCCATGCTGGCCCTGCTGTTCATAAACGTCAGCCCCGGCCCTCGGGGACGCGAGGACCGTCCAGGTCTGATCGACTGGTGCCTGGTGCTGGCCAGCATCGCCGTAGGTGTGTATTTCTTGCTGGAAAGTCAGCGAATCGCCGAACGCATCACGCTGCTGTTCCCGCTGGAAACGCCGGACCTGGTCGCGGCCAGCGTGCTGCTGGCGCTGACCATCGAGGCGACGCGGCGAACCGTGGGCTTCGGCCTGACCAGCGTGGTCCTGGTGTTCGTGGTCTACAACCTGTGGGGGCATGGCCTGCCGGGGGCGCTCGGATTTCGGGAAGTCAGCTATAACCACTTCCTGGATATCATGATGTTCACCTCGGATGGCTTGTTCGGCGTGCCGCTGCGTGTCGCCGCGACCTATGCCTTCCTGTTCGTGATGTTCGGGACCTTCCTGTCCAAGGCGGGCGGTGCCGAGTTCTTCTACAACTTGTCGTCGTCGCTCGCCGGGCGTCGCACCGGTGGACCGGCGAAGATCGCCGTGATCTCATCCGGCCTGTACGGCACCATGTCGGGTAGCCCGACTTCCGATGTGGTCACGACGGGGTCCGTCACCATCCCCATCATGCAGCGTCTGGGCTACAGCAAGCCGCTGTCCGGCAGCGTCGAGGTGGCGGCTTCCGCCGGGGGCAGCCTCTTGCCGCCGGTGATGGGCTCGGCAGCGTTCATCATGGCGGAATACACCGGCATCGAATACCGGGATATCGCCATCGCCGGCATCGTTCCTGCCCTGCTGTATTACCTATGCGTCTACGCCCAGGTGCACCTGCGCTCCCAGAAGCTGGGCCTGCGTGGCCTGTCCAAGGAGGAAACTCCCCCGCTGAAGAAGACCCTCAAGAACGGCGGCCTGTTCATTGTGCCCCTGGTGGCACTGTCAGGCGCACTGCTGATGGGTTATTCACCGACCTTCGTGGCGGCCATCGCTACAGCGGTGGTACTGATGGTGGCGATGGTGCATCCTTCGACCCGCATGGGTCCCCGAGCGATCTGGGATGCCTTGGCTGTAACAACGCTACGCATGGTATCGGTGGTAGCGGCCTGCGCCGCGGCCGGGTTGGTGATCGGCGGCATCTCCATGACCGGTCTGGGCGGCAAGTTCGCCGACCTGGTCTACTTGATGGCCGGGGACAGCGCCTTCCTGGCGCTGGTCATCTCCGCCGTATTGGCAATCATCCTAGGAATGGGCATGCCTACACCGTCGGCCTTCATCCTCGCCGCCGTACTCGTGGGGCCTACGCTGCTCTCGATGGACTTCAGCGTACTGCAGACCAATATGTTTATCCTCTACTTCGCCGTGCTCTCGGCAATGACCCCGCCGGTGGCGGTCGCGGCATTCGCGGCTTCGGCCATCGCCGATGCTAGCCCGCTGAAGATCGCCGTTGGCGCTGTCAGGCTGGCTATCACCGCCTTCATCGTGCCGTTCGCGTTCGTTTACGGCGAGGGCCTGCTGATGGTCGGCAGCTGGGAGGCGATCACCGTCTCCTGTGTCACGGCGGTAGTGGGGGTGCTGCTGTTGAGTATCGCCGTGGAGGGCTTCTGGCGTCAGCGCCTGGCTAGACTCCCGAGGCTTGGCTTCGGTCTGGCAGGGCTGCTCTTTATCACTCCCAGTTGGTGGGCCGTGGTCGCGGCCATGCTGGTGGGCACCCTGGCGATCATCGCCACCCCGCACCTGCGGCTGCATGGGCACAAGGAACCGGCATGACGGTGTCGCCAACCGGCCGCTAACTGTCAGGTCCCGGATGATTAATTACACGCTTGGTGAATAGCTCAGGACGCCTGTTCTGCCAGTCTTTCATCGCTGAAATGGGGGCTTGGTGCTTCAATGCCTTCTGCGGGATGTGATGATTGTACAGCCAGCAGTATCGTTTTAGCGTTTGCTCCAGGTCTTCTCCGGAGACATAGCGACGCGTCGCCAAGACGTCACTGATACGGCCATTGAAGCGTTCGACCATTCCGTTGGTTTGAGGGTGGCCCGGTCGAATCAGGCGGTGCTCCACGTGGTGCTCTGCACATGCCTGGTCAAACGGATGCTGTCCGGTGGGCTTGCGCTCTCCACCAGAGGTGAAGCGATCCGTGAAGCTCTTGCCATTGTCCGTCAGCACCTTTTGGACCTTGAACGGGGCCTTCTCAACGACCCGATGGAAAAACGCTTCAGCATCGCTTGCCGCCTGGCTGGAGCGCAGCTCCAGATAGACCCAGCGCGTAGCTCGGTCGATGGCAACGTACAGATAGCGGCGCTGCGTCTCATCAGGCATCTGCGGCAGATATTTGATATCGATATGGAGGTAGCCCGGTTCGTAGTCTCGAAAGGGCTTGGGCGTTTCCTTCTTGCCCTCCTGATCCCTCTTAGCCAATTGGGCCAAGGTGGGCACCTGGCGGCGTTTCAACATCCGGTGGAGCGCCGCTCTGGATAGCGTGGGATGCAAGAACTCCCGGGCGACGACGAGCAGGTCGTCGAGCCCGAGACGAAGGAATTCGCGTGCCGCAATCAGCACCTCTTCCTGCTCGTGGTTGAGCGTTGCCTTGAGGTTGTGACGGGTGTGGGGGCGATCATAGACGTCATCGCGGTGCCGCCACCGACGTATCGTCATGTCACTGACACCAAAACGCTCCGCCAGCGCCGTATCGGTAATGTGAGCAGGAGCCGCCTGGATCTCAGCGCGAATCTTCGGGGTTGTAGTGGCTTGCTTATGAAGCTTGATCTCCATGGCAATGCTCCTGGATGAACTGACGGAGAAGCCCTCGGGCGGCTATCAAAGGATAGCTCCTTTTGGTCAATTGAACATCCGAGACACCACAGCTAACCCACAAACCGCGTCACCCCTGCCGAAGAGCAGGGCAGGTTGGCCCCGGTATCGCGTCTTGCGGTGCCGGGGTCGCTGCCGCTGGTGACGCCACTCGAACCATGAAGACCAAAGGCACGAACATGTATCGAATCGACAGCCAAGCACTCAGCGAGGCGATTACCCGTAATGTCACAATGGCACTGGAGGAAGATGTCGGCAACGGCGATATCACTGCGCAACTGGTCGCACCGAACTGTCAGGGAGAAGCCCGCATCACGGCCAAGGAAGGCGCTACCCTGTGCGGCGTCGCCTGGGTCGATGAGGTCTTCCGTCAGCTTGATCCGGCCGTACGGATCAAGTGGCACGTGGCCGATGGTGACCGAGTCGAGCCCGGCCAGATGCTCTGCCGTCTGACGGGCAACGCCCGCTCGCTGCTCAGCGGAGAACGCAGCGCGCTCAACTTCCTCCAGTTGCTCTCGGGCACCGCTACTCGCAGCCGGCACTATGCCGACCTGGTCGAAGGCACCGCGGTGAGGTTGCTGGACACGCGCAAGACCCTACCGGGGCTGCGCCTGGCACAGAAGTATGCGGTCGCCTGTGGAGGCTGCCACAGCCACCGGATGGGACTGTATGACGCCTACCTGATCAAGGAGAACCACATCGCCGCCTGCGGCGGCATCGCCCCGGCGATCGAGGCGGCGCGACGCCTAGCTCCCGGCAAGCCCATCGAAGTGGAAGTGGAAACCCTCGACGAACTCCGGCAGACGCTCGAGGGGCTCCCCGACATGATCATGCTGGATAATTTCAGCCTCGAGGACATGCGTGAGGCCGTGTCGCGGACCGCTGGTCGGTCCAAGCTCGAGGCCTCGGGAGGCGTCACGGAAGCCACCCTGAGCGATATCGCTGCCGCCGGGGTCGATTTCATTTCATTGGGGACCCTGACCAAGGACGTGGCGGCGATCGATCTCTCGATGCGCCTTTCGCTGAGGCAATAGTGCCAGGCCGACCCTGGGAGACGGTTGAAGCATGGGGGAGGTAAGAGGGCGGCCGGCGTCAGCGTCGGCGCGATCAGCTCGAGGAGCGTGAAATCGAGTAGGAAGGAGGGCTTTCCCTCGTCCTCTTACACGCCGTCTGTTCCATTCGATATATAGCAGTTCATAACCAACGAGTAAGCTATCTTGCCGTTTACAATGCCGCGATCAGGCCTCGTTAATTGAATCATTTCCTCGGCGGGGATTGATTCATGGGCGAGGTCCCAGCATTCCACCACGCTCCTCGCCTACTTCTCACTGATTCCCACGCCCGAAATGCATCCAGGCTTAGCCCCAAGGGTTTCCGGCTCTGGGTCGCTGGCCATAGTGCGGCCGCTCGGTTGGACGTTGACGGTCCTCTTGCAGTAGGGGGCCAGGGAGATATCGTTTCATCCATGATGAGTGGTCTTCTTGAATCGTGACCTAGCCGGGAAAAATACATTCTAAAAGCGAAAGCCACTCGCCAGTCATTTGTTATGGTCTGCTGTAAAAGAGAGAAGCACAGTTATTCCTAGGCTGGTGATAGTGGGTATTTGAAGTCACTGTCTTTTTCTATTGTCCACAAGTTTAGGAGCAGTCCGGTTGCTCAATAAACTACCATGGGATATTTCCCTCGTTATTAGCGAAGAACCCTGTTGGACCTTGCTCATCAATTAAAGCAAGTTTTATTGCATATCTTGCACTTTTATCAGCATTCCTTTCCTGGTGAGAAGTGGTTGAAGTGGCGGTAAATTCAGGGCAATAAGAATTAACTTTTATGCCGTGATTTGACAAAGATTTCGACTGGCTCAAAGTAAGGGAATTTAAGGCTGCTTTCGAAGCTTGATAAAATGGAAAGTTGAGGTTGTAGAACTCCCACGAGGGATCGCTTCTTAAAGTGAAAGAGGCCAATATAGATGAAATGTTTACAATTCTCGCGCAGCTAGACTTGATAAGCAAGGGAGTCATTTTCTCTACTAGAAGCGCTGCGCCCAAAACGTTTACATCAAAAGTGTATTGATATTTTTCCCATATGCCCATCTCGCTATCGTTGTCCATGGAAAACTCGGCATTGTTTATAAGAGCATCCAATCGCCCAAATTTTTTTTCAATAAGCTCTCTAAGTTCTATAACACTCCTCTCATTCTTGACATCCAGCTGAACCGGCTCTATCAATTCACTTTTACAATCATAAAATGCTTCTTTTCCATTTCCTAAATCACAACAACCAGCCAAAACATGAACTCCTTCTTTGGCTAGCCCTTTTGTTATAGACAACCCTAAACCACGGTTTGCTCCGCTTACCAAGGCTATTCTATGCATTTCCATAATTTCCTCCATTGCTAATATTAACTCAAGGATCGGTTCTTTTCAGTATGGCTCACAAAAGGATGAGTTGTTGTATACAGTAATACCTCAACCTAGCTTGAGGTCAAGGCTTGGAAATGAATCGCTTCAAGGTGTGAATATGCTTTATTCATCGGGGTTTGTAACCGACGGAAAGGTTTTGATGTTTAGTCCCGGTGTCCGTCAAGGTAGCTGGTGCCCTTAATATGAATATGGTGATTCTTATTCGAATTAGCTATAAGAACCTGCTCTACTGCCGCACCGTCCTTGCAGCCTGACGGTGGGCAAGCCGCTGAATGGTCATGCATCGACAGATTTTCGCCAGGGCGTTCAGTGTGAGCGGCTCTTGATTAAGCAAGGCACCACACGCCATGCTTGGCACATCCAACAAGACGAGGCCCCGCCGGAGAGGCCTCGTTGTTCCGATTATCGGGGCAGTGGTGCGCTGTCGGGTAATCAGCCGAAGTTCTGGGCCACGAAATCCCAGTTGAGGATGTTCCAGACGTTTTCAAGGTACGTGGGACGGGCGTTGCGATAGTCGATGTAGTAGGCGTGCTCCCAAACATCGATGGTCAACAGCGGTATCTGGCCGTGGGCGATGGGGGTGTCGGCATTACTGGTGTTGACGATGTCAACGCCGCCGTCATCGGTTTTGATCAACCAGGTCCATCCGGAACCGAAGTTACCGGCGGCCTGAGCATTGAAGGTCTCCTTGAACTTGTCGAAGGAGCCAAACTTGGCGTTGATGGCTGCGGCCAGGGCACCTTTCGGCTCGCCGCCACCGTTGGGCGACAGGCAGTGCCAGTAGAAGGTGTGGTTCCAGACCTGAGCCGCTTGGTTGAACAGGCCCCCGGAGGAGGACTTGACAATTTCTTCCAGCGACTTGTTGGCGTCGTCGGTCCCGTCGGTCAGCTCGTTGAGCTTGTTGATATACGCCTGGTGGTGCTTGCCGTAGTGATACTCCAAGGTTTCGGTGGAGATGTGCGGCTCCAGCGCGTTTTTCTCGTACGGCAGAGCGGGAAGCTCGAATGCCATAGTTAACTCCTTTCGCTAATATAAACTTAAAGATCGGTTTTTACTGTATAGCTCCCAAAAGCATGAGCTGTCGAATACTGTAAAACCTCAACCTAGCTTGAGGTCAAGGCTTGGAAATGAGCACGCCTCAAGATGGGAAAATGCCGTATTCATCAGGGCCTGGTCAGGGCAAGAGGTTCGAATGCCATGGTTTACTTATTCTCTCCGATGGGTGCAGCATCAGGGGCCGGTCGGACCTGTCCTTCCAACCTCTTCGGTCCAACTAGCCTGACAGTGGGGGAGTGTGAAGGTCAGTGGCAAGCCATGGCGATCGCAGACAAGATGGATTTTGGTGGTCAAGTCGTCCTGGCTACGGCCCAGCGCATAATCTACTGGTTCGTTCGTGCCCCTTTTCGCCACCGCCGGAGGCGGCGCTGGTGGCGCGAACGGCCGTTGAGTCAATCATCCAGGTGTTTAGGTCTATCAGGCCATCCTTACGTAACTTGAGATGGAGGCGCATCAGCGGCGCCAATGCCCACTCGTACCAGCGTTCGCCCTTGCTGCCGGTACCGGCCGACAGGAGGTGCCAGTCCTGCTCCGGTAGAGCGCACGCGATGTCATCGACTCGGGTCGTGCGGAAACTTTTCCACCATGGGGGGCCTTGCACGCCACCTCCAGAACAAAGGGTTGCTTCCACTGCTCGAGCAAGAAACTTAGGTTCCGGTTGCTGCCATACCCACTGCCAGCGGTTACCCAGGCGGCCTAAACGCCATGACCCAAGGCGCGCTCCAGCATGCGGCGGGCCAGTTCCAGTTTGCTGGCAAACGTAACCTCATCGGGAATGCCGGCACGCTGACAGCGCTCACGGCCTTCGATCCAGGATTGGGGCACGTACAGGCGCGATTCAGCTGATATTGGACCCCATCAGGGGAGACATCGCTCAACCATTCCGCCAGTTGCTAGCTATTCTTGCGCTTACAGGAGCCGCGCAACCCGTTGATGTACCCCATGGCACATGCTCGGGTTTTCGAACGGGGAAACAGCGGTTCAAGTCGCTCGACGAGGTCATCGACGTAATCGACGATGACGGTGTCTGGCGTCTGCATCGCGCATCCCCCAAAAAGCGCTAGGGAAAAGTGAGGTACAGTACAGTCATTCCTGGATTCACAGGTACGGCTGTAGTACTAATAGGGAGATCAAATATCCTTTCTGGGGCGATGAGGCGACTCCGGCGGGGTGTAGTGTTTACTTGATTATCGGTTGTGAGTGGATTTGTTAAGCTTCCCTTTCAAGTATCCTGGCTCCAGGGCCTTCAGTGCTGAGGTTATCGCCCGGATTTCTTAGCGGGCACTCTTTTAGAGACAAGCAGCCACAGCCAATGCAGCTATCTAGCTCATCGCGCAAGCGCTGCAGGTTCTTGATTCTTTCATCAAGGTCATTCCGCCATTGAGCGGCAATCGCTCTCCAATCTTTTGCAGTCAGCCTTTTTCCAGGCTTATAGGGACCAAGTGCTTCGTATACCTCCACGAGAGATATGCCAGTACGCTGTGCAACTTTTATGACGGCTAGGTAGCGTAAAACATCAGAGGAGTAACGCCGATGATTGCTAGCAGAACGGCTGCAGTTAATCAGGCCCTTAGACTCATAATAATGAATTGTGGATACCGGCAAACCACTGCGTCGAGAAATTTCTCCAATGCTCAAGTTTGGGATGTGAGTGCTTTTTTTATTCATAGAGCCTGACTCCAGAAAAAACATGCACTGCCATGTAAGCACCTGTTTCTTTTGGTTTGTTGTGCAGAAATAAAATGGGAGATCTTCAGCTTCTTTTAGATTCTAACTAGTTTGGCAGTGAGAGCCTTACTATTTAACTAACGGATCCCGATACCAAGTCCGTAAGGGGCTCCCACCACACAGTAACTCCGAGACACCACCCTCGGCAATAGCGTTAGTCTGGCGCACAAGGAAACGACCGGTGTCACGGGCACCGGTCGCCATCTCAGCTTGTGCTTGTGGCGCGCGCCTGACGCGCACGCTGTTTCCATAACTGCCAGGGCCTCTCCACCTGGCCCTCGGTGGTCTCCATCGCTGACCTGGCCTCGCCGGCGGTGAGGTATTCGACGGGGCCGAGGCGCAGGGCATCGGCCTGCAGGCGCGCATTCACTTCGACATAGATGGCCCGATAGACTGCTTGCTTGAGCGTGGCCGCCGTCACGGTGGCGCCGTGACCGCGCATGAGCACGACGTTGTTCTCCCCTAGGGAGTCGGCCAGGGAGGCACCGAGGGCGCGATCACGGATCAGCAGGTCTGTGGCCGTACCGGCCACATCGCGGATCTCGAAGATTGGTGCGCCGTCTCCCAGGAAGCCGCTCATGTGGCACATCGGGCGCAAGGGGGTCGACTTGACGGCACTGAAGGGCACCACCGAAGGGGAATGGCTGTGTACCACTGCCATTACATCGGGACGGAGTCGATAGATCTCGCCATGAATGAAGCGCTCGAGGTACACCTTCCGCCCCTCGGCATCGACGGGCGTACCATCGAGCTCGAAGGTCAGGATGTCGTCGCGGGTAACCAGGCCCGGCGCCATGTTGCGGGCCAGAAGAAAGCGTTCGGGATCGTCCGGGTGGCGGATGCTGACATGGCCGAAGGCATCGAGCACACCCTCGTCGAAAAGGATGTGGTTGGCATCCACCAAGTCGTCAAGGAGTGCCTGCTTGTCTTGAACCGCCGGTGTTGAATCGTGGTAAGTCATCGCCTGTCCTGTCTTGGGATCGTTGTCAGGCAACCAGCCCGTCCGGTCATTCGTTGGCGTCGGCCAGGTTGCGGATGATCGTGAGCAAGGTGCGCCGAGTCGCCCGTAGGTCGTCGTCATCGACGCCTTGTACGGCGATGTCGTTGACCTCTTCGGCCCGGGGCACCAAGGTCTCCTTCAGGTCGCGCCCCTTCTGCGTCAAGTAGATGTGGATGTTCTTGCGGTTGCCGTTCAAATGCCGCCGTTCGATCAGGCCGTTGGCCTCCATGGCTTTCAGGGCGGTGAAGGTAGTCGGCTCCATCAGCCCGGCCTGTTCGCTGAGTTCCCGCTGCGTCAGTCCTTCGCTGACCCACAGGATGCGCAGGAACGACCAATGGCCGAAGCTGACCGAGTGCTCGGCCAGTCGTAACTGGAGGCTCTTGGTCAGGACGCGCCCGGCGTCCCGCACCAGGTGGGCCAGGCGGTCGTCCGGCACATCTTCCCGCCAGTGACGCAGGATCGAGTGAGTTTCCGGAGTGTTGCTGCGTGTCATGGTGATATCCTTTCATTCGCCCTGAACGAAGATCCAATTATAACCGACCGATCTAGGGCAGACTTACCTGATGGGACAGCGCAACATCCTTCTCCGTGGTGGCGGAGTCGAGCATGGCCAGACACACTTCCATGGTGGCCATGCCCCAGGCACCGGAGTGAATAGGTGGGCGGTCGTGACGGACGGCAACGATCAGTTCGTCGAGGACCTCTCGTCGCGGTATCGTCGGCGCGGGGAGGGGCTCAAGGTAATGTCGATCGTTGGCATAGACCTCCACGCCCTGAGGCGTGGGACGCAGGTCGGCACCGTCACAGGACACCACCACGAAGCCGAAGTGATTATGGGAGATGCCTGCCAGGCTGCTGGTGGACAACGACAGGCCGGCACCGTAGGTGCGGGCGTTTTTGAGCCGAGCTTCCTCTTCGGCACCGCGAAGCCCTGCCAGGGCGGCGCGGGCCTGGCCGTAGCGTCGCGGATCGCGGGGCTGTCCCAGCTCTCCCGTCCAACCACAGAGTTCGTCGCTATCGAAATGGGCGTATCCGCTATAGGTCATGTTGGCGAAGACGCCATCGTCGAAGGTCAGCAAGGCACTATAGGCCCCTTCGGTGGGGCGGGCCGCGTCCCAACGACCGGTGGCGGCGCGCACGCTCGCGACGCGACCACCGCCGAGTAGGCGCACGATATCGACCTGGTGGGCGGCCTGGCTGAACACCACGCCGCCGCCTTGCGCCGTGTCCAGCTCCTCGGGGCGACGCGGGCGATAGAGGAAGTCGGTGAAGTTCAGGGCACTGATCATGCGCACCCCGCCGAACGCCTGGCTGTCGATCAGTTTCCGGGTGTGCAGATAGGGCACATCGAAGCTATGGCTGTGGCCGACGATCAGCCAGCGTCCGGCATGGGACATGGCATCGATCATCGCCTGGCAGTCCGCGAGGGAAAGTGCCATGGGCTTTTCGACCAGCACATGTTTGCCGTGTCGTGCGGCCAGTTCAACGTGCTCACGGTGATACTGGTGGGGTGTGGCGATATACACCGCCTCCACCTCGGGATCGGCACATAGCTCGGCCACCTCGGCATAGGCATTAGCGGAGAAATCGGCGGTGAATTGCTGACGCGCTTCTTCGCGCGGGTCGGCTGCCGCCACTAAACGTATGCCGGGATGGGCCGCGAGGGTGGGCAGCAACAGCATGAAGCCGCGGCCCAGCCCCGCGATGCCGAGTCTCAAGGGGGATTCTGACATGGTGCGTCCTCCGGGAGCAGGGCCGGCTCACTCCGGCAGGTCGATCACCAGTTCCTTCGAACAGGCACGCGAGACGCAGACCATGATGTGGTCGACTCGCTCGGCCTCGGACAGCACGAGATCGCGATGGTCCGCTTTGCCCTCGATCAGCGTCGAACGACAGGAGCCGCAGGTGCCGCTTTCGCAGGAGTAGGGCACATGGTGGCCGTTGACCCGTAATGCCTCGAGGATCGACACGCCAGCCGGTACCGGGATCGCTTCGCCGGTCTTGTGTAGACGCACGGTGAACGGCGTGTCGTTTTCTGCCGAGGCATGCTTCTGGGCGCCGAAGTCTTCGAAGTGGACGCTGGAGGATGACCAGTGGCCGGTCATGTCACGCACCGCCTCCATCAGGCCTCGCGGGCCACAGCAGTAGATGTGAGCGCCCTTGGATTGTTCCAGCACCGGCCAGAGATCGAAGGAGTCGTCCGGGTCGCCGTGGTCATGGTGGATCACAACCTTGCCGCGGAATTCGGGACCGCTGAGCTCCTCGAGGAAGGCGGTCTGCTCCGGCTCTCGGGTCAGATAGTAGAGCTTGAACGGCTTGCCGCCGGTGGTGCGCAGGTGGTGGATCATCGACAGGATCGGGGTGATGCCGATACCGCCGGCGATGAACACGTAGCGTGCCGGGTTGCCTTTCAGCTCGAAGTCGTTGACGGGGGCCGACACCTGCAGGCGATCCCCCACGCGGGTGTCATCCACCAGGCTCTTCGAGCCCCCGGTGCCCGCCTCCTCACGTTTGACCGCGATCACGTAGCGATCGCGTTCTTCGGGGTCGTTGCACAGGGAGTAGCGCCGTACCTGGCCATTCGGCACCTCCACGTGGAGGTGGGCGCCGGGCGTGAACTCAGGGAGTTCGTCGCCCTCCGGGTGAGTGAATTCGAGACGGTAGATTCCGTCGGCGATGGCATCCAGCGCGGAGACCTCGAGGTCGGTCATGGGCATTGCTTCGTCAGTGGTCGTCACGGGGATCTCCCTGTTGTTGTGGTGGTGGTGCGAATATGCTTTTATATCTAAGTATTTTCTCAAAGGGAATGCAAGGCACGAGACTGCGACTTTAGTCGCGTGACGGTGAATCGGCTCCAGAAGGGCGGTCATGCATCGATAAGCTTTGTATAAGGTTTTCTTGATATCTCAATGTAGCATCCGGCGCAGCGTGGGAATCGAATCATTCACATGTCGCTGGGCGCGTTGCCCCCAAGCGGTCGTGTGCTTGGGGTAGTGCAAATTCCTGAAATGGGGTCTTTTTTGGCTTTTGGCAGGTCGTCGTGAAAGTGGTAGTTCTGTGGGACAGCCATGATAGAGAAACAACGGTAGTTCCAGATAAGCTGATATTTGCCAAAATGTCAGCTTCCGGACGCCGCGTGGCATGGAAGCTACCGCCAGGTCTCCTGTTTTGGAAAGGCTTCATAACCTTCCTGGAACCGGATCCCAGTGCCTTTAGCTTGCAGTGGCTGTGGATTGCCCCAGGGCTCGTAGTCTATTCCTGGTCTTCAGGCGCAGCATGGCCGCGACACCCTCTGGGCTCTGCATCGCTTCCACACGCAACTGAGTGTGGAGAACCTTGTATCCAAGTTGCTGCATGAGTGCACACTCCTGGTGAGATCACGGAGGTGGACAATTCTCCGTGTCGCCTGGGGGGCTGTTTTCGATGTCGCCTGACAGCGGAGGGAAGAGCTACGCTCCAAGACCGGTTAGCGACGACATCCTTGGCCGCTATGGCTGGCAATCCAGGGTGGTGTCCTCAAATCAAAGGTAGTGTTGTGGTAGGAAACAAGGGTAAGTAGGTTCTCCAGTTCTAGAGAAGGAATCGTTATATGTGCCAGCATACTTCGTCGCAGGACTCGCCTCCATCCAAAACCCGGCGGGGATTGCCACCACGTTATGCCCCCCTGGTTTTTGCCTTCTATATGTCCGCCTTGATGGCACTGATAATGTGTCTGGTGATCACGGCGGTGACGGAGGGCATGGGGCCTGAGTACCTGACGACAGTGGCCAGGGCCTATGTCCGCGCCATGCCGGTGGCGTTTGTCGGGGTGCTGGCAGTCAGGCCACTAGTGAACCGGCTGGTGAGATGGACGATCACCGATTATAAGTCTAGCTGAGTCGTCCTAACCCGCCCGCAGCCCTTTCTTTAGGCTCTTCGTCGCTGGGTGTGGAATTCGATCCCCTGAGCTGTGCCAGGATATGACCTCCACATGTAAAGGAGGTTCTACATAGACGGTCCCCAGATTCTGACTCTCGGCCTGGGGCTTGATGCGCCCTGGGTTCTCAAGGCCCGGCATCTGGATACCTCCGTGTCAGCCCTCCGCCTGGACCTCTATGTCGAGGCCGAGCGGGGCAGCCTCTGCCCCTGCCCGGAGTGCGGCAAGGCCTGCCCGGCCCATGACTTCGACGACAAGACCTGGCGGCATCTGAACTTCTTCCAGCATCACTGCTACCTGCATGCGCGCGTCCCGCGCATGGCGTCAAGGGTATCGAGGTGCCTTGGGCACGGCCCAGCAGCGACTTCACCATGTTGTTCGAGCAGGCTGCCATGTCGCTGATCCAGGTGAACCGTACCGGGATTCCCGGAGGCTCCAAACCTTGAGAGGATGGAGCCATGAACACTTCCAAGCGATATGCCCCTGAGGTCCGTCAACGGGCCGTCCGCATGGTCTTCGACCATGAAGCCGATTACCCCTCTCAGTGGGCCGCCATCGGTGCCATTGTTCCCAAGATCGGCTGTACACCGGAGACGCTGCGTAGCTGGGTCCGTCAGGCTGAACGTGATACAGGACGTCGGGAAGGCGCGACCACTACTGAACGCGAGTGGATCAAGGTGTTGGAGCGTGAGAACCGCGAGTTGAAGCAGGCCAACGAGATCCTGCGCAAGGCCTCTGCGTATTTTGCCCAGGCGGAGCTCGACCGCCGCGGCAAGTAATGATCGAGTTCATCGATGATCACCGGGAGTCGTACGGGGTCGAGCCGATCTGCCGTGTCCTGCCGATCGCCCCGTCGACCTACTACGAGCACAAAGCCCGTGACGCCCAGCCTGATCGCGCGCCACCCCGCATCCAGCGTGATCGCTGGTTGAGCGCCGAGATCCAGCGCGTCTGGGACGAGAACTTCTGTGTCTATGGCATCCGCAAGGTCTGGCGCCAATTGCATTGAGAAGCGATCCCCACGGCTCGTTGCACCGTCGAGCGTATCCGGCCGGTGAACACACCTTCCGTTGAGCTCCGACTTCGATGACGGTAGGTGTCCACCTATTGCTTAGTGGACACCTACGATGAGTGAGTTAAGCGTACTGGAGGCGCCTCGAAAGCGCCGCCGCTTTACAGCCGAGTTCAAGGCCAGGATCGTCGAAGCGTGCCAACAACCCGGTGCCTCAGTGGCCGGCATCGCGTTGGAGCATGCCCTGAACGCCAATCTGGTCCATAAGTGGATCCGTGAGGCTCGGCGGTCGGCGCCGGTGAAGGATACCCCGGCATTTGTCCCGGTTCCGATGGCCAGAACCGCCACACCAGCGGCGGGCCAGCATCGGGAAGCCGAGCGTATTCGCCTTTCACTGCCGAGTCCCCAAGGCACGGTGACCATCGAATGGCCAGTGTCCGATGCTCAGGGCTGTCGGGCGCTGCTTCGGGACCTGCTGTCGTGATCCGTATCGACGAGATCTGGCTGGCCACCGAGCCGTTGGACATGCGCGCCGGCCCCGACACGGCGCTGGCCCGGGTGGTGAAGGTGTTCGGCACCGCCCGCCCACACTGTGCCTATCTGTTCGCCAACCGGCGCGGCAACCGCATGAAGGTGCTGATCCACGATGGCCTGGGGGTCTGGCTGTGCGCGCGCCGTCTCAATCAAGGCAAGTTCCACTGGGCCGGTAACTGGCACGGCGACCGGGTGGAACTGTCGTCGGAGCAAGTGGCGGCACTGGTCCAGGGCCTGCCCTGGCAGCGCATCGGCCCGGCGGGGGCCATTTCGGTGGTGTAAGCCTCGTCGGCACAGAAGGCGAACCCTGGCCATTCGATGATCCGCGCATCCCCTTGCTGCCGGTGGACTGGCATAATCGCCGGATGAACATGCCACCCGACCTGTCCCAGCTCTCACCCGATCAGCTCCGCCACCTGGCGGCAACGCTGATGTCGCAGGTGGAGGAAAAGGATCGGGCGCTGGCACAAAGCCAGGAAACGCTACGCCACACCGAGCAGGTCAACCAGAAGCTGACCTTTGAGCTGGCGCTGCTCAAGCGCCACGCCTTCGGCAAGCGCAGCGAACAGCTCAACGTCCTGCAGATCAGCCTCCTGGACGAGGTGGTGGATGCCGACATCGCCGCCATCGAGGCCGAGCTGGAAGCACTCGCTACCCCGGCGACGGTGCCCGCCACCAAGCAAAAGCCCAAACGCCAGCCCCTGCCCGACGACCTGCCGCGTGTCGAGATCCGACACGAGCCCGACAGCGAGCACTGCACGTGCGGCTGCCAGCGGCGCCGCATTGGCGAGGAAATCAGCGAGAAGCTCGACTACACGCCGGGCGTGTTTACCGTCGAGCGGCATATCCGCGGCAAGTGGGTCTGCGATGCGTGCGAGACACTGATTCAGGCACCGATGCCGGTCCATGTGATCGACAAGGGCATCCCCACCTCGGGGTTACTGGCTCAGGTGATGATCGCCAAGTACGCCGACCATCAGCCGCTCTACCGCCAATCACAGATATTTGCCCGCGCCGGCGTGGAGATACCCCGCTCCACTCTGGCGGAATGGATCGGCATCTGCGGGGTGCGGCTGCAGCCACTCGTTGATGCCCTGCGCGAGACCCTGCTCACCGAACCGATACTGCATGCCGATGAAACGCCGGTACCGATGCTGGCTCCGGGCAAGAAAAAGACCCATAAGGCCTACCTTTGGGCCTATGCCACTACGCCCTACGCCGCGCTGAAGGCGGTGATCTACGACTTCGCGCCCGGGCGCGGCGGCCAGCATGCCCGGGACTTCCTCGATGAGTGGAAAGGCAAGCTGATCTGCGACGACTACGGCGGCTACAAACAGAGCTTTGCCAACGGCGTGACCGAAATCGGCTGCATGGCTCATGCGCGACGCAAGTTCGTCGACCTGCATGTGGCCGGCAAGAGCCAGATTGCCGAGCAGGCCATCGAGCTCATCGGCCAGCTCTACCAGGTGGAGCGCGAGGCCCAGTCGCTGAGTGGTGAAGAACGCCAGCGGCGACGCGACACCCGAGCGAGGCCCATTGCCGACGCCTTACATCGCTGGATGCTGGCTCATCGCGAGAAGGTGCCGAACGGCTCGGCGACGGCCAAGGCACTGGATTACAGCCTAAAACGCTGGACGGCGCTGACGCGCTATCTCGATGACGGCAGACTGCCGATCGACAACAACCGGGTGGAGAACCTGATCCGCCCCTGGGCGCTGGGCCGTTCGAACTGGCTATTTGCCGGCTCACTGCGCAGCGGCCAGCGCGCCGCCACCATCATGAGCCTGATCCAGACTGCCAAGCTGAATGGCCATGAACCGCATGCCTACCTGAAAGACGTGCTGGCTCGGCTGCCGACCCAGAAGGCCAGCCAGATCCACGAACTCTTGCCGCAGCACTGGAAGCCGGCAGACTGATCACTGAAAGAGGGTGATGCCCGGGCGCTTACCGTCGAGCGCCTGATGCGTCGGATGGGGCTGCGAGGCGTGGTGAGAGGCAAACCGGTCCGTACGACCGTGCCAGATCCCAACAAGGCCTCTGGCGGATCTGGTGCGCCGGCAGTTTCAGCCGGCTCAGCCGAATGCGCTGTGGGTGTCGGACTTTACCTATGTCGCCACCTGGCAGGGGGTCGTCTATGTCGCCTTCGTCATCGATGCCTTTGCCCGCCGGATCATCTGCTGGCGAGTGTCCCGCTCACCCCGCACCGACATGGTGCTCGATGCGCTGGAGCAGGCACTTCATGAGCGGCCTCAGCGACCTGGCA
Source organism: Halomonas sp. EF61 (assembly GCF_040147045.1). Lineage (NCBI taxonomy): Bacteria > Pseudomonadati > Pseudomonadota > Gammaproteobacteria > Oceanospirillales > Halomonadaceae > Halomonas > Halomonas sp. EF61. Next base: position 1,253,795 of record NZ_JAMSHM010000002.1, on the reverse strand, counting down.
GCGACTTGATCCACCATAGCGATAGGGCCGTTCAACTTAGGTTCAAGGGGTCGTCGCAACACTGGCTTATGATGCCAAGGATAATAGTTCTTTGAGAGCTTCAGCAGGTGTTTTCCAGTCCAGTGTTTTTCGGGGTCTGCTGTTGAGGGTATTCGCAACAGCGTCAAGCTCATGCTCGGAATACCTGCTGATGTCGGTCCCCTTAGGGAAGTATTGGCGCAGCAGACCATTAGTGTTCTCGTTGGTCCCACGCTGCCAGGGACTGTGGGGGTCACAGAAGTAGATCGCCAGGCCAGTATCAATCCGTAGCTGCGCATGTTGAGCCAGTTCCGCGCCTTGGTCCCAGGTCAGCGATCTGCGCAGTTGTTCGGGCAGCATCGCGATCTTGGTGGCAATGGCATCGGGAACAGCCTCGGCCCCGTGACCGGCCAATGCTGGCCCGTTCTTGGTTCTGGCACCGGATCCATGATCAGGCATGGGCGGCAAGTGCAGCAGCAACGTGAACCGGGTCGAGCGTTCAACGAGGGTGCCGATCGCCGAGCTGTTCAGTCCGATGATCAGGTCGCCCTCCCAGTGGCCGGGGACGGCACGGTCGGCAACCTCCGCCGGGCGCTGGCTGATCATGACCTCGGGTGAGATAAAGTGTTTGCCTCGTTGCCGACTCCTCGCACGAGGCACTCGCAACGCCCGGCCAGTTCGCAGGCACGCGGACAGCTCACGACGCAGTGCGCCTCTGCCTTGAATGTAGAGGGCTTGATAGATCGCCTCGTGAGAGATCCTCATCGTCTCATCATCCGGAAAGTCGACGTGCAATCGCCGGCTGATCTGCTCGGGGCTCCAACTGGTTCCCCATCGTCGATCGGCTCGGCGACCATGTCGCCGCCCCCTCCAGGGGACATTGGGGCCGGGAATGTGCCTACCCTCAGCATCGGTCACCACTCCGGCGAGGCGTGATTGCATGTACGCCTGAAGCCGGTCGCTCTTGACGAGCTTGGCAACCTTGGGCCGTTTGGCGGCCCGCTCCGCTTTCCACTGCGCGACCGTGGCCCGATAGTCCAGCATCCACCCCCGGTGGCAGCATTACGGCGCAACTCGCGCGAGACAGTCGAGGGCGACCGCCCCAGACAGCGAGCGATCTCGCGAACCCCATGCCCCTGGGCCCGCAACAGCGCCAGTTCCTCGCGCTCTGCGAACGACAAATAACGCCCTGAGTGCGGCGCCAAGTTGGCCGGTGCCATTCCTCCCGCTTCGAGGAACCACCGCGGTCCCACCGGCTGCGATACACCACACGCCAACGCTGCGTCCTCACTCGATAGTTCCTCTGCAATGCGCTTCCAGAACGCGCGCTTCGCATCCCGCTGGTTGACGCCCGGTCGGCCAGGCGAACGCATCGGTGCTCGCCCCGTCTGTTCAGCGCCCCAGCCGCGTGATCGTCCCATCCAACACCTCCAAAATCGAGATGTTGCGACGACCGGTTGAATCCGCCCAATATGTCTCGATTCGATACACAGAGCGCTTGGAGGACGCCGTTATCGCACCGTCTGTTGGGAGTGTCGGCGACTCATATGACAACGCGCTGGCCGAGACAGTAATCGGTTTATTCAAGACGGAGGTGATCCGCCGAAGCGGGCCATGGCGGCACTTGGAGGCCGTTGAGTTCGCCACCCTGGAGTGGGTCGACTGGTTCAACCATCGACGGCTCCTGGAGCCGATCGGCAACATGCCGCCGGCCGAGCGAGAAGCGCTGTATTATGAGCAACAGGGTCAGGCCAAGAAGGTGGCCTGACTCAAACCAACGGGTCTTCGAGAAAACCGGTACGGTTCACCGTTGTATGCGCGCAGTTTTTCCGACAGGACCTAAATACGCATGTGAATAAGGCGGATACTTAAGCTTTTAAGCCTAAAAGATAGCCAATAGGGTATTTTTAGGTATCAATTTATCTATTTGATCATATCTTAAAGCTCGTCCATTACTAGGTGAATCAGGTAAGCGAGGAGAATGGTATGCAGCGTGTCTGTGAATCCGAACGCATGCTGATCGATGGAGAACTGGTCGAGAGTGTCAGCGGCCAATGGCTTATGTCCGTCGATCCGGCGACTGAGGAGCCCATCGGTCGGGTGCCCGCGGCGACGTCGGAAGACGTCGATCTCGCTGTCCGGGCCGCCGAGCGCGCCTGGCCAGCATGGGCAGGCTTGACGCCGATGGCACGTGCCGACGCCATGCATCGGTTTGCTGATGCCATCGCCGAGCGAGCCGACGAGATCCTACGTATCGAAGTCAGTGACACCGGCAATACAATCCGCCCCATGCGGCAAATCGATGTTCCAACCGCTGTGGAAAGTTTGCGCTATTATGCCGGCCTGGCACCGGATTTGCGCGGCGACAGCATTCCGGCAACCTCTGGGAATCTCCACTTCACAGTCCACGAACCGTATGGGGTGGTCGTCCGGATCGCTCCGTTCAATCATCCGGTGATGTTTGCAGTAGCCCGCACTGCCGCGGCGCTCGCTGCCGGCAATGCAGTGATCGTCAAGCCGCCCGAGACATCTCCGCTGTCCGCCACTGTTCTGGCCGAGATCGCCCGCGATACCCTACCGCCCGGTGTCTTCAACATCGTGACTGGCGAGGGGCCTGAAGTGGGCAACGCACTCGTTCGTCACCCGACCGTCAAGCGTATCGCCTTCATCGGCTCCCCCGAGACGGGGCGTGCCATACAGCGATCAGCGGCCGAATCCGGGGTCAAGCACGTGAGCCTGGAACTGGGCGGTAAGAACCCCATGATCGTATTCCCCGACTGTGATCCCGAGCGGATCGCCGATGCCGCCGTCTTCGGTATGAATTTCTCCTGGCAGGGGCAATCCTGCGGCTCGTTGAGCCGGTTGCTGTTGCACGAGGACATTCATGACCGTGTGCTCGATGCGGTCGTCGAACGCGTCGCCGCGTTGCGTCTGGGTGACCCATTGAGTGAGTCGACGGATGTCGGGCCAGTCAATTCGGCGGGGCATCGACAGCGCATCCTGTCGCATTGTGCCAACGCCGACAACGATGGCGCCCGACGGCTGACGGGGGGCGGGCTGCCCGACGAGGAGTTGTTCCGAAAGGGGTACTGGGTGGCGCCTACGGTCTACGCAGGAGTCACGCCTGACATGCGGCTCTGGCAGCAGGAAGTGTTTGGTCCAGTAATGGCGATAGCGAGCTGGCGCGACTTCGACGAGGCCGTCGCCATGGCCAATGCCACCGAGTACGGCCTGACCGCCGCCGTCTGGACGCACGACATCGATGCGGCTCTCAAGATGGCGCAGCGCGTTCGCTCGGGACACATCTGGATCAATGGATCGAGCATGCACTTCCTGGGCGTGCCGTTCGGTGGCATGAAGTCCAGCGGGGTGGGCCGCGAGGAAGGTCGCGAAGAACTGTTCAGCTACACCGAAACCAAGACAATCAACATTATGCTTTCATGAAGAAGTCAGAGGAAATCATGCATCACGCAATTAGCGACAACGCTACCTGCTGGGGGTCGGATGCTATCGCCGAAACCCTCCAAGCACTTGATCTTAACTACATTGCCATCAATCCCGGTGCCAGTTACCGTGGACTGCACGATAGCCTGGTCAACATGACACACGACGATCCACGGCTTTTGCTGTGCGTGCACGAGGAATCGGCTGTCGCCATTGCGCACGGCTACGCCAAGATCACCGGTCGGGCCATGGGGGTCGCGCTGCATGCCAATGTTGGCCTCATGCACGGCACGATGGCTATCTATAACGCTTGGTGCGATCGCGTGCCGATGGTGGTGCTGGGGGCTACCGGGCCGGTTGACGCCAGTCGCAGGCGTTCCTGGATCGACTGGATTCATACTTCCCAGGATCAGGGCGCCTTGATTCGTGATTTCGTGAAATGGGACGACCAGCCCGGCGGCCTGTCAGCGACCCTGCACTCACTGATCGAGGCCACGGCCAGGGCGAACACCGCGCCGTGCGGCCCCACTTACGTGAATATCGATACCTCGATCCAGGAAGCGCCGCTGGAGACAGCCACACCCGACCTCGACATTGCCCGTCGCGGTGCGCCGATGTCGGGGGCGCCGGCGCCGTCCCTTATGAGTGAAGCGCTCCAGTTGCTGACCGAGGCCCGCCGCGTCGTCTTCTTGATGGGGCGTCTGTCACGCAGCGACGTGGACTGGCAGCGACGCATCGCCCTGGTCGAGCGACTGGGCGCTGTCGTGGTCACCGATTTCAAGACCGGCGCCACCTTCCCCAGTTCTCATCGCGCCAATGTCGGGCGGGCAGGTTACTTCCCCGATACCGAGGCAAAAGCTGCGATCGCCGATGCCGACGTGATCGTGAACCTCGATTGGATCGATTTCGGTGGCACGCTACGTGCCGTGTTCGGCGATGGGCCAGTGCCGGCGAAGATCATCTCTGCCACGCTAGATCAGCACAGTAGCCGAGGGTGGGTGAAGGACGGTGGTGCCCCCGCCCCGGCCGATATTAGCTTTCTCAACGCACCGGATCAGGTCGTCGCGGCCGTGCACGAGGCCCTCGGCAACCCGCCATCGGATCCCCTGCCCGCGTGTCCGGAACCCGCTCGGGTGACGGAAGAGCCGATGACACCGCAGGACATCGCGGCATTGCTGCGCGATGGGATCGGCAATCGACCCAGTTGCTTGATCCGTGCGCCGCTCAGCTGGACCGGCGAGGACTGGCCGGTCGATCACCCACTGGGCACGCTGGGCTATGACGGTGGTGGCGGGGTTGGCTCGGGGCCGGGTATGGCCGTAGGTGCCGCACTTGCATTACGCGATGCCGAGTCCCCGTTGCTCCCCTTGGCGGTACTAGGCGATGGCGACTTTCTGATGAGTGCCTCGGCCTTGTGGACGGCAGTCAACCAGAAAGTGCCTCTGCTGGTCGTGATCATCAACAATCGCTCCTTCTATAACGACGAGGTACATCAAGAGGCGATCGCTAAGGCCAGAGGGCGCCCGGTGGAGAACAAGCGGGTCGGAATCGTCATGGATGAGCCCGATATTGACATCAGTGCCATTGCTCAAGGATTCGGTGTAACCAGTTACGGTTTGTTGCGTTCGCCCGAGACGGTTCGGTCGGCGTTGACCGATGCTATCGGCGTGGTCAGAGATGGCGGCGTGGCGCTACTGGAAATCGAAGCGGCCAAGGGATATGCACCCTCCATGGTCCAATCAATGCGCTAGCTGTTCTGCTCGCGAAGCGAGCGGGTAATCTCCTCGATCATCGTGCTCTGAAACCGGTTAAGGTTCTTGTTCTTGCGACGTATTAGATAAAGCGGAACCCGTAGGTCCATGCCTGGTGTATCGATACGCCGCAGGCTGCCTGATACCAGTTCGTCATGAATCGAGGAGTGGAAGAGGAAGGCAACGCCTACGCCAGTGCGGACCGCTCGCTTGATAGCCTCGGGATGGCCGAATTCCATCAGAATACGACGACGGGACACTCCATACTCCATCAGCAAGTATTCTTCGATATCACGTCGAGGTGTCCCCAATTGAGCTGTGATGTATGCGAGATCGTTCAACGAGGTGCTTGCCGCCTGGACCGCAAAGTGGTCTGCGGCGGCCAAGATTAAGCGTTCGTCGCGGACGTGCTCAATCTCAAGGTCATTGATCTCATGTCGAGGATCGAGAATCGTAAAAGCGAAATCGCACTCTCCTTGGCGAACGGCGTCGGTGACTGATAACGAGGTCATGACTCGTACAGAAATTTCGCCACGAGGATATCTCTGGTGGATCGATGCGATGATGCCGGGCAGGACATAAGAACCTAGGGTCATTGATGCGCCGACGCTGACCTTGCCGGACACGCCTCGTTGCGTATCGGCGATCTCTCGTTCCAGTTCGCGAGTACGCACCACGACGTCAAGGGCCCACCCATAAACGCGCTGCCCCTCCTCGGTCAACTCGATGCGACGACCGCTACGCGCGGTCAAAGTCACGCCAAGCTTGTCGGAGAGGGACTTGAGGTGGGTCGATACCACAGGTTGGGCGATATTGAGATGCACGGCTGCCAGGGAGACGCTCTTGAGCTCAGCCACGGCACAGAAAACCTCGAGCTTGTGAATGGAGAGCTGTGAAATAACAGATCGCATGGCGTAATCTATACCTTTTAGAGTATGAGGATGCCCGTAAATATATATTAGTTTTCACATAGGAGCACAATTAGCCTTAAGGAGGGAGGCTCGGAATATACAGGCAAAGTGGCTGGATTGTCCTGCTGAGGCTTTTCTTACAATGAACTCAGCATCATCAGATTTGATATTTCAAAAATCCAAAGTTAGCAATAAAGGAGTGGTCTAGGAAAAGAAGATTTAACTGATGCTTGGGCAGTCATAGTCCATGGATGGGGCGATCGGTATGCCGCTGCCGAGAAATTGGACGTCATTCGAGTGCCGAGTCTGAAGTTTGAAAGGCGTTGCTGTGGTGTGCTGCCTCATGAGCGTCTATCAAAAAACAGCCATATGACAGGCCAGCACGACAAGACATGTCTGTGGCTAATGACATTAAACAACAAGATAGGCGAGGAGTTTCGTCATGAAGTTTTCTAAAATGAGCTTTCTTGTATGCTGTGTAGGTCTACTGATTTCTAACGTCGCAGTGGCGCAGACACTAGGTATCGGGGCCGGTCGACAAGGATCGCAGAATTATGCCGTCAATGCTGGACTAGCGAAGTTTCTAAGCGAGGTAACTGAATTGGACGTGCGTGTCCAGGCCTACGGTGGATCAGGACAATCGATGCCGTTGATCGATACCGGACGGTTAGATATCCAGTTGATCCCTAGTCCTGACGTTATGGCTGCATTTCAGGGAGTCTCGCCCTTCGACGGTCGCGCTCTGAAGAACTTGCGTGTAATAACCTCACTAAATTCCTCGGCTTATGGCTTCATGGTCCGGAAGGACTCGGAGTATGAATCCGTATCTGACCTTAAGGGGCATAGCCTCACCTATGGTTATACAGCGCAGCCAACCCTCCGGCTGCAAGTCGATGGGATTCTTGCTGCTGGTGGACTTTCCATCGATGACCTTCAAGCACATATGGTGCCTTCAGTCCCTAACGGGGTCGATGATTTCATTTCAGGCAATGTCGACGCGGCATTCTTTTCTTTGGGAGGCGGTAAATCTCGCGAAGCCGATGCTACCGTAGGTATCCGCTGGCTAGCACTCGATGATACGCCTGAAGCCGAGGCGGCAATGCAAGAATTCGTACCGACATCCTACATCAAAATGGTCGAGCCGGCGGAAGACAATGTCGGAGTTGATAAACCGACACCCATGATGAGCTATGACTATGCTCTAGTCGCAGGAAAAAGTGTGCCTGAAGATGTTGTTCAAACCATTGTCGAGGCCATGCATAAAAATCCGGACAAGGTGCGCAATATCTACAAAACGTTTTCACAGTTTTCCCCTGAGGAAATGGTGCCTTCTTTTTCGGGGCTGACCCTACAACAAGGGGCCGAAACCTACTACATCGAGTCCGGACTCATGGAGTAACCCATGCAGGAAAACAACGGGGAAGAGAAACGTTACTGGGGGCAGGCAGCCGTCGTGTTAATGAGATGGTGTCTCGGTGTGTTGATCGTGGTATTGCCGGTGGGTTACGCCGGCAATGTATACCAAGCTCTGGGAGTTTCCCTTTATGATGTGCAAATCCTGGCAATGGTGCTTACCTGTGCATTAGCGTCGGGGTTCGTTCTAATGGCAGAGCAGGCCAGAAATCGCTTAATCGTCTTTTTGATGGTCGTCTGTGCCATCGTCACCTTGGGGGTTGGTGGGTATATTGCTCTCTACTACCCTGCCGTCTCGATGGAAGCTCCCTTTATGCCTGGCTGGCTCATCGTGTTGAGTGGTGTTGTGTTCGCAGCGATGATGCTTAACCTCCCCAAATCTGCAGGGGTGGGGATTATGGCAGTAGTATTGCTATTTATGGGCTATGGATTGTTCGGTCATCTCGTCCCTGGAGAATTGCAAAGCCGTCCGACATCACTGTCAGAGCTTTTAGTGTATCTTGCTATTGATGCCAACGGCATGCTCGGTACCGCCCTCAAAGTGGCAGTAGTTGTGGTCGTTCCCTATATGTTGTTTGGAAAACTCTTGGCTCGCTGCGGGGCTGCCGATTTCTTCAATGATGTTGCTCTTGCCGGTATGGGCCGCTTTCGTGGTGGTCCCGCAAAGGTGGCTATCACCGCATCTGGACTTTTTGGTTCCATATCAGGGAGTGCGGTCGGTAACGTTGTGGGAACCGGAGTCGTGACCATCCCTATGATGAAGCGAGCCGGTTTTCCGTCTACCTATGCCGGTGCCGTCGAGGCGGTTGCCTCGACGGGTGGGCAATTGGTTCCACCCGTAATGGGCGCCGCAGCCTTTATAATGGCGGATCTCATCGGAATCGACTACTCCGATGTCATGCTTGCGGCATTGCCTTCAGCTTTTCTCTACTATCTTGCCATCTTCATCAACGTCGACTTGCAGGCTGCCAAGCACGGCATTCGTTCCATTGAACGAGCGGAGATTCCATCTGGATGGCAATCTCTACGTCAAGGTTGGCACTTTCTTCTCCCTTTTGTAGTGCTATTCTATACGTTATTTACGCTCAACATGCGTCCCGAGAGGGCTGCCGTCCTTTCCATCCTGACATTGCTGGTCGTGAGCCTGGTTTTTGGCTATCGAGGCAAACGCATCAGCTTACGTGACATCATTTTTGTAGTTTCGTCAGCCGGAAGTGCAGCGGCTAACCTTGTTATTGTCTGTGCGGCCGCGGGTATGATCATTGGCGTGCTGAATCTCTCAGGACTGGCCTTCAACCTTACACTACACATCATTAATGCCAGCGGTGGAAATGTCGTAATCTTGGCTTTTATCACGGCCTTGATAAGTGTAATTCTCGGTATGGGGATGCCTACAGTCGGGGTTTACATCTTGCTCGCCACACTAGTCGCTCCTGCGCTTGTTGAATTCGGCATTCCGATTATAGCAGCCCATCTCTTCGTCTTCTATTTCGGCTTGCTATCAATGGTAACGCCGCCAGTGGCGCTGGCCGCATTCGCGGCAGCCAATATCGCAAATACAAAGGCGTGGTCAACTAGCGCGTCTGCCATGCGCCTCGCTTGGCCAGCATATGTGGTGCCATTTCTCTTTCTGTTTGCGCCTTCACTGATTCTTGAAGGAAGTCCAATAGGTGTACTTTGGGCATTGGCTTCGGCAACCCTCGGTATTTATATGGTGACTTCGGGTATCGTTGGTTACATGAGAGGTAGCCGAGGTACTGCATTCCGAGGTGCATTGATCTTGGGTGGTATCTTGGCACTGATTCCTGCCGGCCTCTTCTCGTTTGGGTTTTACTCCGATATCGCCGGGCTAATGATATTTCTCGCTTGCTGGTTCTCGGCAAGAATGTCAAAGTTACATGAGGGCGTGCTGCCATAAGATGCTATTTAGTCGGGGCCGGGCAGAGCAACTGCCCGGTCTATCCGACTGATAACTTTTGGGGGATTTCGATTGGCCCAATCATTCCTATGTGTAAATAGGCCAGGTAATGCCTGGGGGCTACGGTGTGAAAGGATGACACCTAGGTACATGACGCGATGGAACGAGTTGGTCAGTGTGAAATCGTGAAATTCAATGTTCCGTCTGTATACCGTATGGGCGGTCTCAATGACCAAGTGCAAAACGTGAGCCATCAGGTACGATGTTGCACTTGGGAACGTAAACTGGCATATATGGTATTATAAACTGGTCTTACCCTTGATTTGAAAAGCTTCTGCACTGGGGCAGAAAGTTCGCGCTTCTGGGGCCGAGGCTCCTGCTCGCATAGACTTCCAACAGGTACCTACTACCGAACAGTTATTGCATATTTCTTCCAAGGTTTCAAACTCAGGAGAATCTCCGGTTGAAAAGTCACTCTTCGAAACCCCAAACCGGCTCATCATTGCTGGCATCAGAGTATTGGCCGGTATCAACCCCCCGTAGTTTCCATTATTCATACGCCTAGCTACTTCACTCTCGAATTTATCTTCAAGTGAGAAATTTACATCCTGGATTATCTTCTGGTAAGCTTCGGGAGATTCATCCTGTATGTCGAGAAGCAGTTTCGAAAGGTGGTTCTTGTAGAAAAATTCCGAAACCTTGTGCATGCTTCTCACCAAATTCTTTTCAATACGGATATTCATTATCTCATCCTCGAAGTAGGTCAATCCACGTTAAGGTTAGGTGCATACTGAAATATGATTCTATATCTAAGTATCTTAGGGGGGTATGGGATATTTTCATTGACCCAGATCATTTTTATCCTACAAAATTCGTCTGCTAGATGCTGAGTGTGTTACCAGATCAGTGCCCTCAAGCTTGAGAACTGGCCGCGTAATCTGCTGATTCTATTGTTTTTTCTTTCAGTGCTTGTGCTCCCCTTATGGCATCTTTGTAGTTACACCTGCCAGAGCTGTAATGACCCCCTGGTTTCTGCACACCCTACGCCGCTAATGCTGGGTTGATCTTGCCCAGCAACTGATCTTACCCAGCATTGGTGGACACCAGTCTAAGCGATCTTTCGGGCCTCAAAGGCCTCTGGGCTGATCATCCCGATTGCACTGTGCCGCCGCTGCCGGTTGTAGTCCAATTCAATGTACTCGAACACCTGTCGTCGCATCGCCTCACGGGTCTCGAATCGCTCGCCGTGGATGGCTTCGACCTTGAGACTGTGGAAGAAGCTCTCAGCGCAGGCATTGTCGTAACAGTTGCCTTTGGCGCTCATGCTGCACTGGAGGTCGTGACGCGTCAGCAGCGACTGGTACAGCGTCGAGCAATACTGGCTCCCACGATCCGAGTTGACGATCACGCCCTTGGGCATCTTCCGGCTCCACAGGGCCATTTTCAGTGCATCGCCGACCAGGTCAGCGGTCATGCGCTCGCTCATCGCCCAGCCGATCACCTTGCGTGAGTACAGGTCGACCAGCACGGCCAGGTAGAGCCAGCCTTCACCGGTCGCCAGGTAGGTGATGTCGCCGACCCATTTCTGATTCGGTGCCGTAGCGGTGAAGTCCTGCTCCAGCAGGTTTGGTGCGACTGGCAGGCCATGCCGTGAATTCGTGGTGGCTTTGAACTTGCGAGCGGCTTTTGCGCGCAGGTTCTGCCGACGGAGGCTGGCGGCCACGGTATTGCGGCAGATTGCTACGCCAGCATTGTTCAGGTCATGGGTCAGCCTGGGGGCGCCTGAGCGCCCCTTCCCCTTCTCGAAGGCCTGAGCCACACGCTGATCGGTGATCGCTTGTCGGCAGCGGCGGGGAGACGGCCCACCACCACGTTGTCGCCAAGCGTAGTAGCCGCTGCGGGCAACGCCGAGAAACGCGCACATCCGTTGAACGCTGAATGCCTGACGATGCTGCTGGATGAAGGCGTACTTCACTTCAGGCTCTTCGCGAAGTACACCGCGGCTTTTTTTGCGATTTCAAGCTCTTCCGACTGCTCAGCCAGCTGACGCTTGAGGCGCGCGTTCTCTTCAGCCAAGGCCTGCTCGCGGGCCGAAGCACTTTGCTGCTGCTGGGCCTTGGCTCGCCACTGGTAGAACTGGCTGGGCTGAAGCCCCAGCTCACGAGCGGCGGCACTGGTACCAACACGATCAGCAAGTGCCAGGGCCTCATCCTTGTAGGCCTGGGTGTAACGGGTACGGGTCTTCTTCATCGATGCTGCTTGCCTTGCCATAGGGTCACCTCGTTCAGTGTACTGCCTTAACGGGGTGTCCACTGTTCGTGGGCAAGATCATGATCTGACCACCCTGGCAGTAGCCGCACTGCGCCACGTCCAGGTCCAGCCAGGCCTGCTGGACCCGCCGGCCGGTGGCGTCCTCGGCCAGCGCCTCGATGGTGGTGATCTCGCGCCCCTGGGCGGCGGAGATCGGGGTGATGCAGGAACGCGTGGCCTGGCCGTCCAGGTGCACCGTGCAGGCGCCGCACAGGCCCTGGCCGCAGCCGAACTTGGTGCCGGGCAGGTTGACCACGTCGCGCAGCGCCCAGAGCAGCGGCATCCGCTCCGGTACGTCCACGTCATGCTGTTAGCCGTTGATCGTCAGGGTGGGCATCACTCTCTCCTGGAGCTTTTTTTCGGTTCGGGGGGCACGACCGGCGGATCGGGCGTCACTCGGCGCGTGACTCGAAGATCTCCTTGGCGACCGGCAGGGTCGAGAATACGTTGGGCCAGCCGGCATAGAACGCCAGCTGGGTCAGCAGCTCCGAGGCCTCGCCGCGGGTCAGGCCATTGTCCATGGCGCGATTGAGATGGAAGCCGACCTGCTCGATCTTGCCGGCGGCGATCAGGGCGCTGACCGTGACCAGGCTGCGGTCGCGCGGGCTCAAGGCCGGGCGCAGCCAGAGGTCGCGGAAGAGCACGTCGGTGGTGTACTGGAGCACGCCGTCGGAGGAGCCGCCGTAGGTGGCCTCGACGCTCGCCTCGCGGGCCTGCTCGGCCTCCTCGTCGAGCGGCAGCAGCTCGGGGTCGGCGTCGGGTAGCTGATCTTCGCCGATCCCGCGCTCGGCGAAGACGTCCTGGACGATGGCGACCGCCGACATGGCATTGCCCCAGCCGGTGTAGAAGGCCAAATGGGTGATGGTCTCGGAGATCACCGCCGGGTCGACGCCGTTGTCGAGGGCCCGCTCGACCTGGGCCCGCATCTCGACGCGGTGGTTGCGCGCGATCACGGCCGCCAGGGTGGCGACGCTGCGGTCCCGGGGCGAGAGTCCCTCGCGAGCCCAGACCTCACCCAGCACCAGGTCCTCCTGGTAGGCGGCAAGCGCCGGAGAGACGGCGGCAATCTCCTCGGTGCCGGGCACGTCCGAGGAGGGGGCGGGGTCGTCAGCCAGGGCAGGCAGGGCCGCTGCCGTCGACATGGCGAGTGTCAGCAATGAAGCGGATGCGAGTTTCATCGTCGTCTCCTGGTCATGAGGGGGCTCGGTCCTCGAGGCAATACGTGCCGAACCGCCGTTCACGGTGGCAACGGGTGAGCTAGGGAACAAGCCTGCCGAACAGGATGCTGTTATGAAGGAGGTTCATGAATGACGGCGTCAGGAGCGATGTTTCAAGGCGTCCACGATGACCCCGAAGGCCAGGGACGACTGCCGGCGATGGGGGTAGTAGAGGAAGTAGCCGGGAAACGGCGGGCTCCAGTCCTCCAGTACCGCCACCAGCTCGCCGCTATCGAGGTGGGGGCGCACCAGGTCCTCCGGCACGTAACCGAGACCGTACCCGGCGAGGGCGGCCCGCACCACCGGATAGATGGTGTTGAAGGTGAACTGGCCGTCCACCCGCACCTTCAGCTCGCGCTCCGCCTTCTCGAACTCCCAGGCGTAGAGGCCGCCATGGGTGGAGAGGCGCAGGTTGATGCAGTCGTGGTCGGTCAGGTCCTGGGGGACCCGCGGCCTCTCCCGCCCCTCGAAGTAGGCGGGCGAGCCGACCACCAGCATGCGAAAGTCCGGGCCGACCCGCACGGCGATCATGCCCTCGGAGACCTGCTCGCCCAGCCGCACGCCGGCATCGAACTTCTCGGCCACGATATCGGTGAGGCTGTAGTCGGTGACGACCTCCACCTTGAGCTCGGGGTAAGCCTTCAATACCGGCGCCAGCTTCGGCCAGATCACGGCGTCGGCGGCATGATCGGTGGCGGTGATGCGGATCGTCCCGGCCGGCCGGTCGCGCATCTCGACCAGCGCCTCTAGCTCCTCCTCGATCTGCGAGAAGTGGGGCGCGATCCGCTCGAGGACGCGCTCCCCTTCCGCCGTCGGCGTTACCTTGCGCGTGGTGCGCGTCAGCAGGCGAACGCCGAGTCGGCTCTCGAGCCCGCGCACGGCGTGACTCAACGCCGACTGCGAGACGCCGATCTGCGCCGCGGCGCGGGTAAAGCTGCCGACCCGGGCGACGACGACGAAGGACATCAGGTCGGTGACGTTCTCCCTCAGCATTGATGAGCCTCTCTCATAATTGTTTTTCGATTGTAGCAACTTATCAGCCGCGAGCAGGGTGCTACCGTCTGATGAAGCATCTTGATGGGAGACCTTCATGAAGATCGGGATACTCGGCGCCGGCCTGATGGGCGCCAAGCTCGGCACCCTCTGGGCCTGGGCCGGCCACGACGTGACGTTCAGCTACTCGCGCCGCCCGGAGAGGCTGGAACGCCTCGCTCGGGACGCGGGGGCACGAGCGGGCACGCCCGCCGAGGCCATCGACGGGGCCGACGCCGTGCTGCTGGCCGTGCACTGGTCGAGGATCGACGATGTGCTGGGGCAGGCCGGCGACCTGGCCGACCGGGTGGTCGTCAACTGCTGCGTGCCCCTCGATCTCGACAACCGGGACCTGGTGCTGGGCACCACCACCTCGGGAGCGGAGGCGCTGGCGCGGCGGCTGCCCCGGGCGCGATTCGTCTCGGCCTTCAATACCTGTCCCAGCGAAGCCCTGTTTGAGGTCTTCGCCGCGCGGGAAGCCGTCTCGCTGCGCCCCCAGCTGCTCTATTACGGCGACGATGCCGGGGCCAAGTCGGTGGCCCGCCGGCTGATCCGTGACGTCGGCTATGAGCCCCTTGACGCCGGTCCGTTGCACACGGCTCGTTTCGTCGAGCCCTTCGCCATGGTGACCGCCGAACTCGCCTACGCGCAGCCCGGTGGACCGGCCCTCGTCTATCGCTTCGAACGGCTCGGAGGAGAGGCAGACTCATGAACCAATTTCATAACTTCTAGTCGCCCACCCCCGTTTATCGATAAGCGGGTGCCCACTATCTTGATAGGCACACCATCTTTTCTGGTATCCGCTCTGTTCCGCTGCTCTTTCCACCACCCCGGCCTCCCCGGTCCCCTGGCAGGTTGCGCGTCGCGAGAGCAGGTATCACGGAGCCGGTATCGCATTGCGAGAGGAGTTCACCATGAAGATCACCCGCGCAGGCAGCCAAGCGTCCCAACCAGGGCCGGAGGCGTACTTCACCGGCACCGTGCGAATCGATCCGCTGTTTTCGGCCGAGGCGCCCGGGACCGCCTCCGGCGCCGCCGTGACCTTCGAGCCGGGGGCGCGCACCGCCTGGCACACGCATCCCGCCGGTCAGACCCTGATCGTGACCCAGGGGGTGGGGCGCGTGCAGCGCGAAGGCGGCCTGGTCGAGGAGATTCGCCCCGGGGACGTTATTTGGTTCGCGGCCAACGAGAGGCACTGGCACGGGGCGGCACCGGAGGTCGCCATGACGCACATCGCCATCCAGGAAGCCGTCGACGGCTCGGTGGTGACCTGGCAGGAGAAGGTCAGCGACCGGGACTATGCCGGCTGACCCGGGAGAGACGCCATGCGCCCCAGCATCACCTGCCACATGATCACCTCCCTCGACGGCCGTCTGCATCCACAGCGCTGGGGCGACCCGGCGGACGGCCGGATCGATGAGCTCGTGGCGCGCCACTACGAGGCGGCGGCGAGCCGGCTGAAGGCCGAAGGCTGGATCGTCGGGCGCCGGACCATGGCGGAATTCGTCACCGAGCACGCCGAGGCGGAACGGCTCGAGGCGCCGCGCTCGCGCCCCCCGCACCTGGCGGCGCGCGCCGGCCGTGATCTCTGCGTGGCGATCGATCCCGCTGGCCGACTGCGCTTTGAGGCCGATCACGTCGAGGGCGACCACGTGGTGGTGATCCTCTCGGAGCGGGTCGCGGAGCGACGGCTCACCCGGCTGCGCGAGGCCGGCGTGACCTATCTCTTCGCCGGGCCGGACGGCGACGACCTCGCCCCGGCGCTGGCCACGCTCGGCGAGGCCTTCGGCGTCGAGCACCTGCTGCTCGAAGGCGGCGGGGTCACAAACGGCGCCTTCCTGGCGGCGGGGCTCATCGATGCGCTGAGCATCCTGGTCTGCCCGGCCCTGGATGGCCTCGCCGGCGAGCCCTCCATCTTCGACCACACGGGTCCGCCGGGCAGCCGCCCCGCGGCGGGACAGCGCCTTCACCTGCGCGCCTGCGAGACCCTGCCCGGCGGCGTGGCCTGGCTGCGCCATGACATCGAACGAGAGGCCCCCTCGGCGTAGCCCCTACCGGGCTTTTGCCGCGCCTCGGCTATCCCCCCACCGATTCCGGCAGCCCCGAGGCTTGCCGCTTACCCCACTCGAGGAGAGTTCGCATGATCCGATTCAGCGCTATCGCCTTGACCGCTGCCTTGGTGTCGACCGGCGCCGTCGCCCAGAGCATGGAGGTCATCAAGAATGGCACCCGTGAGGGCTTCATGGGCCCCGACGACAAGTTCACCGGCACCGCCTATATCGAGCCAGTCTTTTCCAACGAGGCGCCGTTCGTCGTCAACGGCGGCAAGGTGACCTTCCTGCCGGGGGCGCGCTCCAACTGGCACACCCATCCCGCCGGGCAGGTGCTGGTGGTGACCGACGGCGCCGGTTGGGTGCAAGAAGAGGGCGAGGAGAAGCGGCTCATGGAGCCGGGCGACGTGGTGTGGTGCCCGCCGGAGGTCAAGCACTGGCACGGCGCCACCGCGACCACCGCGGTCACCCACATGGCGATCCAGCAGTTCAAGGACGGCGAAAACGTCGTCTGGATGGAACCGGTCACCGACGAGCAGTACGCCGGCGACGCGCCGTGATCGCGCTGGCCGTGGCCATCGCTCGTGATTGATGAGCCGTAATCATGAGTGCTTGCAAATTGTCCGGGCTAATCGTGCTGGCGAGCCCGGCGTACCATCCTCTCCATCACTTACTTCGGGAGAGCACGCATGAGTCATGATTTCACGAGCAAGGTCGCACTGGTCACCGGCGCCGCGTCCGGCATGGGGCTGGCCACGGCCAGGGCCTTCGCCGAGGCCGGCGCGATGGTGGCGCTCGCCGACGTGAATGGCGATGCCGTTCGGGCCGCCGCCGACGAGCTGGCCACCAACGGCGCCCAGACCCTGGCCATCACCTGCGACGTGACCGATGAGGCCTCGGTGAAGGCCATGGTCGAGCAGACGGTCGAGGCCTTCGGCGCGCTGGATGCCGCCTTCAACAACGCCGGCGTGCAGTCGATCGCCACCGAGACCGCGGACCTCGAGAGCGAGGAGTTCGATCGCGTCAACGGCATCAACCTGCGCGGCGTGTGGCTGTGCATGAAGTACGAGCTGCGCCAGATGCGCGAGCAGTGCAGCGGCGCCATCGTCAACTGCTCCTCGCTCGGCGGCTTCGTCGGCGTGCCGGGCCGCGGCGCCTACCATGCCGCCAAGCATGGCGTGCACGGCCTGACCAAGACCGCGGCGCTCGAGTATGCCGCCCAGGGCATCCGCATCAACGCCGTCTGCCCCGGCATCATCGATACGCCGATGGTCGCCGGCATGAAGGAGCAGGAGACCGAGGCCATGGATATCCTGATGGAGCAGGTCCCGGCCCGTCGCCTGGGGACCGCCGAGGAGATCGCCGACCCGGTGCTGTGGCTGTGCGGCCCCGGCTCGACCTTTGTGATGGGCCACGCCCTGGCCGTCGACGGCGGCTACACGGTGCGCTGATCCCATGCGGCGCCAGGCCCTCAAGGCCGCCATGGCCGTCGTCACCCTCGCCTGCGTGGCGAAAGCCTTAGCCGACGGCGCCCCGTCAACGGAGATTCTCATGAAGATACAGATCGTCCTGGAAGGCCAGACGCTCGCGGCGACCCTCGAGGACACCCCGGCCGCCCGGGCCTTTGCGGACATGCTGCCGCTGGAACTGAGCCTCGAGGACTTTCACGCCATTGAGAAGGTTGCGGACCTTCCCGGCCCGCTACCGACGGAGAGTGAGCCCGAGGGCATCGACCCCGAGGTCGGCGATATCACCCTCTACGCCCCTTGGGGAAACCTGGCGATCTTCTATCGCGACTTCGGCTACGCGCGGGGCCTGGTTCGCCTGGGGAGGATCGACGGCAGCACGGCGGCGCTGGAAGCCAAGGGCCCGCTGCCGGCCCGGATCGAACGCATGGACGCCGCGCAGTGACCCCGACGAGCGTCGGGTGACCCTTCAACACTGAACAAGCAACATTCAACAGAACACACAGAGGCAAATGACATGATCGACAACGTCAAAGGCAAGGTAATCGTCATCACGGGCGCCAGCAGCGGCAACGGCGAGGCGGCGGCGCGCCACCTCGCCGAGCGGGGCGCCGTCGTCGTCCTAGGCGCGCGCCGCCAGGAGCGCATCGATGCGCTGGCTAAGGAACTCACCGAGGCAGGCCACCAGGCCCTGGCGGTGGCCACCGACGTCACCGACAAGGCGCAGGTCACCCGGCTGATCGATGCCGCAGTCGAGAACTTCGGCAAGGTGGATGTGCTGCTGAACAATGCCGGCCTGATGCCGCTCGCTCCCCTCGAACAGCTCAAGATCGACGAGTGGGAGCAGATGATCGATGTCAACTTGAAGGGCACGCTGTATGGCATCGCGGCGGCGCTTCCCCACATGAAGCAGCAGCAGTCCGGGCACATCATCAACGTGTCGTCTGTCTACGGTCACAAGATGGGGCCCGACGCGACCGTCTACTGCGCGACCAAGTTCGGTGTTCGCGCCCTCTCCGAAGGGCTTCGCCAGGAAGTGAAGCCCTACAACATCCGCACCACCGTCATCTCGCCCGGCGCGGTGGCAACGGAGCTTCTGGATCATATCAGCGATCAGGAGATCCAGACGCAGACCAAGGACTTCGTCAGCCAAATCGCGATTCCGGCGGACAGCTTCGCGCGCATGGTCGCCTTCGCGATCAACGAGCCCGAGGATGTCGACGTCAACGAGATCCTGTTTCGCCCCACCGCTCAGCCGATCTGATCCCGCCTCGAGCCGTTCGAACGGTGAACGCCTGTTAACCGACCGTCAGGGCTGCGGGACATCCCCGCAGCCCTGATTGCATCCGCTGTTTCGTCGGAGCGTTGCCCATCAGGAAATGTCGAAATGAAAAAGAAGTTTAGGAAGATGGTAACGGTGATCGGCACTCTCGCCGGTGTACTGCTGCTGGGAGGGTGGGCTTATCTTCAGCACCCCAAGTTCGGCGAGCTGCCCGAGGGTAACGCTCTCGCCACGATCAAGCGCTCTCCCAACTACGTGGACGGTGCCTTCCGCAACCTGGTGGATACCCCGATGTTCACCCAGAACCGCAGCTTCCTGTCAGTACTCGTCGAGAACCTCCGTGCGAGCAATGAGGGGCTGACGCCGGAGGACGCCATTCCTTCAGTAAAGACGGACTTGCAGGCGCTGAATGTTGACCAGGATCTGGTGATCTGGCTGGGGCATTCCTCCTATTACGTGCAGCTGGGTGGCAAGCGGATCCTGATCGACCCGGTTTTCAGCGAGGATGCCGCGCCCGTCCCCTTCGCCAATCGTGCCTTTGCCGGCACCAACCCCTACAGCGCCGAGGATATACCGTCCATCGACTACCTGTTGATCACCCATGATCACTGGGATCACCTGGACTATCCCAGCATCACGGCGTTGAAATCCAAGGTCGGTAACGTGGTGACGGGTCTGGGAGTAGGCGCCTATTTCGAGCAGTGGGGGTATGACCCCGAGAACGTCCACCAGCACGACTGGAACGACACCCTGGAACTGGACGACGAGCTGACGTTGCATGTCTTGGCCGCGCGGCATTACTCAGGGCGCATGCTGCAGCGCAATCAGACCCTGTGGGTCGGTTTCGCTCTGGAAACCCCCGAGCGACGGCTCCTATTTAGTGGTGATAGCGGCTATGGGCCCCACTTTGCCGAGATCGGGCAACGCTTCGACGGCTTCGATCTGGTGGCATTGGACCATGGCCAGTACGATTCGCGCTGGGCCTATATCCACATGACGCCCGAGGAGGCCGCGCAAGCGGCGGAAGAGCTCAGGGCCGCGGCACTGCTGCCCGCCCATGTTGGCAAGTTCGCGCTCGCCCGGCACACCTGGCAGGAACCCTTCGAGCGCATTGCGGCGGCCAGCCAAGGACGTGAGTATCGACTGGTCACTCCGCTCATCGGCGAGCCGCTGCAGCTGGCGGGCGATGCCTTGCCGGTTGTTTCCCATTGGTGGGAATAGCCACTGAGGCGGCTGTGTGTAACCGCGCGCCGAACTTGGCACAGCCTAGCGCTCGCTTTAGCATCAGCCGGCAATGGCTATCAATCACACACCACCGCCTAGCGGAAACTTTGGCATAAGCTCGCGCTGGATAAATGCACCACGGAGAGCTAGGTGTGTAAACCCACCAGGTTGTTCACGGAAAGGCCCAGCCGGCTAACCGGAGGGTGGTAATCCAGACTGGCATGCGGCCGATGCCAGTTGTACTGATGGAGCCAGGCGGGCAGGTGCCTGCCACGCTCTGCCGAACTGGCGTATGACCGGGCGTAGGCCCACTCACGTAGCGCCGTCTGGATGAATCGTTCCGCCTTGCCGTTGGTGCGCGGGCTATATGGCTTGGTCCGGCGGTGTTTCAGCCTCAGCCGCCGGCACAGGCGCTGGAAGCGCCGGGACCGGTAGCAGGCGCCATTGTCGGTGAGCACCCGGATGAAGCGGATGCCCAGGCTGGCGTAGTAGCGCATGGCCTGAAGCAGGGCCAGGCAGGCGCTCCAACTCGTCTCGTCCGGGTGAACGCTGCTGAAGGCCAATCGCGTGTGGTCGTCGATGGCGACATGAACGTACTCCCACCCCGCGCCACGCGTGTTCTGCTGGCGATCGCCGGTCACGCGATGTCCCGGTCGCTCGAAGCGTCCCAGCTTTTTGATGTCCAGATGCAGGAGATCCCCGGGGGCGTCGTGTTCGTAGCGGTTGTCGGGCCTGGCCGGTGACAGGACAGCCAACCGGTTCAGCCCCTTGCGCTTGAGAATGCGCGCCACCGTGCTGTGGCCGATGCCCAGTGTCTCGGCGATCTGACGATAGGTCTGGCGCTGCTGACGACGTTCGATGATCTGCTCCACAGTAGCCGCGCCTGTCGCGAAGGGGCTTCGGGCAGGGCGTGACGTACGGTCCTTGAGACCGGCGCGACCCTCCTCGCGGAAACGACGCACCCACTTGTAAACCGTTCTCACACTGACGCCCTGGGCTTGCGCTACTTCTCTGGGCCGAAGCCCTTCATCGATCACGCGAGCGGCCAGCAGGGCTCGACCATGCGGAGTGAGACGGGCATTCTTATGGGTGTTCATCCGGGCCTCCTGGAGCGATTGGTTGGTTCGCATCTCCAGTCTTCCGGGTAGGCTCCGGATGAACAACCTACCGAGAGATCACAGCTAGGTCTGAGACTTTGCAGAATCCGTTTCACGGGCCTTCCTCTCCAGAGATACCCGTACAACCTTGGGGCGATCGCTGAAGACGTGGTAAACCCCCACATACAAATGGTCAGCGTGCTCGAGCGATTCTCGAAGGTGTTCTTCCTTCACCATCCCGGTCCAGAGCTCGCCTGGCGCTAGCTTGCTAGGCAAGCGACCTGGGTCGGGATGAGGGAAGAGCGTGGTGGTGACGGACTTTCTTCTAAGCAGTCTATCTAACCGCCCTTGATAGCTGTGGCTAAACAGGTGGGTGATCGTGGTGGGCAGAGAGCCAGCATTCGCAATGCTGACCAGCGCCCAAGGTTCCTCCTCCAATTCAGCATCTGGACCAACTACTTGCATGCCCGGAGAGACCTTGATGCGTAGGATCGGCCCTTCCTTGAGGTACTTGAAAACCTGCCAGCCGAACGACGCCACGCCCGTAATGGCGCCAACTATCGCTATTGCGCTTGTCCCTGCTGCCATATCGCTCTCCTGAATGCTCCGCAGTGCCTGCCCATCCTACCGAACGGACCACCCGTTAACGGCTGATAACGCCCCCATGCGGCGTCGCTGCTGGTCGGCTGCATGGTCAGCGATCAGCCGGTCGGCGAGGTCCAGGGCGCGCTTCAGGAAGGCGAGGTCCTGTTGGAAGGTCTCCTTTCCGCCTTCACCGGTATAGAGGATCCCGCCGGGGATCACATCTTGGATGACACTTTCAACGAGCTGGTAGAGCTGGACAATGCGAGATGCCTCCTCGGGCTCCAGCAGGCCGAGCTTGTCGACGTTGGCGTTGAAGACCTTGAAGTAGTCGCTGGGCACTTTCACTGACAGGTCCGGAAGCCCTCCTTCCGCGCCCGCTTGAAGGTCCTCCAGGTATCCGCGTGATCGCATGAGTTCGCTCATGGCGGATATCTCGGCGATCAGAGAGGCACGAAGGGTCCTGTATTGGCGGATCTCCCTGCGGCGCTCCAGCAGCGCGGCGGGGATGAACGCTGCGAGAAAGCCTACAGTGCCGGTGATGATCGCAGGCAGTGCCACTACCCACAGCGAGCCGCTGTCCTCCACGGTGGCCTTCAGCTCGGTCATCTTGGTGAGTAGTTGAGTCGCAAGATCCTGTTCCACCTGGTGCCCCCCTTGCTCATTGCATGACGGCCCCATCCTAACGAAAACGGCCGGGGGTTAACCGGCCGGAATGGGCAGGTTGAGAGACGCCACCCCCTCCGACCACTCCACAGCTTCGAGCTCCGTTCGGTCCTCGGCGGCCAGAGCAGTCTGGGCGTTGAGCTCGCCTTCGCAGGCGATCAGCTCGCTGCGGCGGTTGGCGATGTCGAGCAGCGCCTGGCGGACGTCGGCGACGGGGAGGTCGGCGTGGAACTGGCTATCGCTGTCCTTCCAGCGTGCGAATGCGGTCTGGCCGGTGGTGGCGGCGAGGTTCAGGGCTCCATCAGCGCTTGCCGGTTGCTGGGATCGCCGGCGTAGGTGATGCCCGCCTACCCCGACGCCTTGCGCCCGGACTCGAGGGCATCGCGCTTGCGGGCGGCGAGTTGCTCCAGAAGCTCCAGCGGTTTGCTGAAGGCCTGGCCGTTCTGATGATCCCTTGGTTGTAGATCCACTGTGAAAATGGCCGGCGACACCGCCGTCACTTTTGCAGCGGACGCTCGTCCGCTGCAGTGGTATTGCGCAATGTGGTCGCAGTTTGGTCGCAGATTGAGGCGAATCAACGTGTTGTGTGTAACTAATGTAAGAGTGCAAGTGGTTGATTTATCGACAAGTGCCTGTTGCAAGCGCGGCCTGGAGTTGTCGAAAAACGGATTCAAAATCCGCCGCTGGAAACAGTGTGTCGGTTCGAGTCCGACCACCGGCACCATTCCCAATGCAGTTCGTGTATTCCCTCCTTACGCTCGTTTTCCCCTATCTGCAGTTCCCTAGGCGCTAGCGACTCGAGATAGGCCAGAGCAGTACCTTCGATGGGCAACCAGAGAGACCGTTCAAGCTCGGGTCAGCAGATCATGAGGGTCGGTGTTGTCACGATCCGACCATCGTCCACGCAAAAGGTAGCGAGCCTGGAAACAGGCCCAGTACCCATTCTGGCGCTTGTCTCGCCTGATCCATGTTTTGTCAGCCGGTTCGATAAATCGACCGCCTAATCCGCTCAAGACCTTCAGGACGCTCAAGCCTGACTCTAAGGCATGCACCGAACGCATCTCGGTAGGCAGCGGTGACAATGCGTGCCGATGTTGTATGCCAGACTGGTGGTCTTTTCTTCGCCTATTTGCCTCCTTTTTCCTCGGTGTTTGTAGGTGATAGTCCTTCCTTGTATCCCCCATGCTCCTAGGGTGCCGCCGAACAATACGGCTAGGCTGAAAGTTGATTCAGGCCTTATGACAACAAGATGAAAGGGTGGGCCCATGCTCAATAAAACGTTGCTTGCGTTGTCGGTTGCCGGCGCCAGTCTTGGTGTTTGTGCCGATACCACCGTGATTCATGATGCCAACGGCTACGGTTTCGATGCCAATCGCCAGTTGGTGAGCTTTACCACCCTTGTCGTCGAGGATGGCAAGGTGGTGGCACGAGGCGATGAGCAACTGCTATCGGAGTATCCTGAACCACAGGCAACGATCGATGCGGGTGGCCGCACGCTGTTGCCTGGCCTGATCGACGCCCACGGACATCTGATGGGGCTCGGCTATAGCCTGCTCGAGGTCGAGCTGCGTGGCCTGGCGTCGGCCGAGCAGAGCGCGAATGCAGTCGCCGACTTCGCCGCGGCAAATCCTGATCTGGAATGGATACGCGGCAGGGGATGGAATCAGGTGCTGTGGGACGGCAAGGCATTTCCCACCGCGCTAGTGCTCGATGAAGTGATTGCCGATCGCCCCGTGGTGCTGAGTCGAGTGGATGGGCATGCGATCTGGGTCAACAGCAAGGCCATGGAAATGGCAGGCGTGGATGGCGAGACCCAGGCACCGGAAGGGGGCGAGATCATTCGTGATGATGCCGGCACACCGACCGGCGTTTTCATCGACAATGCAGAGCTGCTTATCACCGACAAGATTCCCCCGCGCAGTGCACAGGAAATGGCCAAGGCCTTCGATACCGCCGTGGCACATCTGCAGGAACTTGGCATCACCGGAATGCACGATGCCGGCGCCAGCGCCGCTGAGCTTGAGATGTACCACTCCAGGGCCGATGCAGGTGAGTTGGGGGTGCGCATCTATCCGATGGTGTCATCAAGCGACCCGAAGCTTGACGAGATTCTCGCGCAGGGCATCCACGACGACCCCGAAGACTGGCTGGATATTCGCAGCGTCAAGATCTATGCAGATGGCGCCCTCGGCAGTAGAGGCGCGGCGCTGCTGGCGCCCTACAGTGATCGACCCGATTCCAGCGGACTGATGATCCAGAATCAGGATGCCCTGCAGGCGCTGGTCGATCAGGTCAGCAGCCAGGGATTCCAGGCCAATATGCACGCGATAGGCGACCGCGCCAATCGTGTCGCTCTGGACGTCTATGCGCGTAGTCTGGAGCAGGATCCCCAGCGGCGTGAGCTTCGCCATCGCATCGAGCATGCGCAGGTGGTGAGCGTTGATGATATACCGCGATTTACGGAACTTGGCGTCATTCCCTCGATGCAGCCCACCCATGCGACCAGTGACAAGAACATGGCCGGTGACCGGCTAGGCCAGGAGCGTCTTGCCGGTGCCTACGCCTGGCGCTTTTTCATGGACAGTGGTAGCCGTATCGCCGCGGGTTCCGACTTTCCGGTCGAGCCAGCCAACCCCTTTTACGGCCTGCACGCCGCCGTGACTCGGGAAGACCGCGACGACCAGCCCGAAGGAGGCTGGCTACCCGGGCAGAAGCTCACCGTGGCCGAAGCCCTGCGCGGCTTTACCGTCGATGCGGCCTACGCGGCGCACCAGGAGGGTAGCCTGGGTGGCTTGATGCCGGGGCAGTGGGCGGATTTCGTACTGGTGGATACCGATATCCTGCGTGCCGATCCGGCTGAGCTCTGGCAAACCCGGGTGAGTGAAACCTGGATTGCCGGAGAGCGAGTATTTGTGCGGGACCAATAGGCCGAAAGGCGCCCCGCAAGGCATGGAGCAAGGCCGATATGCTTTGTTTGCGGCGAAGGGGGGGCGCCGGTTTACTCGTTCACGATGGCTCGATTTCAGCCTGACTCAGGGCGGTGATGGCGGTCTCGGCCAGGCCTGCCAGCGATGAAATGTCCAGCAGCGAAGAGTGGTGATACTCGGCTAGGCCAGGCTGGGTCCGCCAGTAGCGGGAGTCCTGTCCATCGATCTCCCACCCTGGCGGAATGTCGTGAATATCCCGCGGTTCGATGCTGAACGCGGCCACCAGCCCTTCGCCCTGATGCCAGCTCAGCAAGGTGGTCAGTGGCTGGCCGTTGTCGCGGTTGATGAAGCACCGAAACAACCCTTGGGTCCAGACGTTCTGGGGGCTCGGTTGCTGTTCTGGGGGGAGTTCTCCGATGGAGAGCTCGCGCCAGATGGTGCCCTTGATCAATGGCTTCCAGATGCGCTTCGACGCCTTCAGCAGGACTTCTAGATAATCGTTGCGGATCTGATGCGCCAGAATCAGCGTATTGCAGTGGTTGATGAGTTCGTCCCACTGCATGCCGACCGCCAGGTGCTCCAGCTCATGGGCGAGCAGGGCGTCCACGGCGTGTCGTGTGGAAGGGTGCTGCAGGTAGTCGTGAAGCGGGTCGGACAGTTTCAGGTCATGGCGAGAGGTTTTCATATCGGTCCCTGCTGGGAAGAGGGACGGAATGCCGCCTCTTGCCCCCGAAAGGCGATGCGACGGCGTCCATGCCGTCGGTGACTTGTCACTCGACCAATCCTTGGTCGGCAGGATCAGAATAGCCCCCTTGGACGGCTGTGCCTTTGATCAGGATCAGGTGGCCATGAGCATGGTTGTGCGATAGCGCTACTTTGCTGTTTTTTGGGCACAACTGGTCCAGTGTTGCGGAAAAAACTGTGGCCAGCTCTTCGCTTCAGCGCACCCTGGTCGTGCGTGAAGCGCGGGGCGATGCTCGTGCGCCGGCTTTACAAGGGTTCGAGGCTCATCCATGTTGCCATTCTGAATCCACCGTCGGGCAGGAGGCTCATCATGAAGAAGCTGATCAACGATCCCAGAGGCAGCGTTCGCGAGATGCTGGAAGGCATGGTGGCCCTTCATCCTGGGCTTGCGCTGATGGATGAAGAAAACGTGGTCATCGACGCTAGCTTGCCTGAAGACCCTGAGCGTCGGCCGGTGGCGGTGATATCCGGCGGCGGCAGCGGACACGAGCCTGCCCACGCTGGCTACGTCGGGCGCGGCATGTTGACGGCCGCCGTGGCGGGAGACGTTTTTACCTCACCGAGCGTCGATGCCGTGCTGGCGGCGATCCTTGCCTGCGCCGGTCCACGTGGGGCCCTGCTGGTGGTAAAGAACTATACCGGGGATCGTCTCAACTTCCGCCTTGCCGCTGAACTGGCAAGGGTCCGGGGGATTCCAGTGGAGGTGGTGATGGTCGCCGATGACGTGGCGCTGCGCGATTCACTACCCCGGGAGCAGAGTCGTGGTGTGGCCGGTACGGTACTGGTGCACAAGATCGCCGGTGCCGCTGTGGCCCGTGGTCTACCCCTCGAGGAGGTCGCCGCGCTGGCTCGGGGAGCGGCCGAATCGGTGGCGACCATGGGCATTTCCTTGGGGGCCTGCACGGTGCCGGCGGTCGGCCGGCCGGGGTTCGAACTCGGTGATGACGAGATCGAGTTCGGCTTGGGCATCCATGGCGAGAAAGGGGTTCGCAAGTCGGCCATGCTGCCGGCGGATACCATCGTCGATAGCATGCTGGAATCTCTGAGCCAGGCGTTGTCGGTGAAGGGGTGTCGCCTGGGTGTGCTGGTCAATGGTCTCGGCGGCACACCGCCGATGGAGCTTGCCATCGTGGCGCGACGGGCCTTGACCAGGCTGCGTGAGCTGGGGGCCGAGCCGGTGCTGGGGTGGTGCGGCAACTTCATGACGGCGTTGGAAATGCCGGGGTGCTCGCTGTCGTTGATGGTGCTCGACGAAGCCCGCGAGGACTTGCTCACGTCGCCGACCGAGGTACGCATCTGGCCAGGCAGTGCCGAAGTGGCAGCAGAGGTGAAGAGTGTGACTGCCAGCGTGCTTGATGAGCCGCAGCCAGGCGCCGACGAGGCTGGACCACCCTGCGAGCGACTTCAGCGAGCGGTGGCGGCGGTGGCGAGCGCCATGGTGGCCAGCGAGGAACGCTTGACCGAGCTCGACAGTGCCGCTGGCGACGGCGACCTGGGGGCCAGCATGGTGCGCGCGGCCCAGGCGCTGCGCAAGCTGCCGGACAGCGCTTTTGGTTCGCCTGCCGACTGCCTGGCCAGAGCCGGGGAGGCCCTGAGGCGAGCGATTGGAGGAAGCTCAGGTCCCTTCTACGCCTTTGCCCTGCTGCGTGCGTCGCAGGCATTGCCGAGCGAAGGGGAGGTCGCGGCACAGGATTGGGCAAGAGCGCTCAAGGCCGCCGGCGACGCTATCGCCGAGATCGGAGGTGCTGCTCCTGGGGATCGCACCATGCTGGATGCTCTGATGCCGGCCAGCCAGGCCTTCGAGGCCGCGCTGGCAGAGGGACTGGACGGATCTCAGGCCTTTGCTCGGGCGGTCGAGGCGGCCTGGCGCGGCGTCGAGGCTTCGGCCCACATGCATCCACGCTTTGGTCGCGCGGCCTACCTCGGCGATCGGGTGATGGGCGTGCCCGACGGTGGCGCCGAGGCGGTGGCAAAATGGCTCGAGGCCATCGACCGCTCCTGCGGCCAGCGTTAGAGCACGATCGGTTCGACTCAGGCTGAGAAAGGCAGAACCGTTGGCCAAGCTTAGAGCGCCACCAGCACCACCCAGGCGGTCGATAGGGTGAAGAGATAGCCCAGCAGCGCCATCAGGCCGTCTCGCGCCAGCAGGGCCAGGCCGAACATGGTCTGAGCCGCGCCGGCGAGCGTGGCACTGAATGGAATCAGCTCCATCGGTGGGGTGGCGAGCGCAATGGCCAGACAGGCCAGGCCGATGGGGTAACGGGCGATCTGACCGGTGAATACAGTCAGCCTCGGTTTCAACAACCGATCGATCCAGGCGGCCGGCTTGCGCAGCCAGCCGATGGTTCGCTCGACCTTGTCGGTCTCCACCTCACGCCGCGCCAGCCAGGCCGGAAGCCAGACGCTCTTTTTTCCGGCCAGCAGTTGTGCTGCAGCAAGCACGACTAGCAGCGCCATCATGGTGGGCACACCGGGGATATCACCGATCAGCGGAGTGAGCGTGACCAGGCCTGCGACCAGCAGGATGGGGGCAAAGCTGCGCCTGCCGACGGCGTTGATGACCTCAGCCAGACTCAGGCAGCGCTTGTCCTGGCTGGCGGCCTGTAGTTGGTCGAGCAGTTCGGTCAAGGATTCTGGAGAGGACTCTGAAGCGGTGGAACTCGTCGGCATGGGGCCTCGGGCGTGGGTAAAGCGACGTAGTATGGGGTCTGGAAAAGCCGCCTGTCCATGCCGTGAACCCAGCGCGCTCGTCGACTCCGGAGGCAGGCGGCGGTGTAGAGGCAGACTTGCCAGGCCTGTCACATCGGTCGTCAACTGCGTCCGCGCTTGTCGATGCGACGGCGACAGAACGGTGTCCAGGCAAGGGGCGAGGCGGGTGCGAGTTTAATATAAGTAGTTTCTTATTTTTAGAAGTTGTCGTATGCTGAAACTGATACGAGTCCTTCCCTATATCGGGGAGGGCTTTTTTTGTTGCCAGGCCTGATTCTCGATCGTTGTCTTCGACGCAGGCCGACGTTTAGCAGTGAGGTGCCAAGGATGTCGTTGAGACTTGCCAACCGTCTTGATGCGGAGCGTTTACAGCGCCTGATCGATGAAGCCTGCGGAACCGAACGGGCTGCCGCCGACCTGCTGGAAGAGCGACTGGAGCGTGCCGAGATTCGCGACCCGGACGAGATGCCCGATGACGTGGTCAGCATGAACAGCAAGGTTGTGCTCAGGGACGTCGACACGGACCGACTTCTGACGCGCACGCTGGTCTATCCTCATTCGCTGGCGACGACCGAAGATGGTCTATCGGTGATGGCGCCGCTGGGCGCCGAGCTGTTGACCCGTCGGGTCGGGGAAGAGTGGACGACCCAGGTGGCATTGGGCAAGCCAGGGCGCTGGCGGGTGGAAGAGATACTGTGGCAGCCGGAGCGAGAGCGTCAGTTTCATCGCTAGGGCTTGTCTGAAAAGTGCCTGCGCTCGGTAATACGGCGTTAAAAATCGGCTGGTGCGCCAGCCCGGTCAAAATGCTCATTTACACCCCGTAAACTGCGCTTTCTCACCGATTTTTGCCTTGTCTAACCTTCGCTCGTCGACTTTTCGGACAGCGCCTAGGCTTGTCTGAATCGCTGGGCTTGTCTAATGGGCTTGTTTAATAAGCGCCTTCGTTCGTCGACTTTTCGCTCATCGACTTCTCGCTCAAGGCCTGGCGAGCAGCGCAGCCGCAGCCTTTGGCATCGCCTGGATGAGCAAAGGAGGAGGGAGATGGGCCGATTCACTCACCGGTTCTCAGGGTGTGTCCTCGGGCTGGGGCTTTTCCTCGCGGCCACAGGCATTGCCGTGGCCGATATTGTCGTACGTTTCTCCGGGACCCAGGGCATTCCCTTCACCGCTCAGTGGGAGTGGACGGGCCCAGGGCAGGAGCACAGGAGCGGGACCTGGGCGGGACGGGCGCCTCGGGTAGAGCGCCTGCCTGACGGAAGGTTCAGCATGACCGTCATCCAGCAGGCGTCCGGGGGCCGGCTGGAGGTGCTGGTCACCGGGCGTGGCAATCGTTCTTCCTCGTCCAGCAGTGGTGCCGGGGCGACGATGTTGTTCTCGTTGCAGTGAGCCTGGCCGCAAGGCCATGTCGTGCTCGGTTCAGCGAGGCTCGAGCTCCCGGGGCAGACGGCTGCGATGTGAATTCTTGGTCATGGGGGGCGGGATGCCCAGGTGCTTGCGCGCCCAGTGTGCGGCCTCGGCGCGGTGATGCACCTTGATCTTCTTGAAGATGTTGTACAGGTGAGACTTGACCGTATGCTCACTCAGGAACAGTTGGGTGGCGATATCCTGGTTGGACGCGCCGTTGCCGATGAAGCCGAGAATTTCCAGCTCCCGCTGGGTCAGGCCGGCGACGGGACGGTAGGTGTTGAACTGCTGTCGTCGGAAATATTCGAACATCTGCTGAAGCAGCGGACGCGACATCCACAGGGCGCCATCGAGGAGTTGGATGATTCCCTTGCAGATATTGTCCAGTTCGTCGCGGCGATAGAAGATGCCCTGAAGGTGCAATGACGCCAACAATTCAGCGGCTTGTTCCTGGTTGGCCAGGTTGAACGCCGCCAGCAGAATGTCGGGAAACTGTGCCTTGAGCTCGTGGCAGCGATGCATGTCGCTGTGTGATAGCTGATCGGCGTCCAGTAGCCACAGTTGCACACCAGGAGGTGAGTTCGACAGTTCCGCTTCCAGGCCGGACACCGCCTCCGGGGCAAGAGGACTGACCTGGCAGTCGAGTACCTGACTCAGGTGATGGGTGAACAACTGCGACTGCACGTTGGGGTGCGTGATCAGCCGGACGATCGGACCTTCCTGAAGGGCAGACATCGTCCCCTCCCTGTTCCCATGCGATGATTGATCGTTATCGTTTTTTGGTGATGCCGATTTAGTATCGTTATCGATACTAATATGCTTGTAAATGACCATTGGGCGTGAACTTTGTCATTTCCGAAGAATGGTTTTTTTGATTCAGGCCGCAAAGGATGGCCGCTGAGCGCCGTGGGTCGTAGGTGTCAGCACGCTGAACTGTGCGCCATTCGTCGTCTAGTCCATCGGAATTCTCACGAGGGAGTGTGATGCCGCTGTCATTGTGGATGTCTCTGGCCGCCATCTGTGCCATGGGGGCCATGTCTCCTGGTCCAAGTCTGGCCCTGGTGCTTCGTCATACCCTGGGAGGGGGGCGCAGCTCCGGGGTGGTGGCGGCTATCGCCCATGCGCTGGGCGTCGGCCTCTACGCCTTGCTGACCGTGTGGGGACTGGGGGAGGTGATCGAACGCCATCCCTCCGCCTTTCGCGTGATCACGATCGGTGGGGCACTGTATCTGGCCTGGCTTGGCATAAAGGCGCTGAGGGCCGGGCGTGGCGGAGCGCTGGGCGCCCGACCCACCGCCGCCAGTCACCGCGTCGCTGCGAGAGAAGGGCTGTTGGTTGCCCTGGGTAATCCCAAGCTGATCCTGTTCTTCGTCGCGCTGCTCAGTCAGTTTGTCAGTCCCGAAATGTCCTCGATCGAGCGTGCCATCATTGTGCTGACGGCGATGCTGATCGACGGTGGCTGGTACGTCATCGTGGCGTTGGGGCTGTCGCACTCCCGCGTGCTGCCCTGGCTCCAGGCTCGCGCCCACTGGATCAATCGCATCAGCGGGGTGCTGCTGCTGGGGCTGGCGCTGAGGGTGCTGGCGGGATAAGGCCGCCGTCGGCTGCGAGCATTTCGTGGCCGAGGCTGCTGGCGATGTCGGTTCATGCTGGCGCCGAGCGATGGAGGATGGCGTCCAGCGGACTTGCCGTCGGCAACACGCCATAGGCCGGGCTCGGGTGCTGGCCCAGGCGGGTGCGGCAGAAGGTATCCGCCACCTCGTGGGGCGCGTGCTGGACCAGCAGCGCTGCCTGGGTGCACTGGGCCAGCCACTGGGTCAGCCAGCGGGCCCTGGGCACCAGGTCTTCGCGGGTCTTCGGCTGAGGCAGCAGGGCCAAGGCGCGATCCAGATCCGGATGTCCACCTCGGGCATGCTCGAACAGCTGATACAGGGCCGCCATGGCCTCGGGGTGTCGCGCCATGACCCGCAGCACGTCGAGGCAGATCACGTTGCCGGACCCTTCCCAGATGGAATTGACCGGCGCTTCGCGGTAGAGCCGCGCCAGCGGTGCTTCCTCGACGTAGCCGATGCCACCGAGGCACTCCATGGCCTCTGCCATGAAGCCGGGGGCGCGCTTGTTGTGCCAGTACTTGGCCAGGCTCGGCAGCAGTCGGGCCAGGGCGCGCTCCTGCTCATCCCCGCGGCTGGCGCCGTCGAAGGCCTGAGCGGTGCGCAGCATCAGCGCCACGCCGGCCTCCACCTCCAGCGCCAGATCCGCCAGTACCGCTCGCATCACCGGCTGCTCGGCCAAGGGCGCCCCGAAGGCATGACGCTGACAGGTATGCTGCCAGGCCTCGCGCCAGGCCTGGCGCATCATGCCCACCGGGGCGCTGGCGGCGTCGAGACGGGTCTGCTGAACCATTTCCAGGATGGTGGCGATGCCGCGTCCAGGGGCGCCGAGCGGGTGGGCCCAGGCCCCCCGATATTCGATCTCGGCGGAGCCATTGGCGCGATTGCCGCACTTGTCCTTCAGTCGCTGAATCTCGATGGCGTTGCGCTCGTCATCAGGGGCGAAGCGAGGCACCAGGAAGCAGCTGAGGCCTTCGTCTCGCTGAGCCAGGGTCAGGAAGGCGTCGGACATGGGGGCGCTCATGAACCACTTGTGTCCGTACAGGCGCCAGCCGTCCTCGCCATGTTCGGCTCGGGTGGTGTTGGTGCGCACATCGCTGCCACCCTGCTTCTCGGTCATCGCCATGCCGAAGGTCAGGGCGTGCTTGTCGCTCGCCGGTAGGGCCCTGGAATCGTAGTCCTCGACGAGCAGTCGAGAGGTCCACCAATCCGGCAGCGAGCGTTCTCGACGCAGCACCGGGTAGGCGGCATGGGTCATGGTCACCGGGCAGCAGATGCCAGTTTCGGCCTGGGTCAGCAGATAGAGTCCCGCCACGTGCGCCTGATGACCGCCGCGCCCCTCCTCCGTCCAGGCCATGGTATGGACGCCACGGGTGGTAGCCAGGCGCATCAGGGCGTGGTAGGCCGGGTGGTAATCGACGGCGTCGAGCCGGCGACCGTGACGATCGAAAAGTCGCAATGAGGGTGGGTGACGGTTGGCCTCGTCACCCAGTCGCTGGGTCTCCGCACGACCGACATCCTGGCCCAGCAGGGACAGTCGGCAACTCACCCAGGCCGGCGCCAGATGGGCCAGCCAGAACTGAAGCACGGCGTCGTCGGCGAAGGCGTCGAAGGGAAGAGAGTACGGCTGATTGTCGACCCGGTGGCTCGCCAGGCACTCTCGCGGAGCTTGGTCATGCATGGCCCTGTCCTGATGACGAAAGACCTGATATTCAGCATGGTGTGCTGTGCCCCTC
Source organism: Halomonas sp. EF61 (assembly GCF_040147045.1). NCBI lineage: Bacteria > Pseudomonadati > Pseudomonadota > Gammaproteobacteria > Oceanospirillales > Halomonadaceae > Halomonas > Halomonas sp. EF61. The sequence goes on along the minus strand of NZ_JAMSHM010000002.1, from coordinate 1,220,283 downwards.
GGGTCAAACGAGAGGGATGACGCAACGGGACGGGATGGGTAGTCTTGGGGCTTTCTCGGTGGAGCCCTTCGATGTGCCCTGTTTCCTCTTTCGACTCGGCTCCCACGGCCTCTGGCGTGACGAATGCTGGCGAGGCGTCCCCTGACAACCAGCGTGAGGCGCCCGCAGCGGTGATCGCCCGGGAGCGTGTGCAGGTGGTGGATGCCCGCAATCGTCCCTGTGGCAGCGCCTGGCGCGCAGAAATGCGCCGCTATCGGTTCTGGCACCGCGCCACCTACATCGTGGTACGCAATCGCCGTGGTGAACTGTGTGTGCAGCATCGAACGCTGACCAAGGAAGCCTTTCCCGGTGGACTGGATCTGGCGGCGGGAGGCGTGGTCGGCGCCGGGGAGGCGGTCCACGTCTCGGCACGTCGTGAGCTGGCCGAGGAGCTCGGTATCCGCGCAGTAGCGCTGCGCCATTGCCTGGAGTTTCGCTACGATGAGGACGGGTATCGCATCTTCGGCAGCGTCTACTGCGTAGAGTGGGACGGCCCCTTGTCGCTGCAGGCCGAGGAGGTCGCCAGTGTGGCCTGGATGTCACCGCGTCGAGCCCTCGAGCTCGCCGGCGTGACGCCGGATACGCGGCTGGCCCTCGAGTTGCTGCTCGAGCGCGAGGGGGACAACTGAATGCCGCTTTGCCGTCAGGGCGTTGCGACTGGCGCAATGACGTCTGGCATGTCATCGTGAAGACAGTAAGCGCGAGTTCATCCCATGACCCTGCATGATGTCGAGTGCCGCACCCATAGCGGCGAGCCCTTCAACCTCCGCGCCCTGCGTGGCCAGGTGCTGCTCGTGGTGAACGTGGCGAGCAAGTGTGGCTTCACCCCTCAGCTGGCGGAGCTGGAGGCGCTCTATCGTGAACACCGCGAGCGCGGCTTCACCGTGCTCGGGTTCCCCTGCAATCAGTTCGCACGGCAGTCGCCGGAGTCCGCCGAGCAGTTCTGCGCTTTCGGTGAGCGTGAGTTCGGTGTCACCTTTCCCTTGATGGAAAAGGTCGAGGTCAATGGCGCCAAGGCCCATCCGCTGTTCAAACGCCTGAAGGCCGAAGCCCCAGGATGGATGGGAACACGCGCCATCAAGTGGAACTTCACCAAGTTTCTGGTCGCCCGAGATGGCCGTGTGCTCAAGCGCTATGGGCCTCGCGATGGGGGCGACGCCATGATGCTGGACCTCGAGCGGGCACTGGACGAATCCTGACCTCTTTGGCGCTCAGCGTATGTCTCCTCCGCGCGCCACCACCAGCCGTTCCACCAGTTCGTTGTAGCGATGGCGCACCATCATGGTGGTCAGGCCCGAGAACAGCGCCCAGAACTTGCGTCGCCAGCCCTTGAGGCGAAGGTTGTGGGCGACCAGACGGCGCATCAATTGGTGGTCATCGAACTTGCGCCACTCACCGGCGACCGACATCTGCTGACGCGACAATACCGGCGCCAGCTCGATCCGAAAGACCCATTCCAGGTCCTTGAGGGCGATGCCGTCGCGCTCGATCACCTCGACCATCCGCGCATAGTCGGACTCTCTGGGCTCGCGTTCGAGCCACATGGGCGCCAGGGCAAGCCACAGCTCGCCGCGTTCATCGACCAGGGTCTGTGCATCCATCGGGCGGTCTCCTCAAGCGGTGGGCAGCATCCTGCCCGACCCCGTGCCGGTGGGCAAGAGAGCGACGCGATCGCCAGCAGAGCCGGACAGGGCCCTGGTGTGTTCAGGCGCAATGCGCGGCAAGGAAAAGCGCGGGAAGTCAGGGGCATGTGCACAAAGGCGGACAGGGCGGCGCTGTGCCGCTAGAATATCGCGACCACGCTCTACACATTGGATGGCTCTCCCTCGGGAGCCGCGAGTAACGAAGAGGTCTGTCGTGATCATCAAGCCCAAGGTACGCGGATTCATCTGCACCACCACCCATCCCGTCGGTTGCGAGAAGAACGTCCTCGAGCAGATCGAGGCGACCCGTGTGCGCGGCCTCGATGCATCCAAAGGGCCCAAGAAGGTGCTGGTCATCGGCGCCTCCAGTGGCTACGGTCTGGCCGCGCGCGTCACCGCGGCCTTCGGCTACGGCGCCGATACCCTGGGGGTGTTCTTCGAGAAGCCGGGCAGCGAGAAGAAGCCGGGCACGGCGGGCTGGTACAACTCTGCCGCCTTCGACAAGTTCGCCAAGCAAGAAGGGCTCTACAGCAAGTCCATCAATGGCGATGCCTTCTCCCACGAGGCGCGTGACAAGGCGATCGAGCTGATCAAGGCCGACATGGGCCAGATCGATCTGGTGGTCTACTCGCTGGCTTCCCCGGTGCGCAAGCTGCCCGATTCCGGCGAGCTCAAGCGCTCTTGCCTGAAGCCCATCGGCGAGACCTATCGTGCTACCGCCATCGATACCAACAAGGACACCATCATCGAAGCCCAGGTGGAGCCGGCGACCGAGCAGGAGATCGCCGACACCATCGACGTCATGGGTGGCCAGGATTGGGAACTGTGGATGGAGGCGCTGTCCGAGGCCGGCGTGCTGGCACCCGGCGCTCGCAGTGTGGCGTTCAGCTACATCGGTACCGAGATCACCTGGCCGATCTACTGGCACGGCGCCCTTGGCAAGGCCAAGGAAGACCTGGACCGGGCAGCCTCCGCCATCGATGACTCGCTCAAGCAGAGCGGTGGCGGCGCCAACGTGGCGGTGCTGAAGTCCGTGGTGACCCAGGCCAGTGCGGCGATTCCGGTCATGCCGCTGTACATCGCCATGGTGTACCGCGTGATGAAGGAGCAGGGTCTGCACGAAGGCACCATCGATCAGCTCAATCGTCTGTTCGGCGAGCGCCTCTACGGCGGCGAGGCGACCACCGATGACGTCGGGCGCCTGCGGCTGGATGACTGGGAGTTGCGTGACGATGTCCAGCAGGCGTGCAAGGACCTGTGGCCCCAGGTGACCAGCGACAACCTGTTCGACATCACCGACTACGCCGGCTACAAGCACGAATTCCTGAAGCTGTTTGGCTTTGAGCGCGATGACGTCGACTACGACGCCGACGTTGATCCTGTCGCCGAGTTCGACGTGGTGCAGCTGTAAACCAGAGGACTGCCGTTCGGCGATGAAGGAGGCCGCGACCGAGAGGTCGCGGCCTCCTTCGATGTGAAGCCCGCAGACCGTGGGTGTCGACCTGGTGTAGTCCATGCGCAACGGACATGGGCGCTGAATCTCGCAGATCAGTGGCGTAATATATGCCTCGCGCACACTCCTCGAGACCCCCCATGCCACACACCGTCAGCACAACACGTTCGCCGGATTTGCTTCGACAGGTCGGGGTCGTGGTCATGCCGGGGTTTTCGCTGCTGGCGCACGCCTGTGCCACCGAACCGCTGCACGTGGCCAACTTGCTGCACGGGCGGACCCTGTATCGATTGACCAGCTACGCCAGCGGCGGCGACGCGGTGACCAGCGCCTCCCAGCAGACGGTGTTGCCACGCGCCGCGCTGGGGGAGGCGGAGTCGCAACCCGACATGGTGCTGGTGTGTGGTCCGGCCAAGCTGCCGGGGGGCATTCCTGATGACCTGGCCGCCTGGCTCAGGCGACTGGCGGCGTCCGGGGTGGTGCTTGGCGGTATCGGCGGTGGCACCGAAGCCCTGGCCCGGCTGGGCCTGCTGGATGGCTACCAGGCAACGCTACCCTGGCAGCGTTTCGAGGCCTTCGCGGCGGCCCATCCCAGGGTGCGCCTGTCACAGCAGCTGTTCGAGATCGACCGTGACCGGATCACCTGCGGTGGGGGGACCGCCGCCATGGACATGATGATCACCCTGGTGGAAAGCCACCACGGCTCAGGCCTTGCCACTCGTATCTCCGAGTACTTCGTGATGGAGCGCATCCGCATGGGGGACGAGCCCCAGCAGATCCCCCTGCGTTCACGCCTGGCCCATGCGCCAGACAGCCTGGTCGAGGCGGTCCAGCTGATGGAGGCCAACATCGAGGAGCCGCTGTCTACCCATGAACTTGCCGAGCACCTGGGGATCTCTCGCCGTCAGTTGGAGCGGCTGTTCAAGAAGTACCTGAAGTCGGTGCCGAGCCGCTACTATCTGGACCTGCGCCTGCAGAAGGCCCGTCGAATGTTGCGCGATACCGACCAGCCCGCGGGCGAGATCGCCCTGCAGACCGGCTTTTCTTCTGCCGCCCACTTTTCCACGGCCTATCGCAACCACTTCGGCATGACCCCGAGAGAAGAGCGACTGGGCTGACGTTCGACGCCTTCTTTATCCGCTATGTCTTCAGGCCTTGATGAGCGACGCTTGTCGGAATGGTCTGGTCCTGAGGGTAACGGCTGCTGTCTTCACCGTGCTTCTCCCCTCCGTCGCGTTTCAGCTTCTCGCTCCGACCCTCTCGCTTCGCCCCTGCTCACCCCCGCATTTCTAGCCCCGTCTGTACTCGTCCCGTCTGCACGCGCTCCACTCGCCTCGTCTGCACTCGTCCCGTCTGCACTCGCTCCTCTCTCGCTCCTCTCTCGCTCCTTTCTCCCTGGCTTGCGTCGTCCTATCGTTTCGCCTCTTGTTATCTCTACCGTTCACTGCCCGATGTGCCTACCCGCTAGCAATTGGCGTATTTCCTTCTTTTGCGTCGCCGAGTGCATAGACCGGCACAGCATTGGCACGTAAGGAATCTCCAATAAATGCTACATAGATACCGTAACTCCTGGAGCCGTTATGGCTTGTCCGCTGGCTGAGGTCAGGCAACGGCCAAGCAAATGGCTCTGCTTTCGTCCCGGGAATGTCGATGGGCGTGTCGATAGCGGCCCGGGACGAAAAAAAATGAAGAAGGCGTGTAAGAAAGTCGCAGGTAACACCTACCAACCACCATGAACAACAGACGAGTTGCTCGGAAGCCTGCCGCTAGTGAGGTCGGAATTCTGTGCATATTCGAATGAAACGTGAATGAAACGGTAGCAGCAAAGTGGAGGTGTCAGGATGCCATCCACGCAAACTAAAAAAGTGAAGACGGAGAGTTAGACATGAACCACACCACCATTTCTCGACTGGGTTTCTATGTGGCCCTGTACGGCGTCGTCGCCATTCTTTTCTGGATCGGCTTTTTCAAGTATCACCCCGATGAAGCTGCAGCGATCCAGGGCATTGTGGCCAGTTCGCCACTGATGGCCTGGCTCTATGATGTCGCCAGTGTCAATCAGGTATCGGCTGCGATCGGAACCGCCGAGATTATCGTCGGCCTGCTGGTAGCCGCCTATCCCATCTCGAAAAAAGCCGGCCTGGTGGGTGGTGCCTTGGCAAGCGTGATCTTTCTGACAACGACCAGCTTCCTGTTGACCACGCCGGGTGTACTGCACGTCAGCAGCCTGTCCGGTGACACCCTGGCGTTCCCGTCCCTGTTCGGAGGCTTCCTGGCCAAGGATCTGGTACTGCTTGGCGCATCGCTGGTGATCACCGGCTCAGCCTGGCAGGCAGTGAGTGCAGAGCGCAGTGCACAGCATGCCAAGGACGACGCTCTGGTTGCTGATGCTGCATAGAAATGAAAGGGCTTTTCGGTCTCGGGAGTGTGGCTTTCCCGGGCTGGAAAGCCCGCTCCGCGCCTGGTCCCTTTGTGAAGGGGCGCTGGTGGAGGACATGGCTACCAAGGTGTGTGGGCGCAAGAGTCCGTGTCGGCGCTCTTTTCTAATCAAGAAGTTTGGGTGAATTAAATCAGCAGCTTAAACGAATATTGTGCCTGAATGATTAGATGGACATATTTGCAATTGCCAATATGAGGGATGCCGATTAGATTTGATGTTGCCGGGTAACAAAACGTTACGACGAGAGTCGGAAAGACGGAAAGTGGTTAGACCGAAGATAGAAGTAGAGGGCAGAGTGTCGGCGCGTCCAGGAAGATGATCCCAAGGGATGCTCGATAACGCACAAAATATCAGAACGATTCAACGTCGAAACACTATCGACGACTCCAAGGAGAGTGACATGAAAACCAAAATGATCTTTGCCGCAGTGATGGCCTCCATGTTTGCCGCTGGCAGTGTCTATGCCATGGACTCCGACACCCTGCAAAAGCGCATGCAGGAAATCGAAGAGCGCAGCACCGAAGCCTCTGAAGAGCAGAAGGTCGAGGCCCTGGAGCAGGAAGTGGCTGAGCTCAAGGACCTGCTGCAAATGACCGTAGAGAGCCTGGAAGAGTCCCAGTAACACAAGCTGGAGAAAGACACGCTGGAACGCTGACGTAAAGGGCGCTCGCTCTGCAACCCGAGAGGATCGCCCTGGCAGCGCATGAACTAGCCAAAAGGACATGCAAGCGTGAAGGGAAATGTCGGTAAGGTGATAGAAAAGGCGTGCTCATCTTGATGACTCCCTTATCTACAGCGGCAGGGACGCCGTCTTGCCTTGCGGGTTTGAAGCGCTCTTTGGGTTGGTTGTGACAAGACGTTGGGCATCAATACGCTGGCGGTTTCCGCTGGGTAGATGCCGCCAGCCAAAAGCGCTAGTGGTCAAACCAATGTTCGGACTGTGCAAGTCTGGTCATGCAGAGCAAGCGTCGGTTGCGTGCTGAAATGGTGCCCTTTAGATTGATCTTGTCGATTTGTGAACAGTGTTTTTCGAACGGATATCGATGCCTGTTCGCCGACACGTGGACGTTCATGGACCGAGCGCCTCAAGGACTTGAGTCGAAGGTTTGGCTCACTGGCCGCAGGGACGCGGTCTTGCAGAGCGATTGAAGCGTGACATTGGATGTCCGGCGGAAGAGCTCGGGAGTGGTCGTCGAAGCGCCTACCTGTCGGTGGCCGTGACGCACCTTGGCTTTCACTAACGTTGGTTGATTACCGCTTCCTGCCACCACCCGGCAGCGCCATCCAGGGGCGGCGGTCAGGACAAGTGGTCGAAGGATGTTCGACGAAAACGAGGAGAGAGACATGAAAACCAAGATGTTGGCAACTGCAGCGCTGGTCTCGATGATGGCCGTCGGCTCAGCCTTCGCCATGGATTCCGATACCTTGCAGAAAAACATGCAGCGGATCCAGGAGAATGCCGAAAGCGCAGAGCGCCAGGCCAAGATTGCAGCCCTCGAGCAGGAGGTTGCAGAGCTGAAGGAACTGCTGCGCGAGACCATCGCGGCGTTCCAGGAAGCGAATATGTAAGTCGTCAGCAAAGACGGCAGCAGTGTTGTCGCGTTTCGCGACCGCTACGTGAAAGGCTCACTCAGGTGGGCCTTTTTAGCGTTTGAAGGATGCTGCGTTCGAATGCCCCTGCGTTCATGACATGCTCAACCGTGGCTACGCTGCTGCGGTCTGCTGGTATCCAGCACTCGTCCATTGATGGGAGAAAGGTCAGGGCAGCCGATACCGATTCCTATGCTGGTGCCGATGGACGGAACCCTCGACAGTAACGTCATGTCCGAATCTGCCCCCTTCAGGGCCGGCCCTGTACTGCGCATCGCTGCTGCGGGGCACTAGGCGCTGTCCGAAAAGTCGACGAGCGAAGGTTAGACAAGGCAAAAATCGGTGAGAAAGCGCAGTTTACGGGGTGTAAATGAGCATGTTGATCCGATTTTTAACGCCGTATTACCGAGCGCAGGCACTTTTCAGACAAGCCCTAGTCTGCAATCTCCCCCCTTTGCTGGAGATTGGACATGACCACAGCACTTCTCGTCATCGATGTTCAGGCCTCGTTTCTCGCGCGCCCCTCCTGGGATGCCACTCGACTCGGTGATTGGCCGGAAGCTCAGCGCTCCTTGATCGATCTGGCACGCGAGGCAGGCATGTTGATGGTGCGAATCATCCATACGGAGCCGGGAAGCCAGGGCGCATTTGATCCCGACAATGGGTTGACCCGAGCCATGGAGGGCTTCGAAGACCCCGCTGATGTGACCTTTTACAAGACCGCCCACAACGCCTTCACCGATACAGGGCTGGACCGCTGGCTACGCGGTCGAGGGGTGTCTCGGCTATGGATCAGCGGTATTCGCACCGAGCAGTGCTGCGAGACCACCACCAGGGTGGCCTCCGATCTGGGATACGCAGTGGACTTCGTCAGTGAAGCGACCCTGACCTTTGCCATGCAGCGGGGAGAGCGAACCTTCAGCGCCAGCGACATCCGCGAGACATCGCCGAGCGGGTGGGGGTGAGCGACGAACGTCAGCTGCGCCGGCTGTGGAAGCGCTTTGAAGCCGACACGCCTGCCCGGTGGCGCCGCCAGCATCGCCAGTGGACGCAGGCTCAGCCGGACTGATGTTCAGTAGGCCCAGGTTCTGCTGGTCGAGGCTCGGCGTGGTCGGCCTTGGCGGCGATCAACGCACGAAACAATGAGCCCATCATCACCGGAGTGTCCTGTTCGATGACAAACACAGCCTGGTCCAGCAATGGCCGGGCCTGGCGAGTGATATCGGTGGCGATGGCGGATGTCAGCAGATTGAGTCCCCTGCGCACCAGTCCCGAGGGACGCTCGTCGCTCTGGAACTTGTCCATCACGCATAGCTGGCCGTCGCCTTTGAGGACGCGATGGGCCTCGGCGAGCCCCTTTGCCGGATCCGGCATCACCGCCAGGATCAGGTGCATCACCACCACATCGAAGCTGTTGTCGGCGTAGTCCAGCCGCTCGGCGTCCATGGTTCTGGCCTCGACGTCGATGCCAAGCCGACAGGCGCGATCCTTGAGACGCTTGACCATCGCCGGGCACAGGTCGCTGGCGTGGATTTCCATGTCTCGCGGTAGCCACGGCAGGTCAAGGCCGGTGCCGGCCCCCACCAGCAGTACCTTCATCCCCGACTGCCAGCACACCTGATTCAGAGCGCGCCGCCGCGCCCTGGCAAAGGTGCGTTGGGCCACCGCGTCGTAGATGGGGGCATAAAGCGAATAGCGCCAGCGGTTCCAGACGGTGGTGTTGAGCATGGCGGAGCCCCTGGAGGTGGTAGTGATCGGGTCAGGTCCTGCGGGAGTCTTCAGCCTAGACGAAGCCTGGGTAGGCGTCATGACGATGGTGCAAGGGCAGGGCGCAAGGACAGAGCTTTGTGAAAAAGCGGGTCCCATTGCTGAAAGCCGTGGAGCGAGGGCGTCCCTATACTCGAAGCATCGATCCATTTCATGCTTTGCAGTAGCGCGCAAGCTGCGCGCTCCCGTCCGACGACGGGCAACGCCAACCACAGCGGAGATCCCCGATGAGCCATACCCCGAGCCGTGCCGACTTCGACCAGTACATGGTGCCCAACTACGCTCCTCAGAAGGTCATCCCGGTGCGCGGCGAAGGCAGCCGTCTGTGGGATCAGGAAGGCCGCGAGTACATAGACTTCGCCGGCGGCATCGCGGTGAACTCGCTGGGTCACTGCCACCCGGTCCTGGTCGAGGCCCTCAAGGCCCAGGCCGACAAGCTGTGGCACCTGTCCAACGTCTACACCAACGAGCCGGCACTGGAGCTGGCCCGGGAGCTGACCGAGCGTACCTTCGCCGACAAGGTCTATCTGTGCTCTTCCGGTGGCGAGGCCAACGAGGCCGCGCTGAAGCTGGCGCGTCGTTGGGCCCATGATAAGCACGGGGCCCACAAGGACAAGATCATTTCCTTCCGTCAGTCCTTCCATGGTCGCACCCTGTTCACCGTCAGCGTGGGTGGCCAGCCCAAGTACTCCCAGGGCTTCGGGCCGGTGCCCGGAGGCGTGCTCCACGCCGAGTTCAACAACCTGGACAGCGTGCGCGAACTGGTCGGCGACGACACCTGCGCCATCATGGTCGAGCCGATGCAGGGCGAGGGCGGCATCGTGCCGGCCACGCCCGAGTTCCTCCAGGGCCTGCGTGACCTGTGCGACGAGCACGACGCCCTGCTGGTGTTCGACGAGGTGCAGACCGGCGTGGGCCGCTCCGGCTCGCTGTACGCCTACATGGACTACGGCATCACCCCGGACATCCTGACCAGCGCCAAGAGCCTGGGCGGTGGTTTCCCGGTGGGCGCCATGTTGACCACCGATCGCGTCGCCCCGGTGCTGGTGCTGGGCACCCACGGTTCTACCTACGGCGGCAACGCCCTGGCCTCGGCGGTTGCATTGGCGGCGATTCGTCATATCGACACGCCGGAAGTGCTCGGTGGCGTCGCCAAGCGTCACGACCTGTTCCGCGAGCACCTGGAAGCGATCAACCGCAAGCACGGTGTGTTCAAGGAAATTCGTGGCATGGGACTGCTGATCGGTGCCGAGATGGCCCCCGAGTATGAAGGTCGCGCCAAGGACATCCTGCCGCTGGCCATCGAGGAAGGTCTGATGGCGCTGATCGCCGGCCCCAACGTGCTGCGCATGGCGCCGTCGCTGGTGATTCCCGAGGCCGACATCGTCGAGGGACTCGAGCGTCTCGAACGCGCCATCGCACGGATGGTTAGCGCGTCGTGAAAGGTGCCGATCAACATGAGCTGACGGGAGGGCATCCGATGCTGGCCGTTCGCCCTGTGCGGCTAGGTGACCTGCCGGCGCTGGAGCGCCTGGCGGGTTCCGCCCAGCCACGTTTGACCAACCTGCCGGCCCACCGTGATCGCCTGGAAGAGCGCATCGCGCGCTCCCAGCGGGCGTTTGCCAGTGAGGCCGAGGTGCCCGGCGACGAGCACTACACCTTCGTGCTCGAGGATCGCGAGCGGGGTGAGGTGGTCGGTACGGCGACCATCCGCGCCCTGGCCGGGGCCAACGAGGCGTACTACACCTATCGCCAGGAAACCCTGATCCACGCCTCGCAGCAGCTCAATGTTCGCCGTGAGGTGCCGACCCTGGCGCTGTCCCATGAGGTCTCGGACGCCAGCCTGCTGTGCGCGCTGTCGCTGGATCCGCGGTACAAGGGCACCAGCGCCGAGAGCCTGCTGCGCCGCGCCCGGCTGATGTTCATCGCCCAGTACCCCGAGCGCTTCGCCGAGGTGCTGGCGATGGCCTTCCCGGGGTATCTGGACGACGACGGCGAGTCGCCGTTCTGGAACAGTGTCGGTCGCCACTTCTTTGTGCGCGATTACCACGAGATCAACTACATCGCAGGCGTGCGCTCGAAGAGCTTCATCGCCGAGGTGATGCCGCAGTTCCCGCTGTACCTGGCGCTGCTGACGCCCAAGGCGCGGGCGGCCATCGGGCGCGAGCACCCGGCCCACGAGGCGGCGCTGGAGGAGATGCTGGCCGAGGGCTTCCTGCGCTCGCGCCACGTCGACCTGTTCGACGCAGGCCCGGTGATCAAGGGTGACCGCATGCGGCTCGAGTCCTTCCGTCGCGCCGCCTGGCACCCGGTACGCATCCGCCCCGAGCACGCTCTACCCGACGCCGAGCCTGCGATGGTCGCCAACCAGCGCCTGGACGGCTTCTGCTGCACGGTGGCGCGCTACGCGCTGTCGCCCACCGGCCAGCTGATGCTGTCGCCGGCCCACGCCGAACTGCTGGGCGTGGAAGAAGGACGTGCGGTGCTGGCGGCACCGCTGGGGCTGAGCGATGACGGGCTCGACCCGGGCTACGATGAGGGAGAGCTGTAATGCGCATGCGACCGATCATGGAAGGGGACCTGGACGAACTCCAGGCGCTGGCCCGGGAGACCGGGGTCGGCTTCACCTCCCTTCCCGACAACCGCGAGTTTCTGGCGGACAAGATCGCCTCCGCGACGAGCGCGTTCAACGAGCAGACCCCGGTGGACCAGCGTCTCTACTTCTTCGTGCTGGAAGACGAGGAGAGCGGGCATCTGGCCGGCTGCTGCGCCATCGAAGGGCAGGTCGGGCGTGAAGTGCCGTTCTATCACTACCGCGTGGGCACCCTGGCGCACTCGTCCAAGCAGCTCGACCTGCATCGCACCGTCGATACGCTGTTTCTGAGCTCGGATCACACCGGCGACGCCGAGGTCGCCTCGCTGTTCCTGCGCCCGGAGTTCCGGGGTGCCGATCGCCGCCATCAGCGCAACGGCGCGCTGTTGTCGATGATGCGTTGGCTGTTCATGGCCGAATTTCGCGATCGTTTTCCCGAGAAGGTGCTGGCCGAGATGCGCGGACGCTTCGACGAGAACGGGCGCAGCGCCTTCTGGGACTGCCTGGGGGCCAACTTCTTCCCCATGGACTTCAACGAGGCGGATCGGCTGACCGGCCTTGGCCAGAAGAGCTTTATCGGCGAGCTGATGCCCAAGTTCCCGATCTATACGCCGTTTCTCTCGGAGCAGGCGCGTGCCTGCATCGGTCAGGTCCACGAGCACACCCGCCCGGCCCTGGCCATGCTCAAGAAGCAGGGGCTGCGCTGGGAAGGCTATATCGACATCTTCGACGGCGGTCCCACGGTCGAGGCCTACATCGACGACGTCAAGGGCGTGCGCTTGTCGCGACACGTGCGTGTCGAGGTCGACCCCAACGCCGACAGCGCCGAGCGGCCCCAGTGGCTGGCGGCGACCACCCGCATGGCCGACTTCCGTGCCGCCTGGGTCGGGCGCGGTCCCGACGCCGACGGCGTGCTGGTGCTCAATGACAACGAGGCGCGCAGGCTGGAGGTCGCCTCCGGCGACACCCTGCGCGTGCTGAATTCCGACGAGGAGGCGTGATGCAACCCACACAACAATTGCTTATCGATGGACAGTGGATGTCCGGCGACGCCGAGGCCTTCACCAAGCTCGACCCGATCACCGGCGCCGAGCTGTGGCAGGGCAAGGCCGCCAGCGACGAGCAGGTCGCCCAGGCCGTTGCCAGCGCACGCAAGGCTTTTCCCGACTGGGCATTGACCTCGCTTGACGAGCGTGAAGCCCTGGTCGAGCGCTTCCGAGGCGTGCTTGAAAGCCACCGCGAGGACCTGGCGGCGAGCATCGCCCACGAGACCGGCAAGCCGCTGTGGGAAGCACGCACCGAGGTCGGCGCCATGATCGGCAAGGTGGCGCTGTCCATCCGTGCCCGTGAGGAGCGCACCGGCGAGCGCGAGCGTGACCTGGGCGACGCCCGGGCGGTACTGCGCCATCGCCCCCATGGCGTGATGGCGGTATTCGGTCCCTACAACTTCCCCGGCCATCTGCCCAACGGGCATATCGTGCCGGCGCTGCTGGCCGGCAATACCGTGGTGTTCAAGCCCAGCGAGCAGACCCCGCTGACCGCCGATCTGACCCTGCAGTGCTGGCTCGAGGCCGGCTTGCCGGCGGGCGTCATCAACCTGGTACAGGGCGCGGCACAGGTCGGCCAGGCGCTGTCCGCCGATGCCGGTATCGATGGCCTCCTGTTCACCGGCAGCGCCAAGGTCGGTGGCCTTCTGCACAAGCAGTTCGCCGGCCAGATGGGCAAGGTGCTGGCGCTGGAACTCGGCGGCAACAACCCGCTGGTGGTCAAGGACGTGCCGGATGAGGACGCCGCGGTGCTGACCATCCTGCAGTCGGCTTTTCTGTCCGGGGGCCAGCGTTGCACCTGCGCCCGCCGCCTGATCGTGCCCGAGGGCGAGGCCGGTGATCGCCTGATCGACGCCCTGAGCGGTGCCATCGAGCGCCTGCGCGTGGCCGAGCCCTTTGCCGAGGAGGCGCCGTTCTACGGTGGTCTGGTCAGCGTCGAGGCGGCCGAGGGGCTGCTCGCCGCTCAGGCAGACCTGGAGGCTCGCGGTGGCAAGGTGCTGTCGCGCATGCGCCAGGTCGAGCCGGGCACCAGCCTGCTGACACCGGGACTCGTCGATGTGACCGGGGTCGAGGTGCCGGACGAGGAACACTTCGGGCCGCTGCTCAAGGTCTACCGCTACCAGAGCTGGGACGACGCCATCGCACTCGCCAATGACACCCGCTATGGCCTGTCCGCCGGGCTGATCGGTGGTGAGCGGGCCGATTGGGACGACTTCCTGCTGCGCATCCGCGCCGGTATCGTCAACTGGAACCGCCAGACCACCGGCGCCTCCGGTGACGCGCCCTTCGGCGGCGTCGGCGACAGCGGCAACCATCGCCCCAGCGCGTATTACGCTGCTGACTACTGCGCCTACCCGGTCGCCTCCGTCGAGAGCGAAGCCCTCAACCTGCCCGAAAAGCTGCCGCCGGGGGTGAGCCTGTGATGACGCTATCAGCAGCTAACTTCGTCGACGCGACAACGCGCCCAGCGCGCTCTTTATCTGGCACAGCAGACTACTGCGCCTACCCGGTCGCCTCGGTGGAGAGCGAAGCCCTGAATCTGCCCGAAAAGCTGCCGCCGGGGGTGAGTCTGTGAGCGATATGAGCCAGCGGGACGTGGTCGAGGTCAACTTCGACGGCCTGGTGGGGCCGACCCACAACTACTCGGGGCTGGCCCACGGCAACGTGGCGTCGATGTCCCACGGTGGCCTGGTGTCCAACCCCCGCGAGGCGGCGCTGCAGGGCCTGGCCAAGATGAAGGCGCTGAAGGACGCAGGCTACGTGCAGGGCGTGCTGCCGCCGCAGCAGCGCCCTGACCTGGGGGCGCTGCGCTCGCTGGGCTTTGCCGGCGACAACGGTCAGGTGCTGGCCCAGGCCGCCAGCCAGGCGCCGCAACTGCTGCGCGCGGTGTGCTCCGCTTCCAGCATGTGGACGGCCAACGCCGGCACCGTGACGCCGAGCCTGGATGCCGCTGACGGTCGAGTGCACTTCACCCCGGCCAACCTGCAGTCGAGCTTCCACCGCTTTCTGGAGCCGGAGACCACCGGTCGGGTGCTGGCGGCGATCTTCGCCGATCCCGCCCACTTCGCCCATCACCCGGTGCTGCCGGCGACCCCGGCGTTCTCCGATGAAGGCGCGGCCAACCACACCCGGCTGTGCGGCGAGCACGGCGAGCCAGGGGTGCACCTGTTCGTCTACGGACGTCAGGCCTTCGGTGGTGACGGCGTCGAGCCGCGTCGCTTTCCGGCCCGCCAGACCCTGGAGGCCAGCCAGGCCATCGCCCGCCAGCATGGGCTCGCTGAGCATCAAGTGGTCTACGCCCAGCAGCACCCGGATGCCATCGATGCCGGGGTCTTCCACAACGACGTCATCGCCGTGGGCAACGGCCCGGTGCTGCTCTACCACGAGCTGGCCTTCCGAGACGAAGAGGCCACCTTCGATGCACTGCGCGAGAAGATGTCGACGCCGCTGATTCCGGTGAGGGTCCCGCTTGAGGCGGTCAGCCTCGAGGACGCGGTGGCCTCCTACCTGTTCAACTCCCAGCTTCTGTCCAATGACGACGGCAGCATGACCCTGGTGGTGCCGGGGGAGTGTCAGGAGCGTGAGGCGGTGTGGCGGTGCATCCAGGATCACCTACTGGCCGGCAACAACCCGATCGGCGAGGTGGTGGTCAAGGACGTCAAGCAGAGCATGCGCAACGGCGGTGGTCCGGCCTGCCTGAGGCTCAGGGTGGTGCTGAGCCAGGCCGAGCGCGAGGCGCTGTCCGGCCGGGTGCTGCTCGACGACGCCCTCTACGCTGACCTGGTCGCTTGGGTCGAGCGTCACTACCGCGAACGTCTGGCACCGGAAGACCTGGCCGATCCCAGGCTCGCCGAGGAGACATTGGCGGCGCTGGACGAGCTGACGTCCCTCCTCGCGCTGGGCCCTGTGTACCCCTTCCAGGGAGCTGGCAACTGAGCCGCGATGGGCTCAAATGAGCACGCGTATCCTGGTTGCTGTTTGTCGATTCGACCCCACCCTCCCCGGTGGGGTTTTTTATTGAGCGAGAGCGCCAGGTGGGCCTTGGTGCAGCGCTTCTGCCCAGGGCATGTAACGCAGCGAAAAGACCGCGTCCGGATGGCAGTCGTTGCCGCGTTGGCGTGGGGTCGCCGGGCTTGCCTGGAAGTCGGATTCGGTCGCGCTGGTGCGGGCGAAGGCTTCGCGGACGACGCCGATGCGACAGCTCAGGGCGTCGCGGTAGGCCTGGCGCATGGGCGGATCCAGGTTGCGGGCGCCTTCGTCGTCCTGCCACCACACCTGCCAGCCGCTTTCGGTGATGTTCTCGGCCCAGGCCGCGTAGACCCCTGGCGTCACGAAGCCTCCGCTGAACATGCTCAGGTGCAGCGGGCCCGTCAGTTGTTGGCTGGCGCTGGCCAACTGGCGCGTCAGTTCCTGGCGTACGCCGGGTTCACGAAACAGCCAGTCATCGAGTTCTTCCGGCAGGTACCAGCCCACCGGCGTCAGTGGCCATTGGCGCTGGATCTGCTGCTGTCGCGCGTGCGCCTTGGCCAACTGTTGATACCAGTAGTGACGGAAGCGGGCGTTGTCGGGGAGGGTTTCGTAGTACTCGGGGTCCTGATAGAGACCGATAATCAGCTCGAGTCCCTGGCGTTCGGCATCGACCAGGGCGTTGGCCAGCCAGCCATCGGCGCCACCGAAGGTCTCTTCGCCGTACTGGGTCCACTGCACGATCAAGGTGTGGACGCCGTTCTCGCGGGTACGCCGCCACAGCGTCTGCCACTGCTGTCGGCTGAGCGAGGCGTCGCGATTCTGAGGCTGGTAGAACAGGGTTTCGCTACGGTAGGCCTCGGCGGCTCTTGTCAGGAGGCTGTCGTCGGCGGCAGCGACCGTCCCCACGGGCATGGCAAGGACCACCGTCAGGGTCAGTGGCGCGATAATGCCAGCGAATGGGACTGGCACCGCGGTGCCTTTGAGGTGCCCGGCCACAAGAATGCTTGAGTTCATCACAGGCTCAGCTCCAGATGGATCATCCAGCCGTCGCGTTCCTGGTAGAGGTTGCCCCCCAGGGATTGCTGGTACTCGGTGGAGACGCTCAGCTTGCGGCGAAAGGCGTTGTAGTGATCCTCGTCGTACCACAACTCCCAGCGCAGTCCTGCGGCGAGGCGTACATCCTCGTCCCAGCCGGTGGTGTCGTGGCTGGTGGCCTGGAAACTGGCGTAGGGCATCAGCGTCTGGGCCGAAGGGGTCGGCAGCTTGAAGGTGCGGCCCTGGCGGTAGCGGCCGAACAGCTGTACATCGCCACGTTGGGTCCACCAGGCGGCGTCGAGATAGAGCGAGCGCTCATTCCACTGCTCCTGGCTTACGCGCCATTCGCTGCTGTGATCGCCCTGATCCAGAAAGGAGCCGGTGGCCCTCAGCAGCAGATTGTAGTCGGTGTGCTCGCCATCGTTTTTCTGGGACTCGGCGAACATCTCGGCGTACAGGTTCAGGTTGTGACGGGCCAACGGCTTGGCCCGCAGTCCCAGGCCCAGGGAGCGTCCTCGCCCGTAGTCGTCACGATCATCGCCGCCGATGATGACCCTCATATAGCCGGCCAGCTCCCGCCCCTGGTGGATCGGGTCGTGGCCAAGCGCGTGGTCCCATTGAACCACCTGGGTGTTGATATCGTGGCCGCTATCTTCGTCGTTATCGTGGTTCGATGAGTCACTGCGTATCCCCGGCGTCGGGCTGGTTGGCGACCAGCTGCTGGTCAGCGTGATCCGGTCGCGCCGCGTCAGTGTCTCGTGGGTCCTTCGCAGCCGGTAGCGGCGCTCGGCCATGGCCTCGAGGCTGTCCTCGCCTACCGCCAGGTCGAAGGGCTGCAGGTCGATGGCGTCCTCGATGCGGGTCATGGAGCGGGCGTTGTCGCCAATGCTGCTGTAGAGGTTCCCCAGGGTGGCGGCGCTGACGTAATCCTCGGGATAGGCCTGGCGGGCGCGCTCGAGCAGCGCAATGGCCTCTGACCGAGCACCTGCTTCCTCCGTTGCAGCGAGCGTCAGTCCCAGCTCCCGGGCAAGCCTTGGCGAGCCCGGCGAGGCCGCCTGGGCCTGGGTCAGCCAGCGGCGTGCGAGGGTCGGGTCTCCGGCCTGGCGGGCCACTTGGCTCGCGCCTTCCAGGATGGCGGCGTCGGTCTTGGGCTTTCCGCCGGCGGCTGCCACTGCGCCTCTGGCCAGTGCCACGGCGCCGGCGTCGTCGTGGCGGGCCAAGGCGATGCGTGCGCCGAGCAGCCTCGCCTCAGGACTATCGCTATCCTCGGGCCACCAGCGCCAGGCGCCCTCGGTGTCGCCACTTGCCAGGGCACTGCGCGCGCCGGCCAGGCGGTCTGTCTGGTCGAGTTTGCCGTCGCTGGCGCCGTCGCGTTCGAACGCTCGCCACTGACGCCAGGCGGCGTCGGGGTCGCCGGCGGCAAACAGCGCGAACGCCAGGCGTTTGCGGGCCTGGATCTCTGGCTGCGTCATTGCAGCGGTCCCCGCGCCAGCTTCTGGCTGGCGCGGGCTGAGCTGTGTGAGCGCCCTCTGGAAATAGGCGGCGGCCTGGGCGGGCCTGTCTTGCGAGCAGATCCCGAGGGCCGCCCAGGGTGGCGTGCTGGCGTCGGCCACGCTGCGAACGACGGTGCAACGATCGTGGCGGGCAAGCTGTTCGAGCAGGTTGGTGCGCTCGGTATCGGCCAGTCGGGGCTGGCGTACCAGCGCCTCCAGCGTCGCGTCGGTGACGCCGGCATTGTCGTCGGCGTAAAGCTGGGCCAGTCGCGCCAGTGAGGTCGCCGATAGCCGCTCGGGGGCAAGCTTGAAGGCTTGCTCCAGCAGTCGCCGGGCCGCCTGGGGCCGCTGTGATGCCAGATACAGATAGCTTGCCTGCTCAAGCGAGCCGGAATCGCCGGTCAGATGATAGTGCTGCTGCCATAGCTCGGCGGCCTCGGGGCGTCCCAGCCGCTGGGTCAACTCGGCGCGCTCGCGCAGGATCGCCGGCGTCTGTGGCTGACGTGTCAGCAGGCGCAGCGCCTTGTCATCCAGCCCGTCGGCGCGATAGCGATCCAGCAGCACCCGATCGCGTCGCTGGTGCCAGGCCTCCGGCAGTTCCGTGGTTTCCAGCAGTTCGAGGGCATCGAGACGATCGGCGAGTATCAGCCAGCTTTGCGGATCTTCCTTCGCGTCGCACTCGGTGAAGGTGCTCAAGGCCTCGGGGTCGCCATGATCGCTGAGCCAGCTCACCAGCGTCAGGCAATCCGTGTCCTGGCGGCTGGCCATCTGGCGGACCCTGTCGGTGTCGCCCACTGCCAGCGAGGTCTGCAGCAGCTTGCGGGTGTCGCTGGCGTCCAGCTGATCCGACTGCTCCAGGGTGGCCAGCCAGCGCTGGGCGATCCCGGAGTAGCCCAGGGCGATGGCGCGATCGGCGCCTGCGCGCAGCACGAAATGGCGGACGTCGCCCTCGGGAAGCCTGGCGATCAAGGCATTGATGCCGCGTGCATCATCGGTCTGAATCATGGCGATCGACAGGCGTCGCCAGTCGTCGTCGTTCAGCGTATCTTCCATGGCGTGGGGCACCAGCGCATCGATCACGCCGTTCCAGTCCTGGATTTGCTCGGCCAGGGCGGCACGGTAGCGGTCCCGTGCCAGGGCGTCCTGCCGGGCGGGCACCGTAGCAAGCCATTCCAGTGCTGCCCGGGCGCCGCGGGTTGCGCGCAAATAGTTGGCCTGGGCGCTCCACAGGGCCTCCCGGGCGCTGCCCGACGTTTCGCTGAGCCATAGCGTCAACTCGCCCTCGCTGGCGTGGCCATCGGCGATCCAGGCCTGGCGCAGGGCATTGATCTGGACCGCCGCCACGTTGGCGTCCAGCGCCCCCAGCGCCGCCATGGCGCCATCCAGATTGCCCTGCTTCGCCAGTGCCTGGGCCAGCAGGCGATAGGCCTCGACGTTCTCGGGCACCTGACTGATCAGGTGCTCCATCAGCTGCTGGACTTGCGCCCAGTCGCGTTGTTCTGCTGCCCGGTAGGCCTTGTCGAGATAAGGGTAGCTGTGAAACTCCTCGAACTGGCTCAGCCCCCAGGCCGGTGGCTGAGCCAGCAGCTGAGCCAGCGACACGGCGATCAGCAGCGATATCGCCCTGGCCTTCATACCGCCACATCCTCGAGACTGCGGGCCGCCTGTCGGCGGTGGTCCGCCTGGAGCGCGAGTGCTCGCTCAAGGTCGTTCGATTCGATCATCCCGCGCGCGACAAGGAAGTCGCCCAGACGACCCTGTTCAGGATCGAAGTCGATCATCGCCTGGCCGAACAGGGCGGGTGTGATAAGCCCTTGCTCCAGCAACAGTTCTCCGAGCAGGTACTGGTGAGCGCAGTAACCATCGAGGCGTGCGGCGTCGGCGTCTGCATCCAGCTCAAGCAGCCGGTCCCGGTCGACGTCGCCAAGCTCTCCCAGGTACCAGTGGCGCAGGCCAAGGGTGACGCGTCCGAGCGGGACCAGACGCTGCTCGACAGGACGCTTGATGCGACGGCCAATGGCGCCGATGGCGACCGGACTCAAGGCGATCTCGGTGGCGATGATCAGGCTGTCGCCGCTCTCGCCGATGGGCAGCGTGGCGTAGCGCAGGGCGACATGCCGGGGCAGGGCGTCGATCAGCGCGGGCGACAGCACCAGCGGATGGATCTCGACGCTGGCGATGCCCCGCCGTCTGGCTTCAAGCCTGGCCAGCGTCGCACCGGACACCAGGTCTCGTGCAATCAGCTCCCTGGGTAGCCGACGTGCTCCGACTTCAACACCTATGCGCTCGATATCGCTCGCGGTGACAACGCCATCCTCGATCAACAGGGCTTCGAGAGAGACTTGCACGGCGTCGTCGAGCTGGGGGAAGTCGTGGGTGGTCTTGTCCCAGGCGAAGGTGCGGTGACGCGCCCGGGTGAAGAACAGCTTCCAGGCCCGCACGTTGGCCAGAAAGTTGACCAGATTGCTCCACAGCATGCGTGGAAAGGACAGCAGGCCCTGGCGCCAGCCGTAGTAGATCTTGACGAAGTAGAAGCGCTGGAAGGCCCTGTTGACCAGCAGCAGACCATTGATGGTGAGCAGGGTCTCCAGCAGCCAGCCACCGAGGATCGACTGGAAGTGCCAGGCCTGTGGCGACAGCACGGCGTACAGCCAAAGCCCTGCCAAGATCAGCATCAGCAGGGTGGCGACCAGCGCCAGGGGGTAGGCCACCAGGCCACGACGGTCGCGCCACAGAAAGTAGTTGAGACGCCAGTTGGTGCGGCTCCAGCCTAGATGCTGATAACCCTGGAAGACGATACCGGTGATCCAGCGGGACTTCTGCCGAACCACCGCGCCCAGCGCCGTGGGGAAGTGCTCGCGCACACAGATCACCTTGCTGTCACGCATCGACAGGCCGTGGGCGTGTTCGCGCCGAGGCGACAGCTCGTCGCGCTCGACGCTGTAGCGCACGAAGACACAGGAAAGCCCGCTTTCGTGCAGGCGAAAGCCGATATCGTAGTCTTCGGTCAAACTCCAGATGTCGAAGGTGATGCCGTCATTGAGCTCTCTCAAGTGGGCCAGCGCACGACGACTGAAGCAGGTGCCGACCCCGGCGCTGGGCACCTGGCCGCACATGGCCTCGCGAATCAGCACGTCCTTGCCGTGGTACTCGGAGAACTCGTCGATGTAGTGGCCGCCGGAGAGCTGATACCAGCGTGGTCGGAAGGGGTAGACCGGGACCTGGATCAGGTCCTTGTCCGGCAGCAGATAGTTGTAAAGCCTAAGCTCCATCGGCGAGATGACATCCTCGGCGTCGTGCAGGATGCAGCCGGCAAACTCGATCCCGGCGGCCTTCTCGAAGCGCGCGATGGCCTCGATGATGTTGTTCAGGCAGTCGGCCTTGCTGGTCGGGCCGGGGCGTACCGTGACCACCTTGTGCACGTTGCTGAAGCTCTGGCAGACCGCATCTACCTCGGCCTGGGTCTCGGGGTCGTTAGGGTAGGTGCCGACGAAGATCTGATAGTTCTCGTAGTCCATGGTGCTGGCCATCAGCTGGGCCATCTGGCCGACCACGCCGACTTCCTGCCAGGCCGGCACCATGACCGCCAGCGGTTTCTCCCGGGCCTGATAGAGACGCTCCTCGTTGGCCCTGGGGTTATCGCGATAGATCGACCAGTAGCGCCAGCTCCGCCGGGTCCAGTAGACCAGGTCGAGAAACAGATCATCGATGCCCATGGCCAGCATCAGCAGGCATAGCCCAATGGCGACGTACTTCAGGGCGAACAGCACATGGATGGTGGCGTCGACCAGCCACAGTGACAGCTCGGGGGATAACTCAGGCATCGCCGGCCTCGAGTGTCTCGACGGCGCGGACAAGCCAATCGTCAAGGTCTTCGATGATCTGCCTGGCGGCGTCGCCACTACCGTAGGGATTGGGGATCGCGGCCATGCGCTGGCGCGCCTTCTCATCGTCGAGCAGGCGCGCCGAGGCGGCCACGATGGCGTCGCTGTCACTGCCGGTGAGGATGACGGTACCGGCGCTCAGCGCATCGCTGCGCTCGGTGTGCTCGCGCATCACCAGCACCGGCACACCGAGGGCGGGAGCCTCCTCCTGGATGCCGCCGGAGTCGGTGAGGATCAGACAGGCGCGGCCCATCAGCCAGACGAAGTCACGGTAGTCCTGGGGGGGCACCAGCAGCACGTTGGGGATGCCCGCCAGGGCGTGTTCGACGACGTCCTTGATCGCCGGGTTGAGATGGACCGGGTAGACCAGGTCGACGTCGGGGTAGCGAGCGGCGAGTGCGGCGATGGCGGTGCAGATGGTACGGATGCCATCGCCGTGGTTTTCCCTGCGGTGGCCGGTGATCAGCACCAGCCTGGCGTCGTCGCGCAGCGCGGCAAGCGGTGAGGGGGCTGCCGGGCGATAGCCTTGGCGGTCGAGGCGGTCTTTCATCCAGGCCAGGGCGTCGATGACGGTATTGCCGGTCACCAGGATGGAGTCCGGCGCTACCTGCTCACGCAGCAGGTTGTGACGCGCCGACGCGGTGGGGGCGTAGTGGCGCTGGGCGATACGCGCCACCATGCTGCGGTACGCCTCCTCCGGCCAGGGCGACGCGATATTGCCGGTGCGCAGCCCGGCTTCCACGTGAGCCACCGGGACCCGCCGGTGGAAGGCCGCGAGGCTCGCGGCAAAGCAGGTAGCGGTATCACCATGGACCATCACCAGGTCGGGGGCCACCCGTGACATGTCCTGGTCGAGTGCCTGGATCATGGCCTGCATCAGACCGTTGAGGGTCTGCGCTGGTCTCATCACCGCCAGATTGCTGTCCGGCGTGAGGTCGAACAGCGACAGGGCCTGGAACAGCATCTCGTCGTGCTGGCCGCTGGCACACAGATGCAGTGACAGTGCCGGGCATGCCTGTATGGCCTGGGCGACCGGGGCCATCTTGATCGCCTCGGGACGGGTTCCAACAACGAGCATGACGACAGGCATGAGACGTCCCATGGGAGCGGAGTAAAGTATTCTTTGATTATCTCAGCATACTTCGGTGCGAACCGGGCGTTATCGCGGTGATCTAGGTCAACAAAAGGATATTTTTTGCCGAAAGCGGCGAGAGGGCGACACCTCGTAAGGGAGAGGCGGAGCGACTCTTGGGAGAGAGGGCGGCGGCGAGCGTGGAGAGAGGGCGGCGGCGAGCTTGGGGAGAGAGGGCGGCGGCGAGCTTGGGGAGAGAGGGCGGCGGCGAGCTTGGGGAGAGAGGGTGGCGGCGAGCCTGGAGAGAGGGCGGCGGCGAGCGTGGAGAGAGAGCAGCGGCGGGAATCCAATCCCGGGACGACCCAGCCAGCAAGTCAGCCGGTTTTGCAATGCACAAGGAAGTCGAGCACCTTGTGCTCGCTCATCTCGCAAGGCTTCAGTTGCCACCCACGAGCGGTCAGGTAGCCGTTGAGACTGACCATATCGTTGCCGCCCAACTCCCGGGCGAACACCTTGAGCGAGCGCCCTCGATTGAAGGTGCGTCGGGTCATGGCGTAGCGGCGTCCCCGGTAGTGCACCTCGCTGTACCCCTCGGGCACAGCTTCGAGCAAGAGCGCCAGGTCGTCGGGCGTCAGCTTGTCGGCTGTCAGGTCGTCAGCAGCGGGATCTGAAGCTGGCTGCGGCCTGGCATCGGGCAAGTCTGGTTGGGCCTTTGATGCTGCCGGCTTTCCAGTGGATGCTTGCGACATGGCATAGACCTCCGGGGCAATTGCTGCGGCGGCGAAGAGGCCGAGCGGTTATGCTGAGTCTACCCAAGTTTTCCCAGGCCAAGGAGGGATGCCCTGTGGCTGGAAGTAGTCTGTTAACCCTGATCGACGACATCGCCACCCTGCTCGACGATGTCTCGGTGATGACCAAGGTGGCGGCCAAGAAGACCGCCGGTGTTCTCGGCGACGATCTGGCGCTCAACGCCCAGCAGGTCACCGGCGTGGCGGCGGATCGCGAGCTGCCGGTGGTGTGGGCGGTGGCCAAGGGGTCGCTGTTCAACAAGTGTTTCCTGATTCCCGGCGCGCTGTTGATCAGCGCCTTCGTGCCCTGGCTGGTGACGGTACTGCTGATGCTTGGCGGGGCCTTTCTGTGCTTCGAGGGCGCCGAAAAGCTGGCCCACAAGTTCCTGCACAAGGAAGACGCCGAGCAGGAGCGCCAGGCGCGACTGGCGGCGCTGGCCGACGGCGAAACCGACATGAAGGCCTTTGAACGCGACAAGATCAAGGGCGCCATCCGTACCGACTTCATTCTCTCGGCGGAGATCATTGTCATCGCGCTGGGCACCGTCAGCGCCGCCCCCCTGAGCCAGCAGATCGCGGTGCTGGTAGCTATCGGCCTGCTGATCACCGTGGGTGTCTACGGCCTGGTGGCGGGGCTGGTCAAGCTCGACGACCTGGGGCTCTACCTGACGCAGAAGGACGGCGGCCTGGCACAGGCCCTGGGCCGAGGACTGCTCAAGGGCGCACCGCTGTTGATGAAGGGGCTGTCGATCTTCGGCACCCTGGCGATGTTCCTGGTCGGCGGCGGCATTCTTGCCCACGGCATCCCGGTGGTCGGGCACTGGATCGAGGGGCTGGCCGAGACCGAGGTAGCCCTTCCCGGCCTCGACGCCATCATGCACGGGCTGGTGCCAATGCTGGGGAACGGCCTGTTCGGCCTGGCCGTGGGTGCTGCCCTGGTGGCCGTCTGGACCGGCGTCCAGCGGCTTCGGGGCAAGGGCCACTGATCGCGGATAGGTAGACAGGGGCGGAGCGTGCTCCTGGCATCAAGCAAGAAGGGCGACCCGAGGGTCGCCCTTCTTGCTTGATAGCCGATGGCCCTTTCCTGTCTTTACTGATGCGGGGCCTAGCCGGTAGCGCGTCGGCGTGCCGCGACCAGGGTACGCAGGGCGTCCACCGTCAGGAATATCACCAGGCTTACCCCCATTACCGGCATCGCCAGTCCCAGCAGCAGCGCCACCAGCGAAATGAGCGCCAGCACCGACAGCGGCAATTCCAGCAGGGCCTGCCACAGCGTCTGGCTGTCGCGGGTCAGGGCACGGCGGCGCCACCACATGGCGTAGCCCCAGCCGACCATGGTCATGATGCCGATGCCCAGCGTGGCCAGCAGCAGTTGGTTGGGCAGGCCGAAGAGGATGCCCATATGGCCGTCGATGCCCCAGCGGGTGAGCTTGGCCGCAGGCGGGTAGTCGTTGAAGCTCACCTGATCCAGCACCTGGAAGCTTTGCGGATGGATCGCCACCTCGTCCACCTGGGACGGCCAGCTACGGTCGATCTCGCGCACCTTCCAGGCCTGATTGTCGCCGGGCACCAGCAACTCGATCTTGCCGGCGTCGAGGCCTGCCTCACGGGCCTGGCGTTCGACCGCGTCGAAGGCCTCAAGCGACCCCGATACGGTCGGGTGAGCGCCGGGCATGGCGTGGTCGGCGTGTGCGTCGTAGGCGACGTCGTGGGCCTGAAGCGACTGGGACACCCGAGGCGTCCCCCAGCCCGCGGCCTTGAGCATGGTGAAGAAGTTGTCGCCGGCGTACTTCGACCAGGTCATGCCGGTGGCCGACAGGGCCAGCAGGCCGACCAGCAGGAACAGCCCCAGCAGACTGTGGCGTCGGCGGGTGCGCAAGCGACGGGCGGTGCGGGTCTGCTTGCCGGGCTGCACTCGGGGCGAGGGGGTGACCGCCCAGATGGCCAGTCCGCCGAGGGCGGCGAGCCACATCCAGGAAGCGGCCAACTCGCTGTAGAGGCGGCCGGGATCGCCCTGCATCAGGCTGCGGTGGATCTGGTCGATGATCCGGCGTAGCGGCAGTACCCCACTGGTACCGTAGACAGTCATGTCGCCACGGATTTCGAGGCTTTGCGGGTCGACAAAGATCGCCCGGTGTTCGCCGGCATCAAGGCTTGGGTCTGCGAACATCACCCGGGTGGTGGCGCCGGGTTCGGGGGCCGGGCGCACGGCGCTGGGCAGGGCGGAATCATCGAGATAGTCCTGGGCCGCTGCAATCTGGCGTGACAATGGCCGGGCTAAGGTCGCGGAAGCGCTGTCCGAACCGGTGGTCAGCGCGTCCCGGTACAGTGCCTGCTCCAGTGCCGGGGTCAGCGCATAGAGCGTGCCGGTGAGGGCGGCGAAGAAGATGAAGGGGCCAACCAGCAGGCCGATATAGAAATGCAGTCGTATCACCAGCGTCTTCAGCGCCGGCGCAACGGGTTTCGCGTGCGTCGTCATGGTCATTCTCTTGGAGGCGGAGTTGCCGACGGCGATGCCGTTCGGTGGCTCTGGAGGCGGTGGCCTCGATGGATCACGACAATGACGCGGGAGGGGCGCGGGGAGTCGGACGCTGGAAGCGCCCGCTGACAACGGGGGGAATGCCTGCAGCACAACGTGCCGGCGGGGCCCGCGGCGCCAGGCTAACCAATACCAGCAACAGCAGGGCCAGCCACGGCACCTGGGCAAACAGTACGCAGTAGCCACAGGCGGCCAGGTGATGATGCCCGGCGTCACCGACCGCCCCCTCGGCGGCAGGCTCAAACGTGCCGTGCCCCTCGACCTTGCCGACCGCCCCCTCGGCGGAAGGCTCAAACGTGCTGTGCCCCTCGACCTTGCCGACCGCCCCCTCGGCGGAAGGCTCAAACGTGCCGTGCCCCTCTACTTCCGCGGCGCTCGGCGTGGGATCATGCTGGGCATGGCCTTGTCCGGTGCCTTGAGCCAGGCCTTGGTGGTGACCATGTCCATGGTGGTGTTGTCGACCGGCCTCGTCCTCCATCGCCAGGCGCTGGACCTGGCTGATCAGTGGGCCCACGAACAGCATCAGCATGGCCAGCACCGCCAGCAGGCAGACCCGGCGCTGACGGCGGGGTCGGGAGCTCAAGAGACGAGCGGCTGAGGGCATGAAAGAGGCAACCTTAGCGATCGGGAATATGCAGACGGGTCACTATAGTGCAGCGCCTGGCGTTTGCCCACGGTGGAGGCATGCTCTTCCGAGGGACCTGTGCCGGCGGCAATAGGGGCACACGGGTCGATACCACCAGCCAGGGATCTATCGATGAGTGACGGCTACAAAGAGGGCGAAGGGACCGGTGACAGGATCGGCGGCGGGATCGATGAAGCAAGCGGTGAAGGCCTGCAACCGCATCCTGGGCCGGACCGAGAGGCGCCATCGCTTGGCAGTCAACGGCTGGATCGGCCGCTCCATGGGCCGTTGAACCAGTCTCGATGTCAGCCGTTGTCGCTGCGCTATCAGGCGCTGCTGGAGGAGGGACATCTGGTTGCCGATGCCGCCCAGGCCCGGGCGGTCGAGGCGCTGGACGCTTTGCAGCAGGAGCTCGCTGGCGGCGTGACGAGCCGGGGCCTGTACCTCTGGGGGCCGGTGGGTCGTGGCAAGACCTGGCTGATGGATCTGTTCGTCGAATGCAGTCCGGTGACGGTGCGTCGTTGGCACTTTCATCACTTCATGCGCTGGGTGCACCAGCGTCAGTTTTACTGGCGCGGACAGCCCGACCCGCTGGCAAGGCTCGCCGAGGAGCTTTCCGCCGAGGTCGGGGTGCTGTGTCTCGATGAGGTGTTCGTCGAGGACATCGCCGACGCCATGCTGCTGGGCGGGCTGATGCAGCACCTGTTCGCCAGACGCCTGACGCTGGTGGCTACCTCGAACCAGCCGCCGGCCGAGCTCTATCGCGATGGCTTCAATCGCGAGCGTTTCCTGCCGGCCATCGCCGCCATGCAGGCCCATCTTCAGGTGCTCGAACTGGATGGCGGTCAGGATCATCGCCGCCATCCCGGCGACGTTCACCAGCGCTATTTTGTGCGTAGGGCCGGCGACCCCGGCATTCTGTCCGAGCAGTTTGTTCGGCTGAGCGGCAGGGCGGCGACGCCCCGAACACTGGCGCTTGGTGGCCGCAAGCTGGAGGCCAGAGGCCTCGAAGGCCAGGTACTCTGGTGCGACTTCGCGGCCCTGTGCGAGGCGCCGCTGGCGGCGCTCGACTTTATCGCGCTATGTGATCGCTTCGATACGCTGTTGCTGGGGGAGGTGCCGTGCCTGGCTTCCAGGCCTGATGAGGATGACAGCGACGGCAGAGCCGCGCCGGATCGGCAACCGGGCGCCCCGCGTCCCATCGCTCGTGGCACAGAAGACGCCAGTGAGCGGGTGGCCGCCGGTGATCGCGTACTGCCGCCGCTGGGGGCCAGGGACGACAGCGTGCGTCGCTTTATTGCCCTGGTCGACGAATGCTACGACCGCCGGGTACCGCTGGTGATCGAGGCGTCGGTGGCGATGGAGGAGCTTTATCCCGATGGCTATCTGGCGTTTGCCTTCCGGCGCACTCTGAGCCGGCTTGGCGAAATGCAGCTGGCGCGCTTCGGGCAGCGCCGGTTGCCTTGATCCTTGCGGCGTCAGCCTGGGCGAGGCCGCGATCGGCAGGCGCCGTCGAAAAGTGTCGGCAGGGACAATAACGCTCACAAGTGAACGGCAATAGACGGAAGTGGACAGCAATGGACGAAAATCGACAGATGAACGGGATCACCATCGAGCGCTTGAGCGCCGCTTCGCAACAGCTTGACCAGGTCGCCGACTGGACCTTTGACGCCTGGGGGCACCTGCATCCGGAGGCCGACATCGACGGCTGGCGCCAGGCGGTGGCTCAGATGTGCGGTCCGGCCGGGGTGCCCTCGGTGTTCGTGGCGATGAAGGAGGGACAGCCCCTGGGCACGGCGAGCCTGTCGCCGGATGACATGAGTATTCGCCGGGAACTGTCACCGTGGCTCGCCTCGGTCTACGTGCCGCCCGAACAACGCGGTCAGGGGCTCGCCTCCGCGCTGGTACGACGGGTGGAGCGGGAGGCCCGCGACCACGGCATCGAGTGGCTTCACCTCTACACGCCGGATCAGCAGTCACTGTATCGCCGGTTGGGATGGGAAGAACTCGAAGAGCTCGACTATCTGGGTGAGCGGGTCACCATCATGCGGCGGCGGCTGATTGATGGGTGAAGTGAAAAGGTCGGTCGGAGGATGGACTGTGCTCAAACAGTCTTTTACGGAAGTTATCTGATTGAATTGTTTATAAAAAACGAAGGTGTGTGGTGGGGTGGGCTAGCCGCTGGGTTTGCCGCAGGCTAGCCTTCGTCAGGAGTATGCCATCTACCTTTATGAGATCGACTGACCCGGAGATCATGCCATGGACAAGCACACCATCGAAGGCAAGTGGAAGGAACTGAGCGGTGCCGCCAAGGAAAAGTGGGGAGAACTCACCGACGACGAGATTCAGCAGGCCGAAGGCAACAAGGAAAAGCTGATCGGCATCATCCAGCAGAAGTTTGGCCTGGCCAGAGAAGAGGTGGAGAAGGAGTTTGACAAGCTCAAGGGTCGGCTCGATCAGTAGCGGCGAGTGCCGCGGGCTCTGTCGCCCGTGCGGGCAGGCAACGTCTTGTACCAGCGGGGAGTCATCGTGACTCCCCGTTGTTCGTTGTGGGTCAGGTCTGGTGTCCTCAGGTGCTCTCACCTTCCAGCAGGGCGAAGCCGACGTCGATCTGGCGTTCGGGGTCACGGCCCTCCAGACGGTCGATGATCTGCGAGGCGGCGAGCCGGCCGATGGCCTCGCGGGGGGAGGAGATGGTGGTCAGACGCGGCATCAGCGAGCGGCCGAAGGGCAGCCCGGTAAACCCGGCGATGGCGATGTCGTTGGGCACTCGCAGGCCCTGGCGCTGTGCGCCCAGCAGGGCGCCGCTGGCCATCACATCGTCGACGAAGTGGATCGCCTCGACGCCCGGGTGGTGGCGACGGACCTCGTCCAGCGCCGTGGCGCCAAGGTCGAAGTGGCTGTCCTGGTGCCACTCCATCAGCGGGGCCGCAAGTCCGGCCTTCTCGAGCCTGGTGCGGTGGCCGGCGTAGCGCTGGGCGGCGCGATAGTTGGACTCGAGCCGGGTGCCGGCGAAGACGATATGACGGTAGCCCCGAGCGATCAGATGATCGGCCATGGCGGCGCCTGCCTTTTCGTGGTCCATGCCGACGTTCATGTCCAGCGCCGGGCCCAGTTCCATGATTTCCACCAGCGGTCGAGGAAAACGTTCCAGCAGCGCGCTTAGCCCCGGCTGGTGGCGCAGGCCGGTGGTCACCAGGGCGGTGGGGGACCAGCCGAGAAAGGTGCGGATCAGCTCTTCTTCGCGCTGCATGCTGTAGTCGGTGTTGCCCAGCAGCATCTGGTAGCCGTGCTGGTCGAACTGTGCCTGCAGCCCCTGGATGACCTCGACGAACACCACATTGGACAGCGACGGCACGATCACCGGGATGAAGCGCGAGCTGGCCGAGGCCAGGCTACCGGCCACCATATTGGGCACATAGCCAACCTTGGCGATCGCCGCTTCAACCTTGTTGCGGGTGGTCTCGCGTACGCTGTCCGGGCGGTGAATCGCCCGAGACACGGTGATCGAGGAAACTCCAGCCTCACGGGCGACGTCGTCAAGCGTCGGGTTGTCCAGGCCCTTGCGGCGGCGGCGATCACCGCCCTGGGTCTCGTTCATCGGACTCTCCTTGATCGATGGCATCAGAGGGACGCCTGCCTTCCATGGTATGCCGAATGGGGCGCGCTGGCTCGCTCGTTCCCAGGCTGTCCCTGCGTCGCAGGTCAGTGGGGACATGGCCCAGCGCCTCGGCCTCGAGCGGCTGATGCCGAGCGCTTCATGCAGGGCAGCTTGGATCAAGCGCTGCACGCCTCGGGGCACCCATGGTCCCGACACCGGGACCCCTGCGGTAGTTAGACATTGGTCGATGTCTATCGCTTTCCTGCTTGTGCAGCAAGGGACTCTGGACTAAAAATGTTAGCGCTAACATTTTACAGGGCAGCAGCGGTGATCTTCACCCATCACCGCCGACCGGATTTCCTATCGTCCTGTTATCGGTATTGGTCGCTGGCCTTCGATGTGCCGGGTACAGATACCGCCTCCCTGCTCCTTCCGCAGATGAAGTCGAAGCAGGCCATACTCTTGTTTGTCGGCCCTGACGGCCTCGTTACCGGAGAGCAGCATGAGCGAATCATCCACGACATCCGCCGGATCCCCTGTCTGTGGCGTGGTGGGACTTGGCGCCATGGGCATGGGTATCGCCCGAAGCCTTCTGCGTGGCGGCCTTGAGGTGATCGGTTGCGACGTTTCCAGCGCCTCCCGTCAGGCCTTCGAGGAAGCCGGTGGCGAGGCGGTGGCGTCGGCCCGTGAGCTGGCGCCGCGCTGTGACGTGGTGCTGCTGGTGGTCGTCAACGCCGATCAGGTCGAGGCGGTGCTGTTTGGAGAAGATGGCCTGGCAGCGACGCTTGCGTCGGGCAGCCTGGTGATCCAGTGCGCCACCGTGGCGCCGAGTTTCGCCGAATCCCTGGGACGCCGACTGGCAGAGGCTGGGCTGATGATGCTCGACGCCCCGATCAGCGGCGGGGCGGCCAAGGCGGCCAGCGGAGAGCTGTCGGTGATGGCCTCCGGGAGTGCCGAGGCCTTCGCCCTGGCCGAGGCACCGCTTGGTGCCATGGCGGCCACGGTCCACCGGCTGGGTGACACGCCGGGGCCCGGCTCCAGCGTCAAGCTGGTCAATCAGCACCTGGCCGGGGTGCATATCGCCGCCGCCGCCGAGGCCATGGCGCTGGGCCTGAAGATGGGCATCGACGGTCGCGCGCTGTACCGGGTGATTACCCAGTCGGCGGGCAATTCGTGGATGTTCGAGAACCGGGTGCCGCACATTCTGGACGGCGACTATCACCCGCTGTCGGCCGTGGACATCTTCGTCAAGGACCTCAACATCGTCCACGACACCGGCCGCGAACTGCGCCTGTCGATGCCAGTGGCGGCCAGCGCCCTGCAGCAGTTTACCGCCGCCAGCGGCATGGGGCTGGGACGCGAAGACGACGCCGCGGTGGTCAAGGTCTACGCCGCCACCGCAGGGATCGCACTGCCCGCGGCCAATGACGACGACGCCGGATAAGGCCGCGTCGCAGCCGTGTTCCTCCCCTTTATTCACCGTATTTGACGAGGACTGACCATGACTCTGGTACTCGGCGCCATCGCCGATGATTTCACCGGCGCCACCGACCTGGCCAACAATCTGGTGCGCTCCGGCATGCGCACCGTGCAGATGCTCGGTGTGCCCACCGGCAAGCCGCTTCCGGAAGGTGTCGACGCCGTGGTCGTCGCGCTCAAGTCGCGTACCTGCCCGGTGGAGGAGGCGCTGGCCGACAGCCTGGCGGCGCTGGACTGGCTGACCGAACAGGGCGCACGGCAGGTCTTCTTCAAGTACTGCTCGACGTTTGATTCCACCGCCGAGGGCAATATCGGCCCGGTGGCCGATGCCCTGCTCGAGCGTCTGGGCGGCGATCAGACGGTGATGGTGCCGGCCTTTCCGACCACCGGACGCACGGTCTATCAGGGTCACCTGTTCGTCGGCGATCGTCTGCTCAACGACAGCGGCATGCAGGATCACCCGCTCAATCCGATGACCGACGCCGATCTGGTGCGGGTGCTGGGCGCGCAGACGTCGCATGCGGTGGGGCTTCTGTCCCACTCGGTGATCCGCCAGGGCGCCGAGGCCTGTGCCAGCCACCTCGACCGCCTGGGAGGTGACAAGGTCCGCCACGTCATCTGTGACACCCTGGATGACGCCGACCTTGAGGTGCTGGCTGCGGCCTGCGTCGAGCTGCCCCTGGTCACCGGCGGCTCGGGCCTTGGCCAGGCGCTGCCCGCCGAGTATCGGCGCAAGGGCTGGCTTGAGGCGGTCGACGACGCGGCTCGGCTGGCCTCGGCCCAGGGGCAGGCCCTGGTGCTTTCCGGTAGCTGCTCGCGGGCGACCCTGGCCCAGGTCGAGCACTTCCTCGAGCGCCATCCGGGGATCGCCCTGGACCCGCTGGCGCTGGCCGAGGGTGACGCGCCCATCGCCGAAGCGCTGGACTTCGTGCGTCGCCACTATCGTGACTCGCCGGATGAACCGGTGCTGGTCTACGCCTCGGCTGCACCCGAGCGGGTCAAGGCCGCCCAGCAGCGCCTGGGTGTGGCCAAGGCGGGTGAGCTGGTCGAGCGGGCCCTGGCGACCCTGGCCGCCACCCTGGTGGACGAAGGTGTCGGCAGGTTGCTGGTGGCCGGCGGCGAGACCTCCGGTGCGGTGGTCTCGGCGCTGTCGCTGGACCAGTTGCATATCGGCGGGCAGATCGATGCCGGGGTGCCCTGGACCCAGGCCCGCGTGGGCGGGTCGACCCTGTCGCTGGCGCTCAAGTCCGGCAACTTCGGCGGCGTCGATATCTTCAGCCGCGGCTTTAAGGTGCTCAAGGAGATGAGCCAATGAGTGCACGTGACGTCAATCGTCTGCGCGAGCAGATCGCCACCTATGGCAAGTCATTGTTCGACCGCGGCCTGACCATGGGCTCCAGCGGTAATATCAGTGTGCGTCTGGACGACGGCGGCTGGTTGATGACCCCGACCAACGCCTGCCTGGGACGACTCGATCCGGCCAGCATCTCGACGTTGTCGGCGACGGGGGAATGGCTCGATGGCGACAAGCCGACCAAGGAAAGTTTCCTGCATATGGCGATGTACGCCGAGCGGCCCCAGTCCGAGGCCATCGTCCACCTGCACTCGACCCACTCGGTGGCGGTATCCTGCCTGCCGGATGTGGACCACCACGACTGCATTCCGCCGCTGACCGCCTACTACGTGATGCGCGTCGGCCGCCTGCCGCTGGTGCCCTACCACGTGCCGGGGGACCCTAGCCTTGGCGACGCGGTACGTGGGCTCGCTGGCAAGCACAGCGCGGTGCTGCTGGCCAACCACGGCCCGGTGGTGGCGGGCAAGTCGCTGGAGGCAGCGGTCTACGCCACCGAAGAGCTCGAGGAGACCGCCAAGCTGTTCCTGCTGCTGCGCGGCCAGAATCCTCGTGGGTTGACCCCAGAACAGGTAGAGGAACTCGAAGCACGCTTCCCCCGCGACTGAACCGGGGCTATTGGCGTCGGCAATGCCTCGATACTGGGCCCCCGACGCGAGGCCCGCACGACAATGACAATCAGGAGAGCGAGATGCCCCGCCTGGCCGCCAACCTCAGCATGATGTTCACCGAGCACGACTTTCTCGACCGCTTTGGCGCCGCCGCCAAGGCGGGCTTTACCGGCGTCGAGTACCTCTTCCCCTACGACTTCGAGGCGCACGAGCTGCGTGAGCGGCTCGACCAACATGGGCTGACGCAGGTGCTGTTCAACCTGCCTCCCGGCGACTGGGAGGCCGGCGAGCGAGGCCTTGCCAGCCTGCCGGGGCGCGAGGGGGAGTTCCGCGAGGGGCTCGAGCGTGCGCTCGACTACGCCGCGGCGCTCGACTGTCCGCGCCTGCATGCCATGGCGGGGCTGCTGCCGCAAGGCGCCAGCGAGGCCACCCGAGAGGCTCATCTGGCCACCTACGTCGACAACCTTTCCCATGCCGCCGAGGCCTGTGGCCGGGCCGGGCGTACCCTGTTGATCGAGCCGATCAACGGCCGCGACATGCCGGGCTTCCTGTTGCAGCGCCAGGAGCTTGCCAGGGAAGTAATCCAGCGCGTCGGCTCGCCCCACCTCCGGCTGCAGTTCGACCTGTACCACTGCCAGATCGTCCAGGGCGACCTGATCCGTACCCTGGAAGCCCAGTTCGACGTGGTGGGACACGTGCAGCTCGCCGGGGTCCCGGAGCGCCATGAGCCGGACCAGGGCGAGGTGAACTTTGGCCCGGTGCTCGAGCGTCTCGACGCCCTTGGCTATGACGGCTGGGTCGGCTGTGAATACCGCCCCGCAGGCGACACCGTAGATGGCCTGGGCTGGGCGCGCGCCCATGGTGTCGTTGCCAAATAACTCGCCGCCGAAGGAGGAGGGCTTCCATGCATGTCTTGATGACTGGTGCCTCTGGTGTATCGCTGGGGCAGCGCCCGGCGTGGGCCATCGTCCCTAAAGGAGGAGAACACCCATGCATATCTTGATTACTGGTGCAGCCGGCTTCCTTGGCCAACGTCTGGTTCAGGCGCTGCTGGCCAAGGGCGAGGTCAACGGCCAGCCGCTTTCGCGCCTGACCCTGGTCGACCAGAGCACGCCGCCCCACCCGCATGACGCGGGCCAGGTGGCGGTGACGTCCACCGCTCGGGACCTCACCGAAGAGGGAGCCTGGGACGCCCTGCTGGATGGCGCCCCGGACGTGATCTACCACCTGGCGGCGGTGGTCAGCTCCGCCGCCGAGGCCGATCTGGAGCTGGGGCTTGCGGTCAACTTCGACGCCACCCGAGCGCTGCTCGACGGCTGTCGCCAGCGCGGCCTGGCCACGACCCGGGTGATCATGGCCAGCTCGGTGGCGGTGTACGGCGGCGAGTTGCCCGAGGTGCTCGACGACATGACCGCGCTGCGGCCCCAGAGCTCCTACGGCAGCCAGAAGGCCATGTGCGAGTTGCTGATCAACGACTACAGCCGACGCGGCCTGGTCGACGGTCTGGTGCTGCGCCTGCCGACCATCGTCATTCGTCCAGGCCGGCCCAACGCTGCGGCCTCGAGTTTTGCCTCCAGTATCCTGCGTGAGCCCTTGAACGGCGAGGCCGCGGTGTGCCCGGTGCCCACCGAGCTCGAATTGTTCGTGATGTCGCCTGGCAAGGTGGTTCAGGCGCTGGTCCACGGCGCCGAAGTCGCCGCCGATGCCCTGGGTGACTTCCGCGCCTTCATGCTGCCGGGCATCAGCGTAAGCGTGGCGGCAATGCTCGACGCGCTGGAGCGTCAGGGTGGCGCTCAGGCGCGGGAGCTGGTGAGTTTCGAGCCGGATGAGCGTATCCGCGCCATCGTCGAGAGCTGGCCTGGGCGTTTTCGTACCGCCAAGGCCGAGGCCCTTGGCTTTGTCGGTGACAGCGACTTCGATGCCATCGTCGAGGCCTTTGTCGAGGATCAGGCGACGGGCTAGCGGTGGGGAATCGGGGCTGAAGGCGGTTGCTTAGGGTCTGGCGCGGGTGCTTGGCGAGAGCCCTTAGCGAGGGTGCTTAGCGTGGGTCCTGGGGGGTATCCAGGTCGCGCACCACGCCGGGATCATCGACGTCGATCTCGAGCAGTGCCTGGCGGTGGCGGTGCAGTAACGCTCGGGCGCCGTCCTGGCCGTGAAGCTGAGTCATCTCGGGCCAGAAGTCGCAGCCAACGATCACCGGGTGGCCGGGTTGGCCGTGAAAGCGCGGCCTGACCAGTCGGTCGGCCCTGGCGCTGGCGGCAAGCCGGCGGCAAGTCGGTGCCGAGATCCAGGCCATGTCGCCGAGCCATACCGCCGCTGCGGTGAGCTCAGTACGTTGCTGCTTGCGTTGCTGAAGCAGCCAGCGAAAGGCCGCCGACAGGCTGTCGCCGAGGGCGTCGCTGGGACGTTCAAGCGACAGCAGCTCGAGGTTGGCAGACGGTGCAAGGTCCCAGTCGGCGAGGCTCTCGCCCGGCCCCAGCACCACCAGCCGCCGAGGGGTCAGCTCGGCCGCCGCCGCAAGGCTTGCCGCCAGCAGCCGGCGACCATCCTTGAGGCGTGCATGGCGCTTGTCCGCAGCGCCGAAGCGCCGTGAACGCCCCGCCGCCGCTACTACACAGATCAGCGGGGTGGCGTGGGACGGATGGCGGCCATCCTCACAAGAGGGGGTTGAAGCAGGAGTGCCCGACTGGCCGCTAGAGCGCATGGCGGTCCTTGCCCCGGCGTACCCGAACGATATCGGCCATCACCGCCAGGGCGATCTCCGCCGGGGTCTTGCTGCCCAGGTTCAAGCCGATCGGCATATGGATACGCGCGATCTCGTCAGCGTTCAGGTCACCGCTGCGGGATAGCCGCTCGGCCCGCGCCCGGGA
This sequence comes from Halomonas sp. EF61, assembly GCF_040147045.1. Taxonomy (NCBI): domain Bacteria; kingdom Pseudomonadati; phylum Pseudomonadota; class Gammaproteobacteria; order Oceanospirillales; family Halomonadaceae; genus Halomonas; species Halomonas sp. EF61. The sequence continues at coordinate 1,183,394 of NZ_JAMSHM010000002.1, read as the reverse complement.
CGTCTGCAGCGATCCCATCACCCCGATATAGAACGCCTCGGAGCGTACCGCCTCGATCATCGCCAGATCATCGATGCGCGGGTCGTGGGTCAGTGCTACCACCGCCGTGGCAGCATGGCAGCCGCCTTCGGCGATAAAGCGGGACGGTAGGGTCGCCACTTTCTCGATGTTGCCGGAGGCGGCCCCGAGTTCATCGATAAAGGACTCCAGCATGCCTTCCCGAGGGTCGCAGACGATCACCTCGAAGCCGAGCCCCACGGCGAACTGGGCGCAGGCGACGGCCACCGGCGAGACCCCGGCAAGCAGCAGTCGGGCGGCCGGGCCGACGCGCAGTTGCGCACTGGCCTCACCATTCCCATCGACCAGAACGACGCGATCACCCAGGCCATCGTCCTGAGTGAGCGAGAGCGTGCCGGTGTCCAGGTCTACCCGGCGAATCAGCGGCTTGCGTCCTTCCAGCGCCGCCTCCAGGGCCGAGAAGTGCGCCAGTGCCGCCTGGTCGGGGGCGAAGCGTTCGACCAGCACATCGAGCACGCCGCCGCAGGGAAGGCTGGGCGCCGGGTAGTCGACGCCATCGCCGGCGCCGTAGCGCACCCGCCTGACCGGCGTATCGAAATCACCCTGCCCAAGGCGCTCAAGAAAGTCCTCCTCGACGCAGCCGCCGGACAGCGAGCCAACGTGATCACCGTCACGGGTGGCAGCCAGCCAGGCGCCGGGTTCGCGTGGCGAGGAGCCATAGGTGGACAGCACCGTGGCCAGCCACAGGGTGCGCCCGTCGCGCAGCCAGGCGAGGGCACGTCGCACCACCCTAAGATCCAGATGTTGCATGGTCAGCGTGTCCTGTGTGTGACGAGCGCCACGCGATCAGCGTGGCGCTCGGGTGGCGGGTCAGGCCCCCAGTGCGGCCTTGAGCGCCTCCGGCCGCATCGGCAGGTCGCGCAGGCGCACGCCGGTGGCGTGAGCGATGGCGTTGGCGATGGCCGGTGCCACCACGCAGGTGCCAGGTTCGCCTAAGCCGACCGGGGTGTGGTCGTTATCGACGAACTCAAGGTCCAGCTCCGGCACCTGATGCATGCGCAGCGGCGTATAGCTGTTCAGGTTGAGGTCCGCAGGCTGGCCTTCGGCGTACTCGGTGCCTTCGTGCAGGGCCATCGACAGACCCCACAGCAGCGAGCCTTCCAACTGGGCCATGGCACCGTCGGGATGGGCCAGGGTGCCGGCGTCCACCACCGAGGTCAGCTTCTCGACGGTCACCTCGCCGCTGGCACGGTCCACCTTGACACGGGCGACACAGGCCACCCAGGTCGGCATATGGCGTTCCTGGCCGAAGCTCAGTGCCACGCCGAGACCAGTGTCCTCGGGCAGGGCGTCGCGCTCGTTCCAGCCGGCCTTGTCGAGGGTGCGTTCGAGCACTGTCTTGAGGCGCTCGGCGCCGCCGACGCTGTTGGGCGCCTCGCCGGCGTTGCGTCCTTCGGCCTTGAGCAGGTTCCGGCGGAACTCGGCAGGGTCCTGGTCGGCGGCCAGTGCCAGTTCGTCGATATGGCTCTCCACCGCCCAGGTGGTCCAGCCTGGCCCCACCGCACGCAGATAGCCGGGAACGAAGGCCTCGTGGGCCTTGTGGTTCTGCTGGGCCCACACCCGCTGGGCGCCCAGTGCGTACCAGTGGTCGGCACCACTGATGGCAAAGGAATCGATCTTGCCGCCACCTTCGACGAATTCGCCGAGAAAGCCGGGTGCGATATCGGCGGTGGGCCAGCCGGCGGCGGCGGCGTGTTCGCTGGCCTGGATGGCGCCGTCGGCTGCCAGGGCCGAGCGCAGCCGCTGCACCGAGGGTGAGCGCACGCAATCCATGCGACTGTCATCGGGGCGGGTAAAGACCATCTTGACCGGGGCACCCACGGCCTTGGCGGCCAGCGCCGCAGGCACGGCATAGTCGCCATAGAGACGGCGTCCGAAGCCGCCGCCCAGATAGTACTGGTGGAAGGTCACCTGGCTCTCGTCGACTTCCAGCGCCTTGGCCACCAGGGGCACCGCCACGGACTGCTGCTGGTTGCCGCAGTGGACGTGCCAGTGGCCGTCGCGCTCGACCACGGTGGCGTTGACCGGCTCGAGCTGGAAGTGCAGCACGCTGGACGTGGTGTAGGTGGCATCGATCAGCGACACGTCCTCGGCGGACGCGGCCTGCTCGAGGGTGGACGTCACCTCGCCGATATCGACGAACAGGGCGCTGTTGTCACGGCTCGGTGACTGGGTCAGACGGCGGCCTTCATCGAGAATGTCGGCCTCGGTGATCGAGATGCCTGAGCCGTTTTCCCATTCAATCTTCAGTGCATCGGTGGCGCGCATGGCGGCGGAAAAGTTGTCGGCGATCACCGCCAGCCAGCCCTGGCACAGGCCCGAGGGGTCCTCCAGACGGATGGTCTGGCGATAGCCGGCGATGGACTGGGCCGCGCTGTCATCGATGGAGGTGGCGCGGGAGCCGAAACGGGTAGGCGGCAGCACCGGGCGGGCGTAGAGCATCCCATCGACCTTGGCGTCGATGCCGAAGACGGCCTCGCCGGTGGTCTTGGCGGGGATGTCCTGGGCTCGGCCGGAGGTGCCCAGCACGCGGCGCTCGGAGGCCGGCTTGAGCTCGATGGCTTCAAGCTCTTCGGCGCTGTAGCTGCGCGACAGGGTGCCGCTGGCAACGATCTCGCCGTAGCCGATACGCTTGTCGCCGCTGATGACCTGACCGTCTCGGGCCTGGCAGTCGGCGGCGTCGACCTCGAGCAGGCGCGAACCTGCTTCGATCAGCGCCTGGCGTCCGGCGGCGCCGGCACGGGACAGCGGCAGGAAGCTGTGGTTCACCGACCAGCTACCCCCGGTGATCATGTAACCCCACTTGGGGTCGCTGTCGACGTATTCGATGGCGATCGTCGCCGGGTCGACCTCGAGTTCCTCGGCCACCAGGCGGGCCAGGCTGGTGCCCACGTGCTGGCCCATCTCGGCCTTGGTGCAGTGCAGGGTGACGTGACCCTGGGCGTCGATGGCGTACCACAGGGTCGGCTCGAAGCGACCCTTGGCCAGGGCCTCGCTGGCCGCGTCGGCGGCGCCGAAGGCCATGCCGGGCAGGCCAAAGGCGAGCACTGCGCTGGCGCCCAGGGTGCCGATCAGAAAGCCGCGGCGGCTAAGACCGGGGCCAGCTTGGCGATCGGCTGGGGACGTATCGCTGCGGACTGCACAAGCGCCCCGATGGGCCGCCAGGGTGTCATCAAACCGGCTCATGGCGGGGCTCCTCGGCGCTGGTACGGGTTTCGCTGCGGGCAGCAGTAGCGGAGGCGGGGTCGAAGGTCTCGACGCCGCCCTGCTGAAGCGAGGAGGCGCGTTTCACCGCGCGATGGATGCGCACGTAGGCCATGCAGCGGCACAGGTTGCCGCTCATGCCCTGGGTGATCTCGTCATCGCTGGGGGAAGGCTTGCGCTTGAGCAGATCGGCCGCCTGCATGATCTGGCCGGATTGGCAGTAACCGCACTGGGGCACCTGCTCTTCTCGCCAGGCCTGTTGCAGCGGGTGGTTGCCGTCGGCGTCGAGGCCTTCGATGGTGGTGATCTCGGCACCTTCGGCGGCGGCCAGCGGCAGCACGCAGCTACGCGTGGCAGAGCCGTTGAAGTGGATGGTGCAGGCGCCGCACTGGGCGATGCCGCAGCCGAACTTGGTGCCGGTCAGGCCCAGGGTATCGCGCAGTACCCACAGCAGTGGGGTCTGGGGATCCACCTCGACGCTCACCGCTTCGCCGTTCAGGGTGAAGCTGGTCATGGGGGCTGGTTCCTCGCTGGTTTCATTGCGTAGCTTCAGGGTCCGTTGGTGCTTCTGATTTTTCTTGTATGCGTCCCTTTTACCCGTTCTTGAGGCAACAGGGGACGCGAGGACGGTCGGGATGCCGTAACTGGCACACCATCTGCCTCTTAATAAGCGATGTCGCGATACTATAGACCAGTCGACTAGTGGGCAACGTTGAATACGGGAACGGGCGAAATGCGTGGATGGCGGTTACCGCAAAGGCGCCGGGGGCGTCTGGCGTCTCTCGTGGTGAGGGCTGCTTCTCGACATGGAGTTCAGGGCGTCAGTGAATCTAGCTCTCGCTGAGACGTCCATGGAGTGCGTCGCCCTTGAGCATTTCGGGATTCAGGCGAATGCCCAGCCCGGGCTCGCCACTGACGCGGATCATGCCGTCCTCGATCGGCGGCAGGCCCTCGACGCAGTCGGCGTACCAGCCGTAGTAGAAGGCCCGGGTGAATTCCTGCTCGGCGACGTTGGCAAGCGCCATGGCCAGGTGGGTGGAGACCGCCAGCGTCACCGGGCCGGAGCAGTCATGGAAGGCGATGGGGCGGCCCTCGGCTTCGGCCAGGGCGGCGGCCTTGCGGGCGAAGCTGACGCCGCCGCCCCAGGTCACATCGATGATCGGGGTGTGGATACGTCCGCGATGCAGCAGGTCGCGAATCTGCCCCAGGCCGCCGAGGGTCTCGCCGCCGGCCAGGGGGACGCAGGTGTCGGCCAGCTCGCCGAGCTGGTCGAAGCGATCCATCCACAGTGGGTCCTCGATCCAGTCCGGGTCGATGGGGGCCAGCGCCTGGCAGATGGTGCGCGCCGCCGGCAGACTCCAGAGCCCGTGCAGTTCCGCCTTCAGGCGCATGCGATCGCCGTGGACACGACGGATCTCCTCGAACGGCCACAGCGCACGATTGAGATCGGCGGGCGAGATGGACATGCCGTGGCGGGCGCCTTCGGCGAAGTCGAAGGGCCAGATCTTCATGGCGGATATGCCCATCTCGAGGAGTTCTGCGGCGAGCTCTGCCGGACGCTCGAGAAAGGCGTCCAGGTCCTCGTAGCGGGGAGACGCCCCGTCATCCCCCGAGCCACCCTTGATGCCGAAGTTGTCCGGGCGTACCTCGGCGGACTTGGACACATAGTCGGGGCCGGCGCAGGTGTTGTAGAGCGGCACCCGCGCTCGGGTGGCGCCACCGAGCAGGTCATGCAGCGGCAGGCCGGCACGCTGACCGGCAAGGTCCCACAGGGCCACGTCGATGGCGGACAGCGCGCGGGTCTCGGCACTGGTGCCGCCAAAGCCCACGTAGGGTTGCATCTTGCGATGCAGCGCCTCGATGCGGGAGGCATCCTCGCCCAGCAGCAGCGGGGCGAGGCGGCCATGAACATCGGCGTCGATGGCGTCGGTGCCGAACCAGCTCTCGCCCAGGCCCACCAGGCCGTCCTCGGTGTGGACGCGCACCCAAATCAGCGACGGACGAGCCGCCGGCCGCAGGGTTTCGATACGCTGGATCTTCATGCTGGTCTCCGCAAGGTTCAGTGTTTCGCTACCGTTGATCGGCCCCGTTCGTCATCGCCGCGTACCGCCACCGTTCATCACTGTTGTGCATCTTCAATGGCCACCCTTGCTGACGTTGCTTGATCCGCTCAGGCAGCTTGCGGGTGGCCGCCGTCAAATGACGTGTGACGCAAGTATCATGGCTGCTTTGACTGTGATTCGCCGAGCAGACTGACCAATTCCGGGACCAGTCTTTCACCGTGGCCGGCATCGACGATGTCCTGGTAGAGCCGGGTGATCGCCTGGCTGAGCTGGCGCGAGGCGCCGAGGTCTTCGGACATGCTTTGATAGTAGCCCACGTCCTTGAGCGAGTTGGACAGGCTGAAGCGGAAGCCTGAAGGGTCGGCGTCGGTCAGGAAGGGACGCAGGCGTTCGAGCACCACGCCGCCGCCGCCACCGTTGCCCAGCACCTCGAGCAGCACGGCGTCGTCGATGCCGGCACGGCGGGAGGCGGCGCTGGCCTCGGCCAGGACGGCGGTGAAGCCCAGCGAGACGAAGTTATGCAATAGCTTCAGGGTGTGGCCGGCGCCCACCGGGCCGCCGTGGGTGATGTGCTCGGCGAAGGCGCCAAACAGCGGCTTGAGCTCGTCAAACAGCGCCTGATCGGCACCGACGATCAGGTTGAGGCGGCCCTCGGCGGCCTCCTTCGGGGTGCGGGTCATGGCGGCGTCGACGAAACGGCCACCGGCCTCGCGCACCCTGGCGTCGATGGCCTGGGTGGAGCTGGGGATGGCGGTGGAGCAGTCAACCACGATCTGGCCTGGCTTGAGCCCCTCCAGCACGCCGCCTTCGTCGAACAGCACGCTTTCCACCTGGGGAGTGCCGGTGACGCACAGGATCACCAGATCGGCGGTCTCGGCGACCTCGCGGGCGCTGGTCAGAGCGCTTGCCCCTTTGTCGATCAGGTCGTCGCTGGGCTGATTGCCGGGGTGATCGAGAAAGCTCAGGCGATGGTCCGCGCGCAGCAGGCTGGTGGCGATCCCGTGGCCCATCAGGCCGACGCCGATCAGGCCGACGTGAAGCGAGGTGGTCATGTCCCTTTCCTTGTGGTGGTGGTAGTGGTGATGATGGTGGTTGGTGCTTGATAGTCCTGGGTGACGGCCTAGAGGAGGGCCGGCACCTTTCGTGCCAGGCCCAGACGTTTCCAGCGACGTCTAGCCGTGATGAATCGCAATGGTCTTGATGCGGGTATAGCTCCTGAGCCCTTCAAAGCCCTTTTCGCGGCCGTGGCCGGAGCGGCCGACGCCGCCGAAGGGCAGCTCGATACCACCGGCGGCGCCGTAGTTGTTGACGAACACCTGGCCCGAACGGATCGCCTTGGCCAGACGCAGTTGGCGGCCGCCGTCGGTGGTCCATACGCCCGCGCACAGACCGAAGTCGGTGGCGTTGGCCAGGCGTGCGGCCTCGGCCTCGTCGCCGAAGGCCTGGACCACCAGTACCGGCCCGAACAGCTCCTCGCGGCTGACGCCGTGGCCTTGCGGCACCTGGGTCAACAGGTGGGGGACCACGAAGTGGCCGTCCCGGGGGGCGTCGTCGGCCAGGCGTCCACGGGCGGCGATGTGGATACCGTCATCCTGTGCCGCCTGGATCAGCGTCATCACCTTGTCGCGCTGGCGTTCATTGATCAGCGGTCCGCAGTCCGGGTCGTTCTCGCCGACGTCACAGGTCAACCGCGCGAAACGCTCGCTCAGTGCCGCCACCACCTCGTCGTGGATGCTCTGCTCCACCAACAGACGGCTGCCGGCGGAGCAGGTTTGGCCGGCGTTCTGGATGATCCCGCGTACCACGGCGTCCAGGGCGCGTTCACGGTCGGCGTCGGCGAACAGCAGCTGGGGCGACTTGCCGCCGAGTTCCATGGTCACCGGCACGTGGTGCACCGCCGCCGCCTGAGTCACCAGGGTGCCGGTCTCCGGCGAGCCGGTGAACGACAGATGGTCGATGCCGGGGTGGGCGGCCAGGGCGGCGCCGGCTTCACGGCCGAGGCCAGGCACCAGGTTGAGCGCGCCTTCCGGCAGCCCGCAGTCGACGGCCAGCTGGGCCAGGCGCAGCACGCTCAGACAGGCGTCCTCGGCGGGCTTGAGCACGCAGGTGTTGCCGGCGGCCAGCGCCGCCGCCACGCAGCGTCCGAAGATCTGGGCCGGGTAGTTCCAGGGGATGATCTGGGCGCACACGCCCCAGGGCTCGCGCAGGGTCATCACCGCATAGTCGGGATCGAAGGGGATGGTCTCGCCGTGGAGCTTGTCGGCGGCGCCGGCGTAGAAGCGGAAGTAGCGCGCGCAGGCGGCGATGTCGCCCCGGGCCTGGCTGATCGGCTTGCCGGTGTCGGCGCACTCGAGGGCGGCCAGGGTCTCCCTGTCGGCGTCGATGGCCTGACTGAAGGCATACAGCCATTCACTGCGCGCCCGCGCCGAGAACGTCGACCACTGGCCAAGCTCGCCTGTGAAGGCTGCCCGGGCGGCGGCCACCGCAGCATCGACGTCGGCTGCGCTGGACGCGGCGATACGGGCGATGACTTCGCCGCTGGCCGGGCGCAGCACCTCGAGGGTGTCGGCGGTATCGACCCAGTGACCGCCGATCAGGGCGCCGGTGGGTGGAGTGAGGGGGAGGGCGTGCATGCTGTCGACTCCTGAGAAGGGGCGGAAGATGGGGTGGGCCCCGGCGCGGCCGGGGCAGTGATCGGTATCAGTAGAGCAGATCGACCAGGCCCAGCGAGATCCAGGGCATGTAGGTGATCGCCATCAGGCAGGCCAGGACCACCAGCACGAAGCGCGCAAGCCAAGGGATCAGCTCGTCGATGGACAGCTTGGCCACGGCGCAGGCGGCGAACAGATTGACCCCCAGCGGAGGGGTGAACATGCCGAGCGCCAGGTTGACCACCACGATCAGGCCGAAGTGCACCGGGTCGATGCCGTACTGCACGGCGATGGGGGTGAAGATCGGGGCCAGCACCAGGATCGCCGCCGAGGTCTCGACGAACATGCCGATCACCAGCAGCATCACGTTCACCGCCAGCAGGAAGCTGACCGGGCTCTCGAACACCTGGGTGACCCAGGCGGCAACCTCGCCGGGCAGCCCCGAGCGGCTGATCAGGAAGCTGAACAGCGCCGCCGCCGAGATGATCAGCATCACCGTGGCGGTGGAAATCACGCTCTGGCGCAGGATCGGCACCAGCTCCGACAGCGGCAGCTCGCGGTAGACCAGACCGCCGACGATCAGTGCGTAGAACACCGCCACCGCCGAGGCCTCGGTAGGGGTGAAGACCCCGCCATAGATGCCGCCGATGACCACCACCGGCATCAGCAGAGCGGCCCAGGCACGACGCATTGAGGTGGTGAAGGCGGCGCGATCCTCGCGGTCGCGCAGGCCGTAGCCGCGCAGCTTGCAGAAGATGTACAGAAACAGCAGCAGCGCCGAGCCGATCAACAACCCCGGACCGATACCGGCAATGAACAGGCGCCCGATCGAGGTGTCGGTGCTGACGCCGTAGAGGATCAAGGGGATGGAGGGCGGGATCAGTACGCCGAGCTCCGCCGAGGAGGCCTGGATCGAGGCCGCCAGCGGACGCGGGTAGTCGTGGGCCACCATCGCCGGAATCAGGATGGAGCCGATGGCGAAGGTGGTGGCCACGCTCGAGCCGGAAACCGCGGCGAACATCATGCAGGTCAGCACGCAGGTCATGGCGAGCCCGCCCTGGAGCCCGCCGACGATGGACTTGGCCAGGTCCACCAGGCGCTGGGAGATGCCGCCGGCGGCCATCAGGTTGCCGGCCAGGATAAAGAAGGGGATCGCCATCAGCGGGAAGTTGTCGATGCCGACGAACATCTGCTGGGGCACCATCAGCAGCGGAAAACGGGTGAAGAACTCGATACCGATCACCGACGCCAGCAGGATCGACACGGCGATCGGCACGCCCAGGGCGAACAGGATGATCAGCGATAGTCCGATAGCGGCGTTCATGGCTGCTTCCTCCCTTCGGTACCGGACGAGGTGCCTGTGTCAGGACCAGGTCTGGATTCGGGTTCAGGCACGTGTGCGGGGGCCTCGGCATCGACCACGCCGATGGTCTCGCGTCCGGTCAGCTGGGCGATCAGTCGAGTGATCACCGATAGCAGCGAAAAGGCGGCGCCGATCGGAATGGCGGCGTAGATCCAGGCGATCGAGATGCCGACGCCGGAGAGCATCTGGTTCTGCACGCGCAGCGTCATCTGATAGCCGTAGATCACCAGGATCGCCAGGACGATCATGCAGCAGGTGGCGATCAGTATCTCCAGCGCCTTGAGGGCGGAGGCCGGCACCAGCTTGTAGATCACTTCGACGGCCATCATGTAGCCGCCGCGAAAGGTCGCCGCGGCGCCCAGAAAGACGCACCAGATCATGGTGGAGCGGGCCATCACCTCCGACCAGGTGGAGGGGGCGTCGAACACGAACCGGGTCAGCACCTGGTAGAAGCCAAGGCTTACCGAGGCGATCAACATCAGCACCGCTGCGTAGAGGGCGACCTGGGAGATGGCCCGCTCGAGACGGAAGAACAGATCCAGCATGGGGCTTTCCTCATCGCGGGTAAGGCCCGAGGACGGGTCAGGCTTGACCGCCCAAGCGCTCGCCAACGGCAGGTAGCGAGCGCTCGGGCGGGAAGGTCAGTCGAGGATCGGTGGACGATCAGCTGCCGCAGTCGCTGGAGCGAATGCGATCGAGCATCTCCGAGCCGTACTCGTCGGTGTAGACCGAGTAGGAGGGCTCGACGGCGGCCTGGAACTGGGACTTGTCGATGTCATCGACCACGGTCATGCCCTTGGCCTTGAGTTCCTCGACGCCTTCGGTCTCGAGTCTCGACACCATCGCTCGCGTGGCCTCGGCGCCGGCCTGGGCGGCCTCCATGAACCAGCCCTTCTGCTCATCGGACAGGCCGTCCCAGAGGATCGGCGAGGCCAGCATGATGGCCGGAGAATAGACGTGGCCGGTCAGCGACAGGCGATCCTGGACCTCCCACAGATTGCCGGTGAGGATCACCGAGATGGGGTTTTCCTGGCCGTCCACGGTGCCCTGCTGCAGCGCGGTAAACAGCTCCGGGAAGGCCATCGGTGTCGGATGCACGCCCATCTCGTTGAACGCCGCCATGTGCATCTCGTTTTCCATGGTGCGGATCTTGAGACCCTGGGCATCTTCGGGGGTCTCGATGTCACGCTGGCTGTTGGTCATGTGGCGGAAGCCGTTCTCGGTCCAGGCAAGACCCACCAGATCGTGCTCGCCGATCTTGTCGAGCAGGTCCTGGCCGACCTCGCCATCCAGCACGCAGCGGGCGTGGTCGTAGTCCTTGAACAGAAACGGCAGGTCGAGCACGTAGGTCTCGGGGACGAAGTTGCCCAGCGGCCCGGTGGAGGTGACAACGGCGTCGATGGTGCCGATCTGCAGGCCTTCGATCATGGCGCGCTCGCCGCCCAGCGCACCGGAGGGCTGCTCGTTGACCGTGAATTCGCCGTCGGACAGCTCCTCCAGGGTCGCCTTGAAGGCATCGATACCCTCGGAGTAGTGAGAGCTGTCCGAGGTGGTGTGGCCGACGGTGATGGTCTGGGCGGCAGCCGCTGGCAGGGCAAACCCGGCCAGTGCCACAGCCAGCAGGCAGGGCTTGAGGTGAAAGGCGGGGCGGCGTGTTGCGTGGCGTACAGTCGTCGTCATTGTTGTTTCCTCTTTGCGGGATGACGCTTGGGTGTGGCCGTGCCCGGTGGCACGGCCGGATCAGTGCTCGTGGTCGGCCAGGGCTCGTCCTCGCCTTAGCCGCTCGAAGTAGTCGTCGCCACCGATCTGACCGCCCTTGAAGGCGATCTCTAGATCCTGGTAGCGCGGGTCGTCGCTGTGGGCCTGGCACAGCGGCGAACCCGGGGTGTCCGGCAGCGGCATCTTGACCGTCAGGGCATGGATGTTCAGGGCGGTGATGGCATGGCTCGAGGTGTCGCCGCCGGCCACGCACACCCGGGTCAGCCCCTGATCGTCCACCAGCGCCTTGAGCATCTCGCCGAGGGCCTTGCCCAGACTGTGGCGGCTGGATTCGGTGGCCAGGCTGTCGTCGTGGCTGTCGGGTCCCATGGCGGTGTGCAGGATGACGCTGCGGCCACTGCTCAGGGCATCCAGTGCCTTGAGGATGGCGGTAGCCATGGCCTCGTTGCGATGGGCGGGGATGGCCAGGCTGCGGGCGTCGAGCTCGATGCGCTGAAAACCGGCGTGTTCGACCGCCCAGTGAATCTGGCGTGCGGTGGTGCTGGAGACGCTGCCGGAGACCACCGCGATGCGCTCGACCGAACGGGGCGGAGTGAAGTCCTCGCCACCTTCCACCAGCCCCAGGCGTTGCCACTCGGCGAGCAGGGCATACTCGACACCGGACGAGCCGACCACGAAGCCGCCCTTGCCGCCTTGTTGCTGCGGGCGAGTGCGCCAGAGTTGATGACCCACCGCCTGTTGATGGGTGGGTTCGAGCACGTCGAACAGCACCGCCGGATGCTCGGCGAGGGCGTGATCCACGCGTTCGTCGATATCCGGCAGGGCCAGGCCGGGCACATCGATCAGGCCGACCGGCAGAGTGGTCTGGGCGGCCAGGTGGCGGCGCAGGTCCGCCTCGTGCATGGGGGTGACCGGGTGGCGCGACATCACGGGGTGTCGATCGATGCGGTAGATCTGATCCTGATAGGCGGCGTAGAGCTCGCCGAAGACGGTGTAGCGGCGCATCTGCGGCACCCCCACCACCAGTGGGATCGGTGTCTCGCCGAAGACGCCGCGCGCGACCTCCATGGCACAACCGATGCTGCCGACCTCGGGGCTGCTGTCGAAGGTGGAGCAGGTCTTGTAGTGGGTCAGCGCTGCGCCCTGTTCGGCCAGCCACTGGAAGGAACGCTTGAGCTCGCGGCGCATCCAGTCATTGGACTCGCTGCGGCTGGTGCCGGCCAGACCCAGGGCACGACAGTGGTCGAAGCGGGCGCGCTGCTCGGCGCTGGGGCGAGCGGTGAACAGCACACTGGGGACGCCCTGGCAGGCCAGGGCCTCGAGCGCGTCGGTGGAGCCGGTCAGGTCGTCGCCGTAGTAGCTCAGCAGCAGGTCGTTCATGGGCAGAAGGTCTCCAGAGCCTGGGCCAATTCGCCATGGTCACGGGCGTGGTCGGACAGCGAGATGCCGCGTGCAGCGGCGTCGTAGGCCTGGCGCAGGCTTCTGACGCCGGCGGCGATACCTCCAGGGTGGGCCATGATGCCGCCGCCTGCGGTGACGATCATGTCGCTGCTGCCCCCCATGGCGCGACAGGTGTCGATGGCCTGGCAGGCGGTCTGATTGGAAGAGAACACCGGCATCACGGTGTGGGCGGGTCCCGGCGGCTCGAACAGCGGCGTCAGGCAGGCCCGGGCGCTGGCGGCGACGCTGTCGTCGGATTCCGAAAACTTGTTGGCCAGACCATTGACGTGAAGGTGATCGACGCCGGCCAGGCGCCAGAAGGTCTGCCAGGCGGCGAAGTCCATGCCCAGCAGCGGCTCCCGGCTGAACATGCCCCAGCCGGCGCGGTGGCCGTGGATGGGCAGCTCACAGTGGCGCCGCAGATGACTGACGCCGGCCAGACCCACCGCGTTCAGGGCGACCATCACACAGCTGCCGCCGGCGGCCAGCACGTGGTCGTGGTGCCGGCGCATCTCGTCGATCTCGCCGGTGATGTTGAAGGCCACCATGACCTTGCGTCCGGTGCGCTGCTGATGTTCGAGCACCAGCGGCATGATCGCGTCGACCCGCTCGGTGAACGGGCAGTGCGGGCCGTTGGCCTGGAGTTCATCGTCCTTGATGAAGTCGATGCCGCCATCCAGCAGTTCCTTCACCACCTCGGCGGTGGCATCGGGTGAGAGCCCGACGCTGGGCTTGATGATGGTGCCGATCAGGGGACCCTGGTCGACGCCGCTGAGGCGGCGGGTACCGTCGATGCCGAACTGGGGCCCGGGGCAGGCCTCGGCAAAGGCGTGGGGCAGGCTGACGTCGAGCAGCCTGAGCCCGGAGAATTCCTTGAGTTCATACAGATTGCCGGCGAGGGTGGCCATCAGCGTGCTCAACGACGGACCGAGGTTCTCAAGGGGCCAGGACAAACGCACCCGGGCACGCTGGTAGCGGGTGCCGGGCGGCTGGGGCCGGGTCGGCATGGGCAGCGAGGGCGCGTCGACGCTGTCGAGCAATTCGATGGACTCGACCCTGGCCGCATGACGCTTTCGAAAGTCATCGGTTTCCGCGGCCAGGCGGGTGAAGGTGCCGCAGGATTGCTCCCCGGCCATCACCTGGCAGGCCTGCTCCACCTCGAAGGGGGTCTCGATCAGGTAGCTGGCTTCGATTCGGTTCATGCCTGGCCTCTTGATACTCGCGATGGCGCTGTCGTCAGACTCTGTGGAGAGCGTGGCCCCTCAGGTGATGCGCTGAATGCTGTCGGCGATGGCGTCCGGCTCGAACACCCGCTTCCAGTCATCGCGCATCAGCATCGGCTTGCCGTTCTCGATCGCCTTGTTGCAGGCATCCGAGAAAGCGCCGGGCTGTTCATCGAAGATCACCGCACCGAGGATGTTGAGATGGCCAAGCAGAAAGTCCCTGGCGCACTCATGGCTGACGCCTCGATCCACGACTTCGTCCATCGCTTCACGCATCACCGATAACAGTGTGGCACATACTGTTTCCGACAGACCGGGTTCCAGCAGCGCCATCTGTTCAACGCTGACGCGATGGCTGCGCCCGACGGGGGCATAGATGGTCCTGGCCACGGCCTCGCCCAGGGCGAAATGGCGCTCGTCCCCCTGCATCAGGGCGCTGACGATATGCTGGGTGGCGTGGCTGCCGCCGAAATAGTCGCGCTTGGCCTCGAGGGTGGTCTCGTCGTTGAAGATCGGCGGGTGACACGGGTGGGTGACGAAGTAGACCAGGTCGTCACGTTCGGGCAGATGGCCGGCGAAGGGGGCGGCGGCGTCCAGGCAGACCACCATGGTGCCGGCTTCGATCGACGGTGACAGCTCGGCGGCAATCTTCTGGATCAGGGTGTCGGGAACGGCCAGGATGACCACATCCGCGCCGGCCACCGCCTGCTCGGCGCTGTCGACGCACTCGATGTCGAGTTCGTCGCGAAGCCGTTGGCGGCCCTGTTCGCTGACCTCGACGTGACGCACGTCGAAGTCCGAAGTCTTGAGATTGCGGGAGAGGCGGGCGCCCATCTTGCCGCCGGCACCGATCAAGGCAATGGTCGTCATGGCCAGGTAACCTGTGTAAAAAAGTGGAAGAGGCAAGCTTTGCTGCAACTGGTATGATGACAATATAAGTGGCCGAGGCTGTCAAACACGACCTTGGTCGAGTGTCATGTTCCAGACCCGCTGGCATGGGTATGCTGCGGGGCCTGGCGCCGCGAGGTAGAGGCCATGAGCGACTCGTTGAAAATTTCTCGCCGCAAACTGTCCGACGAGGTGTTCGATCGGCTTTATCAGCAACTGCTGAACGGCGACTATGCGCCGGGGGACAGCCTGCCCTCTGAGCGGGAATTGATGGATACCTTCGGGGTCGGCCGGCCGGCCATCCGCGAAGCGATGCAGGCGCTGGAGCGACTGGGGCTGGTGTCGATCCACCACGGGCAGCGGCCCAAGGTGCTGACGCCCAGTGCCGACGGCATGCTGGCCCAGATAGAACTGACCGCGATGCACCTGCTGTCGACCGAACCCGCCTCGCTCGAACACCTCAAGGAGGCGCGGCTATTCTTCGAGGTGGGCATGGTGGCGCGGGCGGCGCGGCAGGTGGGCGCCAAGGATCTGGCGCGCCTCGAGGCGCTGGTGGAGCGCCAGCGGGTGGCGCTGAACAAGGACATCGATGCCTTTATCGCGGCGGACATGGGGTTTCATGTTGCCATCGCCGAGACCACCGGCAACCCTATCTTCATCGCGGTCAGTCGGGCGATGTTCGAGTGGCTGGCCAGGTTCCATACCTCGCTGATCCACTGGAAAGGCAGCGAGCATGTGACGCTGGAGGAGCACGAGCGCATCCTGGCGGCGTTGAAGAACGGCGACGAAGGCGCCGCCATTCGCGAGATGACGCGTCATCTGGAAAGGGCGCGTTCGGTGTACGCTCCCAGTTGAGGGCGCATTGATCCCCGCTTTTGACGCTCGCCCCGGACGGGGGACACTTATCGAGAAGGAACGGGACCTTGGATAGTGATCTGGTCTACGCCCTGGACATGGCGGGGACGGTGGTCTTCGCCCTGTCGGGCATCTTGCTGGCGTGCCGCTCACGCATGGATCCCATCGGCATGCTGGTGCTGGCGGCGGTGACCGCCGTCGGAGGAGGGACCTTGCGTGATCTGGTGCTGGGTGTCGCCCCGGTGTTCTGGATCCGCGATCCGACCTATCTTTGGGTGATTCTGGCCACGGTGCTGTGCGCGCTGGTCGGATTTCACTATATCCACCGCCTCAATCGGGTGGTGCTGCCGGTGGCCGACGCCTTCGGTCTGGCGCTGTTCGTGATCATCGGTGCCAACAAGGCGATGCTGCTGGGGACCTCGGGGGTCGTGGCGGTGTTGATGGGGCTGTTTACCGGGGTGGCCGGTGGCATGATCCGTGACGTGCTGGCAAGGCGCGTGCCGATGGTGCTGTGTCGTGAGGTCTACGCCACCGCCGCCATCGCCGGCGGTGTGGTCTTCGTGGCATTGGCAAGCCTCGGCGCCCCCAGGCTTGGCATTCTGCTGTCGCTTGTCACCACCCTGGGGCTGCGGCTCGCGGCAATCCGCTGGCAGCTGGCGCTGCCGGTGCTGGCCTGGGTGGTGATCGAGCCATCTCCAGGCCAGTCGGCGTCGAGTCGGGCGGCGGAGCCCGCTGCCCCGGCGTCGATGCCGGCCGATGGCAATGACACACCGCTGACATCGGCCCGCGAGACGGCATCGTCCGCCGACGTCGCGCGTCCCAAGATGCGGGTGAGGATGGTCTCCCGAAGCAAGGCCGCCCGCCTGTGGCCCGAGGATGAGGACGTCGACTGAGCCCTCGATTGACGGTTTTCTTCCTCGATGCTCGAGCATCGCCGTCTGCAACTCTGTGCTGGGATCTCTGCGATCGATGCCAGGCGATTGCCTCTGGCGCGGGCAGGCGGGAGGCATCTATCTTGCGGGTGTGACGCCCATCCTCGGGCGTTGCTCGCCGGCAGGAGAGATGGCATGGACAGTGCAGTTTGTCGCTTGTGGAAGAGGTCGCGAGCTGCGGCTGTGCTTATGGTGCTGCTGCTGGCGTCGGGGTTGGCCGTATCGGTGGGTGCTCACAGCGTCTCGGCCGGCGCTGGCAGCGAGTCGGCGCTCAGTGTCAGGACTGCCTGTGCTGACTGCGCACGCGCCGCCGCCGAGATCCGTGCCGTCTACGAAACCTCCTTCGACCTTCTTCCCGCCGACAAGCAGCGCCACTACGCCCAGCGGCTGTGGCGGGTGACCGGTGACCCTGCCTACCTATGCGCCAATCATGCCTACGGCCGACGTCTGCTCGATCAGCTCGCGCGAGACGCCTTCACCGTCGCGGACAGTGACCGGCTTCGCCAGCGCAATCGCGAGTTGCTGGCGGCCTACCCCGAGACCAGCCCCAAGCAGCGTCGGCGCAAGGCCATGCTGTCGGAACATGTTGACATGATGCTGCCTCGGGGCATCCTGTTTCGGCTGGCCCAGGCCCGCTACCACGGCTTGCTTGGACAACTTTCCGAGGCTGACCGGCGCTCGCTTGAACAGGCCGTGGGCGCAGTGGATTGGCGGGCCTTTCTAACCGACCCCGAGGTGGTGTCGGTGTATGCCGCCCAGGTGGCCAACCAGGCCGCCTTCCTGGCCCAGCTGGGGATCGTGGATCTGCGTGGCGAACTCGCCCGGGCCTTTCGTGACCGTTATCCACCCGGACGGATCGAGGAGCTGTCACCGGCGGAATATCGCAACTGGGTCTACGGCCTGACCCACTTCATCATCGCCGCGAGCCACTACTACCAGCGGATGCTGTCCGACGGCGAGCTCGATTGGGCGGTGGCGGCGTTGCTCGGCCAGGGAGAGGCGTTGTTGCAGGTCAAGGCCGATATCATCGCCGAGGTGGCGCTGTCGCTGCAGTTGGCAGGGCAGGCCGATCATCCGCTGGTGGCGGTGCTGCATGAAGCGCTGCTGGCACGACGGGATCCGCAGTCGGGCATCCTGCCCGCTACCGACGGCGGGTTCGATCTGGGCGAAGGTGAGCATCGCAATGTGCTGGCGATCATGACGCTGGGGTGGGACGGGCGGTTGTATTCAGGGCCCCGGCTGGTCCTCAAGGACATCTCCGAGGAGCGTGACTGCCGACTGCCTGGGCGGTCCCTGGCTACGTCGCCAGAGGACTGAGTTGGAGGCCGGGTCGGAAGTCCGCTCAAGGGTCGGGGCGAGAGGCCAGACACTCGACCGACGCCTCGCTATACCCGGCAGCTCGACGTCGAGCGCCACAGGCTCCCCAGTCCGTCGAGGTGGTCCCGGGTGGCGGGCAACTGGGCCCCCAGTGACTCGTGCAGACGAAGGTAAAGCGGCGTCAGCAGCGGATTGCGTTCGCGCTCGGCGCATTCGTTGTCGATGTAGTAGGCACGCCGGGTACCGCAGTAGTGGATGGTGTCGCTCACCGGCTGGAAACGAAAGCCGGACAGGGTCAACAGCCGCGCCAGGGGAGGCTCCATCAGGGCGTAGAGGTGTCGCCGTGCGGTCAGGCCGGCAAGGGCGTGGGCGCTCAAGAACAGGCCGGTGACGATCAACGGAAATGCCTGGCGTTCCTCCGGAGGAAACTGTACCGGCAGCGTTTCTTCGCCCTTGCTTGGGGCCCGGAAAAGCCGCGAGATCGCCAGGCGAGAAATTTCGGCGATCTGGCGCCCGTCGTGCTGTCGCGGATGTAGCGAAGGCGCCGTGAAGACGCTGCGGGTGGCGTTCATCACCGGCAGGTCATCCGGACGATCGACGGGGGGAAATACCAGCCGCACGCAGCCCGCCGCGAGACCGCTTGAGCGATGTTCGACCAGGCAGTGGATGGCCTGTTCATCGAAGTCATCATGCTCCTGTTGCTTGTCACTGTCGCCTGGCAGGGCGTATTGAAGCTCACGTAGAAAGACGTCATGGCGCAGCGAATAGACCCGCTCCCTGTCCGCGACCGTCTTTACCAGGATCACCCGGAACTGTTCGGCGAACTGCTCCAGCAGGCGCTGTTGCCGGGATGGCCTCTCGGTGTCTGCTGCTGGCATGGGGGATCACCTCCGTGTTGTTATAGCCGGGCCGTAAAGGTCCGGCGGGCGTCCGGCTCCCTGCTCCGGTACACCCTGTCTATGATAATACCCATTCAATATGCACTAGTTTACCGAATCGATGTCGATCACTGGATCGAAGGCGAAGACCTCTTTGAAGGGCACAGGACGGCCAAGGTGATACCCCTGGCCATAGGTGATGTTGTAGGACGACAGCAGCGGAATCAGCGCCTCCTGGTCGACGAACTCCGCCACGGCCTGTTTGCCGAAGCCGGTGGCGATGTCCGACACCGCCTTGACGATGACGCGGCTGTCGGGATTGGTCGCCAGGCTGCGGATGAAGGAGCCATCGATCTTGATATAGTCCACCGGCAACTGGCCCAGATAGTGGAAACTCGAGAAACCGACGCCGAAGTCGTCCAGCGCGGTCCGACAGCCTAGATCACGTACGCTCTGCAGCACCCCGCGGGCGGTGGAGAAGTCGGTGACGGCGGCGGTCTCGGTAACTTCCAGCACCAGATGATGGGGATCGGCCTGACTGACCGTCAGCAGGTTGGCCAGGTACTGCTTCAGCCCTTCGTCGTGGAGCGACTGTCCCGACAGGTTGACCGCCAGGCTGATGCCCTCGAGCCTCGCCAGGGCATGCACGCAGTGATGCAGCACCCAGCGATCGATGGCCACGATCTGGCCTGAATGTTCGGCCACCGGGATGAAGCGTGCCGGTGATATCAGGCTGCCATCGTCGTCGCGCATGCGCAGCAGCACCTCGTAGTGGCGGATCGAGCGATCCTCCAGCCGCACGATGGGCTGCACCATCAGCACGAAGTCACCCTCCACCAGGGCTCGGCGAATACGGTCGACCCAGTAGACACGCTCGTTGAGCTCATCCCGGGCGTTTTCCAGAGTGGCCAGCAGGTGCCAGCGTTGCAGGTTGCTGGCCTTGGCCTTGTACATGGCCACGTCGGCGCTGGCCATCAGGTCGGCGGGGGTGGCGCCCTCGGTGGGGAAGGGGACGATACCGATGCTCGCAGTGACCCGGTGGCGACGTCCTTCGGCGACGAACCCGAGGCTCTCGAACAACTGGTTGAGGTGCTGGGCGACGCGGATCGCGTGGTCGTCGTCGACCCCAGGCAGCAGCAGGGCGAACTCGTCGCCGCCGAGGCGCGAGATGACCCCTCGGTGGGCGTACTCCTGCTGCAGCAGGCGGGCCACGGTATGCAGCATGCGATCCCCGGCATGATGGCCGCTGAGCTCGTTGACCTCCTTGAACTGGTCAAGGTCCAGCAGCATGACCACACCCTGCTCGTCACGGGCCAGGGCCTTGCGCAGCGACTCCAGGAAGAAGCGACGATTGTAGAGCTCGGTCAGCGGATCGCGCTCGGCGAGCCAGGTCAGTCTGGCCTCGGCGGCTTTGCGCTCGGTGATATCAAGTCCCACCGATATGCGTGCCAGGGAGGCTTTGGCACCGCTCTTCAGCGGGCTGTGGTACCAGATGATGGTGCGTGGCTCCCCATCGGGAAGGGTCAGGGTGCGTTCTTCCTGATGCACGGGCTGACTGGGCTCGCTGTCCCCCGGGCCTGCGCCGAAGATGTCGTCGAAACGACGCCCCAGCAGTTCCTGGGAGGGGCAGCCGAGCTGGTCCTTGAGGTAGTCGTTGACCATGTCGATGCGCCCCTCTTCGTCCAGCGTGAGGATATGCACCTGGGCGGTATCGATCAGATTGCTGACAAAGTCCCGCTCCCTGGCCAATTCATCGATACGACGTGCCAGCTCATCCCCCCGCTGAGCCACCTGGCGCTGCAGGCGCTCGAGCTTGTCGGCCAGCGTCAGGGTGCTGGATTCCAGCACGTCGATCTCGTCTGGCAGGCGACGTGGCGCCAGCGGCAAGGCTTCGCGCGCCTGGGAAAAGCCACCACTGGCCAGCGGCGGCAGCACCGAGGCCACCCGGCGCAGTCGAGCCATGGGACGCAGCAGGATCGCCAGCAGCAGGAGTTCGGCAGACAGCCAGCCAAACAGACTGGCCATCATCTGGGTCCGGGTATCCAGCTGGATGGCATGGATCTGGGTGGTGATGTCCGAGATCAGCACGAAATAGGCGGGTGCACGAGCCCCGGAGGACGAGGTCAGCGGGACGGCGGAAAGCTCCAGATGACGTCCCTGCTGCTCCAGGCGCAGGGGTTCCTGCGCCAATGCCTCGAGGGAACCTTTTCGGCTTGCCTGGTGCAGCAGCGGCAGGCTCTGTGAGGCGTTGGTCACCGCCTGTACCCGTCCCTTCCAGCCGTCCAGTCGACGTGGTTCAAAGGCGGCTTCGGTGGCGCTGGTATCGACGCTGATCAGGGCGACCTCGCTGGTGGATATCTCGCGAGTCTGGCGGGCGACGTCCGCCAACGAGCGAGACAGCAGCAGGGTGCCTGCGCTGCCGCCGTCGGCCAGTATCGGGACCACGGCATACTGGCGGCACTCGGGAGAGCACTCGAGCGGCGACAGGGGGAGCTCCCGGGACATGACGCTTTCCACCCAGCGACGATAATGAGGCGGCGGCGACTGGCCTGGTTCGAGCCCCAGCGACATGACCGCACGGGTGCGATCATCGTAGACCAGCATCTGTTCGATACCCGCCTCCAGCTGGAGCGAGGGCCACAGTGAGGCCAACGCAGGGGACAGCGCCTCGGGCGGTGACGGCGGGGCCCCCTGCTCCAGCGCAGGGCCCAGGTCGGGCGAGGCCGCGATCAGTCCCGCCAGCTGCTGCAACCCTTTTTCCGAACGGCGGATGGCGAACTCGAGCTCACGCTGCTGGCGCTCGATCTGCTCCTGGCGCGTGGCGGTGAACTGACGTGTCAGGTTGGTGTGAGACAGGTAGGTGAACAGCACTGCCAACGCCACCAGCAAAAGGCTGGTGAGGGTGACCACTCGCCATGTGAGGCCCAGGCGAAGGCGCTCGGGGCGTGACGGGCTGGTAACCGGCATCAGAACCTCAACGAGAGCTGGAAGAGCCACATGTTCCAACGTCGCTCGGTGTCTTCAGGATCTGGATTATCCTGAACCGGCAGCCAGGCGGTCCCGTCCACATAGTGATATTCGCCCGCCAGCATGACCCGTGAATGGGGCTGCCATTGCAGACCGAAGGTCCAGTCATTGGCGTACTGGGAGTGGGCCGGACCACGGCCTTCGCGTTCGTAGTCGGTGCCGTTGCGGTCGTCGCGGTCGTTGACCAGGCTGTCGTAGCGGACCAGCCAGCGCCAGTCGTCGAGGAAGCGCCGGCGATATTGCACGTACCAGCTTTCACCCTGGTTCTCGTTGTCCTCGAAGGCGTCGAAGCCGGTGAGGCTGACGTCGCGCAGCGCGTACTCCGCGGTCAGGCTCCACAGCTCGGCGTTGTATTGAGCAGAGAAGATCCACGGCTGGAAATCGAGCTTGCCGTCTCCGGGAAAGGCACCGGGGGAATCGTAGTCGGCCTTGACCGAAGCCGCGCTGACGGCAAATACCATGCGACCGCCGTCGTGTTCGTAGCGCACCTGGCCTACCGCCGAGGTGTCGGCGTCGAAGGAGCCGGGCAACACATCGAGCCCCAGCACCTCTTCCACATCGTCATCCACCTGCGCCTGGCCGACACCCAGCTGGGCATGGATCACTCCGTTGTCGATGCGCTCTTCGTGGTAGAGGCTGACGCCGTCGGCAGACAGCCCCAGGGAACGGGTGCGGTCGAAATAGATCGACTGTGGCAGCAGAATGCTGGGGCGGGTAAAGGCCACGTCCCGGGTCTGGTTGTAGAAGCCGAAGGGGTTCTTGAAGCGCCCGACCTGAATACCGAAGGTGCGATCGCGGTCGGACAGCATCTGCCAGTCGACGATACCGTAGTCGAGTTCCACCGAACCGTTGTCGACCTCGCCGGCGCGCCGGCTCAGGGCCTGGGCGGCCAGCAGCAGGTTCTCGGTGGGTCGGATGGAGGCGTTGATGCCGAGCTCCGTGTAGTCCCAGCTGCCGCCACTATCGCTGCTGTCGCCGAACATGTTGTTGTCGTCGGTGATCACCAGCGCCTGGCTCAGAAAACCGTGCACCTGGAAGGTGTCCAGGGGGGACGCCTGTGCGGTGGACACCAGCAGCAGCGGCACCAGCAGCGAAGGCGCCAGCAGCCCCAGGCGGCAACCCACCGACCTAATCCCTGGCAATGGCTTGGACGCGCTCATCCAGATACTCCCTTTCGATGTAGCCGATGGCTCCGGGGGTGGTGGCCACCGTGTCGATCATGTCTTGCTGACTGCGCACACGATGTGGCGCCTGCCCGGTACCCGAAAAGACGATGCGGTCCCACGCCAGCTGCAACTGGTGAGGATAGACAGACAGCCATTCCTTGACGAAGGTGGCGTGGACGGGGTCATCACTGGCCAGGACGTACACCTCCGCGCCTTGCCCGCTGGGCCAGGTGCGCAGGCGCATGGCAAAGATCGCCCGCAAGGTATCGCGGTCGAGCTCGCTCAGGGCAAGGCCAGGATGAGAAATGACCACCACCTCGTCTGCGGTCTTTCCCCACGCAGCCGTGCTGGCCAGCCCTCCGGAGATCAGGACCGTCCAGATGCAGAACAGGAGGCGAAGAGATAACCGACGCATCAACGCAGCCTCTCTGCAGCCTCGATGGAGGACAATCGCCACCTGGAGAGTGGCATCCACTGTGTCATAGTGCTCCGGATTCCCTGCATGGCTTCCTTGCGACGTCGCATTTCTTGGGCTTGGCCGCAGAAAAACGCTCTTTATAGGTAGATAGCCAGATGTCGTTACGCATCAAATGCGCCCAGCTTGTGCATTAACAAGCTTATCCTAAGGTGAGTCACTGTGGGGGAAAAGAGAGGTAGTAAAGAGTTTATGCCACCAACGCAAGGCGATGTGGTGCTTGCGAAGGTGGCATGGCAGAGAGAGGGACGGCCGGGATTCAGCCCTGAATGGCGAAGCTGGCCTGGTTCAACCACAGGTGCGCCGCGACGCTGGCGGCGTAGCCCAGCGCGATCACCGGGGCCCAGCGCAGGTGGCCCATGAAGGTGTAATAGCCGCGTGCCTGGCCCATCAGCGCGACGCCAGCAGCGGAACCGATCGACAGCAGGCTACCACCGACGCCAGCGGTCAGGGTGATCAACAGCCAGTGGCCGTGGGACATCTCTGGCTCCATGGTCAGTACCGCGAACATCACCGGAATGTTGTCGACCACCGCCGAAATGACACCGAGCGCGATATTGGCCCAGGTCGCGTCCCACTGGTTGTACATCACGTCAGACAGCAGTCCGAGATAGCCCATGAAGCCAAGACCGCCAACGCACATGACGACACCATAGAAGAACAGCAGGGTGTCCCACTCAGCCCGGGCGACCCGGTTGAACACATCGAAGGGGACCACGCTGCCGAGTTGCTCGAGCTTCTTCCAGTCGCCCTTCTGGGTATAGACGGTGCGCTTGCGGTCCAGCGACTTGGGCAGGCTCTTGCGCAGATAGAAGCCAAAGAACTGCAGATAGCCCAGTCCGGTCATCATGCCAAGCACCGGCGGCAGGTGCAGCAGGGTGTGGCAGGCAACGGCGGTGGCCACCGTGAGCAGGAACAGGACGATGATGCGGCGTGCCCCACGCTTGAGCTCCACCGTCTCCTCGAGGCTGTCCGGGGTGCGATTGTGGATGAAGAAGCTCATCACCACC
Source organism: Halomonas sp. EF61 (assembly GCF_040147045.1). NCBI lineage: Bacteria > Pseudomonadati > Pseudomonadota > Gammaproteobacteria > Oceanospirillales > Halomonadaceae > Halomonas > Halomonas sp. EF61. The sequence continues at coordinate 1,159,105 of NZ_JAMSHM010000002.1, read as the reverse complement.
GCCGGGACCACAAAGTTGATCAGCGAGGGAATCAGCAGTTCGAAGAACTCCTGAAATTCGATCAGGCCGGCCTGCCAGACCATCAGGGTGGTGATGTCGCCGAAGGGGCTGAAGGCGCCACCTGCGTTGGCTGCGACCACGATGTTGATACAGCAGAGATTGATGAAGCGCTTGTCACCTTCGGCCACCTTGGTCACCACCGCACACATCAGCAACGCCGTGGTCAGGTTGTCGGCGATCGGCGAGATGACGAAGGCAAGGCCGCCGGTGAGCCAGAACAGGGTGCGGTAGCTGAAGCCTTTCTGGACCATCCAGGAACGCAGGCCATCGAAGATCCGGCGCTCGTCCATGGCGTTGATGTAGGTCATCGCTACCAGCAGGAACAGCATCAGCTCGGAGAATTCCAGCAGCGTCATATGGAAGGCATGCTCGGCCTCATCCGGCATACCGGATTGCACGTAGGTCCAGCCGATCAGCGCCCAGATAAGGCCTGCCGCCACCAGCACGGGCTTGGACTTGCGCATGTGCAGCTTTTCTTCCGCCATCACCAGGGCGTAGGCCAGCACGAAGATGGCCACCGCCAGAAAGCCGGCGAAGGAGCCGGTGAGGTCGAGTTCTCCGGTCACCGCCTGGCTGGCTCCCGCCAGGGTGAGCCCCATCAACAGCAGAGCGGCGAGGACGAGCCAGCGACCCGGTCGTCGTATCCTCTTGTTGTCATAATTATGCATGACGATGTCATCCTGAAAGTGAATGAGAAAGGGAGAAATCGACGTCGAGACTACCACAGCGTTTTGCACTGCAATATGCTGCCAAAGGCGCGCTGGAATGCACCTTTGGTAGGAGTAGTGAGGCCCTGTCCGGTTGTCGGGGCAAGAATCTGTGCTAGTTGATGCCGGCGGTGCTCATCTCGGCAGGTTCTGTGGCATCATGCTCGCCTGGAGAGCCTCCGGGAGCTCCATCTTCAGTTTCAGCCAGGCGCCTGTTCCATGTTTCTTGATGACTACCACTCCTGCGTCGATGATCGCATCGTGATTTCCGCTGACCAGGCGAGCCGCTTCGCCAAGTGCATAGCCGGCGACTTCAACCCCATTCACACACCGGGCGCACGGCGGTTCTGCGTACCGGGCGACCTGTTGTTCGCTCTGGTGCTGAAGCGTTTCGGACTGTCGCCGCACATGAACTTTCGCTTTCTCGCCATGGTGGGGGCGGATCGGGCGCTCAGTTTTCGCGAGGAAGGCGACCGGGTGATACGGGTGCTGGACGATGACGGCAAGTGCTATCTGGAGGTCGAACGGCGCGGAGAGGTGACCTTCGACGAGAGCGTCGTCGAAGCCTTCACGCGCTGCTACGTGGCGTTTTCGGGAAAGAACTTTCCTCACTACATGAAGCCGCTGATGGAAGACTGCGGTGTCATGTTCAATCCCAAGCGGCCGCTGGTGATCTACGACAGCATGGGCTTTTCGCTGACGCGACTGGATGCGCTGGAGCCGGCGTTACGGCTGCTGGATTCCCGCCTGGAGGTCATCGGCAAGCGCGGTGACGTGCACCTCGAGTTCGCCATCGACGCCGCTGGAGAAAGTATCGGTCATGGTGGCAAGAAGCTGGTGGTCAGTGGCCTGTGTCCCTATGACGCCGAGGCCATGGACGACATCGTCGACCAGTTCTACCAGTTGAAGCGGGATCACGCCGGCACTCCCTGCTGAGTCCGGGCCGGACCTGACGGCCGGCTGCTGGTATCGCCGGCGTCGGGAGCGACACCTTCTTCATGGGCAGGCACCCTTCGTACCCGCCAAGCCCTAGGCGCTGTCCGAAAAGTCGACGAGCGAAGGTTAGACAAGGCAAAAATCGGTGAGAAAGCGCAGTTTACGGGGTGTAAATGAGCATTTTGACCGGGCTGGCGCACCAGCCGATTTTTAACGCCGTATTACCGAGCGCAGGCACTTTTCAGACAAGCCCTAGCCCAGCAGCCCCCTGACCAGCCCCAACGCCAGAAACGCCAGCACCAGTGCCCACACCGGCAGCCGCTTCAGCAGCACGAATCCTGCCACTACGATCGCCACGTCGAGGGTCGAGATGATGGCGCTTTGCCACACCGGATCGATGAAGGCGGCCCCCAGCAGCCCGACCACGGCGGCGTTGGCGCCGCTCATGGCTGCCCTCAGGCGAGGGCGACGGCCGAGCCGTTGCCAGGCCGGTAACAGCCCGATCACCAGCAGGGCCCCGGGAAGGAAGATGGCGACCAGCGCCAGGGCGCCCGCCCACACGCCGCCGGCAACGCTGCCCAGATAGGCGGCGAAGGTGAACAGCGGTCCTGGAACAGCCTGGGCGGCGCCGTAGCCAGCCGTAAACTCCTGAATCGAGACCAGCCCGCGGCCGACCACCTCTGCGTCCAGCAGCGGCAACACCACATGGCCCCCGCCAAACACCAGTGCGCCGGCGCGATAGAAGCCGTCGGCCAGCGTCGTCCAGGCGTTGGGCGAGAGCCAGTGCAGCAGGGGCAGCCCTCCCAGCAGCAGCGCGAACAGCACCAGGGCAACGGGACTCGCCCAGGACGCCAGCGATGGTGCCGGCACGCCAGCGTCGTCGGTCGACGTTGACGTCGCGCCTTCCAGCAGCAGGAGACCTGCCAGGGCTCCCAGCACGATGACCGCCACCTGGGCGCCGATGCCGCCGACGACCAGCATGATGGCAAGCGCCACCAGCGCCATCCCGGCACGGGGAAGATCCGGGCAGAGGCTGCGGGCCATGCCGGTCAGGGCCTGGGCGACGACCACCACGGCGACCAGCTTGAGCGAGTGGATCAGCGCTTCGCCAAGGGCGCCGTCCATGGCACCGGCACCATAGGCGAAGGCCATCATCGCCAGTGCCGAGGGCAGGGTGAAGGCGAGCCAGGCCAGCAGGGCGCCGACTAGGCCGCCGCGGATCAGTCCGATGGCAAGCCCCACCTGGCTGCTGGCCGGGCCGGGAAGAAATTGGCACAGCGCCACCAGTTCGGCGTAGGCGGATTCGCTCAGCCAGGCTCGGCGCTTGACGAAGACCTGATGGAAGTACCCCAGATGAGCGACCGGACCGCCGAAGGACGTCAGCCCGAGGCCAAGGAAGGTCAGAAAGATATCCAGGTGGCGTCGCGGCTGTTGTCGGACGGGTTGCTGCGATTGTTGAGGGCTGTGTTCCATGACGTCACCGCGAAAAGTGGCAGTCCAGTCTGGCACCTCGAGGTGACAGTGAAATGAAAGGAGATAACGGAAGGCAGGTGGCATGGACAGGGGGCGTCATGCCCCCTCTCTGTCTGCGCTCTGTCTCCACCCTATCTCAACTCAATCTCCACTCTATCCCCAGTCTGGCCGACTGGCCCTTCGGCCAGGGCCCCATCCCGCCAGTGAGCCAGCGCAGTCACTTTTCAGACAAGCCTCGGGCTTTGACCGAAACGTCGACGAGCGAAGGTTAGACAAGGCAAAAATCGGTGAGAAAGCGCAGTTTACGGGGTGTAAATGAGCATTTTGACCGGGCTGGCGAACCAGCCGATTTTTAACGCCGTATTACCAAGCTCAGGCACTTTTCAGGCAAGCCTTAGCGCAGGTAGAGGCGGCCCTGTTCATACAGACTGCGGCAGTCGCTGGCGTCGTGGAAGCGATCGGCTTCGATATTGCCGCTGGCAACGCCGGGGCCGGCGAAGCGAGGATCATCGCACTCACCGTCGTGGCTCCACTGGCTGCCGTCGTCGCCCCACTCGATCTCGCCACCGACGTAGCTGCTCGATGCGCTGGCAGAGGCGCCGGCCGACGCTGCGCTGCTGGTGGACAGCGACTCGGATACCACCAGGGTCGCGGGTGCCAGCTGGCCGCTGCCATCGTAGCTGCCGACCCAGACGTTGTAGTTGCCGCTGGGGGGCGAGGTCAGTACCACCGCGGGATCGGTGCCGTCGGCGTCATCGCTGCAGTGCCAGATGCCGCTGGCGTCGTAGACCACCAGGGTGGTATCGCTGGCTGAGGTGGCGGCGATCTTCAGCGGATAGCTGCCGGCGGTGTAGTTGATATCCACATCCGGAGCCTCGGCGTTGACGAAGCCGGCGCAGTCGGCGCTGACCACACTGGCCCGGGTATTGCCGCCGGCCATCACGTCGAGGGTCTGGGGATCCGGCTGGAAGCCGGCGCTCAGGGTCAGGGTGGAATAGACCGGAGCGGCGGTCCAGTCGAGCTGCTGGGCCACGGCAGGCTTGCTGGTGGACATGCCGGCGCAGGCGGTGGTCAGCAGAGGAAGCGCCAGAATGAGGGAGGTACGTGCGAAGGGGGGCATCGGATGTCCTTGGATGAGCGTTGGATGGCGACGGGGCGAATGAGACACCAGGTCAGTCGAACGAGGGGGCAGTCGAATGGACGGACGACATGACAAGAGCGACGCCCGAATTTCAGCGCACGCCCGGTCCTTAGCATAAAAAACCTGGATATCGGATACCACTTAATAAGCACTCACTAGCTCTGGGCGATAGTGCTGTGCTGAATCGGCGCATCAGGCTGAATCAGCAAAAAGTACGCTGAAAGTGTGTTCTACAGGCGTGGTACTGTGATTCATGGAAATTTGAGAGCAGGCGATGGCGTCGGGGGTTCTTCGTAATGGGCCCGCGCAGGGCATCCGGGAATCCGGTTCGGTCTTCGCCAGCACTCGACGAGACCGTCATCTTCCCGACACGCAGAGGATGCTGCCGATGGATACCCCCCGTACGGAGCGAATCTCGATCTACCCCTTGACCACCCGCGTAAGAGTGGACGTCGAAGGCCAGGTCCTGGCCGACACCCTGCACGCGCTGGAACTCACCGAACCGGGCTACCCGCCACGTCTCTACCTGCCTCGCAGCGACGTCGACATGAGTCGTCTGGTAGAAAGCGACACCCGGACCCACTGCCCGTTCAAGGGTGACGCTCGCTACTTCCATGTGGAGGTCAACGGCCGCCGTTACGAAGATTCGGTGTGGAGCTACGAACAACCCCTCGATGGCGTCCAGGCGATCCGCGCCCACCTGGTATTCGATCCCAGGGTCGCGACCGCCAGCGTCGAATCCTGAAGAGGGGCCGCTTGGCGATAGAGAGCCCTGTCAGGCGGTCAGGCTGCCAGAAACTGGTCAGCACAGTTCCAGCGGCACTTCCTGGGCCTCGAAGGCCAGCAGCCATTGCTTGCGCCCCATGCCACCTGCATAACCGGTCAGACTGCCATCACTGCCGATGACCCGGTGGCAGGGCACCACGATGGCGATGGGATTACGTCCATTGGCCGCGCCCACCGCCCGGTGGGCTCCCTTGCGGCCGAGTCCTTCGGCGATCTGGGCGTAGCTTCGGGTCTCGCCGAAGGGGATCTCCGACAGCGCCTTCCACACCTGACGCTGGAAGTCGGTGCCATGGGGATCCAGCGGCAGCGAGAAGCTCTGGCGTCGCCCCTGAAAGTAGTCATCAAGCTGTTCGCGGCAGGCGCGAGTGTGCTCCGAGGGGCGAGTCGTGATGGTCTCGGCCCGGCCGACGTCGATAAAGTCGAGTCGGGCGACGCCGCCAGCGGTAGCGGCGATGACGATGGCTCCCAGAGCGTCGACCTCGGGCGGATGGTAGACCTCGAGTCCAGCGAAGGCGTCGAGACAGGCGATGGGATCAAGGGTCGTTGTCATGGTCATGACTCCAGAGTTGCAGCAGCAGATAGCTGCGCCAGGGGCGGGCCTTGTCAATGTCGATGCCGATGTCGCTGTCGCCCCCAGCCAATGAAGGGGGGGACAGGACGCGTCGAATCACGGCGTCACCGGCGAGCCAGACATCGGGGTCGCTTTCGCCCCTTAGACGGGCGTAGCCGGCGGTCCAGGGGCCGATGCCGAGAATGTCCTCCCAGTGCGGAGGCTTGCGCTCGTCACCTGCCACCGCCTCGGCCAGGCGTCGAAGCGTCTGGCGTCGGCTGTCGGGCATGCCGAGAAAGGCAAGCGGCGAGCCTGCCAGCGACGCCGTGCTCGGAAAGTGGCAGCCACCGTCCGGGGTCCTCTCGCCGAGGGCATCGACCAGCGTCTGGGTCAGGGCGCGCGCCTGGACGAGGCTGACCTGCTGGCCGAGTACGGCGCGAACGGCAGCCTCGAAGGGTGACCATAGCCCAGGCAGGCGCAGGCCTTCCACCAGTGGCAGACCGGGAGCCGCGTCGCGCAGGGTCGCGTCGATCAATGAGGGGGTAGCGTCCAGGTCGAGCATGCGCCGAATATTGGCGATGACGCCGGTCACCTGATTCAGATCGTCGATGACCAGTTCGACACGAAAGCCATGGCGTTCGGGCTGATGGAAGGCGGTGAAGTGCCCACGGGCGCTACGCCAGCGGAAACGTCGGCCGTAGTGATCGTCGCCGACCCACTCGAGACCGCGGATCGCTCGGCGAGCGAAGAAGTCGCGCAGCGTGGCGAAGGCGTAAGGGGGACGATAGCCGAGGGTCAGGCTCAGGCACTGGCCGAGCCCCTGCCCTGTGTCCTTGCGCGTGCTGGTGCTCGACACGCGCCGGCGAATATCACGGGGGCTGAGTCCGATGCGCTCGCGGAACACCTCGTTGAAGCGTCGTACGCTGCCGAAGCCGCTGGCCAGCGCGACCTCGCCGATGGTCAGGCTCGATTCATGCAGCAACTGTTTGGCGAACAGACAGCGACGATGCTGCGCATAGCCCGATGGCGTAATGCCCAGGTGGCGCTGAAACAGCCCTCGTAGATGGCGAGCTCCGATACCGAGCCGTGCGGCCAGGGCCTCGACCGAGTCACCATCCAGCGCGCCCTGGTCGATCAGCGCAAGCGCTCGCTTGAGGGTGGTGTCACTACCTTGCCAGGCAGGCGAGCCCGGGGCGCTGTCGGGACGACAGCGCAGACACGGTCGGTAACCCGCCTGGAGCGCGCCCAGCGCACTTTCGTAGTAGCGCACGTTGTCTTCCCGCGGCAGTCGCGCCGGACAGATGGGCCGACAGAAGATACCGGTGGTCAGCACCGCCACGAAGAAGCGACCGTCGAAGCGTGGGTCCCGACTGAGCCGGGCTCGTCGCAGCGTCGCGAGATCAAGCGTCATGGGGTGGGATGCGCGGGCGCCAGGTGCATTCCCCGGTGCGCCTGACGCGTGGCCCGGGGCGCCTGGCTGGCGGGTGGCGTTCAGGTTGGTGGACGGCGCAGGCATGTCCCTCTCCCAGACGGTATGCTTGAGGACAAGTCTATCGCGTCCTTGTCCCCACAATGGCGGAAATCGGCACTCACTGGAAGATCGTTGTCCCCCCCGCACAGGAGAACCGCATGTCGCTACCCTTGACTCGCCACAATCGTCCGCGTCAGGTGCTTGACGCCATCGAGGCAGCCAATACCGGTCTCAGGGAAGACGACCGGCAGGCCAAGTTCGACAAGATCGCGGCCTCGCCCTACGCCTTCTTTCGAGGCACCAATCATCTGTACTGGGCCGATGTCTGGCATGACTGGCGCTTTTCGCTCTACGGCGGTCAGGTCGACACCCAGACCTGGTTGCAGGGTGACGCCCACGCATTCAACTTCGGCGCCTATGGCCACCACGATGACCACGTGCGCTACGGCATGGACGATTTCGACGACTCGCTGATCGGTGACTATCAGTATGATCTCTGGCGCCTGGCCATCAGTCTGGTGCTGGACGCCCACGACAATCAGGGTCTTTCGCCCAAGGCGCTGCGCCGTGGTCTCAAGCACCTGGTGCTGGCCTACCATCGGGAGCTTGCCGACCATCGCCGAGGCGAGACCCCAGGGTACGTCAATGTGGAGAGCGCCAAGGGGCCGCTCAAGCCGTTCATGCAAAAGGTCGAGCGCAAGAAGAGTCGGGCCAAGATGCTCGACAAGTGGACCCGGCTCGACGATGACGGCCGCCGGCTCGAGCGTGAGGGCAAGCTGTCCAACCTGCCTGCCCACCTGGACAGCCAGTTGCGCAAGGCCATCAACGAGGAGTATCGCGATACCCTGAAAGGCGAGCGCAGCGAGTCCGAGGACGAGCACTTTCGCATCAAGGACACCGCGCGGCGTCTGGATGCGGGCACCGGTTCACTGGGACTGGACCGTTTCTACGTGCTGATCGAGGGTGGCAAGGACCACGAGCATGACGATGTCATTCTCGACGTCAAGGAGCAGCCGGGGCCGGCCGGACTGGTGCTGATGAGCGAGGCCGGCAAGCGCGCCTGGAAGGCGACCTTCCCGCATGAGGGCATTCGCCATGCCGCCGCTTTCCACGCCATCGCCGAACACCCGGATATCTACCTGGGCTGGCTGCACCTGGGCGACAAGGTGTTCTCGGTGCGCGAGCGCTCGCCCTACAAGGAAGACTTTCCTACCCACAAGCTGAAGGGCGGCAAGGACTATCGCCAGCTGGTAAAGCAGTGGGGTGGCATCCTCGCCCGCGAGCACCTGCGCGGCGCCGCTGCGCTGACGCCGGACGATCCGGGCCGTTTTGCCCGGGCGGTGGGCCGGCGGGTCGACGGTCACCTCGATCAGGTGGTCGAGATGGTGACCACCCTGGCGCACAGCTACGCGCGTTGTGTGGCCCAGGACCATCAGACCTTTGTGCAGTCACGCAAGGATCGGCAGTGATGCCTGGCCTGGCTCAGGTCTGCTCGCCCGGCTCCAGCGGCTCGCGGGTGGGGCCTCGATAGACCCGCGCCAGGGTCCGCGTCATCAGCTTGCGTGACAGACCCGGCACCAGGCGCATGCCAAGGGTGGCCAGGCGTGCCTGGCGGGTCGGCACGATCAGGTAGTCACCCTTTTGCAGTCCCGTGAGGGTATCGTCGGCGATGGCGTCCAGGCTGGCCTTGGGGATGGACAGGGTCTGGGCGCGATTTTCCGGCGTCCGGCCCTGCTCAAGGGTGTCGACCATGGGCGAGTCGAACTCGCCGGGGCACACCAGCTGTACACGGATGCCCTGGGGCGCGAGCTCGTAGTAGAGCGACTCGGTCAGCCCCACCAGGGCGTGCTTGCTGGCGCAGTAGGGGGTGTAGCCGAAGACCCCGGTCAAGCCCGCCACCGAGGCAATATTGATCAGCCAGGCCGCGGGGGCATTGCCCTTGTGCCCGTGCTGGCGCCCGCCCTGGGCCGCCAGAAACGGCAGCGCCGCCCGAGTGGCGTTGAGCGGGCCGAAGTAGTTGACCTCCATGACCTCGCGAAAGTCCCGCTGGGTCAGTGTCTCGAAGTAACCCTCGCGCATTACCCCGGCGCAGTTGATCAGACCGTCGATGGCGCCGCTTTCGGCGGCGATGGCGGCCATGGCCTCCTGCGTCGCGGTTTCATCGGTGACGTCCGCCACCCGACAGTCGACCACCGCCGCCGGCGACTCGCCTCGCAGCGTCTCGAGCGCGGCAAGCAGGCGCTGTTCGTTGCGGGCCACCAGGGTGACCCGCGCGCCCTCGCGTACCAGCCGCTGTGCCAGCGCCAGGCCCAGACCCGAGGAACCTCCGGTGATGACGAAGTGACGATGTTCGAACATGGTGGCTCTCCAGCCGCCAGCCTGTCATGGCAGTCTGACAAGCGTGGCCTCTTGTGGATGGTGGTGGTCGACGGTGTGCCAAACGCTCTCGGTGATCAGGATGCCTGTCGCCAGCGACAGGGAATCGGGAAGGCCTCGAGGCGGGCCTTGAGAGAGGAGAGATCGACATCGCCCGGCACCCTGATCTCCGCCACCAGGCCGAGGGTCGCATCCTGGCATGCCGTGATGCGTGCCACCCCGGGCCCCAGTTCGGCGTCGGCGATCTCGCCATAGACCCGGGTGACCGCGTCCTGTCGCAGGGCCGGCTTGAACACCTTGCCCACCGCCGTCAGCGGGATGCTGTCGAGGATCCAGATGTTCTTGGGGATGGCGGCCTTCTCGGCCAGGTGGGCCTGACAGTGGCTGAGCAGGTCGTCCTCGTTGACCTGGCGATTGGGCTGCAGGCTGACGTAGGCCACCGGCAGTTCGCCGACTCGGTCGCAGGGCTTGCCCACGGCGGCGGCCATCTGCACCGCGGGGTGGCGGTAGAGCGCGTCTTCGATCATCTGTGGATCGATGTTGTGCCCCCCGCGGATGATCAGATCCTTGGCGCGCCCGGTGATCCACAAATAGCCGTCGGCATCCTGGCGGGCCAGGTCGCCGGTGTTGAACCAGCCATCCTCGACCCAGATGTCGCGGTTCTGTTCGGGCCTGGAGTAACCGTCGAAGACGTTGGGTCCGCGGATCAACAGCGTCCCGATCTCGTTGACTGCACAGTCGTGCAGGTAGCGGCCCTGGTCGTCGAGGGCGACCACCCGGGCACCGGTATAGGGCAGCGCCAGGCCCACCGATCCGGTGCGACGCTCGCCTGCGAGCGGGTTGGCCATGCTGCCGCAGGTGCCCTCGGTCATGCCGAAGCCCTCGATCAGCGAGATGCCGGTCAGTTCTTCGAAGTGGCCGTGGACCGCCCGGGGCAGGGGGGCGCCGCCGCTCAATGCACTTTCGAGGCTCGATACCTCGGCGTCACCGAAGGGCACCTCGAGCAGGCGAGAGAAGATCGCCGGCACCGCACTGAAGAAGCTGACCCGGTGGCGCTCCACCAGCGACCAGAAGTTGTCGACCAGGCCGGGGCTGCGGAAGCCGCCCGGGGTGGCCAGCAGAATCTCGGCGCCGATCATCAGCGGCACCAGGCCGGTGATCAGTACGGCGTTGACGTGAAACAGCGGCAGGCCACAGAGGATCACCGCGTCCTCCCGGTGGCGAAACAGCATCTGCATCATCGCCGCGTTGGCCACCTCGTTGGCGTGGCTATGGGGTGCCAGCTTGGGCAACCCGGTGGTGCCCCCGGTGTGGAACAGCGAGGCGCGCTCCTCGGGGTGGATCTTACGTTCATTGATGAGCCGATCGGCGGGGGCCCGATCGAGGCAACGGTCGAAGTCCTCGCACCAGTCGGCGGCGTCGGGTAGCGGCAGACGTTCGCGCAGAGCGCGGGCTTCGTCATCGCCGAGAAAGCGCGCAGCATCGACGTACAGCACCTTTTCAAGGCTCGGTACCTGGTCCTTGATGGCTACCACCTTGTCCCAGATGTCGCTGCCCGGGAAGGGTGCCAGCGCCACCAGCACCCGGGTGCCGGCGGCGTTCATGATGCCGGCGATATGCTCAGGCTCCAGCATCGGGTTGATCGGGTTGACCACGCCGGCCGCTTCGCCGCCCCACAGGGTGAAGTGGGTCTGGGGCAGGCTCGGCAGCAGAAAGGACACCACGTCGTCGGCGTCCACGCCGAGGCGGTGAAAGGCATTGGCCGCCTGCACGACACGGGCAAGAAACTCGGCGTAGGTGTAGCGCTGCCCCTGCTGCTGGGTCGTGGCGTCCATCACGAAGCGCAGCGCGGTGGCGTCGGGTCGGCGCCTGGCGCTGATCTGAATCAGCTCGAGGGTGCTGTCGGGCAGCTCCAGCGAGGCCCACGGGGTCGCCTCGATGACCTCGATGTCGTTTCGATCGCGAATCGCCGGAAAACGACTAATTCGCTCGAGGTAGGAGGGCAGGGGCGAGGCTGCGGCGGAAGCGGTGTCGATGGTCATCTTGGTTTCTCGAGGCGTCGCGGCGTCAGGACCAGGCGCGACAGCAGCAATCGTAAGTGTTGTTGTTGAACGTGCTAGCGGACCAGCCACTGCATCAGCTTGAGGACCTTGTGGGTGGTGCTGGTGTAGGGCGGTATCAACAGTTTCATGCTGTCGAAGGGGCCCTGACGGTAGACCGGGCGCATCTTGGAGAAGGTGATGAAGCCGTCGCGGCCGTGGTAGTGACCCATGCCGCTGTCACCCACACCACCGAACGGCAGGTCATGCTGGCCCACGTGCAAGAGGGCATGGTTGACCGAGACGCCGCCCGACTGGATACGCTCGATGTAAAGGTCCACCAGCGCCCTGTCCTGGGAGAACGGATACAGCGCCAGCGGACGAGGACGTGCGTTGATGTAGTCGATGACTTCTTCCGGCTGGCGGTAGGTCTTGACCGGTAGCAGCGGACCGAAGATTTCGCGCTGCATGATCTCCATGTCATCGGTCACGTCCAGCACCAGGTGCGGGGCGAACTTGCGTGTCTCAGGGTTGCTTTGCTGTTGCGACAGGGGAATCACCCGCGCGCCCTTGGCCCTGGCGTCCTCCAGGGTCGCCTCGAGCCGGGCGAAGGAGGCGTCGTCGATGATCGAGGTGTAGTCGGGACTAGAGAGGTCGGGGTAGCGGTGTCCGACGATGCCCTTGGCGGCGTCGACCAGGGCATCCACGCTCCCTTCCGGGAGAAACAGGTAGTCCACCGTGGTACAGATCTGGCCGGCGTTGAGCAGCTTGACGAACAGGATTCGCCGAGCGGCCTCGGCCAGGGAGAAGTCCGGGGCGATGATTGCCGGCGCCTTGCCGCCCAGTTCCAGGGTGACCGGGGTCAGGTTGTCGGCGGCGTTGGCCATGACCTTGCGCCCGGTGGCGGTGGACCCGGTGAACACCAGATGGTCGAAGGGCAGGCGGGTGAAGTGAGGCCCCAGCTCGCCGTCGTCGGCGAAGAACTTGAGCTTTTCCTCGGGAAAGTAGTCGGGGCTTAGGTCGATCAGCAGCTGGGCCAGTCGGGGAGAACGATCCGACATCTTGACCAGCGCCCGGTTGCCGGCGGCGAAGATGCCGATCAAGGGGGCGAGGCTCAGGTTCAGCGGAAAGTTCCAGGGCACCAGCACGCCGACGACGCCCAGCGGTTGCGGGATGACGCTGTTGCGTGCACCGAAGTAGAGGCTGTGGTCGACCCGGCGGCGCTGGGGCTTCATCCACGACTTCAGGTGCTTGATGGCGTCCTTTATATCGCCGAGCACCACCACGAACTCGCAGAACAGGGTCTCCTCGCGGGAGCGATTGCCGAAGTCGTCGCTGATCGCCTGGACGAACGCCTCCTGGTGGTCCTTGAGCATGTTGGCCAGGGCCTTGAGGTGGCCGATGCGCTCCCGGTAGCTTGGCACCGGCGCCGCCAGATAGGCGCTTCGCTGCTGGTGGAAGGACTGCTCAAGCTGATCGAGGGTGCGGGGATCGGGTGACATCAGGGGGGCATTCATGCGTCGACTCCAGAGGTCGCGGTGGTCGTTGTGGCGGCGTCGCTGGCAATCAGGCCATGCAGGTCGCCGTGGCCGTCCAGCGCCGAGCAGGAGCCCGGCAGGGGCTTGGAAAAGTGGACGCGCGACACCTCGGCGGCCCGTCCTTCATCGAACACAGGCTCCTCGGCCCAGGCGTACTCCGCCAGGGCGAGGATGGTCAGCGAAGGGTTCACCCCCAGGTTGCCGGGAATCAGCGAGCCATCGATGACCCTCAGATTGTGGTAGCCGAAGGCGCGACCGCGATCATCGACGACGCCATCCTCGGCGCTGGTGCCGATGGCGACGCCGCCCATCAGGTGGGCGGTGCTGGGGGCGCCGGAGAGCACTTCGGTGGCCACGTTGCCGGCCTCGCCGCCACCGGCGGCCTCGACGAAGTGACGCGCCGCCTCGTGTGCGATGGGGAAGTAGTTCGACAGCGCCCGGTCATCCTTGTCCTGGTATACCGACCAGCCGGGCTTGAACATGGTGTACCAGGGGCGCTGGCTCTTCAGGTGGACGTAGGTGTCCCTGGTCTGCATCACCAGAAAGATGATCGAGTGTTTCGACTTGCCCACCGGGTTGAGCATCCGCAACGTGGTCAGCGGCTGGCGCAGGATATTGATCAGCATGCTGACCGAGCGCGGCACCTGACCATGGGTATCGGTCAGCGGCACGGCGCTCTGCAGCGCGAAGGTGGCGTCGCCGTAGCGGGGGAAGCGGTTGATCTCGATACGGGTCTCGTCGTCGGGATCGAACATCGAGGTGATGGTCGGGCCGTGGCAGATTTCCTGGGGCTGGCCGCTGGCGTCGGCGAACCTGGCGGTGTTGACGATCAGCGTCTCGGAGTTGGTGCGGACCTCTCGTCCCAGGCGCGATGACAGCCGGGGCAGGGTCTGGTCCTGGTCCCTGGCCTTGAGCAGCAGCGGGATGGTGCCGAATACGCCGGCGGACAGCACCAGGCCCCGGCAGCGCAGCCGGTAGGGTTTCTTGGCGAACCAGGCGGTGGAGGACTGCACCGTGATCTCGTAGCCGGCGCTGCCGTCGCGCTGTCCCTTGGCATCGGGCAGCGCCTCGATGCGCGTGACCTCACTCTCGGCGCGTATTTCCACGCCGTTGCGTTCGGCAAACCACAGGTAGTTCTTGACCAGAGTATTCTTGGCGTTGTGGCGACAGCCCATGGTGCAGCCGCCACAGTATTGACAGCTGTTGCGCTCGGGGCCGTCGCCGTCGAAGTAGGGGTCGCCTCGCTTGGCGCCGCTGGCGTCGTCGGGGTCCTCGGGAAACAGCACCCCGGTATTGACCCTCTGGTAGGTGTGTTCGCGGCCCATGCGCCTTGCGGTTTCCTGCAGCGCTTCGTCGGCGGCGTTCTCGTAGTGGCTCTTGGTGACACCGAGCATGCGCTGGGCCAGGCCGTAGAAGGGCGCCAGGCGTTGCTTCCAGTCGCCATGGACCCGGGTCCAGGACTCGGCGGCAAAGACCTCGTCCTTGGGGATCAGGTGCACATTGGCGTAGACCAGCGAGCCGCCGCCGACGCCGACGCCGTGCAGGGCGGTGATCTTACGGGTCAGGCTGATCTGCAGATTGCCGGTCAGACCGAGCCTGGGGGCCCACAGGAATTTTTTCAGGTTCCAGGAGTTGTCCGAAAATTCCTCGTCCTTCCAGCGCCGGCCCTTCTCCAGCATCAGCACGCGATGGCCCTTTTCCGAGAGCCTCAGCGCGCTCACCGAGCCACCGAAGCCGGTGCCGATGATGATCTGGTCATAGTCGAAACGGTCGTCTTGGCTGGACGTCATGGACTGGCCCCTCACGCTGTCGTTGTTGTCTACACCGAGCATAGTGAAGGCAGGGCCGGGCGGATTGACCGAAGGCGCGCGCTATTTGACAGATCGCGCAATATCGAGCGTTTCGGTCTTATGCTTTCGTCGCCATTGGGCGGGACTCTCGCCCATGATCCGCTTGAAGCTGCGGGTCAGGGCGCTCAATTGGCTGTAGCCAAGCAGGTCGGCGATCTCGGTCAGGCTCAGTTGGGTGTCGAGCATGTAGACCCGAGCGCTGCGCATGCGCACGCGATCGAGCAACTGCTGGAAGCTCAGGCCGCGCTTGAGCAGGCGGTCCTGGAGGGTACGTGGTGGTACGTCCAGGGCCTGGGCCACGGCCTCCAGGCTGACCTGATCGAGCGGCAGCAGGTTGGTGATGATCCACTCCACCTTGCTTTCGATGTCGTCCCAGCGATGACGGTGCATCAAGGAGTTGATCAGGTGCCGCAGGGCCGGACTGCCTCCGGCGATGGCGTGGTCGAGACAGCTGCGGTCGAACACCAGGGTGTTCTCGGGATGATTGAAGCGCAGCGCCGAGTGCAGTTGCTGGGTGTAGGGTTCGAGGTCTCGTGGCTCCTCGCCGCACAGGTAGACGGCGCGTAGCTTGATCGGCTCGCCGTAGAGAAAGGTGAGGATGTTGTAGGCGCCCATCAAGGTATTGTCGTTGTGCTGGCGCGATGGGGCACTGCGCCCGGGCACACGATAGGTGAAGTGGTAGTAGGCCTGGTCATCGCGCTCCTCGAGACGCACATCGAGTCCTTGCACGTGGCGGCCGATTTCCTCGGCCACGGTGACCATCGCCTCGCGCAGGGTGGCGCACTGCTGGATCAGCAGGCCCACCATGCCCAGCATCGAGATATTCTGGTAGCGCCCCAGCAGCAGGCCGAAGTGGCGACAGCCGCTCATCTGGGCACCCAGTTCGAGCAGGTCGATCTTGGTGGCCACCGGAATCAGGCGGTCCGGCCGGTCGAGGTAGTCCGGCGGCAACGACAGTCGTGCCAGCGCCTGGTCGGCATCGACACCCTGCTCGTCGAGCAGGGTACGGTAGCCGGTCAGGGCCGCGGCACGCACCATGGGCTGCATGGGGGTATCTCCGGGACAGGGTGTGATCAGTATATCGCTCTGTGCGCGGGGCCGCGCTTGGTCAAAAGATATAGATGCCAGGCCTCTAATATGCCGAAGCGGGAGGTGCTGGAATACGCCGGCGGCGCCCCGCAGGGCGCCCCCGATGATGGAGCGAATGTCGAGCTGCGCCGAAAAGGCGTCCCGGACTCAGCGATAGGTGTCCTTGAAGCGATCGCGCAGCTGATTCTTCTGCACCTTGCCCATGGTATTGCGCGGCAGGCTGTCGACGAAGAATACCCGCTTGGGCTGCTTGTAGCGGGCCAGCTTGTCGCTCAGCGCGGCGATGACGTCGGCCTCCTCTGGCGAGGCGCCTTCGGCGGGCACCACCACCGCGGTCACCCCTTCGCCCAGGTCCGGGTGGGGCAGGCCGATGACCGCAGATTCGACGACGCCGTCCATCTCGTCGATATGCCCCTCGACCTCCTTGGGGTAGACGTTGTAGCCGCCGGAGATCACCAGGTCCTTGTCGCGTCCGACGATCTGCACATAGCCCCGCTCATCGATCTGGGCCAGGTCGCCGGTGATGAAGAAGCCGTCTTCCAGCAATTCCTCGGCGGTCTTCTCGGGCATCCGCCAGTAGCCCTGGAACACATTGGGGCCACGCACCTCGAGCATGCCGATCTCGCCCTGGGGCAGCGGCGTATGGTCACCACCCTCACGGTCGGTGATGCGTACCTCGACGCCGGGCAGCGGCATGCCCACGGTGCCGGCGATGCGATCACCGTCGTAGGGGTTGGAGGTGTTCATGTTGGTTTCGGTCATGCCGTAGCGCTCGAGGATGGCGTGGCCGGTGGCGGCCTCGAAGGCCTCGTGGGTCTCCGCCGTCAGCGGCGCCGACCCCGAGGTGAACAGGCGCATGCGGGCGGTGGCCTCGCGGGTCAGACGGGGATCCTTGAGCAGCCGGGTGTAGAAGGTCGGCACCCCCATCATGGTGGTGCCTTCGGTCATTTCCTCGAAGATCACGTCCGGGTCGAACTTCGCCAGGAAGCGCATGCTGGCGCCGGCCATCAGGATCACGTTGCAGGCCACGAACAGCCCATGGGTATGGAAGATCGGCAGGGCATGGATCAGCCGGTCGTGCTCGTCGAAGCGCCAGGCCTCGACCAGCGACTCGGCGTTGGAGCCAAGGTTGCGATGGCTCAGCATGGCGCCCTTGGAGCGGCCGGTGGTGCCGGAGGTGTAGAGGATCGCGGCCAGGTCATCCGGCCCGCGCTCGAGCATCTCGATGACCGGTGTGGCCGCCTCGGCGGCCTCCATCAGGCTACCGTCGGCGGCGGTGCCCAGGGATTCGACTCGGGCGCCACCGCAGGAGGCAGCGACCTCGCGGGCGGCCGTGAGTGAATCCGGGCGGCAGACGAACAGGGCGGGTTCGGCGTCACCGAGGAAGTAGCGAATCTCCTCGCTGGTGTAGCCGGTATTGAGCGGCAGGTAGACCCCGCCGACCTTGAGGCTCGCCAGGTACAGAAGGATCGCCTCGGGGCTCTTGTCGACCTGGACGGCGACCCGGTCACCGGGCCCCACGCCGAGCGCGACCAGTGCCCCGGCGAGCTTGGCCACCGCTTCCAGCGCATCGCTGTAGCGGTAGTCACGGCCTTCGCGGGTGGTGATGAAGGGCGCGTCGCCACGCTCGGTCATGCGCTTTTCAAAGGTGGCAAAGAGGTTGTGATTCATGTGACGGGATCTCCCTTCAAGTGCTTGCGGGCGCGACGACGCTGGTCCCTGACCTGAGACGAGCAGGCCACCTTGCCTTCGGTGGTGTAGCGCTCATGGTTGCCTTCGATGTCGTCGAGCACGTAGAGATAGTTGACCATCAGTGAGCCGAACTGTGACAGCCCCCGGCGAGAGGTATCACCGAGCCAGTTGATGCGGTGCAGTTCGGCGCCATTGCCGAGATGGAAGCGGGCGACGGTATTCAGCGGCAGATTGCGCGCGTTGCGCTCCTTGGTGAGGTAGTGAGCGGCCAGCGGCTTGATCACCTCACCCAGGGCCTTGCTGCGCTCGGGGTCCTCGAGCCAGTCGTCCTGATCGAGCTCGGCCAGCAGGGCGCGGGTGTCGTCGTCGAGGCGACCGCGTTGGTCCTGGCGCTCGGCGTCCAGCCAGGCGCGAAAGCCGGGTACCGGTGACAGGGTGACGAAGTTCTTCAGCCGCGGCAGTTCCGACTTCAGCTCCTTGACCACCTGTTTGATCAGGAAGTTGCCGAAGGAGATGCCGCGCAGGCCGACCTGGCAGTTGCTGATGCCGAAGAAGGCCGCACTGTCGGCGTCTTCGGCCTCGATGGCCTCGTGGTTGGCGTCCAGGATCGGCTGGATGCGCTCGGGCATGCCCCTGGTCAGGGCCACCTCCACGAAGATCAGCGGCTCGTCGCCGATGGCCGGGTGAAAGAAGGCGAAGCAGCGCCGGTCCCGGGCGTCGAGGCGCCTGCGCAGGTCGTTCCAGTCGCAGATCTCGTGCACCGCCTCGTAGCGGATGATCTTCTCCAGCACCGCCGCCGGGGTGTTCCAGTCGATCCGCTTGAGCACCAGAAAGCCACGATTGAACCAGGACGCGAACAGGTGGGCGAAGTCGGCATCGAGCGCCTCCAGCGCCGGGAAGGCCTTGAGCCGGGGCAGCAGGTCCTCGCGCATGCGCACCAGCTCATAGGTGCCGCCGGCGGTCAGGTTGAGCCGGCGCAACAGCTCCTGGCGCTGCGGTTCGCAGGCCTCGAACAGTCGCTGCAGGTCGACATTGCCGCGACTGTCCCGGTAGCACTCGTAGGCGCCGTCGACGGCCTCGGGATCGGCACTGAACTGCTCGGTCAGGCACTGGAAGAAGCGCGTCTTCTCGTCTTCATCGAGGCAGCTGTAGCCGTCCAGGGCCTGGCCGGCCAGGGCGATGCTGGAGGCCTCGCCATCGCTTTCCAGAAGCTTGCGACAGGCGTCGATCACCTGGGTATGTTCCAGCGGCGGGCCATCGCCCCGGCGTCTGAGCAAGGCGTCACGCTGGGTGATACTGGAGAACAGTTCCTGCAGAAAGCTGAAGTTCATCGGGGACATCTCCTCGGGGCTGGGCCAGGTGGGAGCGGGCCTGGTGGCCCGCTGGTCACACGCGTCGGCGTCGGGATCATCCGGCGCTCTCCATGATCAGGTCCGGCAGCCAGGTGGCGATGCCCGGGAAGAAGCACAGCAGCACGATGCCGAGCACCATGCACAGGGCGTAGGGTAGGCTGCCGAGCAGGATGTCCTTGAGCGCGATATCCGGTGCGATCCCCTTGATGATGAACAGGTTAAGGCCCACCGGTGGGGTGATCAGGCCGATCTCCAGGTTGATGGTCAGGATCACCGCGAACCAGTAAGGATCGAAGTTGGCCGCCAGAATGATCGGCAGCAGGATCGGCGCGGTCATCACGATCACCGCCACCGGCGGCAGGAAGAAACCGGCCACCAGCAAGAAGACGTTGATGATCCCCATCAGTACCCAGCGATTGACCTCCAGTGCCGCGATCGCCTCGGCCACCGTCTGGGTGATGAACAGCGACGACAGGGCGTAGGCGAAGATCTCGGCGCAGGCGATGATCAGCATGATCATCACGCTCTCGCGCAGAGCGTCGCGCATGATGGTGGTCAGCGGTTTCACCTGCCACATGCGATAGACCACGATGGCCAGGGCCAGACACAGGAAGGCCCCGGCACCGGCCGCCTCCGAGGGCGTGGCGACACCGCCGTAGAGAGCGAACAGGATACCGCTGACCACCACCAGGAAGGGCAGCACCCGCACCAGCGCCTTCATGTTGGTCTCGACGTTCCTGGCGACGGTGTCCTTGAGCTCGCGGGCGGCATCGGCGACGGGGCTGGGGGTGTCATAGCCACCGGCCAGCTTGCAGGCGATCAGCGTCCAGGCCATGAACAACAGCGCCAGCATGATGCCGGGCAGGGCGCCGGCGATGAACAGCCGTCCGATCGAGGTCTCGGTGGAAATGCCATAGACGATCATGGTGACCGAGGGCGGAATCAGGATGCCCAGGGTGCCGCCGGCGGCGATGCAGCCAGCCGCCACGCCGTCGGGATAGCCGCGCTTGCGCATCTCGGGGATACCCAGCTTGCCGATGGCGGCGCTGGTGGCAGGCGACGAGCCGGACAGGGCGGCGAAGATCGAGCAGGCGCCGATATTGGAAATGGCCAGTCCCCCCGGCACCTTGCCGAGCCACAGGTCCAGCGAACGGTAGAGGTCGCGGCCGGTGGGGGAGGAAGCCACGGCAGCGCCCATCAGGATGAACATCGGAATCGCGACGAAGCCGAACGACGCCAGGCTGCCGAAGAAGGTCTCGCCGAAGTAGGTCAGCTCGCTGACGCCCCGGTCCATCACCAGGGCGGCGAGGGACACGCCGCCGAGGGCAAAGGCGATGGGCGTGCCGATGGCCATCAGCACGAACAGGGCGGTAACGATAAGGATGCCACTGGTAACCGGATCCATCAGCGTGCTCCTCCCAGAATTTCCGCCAGGTACTGCAGCGCCAGCAGGGTCGAGCCCAGCGCCAGCGGCACCAGCGCTGGCCACAGCGGCGGATTCCACACCGTGCCGGTGGTCCAGCCGCCGTGGTAGGCCTCCAGCAGGTAGAGCCAGGAGCCGTAGGCCAGGGCGATGCAGAAGGCCAGGCCGCACAGCGAGGCGATCAGGTTCATGGCGCACTTGATGCCGCCCTTGAGCGCATCGGGCAGCACCGTGACCGCCACCTGGCCGCCGGTCAGCAGCACATAGGGGGCGCCCAGCAGCATCGCGCCGGTGATCGAGAAGATCGCGAATTCGGTCTGCCAGGTGGTGCTTTCACCGAGCAGGTAGCGCACGAAGATCATGTGGCAGACGGCCAGCACCCCTGCAAAGAGGGCGGCGCCGGCCACCACTGCCATAGCGATGGATAGCCGGTCCATCAGCCGACAGAAAGCGCCCACCGGGCCGGAGGCATGTCGCCGGGAACCGGGGGCTGCGGGTGCAGAGACGTGGGGGGGAGAGTGGGACGGTGTGTGTGACATGGAGCCTCCGAGGTGACACGACAGCGACGAACGACGAGGCGCGGCCAGCGGCCGCGCCCACCTCGGTCTATTCCACCGCCAGGGCGGCGTCGATCAGTGCCTGGCCGTTGTCGACGTTCTCGGCAAAGCTCTTGTAGGCGCTCTCTTTCGCTACCTCGAGCCAGGCGTCGTAGTCTTCCTGGGACATCTGGACCACTTCGACGCCGTTTTCCTCGAACACTTCCACCATGGTCTGGTCGAGCTGGGCGGCCTGCTCGGCGAAGTACGCCTCGGCCTTCTCGCCAGCGTCGATCAGTGCCTGCTGCTGCTCCTCGTTGAGCCCGTTCCAGCTCTGTTCGGAGATCAGGATCGGCTCGTACATGAACCACAGGGCGTTCTCGCCCGGCGCCGTCAGGCAGCTGACCTGCTCGTAGATGCGATAGGAGACGAAGGAACCCGACGAGGTGTTGGCGCCGTCGAGCACGCCGGTCTGCATGGCGGTGTAGATCTCCGACGAGGGCATCGAGGCGATGGAGGCGCCGGCGGTGGCCAGCATCTCGTCGAACGCCGGGCCAGCCGCGCGCATGGTCTGTCCCTGCACCGTGTCGGGCGAGGTGATGCACTGCTGGTTGGAGGCAAAACCGCCGGCCAGCCAGGCGTCGGCCAGTACCCGGGCGCCGGCGTCCTCGATCACCTGCTTGATCATGTCCATGAACTCGGAGTCGTTGAGGCGCTGGGCACGCTCGTGATTGCGCACCAGACCCGGCATCAGGGTGGCCGAGAACTCGGGGTGGCGACCGCTGGCGTAGTCCAGCGGCAGCGAGGTCATGTCCAGGCGGCCGCGTACCAGCGCGCCCCACTGCTCCTTGGCCTTGAACAGCGACTGACCGGGATAGACCTGCAGGGCCAGGTCGACGCCGGCGGCTTCGACCTCCTTGGCCATCAACTGGACCATTTCGTCGCGCACGTCGCCCTGGCCACCGGGAAACTGGTGGGACACGCGCAGGGTGGTCTCGGCGCTGGCAATGGACGCGCTGGCGGTGGCGATGGCGGCGACGGCGAGAGTGAGAGCTTGGCGTTTCATGGTGACTCCTCGAGGCGTTGTTGTTGTGATGATTGTTGTAGTGGGTGTTGTAGCGAGCGTGATGATTCGTGTTGTGGTGGTGGGATAAACGCGCCGAGGTCGGCGCGGGAGATGGAGGTCAAACATTTTTTATCTGCTATGATGTATACATCAATAGCCAGCATGTATATTGCTGTCAATTCGTAGGGCTTAGACCATGGTGGAGTGAGGGCGCCGAGGGGTCAGTCGCATCAGGACAGGATATGCTGGAACGATTCGAGTTCAGCCAAGGGACAGCCAGGGGACAGCCATATGAGCAAGAAGCCCTCCAACGCCCAGCGTCTGCGGGACTCTCTCGAGGACGACATCATCAATGGTCGGCGCACGCCGGGTGAGCGACTGGACCCCGAAGAGCTGTGCCGGACCTACCAGGTATCGCGTACCCCGGTGCGCGAGGCCATCCAGCAGCTGGTGGCCAGTGGCCTGGTGACCGTCTACCCCAAGAAGGGCACCTTTGTCGCCAGGCTAGGGCTCGAGCGACTGATCGAGATGTTCGAGGTGATGGCCGAACTCGAGGGCATGTGCGGTCGACTGGCGGCGCGGAGAATCTCAGCCGATGAACTCAAGGCCTTGCGCGACGCCTTCGAAGGATGTCGCCGCGCCGGCGAGACCGGTGACAGCGACGACTACTACTACGAGAACGAAGCCTTCCACAGCGTCATCTATCAGGCCAGCCACAACGCCTTCCTGGCCGAAGAGGCCCAGACCCTCAAGCAGCGGCTCAAGCCCTATCGACGCCTGCAATTGCAGGTGCGTTCACGCATGCAGAGCTCGCTCGATGAACACCGTGAGGTGCTCCAGGCGATCGAAGCCGGTGACGCCGAGAGCGCCGAGCGCATCCTGCGTGACCACGTGCTGATCCAGGGCGAGCGCTTCAGCGACTTTGTCTCCAGCGTGCGCAAGCTGGAGGAGGGTGGGGGCGAGGCGCGACGCGCCACTGCCTCGAACTAGTCGGGCCCTGCCGTACCGGGATGGTGGTGTCGCAAGCAATGTCGCTTGACGACCACCACAGGCAGGGCCGAGGGTAGTCGGCATCCCACTTGCCAGCCTGAGGTAGCAGCCCATGTTTCCTGCCTTTTCCGGGCGCTATGCGTCCCTGCCCGATCGTATGCGCGCCGAGATGGCACCCACCCCTGTGGCGGCGCCGCGTCTGCTGGCCTTCAATCGTCCGCTGGCCGAGGCGCTGGGTTTCGACCTTGACGCCTTCGACGCGACCCGTGCCGCCGAGGTGCTCGGTGGCAACGCCGTGCCCGACGGAGCGACGCCGATCGCCGCGGCCTACGCAGGGCATCAGTTCGGCAACTTCGTGCCACAGCTCGGCGATGGTCGGGCGATCCTGCTGGGCGAGCTAGCCCATCGAGACGGCGGCCTGCGTGAGGTCCAGCTAAAGGGCGCCGGACGCACGCCCTTTTCCCGCGGCGGTGATGGTCGCGCGCCGATCGGACCGGTGCTGCGCGAGTATCTGGTGTCAGAAGCCATGGCCGCACTGGGGGTGCCCACCACCCGGGCGCTGGCGGCGGTGGCCAGCGGCGAGCAGGTGGTGCGCCAGATGGTAGAGCCCGGGGCGGTACTGACCCGGGTAGCCTCGAGCCATGTGCGGGTCGGCACCTTTCAGTATTTTGCCGCCCGCCGTGACAGCGAGGCGCTGTCGCTGCTGGTGGACTTCTGCATCGAGCGACACTACCCCGAGCTGGCCGACTTGCCCGAGGCCGAGCGCGCGCTGGGGCTGGTCGAGGCGGTGGTCGAGCGCCAGGCCAGCCTGGTCGCCCAGTGGAAGGGGCTCGGCTTTATTCATGGGGTAATGAACACCGACAACTGCGCGATCTCGGGGGAGACCATCGACTATGGTCCCTGCGCCTTTATGGACGCCTTCCACCCGCACAGGGTATTCAGCTCCATCGATGAGCGCGGCCGCTACGCCTGGGACAACCAGCCGGCCATCGCCCAGTGGAACCTGGCGCGCCTGGCCGAGACGCTGCTGCCGCTGATCAGTGACGATCAGGAGCGAGCGGTGGCGCTGGCCACCGAGGCCATCGAAGCCTTCGCCGAGTGCCATGACGCCGCCTGGACGGCGGTGCTGCGTGCCAAGCTGGGGCTCGGGGCTGAAGACTCGCAAGGCCAGCCGGAAAGCCGCTCGACCGATGGTCAGGGGGGCCAGGTGGCAGGCGAGGACCTGGCCCTGGGCGAGGACTTCCTCAAGGCCATGGAAGAGGGCAACGCCGACTTCACCCTGAGCTTTGCCCATCTGCCCCGGGCGCTGGCCGGCGATGAGACAGCGCTTGCCGAGGGCTTCGAGCGCAGTGGCAGGCTCGAGGCCTGGCTACCGCGCTGGCGCGAGCGTCTGGCCCGTGAAGGCGTCGCCGACGAGGTCGTCGGCGCGCGCCTGGCGGCGGCCAACCCCCAGGCGATACCGCGCAATCATCTGGTCGAGAAGGCCATTCGCGCCGCCATCGATGACGACGACCTGAGCGTATTCGAGACGCTGCTCGCCGCCGTGACCCGGCCCTACCAGACCCCGGACGATACCAGCCTGCTGGCCCCGCCCGGGCGCGACGAGCGAGTGCTCAGAACCTTCTGCGGTACCTGAGGGGCCCCACCGGCGCCGCGGCCGCCGGTGGGCTGCTTGCCAGCAGGGCTTACGCCGACAGAATTTTCGCCAGCACGGCTCGCGCCGGCTACTGCGGTGCCTGGCTGGCCTGCAGGGTGCGCGTCAGCAGTGCCCGCAGGGCGGCCGGGCGCACCGGCTTGAGCAGCAGCTGGTAGCCGCCGCGGCGGACCTCTTCGGCCACCTCCTCGGTGCGGTCGGCGGTGATCACGATGCCGGGCACCGCGCCGGTCAGGCGCTCGCCCAGGGCGTCCAGCGCCATCAGGCCGGTGACCTCGTTGTCCAGGTGATAGTCGGCGAGGATGGCGTCGGGGTCGTCGTCCAGATGGCGCAGCACCGACTTGGCGCCACCGATGGAGGTGGCGGTGAACACCTCGCAGCCCCAGCCCGACAGCATCGCCTTCATGCCCTCGAGGATCAGCGACTCGTTGTCGATACACAGGATGCGCTTGCCGTCGAGCTTGCTGGCGACCTTGCGCGCAGGCCGGGAGTCGGTGTCCTCGGCCGGGGCCCTGGCCTCGACCCTGGGCACGCTGACCGAGAATACCGTGCCCACGCCGACCCAGGAGCGCACCCGGATGGGGTGGTCGAGCACCCGGCTCATGCGGTCGGCGATGGACAGGCCGAGGCCCAGTCCCTTCTCGCTTTCCTTGTGGCGCGAGGCCTGATCCAGGCGACGAAACTCCTGGAAGATCTCGGCCTGCTTGGCCTCGGGGATGCCGGGGCCGCTGTCCCATACCTCGATCAGCAGGCGCTCACCGCGCCGGCGAATGCCCAGCAGCACCCGGCCCTCCTGGGTGTAACGGATGGCGTTGGACAGGAAGTTCTGGATGATTCGGCGCAGCATCTGGCTGTCGCTGTCCACCCACAGGGCCGACCCCACCACCTTGAGGTCCAGGCCGCGGTCTTCGGCCATCACCGCAAACTGGGCCTGCAGCGGGCGCAGGATGTCCGTCAGCGCAAAATGGCTGCGTCTGGGGGTCAGCGCGCCGGCGTCCAGCTTGGAGATATCCAGCAGGGTGCCGAGCAGCTCTTCGGCGGACTGCAGTGAGCTGTCGATATGGCCGATGGTGCGCTTCATGTCCTCGGCGCCCATGTCCTGGGACAGCGCCGAGGTAAACAGCCGCGCCGCGTTGAGTGGCTGCAGCAGGTCATGGCTGGCTGCGGCCAGGAAGCGCGTCTTGGAGGCGTTGGCGTCCTCGGCCACCTGCTTGGCCTGGCGCAGGGCCTGCTCGGCTTCGGCGCGCACTCGGTTCTCCTGGCGCAGCGCGGCGTTGGCTTCGGACAGGGCCAGGGTGCGCGAGCGTACCCGCTCCTCCAGGGTCTCGTTGGTTTCCTTGAGGGCGATCTCGGCCCTCCGGCGCTCGGTAATGTCCTGGTAGAGCGCGAAGAAGCCGAGGATCGCGCCGCTGTCGCCGAAGTGCGGAGTATAGGTCACCAGCATGTAGCGCAGGCCTTCGTTGGTGATCTCGAGCGAGACCTCGAAGCTGACCCTTTCGCCACTCAGGGTGCGCTGAATCCAGGGAATGCGCTCCTCGGCCATGGTCTCCGGAATCACCTGGGTCACCTTCTTGCCGATGACCTCGTTGCGGTTGATGCTGAAGGCCTGCTCGTAGGCACGGTTGGTAAAGAGGTAGCGACACTCCCGGTCGAAGTAGGCGATCAACGCGGGCACGTTGTCGGTATAGATGCGGATATTGTTTTCCGAGCGGATCAGCGCTTCTTCGGTGCGTTTCTGCTGGGTGATGTCCTGATAGGTGTAGACGAAGCCGCCACCGGGCATGGGGTTGCCCTGGACCTCCAGCACGCTGCCGTCCTGGCGATATCGCACGTAGCGGTGGGGCTGGCCCTCGCGGATGTTGTCGAGCAGCAATTCCACGTGCTCTTCCGGGTCGCCGGGGCCGTACTCGCCGTTATGGGCGTTGTAGCGGAAGATGCGGTCGATCGGGGCGCCGACACGGATCAGGTGGTCAGGGAAGCGGAACAGCTCCAGATAGCGCTGGTTCCACACCACCAGGCGCAGGTTCTGATCCACCACGCTGATGCCCTGGTTGATGTTCTCGATGGTGGCCTGGAGCAGGGCGCGATTGAACTCCAGCACTTGGGAGGCCTCATCGACGATGGAGATGACGTCGGAGATGCCGATGCCACGCCCCTGCAGCGCCGAGTTGACGACGATCCGCGCTGACGAGGCGCCCAGCACCGAGGCCAGAAAGCGCTCGGTGAACTGGATCACGTCGATGGACGCTCGGGCACTGTCTTCCAGCGCCTTGCCGTTGCGCCGGGCGTAGTCCGAGAAGGCGCGGTCGACCTGGCCGGCGCTGAGAAAGCGCTGGCACAGCACCTTCAGGTCGCCCACCGTGGTAGCCCCGGTCCAGGGGCGATTGACCGAGGTCTGGCGGGTCTCGACGCTGTCGACGAACAGCGACGCCTGAATCCGTTCCACCACCCGCTGAGGGGTTACCTGGGAGACAAAGATGTAGGCCACCAGGTTGACCCCCAGCGACAGCATCACGCCGTGGGTAAAGCTGTCACCCACGTGCAGGCCGAACAGCGAGGTCGGTGACAGCCAGGCGATCCCCAGCGGCCCGCCCTGGAGCCAGCCGGCGGGCAATACACCGGCGTTGATCATCGCTGGCAACAGCAGGGTGTAGGCCCAGATGGCGAAGCCCGCGTTCATGCCGACGATGACCCCCAGGCGATTGCCGCGCTTCCAGTAGAGCCCGCCGATCAGCGCCGGGGCGAACTGGGCGGCGGCGGCGAAGGACAGCATGCCGATGGAGGCCAGCGAGGTGAATTCGCCGATCAGCTGATAGAAGCCATAGGCCATGGCCAGGATCACGGCGATGGTAATGCGCCGTGCTCGCAGGACCAGGCGCCCGTAGTCGCGGGCCTTAGTGTCGAACCAGCGCATGCGGAACAGCGCCGGGATGACGATCTCGTTGGAGATCATGATCGAGACCGCCACGGCGGCGACGATGACCATGCCGGTGGCGGCGGAGAAGCCGCCGATAAAGGTCAGCAGGGCCAGCCAGCTCTGGTTGGCGGCCATCGGCAGCGACAGCACATAGGTATCGGGTGATACGTCGGTGCCGGCGAAGATGGTCAGGCCGGCGGCGGCCAGCGGCAACACGAAGAAGGCGAACAGCACCAGGTACAGCGGGAACATCCAGCGCGCGCGGGCGGCGTCGTCGCGGTGGGTGTTCTCCACCACGGTGACGTGAAACTGACGCGGCAGACACAGGATCGCCAGCATGGCCAGCAGGGTCTGGGCCCAGAAGCTCTGGCCGAAGTCCTGCTGGGCCAGTTGCCGCTGCAGCTGCAGGTGGGTGTCGGCCCGGGTCATCAGGTCCTGCAGGCCATCGAACATGCCCCAGGTGACGTAGGCGCCGAGGATCAGGAAGGCCACCAGCTTGACCAGCGACTCGAAGGCCACCGCGTGGATCAGGCCCTCGTGGTGCTCGGTGGCGTCGGTATGGCGGGTACCGAACAGGATGGCGAAGATCGCCATGACGATGGCCACATAGAAGGCGGTGTCACCGAACAGCGGCGCCTGGGTGATGTCGGAGGCGTCGGTGAGCACGGCAAAGGACGTGGACACTGCCTTCAACTGCAGGGCGATGTAGGGCAGGGTGCCGATCAGCGCGACCAGGCTGGCGAAGGCCGCCAGAGACTGGGTCTTGCCGTAGCGAGAGGCGATGAAGTCGGCGATCGAGGTGACGTTCTGGTGCTTGGCGACCCGCACCATCTTGGCCAGTACTGGCCAGAACAATAGAAGCGTCAGTACCGGACCGACGAAGATGCTGGCGAACGACCAGCCGGAGGTCGCCGCCTGGCCCACGGCGCCGTGGAAGGTCCAGGAGGTGCAGTAGATCGCCAGCGCCAGGCTGTAGACCAGCGGGCGACGATGGCTGGCCCCCAGGTGGCGTGCACGACGATCGCCGCGCCAGGCGATGGCGAACAGCACGGCGATGTAGAGCAGTGAAACAGCGATCAATAGCCAACCGGCAAACATGGGCACCTCCTCGACGTCAGCGGCCATTCTAGGGCATTGGCGGCCTGCTCGGCAGGGGCGCAGCGTGGTTGACTCGATTCGGGCGCCTGAAGCGCGAAGCATTGACGGAATTTTGCGCCATCAAGGGAAAGGCATTGCCTGGTCTCAAGGCCTTGAATCGCGACTAAGGTGGATTGCACCTTTGTAGTGATAGACCATCGGCTAATATTCCAGGAGTGTTTATAAGCTGCTGAAATATTTGATGTAATGGTTTTCTTGGTGCGGTGCATTTATGCTTTTCGACTAAAGTTATCGTTCCAGGAAAGACCATTTTGTCTAGTCTGCTTCTCGAGCCTTTGTGTCGTCTTTGCGGCGGCATTTGGCGATCAAACCACTTCTTGAGGGTAGCCTTATGCTAGACAAGAGCGCACAGGCCTACTGGAAACGAAACATACGAACCATCCTCGGCTGTCTGGCCGTATGGTTCATCGTCTCCTATGGCTTCGGCATTCTGCTGGTGGATGTACTCAACAATATCCAGTTCTTTGGCTTCAAGCTCGGCTTCTGGTTTGCACAGCAGGGATCCATCTATACCTTTATCGTGCTGATCATTTTCTATGCCTGGAAGATGAACAAGCTCGATGAAGAGTACGACGTCCACGAACAGTGACACCCGCAAAATAACGTCAATGAACGGGAATTGATTCCATGGATGTACAACTACTTACCTATATATTTGTAGGGGCGTCCTTCGCGCTCTACATCGGTATCGCGATCTGGTCGCGTGCCGGGTCTACCAAGGATTTCTACGTCGCCGGCGGCGGCGTCCACCCTGCCGCCAATGGCATGGCTACCGCAGCAGACTGGATGTCGGCGGCTTCCTTCATCTCCATGGCGGGTCTTATCGCCTATCTGGGTTACGACGCCTCGGTCTACCTGATGGGCTGGACCGGTGGTTACGTCATGCTGGCCATGCTGCTGGCGCCTTACCTGCGCAAGTTCGGCAAGTTCACGGTGCCGGACTTTATCGGTGACCGTTACTACTCGAATATCGCCCGTACCGTGGCGGTCATCTGCGTTATTTTCGTGTCCTTTACCTATGTCGCCGGTCAGATGCGCGGCGTCGGTATCGTCTTCGCCCGTTTCCTCGAAGTCGAGGTCAATCTGGGCGTGGTCATCGGCATGGTCATCGTGTTCTTCTACGCGGTGCTCGGTGGCATGAAGGGCATCACCTACACCCAGGTGGCCCAGTACTGCGTGTTGATCACCGCCTTCATCGTGCCGGCGGTGTTCCTGTCGATCATGATGACCGGCCACGTGCTGCCGCAGACCGGGCTCGGTGCCACCTTCGTCGATGCCGCCGGCAACGACAGCGGCCAGTACATTCTCGATCGTCTCGACGGTCTGCTGACGGATCTGGGCATCACGCCCTACACCGACGGCAGCCAGCCGATGATCAACGTGTTCTTTATCACCGCCGCCCTGATGTGCGGTACCGCGGGTCTGCCCCACGTCATCGTGCGCTTCTTCACCGTGCCGCGGGTGCGTGACGCCCGGGTCAGCGCCGGCTGGGCGCTGGTGTTCATCGCACTGCTCTACACCACCGCTCCGGCGGTCGGCGTGTTCGCCCGCACCAATATCATCGAGACGGTACACGAGACCAGCTACGAAGAGGCACCAGCCTGGTTCAAGAGCTGGGAAGGCGTGGGCCTGATCGGCTGGCTCGACAAGAACGACGACGGTCGGGTGCAGATGGGGCCGGGCGCGCCGTTCGAGGGCAAGCCGACCTTCGAAAGCGGCCCGCTGGAAGAGGAAACTCCTGGCGAGCACGGGCAGCGGGTGGTGACCAATACGCCTACCGACAGCCCCAACGAGGTCTACATCGACCGTGACATCATCGTGCTGGCCAATCCCGAGATCGGCGGCCTGCCGGCCTGGGTGATCGCCTTGATGGCCGCCGGTGGCGTGGCCGCGGCGCTGTCCACCGCAGCCGGTCTGTTGCTGGTGATCTCGGCGGCGGTGTCCCACGACCTGATCAAGAAGCAGATCAATCCCAACCTCAGCGAGAAGGGGGAGCTGCTGGCGGCGCGTAGTGCTGCTGCGGTGGCGGTGGTGGTAGCCGGCTACTTCGGCATCAACCCGCCGGGCTTCGTGGCCCAGGTGGTGGCCTTTGCCTTCGGTCTTGCTGCCTCGTCCTTCTTCCCGGCGATCCTGCTTGGCATCTTCGACAAGCGCATGAACCGCGAAGGGGCCATCGTCGGCATGGTGCTGGGTCTGAGCTTCACCTTCATCTACATCGTCTACACCAAGTTCATCAACACCGATCCTTCGATCTGGTGGTTCGGCATCTCGCCGGAGGGTATCGGTACCCTCGGCATGATCCTCCACTTCATCGTGGCCTTCGTGGTCTCGCGGGCAACCGCGGCACCGCCGGAGCACATCCAGGAACTGGTGGAGAACGTGCGTGTGCCGAGAGGCGCGGGTGAGGCCCACGCTCACTAGAGCGGGCTATCAGGCAGGGGCGTCGGCCCACCATCCGTCGCCCCCTGCCAGACGACAACACTCCCCGACCCCGGCCTCGCCGGGGTCGGTCATGGAGCAGACATGATCGACATCGACTTCACTCATCCACCGTTTTCATTGCTCGACGAGGCCGAGCGCGAGCGGGTCTTGGGCGGGCTGGATATCGCCTACTACGGGCGGGATGACGTGATCCTCGATGCAGGGCAGTCCGGCGAGTTCGTCTTTGTGATCCACAAGGGCGAAGTCGCCGAACTAGACCCGGCCGAGGGCCCCGCCGGGGGGCGCATCGGCCACTACACCGGGGGCGATCTGTTCGGTGCCATCAGCGTGATCAACGGCCAGAGCCGTTACCGCTTCGTCGCCGAAGAAGAAAGCCTGTGTTATCTGATGCCGCACACCTTGTTTCTGTCGCTGTGCGAGAACAACGCCGCCTTC
The DNA here is from genome assembly GCF_040147045.1 of Halomonas sp. EF61. NCBI lineage: Bacteria > Pseudomonadati > Pseudomonadota > Gammaproteobacteria > Oceanospirillales > Halomonadaceae > Halomonas > Halomonas sp. EF61. Next base: position 1,127,424 of record NZ_JAMSHM010000002.1, on the reverse strand, counting down.
TCGGACTACTTTCACCAGCGCCTGATCAGCAAGACGCGCTTGCTCGCCGAACGTCGCGCCGAGGGCGGGGTCACCCTGGCCGGATTCATGCTCGCCCGGGTGAACGAGTGCATGCGTGAACCGCTCAAGGTCGGCTCGACGACATGCATTCGCGACGCCGTGCTGACCCTCAAGGACAAGGGCGCCGACAGCCTGCTGGTCGAGACGCCCGATGGTCCTGGCATGCTGACCAAGACCGACCTGCTCGAGGCCCTGGTGCTGGAGGGGTGCGACGGTAATGCCGAGGTCGGTGGCATCGCTCATCTGTCGCTGGTGACGGTGAACGAAAGCCAGTACCTGTTCGAGGCACTGATCGAGATGACCCGCCACAAGGTGGCCAGGGTGGTGGTGCTTCAGGGCCAGCGGCTGATCGGTGTCGTGGAGCTGACCGATGTGCTCAGCTTCTTTTCCAGCCGCAGCTACGTGGTCAGCCTGCAGGTCGAGCAGGCGACGACCCTGGCCTCGCTCAGCGAAGCAAGTCAGCGTGCGCCGGAGCTGGTCGAGGCGCTGATGGCCCAGGGGGTACGCATGCGCTTCGCCATGGGCATGCTGTCGGCGCTCAATGGGCGCATCATCAGCAAGGCCTGGCACTTCTCGATGCCGGCCCCTCAGCGCGAGCGCGCCTGTCTGCTGGTGCTCGGCAGCGAAGGGCGCGGCGAGCAGATCCTGAAGACCGACCAGGACAATGCGCTGATCCTGGCCGATGACCAGCAGTGGGACGAGCTCAGCGCAGATACCGCGCGGTTCACCAGCGTGCTCGACGATCTGGGCTATCCGCGCTGCCCGGGCAACATCATGGTCTCCAACCCCCAGTGGGTCGGCACCCTTGCGCAGTGGCGCGCGCGCATTCGTCGCTGGGTCAGCGAACCCGACGGAGAAAGCCTGATGCGTCTGGCAGTGCTTGCCGACGCCTCGGGGGTGGCCGGTGACTTTGCCCTGGTGGACCGACTCCACGACGTGCTGATCGAAGAAACACGGGGCAATGAACTGTTGCTGACCCATCTGGCGAGGGGGGTGTTGCGGTTCTCGACGCCCTTGACCCTGTTTGGAACGCTGAAGAAGCCCGAGCACGGCGTCGACATCAAGAAGGGCGGCATTTTTCCGATCGTCCATGGTGTTCGCACCATGGCGCTGGAGTGCGGGCTGCGCGAGACCTCGACCCACGACCGGCTGGCGGCGCTGGCGTCACTCGGTCGCATCGAGCGAGTGGTGGCGGAGGATCTCGGCGAGGCGTTGTCGCTGTTCTGTGAGCTGCGGCTTCGGGCGCAGCTGGCCTACCGGCGCGACGATGCCCGGGCCACGGACGCCCCGGACAGGGTGGTGGTGCAGTCGCTCAATTCGCTGGAGCGGGACTTGCTGCGCGAGGCGCTGCACCTGGTCAAGGAGTTCAAGGCCAGCCTGTCCCACCGCTATCACCTGGAGTATGCATGAGTGTCGAGGCAGCCCCCCAGGGCAAGCTGCCTTGGCGTCAATGGTTTCGCTTGGGAGAGTACCCGATGCTGAGAGCGATCAGGCGTGTGGCCGACAGGCGTCGGCAGGCCGATGGCGATTTCGCCTGGCTGTTCAATCCCTATACCGGCGATGAGCTGGTGTCCCTGGACTGCGAAACCACCGGTCTGGATACCCGTCATGCGGAGCTGGTGTCCATCGCTGCGGTACGCATTCGTGACGATCGCGTCTTGACCAGCGAGTCGCTGGACCTGCGGCTCGCGCGTCCTGCCAGCCTGAGTGGAGACTCCATCTGCATCCATCGCCTGCGAGGGGTCGACCTGGAAGGCGGCCTCGAGGTGCGCGAGGCCTTGACGACGCTGCTGGAATTTATCGGCAATCGCCCATTGGTCGGCTGGTGTATCGACTTCGACCTGGCCATGCTGGATCGCTACCTGAAGGCGGAGTTTGGCTTCTCGCTGCCCAACGCCACCATCGACGTGGCCCAGCAGTACCGCAAGCGGCTGCGCCGAAGTCACCCGGAAATCGAGGTGCAGCCGACCTTTGAACAATTGGCAGAGCGACTGGGAGTCCCGATCATGGGACGCCATACGGCCCTGGGCGACGCCGTCACCACGGCGCTGATGCATCTGCGCCTGGAGAGCGGGGCACTCACGGCGCCATCGCGCTGACCCGGTGCCGTCATCCGCGCTGACCCGTTGCCGTCATCCGCGCTGACCCGTTGCCGTCATCCGCGCTGACCCGGTGCCGCCCGCACCGGCAACCATTCACCTGCAAGGAGATCCTGTCATGAGTCTGCACGCCATGTTGACCCTTCTCGAGCCCACGCTGCTGGCGCTGGGCCTGGTCTCGGTGCTGGTGGCCTACCTCCAGTACTATCGCCGTACCCGGGACCTGTGGGGCATGGTCAAGTTCTGGGAGAAGCGCCTGACCCTGACCGTACGCGAGTTTGGCTGGCAACGTGCCGGCATCCTGCTGCTGTTGCTGGGCGTGGTGGTGCGCTATCTGCTGGCGCTGAACGTCGTCTAGGCCCCGGCTGACAGGCACTTGCGTTCTTCGGCTTGCCAGACCAGACCAGGCCACGACGCGCAAGGGCGCCACTACGGCGGTGTCGTCCTTGGCGGTTTCCGATGTGCTGCCGACGAAAAGCCTCTCCCGTATTGTCCTCGCCGGGGTAAGCGGTCGCTGACCTCTTCGCCACTAAAGCGTCCGGATGGTAGACTGGCGCCTCTTTCATTTTCAGCCGTGATGTCCCGCTCCCATGTCGCCACAGTCCGCCTCCGCCACCCTGTTCGATCCCCGTACCCCCGAGGATGACCATCTCTCGATCGATGCCGGTGTCAGCCCGGCCGACCCTGCTGCGGATGGCGATCAGACGGAAGCCCAAGTTCAGGCCAAGGCACGGCGTGAGTTCAACAAGCTGCAGAAGCGCCTGCGCCGCCAGGCCGGTAACGCCATCATCGACTACGGCATGATCCAGGAAGGCGACAAGATCATGGTGTGTCTGTCTGGTGGCAAGGACAGCTACACCATGCTCGAGATCCTGCGCAGCCTTCAGCGCAACGCGCCGGTCAACTTCTCGCTGGTGGCGGTGAATCTGGATCAGAAGCAGCCGGGCTTTCCGGAGCATGTGCTGCCGAACTATCTGGACAGTATCGGCGTGGACTACCACATCCTCGAGCGCGACACCTATTCGGTGGTGAAGGAGAAGACGCCGGAGGGCAAGACCACCTGCGCGCTCTGCTCACGCCTGCGGCGCGGCTCGCTCTATGGCTTCGCCGAGGAGATCGGGGCGACCAAGATCGCCCTGGGCCACCACCGCGAGGACATTCTCGAGACGCTGTTTCTGAACATGTTCTTCGGTGGCAGCCTCAAGGCGATGCCGCCCAAGCTGCTCTCCGACGACGGCAAGAACATCATCATCCGCCCGCTGGCGTACTGCCGCGAGGCCGATATCCAGGCCTACAGCGAGGCGATGGAGTTCCCGATCATCCCGTGCAACCTGTGTGGTTCCCAGCCCAACCTGCAGCGCCAGGTGGTCAAGGAGATGCTGGCCGAGTGGGAGGTCAAGCATCCCGGGCGCCTCGAGAGCATGTTCAAGGCGGTGACCAATGTGGCGCCGTCGCAGCTGGCGGATCGGCAACTGTTCGACTTCGAGGGGCTGGAGGCCGTACAGGCCGAACGCCAGGCCCGGCGCATCGACGTGGTGGATGCCGGCTGATCTCGCCAACAGCGAATGTGCAGGACGCCATGACAGCAAAAGAGGCCGCATCTCCGGATGCGGCCTCTTTCTTGTCACACGCCATCTATTACGCTTTGCTTTCCAGATCCTGGGTACCGGGCGCTGCTGGCCAAGCCCGGCACACTGCCGCCAGGCCCGCTCAGGTAACTTCGGTGTCGGCCAGGGTCGACAGCGCGGTCAGGTCGAGGATATTGACCTCACGTCCCGATACCGCCACCAGATCCTGCTGCTGGAAACGCCCGAGGATACGGCTGACCGTTTCCACCGCCAGCCCCAGGTGATTGCCGATGTCGGCGCGGGACATGGACAGGCGGAAGCTGAACGGTGAATAGCCGCGGCGGCGGAAGCGGTCCGACAGGCCGAGGAAGAAGCAGGCCAGGCGCTGATCGGCGGTCTTGCGTGACAGCAGCTGCATCATCCGGCGGTCCTCTCGCAGCTCCTTGCTCAGGGTGCGAAACAGCTGGGCACGCAGCTCCGGTAGGGTCTGGGTCAGCGCATCGAGGCGGTCGAAGGGAATCTCGCACACCGTGGTGGTCTCCAGCGCCACCACGCTGCCGGGATAGCGGCCGTCGTCGATGCCATCCAGACCAACCAGTTCACTGGGCAGGAAGAAGTTGGTCAACTGAGCTTCGCCGCTGCCTTCGGTGGTGATCTGCTTGAGACTCCCCGATCGGACCGCGAAGACGCTGGTGAAGCGATCTCCCTGCTCGACCAATCGTGTGCCTTTCTTGATCGGCGGGTGACGACGGATGATGGAATCGAAGCGCTCGAGGTCGGCGGTCTCCAGCGACAGCGGAAGGCACAAGGAACTCAGGCTGCAGGACTCACAGCGAGTCTCATGCAGCATGGGACGCCGCCGATCTTGGGCCGTAGGACTCATTCGCAGCTCCTGTGGATCTGGGATCGATATTGACTGGGCCATGGGGAGAACAGACGTCGCCCGTACAGCACGTTGATGGCACTATTCTACACCCTCAGATCAGCTAAAAGTGGCGTCTACCTCTTTAGGATTAATAACTTAGAGGTAGGATGCGTCATTGATGCAGCCCAGTCCAAAGTTGCCAGACGGCAAAGGCGATGATCATGGCTGCGGCGGCGAGGCGTGTTGCCCGATGCGCCAGCAGGGCCTGCATTTGTCTGGCGGCGAGGCCCGTCACCACCAGCGCCGGAAGCGTGCCAAGACCGAAGCTCGCCATCAGCAGTGCGCCCTCGAGGGGCTCGGCCCGTGCCAGGCTCCAGGCCAGCATCGAGTACACCAGGCCACAGGGCAGCCAGCCCCAGATGGCGCCCAGCGCCACCGCCTGGGGCAGACGCACCACCGGCAACAGGCGTCTGCCTGCGGGTTCCAGGTACCTCCAGAGGTGACGTCCCAGTGCCTCGACGTGACGCAGGCCTTTCCATAGATCGGCAATGTAAAGCGCCATCAGGATCAACATCAGGCTGGCGACGATCTGCATCAGGCCACGCAGGGTCGGCGAAAGGCCGATCACCGAACCCAGGGTGGCAACCAGAGCGCCCGCCACACAGTAGCTGGTGATACGACCTACATTGTAGCCAAGCACCAGAGAGCCCACCCGCCAAGGTTGACGCATGCTGGGGGGGATGGCAAAGGTCAGAGCGCTCATGATGCCGCCGCACATGCCAATACAGTGTGCACCACCAAGCAGACCAAACACGAAGGCCGCCATCATGGGAGGCAGCTCCAGGCCGGTAGGGTTCACTCAGGCCCTCTGGACGATGGATCACGATCGGATGTCTGCGCAGGCGTTTCGGACGAGGAAGCGCCGTCATCGACACTGCGAGTGTCGTCCTCATCCTCGAACAGGATGCGATAGGCGGGGCCCTCGAGGTCCTCGAACTGGTCGTTGCGCACCGCCCAGAAGAAGGCCCAGACCGCCAGGCCCAGCAGGATCAACGACAAGGGTATCAACAGGTAAAGGATGCTCATGGGCCGGGGCTTGCGGTGACGGGTGAAGGCGTCGCGGTCGGCCTGGTGCGTCCACGCCGCAGACGCAGGGCATTAGCGATGACCAGCAACGAGCTGAGTGACATGCCGATGGCGGCAAGCCAAGGGGGCACGAAGCCCAGCGCCGCTGCGGGTAGCGCCACGACATTGTAGAGCACTGACCAGGACAGATTCTGGCGAATGATTCGACGGGTCTGGCGGGCCACCTCGATGGCTTGGACGATACCCGTGAGCGGTTCGCCCAGCAATACCAGATCGGCGCGGGTGCGGGTGAGGTCGCTGGCCCCGGCCATGGCGATGGCGAGGTCGGCGCCGGCCAGTACCGGCACGTCATTGATGCCATCACCGACCATGGCCACCTTTTCGCCCTGTGCCTGTCGCGCCTTCAAGTGCCCGAGCTTGTCCTCGGGGGAGGCCTCGCCACGCCACTGATCGACGCCCAGCGTGCGGGCAAGCTGGCCAACGTTGACGGCGCGGTCGCCCGACAGGATCTCGATGGCAAGCCCCCGCTGGGCGAGGGCGGCGAGGGTCTCGGCGGCGTCGTCACGGGGCTGATCGTCGAGCTTGAACCAGGCCTGGGGCTTGCCTTCGCTGGCCAGCAGCAACCAAAGTCCTGCGCCAGGGAGCTCAGGAACGGGTTGGCCCAGGCAGGCAAAATGCGGCTGGCCCAGTCGCCAGCGCCGGCCGTCGATCACGCCTTCCACGCCCTGACCCGGGTGATTGCGCAGTTCGCTGGCCTGGCAGCTGGCGTCGCGCCAGGCAGCGAAGGCGCGGGCGATGGGGTGCTCCGAGCCGGTTTCCAGTGCCGCCGCCAGGGCCAGATGCCGGCGCTTGGTGGCAGGGTCCATCTCGCCATTGTTGGCGCTTCCTTCGTCGTCGCTCAGCGGCCGGTGTTCGGCGAGTTGCATGCGCCCCCGGGTCAGGGTACCGGTCTTGTCGAAGACGACGCGATCGAGGCCGGCCAGGGTCTCCAGCGCATCGGCTCGCGTCACCAGTACCCCGGCACGTCTCAGCCGGCCGTGGGCCACGGTCAGGGCGGTGGGGGTCGCCAGCGCCAGGGCGCAGGGGCAGGTCACCACCAGGACCGACAGGGTGATCCACAGGCTGCGGCTAGGGTCGATCAGGCTCCAGACCAGCGCCACCAGGGCGGTGATGACCAGCAGGTTCAACACGAAGCGATGGGCCACCTGCTCGGCCAGGCGGGCGATACGTGGACGATGGGCGAAGGCACGGTCGGTGAGATCGAGAATGCCGGCGGCGCGGGTGTCGTCGCCGACGCGGGTGACCATCACTTCGATCGGGCTGTCCATGCACAGGGTACCTGCGTGCACGGTATCTCCCTGGCGACGCAGGCGGGGCAGCGATTCGCCGGTCAGCAGCGACTCGTCGATCTGGGCAAGGCCCGAGGTCAGGTTGCCGTCCGCGGGAATCTGGGCGCCGGGACTGACCCGAACCCGGTCACCCGGGACCAGCCGACTGGCGGGGATGACGCGTTCATCGCCATGCTCGTCGAGGCGCACCGCAGCACTCGGCAGGGCACTGGCCAGGGCATTGCCGCTACGGCCGTAGTGAGTACGGGCGCGAGACTCCAGGTAGCGTCCGAACAGCAGGAAGAAGGTGAACATGCTGACCGAGTCGAAGTAGCGGTCACCGGAGTCGCTCACGACCGACCAGGTGCTGGCGATAAAGGCCCCACCGATGGCCAGGGCCACCGGCACATCCATGCCCAGCACGCGGGTTCGCAGATCACGCAGGGCGCCGACGAAGAAGGGTTGGGCCGAGTACAGTACCACCGGAGTGGTCAGCGCCAGCGATAGCCAGGCAAACAGACGCTCGAACTCGGTGCTGAGATCACCGCCGTCGACGTAGTGCGGGATGGAAAACATCAGCACCTGCATCATGCCGACTGCCGCCACGATCAGGCGCCTTATCATCTGGCGCGACTGTTGCTTGAGCCGCTGCTGGGCCTGGTCCGGCTCGTAGGGCTGGGAGGGATAGCCAATGGCGGCCATCTCGGCCAGCAGGCGCGACAGCGACAGGCGTTCGGGATCCCAGCGCACCTGAAGGCGGTGCTGGGAAAGATTGACAGCGCAGCTCTCCAGGCCGTCGAGGGCATTCAGGCGGTGTTCGATCAGCCAGGCGCAGGCGGCGCAGGTGATGCCATCCACCGCCAGGGTCGCTACCTTGGTGTCGCCATCCTGACGCACGAAACGATCCTGCAGGCCCGGATCGTCGAATACCTGATAGCGGGCCTCGTCGGCGGGTGTCGGCGATGGGCGCTCCGGCAGGGCGGTGCGAAAGCGATAGTAGCTGTCCAGGCCGCCGCCGACGATGGCCTGGGCCACCGCCTCGCAGCCCGGGCAGCACAGCGGATGGCGCTGGCCATCCAGGGTGATCGACCAGGGTGCTGTGGCCTCCACCGGGGCGCCACAGTGGTAGCACGAGGCCGCCATCAGAGTCCCGGTGTCAGGCGCACGGAGGTCTCCCGCGGGAACTCTGCCTCGCCGGTCAGGCGCCATTCAGGCTGCTGTCCTGACGCGCCTTCTGCGTGGGGCTGCAGCTGAAGGTACCAGCGATAGCGCAGATTGCGCTCGAGGGTGCCGACATAGTGGCCTTCACGGGTGTGGGTCAGCACCAGTGCCCGGTCGCGGGCGCCATCGGTGGGGAACTTCAGCGCCAGATCCAGCCGCTGGGGGCGTTCGTCGCCATCGAGTGTTACCACCACGTCGCCGGTGGTGGCGTCGATGCGCAGCTCGGCCGCCAGCCCCAGCGCCTCGGCACGTTGCTGCTTTTCGAGCTGGACGTTGATGGCCAGACCTTCCTTGTAGTAATCGTCCGGCACCGAACCGTCGAAGTAGCGGATCGAGAAGGCCAGGTAGACCATGCTGAAGGTGACCGACGACAGCAGCAGGGCGATCAGGAACCAGGGCCAGAACTGCTTGTACCAGGGCGGCACCTGGGGATCGGACAGGGACATCAGGGGGTAACTCCTATAAATCGGCTTTCACGTTCGATGGCCACGGACGGATCGTCCTCGGCGAGGACGCGAACGCTGATATCGGCACTGCGTTGTTCCATCTGATCAGGATTCACGCTCAAGGTCATCACCAGTTGGCGGGACTGGTTGGCGGGAACCTCGATGGCGGTGGTGTCGCTCTCGAGACCTTCGATGCCGGCTACCTCGATCACGTAGCGATGAGGGCGGTTGTCGAGGTTACGCACGGTCATGGCGTAGGAGTTGGCGATGCGTCCATCGGTCAGTGTCTGGTAGAGCCGTGCGCGATCGCGCTCCACATCCACATCCAGCGGTGTGCGGTCGGCGATGGTCCAGACGAACAGGCCGATCATCACCACCAGGGCGACCAGATAGCCGATCAGTCGAGGCCTCAACAGGTGGGTCTTGTTGCCGTCGAGGGCGTGCTCGGTGGTGTAACGCACCAGGCCACGGGGGTAGCCCATCTTGTCCATGACGCTGTCGCAGGCGTCGATGCAGGCGGCGCAGGTGATGCACTGGTACTGCAGACCGTCGCGGATATCGATGCCGGTCGGGCAGACCTGAACACAGAGGTCGCAGTCGATGCAGTGGCCAAGGCCCTGCTCTGCCGGGTCGGCGTTGCGCTTGCGCGGGCCGCGAGGCTCCCCGCGGTGGTAGTCGTAGGACACGATCAGGGTGTCGCGATCGAACATCACCGACTGGAAGCGGGCGTAGGGGCACATGTACAGGCAGACCTGCTCGCGCAGCCAGCCGGCGTTCAGGTAGGTGAAGACGATAAAGAAGCCGACCCAGAAATAGGACCAGCCGCTGGCCGAGAGGGTGGCAAGATCCAGCACCAGGCCACCGATCGGGGTGAAGTAGCCGACGAAGGTGATGCCGGTGGCCGCCGAGATGATCAGCCAGATGGCGTGCTTGGCGCTCTTGCGCCAGGCCTTGTCGGCGTCCCAGGAGCGCTTGTCGAGCTTGATGCGACGATTGCGCGGCCCCTCGATGCGGTGCTCGACCCAGATGAACAGGAAGGTCCAGACGCTCTGGGGGCAGGTGTAACCGCACCAGACACGGCCGGCAAAGACGGTGATGAAGAACAGGCCGAAGGCGCAGATGATCAAAAGCCAGGACAGCAGCACGAATTCCTGGGGGTAGAAGGTGGCGGCGAAGATATGAAATTCGCGCCCCGGCAGATCAAACCAGACCGCCGGTCGATCACCCCAGGGAATCCAGGGCAGCAGCAGAAAACCGAGCATCAGCGCCCAGTTGGCGACCCGACGAACACGCTGGAACACGCCTTTGATCTCGCGTACGTAGATGTGCCGGCGGCTCTCGTACATGCTCTGGCTGTCGGGGGAATGGTGCGACACCGCAGGGTCGGTGACGTCGTGGGCAGGGATCTTGTCGCTCATGGCAGACTCACATCGCGTCGATGGGGCCGAAGCCCCAGTCTAGCGATTGACGGGTAGGTGGGTGGCGAGTGCGGCCAAGCGCCGCACTCGCCGCGGGAGCGATCCCGCTGGGGTCACTACTGACTCTGGTCCTGATTCTGGCTCAGACCATAGACATAGGCGGCGACCAGGTGGACCCGCTCCTCGCCGATGTAGGCGGCCTGCGCCGGCATATGGCCGTTGCGGCCGTTGCGCAGCGTCTGACGCACGGAGTCGGCCAGGCTCTGGCCCGGTGCCTGGTACAGCCAGCTGTCGTCGGTCAGATTGGGCGCGCCCAGCGCCTGGTTGCCGGTACCGTCAGGCATATGGCAGGCGGCACACACCGAGGTGAAGACGGCGCCGCCTTTTTCGGCACGTTCGGCGTCCTCGGCCTGGCCGGACAGCGACAGCACATGCTGGGTCAGGTTCTCGATATTGTCCGCGCCGAGCTGCTGCCATGACGGCATCAGGCCATTGCGTCCGTTGTTGATGGTGGTGACGATGTGCTCGGGCTCGCCGCCGTAGAGCCAGTCGTCGTCGGTCAGATTGGGGAAGCCGTAGCCGCCCTTGGCGTTGGAGCCGTGGCAGATGGCGCAGTTGTTGAGGAAGATGCGCTCGGCCACCTGCATGGCGTCACCGTCCTGGGCGAGTTCCGGGATGGGTACCTGCTGGTACTTCTCGAAGATCGGTGCAAAGCGCTCTTCGGCCTGGGCGACCTCTTCCTCCCACTGACCTTCCTGGCTCCAGCCCAGCACACCGGCGAAGTTGCCGAGGCCCGGATACAGCACCAGATAGCCCAGGGAAAAGATCACCGTGGCAACGTAGAGCTGAAACCACCAGCGAGGCAGCGGGTTGTCGTATTCGTCGATACCGTCGGCGGTGTGGCCGGTTGTCTCGACGGTACCGTCGGCGTCAGGGCGCTTGTCGGTCTTGCGGTTGGCCCACAGAAGCCAGAACGCAAAGCCGATGGTGCCGAGCGTGATGACGATGATCCAGGCACTCCAGAAGCCTGAGAGGGCATCACCCCAAAGCGTATTCATGTGTTCTTCTCTCCCCTGTCCTCTCGGGAATCGGCCTGTCGCTCGGCCGTGCGGTCACGATTCGGTTGTTCGTCGTCGTCGGCGAACGGCAGCTGCGCCGCCTGATCGAACTCGCGCTTGCGGCGGCTCGAGTAGGCCCAGGCCACCAGGCCCAGGAAGGCGATCAGCAGGATGCCGGTCAAGATGCCGCGAAAGGTTCCGATATCCATGGTTACGGGCTCTTCGCCGAGCTGGGCAACACCGTGCCAAGCTGCTGCAGGTAGGCGACCAGGGCGGTGATTTCACGCTCACCGCGGACCTCGCTGGTGGCGTTGGCGATCTGCTCGTCGGTGTAAGGCACGCCCAGTTTCTGAAGGGTGCGCATCTTGGCCGGGGTGTCCTCGCCGTCCAGGGTGTTCTCGAACAGCCAGGGGTAGGCCGGCATCACCGATTCGGGCACCACGTCCCGCGGGTTGTAGAGGTGGGCACGATGCCAGTCGTCACTGTAGCGACCGCCGACGCGGGCCAGGTCCGGGCCGGTGCGCTTGGACCCCCACAGGAAGTTGTGCTCGTAGACGGATTCACCGGCCACACTGTAGTGGCCATAGCGCTCGGTCTCGGCACGGAAGGGGCGAATCATCTGCGAATGACATCCGACGCAGCCTTCGCGGCGATAGATGTCCCGGCCTTCCAGTTCCAGTGCGGACAGCGGCTCGAGGCCCTCGACCGGCTCCGTGGTCTGCTTCTGGAAGAACAGCGGTACGATCTCGGCCAGGCCACCGAAGCTGATCACCACCAGCACCAGCACCGCCATCAAACCGACGTTCTTTTCTATGATCTCGTGTTTCATGTCAGTCTCGGTCCTTCGTTGACTCAGGCGGTCTGGGGCAGGGGCGCGCCGCGCTTGGCGGAACCCTTGACGGTCATGGCCACGTTGACGGCCATGATCAGCATGCCGGTCACCCAGAAAAGGCCACCGATCAGGCGCACGATGTAGCCGGGGCCGCTGGCCTCGACGGTCTCGACGAAGGTGTACATCAAGGTGCCGTCTTCGTTGATGGCGCGCCACATCAGGCCCTGCAGGATGCCGTTGACCCACATCGCGGCGATGTACAGCACGGTGCCGATGGTGGCCAGCCAGAAGTGCACCGCCACCAGCTTGACGGAGTACATCTCGGTGTGACCGAACAGGCGTGGAATCAGGTGGTACATCGAGCCGATGGTGATCATCGCGACCCAGCCGAGGGCGCCGGCGTGGACGTGACCGATGGTCCAGTCGGTGTAGTGGGACAGGGCGTTGACGGTCTTCACCGCCATCATCGGGCCTTCGAAGGTCGACATGCCGTAGAACGACAACGCGACGACGAGAAAGCGCAGGGTCGGGTCGGTTCGCAGCTTATGCCAGGCCCCGGAGAGGGTCATCATGCCGTTGATCATGCCGCCCCAGGAGGGCGCCAGCAGAATGATCGACATCACCATGCCCAGCGACTGCGCCCAGTTCGGCAGGGCGGTGTAGTGCAGGTGGTGGGGGCCGGCCCACATGTAGACCATGATCAGCGCCCAGAAGTGGACGATGGACAGGCGGTAGGAGTAGACCGGGCGCTCGGCTTGCTTGGGCACAAAGTAATACATCATGCCGAGGAAGCCGGCGGTCAGGAAGAAGCCTACCGCGTTGTGGCCGTACCACCACTGCACCATGGCGTCGATGGCGCCGGAGTAGATGGAGATGGAGTAGGTGGCGGTGACCGGAAGGGCCGCGCTGTTGACGATGTGCAGTACGGCAACGGTCAGGATGAAGGCGGCGAAGAACCAGTTGGCCACGTAGATGTGGGAGGTCTTGCGGACCTTGATGGTGCCGAGGAAGACGGCTGCGTAGGTCACCCACACCACCGCGAGCAGAATGTCGATGGGCCATTCCAGCTCGGCGTATTCCTTGACCTCGGTGAGGCCCAGCGGCAGGGTGACGACCGCGCACAGGATGACCGCCTGGTAGCCCCAGAAGGTAAAGGCGGCCAGCTTGTCGCTGATCAGCCTCACCTGGCAGGTGCGCTGGACGACGTAGTAGGACGTCGCGAACAGGGCGGAGCCGCCGAAGGCGAAGATGACCGCATTGGTATGCAGCGGGCGAAGCCGACCGAAGCTTGTCCAGGGCAAGCCAAGGTTGAGTTCCGGCCAGACCAGTTGGGCGGCGAGAATCACACCGAGGGTCATGCCCACGATGCCCCACACCACCGTCATGATCGCGAACTGCCGGACCACCTTGTAGTTGTAGGTCGGATGTTCAAATGCTGTGCTCATGATCAGTTTCCCATCGATCGCGTAAAGGGGACGATCCCCCGGCCATAGTGCCTGCCCGGCAATTGCCTCAGAATGATGCAGATCAACAACCACTCAGAATTCTAGCCCAGCCTGGCAGTGAGAAGAACTTAGCCTCTGGTGGCAGTGAACTTTGGAAACTTGGCCGTGTCACAACTCGTTTTACCCGACGCTTTTACTCAGGAATTCAGCCAGGCACTCGCCGCCGGGCACCGTGGCGAGTGGCAGGTGCCCGACCTGGCGCCGGTGATCCTGGAGGGACCACCTTGCCGAGACGTGTTGTTGCTGGCGCATGGGGCCGGTGCCGGACACGATTCACCCTTTTTGCTTGAATGGCGCGCGGCGCTGGCCCGGGCCGGCGTACAGACGCTGTCATTCGAGTTTGCCTATCTGCGCGAGATGCGTGCGGCGGGGCGTCGGCGGCCGCCGCCCAGGGTGGCTCGGCTGGTGGAGGAAATGCGCCTCTGGCGTGACGTTTTGTCGCAGATGGTGCCAGGGGCGCTGTGGCTCGGCGGCAAGTCCATGGGCGGGCGGGTGGCCAGTCTGCTGGCCGCCGAGGACGGTGCACCGGGGCTGGTGCTGGCTGGCTACCCCTTTCATCCCGTGGGCAAGCCCGAGCGCCTGCGGCTGGATCACTGGCCGTCGCTGGCTTGCCCTCTGGTGGTGCTGCAGGGTACCCGGGACCCTTTCGGTACTCGAGACGAGGTGGCGGGCTATGAGTTGCCGGCGCATGCGCGTCTTGAATGGCTCGAGGATGGTGACCACGACTGGTCGCCGCGGCGCTTGAGTGGACTGTCGCGTCAGGACCTGATGGCTAAGGCGGCGCGCGCTACCGCGGACGCCATGGGCAAGTCGTGAGCGCTTCTTTCTGCAAGGGTGGATATCACGGCGCTGTGGCGCCAGCCCTTGCGCCGTCTGGCTTTCGGCCCAAGTCGATGAATGCACGGGCAAAAGTCGGGACAAAAAAAACGAGAAAGATGCGTGGAGCGCGTTGACATCCCACGGATGTTCTGTAGAATGCAGCGCCACGTGACCAGGGGTGGTTAGCTCAGCTGGGAGAGCACCAGCCTTACAAGCTGGGGGTCACAGGTTCGAACCCTGTACCACCCACCATCATGAAAATGATGGATGGACACGTAGAGTAGAGAGCGCTGGACCGGTAGTTCAGTTGGTTAGAATGCCGGCCTGTCACGCCGGAGGTCGCGGGTTCGAGTCCCGTCCGGTCCGCCAGCGTCTCTTCTCGAATTGGTCATCATTGCGGACCGGTAGTTCAGTTGGTTAGAATGCCGGCCTGTCACGCCGGAGGTCGCGGGTTCGAGTCCCGTCCGGTCCGCCACGATGACAAGCCAAAGACGACGTCTTCAGGAAACTCGAGACATCGCACCGTGTGAAATAACGTGGGTGATTAGCTCAGTTGGTTAGAGCACCAGCCTCACATGCTGGGGGTCACTGGTTCGAATCCGGTATCACCCACCACGCGGACCGGTAGTTCAGTTGGTTAGAATGCCGGCCTGTCACGCCGGAGGTCGCGGGTTCGAGTCCCGTCCGGTCCGCCAGTTTCACTCGATCCAGTTCGCTGGAAAAGTCCGGTCCTGTTACCGGCGCTTATTTCGGAAGGCCCCGCTGCTACGCAGCGGGGCCTTTTTCGTGTGCGTCAGGTCAGCGGTGGTGGGCGAGGGTTGCCTGGAGGGCTATGCAGAGAGCTGTTCCAGGAGGGCGATTCCTGGGGCTATTTTAGGAGCTCTTTCAAGAGCTAGCCCCGGAGCTGGCCGGAAAGAAACCTTTGCCCGACGATGCGTTTTACGCGCATTTTCATCGTGGGGGGTGGCAGAGGGTGGGCTGCTATCATACAGTTGTTTGAAATTGGTCGATGAGTGGCGCCAATTGTGTGAGCGCGCCATCCGACACCGCCAACAACAACGCGCAGCCTGTGCTGCGAAGGACCGCCCCGTGACCGCCTATCCCCAGCTCTTCACTCCCTTGCGCCTGGGCCATCTGAGCCTGCCCAATCGTGTGCTGATGGGCTCCATGCATACCAACCTGGAAGAAGCACCGCGCGGCTTCGAGCGTCTGGCCGCCTTCTACGCCGAGCGTGCCCGCGAGGGAGTGGCGCTGATTGTGACCGGCGGCATCGCCCCCAACGCCGAAGGCGCCGTCTTCCAGGGGGCCTCGCAGTTGACCAGCGAGGACCAGCTCGAGGGACACCGTCAGGTCGTCGAGGCGGTGCACGCCGAGGGCGGACGCATCTGCATGCAGATCCTGCACGCTGGGCGCTACGCCTACTCGCCGGAGCTGGTGGCGCCGTCGGCGATCCAGGCGCCGATCAACCCCTTTACCCCGCGTGAGCTCACTGACGAAGATGTGGAGCGGCAGATCAACGACTACGTGCGCTGCGCGCGCCTGGCCCAGCAGGCCGGCTACGATGGCGTCGAGATCATGGGCTCCGAGGGCTACCTGATCAATCAGTTCATCTGTCGGCGCACCAATCAGCGCCAGGATCGCTGGGGCGGCGACTTCGACAATCGCTGTCGCTTTGCGCTGGAGATCCTGCGCCGGGTACGTGCGGCGGTGGGGGATCGTTTTCTGCTGATCTACCGGCTGTCGATGATCGACCTGGTGGAGGACGGCAGCACCCATGACGAGGTCATCGCCCTGGGGCGGGCGGTGGAAGCCGCCGGTGCCGACGTCATCAACACCGGCATCGGCTGGCACGAGGCCAGGGTGCCGACCATCGTCACCAGTGTGCCGCGGGCGGCCTTTACCGAGGTGTCCCGGCGCATGCGACAGGCGGTGACGATTCCGCTGATCACCACCAACCGCATCAACATGCCCGAGGTGGCCGAACGGGTGCTCGCCGAGGGCCACGCCGACATGGTCTCCATGGCCCGGCCTTTGCTGGCCGACCCCGCCTGGGTGGCCAAGGCTCGTGGCGACAGAGCAGACGAGATCAACACCTGCATCGCCTGCAACCAGGCCTGCCTCGACCACACCTTCCAGGGCAAGCTGACCTCGTGCCTGGTCAACCCTCGCGCCTGTCACGAGACCGAGCTGTCGCTAGAGACGGCCGCCACGCCGCAGAGGGTGGCGGTGGTAGGGGGCGGTCCTGCCGGACTCGCTACCGCCGTCAGTGCCGCCGAGCGGGGCCACAGGGTCACCCTGTTCGAGCGCCAGGCCAGTCTGGGTGGGCAGTTCAACTTTGCCCGTCGGATCCCCGGCAAGGAGGAGTTCGACGAGACGCTGCGCTACTTCCGGGTCATGCTCGACAAGACCGGTGTCGACGTCAGGCTGTCCTGTGAGGCAACGCTGGCCGACCTCGAGGGCTTTGATCATGTGGTGCTGGCCACCGGCGTCCGTCCCCGCCAGCTTCAGTTGCCCGGTGCCGATCATCCAAGTGTGCTGAGCTACGCAGAGGCAATCGAGTCACCCGGCCGGGTCGGGCGGCGGGTCGCCATCATCGGCGCCGGCGGTATCGGCTTTGACGTGGCGGAGCTACTGACCCACGTCGCCCCGGGTGACGACCCCCTGGCCGAGTGGTGTGACGAGTGGGGCGTGGATCTCGCAGTGAGCGCGCCGGGAGGGCTCAAGCCCGCACAGCGTCCCGAGTCACCGCGGGAGGTCTTTCTGCTGCAGCGCAAGAGCTCCAAGCCCGGCAAGGGGCTCGGCACTACCTCTGGCTGGGTGCATCGGGCCTCGCTGCGCCATCGGGGAGTCCAGGCGATACCTGGCTGCGAGTATCAGCGTATCGACGACCAGGGCCTGCATCTGAGCGTTGACGGCGAGGAGCGCACCCTGGCCGTGGACAGTGTGGTGGTGTGTGCCGGGCAGGAGTCGGTGCGTGAGCTGGTAGCGCCACTTGAGGCCGCCGGCGTTCGGGTGTCGATCATCGGTGGGGCGGACAAGGCAGCGGAGCTGGACGCCAAGCGCGCCATCGATCAGGGCGTGCGTCTGGCGGCGTCACTGTAGGATTGTCGACAATAAAATATGCAGATTCGGTAATCCTCAGGAGGTGCGCTGTCGTGCCTCATGAGGACCGGGCAGGTGGCGTCCGGCGCTGGCTTCCCGGCCGTCGGCTACCTCGGCTTTGGTGCCTCTTGACCCTCTTAGGTCGAATTACGTCTGGACAATGAAACGCTTCTGCTGGCATGAGTTCTTATAGGTAAGGACGTTCAGCGTTGAAGATCCGAGCATCGTCATTGGCTAATGCTGTTCTACGCTGAGAGTACCCCCTCGACAAGGGCGATGGCAGGCAAGGGTGGGTGACGTCGTCCAGATCGAGTCCCGGGCATCACAGGAGGCATCGATGAGCATCTTCGACCATGTGCAGAACCGCTTCGCTCGCGTCCAGCAGGAAGAAATGTCCCTGCAGGAATATCTGGAACTCTGCCGTCAAGACCCTTCCGTCTACGCCAGTGCGCCAGAGCGCATGCTGGAGGCCATCGGTGAACCGGAGGTGATCGACACCGCCAAGGACCCGAGGCTGGCGCGGATCTTTTCCAACAAGGTGATACGCCGCTACCCGGCGTTCAGTGAATTCCATGGCATGGAGGAGGCCATCGAGCAGATCGTGGCCTACTTCCGCCACGCCGCTCAGGGCCTGGAAGAGAAAAAGCAGATTCTCTACCTGCTGGGGCCGGTGGGTGGCGGCAAGTCGTCTCTGGCCGAGCGGCTCAAGCTGTTGATGGAAAAAGTGCCGTTCTACGCCATCAAGGGTTCTCCGGTGCACGAGTCCCCGCTTGGCCTGTTCTCGCCGGAAGAGGACGGCGAGCTGCTCGAGAAGGAGTACGGTATTCCCGGTCGCCACCTGCGCAGCGTGATGTCGCCCTGGGCAGCCAAGCGACTCAAGGAGTCCGGTGGTGACATCTCTCAGTTCCGGGTGGTGCGGCTGTATCCCTCACGGCTCAATCAGATCGCCATCTCCAAGACCGAGCCTGGCGACGAGAACAACCAGGACATCTCCTCGCTGGTGGGCAAGGTGGACATCCGCCAGCTCGAGCTTTATTCCCAGGATGATCCGGACGCCTACAGCTTCTCCGGTGGCTTGTGTCGGGCCAACCAGGGTCTGATGGAGTTCGTCGAGATGTTCAAGGCGCCGATCAAGGTGCTGCATCCGCTGCTGACCGCCACCCAGGAAGGCAACTACAACCCCACCGAGGGCATGGGCGCGATCCCCTTCGATGGCGTCGTGCTGGCCCACTCCAACGAGAGCGAGTGGCAGGCGTTCCGCAACAATCGCAACAACGAGGCCTTCCTCGACCGTGTCTACATCGTCAAGGTGCCTTACTGCCTGCGGGTCTCCGAAGAGATCAACATCTACAAGAAGCTGCTCGAGCACTCCTCGCTCAATCAGGCTCCCTGCGCGCCGGATACCCTGCGCATGCTGGCCCAGTTCTCGGTGCTGTCGCGGCTCAAGGAGCCGGAGAACTCAAGCGTCTACTCCAAGATGCGGGTCTATGACGGCGAGAACCTGAAGGACACCGATCCCAAGGCCAAGTCGATCCAGGAGTATCGCGACAGCGCCGGGGTGGACGAGGGCATGGACGGGTTGTCCACACGCTTCGCCTTCAAGATCCTGTCGAAGGTATTCAACTTCGACAACCATGAGGTGGCGGCCAATCCGGTGCACCTGCTGTATGTGCTGGAGCAGCGTCTGGAGCAGGAGCAGTTGCCCAAGGAAACCTTCGAGCGTTATCTGCGCTACATCAAGGAGTACCTGGCGCCGCGCTACGTCGACTTCATCGGCAAGGAGATCCAGACCGCCTACCTGGAGTCCTACTCCGAGTACGGTCAGAACATCTTCGACCGCTACGTCACCTACGCCGACTTCTGGATCCAGGATCAGGAGTACCGGGATCCCGAGACCGGCGAGCTGTTCGATCGCCAGTCGCTCAATGACGAGCTGGAAAAGATCGAGAAGCCGGCGGGCATCTCCAATCCCAAGGACTTCCGCCACGAGGTGGTCAACTTCGTGCTCAGGGCGCGTGCCCAGAACAACGGCATGAATCCGGGCTGGCAGTCCTACGAGAAGCTGCGTGGTGTGATCGAGCACAAGATGTTCGCCAACACCGAGGAGCTGCTGCCGGTGATTTCCTTCAACGCCAAGGCATCCTCTGCCGACATCAAGAAACACGAGGACTTCGTGGCGCGGATGAAGGATCGAGGCTACACCGAGAAGCAGGTGCGCCTGCTGTCGGAGTGGTACCTGAGGGTGCGCAAGTCGCAGTAGCCGTGAAGGCACCGGGAGCGTCCCGGTGCCTGCCACCCTTGTCGACTGCGCCCAGGAGGTCCCATGACCTACTTCATCGATCGCCGAGCCAACGCCAAGAACAAGAGCGCGGTCAACCGCCAGCGCTTTCTTGACCGTTATCGGACCCATATCAAGCGCTCCGTGGAGGAGGCGGTGAATCGCCGTTCCATCACCGACATGGAGCGCGGCGAGAAGGTCTCGATCCCGAGCCGTGATATCTCCGAGCCGGTATTCCAGCACGGCAGCGGGGGGCGTCGCTCCATCGTCGCGCCGGGCAATCGCGAATTTCAGGAAGGGGATCGCCTGCGCCGTCCGGACGGTGGCGGCGGTGGTGGCGATGGCAGCGGCGAAGGCGGCGCTTCCAATCAGGGTGAGGGCATGGACGAGTTCGCCTTCACCCTGACGCGGGAGGAATTTCTCGAGTTTGTCTTCGACGGCCTGGAGTTGCCCCACCTGGAGCGCAAGCCGCTGGTCGACGTCGAGGAGGTGCGGCCGGTGCGCGCCGGGGTGTCCCGGGACGGGGTGCCGGCGAGGATCAACATCGTGCGCTCCATGCGCGAGGCCCAGGCCCGACGTATCGCCATGCGGGCGCCCATTCGTCGGGCCCTGCGCGAGGCTCAGGAGGCACTGGAGGTCGAGGAGCGCAAGGATCCGGTGCTCCGAAACCCCGCTCGCATACAGGAGCTCAAGGACGAGATCGAGCGCCTGGAGCGGCGCCTGGAGGCGGTGCCCTTCATCGACACCTACGATCTTCGCTACAACCACCTGATCAACCAGCCCCAGCCATCGAGCAAGGCGGTGATGTTCTGCGTGATGGACGTCTCCGGGTCGATGACCCAGGCCCACAAGGACATCGCCAAGCGCTTCTTCCTGCTGCTGTACCTGTTTCTCGAGCGCAGCTACGAGCGGGTCGAGCTGGTCTTTGTCAGGCATCATACCGCCGCCAAGGAGGTCGACGAGGAGGAGTTCTTCTACTCCAGGGAGACCGGCGGCACCATCGTCTCCAGCGCCTTGACCCTGGTCGACGAGATCATCGACAAGCGCTACCCGCCGGGTCAGTGGAATCTGTACGTGGCCCAGGCCTCGGATGGCGACAACTGGGACGATGATTCGGTGAACTGTCGCGAGCTCCTGACCAAGTCACTGATGGGGCGCCTGCAGTACTTCACCTACGTGGAGATCACGCCCCACGCCCACCAGGCCCTGTGGGAAGAGTACGAGCGGGTGGAGGCGGCCTATCCTGACCGTTTCGCCATGCGTCAGATCGTCGAGCCGGGGGATATCTATCCGGTGTTCCGTGCCTTGTTCAAGCGTCGCGCCGAGAGTTGACCCCTCGGTCGACTCGACAGCCGACCGGGGCCTTGCGGCCCCTGAACAAGCGCTACGCAACTCCGGGCGATGATAGAGCCCCGGAGAGGAGGGGAGCTCCATGACCACCTTGACCAAGCGCCACGCCAAGCCCATCGCCACCGGCTCCGACTGGAGCTTTGACGATCTCACCGAGTTCGAGGCCGAGATCGCGCGACTGGCAGACGAGTACCGGCTCGATACCTACCCCAACCAGATCGAGATCATCACCACCGAGCAGATGATGGACGCCTACGCCAGCGTCGGCATGCCGGTGGGCTATCACCACTGGTCCTTCGGCAAGCAGTTCCTGGCGGTGGAGCAGGCCTATCGGCGTGGTCAGATGGGGCTGGCCTACGAACTGGTGATCAATTCAGATCCCTGCATCGCCTACCTGATGGAAGAGAACACCCTGATGATGCAGGTGCTGGTCATGGCGCACGCCTGCTATGGCCACAACTCCTTCTTCAAGGGCAACTATCTGTTTCGGACCTGGACCGACGCCTCCTCGATCGTCGACTACCTGGTGTTCGCCCGCAAGTACATCAGCCAGTGCGAAGAGCGCCACGGTGTTCAGGCGGTGGAGCAGCTGCTCGACGCCTGTCACGCCCTGCAGAATTATGGCGTCGACCGCTACAAGCGTCCGTCCCCGGTATCTCCCGAAGAGGAGGCTCGCCGTCAGCAGGAGCGCGAAGACTACCTGCAGACCCAGGTCAACACCCTGTGGCGCACCATTCCGACCGGTGATGTGGGCAGCATCGCAGAGCCCATGGCGTCCGAGGACGATCCGCTGGGGCTGCGAGGTGGCGGGCGTTATCCGCCGGAGCCCCAGGAAAACCTGCTGTACTTCATCGAGAAGAACGCTCCGCTGCTGGCGCCCTGGCAACGCGAGGTGGTGCGTATCGTGCGCAAGCTGGCCCAGTACTTCTACCCCCAGCGCCAGACCCAGGTGATGAACGAGGGCTGGGCGACCTTCTGGCACTACACCCTGATGAATCGTTTGTTCGACGAGGGCGCGGTGGACGAAGGGCTGATCCTCGAGTTCCTGCAGTCGCATACCGCCGTGGTCAGTCAGCCGGCCTTCGATAGCCCCTACTACAACGGCATCAACCCCTACGCCCTGGGGTTCGCCATCTTCACCGACCTGAAGCGTATCTGTGAGGCGCCCAATGACGAGGACCGCGAGTGGTTCCCCGACATCGCCGGCAGTGACTGGCGCGAGACGTTGAACTTTGCCATGCGCAACTTCAAGGACGAGTCCTTCATTCAGCAGTTTCTCTCGCCCAAGGTGATCCGCGATCTGAAGCTGTTCCAGATCGTCGACGATGACCAGGAGGAGACCCTGGAGGTCGGCGCCATCCATGATGAGCGAGGCTACCGGCGGGTGCGCGAGGCGCTGTCCACGCAGTATGCGCTGTCGCTGCGTGAGCCCAATATTCAGGTCTATGAGGCGGATATCCGTGGTGATCGTTCGCTGACGCTGCGCCACGTGCAGGATCAGCGGCGACCGCTGGCACGCAGTGTCTATCCGGTGATCCGTCATCTGCATCAACTGTGGGGCTTTCCGGTCAAGCTGGAGTCCTGGGACGGCGATGAGGTGGTGCGTCGCTATCAGTGGCCGCTGCCGGACAGCGAAGAAGGCGCTTGAGACTCGGCAAGAGCGGCAAACGACAACACCCCGGGCCATCGGCCCGGGGTGTTGTCGTTCTGGTGTGGCTCAGGGGCGCGCTCTTTTCAGCCTACCCCTGGTAGATCCGACGCTGGGTCAGCCAGACGTCAAGGCTTGGCGGTCCAGGACTGGCACCACCCGCCCGGCTCCACGCTGTTCTGCGGGAACAGCTGGCAGCCTTCGGTCTCGGCGTTGAAGAACATGCAGTTGGCGCAGGTCTCTCCCTCTTCGTAGGCGGCGTTGCCACTGGCGTCGCTGGCGTTCTCGACGTAGCCGAGCGCTTTGGCCTGGGCGTTGTCGGTATCCAGGCGCGGCAGGCTCTGGGCCAGGGCGGTGCGGGACAGTACGCCAGCGCCCAGAGGCAGGGCGGCGATGCCCAGCAGACTGTGGCGCAGGAAGTCACGGCGGCTGTGCTTGGCCATGGTGGGGCTCCTCGTTGTGGCTCGATCGATAGTGATCGAAGTCGATAGTCGAACGGTCTTGGTTGGGTCCTTTTCTGCTGGACCGATGTTATCGAGTGTGCCCGGTGAGCCTGGGCGACCTCGTGCGCTCTAGGCGGCGCTGAACATTCAGATTAGCTAAGCCTTTGAGTCTTGGCGAATCCTCGCTACTCCGCTGCGGCAATCCGCCACGCAGGTGGTGCCCGTCGGGTGGTGCTGCCCGTGCCGCGCCGGCGCTGATATACTGCGCCGCGAGCACACCACATCTTGCCGTCTGTGCCGTGGGCTTGGTTGGCCAGGCGAAGACGGACATCGAAGGAGGGCGACCATGCAGAATGCAGTGATCCTGATCAATGCCGAAAAGGGCCAGGTCAAGGCGGTGGCGGAGCGCCTCGCCGAGGTCGACGGCATCAGCGAGGTGTACTCCACCTGTGGTCGCTACGACCTGGTGGCGATCGCGCGCACCCGTGATTTCGAGAGCCTGGCCGAACTCGTCACCGGTCGCCTGAACGCGGTGGAGGGGATCGCCGACACCGAGACCCTCAATGCCATGCAGGTGCACTCCCGTCACGACCTGGAGACCATGTTCTCGCTGGGGTGGTAGCAAGATCGCGTCGGCGGCCCGGTGACTGCGCCGGGCCGGCGCAACGCCGCTCGTTCGACGCGCCGGCGACCAGCACCTCTTCACCATCTCGTGACTCTTTGCATCAAGGAAGCGTGTGGACCTTTCACTCGATCGCCTGATACCCCGCCCCCGAAACCTCCTTGTCTCGCTGGTGCTGGTCGCCGCGGGTGCCTTTCTGTGGCACAGCACAGAGCAGGGCTACCGTGATCGCATGAGCTGGATGGGGGTAACCGAGTGGGCCGAGCCCGGCGTCTTGTCCTTCACCCGCGTCATGCGTAACGATGGCTATCTGCTGGGATGGTCGGATGTCCGCGTCGGTGCGCTGTGGGTCAGCTATGAGCTACGCCAGAGCGGGGATCGACAGATCGGGCCGCGACCCGGTTTCCGCCAGGACTGGCGCACGCTGTGGCCTGTCAGCACCTCTAGCTACTCGGGCAGTGGTTACGACCGTGGCCACCTGGCCCCGAACTACGCCATGGCCAAGGTGTGGGGAGAGGACGCCCAGGACGACAGCTTTCTGATGAGCAACATGATGCCGCAGAAGCCCGCGCTCAATCGGCAGCTGTGGCAGCGCCTGGAGGAGGTGGTGATGGACCACTTTCTGCCGCGCTTCGGCCGGCTGCAGGTGATCACCGGCCCGATCTACGCCGAGACACGAATCACCGATCTCGAGATCGATCGTCTACTCGATCGCGTCGGCTTCGTCGAGGTGCCGGTGGCGTTCTACAAGATCGTGGTGGTGCCGGGCGATACGCCGCTGGCGGTGGCGTTTATCATGCCCCAGGACGTGCGTGGCGACGAGTCGCTCAAGCAGTTTCTGTTCAGCATCGACGAGGTAGAAGCAAAGACCGGGCTGAATTTCCTGCCGAGGCTGCCGGCGAGCCAGGAAGCCGACTGGGAGTCGGTCGCGGGGGTCGGCGACTGGGCATTGTCCCAGGTGGCTGAGTTGCCCTCGCGATTTGATTAGGGGAGACGTCGCGGGTAGGGCAATACCGTCGGGTCGGCTGTTGCTGTTCTGCTGCGTCAGGAGGGGGCGCAGAGGGATAGTGCAAGAGGAAGGTGAGGTAGAGGGATATCCGGGAGCGGTGCAGATTTCAGGCACAAAAAAACCGCGACGAGGCGCGGGTTCTTGTCGATCCGATGTGGATCCGTTGTCTGCATGACGATGGTGCCCAGGAGAGGACTTGAACCTCCACGTCCATAAGGACACTAGCACCTGAAGCTAGCGCGTCTACCAATTCCGCCACCTGGGCATGTCATACGATTCTCTTGTCAATCCTGCATCAGTCTGTCGTGTTCGTCGACCCTGACGAGTCGATGGTGCCCAGGAGAGGACTTGAACCTCCACGTCCATAAGGACACTAGCACCTGAAGCTAGCGCGTCTACCAATTCCGCCACCTGGGCGAACACGTGCTGCTTGACTGACAAAGAGCGTGACGACTTGCATCGTCGTGATCCCGAAGGATCGTTGGTGCCCAGAAGAGGACTTGAACCTCCACGTCCATAAGGACACTAGCACCTGAAGCTAGCGCGTCTACCAATTCCGCCATCTGGGCAAGTGGCGCGTATGTTACCGAATCATCTGAATAATGCAAGCGTCTCGATAAGGAATCGCGCGATTTTTTTTGCCGTTGTGACCATCGCCTGAATGGGCCCTCGGCGGGCGGCGGGTCTATCCACGGGCGCTTATGGTTGGGTCAAGGCCGCGCCAGCGCTATACTGCGCGCATGTTACGACAAATTTTCGACAAGACCGCACGCTCGCGCCCGGGAGTCGGCGCTCACCTGCCGTCCTCGACCCTGCCAAGGATGCCTTTCGCATGACCCATTGGACGCTCGACGCCGACGAACACGCTCTCCGCGAAGCCCACAAGTACGACAACCCCGCCCCGTCCCGCGAATACCTGCTCAAGCGGCTCGAGGAAATCGGGGCGCCGGTGACCCATGAGGCCATGAGTGATCAGCTGGGTCTCGATGATGAGGAGCTGCGCGAGGCGGTGCGTCGCCGCCTGTCCGCCATGGAGCGGGACGGCCAGGTGCTGCGCAACCGTCGCAACGCCTATGCGCTGATCGACAAGCTCGATCTGATCAAGGGCAAGGTGCTGGGGCATCGGGACGGTTTCGGCTTTCTATTGCGCGACGACGGCAAGAAGCCTGATCTGGTGATCCCCCCGCGACAGATGCGCCGGGTGTTTCACGGTGACCACGTGCTGGTGCGCATCAGCGGACGCGATCGCAGGGGCCGTGACGAGGCCACGGTGGTGGACGTCATCGCGCGCAACACCCAGACCATCGTCGGTGTGTATCGCGAGAATACTCCCGAGTTCGGGGTACTGATCCCCGAGAACAATCGGATCACCCAAGAGGTGATCATCCCGCACAGCGCCTGTGGTGGCGCCCAGGACGGCCAGGTCATCTCGGCACGCATCGTCAAGCAGCCCGAGACCAGGGTGCAGCCGGTGGGTGAGGTCATCGAGGTGCTGGGAGAGCGTATGGATCCCGGTATGGAGATCGACATCGCGCTGAGAAGCTACGAGATCCCGTCCGAGTTTCCGCCGGATGTCACCGACCAGATCGCCAGCATGTCCGCCGAGGTCGCCGAGGAGGACAAGCTCCACCGCATCGACCTGCGTGACAAGCCGCTGGTCACCATCGATGACGAGACCGCCAAGGACTTCGACGACGCGGTGTGCGCCTACAAGACGCGTTCGGGCAGCTGGAAGCTTCTGGTGGCCATCGCCGACGTGTCGCACTACGTGCGTCCCGGCAGCCCGCTCGATCAGGAGGCCATCGCCCGCGGCAACTCGGTGTACTTCCCGGGGCAGGTGGTACCGATGCTGCCGGAGCTGCTGTCCAATGGGCTGTGCTCGCTGAACCCGGACGTCGATCGTCTGGCGCTGGTGTGCGAGCTCAACATCTCCAAGACCGGAGCCATCAGCCGTTATCGCTTCTACGAGGCGGTGTTCCGTTCCCATGCCCGGCTGACCTACAACAAGGTGGCGGCGATCCTTCAGGACGAGGGGGAGGAAGGCGAGGCCCTGCGCCAGGAGTACAAGTCGCTGGTGCCGTCGCTGAAGAACCTGCACAGCCTCTACCAGTTGCTGCGAGAAGCGCGCACCGAACGGGGTGCCATCGACTTCGAGACCACCGAGACCGCCATCGTCTTCAACGACGAGCGCAAGATCGAGAAGATCGTGCCGCGCTCGCGCAACGACGCCCACAAGATCATCGAGGAGTGCATGCTGGCGGCCAACGTTGCCACCGCGCGCTTCCTCGACAAGCACGACCTGCCGGCGCTGTACCGTATCCACGAGCGTCCGTCGCCGGAGCGCCTGGACAAGCTGCGGCTGTTCCTCAACGAGATCGGCATGTCACTCGGCGGTGGTGATGAGCCGACGCCCCAGGACTACCGTGACCTGGCCGAGGCGATCAAGGGTCGCGACGATGCCGACATCATTCAGACGGTGATGCTGCGCTCGATGAGTCAGGCGGTGTATTCGCCCCACAACGAGGGCCACTTTGGCCTGGCCTACCCGGCCTACGCCCACTTTACCTCGCCGATTCGTCGCTATCCCGATCTGCTGGTGCACCGCGCCATTCGTTCGGTGATCCGCGGACCGCGCCAGACCAACACCGTGCTGCGCGCCGAGGGCGCGCCGGTGGAGCCGCCGACCAAGTGGTGTCCCTATACCTTCGAGCAGATGCTCGAACTTGGCGAGCACTGCTCGATGACCGAGCGTCGTGCCGACGACGCCACCCGTGACGTCGAGGGCTGGCTCAAGTGCGAGTTCATGTCCGACAAGCTCGGCGAGGTCTACGACGGTACCATCGCCTCGGTCACCCAGTTTGGTATCTTCGTGCGCCTCGACGCGTTCTATGTCGAGGGACTGGTCCACGTCACCTCCTTGCCGTCGGACTACTACCACTACGAGCCCGAGAAGCATCGTCTCAAGGGCGAGCGTACCGGCACCAGCTATCGTCTGGGCGATGGGGTCACCGTTCAGGTGGCTCGGGTCGACCTCGACGAGCGCAAGATCGACTTCGAGATGGCCGACGACAAGCCGCGCCCTCGTCGGGCACCGCGCAAGCGTCGCGACGCAGGCACCCAGAGTCAGGGCAAAGGCCAGGGCAAGGGGCGTGGCGGCAGGTCGGCCCAGGGCGATACCAAGCGCCGTGCCGACGGCCCCTCCGGGGTCGGCGAACAGGACGCCCCGAAGAAGAAGGGCGGACGTCGGCGCCGCGGTCCGCGGCGTGGCAACAAGGGATGAACACCCGCGTGATGATTGATCAGGAGGCCGCCCGTGGCCAAGCATGATTCAAGACGCCGTCGCCACGGCCAGAGCCAGTCCCAGACGCATGACCAGGCGCGTACTCAGGCGCGTGGCAAGGGACGTGGTCAGCATGGTCCGGCAGTGCCGAACGGCCTCGACAGTGTGTTCGGCGTTCACGCCGTCCGGGCGCTGCTGGAGCGTGGCGAATCACCCAGGGAGCTGTGGGTGCAGGAGGGCGACGCCGGGCGTCGTCTGAGTGAGCTGGTCGATACCGCGCGCAGTCGCGGCGCCAGGCTCAGGAGCGTGCCCCGTGAAGAGCTCGACGGCCTTTCCCAGGGTGCCTCCCATCAGGGTATCGTGGCGTTCTGCCCGCCACTGGCGCCGGAGGGCGAGGAGTCCCTGTGGCACAAGCTCAAGGCCTGGCCGCTGGAGACGCCGCCGCTGTTGCTGATCCTCGATGGTGTCACCGACGTTCACAACTTCGGCGCCTGTCTACGCAGTGCCGACGCCGCCGGGGTGCACGGCGTGATCGTGCCCAAGGACAAGTCGGCACCGCTCAACGCCACCGTGCGCAAGGTGGCCTGCGGTGCCGCCGAGAGCGTGCCGGTCTATCAGGTGACCAACCTGGCCCGCGCCATGGCGCGACTGAAGGAAGAAGGGGTGTGGATCACCGGTACCGCCGGCGAGGCCGATGCCAGCGTCTTCGCTGCCGACTTCACCGGGCCCATGGCGCTGGTGATGGGAGCCGAGGGCAAGGGCATGCGTCGGTTGACCCGGGAGGCCTGCGACACCCTGGTCAAGTTGCCCATGGCGGGCACCGTCTCGAGTCTCAATGTGTCGGTGGCCACTGGCGTCTGTCTGTTCGAGGTGGTGCGCCAGCGCGAGCTCAAGGCCCGCGGGTGATGGTGTCGCCCCGGCATCGGCTTGCAACCCTGGTCACAACTCCGTAGAATCTGGGCGCCCGTGCGTTCTGCGCGGGACAGGTTAATTGTTATTCACTCCTTGCTTCCCCCGGCGCCGAGACGACTCAGGCCCCTGCGGAAGCTGCCAAACCGAAAGGAGAATCCATGCGTCACTACGAGATCGTCTTCATGGTCCACCCGGACCAGAGTGAGCAGGTTCCGGCCATGGTCGAGCGCTACACCAGCATCGTCACCGAGAACGCCGGTACTGTTCACCGTCTCGAGGATTGGGGCCGCCGTCACCTGGCCTACCCGATCAACAAGATCCACAAGGCTCACTACGTGCTGATGAACGTCGAGTGCAGCGGCGAGACCCTCGAGGAAATCGAGAACATCTTCCGTTTCAACGACGCCATCATTCGCAGCCTGGTGGTGCGCTGCAAGGAAGCCATCACCGAAGCGTCTCCGATGATGAAGCCGGTGGAAGAGAAGCGTGCCCGTCGCGAAGAAAAGCCGCGCACCGCTGAATCCGCCTGAGCCGCGCATCACTAGCTCTGCAACGCACGTATAAGGAGTCTTTCCATGGCACGCTTTTTCCGTCGCCGCAAGTTTTGCCGTTTCACCGCTGAAGGCGTGAAGCAGATCGACTACAAGGATCTGGACACGCTCAAGGCCTACATCACCGAGACCGGCAAGATCGTTCCCAGCCGCATCACCGGTACCAAGGCCCGTTACCAGCGCCAGCTGTCCACCGCGATCAAGCGCGCACGCTACCTGGCCCTGCTGCCTTACACCGACAGCCACCAGTAAGTCGTCGCCGATGCTGCCCGTCGCCCGTTGGTCGATGAAAGGCATGCCCCAGGCGGCGCTGGTCGCGTTGGTGGCGTCTGCGGTGCCCTGGCTGTTCTGGTTCGGGGCGGCGATTGCCGCTCTGGTGACCTTGCGCAAGGGCATGGCACCGGCGATGCCGGTGATCGCCGCCGCGGCGGTACCGGCAGGCTGGTGGTGGACCCAGGGAGATCCGATCCCTCTGGCGACCACCCTGCTGGCGCTGTTGATGGCCATCGTGCTGCGCTCCCGCATGCGCTGGGGCGAGGCGCTGATCCTGGGGTCGCTGGCCGGCGCTGCGATGATCCAGTTGGGGGTGTTCCTGCCCAAGGCAGACACCGCCCTGATGCTGGAGCAGCTGCGCCAGAGTTCCTCCGAGGTGGCGGCCATGCTCGACGAGCTGGCTGCCCAGGGGCTAGACGCCAGTCGGCTGGCCGAGCTGGTCATCAGCGGTGTCACCGGTCTGGTGGTGATGCTCGCTGCGGTGGCCTGTCTGGCCCTGGCACGCAGCTGGCAGGCGGGGCTCTACAACCCGGGAGGTTTCCGGGAAGAGTTCCACGCCCTGCGGCTCACCCCGAGGGAGCTGATCCTGTTGGTGGTGCTGGTGATCGCCGGCACCCTGCTGGGTCTCCCCGGGATCGGCATGCTGGCCTGGATTCCGCTGCTGATGGCAGGCATCGGCCTGACACATGGTGTAGTTGGACGTAAGGGAATGAACGGGTTGTGGCTGGTCGCGTTCTATCTGCTGCTGATCACCACCTGGCCCATGATTCTCATCGTGCTGGTTGTGGCCCTGATCGATACCTTCGCGGACTTCCGCGGGCGTCTGGGTCACAGCAACTGACATAGAGGTTTACGAGATGGAAGTCATTCTGCTCGACAACATTGGCAAGCTGGGCGGTCTCGGTGACAAGGTCACCGTCAAGCCTGGTTACGGCCGCAACTACCTGGTGCCCTACGGTCTCGCCGTACCGGCCACCAAGGACAACATCGCTGCCTTTGAAGCCCAGCGTGCCGAGCTCGAAGCTCAGGCCGCCGAGCGCAAGGCCGAAGCCGAAGCTCGCGCCGAGCAGCTCAACGACATCGAGCTGTCTCTGGTCGCCAAGTCTGGCGACGAAGGCAAGCTGTTCGGTTCCATCGGTCCGCGTGACCTGGCCGAGGCGATCTCCAGCGCCGGTATCGACGTCGCCAAGAGCGAAGTCCGCATGCCGGAAGGCCCGATCCGCCAGACCGGCGAATACGACATCGTGCTGCACCTGCATGCCGACGTCGACGCCACCGTGCGCGTGGTGGTGGTGGCCGAGTAAGGTCGTCTCCCACGGCAGTGGCAAGGGCGCGGGAGTCACATCCCGCGCCCTTTTTTGTGGCTCGCGATCGCCCGCACGGGTGATCGTGCGACGGACCCGGCTTCGGGTAGACTAAGGCTTGTCTGGAGAGTGGCTGCGCTCGTCGACTTTTCGGACACAGCCTGGATCCAGTGGCATGGCGCCGTGAACAACAGCGAAGAGACAAGCGCATGAGTGACGTCCAGACCATCGATCGTGAAGCCGCGGCGCTGAAGGTTCCGCCGCACTCGGTGGAGGCCGAGCAGTCGGTGCTGGGTGGCCTGATGCTCGACAATCAGGCCTGGGACAATATCGCCGACCGGCTGGTGGCCGACGACTTCTATCGCTACGAGCATCGCCTGGTGTTCAACGCCATGGTGGCGCTGGCCGAGTCGAGCCGTCCGCTGGACGTGGTGACCCTGTCCGAGGCCCTGGAGGGGCGCGACCAGCTCGACACCGTGGGCGGGCTCGCCTACCTGGCGGAGCTGGCCCGCAACACTCCCTCGGCCAGCAATATCCGCGCCTATGGCGACATCGTGCGCGAACGCGCCACCCTGAGAAAGCTGATCCAGGCGGCCAACCAGATCGCCGACGGCGCCTTCAGCCCCAATGGGCGTCCTGCCGATGAGCTGGTCAACGAGGCCGAGCGGCTGGTGTTCCAGATCAGCGAGGATCGCCCCAAGGCCGGCGGCCCCATCGGCATGAGCGAACTGCTGACCAAGGCCGTCGATCGCATCGACGAGCTGTTCAACATGAAAGGCGAGATGACCGGCCTGTCGACCGGCTTTCGCGATCTCGATGACATGACCTCCGGGCTGCAGCCCTCCGACCTGGTGATCGTCGCCGGCCGCCCGTCCATGGGCAAGACCACCTTCGCCATGAACCTGGTGGAGCACGCGGTGGTGTCCAGCGACAAGCCGGTGATGGTGTTCTCCATGGAGATGCCGGCGGACTCGATCATGCTGCGCATGCTGTCGTCACTCGGGCGTATCGACCAGACCCGAGTGCGCTCCGGTCAGCTCGAGGACGAGGACTGGCCGAGGTTGACCTCGGCGGTCAACCTGCTCAAGGACAAGCAACTGTTCATCGATGACACCGCTGCGCTGTCGCCCAACGAGATGCGCTCACGGGTGCGTCGCGTGGTGCGCGAGCACGGCAACCTGGCGATGATCATGATCGACTACCTGCAGTTGATGCAGGTGCCGGGGTTCGGTGACAACCGTACCGGCGAGATTTCGGAGATCTCGCGCTCGCTCAAGGGGCTTGCCAAGGAGTTCGGCTGCCCGGTGATTGCGCTGTCGCAGCTCAACCGCTCGCTGGAGCAGCGCCCCAACAAGCGTCCGGTGATGTCGGACCTGCGTGAATCCGGGGCCATCGAGCAGGACGCCGACCTGATCGGTTTCGTCTATCGTGATGAGGTCTACAACCCGGATAATCCCGACAACAAGGGGCTCGCCGAATTCATCATCGGCAAGCAACGTAATGGTCCCATCGGGACGGTGCACATGGCCTTTATCGGCAAGTACACCCGCTTCGAGGATCTGGCGCCGGACAGCTACGGTGATACCTTCGGCGAATAAACGTGCTTGAGCCTGACCGACGGGCTCGTATAATGCCGCCCCTTGCGATTTCGACAGACACAGTGAAGGAGACCTGACATGGCAGGCGGATTTCGACGCGGCAATCGCCGTCGCGCGCCCAAGCTGGAAGCCCGTGGTGAGTTGACCTCGGTGGAACGGGAAGGCCCGTTCAAGGAATGGCTCGGCATGCCCGATCTGTATCGCTATCACCTGGTAGTGGACGGCGTGGACTACAGCTACCAGACAGAAGACTCCGAGCTGCCGGTGCAGATCGGCGACAAGGTGGTGTTTCGCTACAAGGAGACCAAGGCCGGCAATTGGGTCGACCGCAACTCCCTCGGCAAGGCCATCGATCCCTCCGACTACCAGTAGTCTCACCGCCGGATCCGTCGCCCGCGAGCATTCGTGTCGCGGGCCTTCGTTTTCTCTCCTTCAAGCCCTCCACTTCCCCCCGCAAAGGCGCTGCCTGCCGCTGAAGACCCCCTTTTCTCCGCCGCGATCATGGAGGTCGTTTAACTCGCTGTGCGCGCGAAACGGCCAATATGTATCCAGATCAGAGAAATTCTTCACACCGTCACGGGAATGTCACCCGAAGGGCCCAGGCTGTGCCATGATCAGAGAGTCACATGCGCGGCACAGGGAAATGAAACGAGCGTCATGGTCTGCCGAAACATCATCGGCACGCTCGTCGCCGTAGTGTCGTCACATAAGGAGGGCGGGGGCCACAGAACCCCCGTCGCGACAGGATGAAAAGAGGCGAAAGATACGATGGAAATTAATGATCTCAAGGCCTTTGTCGGCCGCCACGACAACTTCGAGATTCGCGTGATCGGCCATGCCGGCAGCCGTTTTTACCAGGTCGAACTGGAAGACGTGGAAGGTGCCCGCAAGATGCTCTGCCGCCGCGGCAAGCCGGTGTTGTTCCGCTCGCTGGACGACGTCTACCTGGAGCTCAAGCGTGCCGGTATCCACCGCGCCTACCTGGTCCAGCACGTGGCCCACGACGAGGTGATCGGTCGCGAGGCCCACTATGCCGAACCGCTGGCCTCACGTATGCCCCTGGTGTTTTGAGTGACATCGTTCCACACCACCCTGGTGCTGGAACCCTCTCGACGGCAGTCTCGCCGTCTCTGCCTTGCCACTGATGTACCCACGTTCACCGCACAAGTCCCTGGCGCAAGCTGCCAGGGCCCTTGGCGGTGTCGACCTGCCTTATCGCTTCCTTTGATGCCCTGTTAGCCAGGGGCGCAGTCGGGCGAAGCCCAGATAGCCGATGTCCAGCAGTCCACGCAAACCGGGTACGCTGCTTAGCTGCACCCAACGGCGATGACCCAGCGTCGCGTACAATGCGCGAGTGGCATCCATGCCGATGAACCAGCGACCTGTGGCGTCGCGCAGGTGCAGCTTGCCCAGCATGTCATCGAAGCGCTGGCCCCAGGCCTCGGCGCAAAAATCGTCGTCGCGGATATCGATAAAGTGGATCAGCCGGCTGCGCGGATGCCGCCTCAGCCAGGCGATCTCCTTGCGGCATAGTGGGCACTGACCATCATGAAACAGCGCAAGCGGTGTGGCGAGTGTCTCGAACCGATTCATGGATTCGCTCCCTGAGGTCGATAGCCGTCGCGGTGGGGACCCTGACCGTAGCTCGGTTCGCATGCCAGGTTGTCGAGAAAGGACGTGGCCTGGCGGCGCATGGCGCTGCGCTTGTCATCGCTCATGCGGCGCAGCGAGCCATAGATCAGCTTCATGCGAGGATTGCTCGCCAGGGTGTCGGCGTGACGTTCGAGAAAGTCCCAGTAGAGGCTGTTGAAGGGACAGGCGTCTTCGCCCAGGGTCTTTTTCACGTCATAGCGACAGTGGCGGCAATGGTCCGACATCCGATCGATGTACTTGCCTGACGCACAGTAGGGCTTCGAGCCCATCAGTCCACCGTCGGCGTGCAACACCATGCCAAGCGTATTGGGCAATTCGACCCATTCGCAGGCGTCGGCGTAGACCGCCAGGTACCAGTCGCACAGGGCCTCGGGGCTGACGTCGCACAGCAGAGCAAAGTTGCCGGTCACCATCAGACGCTGGATATGGTGCGCGTAGGCGTTGTCCCGGGTCATGCCAATCGCGCGGGATAGACAGCGCATGTCGGTGTCACCGCTCCAGTAGAAGTGGGGTAGACCCCTGCGGGCCTGCAAGGCGTTATAGCCCTTGTAGTCCGGCATACGGGTCCAGTAGATGCCCCTGACGTACTCTCGCCAGCCGAGGATCTGGCGGATAAAACCTTCCACCGCATTGATCGGTGCATGCCCCTCGAGATAAGCGGTTTCGGCGGCCTCGCAGACTTCTCTCGGGCTGAGCAGGCCAAGGTTCATGGGAGCGGACAGGCGCGAGTGGAAGAGAAAGGGATCGCTGTCGCTGATGGCGTCCTGGACGTCACCGAAGCTCGGCAGCAGGTGATCGATGAAGTGTCTGAGATCGACCAGCGCCTGGCGTCGGGTGACCGGCCAGTGGAAGCCATCCAGACGACCGAAGTGTTCATCGAAGTGTTCCTCCACCAGTGTCAGCACCTCACGGGTCATGTCGTCGACGGTGTGGCGGGGAGGCTTGGGCAGCGTGTAGTGCTGGGGCAGGGGCCGTCGGTTGTCCTTGTCGAAGTTCCACTGGCCGCCCATGGGTTCATCGCCCTCCATCAGCAGGCCGGTGCGGCGACGCATCAGTCGATAGAAGCACTCCATGCGAGGCTGCCGGCGATGGGACAACCAGTCGCCGAATTCACCAGGCGTGCAGTAGAAGCGGTCGTCCTCGACCCATTGCCAGGGTATCCCGCCCTGGCGGCGCTCCATGGCATCCAGCAGGCGCCATTCGCCGGGCCTTGTGGTGACAACCCGCGAACAGTCGTAGGCTTGCGCGAGGCGTTCCGCCTCCGCCAGCAGGCCATGGGCGTTGTCCGGATCATCGAGGGCGCTGTAGTGGACGCGATAGCCCTTGTCGCGAAGCGTGGCGGCGAAGTGGCGCATGGCCGACAGCATCATGGCGATCTTCTGAGGGTGATGCGGCACGTAGCGGCCTTCCTCGGCGACCTCGCACAGCGCGACGACGTCGTTGTCGCCAGCGGTCTGCAAGAGTCCGAGGTCCAGGCTCAACTGGTCGCCGGTGATCAAGATCAAGGATCTGGACATGGGTTCACCAAAGATTGTACAAATCCTCTTCATAGTAACACTTCATTCGAGCCTGATACCCACCGGTGATAGGCTTTGTGCATTCGCTACCAAGAGGAAGTCACCTTCATGGATCAGTCCGTTCCCCCCTCAGTGGTGGAGGCCCATCGCCCGGAGCAGGCGCCGGTCGACCACCCCGCCGTCGCACGTGAAAAGATCGGCGTGCTGGTCGCCAACCTGGGTACGCCGGACGATACCGACTACTGGTCCATGCGCCGCTATCTCAGCGAATTTCTGTCGGACCAGCGGGTGGTCGACTATCCGCGCTGGCTCTGGCAGCCGCTGCTGCAGTTGATCATCCTGAGTCGCCGGCCATTTGCCTCCGGGGCGGCCTATCGCAGCATCTGGAACACCGACAAGGACGAGAGTCCATTGCTGACCATCACCAGAAGCCAGAGCGAGAAGCTGTCGACGCGGCTGCGCGCTGAGCTGGGGGACTCGATCGAGGTCAGCTTCGGCATGCGCTACGGCAATCCTTCCACCGACAAGGCGCTCAAGGAGCTGGAGGAGAAGGGATGTCGGCGTATCCTGTTCTTCCCGCTGTACCCCCAGTACGGCTCACCCACCACCGCCACCGCCTGCGATCAGTTCTTCCGTCAGCTGATGAAGCGCAAGTGGCAGCCATCGGTGCGAACGGTGCCGGCCTACTTCGACGAGCCGGGCTACATCGAGGCCCTGGCCGCCTCGGTCAGCGAACGCCTGGAGAACGAGACGCACCAGCCTTCGGTGGTGGTGGCGTCCTATCACGGCGTACCCAAGCGCTTTCTGGAGGAAGGCGACCCCTACTACTGTCAGTGCAGGAAGACCACGCGGCTGCTGCGCGAACGGCTGGGGCACGCCGAGGACGAAGTGGTCACCGCCTTCCAGTCCAAGTTCGGGCCTGAAGAATGGGTGGGCCCCGCCACCGTCGACAAGGTGGCGGAGCTGGCGCGTCAGGGGCACAAGAGTATCGCCGTACTGTCCCCCGCCTTCAGCGCTGACTGCGTGGAGACCCTGGAAGAGATCGAGGAAGAGATCCGCGACGCCTTCATGGAGGCCGGCGGCGAGCACTTCATCTACATTCCGTGTCTCAACGATCGCGACGACCATATCGCGGTGCTGGCCAATATCGTCAAGCGCGAACTGGGCGGCTGGATCTGATCGCTCGGCCTTACGCGCCACGATAGCCAGACACAGAACGGGCAGCCCATGGGCTGCCCGTTTCGTATCCAGCTTGCATGAAGCTAGGCTTTTAGTCTCGGTCGGGGTGGGGCACCGGCTTATCCCCAACCTCCTCCTCACGGAATTCGAGCGGCTTGCCGCGGGTCTTGTCCAGATACTTGAGGCGCTGGTGCAGGCCAGTCTTGGCCAGCATGTGGGCGCTTACCGGGGCGGTGATGAACAGGAACAGGGTGATCAGCATCTCCTGCAGGTGGGTGCCTTCCTGGGTGGCGCTGAAGTACACCATGGAGCCGGACAGGATGCAGCCCATGCCCAGGGTGGTGGCCTTGGTCGGGCCGTGCAGACGCATGTAGAAGTCCCGCAGGTGGGCCATGCCCAGCGAGCCGATGAAGGCAAACAGCCCGCCGGCGATCAGCAGCACCGAGATCAGCCCCTCGAGAATGACGTAGAACATGGAATTCTCCCGAAGTTACTCGATGATATCGCCGCGCAGCAGATACTTGCAGACGGCAATGGTGCTGATGAAGCCGAGCAGCGCGATCAGCAGCGCGGCTTCGAAGTAGGTCTTGGAGTTGAGCCACACTCCCATCAGGATGATCAGGGCGATGGAGTTCACGTACATGGTATCCAGCGCCAGGATCCTGTCGGGCATGTCCGGGCCCACGGTCAGGCGAAACAGGTTCAGCAGCAGCGCCAGGCAGACCAGCGCCAAACTGATGGTCAAGGCGGTGTCTAGCATTCGAAGATCTCCTTCAGCGGCTGCTCGTAGCGTTCGCGGATGGTCCGGATCAGGGTCTGTTCATCACGCACGTCCAGAGCGTGGATCAGCAGCGTCTTGCCGTCCATGCGCAGGTTGGCCGACACCGTTCCTGGGGTCAGGGTGATGGTGCTGGCCAGCAGGGTGATGGTGAATCGCTCCTCGAGCATCAGCGGATACTCGACGAAGTGGGGCCGAGTGCGGCGCCAGGGATTGATGATGATCCAGGCCACCTGCATGTTGGCCACCACGATGTCACCGATCACCCGGAAGAAGAAGCGCACCAGTTTCCAGGGCTTCTTTACACCGGGCTGCATGTCCCAGAAGGGGTAGGTCAGCCAGGGGATGAGCACGGCCAGAAAGCCGCCAAGCAGCAGGTGACCGACCGAGACCGTGTTGACCAGCAACAGCCACACGACCAGCAGCAGCAGGCTGAGCAGCGGTGTCGGCAGTAGTGAGCGAGTGCGTCGGTTCATTGGGCGTCTCCCTGATCGATCAGAACGGCCTGAATCATCGGTTGCGGGTCGCTCAACTGTTCTGCCGTGGCCTCGGTGTAGCCGGCCAGGGGGCCGGCCAGGATCACCAGCAACGGCGACGATGCCAGCAGCCAGCCGGTGCCCGCCCACTGCCAGGGGGACAGCGAATCGCCGTCATCGCTGGCCTGGCTGCGCCAGAACAGGGTGGACCCTGCCCGCGACAGCGCCACAATGGCGCACAGGCCGGTGGCCAGCAGCAGAGGCCAGAACCAGAGACGTTGGGCGCTGTCGCCGGCGTTCATCAGCATGACCTTGCCCAGCGCCCCGGACAGCGGGGGCAGGCCTGCCACCGCCATGGACCCGATCAGGAACATCAGGCCCAGCGCCGTGGCGTTGCGCGGTATCCGGCCGCGCACCAGGCGGGTACCGGCCTTGCCACGCTGGACGCCGATCATGTCCGCCAGCAGGAACAGCCCGCCGGTGACCAGGGTGGTGTGCACCAGATAGAACAGGAGGCCCGACACCGCCTCGGGGGAGCGCATGCCGACGCCGGCGAGCAGGGTGCCCACCGACACCAGTACCAGATAGGCCACCAGCAGACGCAGGTCGCGGGCGGCCAGCACGCCGACACCGGCAATCGCCAGGGTGCCGAGCGAAAGCCACCACACCCAGCTCTGCTCAAGCGCCTCCAGGGGGCCTGCCTGGTCGCCGAAGATCAGCCAGTAGACCCGCAGGATGGCGTAGACGCCGATCTTGGTCATCACCGCAAACAGGGCGGCCACCGGCGGCGGCGCGCTGGCGTAGGCGCGCGGGAGCCAGAAATACAGTGGCAGTACCGCCGCCTTGAGGCCAAATACCACCAGCAGCAGCAGAGCGCCGGCGACGACCATGCCCTGACGCTCTCCCGGCAGCTGACTCACCGCCTGGGCCATGTCCGCCATGTTGAGGGTGCCGGTGGCCCCGTACAGCAGACCCACGGCGAACAGGAACAGCGCCGATCCGGCCAGGTTGAGGATGGCGTAGTGGACCGCCGACTGGATGCGCACCTTGCCACCACCGTGGACCAGCAGGGCGTAGGAGGCCAGCAGCAGCACCTCGAAGAACACGAACAGGTTGAACAGGTCGCCGGTCAGGAAGGCGCCGTTGATTCCCATCAGCTGCAGCTGGAACAGGCCGTGGAAGTTGCTGCCCTTCTCGTCGTCGCCGCCGCAGGCGAACAGCACCGCACCAACCGCCAGCATCGAGGTCACGAACAGCATCAGCGCCGATAGCCGGTCCAGCACCATGATGATGCCGAAGGGCGGCTGCCAGTTGCCCAGGGCGTAGTACTGGATCTCGCCGCTGGCCGCCTGGCGCAGCAGCATCACGCTGATCACCAGTAGCGCCAGGGTGGTGGCAAGGCCGAGACCACGCTTGAGCGTGGCATTGCCGAACCGGGTCAGCAGCAGCGCCACCGCTGCTGCCAGCGGCAGCACGATGGGCATCACGATCAGGTGGGACATCAGCGTCGCTCCTCCTTGTCCTCGGCCTTGCGCCCGTCCACGTGGTCATTGCCCATGTCGCCCCGTGCACGCATCGCCAGGATCACCGCGAAGGCGGTCATGGCGAAGCCAATGACGATGGCGGTCAGCACCAGCGCCTGGGGCAGCGGATCGCTGTAGTCGCTCTTGCCGTCGATGATGGCGGAACCACCGGTGGTCAGTCCGCCCATGGAGAACAGAAAGAGGTTGGTGGCGTAGGAGAGCAGCGTCAGACCGACCACCACTGGGAAGGTTCGGCCGCGCAGCATCAGATACAGGCCACTGGCGGCGAGCACGCCGGTCGTTATGGCATAGAGCATTTCCATGTCACACGGTCTCCTTGCCGTCGGGGGTGGGGTCGTCGGTGCGGTGCAGGCCGCGTTCCGTCGCGTCATGGTCTTCCTTGGCCGGACGGTGGGGGGTGGTCACCTTGCCCAGGTTGGCCAGGATCATCAGGGTCGCACCGACCACCGCCAGATAGACACCGAGATCGAACAGCATCGCGGTGGCCAGTTCGATATCGCCGATCAGCGGGATATGGAAATGGCCGAAAGACGAGGTCAGGAAGGGTGCGCCGAACAGCCAGCTGCCGAAGCCGGTCAGGGCGGCGACACCGACGCCGAGGATCGCCACCGGCTGGTAGGGGAAGTCGAGACGCTTCTGGGTCCAGGCAACGCCCCGGGCCATGTACACCAGGATCAATCCCACCGCGGTGATCAGGCCGGCGATAAAGCCGCCACCGGGCTGGTTGTGGCCGCGCAGGAAGATGAACACCGACACCAGCAGTGCCAGCGGCAGTACCGTCTGGGAGATGGTGGTCAGAATCATCGGGTAGCGATCCGGCGCCCAGATGCGCCCCTCGCTGTCGCTGTGAGGCATGAACAGGCGCAGACGGTTGAGCAGCTTGAAGATGGCGAGACCGGCGATCGCCAGCACCGTGATCTCGCCCAGGGTGTCGAAGCCACGGAAGTCGACCAGGATGACATTGACCACATTGTGGCCGCCGCCACCGGGCACGCTGTTGTCGAGGAAGAAGTCCGAGATGCTTTCGGTGTCGCGGGTCAGCACGGTGTAGTTGAGTCCGGCGATCACCCCGCCCAGACCGGTACACAGCACCAGGTCGCGCAGCGCCCGCGCCGGGGTGGATTCCCGAGGGGTCTTCTGGGGCAGGAAGAACAGCGCCAGCATCAGCAGGATCATGGTGACCACCTCGACCGATAGCTGGGTCAACGCCAGGTCCGGTGCCGAGAAGCGGGCAAAGGTCAGCGATACCAGCAGGCCCACCACCGACAGCATCAGCAGCGAGATCAGACGATGGCGATGAGTAATGGCGGTGCCAATGCCGGTGAACACCAGCAGCAGGGCGCCGACCAGCAGCACGCCGTCCACCGGTTGGTTGCCCTTGGCCCCGGTCAGGGTATCCATCTGGGCCAGACCGATGGCGCCGACCACCAGGGAGGCGGTCAGCAGCAGGGTCATGAAGCGCTGCAGCGAGGCGTTGTCGACGCATTCGGTGATGCGCTCGGCGCGATCGCCGATGCACTGGATGACACCCTCGAAGATACGGCTGGCATCACGCGGCGGGAAGTCCCGCACGAACTGGCGAATCTTGCGATGCAGGATATAGGTGATGACGCCGGCGACCAGGGCCACGGCGCTCATCGCCAGCGGCAGGTTGAAGCCGTGCCACAGGGCCAGGTGGAACTCCAGCGGCTCGAGCAGCACCGCCTCGACCGCAGGCGCCATCAGCCAGGTGGCCATCAGCGCCGGGAACAGGCCGACCAGGATACACAGCACCGCCAACAGCTCCGCCGGAGCCCGCATCAGATGGGGCGGCTCGTGCGGCGTCTTGGGCGGCGCGTGGCGCGGAGGGGAGAAGAACACCGCGTGGACCAGCCGCGCGGAGTAGGCCACCGACAGCACGCCGCCAATGGTGGCCAGTACCGGCAGCACCAGGCTGAGGCCGCCGAAGGCGTGGGTCTCGAGGGCCTCGGTGAAGAACATTTCCTTGGAGATGAAGCCATTGAACAGCGGCACGCCCGCCATGGCGGCGCCGGTGATGCTCATCACCACGCAGGTGACCGGCATCGCCTTGGCCAGTTTGCCCAGCCGGGCCAGGTCGCGGGTGCCGGCCTCATGGTCGATGATCCCCGAACACATGAACAGTGCGGCCTTGAAGGTGGCGTGGTTGAGGATATGAAACAGCGCCGCCAGCACCGCCATGGGACTGCCGATGCCCAGCAGTACGGTGATCAGGCCCAGATGGCTGACGGTGGAGAACGCCAGGATACCCTTGAGATCCGCCTTGATCAGAGCAAACCAGGCGGCATACACCATGGTGACGATACCGATCACGGTCACGATGGCCGACCACAGCTCGCTGCCGGCGATGGCGGGATGCAGGCGCGCCATCAGGAAGATCCCCGCCTTGACCATGGTGGCGGAGTGCAGGTACGCAGACACC
This sequence comes from Halomonas sp. EF61, assembly GCF_040147045.1. Lineage (NCBI taxonomy): Bacteria > Pseudomonadati > Pseudomonadota > Gammaproteobacteria > Oceanospirillales > Halomonadaceae > Halomonas > Halomonas sp. EF61. The sequence goes on along the minus strand of NZ_JAMSHM010000002.1, from coordinate 1,085,162 downwards.
GGAGTCGGTGCCGCCATGGCATGGGGAAGCCAGAAGTGGAACGGGAACTGGGCGGACTTGGCGAAGGCGCCGAGCAGCACCAGGACCAGCATCAGCGGGTAGCGCGGGTCGGCCAGGATCGTCTCGCCGCTTTCCAGCACCACCTGCATGTCGAGACTGCCGACGATATCGCCCAGCAGCAGAAAGCCCGCCAGCAGGGCGAGGCCACCGGCGCCGGTGACCGTCATCGCCATGCGCGCGCCCTTGCGCGCCTCCGAGCGGTGTGACCAGAAACCGATCAGCAGGAAGGATGACAGGCTGGTCAACTCCCAGAAGAACCACAGCACCAGCAGGTTGTCGGCCATGGCGATGCCCACCATGGAGGCCATGAACAGGATCAGGTAGGCGTAGAAGCGGGCGTAGTTCTCGCTGGCGTCCAGATAGTAGTGGGCGTACAGGATGATCAGCAGGCCGATGCCCAGGATCAGCACATTGAACAGCAGTGACAGGCCATCGAGGCGAAAGGCCAGGTCCAGCCCCAGTTGGGGCACCCAGCTCAGGGAGACCCGAGGGATATCCCCGGCACCCAGGGCGGGTAGCTGGGCCAGGGTCATGGCCAGGGCTATGGCGGGAAGGACCGCCGTGGCAAGGGTGCAAAGAGGGCGGCCTCTAGATCCGGTCAATGCGGGGACCAGCACACCGAGAAGGGGGAGCAAGGGAATCCATAGCAAAGTCATCTGTCGGTCATCCTGCCTGTCCTTGAACGTGGTGAGCGCCGCGATGGTCTGAAAACACGAGCCCTCACAATGCCTTGGCCTACCGCCAGGGGTGTTGATCAGCTCACCCTGAAGCGCCGACCCACTTTACCCGAAAGATGGACGGATCGCTGCCCCGTGCGGATTCAACGTGATAGTCGTCGGCGCTCTAAAAGTTGTACATGTGGTGTACAAGGCCTATATATTATCGCTATGCAGTAGGGCAATGCCTCCGTCGGTAGCGCACGATCTGTGCCCACGGGGCGCGTGCCGCGAATCCTCAGGCCTGTCGGGAGCGTGACATGGAAACAGAGCTGGTGTGGTTGCGTGGGGAACTGCGGCTGGCCGACAACCCCTTGCTGGACGTCGCGCCCTCGGTCAGCGAGCGCCTGGTGGTGTTCGTGATCGACGAGGCACTGCTTGATGGCACATCGGCAGACGGCGTGGCCGGTATCGGCGCTCGTCGGCTGCGCTTTCTGTGGCAGTGTCTCAAGGAGTTGCGTGGGGCGCTGTTGAAGAAGGGTAGCGACCTGCTGGTGGCGGTGGACGAGCCGGTATCTCTGGTCGCCCGGATGGCCGAGCAGTATCAGGTGACACGGGTGGTGGTCAGCGAGGCAGCAGGCGGGGACGACCAGCTTGAGCGACTGGCACGCTGCCTGCCAAGGCAGTGTCGACTGGAGCGTCGTGGTACGGGCACGCTGTGGACGTCGCAGACGTTGCCGATGACGTTGGATGAGGTACCGGCAAGCTGGTCGGCTTTCCGGCGTCGTCTCGGCGAGGCGTCTCCTCGAAGTCACAGCCGTCCGGCCCCGGCGACGCAGCCGGCGTGGCCGGAGCGAGCGCCGCGCGGACTGCCCTCGTTGCAGCGATTGTCAGGCGAAGCGGACGCCTTGAACGACGCGCCCGACAGCGCCGGGCTTGCCTTTGTCGGCGGTGAAGCGCCCGCCTGGCAGCGTCTCGACGACGTCGTGTGGGAGTCCGATTTGCTGGCGACCTATCAGCAGACGCGCAATGGTTTGATCGGCGCTGGCTTTTCGTCCCGTCTATCGCCCTGGCTGGCGCTTGGCTGTGTGTCGGCGACCCAGGTCCTCGAAGCACTGCGAGAATGGGAAGACCGGCGGGGCGCCAACGCATCATCTCGCCACTTCTATCACGAGCTGTTATGGCGCGAGTACTTCCACTGGGCGGCACGCCAGGAAGGCAAAGCGCTGTTCGGCGATCCCCCATCATCGCCGGGGCAGGCATTCGAGTGCTGGCGCCTGGGCGCTACCGGGCAGCCGCTGATCGATGCAGCCATGCGTGAGTTGACGGTCAGCGGCTGGCTCTCCAATCGAGCGCGTCAGCTCGTCGCCAGCTACCTGGTGCACGATCTCGGGGAGGACTGGCGCCACGGCGCCGCCTGGTTCGAACGCTGCCTGATCGACCATGACGTCGCCAGCAACTGGGGCAATTGGAAGTACATCGCAGGTGCGGGCCGCAACGCCAAGCCCAGGATCTTCGATATCGACGAACAGACCCGGCGCTACGACCCCGATGAACGCTATGTCCGCCACTGGAAGGAGGTGAGCTTGCTGCCGTCTTCCTACGAGGCACTGGGGCATTGAGGCACTGGGGCATTGAGGCACCGGTGTATGGAAGGACGAGCGATGTCCTGTTCACCACGACATTCGATCTCCCGTATGAGGTCTCTTGCCCCTGTGGGTGGCTCTCACCTTGGTGGTAGTGGTGCCACTTCTTGCGATGCTCTGGTGTCCTGACTGGCTGGTATGACAGCGGGTCCTGGGTCATCATGCCCGCATATTGATCGCCAAGGATTGCTTCATCATGCTGACTCGACTGTTACCCGCCCTTCTTGTGGTGACCCTGGCCGGTTGCCAGAGTACCTCCGCCGCCCCCTCCGGCGATGCCGCGGCGGCTACCAATGCCAGTGCTGGTGCAAGCGTCACCGCCAGCGCCAGTGGCGAAGCGTCTGGGCAGGCGGCCCCTGCCGCCGCTGCAGCCGAGCCCCAGAGCTTCGATCAGTGGCTGGCCGGCTTTCGTGATCAGGCGCGTGCAGAAGGCATCAGCGAAGCGACCCTGGCGCGCGCGCTGGATGGCCTGCGCTACCGTCCCCGGGTGATCGAACTCGACGGCTCCCAGCCGGAGTTCGTGCGCCCGATCTGGCAATACCTGGATACCGCGGTCTCCAACGCCAGGGTGACCCAGGGTCGTGACAAGCTCGCCGCCAATCGCTCCGCGGCCGACCGCGCCGAGGCCGACTACGGTGTGCCCGCCGAGGTCCTTACCGCCATCTGGGGTATCGAGAGCAACTACGGCCAGAACTTCGGTGACTTCTCGACCCTGGAGGCACTGGCGACCCTGGCCTATGACGGTCGGCGCCGAGACTTTGCACGCGGTGAACTGATGGCAGCGCTCGAGATCATCGACGCCGGCGATATCACGCCGCAGCGCATGAAGGGTTCCTGGGCGGGGGCGATGGGCCACACCCAGTTCATTCCTTCCAGTTTCGTGGCCTACGCCAAGGATGGAGACGGCGACGGTCGCCGTGATATCTGGGCGAGTATCCCCGACGTCATGGCGTCCACCGCCAACTACCTGGACCGTGCCGGTTGGCGTCAGGGCGAGCCCTGGGGTGTCGAGGTGCAACTGCCGTCCGGGTTCGACTACGCCCAGACCGAGCTCGATACCCGCAAGAGCGCTTCGGCCTGGGCCGGCCTGGGTGTGAGCCCGCTGGGCGGTGGCGATCTGCCGGCCTTCGATGAGGCGTCGGTGATCACTCCGGCCGGCGCGCGTGGTCCTGCCTTCCTGGTGGGACCGAACTTCCGCGCCATCCTGCGCTACAACAACGCCACCAGCTACGCCCTGGCGGTGGCCTCGCTGAGCGACCGTATCGCCGGGCGCGCCGGCATCGAGGGTGGCTGGCCGCGTGACGAGCAACCGCTCTCTCGTACTCAGGTGAAGACGCTGCAGTCGCGGCTTCAGGCGCTTGGCTACGAGGTGGGAACCCCGGACGGCATCATGGGTCCCAATACCCGGGCAGGGCTGCGCGCCTGGCAGCGCGACCAGGGGCTGGTGCCCGACGGCTTCGCCACGCTCAACCTGCTCGAACGCCTGAGCCACTGAGCGATCAATCAGCCCTGAAAACATCAAGGCGGCCCCTGACTCAGGGGCCTGACGTATCGGCGTCCGGCGGGACGCCCTCCACATGGAAATGGCACGATGACTCTCTGGAATCGATGGCTGTCGGGCCCCGCCCGACTGATGGCGCTGGCGGCGCTTCCCCTTTGCATGGCACCGGCCGGCGGCGCCCTGGCCGATGACGGCCCTGACGTCTTTGGCTGGGTCGAGATGGCGACCCTGGAGCCCTGGGACGTCGAAGTGAAGGCAAAGCTGGACAGCGGCGCGCTGACGTCTTCGCTGGATGCCCGGGATATCGAGCGCTTCGACAAGGAAGGCGAACCCTGGGTGCGTTTCGCCCTCGAACTCGAGGACGAGGAGACCGGCGAGACCTTCAAGAAGCAGCTCGAACGCCCGCTCTATCGCGACATGACGGTGCGCGGGGCCGGCGGTCGCGATGAGCGCCTGGTAGTGTTGATGGAGGTGTGCATGGGGGACACCATCCACGAGGAGCAGTTCAGCCTGCGCAACCGGGAAGAGATGAACTACCCGATGCTGCTGGGGCGCCGTACCATCGGTGAGCTCGGGCTGCTGGACGTGCGCGAGACCTTCATGATCGAGCCGAGCTGCGACGAGAACTCTCCGGTCATCGAGCATGAGGGAGAGGGCGAGTACGGCACCAACAAGGATGACGGTGCCGATGACGAGGACAGCGAGAGCTGATACGTCGATGGCACCGCTGGTGTGGTCTACAGGGTTGGCCTAGAAGAGCCTGGACAGTAGCGCGGTCACCGCGGTTTCCACCCGCAGGATGCGCTCGCCCAGGTGGATGCCCTCGCAGCCTGCCGCCAGCATCTGTTCCACCTCCCATTCGATGAAGCCGCCCTCGGGGCCGACCAGCAGGGTCACGGGCTCGGTCAGGCCTCGAGGGCAGGCATTCGCCATCCCGGGGTGCGCCAACAGGCCCCGCCGTCCTTCCAGCAGGGACGGCAGACGGTCCTCGACGAAGGGCCGAAAGCCCCGCGCCGTGTCCACCACCGGCAGCGTGGTATCGCGGGCCTGCTCCAGGCCAAGCACCAGGTGCTGGTGGATCTTGGCAGGATCGAGCTCGGGGGATTGCCAGTAGCTCTTCTCCACCCTGCGGCTATGCAGCAACGTGATGCGCTTCACCCCCAGCGCGGTGGCATGCTCTATGCTTCTTGCCAGCATGCGTGGGCGAGGCAGCGCCAGCACCAGGTGCACCGGCAGCGCCGCGGGCGGTGGCTGATCGAGCCCGGAAACGTCGAAGCAGGCCTCATCGTCGGTCAGCGACACGAGCTGACCGCGGCCCAGCGGGCCGTTCTCCAGCCCCAGGGTCATCACGTCGCCCTGTCGCGCGCGGTGGACCTGGCGCAGGTGGGCCAGGCGCCGGGGGTCGCGGACCCGTGCCAACCCGGCGTCATCGACGTCGTTCCGGGTGAGAAGTATCAGATTCATGGAACCTCGAATACCGGTTTGTCTTGCAAGGGCCGTGTCGCGGTGCAAAATGGATGCGAACGAAGCCGAGGATCTGCAGCTGCAGTCCCGGAGCTTCCCACGAACAAAGGAGCAGCGCCGTGCGCGTGATTCGCAAGTATGCCAATCGCCGGCTCTATGATACCGAACAGAGCCGCTATGTAACGCTCGAGGATCTACGAAGCCTGATTCTCGAGGAAGTGCCTTTCCGTGTGGAAGATGCCAAGAGTGGCGAGGACCTGACGCGTACCATTCTGCTGTCGATCATCATCGAGCAGGAGCAGGCCGACAGCGACGCCGAGGTGTTCTCCAATGACTTGCTGCAACAGCTGATTCGGGTGTACGCCATGTCTCAGCCGCTGCCCCTGGCGCGCTACCTGGAGCAAGGCACCCGGCTGATGATGGAGCAGCAGAAGAAGATGCAGGATCAGTGGCAGCAAGCCATGCGGCATTCGCCGATGGAGCTGATGCGCGAGCTGGCCGAGGAAAACATGCGTTTCTGGCAGAACACCATCAGCCAGGGCGGAACCAGCCAGGGCGGAACCAGCCAGGGCGGGTCCACCAAGGATGACGACGAGCGTTCCTCCTGACCCTCCCACGCCCGGCTCTGATGGACTGAGGCCAGGAGGGCGAGTGCGGGCTTTTTCTGCCATAATGCCGCCTCATTTGGTACTCGAAAGGTAGTTGAGCGGATGAAGGTCCTGATCATCGGCGGCGGTGGCCGCGAACATGCCCTGGCCTGGAAGGTCGCCCAGTCGTCCAGCGTCTCCTCGGTCTTCGTGGCGCCAGGCAATGCCGGCACCGCACGAGAGACGGGACTGACCAACGTCGATATCGCGGTATCCGACCTCGACGGGCTGGTGGACTTTGCCCGGCGCGAGAGCGTCGGCCTGACCATCGTGGGCCCCGAGGCGCCGCTGGTCGAGGGAGTGGTGGATCGTTTTCGTGACGCCGGGCTCGCGATCTTCGGCCCGACCCAGGGCGCTGCCCAACTCGAGGGATCCAAGTCCTTTACCAAGGACTTTCTGGCTCGCCACGCCATTCCCACCGCTGACTACAGCACCTTCACCGCCGTGGAACCGGCGCTGGCCTATCTGCGGGACAAGGGCGCTCCCATCGTCATCAAGGCCGACGGCCTGGCGGCGGGCAAGGGCGTCATCGTGGCCATGACCGAGGCCGAGGCCGAGGCGGCGGTTCGCGACATGCTCGAAGACAACGCCTTCGGTGATGCCGGTGCTCGTGTCGTGATCGAGGAATTCCTCGAAGGTGAGGAAGCCAGCTTTATCGTCATGGTGGATGGCGAGTCCATCGTGCCCATGGCCACCAGCCAGGACCACAAGCGGGTGGGCGAGGGCGACACCGGCCCCAACACCGGCGGCATGGGCGCCTATTCGCCGGCACCGGTGGTCACCGACAGCGTCTACCAGCGCATCATGGACGAGGTGATTCGCCCCACGGTGCGTGGCATGGCCGACGAAGGGCATCCCTATACCGGCTTCCTCTACGCCGGGCTGATGATCACCGACGCGGGTGAACCCAAGGTGATCGAGTACAACTGCCGCTTCGGCGACCCCGAGACCCAGCCGATCATGATGCGTCTGCAGAGCGATCTGGCCGAGCTGTGTCTGGCCGGCGCCGAGGGTCGCCTGTCCGGTCACGATTGCCGCTGGGATCCGCGTCCGGCCATCGGTGTGGTGATGGCCGCCGAAGGCTATCCCGGCAGCTACCGCAAGGGCGACGTGATCAGCGGAGGCGACAGTGCCGAGGCCCTGGGCGTCAAGGTCTTCCACGCCGGCACCGCGGAAAAGGATGGCCAGGTGGTCACCTCCGGCGGACGAGTGTTGTGCGTGACCGCCCTCGGTCAGGATCTTGGCGAGGCTCGGGAGCTGGCCTACCGCGGGGTCAAGACGGTGAGTTTCGAAGGCGCCTTCTGGCGTTCGGACATCGCCCACCGTGCCATGGCCCGGCAGTCCTGATCGTCGGGTACCGGTCTGGCTTGCCCCATGGTACTGACCAACAATAATCAGCAAGGAGCGAGCATGGAACGCGTCAAACTGGAGTTTCCCGAGCAGGCGATCGTCCACCGTCATGGTTTGACGGTGCGCGTGACCGACATGAACTACGGGCATCATCTGGGCCATGACGCCGTGATTTCGCTGTTGCACGAGGCCAGGGCGGCCGCCCTGGCCCATCTCGGGCTTCACGAAGGTGACATGGGAGGCTATCCCAGTGTCGCCGCCGACCTGGCGGTGCAGTATCAGGCCGAGTCTCGTTGGCCGGACGCCCTGACGGTCGAGACCGCCATCCCCGAACCGGCGCGCAAGGCCATCACGGTCTACCATCGCATGCGTCGCGACAGCGATCAGCGGATAGTGGCGACCGCCAGGCTCAACCTGATGGTGGTCGACCCCCAGGCAGGGCGTGCGGTGGCGGTGCCCGAAGCGGTACGTGACGCCCTGGCGAGGGCTGGCTGATGTCGAGGGAGTATCCAGTCATCGCGGTCACCGGTTCGTCCGGTGCCGGCACCACTACGGTCAAGCGTACCTTCGAGCGCATGTTCGCCCGGGAAGACGTCCATGCCGCCTTCGTCGATGGTGACGCCTTCCATCGCTACACCCGCCAGGAGATGGCGCGGATCTTTCGCGAGGAGCCCGAGCGCAAGGATGAGCTGTCCCACTTTGCGGTGGAGGCCAACCTGCTCGATCGCCTGGAGACCTTGTTCCAGGAGTACGGTGACAGCGGCGCCGGGACCTTCCGGCACTATATCCACGCCGAAGACAAGAAGATGATCGAGGCCGGCTACCAGGTCGGCACTTTCACCGAATGGCAGCCGCTGCCCACCGGTACCGACCTGCTGTTCTACGAGGGTCTGCACGGTGGGCTGGTCACCAGTGAGGTGGACATCGCCCGCCACGTCGATCTGCTGGTGGGCGTCGCCCCGACCATGAACCTCGAATGGATCCAGAAGATCGACCGCGACATGCATGCCCGCGGCTACACCCAGGAAGCGGTCATCGACACCATCCTGGGGCGCATGGATGACTACGTGCGCTACATCCTGCCGCAGTTCTCGCGTACCCACATCAACTTTCAGCGGGTGCCCACGGTCGATACCTCGAACCCCTTCGAGGTCCAGGATATTCCCACCGATGCCGAGTCCTTCGTGGTGATCCGGTTCCGCGATCCGTCCACCGTGGATTTTCCCTACCTGCTGGCGATGATTCAGGACGCCTTCATGAGTCGCCCCCACACCCTGGTGGTGCCCGGCTCTCGTCTATCCTTGGCGATGGAGCTGATCCTCGGTCCGCTGGTGCGTCATCTGCTGGCCCAACGACGTTTTCGTTGAGCCGCCGCGCCGTTGATGCCGGCTTCGTCTGACTAGCGAGTCGGGATCGACGGCACCGGAGCTGGTGTGGCGAAGCGTTTTGCGCCGGCGACGCACACCAAGACCGCGGCACAGGTGGCGAGCATCGCCACGCTGATCGACTCGTTCAGCCACCAGGCCGCCAGGCCAAGCCCGAGAAACGGCTGCAGCAACTGTAGCTGACCCACCGCGGCCACCCCACCGAGCGACAGGCCGCGATACCAGAAGATGAAGCCAATCAGCATGCTGAACAGCGATACATAGCCCAGCGACCACCAGGCGGCGCTGCCGATACCCTGCAGGGACGGCGGTTGCGATGCGACCGCCAGAGGCAGCATCAACGGCAGGGCCAGGGTCAGCGCCCAGCAGATCACCCGCCAGCCTTGCAGCCGTCGTGATAGTCGCGCGCCCTCGGCGTAGCCGAGCCCGCAGACGGTCACGGCGGCCAGCATCAACAGATCGCCGGTCAAGGAGGCGCTGCCAGGCTGGCCGAGCGCGAAGCCTGCGACCAGCGCAGCACCGCTCAACGAGCAGGCCCAGAACGCCGGGCGGGGCCTGTCGCCGGTACGCAGCACCCCGAACAGCGCGGTGGCCATCGGCAGCAGGCCGATATAGACCAGCGAGTGCGCTGCGCTGACGTGCTCCAGCGCCATGGCGGTCAGCAGTGGAAACCCCACCACCACGCAGGCGGCAACCAGCCCCAGCGATGCAAGCTCATCGGTCCGCGGCCGGCGTCCCTTCAGGCGCACCAGCAATACCACCGCCACCAGTCCCGCCAGGCTGGCCCTGGCAAAGGTCAGAAACAGCGGATCGAAGGCCCCCACCGCCACCCGGGTGGCGGGCAATGAACCGCTGAAGATGGTCATGCCGAGGGCGCCATCCATTCCCGTCGCGGCGCCGGCTTTTTCGTCGGTGATCGCTTGCCGCCGCTGTCCCTGGCGGAGCTGGCGCCCCGTCTCGAGCGCGAAGTGGACCCGCTGTGGCTGACCCGCCAGGCGCTCGAGAGCGACCATTACCGGCTGAGGCCAGGCTGTGGCTGGCTGCCGGCAGAGTGGATGCCCCACGAGGAGATTCGCCGTGGGCTGAGGCAGTTGGCGAGGCGTTCCGGCGCTGTTGCCAGCCTGACCGACTATGCGTCGCCCCAGGGCCTGCACGCACTGCGTCAGGTGCTGGCGCATCGCCTCACCGAGCGGGGTGTCGAGGCGGCGCCGTCCCAGATCCTGCTGACCGAGTCCGGCACCCAGGCCATCGATCTGTTGTGTCGGTTTCTGCTCGAGCGGGGCGACCGCGTGCTGGTCGATGACCCCTGCTATTTCAACTTTCATGCCCTGCTGCGTGCCCACCGGGTCAAGGTGGTGGGGGTGCCCTTCAGCCCTGCGGGGCCGGACCTATCGCGCCTTGCCGAGGCCCTCGAGCAGCATCGTCCGCGGCTCTATATCACCAACTCGGGGCTGCATAATCCAACCGGTGCCAGCCTGTCACTGGCGGTGGCCCACCGCGTGCTGCGCCTGGCCGAGCGTCACGACCTGCTGATCATCGAGGACGACATCTTCGCCGACTTCGAGCACCAGGCGTCACCGCGCCTGGCGGCGCTGGACGGGCTCGAGCGGGTAATCCAGGTGGGCAGCTTCTCCAAGACCCTGTCGGCCTCGGTGCGCTGTGGCTATATCGCCATCCGCCCCGAGTGGTTCGAGGAGCTGGTCGACCTGAAGCTGGCGACCTCCTTTGGCGCCAGCGCGCTGTCGGCAGAGCTGGTGTTCCAGCTGGTCAGGGAAGGCGCCTATCGACGTCACCTCAACGTGCTCAGGACGCGCCTGGCAGACGCCATGGGACAGGTCATGCCGCGACTGCGCTCGGCGGGCCTGGAGCCCTGGGTGGAGCCCAGTGCGGGGCTCTTTCTGTGGACGCGACTGCCCGCGGGGCTCTGCGCCAAGGACGTGGCCAGAGCGGCGTTGGACGAGGATCTGGTACTGGCGCCTGGGGAGGTGTTCAGCCCGGAAACGGCGAACAGTCACTACCTGCGCTTCAATGTGGCGCAGTCGCTGGATGATGACGTCTTCAGGGCGCTGGACCGGGCCATGGAGCGGGCGGCCAAGGATCGGGTGGCCAAGGAACGGACGGCCAGGGATCGGGACTGACGCTATCGTGGTGAAACGTCAGTCCCGCCCACCCGTCAAGCAGGCGGCTCTAGTGGCCAGGAGGCGCCTGCTTGACGGGTGCGTCCTTGGCGGCGCCAGAGCCGACAAAGCGCTGGGCCATGGGCTGGGCGCTGACGCCGTGCAGCACCACCGAGATCATGACCGTCAACACCACGCAGGCGAGGATCTCGTCGCTGCCGGGGATCGGGTACTGGTCGTAGATCAGCAGTGCGAACAGGATGCTGGCCAACCCCCGAGGTCCGAACCAGCCGAGGAAGGTCTTTTCATAGGCGGACAAGCCGAGTCCGGTGAGCGATATCCAGATCGGAATCATGCGAATCACCGACAGGTACATCAGCGCCAGAGCAACGGTCTTCCAGGACGCATGCGAGAGGGCCAGCGGCACCATTACCGCACCGAAGATCAGGAAGGTGGCGATGGTCAAGAGCTGGCCCTCGCTCTCCATGAACTCCTCGATGAAGGTGGTGTCATGGCGTAGCTGGTTGCCGAAGGTCAGGCCGCCGAGGAACACCGCGATAAAGCCGTTGCCGCCGACGGTTTCGGCGACCAGATAGATCAGGAAGGCCAGCGCCAGAAACAGGATGCCCTGATAGATGACGGTGACGTAGCCGCGGTCGATGGCGGCGTCGAGCAGGCGGGCAAAGCCCCAGCCGAACAGCACCCCGACCAGCGGCCCGAGGGTCAGTTGCAGCAGGGCGAAGGTCCAGAGGTTGTTCGGGGCGTCGGCGACCTCGGTGCCGGTGGCCGCCACCGCCAGCAGTGCCGAGGCAAGAATCACGGGTACAGCCAGACCATCATTGAGCCCACTTTCGACGTTGATCGACTGGCGGATACGTTCCGGCACGCTGGGGCTCGATACCACCGCCTGGCCCAAGGCCGCGTCGGTCGGGGTAAGAATCGCCGCCACCAGCATGGCGGTGCCCCAGGCTGCTTCCGGCGAGACCCACTTGGCCATCAGCGTGCCCAGCAAGACCGTCAGGGGCATGCCGATCAACAGCATGCGCAGCGGAATCGCCAGGTTCTGGCGCAGAGACTTCAGCTTGACCACCGAGGCATCGGCGAACAGCACGATGATCAGGGTGATCTCGGCGATCACCTGGGTCAGCTCCTGCTGCATGTCCATGGGCACCAGGTCCGGCGTCAGCGCGCCCAGCCCCATCCCCGCGGCCATGAACACCATGGGCAGACTGATCAGCGAGGCCGAGATGCGCCGCGACAGCAGGGCAAAGGCGATGATGATCAGAAGGATCAGCAGCAGGGCGGTGTGATGCATGGCAGGCGACACTCCGAAAATGCATGGGAGCTACGGTTGTACCATAGCCGCAATGGCTTGGGGGGGCAGGCGAGCGCGATGACCAGAGGTGCATAACTGGCGGTTTGGGAACGTTGCTCATGGGGCCTGGGTCAGTGATCGGGCGAGTCAGGGGACTGACAGCAGCCCTGTTGGCGGGTAATCTCGAAGACACCGTTTTTTCAGTGTGCCCCGGAGCCTGCCATGGATTGCCTGTTCTGCAAGATCATCAACCGCGAGATTCCCGCCGATATCGTCTACGAGGACGATCAGGTGCTGGCCTTCAACGATATCGATCCCAAGGCCCCGACCCATATGCTGGTCATCCCCAAGAAGCATATTGCCACCCTCAACGACATCACCGAGGAAGACCAGGCACTGGTGGGGCGCCTGCCGCTGACCGCCTCGCGTCTGGCCAAGGACCTCGGGTTTGCCGAAGACGGCTTCAGGGTGGTGATGAATTGCAATGAAGACGGCGGCCAGACGGTCTATCATATTCACATGCACGTGATGGGCGGTCGTCGCTTCACATGGCCGGCTGGCTAGCCGGCGCGCGACGGAGTCTCTTCCGGCAGTTCAAGCGCTCGACGCATCCGTGCATTCTCCGGCGTCGCCTGGTGTCCCCCAGGCGGCGCCGATCGCTTTTGGTGTGTGTTGAGCGTCGAGGCGTCGCCGCCCTCAACATGAAGAACCGGCGCCGATCGGTTTTTGTTTCTAGGCGCCGCCGAGGGGCTGGTGCCCCATTTGAAAAGCCGGCGCCGATCGGTTTTTTCGATGTGTTGAGCGTCGAGGCGTCGCCGCCCTCAACATGAAGAGCCGGCGCTTGAGTGCCGCCGACGCTTGCGTAGAATAATCCCTTGATGCGAACGTTCATCGTTTCGCCCATGTTCGCTGGCTCACTTAGTCGTACAAGGATCGCGCCATGTCCCGCTCTCTCAGCCCCGCCGATCGGGCCATCCATCAGTTCGACAATGTATTGCGCACCCTGGTGCCGGGGGCGGCGCGGGCATCACGGCCGACGCCCGCGGTCGATACGATCCAGGACGGCGAGATGAGCCCGGATGAGCGCCATCACGCGGCCGGCCTGATGCGCATCAACCACACCGGCGAGGTATGCGCCCAGGCGCTGTACCAGGGCCAGGGCCTGACCGCCAAATTGCCGGAGGTGCGCGGCCAGATGGAGGAAGCCGCCCAGGAAGAGATCGATCACCTTGCCTGGTGCGAGGACCGGCTCAGGGAGTTGAATGCGCCGACCAGTCGACTCAATCCGCTGTTCTATGCGGCGTCCTTCGGCATGGGGGCGCTGGCGGGGGCGGTTGGCGATCGTGTCAGCCTGGGCTTTGTCGCCGCCACCGAGGAGCAGGTTGGCAAGCATCTGGACGAGCACCTCGAGACCTTGCCCGAAGGGGACAAGCGCTCCCGGGCGGTGCTCAGGCAGATGGCCATCGACGAGGCCCACCACGCCCAGCAGGCGCTGGAGGCTGGTGGCGCCAGGTTCCCTGGCCCGGTCAAGGCCGGCATGACGCTGATGTCCAGGGTGATGACCAAGAGCGTCTACCGCATCTGATCCTGTGCCGGTGGCCAGCGCCTGATGCTGCGATGGCCTCGCCCTCACGCAAAAGCCCCTGCCGATCGGCAGGGGCTTTTGCGTGAGGGTGGCTGTCGATCCGAGGCGCTCGCTGCTGCGCGGCGCTCGAAGCGGCCTCAGGATTCGACGATGGTGTAGGAATGGGTGACCTCGACGCCGCCCTTGGCCAGCATGATGGAGGCGCTGCAGTACTTGTCGGCGGAGAGTTCCACCGCGCGCTGGACCTGCTTTTCCTTGAGCCCCTTGCCGGTGACGGTGAAGTGCACGTGGATCTTGGTAAACACCGACGGCACGCTGTCGGCGCGTTCGGCCTCGATGTCGGCGACGCAGTCTTCCACCGGGGCGCGGGACTTCTCGAGGATCTCCAGCACGTCGAAGGAGGTGCAGGCGCCCATGCCCATCAGCAGCATCTCCATCGGGCGCGGCCCGGTGTTGCGGCCACCGTGATCGGGGGGGCCGTCGATGACCACGGCGTGGCCACTACCGGATTCGGCCACGAACTGACGGCCGTCGGTCCATTTGACGCTGGCTTTCATGGGGATTCCTTCTTTTTCTGCGATAGTGATGTCGATGTTTTTTGATGCGGTCTGCAGGATGCGGTCTGCAGGATGCAGCCGGACTCAATCAGCGTTCGCCAGGAGTGCCGCCGAGTCTGTGATTCAACGCCTCGAGGCGCTCGGGCGTACCCACGTCGACCCAGTCTCCCCGATGGTGGGTGCCGGCGACGAGGTCGCGGGCCATGGCCTCGCGAAGCAGTGGAGCGACAGGATAGCAGGGAGCGGGCAGGTCATTCACCAGACGCGGGTCGATCAGCGCTATCCCCGAGTAGGTAAACTTTGGCGAGCCGTCGCTCGAAACTCTGCCGCCGGCCGCCAGGTGGAAGTCGCCGTCCGGGTTGTGGACGGGGTTGTCGACCAGCACCAGATGGGCCAGATCGCCCTCCAGAGAGGGCAGGGCGCTGGGGTCGATGTCGCAGAAGGCATCGGCGCTGACCAGCACGAAGGGCTCCTCGCCGAGCAGTGGGCGAGCCTTGGCGATACCGCCGGCGGTCTCCAGCGGCTCGTCCTCGCGACTGTAGGCAATCGATACCCCGTAGCGTTCACCGTCGCCCAGAGTCTCGATAATCTGGTCGGCACGGTAGCTGACGTTGATCACCACCTGTTCGATACCGCAGCCGGCCAGGCGCCTGAGGTGGTGGCCAATCAGCGGTTCGCCGGCCACCGGCAACAGGGGTTTGGGGCAGTGGTCGGTCAGCGGCCGCATGCGTTTGCCGAGACCGGCGGCCAGGATCATGGCTTTCATGGGCGCACCTCTGCGACACGGGCTTCGATCAGCGGGCGCAGGCTGTCTTCGACCCAGGCGCTGAAGTCGGCGTGTCCCGCGAGGCCCTCCAGCCCCTCGAGGCTGTCCTGAAGATGGGCAAGAAAGTGAGGTAGACGCGCCAGGTAGCCGTCGCGCTGGTCGCGCAGGGTCAGGCGACAGAAGATGCCGAGCACCTTGAGCGCACGCTGGGCAGCCATGGCATTGACCCAGCGCAGGAAACTGTCGCTATCCACCGAGTCGGACAGGCGCCCGTCGGCTATCGCGCGCTGGCGGAAAGCCTCGCTCCAGGCAGCCCGGGTGGCCGCATCGAAGCGCCGATAGCGCCCGTGCAACAGTGAGATCAGGTCATAGGTGATGGGGCCTGCCAGGGCGTCCTGGAAGTCGATCAACCACAGTTCGGCGGCGTGACGCATCAGGTTCATGGCGTCGAAGTCGCGGTGCACGGCGACCACCGGCTGGGCCAGCGCCTGTTCGATCAGCGCCTGGCGCAGCGCTGGCCAGCCGGGAGGCTGGCCATCCAACTCCAGCCACTGGCCGAGGCACCAGTCGGGGAACAGGTCCAGTTCCCGGGCCAGCGTTTCGGCGTCGTAGGGCGGCAGGCTATCGCTCGGAGCCTTCCGCTGAAGCTCCTCGAGCAGCGAGATGGCGGCGTCGAAATGGGCGTGGGTGGTGGCCTCGTCGGCACCGTCGAGGGCCAGGTGCAGCGGCTCGTCGCCGAGGTCCTCAAGCTCCACGAAGCCCTGGTCGGCGTCCACGGCATAGACCCGGGGTACCGGCAGGCTGGCTGCGTGCCAGTCACGGGCGATGGCGACGAAGGGGCCGACGTCCTCCTGGGGGGGCGGGGCGTCCATCAGCATGCGGGTCTCCCCACTTTCCAGGGTGAGGCGGTAGTAACGCCTGAAGCTGGCGTCGCCGGCGGCCAGCACGAGATCGCTCGAGCCCTCGATGGACGGGTGCTGTGCCTGTGCCCAAAGGCGCAGTTGCTCGAGTCGGCGGGGGCTTTCAGCCTGGGACATCGGGGGGAAAACTCCTGGTGGCGGCAGGGCGAAGGATGCCAATGTCGGTTGACGCTCCGTTGGCCTCACCGCATGCTGTGCATGGATCAAGGGCGGCCGTGGCGCGAATCTCGTTGGAACAGATCGGCGTTACAGGTCGGCCGCGGCCTGTATAATACCGATTCACCCCGTCGAGGACAGCGTGCAACATGGCCAAGCGATACGCATGGACGGCCCTGGCGGGCCTCGCCACCACCAGTCTGGTGTCGTCCCCCCTGTGGGCGGCCCCACCTGAACCCCTGCCGGCAAGCCAGATGGATTGGCAGCCCTGGGGCGATGACCGTCCCGCCGGGACGGTGTGCCGAGGCTACTACGTTCAGCCCGAATACCGCCTTCCTGCGCCGGCCATCGATGGCCAGGTCAACAGCGAATCCAACACCGCCAACTACGGCACCGATGGTGACACCGTGCTCGACGGTGAAGTGGTGCTGCGCAAGGGCGATACCCAGCTCGAAGCAACCCGGGTGCAGGTGCCACCGGAGCGTGACCTGGCCAACGCCAGTGGTCCCCTGACCCTGCGCGACAAGGGCCTGCTGGTACGCGGCGACAGCGCCGAGGTTTCCCTGAACAGTGACCAGGCCACCATCGATTCGGCCCACTACGTGGCCCACGAGTCGCGCCTGCGCGGCGACGCCATCCAGCTCGAGCGAGTCAGTGACAACGTCTTCCGCCTGCGCGAGGCCAGCTTCACCACCTGTGAGCCCGGCGACAGCACCTGGCGCCTGATCGGCAACGATATTCTGCTGGATCGCAACAAAGGCTATGGTACCGCCAAGCACGCCCGTCTGGAGCTGGGCGATGTGCCGGTGTTCTACTGGCCCTGGGTGCGCTTTCCCATCGATGAACGCCGTCAGACGGGCTTCCTGTGGCCGACCATCGGCGTCTCCGACGGTGGTGTCGACTACGCACAGCCCTTCTATCTGAACCTGGCGCCCAACTATGACGCTACCATCACCCCGCGCTGGATCGACGACAGCGGGTTATTGATGGGGGCGGAGTTCCGCTATCTGTTTCCCACCGATCAGGGCACCCTGGAAGGCGCCTACATCGGCGACGACAAGTCCGCCGGGGATGACGACTCCACCACCGAACTCGAGAACGGCGACGAGCGCTGGTACTTCGACTACAGCCACTACGGGCGCTTCAGCTCGCGCGTGCCTTACCGGCTGCGCTACGGCGCCGCCAGCGACGGCCGCTACTTCGATGACTTCGGGCGTACCTTTGGTGAGACGGACACCAGCAACATGGCGCGTCTGGCCCAGATCGACTACCTCGGCGACACCTGGAACCTCCAGGCCAAGGCCCAGGGCTATCAGCTGCTGGACGATCCGGTAGACGAAGGCGACAAGCCCTTCTACCGGCTGCCAAGCCTGACCGCCAACGGCCGCTGGTCACAGGACCTCGGTTTCTATCAGGAGTGGAACTCCAACGCGACCTACTTCTGGCGGGATATCGAGGGCGACGAGAACGGCTTCTACGACTACGAGGATACCCAGCGCCGCATCCCGTTGAGGGAAGACGTCAAGGGCGCCCGCCTGGATCTGGCGCCGGCGGTGGGCTACCGCTTCGAGCCGAGCTGGGGCTTCTTCGAGCCCCGCGTGGCGCTGCAGCACACACGCTACGACCTCGACTATGACGATCGCATCACCGACAACAGCGAGAGTCCGACGCTGACCGCGCCGGTCACCACCATCGACGCCGGGCTGATCTTCGAGCGCGACTTTGCCTTTGGCGGCGACGACTGGCGCCAGACCCTCGAGCCACGCCTGAATTATGCCTACGTACCGGAACGCGACCAGAGCGACTTCCCCGACTTCGACACCGAAGAGCTGTCGTTCTCCTGGAACCAGCTGTGGTCACCGTACCGCTTCTCCGGTGGCGATCGTCTGGGTGACCTGAATCGTCTGTCCTACGGCGTGGAAAGCCGCTTCCTCGAAGACCAGAGCGGCCGCGAGCGCCTCTCCATCGGGGTCGGTCAGGCGGCCTACTTCGAGGACCGCAATATCGACATGGCCGGTGACCCCGAGACGCTGCCGGGGGATGAGACGTCATTCGACTACTACGACGCCACCCGCGATCGTTCGCCCTGGGTAACCCGCCTCAACTGGCAGATCACCGACAACTGGAGCACCCGTTGGCAGTGGCTTTACGACGACGAGGAAAGTCGCACCGAGAGCACCGGCCTTGGCGTGCAGTACCGTGCCGACGCCGGTCACGTGCTCAACCTGGGTTACCGCTGGGAGCTTGAAGGCTTCGACAACGCCGACGATGACGACGACGTTCGCAACTACAACCGCGAAGAGTACGACATGTCCTTCGCCTACAAGGCCACGGATCGTTTCGACGTCATCGGCCGGGTGCTCTACGACAACACCAACGACCGTGCCCTCGACCAGATGGCGGGTGTGCAGTGGAACGACTGCTGTTATGGTGTGCAGGTCGTGTGGCGCGAGTGGATCGAAGACGAGGACACCGCCAACAACCTCGAAGACGACACCACAGATCGCGGGCTCTTCCTGCGCTTTGTGCTCAAGGGCTTCGGTGGCTTCGGTGGCGAGGCGGACACCTACTTCCAGTCTGCGGTGCCCGGTTACCGTCCCGGCCTGAACTAAATACCCTGGCGTATCCCCAACGGCGAGCACGCGACGTGCTCGCCGCATCGAATCTGAGTGAACGAGGAAGCATGACTATGCGTAGCCGACCCCTTGCCGCCCTGGCGATGGCCGCCTGTCTGGCACTGACCACCGTGGCGGCCCACGCCCAGGACGGTTACCGCCAGCCGCTGGATCGGATCGTCGCCGTGGTCAACGAGGACGCCATCATGGCCTCCCAGCTCGATGACCGCGTAGAGCAGGCCATGGCCAGACTGCGCGCAAGCGACATGGACACTCCTCCGGAGCAGGCCCTGCGTGAGCAGATTCTGGACCGCATGATCGTCGAGGAGATCGAGGTGCAGATGGCCGAGCGCATGAACCTGAGCGTCGACGATACCGAGCTCAATCGTCAGGTGCGCGCCGTGGCCAACCAGAACGGTGTGAGCCTGGAGCAGTTCGCCGATCGGCTCGAGTCCCAGGGCATGAGCCTGTCCCAGGTGCGTGATCAGATCCGTCGCGAGATGCTGATCATGAAGGTCCAGCAGGCCCAGGTGTCCAGCCGGATCAACATCTCCGAGTCCGAGGTCGAGCGCTATCTGCAGCAGGAGGGCGTCGGCACCAGCCGCGAGGAGGCGCGCCAGGCGATCTTCCAGCGCAAGGCCGGCGATGAACTCGAGAAGTGGGTTCAGGAAATTCGCGGCGAGGCCTTCGTCGAGAAGCGCCTGAACCAGGGCTGATGTCGCAGCGGATGAAGGCACCGATCGTGGTGACCACCGGCGAACCCGCCGGTATCGGTCCAGAGCTTGCCCTGATGCTGGCTGCGCGCCACGCCACCGACTGGGTCGCCATTGGCGACCCAGAGCTGTTGAGGGCTCGCGCCCAGGCGCTCGGACTGGATGTCGAGGTGGTGATAGCGGCACCGGGCGAGGCGCACCCGGGGCCGCGCCGGCAGCGTCTGGCGGTGTGGCCGGTCGCGCTCAAGGAGGCCAGCGAGCCTGGCGTGCTGTCGACAGCCAACGCCGACTATGTGCTCGAGACTCTGGATATGGCGGTGGCCCAGTGCCTGGCCGGCAAGGCCTCGGCGATGGTCACGGCGCCGCTGCACAAGGGGGTGATCCGCGACGCGGGGCACCACCACTTCACCGGCCATACCGAGTACCTGCGCGATGCCTGCGGGGTCGAGGAGGTGGTCATGATGCTGGCCACCGACAGCGCCCTGCACGGGCGCGTCGTCTCGGCCGACGCCACCACTGATCCATTGCGTTCGATACCGCTGCGGGTGGCCCTGGCGACCACCCACCTGCCGCTGCGCGAGGTGGCCGATGCGCTGTCTCAAAAGGGGCTCGAGCGAGTGCTGCGTATACTGGCTCGGGACCTGACAGACTTCTTTGGCGTTGTCTCTCCGCGGATCGCCGTGTGCGGTCTGAACCCCCACGCCGGCGAGGATGGGCATCTCGGGCGCGAAGAGATCGAGATCATCACCCCGGTGCTCGAACGGCTACGTGAAGAAGGACTGGCCCTTGACGGGCCGCTGCCGGCGGATACCCTTTTCACCCCGCGCCATCTCGACGGCGTCGACGCGGTGCTGGCGATGTATCATGACCAGGGTCTGCCGGTGCTCAAGTACTCGGGATTCGGCCAGGCCGCCAACATCACATTAGGGCTGCCGCTGGCACGGACCTCGGTGGACCACGGCACCGCCCTGGACCTGGCCGGGCATGGCACCGCCAGTCCCGATAGCCTGGCGGTGGCGATTGCCCTCGCCGAGGATATGGGCAGCCGGGTGGCCGAGCGCTGAAGGTCCGTCACCCCAACCCTCGTTTTGCAAAGGATTCAAGCATGTCATCCCGCCCCACGGCGCACCGGGCCCGCAAGCGCTTCGGTCAGAACTTCTTGCGTGATCCCGGCGTCATCTCGCGCATCGTGCGTTCCATCGGGGCGCGCCCCGGCGACCGTATGGTCGAGATCGGCCCTGGCCAGGGGGCGCTGACCGAACCACTGCTCGATGCCACCGACGGTGATCTGGAGGTCATCGAGCTGGACCGGGACCTGATTCCGGGGCTGCGGGTGCAATTCTTCAATCACCCGAACTTCGTCATCCACGAAGGCGACGCCCTCAAGATGGACTTCGTTGCGCTACGCGGCGAGGGCCAGCCACTCCGGGTCGTCGGCAACCTTCCCTACAACATCTCGACCCCGCTGATCTCGCACTTGCTCAAGGCCGGCGACGCCATCCAGGACATGCACTTCATGCTGCAGAAGGAGGTGGTGGATCGTCTTGCGGCGCCACCGGGCGGAGGTGATCGTGGGCGGCTGTCGGTGCTGGCGCAGTACTTCTGCGACGTCGATTCGCTGTTCGTGGTACCGCCGGAGGCCTTCGTGCCGCGTCCCAAGGTGGACTCGGCCATCGTCAGGCTGACCCCGCGTGAGCGACCCCAGGGGCGGGCCAAGGACGAGACGTTGCTGTTCGACGTGGTGCGCGAGGCCTTCGGTCAGCGGCGCAAGACGCTGCGCAACAATCTCAAGGGACGCATCGACGGTGACGCCCTCGAGGCCCTCGGTATCGATCCGAGCCGGCGGCCCCAGACGCTGGAGGTGGAAGAGTTCGTGTCCATCGCCAACGCCTTGAGTGCAGAGGAGAACCCGTCATGAGCGAGATGCCCGACGTAAGGGTCGATGTGGAGCCCGCCTATCGTGAAGATGAATCTTCGCCGATGGAGAACCGCTTCGTGTTCAGCTACACGGTGACGGTGCACAATCATTCGCCGGGGAATATCCAGTTGATGGCGCGTTTCTGGAAGATCACCCAGACCAGCGGGCAGGTCCAGGAGGTTCGCGGCAAGGGGGTGGTCGGCAAGCAGCCGATGATAGGTCCCGGTCAGACCTTCCAGTACACCAGTCGTGCCATTCTCGACGGGCCGGTAGGGTTCATGGAAGGGGCCTATACCTGCGTGGACACCGCCAGCCAGCGTCCCTTCGAAGTGCCGATCACGGTGTTTCGCCTGGCCACACCCAACCAGATTCACTGATCTGGCGCATCGAACGACCTTCAAGAGCCCCGAGATCCTATGAAACGCTACGCTATCGGTGACCTTCAAGGCTGTCACGAGGAATTCATCGCCCTGCTCGAGGCGCTCGACTTCGATCCACGTCGGGATCAGTTGTGGCTGGCCGGAGATCTGGTCAACCGCGGGCCGGGGTCGCTGGCCTGCCTGCGCGAAGTGATGGCGCTGGGGGAGGCGGCCAGGGTGGTGCTAGGCAACCACGACCTGCATTTGCTGGCGGTCGCGCGAGGTGGCGCCGCGACCAAGCGCAAGGACACCATCGACGATATTCTAGAGGCCGAGGATCGCGAGACCCTGCTCGACTGGCTCCAGGCCAGGCCGCTGCTGGTGCGCGATGGCAATACCCTGATGACCCACGCCGGCCTGCCGCCCCAGTGGGGGCTGGATCAGGCCGAGTCGCTGGCCGGTGAGGTCGAGTGGATGCTGACCGGCGAGCGTGCCGGCGATTTTCTCACGCGCATGTACGGCAATCGTCCGCGCCGCTTCAAGCCGCACCAGGAAGGGGTCGACCGCCTGCGGGCCATCGTCAATACCCTGACCCGTATGCGCTTCATCGACGCCGAGGGGCGCCTGGATTTTGACGCCAAGGAAGGCCTGGACAGCGCGCCGGACGGCTTCGCTCCCTGGTTTCAGTACCCTCGCCAGGATGATCCCTGGCTGCTGTTCGGCCACTGGGCCGCGCTCAACGGCGAGGCCAGCGGCAGTCGGGTTCGCGCCGAGGCGCTGGATACCGGCTGCGTCTGGGGCGGCAGTCTGACCGCGCTGGACCTGGACAGCGGCGAGCGCATCAGCGTGCCCAGTCGGCAGTTTGCGTAACGCCGCAGGCCACTCGCCGATACCCGCTTCCCCGTGCCCGACCCTTCCCTTTATCAAGGAGTCCATATGACGTCCGCCGCCTTCGAACATCTGGATATCGAGCGCCTGAGCCAGTGGCTCGATGAGCAAGGCGAGCTGTGTCTCGTCGATATTCGCGATCCCGGCAGCTACGCCCAGGGCCACATTCCCGGCAGCCGCCATCTGGACAACCACAGCGTAGGGCCGTTGGTCGAGCAAACGCCGAAGGATAGGCCCCTGGTAGTGGTGTGCTATCACGGCCATTCCAGCCAGCAGGCGGCAAGCTGGCTCAGCGCCCAGGGCTTCGAGCGTGTCTACAGCCTCGATGGTGGTTTTTCCGAGTGGCAGCATCGCCTGCCCGAACGGGTGAGCCGGACGGCGTCATGACCCGGGATCGCGAGCAGCGCCAGGGCGACGAGCCTTGTGCGGGGCTGGAGGTCTATCGGGTGGGGGGCGCGGTACGCGACGCTCTACTTGGCTGGCCGGTGAAGGACACCGACTGGGTGGTGGTCGGCGCCACCCCCGAGGCCATGCGCCAGCGTGGTTTTCGCCCGGTGGGGCGCGACTTTCCGGTATTTCTGCACCCCGAGACCCACGAAGAGTACGCCCTGGCGCGGACCGAGCGAAAGTCCGGTCACGGCTATACCGGCTTTGTGGTGCACGCCAGCCCCGAGGTGACCCTGGAGGAAGACCTGGCCCGTCGCGATCTGACCATCAACGCCATGGCCGAGTCGCTCGACGGCGCACTGGTGGATCCCTTCGATGGCCGTCGAGACCTCGATGATCGACTGCTGCGCCACGTCAGCCCGGCCTTCGTCGAGGATCCCTTGAGGGTGCTGCGTACCGCCCGCTTTCTGGCCCGTTATGCAGGCCTTGGCTTTCGCATCGCCGAACCGACCCAGGCGCTGATGCGCCAACTGGCCGACAGCGGTGAGCTCGACCATCTGGTGGCCGAGCGGGTCTGGGTGGAGACCGAGAAAGCGCTCGGCGAGCCCGAGCCGCGGCATTACTTCGATGCCCTGGCCGCCTGCGGTGCACTTGAGCGGCTGATGCCGGCGCTGAACGAGGCGGGCGGTGATGCCCTGGAGCGCGCGCTTGTGCGGATGACGAGATTGCCCGAGGCGTTGTCCGGTTCGCCCTGTTGGCGCTGGGGGCGCCTGGTGGAGGCGCTGAGTGCGCCCGCACGCAAGGCCCTGGAGGAACGCCTCAAGCTACCCAACGACTATCGTGACGCCGGGCATCAGTTGGCGTCGACCCGGCAGCTGGCGTCGTCGCTTGCTCAGGACGGTGATCGCTCGGCGCCGTCGATCGCCATGGACTGGCTCGATGGCATCGACGCCTGGCGCCGCGGTGAGCGGGTGGCGCCGCTGCTGGCGGTGCTGGCACTTAGGCGTCCCGGGGACGCCGAGCGCTTGGCGCTGGGCTATCGTACGGCGCTGGCGCTCTCGCCCAGAGACCTGCTCGATGAGGGCTTCAAGGGTGCGGCGCTGGGTCAGGAGTTACGACACAGGCGGCTTGCCGTCCTGGAAGACGCCTGGCGCTAGCGGGCTTGCGCTGCTATTTCTCAAATGCCCCCTCGAGTGCCGCGCGTGAAGGCAGCGCCCGATCCCCCCAGTGGAACTCGATGGGCCACAACGGCTGGTCGTCCGCGTCGAAGGCCTGCCAGATCTCCTGATAGCAGCGCCCGTCGAGGGGGTGGCGGTGCTCCGGCAGCAGCTCGGCCATGGGCCAGAGCACGAAGGCGTGGTGCAGGATTTCGCCTCGCGGCAGGCTGACGCCGTCGATGTCGCCTACCTGCTCGCCGACGGTGAGGATGTCCACGTCGAGGGTGCGAGGGCTGAACTTGGGGCTGTCCTTGCGTCGACCATTGGCGGCCTCGAGCCGTTTGCACCAGGCCTGCAGTTCGCCAACGGACCAGTCGCTGTAGAGGGCGACCACCAGGTTGTAGAAGTTGCGACCGTCTTCGAAGCCGACCGGCTTGCTTTCGTAGACCCGCGAGATGGCAAGCTCGCCAAAGGTCTCCGACAGGGCGTCCAGGCAGACGCGAATATGCTGGTCGCGCTCGATATTGCTGCCAAGACTCAGGGTTACCAGCGCCATCAGTGGCCCCCGGGGCGCTGACCGCGCTCGATGCTGACGCCTACGGCGCGGGCGTTGGCCACCGCCCCGGGCTTGCGCAGGGTCATCTTCAGCCAGGGTACGCCGAACTCCTCCTGCAATAGTTCCGCCAGCCGCTCGGCAAAGGTTTCCACCAACTCGAAGCTGTGTTCTTCGGCGAAGACCCCGATGCGACGGCTGATGGCGTCATAGTCGAGGGTCTGGCTCAGGTCATCGTCTTGCGCTGCAGCGCGGATGTCGGTGGCCAGCACCAGGTCCAGCGTCAGGCGCTGGGTGATGCTGCGCTCCCAGTCATAGACGCCGATGACGGTATCCAGTTCAAGGCCTTCGATCAGTACCTGATCCATCGGTGATCCCCGGTGATTGTCCTCCCGGCCGCTAAGCAAGAACCGGGAAAAGCAGGTGTGACAAGGCGCCCGATTGTACTTGAGCCGCCCCCCGGGAAACAGGCCGCGGGTGACTCGCGAGTGCTCGTACTGGCAAACTACGACGGAATGCCCTTGAGTGTGGCATCTTTCGCCAGCACCGGTTGCGTCAGGCCAGGAGTCGCCATGGGTTCATCGTTGGAAGTGATACTGCCCTTGACCGCTCTTGCCTACCTGAGCGGCACCTGGCTGGGCGCCATCAGCGTCTGCCGCTGGGCCGGGCGCCCGGATCCGCGGCTCAGCGGCTCCTGCAATCCCGGCTTCTCCAATGTGCTTCGCCAGCACGGCGTGCCGCTGGCGCTGGCGACGCTGGCGATCGACGCCCTGAAAAGCTGGCCGGTGCTGCTGCTCGGCCTGTGGATCGAACTGCCGCCCTGGGGGCTAGGCCTGGTGGGGCTCGGTGTGCTGCTGGGTCATTGCTACCCGGCGTGGTATCGCTTCCGTGGTGGCAAGGCGGTGGCCAGCGCCTTCGGCGTGATGCTGTTGTTGACCCCTGGGGTAGCCTTGGTCAGCGCCGTGATCTGGGCGCTGCTTGCCTGGTGGGCGCACACCGCGGCGGTGGCCTCACTGACCAGCGCCACCCTGGCCCCGCTGCTGAGTCTGTGGCTGGCGCCGGACTTTGTCTGGGTGGTGCTGGTATTCGCCGGTCTTGTGGTGGCCCGCCACGCCATCAATATCGGCCGACTGCGCCAGGGCAAGGAGCCCCACCTGTAAAGCGACCGGCTCGATGGGGCAGGCAGGGCTGCTGGGCGTATAGAGAGCGCAATCATGGCCCTTTCTTGGCCCTTTCTTCTTGCTAGTCGACTACGGCGCGCTGAGTTGATCCATCGGCCAGCGCGGCACCGCCTTCATCTGACCCACGATATCCTTTTCTCCTGCGATCAAACGCTGGGCTCCCGCATAAGCGATCATGGCCCCGTTGTCGGTGCAGAAGCGGCCGCGAGGGTAGTAGGCGCGAGCCCCCTGTTTTCGCGTCGCTTCTTCCAGCTTGGCGCGCAGGCGCACATTGGCACTGACACCGCCGGCCACCACCAGGCGGGTGAGCCCGGTCTGCTTGAGGGCCCGACGGCACTTGATCGCCAGGGTGTCGGCGACGGCTTCCTCGAAGGCCCTGGCGACGTCGGCGCGGGCCTGGTCGTCGAGCTGGCCAGCCTGTTCTAACTGACGAATGGCGGTCAGGGTGTGGGTCTTGAGCCCCGAAAAGCTGAAGTCGAGACCCGGGCGATCGGTCATCGGCCGGGGGAAGCGGAAGCGGCCCGGGTCGCCGCTCTCGGCCAGGGCAGCTACCCGTGGGCCGCCGGGGTAGTCGAGGTCGAGCATCTTGGCAGCCTTGTCGAAGGCTTCGCCGGCGGCATCGTCCACCGATTCGCCCAGCAGCTGATAGCACCCGATGCCGTCAACCTGGACCAGCTGGGTGTGGCCGCCCGAGACCAGCAATGCCACGAAGGGAAAGGCCGGAGGCTCGTCCTCGAGCATGGGAGCGAGCAGGTGTCCTTCCATATGATGAACGCCGAGCACCGGAATGCCGAGTGCGCGGGCCATGCCGTGGGCGGTGCTGGCGCCGACCATCAGCGCGCCGACCAGCCCGGGGCCTGCCGTGTAGGCGATGGCGTCCAGCTGGGTGCGTTCGAGCTGTGCTCCAGAGAGCACCTGGTCGATCAGCGGCAGCAGGCGCCGGGTATGGTCGCGAGAGGCGAGTTCCGGCACCACACCGCCGTAGTCCGCGTGCATCGCCACCTGGCTATGCAACGCATCGGCCAGCAAGCCGCGGTCGGTGTCGTAAAGGGCGACGCCGGTCTCGTCGCAGGAGGTTTCGATGCCTAGTACGCGCATGGATCGGGCTCGGGAAACGGTGAAAGGGGGGAGTATTCTACGCCGATTTGGCTTCCGCTGCATAAGCGACGGGCTCCCTTTCGGCGGCCGCGGCGCGCCTTGTGGCAGGCAAGCAGCGCTGGCGGCGGGTGCAGATTGAAGGGTGAGCGAGACGAAAGCATTTGCAAGAAAGCGGGATGGTCACTAAAATACTGTCCGCTGCAAGACTGGGTCGTGCATCCAGGGCTCGCTTCCCCCGTCTCTGTTCCGTTTCAGGTCATGCCCGCAGGGTTCCTGCGCTGAGCTGTTGTCAGCTCAAGGGTTGGCCGGACAAGGAGTGGTGCGGGGTATTGGCCTTGAAGGTGTGCGTACAAACCGAACTCAAGTTACCCAAGGTAGGTGAGTGCTTAATGCCTTCTGTCAAAGTACGTGATAACGAGCCGTTTGACGTCGCTCTGCGTCGCTTCAAGCGTTCCTGTGAAAAAGCCGGCGTTCTGTCCGAGGTTCGTCGTCGTGAGCAGTACGAGAAGCCGACTGCCGAGCGCAAGCGCAAGGCTGCTGCCGCTGTCAAGCGTCACGCCAAGAAGCTCCAGCGCGAGCGCAAGCGTTTCGAACGGCTCTATTGATCCGTACTTGAGTCGAGCGCGGTCCGCCGCCCTCGGTTCAGGAGGACGCCAAGCGGCCGCCATTGAGGTGGCCGCTTGTTTTTCTGACGTTTGTCGCCGACTTCCCGCTTCGCTTCTCTTGCTCCTGCTAGTGCATTGTCTAGCGCGTTTCAGTCTGGACTAGCGCGCTTCAGTCGAGAGGGCTCCTGTCGAGCAGAATATGGCCGGTCAGATTCCCCAGCGTTTCATCGATGATCTCCTTGCCCGCGTCGACGTGGTCGAAGTGGTGGGAGAGCGCGTCAAGCTGAAAAAGGCCGGGCGCAACCATTCCGGTCTGTGCCCCTTCCACCAGGAAAAGAGCCCGTCTTTCACGGTCAGTGCGGACAAGCAGTTCTATCACTGCTTCGGCTGCGGCGCCCACGGCAACGCCCTGCGCTTTCTGATGGAGTACGACAAGCTGCGGTTTCCCGAAGCGGTGGAGCAGCTGGCCTCGCGGATGGGAATGGAAGTGCCGAGGGAAGGAGCGGACGATCCTCGCGCCCAGGCCCGCGAGAAGAAGCGCAAGGAAGGCGTCAACCTGCTGGAAATGTCGGCCAGCTATTTTCGCGAGCGGCTCAAGATGCCGGAAGGCAAGGCGGCGCGCGAATACCTCGAGGGTCGAGGGCTGTCCGATGAGGTGCGCGAGACCTTCGGCATCGGTTACGCGCCGGCCCAGTGGGAGGCGCTGAAGCGACACCTGGGCAGCCAGGGCGTCGATGAGTCGGTGCAGATCGAGTACGGCCTGCTGGTGCATCACGAGGACAGTGGCCGCAGCTACGACCGCTTCCGCGACCGGGTGGTCTTTCCGATCCGCGATATTCGCGGCAGGACGCTTGGCTTCGGCGGCCGAGTGATGGGCGACGCCAAGCCCAAGTATTTGAACTCGCCCGAGACGCCGGTGTTCCACAAGGGGCGCGAGCTCTACGGCCTCTATGAGGCACGTCAGGCCAATCATCGCCTGGAACGCCTGCTGATCGTCGAGGGCTACATGGACGTGGTGGCGCTGGCCCAGTTCGGCATCCGCAACGCGGTGGCGACGCTTGGCACCGCCACCACCGCCGATCACCTGCGTCGGCTGTTCCGTCTGGTCAGCGAAGTAGTGTTCTGCTTCGACGGCGACAAGGCGGGACGTCAGGCGGCGGCGCGGGCGCTGGAAACGGTGCTGCCGGAGATGATCGATGGTCGCCAGGCACGCTTCCTGTTCCTGCCGGAGGGAGAGGATCCCGACTCCCTGGTGCGCAAGGAGGGAACCGAGGCTTTCGAGGATCGGGTGACCTGCGCAAGCCCTCTGTCGGAGTTTCTGTTCGAGCACGCCGCCCAGGGGCGCGATCTGGCCCAGCTTGAATCGCGAGAGCGCTACGCCAGTCAGGTGCTGGCTGCGATCGAGAAGCTGCCCCAGGGGGTGCTCAAGTCGCTGATGCTGACCGAGCTCTCACGTCGCACCGGGGTCGAGCAGTCGCGCTTCGAGGCGCTGCTGGCGCCGGCGCCCGAGGACAACGACTTCGCGCCGGTCGATGAGTTTTTCGAACCCGTCGTCGAGGACGGCGAGCCGGCTCCACGGCCGCGCCGTTCCGGGGGCGCCCTTGGCCTGATGGCGCGAACCCTGCAATTGCTGGTTCACGAGCCCAGGCTGGTGGAGCGCTTGCCCGAATCGCTGGACTGGTGCGGGGGGCAGGACGAGGACGCCCGGCTGTGCCGGGAGGTCATTACCTTGCTGCGCGCTGGCGGCTACTCAAGCGCTCAGGTGCTGCTGATGCACTTCCACGGTAGCGAGGACGGTGAGCGGCTGGCGGCGCTGGCGCGACGGGAGTTGTTGATCCCGGTGGCAGCCAGGGCAGCGGAGCTCGATGGTCTGGTGAGCTATTTTCAGAGAGCCAGTCAGACTCCGTCCCGGCAGGAAGAGATCGACGCCTTGCTGAGGCGGCAACAGTCCGGCGAGCGGTTGTCGAGTGAAGAACGCGGGCGCTTGATGGAGTTGCTGGCGGCGGGCCGCTAGGTCGCTTGCGGGAGGGCGCGAGCGCTGTCACGACGGCAGGTTCGGCTACCACCAATGGTAAGAACCTGTGAGCGTTCGACGACAAATATGAGGTATGGATGCGGGTAGGGTTGAATTTTGTCCTACCATCACCATCTAAGGGATACGGCGCTGACAAGTGGCGCAACCAGATAAACTAACACACCTGAGACATCGCGCAAACACTCCAGACTGGCAGAAGTGGCCCCAAAACCGCTATACTGTCCGGCTTACCGAGTTTCTCCACCTTAGCGCTTCAGGTGCTTCATTCTTCTTCGTCGAGATAGGGTTTCTATGGCTGGAAATGCGCAGCAGCAGTCACGTCTGAAGGAGTTGATCGCGCGCGGCAAGGAACAGGGCTTCCTGACCTATGCCGAGGTCAACGACCACCTTCCCGAAGATATCGCCGACCCCGACCAGGTGGAAGATATCATCGGCATGATCAATGACATGGGTATTAACGTAGTCGAGGAAGCTCCCGACGAAGATACCCTGATGATGTCGGATCACTCAACCGATGAATCCGCGGCTGAAGAGGCAGTGGCGGCCCTGGCCGCGGTGGAAAGCGATGTCGGTCGCACCACGGACCCGGTGCGCATGTACATGCGCGAGATGGGCACCGTCGAGCTGTTGACTCGTGAAGGCGAGATCGAGATCGCCAAGCGCATCGAAGAAGGCACCCGTGAAGTCATGTCGGCGCTGGCCTATGTGCCGGGTGCCGTCGAGTCGATCCTCGATGCCTACGATGCCACCCAGGACGAGGAAGCGCCGGGACGTCTCTCTGACCTGTTTTCCGGCTTCATCGACCCCGACGAAGGCATCCCCGGCGTGGCCGAGGCAGAAGTGCCCGAGGTAGACGAGCAGGCTGCCAGCGACGACGACGAAGACGGCGAGGAAGAAGAGGACGACTCCGGTGGTGGCCCGGATCCGGAAGAGGCCCGTGCGCGTTTCGGGCAGATTCGCGAGCAGAGCCAGGCCGCCAACGCCGCCATCGAGACCCACGGTCGTCAGTCCCGTGAGGCTCAGGAAGAGCTGGCACGTCTGGCCGAGCTGTTCTCTCCGATCAAGCTGGTGCCCAAGCACTTCGAACGTCTGGTCGGACAGGTCCGCATCAGCGTCGAGCAGGTGCGTGCCCAGGAAAAGACGGTGATGCAGCTCCTGGTTAAGCAGGCCAAGGTGCCGCGCAAGGCCTTTATCAAGGCCTTCCCGAGCAACGAGTCCCGGCTCGACTGGCTCGACGACTTCATGGCCGACAACGCCCGCTACGCCGATCGTCTCGCGCCGCTCAAGGCCGATGTTCAGCGTGCCCAGCGCAAGATCGCCTTCGAGGAGGAGATGATCCAGCTGCCGGTGAGCGAGGTGAAGGAGGTCAATCGTCGCCTGTCCATCGGTGAGGCCAAGGCTCGCCGTGCCAAGAAGGAGATGGTCGAGGCCAACCTGCGTCTGGTCATCTCCATCGCCAAGAAGTACACCAATCGCGGCCTGCAGTTCCTCGACCTGATCCAGGAAGGCAACATCGGCCTGATGAAGGCGGTGGACAAGTTCGAATATCGTCGCGGCTACAAGTTCTCGACCTACGCCACCTGGTGGATTCGTCAGGCGATCACGCGTTCCATCGCCGACCAGGCGCGCACCATCCGTATTCCGGTGCACATGATCGAGACCATCAACAAGCTCAACCGCGTTTCGCGGCAGATGCTGCAGGAGATGGGTCGCGAGCCGACGCCTGAAGAACTGGGCGAGCGTCTCGAGATGCCGGAAGACAAGGTGCGCAAGGTGCTCAAGATCGCCAAGGAGCCGATCTCCATGGAGACGCCGATCGGTGACGACGACGATTCGCACCTGGGTGACTTCATCGAAGACTCCACCATGGTGCTGCCGATCGACTCGGCCACCGGCGAGGGTCTTGTCGAAGCCACGCGCAACGTGCTCGGTGGCCTGACCGCCCGCGAAGCCAAGGTGCTGCGGATGCGCTTCGGTATCGACATGAACACCGACCACACCCTCGAGGAGGTCGGCAAGCAGTTTGACGTGACCCGCGAGCGTATCCGTCAGATCGAGGCCAAGGCGCTGCGCAAGTTGCGCCATCCGACCCGCTCCGAACCGCTGCGCTCCTTCCTCGACGAGTAACGCCTGTCTCGACCGAGCAGGGCTTGTTTCGACAGCGAAGCAGTAGGGTGAGCACAGGACGCCCGTGGCGAAAGCCACGGGCGTTTTTTCATGTCATCGAATCAGGGTGAAGCGCTGCCGCACGCGAGCGTTTCCGGCGAGCGAAGGCTGAAAGCGACAACGCCCGCGGTGATGGCCGCGGGCGTTGTCGTGTCACGACGCTGTGGTGGTCGCGAGCTATTGGCTTCTGGCCTGGCGCCGGCGGATCCACAGCACCAGTTCGACCATGGCGAACATCAGCAGGGTGTACCCGAACAGTTCCGTGACCTCTTCGGCGGCGTCCTTGAATACCCTGACGTAGCGTTCGGCGAGCAGGGCCTCCCACATCTCGCTGCGGCCGTAGAGCCGCGAGAAGGCAAAGGTGCAAAGGAAGCCTGCGGCAAACAGGCCGAAGGCGAAGCTTTCGACGAACTCCTCGAACTCGCGCACGAAGGCGTGACGCTGGCGCAGCACGCTATACAGAATGGGCAGCAGCAGCAGGGTCACCAGGGTCTGCCAGGCGCCGTCGAAGACGTAGGCGTCGAGAAAGGCGTCCTGCTCGCGAATCAGGGCGGCGCCGAGCAGACCGAACATCAATAGCGTCACCCGTGGCAGGCCGCCCAGCACCTGGCGGGCGTAGATCAGCAAGAGGCAGCTGATCAGCAGCCACAGTGTCTGCATGCTCTCGGTAAAGCCGACTTCGCTGAAGCGAATCTTTTCGGGCAGGCCGGTCTCCCACAGCACGCCCTGCATCATCGCGCCGATGATCAGGATATAGAGCAAGGCTCTGGCGCAGGTCGCGCGAAAGCTGATGGCAGGCGTGATGGAAGGGGGGGTATTGAGCATCCCTCTCAATCTCCAGAAAAGGGGTGTATCTGGGCGTGATTATACCCGTCGAGCCGGGGGAGTGTCTGGGAATCCCAAAGGATTCTTCGCCAGTCTTCGCCATATGCTTATACAGCATAGGCAAGGCGCAAGACAGGTGCCCGATGGCTTGGTCAGGGCCGCTCGTCCAGGCACGGGGGTTAGTGGTTAGTGCTGCGGCCGGCCTCTTCCACCAGCCAGTCGTGCACGGCCTTGACCCGGCGATCGTCGGTAGCGCCTGCGGCGTGGACGATGCCGTACTGCTTGCCACTGTCGACGCGGGCGCGGAAGGGGGCGATCAGGGCGCCGCTCTTCAACTCGCTGGTGATCAGTGTTTCCCGGGCGATCGCCACGCCCATGCCGGCGATGGCGGCCTCCATGGTGAGGTGATTGCGGTTGAAGGTGTAGCCACGCTCCAGATTGATCGAAGGGGCGCCGATGGCGGACAGGTAGTGGCGCCACTCGCCATACTCCTGGCTGCCGCGCCAGGCGGTGATGTCATGCAGCAGCGGGTACCAGGCCAGGTCTTCGGGACGTCTGAGCGGTGGGCGGCCCTTCAGCAGGCCGGGTGAACAGACCGGGAAGATGCGTTCCTGCATCAGCGGGGTGATGGCAAGTCCCGGATAGTGGCCGTCGTTGAGGTCGAGCGCGAGGTCAAAGTCGCCGTCACGCAACGAGATGTTGCTGTCCTCGGCGGTGATATGCAGTTCGATATCGGGAAACCTGGCCTGCAGACGCGGCAGGCGGGGCATCAGCCACTTGTTGAGGAAGGAGGGCACCGAGCGCAGGCGGATCACCCCACTCATTACCCCGCTGCGCAGGCGACTCACCTCGAGTCCCACCGCCTGGTAGGCGTCGTCCACCACGGCGGCCAGGCGCTTGCCTTCTTCGGTCAGCTCCAGGCGACGGGGCAGGCGTCGGAACAGCTTGAAGCCCAGCCGGTCCTCCAGTTGCTTGATCTGCTGGCTGACGGCGCCGGTGGTGACGTGCAGTTCCTCCGCCGCTCGAGTGAAGGACAGGTGGCGGGCGCTGACGGCGAACCCCTTCAGCCAGGCGTGGGTCTGGGCGTTGAGCAGTCGACTCATTGCGATGTGTTCCGACAAGAGGTCATAGTCTGGCCGTGGTATGGCGGTGGTTTAGGTATGGTTTAGCTGAGCTATAGTGAAGGCAAGATATTCTGCCTTGTCCATCGAAGCGATGGCAGCCAGCATAACGATATCCCGGAGGAACGACAGCCCTCGCTTTAGCGAAATTGACCTCGCAGGTCTCGGACCTCCGCCCCTCATGCCCCACACTTCGCGTCATTCGTACAAGAGGCAGCGCCATGGCTATCAGCGTATTCGACCTGTTCAAGATCGGGATCGGGCCGTCCAGCTCCCACACCGTGGGGCCGATGAAGGCCGCCTACGACTTCGTCGAGGCGCTGCGGTCGCAGGACCTGCTGGAGCGCGTCGCGGGGATCGAGATTCACCTCTACGGTTCGCTGTCGGCCACCGGCAAGGGCCACGCCACCGATCGCGCCTGCGTGATGGGACTGATGGGTGAGCGTCCAGACCGCATCGATCCGGCCGTTGTTGGCCCCTGCATCGAAGAGCTGCTCGAGAGCCAGACCCTGTTGCTTGGTGGTCAGGTGGCGGTGCCTTTCCTGTGGGCCAGAGACCTTAAGTGGCACGAGGAGAGCCTGCCCTATCACCCCAACGCCATGACGCTGGTGGCCAAGGGGCACAGCGAGGAGGTCAAGCGCGAGACCTACTACTCGGTCGGAGGTGGCTTCGTCGTCGACGAGGCCCAGGCCCGGGACGGAGCGCTGGATTCCGACACCACCCCCTTGCCTTACGACTTCAACAGCGGCGCGGAACTGATGGCGCTGTGTCGTCTGCATGGCATGAGCATCAGCGAGCTGATGCTGGAAAACGAGAAGGCCTGGCGCAGCGAAGCCGAGGTGCGCTCCGGTCTGTGGGATATCTGGCAAGCCATGCAGGCCTGCGTCAACCGTGGTGTCGAGGGGGAAGGGGTGTTGCCTGGCGGGCTCAACGTCAAGCGTCGCGCCGCGTCACTGTATCGCCGTCTCGAGGCGATGGGCGATGACGCGGGGCTGATCGCCACGACGTTTTCGGCGATGGACTGGGTCAACGTCTACGCCCTGGCGGTCAACGAGGAAAATGCCGCCGGTGGGCGCATGGTCACCGCGCCCACCAATGGCGCCGCGGGGATCATTCCCGCCGTGCTGCACTACTACATGAAGTTTCAGCCCGGTGCCTGTGAGAAGGACGTGGTCAACTTCCTGCTGACCGCCGGCGCCGTCGGCATCCTGTGCAAGAAGAATGCCTCCATCTCCGGCGCCGAGGTGGGCTGTCAGGGTGAGGTGGGATCGGCCTGCGCCATGGCCGCGGCCGGACTCGCCGAAGTCATGGGGGCCAGCGTTCCCCAGGTCGAGAACGCCGCCGAGATTGGCCTCGAACACAACCTGGGGCTGACCTGCGATCCGGTCGGAGGCCTGGTCCAGGTGCCCTGCATCGAGCGCAATGCGATTGCCTCGGTCAAGGCCATCAACGCCGCCCTGATGGCCTGTCGCGGTGATGGTGAGCACTTCATCTCGCTGGATAAGGCCATCCGCACCATGCGCGACACCGGCGCCGACATGCAGGAGAAGTACAAGGAAACCTCCAAGGGGGGGCTCGCCGTCAACGCCATCGAGTGCTGAGCAGGACGCGGGCGCTGGTCGTGGTGGCTGACCAGTCGCTCGACGAGGACCGAACCATTGGAGCCTCTTCTTTCAGGCCCCCGTCGCGCCAGCGCGACGGGGGCCTTGTGCTTTTCAGGGGGAAAACCTCGCGGGGCCAAGGTGTTGCCGGTTTGTCGTAAGCAACCTATTGAAATGCGGAGAATACATCTTTGGTCTTGTTCAACGCTTGGCCAATTGCGTCGGGCCTTTGACTCTTCTAGCTTACGTAAACGTAAAGTAGAGCGTCGCCATCGCGGCATCGAACAACCATAACAACCTCAAGCCAGGGACCCCGGTCCCGCAGAGGACGCCACATGACCCAGCAGTACGTGCTAGAGACCCGTGGCCTGACCAAGTCGTTTCGTGGCTTCACCGCCGTGGACGGCGTGGATCTCAAGATCACGGAAGGGCACATCCACGCCCTGATTGGCCCCAACGGCGCCGGCAAGACCACGGTCTTCAATCTGCTCACCAAGTTTCTTCCGCCGACCCGCGGCGAGATCCTCTATCGCGGCAAGCCGATCACCCGCATGCGGGCCAACGAGATCGCGCGGCTGGGGCTGGTGCGTTCGTTCCAGATATCCGCCGTGTTCGCCCACATGACCGCGCTCGAGAACGTGCGTGTGGCCCTGCAGCGCAAGCTCGGCACCTCCTTCCACTTCTGGAAGTCAGAGCGCTCGCTGGAGCCACTCAACCAGCGTGCCATGGAACTGCTCGAGCAGGTGGGACTGGCCGACGTCGCCGATGTCCTCACCGTGGAGTTGCCCTACGGACGCAAGCGTGCGCTGGAGGTGGCCACCACCCTGGCGCTGGAGCCCACCGTGATGCTGCTCGACGAGCCCACCCAGGGCATGGGAGCCGAGGACGTCGACCGTATCGTCGAGCTGATTCGGCGGGTTTCTGCCGGGCGTACCGTGTTGATGGTCGAGCACAATCTGAGCGTCGTCAGTCGTCTTTGTGATCGCATCACCGTGCTGGCCCGGGGCTCGGTACTGGCCGAAGGCGACTATGCCAGCGTCTCGGCCGATCCGGCGGTGCGTGAAGCCTACATGGGCAGTGAAGCCAGCGTCGGTGAGGAGGCCAGCGCATGAACCAGACTCTCGACACGCCAACTGCTTCACCGGCGGTCGGCGCCCACGGCGACGAAGCGCTCAGTCTAGCGGACGTCAACGCCTTCTACGGCGAGTCGCATATCCTGCACGGCGTGGAGCTGCGCGTGAAGCGGGGAGAGCTGGTGACCCTGCTGGGGCGCAACGGTGCCGGACGCAGCACCACCCTGAAGACCATCATGAACATGGTCGGTTCGCGCAGTGGCTCGATCAAGATCAACGGCCAGGAGACCCTGGCCATGAAGCCTCATCACATCCCGCGTCTGGGGGTCGGCTACTGCCCCGAGGAGCGTGGCATCTTCGCCAGTCTCGACGTCGAGGAGAACCTGCTGCTGCCGCCCACCGTGCGCTCGGGCGGAATGAGCCTGGATGACATCTACGCCATGTTCCCCAATCTCTACGAGCGGCGTCGCAGTCAGGGGACGCGGCTGTCCGGCGGCGAGCAGCAAATGCTGGCGATGGCCCGCATCCTGCGTACCGGGGCCGAGATCCTGCTGCTCGACGAGATCACCGAGGGGTTGGCACCGGTCATCAACCAGAAGCTCGCCGAGGTGCTGATTACCCTCAAGTCTCGGGGCATGACCATCGTGCTGGTGGAGCAGAACTTCCGCTTCGCCGCGCCCCTGGCCGATCGCCACTTCGTGATGGAACACGGTCGCATCATCGAGACCATCGAGGCGCGTGATCTGGATGCTCGTCGTGAGCACCTCAACAGCCTGCTCGGGGTCTAGTGTCCATGGCCGCTGTCTTCCAGGCTTTAGATAACCTTTGCATCGACCACAAGATGTCCGGCAGTAGCCGTTCAACAACCACTTTCTAAACAACAACCTATTCAACAACAACAAGGGCCGCTGGCCCCAGGAGCCTCCCATGACCAAGGTACACGCTTCCTCCCCCCGTCTTGCCCGCCGCCACCTGGCCCTGGCGGTCGCCGCCGCCACCGGCCTGGGCCTGGCATCGTCGGCCATGGCGCAGGACGCCATCAGCGATGGCGAGGTGCGTATCGGCTATCTGGCCGACATGTCCGGCACCTACCGTGACCTGGCCGGCCCCGGCGGCCTCGAAGCGCTGAAGATGGCGGTGGAGGACTTCGGCGGCGAAGTCGCCGGTGCCCCCATCGAGGTGTTCAGCGCCGACGATCGCAACAGCGCCGACGTGGGCGCCAACACCGTGCGCGGCTGGGTCGACCAGCAGAACGTCGACCTGGTGGCCGGCATGGTCGCCTCCTCGGTGTCCATCGCCGTGACCAAGGTGCTGGAGGAGGCCGGCGGTCTGGCCATCATTTCCGGCTCGGCGGCCTCGAGCATCACCAACGAACACTGCACCCCGAACCATATCCACTACGTCTATGACACCTATCCGCTGGCCAACGGTACCGCCAAGGCGGTGGTCGAGCAGGGCGGCGACAGCTGGTTCATGCTCACCGCCGACTACGCCTTCGGTCATGCCCTCGAGAGCGACGTGGAGAAGGTGGTCACCGACAACGGTGGCACGATCATCGATCGCGTTCGCCATCCGTTCCCGACCAGCGACTTCTCCTCCTACATCCTTCAGGCCCAGGGCTCCGGCGCCAAGATCGTCGGTCTGGCCAACGCCGGCTCCGACACCGTCAACGCGATCAAGACGGCCAGCCAGTTTGGCCTGACCCAGAGTGGCCAGCAGCTGGCCGGCCTGCTGATCTTCCTCAACGACGTCCATGCCATGGGCCTGGAGACGACTCAGGGCTTATTGTTGACCACCGGCTGGTACTGGGACATGGATGACGAGTCCCGCGAGTGGGCCGAGCGCTACTTCGAGCGGGTGGGCAAGATGCCGACCATGGTTCAGGCCGGCATCTACTCCAGCACCACCCAGTACCTGAAGGCGCTGGAAGAAGCCGGCACCGACGATCCTGCCACCGTCAGGGCCAAGCTGGGCGAGGCGCCGATCAACGACTTCTTCGCTCGCAATGGCCAGATTCGCGAGGATGGCCGCATGGTGCATGACATGTACCTGGCCGAGGTGAAGGCTCCCGCCGACTCCGAGGGCGAGTGGGACCTTTACGAGATCCAGGCCACGATTCCGGCCGAAGAGGCCTACCGTCCGCTGTCCGAGAGTTCCTGCAAGCTCGTCAACTGAGCCGCCCGCGCTCGATCTACGCCGGGGTCACCAGGGTGGTGCCCCGGCCTGATGCTCAAGGGAAATCATCATGACCATGATATTCGGCGTACCGCTGGCGGTGTTCATGGGCCAGCTGATGCTGGGGCTGATCAACGGCGCCTTCTATGCGCTGCTCAGCCTGGGGCTGGCGGTCATCTTCGGTCTGCTGAAGATCGTCAATTTCGCCCACGGCGCCCAGTACATGCTGGGTGCCTTTGCTGCACTGCTCGGGGCTCAGTACCTGGGCATCAACTACTGGCTGGCGCTGTTGCTGGTGCCGCTGGTGGTCGGCGCCTTCGGTGCTCTGCTCGAGCGTCTGGTGCTGCGGCGCATTGCCCATCTGGATCACCTCTATGGGCTGCTGCTGACCTTCGGCCTGGCGCTGATCTTCGAGGGTAGCCTGATCAACCTGTTCGGCGTGTCCGGGGCCAGCTACCCGATTCCCGAGGCGTTGAGCGGCGGCATCAAGCTGCCCTTCATGTTCCTGCCGACCTATCGCGGCTGGGTGCTGGTGGCGGCCCTGGTGGTATGCCTGGGCACCTGGTTCATCATCGAGCGCACCCGGCTTGGCGCCTACCTGCGGGCGGGCACCGAGAACCCCGCCTTGATGCAGGCCTTCGGCGTCAACGTGCCGCTGCTGGTCACCTTGACCTATGGCTTCGGGGTGGCCCTGGCGGCCTTCGCCGGGGTACTCGCCGCGCCCTTGTACCCGGTGTCACCGACCATGGGCTCGAGTCTGTTGATCGTGGTCTTCGCGGTGGTGGTGATCGGCGGCATGGGCTCGATCCTCGGTGCCATCCTGACCGGTCTTGCCATGGGGCTGATCGAGGGGCTGACCAAGGTGTACTACCCGGAGGCAGCCAACACCGTAATCTTCCTGGTGATGATCATGGTGCTGATGCTGAGGCCCGCCGGGCTGTTTGGAAAGGAGGCCTGAGATGTCCACAACCACTACTTCGCCGACACCGACTCAGACCCGGGCCCGCGCCGCGCGCCGACGCCAGGGCATGCTGATGATCGTGTTGCTGGCCATCGCCCTGGTCGCGCCGCTGTTTGCCTACCCGGTGTTCCTGATGAAGGTGCTGTGCTTCGCGCTGTTCGCCTGTGCCTTCAACCTGCTGCTGGGCTTCGCCGGGCTGCTGTCCTTCGGCCATGCCGCCTTTCTCGCCACCGGGGGCTACGTCACCGGCTTTCTGCTGTCGAGTTATCCGGGCCTGACGCCAGAACTCGGGATCGTCGTCGGCACCCTGGCGGCGGTGATCCTCGGCACCCTGTTCGGGGCGCTGGCGATTCGCCGTCAGGGCATCTACTTCGCCATGGTGACCCTGGCGCTGGCCCAGATGATGTTCTTCTTCTACATCCAGGCGCCCTTCACCGGGGGCGAGGATGGCCTGCACGGTGTGCCGCGGGGCAAGCTGCTGGGGCTGATCGACCTGTCCGACAACCTGGCGATGTACTACGTGGTGCTGGCGATCTTCGTGATCGGCTTCGCCATCATCCAGCGCACCGTGCACTCGCCCTTCGGTCAGGTGCTCAAGGCCATCCGCGAGAACGAGCCACGGGCGGTGTCACTGGGCTACAACGTCGACGCCTACAAGCTGGTGGCCTTCGTCATCTCGGCGGGACTTGCTGGCCTTGCCGGCGCGACCAAGACGGTGGTGTTCCAGCTTGCCTCGCTCACCGATGCCCACTGGCACATGTCCGGCGAGGTCATCCTGATGACCCTGGTCGGTGGTGTCGGCACCCTGTTCGGCCCGCTGGTCGGCGCTGGCCTGGTGGTCAGCCTGCAGACTCAGCTGGCGCAGTCGCCGCTGGGCAACTGGGTCAGTGTCATCCTGGGGTCCATCTTCGTGCTCTGCGTGCTGAGCTTTCGCAGCGGTATTGTCGGCGAGATCCAGAACATGGTGCGCAAGAACTTCAAGTAGTCATCCCTCCTCCGGTGTCCTTGACGCAATGCCCGGCCTTCAGGTCGGGCATTGTTGTTACCGGCATGTCTGCAGTGCTGCGGCCTTCCTGTTCTGGTGTCCCTGCACGGGTCTTGCCTGACCTGTAATACCTGACGTTGGTGTCTTCCCGGTTCATTTCCCTTCCGTGGTGGATGGGTGTGTGCGTTTATTCGGCAAGTTCCGGTTGATAAGTGACCAAGTTTTGCCATGTGAATTTCTGGCGATATTGGCACAGAGTTTGTTGTGGTGTTTTTTGTAGGATTTTGCCGTCTAACTATGACCGGTCCTGCAAAAAAATGGGTTTTTGCATAAGGTGACTTTAAGGCTGAACTTTGGGGGTTTTCTTAAACTATTGAAAGGACAGGGGGCTTTCGGTTTTTTACGGTGTTTGGTTTATTGTGGATGTTAGTTTTACCCCCTTATTTTTCAAACATAAGTACTTGTTGATAGGATATTTCTTACAAATTATTGGTCGTATGCCTACACCAAAAAGGTTTTATTT
Source organism: Halomonas sp. EF61 (assembly GCF_040147045.1). Taxonomy (NCBI): domain Bacteria; kingdom Pseudomonadati; phylum Pseudomonadota; class Gammaproteobacteria; order Oceanospirillales; family Halomonadaceae; genus Halomonas; species Halomonas sp. EF61. The sequence continues at coordinate 1,044,098 of NZ_JAMSHM010000002.1, read as the reverse complement.
TGTGCGCCGCATCATTGGGGAGATGGTAGGATTCCTGACGTTGGCGTCATAATACTTACATAATTGCTAATGTGATTGTCGGTGAAGGTTGGTGTTAAACCACTTTGCTGTTTCATCATTGTATTGGTGGTTGGCAGTCAAACCATGATGGATGTCAGCTTTATTCACATTTTCGTGTGTTGATATGCCAAGGACCGAGGCGGAATTTTCGGGACAAGTACGTTTAAGTGGGTTGAAGGCTCCTCGCAGGGAGGCCGCACATCGTTATGCAAGAAGAAAAAACAGCAGTTCTATGCAATGTCGTGAATCTGCCGGTAGGTGTCCGACCTTGCATTGTCTCACGTTATCGCCTTTTCGGGGCGGTAGTGCCCGTGCTTCTGATTGCCTTGATCAGTGGGTGTTCGTCGTCTGACGTGATGGAGTCCAGTCCGCAGGAGGTGGTCGTCACCGAGCGCTTTGTCGGTGAGCTTCCCTGCATGGGATGTCGCCTGGTACGGGCGGATATCACGCTCAAGAGGGACGAAGAGAGCGGGCAGCCTGATGGCTTCTTCATGCACCGGACCCGAGTCGATGCGGCGGAGGGCAATGTGTCTTCGACGCTGTGGGGCGACTGGCGTCAGGAGCACCGGGATGATGCCACCTACTACTGCCTCGAAGCCCGCCCGCAAGAGATCACGTTTCAGCTGAGCGAAGAGGGCGATCGTCTCCTCTGGGTGCCACCGGATTCTGCCGGCGATGGCGATGAGCTGGTCGGCTTCGTCCTGCGTCAGGCAGAGCCACTGTTGTAGCTATTGGCCTCGCTACGAGCTGGACGTTCTGTCGATCCGTCCTGGCCTTTTTCGGTCAAGGGCAACGGCCTCTCGGCGTTGGAAACTATGCAGACTTTCAGACGAGCCAGGATGGGTGAGTCTTTCAAGCGGAGGAAGCCAGGTGGCGGATCCATCTTTTGATCTCGACGGGTTTATCAGGCTGAGAAAGCAGACCCGCGTCGTCGGCGACCTGCTCCAGGAACAGGCCACGGACTATCTGGCGACCCTGGCGCTGTTGATTCGGCCGCAGCGTATTTTCGGCGAATACCTGCTGGGCGCGCCAAAAGGTAATGGTCGCGATGCGCAGCATGCGTTCAAGGACTTCAAGGCGCTGTTCGAGGCGACGGCGGGGGCACAGCCGTTTCGCCTGATCCAGGAGCTGGAAGTCCCGCTGGATATTCTGAGCTCGACGCCACAGCTCTATCCGTACGAATACGACGTGACTCTGGAAGGCCGTGCCAGGCCGGTGAGAGTGACCAGTCCGGTCAAGTGGGTGGTGGGATACAGAGGGTTCGAGCTGCAGCGATTTCGCCAGATCATCAAGGACCCCAATCGCAGCACGGCGGAGCTTTTCAGGTTCGTGGCGCACTACCTGATGCTGTTTTTCTGCCTTAACCGTGAGCCCGGACTGGGACGACTGCTGCTCGGGCTTCGCTTCCCCGTCAGCTTTGAACGGCTGTCAGATTTCGGCGATATGCCGTTTTGCGTGATAGGTGCGCCGGTAGCGTCTCATCTGCCCGCCCACAGCATGATTCTGCGAAGTACCGAAGTCGCCGGCAACAACTCCTTCGAGGAGTTGGTCGAGCTGGGTGATATCGAAGCGATAGAAGACGGCATCAAGGAGCGCCTGTTGAAGGCGGTAGCAGCGATCTGAGCCCGACATCAGTTTATCAAACGCACATTCGAGGAAGTCGACGCCATGGCGGAAAAGGACAGTACACAGCACAAGCTGGGCCGTATTCGTGCCCCGCGCGTACACATCACCTATGACGTGGAGATCGGTGACAGCCAGGAACAGAAGGAGCTTCCCTTCGTTGCGGGTGTCATCGGTGACTACACCGGCAACCCACTGAGCCCTCCGCCGAAACTCAAGGACCGCAAGTTCGTTGCCATCGATCGTGACAACTTCGACAGCGTGCTCAAGGGCTTCAAGCCGCGGCTCGGCGGTCTCAACCTACAAGCGCAACACTATTGGAGTGCCGGAGATCCGGGCACTGACTTCTGGAGAACCTCCGCGTATACCTCCAGAGGCGTCTTGGCGTTCAACGTCTCTCTAGGCCTGGTATTGAGTGAGTCTGCGATCTCATCGAGCTCCTCCTGGGTGTAGGTCGATAGGTCTGTTCCTTTGGACAGATACTGTCGAAGCAGACCATTGGTATTCTCGTTAGACCCACGTTGCCACGGGCTGTGTGGATCGGCGAAGTAGATGGCTGTCCCGGTACGTTGGGTTATTTCGGCATGCTTGACCATCTCGCTCCCTTGGTCGTAGGTCATCGACAGCCGTAGTGAGCGTGGAACACGGTTCAATTTGTCACTAAAGCCGACCATCGCATCCGTCGCGGTCGTACCGTCCATTTTCACCAGGATGACGAAGCGTGTCGTGCGCTCAACCAACGTGCCTACGGCAGAACGGTTGCTGGCCCCCATGATGAGGTCGCCTTCCCAATGCCCGGGCATCAACCGATCTTCGATCTCAGGCGGCCGGAGATGAATACTGACCAAGTCAGGAATTTGGCGGCGACGATCCTTGCCACGACTGCGTGGACGCCGCTTTCCCTTCCCCTGCCGAAGGCAAGCAATGAGCTCTTTTTTCAGCGAGCCTCGGGGCATCACATAGAGCGCGTTGTAGATGGCCTCGTGGGAGACCTGACGTGTAGGGTCATTTGGATACATGCGCTTCAGTGTGATGGCTATCTGCCTAGGAGACCAGTACTTGCGCAACAGGTAGGTCACCAGATCGAAGAGAGGCGTACCAAGGCGCAACTTAGATTGTCGTCGTGCTCGATGTCGCGTCAGCGTGGCCCTGAAACCCGCCAGACTGGCGTCATAGCCAGCATGAGAAGGTACCGCATGCCGAGCCAGTTCTCGAGAAATCGTGCTGGCAGCTCTCCCAAGGAACTTGGCGATGGAGCGTATCGAGTGACCTTCACGCATCAGCATGATGGTGGCACGTTCTTCAGCAGTAAGGTGGTGGTAGCAATGAGTCATAGCGATAGCGTACCTGATCGATCAGGTGTTGCACTTGCTCATTGAGACCGCCTACCTGAGTGGCCGGCCGATATCGCTTCACAGTGTCATGCGCCTAAAAATGATCCCTATGCCAAGACTGGAGAGGATAATACCCCCTTTACTTTTTCGAAGGGACATGGCCAATCATCTGTTTCTGTATGGGTAGTTTGATTTCGATTTCCATCATTACATGGGCGGCTTACACCTATGCAGGTATGATTATGGCGTTATTTTAGTGTTCTTCGTCGCAGGGTTTGGAGTTTTAACTCCCTTTGGTTAGAGAGGGCTGATGCAGCTTCTGAGTGCAACATCGTCAATGCGTTGATGACGGAGCTTCATGGTACTGCGCCATCAGTTCGCTCATCGTTTCAATGGGGCACTTGAAATCCAAGCGCTTTCGCGGATGCATGTTCAGTTCAAGCGCGATTTCATCTAGTTCTTGCTGGCTATAGACCGATGGGTCCGTTCCCTTGGGCAGATATTGCCGGAAGCCTATTGATATTTTCGTTGGCACCTCTCTGCCACGGGCTATGCGGGTCACAGAAATAGATGGCAACACCGATATTCTGAGTAATCTGGGCATGCTTTATCATCTAGCGTCCCTGGTCATACGTCATGCTCTTCCGTGCAGCCAATGGCATTCGGTTCAGCGCAGCGCTAGAGCCTTCCACGGCAGCGGTGGCGGTTGCGGTTGCATCGTTCCTCCTCGCCAGAATCAGGTAACCGCTTTTCAATTCGACGAGGGTGCCGACAGCCGATGCATTGCCCTTGCCTTTGAGTGGGCGGACGTGCTGGTTTAGCAGAAATTCCTGCTGAAGTGTCAGATAATAATGGGTGCTATACGATTCATTTTGACGAGTCATATAGTAATCTTTACGTTGGTGAATCGATTTTGGTGCGAGTCTCGGTGCGTAATGTTGATATTCCGTGGAGTAGTTCTGAGAATTTCATAGTAAGGTTTTAAATAATGCAAAAAATTCTTTCGTTTGTGTTTTTTGTTTTTATATCTGCATGTGATAATAAAGAGACAAGTGGTACTGAGAGGTTAGCGCTTGGAGAGTCTGCATTCATAGTGAACAATGATAGTGGCCCATTTTCGATGGCACCTTTTTTAAAAGATATTGATTTGTCAGACATTATAGAAAAACATCAAGGAGGCGATGCTAAGTCAGAATATTTTTTAGGTGTCTCTTTGATGTATGGGTATGATGTTGGGATGAATAAAGAGGAAGGCGTTAGGATTTTAGAGTCAGCGTGGAAAGGTGGTGTCGTAGATGCTGGTTATGATTTATATGAGGCTTATTATTATGGAGGCGGTGCTTCGGTCGATTTTGTAAAAGCTCTTTATTATCTTATAGTCTCTGCTGAAAATGGTTATATTAACTCCCAGAGAGAAATCGCCTTTGCTTATATGTGGTGTCTCGGATGTTCAATTGACCAAAAGGAGCTATCCTTTGATAGCCGCCCGAGGGCTTCTCCGTCAGTTCATCCAGGAGCATTGCCATGGAGATCAAGCTTCATAAGCAAGCCACTACAACCCCGAAGATTCGCGCTGAGATCCAGGCGGCTCCTGCTCACATTACCGATACGGCGCTGGCGGAGCGTTTTGGTGTCAGTGACATGACGATACGTCGGTGGCGGCACCGCGATGACGTCTATGATCGCCCCCACACCCGTCACAACCTCAAGGCAACGCTCAACCACGAGCAGGAAGAGGTGCTGATTGCGGCACGCGAATTCCTTCGTCTCGGGCTCGACGACCTGCTCGTCGTCGCCCGGGAGTTCTTGCATCCCACGCTATCCAGAGCGGCGCTCCACCGGATGTTGAAACGCCGCCAGGTGCCCACCTTGGCCCAATTGGCTAAGAGGGATCAGGAGGGCAAGAAGGAAACGCCCAAGCCCTTTCGAGACTACGAACCGGGCTACCTCCATATCGATATCAAATATCTGCCGCAGATGCCTGATGAGACGCAGCGCCGCTATCTGTACGTTGCCATCGACCGAGCTACGCGCTGGGTCTATCTGGAGCTGCGCTCCAGCCAGGCGGCAAGCGATGCTGAAGCGTTTTTCCATCGGGTCGTTGAGAAGGCCCCGTTCAAGGTCCAAAAGGTGCTGACGGACAATGGCAAGAGCTTCACGGATCGCTTCACCTCTGGTGGAGAGCGCAAGCCCACCGGACAGCATCCGTTTGACCAGGCATGTGCAGAGCACCACGTGGAGCACCGCCTGATTCGACCGGGCCACCCTCAAACCAACGGAATGGTCGAACGCTTCAATGGCCGTATCAGTGACGTCTTGGCGACGCGTCGCTATGTCTCCGGAGAAGACCTGGAGCAAACGCTAAAACGATACTGCTGGCTGTACAATCATCACATCCCGCAGAAGGCATTGAAGCACCAAGCCCCCATTTCAGCGATGAAAGACTGGCAGAACAGGCGTCCTGAGCTATTCACCAAGCGTGTAATTAATCATCCGGGACCTGACACTTATAAAGGGAAAATGCCAGTTGATCTGGTGGAAGTTGATTATGAGGCGGCTCTTAGATGGTTTATCGAAGCGGCTAATGGTGGTGATAAGATTTCTGCTTCTAATGTTGCTCAAATGTTTTATGATGGTGATGGTGTTTCTCAAGACGAAGAAAAGGTCTTTGAATGGATGTCTAAAATCGAAGGGCTTCCATATGGTAATCCGATGGATGGCTTTTCTGGCTTGGCAAAAGTCTACGAAGAAGGGATAGGTACGGATATCGACCTCGTCCAAGCCTATAAATATTACGACCTTCTCTCACCTGGCAGCGCCCCCGATAAAGCCCGCCTTGAAGAACAAATGACCCCCGAGCAGATCCGTGAGGCCATCCGCCTTTCTCGGGAGTGGCAGGAAGAACATAATATCTTTGTGCCCAGCTACTACGGCCTCGAGTATCAGGAGGATGGGTCTTTTCAATAGTCACAGATGGCAGGCAATAGGAGGCAAGCCTTTTGGTGACCAGATGTCGAAGGCCCTCGATACGAAAGCGTATCGAGGGCCTTTTTGTCGCTGGGGTTAGTCGGATGGCGCTGGCTCGTCGGTGCCTCGCCTGTCGCGATATCGCGGTGGCAGGCGCTCTGCGAGGTGTTCGGCGAGGTAGTCGATGACCACGCGGACCTTGGGGGAGCGGTGGCGGTGGTGCGGGGTGACGGCCCAGACGCCGGTATCGCTGTGGCGGTAGGTGTCGAGCACCGAGACAAGTTCGCCACGGGCCAGATGGTGCTCGACGTAGTAGTCGGGAAGCTGACCCAGGCCCACGCCCTTCAGCACGGCGTCGAGCAGGGCCGGGCCGGAGTTGCCCTGCCAGGGGCCCTTGATCGCCACTTCCCGGGGAATGCCGTCGACGGCGAAGCGCCAGCGATCACGTGAGCCATGCAGGCAGCGGTGGTGCTTCAGTTCGGACAGGGCGTGGGGCTGCGAGTAGCGCTGGAAGTAGTCGGGGGAGCCCACCACGTACTCGCGTCTATCGGCCAGGCGGCGGGCGATCATGGTGCTGTCCTCCAGCGTGCCCATGCGGATGCCGATATCGAAGCCCTCCTCGATCAGGTCCACCTGGCGGTTGGTGAAGTGCAGGCGCACGCCGAGCTGAGGGTATTGGATCAGCAGGTCGTTGATCAGAGGCGCCACGTAGCGCTCGCCAAAGGTGGTGGCGCAGGTCAGCGCCAGCTCGCCCCTGGGGTGAGCCTCGAAGTCCTTGACCACGGCGTCGGCCTCGCGAAAGCCGTCGACCAGCGCCTCGCACTGCTGATAGTAGAGCCGACCGGCCTCGGTCAGGCTTATCTGGCGGGTGGTGCGATACAGAAGCGGCGTATCGAGCCGGCTTTCCAGGGCGGCCACCTGTCGGCTGACGTGGGAGCTGGATACACCCAGGCGTCGGGCGGCGGCGGCAAAGGACTTCAGGCGTACCACTTCGATAAAGGCTTCAATGCCGGCCCAGGGATGCATGGCGCTCTCCATTGTTGCGAGACAGCAACAATGTTATGCCGAATGCGTGCTTTATCCCAGTCCGTAGCGAGGTCTAGACTGTGGTCATCATCCACCGGGTCAGGATGACCCGTGCCCCTTACGTCAGTACGCCAGGCTTGGTCGTTCATGCCTGGCGTGCAACCCCCGATCCGAGGAGATTGCCATGAAGTCTCGCGCCGCCATTGCCCTTGAAGCCGGCAAGCCGCTTACCCTGACCGAAATCGATGTCGAAGGCCCCAAGGCCGGCGAGGTGCTGGTCAGGGTGGTCGCCACCAGTGTCTGTCACACCGACGCCTATACCCTGTCCGGAGCAGACCCGGAGGGGCTGTTTCCTTCGGTACTGGGTCACGAGGGAGCCGGTGTGGTCGAAGAAGTGGGGGAGGGCGTCACCAGCCTGAAGCCCGGCGACCACGTCATCCCGCTGTACACGGCCGAGTGTGGCGAGTGCAAGTTCTGCCGTTCGGGCAAGACCAATCTGTGCAGCTCGGTCCGTGCCACCCAGGGCAAGGGCCAGATGCCTGACGGCACCACACGCTTCTCGCTGGATGGCAAGCCGCTCTATCACTATATGGGCACTTCCACCTTCAGCGAGTACACCGTGGTGCCAGAGGTTTCGCTGGCCAAGGTGTCCAAGGAAGCGCCGCTGGACAAGATCTGTCTGCTCGGCTGCGGGGTGACCACCGGGATCGGCGCGGTGATGAACACCGCCAAGGTCGAGCCGGGTGCCACCGTGGCGGTGTTCGGTCTCGGTGCCATCGGCCTTGCGGTAATCCAGGGTGCGGTGATGGCCAAGGCCGGTCGTATCATCGCCATCGACGTGAATCCGGACAAGTTCGAGCTGGCCAAGCAGTTTGGCGCCACCGACTTCGTCAATCCGAAGGACTACAGCGATTCCATCCAGCAGGTGATCGTCGACCTGACCGACGGCGGCGTCGACTACTCCTTCGAGTGCATCGGCAACGTCAACGTCATGCGGTCGGCGCTGGAGTGCTGTCACAAGGGTTGGGGCGAGTCGATCGTCATCGGTGTCGCCGGCGCCGGCGAAGAGATCTCCACCCGGCCTTTCCAGCTGGTGACCGGTCGGGTATGGAAGGGCTCCGCCTTCGGTGGCGTCAAGGGCCGTAGCCAGCTGCCGGGCTACGTCGAGCAGTACATGAAGGGCGAGCTGAACATCGACGACTTCATTACCCACAACATGGAGTTCGAGAAGATCAACGAGGCCTTCGACCTGCTTCACGCCGGCGAGAGCATCCGCACCGTACTGCATTACTGAGCCGGTAGCATCGAGACGGCGCTGATGAGGCCACGCCCGCCTGTCCCAAGCGATGGGCCAGGCGGGCGCCGATTGGCGGTGAGTCGATTGCTGGCGCAGTATTGATGCCAGCTCGCCCCACCGCCAGACGGCCGCGTCGTCCGCCAGAACGCACCGCGTCGTTTTATCCGCCCCGGACCTCGGGGCTTCATCGTTGAGGGGAAGTCGCCATGTCCATGAGCGAACATCTGGAACTGGTCAGCGCCAATCGCAGCTTCGGCGGCTGGCACAAGCGCTATCGTCACCACTCGCGGGCGCTGGACTGCGAGATGACCTTCGCCATCTATCTGCCGCCCCAGGCCGAGACGGAGAAGGTGCCGCTGCTGTGGTGGCTGTCGGGGCTGACCTGCACCGACGAGAACTTCATGCAGAAGGCCGGTGCCCATCGGCTGGCGGCGGAGCTGGGCATCGCCATCCTCTGCCCCGACACCAGTCCCCGGGGGACCGACCTGCCGGGTGAGCACGACAGCTACGATCTGGGTTCCGGGGCGGGCTTCTACGTCAACGCCACCCAGGAGCCGTGGAAGGCCCACTACCGGATGTATGACTACGTCACCGAAGAGCTGCCTTCGGTGGTTCGTCAGCACTTCCCGCTCAACGGTCGCGAGTCCATCAGTGGTCACTCCATGGGAGGCCACGGTGCCTTGATTCTGGCGCTGCGCAAGCCGGGGCACTACCGCTCGGTGTCGGCGTTCTCGCCGATCGTCAATCCGACCCAGTGCCCCTGGGGGCGCAAGGCGTTCTCGGCCTATCTGGGCGAGGATTCCAGCAAGTGGACCCAGTACGACGCCTGTGAGCTGGTGGCCCGTGGCGCCTCACGTCAGCCGTTGTTCATCGACCAGGGCGACGCCGATGACTTCCTCGATGAGCAGTTGTGTCCAGAGCGACTGGAGGCGGTCTGTGCCGAGCGCGATCACCCGCTGATCCTGCGTCGCCAGCCCGGCTACGACCACAGCTACTTCTTCATCGCGACCTTTATCGAGGATCACCTGCGCTACCACGCCGAGAAGCTCTACGCCAAGCGCTGAGCGAGACTTCTCGCCAGCCTGCAGTACCCTCCAAGGTATCCACCACGGCCCCCGATCATCGGGGGCCGTGGTGTTTCTGGGCTTATTTTTTTGCCCGGGATTTCTGCGGCCTGAACTTCCGGACCATGGAGTGGGGGAAGAGAGTGCTGGGTGTTGGCGTGTCCGGGCAGGGGGTGGGCGTGCGCTGGCTGGCGAGCCAAAGGCGGCGTCCCGGCAAGGCATCAACGGGTCGCCTGGAGAGATAGCCCTGTCGTGAATGGGGAAATATGGCCGATCCTTTGCCTTGTCAGGTGACAGATGCGACCTCGTCATAGTCACCTGCGACATCATTGTCGGAGACGACTGGTCAAGCGGCAGCCGATAGCGATTATTGTGATGCCGAGACTCAGTCGCCAGGCGTAAAGTCGTCGGAGAAAAGCACGGACGCTCCTGCCTGCGATACCCGTAGCGACGCTGGCAACGTCGAGGGTGTCGACACCATGCGCGAGTCCTGTTCCGTTTACGACGTCGCGATAACAACAAATGGACGTGACGGTACCTCGTGGCTTGCGACGAGGAGGCCGACGCTGTGGAGAAGATGACCATGACCCTGCCTAGCCGGCCCGAGGGGCCACAGACCGTAGGTTTTCTGCTGCTCGAGCATTTCACCCTGATCTCGCTGGCCTCGGCCATCGAGCCGCTGCGCATGGCCAACCAGTTATCGGGCCAGGAACTCTATCGCTGGTTCACCCTGAGCCTGGATGGTGCGCCGCTTCAGGCCAGCGACGGCCTGACCGTGACGCCGGACTCGTCGATCACGGTGCCGCTGTCGCTGGACATGGTCGTGGTCTGCGGCGGCGTGGCGCCGACCCGCCATGTGCACCAGGGCCACGTAAGCTGGCTGAAGGCCCAGGCACGCCACCTCAAGCGATTTGGCTCGGTGTGTACCGGCGCCTGGGCGCTGGCCCGGGCCGGGCTGCTCGAGGGTTATGAGGTCAGCACCCATTGGGAGTGCCAGGCAGCGCTGCAGGAGGCCTACCCGGGCATCGGCCTGACGTCGAAACTTTTCGCCATGGACCGGGACCGTTTCACCTGCTCCGGCGGCACCGCGCCGCTGGACATGATGCTGACGCTGATCGGGCGTGACCATGGGCGCGAGCTGGCGGCGGGCATTTCCGACATGTTCGTGTGCGACCGGGTGCGTGGTGAGCAGGACCAGCAGCGGGTGCCGCTCAAGCATATGCTCGGCACCACCCAGCCGCGACTGCAGGAGATCGTCGCGCTGATGGAGAACAACCTTGAAGAGCCCATCGACCTGGACGAACTGGCCCGCTACGTCAGCCTGTCGCGGCGCCAGCTGGAACGGCTGTTCCAGCGCAACCTGCACTGCTCGCCGTCGCGCTATTACATGCGCCTGCGGCTCAATCGCGCCCGTCAGCTGTTGAAGCAGACCTCGATGTCGATCATCGATATCGCCGCCGCCTGTGGCTTCGTCTCCACCCCGCACTTCTCCAAGTGCTACCGCGAGTGCTTCGGCCTGCCGCCGCGGGAGGAGCGACTGGGCTGGAGCGCCTTCTCGCCGGTGGTGGCCGGTAGCACCGTATCCCCGCTGCTGGCGGCGGCCCCTGACGAACCGGTGTCCCGGGCGCTGTCGGCGTTGGAAGAAGCCCGCGGGGAGCCGACCTACGGCAGCTTCAAGGTGTTGCCCAAGTAGCGAAGGGCGTGTTGAACAATGCGCCTTCGCTGGCTGAATTTGCTGGACGAGGCCTGGGACCAGGCTTCGGCATGCCTGGACGCCAGATATCGGCAGGAGAGCCTTTGGCCACACCGGTAAAATGCTGACAGCGGCGATTGCCCGCCCCACCCAAGGCCTTGATATACTCCCCGGATCGATTCCAACCGAGCCCGATGCATGCGCAACTGGTGGCGCCCTCTCAGCCGACTTCTGCTACGCGCCACCCTTGCCTTTGCGCTGGGGTCAGTGGTGCTGGTGCTGGTGTTTCGCGTGGTGCCGGTGTTCGGCTCCATGGTGATGCTGGAGCGCGAGGTCTCGTCCTGGTTCTCCGGCGAGCCGCTGGACATCCAGCAGCGCTGGCGTCCCTGGGATGAGCTATCCGACAACGCCAAGCTGGCGGTAATCGCGGCGGAAGACCAGCGCTTCCCCGACCATCATGGCTTCGACCTGGTGGAGTTGAAGCGTGCCATCGAGTCCGCGATGAATGGTGGCTCGCTGCGCGGGGCCAGCACCATTACCCAGCAGACCGCCAAGAATCTGTTTCTGTGGACCGGGCGGGACTATGTGCGCAAGGTGTTCGAGGCCTGGTTCGCCACCCTGATGGAACTGCTGTGGCCCAAGGAGCGCATCCTCGAGGTCTATCTCAATATCGTCGAATTCGACCGGGGGGTCTTTGGCCTGGAGGCCGCCAGTCGCCACTACTTTGGCGTCGGTGCCGATCAGTTGAGCGCCGCCCAGGCGGCCCGCCTGGCGGCGGTGCTGCCCAACCCGCGAGAGCGCAGCGCCTCGCACCCGGGGCCGCGCACCGCCCGTCATGCCGCCTGGATTCAGCGACAGATGAATAACCTGGGCCTTGGCTACCTGGAGAAGCTGTAGCCGGCAGGCGTCGCAGTCCTTGATCCTTTGGGTTCTGTCCACTCGCTTCTTTTTCCCTTCGCCCCTTCACTTCTGGCACGCCTTCCCTCGGTCTCGACGCTCGTCGTTTCGCTTCTTTCCTTTGCCCACGGGTGCCTTTTGTCGCTGCCGGAACGGCGGTGACGCTTTTGGAATTCTCGTCGTCGCAATCAGGCGTCGTGGCCCCCCGGGGCGGCGCTATCCTGCCCGCACAACGCCAGCGTTTGCCGCTGGCGCTCTCCCTGAAGCGGGTAAGGACAACAGCGATGAACTCCCCTCTGACGCAAACCGAAACTGGTGCCATCGACGCCCGGGCGCTTCACCGCGAGGCCACGGTGATCGACGGTCTGATCATCGCCAAGTGGAGCCGTGAACTCCTCGAGGACATGCGCCGTGGTGGGCTGTCGGCGGCCAACTGCACCGTGTCGGTGTGGGAGGGGTTCCAGGCCACGGTGGACAATATCGTGGCCACCAACGCGCTGATGGAAGAGTGCAGCGACCTGGTGCTGCCGGTGCGCACCACCGCAGACATCCGGCGTGCCAAGCAGCAAGACAAGACCGGCATCATCTTCGGCTTTCAGAATGCCCATGCTTTTGAAGACCAGATCGGCTACGTCGAGATCTTCAAGAAGCTCGGCGTCGGTATCGTCCAGCTCTGCTACAACACCCAGAACCTGGTGGGCACCGGCTGCTACGAGCGCGACGGTGGCCTGTCCGGCTTCGGTCGCGAGATCGTCGCCGAGATGAACCGGGTCGGGGTGATGTGTGACCTGTCTCACGTTGGCGCCAACACCTCGCGCGAAGTGATCCTCGAGTCGTCCAGGCCGGTCTGTTATTCCCACTGCCTGCCCTCCGGGCTCAAGGAACATCCGCGCAACAAGTCCGACGAGGAGCTCAAGTTTATCGCCGACCACGGCGGCTTCGTCGGCGTGACCATGTTCACCCCCTTCCTGCGGGCCGGGGTCAACGCCACCATCGACGACTACGTCGAGGCCATCGTCTACGTGATGAACATCGTCGGCGAAGACGCCATCGGTATCGGCACCGACTTCACCCAGGGCCACGACCAGGCCTTCTTCGAGTGGCTGACCCACGACAAGGGCTACGCCCGTCGCCTGACCTCCTTTGGCGAGATCATCAACCCCAAGGGGATTCGCACCATCGGCGAGTTCGGCAACCTCACCGAAGCGCTGCTGCGCCACGGCCTCAGCGAGGCCCAGGTGCGCAAGATCATGGGCGAGAACTGGGTACGGGTGCTGGCCGATGTCTGGGGCGAATAGCACACAACCACCACAACAATACCGCCTGCCAAGGAGTCGACCGTGACCAAGATGGCGCCTGAACTGCCCATAGAGGTGGACGTCGAGACCGGTGTCTGGACCTCCGATGCCCTGCCGATGCTGTATGTGCCGCGACACTTCTTTATCAACAACCATATCGCCGTGGAGCAGGCGCTGGGCGTCGAGGCCTACGCCGAGATTCTCTACCACGCCGGCTACAAGAGCGCCTGGCACTGGTGCGAGAAGGAGGCCGAGTTGCACGGTCTGGTCGGCGAGGCGGTGTTCGAGCACTACATGACGCGTCTGTCCCAGCGAGGCTGGGGCCGCTTCATCACCGAGGCCATCGACCTGGAGGCGGGGACCGCCCGGGTGCGACTGGAACACAGCGCCTTCGTCTACCAGCTGGGCAAGGTTGGCTACCGGGTCGAGTACATGTTCACCGGCTGGTTCGCCGGTGCCATGGACCAGATTCTGGCGGCCTCGGGGTCGGCGCTGCGTACCCGTGCCGAGCAGACCCAGAGCGCCGCCGAGCCAGGCTGCGAGGTAGGCCGCTTCGAGGTCCAGCCGCTCGCCACCGTGCCTCGCTGAGCTGCGCTATCTCGTCGATTCGGTGCGCCGCCCTGGTGTTCCTGTCAGGTGACGCTGTTCGGCGAACCCGATCGGCGACCCTAATCAGCAACCCCGGTCGGCGAGCTCAGCCAGCAACCCCCGTCGGCGAGCCCAGCCAGCGGCTCCCGTCAGCGACCCCAGTCAGCGACCACCGCAGGCCAAGCGTCTTTCGTGGTTCCACCTTCGTCCGGGCAGAGGAGTTTCCCCATGGCCTTTGACGCGATCTTCGAGCCGATCACCATCGGCAGTCAGACCATTCGCAATCGTGTGGTCAGCACCGCCCACGCCGAGGTCCACGCCACCGACGGTGGCATGACCACGGAGCGCTACGTGCGCTACTACGAGGAGAAGGCCAAGGGCGGCTGCGGGCTATGCATCTGCGGCGGCTCCTCGGTGGTCTCCATCGACAGCCCCCAGGCCTGGTGGAGTTCGGTGAACCTGTCCACCGACCGCATCATCCCGCACTTTCAGAATCTGGCCGAGGCGGTACACCGTCACGGCGGCAAGATCATGATCCAGATTACCCATATGGGGCGTCGTTCGCGCTGGGATGGCCACGACTGGCCAACCCTGGTGTCACCCTCGGGCATCCGCGAGCCGGTCCACCGCTCCACCTGCAAGACCATCGAGGAGGAGGAAATCTGGCGCATCGTCGGTGACTTCGCCCAGGCCGCTCGCCGGGCCAAGGAGGGCGGTCTCGATGGGGTCGAGCTGTCCGCCGTGCACCAGCACCTGATCGACCAGTTCTGGAGCCCCCGCGTCAACAAGCGCGAGGACGCCTGGGGCGGCACCTTCGAGGGCCGCATGCGCTTTGGCCTGGAGGTGCTCAAGGCGGTGCGTGCCGAGGTCGGCGACGACTTCGTGGTGGGCATGCGCATCTGCGGCGACGAGTTCCACCCCGATGGCCTGACCCACGACGACATGAAGGCCATCGCCGCCTACTACGACGCCACCGGCAAGGTGGACTTCTTCGGCGTGGTCGGCTCCGGCTGTGACACCCACAACTCCCTGGCCAACGTCATTCCCAACATGTCCTATCCGCCGGAGCCCTTCCTGCACCTGGCCGCGGGTATCAAGGAAGTGGTCAGCGTGCCGGTGATCCACGCCCAGAACATCAAGGACCCGACCCAGGCCAACCGCATCCTCGAAGGCGGCTACGTCGACCTGGTGGGGATGACCCGGGCGCATATCGCCGACCCCCACCTGATCGCCAAGATCAAGATGGGCCAGGTCGACCAGATCCGTCAGTGCGTCGGCGCCAACTACTGCATCGATCGCCAGTACCAGGGCCTCGACGTGCTGTGCATCCAGAACGCGGCGACATCGCGGGAGTATATGGGCCTGCCGCATGTCATCAGCCAGAGCGAAGGCCCGAGGCGTCGCGCGGTGGTGGTGGGTGGCGGTCCCGGTGGCATGGAGGCCGCCCGGGTGCTGGCCGAGCGCGGCCATGAGGTGACCCTGTTCGAGGCCGAGGACAGCCTGGGCGGCCAGATCACCCTGGCGGCTAGGGCCCCGAGTCGCGACCAGATCGCCGGGATTACCCGCTGGTATCAGCTCGAACTTGCCCGGCTCAAGGTGGACCTGCGCCTGGGCACCCGGGCCGATGTACCCACCATCGATGACCTGAGGCCCGACCTGGTGGTGCTGGCCACCGGCGGACGGCCGTTTCTCGACCAGTACGCCGACTGGGGCTTCGACCCTGACCCGGAAAAGAGCCTGGTTGTCAGCACCTGGGACATCCTCTCGGGCAAGGTGGCACCGGGCCAGAACGTGCTGGTGTTCGATTCCATCTGCGAGTTCTCCGGGGTATCCGCCGCCGACTTTCTGGCCGACAAGGGCGCCCGGGTCGAGATCGTCACCGACGACATCAAGCCCGGGGCCGCGGTGGGGGGCACCACCTTCCCCACCTACTACCGCAGCCTGTACGAGAAGGAGGTCATCATGACCTCGGACCTGATGCTGCACGAGGTCTACCGCGAGGGGGCGTCGCTGGTGGCGGTGCTCGAGAACGAGTACAGCGGGGTGCAGGAGGAGCGCGTGGTCGACCAGATCGTGGTGGAGAACGGCGTGCGCCCGGACGAGCGGCTCTACCTCGAGATGAAGGAGGCCTCGCTCAATCGCGGTCAGGTCGATCTGGAAGCGCTCTACGCGGCCAGGCCGCAGCCCTGCCTGGCGCACCTGGACGCAGAAGGTGGCAGCGCTGGAGATCGCAGCGCCGGTTTCGTGCTGTTCCGACTGGGCGACGGGGTGGCGCCGCGCAATGTGCACGCCGCGATCTATGACGCCCTGCGTCTGTGCAAGGACGTTTGAGCGAGCCACGAGGGCGGCCCAGTCGCCGCCCGCCTGACCCTCGTCGAGAGGAGATAGAAGATGCCCGCAACCGTTCTTCCTGACCTGCTGGCCGTGCTGGTGCTGGCCGTGCTGACACTGACCCTGGTGGGTGGGGCCAGACGCTTCACCCTGTGGCGACGCGGGCGGCCCTCGCCGGTGCCCTGGTTGGCGGGCCTGGCGGCGATGCCACGACGCTATCTGGTGGATCTGCACCACGTGGTGGCCCGGGACAAGGCCTTCGCCCACACCCACGTGGCCACTGCCGGGGGTTTCGTCGCCGCTGCGCTGCTGATGCTGCTGGTGTTGCTGGTGCCGATGCCGTCAGGGCTAAGGCTCGGCCTGACCGGCCTGATGCTGGCCGCCAGCGTGCTGATGCTGGTCGGTGCCAGGCTGGTCGCCAGGCGTCGGCGCTCGCCGCCGGCGCGGCTGTCGCGTGGCCCCTGGATGCGCCTGCCCAGGAGCCTCACGGTTTTCTCGGCAAGCCTTGCCGGCGTTGCACTGGTCGGCCTGCTGTCCTCGCTGCTGCCGCCAGGCTGGCTCGGCGGCATCCTCGGCTGGGCGCTTGCCGGCGTGTTGCTGGTGGGACTCGCGCTGGGACTCGCCGAGATGATGCTGGGCATGACCTGGGGCGGGCCGATGAAGCACGCCTTCGCCGGTGCGCTGCACCTGGCTTGGCATCGCCGGGCAGAGCGCTTTTCCACGCGCTCAAGCGAGCGCGAGGGACGCACGCCGCGCTCCACCGGGCTCAAGGCGCTCGATCTGGACGACCCCGAGGTGCCGCTGGGGGTGGCGTGTCCCGAGGACTTCACCTGGAACCAGCGCCTGGGCTTCGATGCCTGCGTGCAGTGCGGGCGCTGCGAGGCGGTGTGCCCGGCCTTCGCCGCCGGCCAGCCGCTCAATCCCAAGAAGCTGATCCAGGATATGGTCCGGGGCATGACCGGCGCCAGCGCCGACAGCTACCACGGTTCGCCCTATCCCGGCCGGCCGCTCACTCAAGATAGAGGTCAAGACAAGTCTCAGAACCAGGGCCGGCCGGGAGGACCCATCGTCGTCGAGGCGGGCGGCGCCTTGCTCGATGCCGATACCCTGTGGTCCTGCACCACCTGCCGGGCCTGCGTGGAAGAGTGCCCGATGATGATCGAGCACGTGGACGCCATCGTCGACCTGCGCCGTCACCTGACCCTGGAGCGCGGCAAGACCCCGGGCAAGGGCGCGGCGGTGCTCGACAATCTGATCGCCACCGACAATCCCGGCGGCTTTGCCCCCGGGTCACGCATGCACTGGGCGGCCGACCTGGAACTTCCGCTGATGCGCGACTACGGCCAGGTGGATGTGCTGCTGTGGCTGGGCGATGGCGCCTTCGACATGCGTAACCAGCGCACTCTGCGTGCCCTGGTCAAGATCCTGCGGGCGGCGTCGGTGGACTTTGCCGTGCTTGGTAACGAGGAGCGCGATAGCGGCGACGTGGCGCGCCGGCTGGGAGACGAGGCGACCTTTCAGCGTCTGGCCAGGGCCAACGTGGCGACGCTTTCACACTATCGCTTTCAGACCATCGTCACCTGCGACCCCCACAGCTTCCACGTGCTTGGCAACGAGTACGGCGCCTTCGGCGGCGACTACCGGGTGCGCCACCACAGCACCTTTATCCAGGAATTGATCGCCGACGGACGGCTCACGCTCGAGTCCCGTCAGCGTGGCCGTGTCACCTACCATGACCCTTGCTATCTGGGGCGCTACAACGGCGAATACGAGGCGCCGCGCCAGGTGCTGGCGGCGCTCGGCATCGAGCTATCCGAGATGCAGCGCTCCGGTTTCCGTTCACGCTGCTGCGGTGGCGGTGGCGGCGCCCCGATCACCGACGTACCTGGCGAGCGGCGGATTCCCGACATGCGCATGGCCGACGTGGCCGAGACCGGCGCCGAGCTGGTGGCGGTGGGCTGCCCCCAGTGCACCGCCATGCTCGAAGGGGTGGTCGATGCCACCGCCCAGGTGCGCGATATCGCCGAGCTGGTGGCCGAGGCACTGATCGAGCCGCCGGCCGGCAAGCGGCTGGCGCACAAGGGGCAGACGAATAAGGGGCAGGCGAATAAGGGACAGGCGCCCACGAGGAGCCCTGCCAGCGATATCGATCAAGGCGTGGCGCAGGACGTAGAGGAGCTGAGCCAATGAGCGCGTCCGACGAAGCGATGCGGGGCAGTGCCCCTGGGCAGACGGCTCGGCGGCGTCGCGATCCCCGGCAAGAGTGGATCGCCCGCAACCGCTTGCATCCGCAGCATCAGGCGGTGCTGGCCACGTTGGAGGGCGCCACCACGCCACCGGCGTGGATGGGCCCCCAGGGACGGTTGCGCCGGAACCCGCACGCGGTGGGCTTTATTGGCCCCAACGGTCTCAAGCGCATCGACCGCAGCGGAGCCCAGGCGGGAGCCACCGCGTCGCCTGCAGTTCGCGCCCAGGCCACGCATGTTGAGTCCGCCCACGACCGGCGCCGCGCGGTGACGCTGGAAGCCCCGGCGGGCTGGATCGCGGTGGTCCCGGATACCGCCACCGGCAGGCTGACCGAGCACGATCGCGATCTGTTCGGCCTGGCCCGTCGACTGGCCGATAGCGGTTCGCAGCCAGAAGGAGCTGAACTGGCCGTGGTGGCCATCCTGTTTGGGGATTCGCCGCCACCCGCGCTGGAGCAGGCGCTGGGCGAGGCCGGGGCCGACCGGGTGGTCTGCCTGGCCGTGGCGGAGGGTTATGCCCCCGAGGCACGCCTGGCGGCCTGTACCCGAGTGGAGGAGGCGCTGGCCCCGCGCTATTGGCTGTTCCCGGATACCGCCCTGGATGGCGGCGATCTGGGGCGCAGGCTGGCGGTACGGCTGGGCGAGCGGCCCGCCTGTGGAGTGTGGCGGGTCGAGGCGGATGGCGGGCTCGATGCCGGCGGGTCGTGTGTCTGTCGTACCGGCTCCGGTCGCGAGGACCAGCCTCGTCCGCTGCCGCGCATCCTGATGGCGCTGGCCGAGTGCGCCGAGCCGGTGGTCGAGACCCGCCATGAGGCGAGAGCGATGGTCCTGGAGCCACCGTGCGCACCCCAAGCACCCCTAGCAAGGGTCGAGGATCTTGGGGCGGTGGCGGTGGACCCTGCCGAAATCGCCCTGCACGAGGCGCCCTTTATCCTGTCCGGCGGCAATGGCGTTGGCGACTGGCCCGGCTTTCATCGGGCCGCCCTGGCGCTGGGGGCCAGCGAAGGCGCCTCCCGGGTGGCGGTGGACGACGGCCATATGCCACGCCATCGCCAGGTGGGCGCTACCGGCACCTTCGTCAGCGCCCGGGTCTACCTGGCAGTGGGGATCAGCGGGGCTATCCAGCATCTGCAGGGTATCCAGCGCTGCGACAAGGTCATCGCCGTCAACCGCGACGCCGGTTGCGATATGGTCAAGCGGGCCGATCTGTCGGTGATTGGCGATGGCGACGAGATCCTCGCCGAGCTGGTACGTCTGGTCGAGGCCGGGGCAGGTGGTAAAGGTGGTGAAAGCGATGGTGGCGCTGGGCGTGGACGAGTGCCTGGCGATGCCAGCGAGGCCGGGAAAGCGCAAACGTCCCCACAGGAGGCCCTGAATGTTGCCTGAATCTTCCTCCACGCGTTGCGAGGCCGAGGCCGGGGCGAAAGCCAAAGCCAAAGCCAAAGCCAATGTCAGCGCCAACGCCAACGCCTCAAGCGCCGATGCTGGCAATTCGAAAGTCGGCGCCATTACCTCGCTTCGCCTGGATGTGCTTTTGTCGGTGGGACGACATCGCCTGACCGGTCGCGCCCAGCGTGCCGATGGCGACGCCCGGGCGCTGGAAATGGCGCTGTCTCTGAAACAGGCGCTATCACTGAGAGAGGCGTTAGTGGCTGAGAAGACGCCCCCTCCCGAGGTGGAGTTGATTCCCTGGCACCTGGGGCCGGAACACGCCGACACCGAAGCCGCGCTGCGCGGTTATCTGGGCATGGGCCTGGACGCCATTCGCTGGATTCAGGCACCGGCGGCGGCGGACGCCATGGCGCCACTTCGGGCATCGCTGGCATTGCCAGCGGCACGGGACGTCCGCAACAGCCAGGCGCGCCTGGCGCTGTGCGGGATGCGTGCCGAGCAGGGCGAGGGTACCGGTATGCTGCCCATGGCGCTGGCCGAGCAACTTGGCTGGGCCTGGGTGCCCGGTGTGGTCGCCATCGAGCGTATCGAGACGATCGAGCGTTGCGAGGGGGACGAGGAGGCGGGTGGCAAGGAGAACGCGCAGCCTCGGGCCATCGTGCTACAGGCGCTGCCGCAGGGGCAGCGACGCCGACTGGCGGTGACCCTGCCGGCGATCCTGGGGGTGGACAGCGCCGCGCCAGCCGCGCGCCAGAGCGCCTTTGGTCCGGCCCGGCGTGGTCAGCTGCGTCTGGTCGAGTCAGGCGAAGAGCTGGTGCTGGACCCGGCGGTGGAGCAGTGGCCGCTTACCCCGGCCCGGGCACGTCCCAAGCGGCTCAAGATCGTTACCGCTACCAACGCCCGGGATCGCTTCAAGGCCGCCGCCGCCAAGGCCGAAAAGAGTGGCGGTCGGGTGCTCGAGAACGTCTCGGCCGCAGAGGGAGCCGCCGCCATCCTGTCGATGCTCGAGGCGGAAGGCGTCTTGTCGACCGATGGGGCCCGCAACGATCAGCCGGAGGATCCACAAGGCAATGGACGCTGACGTCAAGCGGTGCCAGCATCGAGACATGGGCTGCCAGTGACAGCGCGGGTCGCTCTGGCTCAGGCCGCGTCGCTGCCTTACATGGACATAACTAGAGTCAAGCAATGACCGTTGAATCCGATACCACCGTGACCTCCGGCGCCAGCCGACCCCGGCGCACCCGGGCGACCCTCAAGGGGCGCCAGACCGATCCGGACATCCTCGAATCGCTGCGCAAGCTGCTGGGCGATGAACGCAAGCATCCCGAGCTGCGACGGCGGGATCTGTTGATCGAGCACCTGCACGCCATCCAGGACGCCAACGGTCATCTGGCGCTTGCCTGGCTGAGGGCGCTTGCGAGCTACATGACGCTGCCGATGGCGGCGGTCTACGAGACGGCGAGTTTCTATGCCCACTTCGATGTGGTGCATGACGGCGAGGCGCCGCCTCCCGCGCTGACGGTGCGCGTGTGCGACTCGCTGTCCTGCGAGCTTGCCGGGGCCGAGCGTCTGGCCGAGGCGCTGTCAGGCGGCCTCGACCCCGAACAGGTGCGCGTCACCCGCGCCCCCTGCATGGGGCGCTGCGATCTGGCGCCGGTGGTCGAGGTGGGCCATCACCACCTGGGCCACGCCACCCCGCAGGCGGTGGAGGTGCTGGTGGAAACCGGCAAGACCCATCCCGAGGCGGTGCTGTGGCAGCGCCTTGATGAGTATCGCCGAGAGGGCGGCTACGAGCTGCTGCGCGGCTGCCGGGAAGGTCAGGTGACGGTCGATGCGCTGACCTCGATGCTTGAGCGCGCGGGCCTGCGGGGTCTTGGCGGCGCGGGTTTCCCGACCCATCGCAAGTGGCAGAGCGTTCGCGCCGAGCCTGGGCCTCGCTGGTGCGCGGTCAACGCCGACGAGGGTGAACCGGGGACCTTCAAGGATCGCTACTACCTGGAGCGCGCGCCCCACCAGATGCTGGAAGGCGCCCTGGTGGCCTGCTGGGCGGTCGAGGCAGAAGGCGTCTATATCTACCTGCGCGACGAGTATCCCGGCGTCCACCGGGTGCTGAGCGAGGCCATCGAGGAGCTTGAAGACGCCGGTATCGCAAAGCCAGGCCAGCTTATCCTCAGGCGTGGCGCCGGGGCCTACATCTGCGGCGAAGAGTCGGCGATGATCGAGTCGCTGGAGGGCAAGCCCGGCAAGCCCAGGCATCGTCCGCCGCTGGTCGCCCATAAGGGCCTGTTTGGCCGGCCAACCCTGGTCAACAACGTCGAGACCCTGTACTGGATACCGGTATTGTGGCGCGAGGGCGTGGCCATGTACGCCGGTCAGGGCCGACGTGAGCGCAGCGGCCTTCGCAGTTTCTCGCTGTCCGGGCGGGTACGGCGGCCTGGCGTCTATCTGGCGCCCGCCGGTATCAGCCTGCGCGAACTGGTCGACGAGTACGGCGGCGGCATGGCGCCGGGCCATCGGTTGGCCGGCTATCTACCGGGGGGCGCCTCCGGCGGTATCCTGCCTGCCGCCAAGGCGGATATCGCACTGGACTTCGACACCCTCCAGGCCGAGGGCTGCTTTATCGGCTCGGCGGCGGTGATCGTGCTGTCCGACCAGGACGACCTGCGTGCGGTGGCCACCAACCTGCTGGCCTTTTTCGCCGATGAATCCTGCGGTCAGTGCACCCCCTGTCGGGTCGGCAGCGAGAAGATGCTGAGCCTGCTCGAGCGCGATCGATGGGTGGTGGAGGACCTGGAGCGGTTGTCCCGGGTGATGCAGGACGCCTCGATCTGCGGCCTGGGGCAGGCGGCGCCGAATCCGGTGCTGAGTCTGCTGCGCCACTTCCGCGATGATCTGGGGCGCCACGACATCATCGTCACCGATACCGCCGAGGGAGCATGCTGATGACCGGATCCCGGAACGCTTTTGTCTCCCACGTCGCTGATGATTCGACGCTTGAGTCCTTCACGCTGACGCTGGATGGTGTCGAAGTGAGAGCCTGGCCCGGCGAGACCCTGTGGCAGGTGGCCAAGCGTGCCGGGGAGACCATACCGCACCTGTGCTTCAAGGACGCCAGCGGCTACCGCGCCGACGGCAACTGCCGTGCCTGCATGGTGGAGATCGAAGGCGAGCGGGTGCTCGCCGCCAGCTGCCTGAGGGAGGCGCGCCCCGAGATGGTGGTCAGAAGCCAGTCGTCCGAGCGCGCCCGGGTCGCCCGCGAGGGCGTGCTGGAGCTGCTGCTCAGCGATCAGCCGCCGCGCGACGATAGCCCGGACCGTGCAAGCCAGCTGTGGCAGATGGCCGATCACCTGGCGGTGGACGCCACCCGCGCCCGCGCACGCTATCCCAGGCGCAGGCCCGACGTCGTGCGTCATGCGCCCGGCGCTCGCCTTCCCGGCCAGTGCCCGCCGATCGCAGACGATGCGAGCGGGGGGCGCCGTGCTTCCGCGACAGCAGGCCACGACACCAGCCATCCGGCGATGACGGTCAATCTGGACGCCTGTATCCACTGCACCCTGTGCGTGCGCGCCTGTCGTGAGGTGCAGGTCAATGACGTCATCGGCATGGCCCATCGCGGCGCCGCCAGCAAGGTGGTGTTCGACCTCGATGACGTTATGGGCCAGAGCAGCTGCGTGGGTTGCGGCGAGTGCATCCAGGCCTGTCCCACCGGCGCCCTGTCGCCGACCAGCCTGATCGATGCCCAGGGCCGCGGCAACAGCGACAGCGCCGAGCGCAAGGTGGACTCGGTGTGTCCCTACTGCGGCGTCGGCTGCCAGTTGACCTACCACGTCAAGGATGACGCCATCCTCTACGTGGAAGGCCGCGACGGCCCGGCCAACCAGGGACGGCTGTGCGTCAAGGGACGCTTCGGCTTCGACTACGGCCGTCACCCGTCGCGGCTGACCCGGCCGCTGGTGCGGCGCGAGGGCGTGCCCAAGGGTATGGATGAGGGCTTCGATCCCGCCCGGCCACTGACCCATTTTCGTGAGGCCGACTGGGACGAGGCGCTGGCGCTGGCCGCCGGGGGCCTGACCCGGCTCAAGGCCGACCACGGTCCCAGGGCGCTGGCAGGCTTCGGCAGTGCCAAGTGCTCCAACGAGGAGGCCTGGCTGTTCCAGAAGCTGGTACGCACCGGCTTCGGCTCCAACAACGTCGACCACTGCACCCGGCTGTGTCACGCAAGCTCGGTGGCGGCGCTGATGGAATGCATCGGCTCCGGTGCGGTGACCGCCTCCTTCATGCAGGCGCTGAACGCCGACGTGGTGATCCTCACCGGCTGCAATCCGGCGGTCAATCATCCGGTGGCGGCGACCTTCTTCAAACAGGCGGCCAAGGGTGGCACCCGGTTCATCATCATCGACCCACGGGGCCAGGCCATGGGCGCCTATGCCCATCGGGTACTGCGCTTCACCCCGGGGGCCGACGTCTCGCTGTTCAACGCCATGCTGAACGTCATCATCGACGAGCAGCTCTTCGATGAGGCCTATATCCGTGAGCACACCGAGGGCTTCGAGCGGCTCAAGGCATCGGTGCGCGATCAGACGCCGGAGTCGGTGGCCATGGCCTGTGGCGTGCCCGCCGACGAGATCCGCGCAGCGGCGCGGGAATACGCCAACGCCGAACGGGCGATGATCTTCTGGGGCATGGGGATCTCCCAGCATACCCACGGCACCGACAATGCCCGCTGCCTGATCTCGATGGCGCTGGCCTGTGGTCACACCGGGCGCCCCGGCACCGGCCTGCATCCGCTGCGTGGCCAGAACAATGTCCAGGGGGCCTCCGACGCCGGCCTGATCCCGATGGTGCTGCCGGACTACCAGCCGGTGTCCGACGCCCAGGTGAGGGCCTCCTTCGAGGAACTCTGGGGCAACGCTGGCACAAGCAGCGACGGCAGCGGCGACGCCCTGGATCCCGAGCCGGGACTCACCGTGGTCGAGATCATGGACGCCATCCACGCCGGCACCATCCGCGGCATGTACATTCTGGGCGAGAACCCGGCCATGTCGGACCCGGACCTGACCCACGCCCGTGGGGCGCTGGCAAGCCTCGAACATCTGGTGGTGCAGGACCTGTTCGTCACCGAGACGGCGCAGTTCGCCGACGTCATCCTGCCGGCCTCGAGCTGGCCGGAAAAGGACGGTACCGTGACCAACACCAACCGTCAGGTGCAGCTAGGGCGCCAGGCGCTGCCGCTGCCCGGTGATGCGCGGCCGGACTGGTGGATCATCCAGGAGATGGCGCGGCGCTTCGGTCTCGACTGGGACTATGGCCACCCGCGCGAGGTCTACGCCGAGATGCAGAAGGGGATGGCCTCGCTGAACCATATCGACTGGGAGCGACTCGAGCGCGAAGGCGCGGTCACCTATCCCTGCCTGGCGGAAGGGGCGCCGGGCGAAGACGTGGTGTTCTCCGAGGCCTTCCCCACGGCGAGCGGCAAGGCGCGTTTCTCGCCGGCGTTGCCGCTGCCGCCCGATGAACCCATAGACCGCGACTACCCGACGGTGCTGTCCACCGGACGCCAGCTTGAGCATTGGCACACCGGGTCGATGACCCGCCGGGCCCAGGTGCTCGACGACCTGGAGCCCGAGGCGGTGGCCAGCCTGTCGGCGGGGGAGCTCACCCGGCTGGGCGTGCAACCGGGAGAGCGGGTGACCATCACCACCCGGCGTGGCGCCATCACACTGGTGGCGCGGCTCGACGACGGCATGCCCGACGGCATGGTGTTCGTGCCCTTCTGCTATGTTGAGGCGGCGGTCAATCTGCTGACCAATCCGGCGCTGGACCCCTACGGCAAGATTCCGGAGTTCAAGTATGCCGCCTGTCGCTTGAGTCGCGCCGAGCCGGCCCAGGTCACCTAATCTGAACGTAAGACACAGCAACAAGGAGTCACCCACCATGATGATTGCCGAGCTGATCGACGGTCGTGACTTTCGTGATCGGCTGTTGGCGCTGGGAGTGCGCCTGCCCGAGGATGCCTGCCCCGAGACCTGCGCCAGGATGGCCCGGCTCAAGGCACGTGAGGTCGGCCTGCCCGGCCTTGCGGCGCTGGTGCGCGAATTGATGGACAAGCAGGAGGTGCTGTTGCCGTCGGTCCAACAGGCCATCCAGGCCCACCTGCTGGGGCTCGATGATAATGGCGAATCCAGGGCAGCAGGGAAGGGCCTAGCCTAGGGCGCCGTCTATGGTGCCGTCTATGGCTCAGCCTGGGGCGCAGGCCGGACCGCCGGCTTGCAGCCGCTCAGTCGCAAGGCGAAGATGGCGTTTCTTCGCCAGCGGCGGCAGGTGGCCCCATGATTCTGAGCGCTGAGCTCGCACAGCAGATCATCGACAAGACCCAGGATATTCTCGACGCCAACATCAACGTGATGGACGCGCGCGGAGTGATCATCGCCAGCGGTGATCACTCGCGTCTGGGTACCCTGCATGATGGCGCAATGCTGGCGCTTCAGCGTGGCAATGGACTCGAGATATCCGAGCATGACGTCGATGCCTTCAAGGGGGCGCGACCGGGCATCAATCTGCTGCTTCAGTGCGCCGGCGAGACCGTGGGAGTGCTCGGTATCACCGGTCCGCCATCGCAGGTACGTCAGGCGGCGCGGCTGGTCAAGGTGACCGCCGAGATGCTGGTCGAACAGGCCGACATGCTGAGTCAGCTTGAGTGGGCCAAGCGCCACCGGGAAGGTTTTATCCTGTCATGGGTCAACGCTGAGCTTTCTTCCGAGCAACTTCATGACTGGGCCGAGCGACTGGGGATCGACGTCGCCTGTCAGCGACTGGCGGTACTGATCGAGCTGGACAGAGGATCGCCCAGCGCAGACCTGGACGCCATGCAGCGACTGATGGAGCTTCTGGCCCGTGACAGCCTGGTCACCCAGGTCTCACCCCATCGCGTTCTGGTGCTCCAGCCTGTGGTGGATCAGGCTGGACAGCGCAGGCAGGGCGCACACCCAGGCCCCGACGGGACTATCGAAGCCCTGCTGGCGCGACTGGCACGCCACGATATTCACGGGGCCAAGGTCGCCGTCGGGCGCGCCTTCGATGCACCCGGCCACCTCCACCTGTCCTACGAGAGCGCTCGGCAGGTACTGGCGATCGGCAAGCGCCAGTTTCCCGAGCGAATGACCTATCACTACGACGAGCTGCGCCTTCCGGTGCTGTTGTCGCCACTGAACGATGGCTGGCAAGGCGAGCAGTTGCGCGAGGCGGTCGAGCGCATTCGTGGCGCCGACAGCCATGGGCGCCTGCTCAAGACCCTGGCGATGCTGATCGAGCACGAGGGCAACCTGAGTCGCTGCGCCGATGCCCTGCATGTCCATCGCAACACCCTGCGCTATCGGCTGGATCGCATCCAAGAGATTACCGGTATTTCTCCCCATCGCTTCACCGGCCTGGTGGAGCTTTTCCTGGGTCTGGAGCTGTCGTCCGGCGACGGCGCTCATTGAAACCCACAGGCTGATCTTTCTCGCGGGTGGCGAGCGGCGGCTTGCGAGCTGTCGCTTGCGAGGTAGTGCCTAGATGCTGTCCGTCATCATGTCGCAGGGGGCATCGGGCCTGCTGGTGTGTCTGCAGGTAGGGTGGTGGTTGCCACAAAGTCTGCCGTCAGGACTTGCCCGCGATAAGAATGTGAAGCCACGGCGCTTAGCTTGTGGCTTTTTTCTTACATTAAATTACGAATTAGTTACCGAGAGTCGTAGCGACATTTTGTGCAGGATAATTAGCAGGGAGACAAATCTGTGCAGCTTTCCCCTGAGGCGGGCTGATCTAAGGCGTTCGCCCAGGAGGCTTGCGCCGCCCATCTGGACGCTCCTTCATCACAGAGGCCGGCCGATGAGTGACTGGAAGTCCGAGGAAGAGCGGAGTCTGGGCTTTCCGCCACTGCTGCTGGTGGTGCTGACCTTCGGGGCCCTGATGGCCCTGCATACCCTGTTCGCCTCCTCCTCGTCCTCATTGTTCCTGTTCGATCTTCTGACTTTCAGCCGTTCGGGCGCGGTGGCGTCGTTGCTGGCGACGCTCGGTATTCTGGCGCTGGTTATCGGCTGTGATCGTGTCAGGCGGCTGGCCTCGTTGGCGCTGCTGGGGTACAGCCTGGGACAAGGGCTATGGCTGCTTGATCAAGTCAATCGTCAGGTGAGCCTCGAGGCGCTGCCGGCAATGTCGTTGCTGCTGATGCTGCTGTTCGCCTTCTGTCTGTGGCACGGTCGAGGCGTCGGGCGCAGGCGCTACGCGGCCTTGGGAATCGTGTGCATGGTGGCTGGTGCGCTGGGATTTTCGATCCTTTGGACGACGGAGGATGCCCCTCGTTGGCGCCTTGTACTGTTCGAGTCTCGACCGCTTGGCACCGTCATGGTGTTTACCTACGGAGTCATCTTCTGGCTGGTCGCCCGCCAGCGCAGCTTGAGCTTGCGACGGCTGGCGCCCAGGGTGATCAAGGTCGGGCTTATCGGCACCAGTCTCAGCATGCTGGTGGGCTTTGGGGGCTACCACCTCTATTCGCTCGATCTGAAACAGGATCTGAGCACGCAGCTGGATGCCTTGAGTGAGCGCATCGCCAATTGGGAAGAACGCTACCGCCTGGGCTGGAGCGAATGGAGCCTTCCGCTGACCCAGGCAGGAGGGTCGCCGGAACCCACCGGTCCCGCAGCCCGGGGAGAGGTGCCTGCCTACGTCTGGTGGCAGGACAAGGGCGCATTGCGCTGGAACCCCGCTGACGGTGGTGGGGCGACGTCTCGACTCGAAGAAATGCTGGCGTTGCACGAGGTTCGAAGTTGGCTCGAACAGCGTCAGAACGAGGCCATGCGCTGGTGGATTCCGGGCAAAGGCGCGGCGCTGCTGGAGGTCAACAGCTTCGGTGCTGCGGGCCCCCGGCTGGTCGTACTGGTCGACACGACGCTGTGGCTTGAGCATATGAGTGAAGGACTGACGGCGAACCTGTCGCTGTCGGGGCTCCGCCCAGCAGAAGCGTTGGATCATGCTGCCCGCGAGGTCTGGGTCGAGCGCGGCAGGCTGGCCGGCGTGATGCGAGACGATATTGCCCTGGCTGGCGGCACGCTGCTGCGGGTTCAGGCATCGAAGCCGCTGTCGCTCAAGTGGGTGCTATTGCCTGCGCTGTTGCTGGCGTTGGGCCTTTTTGTCACCTATCAACTGATGACCTGGATTGCGCTGGCGCGATTGCGTAGAGAGCAGGCGATTTCGCTGGCGACGCGTGAACAGGAGTTTCATTCCCTGTTCGGACTGCACCCCGTGCCGATGCTGCAGGTTCGACGTTCGGGCCTGATCGGTGCGCTCAACGACTCTGCCACGGAAGCTCTGGGTGACCGCGCAGGGGAGGCTATCGCTCGACCCTTCACCGAGGTAGCCAGTCGACTGCTGGGATGCGGTGATGCGCCCGATGAATTGATGAAGCACTTCGACAATGTCATGACCGGGCGACAGCGGTCCGTGGTGTTCGAGTGCTCGATCGCGGATTCTACCTTCAGGATACGCCTGCAGCAGGTCCGGGTGAGGGCGGCCTGTGTGGGCCTTTTCGCCAGTTTCGCCGACATCAGTCTGCGTCAGAAGGAGCAAGCCAGGCTGTCGATCATGGAGCACTGCCTCAGGGAGAGCAGCAATGGGGTCGTGATCTTCGACGCCCAGTCCAGGGGCTGCCCCGTGATGTATGCCAACGCTGCTTTGTGCCGCATGCTGGATGCTTCGGCATCCTCGGTGACCGGACTGCTGGCGAGTGAGCTTGCCAGGACCATGTGTCTGGACCCGGTGACCGAAGCCGAGATCTGTCACTGGATGAAGACCCAGCAGCCGGGCTCGGTCACTGCGCTGGCCAGCCAGGGAGGAGGAGGCGGTCGCTGGTACGACCTGACGCTCTCGCCGGTGCATGCGCTCCGCGAAGGGGTAAGTCACTACATCGGCATCGTCGATGACGTCAGTCAGCGCAAGGTTCAGGAAGAGATGCTGGCCCACCAGGCCACCCACGACGCCCTGACTGGTCTGCCCAATCGCACCCTGCTGGCCGACCGACTGGAGCACGACGTAGCCCTGGCGACACGTCATCGGCAGGGGCTGGCGGTGCTGTTCATCGATCTGGATGCGTTCAAGCCGATCAACGATAGCCTGGGGCATGAGGTCGGTGATCGCGTGCTGATACAGGTCGCCAAACGCCTGAGCCGAGGGCAGCGACGCTCGGATACCCTGGCGCGTCTGGGCGGGGACGAATTCGTGCTGGTGCTGGTGGATATCGGTGGCAAGGACAAGGCCATCGCGGTGGCCGAGCGTCTGCTGAACCAGTTGCGTGAACCCTGCCGCGTCGACGGCTTCCAGCTGCAGATATCCGCGAGTATCGGGATCGCCTTGCTGGACACCGGGACCACCCTGTCGCCACAACGGCTGATCCAGCAGGCCGATCTGGCCATGTACCAGGCCAAGCAACGCGGGCGAAACCAGTATCAGTTGTTCACACGCACCCTCGACGGTGTCCCCGGGCGTCATGTGACCCTGCGCAACGCGCTGCGTATTGCCATGGAACAGCAGCGTCTGCAGTTGTTCTATCAGCCCCAGGTGGATGGCGAGGGCAGGATCACCGGTCTGGAGGCATTGATACGCTGGTCCCATCCCGAATTCGGCTGGGTCTCACCGTCGGAGTTCATTCCACTGGCCGAAGAAACCGGCCAGATCATCGATCTGGGGCGCTGGGTGATGCGCAGGGCCTGCTACGACGCCAAGCGCCTGTGGCGAAGTGGACTCAAGCCGGGGCGGGTGGCGGTGAACCTGTCACCGCTGGAATTTCATCGCATGGATTTTCTATCGAGCGTGTGCCAGACGCTGGATCAGACCCACCTGCATGCCGAGTGTCTGGAGCTGGAAATCACCGAAGGCATGTTGCTGGATGACCAGGAACGCGTGGCTCGTACACTGGGGGCCCTGGCGGCCCGCGGGGTCACCACGGCGATCGATGACTTCGGAAAGGGATACTCGAGCTTCGATTACCTCAAGTCCCTGCCCATCGACAAGATCAAGATCGATCGTGGTTTTGTCGCCCAGTGCCTGGACAGTGAACGAGATATCGCGGTCTGTCGCAGCGTGATCACCCTGGCCCAGGAGTTGGGCCTCGAGGCGCTGGCAGAAGGGGTCGAGACACCGCATCAATGTGCCGCCCTGAAGGACCTGGGCTGCACCACCTTCCAGGGCTATCTGTTCTCTCGACCGGTGCCTTTCCGGGAGCTTGCCGGCCTGCTGCGTCGCCCCCATCTGGCGCCGCAGCAGGAGGTCCCGATGGATCGGCAGGACTTGATTGGGGCGGAAGCGCGCCGACGCTGAGCGACCGCGGAGTCCTGAAATCCGCCCTGGTGTCGTCTTGAAGACGACACCAGGGCTGGCTTCAGGGCAAGCGATGACGGCAGGCTGTTTCAGAAGGCTATGTCAGCGGGCTATGTCAACAGGCTATGTCAGCAGGTCGAGACACCAGGCCGTGACAGAGAGACACCCAGGGGGCCGCAATGTCGACGAGCGCAGGGGCTTTTCCGCCAGCGCCTAGCCGCTGGCCAGGCTCAATGCTGGGCTGCTGCCCAGATTGGCTGCCAAGGTGGTGCGGTACCAGTCGATAAAGTCGATCACCCCGTATTCGTAGGTGGGGGAGTAGGGGCCGGGGCGATAGGCCAGGGAGTTGATGCCTCGCTGGTTCTCTTCGGCAAGCCTTCGGTCCTGGGCGTTGGTGGCGTCCCATACCCGGCTCAGGTTCTCGACGTCGTAGTCGACACCCTCCACCGCATCCTTGTGGACCAGCCATTTGGTGGTGACCTGAGTGCGCTGGGGACCCAGCGGCAACACCCGGAACACCGCGGCGTGGTCGCCGACAAAGTGATTCCAGCTATTGGGCAGATGCAGGATGCGCAGGGAGCCCATGTCCTCGATGCCCTGATGGGTCAGCGGCCGGCGACAGGCGGCCCTTCCGTCCATGGTCATGGACACGGTGCCCTCGACCAGCGGGGTGCGGGTCAGGCGATTGCGCTTGCCTCCCGCCCAGCTCATCTTCCAGGGGATGCCGAGGCCGTCCCACTCCTGCTGCTTGCGTGCTACCAGACTGCGGTATTCCGGCGTGGCACGGGGGTCCTCGGTGTCGTCAAACTCGTAGAGCGACTTGATCAGCTCCGGGTGAGAGCCGTTGCAGTGGTAGCACTCGCGGTTGTTCTCGAGCACCAGCTTCCAGTTGGCTTGCTCCTCGATGGTGGTGGTCACGGCCACCTTGAGGTTGGCCATGTCGTAGAAGCTCAGGTAGCTGTCGAAGATGGCCTTGAGGTCGCTCACGTCCGGCGGATTCTCGGCGAGGCTGACGAACAGGTAGCCGCCGGCTTCGGTCAGCGCGACCGGG
This sequence comes from Halomonas sp. EF61, assembly GCF_040147045.1. Lineage (NCBI taxonomy): Bacteria > Pseudomonadati > Pseudomonadota > Gammaproteobacteria > Oceanospirillales > Halomonadaceae > Halomonas > Halomonas sp. EF61. The sequence goes on along the minus strand of NZ_JAMSHM010000002.1, from coordinate 1,011,882 downwards.
GCGAGTCCGTAGTCCTCGAGTCGAAAGTCCTCGCCCATCTCGGTGCCGGCGAACAGCAGGCGTCCGTCCAGCTCGTAGGTCCACTGATGGTAGGGGCACACCAGCTTGGCCAGCTTGCCCTTTTCGGTGGAGCACAGGCGAGATCCGCGATGGCGGCAGGTGTTGTGGAAGGCGTGAATGGCGTCGCCATCGCCGCGCACGATGACCACCGGATTATGGCCGATGTCGAGGGTGATGAAGTTGCCCTTGGCGGGAATCTCGCAGCTCATGCCGGCGAAGATCCACTCGCGCTCGAAGATGGTCTGCATGTCGAGCTGGAACAGTCGTTCATCGTTGTAGAACGGCTGCGGCAACGAGAAGCCGAAGGGGTGATGTGACATCGTCTCCAGGGCGAAACGACGGGCGTCCCCCAGGGGATCCTCCAGATTGAGATGGGCGATGGGCTCCATGGTGCACTCCTCGTGATGCGATAGATGCGGTGTCGATGGGCGCGGTGGCCCATGGCAAGGGGCGCCGCTATGGATCAGGGGAAAGCATTAGCGGCGCTATCGGCTGGCGTGCGTCGCGGTTGTCATGCTGCGCAGTCTGGGGCAAGGGGGATGACCCTGGGTATCTGGCGGCGACACCAGATGATGCCGTTGCGACCTCTTTGTCGCTGCAGCGAGCGTGGCCGGAGGATTCGAGTATGCTGATGTCGCGATCAGACAAGTGGCGCGCGAGGAGCGAGGGGCAGAATGCGCTCAATGACCAGGCCTCGAACGAGGTTCGGGGCCTGGATGAACCGCCGACTGTCTGCGAGCGAAACCGCCATGGTGACGAATTTTCTCAATCCGGTGACCACCCAGACCTGGGCCAATGGCCGCCACGTCGTGCGCTGCGTCAAGGTCATCCAGGAGACCTGGGACGTCCGAACCTTCTGCTTCATGGCCGAGCAGCCGGTGATGTTCTTCTTCAAGCCGGGGCAGTTCGTCACTCTGGAGCTCGAGGTCGACGGTGAGTGCGTCTTCCGCTCCTATACCATCGCCAGTTCACCTTCCATCCCCTACAGCTTCTCGATCACCGTCAAGCGGGTGCCGGGGGGGCGCGTCTCCAACTGGCTGCATGACCAGATGGACGTGGGCCACGAACTGGCGGTGCACGGTCCGGTGGGGGACTTCAACTGCATCGACCACACCGCCGACAAGGTGCTGATGCTCTCCGGCGGTGTCGGCATCACGCCGCTGATGTCGATGACCCGCTGGTTCTTCGATACCAATGCGGCGGTGGACCTGGCCTTTATCCACTGCGCCAGGACCCCCAGGGACATCATCTTTCACCGTGAGCTTGAGCATATCTTCTCGCGGATTCCCGAGTTCCGGCTGAATATCGTGTGTGAACGGGACAACGAGCTGAACCAGGCCTGGTCGGGTTTCCGCGGCTTCCTGTCGGAGCCCATGCTGGAGCTGATGGCGCCTGATTTTCTGGATCGAGAGGTCTTCTGCTGCGGGCCCACGCCCTTCATGTCGGCGGTCAGGCGTCTGTTGACCCAGCGTGGCTTCGACATGAGTCGCTACCACGAGGAATCCTTCGGTGCCACGCCGGTCGACGTCCAGGAAGACGTCCACGAGCTGGCGGAGCAGGCCGAGGCGGAGGCCGAGGAGCTTGTGGCGGCCGACATGCACTGTGTCGAATTCGCCTCGGCGGGCAAGAGCGTGCGCATCCAGCCGGGCGAGACCGTGCACGCTGCGGCCTCAAAGCTCGGACTGCATATTCCCAAGGCCTGCGGCATGGGCATCTGCGGCACCTGCCGGGTGCCGCTGGTCGCCGGTGAGGTGGACATGGAACACAACGGTGGCATCACCGACGAGGACGTGGCCGAGGGCTTCATCCTGTCCTGCTGCAGTCGACCCAGGGGTAACGTCACGGTGGACTGGTAGCGGCGGTGGCTCCCGGCGGAGGAGGGTCGTGGGCCACCCAGCGCGGCAGTGGTGTAACCGTCCGGTGCAGGTGACTCTGTATGGCGTTGATAAATAGGAGGGCCGTGAGAAATTCGGTTAGGCTGGAGTCTGATTTTTGCTGGTATTTGGACGCCATGCCATCCTCGCCCCTGCACCCGCTCCATCCATCACGGCCATCGCCGGCACCATCGTCAGCACAGCAAGGGCACGCCGATGTCTCTGGCGGCGAGCCGCTCACGCCGGCGCTGTCGGTGGGCTTTGTGTTGCTGTCGCGCTTTACCTTGCTGCCCTTTGCTGCCTTCGTCGACTGCCTGCGGCTGGCGTCCGACGAGGGCGATCGCAGTCGTCAGCTACGTTGCCGCTGGCGCTTTCTGTCAGAGGATGGCGCCGAGGTTGCGTCGAGCTGTGGTGCGGTGATCTCGCCCTGCGAGCCGATAGGGGGGCGTCATGGGCAGCCTTTCTGTGATCCCCGCCAGTTCGACTACCTGGTGGTTATCGGCGGGGTGCTGGGGGAAGGCGAGGAAGCTGATAGCCCTGAGCGAACGAGCCCTGAACGACGGGCTCTCGAGCGAAACCGCCCCGATCGAGATGGCGGCACCCTCGACTATCTGCGCCATGCGGCAGCGCTGGGCGTGCCGCTGGTGGGGGTGTGCACCGGGGTCTACTCGCTGATCCAGGCCGGTGTGATGGAGGGGCGGCGTTGCTGCGTCAGCTGGTACCACCACCTGGATCTGACCCGGCGTTTTCCCGCCGTCAGCGCGGTGCCCGACCGCCTCTATGTCGACGATGGCGACCGCTTGACCTGTGCCGGTGGTGCTGCGGCGGCGGACCTGGCCGCCTATCTGGTGGAGCGCCACCTGGGACGCGCCTGGGCACGCAAGAGCCTGCATATCATGCTGCTGGACGGCCACCGAAGCGGCGACCACTCCCAGCCCCAGCCGGTGGTCTTCGATCGCATCGAGGACCGCATCGTGCGTCGTGCCGTGGCAATTCTCGAGCAGCATCTGGGCGAGCCGCTGTCGGTGGATGAGCTGGCGACGCGCGCCGGCGCCTCGCGTCGGGGGCTCGAGCGCAAGTTTCGCCAGGCCTTCGGTGTCGGCCCGCAGAAGTTCGCCCGTGACCTGCGCCTGCGCTACGGTCTGTGGCTTCTGTACTTCACCGACCATAGCGTCACCGAGATCGGCGAGCGCTGTGGTTTCGCCGACACCGCCCACTTTTCCCGCCACTTCCGCAGCGCCTTCGGACAGTCGCCCTCACGTCTGCGTCGCGATCCCGTCGGTCGCGAGGAGGCCGGCGTCGACCCCTTCTTTCTGCATGTCGGTGCACGCCTGGGGCATCGCTGAGCGCCCCCCGCTGGCGCAATTGCCCCTGATATTGCTCCTGATAGTGCCGCTGATAGCTCCCCTGATCGTGCCGCTGGCAACGTCATCCAAGCGCTCGTCCACGGCGCTCGGCTCATGCCTGCGTCCAACAAAGCTGTCGCATTTGTTCAAGTTTTGAAGGAGCCGCTCGGCTTCAATGACCTTATCCCGCCGGGCACCTGCGCTCGTCTGGGCCGGGCTTTGCCCGTATTGGCCCGTCTGGGCCTATCTGGGCCCGTCTGGGCCTATCTGGGCCCATCTGGGCCCATCTGGGCCGGTCTGGGCCCATCTGGGCCCATCTGGGCCGGTCTGGGCCGGTCTGGGCCGGTCCGGGCAGCGTCGATGTCCCTGACGGCGACGCCGATGTCGTTTCCAGAATGTCGGCGCCGGGATAGCGGCTTACCTTGGAGGCGGGGGACTGCCCGTCTTCGTCAGCCATCACAACGACAACATCGACCAGGCGAAAGCGGCCGCGAAGAGGCGCTTCGCCATTACCGGAGATACCCCATGCCAAGCGCTCATCTGTCCAGCTCGTCACTGTCCAGGTTCGATCCGCAGATCGCCGAGGCCATCGCCGACGAGGTCGTTCGCCAGCAGGATCATGTGGAGCTGATCGCCTCCGAGAACTACGCAAGTCCGGCGGTGATGGAGGCACAGGGCACCCAGCTGACCAACAAGTACGCCGAGGGCTATCCCGGCAAGCGCTACTATGGCGGCTGCGAGCACGTCGACGTGGTAGAGCGTCTGGCCATCGAGCGGGCCTGCGCGCTGTTCAGCGCCGACTACGCCAACGTGCAGCCCCACAGCGGCGCCCAGGCCAATGCCGCCGCCTTCATGGCGCTGGTGTCCCCCGGCGATACCGTGCTCGGCATGAGTCTGGCTCACGGCGGCCACCTGACCCATGGTGCGGCACCGAACTTCTCCGGCAAGCACTACCACGCGGTGCAGTATGGTCTGGACGAGGCCACCGGCCAGATCGACTACGCCGAGGTCGAGCGTCTGGCCAGGGAGCATCGCCCCAAGTTGATCGTCGCCGGCTTCTCGGCCTACTCCCAGGTGGTCGACTGGCGCCGCTTTCGCGCCATCGCCGACAGCGTCGGCGCCTGGCTGCTGGTGGACATGGCCCACGTCGCCGGTCTGGTGGCGGCCGGGCTCTATCCAAGCCCGCTGCCCCACGCCCACGTGGTCACTACCACCACCCACAAGACCCTGCGCGGGCCGCGCGGTGGCCTGATCCTGTCCGCCAGCGGTGACGAGGCGCTGTACAAGAAGCTCAACGGCGCGGTCTTCCCCGGCCAGCAGGGCGGCCCCCTGATGCATGTCATCGCGGCCAAGGCGGTGGCCTTCCGCGAGGCCATGAACCAGGACTTCGTGCGCTACCAGGAGCGGGTCATCGTCAATGCCAAGGCCATGGCCGGGACCTTTCTCGAGCGCGGCTACGACGTGGTCTCCGGCGGCACCGAAGACCATCTGTTTCTGGTCTCGCTGATTCGCCAGGGGATCACCGGCAAGGACGCCGACGCAGCCCTGGGTCGCTCGCACATCACCGTCAACAAGAACGCGGTACCGGGAGACCCGCAGAGCCCCTTCGTCACCTCGGGCCTGCGCATCGGGACCCCGGCGGTGACCACCCGCGGCTTCGATGCCGAAGAGTGCGAGCGGCTTGCCGGCTGGATCTGCGATGTGCTGGACGTGCTGGCCCGTGGCGAGAACACCGCCGCCATCGAGGCCGACGTACGCCAGCGGGTCGGCGAGCTGTGCGCGCGCCACCCGGTCTATCCGACCCCTCGGCAAGCCGCTGCCGAGCCGGCCTGATCGGCATGATGCCCCCCCGGCGGTCGTGACGCACCAGCGACCGCCCAGGCACTTTTCAGACACGCTCTAGCCCAGAGTTTTGAGGGACACCCTATGCAACGCTACTCCGGATTCGCGCTGGCCCGCCACGCCCTGAGTCACCACGAGAACTGGCAGCGCCAGTGGCGCAACCCGACCCCCAAGGCCGCCTACGACGTGATCATCGTCGGTGGTGGCGGCCACGGCCTGGCCACCGCCTACTACCTGGCCAAGGAATTTGGCGTGCGCAATGTCGCGGTGATCGAGAAGGGCTGGCTGGGCGGCGGCAACACCGCCCGCAACACCACCATCGTGCGTTCCAACTATCTGTGGGATGAGGCCGCCGCGCTCTATGAGCACTCGATGAAGCTGTGGGAAGGGCTGTCCCGGGATCTCAACTACAACGTGATGTTCTCCCAGCGTGGCGTGCTCAATCTTGGCCATACCCTGCAGGACATGCGCGACATCCAGCGCAGGGTCAACGCCAACCGGCTCAACGGCATCGACGGTGAGGTGCTCGACGCCAGGGGCGTGCAGGAGATCGTGCCGATCCTCGACTGCTCGAAGAACGCGCGCTACCCGGTGATGGGGGCCTCCTGGCAGCCCCGCGCCGGGGTCGCCCGCCACGACGCCGTGGCCTGGGGCTACGCCCGAGGTGCCGATGCCCTCGGCGTCGACATCCTGCAGCAGACCGAGGTGACCGGGTTCAAGATCCGTGACGGCCGCATCCTTGGGGTGCACACCAATCGCGGCGATATCGAGGCTCGCACCGTGGGCTGCGTGACCGCCGGCAACTCCGGGGTGATGGCCTCGCTGGCGGGGCTGCGCCTGCCGCTGGAGAGCCACCCGCTGCAGGCGCTGGTGTCAGAGCCGCTCAAGCCGGTGCTCGATACCGTGGTGATGTCCAACCACGTGCACGGCTATATCAGCCAGTCCGACAAGGGCGACCTGGTCATCGGCGCGGGCATCGACGGCTACAACGGCTACGGCCAGCGTGGCAGCTACGCCACCGTCGAGCACACCCTGCAGGCCATCGTCGAGATGTTCCCGATCTTCTCGCGGGTGCGCATGAACCGGCAGTGGGGCGGCATCGTCGATACCTGCCCGGACGCCTGTCCGATCCTGTCGAAGACCCGGATCGAGGGGCTCTACTTCAACTGCGGCTGGGGCACCGGTGGCTTCAAGGCGACCCCCGGTTCCGGGCATGTGTTCGCGGCGAGCCTGGCCAAGGGCGAGATGCATCCGCTGGCTGCCCCCTTCTCGATCGACCGCTTCCACAGCGGCGCGCTGATCGACGAACACGGCGCCGCCGGTGTCGCCCACTGATTCAGGAGGTTTCCATGTTCCATATCCATTGTCCCTACTGCGACGAGTGGCGCGAGGAAGAGGAGTTTCATCCCAGGGGTCAGGCGCACATCGCACGCCCCGAGGATCCGGCCGGCTGTTCCGACGAGCAGTGGGGCGACTACCTGTTCTTCCGCGATAACCCCCGCGGCATCCACCACGAGCTGTGGGTCCACGCGGTGGGCTGTCGCAAGTTCTTCAACGTGACGCGCCACACCCAGAGCTACGAAATCCTCGAGACCTATCGCATCGGCGAGCGACCGCGCTTTACCCGGGACAACCCCGACGGGGTGGTGGCGTCCGCGCCTGAGTCCCTTGACGACAGCTATATCGCCACCGCCGCCCAGGAGGTTCGCGCATGAGCCAGCCCAATCGCCTCGACACAGGGGGACTGATCGACCGCAGCACACCCCTGCGCTTTACCTTCAATGGCAAGGAGTACACCGGCTTTCACGGGGACACCCTGGCCTCGGCGCTGCTGGCCAACGGGGTGGACGTGGTCAATCGCAGCTTCAAGTACTCGCGTCCCCGCGGCGTCGTCGCCGCCGGTGCCGAGGAGCCCAATGCGGTGGTCCAGCTCGGCCAGGCCGAAGCCGAGCAGGTGCCCAATGTGCGCGCCACCCAGCAGGCCCTGTTCGAGGGGCTGACGGCACGTTCCACCAACGGCTGGCCCAACGTCCAGCGCGACCTGATGGGGACCATCGGCAAGCTTGGCGGCAAGCTGATGCCCCCCGGCTTCTACTACAAGACCTTCATGGCGCCGGCCTCGCTGTGGATGACCTACGAGCGCTATATCCGCAAGAGCGCGGGGCTGGGGCGCAGCCCGCTGGAGCACGACCCGGATATCTACGACCACATCAATCGCCACTGCGAGGTGCTGGTGATCGGGGCAGGGCCTGCGGGACTGGCTGCCGCCCTGGCCGCCTCGCGCAGCGGCGCCCGGGTGATCCTGTGCGACGAGCAGGAGCTCTTTGGCGGCTCGCTGCTGGACGGGCAGGACTTGCTGGACGATCGTCCGGCGTGGCAATGGGTCGAGGAGGTGCTCGAGGAGCTTGCCGCCAACCCCGAGGTGACGCTGCTGCCGCGTACCACCGCCAACGGCTACCACGACCACAACTTCGTCACCCTGCACGAGCGGCGCAGCGAGCACCTGGCCCACTGCGCGCCTCGAGTGGAGGGACGGCGTCAGTCGCGCTCGCGCCTGCATCGGGTGCGCGCCGCGCGCGTCGTGCTGGCCACTGGGGCCCATGAGCGTCCGCTGGTCTACGCCGGCAATGACGTGCCGGGCAATCTGCTGTGCTCGGCGGTGTCCACCTACATCCGCCGTTACGGTGTGGTGCCGGGCAAGCGGCTGGTGGTCTCCACCGGCAACGACGACGGCTACCGTGCCGCGCTCGACTGGCTGGATGCCGGGCGTGAGGTGGTGGCGGTGGCCGACGCCCGCCCCGCACCCGACGGTGAACTGGTCGAGATCGCCCGGGCTCGCGGTATTCGCATCCTGCCGGGCTCTGCCGTGGTCGAGGCCAGGGGCGAGCAGCGGGTCACCTCAGCGCGGGTCGCCGCCATCGATATCGACGCCTTTCGCGTTACCGGCGCCAGCGAGACGCTCGACTGCGACACGCTGGCCAGTTCCGGTGGATTCAGTCCGGTGATTCACCTGGCCTCCCATACCGGAACGCGGCCGAGCTGGCGCGACGACCTGATCGCCTTCGTGCCCAACCTGCCCAGGGGCATGTTGGCGGCCGGTGCAGCCGGCGGCACCTTTGGCCTGGCCGAGGTGCTGGCGGAAGGTCGCGACGCCGGCCTCGAGGCGGCGAGCCAGGCCGGCTTCGAGGGTGCCGAGCTTATACTGCCGGCGGTAGCGTCGCGGCGAGACGGTGCGGCGGTGGCGCTGTTCCAGGTGCCCCACGAAAAGCCGACCCTGCGGGCGCCCAAGCAGTTCGTCGACCTGCAGAACGACGTCACCGCCGCCGGGATCGAGCTTGCCACCCGGGAAGGCTTCGAGTCCATTGAGCACGTCAAGCGCTACACCGCCATGGGCTTCGGTACCGATCAGGGCAAGCTTGGCAATATCAACGGCATGGCCATCGCCGCGCGCTGCCTGGGGCGCTCGATTCCCGAGGTCGGCACCACCGTGTTCCGGCCCAACTATACCCCGGTCACCTTCGGAGCCATCGTCGGTCGCCACTGCGGTGCGTTGTTCGATCCCGAGCGCTACAGCGCGCTGCACCAGTGGCACGTCGGGCAGGGCGCCGAGTTCGAGGACGTGGGCCAGTGGAAGCGGCCCTGGTACTTCCCCAGGACCGTCAACGGCAAGCGCGAGACCCTGCACGAGGCGGTGATGCGCGAGTGCCGCGCGGTGCGCGAAGGCGTCGGCATCCTCGACGCTTCGACCCTGGGCAAGATCGATATCCAGGGGCCGGACGCCCGCGAGTTTCTCGGCCGCATCTACACCAACAAGTGGGCCAAGCTGGGCGTGGGTAAGGTGCGCTACGGCTTGATGTGCAAGGACGACGGCATGGTCATGGATGACGGCACCACCAGTTGTCTGGCCGAGGATCACTTCCTGATGACCACCACCACCGGTGGCGCCGCGGGAGTGCTCGAGTGGCTGGAGCTGTGGCACCAGACCGAGTGGCCGGAGCTCGACGTGAGCTTTACCTCGGTCACCGACCACTGGGCCACCATGACCGTCACCGGCCCCAGGGCGCGGGAGCTGATGAGCGAGCTTACCGAGGGCATCGATCTGGATCGCGAGGCGTTTCGCTTCATGGACTGGCGTGAGGGCAAGGTGGCCGGGGTGCCGGCACGGGTGTTCCGGATCTCCTTCACCGGCGAGCTGGCCTACGAGATCAACGTCCAGGCCCACGCTGCCATGCACGTGTGGAAGGCGCTGTTCGCCCACGGCGAGAAGTACGACCTGACACCCTACGGGACCGAGACCATGCACGTGCTGCGTGCCGAGAAGGGCTTCATCATCGCAGGTCAGGACACCGACGGTTCGGTGACCCCGGAGGATCTGGGCATGCAGTGGGCGGTAGGCTACGACAAGCCGTTCTCCTGGGTGGGCCAGCGGGCGCTGACCCGCAGCGACACCGCGCGCCAGGACCGCAAGCAGCTGGTGGGGCTGAAACCCAGGGATCCGTCGGTGGTGCTGGAGGAGGGCGCCCAGATCGTGCTCGACCCTGACCATCCGATTCCCATGCCGATGGTCGGCCACGTGACCTCGAGCTACTACAGCCCGACGCTGGAAACCGGCTTCGCCCTGGCGGTGGTCAAGGGTGGCCACCAGCGGATGGGCGAGACCGTCTACCTACCCTGTGTCGACGGCAAGGTCCACGAGGCCGAGATCGTTTCCACCATCTTCCTTGACCCCAAGGGGGAGCGCCAGAATGTCTGAAGCTATAGAACGTGCCCGTACCTTTGATGCCTTTCCGGACGAAGGCATCCCCCTGGAGTCACCGCTGGCCTGGTCGTTTCAGCATGTCGGCTGCCCGGCGCCCGGCACCCACTCGCGGGTAATGATGCGCGAACGCCAGCACGACCATCTGATCCTGCGCGGTGGTGCCATCGTGCTCGACGAGGCGGTGCGCGCGGTGCTGGGGCTGTCGTTGCCGGCGCGTCCGCTGGAACTCAGTCAGGGAGATAGGGCTTCGCTGCAGTGGCTAAGTCCCGACGAGTGGCTTGCCGTGCTGCCCCAGGGTGACGCCTTCCGCGTGGAGACGGCGCTGCGCAGCGCCCTGGGCGACGCCAGCGTGGCCTTCTCCGACGTTAGCGCCGGTCAGACGGTGATCGAGCTGACCGGTGATGACCAGGCCATGCGCGAGCTGTTGATGAAGTCGGTGGTCTACGACGTTCACCCGCGCCACTTTGCGGTGGGCAAGGGGGTGACCACGGTGCTGGCCAAGACTAGCGTCATCCTGCGTCGCCCCGACGAGCGACGCTGGGAGCTGGTGGTGCGGCGCAGTTTCGCCGACTACGTTTATCGTTGGTTGCTCGATGCCGGTGAGGAGTTCGCCATCGGCGTCGAGCGTGACGTCACCGCCGGGGAGACGACATGACGATCAGCGTGAGCGCCGTGCGCACGACCCATTGGATCCTGACCGCCCAGTGCCCCAGTCGTCTTGGCACCGTGGACGTGGTCACCCGCTTTCTGCGCGAGCAGGGCTGCTACATCACCGAGCAGCAGTCCTTTGACGACAGCAGCTCCTGTCGTTTCTTCATCCGCACCGAGTTTCGCCCTCCCGAGGAGGGCGAGCTCGATGCAGGCGCCTTCGAGGCGGCCTTTGCCGAGCGCGCGGCGCCGTTCTCCATGGCATTCGAGCTGACCTCACCAGAGCGCCTCACACCGGTGGTGATCATGGTTTCCAAGGCGGATCACTGCCTCAATGACCTGCTCTATCGCTATCGTACCGGCCAGCTTCCGGTGGCCATCAAGGCGGTGGTGTCCAACCACCCCGATCTGGCGCCGCTGGCCGAGTGGCACGGGCTGCCTTATCACCATCTGCCGATCAGCGCCGAGACCAAGGCCGAGCAGGAGGCCCAGGTATGGCGGATCGTCGAGGACAGTGGCGCAGAGCTGGTGATCCTGGCGCGCTACATGCAGGTGCTGTCGAGCGAGATGAGCGAACGCCTGGCCGGTCGAGCGATCAATATCCATCACTCGCTGCTGCCCGGCTTCAAGGGCGCCAAGCCCTACCACCAGGCCTTCGAGAAGGGCGTCAAGCTGGTCGGGGCGACCGCCCATTACATCAACGATGACCTGGACGAAGGCCCGATCATCACCCAGGGGGTGGAGCCGGTCACCCACGCCGATACCGCCGAGGACCTGGTGGCCCGGGGGCGTGACATCGAGTGCATCACCCTGGCCCGGGCGGTCACCCTGCACCTGCAGCGTCGGGTGTTTCTCAACGGCTCGCGCACGGTGGTCTTCCAGCGCTGACGTCAGGGACAGACAGGCGGCGACGACGAGGCGCTGAACTCCATCTTGCTGAACCAGGCGGTGGCGTCGCCTCCGGCGTTGTCGCCATCGCTCATCAGCGCCAGGCCATCGACGCCGTCGGGGCTCGCGCCGAACAGTCGACGGTAGTCGGCGGCCACGTCGCGCACCTCGCCGACCCACTGACCAGCCTTGGCACCTCCGCTTTGCAGCGCCAGCAGGACGGCACGATCGGTAAAGGCGTTGGGCCAGCTGGTGCCTGCCGGCTGATTCGATGACCACACATAGTTGACCGACTCCACCTGCCAGGGCAGAAGGCCGGTGCGTCTGGCCACGTAGACCCGGGCGGGATAGTCGTCGCCACTCTCTGTGCGTTCGTCGACCCCGGAATAGACCCCGGATACCTGCCAGCACCAGCGCAGGTAGGGCGTCTCGCCGAGGTCGATGTCGCGCTCCAGATAGCGGGCCGAGGCCTGCCCCCGGGAGCGCGCTTCGAGCACGCTGACGCCATCGTGCTCGACCAGTCGGTAGGCCGTTTCGCCGGCGAAGGATTTGGTTGGCCAGTCGAGCATGGCGCGCGGGCTGAAGGTCTGGGCCTGGGCGCAGGAGGCCATCAGGACCGCAGCCGAGACAAGGGCGCAGGTCAGGGTACGCGGCGGTGGGGCAGCGAGGTGGCGAAGGGGAAGAATCCGGGCCATGCAGGCTCCTGTCGTCGGCAATCGGGGAAGCGGCTGAAACGACGTGAACGATATGAACGATATGAACCCTCAGGTGCAAATCGTGTGGGCGACCATCGCCTGTGCGCACATCGTGTAGCTGCAGTTGTGCGCACTATGCCCAGTCGCGTCGGCTATGGGTGCTGGGTCGTCGCCCCGGCGTTGAACCTTACACAGCGTCAACCCGGATTGTGAGAGATTTCCCCTTGTGGTGGTCGGGGACCGGCGACCATGCTGTAGGCACATTGACCTGGAAAGGAAGCTCCATCATGAAGCAGTGCTATCGCAAGATGTTCACCCTGTGCCTGGGCAGCGTGCTGGCGGGATCGATGGCGACCATGGCCTGGGCGCAGGGCGAGGTCGAGGTGAGCGACAGCGGTATCGCCAGTCTGACGTCGACCGATAGCCTGGAGGCGGTGGAATCTCGCTTCAAGGAGGGGCTGGAAAAACGGGGAATGGGACTGATGGCAAGCATGGACCACCAGGCCAACGCCGCCGGGGTGGAGCTGGAATTGCCAGCGACACGCACCTACATCTTCGGCAAGCCCGAGGTGGGCACTCGACTGATGCAGTGCGAGGGTAGTGTCGCGCTGGATCTTCCCCAGAAGATGCTGGTTCGCCAGCAGGAAGATCACCTGGTGATCGAGTGGAACGACCCTCATTACCTGGTGGAGCGCCACGGCCTGCAGGACTGCGAGCTGCCCGTGGACAAGATCGCCGAGGCCCTGACCGGGCTGGCGCGGGAGGCAGCGGGCCAGCAATGATGGCCTGGTCTTGCCCAGGCATCTCCCGAGCCTTGCTCACCGGGTCCGGCTCGGGACCTCTTTACCGGGGATCTGGCACGCAATCGCTTGAGGCTGACTCAGGTGGGGGGTAACTGGCGCCCCGTCGGCGGGCTGCCTTGGTGGCCCGCCAGGGGGAGGCAGAATGGTGGGTCGACCAGCGAGATGCTTCCCTCGAGGTAGGGCAGTCGAGGTAGGGCAGTCGAGGTCCTTGCGCCAAGTCCGTCAGCCGAGTCCTTCAGTTCTGGCGACGGGTCTCCGCCTCGGCCATCGCTTCCTTTACCTTCAGCAGGTCCTGATCACTGGCGACGTTGTCGGTAGTCGCGCCAGGGGACGTACCGTCCTGGGGTTTATCAATTGTGCCGTTATAGGCATTGCCGACCCGGTGCAGCATGCTGAACTGCTTTTCGCAGTTGCGACAGGCCGAGCACAACATCAAGTGAAACCGCAGCGAAATACGCTCCCTGGCCGTCAGGGGGGCATCCAACTGCTTTGACATCAGCCGCGTAGCGGCCTTGCACATCATCATGCCGCGTCCTCCTTCCATCCCTTTTCAATGCAAGCGCGAAGCTTGAGGCGAGCCCGATGCAGGATCACCCAAGCGTTGTTTTCCTTGATGCCCACTTCCTTACAAATATCGTCGGTGGAAAGGCCCATCAATTCGCGCAGGGAGAAAACGCGAGCCACGTTTTCTGGAAGACTCAGCATACAAGCGTCGAATACTTTCCAGAAATTTTCGTTCTCGAACGCTTGCTCCGGGGTGCTCCATGCCTGGGGCTTGGCATCGGCGGCCCAGTGCCCATCCTGTTGAAACATGCGGTCGATGGCGTCGTCGCTGTGCTCTTCATCGAAGGGCTCCCAGCGACCATGACGCTTCTGCTGGCGCATCTGGTCGAGCAGCTTGTACTTGAGGATGCCGAATACCCAGGTTTCGTAGCCGGAGCGCCCCGAAAAGCTGTCGTTCTTCTCGATGGCGGCGATCATGGCTTCCTGCACGGCGTCCTCGGCGGCGGCATGATCGCGCAGGTGCATGCGGGCGAAGGACACCAGGCGGGGGCGCACGGCGGCGAGTTTCTTGTGGCGGTCGGTGAGCGTTTCTTGGGTCACGGCAGAATCTCCAGGGCGAGGGCTTCCATGTCGGCGAGGCGAGCCAGGTCCTGGGGCGTATCCAGGTCCCATACGGTCGTTGGACACTCCAGCGTCCACAAAAGCTCCGCAAGACGTGTGCGCGTCTGGGACATGACGCTGGACGTGCCCCAGTCGATTCCTCGGAAGAGACGGGGATCGGGGCGACGAACTCCAACCAGAGCATAGCCGCCGTCCTCGGCCGGAAGAAAGACGCTATCTGCGTCTTTAAGCCGTTTATGACAAGTTTTTAGTAATGTCTTATCCAATATCGGGCAATCTGTGCCGATTAGAAGGCTCGGGCCACCTGCCGAGCACAGCGCCGCGTGCATGCGTACCCCCAGGTCGCCTTCAGGCTGTGGTCTCAGCGTCACGCCGAACCGCTGACGGATATCGACAAAGCACGGATGGTCGTGCTCAAGCGCCGTCCACAGCGTGATGTTGCGCGCGGACGTCGTCTCCAGCGCCGTCTTCAGGGTGTACTCGATCAGTCTGTGCTGGAGACGAGCAGCGCCTTCGGCGCCGAGGGCGGGAATCATCCGCGTCTTGGCCTGGCCGGGGATCGACGCCTTGGCCAGGATGGCCAGCTTCAGGCCATCCTCGTGGTGAACACGGTGCTGATCGCCGAGCCCCTGGCCGCACGCCTGGCTATGCGACTGGCTATTCGCCAGATCCGGGCTGGCTGCCATCCCGTCGCTATCGTGGTCAGCGCACATGGCGATACTCCTCGGCCAGGCGAACGGGATCGGCCCCTCGCCAATAGCGAAAGCGCAGTCGCCACATCAGCAATATCGTCGTCAGCACGCCGCCCTGCTCCCAGCGGCGACCGTCGGTGAGCACCTTGAAGCCAAGGCAGGCGGGAGGCGACAGCCGCTTGAGGCGCTTGGACACTTCGATGTCTTCCATCAATGGCTGGTCGGGAAAGCCACCGACGGCGTCGAAGGCGCTGCGACGCATGAACATCGCCTGATCGCCGGTGGCGATGCCGGTCAGGCGTGAGCGCAGGTTCATGCAGGCGGCGATCAATGATAACCAGCGTGAGCGGCCCAGGATGCGCACGTCGAAGCGCCCCCAGTGGCGTTTCTCCAGCGCCTTCAGTATCGCCGGCATGGCCGCCGTGGGCAGTCGAGTGTCGGCGTGCAGAAACAGCAAGGACGGCGCACTCGCCGCAGCGGCGCCCTGGTTCATCTGGCGCGCCCTTCCGCGGGGGGCATCGATGACCCGGTCGGCCAGGGGACGGGCAAGCGCCCGGGTATCGTCGTCGCTTCCGCCATCGACGACGATCACCTCGACGCCCTGCTGGCGCCACTCGGATAGCCGCTCAAGACCCGCGACGATGGTCGCTGCCTCATCGAGGACGGGAATGACCACACACAGACGTGGGGCGACGACTTCGGACCCTGGTTCAGCGAGATGCACGGCGGGCACCCTGCCAGGCGGCCCCGGCGGGGGCTTCGGTGGCGGCCGCCAGTTCGACGATCGGGCCCGCCGCTGCCTCGGCATCTGCCCTGTCGTGGGTGACCAACAGCGCCGGAAGACGATGGTCGCGGATGCGCTGGAAGACCAGGTCACGCATCTCCTGGCGGAGCGCGGCGTCGAGCTTGGAGAAGGGCTCGTCCAGCAGCATCGCCTGGGGACGCGACAGCAGGGTGCGCATCAGCGCGACGCGAGCGCGCTGGCCGCCGGACAGCGTTGCCGGATCACGCTCACCGAATCCGGCAAGACCGATATCCGCCAGGGCCTCTTCGATGGCCTCGCGGCGCTCGCGTCGGCTGGCAGACGACGGCATGCCGAAGGCCAGGTTGCCGGCGACGCTGAGGTGGGGAAACAGCAGCGCATCCTGGAACAGCAGACCGAGTCGGCGGGCCGAGGCTGGTAGGTCGGTGACTCGCCTGTCACCGAGGCGGACCTCGCCCTGGGCGTCAAAGGCGGGGGCGAGAAAGCCCGCAGCGTAGGCCAGCAGGGTGGACTTGCCGACACCGGAAGGCCCCATGACGCTGACCACCTCGCCGGGGGCGACCTGAGCATTCAGTGATACCAGGGGGGCACCGTCCAGCGAGATCACGACCCGATCGAAGACCAGTGCGCCCGTCGGGTTCGCTGGAGACGTGGGGGGAAGGTGGCATCGTGTGTCTGGTGTCTGTGACATGGTGGGCTCGGATGGCGTTGAGGCGGTTCAGGTCAGCAGGGCGCGTCGGTGGCGATGCAATACGCGCGGCAAGCCGATGGCGAGGGCGAAGCCGAGTGCCGGCAAGAGTAGCTGGGCCAGGGCATAGACCGCCGTCAGGCGACGATCCCCGCCGGAGGCAAGCGATACCGCCTCGGTGGTCAGGGTGGTCAGGCGTCCGGCCCCCAGCAGCAGCGTCGGCAGATACTGGCCGACGCTGACGGCGACCCCCACCGCGGCGGCGGTGGCGATAGGGGCCAGCAGCAGCGGCAGGCGAACGCGTACAAAGGCGGCGGCCGGGCCATGGCCGAGACCTGCGGCGACCTGGGCCCAGCGGGGGTCAAGCCGCCGGTAGCTCTCGGCCAGTGACAGAAAGACGTAGGGCAGCACGAACAGGCAGTGTCCCAGTACCACCACCATGAAGCCCGGTGCCACCGATAGCTGCGCCTGAAGTTGCACCAGACCGTAGAGAAAGGCGACCGGTGGCACCAGCAGCGGCAGGTAGAGCACCAGGGTGGCGCTCGCTCCCACGCTGCGGTGATTGAGCGCTTCGCTCTCGAGACAGCCGATCACCAGGATGGTCGCGAGAGCGGTGGCGGCCAGCGCCAGCCATAGGGTGTCGAGGGCGGCCGGCAGTAGGCCTGGCAGCGCACGACCCCAGTTGGCCAGGGTCAGGGGCGTGGGCCAGGCCGAGGGAAAGGGCCAGAAGGCCGCCAGCGACCACAGCGTCAGCCCCAGCAGACTGGCACCGAGCAGGGTGACGCTGAGCCAGGTCAGACCGCCGCCCAGCAGGCTGCCGAGGCGTTGACCGCTGTTGCGTCGGCCGTCGGTCAGGCGTGGCGTGGCGCACCAGCGTACGGCCTGTTCCAGGCACCACCAGCAGGCCAGTGCCAGCAGCGTGATGCCGAGCTGGCTCAGCGCTGCGGCGGAGGCCATGAAGCGCATCGACAGGTCGGGATCGCCAAGCCAGCGGACCACGCTGACCGCCAGGGTCGGTGGGGTGGACGGCCCCAGGATCATGGCCACATCGACATTGGACGAGGCAAAGGCGATGACCGCATAGACCGGTAGCCGAATCAGCGGGTACAGGCTCGGCAGTACCGCCTTGAGAAAGGCGGTCACCGGCGAATAACCCAGCGACAGTGCCAGGTGCCGACGATCGTCGGCCTGGCACTGAGGCAGCGCCGATAGACTCATCAGCAGCAGAAAGGGGACTTCCTTGACCACCAGTCCGGCGATCAGCGCAAGGCCAAAGGGATCACTGGGAAACAGGTAGTCAGGAGGCGTGGCGTGACCGCTCAAGGCCGGGGAGACCAGGCGCATGGCCAGGCCCGAGGGCGCCAGCAGAAAGGCCAGACCGATGGCGGCGGCGGCGTGGGGCACCGCCAGGAGCGGCGACAGCAGGCGCTTGAGCCAGACAAAGGCGGCGCTGTCGGCGAAGGCACCGAGAAACAGCACCACGATGGTCAGGGCCAGAGCGGTGCTGATCAGGCCAGTGGTGAAGCTGAGCACCAGCATCTCGAAAAGCCCGGGGGTGTTCGCCAGGCTCACCCAGGGCGCCAGGCTCAGCTGCTCTCCACCGAGCACCGGCAGCCAGCCGAAGGCCGGCGCCGCAGCGCCTGCCAGGCCGGCCACCACCGGGGCCACCAGCAGCAGTACCGTCAGCGCCGGCGCCAGCCCCACCAGGCGGGAGAAGGTCGAGGTATCAGCGGCTGCCATAGCGCTCGAGCCAGGCCGCCTCTACCGCTTCCATCCAGCTCGGGTGCGGCTCGGGCAGGGTCTGTTGCAGGGCCTGTGGCGCCAGTCGCGCTGGCTGGTCATCCATGGGCGTCAATGCCTGACGCTCGGCCTCATTCAGGCGCGCGAGATCGAGCACGCTGGGGTCGCCCCAGACGTCCAGGCGCTGCTTGCGAGCCTGGGCCTCGGGCGAGAGCAGGAAGTTGGCGGTGACCATGGCGCCGGCCTGGTGGCTGGCGTTGAACGGGATGGTGACAAAGTGAACGTTGCCGATGGTCCCGCCGTCGAGCACATAGCTGCGAATCGAGGGAGGCAGTTGGTAGTTGTTGACCGCAGCGGCAGGCTCGGCGGGGTTGAAGGTAAAGGCCAGCGACAGTTCGCCGTCACCCATCAGGCTTCTGAGCGCAGGCCCTGAAGCGGGGAAGTCCCGCCCCTGGCGCCACAGATGGGGGTGCAGGGCGTCGAGATAGTCCCACAGCGGTGCCATGGCCGCTTCGGCGTCGGCTTCGCCGACGGGGCGGGCAAGCACCGCCGGGTCGTCGATCAGTGCGATAAGCGCCTGCTTGAGAAAGGTGGAACCGTGGAAGTCCGGGACCAGTGGGTAGGTGAAGCGCCCAGGATGCTGCTCGGTCCAGTCGAGCAGGGCGGCCATGCTGGTCGGCGGCGCCTCGACACGCTCGCTGTCGTAGTAGAAGGTCAGCTGGGCCTTGCCCCAGGGTGACTCGAAACCCTCGGTGGGCACGGTGAAGTCGGTGGTCATCTCGGGATTGGCGTCCGGCGAGGTCAGCGCGAAGTTCGGCAGGCGCTGGGCAAAGGGCCCGAGCAGCAGATCATTGGCCTTCATCGCGGCGAAGTTCTCGCCGTTGATCCAGATCAGGTCGATGGCGCCCTCGTCGAGGTTGCCGGCGGACTTCTCGGCCAGGACGCGGGAGACCGCAGCGGCGGTGTCGTCGAGCTTGACGTGGACCAGGTCGATGTCGTGGCGCTGTTCGAGCTCGCCGGCGACCCAGTCGAGATAACCATTGACGTTGGGGTCACCGCCCCAGGCGTTGAAGTAGACCGTCTGCCCCCTGGCCTGCTGCTCGATCTCCTGCCACGGCTGGTTCAGCGGCGTGGATGTATCCTGGGCCCAGGCGGGCGAGCCGAGCCCCAGGGCAGCCAGGGCGGTGAGGACGAAGGCGCCACCGGGAAGCCAGGTCAAGCGGAGGTCGGTAAACGGGCGTCTACAGGAAAAAGGCGTGGTCATGGTCGCGTCCTTGTGACGATGGATAGGCAGGGTTGGATAGAGCCGGACAGGCTTGGACAGCGCCGGGCAGGCTTGGACAGCGCCGGGAGCGTCATCCGGCACGGGCGAGTTCCTCGAGTTCGTCGGCGACACGCCTGATGATGGGGGCCGAGAGGTAGTGATCGACGCGGTCGGCCACATGGGTGATCAAGGCCTGGTCGCTTAGCTGTGCCGACCAGTCTTCACCACTGTGCTGCCTGTCGACCTGGCGGCGCTGCTGGGCACGCCATTTGGCACACCAGGTCAGCGACCATAGCCACATGGCGCGACGACAGGTGATCAGCGTCGACCAGTCGCTGTGATGGCCGTCTTCGGCCATCAGTTCCTGCCAGCGCCGATACAGCGCCACCAGATCCTCGACGAACAGCACCGCGCGGCTGTTGAGGTCCCAGGTGGTGGAGGTGTAAAGGCTCAGGTGGGCCAGGTCGAAGCCGGGTAGCGAATAGCGGCACTTTTCCAGATCCACCAGTACGGCGCATCCGTGAGGCGTGATCAGAAAGTTGCCGGGGTGAGCATCGAAGCTGATCAGGCGAATCTCGTCGTCGGCGATGCGAAGTCGCTCGGGGAGCTGTGCCAGTGCCTGTTCGATCAGGGCCGTGCTGGTGCGAGATAGCCCGGCCCTGGGGAGAAAGCGGGCCTGGGTGGCGATCTCGTCGAGCATCTCTCGCCAGGGATCCACCGGTGAGGCCAGGGGGGCGCGTTGATCGGGCAGCGGCAACCGGTGCAGGCTGGCCAGGGCCGAGGTCAGGGCCGGCAGGTCCGAGGGCAGGCTGGCGGGACGGCCATCGATAGCCTCCACCACCAGCGCGCCTCTGGGCAGCAGGTCGTCGCAGGGCAGCCAGTCATCGAGTCTGGGTGTATGACCACTGGCCTGGGCGCGATCGAAGCAGGCGACCTGATAGGCCAGGTTGGACGCCGCGTCCAGCCCCATCTGGCTCTGCTTGGGCAACCGCGCCAGCCAGCCGCCCTTGTCACTGCCGCCGGCCAGGCGCACATGCCAGTGGGCCAGGCCGGTATCGGCCAGCGGTTCCAGTCGATGCCCGGACAGAGGCCACCCATGGCGCGCGAGACTATGCTCGAGCGCTATCAGCGGCGGGCCCGGCGATGGGCTCTCCGTTCGCGATGACGGTGGCGTCGAGGCGCATCGCTCCATGTCGCGTTCCTTGGACGTAGTCAGCTGAGTCGGCAGGGGGCAACGATCCTTACACATTTTTTTCAGAAGATGCCACCGGGCGGACTTGGCCGAATCGAGACTGGGGTGGCGACAAGGCGGCGACAAGGCGGCGACAAGGCGGCGACAAGGCAAAGACAGGCTGGGTAGCAGCGTCGCCTTGCTCAGGTGGTTCTGGTAAACTGCGCCCCTTCCCGTGTCTCCACTACATCATGACAGCGCCAGGCTAACGCCTCCCGGTGCGCTGCTGTCGTGGAGAAACGGTCGGCCCTGGGCCGCTTGTCGCGATATCTCACAACCACTCCCCT
Organism: Halomonas sp. EF61; assembly: GCF_040147045.1. Classification (NCBI taxonomy): domain Bacteria; kingdom Pseudomonadati; phylum Pseudomonadota; class Gammaproteobacteria; order Oceanospirillales; family Halomonadaceae; genus Halomonas; species Halomonas sp. EF61. Next base: position 991,177 of record NZ_JAMSHM010000002.1, on the reverse strand, counting down.
TGGACCGCCTCATGATGCGATCGATCAAGCAAGACTGGTTTTCCAATATTAGGGGCGACGTGCTGTCCGGCATCGTCGTGGCCCTGGCGTTGATTCCGGAGGCCATCGCCTTCTCCATCATCGCAGGAGTCGATCCCAAGATTGGCCTCTACGCCTCCTTCTCCATGGCGGTGATCATCGCCTTCGCCGGTGGTCGGCCGGGGATGATCTCTGCCGCCACCGGCGCCATGGCACTGTTGATGGTGACCTTGGTCAAGGAGCACGGACTTCAATATCTGCTGGCCGCGACCCTGCTGACCGGGGTACTGCAGATCATCGCCGGCTATCTGCGCCTGGCCGACCTGATGCGTTTCGTCTCGCGCTCGGTGGTGACCGGCTTCGTCAACGCCCTGGCGATCCTGATCTTCATGGCCCAGCTGCCCGAGCTGACCAACGTCACCTGGCACGTCTACGCGATGACCGCGGCGGGTCTCGGCATCATCTATCTGTTCCCCTACGTGCCCAGGATCGGCAAGCTGCTGCCGTCCCCGCTGGTGTGCATCCTGGTGCTGACCGGCGTCTACCTGGCGACCGGCATGGACATCCGCACCGTCGGTGACATGGGCGAGCTGCCCGATACCCTGCCGATGTTCCTGTGGCCCGACGTGCCGCTGAATCTCGAGACCCTCGGCATCATCTTCCCCTATGCGGTCATGCTGACCGTGGTCGGTCTGCTCGAATCGATGATGACCGCCACCATCGTCGACGATCTGACCGATACCTCCAGCGACAAGAACCGCGAGTGCAAGGGCCAGGGTCTGGCCAACATCGGTACCGGTCTGCTCGGCGGCATGGCGGGCTGCGCGATGATTGGCCAGTCGGTGATCAACATCAAGTCCGGCGGGCGTGGACGCCTGTCTACCCTGCTGGCGGGGGTCTTCCTGCTGCTGATGGTGGTGTTCCTGTCGGACTGGGTCTCGCGCATCCCCATGGCGGCGCTGGTGGCGGTGATGATCATGGTGTCCATCGGTACCTTCAGCTGGAGTTCGCTGCGCGACCTCAAGAAGCACCCGATGTCCACCAATGTGGTGATGATCGCCACCGTGGCGGTAGTGGTGTGGACCCACAACCTGGCGATCGGTGTGTTCGTCGGTGTGCTGATCGCCGCGCTCAACTTCGCCAACAAGGTCGGCAACTTCCTGTACATCGCCAGTGACGAGCTGGAACAGCAAGAGGAGCTTGGCAAGGGACGGCGCTACCGCGTGGTCGGCCAGGTGTTCTTCGCCTCGTCTCAGCGTTTCTCCGCCGCCTTCGACTTCAAGGAAAGCGTCGAGAAGGTGGTCATCGACCTGTCACGTGCCCACTTCTGGGACATCACCGCGGTCCAGGCGCTGGACATGGTGGTGATCAAGTTCCGCCGTGAGGGCACCGACGTCGAGCTGATCGGGCTCAACGAGGCCAGCGCCACCATCGTCGATCGCTACGCCATCCACGATAACCCGGCGGCGGTGGAAAAGCTGATGGGTGGTCACTGAGGCAGGCGCCGAAGATGTGACGGGTGTGTGCCAGTTGGTGTAGAACTGGAGGTAACACCCGGATCGGGCTAGACAACAGGTCTGAGGGTCGCGCCCCGCTCGGGCGCGACGACAAGGCCACAATCGATGGAACGCGACGTCTGAGGACGCGCGTTCGCCCCCAACGCCAGGCAGGACGATTTCATGACAGAACAGGTGATGGCCGCCATCGACGGGTCCCAGTTTTCCGAAGGGGTCTGCGACTCTGCCGCCTGGGCCAGTCAGGCCCTCGATGCGCCGCTGACGTTTCTTCACGTGGTGGATAACCACCCCCAGACCGCCGAGGCCGATCTGTCCGGTAACCTGGGACTCGGCGCCAGGGAGCACCTGCTCGAGGAGCTGGCCAGTCTCGATGAGCGGCGGGCCAAGGTCGCCCAGGAGCATGGCCGCCTGATGCTCAAGGCGGCCAAGGATCGCGCCAGCGCCAGTGGTGTTGATGACCTGCATTGCCGACAGCGCAACGGCACCCTGGTGGAGACACTACTGGAGCTGGAAGACGAGATCCGCCTGCTGGTGATCGGCAAGCGGGGCGAGAGCGCCCAGCAGGCCAGCGAGCACCTGGGCTCGAATCTCGAGCGGGTGGTCCGCGGTCTGCATCGGCCGATTCTGATGGTGCCGGAGAGCTTCACGCCGCCGACCCGGGTGATGATCGCCTTCGATGGCAGCAAGACCACCCGCAAGGGCGTCGAGCTGCTGGCCAGGAGCCCGCTGTTCAAGGGGATCGCCTGTCACGTGGTGATGGTCGGTGCCGATACCGGTGATAACCGCACCCAGCTGGAGTGGGCGCTGGACAGCCTCAAGGGCGCCGGTCACGAGGCCCAGGGCGAGATTCGCGCCGGAGAGGTCGAGGAGACCCTGCGCGCCTACCAGAAGGACCACGCCATCGAGATGGTGGTGATGGGAGCCTATGGCCACTCGCGGATTCGTCATCTGCTGGTGGGCAGCACCACCACCAGTGTGCTCAGGCGCACCTCGCTGCCGGTGCTGCTGCTGCGCTGACGAGGCTTAGCCGACACGACATCGACCCGCCGCCGAATCCTGTTCGGCGGCGGGTCGTTTTTTATGCGTCTATGCGTCGTCGACGCGTTCCTGCTGCTGCGTCACCGGTTCGCGACCTTTGCCCTTCATCCTGCATAGCAGCCACTCCAGCGAGAGACAGCCGCCGCCGCGCAGGATCAGGGTGGCGAGGCTCGCCGCCCAGAGTCCGTGGGTGACCCAGGCCTCGGGATAGACGAAGGTCTGGATCACCAGGGTCATGATCAACAGCCCGAAGGCCGCCAGTCGTGTGGCAAGCCCCGCCCACAGCAGCAGCGACAACGAGAACTCGGCGAGTGTTGCCAGGTAGGCGGCCAGCACCGGTGAAATCAACGGCAGGGCGTATTCGTGCTCGAACAGGAAGAAGGTGCTGTCGGCGATACCGAACCCCTCCACCTTGGTCAGCGCCGACAGAAAGAACACGGCGCCGAGTACCAGGCGCATCAACGCCAGCACCAGATCCAGCGAACGACGTTCGAGCCAGGGGCAGAGTCGCCCATAGTAAGTGTCCAGCAGATTTGTCATCGGTGTCATGGGGTGCCTCGTAGCAAAGTGGGGGCGGCGTCCAGTACCGCGAGCGCGCCATGGCCGACCAGGGTGCCCAGGGCGTGGCCGAGCGCATCCTCTGCCACGCCGCGGTCGGCCAGTTCGCTCAGCGCCTGGGACAGCGAGGTCGGTGTGTCCAGCAAGCCGTACAACGCTGCGCTTGCCGCATCGAGTGGCCTAAGCCTGACCTGGCGACCCGAGCGGATCACCAGCCAGTGGCCGGCGCCTCGCTCGCCCAGGGGGGCGCCACCCTCTCCGCGCTCCAGCGCCTGCCACAGGGCTTCGACGTCATGTTGGCAACGGATGGTCCGGCTGGCCGGACGGGCCTGGACGAGCCGCTGGTCATCAAGGACGGCGCCGATATCGGACGCCTCCAGCGGCGCTGTCTCGGCGGCGTGACTGACCTGAAGCCGGGCGTGCTCGAGTCGCGCGATATCGGCAACGAACTGATAGGGCGCAAGCGCCGGTGCGCGCGCCAGAGCGTCGGCAAAGCCCTGGCCATAGCGGCTGAGTCGAGGGTCCTGCGGGGGGCTTGTGGCCACGAAACTCGCGGCCTCGGCGCTGAAGCAGCCCTCGCCCAGCAGGGTCAGGGTATGGGGAAAGGCTTCCTTCAGGGCCTCGATCAGGCTTGAGCGAATATTGTTGCGGTAGACGTCGAGCCCGGCCTTGTGGCCGAGCTGTGGTGGCGTCGCCTGGGGGCGATGCATGGCATCGATAAAGCTACGCTGCCAATCTAGCAGGCCGCTCATGGCGCTCTCCCTGTGTCTCGCACCGAGGCGCTGGCTGCCAGGGCGGTGCTCGCATCGGCGCCGGGGCCATGGGCAGCATGCTGATGCTGGCGTGCCAGGTCGACCTCCTGCATCCAGCGCTCTAGCGTCGGCACCCGGTTGTCCCACTCGATCAAAGTGGGCAGGCCGGGACGCCGGGCGAGCACCTGGCGGTAGCGCTGCCACACCGGCTCACTGACGGCACTGCCATGGTCGTCGATGTACAGCTCGCCGGCGGCATCGAGGCTGTGGCCGGCCAGGTGCCATTCGCCGACGGCGGCCCAGGGCACCTCGTCCAGATAGGCATCCAGGTCGCGTCCCAGATTGGCGGCGCTGATATAGGCGTTGTTGACGTCGAACAAGAGCCCACAGCCGGTCGTGTCCACCAGCCGCTGGAGGAACTCGGTCTCGCTGAAGCGATTGTCGAGGCTGACGTAGAGGCTCGGGTTCTCCACCAGCAGGCGGCGGCCGAGACGGTCCTGGGTGCGTGCGATATTGTCGCCGAGAACGCGCAGCGATTCCTCGGTCAGCGGCACCGGCAGCAGGTCGTTGTAGCTGTGGCCATCAAGACGGCTCCAGGCCAGGTGCTCGGAGACCAGCGCGGGGTTCAGGTGATCGACCAGGCGTGCAAGACGCTCCAGGTGGGCCGGGTCGATGCCCTCGGCACTACCCAGCGACAGGCCGACGCCGTGGACCGAGAGCGGGTAGCAGCGTTCCAGTTCATCGAGTCGATCCTGAAGGGGCCCGCCGGCGTTCATGTAGTTCTCGGCGTGTAGTTCGAGAAAGTCCGGGGCCTGGGGCACGTGAGCCGACTGGGCCGAGTGAGCCAGATGGACCAGCGCCTGCATATGCTGAAACTTGAGGCCGATACCGACCGCATTGGCCGCCATTGGCTGTGGCGCTGGCAAGGACGCCGAGACGGGCGTCTCGAGCGACTCGCGTGGATGGCTGGATGACAGGGAAGAGGGCATGGGCGATTCGCTATGGCTTGAGGCTTGGCGTGTGAACGTCACGGGAAGGCCGTAGCCTCCCCGTGGCGCCAGTGCTCTGGCTCAGGGGCGCTCGACCTCGCTCAGGCTGCCATTGCCGTGGGGCGTTTCGATATCGGTACAGGTGCCTTCCGGGACCAGGGTCCAGGCGTTGCCCTGGTAGTCGACGGTAGAGGTGCCGGCGCAGGTGGTGCCTGGCCCTGCCTTGCAGTCGTTCTCTCCGGCCAGGGCGACGCCGTAACACTTTTCCATGTCGCCATCGGCGGCCTGGACGGTGGCGATGGCGCCGGCTTGCGCCAGGGCGGTGGACAGCACGGCGGCCATCATGACGGAACGTTTCATTTGCAAACCCTCATATAAACGGTTGGGCGACAGCAGGACTGTCGTGACTATGTCGCCGGGGTGAGGGATACCTGACATCGCAAAAGAGGCAAAAGCGCGACAACAGACTATCTGGCGCAGGGAGAAGTTGGCTATATTGGGCGGCTGTCTAACGTTGCAGAGAAGACACTGGTGAAGAGGTGGTCGAATCGGCTGTCTTTTCGAGATTTTTTAGAAATACCGACTTTTTTGGAGAGAGCGATGAGCATTCAGCGTCACGACACCAAGACCCGCATGAGCCGCGCCGTCATCCACCACGGTGTTGCCTACCTGTGTGGTCAGGTCGCCGGACCGGACGCCCGTCAGGGGGATATCACCGCCCAGACCACCAGCATGCTGGAGCGTGTCGATGAGCTGCTGGCCGAGGTGGGCAGCGACCGCGAGCATCTGCTGAGCGCCACCATCTACCTGCAGAACGGCGAGGACTTTGCCGCCATGAACGCGGTATGGGACGCCTGGGTGCCGGAAGGCCACGCCCCCGCCCGTACCTGCGTGTGCGCGCCGATGCCGGCCAAGGAGCTGAAGGTCGAGATCACCGTCACCGCCGCCGTCAAGGGCCTGTAACAGAGCCCCAGTGACATAGCCGTTGACATAGCCGTCCGCTCGAACGACAACGCCGGCCCCGTGGCCGGCGTTGTCGTTTGTGTTGTTTTTGAGGCATTGGTCCTGGCGTCAGGGTGCGCCGGATAAAACGCCTGTGCCGCCCTTGAAGACGTCTTGTCTTCAGCGCAGGCAGGGATCTGCCCTTCAGCGCAGGCAGGGGTCTTCCATAGGTGGCTCACAAGGCCTCAGACGGCGGGCCAGGGCGTCGACGGCGATATTGAGCAGGGCGGTGATCACCAGCAGGGCGAAGGCCACGTCGAACATCAAGGTCTGGAAGGCGTCATCGATATTGTCGCCGAGGGTGGCGACCCCGAGCATGCCGAGCAGGGCGCTTTCGCGCAGGATCACCTCGGCGCGGTAGTAGACCAGTGCCAGCATGCCCGGGTACAGCCGCGGCAACAGCTCGTAGGCCAGCCGCCCCGAGGCCGGGAGTCCCGGCATGCCGGGCTCGATGGCCTGGGCGTGGCGACATACCAGAAAGGCGATCAGGGCGCCGTTATGCAGCGCCAGGGCCAGCCAGGCCGGCAGCAGCGATGGCCCCAGCAGCAACAGGAAGACGAAGGCCAGCATCAGCTCCGGGGTCGAACGCAGAAAGATCAGCACACCCTGGCCGATGCCCTGGCTGACGCGATTGCCGAAGTGGCGCGAGGCCAGGGGCCACAGCACCAGAGCGAGCAGCAGGGCGCCGACGGTGCCGAGCAGCCCCAGCAGCAGGGTATTGGCCACCGCGCCGACGAGGTCGGGCAGTCCGGCCAGCCAGCGGAGCACACCGCCGATGTCGCCCTCAAGCAAAGCGCGGGGCCAGATGTCTACGCTGACGAAGCGCCATAACAGGCCTGGGTCGATCTCGGGCCAGGGACCCAGCAACCACACGCTGGCCAGCCCCAGCGGCAGCAGCAGGCGCCGATGGGCCCACCAGGGCAGGGTGGCGATCAGCAGGTAAAAGGCCCACAGCAGGGCACCGGCCTCGAAGTAGCGGCCCTCGCGAAAGGCGCTCTCGAGCTGGTAGCCCAGCGTCGGCAGACCGACAAAACCCAGCAGCACGCTGCTTCTGAGCGCGCACTCGAAGCGGTAGCGGGTGTAGGCGGCCAGTTGGGCGAAGGCCTGGGGCAGCTCGGTATAGGCCAGCCGGGCAAGGCGCCCGGCACCCTCGGGCAGCGCCGCCTGGGGCGCCTGGGGCGTCTGCTCGAGGATCTCGGCGTAGACCTTGGCGAAGATGCCGGCGTAGGGGATCGCCAGGGCCGCCAGGGCGGTCAGCGCGGACAACCCGAACACCTGCAGGAACAGCAGCGCCCAGAACAGCTCATGTACCGCCCGCACCGCGGCACTGGCCGCGCGCACCAGGCGTGAGCGGGCGTAGACCAGCGCCAGGGGCAGCCCCAGCACCACGCCGGCCAGGGTGCCCCAGAAGGCCACCGCGATGGTAAGGCCGATGGCCTGCAGGGGCGTCTCGATGGCGCCGAAGTCAGGCAGCGCCAGGCCCATTGCCATGCGTCCGAGTTCGCCCCAGGGATCGCGGCTCAACACTTCGAGGTCGGCCAGCGGAATCGCCAGGACAGCCAGCACCACCAGCCACAGGCTGTGGCGTGCCAGGCGGGCACCGATACCGTCGCCGGCCAACAGGCCTGGGCGTGTCGCTTGCGCGGCGCTCACGGTCGTGCCTGCTCCTCGCCGGGCTGGTGCGAGGCGTGGCGAGCGCTGGCCTCGGCCGGCGAATCGCTGTTGTCGTCGCGAGCAGGGCTGGGAGCAGCGGGAGAAGAGGCCGTGCGTGACGCACTGGGGTAGAGCGCGTCGAGATCATCGAGGCTTAGATCTTGGCTGGGCGCGTCGAGCACCACGCGACCGCCGGCCAGCCCCCAGACGCGATCGAAGTGGCTCAGCGCCAGCTCGCGCTGGTGCAGCGCCATCACCGTGGCAGCGTGCTGGGCATCGATTCGATCGAGCAGCGCCATGGCCTGGTGGGGGTCGACGCTGGCGACCGGCTCGTCACCGAGAAAGACCTGGCGACGCTGATAGAGTGCACGGGCGATGGCGACTCGCTGGCGCTGGCCACCCGACAGCCGACCTACCGGGCGCCTGATGGCGCCTTCGAGCCCTAGTTCAGCGCACAGACTTGAGACATCTTCCCAGGCCTGGCGCAGCGGCCTGACCAGGTTCCACAGGTTGACCAGCGCCGAGTGGCGCTCCAGCCTGCCCATGTAGACGTTATGGTAGACCGATAGCTGAGGCACCAGGCCGTGGTACTGGGGACACCAGGCGGCGTGGCGGCCAAGACGGCGGCGCAGTTCCGCCAGCAGGGTGGACTTGCCGACGCCGCTTTCCCCGAGCAGGGCGACGCGCTCGCCGGGCGCAAGGCGAAGGTGGACGTCATGCAGCACCCTGTGGTCGGCGTGGCCCAGGTCGACCCCGTCGAGGATCAGTGTCGGGAAGTCACCGTGGCCGTTGTCCCGGCCGCCGGTGACCTGACGTTGGCCATCGTCCATCAGCGCAGCAGGCCGAGGCTCTCGGCGACCGTCTCGATGGGGGCGTACATGCTGTTGTCGGCGGGAATGAAGCCGGAACGCGGGAAGCTCTCCAGCAGTTCGGGATCTTCCATCTCGAGCAGTGCCTGGCGAACCCTGTCGGTAAAGCCTTCGCCGAAGGCCTCATCGGCGTCGCCGCGCAGGGTCCACTGGTAGTCCGGGTAGCTTGGGGTAGACCAGATCACGCTGACCTTGTCGGTGTCGACATCGCCATTTTCCAGCGCCGCGTCCCATACCTTGAAGTTGACCGCGCCCAGCTCGTAGGTGCCGGCCTCGACCAGGGCGATGGTGCGTGAGTGATCACCGGAGAAGCCGACCCGTGAGAACAGCTCTTCCGGCGCGGCGTCGAAGCGCTCGCGCAGGTAGTGCTCCGGCATCAGGCGACCGGAAGTGGAGGTCTTGGCGCCAAAGGTGAAGGTCTTGCCCTCGATCTCTTCGGGCAGCTGGTCGGCGGCCTCGAGTCCGGTGCTGGAGTGGGCGATGAAATAGCTCTCGAAGGCCGCATCCTCGACGCCCTGGGCCAGCGCCTGGGAACCGGGCACCAGACGACGGGCCTGGACACCGGACAGACCGCCGAACCAGGCCAGCTGAACCTGGTCGTTGCGGAAGGCGGTGACCGCCGCACCGTAGGACTTCACCGGCACGTACTCGACCTCGACCTCGAGCGTCTCGGACAGATAGTCGGCCACCCGCGAGAAGCGCTCCACCAGACGCGATTCGTCCTCGTCGGGGATGGCGGTGAAGCGGAAGGTCTCGGTCTGCTCGGCCAGCGTCGGCAGGCTGAACAGCCCCAGGCTCAAGACGGTCAGAACGGAGGTCAGGGATGGCAGTGATCGCATGAGGCTTCCTGGCAATGGTGTGGATGGCGGCGTGCGGACAGGGACGCAAGACAGGCCGCTATTGTTGTGCCAATACGCTAAGGAGGCAAGCCGAGGAGCGGGCCTGACGTTGTTGTCACTCGTCGACGCTGTACCTTGTGCTGCGCAGGCTGTCCTTGATCTTCTTGAGGTGGTGCAGGAAGTCCTCGCCGCGACGCAGGGTGACGCCGGTGGCCAGCACGTCGATCAGCGCAAGCTGTACCATGCGTGAGGTCATCGGCATGTAGTGGTCGGTGTCTTCGGGCGCGCTGACCGCAAGGGTTTCGGTGCACTGGCGCGACAAAGGTGAGTCCGGCGCGGTGATACCGAGCACCACGGCACCGTTTTCACGGGCCAGGGCGGCGATGTCGACCAGTTCCCGGGTGCGCCCGGTATAGGACAGTACCACCACCACGTCGCCGGTGTGGCAGGCCGAGGCGACCATGCGTTGCATCAGTACGTCGATGTAGGCGCTGACCGGCAGGTTGAAGCGAAAGAACTTGTGCTGGGCGTCCTGGGCCACCGCGCCGGAGGCACCGAGTCCGAAGAAGTGGATCTGCTTGGCCTGGATCAGGTAGTCGACCATGCGCTCGATGCGCTCGGGAGCGACCTCCCGACTGGCGAGGTCCAGCGCCGCGATGGTGGCGCCGAAGATTTTGCCGCTGTAGGCCTCGGCACCGTCATCGGGTTCCACCGCCTGGCTGACATAGGGGGTGCCGCCGGCCAGGCTCTGGGCCAGCTGGATCTTGAAGTCGGGATAGCCCTTGGCCTCGAAATTTCGGCAGAAGCGATTGACGGTGGGTTCGCTGACCGAGGCAGCTTGAGCCAAACTGGCGATACTCATGCCGGTTGCGGCGGCGGGGTCGGCCAGAATGACGTCGGCGACCTTGCGCTCGGAGCGGTTGAGCTCGTCGAGGCGGGTGCGAATGCGTTCGATAAGGTCGTGGCGAACCATGGTCGAGGTCGGCTCCGTGACGAAAGGCGCGGGCAACTGCGCGGTGGTGCGCGGGCAGCGGCGCATTTATTGGGGTACCCGAGACAATTCTCTCTGGGGATGTGGTGATTTAACTACGTATTGGCGGCTATCCTAGCGCTCCACCGATCTACATCCAACGTATAAGCGCGCCAGCGGGATATTTTGTGTAAGTTTACAAAATATTTTTCAATCTGGCCGTCGAAAGTTGACCATTTTTTTGTAAACTTAGATACCCTGACGGTAAGCAGGACACATCTCGCTCGATAGCCTTCTGCGATATCCAGGGGTCTACCACCAAACGAGGACGGTTATGACACGACACACCCGATCCGGTGACGCCGAGCGTACCGACATCGATCTGGCGTTGTTCGGCGCCCTGGGCGACCTGTCTCGCCGCAAGCTGTTCCCGGCGCTCTACCAGCTGGACCGCGAGGGACTCTTGCATGACGACACCCGGCTTCTTGGCCTGGCGCGTCAGGACATCGACCAGGAGGCCTTCCGCGAGCGCATCCATGGCGCCTTGAAGGAATACGTCAAGTCGAGCGAGCTCGATGACAAGGTGGTCGCCCGTTTCCTCGATCGCCTGTCCTTCCTGTCGGTGGACTTCACCACGGTGGAAGGCTATGGCGCCATCGCAGAGTGGCGTGAGCAGGGCGGTCAACAGCGCCCGTTGGTGGTCTATCTGGCGGTGGGGGCGAGCCTGTATGGCGATATCTGCCGCCACCTCGAGGCCAGTGGCAGCCTGGACGAGCAAAGCCGCGTGGTGGTGGAGAAGCCGATCGGCTACGACCTGGAGTCGTCGCGGGAGGTCAACGATGCGGTGGGGGCGGTGTTCCCCGAGTCACGGGTCTATCGTATCGACCACTACCTGGGCAAGGAGACGGTGCAGAACCTGATCGCGCTGCGCTTTGCCAATCCGCTGTTCGGAACCCAGTGGAACCAGAACCATATTTCCCACGTGGAGATCACGGTGGCCGAGAAGGTCGGCATCGAGGGCCGCTGGGGCTACTTCGACGAGGCTGGCCAGCTCAGGGACATGGTCCAGAACCACCTGCTGCAGCTGGTCTGCCTGATCGCCATGGACCCGCCGGCCAACCTCGACGCCGACGCCATCCGCGACGAGAAGGTCAAGGTGCTCAAGGCGCTCAAGCCGTTCACCGACGACATGATCGGACGTGACGTGGTGCGCGGGCAGTACACCGCCGGCACCAGCGATGGCAACAGCGTGCCCGGCTATCTCGAGGAAGAAGGCGCCAATACCCGCAGCCATACCGAGACCTTCGTGGCGATGAAGACCGAGGTGTCCAACTGGCGCTGGGCCGGCGTGCCCTTCTACCTGCGTACTGGCAAGCGCATGCCCGAGAAGCTGTCACAGATCGTGATCCACTTTCGTCAGCAGCCGCACTATATCTTCGACCCGGATCAGCGGGCGCTGGCCGCCAACAAGCTGATCATCCGGCTGCAGCCGGAGGAAGGTATCCGCCTCGAGGTGCTGACCAAGGACAGTGGTCTCGACAAGGGCATGCGCCTGCGCCGTGGCCCGCTGCACCTGGACTTCAACAGCGCCTTCCCCAAGGCACGTATCCCCGACGCCTACGAGCGTCTGCTGCTCGAAGTCATGAAGGGTCAGCAGTACCTGTTCGTTCGCCGTGACGAGGTCGAGCATGCCTGGCACTGGTGCGACGAGCTGATCGCTACCTGGCAGGATCGTGACGAGCCGCCGCGCCGCTATCCGGCAGGCTCCTGGGGACCGGTGGCCTCCATCGCCATGATCACCCAGGACGGACGCAGCTGGTACGAGGACTACTGACATGAGCAGCGAGCAACTTTCTCCGTCCCCCCGCGAGCAACTGGCGCACCAGTTGGCGCAGACCGTGGCCACGGCGCTGCGCGAGGATCTGTCGTCCCAGGATCGCGCCCTGCTGATCGTGTCCGGCGGCTCCACCCCGGTGCCGTTCTTCGAGGCACTGTCCCAGGAAACACTGCCCTGGGATCGGGTCGACGTGACCCTGGCCGACGAGCGCTGGGTCGCTGCCGAGGCCGACGATTCCAACGCCCGGCTGGTCAGGAAGCACCTGCTGATCAACCGGGCCGAGGCAGCCACCTTTGTCCCGCTCACCACCGAACACGATACCCCCGAGGAAGGCACCGACGAGGTCGCCCAGCGACTGATGGGCCTGTCCTGGCCGGCATCGGTAGTGATCCTGGGGATGGGCGGCGATGGCCATACCGCCTCACTTTTTCCTGACAGTCGCGAACTGGACCTGGCACTGAGCACCGATGCCCATGTGGTGGCGGTGCGCACACCGAGCCAGCCCCAGGCGCGCATTACCCTGAGCGCCGAGCGCCTGCACCATGCCCGCCGCCATTACCTGCACCTGACCGGTGACGACAAGCGCGCCGTGCTGGGAAGCGCCATGGCCGGTGACAACGTACGTGAACTGCCCATTCGTGCCTTTCTTAGCTGCCCGCTGGCCGTCTACTGGGCGCCCTGATTTCCTGGAGCCACGCTCATGACCATTGAAAAACAGCTTCCGTCTACCCGCACCACCGAGCTCGACAGCATCTGCCTGAAGGCCGAGGTGATCCCGGTGATCGTCATCGATCGCATCGAGGACGCCGTGCCCATGGGCCGCGCCCTGGTCGAAGGTGGTCTCAGCGTGCTCGAGGTGACCCTGCGCACCGACTGCGCGATCGAGGCCATCGCCCGGCTGAAGAAGGAGCTGCCCCAGGCCAGCATCGCCGCCGGTACCGTGCTGACACCTGCCCAGTATCGTCAGGTCGAGCAGGCCGGTGCCGACTTCGTGGTGACCCCGGGCGCCACCGAGGCGCTTTACCGTTACGGCGTCGAGAGCCCGGTGCCGATGTTGCCGGGGGTGGCCACCATCTCCGAGCTGATGACCGGCTGGCAGTACGGCTATCGTCGCTTCAAGTTCTTCCCGGCCGAAGCCAGCGGTGGCGTCAAGGCGCTCAAGGCCTTCGCCGGCCCCATCGGCGAGGCTCGCTTCTGCCCCACCGGCGGCATCAACCTGGGCAACGCCTCCGAGTACCTGGCGCTGCCTAACGTCATGTGCGTGGGCGGCTCCTGGCTGACCCCGAAGTCGCTGGTCGACGCCGGTGACTGGGACGCCATCCGCGCCCTGGCCAAGGAAGCCGCGGACCGTTTCCATCACTGAAGCCATCACCGAATGCTCGATGACGAAGCGGCGCTGGCCGCTTCGTCGTGACACCTGAGCTCTCTGCACCGGAAGGGCGTCATGCCTATCCATGTGCTCTCTCGACAGCTGGTGCTGTCCTTGATCCGGCCTCTGGCCGGATTTTTTTTATCCGCCGCCATGGGATGATGGTTGCCTGAGCGAGCGGAGAAAAACCTATGAAACTGTTGATACTGGGCGCGACGGGGTTGGTGGGTAGTGAGGTGCTGCGCCAGGCATTGGCCCATCCCGACGTCACCGAGGTGCGGGCACCGGTGCGCCGACCGCTGACGCTGGCGCACCCAAGGCTAGCCGCCCCGGTCGTCGATTTCGCCGATCTGGAGTCACTGCGACCGGACAAGACTGGACGAGGTGATGCACCGGCGCCGGCGGGGAATGACGAGTGGTGGAAGGCGGATGGCGTGATCTGCGCACTGGGTACCACCCTCAAGGCCGCCGGCTCGCGAGAGGCCTTTCGACGTGTGGATCTCGAGTTGCCGCTGTGGTTTGCCCGCCACGCCAGAGCCGCCGGTGCCGCGCGTTTTGCCTTGAACTCGGCACTGGGCGCCGATCGCGGCTCACGCTTCTTCTATTCCCGGGTCAAGGGCGAACTGGAAGCCGCAATGACCAAACTCGACTACCCGAGCCTGACTCTGGTCAGGCCGGGCCTGATCGACGGCGAGCGCGCCGAGGTGCGCCACGCCGAGCGCCTGGGGCTCGCGCTTTCTCGCGGTCTGCGTCCGCTGCTGCCACGCCAGTGGCGTCCCAGTCCGGTGGCCCGCATCGCCGAGGCGCTGGTGCAGGGCGCCATCAGCGCGCCTGCCGGAAGGCATCTGGTGGAGGCCAGGGACCTGGCCTGACCCAAGCCGTCAACGCAGTGATGGAATAGGCCGTCAATGAACCTAGGATTGCTTTACCGCGTGCTTGGACTACCAGGATTGCGCTTTCTGCTTCTGGTGGTGGGGTACAGCGTCGGTCATGAGATCGCCGATGTCCTGGGCAGGGAGTACCGGGGTGGTGTGTCCTGGGGGATGACCCTGGGCTACTACTCGTGGGGGGTTGTGTTGCTGTCGCTGGTCGAAGGAGTCGTGGTGTACCGCTGGTCGCGGCGCTGGGTCAGGCTCGAGTGGTTGGCGGCAACGATCACCGCGGCCATCGTGCTGACCTTCACGGGGATCCTGACTGGACACTCGGGCGCATGGGCGCACCCTTATCGTCTGGCCTGGTTCCAGGGCTGCGCGGTGGCTGCCATCTTTCTGCCGCTGATCGTCCACAGGCTGGTCAATCGCTGGCGCCATGCCAGGGCGGGGAGGCGATAAGCCCTGGCATGGCGGCGGGGGACTTTCGGGTCACCCGAGGTTGTCGTGATGTCAGCTGTCGATCACGTCTTCGCGGCGCGGCAGGGCCGCGTAGGCGCCGGGGCGCGTCACCGCGTGGGCGCCGCAGCGACAGGCCAGGGTCAGGGCGCGTTCGAGGAAGGCCTCGTCGTGCTGCCAGTTGGGGCGCTGCCAGTCGTGGTCGGCCAGCGCCGCTAGCAGACCGCCGATAAAGGCATCGCCACCGGCGGTGGTATCGACCGCCTTGACCGGCGGCGGTGTCATGCGCTTGACGCCCTGGGTGGTGTGGGCGGCGACCGCACCGGGACCATCGGTGATCACGATCAGGCGAGCACCGGCGGCCAGGCGTTCGGCCAGCCAGTCGTCACGCGGGTGGTCACCCCGCAGGGCGTCGAGTTCATCGGTGGACAGCTTGATCAGGTCGGCCTGGTCGAGCAGGCGGGTGACCAGGCCGACGTCGATGCTGTGCTCGGGCCAGAGGTTGTGACGCAGGTTGGCATCGACGCTGACCAGACAGCCTGCCCGGGAGGCCATCTCGGTGATCGCCAGGGAGGTAGCGGCGATGGCATCGTCCGTAAGGCTGTTGCTGCACAGGTGGACGATGGCGGGCTCGCTGAACACCCCATGGGGCAGATGCTCGGTGCGATACAACAGGTCGGCGGCGGGAGGACGATAGAAGTCGAAGGTGCGCTCGCCGTCTGCGTCGCGGGAGACGAAGGCAAGGGCGGTGCGGGCCTCGCGGGTGCGCGACACGCCGGAGACGTCGACGCCGTGGTGCTCGAGCTCACGGGCCAGGAAGTCGCCGAAGTGGTCGTCGCCCAGCATGCCGAGAAAGCGACTGGTCAGACCCAGTCGCGCACAGGCCACGGCCACGTTGGCCGGCGCGCCACCGGCGTAGGGGGTGAAGGTCTCTGGTCCCTCGGCGGCATCACCGAGATGGCTGGAGAGCATATCGACCAGGGCTTCACCAAAGGCGATCACGGGGGTCATGGCGGGATTCCTCGTCGATCAGTGGTTGTCGGCCAGCGACAGGGTGGTGCCGAGCATATGCTGGGCGCCGGGTACCAGCCACACCGGATCGAGGCGGGTGTTGGCGGACTCGACGCACAGAAAACGGCGGGCGGCGTCCAGCGGGGTGTCCGGGTTGGGTGTCTCGCCGGGATTCCACACCACCACCGAGTCGCTGTTCTGGCGAGCCACTCGCAGGCGGCGCTGGCCGTCATCGAGCACCACCTCGGCGTTGGAATGATAGATGCGATCGACGCCTTCACGGACCCCGAGCTCACCCACCTGCTCGCTCTCGGCGAAGCCCTTGAGCTTGTCCAGGTAGCGGGCCCCGACGAGGCCTTCGACGCGGCAGGCGAAGACCTGATCCACCGCCAGATAGCTGTGCAGGGCGGCGGTCATCTTCACCGGCGTCTCGCCC
This sequence comes from Halomonas sp. EF61, assembly GCF_040147045.1. Classification (NCBI taxonomy): domain Bacteria; kingdom Pseudomonadati; phylum Pseudomonadota; class Gammaproteobacteria; order Oceanospirillales; family Halomonadaceae; genus Halomonas; species Halomonas sp. EF61. Next base: position 974,991 of record NZ_JAMSHM010000002.1, on the reverse strand, counting down.
AGGTGCTCGGTGATTAGCTCCACGTGCAGACGCTGGGCGTTGGCCTGGACCACCGCACGGGGATGCAACTGGCTGTGCAGGCGCTGTGGCAGTGACAGGTGCACCTCGACGCCGTCTTCGTGCTCGTCCACCGCGTCCAGTTGCCAGTCGGCCTTGCGCGCCGGGCCGTGCATCGGGCCGGAGCGGTCGGGGGACTCGTCGGCGGTGTTCTCGTCGGCGAACCACGGCCAGCACAGGGGGATGCCGCCACGAATCGCACCCGGCACGTCCTGGGGCGTTGGGGTCACCCACAGCCAGCCAGCGGGCACCAGCGGATCATCCGCACCGCTATCGACGGTGGCTTTGGCGGGAGAAGCGCCTGCGGCTCGCGTGGGGTCGGACGCAGGTTGAAAGTGAAGCACCTGGGCGCCCTGCAACGAGATCGCCAGCTGGCCCCAGCTCTCGTTGGCCACCCAGATGTCGCGGCCGGCCCAGTGGATGTGCCCCTGGCCCTCTACCTCGTCGATACGTGTCTTGAGCGTTGCCGGAATCATTCGACCTCCTCGTTGTGGAGCGCCTCGGCGGCGCCCAGCAGCCCCGTCCACGGGGCCGTGACCACCTGGATGGAGATGGCTTCGTTGTAAGGGCGCATCCTTCCCTTGTTGCAGAAGGCGCTGAGAAACCCACTGTGAGGCAGCCAGTCGATCAGCCGTGGCACGATGCCACCACACAGGTAGACGCCGCCTCTCGCACCCAGGGTCAGCGCAGCGTCGCCCGCCACGTCGCCGAGGATCTTGAGAAAGCGCAGAATGGTATCACGCCCCAGCGGGTCGCCGCGGTTGGCGGCCTCGGTGACCTGAGCCGGCGTGCTGGCGCTGGCCTCCAGACCATCGATCTCGGCCAGTACCCGATAAAGGTCCAGCAGTCCCTGGCCGCACAGGATGCGTTCCACACTGACGCGGCCATAGCGACGGTGGAGGCGTCGATAGATCTCGAGCTCCTGTTCGTCGGTGGGCGCGAAGCTGGCATGGCCACCCTCGTTGGGCAGTGGCACCCAGGCGCGCCGTGCCGGGAAGAGGCCAGCCATGCCGAGGCCAGTGCCCGGTCCGATGACCAGTCGAGCGGCGTGCCCTTCGGCCTCGCCGGTCTGGATGCTGACCAGATCATGCGAATCGACGTGGGGGACGCCGAGCGCCTGAGCCATGAAGTCGTTGATGACCTTGAAGTCATCCAGGGCAAGGTCACGCTTGACCTCGCCCTTCAGAAAGCTCCAGTGATTGTTGGACATGCTGACCCGTTCAGCGTGCACCGGACAGGCGAACGCCAGGCACGCCTCCCGCGGGGCCTTCTCGCCGCTGGCGCCCACCCGCTCGAGGTAGTCACGGGCAGCTTCCACCACGCCGGGATAGCCGGCACAGGGCAGGGTCAGGATGTCGTGGGGGGCAGTCTTGCCCGGCGACACCAGCGCGAAGCGTGCGTTGGTGCCGCCGATGTCCCCGATCAGCGCTTGGCGTGTCATGGGCGAACTCAGGCGTCCTCGTCGTGGATCTGTCCCTGCTGGCGCTCGAGGTCGTCGGCCTCGAAGCCACCGAAGACGCCGGCGCCTTCCTCGGCGCCCATGGCCAGGTGACGGTAGCCGCCGAACAGCTCGCGACCCAGACCCACATGGTAGTGATCCAGTTCGGCCACGCGCTTGGGACGATCCCGCCATTCGGCGTCGCTGAGCACGACAGACAGCTCGCCCTTGTCGGCGTCCAGGCGCACCACATCGCCATCACGCAGCCTGGCCAGCGGGCCACCGTCCAGCGCCTCCGGGGTCATGTGGATGGCCGCAGGTACCTTGCCCGAGGCACCGGACATGCGCCCGTCGGTGACCAGGGCAACCTTGTAGCCGCGATCCTGCAGGACGCCCAGGTAGGGGGTCAGCTTGTGCAGTTCGGGCATGCCATTGGCCTTGGGGCCCTGGAAGCGCACCACCACGATGACGTCACGGTCGAGATCGCCGGCGTCGAAGGCGGCCTTGAGGTCGTTCTGTTCCTCGAAGATCTTGATCGGCGCCTCGACGACCCGGTGCTGAGCCTCTACCGCCGACACCTTGATGACGCCACGGCCGAGATTGCCCTCGAGCACGTTGAGGCCACCGGTGGCGGCAAAGGCGTTGGATACCGGGCGCAGCACGTCCGGGTCGAGGCTTTCCAGGGGGCCTTCGCGCCACACCAGCTTGCCATCCTCGAGGAAGGGCTCCTGGGTGTAGGCGGTCAGGTCGGTGCCGAATATCGTCGGGATGTCGCCGTGGATCAGGCCCGCACCGAGCAGCTCCCGGATCAACAGGCTCATGCCGCCGGCGGCCTGGAAGTGGTTGATATCGGCCTGGCCGTTGGGATAGACCCGGGTCAGGCTGGGCACCGCGGAGGACAGCTCCGAGAAGTCATCCCAGTTGATGGTGATACCCGCCGCCGCGGCCATGGCCACCAGGTGCATGGTGTGGTTGGTGGAGCCGCCGGAGGCCAAGAGGCCGACCATGGCGTTGACGATGGCACGCTCGTCGATCTGGCGATAGAACGGACGGTAGTCGCCGCCGGGCTCGGTATTACGGATCGTCTGTTCGGTGGCGAAGCGAGTCAGCGCTTCGCGCATGTCGGTACCGGGGTTGACGAAGGAAGCGCCCGGCAGGTGCAGCCCCATGAACTCCATCATCAGCTGGTTGGAGTTGGCGGTGCCGTAGAAGGTGCAGGTACCGGGGCTGTGGTAGCTCTCGGACTCGGCTTCCAGCAGCTCGTCACGGCCGACCTTGCCCTCGGCGAACAGCTGACGGACGCGGGCCTTTTCCTTGTTGGGCAGGCCGCTGGGCATGGGCCCGGCCGGGATGAAGGTAGTCGGCAGGTGGCCGAAGCGCGCCGCGCCGATGAACAAGCCCGGCACGATCTTGTCGCACACGCCAAGATAGAGGGCGGCGTCGAACATGTTGTGCGACAGGCCCACGGCGGTGGCCATGGCGATGACGTCGCGGGAGAACAGCGACAGCTCCATGCCCGGCTGGCCCTGGGTGACGCCGTCGCACATGGCCGGCACACCGCCGGCGAACTGGGCGGTAGAGCCCATCTGACGGGCGCTTTCGCGAATCACCTCGGGAAAGGTCTCGAACGGCTGGTGCGCTGACAGCATGTCGTTGTACGACGAGATGATGCCAAGGTTGGCGCTATTCATCAGCTTGAGCTGATTCTTGTCCTCGCTGCCGCACGCGGCAAAGCCGTGGGCGAGGTTGCCGCAGGACAGTTCGGAGCGATGGACGCCGCGACGATGCTGGGCCTCCATGCGCTCTTCGTAGAGGGCGCGCCTTTGCCGGGAGCGCTCACGGATGCGCTCGGTGACGCGGGCGACGGTGGGATCGAGCGAAGAAGCTTGCTGGCTAGCCATGGTCAACCTCAGACGTGTTGATGCGGGTCAGGTACGTAACTTTACCAAATAAAAAGCCAATTTCCTCCCCCTTGACCGAGTGCTTTGGTCGAATATGTAGTTTTTTTACAGGGAGTGGCCGGTGGTCGCCGCCTTCGACGATCTCGGCGACGAGCACCTCCAAAGTCTGGCACTCTGTGGCTGAATCGCAAAGCGCAAGGAGTGGGTTGTGACGCCATCATCCCCGCAGCAAGAACAGGGCGGCCACGCCGAGGAAGGTCTTTCGGTCAAGTGCCTGGAGGCTGTCGCCGAGGTGCCGGCCGAGCACTGGAACGCCCTGGTGGACCCGGACCATCCCTTTGCCCGTCACGAATTTCTCGATGCACTGGAGGCCACCGGTGCGGTGGGGGAGGGCACCGGTTGGCAGCCTCGACATCTGACGCTGTGGCGAGGGGCGCGACTGGTAGGCCTGCTGCCGTACTACCTCAAGGAGCACTCCTGGGGCGAGTACGTGTTCGACTGGAGCTGGGCGGATGCCTGGGAGCGTGCCGGGGGGCGCTACTACCCCAAGGCGGTGAGCGCGATCCCCTTCACCCCGGCGCCAGGCCCGCGCCTGGCACTGGCAGAAGGTGAAGACGAGCAGACCGTCATGGCCATGCTGGCGAGCCAGTGGCAAGACGACCCCGGGCTATCGGGCTGGCATCTGCTGTTTGCCGAGGACTCGGAGGTGGCCGCCTGGCGACAGGCCTGTCCGGGCCTGATCGCCCGAAGCGGCGTGCAGTTTCAATGGCGAGACGAGGGCTTTGGCGACTTCGAGGGATTCCTGGCGGCGATGACCTCGAAACGGCGCAAGGAAGTAAGACGCGAGCGTCGCCGTGTCGCCGACCAGGGCATCGAACTGCGGCGCCTCGAGGGCAGCGAGATCGACGAAGCGGCGATCCGCCACTTCTTTCGCTGCTATCGCATCACCTATCTTGAAAGAGGTGCGACAGGATATCTAAGCGAGGTATTTTTTCAGCGGCTTCGCCGTCTTATGCCGGAAAACCTTGTGCTTGTTCAAGCTTTTGTCGAAGGCCGCCCGGTGGCCGCCGCGCTCTGCCTTCAGGGAACCCGAACCCTCTACGGTCGCTACTGGGGCAGCGAGGTGCTGGCTGACTGTTTGCACTTCGAGGCCTGCTACTACCAGGGTATCGAGCACTGCCTGGCGCGAGGCCTCGACTGCTTTGACCCCGGTACCCAGGGTGAGCACAAGGTGTCTCGGGGCTTTGTCCCCCGCCGGCTGACGTCCTTGCATCATGTCAATGATCCCCGCCTCAACGATGCGGTAGCGCGATTTTGTCAAGAGGAAGCCCGACAGCTCGAACTGTATGTGGCGGCGGCCCACCGTGGACTACCGTTTCGAGGTAGAGCGTAATACGGTGCTATGATTCAACCGATACTCATGTGAGATAACGATTACATTACGCAGGCGCAGATAGATCGAGGGCGGTCGGGTTCGTCGTCGCGTTGGCGCGACAGTCCGATCGTTGCTGGTGTCTGCGGGCGGTTGGGTTCAGGGGACAGGCGATGGACGTCAAGCAACGTTGCAGTTGGTGGATCGGCGACCCCGGTGGTCGTGCCGGCCACCTGCTGGAGGGATTGCAGTCGAGTGGCTGGCAGATGCATCCGCTGGTGTCGCCGCTGTCGGATTGCCGCTTGCAGCCTGATGACCCTTGCCGGGTCGGCATCATGGTACTGGAGGACCTGTCCTGTCAGGACCTGCGCCATCTGGAACCGCTGATCCTGAAAAGCGAAAGGCCCTGGATCGCGGTCGGCACCTCGGATCAGTGTGACGATCCCGAGATGCGTCGCATCATGGCCCACCTGAGCCACTCGCTGGTGTCGCCCCAGGTGGATCTGCTACGCCTGTCGATCCTGATGGAGCACGCTGCGGAACTGTCGATGCTGCAGCAGCGCGACCGTGAAGAACAGCGCATGTCGGCCGCCGCCGAAGACAGCGAGTACGAGTTTGTCGGTACGACGCCGGTGATGTGGAACCTGTTCAAGACCATCCGCAAGGTGGCGGTGGTCGATGCTCCGGTGTTCATCAGCGGGGAGTCCGGTACCGGCAAGGAGCTGACGGCTCAGGCCATCCACGAGCGCTCCACGCGTTCACGCCAGCCCTTTCACGCCATCAACTGCGGCGCCCTGCCCGAGCATTTGATTCAGTCAGAGCTGTTCGGCCACGAGAAGGGCGCCTTCACCGGTGCCTCGCAACGCAAGATCGGTCGTATCGAGGCGGCCGACGGTGGCACCCTGTTTCTCGACGAGATTGGCGACCTGCCGCTGGAGCTTCAGGTCAACCTGCTGCGCTTTCTGGAGATGCGCTGTATCCAGCGCGTCGGTGGGCTCGAGGATATTCCGGTGGACGTGCGTATCGTCGCCGCGACCCACGTCAATCTCGAGCTGGCGGTGAAGGAGGGACGCTTTCGGGAGGATCTCTATCACCGACTCAATGTGCTCCAGGTGCAGGTACCTGCCTTGCGCGAGCACTCGGAAGATATCGAGATCCTGGCGCGTTTCTTCTTCGAGCGCTTCTCCTGCGAGAAGGCCTCCTGTCTGAAAGGCTTTTCCCGAGAGGCGCTGTCGGTGATGCAGCGCTACCATTGGCCCGGCAACGTCCGCGAGCTGATCAATCGGGTTCGTCGGGCCATGGTGATGTGCGAAAACCGTCTGATCCAGCCCGAGGACCTCGGCATCGAACGGCGTGGCTTGAACCGCCACCAGATAACGCTTGAAGAGGTTCGCGAGGAAGCCGAGCGTGATGCGCTGCTCTCGGCGCTGGGGCGCAACAAGTACCGGGTCAACGCCGCCGCCAAGGAACTTGGCGTCTCCCGGGTGACCATCTATCGGTTGCTCGACAAGCACGGTATTTCACGTACGCCTCCCCAGGAGGCCGCCTTCTCCTGACGGCCTAGGCGCTGTCCGAAAAGTCGACGAGCGAAGGTTAGACAAGGCAAAAATCGGTGAGAAAGCGCAGTTTACGGGGTGTAAATGAGCATTTTGATCCGATTTTTAACGCCGTATTACCGAGCGCAGGCACTTTTCAGACAAGCCCTAGTGCCATCGATTCTGTTCGGGCGATGTACAAGAGGCGTTATCGGCACGTCTCTCCTCGCAGCGCTCTCCTCTCTCTATATGACCTCTCGGCTATATGAGCTCTCGGCAAACCACTCTTTGATAGCCCCGCTGCAAGCGGGGCTTTTTGCATCCAGGTTCCCGCGCTCTGGTAACCGTGTCCTTCTATCCCCCTGGTATCTGCGTCCTTCTACTTCCCTGGTATCTGCGCTCTGACATCCGGATCCGATTATCGACGTTGAGAGATCGCGGCAAGATGTCGACGCTATGCGGACGAAGCTGATGCTTCGTACTCCCGAAAAATGGGCCTGGCGCAAAAGTGTTGCTTTGTTGAAACATTGGCCAGAAGGACAGTGTTGAAGTGGTAAATGTCTAAAAAATACCTTTTATATCAGTATATTGCTTGTTGATGGGTCAGGTTTAACTGTGCTCAATCATGCGATTTCTGACATTTCTCCCCCATCCGTACAAGGTGCCGGCTTCCCTCGTAACGCGAATGTCGTCCTTGAACACACCCTGCCACATTTTTTTGCTGTTTCTTCTGAAACCCCCGCCTCACGGGCCCTTCAGCACGATAGTGCGGGCCTGACAGCGTCGCTTTTCGGGGTGGATAGCGCCGCTGGCCCCTGAGCTGTACCAGTAACGGTACTTTCTTGAAAAGCAGCTTAAAAACAAAGGTTTGCTTGTGCTTTGTGCCGTATTTGCGGCGTGGCTGAAGAGGCATTGTTTCATCGGCTTAACACTCCTTGTTTCGCACAAAAATAAAAATGCATAGAAATCAATAGATTACAAGTTGGCACGGCGATTGCTCTGTTCTTTGTGCAGGAGAAGCACTGCAACGGGAACAGGACCCGAGGAGACGCCGACATGAACCAGACGATCGCAAACAGCCGGACTCTTGTCCTTGGCGCGTCCATCGCGATCGGTGTGGCGCTGGCCGCCACCGGATCCATGTCGGCCCGTTCGGACACCGCGATGCTCGACGAGCAGCAGGTGTTCGGCGCTCCCGGGGATCAGCACCTCGTCAATGACGGGGCGCTGGACACAATTCGAGGCCGCTTCGTGCCGGAGCAGGGAATCGACGCCGACGGCGTCATCCTCTGGGACGAGCGGCCGGGACGAGGCGCCGGAGGCGGGGGCGATGACAGCAGCCATCGCGCAGCCAACGGGCTGAACAACCGTCAGAGCGCCAACGTCACTACGCAACGGGACTGGTGATCACCATGGGACACCTGAAGCACAGAGAAGGGCAAGGGGGAAGCGGGAACGCCGTGACGTGCCAGTGGCGTCTGGCCCTGGCCGCAGCGGTAGTGGCGGTGGGCCTGGTCGGTGTGGGGACCGACCAGAGCCTCGGCGCCGATCTTCGCCCTGGCGTCCAGCCGGGGGAGATCATCATGCTGCGAGAGGTCGAGACTGCGCCATTCGGCTACGTCAATCGCGACAGCGGACCGATTCGGGCACGGGCCGACCTGATGCACAGCAGCAACATGGCACGCAGCGCCACCGGCAGCGTTCACACCCGCATGGGTGGGGTCTCCGCGATCATGCTCGATGACACCCGGGCGGCCAGTATCTCCGCTGGGGTCGGCCGCGGCATGGGGCAGATGCACCGTGCCCTGGGTACCGGCGCCAACCTCGGCACCGGTCCCGTGGGCAGCAGCAATCGGGTAGCGACCTCGGTCGGCGGCGGATCGGCAGCCGGTGGCAGCGTGATCGGGGCTACCTCGGGCATCGCCAATACCGTGAGCGGTGCGCTGGCGCCCCTGACCGGCGGGAGGCGCTGATCATGCGGATCTTCAAGCCTTCATGCGTGCCGGTACGGCTGACCCGCAGCCTGGTGCTCACCGCCGCCTTCGGGCTGGTGATGGTGAGCCCGGACCCGGCCCAGGGTCAGGACCTGAGCGGCCTGCGCAGCAGCAGCGTGATCAGCGGTCAGGCGCTCAGCGGTGTCAGTGGTGTCGCGGCGGCCAACCAGGCCGCGGGCAATCAGAATCTGCAGTCCAACAGCGGCGCCCTGGCCATCGGTGACGGCGCCACCATCAACAATCGTCTGGTGCAGCAGGTACGCATCGACGAACGACTCGCCGGCATGGAAGTGGGCACCGCCATCAGGGAGGGCGCCTTTGGCGGCGCCTCCGGGTGGATGTCCGTCAACCAGGCGGCGGGGATAGGCAACCTTCAGAGCAATAGCTTCGGCATGGCTCTGGGGAGCACGGTCAGCGGCCTGAGCGACGACAGTCTGCAACAGGTGCTGGCACCAAGGCAGGGGCTGAATGGGGCAGGCGGCAATGGCTCCGACAGCGCCATCCGAAATCTCGAGATCGAGGAAAGTACCTTCGGAGGCGCCAGAGGAGTGATTCAGGTCAACCAGTCAGCCGGCACGGGGAACGCCACTCGCAACAGCTTCAGCTATCGCTTCAACCAATAAAGCTAATGCTGAAAGCAACGAGTGACGTCAATAAAAGCAGTGAAAAGACAGTACGGTTCATTCAGGAGAACGATCATGAAAACTTTTGAAAAAGCGCCGCTCGCTCTGGCCATCTCTGCACTTCTGGTCGCACCGGCGGCAATGGCCAACGACTTTGAAACCAATTCAAGCATCGACTCAGAGGCCACGAACGGCATCGATGTCCATATCTTCAACGACTCCCACAACTACAAGTACGTGGGTGCGCTGGGCGGGGCGCTATTCCTGGACGACAACTATTCCGGCGCTACCGTGGACAGCAAGCAGCTCTCCAACAACAACGATGCCACGCAAACCCTGACCACCAATGACGCTACCCTGGGCGGCAATGCCCTGCAGGGTGCTTCGGGCAACATCGGTGCCAACGTGGCCGCGGGTGACAACAACCAGCAGGCCAACGACGCTGCACTGTCGTCTTCCGACGCGGCTACCGTGTTCGGCCAGGCGGCCTCGTTCTCCTTCCAGTCCGCCTCCAACAACATGACTGACATCAACGGCAGCCCGAACACTGCCCTGATGGGCGGCAATGCCCTGCGCGACGCCAGCGGCAACATTGGCGTCAACGTCGCGGCCGGTGTCGGCAATGCCCAGCACAACAGCCTGGCGGCATCCGTCAACACCGCCAGCGGCAGCGCCGATGCCACCACCGGTGGCGTCCAGGCCAGCTATGGCAACACCACCACCAGCAATGGTCAGGTCGTGACGCTGACCGATACCTCTGCGTTTGTTGCAGGTGTGGCCTTGGGTGGCTCATACGAAGGCGGCGGTAGCGGCACCTACGGTGGCAACTGGGAGCAGACCAACGACGTCTACCCGGAAATCTGGCAGGGCGGCGACAGCCATCCCGGTGGCGAGTCCCTGTGGGGCCATGCTGACTTCGACGATCAGGGACCGGACGGCAACGACGGCCGCTTCGAAGGTAGCGAAGGCGGTGAGCTTGGCTTTACCGAGAGTGGCACCATCGCCCTGGGTGGTATCGCCGTTGGCGGCAGCGTCAACACCACTCAGATGCTGGTCTATCAGGAAAATGCCGCGACCCTGGGTGGCAATGCCCTGCGCGGCGCCAACGGCAACATCGGCGTCAACATCGCCTCTGGCTCCGGCAACCAGCAGCGCAACTCGCTGTCGATTGCCTCCAGCATGGCTGGCGTCGAGAACTGAGACCAGGCTCCGCTGCACGAATTCCCCGGCCCATCTGGGCCGGGGATTTTTCCAACAAGACACGACCGCCAAAGCTCACCAAGAAGCTGGCCAATACGACACTCACCATCTGGATACGGGGGACAGGTCATGACACTGCCACGCTGGCCGCTGGCCGCGGCACTGGCCATCGGCCTCGCACTACCGCTCGGCGATACCCAGGCTGCCACCATTCGCCTGGGAGGGATCGTGCCGGGGACGGTGATCAACAAGGACGTCCAGTCCATCCGTGAGCGTCGCTACGAGAATCTGGTCGAGCAGCGCACCGACTTTTCCTGTGGTGCCGCTTCGCTGGCCACCCTGCTCAAGTACGCCTACCAACGTCCCGACACCACCGAGCACGACGTGCTGGCGGGGATGCTGGAGGTAGCCGACCTGGAGCTGGTACAGCAGCAGGGCTTCTCCCTGCTGGATCTGAAGAACTATGTCGAGACCCTGGGCCTACGCGGGCGCGGCTATGAAGTCGACGCCGAGACCCTGGATGACGTCTCGATTCCGGTGATCGTCCTACTGGACCTCAACGGCTACAAACACTTCGTGGTCATGAAGAAGGCCAGCGCAGATCGCGTCTATATCGGTGATCCGGCGTTGGGCAACCGGGTGATGTCCCGGGACGAATTCATGGCCGCCTGGAACAATATCATCTTCGCGGTGGTGGGCGACGGCTTCGATCGCTATACCGCCTTGCTCGATCCGCGCCAGCCTTTGACGGCGCATCGAATGAAGGACGTGTTTTCGCCCGTCTCACGCGAGCAGATGATCGACTTCGGTTTCCGTCACGCTGAACTGTTCTGATAACGATAACGCTCTTTCGGCAAGGCTCAGCGGCGAGCAGGAAGGCGCCGTCGATCAGGGGGCAACACCATGATGGGACATGACAGGGGACCAGGGCTGAAATGCTGGGCAATGCTGTTGGCATTGTCGTTGGCTCTGGGCGCACCGGCAGCGTTGGCTGCCACCACCGACTTTGACCGCTTCGAGGGTTTCAGCGAGGCGCGTCAGCTATCCGACAGTGAACTGGGACAACAGCGCGGGCGCTTCGCCGATAAGGGGCGCCTGATGTTTTTCGGGGTGCAGATGGTCAGCGAATGGCGCACCGCGGCGGGGGATCATCTATCTGCCGGGGCGCAGATGCTGGGTGATCTGAGTCGAGGCCAACCTACGGTGAGCTTCCAGCCCACCATTACCGTGGTGGAGAGCGCCGCGGGTCTGGCAAGTCTTGGCAACGGTGCAACGATAGTCGATCGGGGCACCGCCAACGCCTCCGGCGTGGTGCAGTCGATCCAGGCGGGGGGGGACTTCAACGTCGCCGCCAATGACCTGGTCATCGATGTCATGGACGCCTCGAGCTTCGGTGGAGTGAGCCCGGACACCAGCGGCAATCTGACCCGCTCCATCGCCGGCAGTACCATCGCGGTATCCGCCGTCGGCAACAATATGAGCGTATCCGTGGATATTCCGGGTATGGGCAGCATCAGTCAGGCCATCGTGCCCGGCGGCGGGCTGAATCAGGCGATCCAGCTGTCCAGCAACCTGCAGCAGGTGCGCAACCTGACCCGGCTGCAGCTGTATATGGGTAACCAGGCCGGGGTAGGGGACAGGTCGGTACCCGGCATGCTCAGTGGCATCAAGTCTGCAGCGGCGCTGCGTTGACAGTTATGGAGCAATTGACCGCCGTAAACGCACAATCTGACTACACTTTACCAGGAGTGTCGGGGGACTCTGCTGGAAGGGGAGCAGAAGGGCGCAGTAGACGCTCGACAAGAAGTACAAACGATTTCATTCGGGGACAAGGAGATCGACGTGAATATCGTCATCAACAGGACGCTCTGCCCGCCGTTGGCGGGCCTTTTACTGGCCGGTGCTGCGGCGCCTGCCCTTGCACAACAGACCGTCGGAGCCGAACAGCAAGAAGCGCTGGAATCCCAGGAGGCCTCGCGCAGCGTGCAGGATATTTTCCGCGAGGAGCACGCGCTGTTTTCCGATCGCCTGACCATCGAACCCGGGATCACCTACACCTACTCGGATCGGGATAGCCTGGCACTACGCGGCTTTCTGGCACTGGACGCCATCTTTCTCGGCGAGCTGAATCTCGACAATGTCGAGACCCACATTACCACCCTGGATATCAATACCCGTTATGGCCTGACCGATCGGCTGGAAGCCAGCATCAATGTGCCCTTCGTCTATCGCACCACCACCATCCAGTCCATCGGTGGTGAGTTCTCCACAGAACGCAATGTGGAGGATGACGTCGATGAAGCCGGGCTAGGTGATATCTCGGCGAGCCTGTCCTACCGGCTGCTGCCGGAGACCGTGGAGAGGCCCGACGTGGTGGTCAGTCTGGGGGTGCGTGCGCCCACCGGCAAGGACCCCTACGGCATCGAAATCGAGCAATCCGATACCGCCGGTAACCTGTCGGTTCCCAAGGAATTGCCCACCGGCAACGGCGTCTGGGGCGTGACTGCCGGGGTGTCGGTACTCAAGACTCTGGACCCGGCCATCGTCTTCGCCAACCTGGGCTACACCTACAATATCGAGGAAGATTTCGACGATATTTCGGCGGGTGAGGGTGATCAGCGCGCCGATGTGGATCTGGGTGACAGCATCAGCGCAGGCTTCGGTACCGCCTTTGCCTTGAATGAGCGGCTGAGTCTGGCGTTGTCCTACTCCCACGAATATATCCGCAAGACCGAGATTACCCCGGAAGGTGGCAACGAGACCGAGGTTATCGGCAGTGACGCCACTATCGGGGTGTTCAATATCGGTGGCACCTACGCCATGACCGATTCCACCTCGGTGGTCACCAACCTGGGCATCGGCATGACCGATGACGCCTCGGATATCAGCCTGACCTTCCGTATGCCGTTCCAGCTATAGAGCGGTTGGCATTTAACCAGCGCAAGAACGCTCGCCAGTGAGTCGGCCGACCCTCGGGGTCGGCCGATTGCGTTGGTGCCTCTGGTCTTGATGCGCTCTCCTGGCCATCGTGACATGGGCCGACCCGCGACTCGCCCCCGACCGGGCGGCGATGGCATACTAGGCGCCGAATCGAATGTCGACGGTACCTGCATGCTCAAGACCTTGGCGATAGTGCTGCTGGCACTGCTCGCCCTGCTTCAGTATCGACTGTGGCTGGGCCAGGGCGGTGTCATGGAAATGAATGAAGTCAGCGGGCGGGTGGCGGCGCTGGAGGCGGAAAACCAGCCCCTGCGCGATCGCAATGCTCGCCTTAGCGCCGAGGTGGTGGACCTCAAGACCGGTCTCGATGCCATCGAGGAACGCGCTCGCAGCGATGTGGGCATGGTGCGCACCGACGAGCAGTTCTTCTGGGTGCCCGGGGTCGAGACCGACGTCGCCCCGGTGGCCCAACCGACACCGGGATCTGCCCAGGGGGCCAGTGAATGAGCCGACTGTGGCTGATCGTGCCGGCGGCGGGCGTCGGCAAGCGGGTCGGCGGGACCTGCCCCAAGCAGTATCTCGAAGTGGCGGGGCGACCGGTGCTGGCGCATACCCTGGCGCGGCTGCATCAGAGCTTTCCCGAGGCGCGGCTGTGCCTGTGCCTGGCGCCCGATGACGACTGGTTCGACCCGGCGCTGGTCCCCTTTACCGACTGGCAGCGGGTGGCCGGCGGCGCCGAGCGCGTGCACAGCGTGGTCAATGCCCTGGCGGCGGTCGCCGCCCAAGGCGCCCCCGATGACCTGGTGCTGGTGCACGACGTGGCGCGCCCCTGTGTCAGCGCCGATGACCTGTCACGGCTCTACAACGCTGCCCTCGCGAGCCCTGACGGGGCGCTGCTGGCCTCGCCGGTGGCGGATACCATCAAGCGTGACGATGGCCAGGGGGCGGTGGCGAACACCGAGGACCGACGGGGTCTGTGGCAGGCCCAGACGCCCCAGGCATTTCGCTTTGCTCTGCTTCAGGAAGCTCTGGCCCGGGCGCTGGCGCCGGACGGCATCGGCGTCGGCCGGATCACCGACGAGGCGTCGGCGGTGGAGGCCCTGGGCCGCGCGCCCCGACTGGTCGCCGGTCGCCGCGACAATATCAAGATCACCCACCCCGAGGACCTGCGCCTGGCCGAGTTGATCCTGGCCGGCGACGCGGTGCTCCGGGATCTGCACGAGAGTTCATGAACATGCTGCTGCCCCTGCGCATAGGCCACGGCTTCGACGTCCATCGCTTCGGCGAGGGTGACCACCTGATGATCGGGGGCGTGCGACTGCCCTTCGATCGGGGGTTCGTGGCGCACTCCGATGGCGACGTTCTGTTGCATGCCATCAGTGATGCGCTGCTGGGCGCCTGCGCCCTCGGTGATATCGGTCACCTGTTTCCGGATACCGACCCTGAGTGGAAGGGCGCCGACAGTCGCGACCTGCTGCGGCGGGTGGTGGCACGGGTGGCGCAGGCCGGCTACCGGGTGGCCAACCTGGACGCCACCCTGATGGCCCAGGCGCCGAAGATGGCACCGCATCTCGGTGCCATGCGCGACGCCCTGGCCGAGGACCTGGGCATCGACAGGGGCGCCATCAACGTCAAGGCCACCACGACAGAGCGTCTCGGCTTCACCGGGCGTGGCGAGGGCATCGCCGCCGAGGCGGTGGTGCTGATGGCGGCCATTGACAATGATGCCACCAGCGCCGCCGGGGACACTGGCGCCAGTGTCACGAGGGCCGAATCGACATGAGCGATGCCATCGTCTGGCCCCCGGACTGGCCGCGCTATCTGGACGAGCGTTTCGGCGCCCCGATGGCTGGGCGTTACCGGGAAACCCCCGAGGATTTCCAGGTCGAGGAGGACCTTGGGTTCGCTCCTGAGGGCCAGGGCGAGCACCTGTGGCTGTGGATCGCCAAGCGTGACACCACCACCGCCAGGGTCGCCTCGACCCTGGCCCACCTGTGTCAGGTGAGTCGCCGCGACGTCGGTTATGCCGGCATGAAGGACCGCACGGCGGTAACGCGTCAGTGGTTCTCGGTGCATCTTGCGGGGCGTGAGGCGCCGCAAGATCTCGACGCACGACTGGCGGCGGAGGGCTATGTGGTCGAGGCCGCCAGCCGTCATCCGCGCAAGCTCAAGCGTGGGGTCCATCGCGGCAACCGCTTTCGTCTGAAGCTGACCGGCGAGGTGGCTCGGGACCCTGGGCTCGAACAGCGCTTCGAGGCCTTGGTGAGCGACGGGGTGCCCAACTATTTCGGGCCCCAGCGGTTCGGTCACGAGGGGCGCAACCTGAGCAAGGCCTGTGCGGTGCTCGAGCGCGGCTGGCGCAAGCGTGATGACCGCGAGGGCATGCTGTTGTCCGCCGCTCGCAGCTACCTGTTCAACGCCCAGTTGGCCGAGCGTCTGCGCAGGGGCTGCTGGCGAGAGGTGCTGGCCGGCGATGTGATGATGCTGGAAGGTACCCACAGCCTGTTCGACGTGGAAAGCCCCGATGACGCCTTGAAGGCGCGCCTCGAGCAAGGCGACATCCATCCCGCCGGGGTACTCTGGGGGACCGGTGGCAGTCGCGCCCGGGAGCGAGCCGAGGCGCTGGAGCAAGACGTCCTGGCCGAGGCGCCGGCGCTTTGCGCCGGACTCGAGAAGGCCAGGGTCAAGGCGTCCCGACGGGCGTTGAGAGTCATGCCCACCGAGGCCCGTCTATGGCGTCAGGGCGACGCGGTGTGGCTCGAGTTCCGCTTGCCCGCCGGGGCCTTTGCCACCGCCGTGCTGCGTGAGCTGATGGATCACCCCACCTTGAGCTTTCGCAACGCGCCGTCCGTCGACGAGCCTTTAGTGAAGGAGCCTGTGGCCAGGCAGCCTGGGGAAGAGCAACCAGTGGCCGAGCAACACCAGGGAGATACACCATGAGGAGACTGCTGCTATCCAACGACGACGGTGTCAATGCGCCTGGCTTGAAGGCCTTGCATGACGCCCTCAGCCCCTATGCCAAGCTCAGGGTGGTCGCCCCCGATCGTGATCGCAGCGGTGCCAGCAACTCCCTTACCCTGTCGCGTCCGCTGTCGCTCAGCCCCATGGACAGCGGCTTCTACAGCGTCGACGGTACCCCCGCCGACTGTGTCTATCTTGGCGTCAACGGCGTCTGGGACGAGACGCCGGATCTGGTGATCTCGGGTATCAACCATGGCGGCAACCTGGGCGACGACGTGCTTTACTCGGGCACCGTGGCGGCGGCCATGGAAGGGCGCAATCTGGGCATGACGGCCATCGCCGTGTCACTGGTCGGGCACCGCTACTTCGAGACCGCTGGCCGGGTGGCGGCGAGCCTGGTGGGGGCGCTGGAGCAGCTTTCGCTGCCGCCGCGCAGCCTGCTCAACGTCAATGTGCCGGATGTGCCGTGGGAAGAGCTACGCGGCTTTCGCGTCACTCGCATGGGCTATCGTGGCCCCGCCGAACGCCCCATCGAGACGCGCGATCCCCGTGGACGGTTGCGCTACTGGATCGCCCCGGTGGGGGAAAATGCCGACGATGCGCCGGACACGGACTTCGCCGCGGTGGCTGAGGGTTACGTCTCCATCACCCCGCTGCAGACCGATCTGACCCGACACGCCGCACGCGATGATGTGCAGGACTGGCTTGATGCGCTCACCTGATCTCAGAGGCGTCGGCATGACGTCCCAGCGAACCCGGGACCGCATGGTCAGCCGCATGCGCGAGCAGGGCATTCGCTCGTCTCGCGTGCTCGAGGTGATGGCGCGGGAACCTCGCCACCTGTTCCTTGACGAGGCCCTGGCGCATCGTGCCTACGAAGATACCGCGCTGCCGATCGGCCATGGCCAGACCCTATCGCAGCCCTGGATCGTCGGACGCATGAGCGAGCTGATCCTCGAGCAGGCGCCCGAGCGAGTGCTGGAGGTGGGCACCGGGTCAGGCTACCAGACGCTGATCCTGGCACGTCTGGTGACGGAACTCTGGTCGGTGGAGAGGATCAATGCTCTGCATCGTATCGCCGCCTCGCGCCTGCGCCTGTTGAAGACCTACAACGCGCGCTTGAGGCTGGCCGACGGCGGGCACGGGTGGCCCGAGGCCGCCCCCTTCGACGCCATCCTGCTGACCGCCTGTGCCAGCGAACTGCCCGAACCTCTGCTGTCCCAGCTGGTGGACGGTGGCGTGCTGATCGCGCCGCTGGAAGGGCACGATGGACGCCAGTGGCTGACCCGTGTACGGCGCGAGGGAGAGCGCTTTGAATTCGAACGGCTGGAGCCGGTACGCTTCGTGCCGTTACTTGAAGGAGTAATTCGTTGAAACATTCGCTAGGCCTCTACCTCCGGGGTGCGGGCATGGGGGCGGCGGATGCCGTCCCGGGAGTCTCCGGTGGCACCATTGCCTTCGTCACCGGCATCTACGAGGAGCTGATCCACACCATCAAGCGCTTCGGTCCCAGTGCCTTCGGGGCGCTGAAACAGGGTGGTGTCAGGGGGCTCGTTGCTCACCTGAACCTGCGCTTCCTGCTTCCGTTGATGGCCGGCATCCTGACCAGCCTGATCACCGTGGCTCACCTGGTGGTGTGGCTGCTGGATAGCCATCCGCTGCTGCTCAACGGCTTCTTCTTTGGCCTGGTGGCGGCGTCGGCGCTGGTGGTCGGCAAGCACCCGGCCGACTGGCGCTGGTGGCACATGCTGCCGCTGGCGCTGGGACTGGTGCTGGCCCAGGCGCTGCCGTCGCTGATGCCGCTGGTCAATGCCCTCGGCAGCCCCTCGCTGGTACTGGTCGTCGGTGGCGCCATCGCCATCAGCGCGATGCTGTTGCCCGGCGTCTCGGGCAGCTTTCTCTTGTTGAGCATGGGCCTCTACGACGTGGTGATGCAGGGGATCCGTGGTTTTGATGTGCCGCTGCTGGGGCTGTTTGCCCTGGGGTGCCTGGTTGGCCTTTTTACCTTTTCCCGTCTGCTGTCGTGGCTGCTGCGGCGTCATCACACCGCCACCCTGCAGCTGCTGGTCGGGTTCATTGTGGGCTCGCTGCCGATCCTCTGGCCCTGGCGGGAGCTGACGCGCTATCAGCTAGGCAGTGACGATCAAGTCATCCCGCTGGACTATCGCTATCTGGCCCCCTGGGATTATTCTGCGGTGACCGGAGAGGCCGCGCAGCTGGTGGGGGTGACGCTGCTCGCCATCCTCGGCATGCTGGTGGTCCTCATCGTTGCCAGGGTCGGCGCTTCGTCCGCCGCCCGCGAAGACGCCAACGCTAGCCGCTCGACGCGGTCAGCCGACAAGGAGACACCACACGATGCATAAGACTCTCGTCATCTCCAGCCTGGCGCTGGTCCTGGCCGGCTGTGTCAATCAGCAGGGCCCGAGCCAGCCGGTCCAGGTTCAGGACCTGTCGTCGGCCCGTGCCGCACAGGTGCCTGCGCAGTACACCGTCGAGTCCGGCGATACGCTGTACGGCATCGCCTGGCGCCACGATATGGACTTTCGCGAACTGGCCCGGATCAATAATATCCAGCCTCCCTACCGCATCGACGTCGGCCAGACGCTGAGCCTGTCGGCCAACGGTCAGGCCCCGTCCTCGGGCGCCGGCGGCCAGCAGGTGGCGGGCGCGCAGGCAGGCCAGGGCGCAGGGCAGGGCGGGGCGGTGGCGACCCCCCTGGGGCAGGGCAATCAGCCCGCTCAGCCTTCCTCCGAGGATCTCGAGTGGCTGTTGCCGGACGGCAGCACCGAGACCGTGAGCGCGAGTACCGAGCAGATCAGCGGTACCGCGGCCCAGGGCGCGGCCGCCGTGGCCGGTGTCAGCGCGACCGCTCCGGGACCGGTGTACGACTACGACACCCCCGGCGCCGATGGCAGCCTGAGCAGTCAGGATGAGGCCGAGCGCGCCCAGCGCGAAGCCGAGGAGTCGGTGGTGGCGGCCGCCGAGGAAGAGGCCAGGGCACAGCAACAACAGCAGACCGAGGCTAGCGATTCTGCACAGTCAGAAACCGTTGCCGCCAACGCTTCACAGGACAGCGGCAGCAGCAGCCAGGCCACGTCTTCCAGTGGCAGCGAAAGCGCTTCAAGCGGCGGATCCCGGACCTATACGCCGGTCGATGAGGTTCCCTGGCAGTGGCCGGCCGATGGCCAGATTGTCAGCCAGTTCGGTGAGAGTTCGAGCATCACCGCCGGCATTGATATCGGCGGTCAAAAGGGGCAACCTGTCAGAGCGGCGGGACCGGGCAAGGTGGTCTATGCGGGCAGCGGTGTGCGGGGCTACGGCAAGCTCATCCTGCTCAAGCATAACGATGAATACCTGAGTGCCTACGCCCACAACGACAGTCTCAAGGTCAGCGAGAACGATGTCGTCGAGGCAGGCCAGGTCATCGCCACCATGGGGGATTCCGACGCCGAGGACGTACGCCTGCATTTCGAGGTGCGCAAGGACGGCCAGCCGCAGGATCCGACGAAATATCTTCCTTCCCGTTGAGAAACGGCAGTTTCTCCAGGATGAGCGTCACACAATAATAATCTTTGGCGTTGATCGTAGTGGGTGACGACAACGCCGGGTCGCAACCACGGGGTAGCTATACGATGAGCATGCTTGAACGGGATCTTCAGGATGTGAATCTCGAAACGGTAGACGAGGCTGACGAGGACGCCGTCGAGGACGTGACGGACGAGGTCGAAGAGGTCGAGGAAGCCGAGGACGAGACTCAGGCGTTCGAGAAGGCGCTGGGTCGCGAGGATCGCTATGCGCGCCAGAGCCTCGACGCCACCCAGATCTACTTGAACGAGATCGGCTTCTCGCCATTGCTGACGCCGGAGGAAGAGGTCTATTTCGGCCGTCTGGCGCGCAAGGGCGACCCCCAGGGGCGGGCTCGGATGATCGAGTCCAACCTGCGCCTGGTGGTGAAGATCGCGCGCCGCTACCTCAATCGCGGCCTGACCCTGCTGGACCTGATCGAAGAGGGCAACCTCGGCCTGATTCGTGCGGTGGAGAAGTTCGATCCGGAGCGCGGCTTTCGCTTCTCGACCTACGCCACCTGGTGGATTCGCCAGACCATCGAGCGGGCGCTGATGAATCAGACCCGCACGATTCGCCTGCCGATCCACGTGGTCAAGGAACTCAACATCTACCTGCGCGCCGCCCGTGAGCTGACCCAGAAGCTCGATCACGAGGCCACCGCCGAAGAGATCGCCGAACATCTGGACAAGCCCGTCGAGACCGTCAAGAAGATGATGGGGCTCAACGAGCGGGTGTCTTCGGTCGACTACCCCATGGGCGGCGAGAGCGACAAGCCGTTGATCGAGACCCTCACCGACGACAACGAGCAGGGGCCCGAGTCGACGCTGGTCGATGGTGACGTCAAGGCCCACGTCAATCACTGGCTGGCCGAGCTTACCGAGAAACAGTGCGAGGTGGTGGTGCGACGCTTTGGCCTTCGTGGCCACGAGGCCGCGACCCTGGAGCAGGTCGGCGAGGAGATCGGCCTGACCCGCGAGCGGGTGCGCCAGATTCAGGTCGAGGCGCTCAAGAAGCTGCGCCGGATGCTCGACAAGCAGGGCCTGTCGCTGGACGCGATCTTCGAGTAGTCCCGTCAGCCTG
Organism: Halomonas sp. EF61; assembly: GCF_040147045.1. NCBI lineage: Bacteria > Pseudomonadati > Pseudomonadota > Gammaproteobacteria > Oceanospirillales > Halomonadaceae > Halomonas > Halomonas sp. EF61. The sequence continues at coordinate 954,323 of NZ_JAMSHM010000002.1, read as the reverse complement.
GCGTGACCAGAGCGCTGTCGGCGGCGGTACCCGGCAAGCAGATGATATCAGCGCATGCTGGGGCGCTTGGATAGAGGCATGGTCCCGACCTTCAAGACTGATCCCGTGAGACGTATCCGTAAGCGCCAGGCCAAGCCTGGCGCTTTTTTAGTGGTTATGTCTGTGGGTCATCATGTTTATGGGGTAACCGACTATGTTGCAAGGAATTTATGGTTCTATATGCCATGAAATGACCATTTCTATCGAGCATAATATGGCGATATCGCTAGCCTCTGCCCACTGACCTCGGAGTCCCCATGTCTCGCCCCCTGATCGCCGATATCGACCTGGATGCCCTGCGCCACAACTACCGGCTTGCCGCGGGCCTGGCCCCAGGCAGCCTCAGCGTCGCGGTGCTCAAGGCGGACGCCTATGGCCATGGCGCCGTCGCCTGCGCCAGGGCCTTGTCCGGCGAGGCGCCGATGTTTGCGGTGGCAGCGATCGAGGAGGCGGTCGCCCTGCGCGAGGCCGGCATCGAGGAGCCCATCGTGCTGCTCGAGGGGATCTTCAGCGCCGATGAGCTGGCCCAGGTGGAGGCGCTTGGTCTGGGCATGGCGATTCACAGCGACTGGCAGCTCGAGGCCGCCCTGGCACGGCGCCCGGCCCGGCCCATCCCGGTGTGGCTGAAGGTGGACTCTGGCATGCATCGGCTGGGCTTCCCGCCCGAGCGGGCCGAAGCGGCCTGGCGGGCGCTCGAGGCGGCCCCCGAGTGTGTCTGTGATCTTCACCTGATGAGCCACTTCGCCACCGCCGACAGTACCGATGCTGGCTACTTTCAACGTCAGCGTGAGTGCATTGTGGCGCTGGCCGAGCGCCTCGACGCGCCCACCTGCCTGGCCAACTCGCCAAGTATTCTTGCCCAGTCCTCGGCCCACGGTGCCATCAACCGTCCGGGAGTGATGCTCTACGGGTCCGACCCACTGGAGGTCGCCAACAGCGCAAGCCAGCAGCTTGCACCGGTGATGAGCCTGCGCAGCGAGATCATCGCCGTGCGCGAGCTTCCCGCGGGGGAGCCGGTGGGCTACGGGGGGCGCTTCGTCACCTCTCGGCCCTCGCGTATCGGGGTGGTGGCCTGTGGCTACGGCGACGGCTATGACCGCCACGCGGTGGACGGCACTCCGGTGCTGGTCGACGGCAAGCGCACCCATGTGGCCGGCAAGGTGTCGATGGACATGATGACGGTGGACCTGAGCGAACTACCCGAGGCAGGCATCGGCAACGAGGTGGTGCTGTGGGGCCGCAGCCGTCACGGTGGCGTACTGTCGGTGGATGAAGTGGCCCGATTCTGCGACACCATCAGCTATACCCTGTTGACCGGGGTGCTGCCACGGGTGCCCAGGCGGTACAATGGCGCCGTTAGCGACTGACGGCCTGGCTCGTCGGTCGTCCTGATCGACCGACGAGGGATCGCATGTCCAAGGACACAACGACCGCGCCACGTTACTGGACCCAGCCACGCTACTGGCCGACCTACCTTGCCATCACCGCCATGCGCGCCAGCGCCTGGTTGCCTTGGCGCTGCAAGCTGGCGCTGGGCCGATTGATCGGACTGGCCGCCTGGCGTTTCGCCGGGCGTCGCCGTCATATCACCGAGACCAATATTCGCCTTTGCTTTCCCGAACTCGACCCGGCGGCCCAGGCCCGCCTGGTCAAGCAGAGCTTTCTGGCCAACGGCATCGGTATCTTCGAGACCGCCACCGGCTGGTGCCGGGATCCCGAACATCTGCGCCACCGGGTCACCTTCAAGGGCCAGGAGCATATGGCGAGGGTCCAGGCCGAAGGCAAGGGCGCGCTGATCATCGGCATCCACTTCTCCACCCTGGATCTCGGCGGCGCCCTGCACTCGCTGTTCTTTCCCGCCGACGTGGTCTATCGCCCCCACGACAATCCGGTGTTCGAGCGTTTCATGACCCGTGCCCGCAACGGCATCTTCGGTACCGCCATCGATCGTCATGACCTGCGTGGCGTGGTGCGACGGATCAAGGCCGGTCACCACGTCTGGTACAGTCCGGACCAGGACTTCGGTCGTGACGCCAGCGTGTTTGCGCCCTTCTTCGGAGTCGAGGCGGCGTCGATCAAGCTGACGGCCAAGATCGCCAAGATGACCGGCGCGCCGGTGATGCCGCTGATCTTTCACCGCAATCCCGACAATCGCACCTACAGCCTCGAATACCTGCCCGCCCTGGACAACTTCCCCAGCGGTGACGAGGTCGCCGACGCTGCCCGTATCAACGCGGTGATCGAGGCCGCGATTCGCCGCCATCCCGAGCAGTATCTGTGGATGCACCGGCGCTTCAAGACCCGCCCCAGGGGCGAGGCCAAGATCTACTGATGGACTGGCCTGGCGGGGCTTGCCGGCTTGGCCGTGGGCGCCCCGTCGGTCCAGGCGTCAACCGATCTGCTCGAGGCGCGCCGCCAGGCGTTCTCGCATGGGGGTCAGGTCGAGGCGGTGCGCGCCTCTTTCCAGTCGTTCCACGATAAAGGCCTGATCCATCGGGTCGCTGGCGCCGTCCGCCAGCGCCTGGCCGACCCGCTGAGCCATCCGCTGAATGCTGGGGAGCTGGTGTTCCCCGGCGAACAGTGACTGGGTCTTGAGCGACTTGAGCAAACCCAGCAGGGTGCTCTGGTCCTCGGCGCCGTAGGACAGGATCGGCACGAACAGGCGGTGCAGCAGGCTGTCGTAGCGTTCCACCGGCCAGGTCACACGGCGCTTGCCGTCACCGTCGACCATGGTGTTGGCCGGCTGCCACTTGAGGTAGCGGCACAGCAGATCGGTCATCCGGTGCAGGCACAGCCTGGCGGTGCCGGGGTCGTTGATCCCCGGTGACAGCGCCTTGATCGCCACCTCCATCATCTGGGTCAGTCCGTGGACGAAGTGCTCATCGATGGATTCACCGTCGAGATAGGTGAGGGTGGAGAGCACCTCGTCGCACCACTCCTCGTTGGGCGTGTCCTCGCACTCCAGGATAGCGATGGGCAGCCCCTCCACCACGTAGTCGCCGAAGCGAAACTGCAGATGCAGCACGCCACCGATGCGCTCGGCAAGCTCCGCCAGTCGCTCGAGGTTGGCGTTCTGCACATAGCCCGCCATGCGCGCATGGATCTCGTGACACTGGGCGCTCGGCGGTGCAGCCGAGGGCAGGTAGCGCCAATGGTCATCGGTTTCCTTGTCGTGCAGACGCTGCATGCTGGCCAGGGTGGTGTCATGGAGCCCGGAGATCACGGCGTCGATCTGGATCGACTGGGAGGCGTTGTGGATGAAATAGACGAACAGCGCCAGGCAGTGCAGCACCATGGCGCAGGCCAGATAGATGGCGAGCGAACGCCAGGCGGCTTCGCCGTCGTCGACCTCCGGCACGATCAATAGAATCAGGATGAACAGGATGGTGCCCAGGTAGTGGCCGAGCACCCACTGATTGGCGCGCTCCGATACCAGCCCGAATACCAGCTTGTGGGAAAAGTTGCCGCCGGCCTGGGACAGCACCGACATCACCATGGAAAAGCTGAACACCATCAGCGAGATCATGCCACCGAGCATCGCCGCCAGCAGTGACTGGGCGCTGCCCGGGGCGGTGAGACTGAGCTTCTGGATCACCTCCGGCAGCGAGGTGTCGCTGATCGGTGGGGCCAGCGCCAGCAGGCCGAGCAGACCGTAGACCAGGGCTGCCAGGGTCGGCAGGTAGGCGATGCTGGTATAAAAGGCGCGAATCAACCGCACCGGATGGAAGGTCAGCGATGACATGGCAGGGACCCTGTCAGGTAGCGGTGGATGGGATAGGTCGATGTCGACGACAAGATGCGTCGCATGTGGCTCTTATCGCTTCAAGCGTGCTGTCATGCAAGTACGCCGGTAAACGCTGGCGGCAGCGGAAAGACTGGAACTGCACAAACGACGACGCCACCGGCGTGGGCCGGTGGCGTCGTTGCAGTGCGCAGTGCTTGTCGTATCAGGCGTCGATACGCTTGTACTTCATCCGATGCGGCGTGTCGTCACCGACGCGCTTCTTGTGGTCGGCTTCGTACTCGGTGTAGTTGCCGGCGAAGAACTCGACGTGGGACTCGCCCTCGAAGGCCAGGATATGGGTCGCGATGCGGTCCAGGAACCAGCGATCGTGGGAGATCACCATGGCGCAGCCGGGGAAGGCCAGCAGAGCCTCTTCCAGCGCACGCAGGGTCTCGATATCCAGGTCGTTGGACGGTTCGTCGAGCAGCAGCACGTTGGCGCCCTGCTTCAGGGTCTGGGCCAGCTGCAGGCGGCCGCGCTCACCACCGGAGAGGTCCCTGAGGAACTTCTGCTGGTCATTGCCCTTGAAGTTGAAACGCCCGACGTAGGCCCGTGAGGAGACCTCGTAGCCGTTGATGTTGAGGATATCCTGTCCATCGGACACCGCTTCCCACACCGTCTGCTTGTCGTCGAGGGCGTCGCGCATCTGCTCGACGTAGGCGATGTCCACCGTCTCGCCGAGCACCACTTCGCCGGCGTCCGGCTTCTCGCTGCCCTGGATCAGCTTGAACAGGGTGGACTTGCCGGCACCGTTGCCGCCGACGATACCGACGATGGCGCCCTGGGGGATGGTGAAGCTCAGGTCTTCGTAGAGCAGCTTGTCGTCGAAGCGCTTGGACACCCCGTGGAATTCGATGACCTTGTCGCCCAGACGCGGACCCGGCGGAATGTAGATCTCGTTGGTCTCGTTGCGCTTCTGGAAGTCGCCGGACTGCATCTCCTCGAAGCGGTTGAGGCGCGCCTTGCTCTTGGCCTGACGGCCCTTGGCGTTGGAGCGAACCCACTCGAGCTCGTGCTTGATCGCCTTCTGACGCGAGGCCTCGGCCTTGGCTTCCTGCTCCAGGCGCTTCTCCTTGGCTTCCAGCCACTGGGAGTAGTTGCCTTCGAAGGGGATGCCCTGGCCGCGGTCGAGCTCGAGGATCCAGCCGGCCACGTTGTCGAGGAAGTAGCGGTCGTGGGTGATGGCCACCACGGTACCGGAATAGTCGTGGAGGAAGCGCTCGAGCCAGGCCACGGACTCGGCGTCCAGGTGGTTGGTCGGCTCGTCCAGCAGCAGCATGTCCGGGTTGGACAGCAGCAGGCGGCACAGCGCCACGCGGCGACGTTCGCCACCGGACAGGTGGCCGACATTGGCCTCCCAGGGCGGTAGCCGCAGTGCCTCGGCGGCGACTTCCAGCTTGCGCTCCAGGTTATGGGCGTCGGCGGCCTCGATCAGGTTCTCGAGCTTGGCCTGTTCGGCGGCCAGCGCGTCGAAGTCGGCGTCCGGTTCGGCGTAGGCCGCATAGACGGCGTCCAGCTTGGCCTGGGCTTCCTTGATCTCGCCCAGTGCCTCCTCGACGGTCTCGCGCACGTTCTTGGTGTCGTCGAGCTCGGGCTCCTGGGGCAGATAGCCCACGTTGAGGCCCGGCATCGGCCGTGCCTCGCCTTCGATCTCGGTGTCCACGCCGGCCATGATCCGCAGAAGGGTGGACTTGCCGGCGCCGTTGAGACCGAGCACGCCGATCTTGGCCCCGGGGAAGAAGGACAGGGAGATGTCCTTGAGGATCTGCTTCTTGGGGGGCACGACCTTGCCCACCCGGTTCATGGTGTAGACGTATTGCGCCATGGGAACTCGCTAGTGTTGGGGAAACGATCACCACCGGCACTGACGGACGCCCTGGGCGTCGACAGCATAGCCAGACGTGGACGATGCCGCGTTTCCACTGGGGTTCGCGGAAAAAAAGCTGGTCACAGATGATAGAGCCGGAGGCGCACAAACGCCAGCCGTGTGGCGAGATCGAGGGGCGCCCCACGCAAGGTGAGGGGATTCGCCAGGCGAGAGCGAATGGCGGGGGCGATGCACCGACCGCCCCGGGAAAGACAGGTGGCGCTGGGTGCTATTCCTCTTCTTCTTCCTCTTCCTCGTCATAGCCCCAGTCGTCATCGATGGCCTGGCGCAGGCGACGTTCCTCGAGCAGGGCTTCCACTCGTCGGCGGGCGCGCAGGGTGTCAGCACGGTTGGAAGGACGACTGCGGGAATAGTCCTCGTCGTTGACCGCCTCCTGATCAGAGAGGTCGAGGTAGGCATCATCGAGAAGGGAATCACGGCTCATGTGAAATCTCCCATGGCCAGAGCGCCGAAGCGCGTCTTGTCACACCATGCTTCCGACGGCGGGAAGCGCCAACAGAATCCGAGGACTCTGTTGGCTATATAAGCGGGAATCGAGAAAAGTGCAAGAGGGAGGCGTGGACTGGCTCAGGCGCTGTCGGCGCCGTCACGCAGGCGATCGATCTCGGCCAGGTTGGCCACACGTTCGCTGACGTCCTTCTGGACGCCGATGAAGTAGACCAGCTCGTCACTTTCGTCCAACACCGGGGTCAGTGACAGCTCGTTGTAGAACAGGGTGCCGTCCTTCCTGTAGTTGCGCAGAACTTCGCGGCAGGGGCGCAACTCCTTCAAGGCCTTGCGCACGACGTCGAGGGCCGGCTGGTCGGTATCGTCGTTCTGCAGGAAGCGGCAGTCGCGGTAGAGGATCTCGTCCGCGCTGTAGCCGGTCAGGCGCTCGAAGCCCTGATTCACGTAGATCAGGATATGCTCGTCGCCTTCCTTCTCGGCCACCACGATCCCGTCTTCCGAGGCGTTGACGATGCGTTCGAGCAGTTCCGGGGCGATCATGTTCGGTCGTGTCATGGGACGTCCTGTTGCGGGCTTGGCGTTACACCCTTGTTGCCTGGTAATCAGGGGCCGGGGATTCAGGGGCCAGGATGTGCACCAAACCGGTAGTCTCTCGTAGACGGTTTGTGCGCAACCTCGGGATGTAATGATGGCTCTAATCGGCAAAATTTGATGCTAAGCATGGCCAGAGGGCGAGATTAAATCAATGGTCGGCTAAGGAAACGCTGCATAAATTGCTGCGCTCGACATCTCGACCGCCGGCGGTACTCAGGGTCCTCATTTAACCCATGTAAACTCGAATCCTTGCGTTCCGGCGGCAACCGACCTGTCATCGCTCGCGACATTTCTTCAGCGCTTCCTGTCGTCTTTGCTGTGGCGGTAGTGTGGAGCGGACGCTGAGGCTGCCCTGGCGTCACTCTACCTCCGGCAGGCGCAGCGCGCTGAGGGCGGCCAGGGCGGCGGTGGCGGCCAGCACCAGCAACAGCGGGCCGGCGCCGAGCCATTGCGCCAGAGCACCGATCACGGCGCCGACGATCAGCATCAGCACGCCAGTGATGGTGTTGGACAGGGCCACATAGAGGGCACGATTGTCGGCGCCGGCCATGTCGACGATGTAGGTCTTGCGACCGAGGCGAATGCCCGAGTGGACGATGACCAGCAGCGCGTAGACCAGGGCGTAGGGCCAGACACTTGCGCTCATCGACTCGGGCAACCAGGCCAGCGATGCCCCCAGCAGGCAGCACAGGGTGGTACCGATGGCACCGTCGCGCATCACCGTTTTGCTGGAGGCATCCGAACGCTTGCCCCAGATGGGGCTGGCGACCATGCCGGCGACCCCGGATACCACGATCAGAAGTCCCAGTCCGCCAAGTTCAGTACCGCCGTTGTCCTGGGCCATCAACGCGACATAGGGCAACGCCAGGGCGCTTGACAGCAGCAGGGCGCGGGTCAGATTGAAGTTACGAAAGGCGGCGTCGTCGCGCATCAGGGCGAGGCCGGTCTTGACCGAATCCCAGGCGTTGGCGCCGCCGTCGGTGGCGCCTTCCGCTTCTTCGATGGCGGCGGCGCACAGCGCATTGAGGGTCCATCCCAGCGCCGCCACGCCAAGCAGCACCGCCAGGGCGAGCTCGCCGGGGCGGTCGTCGAACAGCACCAGCACCGCACCGGCGGCCAGGGTCACGGCGCCCGCCACGCTGCCGCTCCAGCCCATCAGGGTCCCGCGACGTTGCTTGGAGATGGTCTTGCCGAGCACGTCCTTGGTGGCGATGGACGACAGCCCCCGGGCCAGCGACAGGGCGACCAGGGCCAGCAGTACCAGGCCGCCGCCAACACCGCCGGAACCGATCAGGGCAAGAACCGACAGCGCCGCGGCGGCCAGCGCCTGGAGCAATCCACCGACCATCCAGACGCCCTTGCGCCGGGGTTTCAGGCGGATAAAACCGGCCACGAACAGTTGGGGCAGCAGGGCGCCGGCCTCGCGAATCGGCACCAGCAGGCCGACCATCCAGGTCGGCGCGCCGATGGCACCCAGTAGCCAGGGCAGGACCAGACGAGCGCTGGAGAGCTCGTCGGCGAGCTTGTTGCCGAGCGACGCCAGCAGATGCAGGAAGAAGTTGCGCGGCTGCTCATCGCAGGCGCTGTCCGGGATGTCCTTGCACAGGCGACTGTCCTCGTCGCCGGTGAGCCACTCGTAAAGTCGCGTCTGGGTTTCGCCACTGGCCATGGAGGCTGTCCTGACTGTTATGATCGAGGTTTGAGGGAATACGGTGTACACGCTGCCTTGCAGCGCGTCGCCGGTGTTTCCACCTACGTGCTGGAACAGGGAGGCTGAACGTGGCACGCATTCGGATTATCTACTGTACGCAATGTCAGTGGCTCTTGCGTAGTGGCTGGTATGCCCAGGAGCTGCTCTCGACCTTCGGCGAGGATCTCGAGGAGGTGACGCTGGTGCCTTCCCACGGCGGACATTTCGAGATCCGGCTGGATGACGAGACGCTGTGGGAGCGCAAGCGAGATGGCGGCTTTCCCGACGTCAAGACGCTCAAGCAACGGGTCCGCGACGGCATCGCTCCCGAGCGCGATCTGGGCCATCTGGACCGTTGAATGTTGCCGATGGTCATCCTGTGTTGACGGTCTGAACGCGGGCTCGATGGCGTCATCCTGATTGACCGCGTCGCTGATTGGCGTGGCCATGGCCCGCTGCTCCTTGCCCTCATCCTTGTCCTCATCTTTACCCCAGGGAATGTCATGACAACTGATCGACAGGCCATGGCCTTCGGCCTTGGCGCCGTGGCGTTGTGGTCCACGGTGGCCACCGCCTTCAAGCTGGCGCTTGCCCATATGAGCCCGCTGGAGCTGATGTGGCTGGCGGCGCTGGTGTCCTGGGCGCTGATGAGCGTGCTGATGCTGCGGCGCGGACAGCTGCATCAGGCACTTCGTCGCGGCTGGCGCACCGCTGTGTGGGCCGGGCTGATGAACCCGGTGGCCTACTACCTTGTGCTGTTTGCGGCCTATGACCGGTTGCCCGGACAGGAGGCCATGGCGCTCAACTACACCTGGGCGCTGGCCATGGCGCTGCTGGCGGTGCCGATCCTCAAGCAGCGGTTGACGCCGATGGACGTGGTGGCCGGCCTGGTGGCCTACGCCGGGGTCTGGGTCATCGCCACCCGCGGCCAGGTTTTTGACGTGGCCTTCGCCGATCCTCTGGGCGTCGCACTGGCGCTGGTGTCGACGCTGATCTGGGCGTTGTACTGGCTGTTCAATGCCCGCGACCGGCGTCCTCCGCTGGTCGCCCAGTGGCAGAACTTCAGCGTCGGGGTGCCGGTGCTGACGCTGCTGATGGTGCTGGGGCCAGGCTTTCAGTGGCACGGCAGTGCCGCCCTGGGCGCGGGCATCTATGTCGGACTGTTCGAGATGGGCGTCGCTTTTGTGCTATGGCAGGCGGCGATGCAGCGGGTGTCGCGCACCGCCAAGGTCTCCAACCTGATCTTTCTGTCACCGCCGGTGTCGCTGATGCTGCTCTACCTGGTGGTGGGCGAGCCGATACTCCCCTCGACCCTGATCGGACTGGTGCTGATCCTGCTGGGGCTTGGGCTGCAGCAGTGGCAGAAGGCGCCGGCTCACGTCGAGCCATCCTCCTCGTAGGGGCCCGCGGAGCGCCTCAGGAGGCGCTCGCTTGCTCGCTGCGTTCTTTGCTGTCTTTCTGGCTGGAGGGTTGGGTCGACACCGCCTCGGTCCCCGGCGTCTCGGTCTCGTCCAGCAGGGGCGCAAGGCTCGGCCAGACGTTGTCGAGCAGCCTCGACTGGGCCTCGGCGGTGGGGTGGATGCCGTCGTCCTGCATCAGCTCCGGGTCCAGCGCCACGCCTTCGAGCAGGAAGGGTACCAGCGGCACCTCATGGGTGTCGGCCAGTTCACGAAAGACCCCGGTGAAGGCCTGACGGTAGGCGTCGCCGTAATTCGGGGGAATATCGATACCCAGCAGCAGCACCTGGGCGCCGGCGGCCTGGCTCTTTTCGATCATGCCTTCGAGGTTTGCCGACATCTGGCTCGGCGGAAGGCCCCTGAGTCCGTCATTGCCGCCCAGCTCCAGCAGAACGATGTCCGGGTCGTGCTGTCGGAGGAGTTCAGGGAGACGGGTGGCGCCCCCGCCGGTGGTTTCGCCGCTGATGCTGGCATTGACCACCTCGGCGCGGTGCGCCACTCGCTCGGCCAGCAACGCCACCCAGCCGGCGTCCCGTTCGATGCCGTAGGCGGCGCTCAAGCTGTCGCCCACCACCAGCAAGGTCGGCGGGGCTGTGTCAGACTGGGCCCAGACCGACCCCGGCACAAGGGCGGTCAAGACGCAGGCCATCATCAGCGTCTTCAGCATCCGCCTGGCGGGCGTTGCCCGGCGATCCTGCGCTCGTCTTCCTGACGTCGTGGCATCAGCAGCGCCGAAGCGCGAGGCTCCAGAAAAAAACCGCCGTGCCGCCCCAAACGTCCAAGTCCCAGGGAATGCCATCACCATGTCGCTGTCTCCTTCCGAGAATACCGTCCCGACCACCGTGCTGCGCGCGCGAGGCCTGTCCAAGCGGGTCGCCAGCGGAACGCGGGAACTGACCATCCTGCGCGAGCTTGAGCTCGACGTACAGTCCGGCGAGAGCGTCGCCATCCTCGGCCAGAGCGGTGCCGGCAAGTCGACCCTGCTGGCGCTGCTGGCCGGTCTCGATACGCCCAGTGCCGGCGAGCTTGCGATGTTCGGTACATCGCTTGCCGAGCTCGACGAGGACGGTCGCGCGGCGCTGAGAAACACCCGAGTGGGCTTCGTGTTTCAGAACTTCCAGTTGCTGCCGACCCTGACGGCGCTGGAAAACGTGCTGCTGCCGACCGAGCTGTCGACCCTTGCCAACCGTGAGGCCCGTGCCACCGACTGGCTCGGTCGAGTGGGGTTGGGCGAGCGCCTGGATCACCTGCCCAAGCAGCTGTCCGGCGGCGAACAGCAACGGGTGGCGCTGGCGCGGGCCTTTGTCACCGGCCCCGAGCTGGTGTTTGCCGATGAGCCGACCGGCAATCTCGACCCGGACACCGGGGAGCGCATCATTCAGACCCTGTTCGAGCTCAACCGTTCCGAGGGCACCACCCTGGTGCTGGTTACCCACGACCACGCTCTGGCGAGGCGCTGCGATCGGTGTCTGCGCCTGGCCGACGGCCAGCTCACCGAGGTGACATCCAAGCTTCCAGCCGAGGTGCCAGACGCCCAGCGGGAGGCCTCGGCATGAGTGAGCGAAGCGTCACGGCGAAGGGCCAATTGGGACGTCAGCTGGTGATGGCGGCGCGCTCTCTGCGGCGCGATCTTCGTGCGGGTGATGTACGCGCCTTGCTGGTGGCGCTGACCCTGGCGGTGGCCGCCTCGACCATGATGGGGTTCTTTCTCGACCGGCTGGAACGTGGTCTGACCCGTCAGGCCAGTCAGATGATGGGCGGCGATGTGGTGCTGGAGCAGTCCGATCCCTTCGCTCAGGAGATCCGGGAGCGTCTGGAAGGCGCCGGCATGCGCCTGAGCGACCAGGTCGATCTGGTCTCCATGGCCAGTCGCGATGGCGCCTTTCAGCCGGTCAGCATCAAGGCGGTGGATGAAGACTATCCACTCTACGGCGTGTCCCGGGTCGACCAGGGCGCCGGCGTCGAGGAGCTCGCCAGTGGCCCTGAGCCAGGCGAGGTGTGGCTGGCGCCGAGGCTCGAGACGCTGCTGGACATCGAACTCGGCGACAGTCTGACGCTGGGCAGGGGCGAGTTCCAGGTGACCGGCTGGATCGAGCGGGAGGCCGACCAGTCTGCCGGCTTCGGCAGCTTCAACCCGCGGGTGATGATGCACGTCGACGACGTCGAGGCAACCGGCCTGATCCAGCCCGGTTCGCGCATCGAGTTCGAGATCCTTGCCGCCGGCTCGCCCCAGGCGGTGGAGACGCTGTCGCCCTGGCTCGCCCGCCTGCGCGCCGACGGCGTCGAGGTACGTGACGTGCGCGAGGACCGGCCGCGGCTGGGCTCGGCGCTGGAGCGAGCCGAGACCTACCTGAGCCTGGCCGGTCTAGCCGCCGTGCTGCTGGCCGGGGTGGCGGTGGCCATGGCGACGCGGCGCTACGTCGATCGCCATCTGGATACCGCCGCGCTACTGCGCTGCTTCGGCGCGTCCCAGCGGGACCTGGCGCGTATCTTTACCTTCCAGCTGGCCGGTCTGGCGCTGGTGGCCTCGCTGATCGGCGCGCTTCTGGGGCTGGCGGGACAGGCGTTGCTGCTGGCCTTGATGCAGCGTTTTCTGCCGCTGGAGCTGCCGCCTCCCGGAGCCTTGCCGTTGTGGCTCGGCGTGCTGACGGCACTTGCCGTGCTGGCCGGCTTTGCAGGGCCGACCCTGCTGCGCTTGAAGCGGGTTAGCGCACTCAAGGTACTGCGCCGGGAGCTGGACCCCTTGCCCGCCTCCGGCTGGTCACTGCTGCTGGCGGCGGCGCTGGCCTTCGGTGCTCTGCTTTGGCTGTACTCCGGCAGCCTGGGGCTGGCGGCGGGGCTACTGGCCGGCGGCATGGTGGCGCTGGGCGTACTGTGGGGCCTGGCGGGCTTGATTCTCGATGGACTGTTGCGTCTGGCCGCGCGGCTGGAGGGGGGCGATCCCGCAGGTCTGCGTGGGTCGTTGCGTCTGGGCGCTCGGCAGTTGGCGCGCCGTCGCAACGCCAGCCTGGGGCAGATGCTGGCGTTTGCGGTGACCTTCTTCGCCATGACCATGATCGCCCTGGTGCGGGGCGATCTGTTGACCACCTGGCAGGCGCAGTTACCCGAGGACACACCCAATCACTTCGCGATCAATATCCAGCCCGGCGAGCGCGACGACTTCGAGCAGCGGCTCGAGGCCATCGCCGAGGCCAGCAGTGATCTCTACCCCATGGTCCGCGGGCGTATCACCGCGATCAACGGCCAGCCGCCGAGGCAGGCCGTGCCCCCCGAGGCGAGGGGAGAAAACGCCCTGCGCCGGGAGCTCAACCTGACCTGGCGGGCGGACCTGCCGAGCGGTAATCGTCTGGTGGCCGGCGAATGGTTTGCCTCGCGCGCCGAGGTCGGCGGCTGGCTCGACGAGGTGGACGCCCAGCCGTCCTCGGCGCCCGCAGGCGATGACGTCGCCGAGACGGCGCCGATCTCCATGGAACGAGAACTGGCAGAACGTCTGGGGCTGGCGCTGGGGGATCGTTTAAGTTTCACCATCGGCGCCGACACCCTGGTCGGTGAGATCACCAGTCTCCGCGACCTCGATTGGGACAGCTTCAAGCCCAACTTTTACGTGATCTTCCCGCCTGGTGTGCTGGAACGCTACGGCCATAGCTACATCACCGCCTTCTATCTGGAGCAGCAGCAGAAACGCGAACTGGGGAGCCTGGTCCAGGCCTTCCCGGGGGTGACGCTGCTCGACGTGGATGCCCTGCTGGGGCAGGTCCGTGAGGTGCTGGGGCACGTGACCCGGGCGGTGGAAGTGGTGCTGGCCTTCGTGCTGCTGGCCGGGGTCAGTGTGCTCTACGCCGCGTTGATCGCCAGTCAGCCGGTACGTGCCCACGAAAGCGGCTTGTTGCGCGTCTTTGGCGCAGGTTCCCGTCTGCTCGCGCGGGTGCAGTGGGCTGAATTTGCCGTTCTGGGACTGGCCAGCGGCCTGATGGCGGCGCTGCTGGCGGAGGTCGCCACGGCCGCGTTATATCTGCTGTGGCTGGATCTGCCGCCGCGGGTGCATCCCTGGGTCTGGCTGCTGGTCCCGACGCTCGGCGCTGTGGTACTGGGCCTGGTAGGGCATCTGTTGTCCCGTGGCATTCGGCGACAGGCGCCGGCGGCGAGCCTGGGGCTGCTGGGCGAGGCCTGAAAGGCGAATCATCATGAAAGGGCGGAGCGTCTCACGAAACGCGAAGCGCCTCATGCAAAGCGATGCGCCTTATGCAAAGCGAAGCGCCTTATGCAAAGCGATGCGCCTTATGAACAGGGAAGTGCGTCATGAAGGAGCGACGATGACCAGGACCAAGGTGGCAAAGGGAAAGAAGCGGGGCTCAACCAGCAACGCCTCTCGCAAGAACGCCTCCGGCAAGACCATGTCCGCCGAGGAGTGTCAGCGGTTTCGGCTGCTGTCGGCCCAGCTTGAATTGGCCCAGCGAGCGGATCGGGCAGTGGTAGTGCTGGTGGCCGGCCACGCCGCCACCGGCAAGGGCGAGCTGATCAACCTGCTCAACCACTGGCTGGAGAACCGGTTGACCGAGGTGCACGCCCTGGTGCCCGGCGACGAGGAGCGCCGACGACCTTACTGGTGGCGATTCTGGCGGCGTCTTCCGGGGCGTGGCCGGCTCGGGGTGTTCGTCCATGGCTGGGTCGGCGATGCGGTGCTGGCGCGGGCCTCCCGCGCCTTGGGCGAGGGCGCCTACAATGACCGCATCGAACAGATGCGTCAGTTCGAGGCGGAGCTTGCCGCCGACGGGGTTCGCCTGGTCAAGCTGTGGCTGCAGATCGATGCAGACACCCAGCGACAACGACTCGAGGCCTGGGCCGCCGACCCTGCCAGTCGCTGGCAGGTTACCGACGAAAAGTGGCGCCGCCACGCCCAGCATGGCCTGCTCGATGAGCTTGCCCGCGACCTGCGTGCGCGCACCCACTGTCGCCACAGTCCCTGGATCGAGCTCGACGCGAGCCCCGGCAACGACCTGCTGCCCCAGGTGGCCGAAGTCCTCGAGAAGGTCATGGCAAGCCCTGTCCCGGCCCTCGAGCGCCCCGAGACTCCCCCACTGAATGCCATCGCTCCCCCCCGGCTCGACGCCCTCGAGCATGACGACCCGCCCCCCCGACTCAAGAAACGCGACTACAGCGAGCGCCTGGCCGACGCCCAGGCCAGGCTGGCCCAGCTGGCGCGCAGTGCCGCGCGCCAGGGAGTGCCGTTGGTGGTGGTATTCGAGGGCCATGACGCTGCCGGCAAGGGCGGCGGCATCCATCGCCTGACCTCGGCAATGGATGCACGTCAGTACCGTGTGCATCAGATCGCTGCGCCCACCGAGGAGGAGCGCCTGCACCCGTGGCAGTGGCGCTTCTGGCATCGTCTGCCCCGCGATGGCCGGGTGGCGATCTTCGACCGCTCCTGGTATGGCCGGGTGCTGGTGGAACGGGTCGAAGGCCTCGCCGACGAGCGGGACTGGCGACGCGGCTTTGAAGAGATTCGCCAGTTCGAGGCGCGCCTGCTCGAGCACGGCACCGTGCTGGTCAAGCTGTTCCTGGCCATCGACAAGGACGAGCAGCTCGAGCGTTTCGAAGCCAGGGCCGAGACCCCTCACAAGCGGCACAAGCTCACCGACGAGGATTGGCGCAACCGCGAGCGCTGGGACGACTACCAGCAGGCCATCGACGAGATGTTCGCGGAAACACATGCCCCTGGCGGCGAGTGGGTGCTGATCGACGCCAACGACAAGCGTCGGGCGCGCCTGGCGGTGATCGAGGAGGTGAGTCGGCGGTTGTCGGCGCGCCTGCCGCTGGATTGAGTGACCGATGTCCTGTCAACACTGCTGAAGGCCTGTCGACGGGTTCGTTCAGGCGCTACAGTGAAGGCTGACACAACTGCCGTATCGGCAAAGATCGTTGGCGTTTGCCAGGTTCTATTTTCACACCGGAGGTGAAAGTTCATGAAGTGCCGTCTGTCTTCCCGCCACGCCGTCCCTTTCGTGGCGCTGCTTTCTCTGGGGGCGAGCGTCGCACAGGCCGACGCCGAACGTCTCGAGGCTGACCTGCGTGCGGCCCTGGAGCGCGAAGGTACCCTCGAGATCGGCGAGGTATCCGATGAGCTGCTCGGCAGCACCACCAGTGCCGAGAACCTGACCCTGACCGGCGACAACGGCGAACGCCTGACCATCGCGCGCTACCTGGTCGAGGGCGACTACGACGCACCGGAAGAAGTGGTGCTCGAGGACATCGAGCTGGTCGACCGGGGCGCCAGCATGCTGCTCGAGCGGCTGGTGTTCGAGGAGCCCGGCCAGCCGGTGCTCGATCTGCGTGATCTGCCCTGGGATGAAGACAACCCGCTGGCCGGGATTAGCCTGGAAGGACTGGTAATGGATCAGCGCCAGGGCAAGGTGGGGGCGGACCTTCCCTGGGGCGACTATCCCGGCCGCATCGAGATCCAGAGCCTGGGCGCCAGCGACGTCAGCGCCGATGCCATCGGCAGCCTGACCCTGACCGGGATGAGCGGCTCCAGCGACAACTTCGAGGAACTCGGGGCCGGAACCTTCTCGCTGCCGTCACTCAGTCTGACCGGCCTCAAGGGGCTTGCGAGCGACGCGCCCACGGTGGACGCCCTCGAGCTCGAGGACCTGGAGATTGCCACCGATCGGCTGGTGGCAAGCCTTGAGCATCTGGTGGCCGACGGCGACATGAACGACGGCGAGTACAGCGGGCGCATGGACAACCTGACGGTGGATCTGGCCAGGATGATCGAGCTGGCTCCGGTGGACGAGCGCACCCAGCTACGCCTGGTCAGCAACGTGCTGACCGATGGCTCCGGACAGCTCACCCTGGACGCCGACATGGACGGTACCTGGGAGGCCAACGGTGCCAATGGCCAGGTGGCCAGCCGTTTCGAGATGACCGCAGCCGATGCCTTCCGTCTCGGCTTCGATAGTGACCTGCCGGTAAACCTGCCCAAGGGCCAGGACCCTGCGGCCTACTTTGCCGGCCTCGAGGACTGGACCGAGCTGGACACCCAGGGCGGCGACGTCTCGCTCAGTCTCAGCGATCTGGGCGTGTTTGGGCGTATCGCGCCGGTGGTGGCGGCGACCCAGGGGGTGTCCGAAGACGCCCTGCTCGAACAGCTCAGGACCCAGTCCGAAGGCTTCGGCATCATGATGGGACCGCAGATCGGCGCGGTGCTCACGGGGCTGGTGCAGATGATGGCCGGCGAGGCCAGCGAGATGTCGATCGACCTCAGCCTGCCACCCAGCCGACAGCTCCAGAAGCTGGCCCAGGACCCGCTGGGGCTGCCCCAGGCGTTGTCCATGGAAGTCACGATGGACTAGGGCTTGGCGGAAAAGTGCCTGCGCTCGGTAATACGGCGTAAAAAATCGGATCAATATGCTCATTTACGCCCCGTAGTGGACCCGTAGTGGACCCGTATTGGAGTAGTGGCGGGCACTCTTTCAGGCCACGCTTCAGTCTGACTGAAGCCAAGATGAGAAATCATGCAGCAGCCCATGACGGTCTTTCATGTGAAAGCGGTCATGGGCTGCGCTATGATGGCGGCCCGCTTTTCGCGATTGCCCCTTGAATCCCCCGCTGCGAGGTTATGCCGCCGATGTTCAGCCGTGATATGCAGATTGCCGGTTTCGATGATGCCCTGTTCGATGCGATGCAGAAGGAAGTCGCCCGTCAGGAGGCTCACATCGAGCTGATCGCCTCCGAAAACTACGCCAGCCCCCGGGTGATGGAAGCCCAGGGTAGCCAGCTGACCAACAAGTACGCGGAAGGCTATCCCGGCAAGCGTTACTACGGTGGCTGCGAGTACGTCGACGTGGTCGAGCAGCTGGCCATCGACTATGCCAAGGAGCTGTTTGGCGCGAGCTACGCCAACGTCCAGCCGCACTCCGGCTCCCAGGCCAACGGCGCGGTCTTCCAGGCCCTGGTCAAGCCCGGTGACACCGTGCTGGGCATGAGCCTCGACGCCGGCGGTCACCTGACCCACGGCGCCCGCCCGAACTTTTCCGGCAAGCACTACAATGCCGTGCAGTACGGCATCGACGAGTCCGGCCGCATCGACTACGACGAGGTGGCCCGCCTGGCCCGCGAGCACCAGCCGAAGATGATCATCGCCGGTTTCTCCGCCTACTCGCAGATCATCGACTGGGCACGCTTCCGCGAGGTCGCCGACGAGGTGGGTGCCTTCCTGCTGGTGGACATGGCCCACGTGGCCGGCCTGGTTGCCGCCGGTGTCTACCCGAATCCGCTGCCCCACGCCCATGTGGTCACCACCACCACCCACAAGACCCTGCGCGGTCCGCGTGGTGGTCTGATCCTGTCCGCCGAGAACGACGCCGACATCGAGAAGAAGCTGCAGTCTGCGGTCTTCCCCGGCGGCCAGGGCGGCCCGCTCGAGCACGTCATCGCGGCCAAGGCGATCTGCTTCAAGGAGGCCATGGCGCCCGAGTTCAAGACCTACCAGCAGCAGGTGGTCAAGAACGCCCAGACCATGGCCAAGGTATTTATCGAGCGTGGCTACGACGTGGTCTCCGGCGGCACCGAGGATCACCTCTTCCTGCTGTCGCTGATCAAGCAGGGCCTGACCGGCAAGGACGCGGACGCGGCCTTGGGTCGTGCCCACATCACCGTCAACAAGAACGCCGTGCCCGGTGATCCGCAGAGCCCCTTCGTGACATCTGGCCTGCGTATCGGCACCCCGGCGGTCACCACCCGTGGTTTCGGCGAGAGCGAGTGCGGTGATCTGGCTGGCTGGATCTGCGACATCCTCGACGTCATGGCCAAGGGCGAGTCCACCGAGGCCATCGAGGCCGAGGTCAAGGCCAAGGTGGAAGAAGTCTGCGCCCGTCTGCCGGTCTACGGCTGAGTGCCCGGCGGGGTGACCCGTCCGCCTGAGGCCACCAAAGACACCCCCGAGAGCTCCGCTCTCGGGGGTGTCGTCGTTCTGGGGCTGTGTGCTTGCAGCGGGGCGTCGGCTGTCGATGCACCATTGTGGTGCCTTATCCTGCACCGGGCACGGCCGCGTCCGCCCCGGACCTGACGGGGCCTCGTTGCGCTGACGTCTACCTTCCCTTCATCTGCTTGTTTTCCCGTTGCTCTTCTCAGCGCTGGCGCAGCCCTTGCTTTGTATCTCGGTGAACCCTTTTGATGCGAAGGTCCCACCATGCACGCCAGCACGACCCCCCTAATCGGTGCCTTCGACGGGCCCAGGCTGCTGTTCACCGACCTGGATGGCTCGCTGCTCGACCACCATGACTACGGCTGGAAGCCCGCCGAGCCCTGGCTCGATGCCCTGCGTGAGGCCGGCGTCGCGGTGATCCCGGTGACCAGCAAGACCCGCAGTGAACTGCTCGGCCTGCGCCAGCAGCTCGGCCTTGCCGATCGCCCCTTTATCGCCGAGAACGGCGCGGTGATCGCGCTGCCCCCCAGCTGGTGTCACGCCCGACGCGAGGGACAGCCGGGCCCGGATGGCCTGGTGATCCGCACCATCGGGGTGGATATCGGGCTGATTCGTCGGCGGGTGGCGATCTGGCGTGAGCGGCTTTCCGCGCGCTTTCTGACCATGAGCGAGATGGCGCTGGAAGACGTGGTGGCCTTCACCGGTCTGGATGAACAGGAGGCTCGCCTGGCACGCCTGCGCGAGGGCAGCGAGCCGCTGTTGTGGGAAGACGACGAAGCGCTGCTGCAGCGCTTTCGCGAGGGCCTGGCCAGTGACGGCCTGCGCATGACGAGGGGCGGGCGCTTCTGGCACGTGCTCGGCGACACCGACAAGGGCCAGGCGGTGCAATGGCTGTGCGCCCGCTTCGAGGCGCTCAAGGGCCGACGCCCCGAGACCCTGTCGCTGGGCGATGGCCCCAACGATGTCGCCATGCTCGAGGCCACCGATGCGGCGGTGGTGATTCGTGCTCGCCATGGCCTCGACGTGTCCCCATGCCAGCCGCGCTTGTATCGCAGCGAGGCGCTGGGCCCCAGGGGCTGGGCCGAGGGGGTTGCGCACTTCTGGGGAGAGCAGGATGCGGCGGAGCCTTCCAGCAGCGCAGATGCCGGCGGCGCCGACGACAAGGATCATCACAAGCTGGGCGAGGAGGGTGAGGCATGAGCGATTTCCACCAGAACGGCATCATCACCGACTTTCACAACCTGACTCGGCGCAAGGTCGAAGACCTGGAGGCGGATCTGGAGCGCTTCGGCCGCCAGCGCCCGCTCGGGCTGATCCTGCCGTCATTGTACTCGGAGCTGGAAGGCCCGGCGCTGGACGCCATCGTCGAATCCCTCGCCCAGGCGAGCTATCTGTCGGAGATCGTGATCGGCCTCGATCGTGCCGACCGGGACCAGTTTCTGCGGGCACGCGAGTTCTTTTCGCGCCTGCCCCAGCACCATCGCATCCTGTGGAATGACGGCCCACGCCTGAGCGCGCTGGACGCGCAGCTGGCCGAGGAAGGCCTGGCGCCACAGCAGCCGGGCAAGGGCCGCAACGTGTGGTTCTGTGCGGGCTATGTGCAGGCCTCCGGGCGCACCGCCGCGGTGGGGCTGCATGACTGCGATATCCTGACCTACGACCGCGGCCTGCTGGCACGGCTGATGTATCCGGTGGCCCACCCACGCTTCAACTACGCCTTCTGCAAGGGCTACTACCCGCGTATCGCCGAGGGCAAGCTCAACGGCCGGGTCTCCCGGCTGATGGTGACCCCTCTGCTGCGGGCGCTGAAGATCATGCACGGGCCCTTGCCTTACCTGGACTACCTGGACAGCTATCGCTACCCGTTGTCGGGGGAGTTCTCGATGCGCACCGAGGTGCTGGACAACATCCGCATCCCCGCCGACTGGGGGCTGGAGATCGGAGTGCTGTCCGAGGTCCACCGAGACCACTCCACCAATCGGCTGTGTCAGGTGGATATCGCCGACGTCTACGACCACAAGCATCAACCGGTGTCCGCCGATGACGCGGCCACCGGGCTCAACCGCATGAGCCTGGATATCGCCAAGGCGCTCTATCGCAAGCTGGCCACCCAGGGCGTGGGCTTCTCGTCGGAAGGCTTTCGTACCCTCAAGGCCACCTACTATCGCCTGGCCCTCGATCTGATCGAGGCCTACGACCACGACGCCACCATGAACGGGTTGAGCCTGGACCGTCATGCCGAGGAGCAGGCGGTGGAGCTGTTTGCCGCCAATCTGATCGAGGCCGGTAACGCCTTTCTCGACAACCCCAGGGAGAAGCCCTTTATCCCAAGCTGGAACCGCGTGCGTGCGGCCTTGCCGGACCTGCCCGAACAACTTTATAGCGCGGTGGAGGCCGATAACGCGGGGGATGTCTAAGGCTTTGACGAAAAGTGTCTGCGCTCGGTAATACGGCGTTAAAAATCAGGTCAAAATGCTCATTTACACCACGTAAACTGCGCTTTCTCACCGATTTTTGCCTTGTCTAACCATCGCTCGTCGACTTTTCGTTTAAAGCCTAAATCGCGCTGGCACCAGGCCCCGCCCGGGGCCTGGTGCCAGCGCCTTGATGAACCCTGTCAGTCGGGCTCCGGCCCCATGATGGTATGGAACAGTTCTTCGCTGGGCAGGCCTTGGCTCATCTCGAGCTTGCCTTCGTTGCGATAGACGATGCCCGGGGTCGCCACCATGCCGAAGCTGCGAAACAGTTCATGGTTGCTCTGCAGGCGCTGCTCCAGGTCTCGGGGCAGTTGGCGCATGGGCTCAATCGGATCGCCGCTCTCATGGGCGCGGAGGGCGGCCTGCGGGTCATCGGCGGCCAGCATCGTGACCGCCTGGCGCGGACTCTCGGGGTCGAGGATGCCGACCATCACGTGGCGTAGCTGGACCTGGCCGCTTTCGACGAAGGGCCGGCTCTGCTGCCACAGGCGGGTGCAGTAGGGGCAGTTGGGATCGGTGAACACATAGACGATGCGCTCGGCGTCGGGATCGCCATCGGCGATCCAGGCGCTGTCCTCAAGGCTCTGCCAGGTGGTCTCGTCCTGGGGGCCGCGCACCAGGCGCTCCAGCGGCGCCTCCGACAGATTGTTGGCGTCGGCGTCGATCAGATTGCCGACGATGGCGTGCTCGCCATCCTCGGTGACGAAGATGGTCATCGGCTGTCCGCGATGGCTGGCGGCGAAGCCGCTGAGCCCACCCGGCGCGTCGAATTCACCGTGCACCTCAAGACCTTCCTCCTCCAGCGCCTCGATGGGGGCGGGGTGGTCCTCGGCCTCGACGCTGGACAGTGGCATCAGGCCGAAGGCCACCGCCGCCAGGGTCATGAAGGAACGCTGATGGCGGGGCAGGTCGGGGAGGCGGGGCAGTCGGGGGCGGCGGGGCATGTCGTTACTCTCCGGCATCTTGTAGGACGAATCCCGCGACAAGCGAGAATCACTCGCACTAGGACAGCAGCAAACGCCATCGGTTCGACCGCTGACGTCGCCGGGCAGTGAAAGCGCCAGGGCCGCGCTGTTGTGCGATACACCGAGCGCGCGGTGACTTATCTGTCGGTGCGCACCAGCCACAGTGAACGATAGGGGGCCAGGGTGTCGACGGGCCGCCAGGCGCCCCCTTCCAGCAGGTCCTGCCAGCCGGACTGGTCGAGGCCGTCCAGTACCAGTGGCTGAGGCCGATCGGTGACGTTGTGAATGGCCAACAGTCGACGGCCATCGTCCAGGGGGCCGCGCTGGATCGCCAGCAGCTCCGGTGGTGTGGGGATGACCGTCTGGGCCGCATCGGGGTGGAAGCAGGGTTCCCTGCGACGGATCTCGAGACGGCGGGTGAGGGCGAAGAACACCTCGCGGGTCGGCGTGTGACGGCTGTCCAGCAGAGGTTCCAGCTCCTGGCGGTCCCAGCGCTTGCGATTGATCGAACGCAGGCGCCCACTGCGTTCGACCCCGTCGTGGTCGTTCTGGGTGGCGGTCAGGCAGTGCAGGTAGACGCCGGGGATACCCTTCAGCACCAGCATCAGGTGCTGGCTCAACAGGAAGCGCTCGACCTGCCACGGGTCGGGGCCGCGCCGGGTCCCGCTCATGGCATCGAACCAGGTGATATTGAGCTCGTAGGGGCTGTCGCTGCCGTCGGCCTGCCGGCGCATGCTGACGAAGCCACCGAAGCGCTGCATCAAGGCGACCAGGGCGTCGATCTCGTGGCCTTCCAGCCAGCCTTCCAGCGGGCGCACGCCAATGCCATCGTGGCTGGCGGTGAAGTTCAGATAGCTGCAGCCGGCGGGGAGCTCGGGCAGGCTGTCGAGCCAGCGTGCCAGGGTGCCGGCCTCGCCACTGGTCAAGGTGTGCAGCAACAGAGGTGGCAGCGGGAACTGGTAGACCAGGTGGGCCTCGTCGGGCGGCGTATCCTGTCGCTCCAGGCCGAAGTAGCTGATGTTCTCGGCGTGGGGCACGTTGGTCTCGGTGATGATCAGGGTGCCGGGGGCGACGTGGTCGACCACCGCCCGCAACAGCCGCACCACCGCGTGGGTCTCGGGAAGGTGGATACAGCGGGTGCCGGGGCGTTTCCACAGGAAGGCGACGGCGTCCAGCCGGACGATGCGGGCGCCCTGCTGCAGGTAGAACAGCAGGATGCCGACGAATTCGATCAATACGTCGGGGTTGGCGAAGTTGAGGTCGATCTGGTCCTCGGAGAAGGTCGCCCACAGGTGGCGAACGCCACGGCGGGTGCTGACGGGGACCAGCAGCGGTGAGCTGCGCGGACGCACCACCTCGCTGAGATCGGTATCGGGGTCCATCTCGATGAAGTAGTCGCGCCCGGGCAGGTTGCCGCCGAGATAGTCGGCAAACCACAGTGATTCTCGCGAGACATGGTTGAGCACCAGGTCCACCATCAGATCATGGTGACTGGCCAGGCGCCGGATATCGCGCCAGTCGCCCAGTTTCGGGTCGACTTCGCGATAGTGGATCACCGAGAAGCCGTCGTCGCTGCTCCAGGGGAAGAAGGGCAGCACATGGACACCGCTGAAGACGGTCTTCAGGCGCTTGCTCAGGAACTCATCGAGTACCGCCAGGGGGGGCTTGTCGGCATCCAGCAGCGAGTCGCCATAGACGATCAGCCACTGGTCCTGCTCGCTCCACAGCGTCTGGCGTGCACCATGACGGTGCCTCAACCCGGCCCCCTGCGCTTCGATCATGCGCAGCAGACGGCGCAGGACCTCTTCGCTGCGTGCACCATAGAGAGGCGCGAGCAGCTCTGCGGCACGCTGGCGAAAGTCGTCGGGTTCCAGGGGGGAGAGGTGGCTTGCCATGGTGTCCTCCGCAGGCGTGGGGGCGCCTTGCCCCGTGAGCGCTCGCCATTTCATTGACGGCTAGAAAGAAAGTATCAAGCACAGGGCGTGCCAACTCAGCTGAAATCGCGGATGACCTGGGCCATTGCGCTGGGCGGGGCAGGCCTCAGCCGTTACACTATGGCGACATATTTTTCCTGCCGGACTGTCCGCTATGCATTGCCCCTTCTGTGGCGCCCAAGAGACCCGAGTGACTGACTCCCGGCTGGTCGCCGAAGGTGATCAGGTGCGCCGACGGCGGCAGTGTGCTGGCTGCGGTGAGCGCTTCACCACCTACGAGACCGCTGAACTTATCATGCCACGGATCATCAAGGCCGATGGCTCGCGGGAGGTGTTCGACGAGATCAAGCTGCGGGCCGGCATGCTGCGGGCGCTGGAAAAACGCCCGGTCAGCGCCGAGTCGATCGAGGCGGCGGTGGAACGTATCCGCCAGAACCTGCGCGCACGAGGCGAGCGCGAGGTCCAGGCGCGGGTGGTCGGTGAAGAGGTGATGAATGCCCTCAAGCGCCTCGATCAGGTGGCCTATATCCGCTTTGCCTCAGTCTATCGACGGTTTCAGGATATCGACGAATTTCGCGCCGAGATCGACCGCCTGGCCCAGGAGCCGAGTTTCTCGCCCGACACCGGGGAGAGCACATGAATCCGACGGACAGCACGGCAGGCCAGGATGAAGCCTGGATGGCCAGGGCATTGAAGCTGGCCGAACGCGGTCGCTACACCACCATGCCCAATCCGAGGGTCGGCTGCGTACTGGTCAAGCACGGCAAGCATCTGGCCGACGGCTACCATCAGCGCGCCGGGGAACCCCACGCCGAGGTCCATGCACTCGAGGCTGCCGGTGAGCACGCCCGAGGCGCCACCGCTTACGTGACGCTGGAACCCTGCTCCCACCAGGGGCGCACAGGGCCTTGCTGCGATGCCTTGATCAAGGCCGGTGTCGCCAGGGTAGTGGTAGCCATGCAGGATCCCAATCCTCAGGTGGCGGGACGCGGTATCGCACGACTGCGTGACGCCGGGGTCGAGGTAAGGCTCGGTTGCCTCGAGGCGGACGCCCAGGTATTGAACGCCGGCTTCGTGTCGCGCATGACCCGGGGGCGTCCACGGGTCAGCCTCAAGCTCGCCATGAGCCTCGACGGCCGTACCGCCATGGCCTCCGGCGAGTCCCAGTGGATCACCGGTGCCGAGGCTCGGCGTGACGTCCAGCGGCTGCGGGCTCAGAGCTGCGCCATCCTCACCGGGGTGGATTCGATCATCTTCGACAACTCGCGGCTGACGGTGCGTGCCGATCAGCTCGGGCTCGATGACGCCGAAGTCATCGCCCGACGCCAGCCGCTGAGGGTCGTGGTGGACTCGCGCCTGCGCATGCCGCTGGCCGCGGCCTGCCTGAGCGAGCCAGGGGAGACGCTGGTGGTCTGCGTCGAGGGCAGCGAATCCCCTCGCAGAGACGCGCTGACGCGCTCCGGCGCGCGGGTGCTGGAGATGCCAGCAGGCGACGACGGCCGCGTCGATCTTGGCGCGCTGCTCAAGTGGCTAGGTGACGAGGGCGGCTGCAACGAGCTGTTGGTGGAGACCGGCGCGACCCTGGCAGGTGCCTTGATGGATGCCTGTCTGGTGGACGAGTTGCGTCTTTACATGGCGCCGACCCTGCTCGGCTCCGGCGCGCGCGGGCTGATGGCGTTGTCGGGTATCGAACGCATGGCCGAGCAACGGCCTCTGGAAATTCTCGATATCCGCGCCCTCGGCAAGGACTGGCGCATTCTTGCGCGCCCGGCGCTGGCCGCCTGCACCGAGCACTGATTCGACGAAAGTCGCCGGGGGATCGCAGTAGCGGGGCTTCATATAAGCGGCGCCCAACGCGGAGTCGCAGTGTCCGATCTTGATATAAGCGGCGCCCGACGCCCTGTCAGGTCTTTGTCTTTGACTGGCGCCCGACGCCGCGCCACGGTACCCTGACGCGGTTTCTGGCCGCCGTCGCGAGTGGCCATTTTAGATCCAGGGAGCATACATGTCGCAGTCTTCCAGCGGGGGCCTGGCCCCTATTGCCGAACTCGTCGAGGATATCCGCCAGGGCCGCATGGTGATCCTGATGGACGACGAGGATCGGGAAAACGAAGGTGACATCATCATGGCCGCCGAGAAGGTCGAGGCCTGGCACATCAACTTCATGGCGGTTCACGCCCGTGGTCTGATCTGCATGCCGATGACCCGGGAGCGCTGCGAACAGCTCAAGCTGCCGCTGATGGTGCAGGACAACGGCTCCGGTTTCGGTACCAAGTTCACCCTGTCCATCGAGGCCGCCGAAGGGGTCAGCACCGGCATCTCCGCTGCTGACCGCGCGCGCACGGTGCAGGCCGCCTGCGCGCGCAATGCCAAGGCAGAAGACATCGTCCAGCCCGGCCACATCTTTCCGCTGATGGCCGAGCCCGGCGGCGTGCTCCGGCGCGCCGGCCACACCGAGGCGGCCTGCGATCTGGCCGCCCTGGCCGGTTGTGATCCCAGCGGTGTGATCTGTGAGGTCATGAACGACGATGGCAGCATGGCCCGACGTCCTGAGCTCGAGCGCTTCGCCGAGACCCACGGGATCAAGATGGGCACCATCGCCGACCTGATCCACTACCGGATCCACAACGAGCAGACGGTAGAAGAGGTCGAGCGACTGCCAGTGACCACCGCCTACGGTGAGCTGACCGCCCACGTCTTTCTCGACCGCACCCACAAGGTGCACCACCTGGCGCTGGTGAAGGGCTCGCCGAGTCCGGACAGCGTGACCACGGTGCGGGTGCATCTGGCCAACGAGATGCGTGACCTGATGTGCCTGGTCAAGGGCGAGGACGCCTCCTGGCGCGCCCACCAGGCGCTGGAAGAGGTGGCGCGGGCCGAGCAGGGTGTCTTCGTGCTGCTCGATGACATGCGTCCGCATCAGGACCTCAACGATATGCTGCAGGTGTTCCTGGAGCGCCGCCGCACCGCTCGCGGCAGCGAGTCCGACGGCGCCGGCAACTACCTGACCATCGGCACCGGCTCCCAGATCCTGCGCGAGCTCGGTGTCGGCAGGATGCGTCTGCTGAGCTCACCGTGGAAGTTCTCCGCGCTGTCGGGTTTCGATCTCGAGGTGGTGGACATCGTCTCGCCAGCTGATATCAGCGGTTGATTCACGCCGGGCGAGGCAGTAATGCTGGCGTCCGGTGTTTCGGTTTTTACCAGGGGACAGGCCCTTTGACAGGGTCACCCCGACTACCGGCCCCAGGCCGGTACATTCAGGAAGATTCAAGATGCAACCTATTTCCCAAGTCGAAGGCAGCTTCGTCGACGTCCAGGGCCGCTACGTGATCGTCGTGGGCCGCTTCAATCACCATGTGGTAGATAGCCTGGTCGAGGGCGCGGTGGACAGCCTGGTGCGCCACGGGGTGGACATGGAGATGATCGACATCGTCCACGTCCCGGGTGCCTGGGAACTGCCGCTGGCGGTCAAGCGTGTGCTCGCGGTGGCGCGTCCCGACGCCGTGGTCGCGCTCGGCGCGGTCATTCGCGGCGGTACCCCGCACTTCGAGCACGTGGCCGGCGAGTGCAATTCCGCGCTGTCGCGGCTACAGCTGGAGTTCGACACCCCGGTGGCCAACGGTGTGCTGACGGTCAACTCCATCGAGCAGGCCATCGAGCGGGCCGGCACCAAGGCCGGTAACAAGGGCGTCGAAGCCGCCATGGCCGCCATGGAGATGGTGTCGCTGCTGCGTCATTTTGGTGACGATGCCGAGGAGACCCCCGCATGAGCCGCGAACAGCGTGCGCCCAGCAAGGCCCAGCAGTCTCGCCGTGCGGCTCGCGAGCTGGCGGTGCAGGGACTTTATCAGTGGCAGATGACCGACAAGTCCATCACCGCGGTCGAGGCCGAATTTCGCAGCCAGGTGCCCGATGACGACCTGGAGGTGCACGAGAACTGGCTCAAGGTCATGGAAATCGCCGATCTGGCGCTGTTCCATGAGCTACTGCATAACGTCGCACGCTACCGCAAGGAGCTCGACGCCTCGATCTCGCCGCTGCTGGACCGCCGCCTCGAGGACATCGATCCGATCGAGCTGGCGATCCTGCGCCTTGGGGCCTACGAGCTGTCCAAGCGTCTGGAGGTCCCTTATCGGGCGGTGATCAACGAAGGGGTCGAGCTGGCCAAGTCCTTTGGCGCCACCGATGGCCACAAGTACATCAACAGCATTCTCGACAAGCTGGCCATCAAGCTCAGAAGCGCCGAGGTCAGTGCCCGTCGCCGCTGAAGGTCGCGCCTGATGTACGGAGAATTCGAACTCATCGAGCGCTGGCTGGCGCCCACGACGGGCGAGCCCGGCAAGGCCTCCGGCGTCTCGCTCGGGGTGGGTGATGACGCCTGCCTGATGCGCCCGTCGCCAGGGCACGAACTGGTCGTCAGCGTCGACACGTCGGTGGAAGGGCAGCATTTTCCCGAAGACGCACCGCCGCAGGCGCTGGGGCATCGCGCCCTGGCGGTGAGCCTGAGTGATCTGGCCGCCATGGGCGCGCAGCCGCGCTGGTGTCTGATGGCACTGACGTTGCCCGAGGTGGAAGAGCAGTGGGTGGCAAAGTTCGCCCAGGGCTTCCATGCTGTGTGCGACGAGGCGGACATGACCCTGGTCGGGGGCGACGTCACCCGGGGCCAGCGCGCCGTCAGCGTCACCGTGATGGGCGAGGTACCTGCGGGCGAGGCGCTGCGTCGCGACGGTGCCCGCGCCGGCGACGTGCTGGCGGTCACCGGTGCGCTGGGTGGCGGCGCCGGGGGACTGGCGGCCTGGTACGAGGGTCAGCGAGATCTCGAGTCACCGCTGCTTGCCCGCTACTTGTTGCCCCAGGCGCGCTGGCAGGCAGGTCTGGCGCTGCGGGGACTGGCCAGCGCGGCCATCGACGTCTCCGACGGCTTGCTTGCCGACCTTGGTCACCTGCTGAAAGCCAGCGGTGTCGGGGCGCGTCTTGACGCCGAAGCGCTGCCTCTGGCCGAAGGGCTCGTAGAGGCCCTCGGCACCGAGGCGGCCCGAGAGGCCGCCCTGACCGGCGGCGACGACTACGAGCTGGTCGTGGCGCTGCCGTCGGCGGCGTTCGATCGGGCCCGCCTGGCACTGGCAGAACTGGGGCTCGCCTTCGTTGCCATCGGCCAGGTCACCGCGTCGCCGGGGATACAAGGGGTGAATGCCTCTTCGCTGCCGGGGTGGCAACATTTCCACGGAGGGACATCGTGAACAAAGCACCGGCTAGCGTGTGGCGTCGACCGACCCATTTTCTTGCCTTCGGGCTGGGCAGCGGGGCGGCGCCCTTTGCCCCGGGGACCTTCGGGACCCTGGCGGCCATTCCCTTCTACTGGCTGTTGTCCGAGCTGACCCTGGGCTGGTACCTGGTGATGATCGCCATCACCTTCGTCTGGGGTGTCTGGCTGTGCGACAAGACGTCCCGGGACCTCGGCGTGCACGACCACTCCGGTATCGTCTGGGACGAGTTTGTCGGCTACTGGCTGACCATGGCGGCGGTGCCCTTTTCGTGGGAAGCGGCGCTGTGGGGCTTCGTTGTCTTTCGTGTATTCGACGTGATCAAGCCCTGGCCCATTCGCTGGGCCGATCGTCGCGTCGCCGGCGGCTTCGGCATCATGGTCGATGATGTCATGGCCGGCGTTTACTCCTGGTGCACCATGCACCTGTGGTTCTGGCTACACTGAACAGCGTATCGTCACGCCGACGGGGGCAGGGAGGCTCCTCTCGGCAGAGAGGGCAAGGAATGCGCAAGGAACGATGGATCGTACCGGTGGTGGTGGTGCTGGCGCTGGCCTGGGCGGTGGCCCAGTATCTCGCCAGTCTGCTGTTCGAGCGCGAACTGGAGAGGGCGCTTGCCGATCTCGAGGCGCGCGGTGACCTGCGAATCTCGCGCGACGACGTGGAGCAGGGCTGGCTGCGTTCCTCCGGCGTGTTGCATGTGGCTCCCCTGATCGGTCACGCCTGGCATCTTGCGATTCCCTACGAGGCACGCCACGGCGTACTCGATACCAGCGTCTTTGGCCGGCTCGACGTACACGTCGGCGACGCCGACCGGCGCCTGTTCGGTGATGCCATGCCGGCAAGCCCGCCCCGCTGGGAAGCTCACTACCGCACCCTGGGGGGCACCCTGCAGGGGGAGTTGCGGCTGGCACCATTTCTCATCAGTCAGTCTCCGTCCGGTGAAGCGCCTCGCTCGCTGCAATTCTCCGGTGGACGTATCGCCTTTGACGGAGTCTATGGCGACTGGCGCACCCAGGTGCTGCTGGAGGCGATCGAGTTGCGCGATGGAGACGCGGTGCTGGAAATCGGCCCGCTCCATCACGAAAGCCGTTACGCCTATACCCCCGGGGCCCTGCACTTCACCCAGCAGGACAAGCTGACCCTGGACGCCGTCAGTCTGCGTCACCCTCAGGTCAACCTGGATGGCACCGAACTGGTGCTCGAGGCCCGCACCCTGCTGGATGACAGCGAGCTGAGGCTGCAGAGCACCTTGACCATCGGTGAGGTGCGCTCCGGCGACGACATGCTGGTGGACGGCGAGGTCAGTCTGGAGCTGTCTCGCATCAACGCCGAGGCGCTGCGTTCGGTGGTGGCCCTGGCGCGTCACAAGACCGCGCTAGGCACCGTCTCGCTCGAGGACGCCGAGGCCTACTCGGCGATGGATCGCGCCCTGGCCCAGTTGCTCAAGGACTCTCCGCGTCTGGATCTGAAGGACGTGGATCTCGACAGCCCCATGCTGGGACTGAGTCTCAAGGGCGAGGGCGTGCTGGTGCTGGACCCCCGAGACCTTGCGTCGCTGAGCCTGCTGTCGCTGGATCGCCCCGAGATGCGCGAGCGCTTTCGCCAGCGCCTGGACGGAGACTTCGAATGGCGTGATCCGCCGGCCGTGGTCGCGCTGTGGCTGGGGTTGCCGCTGGATACCTCGATGCTGGGCATCGACGTGGTCAAGGGGCGACTGCGGATCAACGGACGTCCGGTACCACCGCTCCTGGGTGGTTGAGCGGACTCCGCTCACACCGTCAGAAGAGCCACCAGATTCCTGTCCCCTGAGTCCCTCCCGGCTGGGCCCGACAGCGTCCCCGATGGCGTCACTCTGCTGCTATCCTCCTGTCACGCCTTGAACTTGGTCGTGGTCGCCCGCATTGCTGATACCCAGACGGGCAAGACGCCCCCTACTTCAGGATGAGGACACCATGAGCGATGATCGCGATCCCCGGTCCGACGATCTGGACTGGATTCCCATGAGTGGCGACGCCGAAGACGGAACCGCGGACGGCCTGGCCGATGGCGAGCAGGTCCAGGGCCATGCGGTGATTCCTGCCAGCGCCTCGCTGCCGGAACGGCTTTACCTGTTGCCGATTCACAATCGTCCCTTCTTTCCCGCCCAGGTGCAGCCGCTGGTGATCAACCGCGAACGCTGGTCCGAGACCATCGAGCGGGTCGCCAATACGCCCCATGACACCGTCGGTCTCGCCTTCGTCGGAGAGGCCGGTGTCGAGGAGCTGTCCCACGAGGACTTTCCGACCATCGGCACCGCGGTCAAGGCCCACAAGCTGCAGGGCGAGGACAACCAGATCCAGTTCATCGCCCAGGGCGTGCGACGCTTCAAGATCGAGCGCTGGCTGTCGCGCACCCCGCCGTTTCTGGTCGAGGTGTCCTACCCTCGTGAGCCGGTGGACGCGGAGGAAGACGAGACCCGCGCCTACGCCATGGCGCTGATCAACGGCATCAAGGAACTGTTGCCGATCAATCCGCTGTACGGCGAGGAACTCAAGCACTACCTCAATCGCTTCAGTCCCCACGAGCCGGGCCCGTTGACCGACTTCGCCGCCGCCATCACCTCCGCCCAGGGGCAGGAGCTGCAGGACGTGCTCGCCACGCTGCCGGTGGTGCCGCGGATGCAGAAGGTGCTGCCGCTGCTGCGCAAGGAGATCGAGGTGGCGCAGCTGCAGAGCGAGATCAGCGAGCAGGTCAACGCCCAGATGCAGGAGCGTCAGCGCGAATTCTTCCTGCGCGAGCAGCTCAAGGTGATCCAGCGTGAGCTGGGCATCTCCAAGGACGACCGTGAAAACGACGTCGACACCTTCCGCGCGCGCCTCGAGGGCCGCGAGGTGCCCGAGCGGGTGCAGGAACGCATCGACGACGAGCTGGCCAAGCTGTCGGTGCTCGAGACCGGTTCGCCCGAATATGGCACCACCCGCAACTATCTGGACTGGCTGACGGCCATGCCCTGGGGCCAGCGCAGCCAGGACCAGCTGGACCTGGCCCACGCCAGACAGGTACTCGACCGCGACCATGACGGACTCACCGACGTCAAGGAGCGGATCGTCGAGTTCCTCGCCGAGGGCACCTTCAAGGGTGACGTGGGGGGCTCCATCGTGCTGCTGGTGGGACCACCAGGTGTCGGCAAGACCTCCATCGGTCGCTCCATCGCCGAGGCGCTCGGCCGTGAGTTCTATCGCTTCTCGGTGGGTGGCATGCGCGACGAGGCCGAGATCAAGGGCCACCGGCGCACCTACGTCGGCGCCATGCCCGGCAAGCTGGTCCAGGCGCTCAAGGAGGTCGAGGTCGAGAACCCGGTGATCATGCTCGACGAGATCGACAAGATGGGCCAGTCCTTCCAGGGTGATCCGGCCTCGGCCTTGCTCGAGGTGCTGGACCCGGAGCAGAACGTCGACTTCCTCGACCACTACCTGGACGTGCGTCTGGATCTGTCCAAGGTGCTGTTCGTGTGCACCGCCAATACCCTGGATTCCATCCCGCCGGCGTTGCTCGACCGTATGGAGCAGATTCGCCTGTCGGGCTATATCGCCGAAGAGAAGCAGGCCATCGCCAGGAACCACCTCTGGCCCAAGCTGCTCAAGCGCGACAATATCCCCAAAAAGCGTATCAATCTGACCGCCGCAGCCCTGCGCCAGGTGGTCGAGGGCTACGCCAGGGAGGCCGGTGTCAGGCAACTGGAGAAACAGCTGCACCGGATCGTGCGCAAGGCCGCCGTCAAGCTTCTGGAAAACGACCAGGCGACGGTCAAGGTCTCGCTCAAGAACCTCGAGGAATTCCTCGGTGCCCCGCTGTTCCGCAAGGAAAAGGTGATGAAAGGGCAGGGCGTGGTCACCGGCCTGGCCTGGACCTCCATGGGCGGTGCCACCCTGTCCATCGAGGCCGGCAAGGTGCACGGGCTGGATCGCGGCTTCAAGCTAACAGGCCAATTGGGCGACGTGATGAAGGAGTCGGCCAACATCGCCTACAGCTATGTTCAGGGGCACCTGACCGAGTACGGCGCCGATGCCGGCTTCTTCGATGCCTCCTTTGTTCACCTGCACGTGCCGGAAGGCGCCACCCCCAAGGATGGCCCCTCGGCGGGGGTGACCATGACCACGGCGCTGCTGTCACTGGCGCGTCATCAGTCCATCGAGCGCAACCTGGCGATGACCGGGGAGCTGACGCTGACCGGACAGGTGCTGCCGGTGGGCGGGATCCGCGAGAAGGTCATCGCCGCGCGCCGCAGCGATATCTTCGAGGTGATCCTGCCCGAGGCCAATCGGCGCGATTATGACGAACTGCCGGAGTACCTCAAGGACGGCATGACCGTGCATTTCGCCAATCGCTATAAGGACGTCGCCAAGGTGGTATTTGGCTAACGACGGCACTTCGGCGCATTTCGCCGACCGCTCTCGTCGGCCACTGCAGGGATGTCGCCAAGGTGGTGTTCGCCTAACGGCAATATGACGGTGCATTTCGCCGACAGTGAGCCGTCAAGCCGTTCCGGATCGGGCCCGAGGCCGCATGACGCGGTTCTCGGGCCCGTGGCGTGATGGCCTGTGCAAGGCTAGTCAGTGCCGTCTGTGCGTGACAGAATCGACAGTCTGGACACGCGACACCGCCCGGTTGCCTTCTGCATCACGGGTGGACGAAAAATGACGAGGATTCCATGCCTGAGTATCGCTCCCGTACCACCACCGCCGGTCGCAACATGGCCGGCGCTCGCGCCCTGTGGCGCGCCACCGGCATGAAGGATGGCGACTTCCAGAAG
Organism: Halomonas sp. EF61; assembly: GCF_040147045.1. Lineage (NCBI taxonomy): Bacteria > Pseudomonadati > Pseudomonadota > Gammaproteobacteria > Oceanospirillales > Halomonadaceae > Halomonas > Halomonas sp. EF61. The sequence goes on along the minus strand of NZ_JAMSHM010000002.1, from coordinate 920,067 downwards.
CCGATCATCGCGGTGGCGAACTCCTTCACCCAGTTCGTGCCGGGCCACGTTCACCTGAAGGACATGGGCCAGCTGGTCGCCCGTGAAATCGAAAAGGCCGGCGGTGTGGCCAAGGAATTCAACACCATCGCCGTGGACGACGGTATCGCCATGGGCCACGACGGTATGCTCTATTCGCTGCCGAGCCGCGATCTGATCGCCGACAGCGTGGAGTACATGGTCAACGCCCACTGCGCCGACGCTCTGGTGTGCATCTCCAACTGCGACAAGATCACGCCTGGAATGTTGATGGCCGCCATGCGCCTCAACGTGCCGGTGATCTTCGTCTCCGGCGGCCCCATGGAAGCCGGCAAGACCAAGCTGCTGGATCACGGCCTGGACCTGGTGGACGCCATGGTCATGGCCGCCGACGATTCGGTGGACGAGGAAACCCTGAACGAGGTCGAGCGCAGCGCCTGCCCCACCTGTGGCAGCTGCTCCGGCATGTTCACTGCCAACTCCATGAACTGCCTGACCGAGGCGCTGGGTCTGGCGTTGCCGGGCAACGGCACGGTGCTGGCCACCCACGCCGATCGCCGCCGCCTGTTCGAGACGGCGGGCGAGCGCATCGTCGAGCTGGCCAGGCGCTACTACGAAGGTGACGAAGCGCACCTGCTGCCCCGTGCCATCGGCTCCAAGGCGGCGTTCAAGAACGCCATGACCCTGGATATCGCCATGGGCGGCTCCACCAACACCATCCTGCACCTGCTGGCCGCCGCCCAGGAGGCAGGCGTCGACTTCAACATGATGGACATCGACCGGCTGAGCCGCGAAGTCCCTCAGCTGTGTAAGGTGGCGCCCAATACCCAGAAGTATCACATCGAGGACGTGCACCGGGCCGGCGGCATCATGGCGATCCTCGGCGAGCTGGATCGCGCCGGAGTGCTGGATACCTCGGTGCCCACGGTCTACGGCGACAGCCTCAAGCTGGCCCTCGACGAGTGGGACATCATGCGCAATCCGTCGGCGGAGGTGGTCAACTTCTTCAAGGCCGGCCCCGGTGGTATCCCGACCCAGACGGCGTTTTCCCAGAGCGCCCGCTGGCCGAGCCTGGACGGTGACCGCGCCACCGGTTGTATCCGCGACTACGAACACGCCTTCTCCAAGGAGGGCGGGCTCGCCGTGCTGAAGGGCAACATCGCCGAGAACGGCTGTGTGGTGAAGACCGCCGGCGTCGACGACAGCATCCTGGTGTTCGAAGGGCCGGCCCACGTGGTCGAGTCTCAGGATCAGGCGGTGGAACATATCCTTGGCGACAAGGTGAAGGAAGGCGACGTGGTGGTGATCCGCTACGAAGGCCCCAAGGGCGGCCCGGGCATGCAGGAGATGCTCTACCCGACGTCCTATCTCAAGTCCAAGGGGCTGGGCAAGGGCTGCGCCCTGCTCACCGACGGACGCTTTTCCGGCGGCACCTCAGGGCTGTCGATCGGCCACGTCTCGCCGGAGGCTGCCGCCGGCGGCGCCATCGCTCTGGTGGAAAGCGGCGACCGTATCCGTATCGATATCCCCGCTCGGACCATCAATGTCCTGCTGGACGACGCCGAGCTTGCCGAGCGCCGCCAGCGCCAGCAGGAGCGCGGCAAGGATGCCTGGAAGCCGAGCATTCAGCGTCTGCGCAAGGTGACTCCCGCGCTGAAGGCCTATGCCTTGTTGGCCACCTCGGCAGACATGGGCGCGGTGCGCGATCTGGAAAAGCTTGACGACTAGTATCTGCGCTTTTTAGCACAGAGTAGCTCGATGAAGGCCGGCATACGCCGGCCTTCATCGTTGATGGCGTCCGGCGCTCAGGCGACACCATGGGCAAAAAGAGCGACCGATCAGCTCACTGAATCAGCTTGCGTGTACGCCGGAACTCGATAATTTCCGGGGATTTGGTCATTCTGACGTGACAGGGGATCGACAGATCAAAGAAGCCCTCGACAAGATGGGCGAGATGCAGGCACGGGGACCGCTATGAAAACACAGACTCTCAATGTGGGCCTGGTGGGTTACGGCATGGCTGCCAAGACCTTCCATGCCCCCTTGATCCAGGCCGCGCCAGGGCTCGAGCTGACCTCGGTGGTCAGCTCCGACGCCGACAAGGTCTTGCGTGACCTTCCGGACGTGACGGTGCACGCCAAGCTCAACGAGCTGCTCGAGGTGCGCCACGTTGACCTGATCGTGATTGCCACGCCCAACGAGCAGCACTATGCCATGGCCAAGGCGGCCCTTGCGGCAGGCAAGCACGTGGTGGTGGACAAGCCGATCACGGTGTCGGCCTCGGAGGCGCGTCAGCTCCGCGCCCAGGCGGACCGCTCGGAATTGCTGCTCAGCGTGTTTCACAATCGTCGCTGGGACTGCGACTTCCTGACGGTGCGCAAGCTTCTGGAGCAGGGCCGGCTGGGGCGAGTGACGTCCTTCACCTCGCGATTCGATCGCTATCGACCGGCGGTGAACAACCGCTGGCGAGAGCAGCACAAGCCCGGTGGCGGCATCTGGTACGACCTCGGCCCGCATCTGCTCGATCAGGCCATAGAGCTGTTCGGCATGCCTCGGGCAATTCTGCTGGAACTGGCCTCCGCCAGAGACGGCGCCGAGGTAGATGACGACTTTCTGGCGCTGCTCGAGTACGACCGCCTCAGGGTGACCCTGCAGGCCAGTTCGCTGGTAGCCGAGCCCAGCCCGCGCTTCGTGGTGCACGGCACCGAGGGCAGCTATTCGATCTACGGGCTCGACCCCCAGGAAGGCTGGCTCAAGCAGGGACTGATGCCGAGTGAAGACTGGGGCGTCGACGATGCGCCGGGACAACTGACCCTCAACCGAGGCAGCGTCGAGGAGCCGGACCTGGTCACCGAAGAGTGGTTGTCGGAACCGGGCAATTATCCCGCCTTTTACACTGCCGTCGCCCAGACCCTGCTGCATGGCGACCCGCCGCCGGTGTCCGGCGAGCAGGCGGTGGACGTGATGACCTTGCTGGAAGCGGGGCTCGACAGCTACCGCCAGGGGCGCTGGGTGCGCCTGAAGGAAGGCAACAGCAACCTCCGCCGGCTGCATGCCCGTCGCTGAGGCGAATCAGCCAGGCATGACAAGAGGGCCTTGGCCAAGGAAATTCGACCAGGGCACGTTGACCAGGGGGCCGTCGGGGCCCCCTGGTCGTATTGGCAAGGTGGGTCTTGCCAGAGCGAGTCTTACCAAAGTGAGGTATCGGCCTGCTCGCCCTTGAGCTTGTCCCGGGCGATGTACAGCGCGGCGATGGCGCGGGCCTCGTGGAAGTCCTCCCGGGCGAGCAGGGCGGTTATGCTGTCCAGCGCATGGGTCTCCACCACCAGCGGCTCCGGCTCATCGCCCTCCAGGCGCTTGGGGTAGAGGTCGCTCGCCAGCATGACCTGCATACGCTGGCGCATATAGTTGGGCGACAGGGATAGCTCGACCAGCGGTTCGATACGCCGGGCGCCCACACCACACTCTTCCATCAGCTCGCGGTTGGCGGCGGTGACGATGTCCTCGCCGGGGTCCACGACGCCCTTGGGCAGGGTCAGCACATAGTCCTCGAAACCGGCGGCGTACTCTCGGATGAGCAGCACATGGTCGGGGTCGGGCATGGCGACGATCATGACCGCGCCGATGCCCTTGCCGTTGCCAAGCAGCCGTTCGAAGTGACGCTCGGCGCCGTTGGAAAAGCGCAGTTCGAGTTCCTCGACCCGGAACAGACGGCTCTCGGCGACGGTCTTGCGTGAGAGGATGCGGGGTTTTTCCGGGGAACTGTCGTCCATGGGGGCTCCTGGGCGGTGGGATGGGCTGGTGGATCGCGTAATGAATAACGCAACGAATAGCGCAATGACTAGCGTAATGAACATGGGGTTGGCGGCGTCGCGGGACATCCGCCGTCCGCACCGGGCCGAGACCAGGCGCAAGCGCCCGGGCTGCGAGCCCGAATGCCTTTGAGGTACACTAACACGTTACTCAGGTGTCGGCGGACGTTCGCCGGCGCAGTGGAACAAGCATTGAGCTGGTGATGGCGGGAGATGAGGTAATGCTCGATTGGGACACCATCGATACCGTGCTGCTGGACATGGACGGCACCTTGCTGGACTTGCACTTCGACAGTCATTTCTGGCTGGAGCATCTGCCTCGCCGCTACGTTGAACTGCACAAGCTGGATGAGGCCACCCAGGAAGTGGTGCGCGCGCGGATCATCCGGGAGCAGGGCACCCTCAACTGGTACAGCCTGGCCTACTGGAGCCGCGAGCTCGACGTGGATATCGTCGCGCTCAAGCGCGAGGTCCAGCATCTGATCGGCCTGCGCGGCGATGCTCTGGACTTTCTGGGCTGGCTCAAGAGCGCCCATCCGCGAGTGGTACTGGCGACCAATGCCGATCGCGAGAGTCTGGCGCTGAAGCTGCCGCTGACGGGCCTCGACGACTACCTGGACGCCATCGTGTCGTCTGCCGATATCGGCGAGCCCAAGGAAGAACAGGCGTTCTGGCATGCGCTCAACGAGATCGAACCCTTCGACCGCGAGCGGACCCTGTTCATCGACGACAACGCGGTGGTGCTCGAAAGCGCCCGCGAGTACGGTATTCGCCATCTGCTGGGGATCCGCCAGCCGGACAGCCGGCGGCCGGAGAAGTCGCTCAAGGACTTTATCGCGCTGGACCGTTTCGCCGATATCATGCCCTCGGCGCCGCAGACTCCGGAGGCCCCCCGTGGATAGCGTCAGACTCGACAAGTGGCTGTGGGCGGCACGATTCTTCAAGACCCGCGCCCTGGCCAAGAAGGCCATCGAGGGTGGCAAGGTCGAGGTCGACGGGGCCAGGGCCAAGACCAGCAAGTCGGTGAGCCCCGGCATGTTGATACGTGCGCCTCAGGGCTGGGATGTGTGGGAGGTCGAGGTGCTCGAGGTCAGCGAGCAGCGTCGTGGGGCGCCGGAGGCGCGGCGGCTGTACCAGGAGACCGAGCAGAGTCGAGAACGTCGCGAGCGCGAGGCCGATCAGCGCCGCCAGGCCAACGAGGTCTTCAAACATCCGCTCAAGCGCCCCGACAAGCGGGCGCGCCGCGATATCAAGCGCTTCCAGCGCGAGGGCGGCTCCTGACGGCGCGCGTCTCGCTCATCCCAGCGCCCTCGTCGAACACCCTTCTTCTTTTCGTCAGACGCGCGCCCGCCGGGGCGCGCCCAGCAGAGATCGTTTTTCATGGCTGATCAGATCCAGCGATTCATTATCGATGACACCAACGTCCGCGGCGAAGTCACCCGCCTGTCCGAGGCCTACGACGAGGTACTGAAGCGTCACGAGTATCCGGCCGCCGTCAATCGCCAGCTCGGTGAACTGCTGGCGGCGGTGGCTCTGTTGACCGACACCGTGAAGCTTGACGGCACCATGACCCTCGAGGTGCGCGGCAGTGGTGACGTCTCCTTGATGATGGCGGAGTCCAATCCTGGTGGTGAGCTTCGCGCCATCGCCCGCCTCGCCGAAGATGCGGCACTACCCGGCGATGAGGCCGGCTTTCGCGAGCTGGTGGGAGAAGGCCAGATCGTGATCACCCTCGACCCCAAGGAAGGGCGGCGCTATCAGGGTATCGTCGGCATCGAGCACGATCGCCTGGCCGGCTGCCTGGAAGCCTACTTCACCCAGTCCGAGCAGCTGCCCACGCGGCTGTGGCTGGCGGCGGACGGTGTCAGCGCCGGTGGCCTGCTGCTGCAGCGACTGCCCGACGAGTCGCTCAATCAGGATGACGACGCCTGGGATCGCGCCTATCACTTGGCTGCCACCCTCAGCGAACAGGAATTGCTGGAACTGGATGCGGCAACTTTGCTGGTGCGGCTGTTCCATGAGGAGCCATTGCGTACCTTCGAATCCAAGGCGTTGCGTTTTGGTTGTACTTGTTCTCGTTCGCGCATCGCCGGGGGACTGATGTCGCTGGGGCACGAGGAATTGCGTCAGATCGTCGCGGAGCAAGGTACGATCGAGACCCAGTGTCACTTCTGCAACACTCGCTACGCCTTCACCGCGGCCGATGTCGAAGCCTTGATCGAGGACCCCAGCGACGGCAGCCCAACGGTGCATTGAGCGGTTGCAGCGTCCAGGCCCGAGCCGTCTCGCTGGCATGAATGGCAGGCTCGAGGTTATCGGGGCTGCGGTGGTGGTTGCAGGTTTGTAGTGGAATGACAGGAAATGCACCAAAAAAGCCGAAATGTTGTAATTAAACTACAATAACGTCTTGAAAAATGGGCATTTCCTGTCTCGGGGTTTTTTGCCATAATCCCCGCCGATCCCGGACGCGTCGTCAGTCGAAGAAGACGGTCGAACCGCGTAGTCGACTCGCCGGATCCCTTGCGCCGTTCGCCCTGTCGGATGGCGCCAGTCCACGAGAGAGAAGCCGAAGGCCCAGGAATCCTATGACCACCACCACGCAGTCTTCTACCGTTCACGTCAACCTCAGCACTGCCGAGCTCATCGAGCGTGCGGTGGCCCAGGGCGAGGGCCGACTGGCCTCCCACGGCGCCCTCGTGGTCAAGACGGGTGAACGTACCGGGCGCTCCCCCAAGGACCGGTTCATCGTCGACGAACCGTCCACCAGCGCCCAGATCGACTGGGGCAGCGTCAACCGTCCCTTCGACGCCGAGCGTTTCGATGCACTGTGGGAGCGAGTGGAAGGCTACCTGGGCGAGAAGGACAGCTATGTCAGCGAGCTTCACGTGGGCAGCGATCCGACCCACTACCTGCCGGTTCGTGTGACCACCGAGACCGCCTGGCACAACCTCTTTGGCCGCACCATGTTCGTGCGTCCCGAGGCCTACAATCCGTCACGCAAGGACGAGTGGGAAATCCAGAATGCCCCGCACTTCGTGTGTGAGCCAAGCCGTGACGGCACCAACTCCGATGGCTGCGTGATCATCAACTTCGCCAAGCGCCGGGTGCTGATTGCCGGCATGCGTTACGCCGGCGAGATGAAGAAGGCCATGTTCTCGGTGCAGAACTTCCTGCTGCCCGAGGCCGACGTGCTGCCCATGCACTGCAGCGCCAACGTCGGCGAAGACGGTGAGACCACCCTGTTCTTCGGCCTGTCCGGCACCGGCAAGACCACCCTGTCAGCGGACCCGGGTCGCTACCTGATCGGCGACGACGAGCACGGCTGGGGCGTCGGTACCGTGTTCAACTTCGAGGGTGGCTGCTACGCCAAGTGCATCGACCTGTCGGAAAAGAACGAGCCGGTCATCTGGAACGCCATCAAGTTCGGTACCGTGCTCGAGAACGTGGTGCTCAACGATCGTCGTGAGCCGAACTACGCCGACGACAGCCTGACCCAGAATTCCCGCGCCGCCTATCCGCTCGAGCACGTCGACAAGCGTGTGGCCGAGAACCGCGCCGGCGAGCCCAATGCCATCGTCTTTCTGACCTGTGACATGAGTGGCGTGCTGCCGCCGGTGTCGGTGCTGTCTAAGGAAGCCGCCGCCTATCACTTTCTGTCCGGCTACACCGCCAAGGTGGGCTCCACCGAGATGGGCTCTTCCAGTGGTCTGGAAGCGACCTTCTCTACCTGCTTCGGTGCGCCGTTCTTCCCGCGTCCGGCCCGCGAGTACGCGGATCTGCTGATCAAGCGCGTGGCCGAGAAGGACGCTCAGGTCTACCTGGTCAACACCGGCTGGACCGGCGGTGCCTATGGCGAGGGCGGCTCACGCTTCTCCATCCCGACCACCCGCGCCATCATTCACGCGATCCAGACCGGCGTGCTGCGTGACGTCGAAACCCGCCACATCGACGGCCTGAACCTGTCGGTGCCGGTGTCCGTGCCCGGCGTCGACTCCAGCCTGCTGGATCCGCGTCAGACCTGGGAAGACCAGGCAGCCTACGATCGCAAGCGCAGCGAACTGGCGGGCAAGTTTGTCGAGAACTTCAAGAAGTTCGACGGCGTCAGCGACGCCATCGTCAAGGCAGGCCCGAGTCTGGTCTAGGCGGCTACGGGCCTGGTCTAGGCGGCTCCGGGCCTGGTACAGGCCGAGGGCCAAGTTTGTCGGGCTGACATACGGCCAAGAAGTTCGACGGCGTCAGTGACGCCATCGTCATGGCGGGCCCGAGTCTGGTTTAACCTGCGGGTTGCCAACGCAGTAAACGACTGAACCTTGCCGCGAGGCAGGGGTCGAGAAGAGGAGAAGGCGATGGCCTTCTCCTCTTTTTTTGCGCTTGTTCCAGCGCCTTGCCGTCGATAGTTGGCGAAGGACCGGACGGACAGCGACGATTGAGTGTAAGGAAGGGGAGGGGCAGACCGACCCAGCACAATCCTTGACGCAGGAGACTCTACAATGAAACGACGCAATTTCCTCGCGCTGCTCGGGCTCGGCGGCCTCGCCAGCATGGTGCCGGCGGTGGCCAATGCCCGCCCGGAGCTGGAGCTTTCGCCAAGTCCCGATATCGAGCCGCTGGAATTGAGCGAGAGCGAATGGCGTGAGCGCCTGAGCCCGGCCCAGTACGATGTGCTGCGCGAGGCAGGGACCGAGCCGGCAGGCTCCAGTCCGCTCGACGGCGAGAAGCGTGAAGGCGAATTTCGCTGTGCCGGTTGTGATCTGTTGTTATTCACCAGCGCCATGAAGTACGACTCCGGCACCGGCTGGCCGAGCTTCTACGAGCACGTGGAGGGCCACCTGCTGACCAGTGTGGACTACAAGATCCTGTGGCCGCGTACCGAGTACCACTGCGCTCGCTGTGGTGGTCATCAGGGGCACGTGTTCGAGGATGGGCCCGATCCCACCGGTCTGCGCTGGTGCAACAACGGGGTCGCGCTCAAGTTCGTTCCGGCCTGAACGAAAAGCTGCCCGGGGGATGACGCCGGGCAGCGGGTGGCGGCGGCGCAAAAGGGCGCTTTGTGATACCTTGGCCGGATCACAGACGTCGTATTGCCAAGGATTTCATGGACGCTACAGCCAAGATCATTGCCCGCCTGGCCGAAGAACTGGCGGTCAAGGCCCCTCAGATCTCCGCGACCGTCGAGCTGCTGGATGGCGGCGCGACGGTGCCGTTCATTGCGCGCTATCGCAAGGAAGTGACCGGAGGACTCGACGATACCCAGCTGCGCAACCTGGAAGAGCGCCTGGGCTATCTGCGTGAACTGGAAGAGCGCCGCACCACGGTGCTTGCGGCCATCGACGAGCAGGGCAAGCTCAGCGATTCGCTGGCCGCCAGCATCCAGGCCGCCGATACCAAGCAGCGCCTGGAAGACCTCTACCTGCCCTATCGCAAGAAGCGCCGGACCAAGGCACAGATCGCCCGGGAAGCGGGTCTCGAGCCGCTGGCCGACGCGCTGCTGGCCGATCCGACCCTCGACCCCGAGACCGAAGCCGCGGGCTACCTGCGGCCTGCCGAAGGCGAGACGCCGGCGATCGAAGACGCCAAGGCGGCGCTCGATGGCGCCAAGCAGATCCTGATGGAGCGCTTCGCCGAGGACCCCGAGCTTGTCGGACGCCTGCGCGAGAGACTGTGGAGCGAGGGCGAGCTGTCCAGCCGCGTGATTGCCGGCAAGGAGCAGGAGGGCGCCAAGTTCTCCGACTACTTCGAACACGACGAACGGCTCGCCAAGGTGCCTTCTCACCGCGCCCTGGCGATGTTCCGTGGCCGTAACGAGGGTGTGCTGGCGCTGGCGTTGCGCCTGCCTGGCGAAGACGAGGCGCCGGTGCACCCAGCCCAGGTCGCCATCGCGCGTCACTTCGAGATTCGCGACGAGGGGCGCAAGGCCGACCGCTGGCTGGCCGAGGTGGTGCGCTGGACATGGCGGGTCAAGCTCTACACCCATCTCGAGACCGAGCTGATGGGGCGTCTGCGTGAGCGGGCAGAAGGCGAGGCCATCGACGTCTTCGCCGCCAACCTCAAGGATCTGCTGCTGGCGGCGCCGGCCGGCCCCAAGGCCACGCTGGCCATCGATCCCGGCCTGCGCACCGGCTGCAAGGTGGCGGTGGTAGATGCCACCGGGCAGTTCCTCGAGCAGGCCACCATCTTTCCCCACGCCCCGCGCAATCAGTGGGATGCGTCGCTTGCCGAACTGGCGAAACTGGTCAAGAAACACGGCGTCGAGCTGATCGCCGTAGGCAACGGCACCGCCAGCCGGGAGACCGATCGGCTGGCCGGGGATCTGCTCAAGGCGATGAAGGATCTCCGGTTGTCGAAGGTCATGGTCTCGGAGGCGGGGGCCTCGGTGTACTCTGCCTCCGAGTATGCCTCCCGCGAGCTGCCTGATCTCGACGTGACCATTCGTGGCGCGGTGTCGATCGCGCGCCGCCTGCAGGACCCCCTGGCCGAGCTGGTCAAGATCGAACCCAAGTCCATCGGCGTCGGCCAGTACCAGCACGACGTCTCCCAGGTCCAGCTGTCACGCAGCCTCGAGGTGGTCATCGAGGACTGCGTCAACGCGGTGGGGGTCGACCTCAATACCGCCTCCTCGGCGCTGCTGTCGCGGGTGGCGGGGCTCAATCCGGGGCTGGCCGAGAACATCGTCACCCAGCGCAACGCCAAGGGCGCCTTCCGTGATCGCCGTGATCTGCTCGAGGTGTCACGGCTGGGGCCCAAGACGTTCGAGCAGTGCGCCGGCTTCCTGCGCATCATGAATGGCGCCAATCCGCTGGACGCCAGCGCCGTGCACCCGGAGGCCTATCCGCTGGTCGAGCGTATCGCCGAGCGCAGCGGGCGCGAGCTGTCCGGGCTGATCGGCGACAGCGCCACGCTGAAGGCGCTCAAGCCCAGCGAGTTTGCCGACGAGCGCTTCGGGGTGCCCACCGTCAGCGATATCATCGCCGAGCTCGACAAGCCTGGGCGCGACCCTCGCCCCGAGTTCCGTGCAGCGCAGTTCCGCGAGGGCGTCGAGACGCTCAAGGACCTTGAGCCGGGCATGGTACTGGAAGGTACCGTGACCAACGTCACCCACTTCGGTGCCTTCGTCGATATCGGTGTGCATCAGGACGGTCTTGTGCACATTTCAGCGCTGTCGGACCGCTTCGTCGAGGATCCACGCACCGTGGTCAAGGCGGGCGACATCGTCAAGGTCAAGGTGATGAACGTGGATCTGCAGCGCTCGCGTATCGGGCTGTCCATGCGCATGGACGATACGCCCGACAGCGCCGACGGAGGTGACGCTCGCCAGGCCCCCAGACGTCGCGAAGGCGGTGGCAAGGGCAAGGGCCCTCGGAGCCAGCAGGGTCGCGGTCAGGCAGGCAAGGGAGGGCGCGACGAGGCCGCTCCCATGGGCGCCCTGGGTGCCGCTCTGCTCAAGGCGAAGCAGGGTCGTTCTTGAAACCTGCCAATGGAACGCCATAATCTGTCGACCTTATCCAGCGATCTCGACTGTCGACCTTCGCTGTCGACCGTATCTGTCGACTGAAACAACGGGCGCCTGAGCGCCCGTTGCCGTCGCCGCCATTCGAAGCAGGCCCCCGGGCCCTTCCACGACACGGGGTGTTCACCTTGTCCACTCAGCTTTCTTCGCTCCTCGAACGCCTGCGCGGCCCGGCGGCCGCACGACGCTTCGGCCGCCTGCGCCGCGGCATTGAAAAGGAGGGGCTTCGGGTCGACGACCGCGGCGTGATCGCGGCGACCTTCCATCCCCGGGCGCTGGGCTCCAAACTGACCCACCCCCATATCACCACGGACTACTCCGAGGCGCTGCTGGAGTACATCACGCCGGTCTACAGCCGTCCCGACGAGGCGCTGGAATTTCTGGCCGATCTCCATCGCTACACCTATCGCCATCTGGACGGAGAGTGGATCTGGCCGGCCAGCATGCCTTCCCGGCTCAATGGCAACGACAGCGTGCCCATTGCCGACTACGGGAGCTCCAACGTCGGCACCATGAAGCATGTCTATCGTCGCGGCCTGGACGCTCGCTACGGGCGGATCATGCAGTCGATCGCCGGCATCCACTACAACGTGTCGCTGCCCGACGACCTGTGGACGCTGCTGCAGACCCTGGACGAGCAGGAGCAGGTGTCCATGGGCGAGTACCGCTCGTCGCGCTACTTCGGACTGATCCGCAACTTCCGGCGCCATAGCTGGCTACTGCTGTATCTGTTCGGTGCATCGCCCGCCATCGACGACAGCTTCCTGGATGATGGCGAGATCCCCGAGGGGCTGGAACGCCTCGGCGAGCGCACCCTGGTATCTCGCTATGCGACGAGCTTGCGGATGTCCGATCTGGGCTACCAGAACAAGGTGCAGGATCAGCTCAAGATCTGCTTCAATTCGTTGTCGAATTACGTCAACACCCTGCGCCATGCCATCGCCACCGGCTGGCCGGACTACGAGGCGTTGGGTGTGCGTGATGGCGATAGCTGGCGTCAGCTCAACGCCAACATCCTGCAGATCGAGAACGAGTACTACAGCGATATCCGTCCCAAGCGGGTCACCCGTCACGACGAGACACCGAGCCAGGCCCTCGAGGCCCGCGGTGTCGAGTACATCGAGGTCCGCTGTCTGGATATCGATCCCTTCGCTACCCTGGGGATCGATGCCGCCCAGACCCGCTTTCTCGACACCTTCCTGGTGTGGTGTCTGCTGTCCGACAGTCCCTGGATCTCCGACGAGGAGTGTGACCACCTGGACGACAATCGTCGCCTGGTGGTGGAGCGCGGTCGCGAGCCCGGGCTCGAGCTCAATGACCGAGGCAACCGCCGCGGTCTGGTCGACTGGAGTCGTGCCATCGTCGCCGAGATGCGCGAGGTCGCCGCGCTGCTCGACCAGCTCGAGGATGGCAGTCCCCACCAGCAGGCGGTGGACGCGATCGCGCCGCGCATCGATGATCCGTCGCTGACGCCTTCTGCTCGCGTGCTGGCGCGCCTCGAGGACAACGGTGAGGAGTTTGTCGAGGCCATGGTCGCCATCGCCCGTGAGCAGGCCGCTGCGCTGGCTGACGAGCCGCTCAACCGGTGTCGTGCGTCCATGCTGGAAGACCTGGTCGAGACCTCTCATCAGCAGCAGCGGGAGATCGAGGCATCCGACACCAGCGATTTTGCTCAATTCCTGAGCGACTATTTCAGCCGAGCCCGGGAGACCCGGGCGTTGGCACCCACGGATCAACCGACCCATAGCGGAGAGGGCCTGAAATGAGCGAGTGGAGCCTGCGGCAGTGGAGCCTGGCGGGACTGGGCTTTTGCGTGGCAATGATGGCCGTCGCCCTGGGGCTTGAGCACCTGGTCGGGCTCGAGCCCTGTCCGCTTTGTGTGTTTCAGCGGGTGGCGGTGATCGCGGCAGGGCTGGTGTTTGCCGTGGCCGCGTTGCATGGACCCCGTGGTGCATTCGCCACAGTGGCCTACAGCGGTCTGGCGGCCCTGGCGGTGCTGTCCGGGATCGCTGTTGCCGGGCGTCATCTGTGGCTGCAGTCGCTGCCGGCGGATCAGGTGCCGAGCTGTGGCCCTGGTCTTGACTACATGATCGATGTGCTGCCGCTGCAGAAGGTCATCGCCTCGGTGTTGTCCGGCTCCGGCGAGTGCGCCGAGGTCGGCGCTACCCTGCTCGGGCTGTCGCTGCCAGGCTGGACGTTGATCGGCTTTGTGGTACTGCTGGCGGTGCCGGTGGGCATGCTCACAACGCTGCGGGCCACGACCAGCGGCTATCGCTGGAACGGCTGAAGCTTGGCGGTAGAGGCGTGCTCTGCGCCGTTTTGCTGTCGGTGATGACGGCCAATCAGGTACTTGGCATGCATTCGTTGACAGGGGCGGCGGCACGAGGGAGTCTGTTCATCCGCCTGGATTCGGGGTGAGGCAGTGCTAGGGAGGCCGCCATGTTGGAAGATTGCAAGACCGCTCGCGAACGCTGGGGAGGCGTCCATCGACTGATCGACCGCTGGCTCGAGCAGCGCGAGGGTTTGCTCGTTGTCTTGAATGAGCTCGAACAGTCATGCGATGCGGATCTGGAAACCATCACCAAGGAACGCATCGACACCTTCAGCGAGACGCTGATGGACTACATCAGCGCCGGCCATTTCGAGGTCTATCCGCAACTGAGGGAAGAGGCGCGTGCCTTCGATGACACGTCGGCACTGAATATCGCCGATCGTCTGCTGGAACGCCTCGAGATGTCCACCGAACTGGTGCTGTCCTTCGACGAGGACTACTCTACTCCGGTGCGCTGCCAACGCTTTCTGCCGCGTTTGCCGGCCTGGCTCGAGCGTCTGAAGAAGGGCCTGTCGGAGCGCTTCGGCCTGGAAGATCAGCTGATTGCACGGCTCCACGACGAGCACGCCCCCGCCGAAGGCATCTCCTGACAGGGGGTGCCGGCGGTGAAGGAGGGTAGTGAGGGCGGACCGTGAGGGCGGACAGTGAGTGAGAGGGTTAGTGAGAGGGTGAGTGAGCGCGCAAGGCCAGCGCGGTGCCTTGATCGCCTTCGATAACACCGAAGGCTTTGGCGGCGTCGTTCGCACCAGGCCGCCGATTTTGCCCGCTCCCGATACTCGAGGATCCGACACTTCTGGATCTGGCTCTTGAGGGGCCGCCACGTCAGGTCGTCCAGGCGGACGTGTCTGGCGACAGCCAAGGTCGGCGGTGCGAAGCCAGGTCAATTGCGTCGGGCCAATTGAGTTTTGTGCACTGCAAGCATAAGATTTTCCGCGTCCTGAACGCCGCCCGAGGCAGCCAAGGTGTCGGCCGACGTCTGCAAGATGCCGCCCGGGCCCCTTCACGGCGACAATCCCAAGGAGCCATGATGAAAGACCCCGTACGTATTGCCATCACCGGTGCCGCCGGTCAGATCAGCTACTCTCTCGCCTTCCGTATCGCCGCCGGCGACATGCTGGGCCCGGACCAGCCGGTCATCCTGCAGCTGCTCGAGATCACTCCGGCCATGGAAGCGCTGAATGGCGTGGTGATGGAGCTCAACGACTGCGCCTTCCCGCTGGTTCAGGACATCGTCGCCACCGACGATGCCAACGTGGCCTTCAAGGACGCCGACTTCGCCCTGCTGGTGGGTGCCCGTCCGCGCGGTCCGGGCATGGAGCGCAAGGACCTGCTCGAGGCCAACGCCGCCATCTTCTCCGCCCAGGGCAAGGCCATCAACGACAACGCCAGCCGTGACATTCGCGTGCTGGTGGTGGGCAACCCGGCCAACACCAACGCCCTGATCGCCTCCTGCAACGCGCCGGACCTCGACGCCGGTCAGTTCACCGCGATGATGCGTCTGGACCACAACCGGGCCAAGACCCAGCTGGCGCAGAAGGCCGGCAAGCACGTCACCGACGTCGACAGCATGATCGTCTGGGGTAACCACAGCGCGACCCAGTACCCGGATCTGTCCCACTGCAAGGTGGACGGCAAGCCGGCCTTCGACCTGGTCGAGCGCGACTGGTACGAAAACGACTTCATCCCGACCGTGCAGCAGCGTGGCGCCGCCATCATCAAGGCGCGTGGTGCATCCTCCGCTGCCTCCGCCGCATCCGCCGCCATCGATCACATGCGTGATTGGGCGCTGGGCAGCGACGGCATCGTCAGCATGGGCATTCCCGCCGACGGCAGCTACGGCGTCGAGCCGGGCATCATGTATTCCTACCCGGTGGTGTGCAAGGACGGCAAGTACGAGATCGTTCAGGGTCTCGAGGTCGACGAGTTCAGCCGCACCAAGATGAAGGCGACCGAAGACGAGCTGCGCGAAGAGCGCGCTGCGGTCGAGCACCTGCTGGGCTGATATCGGTCTCGCAAGGCCCGACAGGGCCTTGCACAGCATCGCCGGCACGTCGACCAGCGGTCATCGTGCCAACGAAGAACCCCGCCACATGTGGCGGGGTTCTTTTGTGGATGGCGTCGGCGTCGTGCGAGGGGGTTTGGTTCAACCGCGCTTGGCTCAACCGCGCAGGGAGATGATCTTCCAGCCCTTGGCCTCGGCGACTTCGCGCAGCGCCGGGTCCGGGTCCACCGCGACCGGATGATCGACCTGCTCGAGCAGCGGCAGGTCGTTGTGGGAGTCGCTGTAGAACCAGGCGCCGTCGAGGGTGTCGTCGCGCTCAGAAAGCCACTGTTCCAGGCGGGTCACCTTGCCCTGCTGAAAGCTCGGCACGCCGCTGACCCGGCCGGTGTAGCGTCCATCGACGAGCTCCGGTTCCACGGCGATCAGGTCATCGATGCCCAGGCGTTCGGCGATGGGGCCAGTGATGAAGCGATTGGTGGCGGTGATGATCAGCAGGGTGTCGCCCCGCGCGCGGTGGCGGGCGATCAGTTCCTCGGCCTGGGGCAGGATGGCGGGCTCGATCTTGCTGGCCATGAACTGCTGATGCCAGGCGGCGAGCTGTTCCATGGAATTGTCCGCCAGTGGCTTCAGGGCCACCTCCAGGAAGGCCATCATGTCGAGACGACCGGCATCGTAGTCGGCCTTGAAACGGTCATTGGCCTCGCGATAGGCCACCGCGTCCACGGCGCCCTGCTCGAGCAGAAATTCGCCCCAGGCATGGTCGCTGTCGATCGACAGCAGGGTATTGTCCAAATCGAAGATGGCCAGACTCAAGGTGTGTCTCCCGGCGCTTGGGTGAGGCGACCTCCCGGCCCGGCGATCTGTGTCGGAGTGGCCAGCAACAGGCGTACGTCATGCCCATGGGCCCCTGGCCCGGGAAGGCCACAAAGGGGGCGATTATGTCAGAACCTCGGCAGGGGTTCGAGATGTCGTATTGATGCGCTTCGAGCCATTGTGGAAGAATGCAGTCAATACCGATTGGAAAGGTGAAGCCCGTGATCGACGCAGACGGCTTTCGCCCCAACGTTGGCATCATCATCGTCAACGACCAGGGGCAGCTGCTATGGGCGCGTCGGGTAGGGCAGAACGCGTGGCAATTTCCCCAGGGAGGCATCAAGTCAGATGAGACGCCCCAGCAGGCTTTGTTCAGAGAGCTCCACGAAGAAATCGGCCTGACCGCCGAGGATGTGGAGGTACTGGCCTGCACCAGGGGGTGGCTACGCTACCGCCTGCCGCGACGCATGGTTCGCACACATTCGCGCCCAGTGTGCATAGGACAGAAACAGAAGTGGTTCCTGCTGCGGATCCGCTGCCAGGAAAGCCGCATCTGTGTGGATGGCACCCCCAAGCCCGAGTTCGATGGCTGGCGTTGGGTCAGTTACTGGTATCCGCTGGGGCAGGTGGTACCGTTCAAGAGGGAGGTCTACCGCCGAGCACTACGTGAGCTATTGCCTCGCGCCCAGAGCCTGGCGCTGGAGAAGGGATGAATCCAGCGCCCGCGGCAGCACATCAGCCACGTCGGCGAGAGGCCGGTGGCGTTGCTGCCTCCCACTTATCGTTCGGTCGCCCCATGGCCGGACCAGTACAAGAACAGGGGTGAGACCTTTCCATGCTCAAGGTCCTGCAACGAATCATTCAGGAGGTCAACAGCGCGCGCAGCCTGGACGCGGCGCTGGCGACCCTGGTGCGCCGGACACGCAAGGCGATGCAGACCGATGTCTGTTCGTTCTACCTGTTTGACGGCGAACGCGATGCGCTGGTGCTGATGGAGACCATCGGCCTGAGAACCCAGGCGGTGGGCCAGGTGGCGCTGCCGGTAGGGGAGGGGCTGGTCGGCACCGTGGCCCGCCGCGAGGAACCGCTCAACCTGGAGGACGCCCAGGCTCACCCCAGTTTCCGTTACTTCGAGGCCACCGGTGAAGAGCGCTACTCGAGCTTTCTCGGTGTGCCCATCATCCATCAGCGCCGCATGCTCGGTGTACTGGTGGTGCAACAGGCAGAGCGTCGTCGCTACGATGAATCCGACGAGGCCTTCCTGGTCACCATGGGCGCCCAGCTTGCCGGCGTGCTGGCCCATGCGCTGGCTACAGGTGGGCTGACCTGCCCGGCCTTTCCCGGTGTCCAGGCGACCTTCATCGGGGTCGCCGCCTCACCCGGCATGGCCATCGGCGAGGCGGTGGTGCTGTCACCGCCGGCCGATCTCGACAGCGTGCCGGATCTGGTGCCCACCGACGTCGAGTTCGAGATCGCGCGGCTCAAGGACGCCATCGCTCGGGTGCGCGAAGAGATTCGTGCCGCCGGCGAGCGGCTGGCCAATCGTATCTCGGCCCAGGAGCTGGCGCTGTTCGACGTCTATCAGCAGATGCTCGGCGAGGCGGCGCTGTCCCAGGAAGTCGAAAAGCGCATCCGCGAGGGCCAGTGGGCGCCTGGCGCCCTGGCCGACGTGGTGCGCCGCCATGTGCAGTATCTGGAGCGGGTGGACGACGATTACCTGAGAGAGCGTGCCGCCGACGTGCGCGATCTCGGACGTCGAGTGCTGGCCCATCTGCAGGAAGAGTCGCCGCGGTTGCCTGAACACTACCCCCAGGGGGCCATCCTGATCGGTGACGAGATCAGCGTCGCGCTGCTTGGCGAGGTGCCCCGGGACCGACTTGGCGGACTGATCTCGGTACGCGGGTCGAGCAACTCCCATGTGGCCATCATCGCCCGTGCCATGGGTATTCCGCTGGTGTCGGGGATGATCGACCTGCCGTTGCCGCGACTCGACGGCGCCCCTCTGGTGCTGGATGGTCACCGAGGGCGCGTGTTCGTGCGTCCTGGTCCGGAGCTGGTGGCCCATTACCAGAGCCAGATCGACGAGGAGAAGGCCCTGGCGGCGCTGCTCGAACACGAGCAGGACCTGCCCAGCGTGACCCCGGACGGCCACGCCATGACGCTGATGGTCAATACCGGACTGACCGTCGATACGGTCGCATCGCTCAAGACGCGTATCGGCGGGGTTGGCCTGTATCGCACCGAAGTACCGTTCATGATCACCGAACGTTTCCCCGGCGAGCAGGAGCAGACCCGGCTGTACAGGGAGCAGCTCGAGAGCTTTGCCCCGCTTCCGGTGGTGATGCGGACCCTGGATATCGGTGGCGACAAGGACCTGCCGTACTTCCCCATCGAGGAGGCCAACCCCTTCCTCGGCTGGCGCGGTATTCGCGTCACCCTGGATCACCCCGAAGTGCTGATGGTACAGCTGCGCGCCATGCTCCGGGCCTCCCAGGGGCTCGACAACCTCGAGCTGCTGCTGCCCATGGTGACCAATGTCGATGAAGTCGATGACACCCTGAAGCTGATCGAGCGAGCGATCATCGAGCTGGGCGAAGAGGGGGTGGAAGTGCGCCGGCCGCGCCTCGGGGTGATGCTCGAGGTGCCGGCGACGCTCTACCAGCTCAGGGCACTGGCGGCGCGGGTCGACTTTTTCTCCGTGGGCAGCAACGACCTGACCCAGTACCTGCTGGCGGTGGATCGCAACAACCCGCGGGTCGCCGACCTCTACGATTCCTGTCACCCTGCGGTGCTGTCGGCGCTGCATCGCCTGGCCGCCGAGAGCAGCGAGCTGAACGTGCCGACCTCGGTGTGTGGCGAACTCGCCGGCGACCCGGCTGGTGCGCTGCTGCTGATGGGCATGGGCTTCCGGGTGCTGTCGATGAATGGCCCCAACCTGCCCCGCGTGCGGGCGGCCATTCGTCGGGTATCGCGGGAGGCGGCAGCCGAGCTGGTGGAGCAGACCCTTGCGCTGGATACGCCAGCCGAGGTGCGCGCCCACCTGGCGAGCCGCATGCAGGCCTGGCAGCTGGCTCATCTGCTGCCGCCCAGGGATTGAGCGAGACAGCGGCCGTCAAGGATGGCCGCGCGCCTTGGCATCTCGCAGCGTGGCCAGCGATGCTTCAGCCGTCTCGTTCGATGGTCAGCGCCAGCCGAGTCTCGTCCTGAGGCCGCCCGCCCGGGCCGAAGCGCCGTTCCGAGATGTCGAAACGCTCGCCGTTCACGTCTCGGTGCAGCGTCAACTCGCTGGTGGCACGGGTGCCGTAGTCGTCGCCGACGATAAAGGCTGGTGACAGGAAGCGTTCGAGCTCCAGCCCCACGCCGGTGTCCGGCAGGCTACCGTCCGGTGCAGGGCCGCGGTCGAGGAAGCCCTGGCGGGCGCTTGCCAGGGAGGCGTGTCTGGCCTCGGCGATGTCTTTGGCCAGGGCGTTGCGCACCTGGACCAGCTTGGGCCAGGGGGTATCCAGAGAGGCGTTGGACAGGCCGTGCACTCCGGCCTCGACCGCCTGCAGCGCGCAGCCGTGGCGATGCCGCTCGAGGTGCCACAGCCGCTTGCCGTCGCCGATCAGCAGATTGAAGCCACCGTAGCGCAATGCCTCGCCCGCACTCTGGCATTCGAGCCAGGCCTCGAGGTCATCGGTTTCAAGGCCACGGCGCACCAGCAGGCCGCGGCTTTCGCTCGGTTGCGGTGGTATCAGTTCCGGGTCGCGAACATTGGTGATGGCGGCGAAGCGGCCGCGACGATGGATGCCGAGCCAGGTCCCGCCGGCCTCGAGGTCGCGACCGGCGACCAGTCCCGGGGCATCCGGCCAGGCGGCCAGGGGCGCGGTGGGGCGCGAGTGGACTTCGTCGCGGTTGGCGATCAAGGTGATCGGCCGCGCACTGTCCGGGGCGAAGTGAAAGGCAATCAGGCACATGGGCGCAGCGTAGCCGGATTTTCTGCCCAGGGGAATCCGGGGCGAGCCTACAACTGTGCCACCATGACAGGCTGCGGCCGGCAACGTACACTCTTGGCTTCTTCATTCAACAGGATGGAAGATGGAAGGCGACGATAGCAGGGATCGCTTTTGGCGCAGGCTGGTGATTCCCATCCTGTGGCCAGTGGTAGCCGCCCAGGGGGTGCTGCTGGCGCTGTGTCTGGTGCTGGGCGCCTCGCTGCACTGGCTGATGCCCGCCGCCGCCGGCTGGAGTACCACCCTGTGGATCGTCATGGGGTTGCTGGTGGGCACCACGCTCAACATCCTCGTTTTCCTGGTGCTGCTCAAGCATCGCCTATCCCGCGCTCAGCGTGACTTCGACAGCCTGCTCGAACGGGTCGAGAGCCAGTTGTCGCCACAACTCGATGGGCGGCACGAAGCACCCTCGCCGGAAGACTCGCTGATGGAGCGAGTCAGGAGGCTGCTCGAGGCCATCGACGCTCGACCGAAGGCAGGCCAAAGACGGCGCGGCAGTCCGCCTGACGTAGAGAGCAGTGATGCGGTTTGGCTCGAAAGCCAGGGGGAAGTCAGAGGAGATATCGGAGTAGATAGCCGAGCAGATAGCCGAGCAGAGAACACGCCGGATTCGCTGGGCGAGCCCAGCGACTGGGAGCACGAAAGCCGGCGCCTGGCCGCGGCGCTGTCCCGCGCCAGAGAAGAGTCGCGTCTGAAGTCGAGCTACCTGAGCCACGTCGGCAAGGCATTGGCGCCCTTGATCGCCGAGCTCGATCAGCTGATCAACCGGGCCGGAGACGGCGCCGAGCCCGAGGCGTTACGCCGACTGAGCGATATACGGTTGTTGCTCGACAACCTCGAGGACGGCGCCGACACGGCGCCTGTGGCAGAGCCTTCCGAGGCATCGGCCGACGAAGCGACACCCAAGGTGCTGATCGTCGACGATGGTCCGGTCAACCTGATGCTGGCGCGGGAGGTTCTCGAGCGCCGAGGCGTCGAGGTGGTGACCGCGACCCGCGGAGAGGAAGCGCTGGAGCGGCTGGCGGCGGTTGCCGTCGATCTGGTGCTGATGGATATCGTGCTGCCGGATATCGACGGCGTCGAGACCTGCCGTCGTCTACGCGCGATGGAGGCGGCGGATTCGGGCCGCCCGCGTGCGGTGGTGATCGCCCTGACCGCCAATGCCAGCGACCAGGACCAGGCGCGCTTTCAGCAGGCCGGCATGGACGCCTGGCTGGCCAAGCCCTATCGTCCCCAGGCGCTGCTCGAACTACTCGATCACTGGTTGCCGCTGCCGACGAGGTCGGTCTGATGCTGGCGTCCCTGGTCTCCTATCTGGCGCTCGGTACCGCGGCGGGCTTCCTGGCCGGTCTCTACGGTGTGGGTGGCGGGCTGATCATCGTGCCCAGCCTGATGGCGGTATTCGCGCTGCAACAGGTGTCCGGCGAGGTGGCTATGCATCTGGCGGTGGGGACCTCGCTTGCGACCATCGTGATCACCGGCGCCTCGTCCGCCTGGGGCCACTTTCGCCGGGGCAGCATTCGGCGTGACTGGTTGGTAGCGCTGCTGCCGGGGCTGGTGATGGGCGCCGTGCTCGGGGTGTTCGTCGCCGGCGCCCTGTCGGGCGGCCTGCTCGGCACGCTGTTCGGCGTCTTTCTGCTGCTGGTCGCCGCCAAGCTGGTGCTGGGGCGCTCGCCCAAGGCGGGGCGTCAGGCACCCGGGCGTGGCAGCATGGTCGTCGCCGGCGGTGTCATCGGTGGCGTCTCTGCCCTGTTCGGTATCGGTGGGGGGACACTGAGCGTTCCCTGGCTGATTCGCTGCGGTGCCAGCATGACCCAGGCGGTCGGTACCTCGGCGGCCTGCGGACTGCCCATCGCCCTGGTCGGCGCCGTGACCTTCATCGGCGTTGGCCTTGGTGATCCGCGGCTGCCCGATGGCGCCTTCGGTTTTGTCATGCTGCCGGCGCTTTTGGGGATTGCCCTGACCAGCGTTCCCTGTGCGCGGCTTGGTGTGCGACTGGCGCATCGGTTGCCCGCTCGGGTGCTCAAGCTGTCGTTCGCGCTGTTGCTGACGGTGGTGGGGCTCGGCTTCCTGCTGTAGCGAACCGTCGCCGCCGCTTGCTGTCCTATTGCCGCTGTGGCGTTTTTCTGGCGGTCATCCGCTTGTATAGCGCTACGTTACTCTCTGGTCACCTCGGTCACTTTCAGGAAATCTACCGACTATGCTGTCTTATCCCCAGATCGATCCCGTTGCCATCTCGCTGGGTCCGCTCCAGGTCCACTGGTATGGACTGATGTACGTGGTGGGCTTTGTCGCTGCCTGGTGGTTGGGCTGTCGGCGCGCCCACTGCATCGGCCTGACCCGGGACGACGTGGGCGACCTGCTCTTCTACGCAGCCCTCGGCGTGGTGCTCGGCGGACGCCTTGGCTACGCGCTGTTCTACGGGCTGGATCAGTGGCTCGCGGACCCGCTGTGGATCGTCAAGGTGTGGGACGGCGGCATGAGCTTCCATGGCGGCCTGCTCGGGGTGTTGCTGGCGGCCTTGCTGTTCGCCCGGCGCAAGCACCTGGCGTTCTTCACCCTGACCGACTTCGTCGCGCCGCTGGTGCCGATCGGCCTGGGGGCTGGGCGTATCGGCAACTTCATCAATCACGAACTGCCGGGCCGCGTCACTGACCTTCCCTGGGGCATGCCGTTCCCTGGCTACGGCCCCGAGCCGCGTCATCCTTCCTCGCTGTACGAGGCGCTGCTCGAAGGCCTGGTACTGTTTGTGGTGCTGTGGTGGGTGTCGAGCACACCGCGACGTCGCGGCCTGGTCTCTGGTCTGTTCCTGTTGATCTACGGCTTGAGCCGTTTCGCCGTGGAGTTCGTGCGTCAGCCGGACCCGCAGCTTGGCTTCATTGCCCTGGGCTGGGTCACCATGGGCATGCTGCTTAGCCTGCCGATGATCCTGTTCGGCGTGCTGTTGGTGGCCTGGTCTCGCCGCCAGCCGGTGGATGCCAGTACCGCGCCTGAGGCCGGCTAGGCGCTGACGATCCGCCGATGCATGATGCGGCCGCCTTGGCCGGGCCCAGTTGGTCACGCCCGAGAGGCGGCGTCACGCAGACCGGGCCCCAGTGGCCGCGCCAAGCTGGCCGCGCCAAGCTGGCCGCGTCTGGCATCGAAGCATGCCGAGCAGTACAATTGCCGGTTTTTCTGGTTTCGAGAAACCGTCCCGAATCCGTCACGACCAAGCGAGTGAATCCCGATGCCTGTTGATAGCGCTGCCGAAGCCACCGACCTTCCCGCCCTGGAGCAGCCGTATCTGGATTTGATGCGCAAGGTGCTGGACGAAGGTATCGAGCGTGACGACCGCACCGGCGTGGGCACACGCTCGATCTTTGGTCATCAGATGCGCTTTGATCTGTCCCGTGGCTTTCCGCTGGTGACCACCAAGAAGCTGCATCTGCGTTCGATCATCCATGAGCTTCTGTGGTTTCTGAAGGGCGATACCAATATCGCCTACCTCAAGGAAAACGGCGTGCGTATCTGGGACGAATGGGCCGACGAGAACGGCGACCTCGGCCCTGTCTATGGCTATCAGTGGCGTAGCTGGCCCGATCCTCGCGGTGGCAGCGTCGATCAGATCGAGACACTGCTCGACCAGCTTGCCACCAATCCGCGCTCACGGCGGCTGATCGTGTCCGCCTGGAACCCAGCGCTGGTAGACGAGATGGCACTGCCTCCCTGTCATTGTCTGTTCCAGTTCTACGTGGCCGACGGCAAGCTGTCCTGCCAGCTCTATCAGCGCAGTGCCGACATCTTCCTTGGCGTTCCCTTCAATATCGCAAGCTACGCGCTGCTCACTCGGATGATCGCCCAGGTGGCGGGTCTTGCCCCCGGTGATTTCGTTCACACCCTGGGGGATGCCCACCTCTATCTGAACCATCTCGAGCAGGCCGAGCTGCAGCTGAGTCGAACGCCCACCCGGGCGCCTCGCCTGGAGCTTGAGCCGTCGGTGGATAACCTGTTCGACTTCCGTTTCGAGCACATCAGCATCCACGATTATGAACCCCATCCCCATATCAAGGCCGAGGTAGCGGTATGAGCAGCGCCGACAATGCCCACCACTCGAGCGAAGGCCAGGACCTGGCGAGGCTCGACACCTTCGTGCCGGTGGCGATGATCGCCGCCATGTCGCGTAACCGGGTCATCGGGGTCGACAACCAGCTGCCCTGGTACCTGCCGGAGGACCTCAAGTTCTTCAAGCGCATGACCCAGGCCAAGCCCCTGGTGATGGGACGCAAGACCTTCGAGTCCATCGGCCGTCCGCTGCCTAACCGGCTGAATATCGTGGTCACCCGTGACACCTCCTTTCATCACGATGGCATCAGGGTCTGTCACGACCTGGCAAGCGCCATCGAACTGGCCGACCGCCAGGCCACCATCGAGGCCGCCGAAGAGATCATGGTCATGGGCGGGGCTCAGATCTACGCCCAGGCCATGCCGATCGCATCGCGGCTCTATCTCACCGAGGTGGATGTCGATATCGAAGGTGACGCCCACTTCCCGGCGCTTGAGGGCGACTGGCAGGAAGTCGCCAGCGAAGCCGGCTCGCCGAGCGAAGGCCAGCCCGCCTACCGCTTCGTTCGCTACGAGCGTTCAGCCGAGGCCTGAAGCGCCGCTTGCGTGGTTGCGGATTTGCGGTAGTCGCCACGCGACGAAATTGGCGTCTTGCAGGTGACACGATGAGCGTCGCCGAGCGGCGACAATTGCGACATCGCAAGCCCTGGCACAGACTGTGGCGACAACCCTGACAACAGCAGGGCGTGACCGGAGTCACCCCTGCAACGCGGCATTTTGCTGAGCCTGGAGGAGTCGACGTGATCGAGACACACGCAGAACACCCGTTGGAGGCGCTCGAGCAACGCACGGCGACGCTATTGGACGGACTGCGTGAGGGGCGTCGGCGCGAGCGGCAGCTGTCCAGCGAGCACCAGCGTATGGCCGACGAGCGCCAGAGCTTGATGGAGGAGTGCGAACGGCTGGCGTCCGAACGAGAGCGATTGAGCGCTGAGCTGAACGCCGAATTGACCGCCGCCCGAGAACGTCAGCGTGAGCTCGAGTCGCAGCTTGGCAGCGCCGTTGAACGCAGCGGTCAGCTCGAGACGGAGCTTGAGGCACTGCGCGCCGAGCGTCAGGCGCTGTTTGAAGAAAACAGCGAACTGACCGAGGAAAATCGCGAACTCGACGAACAGAATCGTGAACTCGAGGCCCACAACGCCAGGCTGCGTGAGCGCGTCGAGCATCCCGAAGCGGAGCCTCAGTCCCCCGCCTTTATTCGCCCCAAGCGACGTGCCCAGGGGCTGGCTGCATTGATGCAGCATCGCCCGCGTCATGCCAGTGGTGATCAGTCAGCCGACGAGACAGACGATCGGACGACTGAACAAGCAGCCGACCAGGCGTCTGACCAGACAGCGGCTTCCACAGCCGTTGAGCAAACCGAACGAATCGAGCAAGCCGACAAGACATCTGCCGAGCACAGCGGTGAGCAAGCCCCTGTCCAAGCCTCTGACCAGGCCGCTGAGCAAGCCCCCGAGCAAACTCCTGACCAGGCCGCTGGGCGAGTGGGCGGGCCTGCCGACGAAGTCGCTCCGGCAACTATGGCTAGCGAGGCGTCCCCGGAACCGTCCACTGACGCGACGGTGTCATCCGACGCCTCTCGGTCGCAGCCAAGCCAACAAAGCCAAGGGGCGCCTTCCAGGGACGCTGACCTCCAGGGTGATACATCCGAAGCGACAGCCTCCGACGAGGCTGGCCGCCAGGGGGATCTGGCCATCGACAAGGCGCCGTCTCCCCAGGCGCTGTTGGGTGAGTGGTACCAGCGCTATGACAAGACCTTCTTCAAGGGCCACACCCGTCCCTTGAAGGTGGGCATCCACGAGGACCTGGCGGCCAGCGAGCCCTGGCCCGAGAAGCTGGTGCGGCGGGCCCTGGCCTGCTACGTCAACCTGCCGCGGTATCTCAAGTCGGTCAGGGAAGGCGCCGAGCGTATCGATCTGCAGGGCGCGCTGGTCGGGGCGGTCGATGCCCAGGCCGCCGAACACGCCAAGCGCAAGCTGGACCGCCTGCAGGCCGAACAGCAAGGGCGCGGCAAGGTGTCGCAGCGGCGCAGCGGCCAGGGCCGGCGGCGCGCTGGCGCTGGCAAGGGCAAACAACCCCAGGGGGCATCAAATGCCGACCCGCAGCCCCATCGGGAAGTCGAGAGTGAACAGAGCAGCCGCACGGCGATGTCACAGGGGCGCGCCCCGCATCTCCACCAGCCGCAGAACGAGTCCAGGCACCAGCCTCATGGCCACGACAGCGAGGAGTCGCGTCTGCAGCGCAAACTCGACGCCCTGATGGCCCGCCACAATAGTAGTCACTGACCGCGCTCCCTGGGTGTGGTCGTTGTCTGGGCGCTTTATGCATGGTCCTCATATGCGGTCCTCAATTGTGCGGTCCTTATGGGCCGCCGCCGCCGTTGACGACTGTCGACAGTGTTCAACCCAGCTGACTTGAAAGCGTCACATCAGCGGGGCATGATGTAGTCGCTATGCCCGGCGCAGCATTCTATGCAGAATCGGTACGAGGTTAGCGAACAATGTTCGTTAAGTCGGTTTTCCGGTTCCAGCGCTGGCGGCGCCTTCGCAGGGATCGGTGTCGAATCGAGGGGCAGCGGGAACGAAAACAGTGTTTTTTTCTTGTTGCGCTCCTGAGAATCCCGGTATATGGTTGCCCTTGCGAGCATTGGACTATAACAAGGCTTCGCCGCTGTCAGGCTCGCTGCCTCGGTTCCCTGCCAGGAACCACAAGGCCAGAAAAACGAGCCGGCAATGACCGGCAAGCCAAGGCTGCCAAGCGCAGCAACGATCGAAACAGCAAGCTAGTCAAAAGGAACTCAGCAATGAAAAAGACACTGTTAGCGACTGCCATCGCCGGTGCTGCCGCCTTTACCGCTGCAGGCGCCCAGGCTGCCACCGTCTACAACCAGGACGGCACCAAGCTCGACATCTACGGTAACGTCCAGCTGGTCTACGCGACCCAGAAGGATGACGAAGGCGAGCGTCGCGACGAGATCGCCGACAACGGCTCCACCTTCGGCTTCGCCGCTGAGCACGTCATCTACAACGGCCTGATCGGCTACGCCAAGATCGAAATCGACGACTTCAAGGCCGACGAGATGAAGGTCGCCGGTCGTGATGCAGGCGACACCGCCTACATCGGCCTGAAGGGCAACTTCGGTGACGCGCGCATCGGTTCCTACGACTCCCTGCTGGACGACTGGATCCAGGATCCGATCTCCAACAACGAATACTTCGACGTTTCTGACTCCAACACCTTCAAGGGTGCTCCGGGTCAGGAGTTCTCCGACAACGACGTCATCGTTGGCGATCCCGAAGGCGACAAGGTCACCTACACCTCTCCGGTCTGGGGCGGCTTCCAGTTCGCTCTTGGTACCCAGTACAAGGGTGACAACGAGTCCGAGAACCTGAAGGATTCCGGTGAGGCTTCCATCTTCGGTGGTCTGAAGTACACCGTCGGCGGCTTCTCCATCGCCGGTGTCTATGACGATCTCGGTATCTATGACATCGATTCTGGCAACGGTCTGTTCGTTGTGGATCCGGACACTGGCGACGTCATTGATGCTGGTGCACTCGATGACTTTGATCTGGGTGACCAGTACGGTGTGACTGCTCAGTACCAGTGGGACAGCCTGCGTGTCGCCGTCAAGTACGAGCGCTTCGAGTCCGACAACGACCTTCTCCGTGACGCTGACTACTACGCCATCGGTGCCCGCTACGGCTACCTGAACGGCATGGGCGACGTCTACGGCTCCTACCAGTACGTTGATCTGGGTGGAGATGGTTTCGGTGACGGTGATTTCGACCTCAGCGACCTGCCGAACGACGAAGACAACGACGACGACAACTACAACGAGATTGTCGCCGGCGTGACCTACAACATCTCCGACGCCATGTACACCTACGTGGAAGGCGCCTGGTACGATCGCGATGCCAACGAAGGTGACGGCTACGCTGTGGGTCTGACCTACCTGTTCTAATCCGACAGGTTTGACCCCCTAGCGTTGGAACGCTATAAACGAAAGCCGATCCTCCGGGATCGGCTTTTTTTCTGCACTCTATCGGCAAGCATGTGAGGATCCATGAAAGACGTCACCCTACCCGCGGCGCTGCTGGCGCTTGGCGTTGCCTTGGGCAGCTCTACTGCCCTGGCCTACGACAGCGCTGTGACCGAGCGCTTTCGCGAGGAGAACCGCCAGCTCGATCTGACCGGCTTCTTCAAGCCGGAAAGCGACGCGCGCAGTCAGACCTTTCTGTTCGGGTCCCCCCATGCCCACGACTTCGAGGTGGAAGAAGAGGGTGTCTATCGCTTCGAGAGCCGCGTCAGCGCAGGCTACGAAGACAGCTACCAGATCGATGCGGTATTGATGGATGACGCCGGCAACGTGATCGCCCGGGGGCAGGGCTACGGCCAGGATGGTGGTCTCCAGTTGGAGAGTCGCCTGACGCCGGGTACCTACGAGTTACAGGTCAAGGGCACCCGCTTTGGCCGGCGCGGGCGCGCCGGCGACGGGTACAGCATCGCCGTGGTGGGCCTCGATGAGAGCGGTAATCGTATCGCGGTGGATGATGGAGTGGGACTGCAGTTCACCGGCTCCGATCGTGACGGCAATCAGAGCGCCTTTGTTACCAGTAGCGACGCCGTGGTCACCCTGGGTAGTCAATCCGGTGCCACCGGGGCCGCCGCGACTCAGTCTGCCGCGGCCCAGTCCTCCAGCGCAACAGCGACTTCTGCGTCTGCCTCCTCCGCAGCGGCAGTAGGCGAAGTGGCCTCAAGTGCTGGTGCCTCGGCGGCCGGTGCCACAGCAGGTGCAGCCGCCGGTGCGGGCGCGGCAGCCAGCGTCAGCGGTAGCGCAGCGCGCAGCGATAACCCGGACGAGCAGCAGGTGCAGAGCGTCAAGACCGACGTCAAGATCCGCGCCCGTGGCGAGGTGCTGAGCTTCAACGTGGCCGAGCCGAGCAGTGTGCGCATCACTACCTCGACCTTCCCGCCGGGCGACGAAGACACCTATCGCCTGACCATGGAGGTGGCCGATTCCTCCGGGCGTATCGTCGCCGAGGGCGAAGGCCAGGGCTTCAACGGCAACGTCGATCTGACCACCCAGCTGGACCCGGGCATGTACCATATCCGGGTCGCCGGTCAGAAGTTCGGCAACGCCCAGGACGGCCCCAACAACTACGAGCTCAAGGTCGTGCTCGACAACTGATATCGCGAGCGACGTATCGTCGCGAGTGGTGACAACAGGACGGGCCCTTCGGGGCCCGTTTTTTGTGCAAGACGTTGGTCTCTGGCCGGTGGGGTCGCCCGACAAGCCGAACGATGCCACCACGGTGGACACAAAAAAATACCCCCGCCTTTAGGCGGGGGCATGGGGACGTGCTGTGACGGGATTGGTCAGCGGGTGGCACTTCTCGCCTGGTGGCAAGATGGGTCAGTCACCGATTCTGGCGATGGCCTCACGCACACCGGCAGCGTACTCCGGGTGGCACTTCTCGAAGTGGCCGAGCTGACGCTCCTTGATAAAGTCCGGGACACCCTGCATATGCCGGGCGATATTGCCGAACAGTCGCTCCCGCTGCTCCGGGCTCATCAATTCGAACAGGGCGCGAGGCTGTGCGTAGTCGTCATTGCCTTCGCGGTGGTCGTAGCGCCAGGCGTCGCCTTCCAGCGGCAGCGGCGGTTCCACTACGCTCGGGTCCTCGGTCGGTCCATCGAAGGAGTTGGGCTCGTAGTAGGCGTCGCCGTTTTGCTCTCCGTTGGCGAAGAAGCGCATCGGGCCGTCCTTGTGGTAGTGGTGGACCGGACACTTCGGCTGGTTGACCGGCAGCGCCTCGTAGTGGGTGCCGAGGCGGTAGCGGTGGGCGTCGGCGTAAGAGAACACCCGTGCCTGCAGCATCTTGTCCGGCGAGAAGCCGATGCCCGGCACCTTGTTGGACGGTGAGAAGGCAGCCTGCTCGATCTCGGCAAAGTAGTTGTCGGCGTTGCGGTTGAGCTCGAAGTAGCCGACCTCGATCAGCGGGTAGTCGCCATGGGGCCACACCTTGGTCAGGTCGAAGGGATTGAACGGCGCCTGCCTGGCCTGTTCCTCGGTCATCACCTGGATAAAGAAGTTCCAGCGCGGGTAGTCGCCGTTTTCCAGGGCGTTGTAGAGGTCTTCCTGGGTGGTCTCGCGGCTCTTGCCCACCACCTGTTCGGCCTCGGCATCGGTAAAGTGCTTGTGACCCTGGGCGGTGCGGAAGTGGAACTTGCACCATACCCGCTGGTTGTCGGCGTTGATCAATGAATAGGTGTGGGAGCCGTAGCCATTGATGTGACGAACGTCGGTGGGCAGGCCGCGGTCCGACATCAGCATGGTCACCTGATGCAGTGACTCCGGTGACAGCGACCAGAAGTCCCAGGCCGCGGTGGCCGAGCGCATGTTGGTGCGCGGGTGGCGCTTCTGGGTATGGATGAAGTCCGGGAACTTGGACGGATCACGGATAAAGAACACCGGCGTATTGTTGCCGACCACATCCCAGTTGCCTTCCTCGGTGTAGAACTTCAGGGCGAAGCCGCGCACGTCACGCTCGGCGTCCGCCGCACCCTGTTCGCCGGCCACGGTGGAGAAGCGGGCCAGCATCGGCGTCTGGCTACCCGGGGTGAAGACCTTGGCCCTGGAGTAGCGGGTGATGTCCTGGGTGATGGTCAGGGTGCCGTGGGCGCCCCAGCCCTTGGCGTGGACGGTGCGCTCGGGGATGCGCTCGCGGTTCTGGTGAGCGAGTTTCTCGAGAAGCTGGTAGTCCTCGAGCAGCAGAGGTCCACGGGGGCCCGCACTCAGGCTGTTCTGGTTGTCACCGATGGGGGCACCGGCGCTGGTGGTCATTGTCTTGCGGGTCATGTGGCGTCTCCTGCTCTTGGTCTGGTCCGATATAAGGTATAGACCGCTGTCGACGAAGAACAATCGAACCTTTCTATTTCGTTTATAGGAAATGGATGTTTAGCGTTACTATTTATGCTATTCACGATGCATGTAACGTATTTCGCACCACCGCCACCGGCGGTTCGACCCTGAAGGAAAGCCTTCGTGCCCAAGCTGTGCAGATTTGTCGCTTCGCTCTCGCTGCAACTGAGAATGATGACTGGCCTGGCGATGACCTGGGTTGTCGTGGTGACGATCCTGCTGGCGTGGGGCTGGTACACCGGCAAGGACCTGGTGCGTGAGGTGAACTTTTCTCACCTGCGTTACGAGACGCATCTAATCGCCGATGAGGTGACCGAAGAGATCGAGACACGCCTGGCGATGCTTGAGCGGGTGGCGTCCAGGCACCCGAGTGGCGCGTTGCTCGACCCCGGCGGTGGGGTGTTGAAGGAAAACAGCGTACTGCTCGAGCTGTTCGACGGCCTGGTGGTATTCGACGGCGACGGCAGGGTGGTCACCGATTGGCCGGTGACACCGGGGCGCGAAGGGCTCGATATCAGCGATCGCGAGTACTTCAGTTTTTTGCGCGAGGTCGGGCGGCCCTACGTCAGTGACCCCATCTATGGGCGTATTACCGGGCTTCCGCTGGTGCTGTTACTGGTGCCGCTGAAGGGCGACGATGGTCGCTTCATGGGGGCTTTGGGAGGCGTGGTCGAAGTTCACTCGGGCGGTATCTTCCGACGCTTGAGCCGGGTCCGGCTGGGTAACGAAGGCTACGCAGCCGTGTTCAGCGCCTCAGGGCAGGTGCTCTATCACCCTGACCGCCAGCGCGTGATGGGGACGCTGGGAGACCTCTCCCACAACCCGGCCCTGGACCTGGCCCTCGATGGCTGGGAGGGCGAGCGTTTTGGACCTACGGTAAATGGCGAAATGACCTTTCAGGCATACCGGCAGGTGTGGCCGGCGGACTGGATCGTCGGCGTGTTCTTGCCGGAAGGCCAGGTATTGGCGCCCTTGTGGGGCTTGCTGAAACGCCTCAGCTGGGTCGGGGTGGGTATCGCGCTATTGCTGCTGCCACTTCTTGGCTGGATGGTGTGGCTGCTGCTGCGGCCGCTTTACCAGTTGCAGTCGCAGATCGCCCAGGTAGGCAAGGGGCTGCGTGGTCGCGTCGTGCTGGGTACCGAGATGAAGGAATTGACCCAGGTGGCCGAGGCTTTCAATGCCGTGGAGGTCGAGCGAGAACGGGCGCTGAATGATTTGCGCGGACGTCAGGCGTTCCTCGACAGCGTGCTGGCGTCCTCGCCGGTGGGCATGTTCGTGA
Source organism: Halomonas sp. EF61 (assembly GCF_040147045.1). NCBI lineage: Bacteria > Pseudomonadati > Pseudomonadota > Gammaproteobacteria > Oceanospirillales > Halomonadaceae > Halomonas > Halomonas sp. EF61. Next base: position 887,289 of record NZ_JAMSHM010000002.1, on the reverse strand, counting down.
CCGACACCCAGGGTCGCATCACCTACATGAATGACGCCCTGGCCCAGTTGACCGGTCGTACCATGAAAGGGCAGGACCGCTATGGTTGGGTCCAGGCGATCCATGCCGAGGATCGCGATGCGGCGATCGAGCTGTGGCGCTACAGCATGGCCTCAGGGAAGGACTTTCTGCGTCAATACCGCTACTGGCGGGCCGATGGCGAGCTTCTATGGCTGGAGGTTCACGCCAGCCAGGTCGCCATCGATACCGAGGTGATTGGCTTCGTCGGTACCGTCAAGGACATCACCGCCCGTCGTCAGCAGGAGGCAATACGTCAGTGGGAGGCCGAACACGATCCCCTTACCGGCCTCTTGAACCGACGAGGCTTCGAGCGTCGCCTCGAAGAGGCCATGGCGGACTGGCGCAAGATGGCCAAGCCCTCCGTTCTGATGCTGTTCGACCTGGATCGGTTCAAGCCGATCAACGATGAGGGTGGCCACCCGCTCGGTGACGAGATGCTGCGTCGCATCGCTCGGGAAGTCGGCCGCTGTGTTCGTAGCAGCGATCACGTGGCTCGCCCGGGCGGCGATGAATTCGCGGTGCTGCTGCCAAGTTGTACGCTGGCCCAGGCGCAACGTATCGGCGAAGACATCCTGACAGCGATCAATGACACCTGTGTGGTCCACGAGGGGCGTGAATACCATGTCACCACGAGCCTCGGCATCACCGAGTTTCGTGAAGGCGATGCCGATATTCACACTCCCATCGAACGTGCTGATGCGGCCAGCTATGCGGCCAAGCGCCAGGGGCGCAATCGCCTGGTGGTGGACGAGAGCGAGGCGTAAGGCCGGCCGCACCGACGACACCACCGACGTCCCCACCGCCAACTTTCAGTCTGTCGCATCAGCGCCTGGGCGTCGTCGGTCGACGACCGATGACCCCCAGGCACTTTTTCATCCAGGCCGAAGGGGGCAGGGCATCTTCAGGGATGCTATTGATTGCCGCGTAGCTGGCGCTCCAGCTGTCCCAGCCGTGGGTCGTCCGGGCGCAGTCGGCGCAACTCGGCCAGGGCCGACAGCGCCTGGGGGATGCGCCCGCTGGTGGCGTTGACGTAGACCAAGGCGTAGAGCAGGTCGGGATCACCGGGTGCCTGCCGGCGTCCCTGCTCGAGCGCCGCCAGGGCCTCGTCCTTGCGTCCCAGGCGGTCCAGCATCAGTCCGCGGTTGTAGTGGGTGCGGGCGTGGTCCGGGCGCCATTCGGCGGCCTTCTCGAGCCAGGACAGGGCCTCTTCCATCCCACCCTCCTCCTGCATCCCTCCATCCTCTGCCAGCGACAGCGCCAGCAGGTAGGCCAGGTGGCCTCGATCCGGCGCGGGCATGCCATCGAGGGCGATGCCGTCCTTCAGCAGTGCTCGGGCGTCCTGTTGGCGGCCTTCGGCGCTGAGCTGGGTGACCAGGTTGGCGCGGGCCGGCAGGAAGTAGGGGTCCATCGCCAGCGCCGCACGATACTGTCGCTCGGCTTCGTCCTCGCGTCCGGTGCGCGCCAGCAGTACCGCCAGGTTGAGGCGGTTGCCGGGCAGGTCGGCGTTCTGCTCCAGGCGCCGCTCGTAGTCGCGACGTGCCTCCAGAAAGGCTGCACGACGCTCTTGTGGCATGACCATCAACGAGGTGCCGGCCAGCGCCTTGACCGCCTCGTCGCGGACCGCCAGGCGTTCGTCATCGATCAGTGGAAGCAGCAGCTCGACCCTGGCGCCTTCGGGGGCCTGGGCGAATACTGGCGCTGCGGCGGCGCGGACCAGTGGGGACTCGTCCTTTAACGCCTGCTCAAGCGTCGGCAGGGCGTCGCCGGCAAAGGGGGTGAGCTCGTCCACCGCGGTGGCGCGCACGATGTCCGGAGTATCGTCATCCTCGATCAGCGCCTTCAGATAGTCCGGCGCTTCAGGGCGGCCCAGGCGGGCCGACTGAAGCGCCACACCGTAGTGGGAACGACTGGCGCTGCGGCTGTCGTCACCGAACCACTCACGAATCTGCGCCGCGGCGTCGGCGGGCGACAGGTCCTGGTGGCAGCCGGTGCAGGCGTCGGGGCTACCGGTGGCCTCGGCGAGATCCGGGCGGGGCACCCGGAAGCTGTGGTCGCGACGCGGGTCCACCACCATGTAGGTGGTCTCGGGCATATGGCAGCTCACGCACTGGGCGCCTTCGCTGCCGGGGGTATGGTGATGGTGCTCGGGACTGTCGTAGTTGTTGCGCTGCATGGTCGGGAAACGCGGCGGAGGCGCCGGGTTGTGGCACTGCAGGCACAGGCCGTTGCCCTCGATCTTTACCTCGCTGGTATGCGGGTCATGACAGTCCACGCAGCCGACACCCTGCTGGTACATGCGGCTCTGGGTGAACGAGCCATAGACGTAGACCTCGCCCTGTATCTGGCCGTCGGCGTGGTACATGCCCTCGCCCAACAGGCTCGGCAGGGCGGCATCGGTCAGCGGAGCACCATGCACCGGGCCCGCGCCCAGCATCTGGCGACGACTGTGGCAGCGAGCGCACTGCTCGACCAGCTCGGGGGCATCCATTTCGGCGAGATCCAGGGCAAGGCCCATATCGCCGCTTGAGGCGGGAGAGGATTCGGGAGCGTCTTCGTCGGCCTGCCACCGGGCCGCCCAGTCCAGGTGATCCTGGGCGGGGCCGTGGCAACTCTGGCAGCCGACACTCTGCTCGTGCCAGGTGGTGGCGAAGCTGTCGCTTTCAAGATCGTAGTGCTTCTCGAGGTTGGTCGAGTGGCAGTCGGCGCACATGGCGTTCCAGTTCTGGTAGCGCCCGCGCCAGTGCAGGGGGTCATCGGGGGTAAACGCCTGGCCCGGGTAGAGCGAGAACCAGCGCTGTCCACCTTCGTCGGCGGGGCGCGAGTCCCAGGCGATGGTCAAACTCTGCAGTCGTCCCCCTGGCTGCTCGACTAGATACTGCTGCAGCGGGCGTACGCCGAAGGTGTGGCGGATCTCGAAGGTCTCGGCGGGGTCCTGTGGGCCTTCCAGGGTCGCCAGGAAGGTATCGCCTCGGCGGTGAAAGCGTGCCTTGACCTCGCCATCCTCGAAGCTGGCTTCGTCGAAGTCGCCCAGTACGTTGTCGGGGGTGGCGTCGCGCAGCGCCCAGGCGTGGTCGGAATCCTGCCATGCCTGGGTCTCGGCCTCGTGACAGGAGGCGCAGCTTCCTTCGGGGGCGTAGCCCTTGGCTTCGGTGGCCGTCGTCGGGGGCGTTCCCTGAGGCGTCTGGGCAATGCTCTCCGGTGCGGCCAGCAACCCCGCCATCAGGGCCATGGCAAGCGCTGGTGCCGATACCATCGAAAGCGCTGGTGCCAGCGTCGACCAAAGCGCTGGTGCGGGCCCTGTGGACTCGACGCTCGGAAGGAGCGTCGCAAGTCGAGCACGCAGGCATCGAAGAAAGGATAAACGGCCAGGTTCACGCATTACGTCGGGTCACTTGTGCAGTCGGGTTCAACGCCGTCAGGCGGTCGTGGGCAAGCTGTCGGTTTGCGGGGCGCGATGATGCAAGTTCTCGCGCACTTGGCAGGGCCTGTGCCAGGCGTTGCCAGAGGGATTCTTTACTGTCCATGCCATCGCCGCCGCCATTGCCATCGCCATTGCTGCCGCCGTCGCCATCGCCACCAGTATCGCGAAAACCTGCCGCTGGCTTGGCGATCTCGCGGTCGGGACCGAGGCAGGCGCGACACAGGGCGTCGAGTTGGTTGGCAAAGCGGGCGCGCGCCTCGCTATTGCTGTCCAGATGGGGTTCCAGGGCCTCCCAGTGTCGGCGCACCGCGACCAGGTCGCGGGCATCGAGGGATCGCTTCAGGCGCTGAAGCCCGGCCACGCCGCTGGCCTCGCGACGCTGGCGCTGTTGTTGCTGGTGATGTTGCCAATGCGCACGCACCTTGGCACCGATGGCAAGGCGCCGCCACAGCCAGGTGGCGAGCGACACCAGCAGCACCAGTCCCAGCAGCCAGGGCAAGACGCCGAGAACGAGGCGCGACCAGTCCTCTGCGCTGCGTGCGGCGCGGGGCGCCGAGACGCTGACCTCGATCGGCGCAAGCTCTGCCTCCGCCAGGCTGTCGCTCTCGGGATCGTACCAGCGCAGCGAGACTCCGGGCAGAGAACTCTTGCCACCGGTTTCTGCCACATAGGTCACGCGGTCGGTACGGGTGCCGCCATCGCTGGACTCTTCAAGGCGTGGTGTCTCGGGATAGACCCCGAGCGGGGCCATTGCTGTCTCGTCGCCTGCCTCCTTGGCCGTTGCAGACAGCAGGTCGGGCAGCAGCAGGGCGCTGCCGCCGCTCAGTCGCGCGGTGACCGTGCGGGTGACGCTGTCGCCGGCCTCGAGCTCGATGGGGCCGCTGTCGTCGTCGGCATCGTCTTGCTCAGGTGACTGTCGGTCGTCGCCCGCGTTTTCTGTGTCGTCAGCATCACCATCGTCTCCCTTCTGGCCCTGCGCCTGCTCTCCGTTCTTGCCATTCTCTCCGTTCTTGCCGTTCTTGCCGTTCTCTCCGTGCTTGCCCGCTCGCACGATCTCGAGCGTCTGGGTCAGCTCGATGTCGCGGGCCGACAGATAGGGCTCGAGTCCCTCGGCGGCCTCGGGCAGCTGGGCCGTCAGGGTCACCGGTGGCAGGGTGAGGCGTTGCTGGGTCGGGGAGTTGTCCTCGGGAGAGGCATAGGTGACCTCGAGGCTGCCGCTGCCCAGTTCGAAGCGTCCGGCGGACAGTGGCGTCAGGCGATAGCGGCGCGAGACACCGGACCAGGTCTTTCCATCGACGCGCTGGCTGGTCGGGGTGGTGGCGCGATCGCCCAGGGTCACCCTGAGCCCCGGCTGGTCCAGGCTCGGAAAGGTCACCGGCTCAGGCATCCAGGTGGGTACCAGCACCTGGACACGCAGCTCGGCGCTGTCGCCGGGCGCCAGCTCCTGCGGCTCGAGCTCGACCGTGAGCCGGACCGGGGGCGAGCTGGTATCCGCCGCTGTCGCTGCGGCCGAGCAAAGCGTCGACGTCAGCGCCAGCGACGACAGCAGCAACGACAGCAGCATGAGCCCCGCCAGACGCGGCGCACTCTTGCCAGGGCGCGAGGCGCGGCTGACTCGACGTGGGTTCATGGCGCCGTCTCCCTGTCGTTGTCGCTATCACTATCAGAGCTAGCGGGAGCCTGCGCCTCGATGGCGAAGCGCTGGCGCAGGAAGTCGCTGGTATCGGTGTCCAGGGTCTCGATCCACTGCTCGGCGGTGATCTGCTGGCCAGGTTCCTCCACCGGCTGTTCGGTGTCCTCACCCCGGGCCTCTTCATTGTCGAATACCACGTCGTCGGCGCCGATGCCGAGCTCCTCGCCGGTATCGGACTGCTCACGGGTGTCCTCGACGTAAGCGAGAATCTCCCTGGCCAGTTCCAGGTTGCGTTGACCTTCGGGATAGTCGGGGTCGCGCGCGAGCACCGTCTCGAAGGCGTCGATGGCGGGGCGGTACTGACGATTCTTGATCAGCGCCAGCCCCTGGGTGAAGGCGGCATCGGCGCTGTCGAGCCGGTCGAGCACCTCGACCGCCGCCTGGTACTGGCCATCGCGGTAGAGCGCATAGCCGAGCCAGGCCGGATCCTCGAAGTGGCGGGCCGCACGGCCGTAGTCGTTGCGTTCGGCCCACCATCGGCCCTGCTGATCCGGCGTCAGAAAGGCGTCCGCGAGGCCCTGGGTCAGCCTTCCCGCCAGGCTGGTGTCGAGGGTCTCGGTGGCCCGGGACGCCTCCTGGGCCAGGGCCGGCGTGACGGGCCCGGCCCACAGCACCGGCAGCAGCGCCAGGCCGGACAGGCCGAGCTGCCAGCCGCGGCGAAAGCCCAGTAGAGCGAGCAGTGCCGCCGGCCAGGCCAGCCATACGCCGCGATCCTCCCAGGCCAGGCGGTCGTCATCGCGTAGCGCCTGCTGGTAGGTGGCGGCCAGACGGCGGGTGATCTCGTCCACGTCGGCGTCGTCAACGCTCAGCCCCACGCGGGTCGCGCCTGCCACCGACGCCGTGCTTGTCCCGGAGCTTCCGGGAGCGTTCATGTCCAGCACCAGCAGGGTGTCATCCTCGCCGAGACCGGCCGTGACGGAACCCTGGGCGGTGACGCCGTCGCTCACCAGCAGTACCGCGCCGGGAAGCCCTGCGTTGTCGCGTCGAGCCCCGTCGAGCACGCTGGCGGCAAGCGCCAGCGCTTGCCCGGCGGCGTCGCCCTCTTCCGGCATGACGTCGCTGGAAAGCCCCTCGAGGTAGGGCGTGACCAGCGCCGGGTCGTCGGTCAGCGGCACCACCTGGTGGGCACTGCCGGCGTAGGCGATCAAGGCGGTACGGGCGCCGTCGCGACGCTCGAGCAGGGTCTGGATCTTGTGCTTGGCGCGCTCCATGCGGCTTGGTGGCACGTCGCTCTGGTCCATGCTGGCGCTGACCTCCAGCACCACCACCAGCGGGGCGCTCTGGGCGATCAGCGGGTTGGGCATGCGCGTCCAGGCGGGACCGGCAACGCCCAGGATCAGCAGGATGGCGAGCAGCGCCAGGGTGTCCAGAGGCCGCAGTCGGCGGCGGTCGTGCCCATCGGCACGCAGGGCAGATGCCAGGTGGGGAGCAAAATGGTCACCGCCGATGTCCGCCGAGGGGATCCGTCGGCGCCACCACCACAGCACCACCACCAGCGGCAGCAGCAGGCACCACAGTGGGCGCAGCAGGTGCAGCGCGGAGAGCCCGTCGAGCCACTCGCTCATGGTGTGCCCTCCTGCGCGTTGTCTCCGCGACTGGTACTCCGCTTCTCAGTGGCGTCTGTCCGGGCATCTGCCTTCCCGCCAGGGGGAGCGCCAGCCGTCCGCGAGCGGGCCAGCTGCCGGCGATCCAATACCAGCGTCAGCAGCACCAGTACCGCCGCCAGCGCGAGCGGCCAGTGACTCAGCGAGCGGTGCTCGCGATAGCTATGGGTGGCGACCTCGCGCGGTGCCAGCTCATCGATACGCGCGTAGATGGCGGCAAGCGCCTGCTGGTCGGTGGCGGTGAAGAAGGCGCCATCGGTGGTCTCGGCAATGGCCTCGAGGGTTTCGCTATCGACGCGGTTTTCGCCGCTGCCCTGGGGGTCACCCATGGCGATGGTGATCACCCGCACATCGCGCTCGGCGGCGATGGAGGCGGCGTTGATGGGGCTCATGCGGCTGCCGGTGTCGGCGCCGTCGGACAGCAGGATCAACAGCCGCTGTTCCACGTCGCTTGCCTCGAACTGGCGGATGGCCAGACCCATGGCGTCACCCAGCGCGGTATGCGGGCCGGCCATGCCGACCTCGGTCTGGTCGAGCAGCGTGGTCAGCGTCTTGAGGTCCTCGGTCAGCGGCGCCTGGACGTAGGCCCGCGAGCCAAACACGATCAGCGCCAGACGCTCGCCCTCGCGATCGGCGACGAAGTCGGCGATGACCTCCTTGACCGCCGCCAGGCGCTGGCGGGGCTCACCCTCGGCATCGATCAGGTCGGACTCATCCATGCTGCCGGAGATGTCCACCGCCAGGATCAGGTCGCGGGCGGCGCTCTGCCAGACGATGGGTTCGCTGAGTTTCTCCGGACGGGCCAGGGCCAGCACGATCAGTCCCCACACCAGCGGCTGTGTCAGCCGAGCCAGCGGCGAGCGCTGGCGGCCGCGCGGAACCGAGACACCGGCGGCCTCCACCAGTCGCTGAAAGAACGGCAGGCGCAGCGCTGCCAGCCGTTGGCGGTGGGCTGGCAGCAGCCAGTAGGCCAGTAACGGCAGCGGCAGCAGGGCCAGCGCCCAGGGCGTCGCCAGTTCGATCATGACGCCGACTCCTGGGGAATATCGCGACGGTGGTGGCGGATCCAGCGTCGGCTCAGTGCCACGAGTTCCGCCGATGGGGGATTGGTGCCGTCTGTCGGGGTGGCCCGGTAGGGCGCCGTGGACAGCTCCTGGCCCAGCGGGCCGTCGAAATGCGGGGTGCGTCTGTCGCCCAGGCTTGCATCGAGAAAGCGCCACCAGCGCTGGCCGGTCAGGCCGGCGACACGCTCTCGCGGATAGGCAGAGAGGGCGGTCCGCCTGAGGATCTCCGCCAGGGCGATCGCTCCTTCGTCATCCAGGCGCTGGCCGAGCTCGATCAGGGCGGCGCGGCGATAGGCATCGGCACGCCAGCGCAGATACCGACGGATGCCCCATAGCGCCAATAGCGCCACTATCACGACGGCCAGCAGCGACCAGCCCCAGGTCTGGGGTATCCAGGGGATCGCAGGGGGAACCGGTGCCTCGGACAGCTGATCGATCAGGTCGGGCAACATCACGATATCGTCGTTGCTCGCAGCGGTACTCATCGCGGCCCCCCTGTCGCCGGGTCATCGCCAGCGTCTGAACCAGCAGCACCCTCGGACGGCAGCCCCAGTAAGGTACGCAGCTGGGGCAGGGTGGGGGAGCCCGCAGACAGCGACGCCAGGCCTACGCCAAGCTGTCGTGACCAGCGCTCAAGCTGCTGGCGGCGCTCCCTGGCCACGCTTTCCAACGCCCGGCGCTGATCGGCGTCGGAGGTATCAAAGCGGGCGTGGCGTTGACCGTCGGTGGCCACGCAGGCGAGGTCGTCAGGCAAGCGCTCGGACAAGGGGTCGCTGACCGCCACCAGCATCAGGTCATTGTGGCGGCGGATGGCGCCGAGCAGTGCTTCGGTGCGCGGGCCCGGAACGTCGAAATCGCTGAGCAGGATGATCAGGTGGTCACGGCTGGCCAGGCGTGCCACCGACGTCAGTACCTGATCCAGCGAGGTCGGCGCGGGTGCCTTGCGCTGTGGATGCAAGGCCTGGTTGGCCTGGGCCAGGGCGCTCAGGTAGCGCATCAGCTGGGCCCGGGAGCGACGCGGTCGGAACTCTTCGACGGCCTCGTCGCTGACCACGATGCCGCCCACCCGGTCGCCCTGCTCCAGCACAGCGAAGCCCAGCAGCGCGGCGGCTTCGGCGGCGGTGACCGACTTCATGGCGTGGCGGCTGCCGAAGAACATCGACATGCGCTGGTCGACCACCAACAGGGCGGGGCGATCGCGCTCTTCGGTGAACACCCGTACATGGGGAGTGCCGGTGCGCGCGGTGACCCGCCAGTCGATGTTGCGCACGTCGTCCGATGGCTGATAGTCGCGTAGTTCAAGGAAGTCCAGGCCGCGCCCCCGGAGGTGCGAGCCATGGCGGCCATTGAGCACGCTGCGAGCCGGCTGGCGCGGCAGCAGTCGCAGGCGGCGGCCCTGGGGTTCCAGGGCCGTCAGCTGGGCCAGGTCCAGGTGCACGCGCGGATCCAGCGTGGTTCGCTCCGTGGAGCCGGGCACCGTCCGGGAAGCCGGGTGTCTGGCGAATGGCAGGCGCATCGATACCTCTTGTCCAGGGATCCGTCCCTTGCCGGGGCGAGGCTCACGCCGTGGCGAAGTCTGGCGGCTAGAAGGCGTGTACGGACCGGGTCCAGGCCTCAGGGGAGCGCCACGCAGCCAAGCAGGGTGGCGACCGCGTCGTCGGCGCTGAAGCCCTGGCCCTGGGCCTCGAAGCTCAGCCCGATGCGGTGGCGCAGCACCTCCGGAGCCACCTGCTGGACGTCCACCGGATCCACGTAGTCGCGGCCTTCGAGCCAGGCGTGGGCGCGGGCGCAACGGTCGAGCGCCAGCGAGGCGCGCGGGCTGGCGCCGAGTTCGATGTAGCGGGCCAGGTCGTCGCTGAAGTCCGCCGGGTGACGGGTGGCGTCCACCAGCGTGGCCATGTACTGCTCCATCGGCTCGGCCACGTGCAGGGCGGCGATCTCGCGGCGGGCGGCGAAGATCGCCTCCTGGGCCAGGGCCACGGGGACCTGAGCAGGAGCGTCGCCGGCGGCCGGGCTTGCCTCGCGATTGTTGGCCTGCTCTTCCTGACGCACCAGGCGAATCACCTGAACCTCTTCCTCGCGGCTGGGGTAGTCGACCCGCACATGCATCATGAAGCGGTCCATCTGCGCCTCGGGCAGCGGGTAGGTGCCTTCCTGCTCGATCGGGTTCTGGGTGGCCAGCACCATGAACAGCTCCGGCATCTTGTGGGTCGTGCCGCCCACCGTGACCTGGCGCTCCTCCATGGCCTCGAGCAGGGCCGACTGCACCTTGGCCGGGGCGCGGTTGATCTCGTCGGCCAGCACCAGATTGGCGAACAGCGGGCCCGGGTGAAAACGGAATACCGCGCCTTCCTCGCCCTGATGGTAGACCTCGCTGCCGGTCACGTCGGAAGGCAGCAGGTCGGGCGTGAACTGGATACGACTGAAGTCGGCCTCCAGGTGGCGTGCCATGGCCTTGACCGCGCGGGTCTTGGCCAGTCCCGGCAGGCCTTCGATCAGCAGGTTGCCGCCGGCCAGCAGGCCGATCACCAGCCGCCGAATGACGTCGCGCTGGCCGATGATCGACTCGCCGATGGCGGCCTCGAGTCCCTTGATGTCGTCGTTGAGGCTCATGGTTTCTCCGGGTAGAGGCGTTGCCAGTCGCGGGCCATGTCGATCAACTGCCAGTCGCGCGCTTCAGCCTGTTCCAGGCCATCGGCCAGGCGTCCGATATGGCTGTCGCTGTCGTAGGCGACCTCGCGCTCGCCATCGGTGTGGTGAACCAGCACGCCAAGGCGCGGGCCTTCGCCCTCGGTGGTCCAGATCAGCATCGGCACGTCGCCGTCTGAGTTGCCCACGGCGAGAATCGGGCGCTGGCCCAGATGGCGGTTGATCGATATCACCTTGCCGGGGCCGTCATCGAGCCAGATGTCGCCGCCGCGCTTGTAGAGCTGCGGATCGTCCTCGAGATCGACCAGTTCCATCTCGCCGGTACTGCCGATGATGTTCTGGGGCGGCACGCCATAGACGTCGCTGGCGAAGACGCGCATGAACTCGAGCCCGCCACCGGAGACGATGTAGGTCGAGAAGCCGTGGTCGCGCAGATAGCCGAGCAGTTCGAGCATCGGCTGGTAGACCATGTCGGTGTAGAAGCGGCCGGTCGCGGGGTGGGTGGCGTTGGCCAGCCAGTCGCTAACGTCCTGCTGGAAGTCACTCAGCGACAGGTCCTGGTGGGACAGCGACAGCAGCGCCTGGATGCCTTCCTCGCCTGCCTCCAGCAGGGTGTCGATGTCACCTTCGGCGGCGGCCTTCTTGAGCGGCGTGTCGAGCGCCTCGGGGTCGGCCTCGCTGGCGCGGTCCAGGGCGTAGAGCAACTGGGTGTAGGCGGGCTGCTCACTCCACAGGGTGCCATCGTTGTCGAACACCGCGATGCGTCGCTCCTGTGGCACGAAGTCATCGTTGTCCGGATCGCTGGTGGACTCGACAAAGTCGACGATGGTGCTCTTGCTGTGACCGGCATTCCAGGAAGGCAGCGGGTCGGCCAGTGCCATCGCAGGAAGCAGAGACAGCAGTACCGCGGGCAGCAGCGTTGCCAGTGACTGTCGTTGGAGGATGCTCGGATTAGGGGGATTCATGCACTCGGTTCCTTGAGAGAATGGAAGGGGCTCTTCGACCCGTCTTTTTTCACCGACGAGCCGCCCCCGGGGGAGCGGCTCGTGGCGTTCAAGCCGGCGTCAGTGAACGCTGGCAGGCTGTTCCAGGGCTTCCATTACCTGATCCAGACTGAAACTTGCTGCCTTCATGCGTGGGGGAAACTCCTTGAAGGTCTCCAGGAAGTTTGCCACATAGGACTGGGCGGGAAGAGCCAGGAAGGAGTGATCCAGCAACCAGTCATAGTAGGTGTTGGAGGTCAGCTGAGCACGCTCGTAGGGATCGCGGCGCAGGTTGAACATCAAGGGGACACGCAGCGGGGTGAAGGGGTTAGCCCACACTTCGAAGGTACCCTCGATGCGCTGCTCCATGAACACCAGCTTCCAGTCATCGTAGCGCAGCGCGGTCAGGTCACCGTCATCGGAGAAGTAGAACACTTCATGACGGGGGCCTTCCTCACTTTCCCCGGTGAGCAGGGGCAGGAAGTTGTAGCCGTCCAGATGTACGTTGTACTCGCGACCGATGGCCTGAACGCCACCCTCCAGCAGGTCCTGCTTGATGGAATCGTTGCCGACGGCGGCCATGAAGGTCGGCATCCAGTCCATGTGGTGCATGACCTCGTTGGAGATGGAGCCTTCCTCGATCTGACCTGGCCAGCGGACCATGGCGGGTACCCGCCAGCCGCCTTCCCAGTTGGTGTTCTTTTCACCGCGGAATGGCGTCATGCCAGCGTCGGGCCAGGTATTCATGTGCGGCCCGTTGTCGGTGGAGTAGAACACGATGGTGTTGTCGGCGATGCCCAGCTCGTCAAGCTTGTCGAGGAACTGGCCCACGTGCATGTCGTGCTCGACCATACCGTCGGCGTATTCGTTCTGACCGGAGATACCGCGCAGCTCGTCCTTGACGTGGGTACGGAAGTGCATGCGGGTCGCGTTCCACCAGACAAACCAGGGGGTGCCCTCGGCGGTCTTGCGCTCGATGAAGTCTAGCGCCGCGGCGGAGGATTCTTCGTCGATGGTCTCCATTCGCTGGCTTGTCAGCGGTCCGGTGTCCTCGATCTGCCCGTCGGCGCTGGACTTGATCACCCCACGGGGGCCGAAGGCTTCGCGGAAGGTGCGCCCGTCCGGCATTTCCATGTCGGCGGGGTAGTCCGGGTGCTCGGGTTCTTCCTCGGCGTTGAGGTGATAGAGGTTACCGAAGAATTCGTCGAAACCGTGATTGGTCGGCAGGTGTTCGTCGCGATCGCCCAGGTGGTTCTTGCCGAATTGGCCGGTGGCGTAGCCTTCGGCCTTGAGCAGGGCGGCGATGGTCGGGTCCTTCTCGCTGATGCCCTGAGCGGCGCCTGGTAGACCCACCTTGGATAGCCCTGTGCGAAACACGCTCTGGCCGGTGATGAAGGACGAGCGGCCGGCGGTGCAGGACTGTTCACCATAGTAGTCGGTGAACATCATGCCTTCGTCGGCGATGCGGTCGATATTGGGGGTCTGGTAGCCCACCAGACCGTGGGTGAAGGCCGAAATATTGGACTGCCCGATATCGTCGCCCCACAGCACCAGGATGTTGGGTTTGGACGAGTTTCCGTTGTCCTGCTGCTGGGAGTCATTCTCCTGGGCAAGCACCGACGTGGACATCGTCATGATAAGGCTGGCCGCTAGATAACCGCTCCAGCGTTGCGCTCTGTTGCGATAAGGACTGAATGCGAACACCGTCTGTCTCCCTGACCCGGTCACGTACCACGATGACCAGTGATTTGACGCGATGAGAGGCTCCGAGGGAGCCCGATCGCTCGAGTATAGGAGGAGTTGTTGACGATTCAGTGCAACAGAAGAGGTAAGGCGGGGGAGGATAATCAGGGTAGGGAGATAAAGCGTCTCATTGCGGCGAGAAAGGCCGATGTTGGCGGATGTTTCGCGCCAAATACAAGGAGTTGCTGGATTGTCGTATTTTTGTAAAAAAGTGTTCTGATGACGCGGTCGACGTCGGTATAGAAATTGGAAGGGCGTCGAACGAAAGGTCAGATAGAAAGGATAGACAGAAAAGCCCGACAGAAAGGCCAGAAAGAAAAGCCAGGCAGACAATATGCAGGAAAGACAATCGATGGCGCGCCCGGGAGGATTCGAACCTCCGACCACCTGATTCGTAGTCAGGTACTCTATCCAGCTGAGCTACGGGCGCGCAGATGCCGCAGGGGATGCGGCGTCGAGAGGCTGCGCATGGTAGAGCAAAGAATGTGATTTCGCAAGGTGTCTTCGGGAGGCAGTACCAGGCCCGGCCTGCGGGACTGGCCGCCGAATCAAGTAGCGGAGCTGCTTGATCAGGAACCAATCAACCGATCCGCCAACTTGCCGATATCGTCGATGCTGTAGTCCGGTACCGGGACGCCGTCCGCCGGCAACAGGGCGTTGTAGGGTCGGAGCACCAGCGCGCCCTGCCAGCCGGCGGCCTGGGCGCCGATGGTATCCCACAGGTGGCAGGCAATCAGGCACAGTCTAGATGGCGGTGTCTGCATGGCCTCGGCGACCTGGGCGTAGGTGTCCGGCGCGGGCTTGAACTTTTTGACCTGGTCGACGCTGAATGAGCGTTCGAAATACTCGGCCAGTCCTGCCTTTTCCAGCGGCGTGGGGCCAGCGCCCGGTGCCGAGTTGGTCAGGGTGACCAGGCGAAAGCCGGCCTGGCGAAGCCGCTCGAGTGCCGGGGCCACGTCGGGGTGCGCCGGCATGGAGCCGATGCGCTCACCCAGTTCGTCGAGATCGTTCTGCTCGAGGGTGACCCCGTGAATCTCGGCGGTCATGCGCAGGGCGCCTGCGCCGAGCTGACCGAAGGGCGTATAGAGTCCCGACAGGGTCATCGACTGGGAGTAGAGGATCAGTTGGGCGAACCATTCGCGCAGCATCGCCGGGTCGCCGAACAGCCGATCGAACAGCGGCTCAAGGTGGGTCAGGTCGAGCAACGTCTCGTTGACGTCGAAGACCAGCACGTCGGGGCGTTCTGGGGCAGTCATGGCGTCTCCTTGATCGAGTCCGTCGCGATCGACGGGGCCTTCGGTGGCCTCGGCCAGTCACCACGACCAGTCACCTCGACAGGACGCCACAGAGGCGTCCTGTCGATAGGGTGGTCGTTACTCGGCCTTCTTCCAGTCGAACTTGGCGAAGGGTTCGTCCACCGGGGTGTTGGCCAGGTGATTGGTGTAGTTGCTCATGACCTTCTGGGACAGGGCCAGGATCACTTCGAGCACCTGGCGCTTAGTGTAGCCGGCGTCGAGGAAGGCCTGCACGGCGTCGTCATCGACGTTGCCACGTTCGCGCACGACCGACAGGGTGAAGGTACGCAGCGCTTCGAGGCGCTCGTTGGGCAGCGGGTCTTCGTTGCGCAGGGCGTCGGAGACGGCGTCATCCACTTCCATCTGCTTGGCGATGGCGGTGTGGGCCGGCACGCAGTAGTGGCAGTTGTGCTCGACGTTGATGGTCTGCCACACCACGGTGGTTTCCTCGGCATCGAAGGAGGAATCCAGGAATAGCTGGTGCAGGCGCTGGTAGCCTTCCAGCAGGCCCGGTGCCTCGGCCATGACCGCGTGCAGGTTGGGGATCATGCCAAAGGCGTTGACCGAGTTGTCGAGCAGTGCCTGGCTCTCTTCGGGGGCGCTTTGCTTGTCGTGGAGGCTAAAGTCGGTCATCGGGTTCTCCTGTGTGATGGCGCCTGTGGCAAGGCCGCAGACCGTTGCAGACCGGGGCGTTGCACGCGCCATTGATTCCGAATTTTTTGAGCGATTGCTCAAAATTGGCCGCCAGCAGGCCCTGCTGAAAGCCGTTCGGGCATACTCTAGCTATACCTGAGCGATCACTCAAGTTAAAATTTGAGCAGTTGCTCAATTTTCTGAAGGCCGTACCGGCCACGACACCGGACCCATCCATGCCGCGCGCGACACTACATAACCGTCAGGATTCGCTGGAACGTGCCCTGCACCTGTTCTGGCAGAAGGGGTTCCACGCCACCTCGCTCAAGGACCTGGAACGCACCCTCGATATGCGGCCGGGCAGCATCTATGCCGCCTTCGGCAGCAAGGATGCGTTGTTTCAGGAGGCGCTGGAACGCTATGCCCGGCTCGGACTGGTCGAGCTCGAGCGTACCCTGGCCGAGTACGACTCGCCCTTGTCGGGGCTGGCCGCCTACCTGCGCAAGCTGGGCTGTCTGCGGGACCAGGAACTGCCCAGCCGGGCCTGCATGCTGGTGAAGAGCCTGCTGGAGCTGGGCGAGCGAGAGCAGGCGGCGCTGGGCAAGGCCGAGGCCCTGCTCGAGGCCATGGAAGCCTGCTTCGTCGAGCAGTTTCGCGCCGCCAAGGACGCCGGCGAGCTTGAACCGAGCGCCGACCCGGTGCGCCTGGGACGGCGGCTACAGGCCGAGGTGATGGGCCTTCGCGCCTACGCCCAGCGCGAGGTCGATAGCCAGGCGGTGCACGCCCTGGCGGACGATATGGCCCGGTCGATCGAAGCGCTGCGGCTTCCCTGATGGAAGCGCTGCGGCTTCCCTGAACGCGGCGCGCCTGTTCTGATGCACGTCCGCCAATGGTGGGCCGCCTGCCGAGTCCGACGCAGGTAACGCCAGACTCGGCAGCGGGCAGGGCCTCAGGAGGCGGAAGGTGATGTCGCCTCGGCTGTCGCGGTATCGCTATCGCTATCGCTATCGGTATCGCTATCGCTATCGCCTGAGCGTGGCCGGCGACGTTCCACCAGGCGACGCACGCCCACATAGAATAGCGGGGTCAGCAAGAGCCCGAACAGGGTCACCCCGATCATCCCGTAGAACACCGCCACGCCCATCGCCTGACGCATCTCGCTGCCGGCGCCGGAGGCCAGCATCAGCGGGATGACGCCAGCGGTGAAGGCCACCGAGGTCATCAGGATCGGCCGCAGGCGCAGGCGGCAGGCGGTCAGCACGGCGTCCAGTCGCGACTGTCCCTGGCTCTGCTGCTCGCGGGCGAACTCCACCAGCAGGATGGCGTTCTTGCAGGCCAGCGCCACCAGCACGATCAAGCCGATGCGGGTGAAGATGTTGTTGTCGCCGCCGGTCAACCACACACCGGCCATGGCCGACAGCAGCGTCATCGGCACGATCAGGATGATCGAGAACGGTAATGACCAGCTCTCGTACTGGGCCGCCAGCACCAGGAACACCAGCAGCACCACCAGCGGGAAGACGTAGATCATGGTGTTGCCCGCCAGCACCTGCTGGTAGGTGACCTCGGTCCACTCGTAGGCCACGCCGGCCGGCAGGGTGGCGGCCAGCACCTCCTCGATCGCTTGCTTGGCCTGGTCACTGGACATCCCCGGCGCCGGCGAGCCGTTGATGTCGGCGCTGACGAAGGTGTTGTAGTGCATGACCCGGTCCGGCCCGGTGGTCGGGCTGATCTCGACGAAGCTGCCCAGCGGAATCATCCGGCCGTCGTTGCTGCGCACCTTGAGCTGGCGGATGGCCTCGGCGTCCAGGCGGTATTCGGCGTCGGCCTGGGCGCGCACCTGGTAGGTCCGGCCGAAGCGGTTGATGTCGTTGACGTAGAGCGACCCCAGGTAGATCTGCAGGGTGTCGAACACCGCGTCCAGCGAGACATTCATCACCAGCGCCTGCTCGCGGTCCACCTCCACGTCGTATTGCGGCACCTGGATGCGGTAGCTCGAGTAGACACCGGCCAGCCGCGGGTCCTGGTTGGCGGCGCCGACCACCGCCTGGGTCGCCTCGAACAGCCCGTCGAAGCCGACGTTGCCGCGGTCCTGCAGCTGCAGCTTGAAGCCCCCGGTGGTGCCAAGGCCAAGGATCGGCGGGGGCGGGAACACCGCCACGTAGGCCTCGTCGATCTGGGCGAACTGGGCATTGAGGCGGGCGGCGATGGCGCCGGCCGAAAGCTCCGGCGACTGGCGCTCGTCGAAGGGCGCAAGCGGGGTAAAGACGATGCCTGAGTTGGAGGCATTGACGAAGCCATTCACCGAAAGACCGGGGAAGGCCACGGTGTTGGCCACGCCCGGCGTTGCCAGGGCGATCTCCTGCATCTCGGCGAGCACCTCGCTGGTGCGCTCGAGGCTCGCGGCGTCGGGTAACTGGGCCATGGCCACCAGGTACTGCTTGTCCTGGGACGGAATGAAGCCGCCGGGGACCTCCTGAAACAGCTTGCCGGTGAGTCCCAGCAACGCCAGGTAGCCGAGACCGACGATCAGCCCGAAGCGCAGTAGGCGACGAATCAGCCCGGTGTAGCCCCGCGACATGGCAGCGAAGGCGCGGTTGAAGGGGCTGAACAGCCAGCGGCCGAACAGGGCGTCGATCAGCCGGGTCAGCCAGTCGGGCTTAGCCCCGTGGGGCGTGAGCAACAGCGCCGACAGCGCCGGTGACAGGGTCAGCGAGTTGAACGCCGAGATCAGCGTCGAGATGGTGATGGTCAGCGCGAACTGCTGGTAGAACTGGCCGGTCAGGCCGCTGATGAAGGCGGTCGGCACGAATACCGCGGTCAGCACCAGGGCGATGGCGATGATCGGCCCGGTGACCTCGCTCATGGCGATGCGGGTGGCCTCATAGGGCGAGTGGCCGAGTTCGATATTGCGCTCGACGTTCTCCACCACCACGATGGCGTCGTCCACCACGATGCCAATCGCCAGCACCAGGCCGAACAGCGACAGCGTATTGATCGATACGCCGATCAGCTGCATCACCGCGAAGGTGCCGATCAGCGAGACCGGCACCGCGATCAGCGGAATCAGCGAGGCCCGCCAGGTCTGCAGGAACAGCACCACCACGACCACCACCAGCAGCACCGCCTCCAGCAGCGTATGCACCACCGCCTCGATGGAGCCGCGCACGAACACCGTGGGGTCGTAGACGATGTCGTAGTCGACGCCGTCGGGGAAGGTCTCGGCGGCCTCGGCCATATAGTCGCGCACCCCGTCGGACAGGGCGATGGCGTTGGAGCCCGGACGCTGGAACACCGGCAAGGCCACCGCGTCCTTGCCGTCGAGCTGGGCGCGCAGGGCGTACTGGTCGGCGCCGAGCTCCACCCGGGCGACGTCGCCCAGGCGGGTGATGCGGCCGTCGTCGTCCACCCGGATCACGATCTGGCGAAATTCTTCAGGCGAGGACAACCGTCCCTTGACGTTGAGCAGACGCTGGAACTGGCTCTCGCGCGGGGCCGGCTGGGCGCCCAGGCTGCCGGCGGCGACCTGCTGGTTCTGCTCACGCAGCGCCGCCACCACGTCGCTGGCGCCGAGGCCCCGGGAGGCGATGGCGTCCGGGTCGAGCCACACCCGCATGGCGTACTCGCCGGCCCCGAACAGGCCGACGTCACCCACACCCTCGAGGCGTGCGATGTCGTCCTGCAGGTTCAGCCGCGCGAAGTTCGACAGCCACAGCTGGTCGTAGCGCCCATCCGGTGAGGTCAGGTGGACCACCATGGTCAGGTTGGGCGACGACTTCTCGGTGGTCACCCCCAGCGCCTGGACCTCCTGTGGCAGGCGAGGCGTGGCGCGGGCCACCCGGTTCTGGACGTTGACCTGGGCCTGGTCCAGGTCGGTGCCGAGGGCGAAGGTCACGGTCAGCGTCAGGTTGCCGTCGGCGGTGGACTGGGAGTCCATGTACAGCATGCCCTCGACCCCGGTGATTTCCTGCTCCAGCGGGGTGGCCACGGTCTTGGCGATGACCTCTGGATTGGCGCCGGGGTAGTTGGCCTTGACCACCACGGTGGGTGGCACCACCTCGGGGTATTCAGAGACCGGCAACTTGAACAGCGCCAGGCTTCCGGCCACCACGATCAGGATCGACAGCACCGCAGCGAACACCGGGCGTCGGATAAAGAAGTTCGACAGGTTCATGTGCGCGCAGGCTCCTGGTCGAGGTGCTTGGCGTCGGCGGCCAGCGTGCCCGCATCGCCAGTGGTGTCGCCCGAGGCGGCATCGGTAACCGGGCCGGGGGCCAATTCAGGGACAGACGCAGTGGGGGAGCCGGGCGCTGCGTCGAGGCGTTCGGCCAGGCGACGGGTACGCTCTCGCAGTTGCTCCAGCGGGGCGCGGTCGGGGCCGTCGACCAGCGCAGGAGAGATCGCCATGCCGGGGCCGAACTTCGAAGGACCGGCGGCGACCACAGACTCACCGCCCTCGAGCCCTTCGCTGATCTCGCGCCAGGCCCCGAAGCGGGCGCCGGTGGTGACCTTGCGATAGGCGAGTTTGCCCTGTTCGTCGGCGACCAGTACAAAGTTGGCGTCGAGGTCGGTGCCGACGGCGCGGTCGGGCACCAGCACCCCATCGCGATGGCGGGCGGCAGCGATTCGCACCCGGGCGAAGGCGCCGGGGCGCAGCGATGGATGCCCGGCGTCGAAGCGAGCGCGCACCCTCAGGGTGCCGGTGGCCTCATCGACCCGGTTGTCGATAAAGTCGAGCTCGCCCTGGTAGGCGAAGTCGTCCTGGCCGGCGAGCTGCAGTTCTACCGGCCAGCCCTGATCGGCGGTGATCTCGGCAAAGTCGCGGTTCCAGCTGCGCTCGTCGATATCGAAGTAGGCGTCGACCTGGTCGGTGCTGACGATGGTGGTCAACACGCTCTGGCCGGCGCTGACTACGTTGCCCACCGTCAGGTCGGCGCGGGAGACGCGACCGTTGATCGGCGCGCTGACCTCGGCGTGGGCCAGATCGAGACGAGCACTGTCGAGCTGTGCCTGCAGCGAGGCGACCTCGGCATTCTGGGCCTGGGCACTGGCGCGCCGGGCTTCGGCTTCCTCGCGGGCCATCAGGTTGCGCCCGACCAGCTGATTGGCACGGTTGGCCTCACCGTTGGCGCGGGCCAGCTCGGCCCTGCCCCTGGCAAGCCCCGCCTCCAGCTCACGCACCCGCGCCTCGAAGGGCGCCAGGTCCAGGCGAACCAGCGGTTGGCCCTGTTCGACCAGGGAGCCTTCCTCGAACAGAATCTCGGCCACCTGACCGGTGACCCGGGGACGCAGGGTGACACGCTCGGGAGCCTCGAGGCGGGTAGTGTAGCGATACCAGTTCGAGACCGGCTGACGCACCGCCTGGACCACCTCGACCCGAGGCGCGGGCGCAGAGCCCGCGCCATCGGAAGCGTCACCCGGTCCTCCCTGGCCTTTGCCGGGTTGGCAGGCCGCCAGCAACAGCGCCAGGGCGGCGAGTCCCAGGCCATGGGCCAGGCGACGTATTGCACGAGGTGTCTTACGCGGTGTTGTACGACGTGCCGTGCGACTCGCCTTGCGATGTTCGGTGCGGCCAGCGCTATCGGCACCCCCTCGAGCAGGCAGGTCGTCAGACTCCGAGGGCGATACGGCAAGCGCAGGGGAGGGGGCAGGCGACACCACCTGGGGGTCGCACGGGGGGCGTTGGTCGGACATCTGGCGACTCCTGAGCAAAAGGTTCGCCAGTGTAATCCTCGATCGAGACTTGTATTAGACCGGTTGGTCGCACATTATTGATGCCAAATATGCACGCATCTGTGCGCTTGTACCTTCTGTGGAGACCTTCATGGACCAACCGAGTCGTCTGCTGCTGCTGGTCGATGTGGCCGAGCTTGGCAGCTTTTCCGAGGCCGCCAAGCGCCGCGAATTGGATCGCTCGGTGGTGTCCAAGCATATTGCGCGCCTCGAGCAGGAGCTGGGGGTGCGCCTGCTCAATCGCTCGACGCGCTCGCTGTCACTGACCCAGGCGGGGCAGGCCATGGTGCAGCAGGGGCGTGAGCTGCGTGACTGGATGTACCATACCCAGGCGCTGGCGGAGAACCTGCAGCAGATGCCGAGCGGACGGCTCAAGGTGAGCGCTCCGGGCATCCTCGGCCGCTGCTTGGGCTTCGAGGCCATGCGACGCTTTCGTCAGCACTATCCCGATGTGCAGGTGGACCTGCAGTTGGAAGAACGACGGGTCGACGTGATCGGTGAAGGCTACGACCTGGTGCTGCGGGTCGGCGACCTGAAGGACTCCAATCTGGTGGCCTCGCCACTGGCGCCCAATCATCTGTTGATCGGCGCCAGTCCCGCCTTTATCGAGCGCCATGGTGAGCCACGAGACCTCGCCACCCTGGCCCGGCTGCCGGCGTTGACCTTCAGCTCACAGCAGTTCCAGCTCGACTATCTGCCTTACCTCGATGACCAGGGGCGGGAGCAGAAGCTGTCGCTCAATAGCCAGGTGCGCACCAGCGAGGCCGAGGTGATCAAGCGTGGGGTGATGGAAGGCATGGGCATCGGGGTACTGCCGGCCTTCGCCATGTACAACGAGGTCAGCGACGGACGCATCGTGCCGCTGATGACCGACCTGGCACTGCCGGAGTTCGGCGTCATCACGCTGCTCTATCCCCACCGCGAGATGCCGCTGCGTACCCGGCGCTTTATCGAGATTCTGCGCGAGATGGTCGGCTCGCCACCCCAGTGGGAGGCACGCATCCCCGGCTTTGCCGAAATGTACGGCAAGGGCGCTGGTGGGATGGGTCTGGCGTCCTGAGTGTGGCAAGGGTGACGAGCCGGCTGTTAGTCGCACGTCGCTGCACGGTGAGCCTAGCCAGCATCGAAGGCCGGCAACACCTCCTCGGCCAGGCGATGCAGGGTCTCTTCCACCGGCGCCTGGTTGCGGCGCAGGTTCAGGCCGATGTGATTGACGCCGGCGGCCTGCATGGCCTCGAGCTCGGCGATCAATCCCTGGCTGCCGACCCTCAGCCCGAAGCGGTGGCGGCGAGGCGGTTCGTCCGCGCGCTCGGCCAGGTCCAGGTGCAGGAAGCTGACGTAGGGCTTGTCGCCGGCCATCTCGCGCCACAGGCCGACCCGACGGCGGTGGTCCTCCGGCGTGCCGGGGTAGGCCAGCCAGGCATCCATGTGCTGACCGACCCAGTCCGGGCGCTGCTGGGCCAGACCGGCCACCAGCAGGGGCGGTGGCGTCGCCATCGGCAGCAGCGCCTGGCCGGCGTCCAGTCGCGCATCCTGATCGCCCCTCAGCACCGCGACGGCGTCGCGAAAGGCCTCGCCGCGCTGCTCGAAGGGTATGCCGAACAGCGGATATTCCACCGGACGGTCACCGCTGGCGACACCCAGCAGCAGCCGGTCACCGCTGAGCTGTTGCACGCTGGCGGCGGCCTTTCTGACCAGCCAGGGCATACGCAGCGGCAGCACCGTAGCGGCGGTGCCCAACAGTGCGCGCTGCGTGGACGCCGCCAGATAGCCCAGGTAGGTGAACATCTCGAACACCTGACCGGCGTCGCCAAAGTGCGGGTCGTAGAGCGGTACATCGCGTAGCCACAGCGCGCGAAAGCCGAGGCGATCGGCCAGCTGGACACGGTTAAGGTGTTCGCTCAGATCGGGGACGCCGAAGGCGCGACCATCGCGCAGGCGGGCGGCTTCACCGGCGGGGCTCCAGTCATTGTCCAGCGCCAGCTCCAGGCCCAGGGTCAAGGGGCCACTGGTCAGTCGTTGCAAGCTCATCTTGGCTCCTGCCTCGAGGGGAGGCGTATCAATTCGATAGAACGCTAGGCGCTGTCCGAAAAGTCGACGAGCGAAGGTTAGACAAGGCAAAAATCGGTGAGAAAGCGCAGTTTACGGGGTGTAAATGAGCATTTTGATCCGATTTTTAACGCCGTATTACCGAGCGCAGGCACTTTTCAGACAAGCCCTAATCGTTGTAATGGAGTGTGGCGCCGTCAGGGGCGGGGAAAAAGCGGCTCGCGGCGGAATCACTTTTTCGTTTGCGGCAACAATCGACACGAAGCATCCGATGATGCTGGCGCAGGCACGGGGCAGGGCGACACCATTGAACCGACACGGTGAGTCCTGCTTCACTAGGACAATGGTATCGGCGATAGAGGTATCGCCGACTGGGGCCGGCTCAGGGAAGGGCAGCGGGCGATGCCACGGCGCAACGGGAGGAAACAATGAAAGACGAGACAACCCAGCAGGTCATCCTGGCCGGAGAGCCGATCGAAGAGCACCAGGGCCACTATTCCGACGAGCGCTTCTGGGCCAAGGTCGGGCGCTACGCCAAGGCCGCCGGCGAGGTCACCCTGTCCCGGGCGCTGACGCTCTATTACGCCGCCCGGGACAAGGACACCCCCGTGTGGGCCAAGACCACCATCTACGGTGCGCTCGGCTACTTCATCTCACCGCTGGACGCCCTGCCGGATCTAACCCCGCTGGTCGGCTACACCGACGACATGGGCATGCTGGCGGTGGCGCTGATGACCGTGGCGGCCTACGTCAAGGACGAGCACAAGGACAGGGCCAGCGCTACCTTGAAGCGCTGGTTTTCCTGATCAGCTCTCGACGTCCACGACCACCTTGCCGACGGCCTTGCCCGAGGTGAGGTGGGCGTAGGCCTTGCCGACGTCGGCCAGGGCGAAGCGGTTGTCGTCCACCAGCGGCGTCAGTGCCCCCGAATCGATGATCTCGGCAAGCGTCGACAGGATGTTGCCGTGCACTTCCCGGCCGACGTTGTGGATCATCGGAATCAGCATGAAGATCACGTGCAGCGAGGCGCCCTTGAAGTGCGCCGGTGTCATGTCCAGTTCGGCCAGCGACATGGTCGTCGCCACCTGGCCGTTGAGCTTGACCGCGTTGAAGGAGTTGATCAGGTTGGGGCCGCCCACGCTGTCGAAGATGACGTCGAAGCCGGCACCATCGGTGTGCTGGTTGACGTAGTCATCGACGCTCTGGGTCTTGAAGTCGATGGCGGTGGCACCGAAGCCTTCGATCAGTTCGCGCTGATGCTCTCCCGAACCGGTGGCGTAGACCTCACACCCCAGATGGCGGGCAAGCTGCACCGCCACATGGCCGACGCCACCGGCGCCGCCATGCACCAGTACCTTATCGCCGGTTCCTGCGCCTGCGCGGGTCAGGCCCTCGTAGGCGGTGATGGCGACCAGCGGCAGGGCCGCGGCGTCACGCATCGACAGGGAACGCGGTTTGTGCGCGATCAGTCGGGCGTCGGCGAGCATGTACTCGGCCAGACTGCCCTGCAGGTCGGTGAGCCCGCCGGCGCAGCCGTAGACCTCATCGCCCGGGGCGAAGCCGGTCACGCCTTCGCCGACTTCCTCGATGGTGCCGGCAAAGTCCATGCCGAGCACGGCGGGCAGATCCGGCGCGATCGGCAGCTCCTCCTGGCCCAGCTGACGGATCATGGTGTCGATGGTGTTGACGCTGGTGGCGGCGATACGCACCACCACCTGACCGGCGCTGACCTGGGGGCGAGACAGGGTGGCGGATTCGAAAGGCGCGTCCTCGCCGTAGCGGTTGAGGACCATGGCGGACATCGATGAGGTGGACATTGTCGGTCTCCTGTAGAGGGTGTGAATCGATGCCTACAGGATTGCCGATGCCGCCTTGGAAAAAAACGCCATGACCCGGGAATCAGTTTCTGGAAATCGCTGACAGTGCGCGCCGGCTACGGCGTAGTAGGGCGTAGTGCTGTCAGTGCCTGTCCCAGATCGGTGGTGTGCCGATCTTCTCCAGCAGGAAGTCGATGAACACCCGGACCTTGGCGGTCAGCACGTTGGCTTTCGGGTAAACCAGCCAGATGGCGGAATGATCGTCGACCTCGTGGTCGGGCAGAACCCTGACCAGCGTTCCCTGCTCCAGGTCCTTGTGGATGCTCCACAGCGCATGCATGGTGATGCCGGTGCCCGCCACCGCGGCCACCCTCATGCTGGCGCCATCGTCGCAATAGACGCGGGGCTTGGCCCCGGCCGGGGGAAAGGTGTGAGGGGTGCGCATCCCGTTCTTTGATAACGCCCGCGGCGTGCCACCCTGAAAGGCCACCAGCCGATGGCTTTGCAGGTCCTGCGGCGTCCTCGGCACGCCGTGGCGGTTCAGGTAGTCGGGGGAGGCACACAGTACGCGCTTGTCGTCGGCCAGCTTGCGTGCCTTGAGGTTGCTGTCCTCGATCGGATAGTTGCGCAAGGCCAGGTCAAACCCACCCTCGATCAGGTTGGTCTGGGTATCCGACAGTCGCAACTCCAGGCTGACGCTGGGGTAGCGTTCGAGAAATTCCGGCAGGATCGGTGCGACATAGAGCTGGGCGAAGGTGCTGGAAGCGGCGAATCGCAGGCGCCCGGTCGCCTCTTCGCTGTCCTTGCCGAGGGCGGCGAGCCCGGCGTCCTCCTGGGCCAGCATCTCCTTGGCGAAGGGAAGAAAGGCCGCCCCTTCCTGGGACAACGATACCTTGCGGGTAGAGCGATGTAGCAGGTCGGCGCCGACCTGATGTTCCAGCTTGGATAGTCGAGCGCTGGCGACCGCCGGCGCGATGCCGAGCTGGCGTCCCGCCGCGCTGATATTCAGCGTCTCGGCCGCCAGTACAAACAGGCGTAGTCCATCTGTGTCCATTCACTAGGCTCCCGGTGACGTTGATGGCCTCGGCACCAGCTTAAGGCAAGCGCCACGCCGCAGATAGCGCGGTTCGCTGCAGGGCCGAGGCAAGGGCTTGAAAGGACCGCGTCGCGGTGGTGCTCCGGCGATGCCTTCACCGTGCGCAGCGCCCCCCGGCCGGGCCGGGCGGCAGCACCGAGCGGCCCCCGGGGCAGAGGCGCGGTATCGAGCCTGCACGAATCTTTCCAGGAGGCCGGGAGGCCGGGGGCACGGCGAACGCGAGGCGTCAGCAGGTCAGCGTGAGGCGAAGTCGAAGCTGCCATCCGTGCGCACGTAGAACAGGCATTCGGCGTCCGAGGTGCAGGTCAAGAGCGGAGCCGAGTCGTCATTCGCGCTGAAATAGCTGCCAGAGGGAAGCGGTGACGAGCCCTGAATATCGGCCCCGCTCAATTCGGCGTCGCCCCGGATGACAACCGCGCGCAAGGTATCACCGTCCCCGCTGATGGTCCCCGAGGCTCCTGCCGGGATCTTCAGCAGGGAGCCGTTGGCTTCTTCGGGCGCGGTGCTTCCCCAGAGAAAGGCCACTTCGGCGCCATTTTCCTGCGACTGGCCGGGTACCTCGAGCCAGTTGATGGCATCGGCATGCAGCCAGACCATATTGCCGGCTTCCAGGTTGACGGGCTTCTCGCCATTGTCGAAGGCCTGGTCCGAGGGCTGGACCAGGTAGGGGCCCTTCAGAATTTCCAGAAAGATGGTGGCGCCTTCTTCGGCGATGGCGGAGGTAATGTGGTCCTCGCCAGCCGGCTGTGTCCAGAACGACCCCGGACCCATCCACATGGTGGCGGCATCCGGGTCATCATTGTGCACGGCACCCTCGATGACGACCGCACGGTAGGTGATGTTGTGAATATGTGGGGGCGAGGCAAAGCCTTCCTTGAACTCGATGATGGCGCCACTGGGCACATCTTTGGTGATGTCGCCCCACAGCACGCTGGCCTGGGGACTGGCGTCGCCTCTGGCAGGGTTAAGTGGCTGTGGCGTCACCTCCGAGCGCAGCACCACCTCGGTGGCGGCGGTGGCCGGGCCGGCGATCGAGAGCGTCGCCATCGCGACGCCGGTGGCAAGCAAGGGAAGAGCAGATAAGCGCATGGGGTCACTCCTGAAAAGACGCTGGATGGACGGCAGGGGCCGGATCTTCGGAATGCGAGGGTCGGCAACCGAAGCCTCGTTCAAGGCACCGCAGGGAGGAGCATGGTTACCGGCCCAGCAGTGAGGCGAAGAACGGTATCGGCTGGGGGTGGGGGGATAAACCGCCTATATTCGAAAAATAAATCCGGAGAATCCGAATAATGCTCGTTCACAACATGCGCCTCTTTCTGACCATCGTGGAGAAGGGCAGCCTGGTGGCGGCGGCCAGAGAGACGGGGCTTTCCAGTACCACCGTGTCCGAGCGCCTGGCGTCGCTGGAGCAGTACTTCGGCGTGGTGCTGATCAATCGCACGACCCGCTCCATCAGCCTCACCGAAGAAGGCCGTACTCTGGTCGAGGGCGCCAAGCAGGTGCTGGCAGAGCTTGAGGAGCTGGAATCTCGCATTCGTCATGGCGCCCAGACCCTGTCCGGGCCGATTCGCATCAGCGTGCCCATCGACCTGGGCCGCGGGGTGGTGTCCCAGGTGATGGCGAACTTTGCCCGCGAAAACCCGGACGTATCGCTCGAGCTGTCGCTGTCGGACGGTTTCACCGATATCGTCGGTCAGGGCTTCGATCTGGCGCTTCGGTTCGGGCAAGTGCTGGACAGCAGCCTGCGCATTCGCCAGCTGGGATCGTTTCGCCGGATCGTCTGTGCAGCACCTTCCTACCTGGAGCGTCATGGCGTTCCTGGCACTCCCACGGAACTCGCACAGCACAACTGCCTGGTGATGCGTTTTGGTGCGGCGCTGGACAACGTCTGGAGCTTTGGGCCTGAGGACGCACCGCAGCAGGTGACGGTTAAGGGCAATCGGATCGCCAACGACGGCTCACTGGTGCGCCAGTGGGCGGTGGAAGGTCATGGCATCTGCCTCAAGTCGGAGCTGGACGTCCAGGAAGACCTTGAACAGGGGCGGCTGGTGCCACTGCTCGAGGACGTGGCGGCGCCGCCCAAGCCCTTGCAGCTGATGTTTCCTCCCGCTCGCGACCAACCCCGGCGGGTGAAGGCGTTCGCCGAAGCGCTCTGCCAGGAGCTATCTGTGAGAGAGCAGGCCGTCACGGCCCGAGAGAACTGGTAAAGAGAGCTGGTAGAGGGAACTGGCAGAGAGCAGGCAGAGAGAACCGGTAAAGAGAGCTGGTAAAGAGAGCTAGCAGAGGGAACTGGTACAGAGAGCTGGCACTGGCGGGCGTCTTGTCGGGGGAGAGAATGTGAGGGAAGTGCCTGAAAGGGCAAAAATTGGTCCCCATTATACGGATTTTGCGAATTCTGAAACCGGAAAGCGGCCATTCTGAAGCCATCTCGACTGGGCTAAGTTGGTCCGAGTGTCATCGAGCTGAATGGTAGCCACGGGAGGCCGGCGTGCAAGGCGCAGAATGGCTCGACCATCCGCAGTGCCAGGCCGGCGACGGATTCATGAATCTGTCCGAGGGGATTGTCATGCAGTACAGAAATTTCACCACCTTTAACGTATCGGTACGCCGAGGTGCCGCCTGGGTGACCTTCCTGGATGCCCCGCTGGACCCGAGCGGTGCCATCTTTCTCGACGAGATGAGCAAGCTGCTGGATCATCTCGAGCGCGATGCCAGAATCGATGCCATCGTCTTTCAGTCTCGGTTCCCTGAAGTGTTCTCGCGCCTGGCGGGATACAAGACATTGAAGGGTGCCTCATCCCCCCAGGTCGGCGATGACGACAGCAGAAAACGTGAGTTCAAGCGTCTTCTTGCGCGAATCGAAGACCTCCCGCAGACCACCATCGCCAAGGTGGAAGGCATGGCCCGGTATGGAGGCCACGAGCTCGTCATGGCGTGTGACGTACGCATTGCCGCAAGAGGCCTTGCGAGATTCGTACCGATGGAGGTCGGCTTGACGGGGCTGCTGGCCCGTGGCGAGTCTTACGGGCACGAGAATCGTGTGGGTCCGGTCGGTGGACTGAGTTCCTTGCTGGGTAGCCGAGACTACGGAGCCGATCAGGCGGAATATCTTGGCACCATTCACCGTGCCCTGGACCCGGAAGATGTCGCCGCCTATGTCGATGATCTGGTGAGACGCCTGACGGGCCAGACCAGCGAGACAGACGAGCGCAGAGACATCGACCCTGCGTCGACACCCTTGCACGATAGCCCAAGGGAAGATGCGCAGACGGATTACACAGGCTTCGCCCTGGCCTAGGGCTTGTCTGAAAAGTGCCTGCGCTCGGTAATACGGCGTTAAAAATCGGATCAAAATGCTCATTTACACCCCGTAAACTGCGCTTTCTCACCGATTTTTGCCTTGTCTAACCTTCGCTCATCGACTTTTCGGACAGCGCCTAGTCGAGAGGAATGACGCGCGACCTGACAGACGGTATGACAAGCCCGGTGTGAACCTCCCGGGCCGGCAGGACCATGGCTTCCCGCGTGCGAGCATGCCGACATCGACAGCACGATCCTTGATGTAACGTTCTGTTGTTTAATTGCTTTCTTTTGGATGTTTTTCCGTTTTGCCGGTCATTGGTGAGATAGGCTGGGGGCGCCGATAGCTCGGCGACTTTTCACCAAAAAAGACGGGAAGGATCCATGTCACGACACCTCTTGCTTGCCTCTCTGCTGATCGCGGTATCCACCAGCGCCATGGCCAGCGACCTCAAGCCTGGACAATGGGAAATTATCCAAAGCATGTCAGGCGACCAGATGCCTGAGCAGATGACTCAGGAGACGACCGAGACGCAGTGCATGACCGCGGAAGAATCCAGTGACATGATCGCCACGTTGCGCGAGGACTGGACATCGTCTGGTTGCGAAGACATCAAGATCAGACGCGATGGCGATACCATCGATGCCCAGGCAACCTGTCCCGCCGGCGCTCGCACGACCACCTTCGACGCCAGTATCACGATGCACAGTGACGAGCACTTCAACAGCATGATCGAGATGGACAACGGCCAGCAGGTCACCATCGAGCAGGAAGGTCACTGGGTCGGCGAGAACTGCGAAAGCTAGGCCAGGAGCTCAAGCCCTGCAGTGCCAAGCCAAGTAGCCAAGCACGGCCCTCGAAGCCCTTGGCTTGCAGCATGGCTGATCAAGCAGAAGGCCCGCCTATGGCGGGCCTTCTGCTTTTCTCCATCAAGGCGATAGCGAGTGTGGGCGTTGCAACCTGGCCAGGTTCCCTCACACATTCTCGGGTGGGATCGGTAGTTACTGCGCCTTCTCGATATCACCTGGCTTCCAGCTACCATCCAGCGCCGGTTCGGCGGGGGCATAGAGGCGCAGGATGGCGAAGAAGCCGCGCCCCGGGGCGGTGGCGAGCCAGTTGTCCTGCTGGCCCTCCGGGGCCTTGGGACCGAGATAAAGCTGGGTGCTGCCGTCATCCTCCTGGGCGGGTTCATCGAGCTTGCCGAGCGAGGGAAACGGTTGGCCATTGTCGAGGCCCGAGGCATTCTCAGCCTCGTACAGCGTCACCGACCAGAACAGTTCCGCCGGGATATCGGGGGGCAGTGTCAGGGTGTAGTGCTGGTCGCCGACCAGTGGCTCGCCGTCCGCATCCTCGAAGGCGATCATGTAGAAGGCGCCCTTGCCGGGGGTCATCGACACCATGCCGGGGCTGATCGAGAAGTAGTCGGTGAAGAACCAGGCGCGAGCGTCCAGTTCACGGTATCCCGCCTCACTCGACATCCAGTCGAGCCCGACCGGCACGTCGGGCCAGCGGGCCGAGACGTTGTTGACTGGATTCAGCCATTGGCGGTCCTCGTACACGCGGAAGTCCTCGCCGTTCAGACCGTGCTGGAAGCCGATGACGCGGCTGGTCTTGTAGCCGGTCTGGGCGGCGGCTTCCAGTGTCTTTCGGGTCGACTCATCCGGGGCGAAGTCCCGATCCGAGGCGATACCGATACCCTCGAGCATGCCCAGCCAGTCGGGGCCGGCAAGGGCTTCTCCTTCGGTATCGACCAGATACTTGAGCTGGTCGAATGCCGTGGCATCGGAGCGCGGCAGCATGTTGTAGGAGCCGCCCGCGGCGTCCGGGAATTCCATCGGCCTGGCGCTATCCTTCTCGCCGAGGGGATAGATCAGCGACTGTTTCAGCAGGTCCGTCGCCGGCGCGATGTTGTCGAGGGACTGATAGAACGAGCGCAGGAAGAAGAAGACGTTGTTGGTGCCCGAGCGATAGACGTAGTGATCCTCGGGGACGTCGCCCTCCCAGCCCGGCGGCACGATCAGAAAGTTGCCGCCCTCGCCACCGTCTGGCCCCGGCAGGCCTAGATCACCGAAGTATTCGCCGCCATCGACGGGAATCGGGCGTTGCCAGGCATCCAGCAGGATACCCTGCAGCTTCGGTGGCGCCTCGAAGACCAGTGGACCGCTCTCGCCCAGGTCGGCGAATACCATGCCGTAGATCAGGTCCGAGTTGGGCGTCGTGATCAGTGTCCTGGCGTCCAGGCGCTCGGTCCAGATGGGCATGACGTTGTAGCCGGTGCCGAAGGCCTCCGCCGCGCCGTCGCGCATTCCCATGGTGTTCAATAGTGGCAGCGCCCACAGATAGGTCTGCGTCGCTCGCTGGAAGGTCAGCTCCTCCATCAACTGCTGGGCGGTCTGCTCGGTGGGACGGTTCTGTTCAAAGGGCAGGTTGGCAAGTTCCGTCGCGCGCTCGGACTGGGCCATGGCGACCGGTGTCAGGGCCAGTGGCAGGGTCAGGGCAAGACCGGCACACAGAAGGGGTCTGGACAGGCATTTCATGATCGGCTCCCGCGGCGTGAAAAGGGGCGACCCGCCGGCAAGGGCGGCGGGTCGAACAGGGGATTACTCGACGAGTTCAAAGTCCGGGAGTGAGAAGGACTTGTCGAAGAAGGCCTGGCCTGGTGCGTAGAGGCGGAAGTACACGAACCAGCCGTCATCCTCGACCGTCTTCATGTGGTTGCTTTCCAGGCCGCTCGGGGCATCCGGACCGATGTAGAGATCGATGGAGCCGTCTTCGTTGTACTGGAGCTGTTCCATGCGGCTGTCGAGGCTGACATCGGAGATCTCCGTTCCTCCGTTGTCATAGGGGCGGCGCGTGTCTTCGCTGTAGAGCGTCAACGACCAGAACTGCTCCACCGGGACCTCCGCCGGGACATGCAGCACGTAGTTGCGATCGGCGCGCAGCATGTCGCCGTTGGCATCACGCTTGGTGGTCATGTAGACCTGTCCCGCGCCGGGCGTCGGGTTGACCATGCCCTCGCTGGAGCCGACCGCCTCGTAGAACCAGGTCGCACGTTCGTCGATCTGCTGCAGCGTATCGGTGGCCTGGGCGACGACGAAGTCGAAGCTCTTGTACCAGGAGGTGCCCTCCCACCAGACATCCGCATAGCGCGGATTCACCTGGAGGTTGCGGGTCATCAGCTCACCCAGGGCCGCGCCCTGAAGCAGGATCTCTCGCTGGCGCTCGTCCGGTGCAAAGGCCTCGCCCTTGACGATGCCGAGCGGCGCGAGCATCGCCATCCACGCCTTGTCGATCTCGCGCACCGGCTCTTCGTCGATGATCGAGGCGAGCTTTTCCCAGTAGGCGAGGCCCCGTGGGGCAGTGGCGCTCCACTCGACGTCCTTGCCCTTGACGAAGGTGCTGGGCGAGGTGTCACCCACCGGCCCCATCTGGTACTGGGACACATAGGTGTCGTAGTAGGCCGGGTCGGGATCGAGGATACGGATGCCCACCAGCACGTTGTTCGTCTCGCTCTGGAAGACGTGGGCATCTTCTTCGCTGTAGTCGTCGGGATCGTCACCGGGGCCGACCACGATGTAGGTGGCGCCTTCGCCCTTGTCGGGGCCGGTCAGGCCGAGGTCGAATACCGGGCGCATCCACATGTCGAGCACCCCGCCGGCGGTCTGGCCGGGTGGGTAGTCGATCTGCACCGGCCCATCGGAAAGATCGGTGAAGTTGAAGATGTAGGGGGTGGTCAGGTTGGCGGTGACGATGCCGCGTTTTTCCTTGAGCGTCTCGAGGACGGCAAAGGCACCGGGTTCATCGGTACCGAAGGCTTCGCCCTGGTTGTCCCGCCAGGTCGTCGTGCTGACCAGCGGCGTCGACCAGATATAGGCCTGGGCGGCCCGTTGCACGTCCATGGTGTCGAACAGTCGCTGCGACGCCTGTTCATCGAAGTAGCTGTCCTGCAGTTCGATCTCGCCGGCGGGCGTCTCGATCACCTCGTCGCCCTTGAGGGTTGCCTGATCGAGTGGAACGGCCGACTGCGCAAGCCCCGAAGCGCAGAGCAGCGCCCCGGCGACGGTGGCCGTGGTCATGTGACGAAGCATCTTCCCGAACTCCCTTTCTGTTATCGATGGTGGTCTGAGCCGGGCGGAGTTCGCCTCCATCCCGCTAATCCGCGCCGTCGTGCTGTAGATCAGATCGTGCCTGGTTGCGTCCGAGTCTCGTGTGGGGGCCCTGCGCATCGACAGGACGCAACAAAGCCCGCCCGGCGCGGCGCCTGATTCGCCACCGCTCGAGAATCGTCTTCAAAATATTTCTGATTTAGAAAGCTGGCACAGAGCCCGAGATCCCGCCACTAAGCCGCCTTCGGGCTGATGGTGATTCTGCATACTTTTATGTGACCGGATCCAGGCCTGCCTGGTGTCGTTTCGAGTCGTAGCTGTCAGGGAGCGGACGAGGCATGGCTGAGGTAGACACCAGGGATCGCTGGCAGGAAGAGAGCCGTGGCCTGATTGCGTCCGGGGGCACTCCGGATATGGTGTTGGCAGACATGCCCAGGTCCGATGTTCCAGACGGATGATCGTAGGGAGAGGGTGGCTACTTGGCGGCGGGCGTGAAATGAAGATGGGGATGGCGGTTGTCATGGTGAGCGGCCGCCAGGCGACCGCTCACACCCGATGGGGTCAGGCAAATTTCCGGGAGAAGGTGGCGAGGGTGGACTTGAGGTCCCTGTCGTCCACCGCTTCACCGATCGAGCGGAACTTCCAGCTCTCACCGTGGCGGTAGACGCTGGCCATGATCATGCTGATCTTGCCCGAAAAGCTGGCGTCATTGGCGACATCGAAGGTGCCAAAGACCGAACCACTGCCGTCATGAATACGAATGTTGGCATAAGGGATGTCGGCGAAATCCTGCTTTCGAAACGAGTTCAGGACAAGGCCGAGCCTGGTGATGTTGGCAGGGATTCGATTGAGGTCGATGGAGATGACCTCGTTGTCGCGGCCGTCGTCACCGCCGATATCGCCGGTCAGGTCGTCACCGCTATGATGGATGGCTCCACACCTGGATTTCAGCTGACCGAAATAGACGATATCGACGACCTCGCCTGACTCATCGAAAAGCCCTACCGAGGCGTCGAGGTCAACGTCTACATTCCTTGTTTTTTCGCCGCCAAAAAAGCCTTTTGTTGTCTTTTTGATGGCGCCCCAGTTTACACCGATTTCAATACGGGAAAGGGAGGTCCCATTCTTTTCAAGACTGATGCGCTGCCCCTTGGAGAGATTGATGCTCATATGAGATTTTCCTGGTGATGTCTGTTTAGGCTCTTGCGAAACGATATCGGCCGGTTGAAATACGCCGAGACAAGGACGAGAGGTGATGACGCTGCACCTTTAGCCGAAGAGCCCGAAGAGGCCTTTCTTTTGCAGCTTCGCCTGGTCGACGTTGGCGAACGTCTTGGTGATATTTCGCTGGCGGTTGTAAGAGGGGCCTTTTGACGCTTGCTTGCCCTTGAAGACCGCTGGGCCGTTGACATCGACATCGACTGAGCTTCCGTGCCAGGAGATCCAGGCGGTTTCTTCTTCACCTGGTCGTGAGGTCTTTCCCGATGGAGCGAGGATTACCTCGGACTCCGTGACGATGGCGTAGCCGATGACGTAGGTGTAGATGTTGGGGTTGGCTGCGCTTATATCCTTGGAGAAGTCGTAGGAGCAGACGACGACATCCGTGCCGCAGCTCATTTTCATTTGAGGCTTCAGCGATGCGACCGAGACGGCGCCGTTGCCAAGCGCGGAATAGACGCTGAACACCATGGCCACTGGCCCACCGGCCCTCTTGGCGATGTCCTTGGCTACCGTGATGACTTCCTCTCCCGGCATTTCCTGGCTGGCATTCTGAACATCGCCGTGGTGATGGGCATAAGGCGCCTGGTCGAGCGCGCAGCGGTACTCCGCATCGACCAGATACATCTGCCCGTCTGGAAAGAGAATCGAACAGCGAAGATCCAGATCATCGTTGTCACTTGAGGCATCGCCGTTGTCTACCCACTGGGCCTTGACGACCAGGTCGGTGGTGCCCTTGGAGAGATCGATCGTGGCAGTTTCGTCGACTTTGTTGAGGTTGATCATCGTCAGCTTCCTTACTGTTGATGTTGATACTCGGCTTGCAGGGAATGGATTCGCTGCGCCCAGGACCCATGGCAGGTCTGCTCGAGCATTTGCCCGTTATCCTGGAAGACGGCGTCTCCACGTGTCAGGAGTTGGTTGGCCTGTTGGCGCTGTCGCTGGATGGCCTGCTTCAGGTGGGCCTCGATGACATCGATCTGCGATGGGTGGATGCAGGTCTTGGCGTAGAATCCCCAGGCGATGTCCTGAGCGACCTCACGGGCCAGTGTCTCCGGCTCGCCGATCAGGTCACAGACCGGCGCCGCTATCTCGTAGCCGGCCGGTCGGAACAGGGTCACGATGCGCTCCAGTGTCGAGCGTAGCGGTGTGTCGTAGATCGTCATGCCCGGTTCGCGCTTGATGCCGAGCGTGCCCAGAAGATCGTTGGCTCCGATGCGCAGTGTGATGACGGGATTGCGCAGTTCTTCCAGAGACTCGCCGATGGCATCCGCCGTCGCATCGCGAAACAGCGCGGTTGTCTCAAGAGTGGGCATCAGTGGCAACTGTGGGGCGCTGTCGAGGACCGACTTCCAGCGCGCCGCGCTGCGGCTGTCGAACTTCGGCACCACGATACCGTCCAGGGCGTCCAGCGCTCCCGCTGACTCGACCAGTTGGCGTAGCACCAAAGGCGAGCGTGGCCTGACGAATCGCAGATGTCGGGTATCTCTCGGTGTGCTCTTGAGTGCCTTGATCAGGCGCTGCACGGCCCAGACGACTGCATCGGGTGCCACCGCATCCTCGGTGCAGAAGATGATCGAGCGTGCCCCGTGGCAGCCGTGGGCAAGGATATGGTCGAGACGCGGGTGGGTTGCCGGAACATACAGCGAGGCGCCCAGCGCGGCGTAGACTCGGGAGACGCTCATGGGCGTGCCTCGGCGGTCAGGGTCTTGATGATCGAGCAGGCGTGGAAGGGCATGTCCGGACGCTCCACAACCGCAACGGCCTTCTCACCAGCCAGCAGCAACAGGTGTTCCACATCAGGATGGCGCTTGTCTCGCACCAGCAGCAGGGCCGGTACGCGACGCAGCATGACGCGTGTGGCCTCGGCAATGCCGGGTTTGATGTGATTGATGTCACTGACCTGATAGTCCCGGGCCAGGGTATCCAGCATCGTCAGCATCGATTGCCGCTGGCGGGCACGTTCGGCGGTGGTGGTGGCGCGGGAAAGGGAGCTATCGAGGCCGGTGAAGTGCGTTGAAACCTGATCCAGAAAGGCATGAGAGCGGTCGTGTTCGGCCAGGTCATCATGGATCACGCAGCCGTGGAAGGCGCCGGCGGGCACCTGGTCATTGACCACCGAGCGGGAGACGAGACCCGAGACGGTCGCGTTGAGTACGCCGGAAGGAATGGCGTAGTCATCGAAGGTGGCCGAGTAGTCGGCGGTGCCTCCGATGTCCGAGATGACGGCCAGGCGCACCGGGACCGGCGACTTGCCAACCGCTTTGCGTTCATCGTTGTAGCGCGCCAGGCTGGCACGCAACTCCCGCGTGATGACGCCTTTGGCGGTCCAGGCATCGATGAAGACCAGCCGCTCCGGTGCCAGGCCGACGGTGTCGAGAAGATAGTCCAGTGCCTGGGTGTCGATGCCACGGTCGCGAATAATGGAGATGCTGTAGTGCTCGCAGGGCTGTTGCCCCTGCCCCACCAGGGCGCGCCGCAGCAGTGCGCCCACCGGCGTCCCGGCCCGAGCGAGGCTGACCAGTCCGATCGGCGCCTGACCGTGGCCGATGTCGGCCAGCAGACGGCCAGCGAGCGAGCAGACTTCCTGGGCCAGACGCTGGGCGTAGCGGTCACTCAGGGCGTCGAAGAGGCTCAGATACCGAGCGCTGGGCGCCGCCTCGCGATGGATCATCTCGCTGTAGTGGGCTTGTCCCGTCTGAATTCGCCTTTCCTTCTCCTCGATGGACAGAAATCGTGGGCGGATCGGGGTCAGCAGGAACTGGCAGTCGTCGGGACAGTAGGATCCGTGGATGGGAGTAAGGCCGATCATCGAGGTCATTGGGCAAACTCCTGTAATTGGCGCCAGATCTGGCTGTTGGTCGGCGCCACGGCCATATCGCCAGTCCCCATGAAGTCGATGTCGGACAGGCTGTCACCGAAGGTGAGCACAGTGTCTTCAGGGTGGCGTTCCAGCAGCTGTTCGAGGACAAACCTGACGGCGCTGGCCTTGCAGGTGTAGTGAGGGCGCAAGGCTGCATTGCGTGCGTTGGCGTGGAGTCTCAGCCCAAACCGAGCGGAGGCCTCGCGAAGCGCCGCGACAAGGCGCTCTGGCAGTTCAGCGCAAGACTTGACGGAGAGATAGACGGGAACATCGAGGTCATGCAGGACACGCAGATGGATGTCGCCACCTGGCGCGAGTCTGGCGACGAGCGGTTCGAGATGATTTCTGGCCTGTTCAAGGGCCGTCTTGGCCTCATCCAGGTGAGGTGCCAGATGCTCTGCCCAGGCCGGGACGATAGTGCCATCCAGTGTCACCAGGGCACCGTGGCTAGCGATGGTGTAGCCGCCTCGGGCCAGCAATGTCACTCGTTCGACCGCGTAGCTGGTGCGGCCGGTCACCGGAATGATGATATCGGCGGTGCGTTCGATCAGCTTCCACAGCGCACTTTGCTGGGCTGTCTGGAAGCAGAGGGGGGCTCCCTGGCGATCGACTGCAGCAAGATGGAGTCGCTTGTCCTTGGTGGGCTCTGCGCGATGGGTGCTGAACCAGGTATCGTCGAGGTCGCTGAGAACGATCAGGCGGTTGGTCATGGACAGGCCTGTCGGCTGAAGGACTGGAGATGGTTGGCTTCCAGTTCACGGCTAAGGTCGATCCGTCCGATACCGTCAAAGGCCAGTGGCAGGTGTCGAGCCGGAGCGTTGTAGAGGTAGTGCCTTTTGCCTCCGGCATCCGGCGCCGCGTGCTCGATCCGGGACGTCACCGCGTCGGCCACGGCAATGGGCGAACGTGTCGAGCTTTGAAACAGCACTTCTTGTCCACGCTGCTCCAGCTGAAGCGCCAGGCGAAAGGGGGCGTCAAGATACTCACCCATGCCGAACACCACGACAGGCACGTCGGGGGTGATATCGATAGCCTCGAGCATTGCCGGCGGGGGCTGCTGGCGAGAGCTCATGACCTTGCCGTAGAGGCCTTCGTTCTCGATCGGCAGCGGTCGATGTTGGCGATGCGCAATCGCCTGGCAGAAGCCAGTGTCAACGTCGTCGGGCAGGGATGGAGCAAAGTCAGGGCGGGGGTGGAACGTGAATTCTCCCGCCATCAACTGGACGAAGCGTACCTCCAGCGTCTCAGGCAGTTGATCGAGAAGCGCCTGTCGAGCGGTCGGCGAAAGCCAGCTTACCAGAGAGACGATATGGAGCCGCTTCACCCGCGCAAGCTCGGGTTGAATCATCAGCGCCCGTGCCAACTGGGCCAGCGTTCTGCCGGTCGTGATCTCATCGTCGACCAATACCAGATCCTGCACCTCGCTGACCGCAGCTTGAGCCTCCACACCAAGCCTCGCCAGGTGCATGGTATCTGCATGGGAATGGGCCTCCCTGATACGGATCCAGGGCGTCGCGACGGTGAAACGTGTGGTGTGATGGAAGACGCTGTCGTCATGGGTAGCGGCGAGGTGACGGCTAACCCCGGCACCGAGGCCGACGGCGGTTTCCGCCATGCCTACGACGTAGGCGGTCGAGCCCAGCAGTTGGATCGCGGAAGCCAATTCTGCGTGAATGCTATCCATCGCGCTCGGGCGGACAGGGATATGCTTGCCCAGAACCCTGGAGATAAACAGATAGCCACGGCGCGGATTGAGGCGCGAGCCGAAGGCCAGCAGTTCCTCCAGTCTCTCTCCCTGCTCGTGGAGGGTCAGCTCGAGAGTGCCGGCGCAGATGGTTGCACTATGCTGCGTGATAGGCACGGAATCCCCTATCGTTGGTGCAAGCGAGGGTCAGCCCATGAAGACGGGACCTGGCGCTTTCCTTGACGCTTGATGGATGAAGGTGGGGCGAAAAGCCCCACCGTAGCTGCTCAGTTTCGGGCTATGGCTGGGGGCCAAACGTCTGCAAACAATGAAACGACAATGAGAAGATCGGCAGCTAGCCTGAGCTCACCAGATGCAAGAGCACCTATTGAGCCGATCCATCATGTCGTAGTGCCTGATGCAGACTCATGGCCGCCAAGCCTCAGGCAGCGTTGAGGCCATACTTGCTGACAAGATCAGCCAGACCGCCGTCGAAGCCCTGGCCAATGGCGCGGAACTTCCACTCTTCGCCGTGACGATACAATTCACAGAAGATCATGGCGTCTTCGGTGCTGTAATCCTCTGACAAGTCGTAACGAGCCACTTCCTGGTTGTTTTCCGCGTTCACCACCCGGGCAAAGGCATTCTCCACCTGTCCAAAACTCTGCCCACGGCTCTTTGACTCATGGATGGTGACGGTGATAGCAATGCGATCAATGTCGCGAGGGACAAGAGGCAAGTCGATGACGATGGTTTCATCGTCGCCTTCACCGTCGCCTGTAGTGTTGTCTCCAGTGTGTTCGACAGACCCGTCAGTAGATTTGAGGTTGTTGTAGAAGATGAAATCTTTCTCGTTACGGCATTTTCCGTTTTCATCAACCAGGAACACGCTGGCATCCAGGTCGAAGTCATGCCCGGTAGTGATGCGAGCATCCCAGCCAAGGCCAACCCGAATTTTCTTGATGCCAGGCGCTTCCTTGGTCAACGAGATGTTGGCGCCTTTGGAAAGTGAGATTGCCATGATGACCTCCGTTAGTGGCTTTCGCTCTTTGTCGGCTAGTGGAAGAGGTGTTACTGAAGTCCGTATTCCTTGAGGAATGCAGCCAGTCCTCCTGCGAAGCCATCTCCCTTTGCCGCGAAGCGCCAGTCACCATCTTTCTTGTAAAGCTCGCCGAAGATGACAGCCGTCTCGGTAGAGTAGTCTTCGGAAAGGTCATACCGTGCGATGACATCCTCACTGCCATCCTGAAGGATGCGGACATAGGCGTTGCTGACCATGCCGAAGTTCTGTCCACGACTTTCGGCTTCATGGATGGTTACCAGAAGAATGATTTTTTCGATGTTGCTATCTATGGCAGTGGTATCGACAATAATGCTTTCATCATCACCGTCTCCTTCCCCGGTCAGGTTGTCCCCAGAGGATGCGACACCGCCACACGGTGATGTTTGCTGACCATAGAACACCAGTGACTTTGGTCCGCCGACCGGTTTCTCGCTGGCGTCCAGCAGCAGGGCCGAGGCATCCAGGTCAAAGTCGGTACCATCGGTCTTGCGCGCGTCCCACCCCATGCCGAGAATAAACTTGGTGGCGCCGGGGGCTTCTTTTGACAGGTTGATGCGGCTACCTTTACTCAGATCAATCATGATTTGCCTTCTCCTTGGCTGGTGGCAGCGCTCAGTAAAGAGGCGCTGGAAAGTCTTGAATGGCTTTCCAGTGCCTCCTCAGTGGAGGCATCGGCTGACTTATGGATCAGAGGCATGTTGTTCCTTCTCGGGAAATAGAAGGCTTGCAACCACGCCAAGCGTAATAAGGCCAAGCACCACGATAAGACTTACTTCATGATGGATGTGATACAGACCCAAGGCGGAACTGCCGAGCTTGATAGCGATGAATACCAGCACGAGTGCGACGGCCTTCTCCAGGTGGATCAGGTACTTCGCTGCCGCTGCCAGCATGAAGTAAAGATTCCTGAGTCCGAGTATGGCGAAGATGACAGCCGAATAGACCAGGAATGGCTCCTTCGTTACTGCGATAATCGCCGGGACGCTATCGAAGCTGAAGATGATGTCCGAGACCTCGATGCAAAGAAGACACAGCAATAAAGGTGTCGCATATAAAGGTGCGCTTCTGGAAAGTGAAAATCCTTCCTTTTTAGCAACGCCATCGGCTATTGAGCGTTTCACAAGGAACTTGTTTTCCACCAGGCGGGGCAAGACGGGCAGCAGCTTCTTGGTCAACCGCACCGACCAGTGGTTTGAATAGTCGACGGTTTCATTGTTTTCCTCGTTGCCGCTGAACATCTTGATGCCTGTCCACAGGACGATGGCGGCGAACAATAGTTCGATCCAGTGGGAGAGACCAAATACAGCGGTGCCGGCCGCAACAAAGGCGGCACGAAATACCAGCGCACCAACGATGCCGTAGTAGAGGATACGGTGCTGCAAGATCCCCTTGATGCCGAAGCTGGAAAAGATGGCAACGAACACCATCATATTGTCTATCGACAGCGCTTTCTCGAGCACGTATCCCGACAGGAAGAGGCTGGCAAACTCTTCGGAGTATCTAAAATGAAGATAGCCGTAGAACGCTAGTGCCAGGCATATCCAGAAGACGGACCAGGCGGTCGCATTCTTCAAGGTGACCTCTTCGCTGTTTCGGTGAAAAAAAAGATCTAGCCAGACCGAAGAGACGACGGTTACCCCCAGAATTACTACGGCCTCGGAGGGGAATCCAAAATCCATGGGGACATTCCTTTATCAAGAGGGCAGGTCAAACTCTGACGGGGAAAGCCCCAACTCCTTGGCGATCTGTGATGCCTTGGCCTTCTCTTGGTCGTCAAAGTTGCCGTCGGCCCCGCCAATGGCGATAGCCAGACGAAGCACCATTCGCGCTTGTGCATCGTTTTTCTTTATCTTTCCAATGATTTGCATTGAAGTTATGCTCGCGATATCGACGTCGGTGCCAGGGTTGTCCGGGTCAAGGCGATCCAGATGCTTCTTGAAACACTTTCCTACCTCAATCGGATCAAAGATCTGAAGGGCTTCCAGGTTTTTGACAAAGTTGAATGCCTTTTCCTTCTCTTCCCGAGTGATGCTTCCGTCGGCAATGGTAATCATCGCACTTGCGGCCATTGCCGATTCGAGAAAATCAGCATTGCGATATTTTTTTGCATTTGTTGCTAGGTCGCTTAAGCCTTTCTTGGTCTTTTCAAGGAAGCTGTTCAGCATGTTTATCTCCGTTTTTTCGTGGTTTTTTATTCCTGTCTCAGCGTATCCCATCGTGACTTTTATCGATAAGTGTCGACTAATCTATTTCGGTAGGTCGGTGACAAGGGATGATCGAGATCATTTTTTACAGGGAGGCGGAAGTTTATGGACTGGGCATAATCTGGTGAAAAGGGGCTGGGCGACAACGCCATGTTTGGATCACTGTGATGGGGAGTTCTGGTGACCGTTTCTGGATATCGTCATCTGTCGAGTGGCAACACGGTGTCAAATGACGACGCCAATAGCGTCGGCTGCACTGATCGCGGCGTTTCATCTGGCCCCCGGCGGCCCCTTGGCGACGGGGCCGGTATAGACAAGGGGGCGTGCCGTTGGCGGGGGAGGGCTGAGGCGGCGGTGAAGGAAAGCCCTAGTCGCTGCCGCCCTCGACCATTTGCAGCAGCAGCAGACGCTGCCCAGGCCGTGTACCGGCAAGCAGCTTGAGATTGGCACGCAGTTCGATTCTGGCGCCGACAGGACAAGGAACGTCGGTATCGGCATTTTTCAACTCGGGCATTCCCTCGTTCACCAGAAACCAGCGTCCCTGGTGCTGCACGAAGTAGCCGACCCGTCGCCTATGAGCCGCAGGCAGGCGTTCATTCGGGGTGATGGTGCGGTCGATGTGCCAGGGAAAGAGGCTCAGGTTGGAGTACACCATCAGGCGATGGTTGTCCGGTCGATATTTTTCGCCACGCTTCGAGTACAGATTGATGATCGGCAATTGGCCCGTGTAGTGCGTGCCACAGAACGGGCAGCGTGGTGCCGTGGCATTGTCGAAGACAAACCATCCCTGCTCACAGGCGCTGTTGTGGCAGGGCTGTATCAGGTCGACGGTGCGTACCAGCGCCGACTCCCACTCGTCCGCGCTGGGCCGCATCGCCGGGTTGTGCAGTCCGTCAATGAAGGCTCTGTCGAAAAGCACCTTGAGGTAGGGGCCGGTGGCGGTGTAGGGGAGGCTGTCGGGGTCCACCCAGGGCAGTTCCGTGGGTCTTGCCCCATCGACGCTGAGGCGGTTGGAGCTATCTGCAGGGTGCTCGATGAACACGGCCTTTTCCCCCATGGCCAGCCGCTCGTCCTCGACCGGGTCCTTGGCGTGGATCTTCTTTCCACGCAGAGGGTGACGCAGCAGCAGCAAGCTATAGATCATCACGGCCAGCGCGTGGCTATCGGTGCTGATGCTGGGTAGCACGCGGCGAGGGTCATCCCGCGGCAGGCAGCTGCTCATCACGACCTCTGGCGCGATGAAGTCGGGTGTGCCGACCACCTCCGGTGGAAACCGAGCGGGGACCACCAGGCCATCGACATCGATGATGCAGACCCGGCCGCTGGTGGGGGCCAGCAGTACGTTCTTGTAGCTGAGGTCGGAGTGGGCGAGGCCCGCTGCGTGCAGGCGTCGCAGAGCGCGTGCCAGTTTGAGGCAGAGCTGCAGGTAGCCAAGCCAGTTGCCGCGCTCTCTGG
The DNA here is from genome assembly GCF_040147045.1 of Halomonas sp. EF61. Classification (NCBI taxonomy): domain Bacteria; kingdom Pseudomonadati; phylum Pseudomonadota; class Gammaproteobacteria; order Oceanospirillales; family Halomonadaceae; genus Halomonas; species Halomonas sp. EF61. The sequence goes on along the minus strand of NZ_JAMSHM010000002.1, from coordinate 843,555 downwards.
CATCCAGAAACTTGAACTGATGGTGAGGAGAGGCAAACCATTTGCCTTGCTTGTCCTTGCCTCGAATCTTGAGCATGTCGTTGTTGAACGAACCATGCTTGAAGAAAAAGTGGTCGTGGTAGAACGGGGCCACGACACCGATGCGCCCGCCATGCTGGACCGTTGTGGTGGGCCAGCAGAACAGTTGTTTCCAGTAGTCCCCGGCCTCGCCTTCGAATATCCGCTCGCGGTAGGGGCCGGTGATCATGTCGAGCCGCTCGATGGCATGCACGTCCGGTGCCTTGCGGTAGAAGGCCACGACATAGTCCCTTTCTGGGCTTGCGTAGACATCCTTCATGCCGCCACTGGCGATGATTCTGTCACGGAACTTGATCGTCTCGCCGTTGGCGGCCGTCAGCGTGGTGATGGCATCAGTCATGCTGTCCCCCACCGACGGTTGATGCCGCTTCGGCGTCGGTGACGCCACCGCGACGATGCAGCAGCGCGATCGTGCGGTCATCGTGGTGCCGCTCGACGAAGAAATCGAGATACTCCAGCAGCGGATCCATGGTCTCCGTCGTTGATGGGGCCACCAGGTGCGGTCTGATGTCCTCGAACAACGACCACCAGAGGGGGCCATTGTGCAGATCATTGTCGGAGTCGAACTTCGGGTCGGTGACCCCATCGGTGGCCAGCACGAGCGCCTCCAAGGCAGGCAGCACCTGAACGTGAATACGCCGGTACAGATCATCGACCTCCTGGAACAGAGCCCTGTCGAGGAACCGTGTCTGGCCAGCGTGGTCTCCGCAATCGGGCGTATTCATCAGACGGACGTCATCTGGCGCCGCCAGCGCTGCGATCGCGCCATCGCCGATGCCGAAGCTGATGATCAGGTGACCGTCTTCGGTCGCTTTATGGACCGCCAGCAGCAGGGTCGTGGCGAAGGCCTTGACGGGGTGGCCGGAGGCCTCGGCTTCCTCGACGATGGCCTGGTAGCCGGCATGAATCGAGGAAACGACGGTACTGCTCAGCGCTGTGATTGCTGTCTGGGGTAGTGTCGATCGATCCGTCGACCTCCACCATTCGGTCAGCGCCTTTTCCAGGGCGCCACCTTCTCGGTTCAGTGATTCGCCAAGGACCTCAAGGGTACGGGTGGTGGCCAGCCGGCTGCCTTCCCGGGAAAAGTGACAGGAACCTGCTCCGTCACCGATGACCAGCAGGTCCCAGCCGCCCTCATGGTGGGTGATGACGCCATGATCATCGCGGTGACTGCCACGGTGGGCGTGTGATCGTCCTCGTTGTGACCCCACCGTCAGCTGCCAGCCTGGGCGGGACGCGCATCGATCGATGTCGCCTTCGGGTTTCGCGTAGGGTGCGGTCTGATCGGAAGGCATGTTCTGCCAAAGATCACGCGAGTTGGGGATGACGGCAAATTTCAAGACGGCATCCACCAGCGGTTGGCCATCATGGCCCACGCCGCGTACCCGTAGGCGATGAGAGCCTGTGCTGGAGGGGTATCCGCTGAGGCATGCAGGAGGCTCGAGCACCAGGCCGATATCGTCCCCCTCCATCATGGTTACCTCGGCACACGCTTGCAGGCCGGAACACAGGCGGGTCAGGTCCGCCCGGTAAAGCTGACCCAGGCGCCCGTTGGGTATGCTCAATGTCAGCGTGGCGATGGCTGGCTCATGGGTAGGGCGCGGCGTCATGTTCGTCGGGAGTTCTTCGCACGCCTGTGGTGTATTCGATGGACGGCTAGTGTCGACGGGCTCATGGGGAGCGCTGCCAGCCTCCTTGTCGGGTACCGCCGGGTCCTGCGGCAAGGAAGTCCGAACGTCTGCTGACTGGGCTTCGCCATAGGCGCGCATGGCCTCGCCGAGGTCTTGCCTGAAGCGCTTGATCAGGTGCTGGATCGTCGGCGATTCGGCGAGTCGATCCAGTTGCGAGGGGTGTCTGGGCCGAACATTCGGGTCCGGGTACAGGGTGGCGAGGATGATGCGAGCGTTGTGTCGCGGGGTATCGTATTTCACGTTCATCCAAGCCCCCGGGTCATATCGAAGCCGGCTCCATGGCTTTCGGCAACGAACTCGACCGACTGGTCGCACCAGGGACACTGCTGGACGCCGGGACCGTTGCAGCACATCAATTTTCCACAGCTGCACTTGGCGAGGGTGGTGCGGGCACCGCAATGGGGGCAGGGGGGAACGCCCTCGATCTGGCTTGTGGAAAGCGCCGCGTGAAGAGGCACGATAGATGACCACTCGAAGTAGCTTTCTTCCAGTGGGTAGCATCCTTCAAGACCGTAGAAGTGGTCCCAGTCACCCGTGCCGAAGGTACCGGGGACGGCCACACTGGCGTACTTGAGCAGATAGGGGCGAGATGTTCGGTGGCATCGACCGGTGAAGACCGCTACCCGTTCATCCATCGGTGCCCAGGATGATACGTCCGATTGCTTGATCAGGTTGATTCCCGCTTCTTCTGCCTTGGCGATCGACAGACGCGACGAAGTCCCCTCTGCGATATCGATGGCCTGGCTCTGGGCGGCCACGGAGGCGGTGACCCATTTTGCGAACCGTCCCAGTGCCTCGGCGCTGGCGGATTCCATGGCGACCACGTCATCGGTGAGGCGCTTGAGTAGCGCCAGGTCCGCCGCCGGACCCAGGGTCACGGCAATCAGGTGGGCGCGGCTGGCGAAGTGGCGTTGCCAGCGTGCTATCGCGTGATCGGTGTTGTCGGTAGGACGGCCGTCGGTCAACAGGTAGACGATGGGCTCCCAGTCCCCGCGCTGATCGGCAGTCGTCTTCTTGACGTCGACTTCGATGCGGGTCATCAGCTCGTCTAGGGCCGCCCCTAGCGCTGTACCGCCGCCAAGCGGCAGTCGTGGCGGGTAGAACGTCATCAGTTCGACCATCGGCACGATCAGCTGGGCCTTGCCGGCGAAGGCGATGACCGACAGGTGAACCGACTCCAGGGCGTGGGGATCCTGGCGCAGCGAGTCGACGATGGACTCCATCGTGTGTCCGAGTTCGGCCAGGGGGTCACCCGCCATGGATTCGGAGACATCGAGAACAAGATAGATCGGTAGACGACGCATCGGCGATTCCTCAGATCACGACCTGGACTTCATCGGGCGGTGGGGGCAGGTCGATGTCCTGGTCATCGTCCTGCTGTTGGCCGGATGCGGAAGCCGCGATCGAAGCCGACACCCACTGGAAGTAGTTGGCGAAGCTGGAACTGTCCATATGCTCCAGCGATACCGTCTGGGTAGCGAAGCGTTTCAGCTCCTGCGTCCTGGCCTTTGGCCCGGCGGCGCAGGCGATGATCTGGGCGAACTCCACGCCCTTGAGGCGCTCGACGGCACTGTTGAAATCCATGAGATCGGACGGTGAGCCATCGGTCATGACGAACAGCATCGGGCGAAAGTCGCCCTTCTGGTGGTCTGTCGAGGTACGGACATCCCTGGCGATTCGATCGCAGACGAAGTGGAGACCTTCTCCCAGGTGCGTCGCCCCCGAGCGAGGCAGTTCGATATCATCGATGTGCGCCGTTTCCAGGGCCTGCAGGGGGACCAGCTCCTTCACCTGGTTGTCGAAGGTGATGATCGAGATATGTACCGTTTCGAGGGCATAGGGATCCTGGCGCAGGGCGGACAGCATGGCGCTGATGCCGACGTTCACGGATTCAATGGGTTCACCGCGCATCGAGCCTGAAGAGTCGATGAGCAGATAGATGGGGAGTCGACGATCCATGTGAGTCCTCTTGTGATGGGGGCATGTCTTGGCGATATCGGTGATCTGGCTCTCGTCAGGGGCGGGGAAGCGGGGTCGGGTATCGAGACCAAGCCCCGGGACCAAGCCTCGGGACAGGCATCGATGCCCACCCGCACAGGTCGCAGATGTCAGCGGCTTCGAGAACGTCGAAGCAAGCGACCTGAACAGGCGGGTGTGGCGCGCTTTCCCGTGTCCTCGCCGTCGACGTGGAGACGAGCCCCCGGCCCGGTGCTCTAGCAATTATTAGGTTAGTCTGATGCTGACAAGCCGGTGCAACCCGGAACCTGACCTGGGTCCTGGGTTGGGCGAGTCGAATGCTCGATGGAAGCTAGGCGCTGTCCGAAAAGTCGACGAGCGAAGGTTAGACAAGGCAAAAATCGGTGAGAAAGCGCAGTTTACGGGGTGTAAATGAGCATTTTGATCCGATTTTTAACGCCGTATTACCGAGCGCAGGCACTTTTCAGACAAGCCCTAGAAGGAAGGCTCGCCAAGGTAAGTAGACGGTGCATGGCTCGTCACTCGTCGTGGGCGAAGGTGGGGTGACCTTCCCCCTGATCCAGGTTCACCCCCGTTTCATGCGTCATCGACACAGGCCCGGGACAGCAATTGCGTCAGGAGGCCCACTGGCATCGATAAAAAGAAGACGACAGGCTTGAGGGGTTCGTGATGTCGGCCTGGTCGAGGGAGCGGGCCTGGAAAAGCGGGCCTGGAAAGGCGGGATAGAGGCGGATGCGGTCGGAGAATGCCGGCCCTGGCAGTGGAGGGGCGAAGCGAGCAGATAGGGACCAGCGAGACGGTGTAAGGGCGTCGATGGCACCCTCTGCAGGGGGCGATAGAGACTTTTAACTATTTGTTATTAATGATTTTTTATTGGGTTGTGGGATTTTCCTTATACCATTCGCTATACCATCTTCTCTCAATACACGGCTGTGCATCCATGCCTTCGCAGCGAAGGCCACGCCCCCTGTCCACTTTCGGCCAAAAGCGGACATTTATCTAAAACTGATATAATGTTTCTGATAACCGGAATGCATCACTTCAGATCGTAATTATCACCGACGGCTTATGCGTGCCACCGGTTTGTCCAGATCGTTAGCGCATGACATTCCTAGCAGTTATTATCCTTCATTGCTGCATGCCACGATTTGAGCATATAAATCGAACACCATTGTCTAAACCACGCCTATAAGACACTACCATAGTAGTTGGCTGACCTGGAGCAACCGAACCAAACGTAGCTGAATTCGAAGAGATACGTTCGCTTGAATTTGGAACCCATCCGTAATCCAAGATGATACCTTTGGCAGTTTGATTCAGTCCATAGAAGACCATTTCTCCGCTCTTATAATACGTGGATGGCGCAACGACTACAGCCTCATTATGCTCCCATTCAATCTTAGGGATTCCGCCATCAACGTCCCACCCAGCCCGGCGAAGAATAGAAATTAGTTGCTCTCTGGAATATACTCCCCTGCATTTGAACTCTTCTCCATTTGGAGTTAATTGCGTCCAATAGCCTGTATGATGAGATGCATCATGCTCAGATGCATAAGTGACAGGAAAGACAAAAATAAGTGTCGCAAAACCAAAGAATTTTATTAATGTGGAATTGAGTTTTCTCATGTAATTCACTCTTTATCTACCTGCTCCACGATAGGCGACGAAGGGTCGAGCAACACATTGTCACTCTTTCTACTTTCAAGATTCGGTTGCCTCCCCCCATCCCACGAATACTCAACCATTGTTTTGCTAGAAATTACGAATGCGACCAAGAACACTCCTAATGTCACCATAAATAGACCAGGGGAGCTCATCGATAAGTGCCCTTTGAACTCGCCTTTCGTAGCTTCCAACTCTACTCTAGACTCTGCAGTCCTTAGAACATACAAAGCGCCAGTAAAAATCAAAAGAAAAGACAAGAATAACGCTGAGGTCTTAGCAACAGCGAAATCCCACGCTCGGGAATAGGTCAGAATGCTTGCATGATCTACATATTGATGATCGGCCGAGGCTATCTCAATTCCATCGCGGTAGTTAGAATATTGAAACAGCAAGCTTGACACGAGGATAGCGATGAGCGACAGCAACAAAACGGCAACCGCACCGAATATTGCGATGTCTAGCTTGTTTAAGAGTCTTCTGCCCATATCGTGCCTCGTAAGGGTTAACATGGATGAACGTGTATGCAGCGTTTTCCGGCAAGGCCGCTCGCTGACGAATGCCGAACAAGCTCCTTCAGCATAGTCTGAGGTTCAGCATGCGGCCAGAAGCGGACATTCAGCCAGCGCTGATATAACGCTGAGCACAGGGGTGCCTCGACAGTGGCCTCCGGCGACCATCGGCCGCGTACTGATGCGATTTGTTATGTGGTTGCTTCTTGGTCGTCTTGATACACAGGATAGTCAAATGATTTTGAGTACTTGTTTCGCAAAAGCTGATCCTGAACAACTGCCCGGAGTCTGCGCTCGCTAGCGCTTTCCAGAACCTCCTCTAAAACTTCATGAGGAATAAAAATCTCATGGAATTTCCCAGATTCTAGTGCGACAGGACATCCGTCCTCGACTTCGTAGAGATTTTGCGCACTGTGGCACCAGTCCACTGCTCTCGGTATGCGGCGATACTTAAGTCTATGCGCAGGCTTTCTCCAAACGGACTCCCTTCGAAGCGGATATAGAAGTTGAATGTTAGCCAAGTGAACCGTGTGCGGGGAAGGATTTTTGACTGACACGAAGATACCGTGATCGAAATCGTCGCCTTCCCCCGTAACTTCAAATATGAGGTCTACTTTATACCGAGGGATAGCTCGGCGGTCTCAAATCCCAAGTAGCCTCCTATCTAACTGAAATATAACGCCCGCATTATAGGTGCGAGCTTGCGAGCATCCTAATTGATGAGATTTTTAGGTTTCGTCTTCCCATATCTGTATGACATGCTCAGGTAAGAAAACTACTGAGTCTTCAACTTTAAGATGTTCTTGCTCGTCGGAACAGGCTGGTACGTTATTTAGCTCTCCCGTGTAATAAGGCCCTGCTTTCCCAGTTACAATTACCCACATCCTTTCCGCAGAAACATCACCAAACTCTTCATCTTCAGGAACAGAGATTTCAAAAGGAAGCTTTACAACATCGCCTTTTACCAATGACCGACGATCTTGCTCTGGTGGCATGTAGAATGTTTCAGGAGTGCGTTGATGCTGTGCTAGGCCGCTTAATAATTGATAACCATCCAAGTCTAAAGTTGCTAACCTCAACTCCTCAAAATCATTTGTGTCACCTAAGGAAATTGAAACAAAGGCGGGCTTTGCACCAAGATTAGGTGCTTGGTGCAACGGCTCTTTGTAAACTGTCCGGAGTAGTGTTTCTAAATTACCATCAAAGTTTTCGTCATCACGCATATCAATTGCGTAAATACCAAAAAAATGGGGAGGGATTGAACAATTGTCACCAGGCTCGAACTCACCATTTTTTATAATTGGTATGAACTTGCCTCGTTCTATTCCCGCTGCTATTTGCCCACTAATTATTTGTTGTTCATATCCTACCCCACCACTTCGACTTGTGGATTTTTGGCAGTAGTTAGGAGTACAAATAATAATAACGTAGTCACTACTAGTTGCTTCTTCTTCCATGAATTGCGTAAGACTCTGCCCCGGTGCGACATGCCATTGATCCAAGCGCGCATCAACACCATTTACTATTAATCGCTCCGATAACTCTCTAACCCAAGATTTATGTTCTTCTGAGTCCCAAGAATAAGAAATAAATACCTTCGGATTACTCAAAATTTCTCCTAGAAACTTAACAGGTATTAGACAGCGCGCTCGTTTATTGGATTGAACGATCACGCCCGTTCAATACTCTTATGCCGACACGCTAACCCATTGATTTTTATGTGAACTTTCGTCGACGAGGCTATGTTATACCAATAAACGCGCTTGCTGCCTTTGTCTGCATCACCGCTTTGGGTCGTAAGCCTCCTCCGGACCAGTCAGGCTTTTCTAAGAGCATACTGTTGCGAACTTGGCATAGATTCACCTATCGCGCCACTGACGCTACTCCAACGCGTAGCATCCTCAGTATAAATTCGCATGATCCTTGGTGACCCTCTATCACCGGCAGAGCCCAGTAGTGGTGCGTGTAGGCGGCCGCGGCCAGCGCATGGGTGCATTAAAGACCGACAGGTCTAGCGCGCAGGCGGGGCGGGGTGTCGACAGAGCGCCATATTGTGGTGGCGATGGGTAGAAGCGCAGCTTGGGGAGGGCGGAATTGGCCTCAGAATGAAGCGCTTACCAGCGCTGCCTCCAGCTCCTCAGGCGTCTCGCTGTCGCCCTGCAGTTCTGGATGGCCTCTCGCGGTATTTCACCGCTTAGCGCTGGGATCTCTGTTTGATGCTCATCGCTGGCGTTGGGTGGCGGTAGCAGTAGCAGCTTGAGGAAGAGGCCATCGATAGCGGCCAACTGTCTTCGCTCAACGTCATGTTTGACCTGTTGAGTTTCCTGCCGGACGAGGTCGCTGAAAGCTCCTCTACGGACTGCTTGCTGTTGCCGATCTGATGGCCGGTGTCGATCTTGTGTCAGCACCGAGCCGGGCCATAAACAAGGCGTGGGTCATCTTTGAGCAGCAGGATTGATGAAGTGCAAAGTACGGTTGAGCCCGGGCAGGAAGGGCTTGCAGCAACATCCAGGAGCAATAATCGGGGAAAAAACGCCGGAATGTCAGGGGAGGGGGCATGGATCGCAGATCTGACATGGCGCCCTCTGCAGGATTCGAACCTGCGACCTGCCGCTTAGGAGGCGGCTGCTCTATCCTGCTGAGCTAAGAGGGCGTTGGGGCGGCATTATAAGCGGCTGACTCGCCAAGATAAACCCGCAGGTGGCTGGGACGGTGGCTGGGACGGTGGCTGGGCAGGTGATCCGGGCGGGTGTCAGCGCTGGCCTGGCTCGGTAGAATGCGCGCCACGGCTCTTTGTTATCCACACCTGTCTGGCGTTTTCGATGTCTCAACACCCCACGAGTGACGCTGCCGTCACTCCCGCTGCCGGTTCTGTCGCTGCTTCTGATGCTGCCGCTTCTGTTGCTGGTCATGCGTCCGGCGGTGCGCCGCTGTCTGCCCATGGCGATCGTCACTTCGATGGACTGGCGGACAAGTTCTCGGCGTCGCTCTACGGGCACCTGCGCGGCGAGCTGCGCCTGTCGTTGCTGGACCGTCTGCTGCCAGAGATGCTCGATCTCGAAGGCCAGCCGGTGCTGGACGTGGGCGCGGGGCTCGGTCAGCAGGCCCAGTGGTTTCTCGAGCGTGGGCATGCGGTGACGCTGGCCGAGCCCGCCGGCGAAATGCTCGACCGGGCCCGGGAGGCGATCGACGCCCAGGGTGTCGAGGCGTCCCGGGTCCGCTATCTGACGTCGCCGCTGCAGGACCTGGCGGGCGAGGCCCCTGGGCCCTGGCCGCTGGTGGTGTGCCACGCGGTGCTCGAATGGCTGGGCGACCCCAGGGCGGCCATCGATCGTCTGGCCGCGCTGATGGCGCCGGGGGCTCAACTGTCGCTGATGGTGTTCAACCGCGACGCCCTGCGGCTGTCCAACGTTGTAAAGGGCAACCTGGACAAGGCGCTGGAGGATCGGCTCGAGGGCAAGGGACAGCGCCAGCGGCTGACGCCGATCTCGCCGCTGACCCATGACCAGGTGATGGCCTGGACCGAAGAAGCCGGGCTTCGTTGCGAGGGCGTGGCGGGAATCCGGGTGTTCCATGATTACCTGCGCCGCCCGCCCCAGGACGACAAGGAGCTCGACAAGCTGGTGGCGCTGGAGCACGCCTACTGCCGCCTGGACCCCCACTGGCGGCTGGGCCGCTATCTGCTCTATACCTTCCGCCGTCCCGCCGACCCCGAGGGGAGTCCATCGCCGCGCGACGGCGACGCTGTCACCCGTGAGGAGACCCCGACATGAGTGCCGAAACCCCGGTGTGCCAACTGCTGGAGCGTCAGGACGCCGACTATCGCGGCTGGTGGTGGGTGGCGCCGCCTCGGGATGGCTGGCTCGAGCAGGGCGAAGGGACCCTGATCAGCGCCGATGTGTCGGTGCGCGCCGCCTGGCAGGCCCAGGGGCGTCCGGCGCTGTCGCCGTTCTCGCCCGAGGCATCGCCGCCGCCGGGTGTGGTGCTGTTCTGGCCCAAGTCCCACGCCCTGGGGGAGTGGTGGCTGCTGTGGCTTTGTCAGGTATTGCCCGAAGGCACGCCGATGCAATTGGTGGGCGAGCACCAGGGCGGTATCAAGCGGGTACTCAAGGTGCTGGCGGCCCTGGGCATGGGCTGTCGCAAGCTCGACAGCGCCCGGCGCTGCTCGTTGTTCGCGACCCGCTCGGCGCCCCAGCCCCTCGACCCGGAAGCGGTGTGGACGCGCTTCGAGGCCGCCGGCCTGACGCTGGCAAGCCACCCGGGCGTCTTCGGACACGGCAAGTTCGACGAGGGCACGGGGCTGCTGATCGAGCAGCTAGAGACCGCCTTGCCTCGGGGTCAGGTGCTCGACATGGGCTGCGGCGACGGCATTCTGGCGGCCTGGATGGCACAGCAGGGGCGTGATGTCACCGCGGTGGACGTCAGCGCCTTTGCGGTGGAAGCGACCCGGCGCTCGCTAGCGGCCAATGGGCTCAACGGCGAGGCACTGGAAAGCGACGTCTACTCGGCGCTGGCGGGTCGTCGCTTCGACGCCATCGTCTCGAATCCGCCCTTTCACCAGGAGCGTTCCATCGATTACGGTCCGGCGGCCCGTCTGATCCAGGAGGCGCCGCAGCACCTGACGCCGGGCGGGCAATTGATCCTGGTGGCCAACGCCTTCCTGCCCTACGCAGATCCCCTGGAGAAGGCCTTTGGTGGCTTCGAGATCCTGGCCGACAATGGCCGTTTTCGGGTCTACCGTGCCCGCCTCGCCAGGGGCTAGCTAGGTACCTGCCGGGCTAAGTGCCTGCTGGGCTAGGTCTTCTGACCCGGCGTGCGGTAGTGGATCTCGGTGATCAGCCAGGTGGTCTCCCCGCCGGGGGCGGCCACCGTCACTTCGTCGTCCAGCGACTTGCCCAGCAGCGCCTTGGCCAGCGGCGCGTCGACACTGATCCATCGCTTGCTGGTGTCGGTCTCGTCGTGGCCGACGATGCGCACTGACATCTCTTCGCCGTCTTCGTCCTCCAGGGTGACGAAGGCACCGAAGAACACCCGATCGGTGTCCGCCGGCAGGCGGTCCACCACCTGCAACTCATCCAGGCGTTTGGTCAGGTAGCGAATGCGACCGATGACCCGGTTGAGTTCCTTCTTGTTGTAGGTGTAATCGGCGTTCTCGCTGCGGTCGCCAAGGGCCGCCGCCTCGCCCACCTTGGCCGATAGCTGCGGTCGCTTGACCCGGCTCAGGTGGTCGAGAATGCCTCTCAGGCGCTCGGCACCTTCCAGGGTGATCAGGTTGCTTTTGGGTTCCTGACGGGGATCCTTCGCCGGGTCACGCCAGCGAGTCATGTTGCGGCCTTTCATGGCGATCCTCGGTGCGTCGTTGAATCAGACAAGGTCCACGAGGGTGCCGCGACTTGGGGCAGGTCGCAAGCGCTTTGGGTGGTTGGGGAAAGGTCAGGGGAGCGATGCAGTGAGCGGTCGACGAAGAATGCGACTGGCGAATAAATCAAACGTTCGTTACATTTCAGGGAGGGCGCCAGAACGCGTGTGGCTTTGCGTATCGGGTCACAACGCCTGGGTCAGTGCTCGGCACCGCTTGGCCTGATCGCTCGGCCTGATCGCTCAGCCTGACTGCGCACTACGGCCGCCCATCATGACCACCCAGCATCAGGGTGCATCACAATAACAGTATCCGGAGCCGCCAAATGTCACGAACCCTGTTTTCCGCCTCGCCTGATGTTCCATCTACCGCGTTGCGCCGACGCCCGCGTCGGCTCTTAGCCACGACGGCGCTGACGCTTGTCACCCTGTCCGCCTGCCTCGCCAGCGGCGTGGCGCTGGCCTGGCAGGGTGAGCTCGACCAGCTCAGGAACCGCTGGGAAAGTGTCACCACCTCGAGCGCCTTGTCGGCCCAGGAAGCCCCGTTGACGGCGCTGGCCGCCGAGGCCCACGAGCTGAGCTCGGCCAATCCCAACGTTAGCGAGCTGCTGGTATGGGAGGGCATCATCGAGGCGTCCCTGGCCAAGGCCAAGGGTGGGCTTGGCGCGCTGGACAACGCCAAGGCCGCGCGGCGGGCGCTGGAGCGGGCCATCGCACTGGACGCCAATGGCCTCGATGGCTCGGCCTACGTGACCCTGGGGGCGCTGTATGACCGTGCTCCGGGCTGGCCGGTGGCCTTCGGTGATGACGACAAGGCCGAGGAAATGTTCAAGCGCGCGCTGACGATTCGCCCCGGCGGTATCGACGTCAACTACTACTATGCCGCCTACCTGGCCGATGAAGGGCGCGATGCCGAGGCCCGCCAGCACGCAGAAAAGGCCATCGCCGGCGCGGTTCGCGCCGGACGCGAAGCCTCGGACCAGGCGCTCAAGGCCGAGGCGCGCGCCCTGCTCAACGAGCTCTGATCAGGCGCTCGACGAGCTCTGACCCGCGCCGATTTCCCTGTCGTTTCCCGCCTTGACAGGAGGCCCCACCTGGACTCGCCTTGTGGGGCCCCTGACCGATCCGGATAATGGGCCGATCTGTCTGCGGAGGTCCCCATGCCGGAAACGAGCAACATCGATGCCCCCTTTACCGCCCAGGACGTCGAACTGGTGTCACGCGATTGCCTGCACCAGGGCTTCTTTCGTCTGGACAAGCTGACCTTCCGCCATCGCAAGTTCGAAGGTGGCTGGAGCGAGGCGGTGGTGCGCGAGGTGCATAGCCGGCACGACGCCGTGGGCGTCATGCTCTATGACCCCGAGCGCGACAGCGTGGTGCTGGTGGAGCAGATCCGTGCCGGCGCAATGGAAGACGCCCACACCCCGTGGAAGCTCGAGTGCGTGGCCGGACTGGTCGACAAGGACGAGTCTGCCGAGGAAGTGGCCCGTCGCGAGGCCCTCGAGGAGGCCGGTTGCGAGGTCGGGGACCTCATCTTGCTGCATAGCTACTATCCTAGTCCGGGTGCCTGCGACGAACGTGTGACGCTTTTCTGCGGCCTCGTCGATACCAGCGGACTGGGTGGGGTGCATGGCCTGGACGAAGAGCACGAGGATATCCGCGTCCATGTGTTGCCATTTCATCGTGCCTGGGAACTTCTCAATCAAGGGAGACTCGATAACGCCATGTGCCTGATCGGCTTTTACTGGCTGGCCGCCGAACGGGCGTCGTTGAGAGCAAGGAGGTAGCGTGACCCAACGCAGCGCCTACGTCACCGATCTGCGCACCCTGCAGAGCGAGTGCACGGCCAACTACATCCGCCTGACGCGCCTGCTGGGCGAGCTGGAAGAGGGCGAAAGTCGCGAGGTCGAACTGCTCAACGGCGAGCGTCGACTCGGTGCCCTGCGCCTGCATGTCGAAGAGCTGGCGCCCTATACCAGCATCATTCGCGTCAGCCAGGAGGGTATCCTCGACGGCGTCATCGACAGCCCGCGCATGCGCGTGCACCTGTATCACGATGTGCGCATGGCCGAGGTCACCGACTTTCAGCGCCGGCGCCACTTCGATGGCCGCTACCGCTATCCCAACGCGCATATGCACCAGCCCGACGAGAAGCTGCAGATCAATCGCTTCCTCGGCGAATGGCTCGATCACGGGCTGGCCCACGGCCACTCGCTGGATCTGCCGCAGTTGCCCTGAGCCGGTTCGCCGTTGCCGCCCGTCGAGAGATCTCCATGCGCCTGATCCAGATTAGCGATTGCCACCTGTACGCCGACCCGATGGCGCGCTCGCGCCGAGGCCTGCCCGCCCATCAGCTGGAGGCGGTGGTCAAGGCGGTGGACGCCGACCGCCCGGACCTGGTGCTGGTCACCGGTGACATCAGTCAGGATGAGTCCGAGGCCGCCTACCGGCTCGCCATCGAACGATTGAGCCAGCTCGACTGTCCCTGGTTCTGGATTCCCGGCAACCACGACGACATGGCGTTGATGGGCGCCGAGCGGGACATCCTACCCGAGGTCGAGGCCGGCCACTGGCGGCTTCTGCAGCTCGACACCCAGCTTGTCGGCGAGGCCTCCGGGCAGCTGGGAGAAGAGGCCCTGGCCGCGCTCGGCGCGCGTCTGGCCGAGGACGATCGCCCGACCCTGATCGCCATGCACCATCCGCCGCTGTCGGTGGGCAGCGCCTGGATCGACGCCCTGGGCCTGGTAGATGCCGACGGCTTCTGGGAGGTGCTGGACGGCTATCCCCAGGTGAAGATGGTGCTGTGCGGTCACGTGCATCAGGCCTTCCACGGCGTGATGTCTCTGGCCCATGGACGGGTCGACGTCTACGCCTGTCCATCTACCTCTGATCAGTTCCTGCCCGGCAGTGAGGACTTCGCCGTGGACGAGGCGTCGCGCCCCGGCTACCGGGTGGTGGAGTTGAAACGAGAGGGAGAGTGGCAGACTTGGGTAGAGCGCGTCGATATCTAGGAGTCTTACGCTTGGTTCTAAAAAGATAGTTATTAATTCTTTTACGTTATTACTCGCCCCGCAGTATCCTCGCTGACATCTCCACTTTTCCCGTCATGCGAGGTGTCCGGCCATGACCAGCCTTTCCGCACCAGCCCGTGAGCGCGCCGCCCAGGCGTCGCTCACGCCGAAGCGACTGACCCACCTCAAGCAGCTCGAGGCGGAGTCCATCCATATCATCCGTGAAGTGGCCGCCGAGTTCTCGAACCCGGTGATGCTCTACTCCATCGGCAAGGACTCCTCGGTGATGCTTCACCTGGCGCGCAAGGCCTTCCATCCTGGCCCGCCGCCGTTCCCGCTGATGCACGTGGACACCACCTGGAAGTTCCGCGAGATGATCGCCTTCCGCGACCGCATGGCCAAGGAAGCGGGCATGGAGCTGATCGTCCACACCAACGAGGAAGGGCGTGCCGCCGGCATCAACCCCTTCGACCACGGCTCCAGCGGCTATACCGACGTGATGAAGACCCAGGCCCTCAAGCAGGCGCTGGACCAGTACGGCTTCGACGCCGCCTTCGGTGGCGCCCGCCGCGACGAGGAGGCCAGCCGTGCCAAGGAGCGGGTGTTCTCCTTCCGCGACCGCCACCACCGCTGGGACCCCAAGAACCAGCGTCCGGAACTGTGGAATCTGTACAACGCCCGCATCAACAAGGGCGAGTCGATCCGTGCCTTCCCGCTGTCCAACTGGACCGAGCTGGATATCTGGCAGTACATCTACCTCGAGAACATCGACATCGTGCCGCTTTACTTCTCCGCCCCGCGCCCGGTGGTGGAACGCGACGGCATGCAGATCATGGTCGATGACGAGCGCCTGCCCCTGGCCGAGGGCGAAGAGCCCGAGCAGAAGTGGGTGCGCTTCCGCACCCTGGGCTGCTATCCGCTGACCGGTGCGGTGGAGTCGAAGGCCCAGACCCTGCCGGAGATCATCCAGGAGATGCTGCTGACCCGCACCAGCGAGCGCTCCGGCCGTGCCATCGATCACGACCAGGCCGGCTCCATGGAGAAGAAGAAGCGCGAAGGCTACTTCTGACGCCGGCACCGACCGCACGCAGCCACGCGCCTTGCTCCGGCCGACAGTGATCGGGAGCGAGGACGCAGATGACAGATCAAGGGCCCGGCGTCCTGCACGACGTCGGGTCACCATCAGGGGTACAGCATGTCTCACCAGTCCAGTCTGATTGCTGACAACATCGAGCAGTATCTGCACGAGCACGAAAACAAGGACCTGTTGCGGTTCATCACCTGCGGCAGCGTCGACGACGGCAAGTCGACCCTGATCGGTCGCCTGCTGCACGATTCCAAGATGATCTTCGACGACCAGCTGGCGGCCATTACCCAGGCCTCCAAGACCAAGGGCACCACCGGCGAAGAGGTGGATCTGGCGCTGCTGGTCGACGGTCTGCAGTCGGAGCGCGAGCAGGGCATCACCATCGATGTGGCCTATCGCTTCTTCTCCACCGACAAGCGCAAGTTCATCATCGCCGACACCCCGGGGCACGAGCAGTACACCCGCAACATGGCCACCGGTGCCTCCACCGCTGGCCTCGCGGTGATCCTGATCGACGCCCGTTACGGCGTGCAGACCCAGACCCGTCGTCACAGCTTCATCGCCGACCTGCTGGGCATCCAGCATCTGGTCATCGCGGTCAACAAGATGGACCTGGTCGACTACTCCCAGGCGCGCTTCGACGAGATCGTCGCCGACTACCGCGCCTTCGCCGAGCAGCTCGACGCCAGCGACATCCACTTTGTGCCGCTGTCGGCGCTCAAGGGTGACAACGTGGTCGATCGCGGCGAGCGCCTCGACTGGTACCAGGGCCCGGCGCTGCTGGAGCTTCTGGAGACCGTGGAGGTCAGCCGCGACCAGAACCTGAGCGATCTGCGCTTCCCGGTGCAGTACGTCAATCGCCCCAATCTCGATTTCCGCGGCTACGCCGGCACCCTGGAGGCGGGCATCCTGCGCCCCGGCCAGGCGGTCAAGGCGCTGCCGTCCAACAAGCTCAGCCGGGTCGAGCGCATCGTCACCTTCGAAGGCGATCTTGACGACGCTTACCCGGGCCAGGCCATCACCGTGACCCTGGAAGACGAGATCGATATCTCGCGTGGCGACTGGCTGGTGGCGGCAGACGCGGACATCACCCTGTCCAATGCCTTCGACGCCGACATCGTGTGGATGCACGACGACGCCCTCGAGCCTGGGCGTCAGTACGATATCCGCATGGCCGGGCGTGCCGTGGCAGGCCACGTCGACGCCATCCACTATCAGGTCGACGTCAACAGCCTGGAGCGTCATGGCGCCGAGCGACTCGAGCTCAACGCCATCGCCCGCTGCCGGGTAGCGCTGACCGCCGAGGTGCCCATCGATGACTACGCGCGGGTGCCTGGCACCGGCAGCTTTATCGTCATCGACCGGCTGACCAACGTCACCGTGGGCGCCGGCATGATTCGCGGTGCGGCCAGTGTCGAAGGCGGCGCTGCCGAGCAGGTCGACTGGGCCGGCTTCGAGCTGGAACTCAACGCCCTGGTGCGCAAGTACTTCCCCCACTGGGAGGCCAAGGACGTGCGCGAGCTGCTCAAGCGCTGACGTCCGCGACCGGCTTCACCATCGTTGGTTCGCTGCAACAGCGGCGTCTCAGTGGCCTGGTTGAATCAGGATACTAGTGCTTTCCGATGGATTTAACTCCAACTGAGCAGCTAGATGGTGGCGGGCTGGTGCCTGGGCTAGACCAAAGGCAGGATGCGTCGCGTGTGACGTCATGACGACGTCTTCCATTCCCCCACGGAAGCAGGGAGGGCATGAACATGGTGGCCTGCCATCTCTATGACAATATCGAAATCGCCTGCCTGTACCATTTTCCGGTCAAGCTGTCGCTGCGAGACGGTGACGAGAAGCACGGCGAGGCACTGGATACCGCCTTCAACGAGGATCGCGAGGAGTGTCTGTCGCTGAAGACAGAGCGCGGCGAGCGCATGGTAGTGCTCGACGACATTACCCGCATGGAAGTGCTGGTCGACAACCCCCATTTCATGGTGCTGGACTTCGTTTGACGCGGATCCGCCACTGACATAGCCCCTGACACCGCCCCTGACACCGCCCCTGACGACGACGCCCCGCTGACTGGATCAGCGGGGCGTCGCGCGTTATGGGGGCAGGGGGGGGGCGCGGAATCAGGCTGGGCGCGTCGCGATCACTACGGCCCGACGCGGGGCCGGGTGTCCCTCGCGGGTCAGGTGGGGGCGCTCGGGGTCGAGGAAGTCACCCAGCGACTGAAAGGTCATCCAGTCGGTGGAGCGCTGCTCCTCCAGGCTGGTGGGGGCTTCATCCACCACCCGAACGTCGCAAAAGCCGACCTTCTCGAGCCAGCCCACCAGGGCGCGCGACGATGGCAGGAAGTAGACATTGGGCATCGCCGCGTAGCGATCGCCCGGCACCAGCACTCGGGTCTCGTCGCCTTCCACCACCAGCGTCTCGAGCACCAGTTCGCCGCCCCGACGCAGGGCGTCGCGTAGCTGCATCAGGTGGTCGAGGGGGGAAGGGCGGTGGTAGAGCACGCCCATGGAGAACACGCTGTCGAAGAAGCCCAGGCCCTGGGGCACATCGTCGATGCCCACCGGCAGGAAGTGGGTGCGCCCGCTGTCGGCATCGCCGACGAAGTGCTTGACCGCCTGGAACTGCCAGTAGAAGCGCGGTGAGGGATCGATCACCAGCACGAAGTCGGCGCCGGCGCCGGCCATGCGCCAGGCGTGATAGCCGTTGCCGCCACCCACGTCGAGCACCCGTCGACCGCGCAGCGGCGACAGGTGCGGCGCCAGCCGCTGCCACTTCCAGTCCGAACGCCACTCGGTATCGATCGCGATGCCTGCCAGCCGGTACGGGCCCTTGCGCCACGGCATCAGCGCGCGCAGCAGGTTCTCGCTCTGGCGACGACGGCTGTCATCAAGCTCCAGCTCGACCGTGACCTCGTCGCGATCGAGCTGGACCTGGCGCTTGTCGGGCAGCGCCGGCAGCTTGGCCACCGCCTTCTCCCAGGCCGGCAGGTCGCCGTGACGCTGGCGGTCGAGGCCACGGGCGAACTGCTCGGGCAGGCGGGCAAGCCAGTCGCCCATGCCGGCGTGGCGGAAGGATTGCTCGAGAAAGGCGCGGTACACATTGCGCTGATGCTCGGGAATCATTTGAAGGCCACC
Source organism: Halomonas sp. EF61 (assembly GCF_040147045.1). Taxonomy (NCBI): domain Bacteria; kingdom Pseudomonadati; phylum Pseudomonadota; class Gammaproteobacteria; order Oceanospirillales; family Halomonadaceae; genus Halomonas; species Halomonas sp. EF61. The sequence continues at coordinate 825,042 of NZ_JAMSHM010000002.1, read as the reverse complement.
ATGGAGGCGAAGTTCAGATACTGAAACCAGGTCAGCGAGCGCGCAAAGCCTACCTGCGCAAGGCGCTGGTGGTGCTGCTCCAGGGTGTCGGGCACCAGCACGTTCTCCAGTGCGTTGCGCTTCTGGCTGATCTCCAGGTCGCTGTAGCCATTGGCGCGCTTGAAGTCGTGATAGCGCTCCACCAGCCAGGCATTGTCCTGTTCGTCACCGGCCTTGATCTTCTCAGACAGGATCAACACACCGCCGGGCTCCAGCGCCTGGTAGAGCTTCTCGAGTACGCCGTCGCGATCTTCCGGGGCCAGAAACTGCAGCGTGAAATTCAACACGATCATGCCGCTGGGACGGTAGTCGAGGTGGCGGATGTCGCCTTCGATCACCTCGATGGCGTGGTCGGGGCACTCGTGCTCGAGGGTCTGGCGGGCGCGCTCGACCATCGCCGGGGACAGGTCGACCCCGGTCAGGCTGAAGGCGTCCTTGGGTAGCTGGCCGGCCAGCGCCAGGCCCACGGCGCCAAGCGAGCAGCCAAGGTCATAGACGTGGGCGCCGTGGCGCAGGTGGCGCTCGGCGATTACCCCCAGCATGCCTAGGATCTGGCCGTAGCCGGGGACCGATCGGCGAATCATGTCGGGGAAGCAGGCGACGACCCGCTCGTCGAACGAAAAGCGCGCCACCTTGTCCAGGGGTGTGGAAAAGATGGCGTCACGGTAAGATGCGTCACTCATGGATTGCCAGTGTTGTCGGGCTCGGGGGGAGTGATTGTACGCGCCCCGCGGTCAGGCTGCACGATGAGGCTTGCCGTCGCCGTTCGGCCCAGCTTTGCCCACCAGACAGGGCCCAAGGAGAGGAATCATGCCATCGATCGATCAAACGCCGGCCTGGCAGGCGTTGAAGCAGAAGGCACAGGAAGTCGGCAAGCGGCACCTGTGCGACATGTTTCGCGAGGATGCCGGGCGATTTGCCACCTTCAGCCACGAGGCTGCGGGGCTGAAACTCGACCTGTCCAAGCAGCGCTGGGACCAACAGACCCTCGAGGATCTGCTGGCGCTGGCCGACGAGGCCGGCGTGCCCGACGCCATCCGTCGCCTGCTGGCCGGTGAGCGGGTCAATGTCAGTGAGGACCGCCCTGCGCTGCATACCGCGCTGCGTCTGCCGCAGGATGCGTCTCTGGTGGTCGAAGGCGAGGATCTGGTGCCGGCGGTGCACGCCACCCTGGACAAGATGGCGACCATGGTCGAGCGCTTCCATTCCGGCCAGTGGCGCGGCGCCACCGGCAAGCCGATCCGCGACGTGGTCAATCTGGGGGTCGGGGGCTCCGACCTGGGGCCGTTGATGGTGACCCACGCCCTGGCCGACTATCGCCCGGCGGATACCCATCCGGTCGAGGTCCACTTCGCCTCGACCATGGACGGCTCCCAGCTGGTCGACTACCTGATGCGCTTCGACCCCGAGACCACGTTGTTCGTGCTGTCGTCGAAGTCCTTCACCACCATCGATACCCTGTCAAACGCCAACACCGCGCGGGACTGGCTGCTGTCCCGGCTGGTCGAGGCGCGCCAGGAGGGCGTGGATCGCGAGTTGGTGCTGCGCCAGCACTTTATCGGTGTCTCGGCAAGCCCGGACAAGATGGCCGAGTGGGGCATCGCCTGCGACCACCAGCTCGAGTTCTGGGAGTGGGTCGGCGGGCGCTACTCGCTGTGGGGTGGCATCGGCCTGCCCATCGCCCTGGTCATCGGCATGGACGGCTTCCGCGACTTCCTGGCCGGCGCCCACGCCATGGACGTGCACTTCCAGAAGGCGCCGCTCGAGGACAATCTGCCGGTGCTGCTGGCGCTGGCCGGTATCTGGAACAACAACTTCCTGGATATCCGTGCCCACTCGATTCTGCCCTACGACGGACGCCTGGAATACTTCGCTGCCTACCTCGAACAGCTCGAGATGGAGTCCAACGGCAAGTCGGTGACCAACGACGGCGATATCGTCGACTACTCCACCTGTCCGGTGCTGTGGGGCCAGCTCGGGCCCAACGCCCAGCACGCCTTCTACCAGTTGCTGCACCAGGGCACCCAGGCGGTGGAGTGCGACTTTATCGCGCCGCTGGCCCGCTACGATGACGTCGAGGATCCGGCCACCCGCGAGCACCTGATGGGCCAGCACCGGCTGACGCTGGCCAACTGCTTCGCCCAGTCCCGTGTATTGATGCTCGGAGACGACGCCATCGCCGATGACGGTCCCAGGCCCGAGCACAAGCGCTATCGTGGCAACCAGCCCTCGACCACCCTGCTGCTGGAGCGGTTGACCCCGCAGACCCTGGGCGCGTTGATCGCCCTCTACGAGCACAAGGTGTTCGTCCAGGCCACCATCTGGGGCATCAATCCCTTCGACCAGTGGGGCGTTGAACTGGGCAAGAAGATCGCCAACGAGACCCGTGACATCATCGAGGGGCGCCAGGGCCTGGAGGCGATGGATGACTCCACCCGTGGGCTGATCGAGGCCACCTGGCAAGCCGCGCGGGACTGATGGCCGTTGGCATGCGTGATGGCGACAGCGCCCCTGCAGGCGCAGGGGAGGGTCGAAAACTGGCCATTTATACAGGTTTTCCGTTATGCTGAGCCCATCAACAGCGTCGAGTGCTGCCGCAGCGAGCGGCGTGCTCTACCTGCATGGATTCAATAGTGCCGGCGCCTCGCCCAAGGCGCGGCTGATCAAGGCCGCCTGTGCGGAGCTGGGGCTTCCCTGCGAGACCCCGGACCTGTCCTCGCAGGCGGCCGACGCCCTGCGGCTCGCCGAATCGCTGTTACCCCGGCTGGGGCCCAGCCCGATGCTGATGGGCAGCTCCATGGGCGGCTTTCTGGCCACGGTGCTGGCAGAGCGCCATGAGCTGCCGGCGGTACTGGTCAATCCGGCGGTGCGACCGGCCAGGCTGGTCGACACCATGCTCGGCGAGAGCTTCGTCAACGCCTACACCGGTGAGCGCTTCGTGGTCGAGCAGGGCCACCGCGACCAGATCGCCGAGATGACGCCGGAGGTGGTGACCCCCGGGCGCTATCTGCTGCTGCTGGTGACCGAGGACGAGACGCTGGACAGCGCCGACGCCTTCGCCGCCTACCGCGGGGCCAAGGCGATCCTGCATCCCGGCGGCGAGCACGGCTTCAATGCCCTGGCCGACTACCTGCCGGCGGTGTTCGCCCACGGTGGTCACGCCCTGGCGCCCGGGCGAGTGGCGCCGGTACCGGCCGAGTGAGCCGTTCAGTCGACGGCGCAAAGACGATCCCAGTCATCCTGATGATGGACCACGCATGACCCAATACAGTGCCAGTTCGATCGAGGTGCTTTCCGGGCTGGAGCCCGTTCGCAAGCGCCCCGGCATGTACACCGACACCTCCCGTCCGAATCACCTGGTCCAGGAGGTCATCGACAACAGCGTCGACGAGGCGCTCGCCGAACACGCCAACGAGATCCGCGTGGTACTGCGGGACGACGGCGGCATCGAGGTGACGGACAACGGTCGCGGCATGCCCATCGACGTTCACCCGGAGCATGGGGTATCGGGGATCGAGCTGATCATGACTCGGCTGCACGCCGGCGGTAAGTTCTCCTCGTCGAGCTACCGCTTCTCCGGCGGCCTGCACGGGGTCGGGGTGTCGGTGGTCAACGCCCTGTCGCGACGCCTCGAGGTCGAGGTCCTGCGCGACGGCGAGCGCCACGCCATGGCCTTCGAGCACGGCGACAAGGTCGAGGACCTGCACGTCATCGGCACCGCCGCCAAGCGTGCCAAGGGCACCCTGGTGCGCTTCTGGCCGGATACCAGCTACTTCGACAGCCCCAACCTGGCGGTGGGACGGCTCAAGCACCTGCTGCGGGCCAAGGCGGTACTCTGCCCCGGGCTCAAGGTGGAGCTGGTGGAAGCCGACGGCACCGCCACCACCTGGCAGTTCGCGGACGGTCTGCGCGACTATCTGGCCCAGACCACCGACGGCTACGAGGTGCTGCCGAGCTCGCCCTTCGTCGGACACTTCGCCGACGACGAGCAGGGGGTGGACTGGGCGATTCAGTGGTTGCCCGAAGGCGGCGACTCGCTGATGGAAAGCTACGTCAACCTGATCCCCACCGCCCAGGGCGGCACCCACGTCAACGGCCTGCGCTCGGGGCTGCTCGAGGCACTCAAGGAATTCTGCGAGTACCGCAGCCTGCTGCCGCGCGGGGTCAAGCTGACCGCCGAGGACCTGTGGGAGCGGGTCGCCTACGTGCTGTCGGTGAAGATGCTCGATCCGCAGTTCGCCGGCCAGACCAAGGAGCGGCTGTCGTCACGCACCGTGGCGGGCTTCGTCTCCGGCGTCGTCAAGGACGCCTTCTCGCTGTGGCTCAACCACCACGTCGACCAGGCCGAGGCCCTGGCCGAGCTGGTGATCAGCGCCGCCCAGCGGCGCCAGAAGAGCTCGAAGAAGGTGGCGCGCAAGAAGGTCACCTCCGGCCCGGCGCTGCCCGGCAAGCTGGCCGACTGCAGTGGCCAGGACCCGGCCTTGAGCGAGCTGTTTCTGGTCGAGGGTGACAGCGCCGGAGGCAGCGCCAAGCAGGCGCGCAACCGCGAGACCCAGGCGATCCTGCCGCTGCGCGGCAAGATCCTCAACACCTGGGAGGTCGATTCCCACGATATCTACGGCTCCCAGGAGGTCCACGACATCGCCGTGGCCATCGGCGCCGACCCGGCCAGTGCCGACCTGTCCAAGCTGCGCTATCACAAGATCTGTATCCTCGCCGATGCCGACTCCGACGGGCTGCACATCGCCACCCTCCTGTGTGCGCTGTTCGTGCGCCACTTTCCGTCGCTGGTCGACGCCGGCCACGTCTTCGTCGCCATGCCGCCGCTTTACCGCATCGACCTTGGCAAGGAGGTCTACTACGCCTTGGACGAGAGCGAGAAGGCGGCCATCCTGCGCAAGCTGGAAGGCAAGCGCGGCACCCCCAACGTGCAGCGCTTCAAGGGCCTTGGCGAGATGAGCCCGCTGCAGCTGCGCGAGACCACCATGGCGGTGGAGACCCGGCGGCTGGTGCAGCTGACCCGGGAGGAGGGCGACGGCACCATGGAGATGATGGACATGCTGCTGGCCAAGAAGCGCGCCTCGGACCGCAAGAGCTGGCTCGAGGACTACGGCAACCTGGCGGATATCGAAGTGTGACGGGCCGCCATCGCGGTGACTTGCACGCAGTGACGCTCCCGGATTTCACGTCGTCGGTTCAGGCGACCAGGATTGAGAACGAGGGATCATGACTCTGGACATTGAGGTGGCGGAGGGCGACGTCGAGCGACTGTCCCTGCGCGAATACACCGAGAAGGCCTACCTCGACTATTCGATGTACGTCATTCTCGACCGGGCCCTGCCCCATATCGGCGACGGCATGAAGCCGGTGCAGCGGCGCATCATCTACGCCATGCGCGAGCTGGCGTTGAACGCCAACGCCAAGTACAAGAAGTCGGCGCGTACCGTCGGCGACGTGCTCGGCAAGTTTCACCCCCACGGCGACAGCGCCTGCTACGAGGCCATGGTGCTGATGGCCCAGTCGTTCAGCTATCGCTATCCGCTGGTGGACGGCCAGGGCAACTGGGGTAGCCCGGACGATCCCAAGTCCTTCGCCGCCATGCGCTACACCGAAGCGCGGCTGTCGAAGTTCGCCGAGGTACTGCTCAGCGAACTCGGCCAGGGCACCGTGGACTGGGCGCCCAACTTCGATGGCACCATGAACGAGCCGGTGGTGCTGCCGGCACGTCTGCCCCACGTGCTGCTCAATGGCGGCACCGGCATCGCCGTGGGCATGGCCACCGATATTCCGCCCCACAATGTGCGCGAGGTGGTCGAGGCCACCTGCGAGGTGCTGCGCAATCCCGGCGTCACCACCGCCGACCTGATGGCGCACCTGCCTGGCCCGGACTTCCCCACCCGGGCGGAGATCATCACCCCGCGCGCGGACCTTCGAAAGCTCTACGAGAGCGGTCGCGGCAGCGTCAAGATGCGCGCCCGCTACGAGCAGGAAGAGGGCCAGGTGGTGATCACCGCGCTGCCCTACCAGGTCAGCGGGGCCAAGGTACTGGAGCAGATCGCGGCGCAGATGCAGGCCAAGAAGCTGCCCATGGTGGCCGACCTGCGTGACGAGTCGACCCACGAGGAGCCGACCCGTCTGGTGATCGAACCGCGCTCCAATCGGGTCGATATCGAGTCGCTGATGGCGCACCTGTTCGCCACCACCGACCTCGAGAAGAACGTACGGGTCAACCTGAACGTGATCGGCCTCGACGGCCGCCCGCGGGTGATGCCGCTGCCTGAGCTGCTCGGTGAATGGCTCGACTTCCGTCGCACCACGGTGCGCCGTCGCCTCGAACACCGGCTGGGCAAGGTCAACGACCGCCTGCACCTGCTCGAAGGCCTGTTGATCGCCTACCTCAATATCGATGAGGTGATCCGCATCATCCGCGAGGAGGATGAGCCCAAGAGCGCGCTGATGGCAGCCTTCGGTCTGACCGACCGTCAGGCCGAGGCGATCCTGGAGCTGCGCCTGCGCCACCTGGCCAAGCTCGAGGAGATGAAGATCCGCACCGAGCAGGACGAGCTCGAGGCGGAGCGCAAGCGTCTTGAAGAGCTGCTCGGCAACGAGGCAGCGATGACCGACCTGATCGAGCAGGAGCTGCGCAAGGCCGCTGAGGAGCACGGCGACGAGCGCCGCTCGCCGATCGTCGAGCGCGAGGAGGCCAGGGCGCTGTCCGAGGTTGAACTGGTGGGCGCCGATCCGGTGACGGTGGTGCTGTCCGAGAAGGGCTGGATTCGTGCCGCCAAGGGTCACGATATCGACCCCTCCGGGTTGTCCTACAAGGCCGGCGACGCCTTCCACCTGGCCGCGCGAGGCAAGACCAACCAGCCGCTGGTGCTGCTCGACGACACCGGCCGGGCCTACACCCTGCCGGCCCACCAGCTGCCAAGTGCCCGTGGCCAGGGCGAGCCGGTCACCGGCAAGGTCAACGTGGTGGCCGGCGCGCACATGGCCGGCGTCATGCTGGCACCGGGGGACGCCCGCTTCCTCCTGGCCTCCGACGGCGGCTACGGCTTCGTCGCCCGGCTCGAGGACCTGACCGGCAAGAACCGTTCCGGCAAGGCGGTGCTGAGCCTGCCCAAGGGCTGCAATGTGCTGCCCCCGGTGGAGCTGCCGGCGGCCGAGGAATTGACCGTGGCCACGGTCTCCAACGAAGGCCGACTGCTGCTGTTCCCGCTGGACCAGTTGCCGGAGATGTCCAAGGGCAAGGGCAACAAGATGCTGGATATTCCCGGCGCGCGGGCGGCCCGGCGCGAAGAGTTTGTGCGCGGCCTGGTGGTGCTGGCGCCAGGGGATACCCTGGTGGTGCACGCCGGCAAGCGCAAGCTGTCGCTCAAGAACGGTGAGCTCGACTACTATCGGGGAGATCGCGGACGGCGAGGCAGCAAGCTGCCACGCGGGCTGCAGAAGGTCGACCGGCTCGAGCGCCTCGAGGCGTAACCCTTACGACGGTACGGCGCCCGCCGGTTGCTGCGGGTGCCCAAGGAAGACACATCATGACACGACGAATCCTGATGCGCGCCACCGGCCGGGCCCGGCCCGGTCAGCTTGCCGGCCTGGGGCGGATCCTGGCCCGCAGCGGCGCGCGCCTTCTGGACATCAACCAGAGCGTGACCTTCGGTATCGTCTCGCTGGAGGCGCTGGTAGCGCTTGACCACGAGGCCGACCTGGAAGGCGCCCTGTCGGGCGCCGGCGATGAGCTGGGCCTGGACGTCCAGGCGATCCAGATCAGCGCCGAGGAGTACCATCGCTGGAGCGAGACCGCGAGTCAGCCGCGCCTGATCATGACCCTGCTGGCGCCGCGACTGCCCGCCGGCATCCTGGCCGAGGTAGGGGCACTGACCGCCGAGCACGGCTTGACGGTGGAGTTGATCCATCGCCTGTCCGGGCGCGAGCCGCTGGACGGCGAGGCGCCGGCCCAGGGTAGCTGCGTCGAGTGCTGGCTGCGCGGCGAGGACGTGGACCTTGAGTCGCTGCGCGAGAAGGCGCTGGCGCTGGGTGCGACCCACGGGGTCGATATCGCCCTGCAGGAAGACTCCATCTGGCGCACCCACCGTCGCCTGGTGTGCTTCGACATGGACTCGACCTTGATCAAGGCCGAGGTCATCGACGAGCTGGCGCGCCGCCACGGGGTCTACGACGAGGTGGCCGAGGTGACCGAGCGGGCCATGCGCGGTGAGCTCGACTTCCAGCAGAGCTTCCGTGAGCGCATGGCCAAGCTGAAGGGCCTGGACGAGTCGGTGCTGGCCGAGATCGCCGAAGAGCTGCCGCTGATGGACGGGGTGGAACAGTTGATGGCCCAGCTCAAGCGCTTGGGCTACCGCACCGCCATCCTGTCCGGCGGCTTCACCTACTTCGCCCGACATCTGCAACAGCGGCTGGGCTTCGACGAGATCCATGCCAACGAGCTGGTGATCGAGGACGGCAAGGTCACTGGCGAGGTGCGCGAGCCGATCGTCGATGCCGATCGCAAGGCCGCGCTGTTGCACCAGATCGCCCAGCGCGAGGGGATCGCCATGGAACAGACCATCGCCGTGGGCGATGGCGCCAACGATCTCAAGATGCTGGCCGCCGCCGGACTCGGTATCGCCTTTCGGGCCAAGCCGCTGGTGCGTGCCCAGGCCCGTCAGAGCATCTCGACCCTGGGGCTTGACGCCGTGCTCTATCTGATCGGCTATCGCCAGGCGGATCTTTCATGCCAGGCGCCGGGCCACGAATAGTCCAGACGACATCGACATCGCCGCTTGGACGCGATGTTTACTTCTACTGCAAGGGAGCCCAGGGCTCCCTTTTTTTGTGTCTCCCATTCCCACTCGGTCCAGCGAGCCTGGATGCTGTCGCGAACCTGGTAGCGACATGGCGCTGCAGGCACCCGCGAAGCAAAGTTCCCTCGCTCAGGACGAGCCATTGACCGCAACTCCGAGGGAAAGGTCGTTGCAAGCGGCCGAGATCAAACAGTGGTGGTGGAGCGATATAACCTGATCGGGGTCGTTATTATGTACGTCGAAAGGCGTAGTTGACACGAGTCAGCAGAGAGGTGTGTACGGCGGTTTCGGTAGCCTCACGGGGCCAAAAAGAGAGTAGCCTGAATTGGCAAACTTTTGGTCCCCACGAGGAAACCCTTCCCATGGAAAATGACACAGGAAAGCTGAGACTCGGCGCCTTGCTCGCGCTGGTCGTCGGCTCGATGATCGGGGGCGGTATCTTTTCGCTTCCGCAGAACATGGCGGCGAGCGCCGCACCAGGGGCGGTGCTGATCGGCTGGGGAATTACCGCGGTCGGCATGCTGGCACTGGTGTTCGTCTTCCAGACCCTGGCCAATCGCAAGCCGGAACTCGACGCCGGCATCTATGCCTACGCCAAGGCCGGTTTCGGCGACTATCTTGGCTTCTCTTCCGCCTGGGGCTACTGGATCAGTGCCTGGCTCGGTAATGTCAGCTACTTCGTTCTGTTGTTCAGCACCCTGGGCTTCTTCTTCCCCATCTTCGGCGAGGGTAATACGCCGGCGGCCATCGGCTGTGCATCGATCCTGTTGTGGGCCGTTCACTTCCTGGTGGCCAGGGGAATCCAGCAGGCGGCCTTCATCAATCTGGTGACCACCATCGCCAAGATCGTCCCGCTGATCATGTTCATCGTGCTGGCCGCCATCGGGTTTCACCTGGACGTCTTCACCATGGACTTCTGGGGTACCGGCAACGCCGATCTTGGCAGCGTGATGGACCAGGTTCGCAACATGATGCTGGTCACCGTCTGGGTATTTATCGGTATCGAGGGCGCCAGCATCTATTCCGCCAAGGCTCGCGATCGTCGCGATGTCGGGCGCGCCACCGTGATCGGCTTTGTCGGTGTGCTTCTGCTGTTGGTGATGGTCAATGTGCTGTCCATGGGCATCATGAGCCAGCCGGAACTCGCCGAGCTCAAGAACCCGTCCATGGCGCTGGTGCTGAGCCAGGTGGTCGGCCCCTGGGGCGGTCATCTGATCAGCCTGGGCCTGGTGATCTCGCTGCTCGGCGCCTTGCTGTCCTGGACACTTCTGTGCGCCGAGATTCTTCACGCGGCCTCCAGCGACGGCACCATGCCTGAACTGTTGAGCAAGGAAAACGCCAACAAGGTGCCGGTCAACGCCCTGTGGCTTTCCAACGGCCTGATCCAGCTCTTTCTGCTGCTGACGCTGGTCAACGAGTCCACCTACCTGAGCCTTCTTTACCTCGCAAGCTCGATGATCCTGGTGCCTTACCTGTGGTCGGCGGCCTACGCCCTGTTGCTCGCGGTAAAGGGGGAAACCTACGAGAAGGAGCCTGAGGTACGCCGCAAGGATCTGTTTGTCGGCGGCCTGGCTACCCTCTACGCGATCTGGCTGCTGTTTGCCGGCGGTATCGACTATCTGTTGCTGTCGGCGCTGCTTTACGCCCCTGGTGCCGTGTTCTTCTACAAGGCCAAGAGCGAGCGTGATGAAAAGGTCTTTACCCCCATCGAGAAGATTATCTTCGCAGTCACTATCGCCTCGGCGCTGGTGGCCACGCTGGGGCTCTATCAGGGGTGGTTGAGTCTGTAGTTATGTAGTTAGACCTCGATGTTCAACATGTTACAGCGGTCAGGTTCATTGATGATGCGGTAGTGACAGTCCCGCAAAAGGGAAGGAGAAACAGAATGAAAAGTGGATCTTCACGATTGGGTGTCTATTCCGAGGTAGGCAAGCTTCGCAAGGTCATGGTGTGCTCGCCAGGGCTTGCTCATCAGCGACTGACCCCCAGCAACTGTGATGACCTTCTGTTCGATGATGTGCTGTGGACCAACCAGGCCAAGCGTGACCACTTCGACTTCGTGACCAAGATGCGCGAGCGTGACATCGAAGTGCTCGAGATGCACAACCTGCTCACCGAAACCCTCGAAAATCGCGACGCCATGCGCTGGATTCTCGAGCGCAAGGTGACCTCCAACCTGGTCGGCTTCGGCCTTGCCGATGAGGTCCGCGCCTGGCTCAGTGAACTGGAGCCACGGCGTCTGGCCGAGTTCCTGATCGGCGGGGTGTCCTGGGCCGACATCACCGAGAGCCACGGAGGCGAGACCCTCAAGACCTTCCGCGACTATCTGGGCCAGTCCAGCTTCGTGCTGCCACCGCTTCCCAACACCCTGTTCACCCGGGATACCACCTGCTGGATCTACGGCGGGGTGACGCTCAATCCGATGTTCTGGCCGGCCCGCCGCCAGGAGACGCTGCTGACCTCGGCGATCTATCGCTTCAACCCGCGCTTCGCCGGCGCCGACTTCAAGGTGTGGTACGGCAATCCCGACCAGGACCACGGTTCGGCCACCCTGGAGGGCGGCGACGTGATGCCGGTGGGCAATGGCGTGGTGTTGATCGGCATGGGCGAGCGCACCTCGCACCAGGCCATCGGTCAGGTGGCGAGCGCCCTGTTCCGGGCCGGCGAGGCCGAACGGGTGATCGTGGCGGGACTGCCCCGGTCGCGTGCCGCCATGCACCTGGACACCGTCTTCAGCTTCTGCGATCGCGACCTGGTGACGGTCTTCCCTGACGTGGTCAAGGACATCGTTCCCTTCAGTCTGCGCCCCGACGAGAGCAAACCCAGTGGCATCGACGTGCGCCGCGAGAAGGGGAGCTTCATCGAGGTGGTGGCCGAGGCGCTGGGGCTGCCGAAACTGCGAGTGGTGGAGACCGGTGGAGACAGCTTCGAGGCCGAGCGCGAACAGTGGGACGACGGCAACAATGTGGTCGCCCTGGAGCCAGGCGTGGTAGTCGGCTATGACCGCAACACCTACACCAACACCCTGCTGCGCAAGGCCGGGGTCGAGGTGATCACCATCAGCGCCAGTGAACTGGGCCGTGGGCGAGGCGGCGGTCACTGCATGACCTGTCCGATTCAGCGAGATCCCGTCGACTTCTGACGACGTCGTTACGCGTTACTTCGCTTCTTTAACTGTGAATCGACGGCTGCCCTGGTGGCCGTCAAGGAGACCCTCATGTCCTTCAATATCCACAACCGTCACCTGCTGTCGCTGATGCATCACTCCGAGCGCGAGCTGCGCTACCTGCTGGACCTGTCGCGGGACCTCAAGCGGGCCAAGTACAGCGGCTGCGAGGCCCAGCGACTCAAGGGCAAGAACATCGCCCTGATCTTCGAGAAGACCTCCACCCGGACCCGCTGCGCCTTCGAGGTGGCCGCCTATGACCAGGGCGCCAACGTCACTTACATCGATCCCACCTCGTCCCAGATCGGGCACAAGGAGTCCATGCGTGACACCGCCCGGGTACTGGGGCGCATGTACGACGCCATCGAGTACCGCGGCTTCAGTCAGGAGGTGGTCGAGGAGCTGGCGGCGTTCTCCGGGGTGCCGGTCTACAACGGCCTGACCGACGAGTACCACCCGACCCAGATGATCGCCGACGTCCTGACCATGCGCGAGCACGCCGAGAAGCCGTTGCACCAGATATCCTTCGCCTACCTGGGTGATGCCCGCAACAACATGGGCAACTCGCTATTGCTGATCGGCGCCAAGCTGGGCATGGACGTGCGGATCGCCGCGCCACGTTCGCTGTGGCCGGACGAGGAGCATCTGGCCAACTGCCGACGCTTCGCCGAGGACAGCGGCGCGCGCATCTGCCTGACCGAGGACCCCCGCGAGGCGGTCAGGGGCGTCGACTTCATCCACACCGACGTCTGGGTGTCCATGGGCGAGCCGGTGGAGGCCTGGGCCGAGCGCATCGACCAGTTGCTGCCCTACCAGGTCAACAAGGCGCTGATGGAGGCCGCCGGCAACCCCAGGGTCAAGCTCATGCACTGCCTGCCGGCCTTCCACAACTGTGACACCAAGGTGGGGCGCCAGGTCGCTGAGCAGTACCCGATGCTGAAGGACGGCATCGAGGTCACCGAGGAGGTGTTCGAGTCACCGGCCTGCATCGCCTTCGAACAGGCGGAGAACCGCATGCATACGATCAAGGCGGTGATGGTCTCGACCCTTGGCGATGTGTAAGCCACGTACCAACGGATCGGCAAGATAGCCTGGCGGCCCCTGGGCCGCCAGCAACCCCGAACGGGAAGGACACTGTTATGCGTATCACGATTGCCCTTGGTGGCAACGCCCTGTTGCGGCGTGGCGAGGTCATGAACGGCGAGGCCCAGCGCGCCAACATTCGTATCGCCTGCGAGCAGATCGCGCGCATCGCATCAGGCAACGAGCTGGTGATTGCCCATGGCAACGGGCCCCAGGTGGGCCTTTTGGCCCTGCAAGGAGCAGCCTACGACGAGGACAACGCCTTTCCTCTGGATGTGCTGGGTGCCGAGACCGAAGGCATGATCGGTTACATGATCGAGCAGGAACTCGGCAACCTGTTGCCGCCGGAGGTGCCCTTTGCGTCGCTGTTGACCCAGGTCGAGGTGGACGCCGATGACCCGGCCTTCCAGCAGCCGAGCAAGCCCATAGGCCCCATCTACCAGCGCGACGAGGCCTGCCGGCTGGCAGAGCTCAAGGGCTGGACCATGGCGCGAGACGGCGATCACTACCGCCGGGTGGTGCCGAGCCCTAGACCCAGGCGGATCTTCGAGATTCGCCCGCTGCGCTGGCTTCTGGAGAAGGGCACCGTGGTGATCTGTGCCGGCGGTGGCGGCATCCCCACGGTCTACGGGGAGGATGGCAAGCTCGAGGGCATCGAGGCGGTGATCGACAAGGACCTGTGCTCATCGCTGTTGTCACAGCAACTCGCCAGCGATCTTCTGATCATCGCCACCGATGTGGACGGGGTCTATCTGGACTGGGGGACCCCGCATAGCCGTCGGGTGGCGATGGCCGATCCCGATAGCCTGGAAGCCCAGGGTTTTGCCGCAGGATCCATGGGGCCCAAGGTGCAGGCGGCCTGTGAGTTTGCTCGTTCAAGCGGCAAGACGGCAGTTATCGGGGCGCTGGCCGATATCGAGGCTATCGTCGCAGGCCACGCCGGCACTCGGGTGAGTATCAGGGCCACCGGCATAAGCTTCGCCAAGGAGACGACGACTCCTTGAAGGAGGAGCGGGACATGCCTGGTTGCCTGCCCTCGTCTGGAGGCGGCTGGCTACCGCCGATGGGGGAGCGCTCTCCAGGTTGACGATCGTTAGGATGGAGCCCTCGGAATGGCGTTAGGGGCGCCAACGCCACGGAAGGCGTTCTGGCCGGGTGGTTATCCACCCGGCCGTTTTTATGCGTTCCGACCAGGTTCGCTGGTGGTCATTGCCGCTTATTTGCCAACTCGTCGGCCATGCAGTTGGCGTAGAAGGTGACCGCCGCCGGCCAGTCAGAGAACACCGCCTTGACCCCGATATCGCGGGCCATCACGTCAAGCGCCACCATCTTGTCGCCATCGTTGTCGACGACATTGTCGATGGTCTGGTGGTACCAGGCACCGTCACGGGTCAGCGGCGCCGAGCGCTCGAAGGACCAGGCGATCAGCTCCAGTCCTGCCTCCTTGGCCTTCTCGGCGTAGACCGATGGCACGATGGGCCGGTCTTCGCTGTCCCCCTCGGCCAGCAGCATCCACATCGGCGGGGCCAGAATTTTCACTCCCATATCGGCCAGCTCCTGCATCGACGGCTCCCAGCTTGCGGGGTCGGTCACGTCGAAGCCTTCCACGTCATAGCGATCGTCCAGGTACACCGCCTGGTCGGCGAACTCGGTGTTGTCGACCCAGTAGCGCACGTCATCGAGCAGAAACGACTGGGGAAAGACGTCTTCTGCGGGCACGCCGGCCTCGACGTACTCGTCGATCAGCTTCTGGGCATAGTCCTGCTGGCTCATGCCGTCGAAGGGCATCTCGACGCTCGGTGTCTTCAGCTCCGGGGTCATCTTGACGCCCAGGTCCTGAAACAGCGCGATGCTTTCGGCGTGGCTCATCAGGGTGCCGCGATCGGCATAGAGCTCGGTGCGCCAGCGCGGGTTGCCGGCCAGGTAGGCCTCCAGGGTGTCGGCGCTGGTGTCGACGCCGTCCATGCGGCCTTCCAGGGTCTTGAACTCGGCCAGGGTGATGTCGCTGGTGCAGCACTGGACGTCGGCGGCGTTGGTCAACTTGCCATCGGCATCGAAGGTCGGTGGCACGCTGCACTGCTCGGCAAGCTCGGTCTCGAGGATATTGGTGGTGCCGTGCAGGTCGCACTGGGAGTGGCGGCAGACCAGTTCCTTGTCTTCGGTAAAGGCCACGTCGCACTCGAGCACGCCAGCGCCCATGCGCGCGGCGGCCAGGTAGGATTCCCGGGTGTGCTCGGGGAACATCAGGGGGGCGCCGCGGTGGCCGATGGAAAAGTCGCTCCGGGTGGGCTGCTCAAGGTTGGCCGCGCACTGCTCAAGGGTCGCCTTGAGCTCCGCGGACTGGGCATTGTCCTCGTCCATGTCGTCGATCAGGAAGTAGGGGCGGGGGCCCAGACTGACCGGCAGGGAGGAAGAAGCGCTGGCGTTGGAGGCGTTGTCCTCGGCCATGGCGGGCGCGACACTGGCCCCGCAGAGCGCGATGGCAGTGATCGCGCATGACAGTAACGCGGCGAGGGGAGCGGGGCGGCGGTGGTGATGGGCATCCATGGAGCGTCTCCTTTGTGTCAGCCATGCTGAACCATCAGCACGAGTCTGGTGGTGTTGTCAGAGATTACGATGGTTCCGGGGCGCCGGAATCGCTCTATTACCCTAGTCCGGCTCGAGGACATTCACATGACAGCGAGCGCTCTTGGCGCCCGTGCTGGCGCACCGCAGTTGACAACGTCGCTGAAGACTGATTTTCTAGAGCGCATGAACATGACATCTCGCCACCTCGACCTACGACTACTACTACGCGTTTGAATGCGCGTGGCGACGCCCTTTGTGCTTGCGTCGCCGGCAGGATCGCCACCAGTCAGGTTGAGTCGAGGTTGCAAGATGTCCGTCAGTACCCAGTGCCCCACCATGAACCCGTCCCGTCACGCCACCTGTGGTGTCCGCTCTCGTCGTTGCGACGATGTACGGATCGCCGGTGCGCGAATTGTCGTGGTCGCTATCGTCTCGGTCCTGGAACGACTTATGACGCCCCGCTCGCCTCTGGCGAGCGGGGCGTCGCCGTTTTTACCTGGCCTTTGCTCACAAGGCGCTGGCCGGGCCGCCCAACAGGCCTTCCAATAACGCTTCGCTCGACACACCCTATTCCGGAGAAAACGCCATGATGCTCAAGGACCCTTCGACCAAGTACCGCCCCTTCGTGGCCGTGGACCTGCCTGATCGGCAGTGGCCCAGCCAGCGCATCGAGACCCCGCCCCAGTGGTGCAGCGTCGATCTGCGCGACGGTAACCAGGCGCTGATCGATCCGATGGACCAGGAGCGCAAGCAGCGCTTCTTCGATCTGCTGGTCAAGATTGGCTTCAAGCAGATCGAGGTGGGCTTCCCCTCCGCCTCCCAGACCGACTTCGACTTCGTGCGCAGCCTGATCGAGGAAGACAAGGTCCCGGACGACGTCACCATCCAGGTACTGACCCAGGCCCGTCCGCATCTGATCGAGCGCACCTTTGAATCGCTCAAGGGCGCCAAGAACGCCATCGTTCACGTCTACAACGCCACCGATCCGGTGTTCCGTCGCGTGGTATTCAATGTCGACAAGTCCCAGTGCATCCAGATCGCGGTCGATGCCACCACCCAGATCCGTGACCTGATGAAGGCGGCCCCCGAGACCAACTGGACCTTCCAGTATTCTCCGGAGCTGTTCACCACCACCGAGATGGACTTTGCGGTGGAGATCGTCAATGCCGTGAGCGAGACCTTCGGGGCCAGCGCCGACAACAAGATGATCGTCAATTTGCCGGCCACGGTGGAGTGCGCCACCCCCAACAACTACGCCGACCAGATCGAGTGGTTCTGCCGCAACGTCGAGCACCGCGATCACCTGATCGTCAGCGTCCACCCCCACAATGACCGTGGTACCGGTGTGGCCGCCGCCGAACTGACGGTGATGGCCGGTGCCGACCGGGTCGAGGGCACCCTGTTCGGCAACGGCGAGCGCACCGGCAACGTCGACATCGTCACCCTGGCGATGAACCTCTACACCCAGGGCGTCCATCCGGGCCTCGACTTCTCCAACATCACTCCGATCATGCGCGAGGTCGAGCACTGCAACCAGCTGCCGGTCCACCCGCGTCATCCCTACGTCGGCGATCTGGTGTTCACCGCCTTCTCCGGCTCCCACCAGGACGCCATCAAGAAGGGCATGGCGCTGCGCAAGGAAGACCCCGACAGCGTCTGGGCGGTGCCTTACCTGCCCATCGACCCGCTCGACGTTGGCCGCAGCTACGAGGCGGTGATCCGCGTCAACAGCCAGTCCGGCAAGGGCGGCGTCAGCTACCTGCTGGAGCAGGAGCACGGCATCGAACTGCCGCGCCGGCTGTCCATGGAGTTCAGCCTGGTGGTGCAGGAGGTGGCCGATCGGGTCGGCAAGGAGATCACCTCGGCGATGATCTACCAGACCTTCGTCGACGAGTACCTGGCCAAGACCGAGCCCTACAGCCTGGTCAGCCACCGTCTGTCGTCCGAGCCGGACAGCCCGACGGTGACGCTGGAAGCCTGCATCGCCAAGGACGGTGAGCGCCACACCATCAGCGGCGAAGGCAACGGCCCGCTGGCGGCCTTCGTCAAGGCGCTGCGCAGCGAAGGCCACGACATCGAGATCATCGACTACCACGAGCACTCCCGCGGTCAGGGCGCCGACGCCGAGGCGATCGCCTACGTCGAGGTCCGGGTCAAGGGCGAGGCGGTGTTCGGCGTCGGTACCGACGAGAGCATCACCAGCGCCTCGATCAAGGGTGTGATGAGCGCGATCAACCGCTGCCTGTCCACCGAAGAGGTGGCGCCCAACGTCACCGCCGACAGCGTGGCCTGATCCGCGCCGCTGGCAACTGGCGTAAACGCACCGCCCCCGGGGGAGACCCCGGGGGCGGTTTTTTTGCAGCATGCTTGGTGTGGTCCAGGGAGGGGCGTTCTGCGGAGTGGGTCACCAGCAGTCGTTACTAAAGACGTTTATCGGGAGCGAAGGGCATCTCTCGGGCTTTATCGACCATCGCCTTGAAGCTGACATGCGCCGGGTTGATCAGGTAGTTCGTTTCCCTCGGCACGATGACGCTTGGCACCGCGAGATTCGTCACCGACGTTGTGGATTAACTGCTTTCGCAAGGCGAGTGTCTGTCATGAGCGATACTCACACGCAGACGCCGTGCTCGAGCCGTCCAATCAGGTTCAGCACGGCAGCTGTACCAGCCGATGTCACCACCATATCTACCGGCCGCGTGTTTCCAAGACCAGGGGCAGGGGTAAGCAGCCACTGGTTAGTCTGCTGCGTGTCACCCTCGAACAGATCAATGGCGCAGTGGTATACCTCGGCAACACGATAAAGCCGGTCGCCCTCGTCCACGGTGAAGCGGCCAGTCGTCGCTCGACGCCTCAGTGTGGTGGGGGAGATGGCGACAAAGCGTCTCAGGTCCTGCTTTCCTAACCCCGTGAAGGAGGCGAGCATGGAGTACACCTCGTAGGCGACACCATTTCTTAACGCTTCGTGCAGTTGCGGGCCTCGCCGGGGAAGCCCAATGGCGTGCCAGAGGTCACTTTTGTGGTCGGCCTGCTTCGGTCGGAAAACCTTGATGGCAGACTTCATGTTTCACCTTTCCTTGTGGCATCGGTCGATATCACAAAAGAGGACGAGAGGCTGTTGCAGCTTCCCTCGCCCCACGACGGGCCTGATAACCAGCGTACTTTGACGATTGCGTCACAGCTACAACGGCGTCTTGCTGGCTTCGCCGGGGATCTCGCGGACCAGGGTCGGCATCAGGAAGCCGGGCAGGCGGGTGCGCAACTCGTCGACCAGGGCGTTGGCGCGGGCGTCGGCCACGTCGAAGTGGGCTGCCCCGGACACCGGGTCGAAGGCGTGCAGGTAGTAGGGCAGTACGCCAGCCTCGAATAGCCGCTCCGAGAGCGCTTCCAGCGTATCTACCGAGTCGTTCACTCCCTTGAGGATCACGCTCTGGTTGAGCAGGGTCACGCCGGCCTGCTTGAGCCGCGCGCAGGCGCCGGCGACGGCCTCGTCGATCTCGTTGGCGTGGTTGATATGCAGCACCATGACCTTCTGCAGGCGGGTGCCGGTGAGCCACTCGAGCAGGGGGCCGTCGACGCGATCGGGGATCACCACCGGCAGCCGGGTATGCAGGCGTAGTCGCTTGAGATGGGGGATGGCGTCGAGCCGCTCGACCAGCCAGGCCAGCTGGCGATCGCTGGCGGCCAGCGGATCGCCACCGGACAGGATCGCCTCGCGCAGGGTGTCGTCCTCGCGCAGGTAGTCCAGGGTGTCGTCCCACTGGCTGCGTGAGGGCGCGTTTTCCTGGTAGGGGAAGTGGCGACGGAAGCAGTAGCGGCAATTGATCGCGCAGGCGGGGCTGGTGATCAGCAGTACCCGTCCGGCGTACTTGTGGATCAGGCCGCGACGGGCGGTGTGCTGGGCCTCCTGGAGCGGATCGGTGACGTAGCCCTCAGGGCTTGTCTGCTCGGCATCCAGGGGCAGCACCTGGCGCAGCAAGGGGTCGTCCGGGTCTGCGTGGCGCATGCGCGCGGCAAAGGCCTCGGGCACACGCACCTCGAACAGGGAGTGGCCGGCCTCGGCGCCGGGGATCAGGGAGGCGTCGAGCCCCAGGCGGCGGCACAGCTCGCGCGGGTCACGAATGGCGCCGGCCAGCTGGCGCTGCCAGCCGCCGGGGGCGGGAAGTCCCGGCTCATCCGGGGCAGAGCAATGCAAAAGCGTCGAGCTTCGGGTTATCATGCGGGCCATCCATCGATGCGTGCGAGGGGCTTGTCCTCGCAAAATGTCAGTTGAGTGCCGCTCTGAGCCGATGGCCGGGCCGGGCACCGAAAGGAACGAGATCTCATGGCGAACTATTCTACCAACGAATTCAAGGGCGGTCTGAAGGTGATGCTCGACGGTGACCCCTGTGCCATCGTCGAGAACGAATTCGTCAAGCCCGGCAAGGGCCAGGCCTTCAACCGCGTGAAGCTGCGCAACCTGATGACCGGCCGCGTGTGGGAGCGTACTTTCAAGTCCGGCGAGTCGCTGGAAGGCGCCGACGTCATGGATCTGGACATGGAGTACCTCTACACCGACGGTGACATGTGGTACTTCATGAAGACCGACGGTTCCTTCGAGCAGTACGCCGTCGAGAAGAAGGCCCTGGGCGACAGCGACAAGTGGCTCAAGGAGCAGGTGGTGTACACCGTGACCCTGTGGAACGACAACGCCATCTCGGTCTCCCCGCCCAACTTCATCGAGCTGGAAGTGGTCGAGACCGACCCGGGCCTCAAGGGCGACACCGCCCAGGGCGGCTCCAAGCCGGCGACCCTGTCCTCCGGCGCGGTGGTGCGCGTTCCCCTGTTCATCAACCAGGGCGAAGTGCTCAAGATCGACACCCGTAGCGGTGATTACGTCTCCCGCGCCTGAGGCGAGGGCGATATCCCCGGATCGGCAGATCGAGATACAGACAAAGGCCACGCGATCGCGTGGCCTTTGTCGTTTGGGCAAGTGGTAAGGAACGAACGATGACAGACTGGCAACCCACGGCCTCGTTGGACACCCTGCGCCGTCGCGCCGTGCTGATGCAGCGGGTGCGCGGCTTCTTTGTCGAGCGCGGTGTGCTCGAGGTGGAGACCCCCTGTCTCGGTCACGGCGGCAGCACCGACGTGCACCTGGCGTCGCTGTCTTGCCAAGCCGTCACCCCGGCGGGCAGCGAGACCCTGTGGTTGCAGACGTCGCCGGAATTACACATGAAGCGCCTGCTGGCGGCCGGCAGTGGGCCGATCTTCCAGATCGCCCGCAGCTTTCGCGACGGCGAGGTGGGACGCCGCCACAATATCGAGTTCAGCATGCTGGAGTGGTATCGCCCGGGCTGGAGTCTCGATGCTTTGATCGAAGAAACCCAGGCGCTGATCCGCGAGGTGCTGCCGTTCGATCCTGGCCCGACGCGAAAGCGTCGCTATCGCGAGCTGTTTGGCGAGGTGCTGGATATCGACCCCTTCGACGTGGATCTCGCATCGCTTCGCCGTCTTGCCGGTGAGCGCGGTGGCCTCGACATGGGTGAGGCGCCGCGGGATGAGTGTCTCGACCTGCTGATGAGCCTCGTCATCGAGCCCGAGCTAGGCCGCGACGGCATCGACGTGGTGCTGGACTATCCGGCCAGCCAGGCGGCGCTGGCCAGGCGTCACCAGGACCCCCGCGACGGCGCCTGGGTGGCCTCGCGCTTCGAGGTCTATCTAAACGGGCTCGAGCTTGCCAACGGCTACGACGAGCTGACCGATGTGGACGAACAGCGCGTACGCTTCGCCGACGACAATCGCGCCAGGCGTGAGGAAGGCCTTGCCGAGGTCGACGTCGACGAGCGCCTGCTGGCGGCGCTGGGCGCCGGCATGCCCGAGGGCAGCGGGGTCGCCCTGGGGCTCGACCGGCTGATCCAGCTGGCGCTGGGCAAGTCGCGTCTTGAAGAAGTGATCGCCTTTCCCACCCCGCGCTGTTGAGGGGGGGCTGGGCACCTCGTGGGGTGGTGATCCAGACAGCGTCCGGATCATGCAATCATCCGGGACCTGACAGCTACGCCAAGAAGGGCGGCCATAGCCGCCTCTGTCAAAGGTGTTACCAATACGCCTTGGCGCTTCAGTCCGCGCTGGTGGTCGCTTCGCCGTCTGCCGTCGCCGCTGTTGCGCTAGTTCCCGGCTCGCCGCCCAGGCGTTGGCCCATGCTCACCGCGACGGGGCTGCCGGCCTTGCCGCTCAAGGCATCGAAGTCGACCTTTTCGGCGAAGGCCATGACCACGGTGGAGCCGAGCTTGAAGCGGCCCATCTCGGCGCCCTTGGCGAGGTGAATCGGGCGATCGAAGCGGACACGCTCGACCCGGCCGGACTGCGGTGTCACCTGGCCGGCCCACACCGTTTCAATGGCGGCGACGATCATCGCGCCCACCAGCACCAGCACCATGGGGCCGTGTTCGGTCTCGAAGTGGCACACTAGCCGCTCGTTGCGGGCGAACAGGCCCGGGACGTGGCGGGTGGTGGCGTCGTTGACCGAGAACAGGCGCCCGGGCACGTAGACCATCTCGGTCAGGGTGCCGGCAAGCGGCATGTGCACCCGGTGGTAGTCCTTGGGCGACAGGTAGACGGTGGCGAAGCTGCCGCTCTGGTAGCGGGTGGCCGCCCTGGGGTCGCCGCCGAGCAGCTCGGTCATGCTGAAGCGATGGCCCTTGGCCTGGACCAGCCGGCCATGGTCGATGGCGCCCCATTGGGACAGGGTGCCGTCGGCGGGGCACAACAGGCCGTCTTCCAGCGGGCGGGCGCCGGCCGCCAGCGCCCGGGTGAAGAAGGCGTTGAAGCTCGGGTAGACCCTGGGGTCCGATTCCACCGCCTGGCTCATGTCGACCTTGAAGCGCTTGATGAAGGCGCGGATCAACAGGTTCTTGAGCCAGCCGATACGACAGTCGGCAAGCAGGCCGACCAGGCGCGACAGCAGGTGGTGGGGGATGGGGTACTGGATCAGGGAAAACAGCTTGGCGAGGGTCACGAAGGGACGATCTCCGGGTGGTCAATGACGCGCACGCGGCCTCACGGCCGCGCCGCTGGTGCAATCAAGTGCCCTAGGCTCAGTCCGAAAAGTCGACGAGCGAAGGTTAGATAAGGCAAAAATCGGTGAGAAAGCGCAGTTTACGTGGTGTAAATGAGCATTTTGATCCGATTTTTAACGCCGCATTACCGAGCGCAGACACTTTTCAGACAAGCCCTAGATGGGCAGAGGAGCAAGGGCGTCAGTGTTCGATGGGGGTATCGTCGCGATTGCCCCACTCCTTCCACGAGCCCGGGTAGGCACGCATGCGTTCGAACCCCAGTGCCTTGCCTACCAGCCAGGTGAAGCCGCTGCGATGATGGGTCTGGCAGTGAGTGACCACTTCCATATCCGGGGTGATACCCATGGCGCCCAGTTCGGTGATCAGCTCGGCGTAGTCGCGCAGGCGAAGTGAGCGTTCACGGTCCATGGCGTCGGTCCACTCCATGTTGACCGCTCCGGGCAGGTGGCCGAGGTGCCGGTTCTGGCCCTTGTTGCCATCGAACTCGTCGACGGAGCGGGCATCCCAGATGGCGAAGTTGTCGCTGCCCAGGCGCTCTTCAAGCTCGAGTCGGTCGATCGCGACCTCGGGATTGAGGACCTCGGCCTGGTAGTCCGAGGGCTTCGGCGCATGGTCTTCGGTGGACTGGGGCAGACCCTCGTCACGCCAGGCGTGAATGCCGCCATTCAGGTAGGAATAGCGCTTGTGGCCAATCAGCTCCAGGGTCCACAGCAGGCGCCCGGCCCAGCCGCCGCCCTCATCATCGTAGGCGACCACGTGGGTGTCCCGGGTCAGGCCCAGCGACGAGAACAGTTGTGACAGGGCCTCTTCATCGGGGACGTCGTTGGGGACGTCGCCGGAACCTTTCAGCAGACGACGATGGTCGAGAAAGATCGCGCCGGGCACATGGCCCTCGGCGTAGCTTTCCGCCTTCAGCGGCACGTCGATCACCAGGATGTCCTCGTGATCCAGCACGCCGGCGAGTTCCTCGGGCTCGGCGATCAAGGGCAACAGATTGTCTTCTGAGCTCATGGTTCTCTCCTGGCGGATCCACACGGATGAAAGGGGCGGGCGCTGTGTCTGGCGCCTGGCACTTCGCGAGGGGACGCTACTGGCGTTTCCCTATTGGCTATCCAGACTATCGACGATACGACGATAACTGGCAAAGCGTTCGGGGTGAATCGCCCCCTCGTCGATGGCGTCGCGAATGGCGCAGCCCGGCTCCTGCCGGTGGCGGCAGTCGCGGAAGCGACACAGGCCGAGGTAAGGGGCGAATTCGATAAAGCCCTCGGTGACCTCGCGCTCTGTCAGGTGAGTGAGGCCAAACTCGCGGATGCCGGGGGAGTCGATCAGCTCGCCCGAGGCCAGGCTCTCGTCCGGTGCGGGCAGGTGGTAGAGCTGGGCGGTGGTGGTGGTGTGGCGACCCTTGCGCGAGTCCTCCGACAGCGCGCCGATGCGCAACTGTTCGTCGGGCAGCAGGCGGTCGATCAGTGAGGACTTGCCGACCCCGCTCTGGCCGACGAATACCGAGGTGCGGTCGGCGAGCTGGGCGTAGAGGGCGTCGAGTCCGCCGTCGACCTCGGTGGAGGTGGCCACCACCTGGTAGCCGATGCCGCGGTAGCGATCGAGCAGCCCGCGCAGTTCGCCGCCCTCGTCGGGCAGCAGGTCGGTCTTGTTGAGTACCAGCACCGGGGTGATGCCGGTGGCCTCGGCCGCCACCAGGTAGCGATCGATCAGGCCGGCGTGGGGCTCGGGTTCCACCGCGAAGACGATCAGTATCTGGTCGATATTGGCCGCCACGGGCTTGAGTAGCCCGCGCATATCCGGGCGTTCGAGCACATTGTCGCGCTCGCCTCGGGCCACCACCACGCCGCTGCCGTCCTCGCCGGCCCGCCAGATGACGCGGTCTCCGGTGACCAGGCCCTCGAGGTTGGCGCGCAGATGGCAGCGGGTGGGCGTCTCGCCGGCACGGCTGGCGACGTCCAGGGTCCGTCCGAAGTGAGCGATCACTCGGCCGTCGCGCTCGGCGCCGTATTCGCCGGCGGCAAGCTTCTCGTCGTCCTGGCCGGCCTTTCTGGCGGCGCGCTCGGCGCGTTCGGCCTGGATCTTCTCGATGCGCCAGCGCTGCTGGCGGCTCAACTTGCGTTTGCTCATGAGCACCCGATGGTCGGTACAATGGTCGGCATTGTACCTACACGCACGGCCCCTGTCCCGACAAGGGCCACCGCCTGATCAAGGAAGCGACGATGTCCGATGCCAGCGCCAGCCCCGACGATACCCTCAACCCGCGTCCTGACGATGCCAAGACCGGCCCGCGAAACGACGCCCTGATCTGGATCGACCTGGAGATGACCGGGCTCGACCCGGAGCGTGAACGCATCATCGAGGTGGCCACCCTGGTCACCGACGGCGAGCTCAATGTCATCGCCGAGGGGCCGGTGATCGCGGTTCACCAGAGCGACGCACTGTTGTCCGGCATGGATGAGTGGAATACCCGTACCCACGGCAATTCCGGGCTGGTCGAGCGGGTGCGCAAGAGCCAGATCGATACCCGCGAGGCCGAGCGCAGGACGCTCGAGTTTCTCTCAGCCCATGTGGCCCCGGGAACGTCGCCGATGTGCGGCAACTCGATCCACCAGGACCGGCGCTTTCTGGAGCGCGAAATGCCCGAGCTGTGGGCATTTTTCCACTACCGCAATCTCGACGTCTCGACCTTGAAGGAGCTGGCCAAGCGCTGGAACCCCCAGGCGCTGGAGGGCTTTTCCAAGCGCAACGTGCACCTGGCCATGGACGACATCAAGGAATCCATCGCCGAACTCGCGCACTATCGCAAGACGTTCCTCAAGGCTGGGGAATAGTCAGCAGTTGACGCCGGGTTCGAGGCGAGGGGCGCGTTCAGCTCGAGGCGTTCGGCTCGACACGCTCAAGCAGAGGTGATCAGCTCGGCGCGCCGCTGGCGCTGGCGGGCGAGCGCCCAGCGTACGTGCTCGCGCACCAGCTCGGAGGGATAGGCCAGGCGGGTGAGCAGGGCGCGTTCGATGGCGGCGCTCCAGGGGGCGTTACCGAGCCCCACCGCCAGGTTGCGCAGCCAGCGTTCGTAGCCGATACGACGAATCGGGCTGCCGGCGGTGCGCTCGAGAAACTCCTCCTCGCTCCAGCCGAACAGGGTCAGCAGCTCCACCCGGTCGAGATCGTGGCGCGGCGCGAAGTCAGGTTCGCTGCTTGCCCGTGTGAAGCGGGTGAAGGGGCACACCAACTGGCAATCGTCACAGCCGAACACCCGATTGCCCATGGCCTCGCGATAGCGCTCGGGAATGGCGCCGAACAGCTCGATGGTCAGGTAGGAAATGCAGGCGCGGGCGTCGACCACCTTGTCCTCGACGATGGCGCCGGTAGGGCAGGCGGTGCGGCAGGCGCTGCAGCTGCCACAGTGTTCCTGCTCGAATGGCTCGTCCACCGGCAGCGGCAGGTCGGTGTAAAGCTCACCGAGAAAGAACATCGAGCCGGCTCTGGGATTGAGCAGCATGGCGTTCTTGCCGAACCAGCCGATACCGGCCTTGCGCGCCAGGCCGCGCTCCATCACCGGGGCCGAGTCGACGAAGGCGCGGTAGCCGAAGTCCCCGACTTCCGCCTCGATGGTCTTTGCCAGGCGCTGTAGCCGCTTGCGCATCAGCTTGTGGTAGTCACGCCCGGTGGCATAGCGTGACACATAGGCGCGGCTGGGCTGCCCCAGCACCTTGGTGGTCTCCACCTCCGGCGGCAGATAATCCAGGCGCACACTGATGACCCTGATGGTGCCGGGTTCGAGCTCGGCCGGACGGGTACGTTTGGTGCCGTGCTTGGCCATGAAGCCCATCTCGCCGTGGAAACCTGCTTCCAGCCAGCGCTCGAGGTGAGCCTCGTCGTCGCTCAAGTCGACGTCGGTGATGCCGACCTGCTGGAAGCCGAGCTCCCGCCCCCAGGTGCGGATGCGCGCCGCCAGGTCGTTGAAGTCGACGTCGGTGGACGGGGACGATGCAGACATAAATGAGGACATACCCGGCAAATGGCAAGACAGCCCGGCTCTGCGCTTGGCGCGAGAGGAGAAGGGCTTAGACTTCATAGGGAAGGAAGTGACCGCCATGGTAGACCATCACGATCGAAGGGAGAACCGCATGGACATCTTGGACGGCGGCGTGATTGAGCCAGGACAGACTCCGTTGTACACCGCCGAGCAGGTACGCGAGCTGGACCGACGGGCGATCGCCGGCGAGAGCGACGGCTTCGCCCTGATGCACCGGGCCTCCGGCGTCGCCTGGCGCTGGCTGAAGGCGCGCTGGCCGGCGACCAAGTCGCTGACAGTGTTCTGCGGTGGCGGCAACAACGGCGGCGACGGCCATGTGCTGGCAGCGCTGGCCGCGACCGAAGGGCGCCAGGTACAGCGGATTTCCCTGACCCCGCGCGAACGCCTGAAGGGCGACGCCTTGCGCGCGGCCGAGATGGCCGACGACGCCGGGGTCGGCTTTATCGAATGGCGAGAAGGATTGAGCGTGGAAGGGGACGTGGTGGTCGATGCCATGCTCGGTACCGGTTTTGCCGGCGACCTGCGTCCGACCTACGCCGCGGCCATCGCCGCCATCAATGAAAGCCGGTGTCCGGTGCTGGCGGTGGATATTCCCTCGGGCATCACCGCCGATGGCGGCGCCGAGCCGAGCATGGCGGTCAGGGCGGTGATGACGGTGACCTTCATCGCCGACAAGCTGGGGCTGCATACCGGGCGAGGCGCTGCCCTGGCCGGCGAGGTGGTGGTGGAATCACTGGGGGTGGACGCCCTGGCCCATGACGATATCACGCCCACCGCCTGGCGCCTGCAGTCGAGCCTGGTGAACCTGGCGTTGCCTCCGCGTGAGCGCGACATGCACAAGGGCGCCGCCGGATTCGCCGGCATCTTCGGTGGCGCACCCGGGTTCGGCGGGGCGGCCCTGCTGGCGGCAGAGGCCTGCGCCAGGGTGGGCGCTGGCCGGGTGCTGCTGGCCACCGCGCCGGAGCACGTCGGTGCCAGTCTGGTGCGCTGCCCCGAGGTCATGGCGCGTGGGGTGACCCATGCCAGCGAACTCGATGAGCTGCTCGATCGCCTGAGTGTGCTCGCCGTGGGGCCAGGGCTTGGCCAGGGGAGCTGGGGCCAATCGGTATTGCAGACCGCGCTGAAGCGCTCGATTCCGCTGGTGCTGGACGCCGATGCCCTCAATCTGCTGGTCAGCCGCTTTGCCGATCAGCGGCGTGACGACTGGGTCCTGACCCCCCACCCGGGAGAAGCGGCACGCCTGCTCGAGACCAGCGTGGCCGAGGTCGAGGCGGACCGCCCGGGTGCCGCGCGCGCCCTGCAGCAACGCTGGGGCGGGGTGATCGTGCTCAAGGGGGCCGGCACCCTGATCGCCGGTCCCGAGGGCCTGGCGCTGTGTCCTTTCGGCAACCCGGGCATGGCCAGCGGCGGCATGGGCGATACCCTGACCGGTGTGCTGGCGGGCCTGATGGCCCAGGGCCAGGCCCCGGGCTGGTCACTGGAACGCACCGCGCGGCTGGGCGTGCTGGTACACGCCCTGGCCGGTGACATGGCGGCGAGAGAGGGCGGTGAGCGTGGTCTGTTGGCCAGCGATCTGGCATCCTGTGCACGAAAATTAGTCAATCCGACGATGGGCGAGGAAGATGCAGCTGCGACTCGATGATGAAGACCGCCAGGTCGCACTGGGGGAGTGCCTGGGACGGGCCTTGCAAGGACGAGGACGCGTCCACCTGTCGGGGGAGCTTGGGGCCGGCAAGACCACCCTGGCTCGCGGTGTGTTGCGCGCCTACGGCCATCAAGGTGCGGTGAAGAGTCCTACCTATACCCTGGTGGAGCCCTACGAGCTTTCGCTGGACGGGGAGCCGGTCACGCTGCACCACTTTGACCTCTACCGCCTGGGCGATCCCGAGGAGCTTGAGTTCATCGGTGGGCGCGATCTGCTCGCCGAGGGGCATCTGTGCCTGGTGGAGTGGGCCGAGCGCGGCGAGGGCTGGCTGACGCCGCCGGATCTCGAGGTGGCGCTACGCCACGCCGAGACAGAAGGGCGCGAGGCGCGCATCAGCGCCGCCACGACCCTGGGTGAAGCGCTGCTGACACGCCTGGAAGACGAAGTCTCCCGCGATCAACGACTGGCGGGAGGCAAGGCATGAGGCGTCGCCTTCCGGCCCGTATGGGTGCTGGTCTATTGACGTTGGTGGCCACACTGGGCCTTACGCTTTCGAGCCTTGCCCAGGCCGCCAGCGTGGACAACATGCGCCTGTGGGCCGCGCCGGATCACTCGCGGCTGGTGTTCGACCTGTCGGCGCCGGCCACCGCCAACGTGTTCGAGCTCGACAACCCGCGCCGGCTGGTCATCGATCTCAGCGGCACCAGTCTGGCCGCCGATCCTGCCAGCATGGACCTGTCCAACAGCGCCATCAGCTCGGTGCGCACAGGCGTGCGCGATGGCGGCGATCTGCGCGTGGTGCTCGAGCTCAGCCGCGCCATCGAGCCGCGTCACTTCTCGTTGGCGCCCAACAACCAGTACGGCGATCGTCTGGTGGTGGATCTGGAGTACCCCGGCGAGAGCGCGGTGGAAGACCCCATCGATCCGATCGAGTCGATGATCCGTGAGCAGGAGATCGCCGCCGAGCGGGCCAAGACCGTGGCGGTGGCCGAGGGCCGTGACCCGGTGGAGGCAGCACCGGTGATCGACACCGCTCAGCCCCATCCCAAGCGCGACATCATCATCGCCGTGGACGCCGGGCACGGTGGCGAGGACCCCGGGGCGCTGGGCCCGAGCGGTACCCGCGAGAAGGACGTGGTGCTGCAGATGGCCGATCGCCTGGCGCGCATGATCAACGACTCCCCCGGCTTCAAGGCGGTGCTGATCCGCGACGGCGACTACTACGTCGGGCTGCGTCAGCGCACCCTGATCGCCCGCGAGCAGAAGGCCGATTTCTTCGTCTCCATTCACGCCGACGCCTTCAACAGTCCGCGTCCCCACGGCAGCTCGGTGTTCGCGCTGTCCCAGAGCGGAGCCACCTCGGAGACCGCCAAGTGGCTGGCGGCCAGCGAGAACCGCTCGGATCTGATCGGCGGGGTCGACGGCAACCTGTCGCTCGATGACAAGGACCAGGTGCTCAGGGGCGTGCTGCTGGACCTGACCATGACCGCGACCCTCAATGACTCCCTGACCATCGGCGATGAGGTGCTCAGTCGCATCGGGCGCATCAATGATCTGCATAAACCCAGGGTCGAGCAGGCCGGCTTCGTGGTGCTGAAGTCCCCGGACATTCCTTCCCTGCTGGTGGAGACGGGCTTTATCTCCAACCCCGAGGAAGAGCGACGACTCAAGGACGGCGGCTACCAGCAGCGGATGATGAGCGCCGTGTTCGGCGGCATCCGCTCGCACTTCGAGCGCAACCCGCCACCGGCAAGCCTGCTGGCCTGGCAGCGCGATCAGGGGCGGTCCACCGCTACCAACGAGTATCGCATCCAGCCAGGCGACACCCTGTCCGCCATCGCCTCGCGTCACGGCGTGGCGCTCAGCGCGCTCAAGCAGGTCAACGAGCTGTCCGGGGACGTCATTCGCGTCGGCCAGGTGTTGAGGATTCCCAGTTCATGAGTGATATCCCGTGTCAGAGCGAGCCTGGCGTCCAGGTGTCACAGCGCCGCTCGATCAAGATTCTCGACCCCCGGCTGGCCAACCAGATCGCCGCCGGCGAGGTGGTGGAGCGCCCGGCCTCGGTGGTCAAGGAGCTGATCGAGAACGCCATCGACGCCGGCAGCACCCGCATCGAGGTGGACATCGAGTCCGGCGGTGCCCGGCTGATCCGGATCCGTGACGATGGCTCCGGCATCGGCGAGGAGGACCTGCCGCTGGCGCTGTCACGACACGCCACCAGCAAGATCCTGTCGCTGGAGGAGCTCGAGGGCGTCGCCAGCCTCGGCTTTCGCGGCGAGGCGCTGGCCTCGATCAGCTCGGTGTCGCGACTGGAACTGACCTCCAACGTCGAGCAGGACCCTCAGGGCGGCTGGCGGGTGGTGGCCGAAGGGCGGCGCATGGAGCCCCGCGTCACGCCGGCACCCCATCCGCGTGGTACCTCGGTGGCGGTGCGTGATCTGTTTTTCAACACCCCGGCACGGCGCAAGTTCCTGCGTACCGAAAAGACCGAGTTCAACCATGTCGAGGAGGCCTTTCGGCGCCAGGCGCTGTCGCGCTTCGACATCGGCTGGACCCTTCGCCACAACCAGAAGACCATCCACCAGTTGCCGGTGGCACGGGATGACCACGCGGTGGAGCGACGTCTCGCTTCGCTGCTGGGAAAGAACTTCCTGGACAATGCCCTGACCCTGGACATCGCCACCGGCAGCCTGCGCCTGTGGGGCTGGGTGGGGCTACCGACCCACTCTCGCGCCCAGGCCGACCAGCAGTACTTCTTCGTCAATGGCAGGGTGGTGCGCGACCGGCTGGTGGCCCACGCCATCCGCCAGGCCTATCGCGATGTGCTGTTCAATGGTCGCCACCCGGTATTCGTGCTCTATCTGGACGTGGACCCCACGGTGGTGGACGTCAATGTCCACCCGACCAAGCACGAGGTGCGCTTTCGCGACGGGCGCATGGTCCACGACTTCCTGTTCTCGAGCCTGCACCGGGCGCTGGGCGAGGCCCGCGCCGGGCACCAGGACGGCCAGCATCCGGGTCAGCAAGCGAGCACCGATACCGATGGCCTCGACGTCGACCCCGAGACCGGCGAGATCCGCGAGCCGGCCCCCCAGGGCGGGAATCCCGGGCGACACCCGTCCCGGCAACAGCCCTCCTGGCAGCAGCAGCCCATGGCGCTGCACCCGCGCCGCGACGAGGGCGAGGGCGGTGTCACCCCGGACCGGGTGCGCGCATTCATGGATGGCTACCGCAAGCTGCACCCGGACCACGAAGACAGCCTGCTGACGCCGCAGCCAGGAGGCCCAGGCGCCGGCGGTCTGGCCGCCGGCACGGCCCAGGCCGAGCGCCATAGCCCCACGCCGAGAACCTGGCCCGACGCCGGTGGCGAGGCTAGCGAGTCCCCTGCCGGGGTCGGCGGCGCATCGCTCACCTCATCGACGCCTGAGGTGATGCCGGAAGACGACGCCACCCAGGCGCCGCCGCTGGGCTACGCCATCGCCCAGTTGCACGGCATCTACATTCTGGCCCAGAGCGCCCAGGGGCTGGTGCTGGTGGACATGCACGCGGCCCACGAACGGATCGTCTACGAGCGCATGAAGACCCAGGTCCACGGTGGCGCGCTGGATGCCCAGCCGCTGCTGGTACCGGTGTCGCTGGCGGTCAGTGCCGCCGAGGTCGAGACCGCCGAGCGCGAGCGCGAAGCCTTCACCCGGCTTGGTGTCGAACTCGATACCGCCGGTCCAGAGACCCTGCTGGTGCGCCAGGTGCCGGCGCTGCTGGCCGATGCCGACGTGGAACCGCTGGTGCGCGAGATGCTCTCGGACCTGGAGCGCTACGGCCGCTCCGATCGCATCGAGGCCCATATCAACGAGCTGCTGTCGACCATGGCCTGCCACGGCAGCGTACGCGCCAATCGCCAGTTGACCATTGCCGAGATGAACGCGCTGCTGCGTGACATGGAGCGCACTGAGCGCAGCGGCCAGTGCAACCACGGCCGCCCCACCTGGACCCAGATGAGCCTCAAGGATCTGGACCGGCTGTTTCTGCGAGGGCAATGATGGCGCCGACAGACGCTCCGGCCGCGGCCACGCCGCCCGCGCAGGACGACCGACCGCTGGCGCTGCTGCTGATGGGCCCCACGGCGGCGGGCAAGACCGATCTTGCCATCGAGATCCGCGAGCGCCTGGGTGGCGAGATCATCAGCGTCGATTCGGCGATGATCTATCGCGGCATGGACATCGGTTCGGCCAAGCCATCGGCCGAGGAACTCGCTCGGGCGCCCCATCGACTGATCGATATCCGTGATCCGGCCCAGGCCTACTCGGCGGCGGAGTTTCGCGACGATGCCCTGGCCGAGATGCACGATATCGCCGCCAGTGGCCGGCTGCCGCTGCTGGTCGGTGGCACCATGATGTACTACAAGCGCCTGGTCGAGGGGGTCGCCAACCTGCCCTCGGCGGACAGCGCCGTGCGTGAACGCCTGTCCCGCCAGGCCGAGCAGGACGGCCTCGAGGCGCTGCATCGGCGCCTGGGCGAGGTCGATCCCGAGTCGGCCGCGCGCATTCACCCCAATGATCCTCAGCGCCTGATGCGGGCGCTGGAAGTGTTCGAGCTGTCCGGGCGGCCGATGAGCGAGCTGTGGAATGAGCAGCGTCGTGAAACCTTTCCCTTTCGTCTGCTGTCCATAGGGCTCGCTCCCGCCGAGCGCTCCGTGCTGCACGAGAGAATCGCCAGGCGCTTCAACGCCATGCTGGACGGCGGGTTTCTCGATGAAGTGGCGGCGCTCAAGGCGCGTGGCGATTTGACGCTGTCGCTGCCATCGATGAAGAGCGTGGGCTATCGTCAGGCATGGCAGTACCTGGATGGCGAGTTTGATCGTGAGACGTTCATTCATCGTGGTGTGGTGGCGACGCGTCAGCTGGCCAAGCGGCAGCTGACCTGGATGCGTAGCTGGCCTGCGCTCACCTGGGTGGACCCGTTGGCGGCCGACCCCGCCGAGCGCCTCGTGAAACTCGTGCGCGAAGCGGGGACTTAGCGTAAGATAACGAGTTCGTGCGACCACTTGCAGGGTCCCGCCGAACAACCGAATACCTGTCGCCCGCCGTCTTGAAGACCTCGGCGGGCGGCACCATAACCTAAAACCCTAAGACACTTCAGGGAGAGCAACATGTCCAAAGGGCAGTCCCTTCAAGACCCGTACCTGAACATTCTGCGCAAGGAGCGCATTCCGGTATCGATTTTCCTGGTCAACGGCATCAAGCTGCAGGGCCAGATCGAATCCTTTGACCAATTTGTCATCCTGCTGCGCAACACCGTCAGCCAGATGGTCTACAAGCACGCCATCTCCACGGTGGTGCCGTCACGCAATGTGCGTCTGCCGGCCCAGGATCCAGCTGCGCAGCCGGAGAGCTGATATTTCGTGAGGTATTGATTGTTTTTTGAACGTCCCGACGCCGGTGAAACGGCGGTACTCGTCCATATCGACTTTCAGGACGAGAAGGAGCGCGAAGATCCCGGTGAGTTCCACGAGCTGGTGAGGTCGGCGGGTGCCGAACCCGCAACCCTCGTGACCGGCTCGCGGCAACGACCCGACCCCAGGAGTTTCGTGGGGTCGGGCAAGCTCGAGGAAATCGGCGAGGCCCTGGCGGTACACAAGGCCGAGCTGGTGATCTTCAACCACGCGCTCAGTCCTTCCCAGGAACGCAACGTCGAGCAGACGCTGAAGTGTCGTGTGCTCGATCGTACGGGCCTGATTCTGGATATCTTCGCCCAGCGGGCGCGGACTCACGAGGGCAAGCTGCAGGTGGAGCTGGCCCAGCTCGAGTACATGTCCACGCGGCTGGTGCGAGGCTGGACCCACCTGGAACGCCAGAAGGGCGGTATCGGCCTGCGCGGTCCGGGTGAAACCCAGCTCGAGACCGACCGCCGCCTGCTGCGTGCGCGCATCAAGTCGATCCACAAGCGCCTGGACAAGGTGCGTAGCCAGCGCAGTCAGAATCGCCGCGCCCGCTCGCGTGCCGAGATCCCCAGCGTCTCGCTGGTGGGCTACACCAACGCCGGCAAGTCAACGCTTTTCAACAGCTTGACGGCGTCTGAGGTCTATGCGGCGGACCAGCTCTTCGCTACTCTCGACCCTACGCTGCGGCGTCTTGAGGTCGAGGACGTGGGGCCGGTGGTGCTGGCGGACACGGTGGGCTTTATCCGCCACCTGCCGCACAAGCTGGTGGAGGCGTTCCGTGCCACCCTGCAGGAGGCCGCCGAGGCCAGCCTGCTGGTGCATGTGATCGACTCAGCGGATCCTGATCGTGAGCTCAACGTCACCCAGGTGGAGGCGGTGCTCGACGAGATCGGCGCGCTGGACGTGCCGACGCTCAAGGTGATGAACAAGATCGACCTGTTCGACAGTTCGCCACGCATCGAGCGCGACGAGCACGGGGTACCGCAGACGGTGTGGCTGTCGGCGCAGAAGGGGCTGGGATTGGACCTGCTGACCCAGGCCCTGACCGAGCGGCTGGCGGAAGACATCATCGACTTCTCGCTGACCCTGACGCCGGAGCAGGGCAAGCTGCGCGCGGCGCTGCATGAGCTGAATGCCGTGCGCGACGAGTCCTTCGACGAGGACGGCCAGACGCAGCTGGATGTGCGTCTGCCGCGTCGTGACTTCAATCAGTTGATGGCACGCCTTGGCGAGCGTGCCGCCGATTACCTTCCCGTCGCGCTGCAGGAACGCGACGTCTGGGAAGCCTGAACCGACCCGCCTGACGGGTCGGCAAGAGCGTCGCCCGGATGGCGACGCCACAAGGAAAGCACTGAAGAAATGTCGCGAGCGACGACAGTTCGGTCTCCGCCGGAGCGGAAAGGTCGGAGTTGACACAGGGTTAAATGAGAACCTTGAGCACCGCCGGCGGCCGAGATGCCGAGCGCAACAATGTATGCAGTGTTTTCCAAGGATCGCAATCGATGCGCCTCGTCTAGGCGGGGGCACAGAGTGGAGACGACGTATGGCCTGGAATGAGCCTGGTGGCGGCAACGGCAACCAGCACGACCCCTGGAGTGGCGGGGGGCGCCGTGGCGGTAATGGGGGCGGTGGCAACCGCGGTGGCGACAATCAGGGTCCCCCCGACCTCGATGAGGCCCTGAAGAAGTTTCAGGACAAGCTCAACGGCATGCTCGGCGGCCGCGGCGGCAAGCGCGGCGGTGGCAAAGGTGGCGGCAAGGGCGGCGGCAATCGCCCGCGCAATACCTTCGCCTTGCCGGGCCTGTTGATCATCATCGGTCTCGCCGTATGGGCGGCCAGCGGCTTCTATCTGGTCGACCAGTCGGAGCGTGGCGTCGTGCTGCGCTTCGGCAAGTTCCAGGAAGTCGTCACCCCGGGCCTGCAGTGGAATCCGCCGCTGATCGACGACGTGCGCATGGTCAACGTTACCCGCGTGCGTTCGGTCAGCCAGACCCAGTCGATGCTGACCCAGGACGAGAACATCGTCTCGGTCGAGATCTCGGCCCAGTACCAGGTGGCAGCGCCGCGTGACTACGTGCTCAACGTGCGTGATCCCGAGCTGTCGCTGGAAAACGCCCTCGACTCGGCGCTGCGTCACGTGGTCGGTGGCACCGACATGATCGACATCCTGACCTCGGGTCGTGAGATTCTCGGCAGTGCCGTGACCAGCCGTCTGCAGACTTACCTGGACAACTACGGTACCGGTATCCGCCTGGTGACCCTGAACGTCGAGTCCACCTCGCCGCCCGATGCGGTGCAGGACGCCTTCGATGACGTCATCCGTGCCCGCGAGGATCGTCAGCGCACGATCAACCAGGCCATGGCCTATGCCAACGCCATCATCCCGGCGGCTCAGGGTCAGGCGCAGCGTATCGTCGAGCAGGGCCAGGGTTACCGCGAATCAGTGGTCGCCGAGGCGCGTGGTCAGGCCAACCGCTTCACCGCACTGCTGACCCAGTATCGCAATGCCCCCGAGGTGATGCGCGAGCGTCTCTACCTCGACGCCATCTCCGAGGTGCTCGGCCAGACCAACAAGGTACTGGTGGACGTCGATCAGGATGGCCCCTTGATGGTGCTGCCGATGGACCGTATCGGCCGTGGTCTGGGCACGTCCACCGCTGCCGACGCCGAGAATCAGCTCGATCCGCAGGTGCTGGAGCGCATCCGTGCCGAGTCCGCCAACGCGGCCTCCAATTCAAGCTCGAACCGCAACGGTCGTGACACCGGTATTCAGCGGGAGGGTCGCTAAATGATCAATAATCGATCCCTGCTCATCGTCGGCGGCCTGGCCGCCGCCGCCTGGCTGGCCAGCAACAGCCTCTACGTGGTCGACGAGACCGAGCGTGCGGTCAAGCTGCGCTTCGGTGAGATCATCGAGGAAAATATCCAGCCGGGCCTGCACGTCAAGGTGCCGATCACCCAGACCATTCGCAAGTTCGACACCCGGGTGCTGACACTGGATACCGACGCCAGCCGCTACCTGACCCAGGAGCAGAAGGCGGTGATCGTGGACTCCTACGTCAAGTGGCAGGTGGTCAACCCCACTCGCTACTACGAGGCCACGGCCGGTGACGAACTGATGGCGGTGCGCCTGATCCAGCCGCGGGTCGACGAGAGCCTGCGTAACGAGTTCGGCCAGTTGAACCTGCAGCAGATCATCTCCGAGAAGCGTGACGAGCTGATGTCCGGCCCCACCGAGGAGCTCGACAAGCTGATGCGCGAAGAGATCGGGGTGGCCATCCTCGACGTGCGGGTCAAGCGTATCGACCTGCCCGAGGACGTGTCCTCGGCGGTGTACGATCGCATGCGCTCCGAGCGTGAGCGTGAGGCCCGCGAGTGGCGTGCCCAGGGCCAGGAGGAGTCCGAGCGGATTCGCGCTAACGCCGATCGCCGCCGTCAGGTACTGCTGGCCCAGGCCAACGAGCGTGCCGAGACCCTGCGTGGTGAGGGTGACGCCGAGGCCGCCGGTATCTACTCCGACGCCTACGAGGGCGATACCGAGTTCTATCGCTTCTGGCGTAGCCTCAACGCCTATCGCGACTCCTTCGGTGCCGGCGAGGGCAACATGATGGTGCTGGATCCCTCCAGCGACTTCTTCCGTTACCTCAAGAGCGCCGATCCCCAGGGAGCTGGCAGCCAGCCCCAGGGCTAGCGGTGGCCCCTGGCCGCCGACCGCAAGGGCGAATGCCGCCCTTGCGGGGTTCAACTGGCGGCCAAACGTGATAGAATCGGTAAACCGGGCGTGGCCCGGTTTTTTTGTGGCCGTCATTCCCGACATCGTTCCGTCCGACGCATTCGCCAGCACGCCAGAAGTTCCGAGACCGCTCCGAGATGAGTTCCCGGATTTCACCAGTGCGCGAGGTTTTGCGTGCGCGCGGACCAGGCCCACCGTCTAAGCAAGATATCGACCAAGCAGGATATCGACATGACCATCGCTGACCGCTGGCTCCTGCCCGACGGCATGGACGAGGTGCTGCCACCTCAGGCCAGTCGTATGGAGGAGCTGCGCCGGGCGCTGCTCGACCTCTTCCATCTCTGGGGTTACGACCAGGTGATGCCGCCCCCGGTGGAGTTTCTCGACTCCCTGCTGACCGGCACCGGCACCGATCTCGACCTTCAGACCTTCAAGCTCACCGACCAGCTCACCGGGCGCATGATGGGGGTGACCGCCGACGTCACGCCGCAGGTGGCGCGCATCGATGCCCACTCGCTCAAGCGCGAAGGGCCGGTGCGTCTGTGCTACTGCACCAATGTGCTGCGAGCCAAGGCCGACAAGCATCAGGGCGGGCGCAGCCCGGTCCAGGTCGGTGTCGAGCTGTTCGGCAGCGCCAGCCTGGCGGCGGATCTCGAGATCCTGCGCCTGGCGCTGGAGAGCCTCTCGGCCTCCGGCGCCGGCGAGGTGCACCTGGCGCTTGGCCACGTCGGCATCTACCGCAACCTGGTCGAGGTCGCCGAGCTCGACGCCGAGGCCGAATACGCCATCTCCGCGGCGCTGGCGCTGAAGTCGCCGGGGCAGCTCGAGGCAGAGGTGTCCAGGGCGGTAAGCGATCCCGCTCTGGCGGCCATGTTCCGCACCCTGGGCGAGCTGCACGGCGGCCCCGAGGTGCTCGACCAGGCCCGCGAAGCCTTCGCCGAGGCGCCCCAGGCGGTCAACGACGCCCTCGACAAGCTGTGCGAGCTGTATCAGGGCGTGCATCGCGAACACCCCGAGGTGGCCTGCTACTTTGACCTGGCCGAGCTGCGCGGCTATCAGTACCACACTGGCATGATGTTCGCCGCCTACGTGCCGGGGTACGGTCAAGCCCTGGCCAAGGGCGGGCGCTACGACGACACCGGCCGTGCCTTCGGTCGCGCCAGGCCAGCTACCGGCTTCTCGATGGATCTGAAGCTGTTGGCGACGCTGGCCTCCAGCGAGGCCGCCAGCGACAGCGTCTGGGCGCCGGCGGAAGGTGACGCCGAGGGCCTCGACGAAGCGGTTCAGGCCTTGAGGCGTCAGGGGCGCCGGGTGATCCAGGGGCTGCCCGGCCAGCGCGCTGCGGGACACGGCTGCAGCGAGCAGCTGGTGGCCCGAGACCAGCGCTGGGTGCTCGAACCGCTGGCGACATGATCCTGCCGGCAGTGCCTGGCACTGTCTGGCAAGCAATACCGGGGCGCCGGGGCGTGGCGCTTTAATCGACTGTGGCGCCAAGGCGCAACCAAGAAGAGACGAGAACTGCAATGGGCAAGAACGTAGTCGTACTGGGTACCCAATGGGGCGATGAGGGCAAGGGCAAGGTCGTCGACCTGCTGACCGAGTCCGCCTCCGCCGTGGTGCGTTTTCAGGGCGGTCACAATGCCGGCCACACCCTGGTCATCGACGGTGAAAAGACCGTCCTGCACCTGATTCCGTCCGGCGTGCTGCGCGAGGACAAGACCTGCGTCATCGGCAACGGCGTGGTGCTGTCGCCGGAGGCACTGATCAAGGAAATCCGCGAGCTCGAGAGCAAGGGCGTACCGGTGCGCCAGCGCCTGCGTCTGTCGCCGGCCTGTCCGCTGATCCTCGACTACCACGTGCGCCTGGATCAGGCTCGCGAGAAGGCTCGTGGCATCGCCAAGATCGGCACCACCGGTCGCGGCATCGGTCCGGCCTACGAAGACAAGGTCGCCCGCCGTGGCTTGCGTCTGGGCGATATGCTCCATCGTGAGCGCTTCGCCTCCAAGCTGGGCGAGGTGCTGGACTACCACAACTTCGTGTTGACCAAGTACCACGGCGAAGAGCCGGTGGACTTCCAGGCGACCCTGGAAAGCGCCATGGAGATGGCCGAAGAGCTGCGTCCGATGGTCACCGACACCGTGAGCTTGGTCCACGACCTGCGCAAGGGTGGCGAGAACATCCTGTTCGAAGGCGCCCAGGGCTCGCTGCTGGACATCGACCACGGCACCTATCCCTACGTCACCAGCTCCAACACCACCGCCGGCGGCACCGCTACCGGTTCAGGCGTCGGCCCGCTGTATCTGGACTACGTGCTGGGTATCACCAAGGCCTACACCACCCGTGTCGGCTCTGGTCCGTTCCCCACCGAGCTGTTCGACGAGCACGGCCGTCACCTGGCGGAGAAGGGCCACGAGTTCGGTGCCACCACCGGTCGCGCCCGTCGTTGCGGCTGGTTCGATGCCGTGGCGCTGCGTCACGCGGTGCAGATCAACTCGGTATCCGGCATCTGCCTGACCAAGCTCGACGTACTGGACGGGCTCGAGAACATCCGTGTCTGCGTGGGCTATCGCAGCAAGGACGGCGAAGTGCTCGATAACCCGGTGGACTCCGAAGGCTACGAGGCCATCGAGCCGGTCTACCAGGACCTGCCGGGCTGGAGCGAGTCGACTCTGGGCGTCAAGCGCGTCGAAGACCTGCCCAACGCCGCCCGCGCCTACATCAGCTTCCTCGAGGAGCAGGTCGGCACCTCCATCGACATCATCTCCACCGGCCCGGACCGCAACGAGACCATCGTCCTGCGCAACCCCTTCGGTGACTGATCGTCAGGTCGTCTGACCCAAGCGACGGGCACAACAGAAAAGGCCGGCAGTGATGCCGGCCTTTTGCGGTCTATCGATAACCCTCACCGATTCCTTCTGCTGTTGAATTCATGGTGACACTCCATCGAGAGCCTCGTGTGATTTTCTGTATACGCGCCCCAAAGCAAGCAGAATGACGCCAAGCAAAGCGACGCCGATCATGATCGAGAAGCCGGAGAGATAGTCGCTGAAATAATCGAAAGCGCTTGTGTCCATAACGTTAGAAAGCTCTTCCGGTCGCTTGAACGATATCAATAGAAAAGTAATAAAGACATTGACTGCTTGCCCTGATAGTAGCGTGATGCCTGACAATGTCATCCAGTTTGATCCAGGGTATACCACCAAGCCAAGTAACAGGAATCCTGCCAGAGGTATGCAATATTCCCCCATTACTTCAAACTTTACATTCCCGGTTTCTGGGACATCGAAGAAGGCCAGCAGGCCCACTGTATATACAAAAAAGGCGCAGATCGTTAGAAAGAGAATACCAAATAATTTTCTCATGATGATACCGTCATGAGACAAGAGAATTGAAATAGATATTGGCTTTTTGACGATATAGGAAAAAGGTAGATATTATAAAAAACAACAATAATAAATTTGTTATTGATTTGTCGAAGTTAATGAAAAACAAAAACAAAAGAGTTAAGCCGTGCCAGAATACAAAGATATTTCTCCCTCTTTTTAGACGAGCGAGTATCATCGTTGCTGTATATAGTAGCATAGTAGCATTAACGGTTAGTAATAATGACTGCATTCCCCTAGGCAGCCCAATCATATGCATTTTTATGGTAAAGTCGATGCTTTCATAGCCTCTCATCATTAACCCAAATTGTACTGTGGAAAATATCATCAGGGCGCAGCAGATGATTGATATGGAAATAGGACGTTTAGGCATTACACACTCCTTTGTGTAGTTTACTTCCTGTAATAAGTTACGGCCGGTTTATCAAATCTCCTTTTTTCCTGAGTGAATTTCACATATGTAAGGTAGACAGCATACGTCTATATCAAGTGTCGAAGCGTCCCCAAAAACTGGATGTGTGGTAGTACCGGGTCAGGGAAACGAACATATAAAACGAAGAAATAGCATTCTTGCTACTTGTAGCTACCATCCGGCTGGTGCTCCAGGCCACTCTGTTCTTCTTCGATGGAGTCGTAGGGCAGTACCTGGCCTTGCTCATCGCGAACGCCGTATCGGCAGCAGGTCACCCAGCAGGAGACAGCTCGCGCAGCGTATACGGTGAGGGTTGAGGGCAAGCCGCTTTCTTGGAACGGTGAACAAAGCACCGCGTTCGATGATCTCCGCGCCAACGAAGACGGTGGTGGTTCTTACGGTGACATAGAGAGCTGCCCCGAAGAACCGCCGGTTGGCGGTACCGGTGGAAGGTCTCAGTAGTGTTGTCAGTGTTACTTAAAACTGCCGTCGGGTTGATACTCAAGTCCATAGTAACTTGGTACGAAAACGCCACGTTCTTCCTGTCTTTCGCGTGAAAGTCGAATGGCTTCCTGAACTTGCTCCGGTGTCATTATGGCCTCAAGGCGGCGTTTGTCTGGCGCTCCAGCAGGATCTTCAAGGTCGTAGTATTTGTAGGCCTGTACCAGATCTACTTCGGTACCGATGCCTTGTTCGTAGTACATGGAAAGGCCGCTATGGCTCATTCGGCCCTCAAACGGCATGTTTTCTGCTCGCTTTAGCCAGTTGAAAGCCGCTTCGTCATCTCTTTCTACGCCTATCCCCTTATGGTAGATGCCGGCTAACTGGGTAGCAGACTCGGCATCGCCCTGTTCTGCCGCCCTAGTAAACCAGTATCGTGCTTGTTCGATGTCTTCCTCAACCAAGCCCTGAGGATCGGCGCCTCGGTAGGCGTGGCCGAGATCCCGTTGAGAGATAATCAGGCCTTTTTCGGCTGATGCCTGGAGATAGGCGAGGGCAAGCGGTTTGTTGACGGGCGCAACAACGCCATTGTAGTAAACGGTGAATAGTGAATAGCCAGCATCTACAAGGCCTAGTCTCCACGCTCGGCGAAGTAGCTCGATAGCTCTGGCTCGATTCGGCTCTCGCTCGAATCCAGTAATATGGCCGAAATTTATAAGTCCGAGCAAGTAGATAGATTCTGCATCGTTCTGCTCGGTTTTCTCTGTGATCTTTTCTATCGTTGTATCAAAGCTTTCGCTCAACGCATCGATGTCTGGGTTGTTTGTGATTATTTTTGCTTCATGCTCCATTGGCAATGCGGTGTTTTCATGTGGATCAGTCTTGTTAAATTCTCTTGTGTTGTCACACCCTGGCAAATAAAGCAAGCCTATTATAGTTGCTATATAGAAAAAGAATTTCATGACTGAAGTCATTATTTAGCTCTCATCTTGAAAACTGACTCTTTCGGTTCATTGTTTCTTTTGGTATCTGGAAAAGTTACGTGTCAGGTCCCGGATGATTAATTACACGCTTGGTGAATAGCTCAGGACGCCTGTTCTGCCAGTCTTTCATCGCTGAAATGGGGGCTTGGTGCTTCAATGCCTTCTGCGGGATGTGATGATTGTACAGCCAGCAGTATCGTTTTAGCGTTTGCTCCAGGTCTTCTCCGGAGACATAGCGACGCGTCGCCAAGACGTCACTGATACGGCCATTGAAGCGTTCGACCATTCCGTTGGTTTGAGGGTGGCCCGGTCGAATCAGGCGGTGCTCCACGTGGTGCTCTGCACATGCCTGGTCAAACGGATGCTGTCCGGTGGGCTTGCGCTCTCCACCAGAGGTGAAGCGATCCGTGAAGCTCTTGCCATTGTCCGTCAGCACCTTTTGGACCTTGAACGGGGCCTTCTCAACGACCCGATGGAAAAACGCTTCAGCATCGCTTGCCGCCTGGCTGGAGCGCAGCTCCAGATAGACCCAGCGCGTAGCTCGGTCGATGGCAACGTACAGATAGCGGCGCTGCGTCTCATCAGGCATCTGCGGCAGATATTTGATATCGATATGGAGGTAGCCCGGTTCGTAGTCTCGAAAGGGCTTGGGCGTTTCCTTCTTGCCCTCCTGATCCCTCTTAGCCAATTGGGCCAAGGTGGGCACCTGGCGGCGTTTCAACATCCGGTGGAGCGCCGCTCTGGATAGCGTGGGATGCAAGAACTCCCGGGCGACGACGAGCAGGTCGTCGAGCCCGAGACGAAGGAATTCGCGTGCCGCAATCAGCACCTCTTCCTGCTCGTGGTTGAGCGTTGCCTTGAGGTTGTGACGGGTGTGGGGGCGATCATAGACGTCATCGCGGTGCCGCCACCGACGTATCGTCATGTCACTGACACCAAAACGCTCCGCCAGCGCCGTATCGGTAATGTGAGCAGGAGCCGCCTGGATCTCAGCGCGAATCTTCGGGGTTGTAGTGGCTTGCTTATGAAGCTTGATCTCCATGGCAATGCTCCTGGATGAACTGACGGAGAAGCCCTCGGGCGGCTATCAAAGGATAGCTCCTTTTGGTCAATTGAACATCCGAGACACCACAGTTACGATAAGGGATATAATCTGTCCAGAATGGCGGGCGTCAATTTCTTGTTTTGATGATATGAAATACATGTTGTCTTTGTTTGAAATTTCCGTGCTCCTGTCTTCTTTTTTTGACCGGACTCTCTACCAGTTTTTCTATCGATAAGCGTGTCGTAATCTACGGATTTTATATAGTGTTTTTTTAGAATGTTATCTTTGTTGAT
The DNA here is from genome assembly GCF_040147045.1 of Halomonas sp. EF61. Taxonomy (NCBI): domain Bacteria; kingdom Pseudomonadati; phylum Pseudomonadota; class Gammaproteobacteria; order Oceanospirillales; family Halomonadaceae; genus Halomonas; species Halomonas sp. EF61. The sequence goes on along the minus strand of NZ_JAMSHM010000002.1, from coordinate 780,907 downwards.
TCCTTCTCCGTGTTCTAGTGTTATTCCAATCTCCATCTCATCCAAATCCGGCACGGTGACCAGAATGCTAAGTGTGCGTGGTAGCTGACGGGAGCGCTCCCTGACGATATCCCATTGCCCTTGAGTCGGTACCACCCCATAGCTTTCGTAGTCATCTGGCTCTTGCAGCAACATCTCCACCGTCACGCCCTTGAACACCAGTTCCAGGCCATTCTGTTCCTCTTCCATGGAGTCGTAGGGCAGTACTTGGCCTTGCTCATCGCGAACGCCACATCGGCAGCGGGTCACCCAGCAGGAGGCGGTTCGCGCAGCGTATACGGTGGGGGTTGAGGGCAAGCCGCATTTTTTGGAACGGTGAACAAAGCACCGGGTTCGATGATCTCCGCGCCAACGAAGACGGTGGTTGTTCTTACGGTGACATAGAGAGCTGCCCCCGAAGAACCGCCGGTTGGCGGTACCGGTGGAAGGTCTCTGAAGTGTCGTCAGTGTCACTTAAAACTGCCGTCGGGTTGATACTCAAGTCCATAGTAACTTGGTACGAAAACTCCGTGTTCCTCTTGCCACTCGCGTGAAAGGCGAATGGCTTCCTGAACCTGCTCAGGAGTCATTATTGCCTCAAGGCGGCGTTTGTCTGGCGCTCCAGCAGGATCCTGGAGGTCGTAGTACTTATATGCTTGAACCAGATCTACCTCGGTGCCGATGCCATGTTCGTAGTAGTTGGCAAGGCCTCGGTGGCTCAGAAATCCATTAAAAGGCATATCTTCCGCGCGTTTTAGCCACTCAAAGGCTGTTTGTTCATCTTTAGGGACACCAGTTCCTTCTCGGTAGATGCCGGCAAGCTGGGTGGCGGACTCGGCATCACCCTGTTCGGCGGCTTCGGTAAACCAGATTTTCGCCTGCTGGATATCTTCATCCACCAGGTCCCGAGGATCGGCGCCACGGTAGGCATGGCCAAGATCTTTCTGGGAAAGAATATAGCCTTTCTCCGCCGATGCTTGGAGATAGGCCAGGGCAAGTGGTTTGTTGACTTGTGTGCCAATTCCCTTGTAGTAGACGGTGAAGAGAGAGTAACCGGCATCTATAACGCCAAGCCTCCATGCCTCTTGAAGTAACTTCGTGCCTTCGCTCGTATCAGGCTGCCGCTCGAATCCTATGATCTGACCAAAGTAAACAAGACCCAATAGGAAGGTGGCTTCGCCATCTCCGTTGCTGGCTCTCTCTTTCATTTGATCTTCGGTTATGTTGCTGAAGTGGTCCCAGTATGATTTGTTTTGGGGTGTGTTTAAAGTAAAGTATGGCGTTCCTTCCATTTTGACAATGGTTGTGGTCTGAGATTTTATAAAGCTTAAAGTGGAGGCGTTATCACAGCCCGAAATGCTGGCTATTGTCAGAAGAGATAAAACAAAAGTTGCTAGGCGCAGTTGAATGTGTGGCACGGTTATATTCTCATCGTGAATGCCCCGGAATTGGCGCCGACTGGACTATCTAAGTTTAGGTGTGGTGCTCAACAACCCTTTTCACCCTTACGCCCTTGAACACCAGCTCCAGGCCATTCTGTTCTTCTTCCATGGAGTCGTAGGGCAGTACCTGGCCTTGCTCATCGCGAACGCCATATCGGCAGCGGGTCACCCAGCAGGAGACAGCTCGCGCAGCGTATACGGTGAGGGTTGAGGGCAAGCCGCATTTTTTGGAACGGTGAACAAAGGACGGCGTTCGATGATCTCCGCGCCAACGAAGACGGTGGTGGTTTTTAGGGTGGCATAGAGAACTGCCCCGAAGAACCGCCGGTTGGCGGTACCGGTGGAAGGTCACTGTAGTGTTGTCAGTGTTACTTAAAACTGCCGTCGGGTTGATACTCAAGTCCATAGTAACTTGGTACGAAAACGCCGTGTTCCTCCTGCCACTCGCGTGAAAGGCGAATGGCTTCCTGAATCTGCTCGGGTGTCATCATTTCCTCGAGGCGGCGTTTGTCTGGCGCTCCAGCAGGATCTTCAAGGTCGTAGTATTTGTAGGCCTGTACCAGATCTACTTCGGTGCCGATGCCCTGTTCGTAACACATGGCAAGGCCGCTATGGCTCATTCGGCCCTCAAACGGCATGTTTTCTGCTCGCTTTAGCCATTCAAAAGCGACTTTGTCGTCCTTAGGTACTCCTAATCCCTTATAGTAAATTTGTGCTAACTGAGTGGCAGACTCGGCATCGCCCTGTTCCGCGGCTTTGGTAAACCAGTATCGTGCCTTCTCGATATCCAACTCGACGATGCCTCGTGGTTGAGGACCTTGGCTATTTCCCCTGTAAGCATAAGCAAGGTTTTTTTGCGAACGTATATAGCCTTTTTCTGCCGATGCTTCGAGATAGGCCAATGCAAGGGGGTGATTGACGCGGACGCCATGTCCGTAGAAGTAAACTTTGAATAAGATATGGCCCGCATCCACCACGCCAAGCTGCCATGCTTCCTGAAGCAGTGTTAACCCGTATGCTTTGTCCACGGGTTCTTCAATCCCTGTGACCATGTCTAAATATATCAATCCAAGGATAAGTTTGGCCTCTCCGTCGTTTTTTTTGCTATCTTCTGCTAGTTGCGTCATGTCGATATTTTCAAGCCTTTCCGACAGTGCATATCGACTGGGCGCATTGGAAATGAAATATGGAGTGTTTTCCATGGTTGCGATCGCTGTAGGATTTAGTCCATTCGGTAGATGGTCCCTACCGTTGTCGCATCCAGATAATATTAAAGAAATTAATATATATATCGCTATAATTGTCGAGTTATTTTTGGTTCTCTCTGAAATCATCATCATTTTATACCATTATCTTGAATGTGCCGTTATTCTCTTCAGTTGGCGTCTTATAATCTGTGAAGCTGACGAATAGTGATAGTAATCTTGGTGGTTGATTACTTTGGATATGTTGTTCGTAACTTAATAGGTATGAGTTTTTGATTTTTTTGATATCGACTGTTTTTGAGATTCTTGGGTCATTATTACTTTCGTAGATTCTATTGGATAAAATGCCTTGATTTTCGGTTTTGATGTAACTATCTTGAAATATTGGTTCTCTGTCGAGCCCTTCCCCTAGCTCCAGTTTTAATCCGATCTCCATCTCATCCAAATCCGGCACGGTGACCAGAATGCTAAGTGTGCGTGGTAGCTGACGGGAGCGCTCCCTGACGATATCCCATTGCCCTTGAGTCGGTACCACCCCATAGCTTTCGTAGTCATCTGGCTCTTGCAGCAACATTTCCACCGTCACGCCCTTGAACACCAGTTCCAGGCCATTCTGTTCCTCTTCCATGGAGTCGTAGGGCAGTACCTGGCCTAGCTCATCGCGAACGCCATATCGGCAGCGGGTCACCCAGCAGGAGACGGCGAAGGCGACCAGGATGTTGAGTCCAGGCCCAAGGATGAGTTTCAAAACGGAGGTAACCACCCCGTTGGCAACACCCGCGAAAAGAGCGACAGGTGCGCTAATGGGCCCGACAGCGACAGCTACGACAATGACCAAGGCGACGACACCGTTGGCAACATCGATATTGCCGGCGGTCCTGTGTTTATTCTGAATACTCTCCGGCAGGCCCAACAAGGCCGCCCGATGGGCGTTGGCACGTTTGTCAAGACCATCCGCGATACTGAGTACCCCTATGATGGCGTCGCCTGGCAGCCTGAGGATCTGCAGGCGCCGGACGAGCGATGCCAGGGCGCCGTCGGTACTGGCCAAAAGAGTGGCAGCGAATTGCAAGGTGTCGACGGAGGCAATGATGAGTTTTGTCAAGGCAAGCGTTACCTGGATGCCGTCTGCGTCGCCTGAGGAAAATTCGCTGTTGAGGATGCTGAAGTTGTTGTAGTAGATCAGCAGCAGTTGAACCCTCGTGGACGTATTCCTGAGGCCTGCGACGGCGGAGTGGTTGGTGCCGCCGATGCCCTGGGCAATGTAGCTGCCTAGATCGCGCGCATTTTGCCGATCGTTCCAGTTGCTTTTTGCAATATCGTCTTCGCCGAAGTCATCGGTAGTGGTGTTGTAGCGATCCAGGAAGTCCGGGGCGGTTGTATCGATGGGGATGACCACGGTGATTTGATGGTCATTCTCGATATGGGTGACGGAGAAGTTGCCTCCCACGCCGTCGTCCTCGTGGAACTGCAGAGCACCGGAGGCGTCGGGGTTGGCCTTGCCTTTGGGATAGAGTTGGCGCGTCAGCGTATCCAGCCAGTCGTGGAAGTCCTTGCGGCGGACGGAAACGCTCGCCAGCACTGGCAGGTGGAGGTATTGGGCAGGGTCATTGGCGTCCTGTGACGCCTGGATCTGCTGCACGTCGTAGCTGCCGGTAATGATCAACTGCTGATAGCGGTTGAAACTTTCCAGCGCCTTGACGGATGGGAGGTCTGCCGCGTCGATCGCGTTGTTGTTGCTGTTGATATTTGTTGTACCACCATCGTTGCCGGCGTCCGCGTCAGCGGTAGAATTTGGGTCCGATGCCTGGCCGGCGATGACCTTGGAGGCGTCCTGTAGCGCCTGGGCGTAGAGACTGTTGCCCATGGTGGCGATGAGTCCGGCCATGGTGGTGTCGTAGCGAAACTCGCGCTCGCCATGCAGCAGCTCACGATACTGCTCCCGCCATCTGAGCAAGACCCTGGGCGGTACGTAGGCTTTGGCCGGTAGCGCCTGGCGAACGGTAAGGGCGTCGTCGATCAAGCGACGCTGGTTGGAGAACATGGCCTTCATCAGCAATGAATCAGTTGAGTCGATGGCGCTGGCTAGCCTGTCCCACAACCATTTGCTGGCATCACTCAGAATGCCGCCCAGCAGTGCGTTGGAGAGTACTCCGCTCAGTCCCAGCCCGGGTGCATAGACATCGTCGGAGTAGCGTACTGTGACGCGATCAAGGTGTGCCTCGACCCACAGGGAGTAGTCCTCATCAAAGGCCCGTACCAGCTGATTGATCCGCTCCACCAGCGCTTTGTACTTCGCCTTGAAGTCTTCAAGCTCGGGGTTAATGCGTTTCCCTGTCTCGGGATCTACGGGAGCGTCCGGCAAGGTATAGTAGTCCGCTAGCTCCTTGTTGTAGGCGGAGATAAGTTGCTCGGGTTCCTGGGTCAGCAGTTCGATGCTCCTCCTTTCTGCATCGATCTGACGCTGCAGGTCGCGCCTTTCAATACGTAGTGTTTCGATCCGCTGTCTATCTAGCCAGTTGGGATCGCCGTCGGAGCGTATCGCTTCGATCTGCCGATCTATCTGATTTATCCGTTGCTGCTTGGAGTCGATGGTCGGTTGGCTGGCCTCTTCAATCCGCTGGTTCATGGGGGCCTGGGCAATCTGCCGCTGTATTCGGTAATTTTCCTCGAAGATCTCGATGGCCTTGTAGCACAGCAGGTTGCGCCGATTCAGGTATCCCTGGGGGTCATACTGTTGAAGAAACTCCTCGAGCAGCTCCAATGGTCGTTGGCGGTAGGCGTTGAGTTCGTTGATCAGGCCGACTTCATCATGCACCGCCAGTACCAGACTCTTGTCCTTTAGTTGCTGCGAGGCGGCGCGAAGACGCTGTCCCATGGCCTGGCGCAGTTCCTCGCGGGTGAATAGTTGGCGATTGTTCTGATCGGGCCAGAAGAAGGCCTCCATGCCGGCGGCATTGTCGCTGTACTCGGCGACCAGCGAGAGCTCCTCGGCGCTGAAGGCGAAGGGCTGCTGGGTCTTGTTGTCGCGCCAGGCGGCGACGTCGAAGCGCTGCATGGCCACGTCGCGCAGGCGCCGACCCTCACTGTGGGAGGCGGTGCGCAGGTGATTGAGAAAGGTGATGGGAAGCGCGTGCTCGCTGTACAGGTAGTAGATGTTGGTGGCGGTGTCGACGCTGTCCAGGGCGATGGTCGAAGCGCTGACCGTCTTGAAGCGCCGTTCCTCGTCGTTCAGCCCGCAGGCAAATTCGGGTTGTTCCGGGGAGGGGGGCGCCTCACTGACAGCAAACTGATAGAACATGCCGTCGGTCGTGACGACATAGGCATACCAATTGTGGTTGACGCGATCTCCCGTCGTCTCGCCGTCGCTGGTATTGCGAGTGTTCTCGTCGTCGAGCAGATAGAAGTAGCCGGGTCTGAGCTGGCGCAGGATATATTTGCTGACCTGGCTACCGGTGGTGTCGCCCAGATAGCTGCGTACGGGTTCTCCCAGCGTGCGTGGTGACGTCCCCTGGTCGGTCACGGCCTGGTTGAGCCGGATATCGGTGAACTCCGCTACCCTGTCCGCCGGTAACTCGGTGAAGCCGGAGGTCAACGAGGTGCGCTCACACACAGTCAAGCGCACCGGCAGGATGGGGAGACCCACTCTCTCGCACAGAGGGCACTGTCCTGATTGCACACCGGGTAGATCGATGCAGGCGTCATCAATCCGCTTGAGCAGGTCTGGATTGACCATGAGCCGTATTCCTCGTCCAGGTTGAGATCTCGTTCCACTCGGCAACCGGCAGGGCGGCGGTCAGATCGCCGTAGCGCTGGCTCGGACCGATGCTTTCCAACAGGCGCTGCATGAAGGGGTGTCGGTGAAAGTCATCCCCCACGTGGAGACCATGCAGGACAAACCTTTGCTGGTCGGCAGGCGTGTGGAGTCCATGCCGTTCAGCAGTACGCATCAGCGCGTTGATACGCTCTGGTGATGCCTCCGCTGCACTGTCGGGCTCAAGCGAGCGCCACTTGTCGATCAGGTGGTTGATGGTGCCGCTGCGTTTGAGCGAGGCCCATTGTTCCGGTGACAAGGTGAAGGGCGCTGGAGGCGGCTCCCGGGGAATCTCCATTTCACGCAGGACCTGCTGGTGGTCGAAATAGAACCAGCCGGTGAAGGGGTGCAATAGCAGCGTTTTCTGACCGGGTTCCAGCAGGAAGGCCAGCAACTCCATCACCCTTGGATCGAAAAAACGCAGAAGGCATGTCTTGCCTTCGGGACTGGTCACCGTCAGTTGGCGTTCGATCCACCGACTCAGGGAGATCGACAGGACCGACGAGGTGACCAAGGCGCAAAACCCGCTTGGCTCCGTGCGCTTGCTTGGCAGGCTGCTACGTTGCTGCGCTACCAGCTCGGGTATGTCGACCTCCCGCACCTCCAGCGGTTGGAGGTAGAGCCGCCGCCATGGAGGCAGGTCGATAAAGGGGTTGGCGATGATGCGAAACTGCCTGGTCGCCAGTTCCAGTTCGTCGCAGGAAAGTTGCCAGCGCTCGTCCTGGGAAGGATCGATCAGTGCGTAGAGCCTGGAGGTGCTGGCCTGCAGTCGAAGGCGCTGGAGTGTGTTGTCAGTTGAGCTTGCCGGTTCGCTCGACATCAGTTGCCCTCCACGATGCCGCCGCCGTCCTTGCTGGCCTGGCCGTTGCTGCGCGGGCAGATTTTCGGCGCGAAGTCCGGCAGGTAGGGAAGCGCGGGATCCAGCGATGAAGGCCCAGCCAAGCTGTGCGTGGTGGCCTTGAGGCTGACAAGACCCGGGCCGTGGATCTGGATATCGCCGTCCTTGATGCGCAGGACGCCTGCGCCGCTGATGAACTTAATGCCCTGGGCGGCCTCGATACGCACCTTGCCCTCGGTGGAGGTGATGGATAGGGTCTTTTCCGCGCTCAGCGCCATCTGGTCGCTCTGGGCCTGCACCTCTACCTTGCCTCGGGCGGCGAACAGCTTGATGCCGGCTCGCTGCACGAACAGCGACAGGCGCTCGCGGATAGTGGCCACCAGGCTGCGTCCGCTGGCCAGGTTGATGTCTTCGCCACAACTGGCGCTGAACGATTCGTGCTGGGCGAGGTGTGTCGATGCGGGGGTACTCAAGACGATGCCGGCCGGTGAGGCAAGATGCAGCCAGGGTTGCTTGAGACAGGATGCCTGTCCGGTGCCTGCCTGGCTGCCGGCCTCGGCGGTGGACTGCTCGTCGCTGTCGGCGGCACAACTGTTTGGCTCGCCGTAGATCTGCCGGGTGTCCTCGGCGGCCTGCTTGAGGTCGAGGCGAGTCTCCAGCACATCGGCGCCGTGTTCCATGGCGCTCTTGCTCAGGCGATCGGACAGGTGCCAGGCGCTGGACAGCTCCTGATGGATGGGCCCTGTCGCAAGCTGGTCGCCTGCAGCCCCCAGCTGCCCCCAACTGGTCAGCAACAGCCCCTGATTCGCGCGGATTGCGCCATAGGCATCGCTACGCAGTTCGAAGCCGGTGCCACGAAAGTCCCCGCGGGTGTTGCCGTGCTGATGTATCAGGTAGCCCAGATTGAGCTGGCTCTTGGCGTGCTCCGAGTTGAGGCGGATACGCTCCTGGTCGGTGGCGTCGTCAAACACCAGTTCGTTGTAGTTGCTGCCTCGGTAGGTCTTTGACTTGATGCCCGAAAGCAGGCCGTTGGAATGCCACTCGGGTTGTGCATCACCGTTGTAGACTCGGCCGGTAATGAGGGGACGATCCGGATCGCCCTCGAGGAAGTCGACGATGACCTCCTGGCCGATGCGTGGCACGAACACGGACCCCCAGCTGGCGCAGGCATTGGCTTCGGACACCCGTAACCAGCAACTCGAGCGATCGTCGTGCTGTCCGTTGCGATCCCAATGGAACTGCACCTTGACGCGGTTGAGGCGGTCGGTATGGATCTCTTCGCCTTCGGGGCCGACGACGATGGCAGTGTGGGGGCCGCCGACAACGGGGCGTGGATGATCCAGTGTGGATCGAAAGGGCACGACGGTGCGCTGCGCCTCGAAGTCAACCAGGTAGTGGCCGGTGCCGGCACGCTGATAGTCGTCTTGGTGAGGGCTCTCGTCCTGCAGACCGTGGGCGCTTCTGGCCTGATCCAGGGCTTGCTGCAGGCTGCCCGGCAGGGTGCTGAGGTGGGCGGATACCGGCAGGGCGTTCTCGGCCTGGATATTGAGGTCGAGCACGACGAATTCACGCTCGCTGGCATCGCCGTGCAGGTGACGTTCGTGTTGTTCCAGCGAGAAGATATGGCCAGCCTGCAACTGTCGTGTGCCACCGGCGCCTCGGAAACGCTTGGCCAGGGATTCCACTGCCTGCAGGCGGTTGTCCACCAGGGTACGGCCGCGATCGAAGGTATCGTAGTAGTACGCCCCGGGATAGTCGTAGAACTCCTGGGGACTGAGATTTCCCTGGTCGGGCAGGGTATCCAGTGCGTATTGGCGGGGCCGTGATGGTTGCCGGTAGTCGCAGGTGCCGATGGTCATGCGGGTCGGTTGCTGGCGACGGATACCTCCCCACTGAGTGATGCTGTCCTGGTGCTCCGTGGCGGCTTGACGGTGATAGCGAATCGCCCTGGGGGAGACCGCCGGACAGACGGTGAGGTCGTCGGTGATCACCATGCGATGCCCTGGATAGCGGTCCTGATCGGCGCTGTGTTCGAAGAAGTAGTAGAGGCCTTCCTGCTGCATCAGCCGGCTGATGAAGTGGAAGTCACTTTCGCGGTACTGAACGCAATAGCTGCGGGCCGCATACGGGCGCTGGCTGCGGATGAGCCAGCGTCCGTTGGCCATGTCGTAAGCCGAGAATACCGTTTCCAGAATATCCAGCACGTTCATGTCCTGGAAAATGCGGCTGTCCTGACCGAGTTGCAGGAGCGACAGCCAGGGCACTATCCCGAGCTGGTAATAGAAGACTCCACCATCCTCTCCCAGTAGCGCTGCCGTATCGACGAAGCCTGATCGTCGTTGATAGCTGCCGTCTGCCTGGCGAATGTCGAGTTCGGCCGGCATTGCCAGCAGGTGTTTGAGCTCAACATCTCCGCGTTGGCAAATGCAGTCGAGGGTGTAGCGGAAGGGGTGGGACATTCGCTCATTGCCCACCAGTCGATGGGGAATCAGTGGATGCTTGCCGACGCTGAGTTTCAGCAGTCGTTCGTCCTGCGTGAGTTCCGTATCGAACAGTGATCCCAGCCAGCGGCCCGAGCCATTCTCCATTGCTTTGCGCTCCCTGTGCGTGTCCATGCCCACGCTTCCGCCAGAACGTGTCCGGGAACGCTCTTCAGGTGTTTCGAACTTCGGGTCGGACTTGTACGGGGCGAGCGACGGCGAACCGTTATCTAATGGTTATGGCTACATTAGGCATCATCGGTTGTCTGGGGGAATCGGTGATATGGATGGATGAATGGAAGTGGTGGATTTGTAAGAAGATCAGTACAAACTAACTGGGAGTGACGAAGTGGCTCGCGCGGTATCTCTGGCGGGGACGTGGCGGCTCAAGGCGGGGCGCTGCGCTGGCGCAGATGAGGAGAGCCGCTGACGAGAGAGGCTCCCCCGTGGCCAGGATATCGTCCACGGGGGAGAGAATGATCGACCCTTCAAGGCCAGTAGTGGCTGCCCACATCGGGCACGCTGCCTGGCCATCGACAATCGAGCAAGCCTGGCTGGGTCGGGGCGCTACAACTCGTTGAAGTAACAGTGATGCCGGGTCTCGCAACGGGACACTCGGTACTCCAGCGCCTGCTCCTGAATATCTCTTGCCACCCGCCGTATCTCGAGGATCGGACTGCCTTCGGCGATTTCCAGGTGGTGGGCTTCGTCCTTGCCCGCCGCCACCGCGAACAGGCGTTCCTCGGCGTGGCTGACGTTGCAGCCGAAACGCTGCTGATACAGCTGATAGAGGGTGTTTGGCAGGGTCTCCGGCAGGCTTTCCAGCGTCGGAAAGCGTGTCGCCGCGACCACCACGTCCTCGAGCAGGGCGGGGCGTTCGTCGAGCTCCCTGACGCGGCGAATATGGATGACGTCGTCTGCGTCCTCCAATCCCAGCACCTCCATTTCCTCTTCGTTGGCCGGACGCCTTTCGCGCACCAGGATGCGCGACGTCGGTAGCGAGCGGGTGCCATCGAGTCGGGTCAGGTGGAAGAAGCGAAACAGCGAGCTGTCCTGATCGTGGGTGGCGACCACGGTGCCCTTTCCCTGGTAGCGGATCACCACGTTGTCGCTAGCCAGGGAGTCCAGCGCCTTTCTCAGGGTGCCGACACTGACCTGATACTCCTTGGCCAACGCCGACTCGCTGGGGATAAAGGTGCCGGGTGCCCACTCTCCCGAGACGATGCGCTGAAGCAGCACCTCCTTGATCTGCTGGTAGAGCGGTCGGTAGCTGAGGCTTGGCTGATCCATGCGGGTTCCTTCTTTGCGTTGGGCGAGGCCCGTTTCTTCGTCGCCAGTATAGCTCGAGGGAAATCTAGTTGATACTTGACTAACCTATATCCTATGTCCTATACATGAGTTGTGAGGGCAGCAAGCGACACCTGCCCAGGGCCAACCGGCGATATCACAACGTCAACAACATTCGTTCAGGAGAGGGGCAGCATGAGCATCGATTTCGTAGTGCACGATGCCGACGACAGTGTCGGGGTCGTGGTGGTCGAAGGCGTCGAGGCGGGGCAGACCCTGACAGGCTGGGTCATGCATCAGGACCAGACGGTCACCTTCGAGGTGAGCGACGCCATTCCCATCGGTCACAAGCTGGCCATTCGTGACCTCGATGAGGGCGACACCGTGATGAAGTACGGCGTCGATATCGGTCGCGTCGTCCAGCCGATCAAGCAGGGCGAGCACCTGCACGTACACAACGTCAAGACAAAGAGGTGGTAAGCATGGAAATCAAGGGTCGCAAGTTCCAGGGGTATCGGCGTGAAAACGGCCGTGTAGGGGTCCGTAATCACGTGATCGTGCTGCCGGTGGACGACATTTCCAATGCTGCCGCCGAAGCGGTTGCCAACAACATCAAGGGCGCACTGGCGCTGCCGCATCCCTACGGCCGCCTGCAGTTCGGCGCCGATCTGGACCTGCACTTCCGCACGCTGATCGGGACCGGCTGCAATCCCAACGTGGCGGCGGTGGTGGTGATCGGTATCGAGCCAGGCTGGACCAACAAGGTGGTGGACGGCATCAAGGCCACCGGCAAGCCGGTCGAAGGCTTCTGGATCGAACAGAATGGTGATCACAACACCATCTGTGCCGCCTCCAAGAAGGCCAAGGAATTCGTCCAGTACGCCAGCGAGATCCAGCGCGAGGAGTGCGACGTCAGCGAACTGTGGGTGTCCACCAAGTGCGGCGAGTCGGACACCACCTCCGGCTGCGGCGCCAACCCTACCGTGGGCGACGCCTTCGACAAGCTGTACGACGCCGGCTGCACCCTGGTATTCGGCGAGACCTCAGAGCTGACCGGCGGGGAACACCTGGTGGCCGAGCGCTGCGCCACCCCCGAGGTGCGTGAACAGTTCCAGGCGATGTTCGATCGCTACAGCGACATGATCGACCGCCACAAGACTAGCGACCTGTCCGAGTCCCAGCCGACCAAGGGCAACATCGAAGGTGGCCTGACCACCATCGAGGAGAAGGCGCTGGGCAACATCCAGAAGATCGGCCGTCGCTGCAAGGTGGATGGCGTACTGGACAAGGCCGAAACGCCGGACAAGCCGGGCCTGTGGTTCATGGACTCGTCTTCCGCCGCCGCCGAGATGGTGACCCTGTGCGCCGCCGCCGGCTACGTGGTGCACTTCTTCCCGACGGGGCAGGGCAACGTCATCGGCAACCCGATCCTGCCGGTGGTGAAGATCTGCGCCAACCCGCGCACCGTGCGCACCATGAGCGAGCACATCGACGTCGATGTGTCCTCGATCCTCAAGCGCGAGATCAACATGGACGAGGCCGGTGATCAGCTGCTGGAAATGATGCTGCGCACCGCCAATGGCCGCAATACCGCCGCCGAGGCGCTGGGGCATCGGGAGTTTGTGCTGACCCGTCTGTACGAAAGCGCCTAAGCCAACGCCCGAGGCGGCGATCTGGCAAAAAAACCGGCTCCTCCCGCCGTTCGTCGGGAGGGGCAGGCCGTTGTAGTAAAGAAGGTTGTGCAAGAACGGCGAGCAATGAAAGCGAGTTGCTCGTAGCGAAGATCCTGACCACCCCATAACGACAACATCAGGAGTAACGTCATGCGCCTTTCCCACACCCTGACCCTGACCGCGATGCTGGCGGCGTCACCCCTCGTGGCCCCGCTGGCCCTCGCCGACGCCGAGGACTTTCCCGCCAAGGACGTGCAGTACGTGATCCCCTTCGGTCCGGGCGGCGAGTCCGACATCAGTGCCCGACTGCAGCAGAAGTACTTCGAGGAGATCACCGGCCAGCAGCTGATCATCCAGTACATGCCCGGTGGCGGCGGCGCGGTGGGCTGGTCCCAGCTCAACGACATGACCGCCGACGGCCATACCATCATGGGCTCCAATCTGCCCCATATCGTGCTCAAGCCGATGGGCAAGGACGCCGGTTTTGCCACCGAGGACGTCAACAACTTCTACTTCTTCCACTACTCGCCGGACGCCATCCTGGTCCGCGAGGACAGCCCCTACCAGACCCTGGAAGATCTGGTCGAGGCGGCGCGCCAGGCGCCCGGTGTGGTGACCTTCTCCGGTAGCGGCACCTACAGTGCCAATGACGTGGCCAATACGCGCTTCCAGCAGTTGGCCGACGTCACCACCACCTACATCCCTTTCAAGGGCACCGGCGCGGCGGTCACCGCTCTGCTGGGTGGCCAGGTCCAGGCCGAGTGGGGCTATACCACCGTGGCCGCCAACCATCAGGACAAGGTGCGCATGCTGGCGGTGGCCGCCGAGGAGCGCCATCCGCTGTTCCCCGACGTACCGACCTTCCAGGAACTCGGCTATGACATGGTTGGCGGCGCCTATCGTGGCATGGCGGTGCCCAGCGAGACGCCGGCAGACGTTCAGGCGCGGTTGTCCGAGATCTTCGATCAGATCAACCAGAATCCCCAGTTCCGCCAGGAGATGGAGGATCTGGGCTTCGTTTTGATGGACGTCGGCAATGACGATGTTGCCGATTTCCTGGCCGAACAGAGCCAGCAGTATGAGACCAGCGCGCGAGAACTCGGCCTGATCGACTGAGGTCAACGCCATGGATCTTATCGTTCACGCGCTCGGCGCTCTGTCGCCGCTCAATCTTGCGCTGGCCCTGCTCGGGGTGACGGCGGGCATCGTCATCGGTGCCCTGCCGGGGCTTTCCGCCACCATGGCAGTGGCGGTGCTGGTCCCGGTGACCTTCGGCATGGCGCCAGAGTCGGCCCTGATCATGCTCGGCGCCATCTATACCGGGGCCATCTACGGCGGCTCCTACTCGGCGATACTGGTCAATACGCCAGGTACGCCCTCGGCCATCGCCACCACCTTCGACGGCTATCCCATGGCCCGCCGGGGTGACGGTGATCTGGCCGTCACCCTGTCGACCATCGCCTCGGTGGTCGGTGGGCTGGTCGGGGTGCTGGCGCTGCTGCTGCTGGCGCCGCTGCTGGCCCAGGTCGCGCTCAGCTTCGGGCCGGTGGAGTACTTCTGGCTGGCGATCTTCGGGCTGACGCTGATCTCGGCGCTGTCCGAGGATTCGACCCTCAAAGGGTTCATGGGGGCGGGCTTCGGCCTGTTGCTGTCCACCGTGGGCGTCGCGGTGATCGGCGGCGATATCCGCTACACCTACGGCTCGCCGGTGCTGCTTGGTGGCATCGAGACGGTCTCGGCGCTGATCGGCCTGTACTGCATTCCGGTGCTGATCGATCTGGTGGCAACACCCGCCGCCCACCTCAAGGTGGATGGCGTGTCGCGCGGGGTGCGCTTTCGCGAGGGCATGGCGATCGCCATCAAGGGCAAGCTGAACCTGCTGCGCTCGGCGACCATCGGCACCGGTGTCGCCATCCTGCCCGGGGCGGGCGGCTCGATTGCAAGCCTGGTGTCCTATTCGGAGGCACGCCGGGTGGCCGACGAGCCGGCGAGCTTCGGCAAGGGCAATCCTCAGGGGGTGCTGGCGACCGAGGCCGCCAACAATGCCACCGTGGGCGGCGGCTTCATTCCGACCTTGGTGCTGGGCATCCCCGGCACGCCGCCGGATGCGGTGATCCTCGGGGCCTTGCTGGTGCAGGGCTTTCGTACCGGGCCGGAGCTCTTCACCACCAACGCCGGCATCACCTACACCTTCGTCGCCGGGCTGTTTCTGGCCACCTGCCTGCTGTTGCCGCTGGGTCTGTTGATCGGGCGCTACGCCTTCAAGTCGATCATCTCCATTCCCAAGGCGCTGCTGGTACCGACCATCGCCTTCATGACGGTGATCGGCACCTACGCCATCCGCAACAGCGCCAGCGACGTGGTGATCATGCTGTGCCTGGGGGTGCTGGGCTGGGTGCTCAATCGTTACGGCTTTCGGCCCTCGCCCATCGTGCTGGGGCTGATCCTCGGACCCATTGCCGAGCAGGGCTTCGTCCAGGGCTTCCTGATGGGGCGGGCCAGCGGATCGCTGTTCGCTACCTTCTTCGGTGGGCCGATCAGCCTGACGATCATTGCGTTGTCGTTGCTGAGCGTCTTCTACCCGATGGTCAAGGCACGGCGTGAGGCAAGACGTCAGGACAAGACGATCAATGGGGAGGCGTCGCCATGAGCGCTGTTCACAACAGAAGCACTGGTCACGACACGAGCACTGGCCACAACACCAGCGCTGCCGGCAAGAAGAAGCACGCTATCCAGGCCTCCTGCTCCCGCGCAAGCGAGTATCTGCTGCCGACGCTATTCGTCGCCGGCGCCGCTCTATGCCTGTGGGAGACCCGTGAGATGAGTCAGCTCGGGGCGGTATTTCCTGCGGTGATCTCGCTGGTGGTGATCGTCGCGGGACTGCTGCGCCTGGGGCAGCTTGGGCTGCGCGGGGTGGTGGCCAACCATGAGCGGGGCTCTGATTCGAGTTCTGATCCAAGTTCTGATCCGAGTGCGGGCTCGGGTTCGACCCCTCGTCGCCTGGCGCTGGTCGGAATCATGCTGGCCTGGGCCCTGGCGCTGCCCTGGCTCGGCTTCCTGTTGACCGGCCTTGCAAGCTTCGTCGGGCTGATGGTGGTGGCGCAGTACCGGCGCTGGCATCCACGTCGCCTGGCCGGATACCTGCTGACCGGCGCCGTGCTGGTGGCCTTCTTCTATGTTCTGTTTGCGCTGGTGCTCAATGTGCCGCTGCCGGCGGGGCGTTGGTTCACGCTGTGAGGCCGATTCGACGCCATTATCGAGGGAGTACAACGATGGCCAGGATAGTTATCTCGGAATTTATGGACGAGCAGGCGGTGGCCTGGCTCGGTGAGCACCACGAAGTGCTGTGTGACACCCGTCTGGTCGAGGATCGAGGACGCCTTCTGGACGCGGTGGCCGACGCCGATGCGCTGATCGTGCGCAATCGGACCCAGGTCGATAGCGAACTTCTGACACGGGCGCCGCGCCTCAAGGTGGTGGGGCGTCTTGGTGTCGGACTCGACAATATCGACCTCGGGGCCTGCGCCGAGCGCGACGTTGAGGTCAAGCCGGCCCAGGGTGGCAACGCCGGCTCGGTGGCCGAGTACGTGATCGCGGGGGCGCTGATGCTGCGCCGAGGTGCCTACGCCTCGACCCCGGCCATGCTGGCAGGGGAGTGGCCCCGCCAGGCGCTGATGGGGCGTGAGGTCAGCGGCGCGAGGTTGGGTCTGGTGGGCTTTGGTGCCATCGCCCAGGTCACCGCCGGGCTCGCCCGGGCCCTCGGTATGGAGGTGCTGGCGTTTGATCCCCACCTGCCGGCGGAGTCTGCGGCCTGGGGCCAGGCCCAGCGCTGCGAGACGCTGGAAGCGCTGCTGGCCGAGGCCGACGTGGTCAGTCTCCACGTGCCGCTCAATGACCAGACCCGACACCTGTTGGACGCCGATCGCCTGGCCGTCATGAAGCGCGGCGCAGTGGTCATCAACGCCGCCCGCGGTGGGGTGGTAGACGAGTCGGCACTGGCCGAGGCGCTCACCAGTGGACGCCTGGCGGGGGCCATGCTCGATGTGTTCGAGCAGGAGCCACTTGGCGCAGGCTCGGTGCTCGAAGGGGTGCCCCATCTGGTATTGACCCCGCATATCGCCGGGGTGACCGAGGAGTCCAACGCGCGTATCAGCCAAATGACCGCCGAGAACGTGGTTGCGGTACTGACGCCGGAGGGGGTGGCATGAGCCAGACGACAACACTTGCCCGCGAGCAGGCACAAGAACTCGCCATGGAGGCGATGCGTGCCAGGGGCTTCCCCGAGCGCGAGGCCGCCATCACGGTGGAGGCGCTGCTCGACGCCGAGCGTGACGGTCTGCCCTCCCACGGGCTCTCGCGCCTGCCGTTCTATCTGGACCAGGCCGCCAGCGGCAAGGTCAACGCCGGTGCCATACCCAGGGCCGAAGCCGATGGCGCGGTGGTGCGGGTCGACGCCGACCATGGACTGGCCTTTCCGGCCATCGCCAGCGGGCTGGACGCCGGCTTCGAGGTGGCGCGGCAGCAGGGGCTATGCGCGGTTTCCATCAGACGCTCTCACCACTTTGGTGTGGCCGGTGCGCCGGTGGAGCGAGCGGCTCGGGAGGGCTTCATGGCGCTGGCATTCAGCAATGCACCGTCGGCCATGGCGCCCTGGGGTGGTCACAAGCCGCTCTACGGCACCAACCCCATCGCCTTCGCCTGTCCGCGACCCGAGGGCGAACCCATGCTGCTGGACCTGTCGCTGTCCAAGGTGGCCAGGGGCAAGGTGATGCTGGCGCGCAAGGCCGGCAAGCCGATTCCCGAGGGCTGGGCGGTGGGGCCGGATGGGGCGCCTACCACCGATCCGGAGACCGCCATCCAGGGCAGCATGGTGCCGGCAGGAGACGCCAAGGGGGCGGCGCTGGCGATGATGGTGGAGCTGTTGTGCGCGGGGCTTTCCGGTAGTCGCTTCGGTTTCGAGGCGGGGTCTTTCTTCGAGGCGCAGGGAGAGCCACCCGGGGTCGGTCATTTGATGCTGTTGTTCGACGTCGATCGCTTCGCGCCCGATGTGCTCGCGCGCTGTGAAGTGCTGTTCGCCGCGATGCTCGAGCAGCCGGGCGTACGCCTGCCCGGCGACCGGCGCCACCAGCTGCGACGCCAGAGCGATGATCGGTTGACGCTGCCGACGGCGGTGGTGGATGACCTGACGGCGATTGCGGCTTCCTAGAAGTACGGCTTCCTGGATAGCGTTCGCGGATACAGTTCGCGGACAGCGCCTAGAACGACTTTCCCGAATAGCTTTGCTGAATGGCTTTATCAGCCAGCTCAGCCGGCCTACTGGCCGATTCCGGCAAGTGGCGGCGCCGTCGATCCCCGTAGCTGGACGCTGGCATCCAGGTGAAGGTCGCTGGGCCGTTCGCGATGGCGAATCCACGTCATCAGGGCGTCGGCGGCATGCACTCCGATGGCACCGGCGGGCACCGAGACGGTGGTCAGCGATGGCGACATGTAGGCCGCCTGGGGCAGATCGTCGAAGCCGGTGATCGACAGTTCCCGAGGCAGGTCGAGCCCGCGTCGCTGGGCCTCGAGCAGGGCGCCGAAGGCCAGGGTGTCATTGCCGCAGAGCAGCGCCGTGGGCGGGGAGGGCATCTCCAGCAGTCGGGCGCAGGCGTCGGCGCCCTCGGCGACACCATACTCCACCACCTCGACGTCTGGCGCCGGGCAACCGGCAGCGGCAATCGCATCGCTGAACCCCTCGAAGCGGGCCCGGGCACGGTCATTGTGTTCATAGGGTGCGGTGACGATGGCGAGGTGGCGGTGGCCCAGGTCGATCAGGTGGCTCGCCAGCTGTCTGGCGGCGCCGCGATTGTCGAAGCCGATACAGGGGGCTTCGGCCTTGTCATGGGTCTGCCAGCTGGTGAGGAAGGGCAGTTGACGCTGGTGAAGCAGACGGTAGGCGTCGGCAAGGTGTTCATGGCCGATCAACACGACGCCGTCCACGCCATGCTGGACCAGCGTCCGCAACGCCTGCAGTTCGTCCTCGAGGTCGTAGCGGTAGGTGGCCAGCAGCAGACGACAGTCATGCTCCTTGAGGCGCCGCTCCAGGCTGTTGGCCATGGTGCCGAAGATCGGGTTGTCGAGGGTCGGTACCAGCAGACCGATGGCGCCGATGCGGCGTGAGGCCAGTGCCCGGGCCGAACCATCCGGCACGTAGCCGAGGCGGCCGACGGCGGCCTCCACTTTCTTTCGCAGGCGGTCGCTGACGTGGGGTGCGCCGTTGAGCACCCGCGAGACAGACGCCGTCGAGACCCCGGCCTCCCGGGCCACATCTTCCAGCAACGCTCTGGTGGGACGATCGTTCATCTGGCCTCTCCTGGGTGGCGCCACCGGTGTGATCCGATCGGCGCCACGGTTGCGGCTAAAGTCGAAGGTCCTTTACAGGATTCTGGCTGGACAAGTCCTATAGAGGAATCTACCTTGAATGGTGCGCCATGTAAGCGCTTACAATTATAGCAGCAGACAGCGTTGATCGTAGTTCACTGCTGCATTTTTGCCTCGTTAGCCTGACCACGGCTTCGAGCGGAGCCGGTCCAGGCTCAGCAAGATCGACAACGACGCGTACCACCAAATACAACGAGAGTCGGGAGTCGCCACCCATGTCCAGGTCGTCTTCGTCCTCAGCCAAGTTGATGTTATGGCTGTCGATATGTCTGTTCGCCGCCTTTTTCGTCAACGTCGCCATCCAGCGCTATGTACCGGGAATGTGGGCGCTGGAAGCCGCCTACGAGGCGGTGCTGTTGACGCTCGCTACCGCCTTCTTCGTCTCTGCCTGCCTCAAGTTCGAGGGCAAGGCGCCGTCTGGCGCCGAGCCGGGCACGCCAACCACACAATAAGGACAATGACCATGCGAGATTTCATCACCAATGACAGCGGTGCTCCCAGTCAGCCGGAAAGACGGCTGTTCATGGGCACCGTGGCGAAGTTCGGTTTTACCGCCGCGGTGGTCGGTGCGGTCGGCGGTGCGTTGTTCTCGGAAAGCGCCATGGCGGCCACCGCCAAGGAAGAGTCCGAGCGAGAGAACGCGGCCGAGAGCACCATCGTGCTCGCCACTGGCTATACCCTGGGCGCCTCGCGGGCCTATCCGATCATGCAGCTCAACTTCAAGGAGAACCTGCAGAACTTCTCCGGCGGTCGGCTCTACGTGAAGCTGGCGCCCGGTGGTCAGCTCGCCACCGGCGGGGCGCTGATCTCGATGGTCCAGAACGGTTCCATCGCCATCGCCCAGCATTCGCTGTCCAACCTGTCGTCCTTCGCCCCGGAAGCCGACCTGGTGAACATTCCCTACTGGTGTGGCGAGAACCAGCGTCTGATCAATCTGGTGACCTCGGACGCCTGGCGCGACACCGTTCACCACAAGGTCGAGGAGCGCGGCTTCAAGGTGCTGTCCTATATCTGCATCGACCCGAGGACCGTCGCCGTGCGCGAGGGGCTGCTCGATGGCCCGGTGCGGGTCCCCGATGACATCTCCGGCATCAAGTTCCGGGTGCCGTCCTCGCAGATCCTGCAGCAGGTCTATCGACTGGCCGGTGCCAACCCGACGCCGGTGGCCTGGGGCGAGACCTCGTCGGCGATCAAGCAGGGCGTGGCCGATGCCCTCGACCCCAGTGTCCAGGCCCTGCTGGTGTTCGGCTTCACCGACGTGCTGTCGAGCATCTCCACCATCCAGTCGGTGCCGGATGCCCAGGTCTACACCTGCAACAAGGCCTGGTTCGACAGCCTGGATGGCGCGCTTCAGGACGCCGTCATGCAGGCGTCTGATGTCACCTTCCGCGAAAACCTCGCCAAGGTCCCGGCGGCGCGAGCCTACGCCCATGACCAGATGCGCCTGGCCGGCGTCGAGGTCTACTCCCTGAGCGACGAGGAAAAGGCCCAGTGGGTCGAGCGTTGCGGCCATCAGCTGCCCGCCTGGGACGAGACCAAGCGTGAACTGGCGGGGTCGCTGGAGGCATTCGACAAACTGCTGGCCGCCACGGAGGTGCAAAATGGCTATTTCGTCGACAGCAACGCCTAAGGACACGCGCTGGCGCGCCCTGCGCCTGCGCTGTGACGACGTCGATCGCCGCACCGAGCGCTGGCTGCTGCTGACCTTCTACGCGCTGATCATCCTGACGGTGGCGGTGGAGGTGATTCGTCGCTTCGCCCTCAACTACTCCTCGGTGTGGGGCGAGGAGCTGGCGCGCTATGCCTTTATCTACCTGGCCTGGCTCGCCGCCGCCGCGGCGGTCAGGGACCGCGCCCATATCCGCATCGATGTGCTGATCAACCTGGGCGGGCCTCGCATGAAGCGCCTAGGCTGGTGGATCTCGGATATCGCCACCCTGGTGCTGGCGGTGTGGGCGCTGTACCTGTCAATCGCACCGGTGCTGACGTCGATCAACTTCGGTTCGGTCACCGCGGGACTGCGGGTTTCCCAGGCGTTCTTTCTGGCCGCCATCCCGGTGGGCTTTCTGCTGATCGCCTGGCGAGTGGTGCAGAGCATGCTGGCGGATATCCGGCGCATGCAGCGTGGTGATCCGGTCTTCGATGGCCAGAAGCTCTTCGACTGAGGGGGACCGTCATGGAATTCATGGAACTTCAACAGGCCGCGGCCTCCCTGGACTGGACCTTCTACGCGCCGCTGGCGGCGCTGATCGTGATGATCCTGGTCGGGGTGCCGGTGTGGGTCGCCATCGGTCTCGGCACCCTGGGCATGCTGACCTTTACCGAGACCTTGCCGCTGTCGGTGTTCGGCGAGTCGCTGTTCGAGGGCATCAACGCCTTTGCGCTGATCGCGGTGCCGCTGTTTATCCTGACCGGCGATGCCCTGGTGCGCTCCGGGCTTTCCGGCAAGTTGCTGGATGTGGCCGAGGCCAGCGTCGGCGGGCTCAAGACCGGCCTTGGCAGCTCGACGACGCTGGGCTGCGGCTTCTTTGCCTGCATCTCCGGTTCGGACGCGGCGGGTGCCGCGGCGGTGGGGCGCATGACCATTCCCCGGCTGGTGGAGCGCGGCTATCCGTTGCCGGCGGCCTGTGCGCTGGTGGCCTCCGGTGCCTGCACCGGCATCCTGATCCCGCCGTCGATCGCCTATATCGTGATGGGCCTGGTGCTGGGCATGTCTGCCTCGACGCTGTTTCTGGCGGCGGCGATCCCCGGGGTGATGGTGATGATCTCGGTCATGGCCACCAATATGGTGCTCAATCGCATCTACGGCTTCGAAGGCGATCGCGAGCGTTTCTCCTGGCGACGCTGGATCGACACCGTATGGGACGCCCGCTGGGCGCTGTTCGTACCGGTGGTGATCCTGGGCGGCATCTACACCGGCATCTTCACTCCTACCGAGGCGGCATCGGTGGCCGTGGTGGTGGTGGTCATCATCGGCCTGCGCCAGGGGCGCCTGACGCTGGGTGACATTCCGCGCATGCTGGAGAGCTCGGCGCGGGTTTGCGGCGTCATCGTGCCGATCATCGCGGTGTCCCTGCCGCTGGCGCAGAGCCTGGCCAGCCTCGATATCCCCCAGACCCTGGTCAGCGGAATCAGCGGTGTCACCGACGCCCCCTGGCTGATGATCCTGATGATGATCGGCATTCTGGTGCTGGCTGGCTGCGTGATGGAAACCACCCCCAACATCGTCATCCTGGCGCCGCTGCTGCTGCCACTGGCGCTGGAGGCGGGGATGAACGAGTTCCACTTCGCGATCCTGATGGTCACCACCCTGGGCCTGGGCTTCATCACGCCACCGCTGGGACTCAACCTGTTCGTGGTGTCCGGCTTGACCCGCTGTTCGGTGCTGTCGATCGCTCGCTACGCGCTGCCGTTCGTGCTGGGGATGCTGATCGTGGTGTTGATGATCGCTTATTTGCCTTGGTTGTCGACCTGGGCGATAGGGTAGGGCTCGTCTGAAAAGTGCCTGCGCTCGGTAATACGGCGTTAAAAATCGGATCAAAATGCTCATTTACACCCCGTAAACTGCGCTTTCTCACCGATTTTTGCCTTGTCTAACCTTCGCTCGTCGACTTTTCGGACTGAGCCCAGGGAGAGGTTGGGGGAGAGCTGTCTTCCCCCTTTTTTCAACGTATTTGTAAGCGCTTACAAAAGTGTGGGCGTAAAGATACGAAGCGAGGGCAAGGGCGACGCTAGGCGACTGGCTGGCCCACGCCTCGCCAGAGCAACACTCACCAAAACAACGACGCCGTCGGCGCTTCACGGCCGAGTCGACGGCACACCCTAGGCACTGCGCATGCTCAAGACTCAAGCATGTGTGGCGACCGATACCGGCCGATGACCTCAAGGAGACTCAACATGGCGATTCACTACTACAAGCAAGCCGACAAGAATGCCTCCAGCAACGACACTCAGACCCATGAAGTCGTCTCGCGCATGCTCGCCGAGATCGAGGCCGGGGGGGAGGCCAAGGCGCGGGAGTACTGTCGCGAACTCGACGGCTGGGAAGGCGACGTCATCGTCAGCCGTGACCAGATCGAGGCGGCCAGGGAGAAGGTTCCCGAGCAGCTCAAGCAGGATATCCACTTCGCCTATGAGCGCGTCAGCCGGTTTGCCGCCGCCCAGCGCGACAGCATCCAGGGCTTCGAGACCGAGCTGTCGCCGGGCCTGTTCGCCGGGCAGAAGCTGATCCCGATGGAGACCGCCGGTTGCTACGTGCCCGGTGGCCGCTACGCGCATATTGCCTCGGCGATCATGAGTGTGGCCACCGCCAAGGTGGCCGGGGTCAAGAACGTGGTGGCCTGTTCGGTGCCGCGGGACGAGAACGGCATCCACCCGGCCATCCTGTATGCGATGGATCTCGCCGGTGCCGACGTCATCCTGCAGATGGGCGGGGTTCAGGGCATCGCCTCCATGGCCTTTGGACTGTTCACCGGCAAGCCTGCCGACATTCTGGTCGGCCCGGGCAACCGCTTCGTCGCCGAGTCCAAGCGTCAGTTGTTCGGACGCTGCGGCATCGACATGTTCGCCGGGCCCACCGAGATCGGCATCATCGCCGATCACAGCGCCGATCCCGATATCGTGGTCGAGGACCTGGTCGGCCAGGCCGAGCACGGCCCGGATTCGCCGGCCTGGCTGTTCACCACCTCGCGCGAATTGGCCGAAGCGGTGGATCAGCGCATCCAGGCGCGTATCGATGACCTGCCGGAAACCCAGCGCAAGGCCGCCGACGCCGCCTGGCGCGATTACGGCGAGATCATCGTCTGCGATACCCGGGAGGAAGCCGTCGAGGTCAGCGATCGTTATGCCTCCGAACATCTGGAACTGCAGGTGGAGGATCTGGACTGGTGGATGGAGCGCCTCAACAGCTACGGCTCGCTGTTCGTCGGCGAGGAAGCCTCGGTGGCGTTCGGCGACAAGTGTTCGGGCACCAATCACATCCTCCCGACCAAGGGGGCGGCGCGTTACACCGGCGGGCTGTGCGCCCAGAAGTTCCTCAAGATCGTGACCTACCAGCGCCAGAGCCGCGAGGCCACCCGTACCGTAGCCGCCACCGCCGCCAGGCTGTCGCGCTGCGAGGGCATGGAAGGCCATGCCCGTACCGGCGATATCCGTCTGGCCAAGTACTATCCGGATGAGCGCTTTGTGCTGGCGGTGGAAGAGGACGTATGACCATGCGTCCCGATTTTAACCTCGACGGACGGGTGGCGCTGGTCACCGGGGGCAGCAGCGGGCTGGGTCTTGCCATCGGCGAGGCACTGGCGGCGAGCGGCGCCCGGGTGGTGCTGGCCGCCAGGCGTCAGGACGCGCTGGATGCGGGAGTGGAGCGGATTCGGAGCATGGGCGGCCAGGCGGCCGCCCTCAGCGCCGACCTGGCCGACGCCAGGGGCCTCGAAGAGGTGGCACATCGCGCCACCGAGGCGTTTGGCGATCCCCAGATTGTGGTCAACGCCGCCGGGGTGAACCTGCGCCAGCCGGCAGAAGAGGTCGATCTGGCCTCGTGGGAGCTGACCCTGCAACTCCACCTGGGCACGCCGTTTTTTTTGTCACGGGCGCTGGTGCCGGGGATGCGCGCGGCGGGCTACGGTCGCATCATCAACCTGGCCTCGCTGCAGTCCAGTCGTGCCTTTCCCGACAGCGCCCCCTACGGGGCCGGCAAGGGTGGCATCGCCCAGCTGACCCGCGCCATGGCCGAGGCCTGGTCGCGCCACGGTATCAACGCCAATGCGCTGGCGCCGGGATTCTTTCCTACCGAGCTGACCTCACCGGTGTTCGACGATGCGGCCAGGTCCGAGGCGCTGGCGCGCCAGACCGCCATCGGCCGTAACGGAAGGCTTGAGGATATCGCGGGACCGGCGGTATTCCTGGCGTCCCCGGCTTCGGCCTACGTCACCGGCCAGATCCTTCACGTCGATGGCGGCTTTACCGCCAAGTGATTCAGGAGACTCACCATGCAAGCCTTGTTTTACGTCGGTCGCGAGCAGATGGAGATGCGTGGCACCGAACCCGAGCCGCTCAAGCCGGGAGAGTCGCGGGTGCAGGTGGAGGCCACCGGCATCTGCGGTTCCGACCTGCATGCCTACCATGGCCATGATCCCCGGCGGGTGCCGCCGATGATCCTGGGCCACGAGGCCGCGGGTCTGGTGGTCGAGGGCGCCTGGAAGGGCAAGCGGGTCACCATGAACCCGCTGATCGTCTGCGGCCACTGCGAGTACTGCCAGGCCGGGCGCCAGAATCTATGCGAGAACCGCAGCATGATCGGCATGAATCGCCCCGGCAGCTTCGCCGAGACGGTCAACATCGCCGATCACAGCCTGATCGAGCTGCCACAGACGCTTAGCGCCGAGGTCGCCGCCATGACCGAGCCGGTGGCGACTGCAGTGCATGGTATTCACCGCCTGGAGCGGGTGCTCGATCGCCCGCTGGCGGAGTCCCGGGTGCTGGTGATCGGTGCCGGCGCCATCGGCCTGATGACCGCCTTGATCCTGCGCCAGCGCGGGGTGCGCTCGCTGCGTATCGCCGATCTCAACCCGCTGCGCCGGGAGGCGGCGTTCAGGGTCGGGCTCGAGGCCTTCGACCCGCGCGAAGCGCCGCCCCGGGCCGACTCGGTGGAAGCGGTGTTCGACTGTGTGGGGGCTGGCCCCACGCGCAAGATGGCGGTGGCCTCGGCTCGTCCTGGTGGCGCCATCATGCACCTTGGCCTGCAGGACAATGATGGGGTTACCGATACCCGCGCCATTACCTTGAAGGAGCTGAGTTTTCTTGGTGCCTACACCTACAGCTTCGGTGATCTTCGCGCTGCCGTCGCACTGCTCGACGCCGGTGCGCTGGGGGAGCTGTCCTGGGTCGAGAAGCGGCCTCTGGCCGAGGGGCCGGCCGCCTTCGAGGAGCTGGCAAGCGGGCGCAGCGCTGCCGCCAAGGTCATTCTGTATCCGTAAGGGCCGCGTTGGCACCGAGCAGTGCTCTGAACAGGCGATGTCGAGTGGACGCGCTGTGCGTCGCCTGTTGTTTCAGCAGCGCTTTCACCAGCGCTATCCGTCATCCTTTCAGCTATCTTTTCGTCCATCCTGTCGGCAATGCGGCGCAGATGGTCGGCGTTTTTTCTGAGCGAATATGTTGCTGGGTGAGCGCTTGTTCAGGCTCGAAAGGGAGGTTGTTGGCAGTCACAAATCCGCGTTGTTTCTCGTCAGAGGTTGCCATCAGGGTGTGATCACGCCGCCAGGCCGGTCACGCCGGGCCTGGGAGGCTCGGAAGGGCATAAGGTTACACCCCGCTTCGTGTCGGTTCTCTTAATGGATTCAGGTGGTTGCTTTCACATTGCAGTGCACAAATTACTGGCGATCCCCTCTTGTGCAGACTAGCCACAAGAGGTAACACTGGTAGGAATGACAACAAGAAACCATAACAAGCAATCGTAATAACGTTGGCCACATGGGAGATCCATCGTGAAGATAGGAGCACCAAGGGAACGGCATAAGGGCGAGGCGCGTGTCGCGCTGACGCCCGAGAGCGCCGGACACATTCAGAAGCTGGGTCACGAGTGCCTGATCGAGACGGGCGCAGGTGAGCTTGCCGGCTTTACCGACGCCGCCTATGAAGAGGCCGGTGTCACTATCGTCGACAGCATGGAGGCGGTATTCGAGCAGGCCGACGTGGTCGTCAAGGTGCGCGAGCCACAGAAGGAAGAGTCCGACCTGCTGCGCCAGGGCCAGACCCTGATCAGCTTCTTCTGGCCGGCCCAGAACGAGGAGATGCTCGAGACCTGCAAGGACAAGGGTGCCAGCGTCGTCGCCATGGACATGGTGCCGCGGATTTCCCGCGCCCAGAAGATGGATGCGCTGTCCTCCACCGCCAACATCGCCGGCTATCGCGCGGTGATCGAGGCAGGCAACCAGTTCGGGCGCTTCTTCACCGGTCAGGTCACCGCCGCGGGCAAGGTGCCGCCGGCCAAGGTGCTGATCATCGGTGCCGGCGTCGCCGGTCTTGCCGCCATCGGCACCGCCACCAGCCTCGGTGCGGTGGTGCGTGCCTTCGACGTGCGCCCCGAGGTTTCCGAGCAGATCGAGTCCATGGGCGCCGAATTCCTGTTCCTCGATTTCGAGGACTCCCAGGACGGCTCCGAAAGCGGTGGCTATGCGGCGCCCTCCAGCCCCGAGTTCCGCGAAAAGCAGCTCGAGCTGTTCCGTCAGCAGGCCCCCGAGGTGGATATCGTCATCACCACCGCCCTGATCCCCGGACGCCCGGCTCCCAAGCTGTGGCTCGAGGACATGGTCAAGGCGATGAAGCCGGGCTCTGTGGTGGTCGACCTGGCCGCCGAGAAGGGCGGCAACTGCGACCTGACCAAGCCTGATGAGCGCGTGGTCACCGACAACGGCGTCATCGTGGTCGGCTATACCGACTTCCCGTCGCGCATGGCCACCCAGTCGTCGCTGCTGTACTCGACCAATATCCGTCACATGCTGACCGATCTGACGCCGGAGAAGGACGGCAAGATCGTTCACGACATGGAAGACGACGTGATCCGTGGCGCTACCGTCACCCACCAGGGTGAGGTCACCTTTCCGCCGCCTCCGCCCAAGGTCAAGGCCATCGCCGCGGCCAAGCCGAAGCCCAAGGAGAAGGAGCCGACACCGGAGGAGCGCAAGGCTGCCGAACACGCTGCCTTCGTGAAGCAGACCAAGAGCCAGGTCACCATGCTGGCGGTCGGCGGCATCGTCATGGGGCTGCTCGGTCTGGTGGCCCCTGCATCCTTCATGCAGCACCTTATCGTCTTCGCGCTGGCCTGCTTCGTCGGTTTTCAGGTCATCTGGAACGTCAGTCACTCTCTGCACACGCCGCTGATGGCGGTGACCAATGCGATTTCCGGGATCATCATCCTCGGTGCCGTGCTCCAGGTGGGCTCGGGCAGCTGGTTGGTCGCCTTGCTGGCGGGCATCTCGGTGCTGATCGCTTCCATCAACGTCGTGGGTGGCTTCCTGGTGACACGCCGGATGCTGGCCATGTTCCAGAAGTCCTGAACCGCGGAGAGACGAAATGCTAGGACAACAATTCGTAACCGCCGCGGCGATCGCGGCGAGTGTGCTGTTCATCCTCTCGCTGGGGGGACTGAGCAATCAGGAAAAGGCCAAGCGCGCGGTGTGGTACGGCATCGTCGGTATGGGCCTGGCGGTGTTCTCCGTCATGCTCGGCCCGAACATCGGCAACTACTGGCTGATGATCCCCTTGATGATCGTCGGTGCCGTGGTCGGCACCATGGTGGCGAAGCGGGTCGAGATGACCCAGATGCCGCAGCTGGTGGCGGCGCTGCACTCCTTCGTCGGTCTGGCGGCGGTGTTCGTCGGCTGGAACGCCGAGATGGAACGTGCCCGGGTGCTGGCGCTGAAGGCGGCCGGTGAGTCCCTCGACGGCCTGTCGGCGTTCGCCGCTACTCTGGCCTACAAGACACCTGCCGAGCTGACCTTCCTGCAGGTCGAGGTGGTGCTGGGCGTGTTCATCGGTGCGGTGACCTTCACCGGCTCGGTGATCGCCTTCGGCAAGCTGGCCGGCAAGATCGACGGCAAGCCGAAGAAGTACCCCGGCGGTCATGCCCTGAACGCCGGTGCGGCGATTCTCTCGCTGGTGCTGGCCATCGCCTACCTCAACGGTGCCGGCTTCTGGACCCTGTTGCTGATCGCGCTGCTCGCCTTCTTCATCGGCTGGCACCTGATCCTCGGCATCGGCGGCGCCGACATGCCGGTGGTGGTGTCGATGCTAAACAGCTACTCGGGCTGGGCCGCGGCCGCTATCGGCTTCACCCTGTCCAATGACCTGCTGATCGTTACCGGTGCGCTGGTGGGCTCCTCCGGTGCCATCCTGTCGTACATCATGTGCAAGGCGATGAACCGCAACTTCGTCAGCGTCATCCTCGGTGGCTTCGGCGGTACCCAGGGGCCGGCCCAGGAGATCGAGGGCGAGCAGGTGTCGATCGACGCCGGTGGCGTCAGCAGCGCCCTCAACGACGCCGACAGCGTGATTATCGTGCCGGGTTATGGCATGGCGGTGGCCCAGGCCCAGAACGCGGTCAGCGAACTGGTGCGCAAGCTGCGCTCCGCCGGCAAGGAGGTGCGCTTCGGCATCCACCCGGTGGCGGGTCGTCTACCGGGCCACATGAACGTGCTGCTGGCCGAGGCCAAGGTACCCTACGATATCGTGCTGGAGATGGATGAGATCAATGATGACTTCGCTTCCACCGACGTGGTCATCATCATCGGCTCCAACGACATCGTGAACCCGGCCGCCCAGGAAGACCCCAACAGCCCCATCGCCGGCATGCCGGTGCTCAAGGTGTGGGAGTCCAAGCAGGTGTTCGTGTGCAAGCGTGGTCAGGGAACCGGCTACTCGGGCATTGAGAACCCGCTGTTCTTCAAGGAGAACACCCGGATGTTCTACGGCGATGCTCGGGCCAGTATCGATTCGCTGATTCCGCTGATCGACTGAACTGAGCCGCGTGTAGTTCAGGGCTCCTCTTTAGAGGGGCCCGAAGACGCCCCTCCTTGTAGGGGCCCGAAGACGCCCCTCTTCACAGGGGCCCGAAGACGCCCCTCTTTTAGGGCGCAAATAAACGCCCCTTTCGAGGGGCGTTGCTCGTTGTGGCACCAGGTCAGTCAAAGTGGCGACGAGATCCCTCGTCGTGACGTCAGATTCGGTACAATCCACCAAGACTCATCGACTGCGGAGCAAGCATGACCGACATGGACACCAGGGTGGCGGTGCTGGGGGGCGGGAGCTTCGGCACCGCTCTGGCCAGCATCGCCGCCGATAACGGCTTCCACGTGCGCCAATGGCTCAGGGACGGCGCGCTGGTGGAAAGCATCAATCGTGATCATCGCAATCCGCGCTACTTGCCCGACTACGCCATCAACCCCAGGGTCGAGGCGTCCACCGAACTCGAGTGGGTGCTCGAGGAGGCCATCCTGGTGCTGGTGGCGATTCCCTCCAAGGCCTTCGCCGAGGTGGTGCGCCAGGCACGTCCCTGGCTCAAGCCCGAGCAGATTCTGGTCAGCACCACCAAGGGTATCCAGGAGGATGGCTTCAAGCTGATGAGCCAGATCCTCGAGGACGAGACGGGGTTTGCCCACGTGGGCGTGCTGTCCGGGCCCAACCTGGCCTCCGAGGTGGCCCAGAAGCAGCTCACCGCCACGGTGATCGCCAGCCACGACGCCGAGACGCGATCGCGGGTGCAGGCGGCGCTGGGCTGTGACTATTTCCGCGTCTACGCCAGCAATGACCGCTACGGGGTCGAGCTTGGCGGTGCGCTCAAGAACATCTACGCCATCGCCGCCGGCATGGCAGCGGCGCTGGGCATGGGCGAGAATACCCGCAGCATGCTGATGACCCGTGCGCTGGCCGAGATGAGCCGCTTCGCCGTATCCCAGGGCGCCAATCCGATGACCTTCCTGGGGCTGGCCGGCGTCGGCGACCTGATCGTGACCTGCTCGTCGGAACTGTCGCGCAACTATCGCGTCGGCTTCGCGATGGGCAAGGGTCAGAGCCTGGACGAGGCGGTGGCGTCTCTCGGCCAGGTGGCCGAAGGGGTCAATACCGTCAAGCTGGTGCGCGACAAGGCCGATGCCGAAGGCGTCTACATGCCGTTGGCGGAAGGGCTCTATCAGGTGTTGTTTCGCGGCGTGCCGGCCCGTGACATGGCCAAGCTGCTGATGCGCGGCGAGCAGAGCAGCGACGTCGAGTTCGTACTCCCCCGCGAGGACGTCAAGCAGGACCGGCGACAGACGGAGGCCAAGAATGGCGGATAGACTCTGGATCATGCGTCACGGCGAGGCCACTCCAGGCTTTCCCGACGAGGCGCGCAGGCTGACCACCCGCGGCGAGGAGGAAGCTCGCGCCATGGGCCGCTGGCTGGCGAGTCGTGACGACATCGACTGGGGCCGGCTCAAGGTGCTGGCCAGTCCCTACGTGCGTGCTCAGCAGACCGCCGCCCTGGTGCTGGAAGCACTGCCGGACGAGGTGAGTCTCGATACCCTGGACATCATCACCCCCGACGATTCCCCCGAGGCCGTGGTGGACTGGCTGACGCTGGAAAGTGACGAGGGTCCGCTGCTGCTGGTCAGCCATATGCCGCTGGTCGCGGCCCTGACCGGGCTGCTGGCGGAGGGCAGGGCAGGGGCCGGGGTGGGCTTTGTCACCGCGGCTATCGCCGAACTGGAAGCCGACGTCAGAGCCGCTGGTTGTGCGCGGCTGGTGGGCATGACCACGCCATCGTCACTTCGCTGACCCTGACCGCAGTGGTTGGCGTGGTGCGAGCGACGTGTCTGACATATTTCGCACTCGATAGAACGGGCCCGTCACTGGCGGGCTTTCACCTGAAGGGACGCCCATGAGCTTTTTCGTCAACAACCGCATCTTCGTCAATCCGGGCTTCGAGGACGAGTTCGAAGAGCGCTTTCGCCGTCGCGCCGGAGAGATCGACAAGCAGCCGGGCTTTGTCGCCATGCGTGTGCTGAGGCCGCTGGGCAACCAGGCGCCCTACGTGGTGGAGACCCAGTGGGAGAGCCAGTCGGCGTTTCGTGCCTGGGTCGGCAGCGACGACTTCAAGCGTGCCCACGCCAACCCGCTGCCGGCAGAGGCCACCCGCGAGGGCGGCGGTATCGAGCAGTTCGAGGTGGTCGAGGGGACTGAAGCCAAGGGCTGAACTAGATGAGCCCGTTGAGCCGCAGGGCGAAGACCCCCACCGTCACGCTGATGCTGGCCACCAGGGTGGTGAGGGCGATGATATTGGCCGTCAGAATTTCATCGCCGCCCATGGCCTTGGCCATCACAAAGGCCGCCGCCGCGGTGGGGCTTGCGAAGAACAGAAACAGCACGCCCAGCTCGGCACCACGAAAGCCAAGCCCCAGCGCCGCCAGGGTGGCCACCAGCGGGATCACCACCATCTTGGCGAGGCTTGCGCTGACGGCGGTGCGATAGCTGGTCTTGAGCGCCCGGGTGGAGATGGTGGCGCCGATGCAGATCAGCGCCAGCGGCAGGGTCAAGGAGGCAAAGTAGTCACCGGTGGTCTCGATCCACTCGGGCAGACTGACCTGCAGCGCCGCCAGGGGGGTGGCGACCACCACCGCCAGGATCAGCGGATTGGTCAGGATATGGCGGAAGATGCTGTTCCAGTCGATGGCCTTGCGCCGGCCGTCCTCGTCCAGTTGGTATGCCGCCAGCACCACCACCGACAGCACGTTGTAGCAGAGAATTACCACCCCCAGCAGCAGACTCCCCAGCGATAGCCCTACCTCGCCGTACATGCCGTGGGCGAGTGCCAGGCCGACCACTCCGCAGTTGCCGCGAAAGGCGCCCTGTACATAGACCCCGCGCTGGTGACGCTTGACCCGAAGCGCAGCGTAGCCCCAGGCGAGCACGAAGCTTGCAATGGTGGCCAGTGCGAAGAAGGCCAGCATCCAGGGGTTCAGGGTGCGTTCCAGATCGGCGCGGATCAGGCTGAGAAAGAGCATGGCCGGCAGGGTGGCGCGAAACACCAGTCGCGACGCCGTATTGACGAAGGCCTGGTCGATCCAGCCGAGTCGCTTGAGCGCAAGGCCGATAAACACCATGGCAAACACCGGCAGGCTGATGTTGAGCGTCGACAGGAAGACATCGATCAATGACATGGGCGCGTCCTTGGGCCTCCAGGGAGAGGGTGTCGGATGGCCCCGGGGGCCCGCTTCGAGTCTCTCGTCGGCATTGCGGCGGGTGAAACAGGAGTGTGAACTTTGGTCTAAAGTTACCACAGGGGCTATTGTCAGTCAGCGTCCCGACGTCTAGCTTATGCTTTGTATGATGTATGACATGGCGGGAATCGAAACCCTCATGTCCGTTCACGACGAAGACAGGAGGACGTTTCGGTGAAATTTTCCCATGCCCAGGTCAAGCAGGCGATCAGCGATGGACTGCTGTCGTTTCCGGTCACGGACTTCGACGCCGAAGGACGTTTCGACGCCGAGAGCTATCGCGCGCGTCTCGAGTGGTTCATCAGCCACAAGATTTCGGCGGTGTTCGTCGCCGGTGGCACCGGCGAGTTCTTCAGCCTGTCGCTGGAGGAATTCCGTGCGATCGTCCGTCTGGCCGTGGAAGTCGTCGATGGTAAGCTGCCGGTGATCGCCAGCGCCGGTCTGAGCGTGGCCACCGGTTCCGAGTTCGCCCGCATCGCCGAGGAAGAGGGCGCCGACGGTATCCTGCTGATGCCGCCTTACCTGACAGAGTGTCCCCAGGACGGCCTGGTGGAATACGCCAGCCGGATCTGCCAGTCCACCAGCGTCAGCGTGATCTACTACAACCGTGGCAACGGCGTGCTCAACGCTCAGTCCGCCAAGCGGCTGGCCGACGCCAACCCCAACCTGGTGGGGCTAAAGGACGGCAAGGGCGACATGCAGGCGCTCAACCGCGTGATCAAGACCGTCGGCGACCGACTGGCCTACGTCGGGGGCGTGCCCACCGCCGAGATCATCGCCGAGGCTTACCTGGCGGTGGGCGTAAACACCTACTCCAGCGCGGTGTTCAACTTCGTGCCGGACATGGCGGTGACCTTCTACAAGGCCCTGCGTGCCGGTGACAGCGACACCGTGCGCAAGATCTCCCGCGAGTTCTTCCTGCCCTTTGTCGCCCTGCGCGACCACAAGGCAGGCTACGCCGTCAGCCTGATCAAGGCCGGCACCGACCTGATTGGCCGTCCGTCCGGCGCGGTGCGTGCCCCACTGGAAATGCCAAGCGATGATGAGCGCAAGCAGCTCGAGCAGTTGATCGAGCGCGCCCGTTCCTTCTGATTCCTGACGTTCGATGCTGGCGCTGCCGCGTCGACAGTCCCTGAAGCTAACCCTTCGCCAGGGAGGGACGCCAGGACGTCGGGGGAGGGCACGAGAGGTGGCGCGGCAGGGCTTGGCTCATAACGCACGCCATCATCACTTTTCAGCGAGACAGGGTCGGCAAGTCAGCGGCAGTGAGACGGGGTCAGGGAGAGATATCAGCGCGCCAGCCAGAGTCCGATGACCACCGCCACGGCCACGGTGGTGAAGAACAGACGGTTGCGCAGGCGGGTATCGCGGGCGGGTTTACGGGACACGCGTTGCTCCTTGGTAGCGGGGAGTCAGGGGGAATTCCGGGGAATCTAGGCTTTGGTTCACTTGGCGGCCTAGGGTAATGCCGTTAGCCTGCCAAGGCTACAGCGGCGGGTCGCCGCCTCTCATCGGATGAGACAGAATCATGCCAGATACCCCAACCTTGCTGTTCGCCCACGCCAATGGCTTTCCCGGCGGCAGCTACAGAAGCCTGCTGGCACCACTCGCAGAGCGCTTCGACGTCCAGCCGCTCGATCGCCTGGGCCACCATCCCGATTTTCCCGTGGGCCACAACTGGTTGGCATTGCGTGATGAATACCTCGAGAGCACCCGTCACCTGGCCGGACCCTTTATCGGTGTCGGCCACTCCATGGGCGGGGTGATCACCGCCATGGCGGCGCGCCTGGAGCCGGAGCGGTTCCAGGCGGTGGTGATGCTCGACCCGCCGCTGATGCTGGGCATCGACGCCTTGGCCATGCGCGTCAGCAAGTGGCTCGGCATGGTGGATCGAGTGACGCCGGCAGGCAAGAGCAAGGGGCGCCGTACCCGTTGGGAAAGCCGTGATGCGATGCGCGCTCAACTTCGGCGCAAGGGCCTGTTTCGCAGCTTCACCGAAGAGGCACTGGACGACTACATCGACGCCGGCACCACGACCCTGGAGGACGGCGCGGTGGTGTTGAGCTATGACCCGGATATCGAGGTCGAGATCTTCCGTCATCTGCCCCACCATCTGGATCGTCTGCCCACGGAGGTACGAGTACCTCTGGGTGTGCTGGCAGGGGAGACGTCTGACTTGCTGACCGAGGCACGTTGCCGACGTCTCAGCCGGCGCGGTATCGCCCTGGACAGGGTGCCCGGCAGTCATATGTTTCCGATGGAGCAGCCCGAGGCAACGCGACGCGCCTTGCTGGCCATAATCGACCGTCTGCTGGGCGAAGGGACAACGCAATGAAGCCAGCGGGAGAAGCGCTTCGCCTGGCACAGGGGCGCCTGGCCGCACTGGCCTGGGGACGCACGGAGGCGCCGGTGTGGCTGGCGCTGCACGGCTGGCTCGACAACGCCGCAAGCTTTGCGCGTTTAGCGCCGGTACTGGCCGAACGGCTCGATATACGCCTGGTGGCCATCGACATGGCCGGCCATGGCCACTCCGAGCGGCTGCCCGGTGACTACGACTACGCCATCTGGGACTACTGCCACGACCTGCTCGATGCACTGGATGATCTCGGACTGGATAGTGCCCCGGTGCTGGCTCACTCCCTCGGCGCCGGGGTGGCCTGCCTGGTCGCCGCGGCCTGGCCCGAACGCATCGAGCGCCTGGTGCTGATCGACGGTCTGGGGGCCTTGACCACCCCACCTGAAGATACCGCTGGCCAGTTGGGGCGTTCGTTGCGGGCCCAGCGTCGCCGTCGCTCGCGGATTCCTCATTATGCCGATCTGGATACCGCGGTGGCGGCGCGGGTCGCCGGTGGCGCCACCCCGGTGGATGCCGAGACGGTGCGCGACATCGTGGCCAGGAACCTGACCCCCTGCGACGAGGGCGGCCTGCGGCTGCGCACCGACCCGCGCCTGCTGCGCCCCTCCCCCGTGCGGCTGACCGATGACCAGGTCGCCAATCTGCTCGAGGCTATTGCCTGCGAGGTACTGCTGGTCGAAGGGCGTGACGGTATTCTCGGGGAACGTCCACGAGGGGTGGCCTCGCGAGCACGCGTTCACCGCCTGACCCGTCGCGTGCTGGAGGGCGGACACCATCTTCATGCCTCGCCGCAGCACGCCCCCGCGGTGGCCGATGCCATCGTCGAGGCGTTGTCCGCAACACCTTGATCGAAAAGACGATCTTGGCAGCCGGTCGGTGGATGAGTCTTGGCCGCTGCGCCGTGACAGGCCGCGTAAGCTTTTCCACGGTGGGTTAGTCTAAGCTTATAGACAGGCCTGCGAGTGCGAGGCATGCGCTGTTCAAGCGCTGCCCGCGCGGCCAATCCGCAGCAGGAGGGCATTGCCATGACCGTCTATCGCCACGATTGTCCCCCGGGATCGAGCGGCAAGCGCATTGCGCTGACATTGGGTAGTGGTGGTGCCCGAGGCTATGCCCACATCGGTGTGCTGCAGGAACTGGTCGCCCGCGACTATGAAGTGGTGGCGATCTCGGGGTGCTCCATGGGCGCCCTGGTCGGGGGCATCTTTGCTGCGGGGAAGCTCGAGCCCTACCGTCAGTGGGTCGAGGAGCTGGGCTCCTTCGGTGTACTTCGTCTGCTCGACATGTCGTTCACCTCCATGGGTGCCATGCAGGGCAGGAAGGTGATGAGCAAGATCGAGTCGTTTATCGGTGACGTCGCCATCGAGGACCTGCCCATTCCCTTCACCGCGGTGGCGACCGACCTGATGCGCCAGCGAGAAGTGTGGTTTCAGCGGGGGTCCCTGCTCAAGGCTATCCGTGCCTCCATCGCCATTCCCGGGGTATTCACGCCGGTCGAGGATGGGCCTCGGCTGCTGGTCGATGGCGGTCTGCTCAATCCGCTGCCGATCATCTCCAACGTCTCGGTCCACGCGGACCTGGTGATGGCGGTCAACGTCACCGCCAACAGCCCCAACCTTGTCTCTCTCGAGGAGTTGCTGCCGGTGGAGTGCCCGAGCTGCGATGAGGCCCGGGGCGGTAAAGGTACCAACGGAGAACGCCGCAGGGGCGATCGACGCGGTGCGCTGATGGCGCGGCGTTTTCAGGAAAGCGCCGAATCGGAGGCCGAAGCCGACCGTGCCGAGCGCGGTAATGCCGCGCTGGGGCGTAAGGACTGGGGGCGGCTGGCCACCATCCTGACCTCCTTCGACATCACCCAGGCCGCGTTGGCGCGCTACAAGGAGGCGGGCTATCCGCCGGACATCCTGGTGGAGATACCCAAGACCGTCTGCGGCTCCTTCGAATTCCACCGTGCCAGGGATCTGATCCGTCTGGGGCGTCACCTGACCTGCCAGGCGCTGGATCGCATCGAGACCTGCGGTATCGTCGAGCAGACTGAAAAGCCAGCAGGCTGACTCAGGGCGTCTGTCCGCGCCGTCTCTACAATACCTCGGTGGCTCAATACACCTTGTGATCGGGCTTCAGGGGGTCTGTCCGCGCCGTCTCAGCAACACGTAAACCGCACCGGTGCCGCCTTCGGCATCGGTGGCAGGGGTTGAGAAAGCGAAGGCCAGTACGCTTGGCCATTCTCCTGAATTTCTAGAGAGCCAGCCGTTGCCGCGGGGGACTCAAGGCGTCTGTCCGCGCCGTCTCAGCAACACGTAAACCGCACCGGTGCCGCCTTCGGCGTCGGTGGCAGGGGTTGAGAAAGCGAAGGCCAGCACGCTTGGCCATTCTCCTGAACTTATGGAAAGCCACACATTGACGGTCGTTCGTGACAGGGCCTCAGGGCGTTTGTCCGCGCCGTCTCAACAGCACGTAAACCGCACCGGTGCCACCTTCGGCGTCGGTGGCCGAACAGAAGGCCAGTACGCTTGGCCATTCTCTCAACCACGCATTGACGTGACTCTTGATCACCGGATAGTCGGCGGTGGCGCCCCAGGCCTTGCCGTGGACCACGATCACGCAGCGATGACCACTGGCCACCGAGTCACGCAGAAAGCTCTCGAGTTCCGAGCGAGCCTCCTCGAGGCTGTAGCCGTGCAAGTCCAGACCACCTTCCCAGCCGATCATCCCGCGCTTCAACTGGCTACGGGTGCGATAGGGCAGGTCGGGAAGGGCAAAGTCCAGATACTCCGATGGGCGTACCGGCTCGACTCGTCCATCCGAGGTGCGCCCGGTGGCCACGTCATCACCCGCGCTGACGGCGGCAGCGCGGCGCGCGGCGGCGGCCTGATCTCGCTGGGCACGGGTGGTCGGACGCGGCTTGCCGGTGTCGGCGCGGTTGTGGCGGATACGACGGACACCTGCCTGCTCCAGGGCCTGGCGAAATGCGCTGATCTCGTCGTCGGGCGGTGGCTGGCGCTGGCTCATGGGGTCCTCGGGTCCGGTAAAAGGGAGGCCCAGTATACCGTGGTGGCCGTGGCAGTGAACCGCCGGCACGGATACAATGCCTTGCGAGTCAGATAGCCATCTATATCGCTATCTCGATCTCTATCTATATCGCTATCCAGGATCTTGCATCTGCCTTCGCCCCTGGAACGGAAGGGACCTTCGCGTGAAGGTCGTCGAAGGCGGTGATGGTCCATGCGATCCTGGCGCACGCCTCTTCTTGAACCCGATCGACAGGATGCCCTCTTGGCCGACTCTTCCTCCTCTCCGTCCACTTCCAGGTCTTCGACGCTGGCGCTCCCCGACGCTGAATTGGCCGACGGCCTTTTCACCCTGCGCGACTGTCTGCGTTGGGCAACCAGCGAGTTTCACCTGGCGGGGCTGACCTATAGCCACGGCACAGACAGCGCCTGGGACGAGGCGGTGGCCCTGGTGCTTGGCGCCTTGCATCTGCCCTGGAACGTGGACCCCGGCGTGCTGGATGCGCGGCTGCTGCCGATGGAACGCGAGCGCATCGTCGGCCTGGTGCGCGCCAGGATCAGCGACAGGCGGCCCTTGCCCTACCTGCTCGGCGAGGCCTTCTTCGCCGGGCTTGTGTTCAGTGTGGACGAGCGGGTGTTGATTCCGCGCTCGCCGATTGCCGAGTTGATCGAGTCGGGCTTTCAGGCCTGGTTCCCCGAGGAGCCGCCTCGGCGCATCCTCGACCTGTGCACCGGCTCGGGCTGTATCGGCATCGCCTGCGCCGAGTATCTGCCTACCGTCGAGGTGGACCTGTCCGATATCAGCCAGGACGCCCTGGCGGTGGCCCGTGAGAACATCAATCGCCACGACGTAGGCCGGCGCGTGCGCGCGGTGCACAGCGACGTCTTCGATGGCCTGGAAGGGCAGCGTTACGACTTGATCGTGTCCAACCCGCCCTACGTCGATATCCGCGACCTGACCACCATGCCGGAGGAGTTCCGTCATGAGCCGGCGCTGGCGCTGGGGGCGGGCAGCGATGGCCTTGATATCGTCAGACGTATCCTGCGCGAGGCAAGAGCGCACCTCAGCGACCACGGCGTGCTGATCGTCGAGGTCGGCAACTCCGATCATCATCTGGAAGCGGCCTTCCCCGAGGTTCCCTTCCTGTGGCTCGAATTCGAGCGCGGCGGCCAGGGCGTGTTCGCCCTCACCGCCGAAGAACTCGACGCCCATGCGGCGTCCTTTGCACAACAATAGAGGAGCGCCCATGTCCGGCAATACCTTCGGCAAGCTGTTTACCGTCACCACCTTCGGCGAGAGTCACGGGCTTGCGCTCGGCGCCATCGTCGATGGCTGCCCGCCTGGCATCGAGCTCAGCGAGGCCGATCTGCAGGCCGACCTGGATCGTCGCCGTCCAGGCACGTCGCGCCATACCACCCAGCGTCGTGAGCCTGATCAGGTGAAGATCCTGTCGGGCGTGTTCGAGGGGCGCACCACCGGTACCTCGATTGGCCTGTTGATCGAGAACACCGACCAGCGCTCCAAGGACTATTCGAAGATCAAGGACCAGTTCCGGCCGGCCCACGCCGACTACACCTATCACCACAAGTACGGCGAGCGCGACTATCGCGGTGGCGGACGTTCCAGTGCCCGCGAGACCGCCATGCGGGTGGCCGCCGGGGCCATCGCCAAGAAGTACCTGGCGAGCCAGGGCATCGTGGTGCGTGGCTACATGAGTCAGCTGGGCGAGCTGGCCATCGAGTTTCGTGACTGGGAAGCGGTCAACGACAACCCCTTCTTCTGTCCCGACCCCGAACGGGTGCCGGAACTCGAGGCCTACATGGACCAGCTTCGCCGTGACCAGGACTCGGTGGGGGCGAAGATCACCGTCACCGCCGAAGGGCTGCCGCCCGGGCTTGGCGAGCCGGTGTTCGACCGCCTCGATGCCGAACTGGCCCACGGCCTGATGAGCATCAACGCGGTCAAGGGCGTCGAGATCGGTGACGGCTTTGCCAGCGTGGCCCAGCGTGGCAGCCAGCACCGTGACGAGATGACCCCGGAGGGTTTTCTGTCGAATCATGCCGGTGGCGTACTGGGAGGCATCTCCAGCGGCCAGACGCTGATCGCTCACCTGGCGCTCAAGCCGACCTCCAGCATCACCATTCCTGGGCGCTCCATCGACGTGGATGGCAACCCGGTGGAGGTGGTGACCAAGGGACGCCACGATCCCTGCGTGGGGATTCGTGCCACGCCCATCGCCGAAGCGATGATGGCGCTGACCCTGATGGACCACCTGCTGCGTCATCGCGCACAGAACAGTGATGTGCGAGTCAGCACACCACGGCTACGCTGAATCGCAGAGCATGACAGGACTGCTACACTCAAGTAACGGTGGCAGGGAAGGTGCAGGATGCAGGCATCTTTGCGCCCGATAGTGCGGGCTACCGGCGCCACACACCGCCATACAAGGATCACGAGGCCAGCATGAAGATCAACGTCGAATTCGATCTGACCCCGGAAGAGTTACGCCAGGCATTGGGGCTTCCCAATATCGAGGCCTTCCAGCAGGACCTGCTCGATCGCATTCATCGGCAGATGGAGTCCGGTGTCGAAGGCTACGATCCGATGAGCCTGATGCAGCCGTTCCTGCAACAGCCGGCGCTGCAGCAGGGACTGTCCCAGGGGCTTGCCAGTTTCGGCAACTATCAGAAGATGATGATGGATATGCTGACCCAGGCCGCCCAGAGCGCCAAGGGGTCTTCTGCCAAGGATGACAAGGCCGAGGAGGCGTCAAGCTCCACGGCGCCGCGGTCCAGTGGGGCGGCCAAGGCCAGCTCGCGCAGCGCCAAGGGCGGCAAGAGCTAGCCAGGTGCTCGTCAAGTGCCTGCCAGGGGCCCGCAGGAAAGCGGCCTCGGGTATGACGGGGAGGGCAGATTCGCCGATGGCGAGGGTGCGGGGCGTCTTGATGCACAATCGCGCAGGAGGCGACGCCTGTCATGGCGTTGTCACCGAGGGTGTGCCAGACTGAGTTTGTTGCGCTGCAACAACGCTGTCCTCAGCATGCTTCCTGGACGGAGGCGCCCTGCGGACAGTGGCAGCGGATTGCCGAGTGGACAGACACCATCGACACGATTCCAGGAGGTTCGGTCATGCAAGACAAGATGTTCGACAACTTCAACGAGCAGACTCGTCAGTTCTTCGAGCCGATGCGCAAACTCAACTCCCTGATGCTGGACAACATGCAGAAGATGTCCCAGTACCAGATGGAGTCGATGAAGCGCTATAGCCAGATGGGTACCGAGCGCATGCGTGAAGCCACCGCGATCAACGACGCCGAGGGGCTGCGCGACTTCTCTACCCGTCAGGCCGAGATGCTCAACGAACTGTCGGCGCAGATGCTCGAAGATGCCCGCGCCATGAGCGAAATGAGCCTCGAGTTCAAGAGCGAACTGGAGTCGCTGTTTGCCGAGTCCGGCCAGCAGCTTGCCGATCAGGCGACCCAGGCCCGCGACCAGGCGACCGAGGCGGTCGAGAAGGCCACCCAGCAGGTCACCGAGGCAGCCGAAAAGGCCACCCAGCAGGCCAGCCAGGCGACTTCACAGGCGGCCTCCCAGGCCTCGTCTCAGACCAGCAGCGCCAGCAAGTCGACCGGCGGAACCGCCAAGGCGACCTCCAGCCGCAAGCGCACCTGAGGCAAGCGCACCTGAGGCAAGCGCACCTGAGACAAGAGTACTGTTGGACGTGCCAACGAGTGAGCGGCCGCAGGCGAGTGCAGGCATTGGCGTGAAGCGCCTGCCGCACGACGGTATAGACGGCGGCGGCCGACTCGCCCCCCAACAACGATGACGAAACGAGGGTGGATAGCTGCGACGCCGCGAGGCCGACGGTGGTCCACCCTTTTTTGCAGGGCAGGCCAGAGGAGAACGCAATGGCGGCAGGTGATCAGGCGGCGGACAACCCGGAGGAATGGGGCAACCAGCTATCGGTGCTGGGCGCCGAGTACCAGGCGTTGATGGAAGATTTCCTTTCGCGCATGGTGCCCAATGACGCAGCGGATTCGGTGATGGAGGACATTCGCAACAGCTTCCAGGCCGGTGCCGAATCGCTGATGCGCAATCCCACCCTGCTATGGGAGACCCAGGCCAAGCTGATGCAGGATCAGATGGCGCTGTGGCAACAGGCCATGGCAGCGGCCAGCGGCGGTGCCTTCGAGCCCTTGGTGACGCCGTCCCGCGGCGATCGCCGCTTCAAGGACGAGGCCTGGACCAGCGATCCTGGCTACAACGCCATCATGCAGCAGTATCTGCTGTTCTCGAACACCGTCGAGACTCTGGTGGACAAGCTCGATGATCTGAGCCCCGGCGAGAAGCGTAATCTGTCCTTCTACGCGCGTCAGATGGTCAACGCCATGTCGCCGACCAACTTCGTCTCCACCAATCCCGAAGTCATGCGCAAGACCCTCGAGACCCGGGGCCAGAACCTGGTCGACGGTCTGTCGCGTCTGCGCGAGGACCTGGCCAACTCGGCCGAGGGTCTTAACGTCACCATGACCGATCGCAGCGCCTTCGAGGTCGGTGAAAACATCGCGGTGTCACAAGGCGCGGTGGTGATGGAAAACGAGCTGATCCAGCTGATCCAGTACGCGCCCACCACCGAGAAGGTGTTCAAGACGCCGCTATTGATCGTGCCACCCTGGATCAACAAGTTTTACGTGCTCGACCTGCGCCCGGAAAACTCGCTGGTGAAGTGGCTGGTGGACCAGGGCCACACCGTGTTCCTGATCTCCTGGCGCAACCCCGGACCGGAGCAGCGCGATCTGACCTGGGCGGACTACATGCAGCTTGGTCCGATCGCGGCACTGGACGGTATCGAGCAGGCCACCGGCGAGAAGTCGGCCAACTTCCTGTCCTACTGCATCGGCGGCACCCTGACGGCCTCGACCATGGCCTACCTGACCAGCACCCGGCGCGGGCGCAAGGCCAAGTCGGTGACCTACATGGCGACCCTGCAGGACTTCCGTGACCCCGGCGAGATCGGCGTCTTCCTGAGCGAACCGGTGCTCCAGGGCATCGAAGCCAAGCTCGAGCAGGACGGTTACCTGGATGGCCGCGTCATGGCCTACTCGTTCAACCTGCTGCGGGAGAACGACCTGTTCTGGTCGTTCTACGTCAACAACTACCTGAAGGGCGAGGATCCTGCGGCCTTCGACCTGCTGTACTGGAATACCGACGGCACCAACCTGCCGGCGGGCACCCACGGCTGGTACCTGCGTCACCTGTATCAGGAGAACCAGCTGGTCGAGCCAGGCGGTGTCGAGCTCGACGGCGTCAAGATCGACCTGCGCAAGGTGTCGACGCCGAGCTACTTCATCGCCACCAAGGAAGACCATATCGCCAAGTGGAACAGCAGCTACTACGGCGCGCTGTTGCCCAAGGGCCCGGTGACCTTCGTGCTGGGGGGCTCCGGCCATATCGCCGGTGTGGTCAATCCACCGCACAAGAACAAGTACGGCTACTGGACCAACGACGAGCTACCCGACAACCACGAAGAGTGGC
Source organism: Halomonas sp. EF61 (assembly GCF_040147045.1). NCBI lineage: Bacteria > Pseudomonadati > Pseudomonadota > Gammaproteobacteria > Oceanospirillales > Halomonadaceae > Halomonas > Halomonas sp. EF61. The sequence continues at coordinate 737,077 of NZ_JAMSHM010000002.1, read as the reverse complement.
TGGCCGGGGCCAAGGCCAATGAAGGTTCCTGGTGGCCCCACTGGCAGGAGTGGATGGTCAAGGGTGGCTACGTGGACGCCGACAAGATGGTCGATGCCCGCGAGCCTGGTGGCGGTGAGCTGCCGCTGCTGGAGCCCGCGCCGGGGCGTTTCGTCAAGACCAGCATCCCTGAAGTGCTGGGCGAGGCGGAGGACGACGAGGCCGCCGAGTAACGTTCGTCAGCGTGACAGGCAGGAGGGTATCCGAGGAACGCATCTGGCCTTTGATACCCGCCTGACGCTCGTACACTAATCCGCACTGTTGCAACATGGTGGCAACACGGTTGCAACACAACAACGCCGCGAGGGCTCAGGCCCTCGCGGCGTTGTCGTTTGTGGTGAATGTCGTTCGCGGCCAGAGCGGCGTCGACGGTCGTTGGCTTGCGTCGGCTTGCGTTGGCTTAGTCCCGTCGGCGCCACAGTGCGCCCGCCAGCAGCATCAGCCCGGCGACGAGCCAGGTGGGCCAGCTACCGGTGCGGGTGAAGGGCGTCAGCCCCTGCATCGGCTGCACCTGACCGTCCAGGCGTGCCGTCTCGAACTGGGGCAGCTGGTCGAGCAGGCGGCCCTGATCGTCGATGATGGCGGTGATGCCATTGCTGGTGGCACGCATCACGTAGCGGCCGTTTTCCAGGGCGCGCAGCCGGGCCATTTCCAGGTGCTGGTGGGGGCCGATCGAATCGCCAAACCAGCTGTCGTTGGAGACGGTGAGCAGCAGTTCCGAATCACGGGCACGCTCGGCCACCAGGTCGGCGTAGATGATCTCGTAGCAGATGGCGTTGCCGAGGGTGTGACCGGCGGCGGTCATCGGCGGCTGCGTATCCGGTCCCGGCGTCATGGCAGGCATCGGCAGGTCGAAGAAGGCGATGGCACCCCTGAGCAGGCTTTCCAGCGGCAGGTACTCGCCGAAGGGCACCAGGTGGGCCTTGCGATAGGCGCCACTGGCGTTGCCGTAGGCGCTCACGGCGTTGAAGAAGCGCCCGTCAGCGTCGCGCTGGAGGATACCGGTCAGCAGCGCCGTCTCGGGGGCCAGCGCCGCCTGGGCGCGGGCCATGATCGGCTCGGCCTGGTCCTCGAACATCGGCAGGGCGGCCTCGGGCCAGATGACGATGTCCGGCTCCACCGGGACGGTCGCCTCCAGGTCACCGGTCATGCCCAGATAGGTATTGACCGCCTGACGCTGGCCTTCTGGCAGCCACTTGATCTCCTGGGGCAGGTTGCCCTGCAACAGGGCCACGTTCAGCGGATCACCGGTGGGCGAGGTCCACTGGTTCGGCAGCAGCCAGGGCAGGCCCCACAGGGCCACCAGCGGCAGGGCGGCCAGCGGTCGTGGCCGCGCCAGCTCCGTCAGCAGCACACCGCTGGCCGCCACCACCAGCGACAGCAGGTAGACGCCGCCCAGGGGCGCCAGCGCCGACAGCGGTGAGTCGACCTGGGTGCTGCCGAGCAGCAGCCAGGGAAAGCCGGTGAACAGCCAGGTCCTGATCCACTCCATCAGTACCCAGAAGCCGACGAAGCCGAGCCCGCCCGCCAGCGCGGTGGGGCGGGCCGGCATCAGGCGACGGAACAGCCCCATCGGCAAGGCGACGAACAGCGCCATGCTGGCCACGAACAGGGCGGTCAGGAAGAACGCCAGCGGTGCGCTGGTGTAGCCATAGTCGTGGATCGATACGTAGACCCAGGAGGCGCCGCTTCCGAACAGTCCGAGGCCGTAACACCAGCCGCGCAGCAGCGCCTGGCGTGCGCCCCGACGATAGAGACCGGCGTAGACCAGGGCGGCGGCCAGCGGGGCCAGCCACCACCAGGAAAAGGGGGCGGCGGCGAGGGTCGTCAGCCCTCCGGCAATCAGGGCGGCAAGGTAGCCGGCCCTGCCGCCGAGCACTCGCTCGAGCATGGGGTCCATCCTTGGTGTGGGCGAGAAAGGCAAGGCGTCCCCGGACGGGGACGCACGGGTTCAGTCGTCGGTACGGCTTTCGGGTTCGACCTCGAGCAGCCGGATACGCCGATTGTCGGCGTTGAGCACGGTGAAGCGCCAGCCCCCGATCAGAGTATGTTCGCCGCGCGCCGGCAGGTGGCCGAAACGCTGCATCACCAGTCCTCCCAGGGTATCGAACTCGTCGTCGGAGAAGCGCGTACCGAAGCGCTCGTTGAAGTCCTCGATGGGGGTCAGGGCTCGCACCGCGTAGCGGTCATCGCCCAGCTGGCGGATGTCCTCTTCCTCGTCGGTATCGTGCTCGTCTTCGATGTCGCCGACGATCTCCTCGAGGATGTCCTCGATGGTGACGATCCCGGCGGTGCCGCCGTACTCGTCCACCACCACCGCCATATGGCTGTGGGTGTCGCGGAACTCCTTCAACAGGCTGTTGAGGCGCTTGGACTCGGGCACGAACATGGCAGGGCGCAGGACTTCTTCGAGCTGGAAGGGGCGGTCGTCGCTGGACCCCTGCAGCAGCGGCAGCAGGTCCTTCACCAGCAGGATGCCCTTGACCTCGTCGAGGTTCTCGCCGATCACCGGGTAGCGCGAGTGACCGGTCTCGAGAATGATCGGCAGGTAGTCTTCCAGCGGCTGATCGAGCTCCAGGGCGGTGACCTGGGAGCGCGGAATCAGCACCTCCCTGACCTGCTGGTCGCTGATGTTCAGGGCGCCTTCGATGATGGTCATGGCATCCTGCTCAAGCTTCAGGCGGCTGCCCGCCTGGCGCAGGAATTCGCGCAACTCTTCTCGCGAGCTGGGTTCGTCACTGTCGCTGGACAGGGCACTGAAGAGTTTGTCGAACCAGGATTTGTTGGGGGCCTGGCTACTCGATCGGTCTTCGCTCATGCGTCGGCTCTCTCGTCCTCGCTACCGGGATCCGGAGATGGGGCCGGCGGGGCGTAAGGGTCGTCAATGCCCAGGCCGGCAAGGATACTGCGCTCGAGGCCTTCCATGAGGTCGGCCTCCTCATCCTCGATATGGTCATGGCCCAGCAAATGCAAGGTGCCGTGCACGACCATATGAGCGTAGTGATCGATCAGCGACTTGTCCTGCTCGCGTGCTTCGCGCACGACCACCGGATGGCAGATCACCAGATCGCCAAGCAGCGGAAGCTCGAGGCCTGGCGGGGCCTCGAAGGGGAATGACAGGACATTGGTCGGGGCATCCTTGCCACGGTAGTCACGGTTGAGGGTCTGGCTCTCGTCGGCGTCGACCAGGCGAATCGTGAGTTCCGACTCCGCCCGTTCGGGGTAGTGGGCCAGCACGGCGTCGACCCAGCGCTCGAGGTCATCGGCCTCTGGCAGGTCGCTGGCCTCGCTGGCCACCTGACGGTCCACGCAGGCGCTCATCGGTGGGCGTCTCCGTCACCGTTCATGGACTGTAGACGCTCGGCACGCTCCAGCCGGCGCTCTTCGGCACGCGCCTCGCGGCGGGCGCGCTCCTCGGCTTCCTGGTTGGCCTCGAACAGGTCGTAGGCCTCGATGATACGCTGCACCAGCGGGTGGCGAACCACGTCCTTGGCGGCGAAGTGGGTCACCCCGATACCGGCGGTGTCCTTGAGCACATCGAGTACCTGGATCAGGCCGGAGCTCTGGCCCTTGGGCAGGTCGACCTGGGTCACGTCGCCGGTGATCACCGCGGTGGAGCCGAAGCCGATGCGGGTCAGGAACATCTTCATCTGCTCGCGAGTGGTGTTCTGGCTCTCGTCGAGAATGATGAAGGCATTGTTCAGGGTGCGCCCGCGCATATAGGCCAGCGGCGCGATCTCGATCACCTGGCGCTCGATCAGCTTGGCGACTTGCTCGAAGCCGATCATCTCGTACAGGGCGTCATACAGTGGGCGCAGGTAGGGATCGATCTTCTGGGCAAGGTCACCGGGCAGGAAGCCGAGCTTCTCGCCGGCTTCCACCGCCGGGCGCACCAGCAGGATGCGTCGCACCTGCTGCTGGTTGAGCGCTTCCACCGCAGCCGCCACCGCCAGGTAGGTCTTGCCGGTGCCGGCGGGGCCGATGCCGAAGTTGATGTCGTGGTTGCGGATGCTGGTGACGTAGCCCTGCTGATTGAGGCCGCGCGGCTTGATCAGGGTGCGCGGGGTACGAATCAGCACCTCGCCCTCGCCGGCGTCTTCTTCGGCGTCCTCGTCGAGGGCCTCGATGCCGGCTTCCTGCAGGAACAGGTGCACGGTGTCCGGGGTCAGCTCGGTGGCCTCGGCCTCACGATAGAGGTGTTCCACCAGGTTCGCGGCCGCCTTGACGCGAGCGCCGGGGCCGGCCAGCTGGAACATGTTGCCGCGGTTGCGCAGGGTGACGCCGAGCCGGCTTTCGATCAGCTTCAGATGCTCGTCGCGCTGGCCACACAGGTTGGCAAGACGGCGGGGCTCGTTGGGTTCGAGGTTGAGCGTGATGATGCGGTTGGCCTGGGTCGATGGCTGGCTCAAGGCGTGAAGAATCCGTGTTTGGGTGGCTTTGAAGGTTCAGCTTACTGCCCCGGCGTGGGCCAGGGCAATGCTCCGGGACGAGTGCATTGGCGATCGACATGCGGAAACGGCCGAGCCGCCCGCCCCGGGACAGGACAAGCCTCAGTAGCGCTCGCCGGAAGCCAGTTCGCCACGCAGCGAGTTGGGCAGGGCCTCGGTGATCTCGACGTCGACGAAGTAGCCGATCAGCTCGGTGGGGTTGGCCGCGCGGAAGTTGACCACCCGGTTGTTCTCGGTGCGTCCGGACAACTGGCCCGGGTCGCGGGGCGAGAAGCCGCTGACCAGCACACGCTGGGTAGTGCCCACCATGCGCCGACTGATCTGCATCGCCTGCTGGTTGATGCGCTCCTGCAGGATCGCCAGACGCTGCTTCTTGATCTCTTCCGGGGTCTCGTCGTCAAGCGCCGCCGCCGGGGTGCCCGGGCGAGCGGAGTAGACGAAACTGAAGGATACGTCGAAGCCGATGCGATGGATCAGGTCCATGGTCGCCTCGAAGTCCTCCTCGGTCTCGCCCGGGAAGCCGATGATGAAGTCCGAGGAGAAGCTGATGTCCGGGCGCAGGGCGCGGATGCGCTCCATCTTGTCGACGTACTCTTCGACCGTGTGACCGCGCTTCATCGCCGCCAGGATGCGGTCGGAACCGGCCTGCACCGGCAGGTGAAGGTGGCTGACCAGCTCCGGAATCTCGGCGTAGGCCTCGATCAGGCTGTCGCTGAACTCCACCGGGTGCGAGGTGGTGAAGCGGATACGGTCGATGCCGTCGACCGCCGCCACGCAGGCGATCAGTTCGGCCAGATCGATTTCGTCGCCGTCGTCGTTGAGCCCGCGGTAGGCGTTGACGTTCTGGCCCAGCAGGTTGATCTCGCGAACGCCCTGGTCGGCCAGGTGGAAGACCTCGTCCATGACCGCCTCGAACGGCCGCGAGACTTCCTCGCCACGGGTGTAGGGCACCACGCAGAAGGTGCAGTACTTGGAGCAGCCTTCCATCACCGAGACGAAGGCGCTGGCGCCATCGGAACTGGGCTTGGGCAGGTGATCGAACTTCTCGATCTCGGGGAAGGTGACGTCCACCACCGAGATCTGGTTGTCACGGCTGGCGTCGAGCATGCTCGGCACCCGGTGCAGGGTCTGGGGACCGAACACCATGTCGACGTGGGGGGCGCGCTTGCGAATGGCCTCGCCTTCCTGGCTGGCCACGCAGCCACCGACGCCGATCACCAGATCGGGGTTGGACTGCTTGAGCTTCTTCCAGCGACCGAGCTGGTGGAAGACCTTCTCCTGGGCCTTTTCCCGAATCGAACAGGTATTGAGCAGGATCACGTCCGCGTCCTGTTCGTTGTCGGTCAGTTCCATCTGATGGGAGTCGCCGAGCAGATCCGCCATGCGGGCAGAGTCGTACTCGTTCATCTGGCAGCCGTGGGTCTTGATGAAGAGTTTCTTCGTCATAGCAATATGTCGGGCTCCCGGCCCGATGGGCACCAGGGGTGCCTGGTCACGTGAGTGGTGGTGAATGGGCGCGAGACTGGCGGTCGAACGACCGTGGCGCATGGTGGCGCATTATACGCACCCGGCCCGGGTGGGGCCAGTTTGCCGACGTACCGGCCAGGGACCAGGGCAGGGCGCGCGGAGATCCCGGTGGATCTTGGTCCACCGGCCGGGGTATCCCGGTGAGCCAATGTGATAGTCTTGCGGGCGGATGGGAACGCGGGCTGGCTATTTTATGACCATTTTGTGCCAACCCCAGGTGTCTCGCCCGCAGGACAGCGATGTCCAGCGGTTTTCCCGACACTTGTCCACAGGAGCTGTGGAACGTTTGTCACCCTCCTTGGTCTCATCGCACGTTGCGGCTTGGCAGGAAGCCGGCGCAGCGTCACTCGAGTCGCAACCGAGCCCAGATTAGCCAGGAAAGACGGCATGAAAACGCAATTTCTCAAGACAGTGACCCTGGGCCTCGCCCTGACCGGCGCCGCCCTGCCGGCGATGGCTCAGGACGACGGCACCTCACGGTGGGTGTCGGACGAACTCACCACCTATGTGCGCAGTGGCCCCACCGACGGCTACCGCATCGTCGGCACCTTGACCGCCGGCCAGCCGGTGACCCTGCTGGACACCTCCGGCGACTATTCCCAGGTCCGAAGCGACAGCGGAGACGTGGTCTGGGTCCCCAGCAGCGAACTGCAACAGACCCCCAGCGCCAGCGACCAGCTGCCCAAGCTCGAGGCAAGGGTGGAAGAACTCACCGAGGAGCTCGACGGCATCAACGAAAGCTGGGAAGAGCGCACTCGGACCATGACCGAGACCCTCGAGGTGCGCGAGAGCCGCATCGCCGAACTGGAAGCACGCAATCATGAGCTGGAGAGCGCCTTCAGCGATATCAGCGAGACCAACAAGGACCTCGAGGCTCGCCTGGAGACCCGCAAGGAAGACCTGCTGATGCGCTACTTCATGTACGGCGGGGGCGTCGCCGGGGCGGGCCTGATCGTCGGCCTGATCGTGCCGCACCTGCCGCGGCGTCGGCGCAAGCGCGACCGCTGGTTCTAGCACCCGGGACAGAGAATTCGATGCACGAACACTGGTTGAAACGCTGGGAAGAGGGGCGCATCGGCTTTCATCGCGATAGCGTTCATCCTGCACTGATCCGCCACTGGCCGATGCTGGGGGTGGTTCCCGGGACCAAGGTGCTGGTGCCACTGTGCGGCAAGAGCCTGGACATGCGCTGGCTGGCCGAGCATCAACATCCGGTGCTCGGCATCGAGCTGTCGGAGCGCGCGCTCGAACAGTTTGTGGAAGATGGCCGAGGGGAGGTGTCGCGCTACCAGCAGGACGGTTTCGCGATTCTGCGACAGGGCAGTATCGAGCTATGGTGCGGTGACTTCTTTCACTTCCATATCGCCCAGGCCTCGGAGATCGGCGCCTTCTATGATCGTGCCGCCCTGATCGCCTTGCCCGAGGCCACCCGCCAGCGCTACGCCTTTCACCTGGCCCAGCTGATACCGCCTGGCGCGCGGGGGCTGCTGGTCAGTCTGAGTCGGAGCGGCGACGAAGGTCCGCCGTTCCATGTGGACGGCGCCGAGGTGAGGCGGTTGTTCGACCCCAACTTCATCGTCACCCACCTGGAAGACGGCGAGCCCGAAGCCAATGGCTTTCGTGAGTCGGTCTGGGCGCTGGTACGGCGTGGTCCCACCACCGACGAGTGATTGAGTGCATCAAACCAAAGCGCGCCACCCACAAGGGGCGGCGCGCTGTCGTGTGCCTGCCTGGCCCGCCCCGCGGGGCGGGCGAGCGTCAGCGGGCCAGCAATTGGCCCAGCTCCGGGTCGGCGAAGGCCCGGTTCAGACCGTCGGTGAGCAGGTCGGTGACCATGCGCTGATTGGTTGCCTTGTCCGGCTTCACCGCATAACTCTGCACGCGGCGCGAGGTGTAGGTGCCGGTGTAGGTCTGGCCGTCATTGCTGGCTTCGGCCTCGATGACGCTTTCCAGTCTGGCCTCGTCCACCAGCGGCTGACTCTGGCCGCGTTCATAGCTCAGCTTCTTCAGCGTCAGCGTCAGGCTGGGGCGGCCCGGAGCCGGTTCGGCGGTGGGGCTGAAGCCCATCTCGCGCACCGCCCGCTCCACCTCGGCCTGAAGCCTCGGCACGATCTCGTGGGGGCTGACGCTGATGGTGGCGGTGGAGCTTGCGCTGCCGCTGCGGGTACCGAGCACGTCCGAGGCGCGGTCATCGGCGGCGATGACGGTGACCGCCTGGCCAGAGCCGGAGGCCGGCACGGCCACGCTGCGCTTGGGGTCGGGCTGCAGATGGTGGGGGCTCGAGCAGGCGCTGAGCGCGAGCAGCGCGGTCACACCAGCGGCGCCCAACAGAAGGCGACGAAGCATAGGGGGAACTCCTTGTCGTATTATCGGTAGAAATCGCACCGTAGTGCGCACTCGTCGGACGAGGCTTTGCCTGGACGGGCGATAGTACGTCTATCAGAGGGGGGCGTGCAGCAAAAGTTCCTGGGCTGATCGAAGCGGACAAGGCCCCACCTGGCGGGCATCTGCGCCGGATTCGCGGCGCTTGGACAGTGGCGCCACCCTTGGCGGCGCTCAGACAGTTGCGCCGGATTCTCGGCGCTTGGCACCACTCTTGGCGGATCTATCACCCGACACGTCCGGTTGCTGGCTATCGGGCCGACTGTCTGGATAGTGGTGCCAGTGCCGGGGCAGGGCGTAGACCCGGGAGCCACGGCCAAGTGCCAGGCGTTCGGCGTCGCCATGGCTCAGGGTCGCCATCCAGGGCTCGTCCATCCAGTCGGCGTTCAGCTCGATGCGCACTTCGGCGCCCACCGGGACCACCGCGGTGACCACCGCGGGCAGGTGAGCGTCGGCACTGGGGGCGGCGGCCACCTGTACCTCGTGGGGGCGCAGCAGGATCTCCTGAGGGCCGTCGTCCAGGTCCAGTGTCAGGCGCGCCTCACCACAGGTCAGCACGCCGCCGCGAACCTCGCCTTCCAGATGATTGACGTCGCCGAGGAATTCGAACACGAAGCGATTGCGCGGTTGACGGTACAGCGTCTCCGGGGTGTCGATCTGCTCGATACGGCCGTTGCTCATCACCACCACACGGTCAGACAGCTCCAGCGCTTCCTCCTGGTCGTGGGTCACGAACACGCTGGTGAAGCCCAGCTCGTCGTGCAGGTGCCTGAGCCAGCGGCGCAGCTCCTGGCGGACCTTGGCATCGAGCGCCCCGAAGGGTTCATCGAGCAGCAGCACCTCTGGCTTGAGCGCCAGGGCGCGTGCCAGCGAGACACGCTGCTGCTGCCCGCCGGAGAGCTGTGCCGGGAAGCGTTCGGCCAGGTGAGACAGCTGCACCATCTCCAGCAGTTGCATGACCCGGGAGCGGATCTCACCGCTTGAGGGACGCTCGCGGCGGGGCAGCACGGTCAGGCCGAAGGCGACATTGTCGAACACGCTCATATGGCGGAACAGCGCGTAGTGCTGGAACACGAAGCCGATACGCCGGTCACGTACGTGGACGTGGGTCACGTCGCGTTCGCCGAACAGAATGCGGCAGTCGGGGTGGTCGTCCGGTGTCTCTAGCCCGGCGATGATCCGCAACAGGGTGGTCTTGCCGGAACCGGACGGACCCAGCAGGCCGATCAGCTCGCCGCTGTTGATGTCCAGGTCGATGGGAGACAGCGCCTGGGAGCGTCCGAAGTGCTTCTGGATATGGTCGAGACGAATGCTCATGTCAGGGCCTCCCGGCGCGTGGCGCGCCATTCGAGCGTGGCCTTGGCGGCCAGGGTAAGCAGGGCGATCAGTGCCAGCAGGGCGGCGCTGGCGAAGGCGCCGACGGTGTTGTAGTCCTGATACAGAAGCTCCACGTGCAGCGGCAGGGTGTTGGTCTCGCCGCGGATGGCCCCGGAGACCACCGAGACCGCGCCGAATTCACCCACCGCCCGGGCGTTGGTCAGGATCACGCCGTAGAGCAGGGCCCAGCGGATATTGGGCAGGGTCACCCGGCGAAACAGCGTAAAGCCGCGTGCGCCGAGGGTTACCGCCGCTTCTTCCTCGCGGGAGCCCTGGGCCTGCATCAGCGGGATCAGCTCCCTGGCGACGAAGGGGCAGGTGACGAAGATGGTCACCATCAGGATGCCGGGCCAGGCGAACATCAACTGGATGTCGTGGGCATCCAGCCAGCCGCCGATCCAGCCGTTGCGGCCGTAGAGCAGCAGGTAGACCAGGCCCGCCACCACCGGCGAGATGGCGAAGGGGATGTCGATCAGTGTCTGCAGCAGGCGCCGTCCGGGGAAGGCGAAGCGGGTCACCAGCCAGGCCAGCATGACTCCGAAGACCAGGTTGACCGGGATCGTCAGCAGGGTGATGAACAGGGTCAGGCCGATCGCCGCCAGGGTGAAATGATCCGTGACATTGGCGATGAAGGGCCCGACACCCTCGGCCAGGGCCTGGGCGAAGATGGCCAGCAGCGGTAGCAGCAGAAACAGTGCCGAGAGCGTTACCGCCAGCGCGATCAGGCTGCGCCTGAGCCAGGGGGCGTCACCGATTCGTTGCATCAGCCGCGTCCTCCGTGCAGTCGGCGGATAAAGCGTCCCTGCCACAGGTTGATCGCCAGCAGCAGCGCCAGCGAGGTCGCCAGCACCACCGAGGCGATGGCCGAGGCCCCCACGTAGTCGTACTCCTGCAGCTTGACGAAGATCATCAGCGAAGTGATCTCGGTCTCGTAGGGCATGTTGCCGGCGATGAAGATCACCGCACCGAATTCGCCCAGGGAGCGCACGAAGGCGAGCCCGGTGCCGGTGACCAGGGCCGGCCACAGGTGGGGCAGGATGACCCGACGAAAGGCCACGCCGTCGCGGGCGCCCAGACTCATGGCGGCTTCGTCGATTTCCGCGGGCAGGTCCTCGAGCACCGGCTGCACCGTGCGCACGACGAAGGGGATGCTGGTGAAGGCCATGGCCAGGGCGATGCCGACCCAGGTGTAGGACACCTGCCAGCCCAGCGGCTCCAGCAGCTGTCCCATCCAGCCCTTGGACGAGTAGAGCGTTGCCAGGGTGATGCCGGCGACCGCCGTGGGCAGCGCGAAGGGCAGGTCCATCAGGGCATCGAGCAGGCGCTTGCCGGGGAAGTCGTAGCGCACCAGCACCCAGGCCATCAACAGCCCGAACACGGCGTTGACCAGCGCCGCCACCAGGGCGCCACCGATGGTGGTGACGTAGCTTGCCACCACGCGGGGTTCACTGATGATGAACCAGTACTCGGACAGCGACAGCCCCTTGAGCTGGCCGACCAGGCCGGTCAGCGGCAGCAGCAGTACCAGCGAGACGAAGGTGAGGCTGATGCCCAGAGACAGGCCGAAGCCCGGCAGCACGCGGCGCCGGGCGGATCGGGCAAAGGGCAGGGAGATGGCCTTGTGCATGGGATAGGTCGCTTGCCTTGACGATCAGCGACGCTGCAGCTGGTCCAGCTCGCCGCCGCTCTTGAAGTGGGTGTCCATGGCGCTGTCCCAGCCACCGAACACGTCCTGAACCTCGAACAGCTCGGTCTCGGGGAAGCGATCGGCGAACTCTTTCTTCACCGCTTCGTTGTGGACGCGGTAGTTGAAGCCTGCCAGCTGGCGCTGGGCCTCCTCGGTGTAGAGGTAGTCGAGGTAGGCACGGGCGAGCTCGAGGTTGCCGTTGCGCTCGGCGTTCTCCTCGACCACCGCCACCGGGAACTCGGCGAGGATGCTGACCGGCGGCACGATAACGTCGTATTCGTCGCTGCCGTACTCGTTACGGATATTGTTGACCTCGGACTCGAAGCTGATCAGCACGTCGCCGATGCCACGTTCGATGAAGCTGGTGGTGGCGCCGCGACCGCCGGTGTCAAACACCTTCACATTGCCGAGGAAGTCGCTCATGAACTCGCGCACCTGGTCCTCGTCGCCGTCGAAGTTGCGCTCGGCGGCACCCCAGGCGGCCAGGTAGGTATAGCGGCCGTTACCGGAGGTCTTGGGGTTGGGGAACACCAGTTCGACGCCCTCGGCGGCCAGGTCTTCCCAGCTCTCGATACCCTGGGGGTTGCCCTTGCGCACCAGGAAGGCGGTGGTGGAGTAGTAAGGCGAGGCATTGTTGGGCAACTGGCTCTGCCAGTCTTCCGCGACCAGGCCGGCATCGGCCAGTACCTGGACGTCGGTGACCTGGTTGTAGGTCACCACGTCGGCCTTCAGGCCCTGCAGGATGGCGCGGGCCTGGGCGGAAGAGCCGCCGTGGGACTGCTTGATGGTCAGCTCACCGTCATTCTCTGCCTGCCAGTGCTGCTGAAACGCCGGGTTGATGGCGGCGAACAGCTCGCGGGCGATGTCATAGGACGAGTTGAGCAGCTCCTTGTCCTCGGCCATTACCGGCGAGGCCATGGCACCGCCGAGGCCGGCGGCCAGGGACAGGGACAGGGCGGTACGGCGCAGGATCGGGGGCAGCTTCATGTCGGGGTTCCTTGACGTCGGGGGTGGGCCGGGGAAATCGGCGGATCGCAACGAAGGCTAAGGCTAATTTTAAGGAATTACAATCCTGTTTGTTAAAACTGTTTGGAATATAAGATGTCGCAACGCGCATACTATAGACGACTGCAACCGGACGAATCGGCAGAAGACGTGGAGGAAGATCGCTGATGCGGGCGGGACCAACTGCTAGAATGCCGCTTTTCGTCGAGCCCTTGTGGCCTCCACCATGACTCTCTCCTCGGATGACTCCATGAACGACTTCCTGATCGCGCCTTCGATCCTGTCCGCTGACTTCGCCCGCCTGGGAGAAGAGGTCGACAACGTGCTGGCATCGGGTGCCGATATCGTCCACTTCGACGTGATGGACAATCACTACGTGCCTAACCTGACCATCGGGCCGATGGTCTGTGAGGCGCTGCGCAAGCATGGCGTCACCGCGCCCATCGATGCCCACCTGATGGTCAAGCCCGTGGATCGACTGATCGGTGACTTCATCGATGCCGGTGCCAGCTACATCACCTTCCACCCCGAGGCCTCCGAACATATCGATCGCTCGCTGCAGCTGATTCGTGACGGCGGCTGCAAGGCGGGACTGGTGTTCAACCCGGCGACGCCACTGTCCTACCTGGACTACGTGATGGACAAGGTCGACATGGTGCTGCTGATGAGCGTCAATCCGGGCTTCGGCGGGCAGTCGTTCATCCCGGCGACGCTCGACAAGCTGCGCCAGGCGCGTGCGCGCATCGACGCCAGCGGACGGGATATTCGTCTGCAGGTGGATGGTGGCGTGAAGGTAGACAATATCGCCGAGATCGCGCGCGCCGGGGCGGACACCTTCGTCGCGGGCTCCGCGGTGTTCGGCGCGCGTCGCGACGAGGACCCCCACGGCTACGACAGCATCATCGCCGACTTTCGCTCGCGCCTGGCCTCTACGCGGTGATTGGCGATTCGGACTATGCTGGCTCAGGCAAGCCGGGCTTAGTCGAGCCTGTCTCAGATGAGCCTGTCTCAGGCGAGCCAGTACCCGAGCTGCCGGCGGCGGCAACGACGACGTGGTACCTGTATATCGTCGAGACGGCGGCCGGGGCGCTTTATACCGGCATTACCACCGATGTCGCCAGGCGTGTCGAGCAACACCGCAGCGGCAAGGGCGCCAAGGCGCTGCGTGGCAAGGGCCCTCTGACGCTTCGCCATCAGGAGCCGGTCGGCACGCGAGGTGACGCCAGCCGGCTGGAAATCGCCGTCAAGCGCATGTCGGTGCGTCGCAAGCGCCAGTGGCTGGCGGCGCGCATCAGCACTGGCGAAGCGAGGGCGGTGGTCGAGCAGGATCGTACTTCGATAACGAAAACGACATACAAGGAGAGGTAGATGGAGTTCCTGCAAAAGCTGGACGTGGAGGCCCTGATCGAGTTTGCCTCGACCACCGGGCTGCAGTTTCTGATCAATCTGGTCGCCGCGGCGGCGATCTTCATCATCGGGCGCTGGGTGGCCAAGGCGGTACACCGGGTGGTGGTCAAGGGCATGCAGCGTGCCGACGTCGAACCCCTGCTGGTCAAGTTCCTCGGCAACATCCTGTATGCCTTGCTGCTGACCTTCGTGATCCTGGCCGCCATCAGCCGGATCGGTATCCAGACCGCCTCGTTGATCGCGGTGATCGGTGCCGCCGGTCTGGCGGTGGGTCTGGCCCTGCAGGGGTCGCTGGCCAACTTCGCCGCCGGGGTCATGGTCATCATCTTCCGCCCCTACCGGATCGGCGACTACGTGGAGGCCGGTGGGGTCAGCGGCACCGTCGAGGATGTGCAGATCATCAGCACCGAGCTGAGCACGCCGGACAATCGCAAGATCATCGTGCCCAACGGCCAGATGATGAGCGGTGCCGTGGTCAACTATTCTGCCCACGCCACTCGTCGGGTCGATCTGACGGTGGGGGTCGGCTATGACGACGACATCGATACCGTGCGTCGGGTGCTGGAGAGCGTGGTCGCCGACGACCCTCGCGTGCTCAGCGAACCGGCGCCGAATATCCGCATGAATGCCATGGGCGACTCCTCCATCACCTGGATCGTGCGGCCCTGGGTGCAGGCATCCGACTACTGGGACGTCTACTGGGAGATGACCGAGGAGATCAAGCGTCGCTTCGATCGCGAAGGCATCAGCATTCCCTTTCCCCAGCGCGACGTGCACCTCTATCACCACGCCAAGGACGAGTCCCAGGCCAACGCCTGAGCAGGATGTGGTGCTGTCGATGACGACAAGCAAGAGAGGCTGCCCTGGGGCAGCCTCTCTTGCTGTAAACGCACAGTGCGAAGTCTTTCAGGGGTGTGCGGGCAGGCACGTTTCAGACGAGCCCTAGTGCAGCTTTAGCCTGGGCTTGAGGAAGCGGTTAAGCCCATCGACCACCACCATCATCGCGGTCTTGACCGTGCCGTGGATGGCGCGCTGGTGCATGCGGTAGAGCGAGGCGTAGAAGAAGCGCGCCAGGTTACCCTCGATGAACAGGCTACGGGCCGAGGCGGCGCGCATCAGGCTGCCGATGGCGTCGAAGTGGGCCAGCGAAATCAGCGAGCCTCGGTCGCGGAAGACAAATTCCTTGAGCGGCTTGCCGTCGACCACGGCACACAGGTTGCGGTAGAGCACGCCGGCCTGCTGGTGGGCGGCCTGGGCCCTGGGTGGCACCACCGTGCCATCTTCCTGGGGGCAGCTAGCGCAGTCGCCGAAGGCGAAGATGCGCGGGTCATCGATGCTCTGCATGGTGGCGGCCACCTTGACCCTGTTGTTGCGCTCCACCTCCAGCCCCAGTTCTGCCAGGAAGGCCGGAGCCTTGATGCCGGCGGCCCACACCCCCAGGTCGATCTCGATGGCGTCATCGTCGGTGGTGTGGATGGCGCGCTCGTCGACCATGGTCACCCGGGTGTCCACATGGACCTTGACCCCCAGGTTCTCGAGTTCCTTGTGCACCGCGCCGCTGATGCGGTCCGGCAGCGCCGGCAGCACCTTGGGTGCGGCCTCGATCAGGTGGACCCGCAGGTGCTCGCGGCCCAGCGCGGTAAAGCCGTAGCTCTTGAGCATGCGCGATGCGTCGTGCAACTCGGCGGCCAGTTCGACGCCGGTGGCCCCGGCCCCGATGATGCCCACGGTAATGCAGGGATCCTGATCCTCGAGCCGGGTGCTGTAGCGCATGAAGGTATTGAGCAGTGCCTGTCGAAAGCCTTCGGCCTGGGCAGGGCTGTCGAGGAAGTGGCAGTGGTCCGCCACGCCTTTCGTGCCGAAGTCGTTGCTGACGCTGCCGACCGCCAGTACCAGGTGATCGTAGTCGAGACGCCGCGCCGGCAGGATCTCGTTGCCCTCGTCATCGACGATGGGGGCCAGGGTCAGTTGGCGGGACTCGCGATCCAGATCGCACAGGGTGCCACGCTGGAAGCGGTAGCCGTTGGCCGCCGAGTGGGCCTGATAGGAAATCTCGTCGAGGCCCGAGTCGAGGACGCCGGTGGCGACCTCATGCAACAGCGGTTTCCAGATGTGGGTCGAATTGCGATCGACCAGCACGATGTCGGCCTTGTCCTTCTTGCCGAGCCGTCGTCCCAGGCGCGTGACCAGCTCAAGGCCGCCGGCGCCGCCGCCGACAACCACGATGGTGGGTTTGCTCATGATGAGCTCCAGAAAAAAGGTGGAGCGCCATCATAGACAGATAAGTGCTTGGCTGACCACGGCGCTTGCGCCAGAATGTGCGCCGCGCATAGATATTCCAATTTCGGCATAGTCGAGGAGACGGCCTATGGGTGACGCCCTGGAGGGGGTGCTGTTGGTGGCCTTCGATCTGGATGGCACCCTGATCGATTCGGTCCCGGACCTGGCAGCGGCGGTGGATGCCGCCTTGATCGACGTCGAACTGGCGCCGGCAGGCGAAGCCAGGGTGCGCGACTGGGTCGGCAATGGTGCCTGGGTGCTGCTGGAACGTGCCCTGACCGATGCACTGGGCGAGGCCCCCAGCGAGGTGCTGTTGAAGACCGCCCACGAGCGCTTCCTCGAGCACTATCATCGTCGTCCCTGCGACAGGACGAGGCTCTATCCGGGGGTGACGGAGACCTTGAAGCGGCTGTTCGGGCGGGGTCTGATCCTGTGTCTGGTCACCAACAAGCCCGAGGCCTTCATCCACCCGATCCTCGAGCACCTGGGTATCGATGGCTTCTTTTCCGCCTGCCTCGGTGGCGACACCCTGCCTCGTCGCAAGCCTGATCCCATGCCGCTGCGACACCTGTCCCAGCAGTTCGACGTCTGTCCCTCGTACTGTCTTATGGTGGGCGACTCCCGTCACGATGTCGCGGCGGGCAAGGCCGCCGGTTTCCGTACCGTGGCGGTGCCTTACGGCTACAATCACGGCGAGCCGATCAGCCTGAGCGAGCCGGATCTGGTGGTTGAATCGCTGGAACAACTCGTTTAGGGTTTTTTGGCATGACACTATCGTTAGCGTCATGCCGATAAATCCTCGCTATTGCAGGCCTTGCCAGGCGCGCGTCACAGGGAATCCCGTCGTGTGGAATCCTCGAGCGCGGCGCACGGGTCTCGCGGTAGCGGTCTGTCACTCGTTGGCTTCATTCATTCGTTTCGCTGGTGGACTGCCCATGGCCCAGCCTTGCTTCTCCTCGATGTCCTGTCCGCATCTGTCTGCGTCGCTGCCTACGACGTCCTGCGGTTGGCGATGGTGACCGTTTCTCCGTTCTTGTCGTTGTCACTTTCGTCTCTTGAATTGAGGATCTGGGCATGATGACCCCCGAGCGTTTCGATGAGCTGGCCCAGGCCGGCTACAACCGTATTCCCATCACCCGCGAGATGATGGCCGACCTGGACACGCCGCTGTCCACCTATCTGAAACTGGCCGATCAGCCCTGGACCTTTCTGCTCGAGTCGGTGACCGGCGGCGAGAAGTGGGGGCGTTACTCGATCATCGGGCTGCCCTGTCGCGAACGCATCGAGGTGCGGGGCTATCAGGTTCAGCATATTGTCGATGGTGACGTGACCGGCGCCACCGAAGTGGAAGATCCGCTGGCCTGGATCGAGGAGTTCCAGCGTCGCTTCAAGGTGCCGGTGCTCGACAACCAGCCGATCTTCGACGGCGGACTGGTGGGATACTTCGGCTACGACACCATCCGCTATATCGAGCCGCGCCTGGCCGGTGTGGAGAAGGACGACCCCATCGGGGTGCCGGATATCCTGTTGATGGTGTGCGATGAGCTGGTGGTGTTCGACAACCTTTATGGGCGTCTGACCCTGTGGACCCACGCCGATCCTTCCACGCCCTCGGCCTTCAGCGCCGCCCAGGCCCGGCTGAGCGCCCTGGAAGACGCCCTGCGCAGCCCGCTGTCGGTGGCCTCGCGGGTGCCCGGTGACGCGCGCCCGGCGGTGGAGGAGGGGCACTTCACCTCCGGCTTCACCGAAGAGGGCTTCAAATCGGCGGTGGAAAGGATCAAGGAGTACGTGCTGGCCGGCGACGTGATGCAGTGCGTGCCGTCCCAGCGCATGTCGATCGAGTTCCAGGCCGAGCCGCTGGACCTGTATCGGGCTCTTCGCAGCCTCAATCCGTCGCCCTACATGTTCTTCTTCAACCTTGACGACCACCATGTGGTGGGCGCCTCGCCGGAGATCCTGACCCGCCTGGAGGATGGCATGGTGACGGTGCGTCCGATCGCCGGCACCCGGGTGCGTGGCAAGACCGAGGCCGAGGACAAGGCGCTGGAGGAGGACCTGCTGGCCGACCCCAAGGAAGTCGCCGAGCACCTGATGCTGATCGACCTGGGCCGCAACGACGTCGGCCGCATCTCCGAGACCGGCAGCGTCGAGGTGACCGATCAGATGGCCATCGAGCGCTACTCCCACGTCATGCACATCGTCTCCAACGTCACCGGCAAGCTGAAGCCGGGCTACAGCGCCATGGACGTGCTGCGCGCCACCTTCCCGGCGGGCACCCTGTCCGGAGCGCCCAAGATCCGCGCGATGGAGATCATCGACGAGGTCGAACCGGTCAAGCGCGGCGTCTACTCCGGGGCCGTCGGCTACCTGTCCTGGCATGGCAACATGGACACCGCCATCGCCATCCGCACCGCGGTGATCAAGGACGGTCAGCTGCACGTCCAATGCGGCGCCGGCGTGGTGGCGGACTCGGTGCCCCAGTCCGAGTGGGACGAGACCCTGAACAAGGGGCGTGCGCTGTTTCGTGCCGTGGCCATGGCCGAGCAGGGACTGCGCTGAGTTCGGCCTGACATCCGCTTGACAGCCATGACCACGACACACACTATAAGCCCATGATGAATATGACCTCCGCACCGTCCCGTAATCGCCAGCAGTGGTGGCGCCCCTTCGACTGAAGCGGGCGGAGGAACCCTGAGCGCCGGGGTGTCGCGGACCACGGTCTGGACAACGACGGTCAGGACAGCGAGAGTGCCGCCCGCGAGGCGGCATTTTTGTGTGTGGGTCGTCTCGCTGGGTGAAGCCCAATATTGAATCCTGGAGCCACCATGATCTTGATGCTCGATAACTACGACAGCTTCACCTACAACATCGTCCAGTACCTAGGCGAACTGGGCGCCGAGGTGGTAACCCGACGCAACGACACCATCAGCCTCGACGAGATCGAGGCCATGGCGCCCAGCCACATCGTGGTGTCGCCGGGGCCCTGCACGCCCAACGAGGCCGGCATCTCGCTGGAGCTGATTCGCCACTTCGCCGGCAAGCTGCCGCTGCTCGGTGTGTGCCTCGGCCACCAGGCCATCGGCCAGGTGTTCGGCGGCAAGGTGGTCCGCGCGCCCCAGGTCATGCACGGCAAGACCTCCGACATTCGCCATGCCGGACAGGGCGTGTTCAAGGGCCTCGATGATCCGCTCTCGGTGACCCGCTACCATTCGCTGGTGGTGGAGCGCGAGAGTCTGCCGGAGTGTCTCGAGATCACCGCCTGGACCGATGACGACGACATCACCCCCGGCCTGATCATGGGCCTGCGCCACAAGGAGCTGCCCATCGAAGGGGTGCAGTTCCACCCGGAATCGATCCTGTCGCGACAGGGACACGAGATGCTGGCCAATTTCCTCGAGCGCCACTGACTACCATCAGGAGACTTGCATGCAGATGACCAATGCCATCGCGGCGGTGATGCGCCGGGAGAACCTGGGCCGAGAGCAGGCCTATGCGGTGATGCGCACCATCATGACCGGCGAGGCCAGTGACGCCCAGGTCGCCGCCTTTCTGATGGGGATGGCGATGAAGGGCGAGACCGCCGAGGAAATCAGTGGCTGCGCCCAGGTGATGCGCGACCTGATGACGCCGGTAACGCTGTCCTGCGACAACGTCGTGGATATCGTCGGCACCGGTGGGGACGGCGCCAACCTGTTTAACGTATCCACCGCCTCGAGCTTTGTCGCCGCCGCCGCCGGCGCCCATGTGGCCAAGCACGGCAACCGAGGGGTGTCGTCGTCCTCGGGCAGCGCCGATCTGTTCCAGGTGGCCGGCATCGGCCTGGATCTGGACGCCGAACAGGTAGGCCGCTGCATCGAGGAGGTCGGCGTCGGCTTCATGTTCGCGCCCAATCACCACCCGGCCATGCGTCACGCCATCGGTCCGCGCCGCGAGATGGGTGTGCGCACCCTGTTCAATATTCTGGGGCCGTTGACCAACCCTGCCAGTGCGCCCAATCAGCTGCTCGGCGTCTACCACGCCGACCTGCTGGAGTTGATGGTGGAAGTGCTGCGTCAGCTCGGCAGTCGGCATGTGCTGGTGGCCCACGCCGAAGACGGCCTGGACGAAATCTCGCTGGCGGCGCCGACCCGCATCGCCGAACTCAAGGATGGCGAGATCCACCGCTATACCCTGACCCCCGAGGATGTCGGTATCGAGCGTCAGTCGCTCGCTCCGCTCAAGGTCAAGACCGCCGAAGACAGCCTGCGTCTGGTCGAGAAGGCGCTGTCAGGCGAGGGGCCTGCGGCGGATATCGTCGCCCTCAACGCCGGCGCCGCCCTCTACGCCGCCGACGTGGCCGATTCCCTCAAGGAAGGCGTGCTGATGGCCCAGGACGCCCAGGGAACCAGGCTGGCGCTGGAAAAGATGAAGGAACTGGCCCACTTTACCCGGGTGTTCGCTCAGTAGGACCTTTCTGAAAAGAGCCCGACGGGCCGCAAGGAGAATCACAACATGGCCAATGCCACCCCGACGATCCTCGAGCGAATCCTCGAGCGCAAGGACGAGGAGGTCGCCAGCCGACGCCGCCAGGTCAGCGAGCAGGCGCTGCTCGCGCGTGCGCGAGAGCAGGATGCACCGCGCGGTTTCGTCATCTCGCTGGCCGAGCGGATCCGCGACGGCGACGCCGCGGTGATCGCCGAGGTCAAGAAGGCTTCACCCTCGAAGGGGCTGATCCGTGAGGACTTTCGCCCGGCCGAGATCGCCGCTCAGTACGCCCGGGGTGGGGCGGCCTGCCTCTCGGTGCTGACCGACGCTGACTTCTTCCAGGGCCATGAGGACTACCTGATTGCCGCCCGCGAGGCGTGCAGCCTGCCGGTGATCCGCAAGGACTTCATCGTCCACGGCTACCAGGTCAGCGAGGCGCGGGCCATCGGCGCCGACTGCATCCTGCTGATCGTCGCCGCCCTGGAGGACGCCCAGATGCGCGACCTGCACCAGCAGGCTGGCGAGCTTGGCATGGACGTGCTGGTGGAGGTCCACGACGCCCAGGAACTGGAGCGGGCGCTGGCGCTCGATCTGGATCTGGTCGGGATCAACAACCGCGACCTGCATACCTTCAATACCCGACTCGAGACCACCCTGGAACTGCTGCCGCGGATTCCGCCCGAGGTCACGGTGATCACCGAGTCCGGCATCCACAGCCGCGACGATGTGCTGCGCATGCGCGAGAACGACGTCCACGGCTTCCTCGTGGGCGAGGCCTTCATGCGCGAAGAAGATCCGGGCGAGGCCCTGCGGCGACTGTTCTTCTGAGTCCTGTACTCGCCTGAAGACACCTCGGGCCGGTCATCGACCGGCCCGAGGTGTTTTTATTTCCGACTACTTTGCCGGTCCGGCATGACCAGGCGGATCACATGATCGCCCTTGCGCGGTGTCAGCGGCGCGTCGGCGGTGGCGATGCGCGGCCGCCCTGAAGTGCCGACACAGATCAGCGGCGCCGAGTCGGTGTCGCCGGGGAAAGCCCCCTGACGTCTCGCGCTGGCGATGTCCTTGGCCTGGAGGGGCGCTTGCCGGGTGTCTGTGCTGTGGACGTGACCTGGGCGTCTTTCTCCCCTTTCTCCCCTTTCTCCACTCGCACGCTTATCGCCGCTGGCGCGCAGCAGCGCCCGTGAACGGGGGGCTTCGTCGAGCCTTTCGACCTCGAAGCGAGCCCCACGCTCGACCAGGCTCGAGAGCTGGGCAAAGGTCATCTCGCGGCCGAACAGATAGGGAACATGCTCGATGGCGGTGGCGTGCTGGCGCCGGGCCTGGCGCCCCAGGTTGACCGCCAGGCGGAACACCTGGCCCTGGCCCAGCAGATGCTCGAAGTGCAGCGCGGCCAGATCATTGAGCTCTCGGTAGGGCGACAGCGGCATCAGGTAGCCGATACCGCTCAGTTCCATGTGCTGGGCGGCGTGTTCGGACAGCGGGTCACCGTAGTAGGCCGAGAGCCCCTCGGCGCGGGCGGCCTGCACCGCGTCCCAGCTCGAGTCGGTCAGCAGCACGCCGAGTCGGGCCTGGCGCAGACAGTGGGCCATCTGCCGGGCCACCGGGTTGGCGCCGATGATCAGCACGCCGTGGGCCGAGGGACGGCGCACCTTCAGCCAGTCGCCCAGCGGGCGGGCCAGCAGACTCTGGGATACGACCGTGGCGATGATCACCAGAAAGGTCACCGGCACCAGCCGGTCGGCGCCGGGCACTCCGATCTCTTCCAGCCGCAGCGCGAACAGCGAGGCCACCGCGGCGGCGACGATGCCGCGGGGCGAGATGAACGCCAGCAGACTCTTCTCGCGCCAGTCCAGGCCGCTGCCCAGGGTGCACAGCCACACCGCCAGCGGACGCACCAGCAACAACAGCACCGCCAGAAAGGCCCAGGCCGGCCAGCCCAGCAGTGCCAGTTGCTCGACCGTCAGACGTGCCGCCAGCAGGATGAACAGACCCGAGATCAGAAGGATTGACAGGGTCTCCTTGAACTCGATGATCGGTCGGGTGGGGACGCCACGCATATTGGCGAGCCAGGCGCCCATTACCGTTACCGTCAACAGGCCGGACTCGTGAAACAGGGTGTTGGACAGGGTGAACAGACCGAGCATGGTCATCAGGGTGCCGAAGCTGTGCAGCCGTTGCGGCAGCAGGTGCTGGCGCAGTACCTGGCCCCATAGATAGCCGCCGGCGACGCCGAAGCCGAAGCCGATCAACGCGGTCTGGGCGAACAGCATCAGGGTGTGCGGCAGTGCCTGGGTGCCGGAGCCCAGGGCGACGAATTCGTAGACCAGCACCGCGCCGATGGCGCCCACCGGGTCGATCAGGATGCCCTCCCAGCGCAGGATCTGGGTCAGGTGCTCGCGGGCCCGCAGGGTCTGCAGCAGCGGCAGGATCACCGTCGGGCCGGTGACCACCAGCAGCGCCCCCAGCAGGCTCGCCATCTCCCAGCTCAGGCTCAGCAGCCAGCGGGCGGCCAGCGCTCCGCACAGGGCGGTGATCAGGGCTCCCCAGGTGACCAGGCGGCGCACCGTGCGGCCATGGCCGCCCAGCTCGCGAAAGTTCAGGGTGAGGCTACCCTCGAACAGGATCACCGCCACCGCCAGCGACACCAGCGGGAACAGCAGCTCGCCGAACAAGGCGTCGGGGTCGAGCAGGCCGGTCACTGGGCCTGCGGCAATGCCGGCGATCAACAGCGTCAGGATGGCGGGGACCTTGAGGCGCCAGGCTAGCCACTGTGAGCCCAGCGCCAGCAGGCCAACGGCCGCCAGGGTGAGTCCGGCATGCTCCATGGTCGGTCGACTCCGAAACGGGAAAAGCCGCGCAGCGTACTGACGCGGCGTCGATCATGCAAACCATCGCCATCATAGGCCTCAACGATGGTCTGACTCAGCTCGCCCGACGAAGTGCGCCGAGCAGCGCCTGCAGCGGATGCGGCAGCTGGCTGTCGGAGAAGCGACGGGCCTGGCTGCGACAGGAGTAGCCGGTGGCCAGCAGGCGACCGCTGCCGCCGTGCTCCTGCACCACCGGTTCCCACGACTGGGCGTAGATGGTACGCGAGGTCGTAAGGTTGCGTGCCTCGTGGCCGTAGGTGCCGGACATGCCGCAGCAGCCCGAGGGCAGCGGCGCCAGGCGCAGCCCGAAACGTTCGAACAATTGCTGCCAGGCCTTGGGGCTGCCCGGCGCCTGGGTCTTCTCGGTGCAGTGGGACAGCAGCTGGAAGGGGGCTTCCTCGCTCAGGTCGAGTCCCGAGGGCACCAGCGAGGCGCCCAGG
The DNA here is from genome assembly GCF_040147045.1 of Halomonas sp. EF61. Taxonomy (NCBI): domain Bacteria; kingdom Pseudomonadati; phylum Pseudomonadota; class Gammaproteobacteria; order Oceanospirillales; family Halomonadaceae; genus Halomonas; species Halomonas sp. EF61. The sequence continues at coordinate 713,151 of NZ_JAMSHM010000002.1, read as the reverse complement.
CTCAAAAGCCACTCCTGCAGCATCAGCACCTCAGGCACGGCCTGCTCACCCAGTGCCTTCACGTACTCCTGACGATAGGTCAGCGTCATCGCCGGGTCGATGCCCACCAGCGGCACGCCGCTGGCAGCCAGGGTGGAGAGCTCTCGGGCACGCTTGCGGGCGGTGCGCTCGAAGGCGCCGAGAAAGCCCTGGACGTTGAGCGGCTTGCCGTTGGGCTTGTAGGGCGCGACGAAGACGCGGATATCGAGGCGCGACAGCAGCTCCACCACGTCGGCGACCAGTCTGGCTTCGAAGTGGCTGGTGAAGGCGTCCTGCACCAGGATCACGCTGCGCGCCTTCTGGCGCTCGCTGAGGCGTCCCAGCGTCAGCGGAGTGGCCTCGGCCACGCCCCAGGCCTTGAGCTGCTTCTTGAGCCGGGCGCGTGACAGCCTGGGGCTGTCGACCATGCCGAGGCCGCGGGCCATCAGCCGGTCCACCAGGCGGTTGTCGAGTGCCGCGTTGTAGGCCGGGGCCAGTGGCGCCAGCGCCGGCAGCAGGAATTCGAGCCCGCCGATCAGGTAGTCGCGCAGCGGTCGCAGGTAGCGTCCGTGGTAGACCTCGAGGAACTGGGAGCGGAAGGCCGGGACATTGACCTTGATCGGGCACTGGCCGGCGCAGGACTTGCACGCCAGGCAGCCGGCCATGGCGTCGTAGACCTCGTGGGAAAAGTCGTCCTTGCCGCGCAGGCTGTTGAGCGCGCGGCGGGGTAGGTGGGCGAGCCAGCCGAGCGCGGTCTCATCCTTCTTGCGCTGTGACTCCTCGACCACGTCGATGCCGGCCTTTCCCTGCAGGCGCAGCCATTCGCGCATCAGGCTGGCGCGGCCCTTGGGCGAGTGCACACGATCCCGGGTGGCCTTCCACGACGGGCACATGGCGTCGTCGGGATCATAGTTGTAGCAGGCGCCGTTGCCGTTGCAGTAGACGGCGTCGGCGTGGGCCTGCCACACCCGCTCGTCGATCTGACGATCGAAATCGCCGCGCATGGGTACCGCGTCGATGGCCAGCAGGCCGGGGTCGCTGAGGCTGGCCCCGGGCTCGGGCTGGCTGTTGGCCGCTTCGTCGGTCTCCACCAGCGGCGTGGCGATCTTGCCGGGATTGAGCTGGTTGTGCGGGTCGAAGGCACCCTTGAGGCGTCGCAGGCTGGGGTAGAGCTCACCGAAGAAGGCCGGGGCGTACTCCGAGCGCACGCCCTTGCCGTGCTCCCCCCACAACAGGCCGTGGTAGCGCTGGGTCAGCGCCGCCACCTCATCGGAGATTTCGCGGATCATCGCCTGCTGGCGCGGGTCTTTCATGTCCAGCGCCGGGCGCACATGCAACACTCCGGCGTCGACGTGTCCGAACATGCCGTACTCGAGCCCTCGGGCATCGAGCAGGGTGCGGAACTCGGCGATGTAGTCGGCCAGGTGCTCTGGGGGGACCGCGGTATCCTCGACGAAGGGCAGCGGGCGCTTCTCGCCCTTGACGTTGCCGAGCAGGCCCACCGAGCGCTTGCGCATGGCGTAGACCCGACCGATGGCGTCACGGCCGACGGCCTGGGTGAAGCCCAGGCGGGTGACGCTGGTGTCGCTTTCGAGTCCCCGGCAGAAGGCGTCCACCCGGGCCTCGAGGCGCTCGGGGTCGTCGTCGTTGAACTCCACCAGGTTGATGCCCTCGATGGCCGGTCCGTCATCCACCGGGAAGAACTCGGCCACCGAGTCCCACACGAAGTCCTCCATGGCGAGCTTCAACACCTTGTCGTCCACGGTCTCGATGGAGGTGGGGCGAAGCGCCTGCGGCTTTTCTGGTGACGAGCCGCCGGCCATCAGCGCCTTGGCGTCGGCGAGGGCCGCCATGAAGCTCGGGTAGCGCACATTGACCAGAATCGAGTGGCGCGGGATCGGTAGCACGTTGAGCACCGCCTCGTTGGTCAGCGCCAGCGAGCCCTCGGCGCCGCACAGCACGCTGTTGAGGTTGAAGCGGCCGTCGTCGTCGCGAAGGTGGGCCAGGTCATAGCCGGTCAGGCAGCGGTTGAGCGGCGGGAAGATCGCCTCGATGCGCTCGCGCTCCTGCTCGATGATCATGCGGGCGGCGCGATAGGCGCGGCCCCGGGCCGAGTCCTCGGCGCACAGGGTCTCGAGTTCGTCCTCGTCGACCGCGGCGCTGATCAGGCGCTCGCCGCCGATCAGTACGCTGTCGAGCTCGAGCACATGGTGGCGGGTCTTGCCGTATTCGCAGCTGCCCTGGCCGCTGGCGTCGGTGGCGATCATGCCGCCGATGGTCGCCCGGTTGGAGGTGGACAGTTCCGGTGCGAAGAACAGCCCATGGGGCCTCAAGGCGGCGTTGAGCTGGTCCTTGACCACCCCGGCCTGGACCCGTACCCGGCGGTTGTCGACGTCGATCTCGAGGATCTGGTTCATGTGCCGGGAGACGTCCACCACCAGGCCGTCGCTCAGCGACTGGCCGTTGGTGCCGGTGCCGCCACCACGCGGTGTCAGGGCCACCTTGCGGAAGGCTTCGCGCCCGGCGAGCCGGCCGAGCAGCTCGAGGTCGCCTGCATGACGCGGGAACACCGCCGCCTGGGGCAGACGCTGGTAGAGCGAGTTGTCGGTGGCCAGTACCGTGCGGCTGGCGTAGTCCGGGGCGATTTCGCCCTCGAAACCTTCCGCCTTCAGGGCATTGAGAAAGTCGACGTAGTGTTGGTCCAGTGGGGTCGCGGCATCAGCTAGGGGCAGTGGTGCGATCATGGTCTCGGTCGATACAGGCCCCGCGGTGGCGCGGCTGGCGCTATCGACAGGGCAGGAGAATGGGAGGGCGTCCACTTTACCGCGTCTCGGGGGGTAGGTGCATCCCGATCGCGCGAGAAGCGGGCGCTCGCCCCCGGTCGATGGCGCCGCCTCTCGCTTTTGCCTACAATAGCCGCCGGCAGAAATTCTACGTATTACTTTAAACACAGCTTTGCGATTTTACGTCTCGACGTAAATGCGACGACAAGTTTCTGTGTAGTGCCTACAACCAGGCTTGATCAGGATTGGCCCTTGATTACCAATCCTCTTGCTTGCTTGCTTGCTTGCTTGCAGAACGGACGTGGCGCTATCTCAGGCGATTGATTCAACTTTCATTCAGGCGACGGACCAGACTCCATGCTCGATCCGAAACTGCTGCGCGGCGACCTCGATACGCTCGCCCAACGACTGGCCACCCGCGGTTACTCTCTCGACAGCGAGGCGCTTGGCTCGCTGGAATCCCGCCGTCGCGAGCTGCAGACCGAGACCGAGCGTTTGCAGAACGAGCGCAACACTCGCTCCAAGGCGATCGGCAAGGCCAAGGCCGCCGGCGAGGACATCCAGCCGCTGCTCGACGAGGTCAGTGACCTGGGCGAGCGCCTGGACGCCGCCAAGGTGGCGCTGGCCGAGGTGCAGGGCCAGTGGGAAGACATCGCTGCGGGGATTCCGAACCTGCCCCACGCCAGCGTGCCCGAAGGTGCGAGCGAAGACGACAACGTCGAGGTGTCGCGCTGGGGCAACCCCGGCGAGTACGCCTTCGAGGTCAAGGATCACGTCGACCTGGGAGCCAAGAAGGGCGATCTGGACTTCGAGGTTGCCGCCAAGCTGACCGGCGCTCGCTTCGCCGTGATGCGCGGGCCGATCGCTCGCCTGCACCGCGCCCTGACCCAGTTCATGCTCGACAAGCAGACCCTGGAGCACGGCTACGAAGAGTGCTACGTGCCCTACATGGTCAACCGGGACTCGCTCTACGGCACCGGCCAGTTGCCCAAGTTCGGCGAGGACCTGTTCAAGCTTGACGACGAGCGCGAGTTCCACCTGATCCCCACCGCCGAGGTGCCGCTGACCAACCTGCTGCGCGGCGAGATCGTCGACGCTGGCGCCTTGCCGCTGAAGCTGACCGCCCATACTCCCTGCTTTCGCAGCGAGGCAGGTTCCCACGGTCGCGATACCCGCGGGATGATCCGCCAGCACCAGTTCGACAAGGTCGAGATGGTGCAGCTGGTCGATCCGGCCAAGAGCTACGAGGCGCTGGAGGAAATGCGCGGCCACGCCGAGGCGATCCTTCAAGCACTCGAGCTGCCTTATCGGGTGGTGACCCTGTGCACCGGTGACATGGGCTTCTCCGCCGCCAAGACCTACGATCTCGAGGTCTGGCTGCCGAGCCAGGACACCTACCGCGAGATCTCCTCGGTGTCCAACTGCGAGGACTTCCAGGCACGCCGCCTGCAGGCGCGCTTCCGCGCCAAGGGTGAAAAGAAGCCGCAGCTTCTGCACACCCTCAACGGCTCCGGCCTGGCGGTGGGCCGCTGCCTGATCGCGGTGATGGAAAACCACCAGAACGAGGACGGCTCGATCACCGTTCCCGAGGTGCTGCGTCCCTATATGGGTTGGGTCGAGCGCATCAACGTCTGATCCGTCCTTGAGAGGGGCGGGCGCGCTTGCCCTTGCTCAAGCAAAAGCCCCGGTGGTCGAGACCACCGGGGCTTTTTACGTCACGGACTTTTTACGTCACGGGGTTTTGCGTGACGGGCTTAGGCGATATGGCACCGGACCCCGGCCGCTTTCCGTTGGGCGGGTGCGACTCGCTGGCCACCGGTGCCATGGCCGTCGGGCTGACGTCGCCGCTATCGTCATTGCGGCGCAGCCGGGACCTGCTGGCGATCCTGATCGATATCCGCGGTTGCCTCGGCCAGCCCCCAGCGGACCTGGACACCGGCGTCAATGGTGATGCTGCCGGGGCTGTAGTCGGCGTTGCCGCCGCTTTCGGCCATGTCGGCGCGCATCGCCATCATGCGTGGCTGAAACACCGGGGCGTTGGTCTCGCTGACATGGATCACCTCACCGAGCTCCACTCCCAGGGCGTCCGCCATCAGTTCGGCCTTGGCCCTGGCGCGCTCGAGAGCCTGGGTCAGTGCGCGGTCGCTGGCCGCGTCGCGGTCGGCAAGATCGTAGCTGACGCCGTCCAGTGCATTGACGCCGGCTTCGGTCAGGGCGTCGAGCAGGGTCGGAAGGCTATCGAGATCGCTGATCGCCAGGGTCACCGGACGCTCCAGGCGAGTACGTACCATGGGGATGGGGTTGTCGTTGCCCTGGCGCGTTTGATGCAGCATCTCCTGCTGTACCCGCAGCGATCCAGCGTTGATCGCCTCGCGGGAAAGACCCGCGTCTTCCAGCGCCGAGATCAGCTCGGCGGCACGATCCTCCAGGCGTTGGCGGGCCTCAGCCAGGGCCTGGCCGTGGTCACCACTGTCCTTTTCCTGGGCGATGGCCGGTGTCAGCTCCCACAGTCGGGCGTTCAAGGTCGCCTCGTCCGGCGCGACCTTGAGCTCGGACTGGGCCTGGATATCCAGATAGCGTGGCGTGGGTGACTCGGCGGCCAGGGAGGGCGTGGCGGCCATAGAAGCCAGCGCCAGGCCGAGCCCCACCGTTGCCAGCCGGTGGAGGTGGCGCAGGCGAAGGCTCGGCATCGCCCGTGACCGGGCGGAGGGAGTGGCGAGTGACATCGGATTCTCCTTGTAACGTGGGGGATGAACGACAGGGCAAACAACAGGGCGAACAACAGGGGGCGCGTCGCAGACAAGTCTGACAGGTACCCGCACCGGCCAGGGCCTACTGGCTGGGACGGTGTCCCTGGCGAGACGTTCCCGGATCTCAAGCGTCTCCACGATCCTTGCATGGTTGAGGCTGGGCCGGCCAATGTCGCCGGAGTGATACACGGAACATTGGCAATGTTGCGCCATGTGCCATGATTCTTTGTGCTGAAACGATTGGCGGGGCATGATGGCGCCGACAACGCCGTCGAGCCGACGGCTGGTTAACGAGAGGAGCTACCGTCCATGGAAGATGAAGTCGAGGCGCAGGAGCGCAGGCTCCCCTTGAACCTGACGCTGGCCCTGGCTGCACTGGTGGTCATCGTCGCCGGCATGCGCGCGGGGGCAGACCTGCTGGTGCCGGTGCTGCTGTCGCTGTTCATCGCGGTGGTGTGTACCGCCCCGGTGCAGTGGCTGCACGAGCGGGGGCTGGGCTTGAGACTATCGGTATGGGTCACGCTGGTGGTGATCGGCGGCATGCTGATCCTGCTGGCGCTGTTGCTGGCCAATAGTGTCGGTACCTTTGCCGAGGCCTTGCCCGGGATCGAGGAAAAGCTCTACGAATACTACCTGCGCCTGCTCGATGGACTGGCCAGCATGGGGCTTGCCATCGACACCCAGCGGTTGGCCGGGTTTCTCGACACCCAGAAGCTTGGCGAATGGCTACCGGCACTGCTCAGCCAGCTCGGCAATCTGATGATGCAGAGTGTCGTGGTGGCGCTGCTGGTGATGTTCATGTTGTTCGAGACCCTGAACTTCCGCGACAAGATATCCCGGGCGCTGGCCAACCCCGCCCCGAGCCTCGAGCGCTTCAACGAGTTCAGCCACACCCTCAAGCGTTACCTGGCGGTCAAGACCGTGATCAGCCTGGTCACCGGGGCCCTGGTGTGGGTGGCCTGTCTGCTGGTGGGGGTCGACTTCCCGCTGCTGTGGGCGGTGTTGGCCTTTGCGCTCAACTATATCCCCAACATCGGTTCGGCCATCGCCGCGGTGCCGGCGGTGCTGCTGGTGCTGGTGTCTCCGGACGGGGGCATGGGCGATGCGCTGCTGCTGAGCCTTGCCTATCTGTCGATCAACTTCGTCATGGGCAATCTGGTCGAACCGCGGGTCATGGGGCGGGCGCTGGGGTTGTCCACCTTCGTCGCCTTTCTGTCGCTGGTGGTGTGGGGCTGGATCTTCGGGGTCACCGGCATGTTGCTGTCGGTGGTGCTGACGATGACGTTGAAGATCGCCCTCGACAGCCACCCCCAGACCCGCTGGATGGCCCACCTGCTGGGACCGGCCAAGGGTGGCCCGGTGGAGGACGCCAGCCGGCCACTGGCCGAGCGTGCTCGCATGAGCAAGCTGAAACGCAAGGTCGAATCGGTCCAGCGCAAGTAAGCCGACCGGGCACATGAGCCAGCGATATGGACCACCTGAACGCAAGGTCGAATCGGTCCAGCGCAAGTAAACCGACCGGGCGCATGAGCCAGCGATATGGACCACCTGAACGCAAGGTCGAATCGGTCCAGCGCAAGTAAACCGACCGGGCGCATAAGCCAGCGCTAGTAAGCTGGGCAAACCCAACAAAAGGTTGAGCCGACCCGGTCAGGGTCGGCTGCTGTAGCGCAAGCGAGCCAAGGACGGGGTTATGGCGCCTTCTCGGGCGGTGGAAACACCACCTCCATGCCGCGGGCGTCGAGCTGACGGATGTCCTCGGGGCTGCCGTCCTCGGCCAGGGTGACCAGACCGATGCCGGGCCCGTTCCACAGGCGTTCTCCGGCCTTGGCGCGGTCCGGGTCCCTGGGCTCCACTGCCATGGGCCGGCGCTGGGTGAACCAGTTGAGCGGCGAGCGTGGCGAGTAAAGCCAGCGATTGAGCCGGTCGAAGGTATCCAGCAGGGTGTCAGGAAAGCAGTTCTTGAGACCGCTGGAGGTGATCTGCCAGATCATCGGGCCCTGGTGCCGGTGACGGATACGCACGTCGTAGACGAAGGAGTAGTGCACGTCGCCGGACAGGATGACGTAGTGTCCCGGGGTCCGCGAGTGGCGGAAGATGTTGAGCATCACGCTGGCGGCGCCACGATGGGCCATCCAGTTCTCGGCATCCACCAGCAGCGGCTTGCCCGCCAGGGTGAACAATTTCTGGATGGTCTCGATCAGCTTGACCCCGAACATCGGCGCCGGAGAGACGATGACCGCCGACGGTGCGTCGATCAACTCCTGCTGAAATTCCGATAACGCCTCCCAGTCCATCAGGCCGGATGGCCGTTCGGGCTTGCGCCCATTGCGCCAGCGTCGGGTGCGGGTATCCAGCACCACCAGCCGTGGACTGCCCTCCACCTGAAATTCCCAGCCCTCGAAGCGAAAGAGGCGCTCGAGACAGGCATCCTGCTGATCCTTGTCGAGCCAGCCTTGATGGTCATTGGCGTCGTTCAACAGCGCCTGGGCTTCGTCCAGCGGTGTCTTCAACCGCTCGGGGGCGTTGCCCCAGCCCTGACACAGCAGATAGGCCAGCAAGGCATTGCCGATGATGCGCTTGGAGAAGGGGTGGCCGTAAGCCGTGCTTTCCCACTGCGCGGTAAGGTTCCAGTCGTCGGTGACGTCGTGGTCATCGAAGATCATCAGGCTCGGCAACTGGGCCATGACGCGGGCGGCGGCAGGCAGGGTAGCGACAAAGTCGTCGATGATCCGAGCCTGGTCGTCGTAGGTCTCTCGTCGCTCTTCTTCAAGCGCAGGAGGCTGGCACTCGATGAGGCGCCACGGCGTCGGCGACCAGACCAGCAGGTACATGGCCACCATCTCGGCGAAGGTCATCAGGTGATTGGCGGCGCTGGCCGACGTGAACACCGGCTTGCGTACGCCCCCGAAGAAGCGATCCTTGAGGGCAGCCGAACTCTTGACGTCGGGCAGCAACTCCTCGCGTCGATAGTAGCTGAAGGGGCTTGCGTAGAGCGATTGGCTGTCGTCGATGGTCGAGCCCTCGAGGGTCTCGTCGAACAGCCCCAGGCGCTCGATCAGCGCGTGTATCGCCACCAGCAAGGGGCCGGCGACGTCATCGGCGTAGATCTGGTCGCCGGTCATCAACAGCCAGGCCGGCCACTGTTCGGGACAGTCGAGACGCTGGGCGAGCCAGCTGTCCAGATGGGCCAGGCCGTCCGGGCCATCGTAGTGAGGACGACGGCAGGAGCCGTGCAGCAGGCGCCGGTGGCTCGACGCCAGCACGAATGCCGGCGTCTCGTGCCCTTCATGGCACAGATGGGGCGCCAGCTCGCCGAGGGATGCTTCGCGCTCGTCCGTCACCTTGAGGTCGTAGTCGATCCGGGTGTCCTGGGGCAGAGGCTCATCCAGCGGTGCATCGATCAGGTAGAGCAGGGCATGGCGGCCCAGTGGCACCAGCCGGTAATCGTCCTCACCAAGCGGCTGTCGGCGAGGTGACTCGCCGCTGGGTGACAGCTCGAGGGTCAAGCTGAGCGGACGGCTCGCCACCAGCCAGATGCGCAGACGTTCGGGACTCAAGCGTCGCAGGATGGGGCCGGCGAGGATAGCGGGGAGGTCGTCGGGAGACGTTCCGGTGTCGGTCATGGCGGTCCTGTGTCGGTTCGCTGTCGGTAAGCCCCGTTCCGGGGGAGACCTCGCGCATGGCGAATACATCAAGAGTATCAACGGTAAGCGGCAAGGAGGCCAGAGCGCCGGCGTATGCCATGCAGACTGTTCCCGAGGTGGCCGTTGCGCTGGCTGGTCTGGTAGCGCTGGTCTTGAACTGGCTGCGCGAGTGGACCAGGTCAGCACCTGGCAAATGCTAGCATCAAGGATGAGGAACGCGTCTTCCCGGGAGACTCCCATGGCTCATGAACATCGAACGACCGAAAGCGCCAGAGCGGACGGCCCTGCTCACCAGCACGCTGAGCGTGACAAGCATCGGCACGATCCCCACGGTCATGACGCGCACCGCCATGGCCATGGCATCGGCCATGTGCACACCGACAGCCAGCGTCGGCTGGCTTGGGGCATCCTGCTGACCGCGTCCTTCATGGTGGCCGAGGTGATCGGAGGTGTTGTCTCCGGATCGCTGGCGCTGCTGGCCGACGCCGGCCATATGCTTACCGACAGCGCTGCTCTGGTACTGGCCTGGTTCGCCGCCCGCCTCAGCAAGCGACCTGCCGACGACGCCCGCAGTTTTGGCTATGACCGGGTGCAGATCCTCGCCGCCTTCGTCAACGGCTTGACTCTGATCGCCATCGTTGTGTGGATATCGATCGAGGCGGTCCGCCGCCTGCTGAGTCCGGTCGAGGTGCTGGGGCCTGTCATGCTGACGGTGGCGGTGGCGGGACTGCTGGTCAATATCGTGGTCTTCGTGATTCTTCACGGCGGCGATCGCGACAATCTGAATATTCGCGGTGCTGCGCTGCACGTGCTGGGCGATCTGCTCGGTTCCGTTGCGGCGATCGTTGCATCGCTGGTGATCATGGCGACCGGATGGACGCCGATCGACCCGCTGCTGTCGGTGCTGGTGGCGCTGCTGATCCTCAGGAATGCCTGGACACTAACGCGCCAGAGTGGGCACATCCTGCTGGAAGGCGTTCCGGAATCCCTGGACATCGATGCCATGAAGCGGGCCGTCGTCGAGACGGTACCGGCGGTATGCGACGTTCATCATGTTCACGCCTGGTCGCTGACACCCGGACGGCATCTGGTGTCGATGCACGTCGGCGTGCGCTCGGGAGAAGACCACCAGACAACTCTGGTGGCAGTGCGGGAGGTGCTGACCCAAGGGTTCGATATCGAGCATGTCACGATGCAACTGGAAGAGGTGGGGGACTGCGTCGACCATCGCTGAGCAACACCACTGCGTGGGGTCAGGCAGGCGCAAGGTAAGCCGAAAGGGAAGAGCGGGTGGCCGCCCCCCCTGGAGGCAGGGAGGGCGAGGATGGCCGGCGACTAGAGAAGCTTGGTCTGTCGCAGACTGTGCAGGGCGCAGGGGGCATCGAAGCTGTTCGCATCTGCCAGATCCCAGAACTCACGATACAGCGGATGGTTCTTGGCGCCGCCCTCCAGCAACTCCTTGGGTGCCAGGCTGTCGATCAGGCTGATGTAGGGCAGCGCCTTACCATTGGAGAGGCGCCTGATGATGTGTTCGGGGCCAAGTTCGCTGGGGTGATGCAGCCCAGCAGCCTCCAGCATCTCGCACAGGGCGAACTTGGTATTGGCGTGGAAGTTCTTCACCCGCACCGACTTGTCCTCGACGTCCAGGCGGTTGCCGCGGGCCTTGTCCTGGGTGGCGACCCCGCTGGGGCACTGGTCATTGTGGCAGCTCTGGGCCTGGATGCAGCCCAGCGAGAACATGAAGCCACGGGCCATGTTGACCCAGTCGGCGCCCAGCGCCAGCGTGCGGGCGATGTCGAAGGCGCTTATGATCTTGCCGCTGGCGCCGATGCGAATCTCGTCGCGCAGTCCGGCGCCGACCAGGGTGTTGTGGACCAGGATCAGGGCGTCATTGAGCGGCATGCCGAGGCGGTTGATGAATTCCAGCGGTGCGGCGCCGGTGCCGCCCTGGCCACCGTCGACCACGATATAGTCGGGGCGGTCGCCGCATTCCAGCATGGCCTTGACCATGGCGAACCATTCCCAGGGATGGCCCAGGGCCAGCTTGATGCCCACCGGCTTGTCGCCGGAGAGGGTGCGCAGCTCCTGGATGAAGTGGATCATCTCGCAGGGGGTGGAGAAGGCGGAGTGCTTGGACGGCGAAAGTACGTCCTGGCCTTCGGGCACGCCGCGAGTCGAGGCTATCTCGGCGGTCACCTTGGCCCCCGGCAGGATGCCGCCATGGCCAGGCTTGGCGCCCTGGGAAAGCTTGATCTCGATCATTTTCACTTCGTCACGACGGGCATTCTCCTTGAACTTGTCGCGATCGAATCCACCGTCGTCGCGACGACAGCCGAAGTAGCCGGAACCGATCTGCCACACCAGGTCGCCGCCGCGCAGGTGGTAGGGCGATATCGCCCCTTCCCCGGTGGTGTGGTAGAAGCCCCCGAGCTTGGCACCTTCGTTGAGGGCGCTGATGGCATTGGGCGACAGGGCACCGAAGCTCATGGCGGAAATATTGAGCACGCTGGCCTTGTAGGGCTTGGCGCGATGCTCGCCAACGACCACGCGGAAGTCATGATCGGTGATCTCCACCGGTGACAGCGATGGCCCCATCCACTCGTAGCCGGGGGCGTTCATGTCCCGGAGCGAGCCGAAGGGCTTCTTGTCGATGGTGCTCTTGGCCCGTCGATAGACCAGCGAGCGCTGCTCGCGGGAGAAGGGCGACTCGAAGGTGTCCGCCTCAATGAAGTACTGGCGGAACTCGGGCCCGATGGATTCCAGGAAGTAGCGAATATGCGCCAGGATCGGGTAGTTGCGACTGACCGTGCGGCGACGCTGGACGATGTCATAGGTGCCCAGCGCGGTCAGCGCGCCAAACGCCAGCACCCCCGTCAGCCACCATAGTGACGCCAGTAGCCCGAGCAGGCTGACGATCAGGCCGGCGACGGCGATGTAGTAGGCGCCGAAGCGGGTCGAGGCGTGGCGTGAAAGGTACGAGGCCATGTCGTTCTCCCTGAGTCACGGTTTTCTTGTGTTCTTTACTCATGCAAGCACATTACCTGTCACCGGCATAGAGCACGCGGCACCGGGTGACGACCAGGCACAGTGGAGCAAAAGGCGGAGGCATGGCTCGGGAGAGAGGCCGCGCTATAGGCGGCAGCCGGCCAGTCGTGAGGTGCTGCTGCAGGTGACTGCAAAGCGTCATCGTCTCGTAACCAAGTGCAAATAGTGTTTGACCTGAGCGCCAAGACGGCGCATGCTGCTCGCAGTTGGTTAGCAAGTTGAACGTCTCAGAGGTCATCGAAGCATCCTGGCGACGATGTTCCGGGGGAAGGTTTCTTGTTTTACCCACTGCAACTCGGGTATCTCCCGGTAATGTATATACGCTAGTCGAGGATTCGATCATGGCAACTGGTACCGTCAAGTGGTTCAACGACACTAAGGGCTACGGCTTCATCTCTCCGGACGACAACGGTGACGACCTGTTCGCTCACTTCTCCGAGATTCAAGCCGACGGCTTCAAGTCCCTGCAGGATGGCCAGAAGGTCTCCTTCGAGGTGACTCAGGGCAAGAAAGGCCTCCAGGCTTCCAACATCAAGGTCATCGACTAAGTCGATCGCTTGATGGCCGCTCAGGCGGCATGATGCATCGCACTTGATGCATGGAAAAGGCTCGCTACGGCGGGCCTTTTTGCGTTTCTGATGTGTCATTCTGCGCCCCGGGTGGGTGCCGGTGAAGGACACCCGTAAACGAGGTGAATCTCTCGCAAAGGCGCTGTGGCATAGGGTGAATGGCGCATATGCCTGAAAGAGATAAAAAAATAATACATTGTAACTATTTAGAATAAGGTGAGGGAGGCACAATAGGCTGATTCTCTTCAGCAAGGCCACCTCATGTCGCTGGATGCCTGGATCGCCCTTTCCGTTGCCTGTGCCGTCTTCCCGTTGATGGCGCTGACCCGTCTCGGCCCCGACATGGTGCTGATGGGGGCTCTTGTGGTGCTTCTGAGCCTTGGGGTCATCGACGCCGAGCAGGCGTTGGGCGGCTTTTCCAACAGTGGCCTGTTCACGGTCGCCTTCCTCTACATCCTGGTCGCCAGCCTGCGTGATACCGGTGGTATCGATCTGATCATTCGTCACGTGCTGGGACGCCCCTCCGGCGAACGTCACGCCTTGTCACGCCTGGTGTGGCCAGTCACCGCCGTCAGCGGGCTGCTCAACAACACGCCGGTGGTGGCCACCTTCATCCCTGCGGTGATCAGCTGGGGGCGTCGCTTCTCGATTGCCCCGCAGTTGCTGCTGATGCCGCTGAGCTTCGCTTCGATCCTCGGCGGCACCGTCACCCTGATGGGTACCAGTACCAATCTGGTGGTGCATTCGCTGATGCAGGAGCGCTTCCCGGACCTCCACCTGGGGCTGTTCGAAATCGCCTGGGTGGGCGTGCCCATGGCGCTGGTTGGGGTCGTCTACCTGCTGGTAGTAACGCCTCGTCTGCTGTCCAGGCGCCCCGGCAGCGAGGAGGCCTTCGCCAACCTGCGCGAGTTCACCATCGAAATGGAAGTGGATCCGCAGGGGCCGCTGGTCGACCGCACCGTCGAAGAGGCCGGGCTGCGGCATCTTTCCGGGCTCTTCCTGGTGGAAATCGAACGCGGTGGCAATGTGGTCAGCGTGGTGGGGCCGGGTGAACGTCTCAAGGGCGGGGATCACCTGGTCTTTGCCGGCACCACTGAGGGGGCAGTGGAATTGCAGCAGATGCGCGGTCTGAGGCCATCCCGTCTGGGGGAGTCGCATCTTGAGAAGGAGTTTCGCGAGCGCCGCCTGGTGGAAGCGGTAGTCTCCGACCAGTGCCAGTTCATCGGGCAGAAGATTCGCGATGGCCATTTTCGCACGCTCTATGGCGCCGCTGTGCTGGCGGTCTGTCGTGGTGGGCGCAGGGTGGCGGGTAGCCTCGGGCAGATTCGTCTGCAACCCTCCGATGTGCTGTTGCTCGAGGCGCGCCCGGCCTTTATCGAACGTCATCGACAGTCTCAGGACTTCCTGTTGATCAGCCAGGTCAATGGTCAGGCCAGGCCCGCCTTCGACCGAGCGCTGCGCGCCTGGGCGATCCTGGCGACGGTAGTGGTGCTGGCCTCCACCGGGCTGATGAGCATGATGAACGCCGCCATGCTGGGCGCCACGGCAGCCCTGTTGAGCGGCTGTGTCAGCGTCCGCAGTGCCCGTCGCGGCATGGACACCCAGGTGTTACTGACCATCGCCGCATCCTTTGGCCTGGGCGCCGCACTGCAGACGTCCGGGGCAGCAGATGTGGTGGCCCGTGGGCTGCTGAGTGTCGTCGGCGACAGTCCCTGGGCGCTGCTGGTGGGCACCTACTGTGTGGTGGCGCTGCTGACCTCGCTGGTGACCAACAATGCCGCAGCGGTCATTACCTTCCCCATCGCCATGGCAGGGGCCGAGAGTCTCGGCGTCAATCCTTTGCCCTACGTGGTCGTGGTGATGTTTGCCGCATCGGCCAGTTTTCTCACCCCGATTGGCTATCAGACCAATCTGATGGTCATGGGCCCCGGTGGCTACCGGGTTCAGGATTACCTCAAGCTCGGCGGCCCCCTGAATCTGCTGACTGCGGTCGTGGTGCTGGTGCTGACCCCCTTTTTCTGGCCCTTCTAAAAAGCCCTGTGTGCTTCTCGGTAGCCGGGTGACTTCACCTGTTTGGCTCGTCCCCTCTGGCGCATTGCGGTAGGCTAGGAGGTTGTGCTTTGCAACATAGACTGAGATCTGCCCATGAGCGACAACGACCAGCTGGTCATCGAGCCCCGAGGCGAAGCGGACGCCTGCATGATCATTCTTCACGGCCTGGGAGCGGATGGGCGTGACTTCGAGCCGGTGGTGCCCATGCTGCCAAGGCCCGGTTACGCTCAGATCCGATTTATCCTGCCCCATGCACCGCGCCTGCCGGTCACCATCAATGGTGGCATGGTCATGCCCGCCTGGTACGACATTCTCGAGATGAGCCTGGACCGTCGGGTGGACGAGATGCAGCTGCGGCTGTCGGCCGAGCGGATCAAGGGCGTCGTACAGTCCCAGATCGATGCCGGCATCGACAGCCGACGTATCCTGCTGGCCGGGTTTTCCCAGGGTGGGGCCGTTGCCTACGAGGCCGCCTTCAGCTTTGACAAGCCGTTAGGCGGTCTGCTGGCGATGTCCACCTACTTTGCCACCGCGAACTCGATCAAGCTGAACGAGGCCAATCGCGACCTGAGGGTGGAAATCCATCACGGCAGCATGGATCCGGTGGTACCCGAATCCCTGGGCCGAGCCGCCTTCGCTCGTCTGGAGGAGCTTGGCTATCACACCGTCTATCGTCAGTATCCCATGGCTCACGCGGTCTGCCCGCAGCAGATCGGGGATATCGGCGAGTGGATGAGTGAGCTGCTGGGACAGTGAGTCCTGAGGCTGCTTTGCTCAGCCTGCGAACATGAGACTTTTCATCCTGCGAAGGAAGTCTGGTTCTTCTAAGCTTTTTTCGTACAAAAAATTAAGAAAAAGCTTACGGGATGCAGGGTGATGTCTGTATGGAGGTTTTTCCGTCGCGACAAGACAAAGGCCGAGAGTGGCGCACCCCCAAAGACCATGACGGTCAGTGACGGGGAGTCGGGGGCCGAGGCCCTGCTGGGCGCCGCGCCGGGGTCCGCCTTGTTGCTTGACCATGAAGGAATCATCGTCTGGGCGAACGCTCGTCAGTGCAATGAACTGGGCAAGTCTCTGGCAGACATCAGGGGGCTGCGCCTGACCGATGTTCATTGCAGTACGGCAGCCGAGACACTGGAGCTGGCCCTTGCGCGTTGTCGCGAGGGAGGCGGGAGCTGGGAAGGCGTGGTGGCCTGTGACGGGGTTGGTCGTCTACGTCACCTTGGTACCAGCATCCACCCGGTGTCGTGGTGCGCTGCCCGCTGGATGCTGATGAAGCACGACGTCAGCCGACTGCAACTGCAGGCGGCGTCAGCTCAGCGACTGAGCCGCACCATTGAAAGCCGCATGGCGAGGCTCCCGGGAGTGGTGTTCCGGCTGCGCCAGTCGCCCGGGGGAGGCTTGTCGTTTGACTACCTGGGACCTGGCTTCGAATCCCAGACGGGGCTGTCTCGTCAAAGAGCCCTTGAAGACGTCGAGGTCGTGCTTTCCAGGCTGGACGAGGACGCGCGTGAGCAGTTGACGCTGGCGCTCGCCCAGTCGCTGGTCAGCCTCACACCCTGGCACCTGGACATCACCCTGGGTGATGCTCAGGAGACCGTAGCGGAAGGACAGCGCTGGTTCGAGGCCAGGGGGACGCCCCAGCGATTCGATGACGGCACCGTGGTCTGGGATGGCCTGCTGCTGGATGTGACCCAGCGCAAGCAGGCGGAGTCGCGTGTCGCCAAGCTGGTCAGCACCGATGTCCTCACCGGCGTGATGAATCGCCGTGCCTTCCTCGAGGCAGGAGCGCGGGTACTCGCCCGATTGCGGCGCCGTGGCGAGCCAGCGGTGCTGGCGATGCTGGATCTTGACCATTTCAAGTCACTGAACGATGCCTACGGCCACGCCGCCGGGGATATGGTGCTGAAGGCTTTCGCCGATACCTGTCGTCTAAGCCTGCGCCCCTATGACCTGCTGGCGCGTATCGGGGGCGAAGAATTTCTGGTACTGCTCGGTGACGTTCATGCCGAAGACGCCTGGGACATACTGGAGCGTCTTCGAAGCAACGTGGAAGCATCGACCTTGAAGGTCGACCGTCGTGCCCTCAAGGTAACGGTGAGCATGGGAGCCATCTGTGTCGGGCAGGACGAAAGTCTCGACATGGCCATGCGGCGTGTGGACGGAGCGCTCTACGATGCCAAGCGTGCCGGTCGCAACCAATTGAAGGGCCTCCTTCCTGAGTATGAACGCGATAACCTCGCGTTGGGCAAGGCCCTGGCATCATCCACCATCTACAAGGAGATCGAGATGGCGTTGAGCGAAGATCTGCGGATCCCCAAGCCCTGCCCGAACTGCGGCAGCTACAACATGCGAGTCCCCAGCACCAAGAATCCCGATGAAAAGGTGCACTGCGCTTCCTGCCAGACCTACGTCTGCCTTTATTCCGAAGCGGCCGAAATGATCGAGAAGACACCCAAGAGCGAGTCCGAGGAGCTGATCGAGAAGGCCATGAACCGGGACAAGTGACCGTGACAAGTGACCGGGGCAACTGAAAGTGTCAGCTCCGGGCCGAACGCCAGCGCCCCCGCCTTGCAGGCGGGGGCGCTTTGGTTTCGTTGGGGGGCGCTTTCGTTTCGTTGGTGGGCGCGTTCGTTCCGCTGGGGGCGCTTACAACAGCTCTTCGCCGGCCAGGGCCAGGCGCGAGCGCTCGACGCTCTTCAAGGTCACATGGCCGGCATGGGGCCAGTTCTTGAAGTTCTGAACCACTGCGGCCATGCCGCAGGTATTGGCGGTGAGGTAAGGGGTGTCGATCTGGCCGACGTTGCCCAGACAGACGATCTTGGTGTTGCGTCCTGCTCGGGTGATCAGGCTCTTCAACTGCTTTGGCGTAAAGTTCTGGGCCTCGTCGATGATCAGGAAGGTGTCGTTGAGGGTGCGTCCACGCATGAAGCCCGGCGCCCGGATCTGTACGCGTGAGCCCAGTAGCTGGCGCGTGGCGTCCTGGTTCCAGGTCGAGCTTCCGTCATGCTCGTCGCGCAGCAGGTTGTCCATGTTGTCGTGGAAGGCGCCCATCCAGGGCGACATCTTTTCCTCTTCGGTGCCGGGCAGAAAGCCGATGTCCTCGCTCATGGAGATCGGCGCCCGGGTGAATACCACCCGTTCGAAGCGCTTGGTATCGAGGGTCTGCTGGAAGGCAGCGGCCAGGGTCATGAAGGTCTTGCCGGTGCCGGCACTGCCGGCCACCGTGACCAGGTCCACGGCGTCATCCATCAGCAGGTTCAAGGTGAAGTTCTGCCGGCTGTCGTGGGCGTGTACCCCCCAGACGCTGGCGCCGTGGCGATAGTTGGTCAGAAGCTCCAGGGTGGCCTGGTGGGGGGCGAGTTCGCGCACGATGGCCTCGAAGCTGGCCTCGCCGTCGGCGTCGGACACCAGCATGCCCAGGTGCCAGTGCTGGGGAATCTCGCCGCTCAGTCGATAGATGACACGGTCATGGTCGCGCTCGACCTTGACGTCCAGCGCCATGGCGTCCCACAAGCCACGGCCGGCGTCCTCATACACAGCGACACCGTCGGTCATGGCGTCGGAGTCATCGAAGGCGCGATCGGTCAGGTAGTCCTCGACCGGCACGCCGAGGGCGGCGGCCTTGACCCGCAGGTTGATGTCCTTGGTGACCAGGATCACCGAGGCGTCGGGGCGCTCCTGACGCAGTCGGCAGGTCTCGCCGAGCAGACGATTGTCGGGGCTGTCTTCCAGGTTGTCGGGCAGGGTGAGGTCGGAGTAGCAGAGCAGTCTCAGTCGGCCATCTGGTCCGCTGACGCGGGTGATGGGAATACCTTGGCGTATCTGGTCGATGTCGACGTTGGCGGTCAGGTCAGAGAGGGTCCGGCTGACTTGCCGGGCGGTGCGGGCGATTTCGCGGATGCCATTCTTGTGCTTGTCGAGCTCCTCGAGCACGGTCATGGGGATAACCACTTCGTGCTCTTCGAACTGGTAGAGGGCGCTGGGATCATGGATCAGTACGTTGGTGTCCAGCACGTACAGTCGGGTGGCCTTCTTGTCGATGCGTACCATCGGCACAGCTCTCCTGATTGTCACCTTGGGCGTCAACATGACGCCTTGATGTCGACACTCTCAGCGCGCGATGTCAGGAATGTGACAGCCGCCAAGGTGTCGGATTGCACACGATAGGCTCCTCCTGTGGCCATGAAACGGTTCTCAACCAATTCTCAACTGGTTCTCAATCGATTCTCGAACCCTTGGGCGGGTTGGCCGTTCCTTGCAGCTTGTCCCGCTGTGGCGCAAGACGTGCTGCCAACGGCGCTTCTTTACATTGGACCCTGATTCGGTCCAGCGGTGCCCTTGAGTCAAGCATGGACGATGACAAAAATGCTGCAAGGGCGAAGTGTCAACGCTGCGCTATCAGGTCAATTCTTCGGTCAACCTTCCCGCTCACGCCAGGCCGGTCCTCTGCGATTCGGCCGCGACGGACTTATCCCCCGAGATGACGGTCAGGACCGAGCCCGCCAGCTTTCGTGCCGCACAGGCCCGGGCCGAAATGCTGCGGCGCTCAGGGTGCGATCATTACCCTGTCCTGGTCGAAGGCCACCGCCCAGGTGCGCAGCGAGACGCTGTCGTCTTCCACGCAACTGCCGTCCTTGAGGCGAAAGTGCTGCTTGTACAGGGGAGAGGCCACCACCGGCTCTCCCTGGATGTCGCCGACGATGCCTCTGGCCAGCACATTGGCCTTGGCGATGGGGTCGTGGTGGTCGATGGCGAACAGTTCCGGGCTATGCCCGGGCAAGTAGAACAGCGCCACCTGGGCGGGGCCCTCGGCGCTGTCGATCCAGGCGGCGACACCGGAGAAGGGCACCAGGTCGCTGCGCTGGCACAGCGGTATCCAATCCAGCGAACGGCTGATGGAAGAAGCGGTCATGGAAAACTCCTTGTGGCGTTGTTGGCAGCCCGTCTCGTGACGTGGTGTCGGTCACGAGGGCGGAAACGGTGGTTGGCTCAGGCTGGGCGGAGCTGACCGCGCTCCTCGGTGACGATGATGTCCGGGTCGGGGCGGCTGTCGTTGACGTAGCTGCGAAAGCGCTTGAGCTTGTCCGGATCGGCCAGGGCGCCCGCCCACTCGCACTCGTAGGTATCGATGACGTGCTGCATCTGGCGTTCGAGCTCCTCGCCGATGCCTAGACTGTCGTCGAGCACCACCGCCTTGAGGTAGTCGAGGCCTCCCTCGAGGTTTTCGCGCCACACAGAAGTCCGCTGCAGTCGATCGGCGGTGCGTACGTAGAACATCAACAGACGGTCGATGGCCTGGATCAGGGCCTGGTCATCCAGGTCGGTGGCGAACAGCTCCGCATGACGCGGACGCATGCCGCCGTTGCCGCAGACGTACAGGTTCCAGCCATGCTCGGTGGCGATGACGCCGATATCCTTGCTCTGGGCCTCGGCGCACTCGCGGGTGCAGCCGGACACCGCAAACTTGAGCTTGTGCGGCGAGCGCAGTCCCTTGTAGCGATGCTCGAGCCGCAGCGCCATGCCGACGCTGTCCTGGACGCCGTAGCGGCACCAGCTGCTGCCGACGCAGGATTTCACCGTGCGCAGCGACTTGCCGTAGGCGTGTCCGGTCTCGAATCCAGCGTCGATCAGTTCCTCCCAGATGGCCGGCAGGTCTTCCAGGCGCGCGCCGAACAGGTCGATGCGCTGGCCGCCGGTGATCTTGGTGTAGAGGCCGTACTTCTTGCCCACCTGGCCCAGCACGATCAGCTTGTCCGGGGTGATCTCACCGCCGGCGATACGTGGCACCACGGAAAAGGTGCCGTTCTTCTGCATGTTGGCCATGAAGGTGTCATTGGTGTCCTGCAGCGGGATATGCGCCGCGTCGGTGATCGGCTCGTTGAAGCAGGAGGCCAGGATCGAGGCCACCGCCGGCTTGCAGACGTCACAGCCGAGACTCGGCGCCCCGTCGTCCAGGATGGTGCCGTGTCGGGTCATCAATTCGCTGAAGGTCTTGATGCCCGCGACCCGAACGATATCGAAGAGCTGCTGGCGGGTGTGGGCGAAGTGCTCGCACAGGGAGGTGTCGACCTCCATGCCGCGGGCCGCCAGTTCATGGTCGAAGACGTTCTTGAGCAGCGCCGCACAGCCGCCGCAGCCGGTACTGGCCTTGGTCGTCCCCTTGACCGCGCCGAGGTCCTCGCAGCCGGCGTCGATGGCGACGCTGATGGCGCCCTTGGTGACGTTGTGGCACGAGCAGATGGTGGCACTGTCCGGCAGGGCGTCCGGGCCCAGCGCCGGCGCCGGTTCGCTGGAGGGCACGATCAACGAGGCGGGGTCCGCCGGCAGATCCAGGCCATTGGCGTAGTACTGCATCAGGCTGTCGTAGGCGGAGTTGTCGCCCACCAGCATGGCGCCGAGCAGGCGCTTGCCGTCACCGGAGACCACCAGCTTGCGATAGACCTGCTGGATCTGGTCGAAGTAGCGGTACTGCTTGGCGCCGGGATGGCGGTTGGCGTGGGCGTCGCCGATGGCCCCCACGTCGACCCCCATCAGCTTGAGCTTGGTGCTCATGTCGGCCCCGGTGAAGGTCGAATCGCCACCGCACAGGGTGTCGGCCGCGGCCTTGGCCATCTGGTAACCGGGGGCGACCAGGCCGAAGATGCTGTTGTTGTACAGCGCGACCTCGCCCACCGCGAGGATGGCGGGATCGCTGGTCAGGCAGTGGTCATCGATCACCACGCCGCCACGTTCGCCGATCTCGAGCCCGCACTCGCGGGCCAGCTCGTCCCGGGGGCGTATACCGGCGGAGAACACGATCAGATCGGTCTCCAGCACCTTGTCGTCCTGAAATACCATGCGCAGACGGCTGGCTTCACCGGGGACGATCTCGCGGGTCGCTCTTTCGGTCAGCACCTGGACGCCCAGGCCCTCGATCTTTTCCTTGAGCAGTTCACCGCCTTGCTCGTCCACCTGCATCGGCATCAGACGCGGGGCAAATTCGACCACCGCAGTGTCCAGGTCGAGGCCGCGCAGGGCGTTGGCGGCCTCCAGCCCGAGCAGTCCGCCCCCCACCACCACGCCGGTATTGGCGGTGGCGGCGGCGGCGCGAATGGCGTCGAGATCGTCCAGGGTGCGGTAGACCAGGCAGCCCTCGCGATCATTGCCGGGAATCGGCGGGACGAAGGGGAAGGAACCGGTGGCCAGCACCAGACGGTCGAAGTCGAGGTAGCCAGCGTCGGTGTGAACGCGCCGTGCATCGCGATCGATGGCGGTGACCGCCTGGTGCAACTTGAGCTCGATGCCGTGCTCGGCGTAGTAGTCGGCGGTGGACAGCGCCAGGGACTGGGCGTCGCGGCCGCTGAAGTACTCTGACAGGTGCACTCGGTCGTAGGCCAGATGACGTTCCTCGCCGAATACCACGATGTGGTAGCGGCGGTGCTGATCACGTTCGACCAGCTGCTCGACCAGGTGGTGACCGACCATGCCGTTGCCTACCACGACCAGGGTGGGGCGGGTATCCGTGGCGTCGCTGTCGGGAGCATTGTGTGCGGCGAGATTGTGCTTTGTGCTGGACATCAGGCGGCATCCTGTTCGGTGGTCGATGGGTCGGTGTCGGTGGTGGCGTCGTCCGCCAGCAGAGCCTCGGTATCGGCCTGGCCCAGCAGCAGCGAGTGGCGCACTTGGTCCAGTCGCAGGCCTTGCTCGGCGAGCCGGAATAACCAGGGGCCCATGCGGGTATCGCCGTAGAGCACGGCACCCTCGAGTCGGCCGTCGCGCAGCAGCAGTCGGCGGTATTCGCCCTGGTCGCGGTAGCTGAGGACCTCATGTCCGTCCTCGGCCTCGGTGGGGCCGAAGGCGTACAGCGAGACGCCGGAAACCTTGAGCTTGGTGGCGCAGGCGCGTTCGTGGTAAGGCGCCGAGGGCTCGCCGCACAGGCGACGGGCCAGTACCTCGACCTGATGCCAGATCGGCTCCACCAGACCGTAGGTGGTGTCCTCGAACTGGCAGCATTCGCCGAGGGCAGAAATGTCGGGGTCCGAGGTGGCCAGGGTGTCGTCGACGACGATGGCGCGATCGCAATCGAGCCCCGCATCCCTGCCCAGCTCGGCGTTGGGGGTGATGCCGGCGGCGATCACCACGCAGTTCGCCGGCAGCAGGCGCTCGTCGTCTTCCAGGCGCACACCGGCGACCTGGCCGTTTTCATCGCCGACGATCTCGGCCAACCGCGCCCCGGTCTCAAGATGGATGCCGCGGCCTTCGATTTCGCTTGCCAGCATGGTGCTGGCGGTGGCGTCCAGCTGCCGGTTCATCAGGCGCGGTGAGCGTTGCAGCACGCACACCTGCATGCCTCTGGCGGCGAGGCCGGCGGCGGCCTCCAGGCCCAGCAGACCACCACCGACCACCACCGCCGCGTCGCCAGCCTTTGCTGCGTCGGCCAGGCGCGCCGCATCGTCCAGATCGCGAAAGCCCGACACGCCCGTCAGCGTGATGCCGGGGATCTGTGGCATGGCGCTGCGCGAACCCAGCGCCAGCACCAGATGGTCGTAGGGGATCACCTCGCCGTCGTCGCACTCGACCAGGCGCCGGGTACGATCGATCCGCTCCACCCGCGCGCCCAGGCGCTGATCGACCGTGACGGCGGAGTCATGCGGCGGTGTCAGCGTCAATCCATCCTGCTCGACATCGCCGGCCAGCCAGCTCGACAGCAGAATGCGGTTGTAGGCCGCGTGCGGTTCGGCGCCGATCACGGTGATGTGTCGTGGGGCATTACTCTTGGCCGCCAGGGTCTCGATCAATCGATGCGCGGCCATGCCGTTGCCGACGATCACCAGGTGGGGAAGACGTGCGTCATCAGACCTCGTCGGGGAAGACGAGCCGGCCTGGGTCATTTCGGAACGGGACCTTGAGTCAGGCAGGCCAGAGGAACGGGGCCTGGAGTCAGAAGGTCCAGTGGAATAAGGCATCGCATGGGCTCCAAAAACGCCAAAGACGTCTCTCACACCTCCGGCGTCGGAGGGTGAAGAGACGTCTTTGTCTAGTGTCGGTGCGATCGCCGTTGACCGCCGCCGGCATTCGCCGGCACTTGCTACAGGCTATCCAAGTTTCATGCCTGTTTTACGTTTTGTGCTGGTAAAACAGCCTGTTGGTGCAGGCCCTGGCGGCGGGCTGCAGCACCGATCAGGCAGGGTTCAGGGCGTGTCGGCACCGTACTGGTGCGTGGCGGCGTCGTAATGCACAGCGCTGTAGCACTCCTCCAGGGTGGCGGTGTCGAGCTGTCGCCCGCGAGCCTCGAGCAGCGGCGACAACCGCTGGATCAACCCCTCGAAATCGGCCGTCAGGGGACGCAGTCGCTCACCGATGCAGGGGTAGCCCGGGGCGGCTTCCAGCGGCAGTTCGTCGAGATGGCCTACGGCTTCATCGAGGTAGGGGGGCAGTGCCAGCCAGGCCAGGGTCTGGCGTCTGGCCTCAGGTGCCTTGTCCAGCCACAGGGCGGCGGCCTGGAGGGCGCGCAGCAGCGCGGACAGGGTATTCGGGTAGCGCCGCGCCCAGGAGGCAGTCACCCCCAGCACCTTCTCGGGATGCGCCGGCATCAGTTCCGCGCCGCTGGCCACCACTCGACCCACCTGACGATGCTGGGCCAGGCTGCCCCAGGGCTCGCCGACGCAGAAGCCATCGATCTCGCCTTCGCGCAGGGCGTCCACCATGCGCGGGGGCGGCAGCGCGACCAGTTCGACCTCGCGGTCGACGTCGATGTCGCCGCGGGCCAGCCAGTCACGCAGCAACAGGTGCTGGCAGGAGTAGGGGTAGACCATGGCCAGGCGTGGCCGGGTGCCTTCTTTCAGCGAGGCCTTGAAGCGTCGGGCCAGTTCGCTGGCCGCGCCGAAGGCGTCGGGCTCCCCGTTGTCGACCGAAGCGCCAACCGCATCGGCCAGGCGGCGAGACAGCACCAGCGTATTGCCCTGGCGGCTCAGCACCGCGGCGGCCAGGGTGTCACAAGGCGCGCGGGACAACCCCTGGCTCATGGCCAGCGGCATCGGCGCCAGCATCTGGGCGCCGTCAAGCAGGCCGGCGGCGACCTTGTCGCGCAGGGTGGACCAGGCGTTCTCGCGTGACAGGCTGACCTCGACTCCCTGGGCGGCGAAGAAGCCGCCTTCCCGGGCGATGATCAACAGCGCAGCATCCAGCAGTGGCACGAATCCCAGAGTCAGGCTGGCGAGCTCGGGTGGATGCGGCGCGCCAGTTCTGGACGTGCTGGCCGCGTCAGAAGACAGCGATGGACTCATGATCCCTTCTCCAGTGGCTTGAGGATGTCGATGACGTTCTGGGCGACCTGGGCGATGCGCTGGCCGCGGTCCATGGCCAGCTTGCGCAGCATGCGGTATGCCTGTTCCTCATCGCAGCTCTGATGCTTCATCAACAGGCCCTTGGCCTGTTCGATGCGCTTGCGGTCGGCGAGCTGATTGCGTGCCTTGTCGAGGTCGCGGCGCATTCCCTGAAAGGCTTCGAAGCGGGCGATGGCGACATCGATGACCGCCTTGACGCGGTTGGCCGCCAGACCGTCCACCACATAGGCGCTGACGCCGGCCTTCACCGCCGCCTTGAGCGATTCGGGGTCATGCTGGTCGGCGAAGAACACCACCGGTCGAGGGTTCTCCCGCTGCAGCAGCGCCATGCTCTCCAGGGTGTCCCGGTCCGGCGATTCCATGTCGATGATGACCACGTCGGGCTGATGCTGCTGCACCATGTCGTTGAGGCTGGCCGGGCTTGACAGTCGGCAGACCACCTGGTGTCCGTCCAGCGCAAGCGCCTCTTCGACCATGGCGGCGCGCACTATCTCGTCGTCGACCAGCAGGACCTTCAAGGTGTCGTGTTCGGGCATGGGCGTGGCTCGATGATGCTGTCGCTCGATAGAGCTCGAGTCGACATGATGAGGGGTGCACCTTGGGTGCCTCTGCACCTGTCAGCGCAAAAGGCGTTCCATTTTCGATCTTGTCGTTTCCTGTCAGGGAGATAACCCCCTGCAAAGCCACCGCCCTGCCCCCGCAGATATGCCGGGCAGGCGCTCGCGCACCGAAAGGGTGCGTAAACGGTGGCCTCCATCGTTCGTTGTGGTGCGAGCCTGGGGTCCGTCAGTCGTCTTCTCGCCGCCATCGCCTGGGTAAACGGCAGAAAAAAACGTCGTGGCTTCAATTGGCTGGCACCAGCATTCCACACTGCAAGGGGCGATTGTGGTGTTCTGGCACAGGGTTTGCTTTGGTTACTGGCAAAGCTAGTGCCGTTGGTGGTGCCATGGGCATCACTAAGCCGGGCCAGATCGCTAGGCCGAGCCAGGAAGGGTCCCGACGCTGGTGGCGGCGTGGGCCGGTTCGACAACTCGTCCGCAACGGGCGCTAGCACACACGAAATCCAGCGCGGGATTTCATCCGGCAACGACGCCCATCTCCTCGAGCCTTGCTCGACGGGATGGGCGTCGTGCGTTTGGACCGCAGCAAGGCCCGACCGATCAAGGCCCGGCCGCTAGCGGAGCGATGATCTGCCGATGAGATGCCGCCGATATGCCAGAGCAGCAAGATGGCCGACAGGAGAGCGCGATGACCCGGACGGATAGCGACAGCACGGAGATCGACAGCGGTGTGGGCGGCGAGGCCACAGGCACCACCTGTCCCTACTGCGGGGTCGGCTGCGGCGTCGAGCTACGTCGCGATGGCGAGGCGGTTACCCTCAAGGGCGATCGGGATCACCCGGCCAACTTCGGTCGCCTGTGCGTCAAGGGCTCGGCCCTGGCGGAGACTCTGGGCGGCCAGGGGCGCTTGACGCGACCCAGGGTGGACGGTCGCGAGACCGACTGGGACAGCGCGCTGGACGCCGTCGCCGAGCGTCTGGGAGCGATTGCCGAGGGTAGCGGCCCACAGGCCATTGCCGGCTACCTGTCCGGGCAGCTATTGACCGAGGACTACTACGTCGCCAACAAGCTGTTCAAGGGATTTCTCGGGACACCGCACCTGGATACCAACTCGCGGCTGTGCATGGCGTCGGCGGTGGCAGCCTACAAGCGCACCCTGGGCGCCGACGCCGTCCCCTGCAACTACGAGGACCTGGAAGAGGCCGAACTGGTGGTGCTGGTGGGGTCCAATCTGGCCTGGAACCATCCGGTGCTGTATCAGCGGCTGCGTCTGGCCAAGACCCGCAATCCGCTGATGCGGGTCGTGGTCATCGATCCTCGGGTCACCGATAGCTGCGAGATCGCCGATCTGTACCTGGGGCTGCGTCCCGGCAGCGATGCTTTGCTGTTCAATGGCCTGCTGGCCTGGATGGCCCGTCGCCAACGGCTCGATGAGGTCTATCTGAAGCGCCATGTGGACGGCGCCGAAGAGACGATTGCCGCCGCCCTGGACGAGGCGTCGGACATCGAGGCGGTGGCGGCGGCCTGCGATCTCGACGCCGAGCGCCTCGAGACCTTCTACTACTGGTTTGCCACCCAGCTGCACGTGGTCACGCTTTACTCTCAGGGCGTGAACCAGTCGACCAGCGGCACCGACAAGTGCCAGGCCATCCTCAACTGCCACCTGGCCGGCGGCAAGATTGGCCTGCCCGGCGCCGGCCCCTTTTCCATCACCGGCCAGCCCAACGCCATGGGCGGGCGCGAGGTCGGTGGGCTGGCCAACCAGCTGGCCGCCCATATGGACTATCACACCCCGGGCGCCATCGAACGGCTGACCCGCTTCTGGTCGACCGAGGCGCTGGTGCCGACACTGCCCCGGGAGCCCGGCCACAAGGCGGTCGAACTGTTTCAGGCCGTCGAGCGCGGCGACATCCAGGCGCTGTGGATCATGGCCACCAACCCTCTGGTGAGCCTGCCGGATGCCGACCGGGTGCGCCGCGCCATCGAGCGCTGTCCGCTGGTGATCGTGTCGGAATGCATGGCCGACACCGACCTGGTGGAACTTGCCGATATCGTGTTGCCGGCCAGCGGCTGGTCGGAAAAGGACGGTACCGTCACCAACTCCGAGCGGCGTATCTCGCGCCAGCGCGGTCTCCTGCCGCCGCCGGGCGAGGCCCGCCACGACTGGTGGATCCTGTGCCGGGTGGCCGAGCGCCTGGGCTTCGGCGAGGCCTTCGCCTATGACCACCCCAGCGAGATCTTCGACGAGCATGCGCGCTTGTCGGGCCTCGACAACCAGGGACGGCGGGCCTTCGATATTTCCGGGCTGGCGGGGCTGTCCCGGGTCGAGTACGACGATCTCGCACCGATCCAGTGGCCGGTGACGGCAAGCGCACCACGAGGCACCGCGCGGCTGTTCGAAAACGGCCGCTTCTACACCGAGAGTGGCCGGGCACGGCTGTGGCCGGTGAGCGCGCGGGCGCCGCGCCAGGCGCCTGACGCCGACTATCCGCTGCGGCTGAATTCGGGGCGGGTGCGCGATCAGTGGCACACCATGACCCGTACCGCCAGGGCCAGCCGACTGATGAATCACCGCTCCGAGCCCTTCGTCGAGGTCCATCGGGATGACGCCGAGGCCCTGGGGCTGTGTGACCAGGGGCTCGCCAGGATCCGCTCGCGCAGCGGCGAGATGCGCGCCCGCGTCAGGGTCTCTGCCGCCCAGCGCCGTGGGGAAGTGTTCGTGCCCATCCACTGGACACCGCGCTTCAGTCACTCGCCGCTGGCGGGGAGCCTGTTCGCCCCGGACGTTGATCCGCTTTCTGGCCAGCCGGAGACCAAGCATGGCGCGGTGGCGGTCACGCCGCTGCAGCACGCCTGGGAGGCGACCCTGGTGGTTTCCCGGGCACTGGCCCAGCAGGGACCACCCGAGGGTTCGGGCCTGGCGGCCCGGGTGGTCGAGGGGACGAACTACTGGACGCGGGTCCCGCTGGCCTCGGCGGAGCGATGGCAACTGGCCGGTGAGCCGATCGAGCCAGGGGGTGTTGAGAAAGGGAGCGTCGAGAAAGCGGGCGTCGAACGCGACTGGCTCGACTGGGCCGCACGCCAGTTGCCGGGGGAGCTGGGCCCGGTGG
The DNA here is from genome assembly GCF_040147045.1 of Halomonas sp. EF61. Taxonomy (NCBI): domain Bacteria; kingdom Pseudomonadati; phylum Pseudomonadota; class Gammaproteobacteria; order Oceanospirillales; family Halomonadaceae; genus Halomonas; species Halomonas sp. EF61. The sequence goes on along the minus strand of NZ_JAMSHM010000002.1, from coordinate 684,289 downwards.
CCCAGGACCCGGCCAGTGGTCGCTGGCGCCTGGCGGGGTTCGAGCAAGGACGCCTGTGCTGGTGGCTGATGGTTGGCCCGGTCAGCGAACTGCCGGGGCTTGGCTGGCTGTGCGAGCGCTTCGACGAGGCCGCACGTGGCGAGGCCATGGGTCAGCAGCATCGGCGGCGAGTGCTGGCGGCCTGTCATGACGGCGCCGCTGACCAGGGGCCGATCGTGTGCAGTTGCCATCAGGTGGGGCGCACCCCGATCCAGCGGGCGATTCGTGCCGGCGACGACAGCGTCGAGGCGCTCGGCGCGCGGCTGGCCTGTGGCACCCAGTGCGGCAGTTGTATTCCCGAATTGAAGAGTCTGGTGGAAGAGGAGAAGAGCCGTGGTCGCATCGAGCGTGCACAACCCCAGTCGGCCTAGAGACCGGCTGGGTCACCTTGTTGAAGCGGGGACGACGCCTTGGCTGGCACGTCGTCTGGACGGGTTGTCGATGCTGCTGGGGCGACTGGCAGGGCAAAGCCAGCATTGGGCCGACCGGCTGGCCTCCCGGTCCGCTGCCAGCGGCGCTGGCCATCGGTCAGGCGGCGCTGTTGGCCGGGTCGCGCTGGTGGGGGCGGGCAGCGGTGCGGGTGAACTGCTGACGCTCAAGGCGTTGGATCGGATCGAACACGCCGACGCGGTGGTCTACGACCGCCTGGTGGGGCCCGAGGTGCTGGCGATGATTCCGGCCGGTGTCGAGCGCCACTATGTCGGCAAGGCCAGGGGCCACCACAGCGTCGATCAGGCGCAGATCGGCACCCTGCTGGTGGCGCTGGCGCGCCAGGGCAAGGCGGTGGTGCGCCTCAAGGGCGGCGATCCGGGCATCTTCGGGCGCCTCGGGGAAGAACTCGACGCCCTCGACGAGGCCGGCATTGCGCGTGAGATCGTGCCCGGCATCTCGGCGGCGGCCAGCGCCTGCGCCGCCATGGGGATTCCGCTGACCGATCGCGGCCACGCCCAGAGCCTTCGCCTGATCACCGCCCAGCAGTGTCGCGAGGGGGGCGAGCCGGACTGGGCATCACTGGCCCGACGCGACGAGACCTTGGTGTTCTACATGGGGCTCAACAAGCTTGGCGCGATGACCCGTGGCCTGCGTGGCGCAGGCCTGCCACAGGACTGGCCGGTGATGCTGGTGGCCAACGCCAGTCTTCCCGAGATGGCCTCGTTGGTGGGCACCCTTGGCAATATCGATCAGCGCCTGGCGGAGAACCCCTTGCCATCCCCCTGCCTGATCATCGTCGGCGGGGTGGTGTCGCGGGTCGCCGGCAGCCGGGCGAGCGTTGCTGAACCGGCTGCCTGCCTGTCGTAGAGCGAAGACGGTGGAAACTCATTTAGGCGACAGCACCAGGGTGGCATGGCCATTGGCGGTACCTGGCGTGACGGTGCCGGTCTTCACGTAGCGGGCCAGAAAGTCGAGCATCAAGATGTTGCCGCCCTGCGCATGAAGGTTGGTGTCGATCCAGCGGTAGGCGTCGAAGGCGCTGCCTTCGGGGGTGATCGGCAGTGGCGCCAGGCTACCGGTGTGGATCAGCTGGATACCCACGCCGCTGGCGCTTTCCTCCGCACTGTCCAGGGCCAGAATACCCTGATTCCCGCCGGGATCGTAGGCTGCCGACTTGCCCAGTACGGCCCACTTGATGTCGCCGTCGGAGTGACACCAGGCGGTGACATGTACCGGGGTGTCGGCGACGCCTGAGGCAGGCTGGCCCAGGGTGGTGAAGCGATGGCTGCCTACCTCTCCCAGTGACACCGAGACATTGTTGATGCCATGGCAGGGATTGATTCGAACCCGAGTGCGCTGGGCCAGCTGCAGCCTGACCAGATTGAACAGGTCTCCATTATTTGAAGGTGGCGTGCTCTGGCGGTTCATCAGCGAGAACAGGCTGAAGCCGGCGTTGTTGTTGTTCTGAAGCTGTACACCGCTGGTGCCTGGGGAACCGGCCATGCGGTAGAGCGTGACCTTGATCTGGAAGGGGGGAAGCTGGCGCCAGTTGACCGCGTAGTCACCGATGGGGCAGTTGATATCTATCAGGGGGGGATAACCCTCGGCCTCACCCGTTCCCAGCAGGGCGTCGCTGCAGGGGATGCCGTGGATCTCCTCGCCGATCGGGGGAATGTTCTTGTTGGGGGAAGCGGAGACCCAGGCGAACGCATGGGCGCTGCCGTTGACCAGCAATTCCGTGGTATAGCCGACGCTGCCGCTGCCCCCGCCGCCGTAGGGATTGCGGCTACCGCTGTCCTGCATGATGTAGACGCGCCCGTCGGCGCTGTCCACGCTGATGCCGGGGACCGGGTGGGAGCCGCTGGACTGGGAGTAGTGCTGCTCGAGCCACCAGTACTTGATCGCATCGTCCTGATTGTTGCAGGTGGCGACCCAGCCTCCTTTGATCGCATAGAGTTGGCTGCCGGGGATGACCGCCGTGGCGATGGGCGTGCCGACGGCCACGTTTTCGTCGAGCACGATCTCGGCGCCAAAATTTACCGTCAGAGGCTGGTCACTCCATGGTGGGTTGATGCGTCGGCAGCTGGCCTCCACCGAGGTCGCCGACAGCAGTGCGGCGATCGACAGCAGCAAGCCGAGAAGTCTGATGGCGAAACGCAGCGGAGCGCTCGCGCTGCGGGTCTTCAAGCCGATGGTGCGCATTCACGTTGTCTCCAGCAGGTCTTTCAGTGGCGTTGGCTGGCAGGGGCTGGTGACGATCGGTATCTCGTCGCTGTCCGTCGGAGGCGTCCAGACAGGACGTGCCCAGCAACGTCGTTCGCCTCCCAACGTCACCTGGAGCGAGGTACCGGGCGTCAGATCGCGCAGTAGCAGCATGCCGCCGGCGCCGACCACCCCCAGCTTGCGTCCGTCGGTGGCGCTGACTTCGGCGCCCAGCGGTACGCCCCGGCCGTTCTGCTCCAGCACGATCACCACCGGCAGCCCGGTTCGAGTGGCGAAGCGCAGTGGCACCACCGCGCCGGCATAGGGCGCGACATCGATCGAAGTTCGCTGAAATTCCACCGAGGTGGCGGCGCCGCGCGGGTCCAGCTGGACCGCGTTGTCGTGGTAGGCCGTCAAGTAGGGGACCAATGCCTCGCCGTCATCGTCGAGGGTCAGGTTGGCGGCGTTGGTGACGCGAGCGCCGGCGCCCCCCGGGGCGCTGACCAGGCCTACGGTATCGCCGGTGCTCTGGCCGAAGGTCACGCCGTGGCGGTGTACCAGCACGGCGCCGCTGGCGCCGATGGAAAGTTGTCGGTAGTCGTCGCTTTTCGAGCCTGCCGCGGTGAAGCGGCCGACGGAGGTGCCGCTCGACAGGTTGAGCCCATAGGAGCGGTAGCGCTCCTTCGGGCCGCGGGTCTGATTGGCGAACAGCCCGTAGGACAGCTCGCGTTCGTCGCCCAGGGTGCCGGTGAGGTCGAGCTGGGTATCGTCATGATGGCGGCTGTCACGACTGGCGGAGACACCCAGACGTGGGGCGAAGGACGCGTTGGACAGCGGCAGCGTCAGCGATACCAGCGCCCGGTGCTCGGCCTCTCCTTCACGGTTGTCGGTGCGCGACAGGTTGAGGGCAAGGCTGACGCGCCCGATGCGGTGACTCAGACTCAGCTGGTAGGACGACTCGGTGCCGCCGCGATGCCAGTAGTCCGCCAGGCTGCCGGTTGCGGAGATGCGTGTATGTGGCCCGAGGGGCTGGCTCAGATTGAGCTGCAGACGACTGCGTTGATCGATGGTCGTGCTGTCGTCTTCGTACCCTTCATCTGCCTGAGCGCCGTCGTCGTCAGCGTCGGCAATCCAGGCGGCGTCTGCCAGCGACACGAACCCCGTGGTCGAGTAGCGATACGCCGCCAGATTGATGTCGGTATCGGTGGATTGCAGGTGGCGGCTGTAGGAGGCCTCGAGACTCCAGCCGTTGCGCCCTCCCTGGGGAAGGTCGGCGTGGGCGTACTGGGCATCGAGAGCAATGGCCCCCGCGGGGGTATTGAAGGCGGCGCCGATCAGCGGAGACCAGTAGTGTTCGCTGAGCTGGGCGCCGCCGTAGGCGGTGATGGCGTTGTCGAGCCCCCGTCGATAGCCGGCCTCCAGCAGTGAGGGAGGGTCATCGAGGCCTTTGGCATGGTACTGACCGGCGGCCAGCGAGAGGCGCGATTGCCCCGGTCTCAGCAGGCCCGGGACGGCAGCATAGGGCACGCTGTAGCGCTCGACGCGTCCATCGGCCTCGGTGACTTTCACCTCAAGATCACCCCCGTAGCCGGTGGGATAGAGGTCGTCGATCTCGAAGGGGCCGGGAGGCACGCTGGTCTCGAGCAGACGCCGCCCCTGCTGGGAGATGGTGACATGCGCCTGGGTTCTGGCGCTGCCGCGGACCACGGGAGCGTAGCCACGTCGACTGTCGGGCAGCATGCGGGTCTCTGTGCGTAGCGTGACTCCGCGCAGCGCCAGCGAATCGAAGAAGTCCCCTCGGGTGTTGATCTCGCCGGCCCGCAGCAGCAAGCCCTGGTCCGGCAGGGGCCGCTGAACGTAGTGATGAAGGCTGTCCCAGTCGACGTCGCCGTCATCGCTGCGGGAAACGTTGAGGCTGCTGCGAAACTGCCACAGGCCAAGGTTGGCGCCGAGCGTCGTGCCGAGAAAGGCACTTTGATAGTGCCCTTCGTCGGTGCTCGAGCGATAACCGTTCACTTGATAGTTGGCCAGCAGGGCGGTGGTGCCGGGCTCCCAGCGCGCGCTGTCGACCTGGCCACGAGGCAGCCGATGAAGCAACGCCTGGGGCACGCTGAGGTGGGCGCGCAGGTCACCGATGTCGAGATCCAGGCTGGCGCCGGGCAGGGCGGCGTCCACCCCCAGAAAGCAGTTGGCGTCCAGCCGGCAGATGTCTCGCACTTCCTGTTCGATGGCCGGCTCAAGGCGCGCGGCCAACCAGGCGTCGAGGGGCAGGGTAAGTCGCTGTGTTCCGTCCGGGGTGTCCTCGACACGCAGCGGATAGCGTCCCAGTGGCGTCTGGTTGAGCGTCAGATCGACCAGATAGTCGCCTGGTACCACGTAGTCCGGGCGGGAGAAGCGACGCATGTCGAGACTGGCGTCTTCGAGGAAGGCTGGGTCGAAGGTCACCTCGTCGGCCTGGACCGGCCGTGGCCCTGTCACCGTCGCCACCACTGCCGCCGCGACCACCAATGCCGCTCGCCACCGGTAGCGCCCGGCGGTGAAGCACCACCGGCAGGGGGGAGGATGTCTGGCAGCGGCCAGCGGCGTCGACTCGGTAGACGGTGGTGCCATGTCGTCGGTTCATTCGGTGTCCGGGATGGCCTCGCGTACCACGACGGCGCCGTAGTCGTTGATCGCCCGGTACCACAGTGATGTCCCTGGCGCAGGCCTCGTCTGCAGTGACCAGCTTGCCTCGCTGTGCGGAGCCAGCATGTCGAGGGAAAGATCATCGTGGTCGCTGAACTGCCGCCAGGCACCGCCGATCAACGACACGTGGTAGTTCGAGGGGTTGTCGCACACCAGGCGCAGGTCGGGGCCAGGCGCCAGATGCCACTGAAGATTGGCGATGGCGTCGCCTGGTTCACCGGCGAGGCCCGTCGGACGATAGAACAGTTTCAGGCGTGTCAGGATGCCTAGCTGCAGTCGGTTGGTGGTCCCCTGGGGTAGCGGTGGCACCTCCTTGATGTTGAGCCAGTAGAGCGACTCCTGGTCGGACCTTTCCACGTCGCGAATGCGCAGGATGCGCAGGGTCTGGCTCTCCCCGGGGTCGAGACGGAATACCGATGGCGTCACCAGAAATGGCGACTCGGCGTCCCGCGCCGGGCGCCCTCCGGCGTGGCGGTCGGCCCAGGCCTGGACCAGTACCGGGACACTATCCTGGTTTTCCAGTCGGAGCGTCTGCTCCCGCTGGGCCTCCTGATAGATGACGCGGGTGCCATTGATGGTGATGCTGGCCTCGGCCTTGTGGCCTGGCAACGCCGCGATCATGAGCGCAAGACACAGACTCAGACCCAGGCCGAGGGCGTGTATCACCAGTCGCTGCCACGCCCGCATGGCAAAGGGCGAGGCGCCGGGGCCTTCTATCGCGGTCATTGGTAGACAATCTCGATATTGCCGCTGGCCTTGACGGTGCCGGCGGTTACCGTGGCGGCGGTGGACTGGTACCAGGCGCTCAGGGAAATGACCGTCGTGTCATCGCCTGCCACGATGTCCACCGGCGGGGTGCTGTCGTTGTCGGCCGCCTTGACCCAATCGTCGTTGGCATCGTAGACGGCGATCCCCACGTCCTTGGCAGTGCTGTCGCTGGTGAGCAGGAACAACCCGGTGACCGGATCCACCTGGGTATCATCTCCGGTAAAGCGCACCGAGACCTTGTTGCGGCCGGTAGCGCCGGCGGCGCATTTCAGCACGAGCTGGAAGGCCTTCTGGCCTGCTCGGGTGCCGGAGGCGCCGAAGGCGCTGGTGGACACCTTGGGTAGCGTCACGGTAGTGGCGGCCGTCGGTATGGTGCAGTTGGCCGCGACGATTTCGCCGGTGAAGCTGATGGTGCCGTCGGCGGCCTGGGCCGAGGTACCGGCAAGCAACAGAGCGACAAGGCTCAGCCGGGTGATGGAGAAGTGACGGACGGGCATCGTGGTTTCCTCTTGTTCGGGGCAGTCGGCTTTTCACGGCGGTGGAGAAGGCCTGCGTGAGGGGATAGGGGAAAGGCTATTAGAAAAAGTAAAATTAGATTTGACGTAAATCAGTGCAGCGACGAACGAAGGCTGCGATCGCTCGTTGTGGTCAATATGGCGTTCGGGTGGCAACGGTGGCGGCGTTGGGGGGGCATCGAGAGGGCATCGAGAGGGCTATCGAGAGGTTGATCGAGGGGGCGGCCGAGGAGGCCGGCGATGAGAAAAAGCCTTGCGGTGGTTCTTCTGCAACTTCGCTATGCTGTAACGGCCAACCCAGCGACGAATGGAACTCTCGAATGCCCGTTATCGGAAAACCGCTGATGCTTGCCCTGTGGCTATCGGTGGCCGTGTTGTTAACTGGATGCAGCGGCCTGCCCTCCCTGGAAGGGCGTAGCCAGACACAGCATCTGACGCTGGAGCAGGCCCGCGACACGGCGCTCGGCGAGATGCTGGCACCCTATGTGGATGCCCATCCCGGCAAGAGTGGTATCCATACCCTGCGCAATCCCCACGACGCCTTTGCCGCACGACTGTTGCTGGCGGAAGCGGCAGAGCGGACCCTCGATGTCCAGTATTACATCTGGCACGACGACATCACCGGCTCGATGCTGTATCAGGCCATGCTGGACGCCGCCAATCGTGGCGTGCGCGTCCGCATGCTGCTCGATGACACCAACACTGCAGGGCTCGATGACAAGCTGGCAGCGCTGGATGCTCACCCCAATATCGAGATACGCCTGTTCAATCCCTTCGTGGTGCGCTCACCGCGGTTTATCGGCTACCTGACCGACTTCTCCCGGGCCAATCGGCGCATGCACAACAAGTCACTGACGGTGGACAACCAGGCCACCATCATCGGCGGGCGCAATATCGGTGACGAGTATTTCGGCGCCGGCGATAACGTGATGTTCGCCGATCTCGATGTCGTCGCCGTGGGGCCGGTGGTCGAGCAGGTCTCTGAAGACTTCGATCTGTACTGGGCCAGCCAGTCCTCCTACCCGGCCAGTCGGGTGCTCGACTCGGTGGGGCGCCAGGGGCTGGCACGCTTCGAGCAGGCCTCGGCGGAAATCGTCCGTACCCCTGATTCGCTGGAGTACCGGCAGGCGCTGGACGAAAGCCAGTTCATCGAGTCGATCGAGGACGGTAGCCTTGAGCTGGTCTGGGCCAACACCAGAATGGTCAGTGACGATCCGGCCAAGGGCCTGGGGCTGGCCGCCGATGAAGACCTGCTGACCGGACGCATACGTGGCCTGCTGGGGCCGCCCCGGGACAGCGTGCATCTGGTGTCGCCGTATTTTGTGCCGGTAGAGAAGGGCACTCGCATGTTCGCCGATCTAGAGGCGCGCGGCGTGGAGGTGACCATTCTGACCAACGCACTGGAGGCGACCGATGTGGCCGCAGTGCACGCCGGCTACGCCAAGCGGCGACGCGAGCTGTTGGAGGCTGGCGTCCGGTTGTTCGAGCTCAAGCGCGCGCCAGATGCGCCGGGGCGCAGCGAGTCTGCCGGCCCCTTCGGCAGCTCGGGTGCCAGCCTGCACGCCAAGACCTTCGCCGTGGACGGCGATCGGCTGTTCGTCGGCTCGTTCAATTTCGACCCACGCTCGGCGCGACTGAATACCGAACTCGGCTTTATCATCGAGAGTCCGGAGCTCGCTCAGGAAATGCAGCGGGTGTTCAATACCGACGTGCTCGACAACGCCTATGAGGTCAAGCTGGACGAAGACGGCAGCATGATCTGGCTGGAGCGCACGCCGCAAGGGGTAGTGCAGTACGACGGCGAGCCCAACGTGGGCGTCTTCCGCCGGGCGGCGGTAACCTTGATCTCGGTGCTGCCGGTGGAGTGGATGCTTTAGCGTCCCGAGCGGCAAGTGCCGAGATGCCAGGACAAGACTCGGCTCGACACGGCTCGATACAAAGACAGGACGGCCAGCATTGCGCTGGCCGTCCTGGTGTTACCTGGGTGAACAGGACGGGCTCTGACGCAAGAGGCGAAAGTCACCAACGCTGGCCAAGGGCCTGGCGGGAGCCAGTCTCAGGTGTCCTTGGAAAACGCCTCGAACAGTTCCTGGCCTGTCAGATTGCGGGTGTCGTTGCCGAAGTGGTACCAGTGGGGCTTCTCGTCGATGAAGATCTGGAGGTCGAACCGCCAGGCTTCTCCGCTGTCGATCAGGCCAACGGGTACCGAAGTGTGCTCGCCGTTCTTCAATCGGTAGAACAGGTGGGTGCCGCAGTGGCGACAGAAGGCACGCTCGGCCCAGTCGGACGATGAATAGAAGGTGACAGCCTCTTCGCCTTCGAGCGTCAGCTGACTGACCGACTCCAGTGCCAACAGCGGGCCGCCGCCCCAGGTTCGACACATCTGGCAGTGGCAGGCGCCGACGCTCTGCTGTTCAAGTGCTACCTTGAGTGTCACCGCACCGCACAGGCAGGTACCGCTCAGGCGCATGGCCTGGTCTGCTGTCGCGTTCATGGACCGTGTTCTCGTCAGTGGGGGCTACCCCCCAAGACTAGCAGAACTGTGCTGGATGACCGCCTTGAAGAAGGGGGTGAAGGCAGGGGCTTGAAGGCGGGGGCGTCAGCCCCCGCTTGCAGCGCCAGGCTTAGTACGAAAAGCCGACGAGCGATGGTCAGACAAGGCAAAAATCGGTGAGAAAGCGCAGTTTACGAGGTGTAAATGAGCATGTTGACCGGGCTGGCGCACCAGCCGGTTTTTAACGCCGTATTACCGAGCGCAGGCACTTTTCGTACAAGCCTTAGAGCCTGGCCAGCACCGTCTCGGCACTGGACGCCTCGATCACGCCGCGTTCGGTGTCGACGCCCAGATACTCGACCACGCCGTCGTTGACGATCATCGCGTAGCGCAGGCTGCGCACGCCCATGCCTGCGGCACTGGCATCCTTGTCCATGCCGATGGCTCGGGTGAAATCGGCGTTACCGTCGGCCAGCATGGTGATCGCTTCGGCGTTCTGGTCCTTCTGCCAGGCGCCCATGACGAAGGCGTCGTTGACCGCCAGGCAGGCAACCGCGTCGGCCTTTTCCAGCAGCTTGTCGGCGTTGACCACGAAGCCGGGCATATGGGTGTTGGAACAGCCCGGAGTGAAGGCGCCGGGGACAGCGAACAGCACCACCTTGCGTCCCGAAAAGAAGGCGTCGGTGGTCAGTGACTCTGGACCCTTGTCGCCGTTGGTAAAGAGGGTCTCGTCGGGCAGGCGTTCGCCGGTAGCAATGGTCATGAGGTCTCCATCAGGGTGTGGTGAAATCGCGTCGGTGATGGTGGTGTCCGAAGAGTGAAGACGCTCACTCTTCCAGCGGTGGCGTGGGACGCACCAGGATCTCGTTGACGTCGACATGGTGAGGCTGGGAGATGGCGTACATCACGGCGTTGGCGACGTCGCGATCTTCCAGAGCATGTTCCGGTGGTTCATCGAAGAAGGGGGTGTTGACCATGCCGGGCTCGATGAGCGTGACACGGATCCCGCTGCCGCGCAGTTCCTCGCGCAGGTTGTAGCCGATGCCGGAGACCGCCCACTTGGTGGCACCGTACATGGAGCCGGGGATGGTGGTACGCCCCGCTGCCGAGCCGGTCAGCAGGATGTGTCCGTGGCTACGCCTGAGCTCTGGCAGGCAGGCCTGGATGGTCAGCCCCAACCCGTACACGTTGGTCATCAGCATCGACTTCCAGCTTTCCGGGTCGGCCTCGCTGAAGCCGCCGGGAGAGCCACCACGTCCGGCGTTGGCGAACACCGCGTCGAGACGACCAAAGCGCTCGAGCGTCTCGTCCACCATGGTCTTCTGGGCCTCGATGTCGGTCACGTCAACGCCGACCGTCAGCACGTTCTCCGGCCCCAGCTCCTGAGCCAGGGCCTCGAGTCCGTCCTTCGAACGGGCCGCCAGGACGAGGTGATAGCCCTCTCGAGCGGCCGCCCTGGCCGTGGCGGCCCCGATGCCGCTTGACGCTCCGGTGATCAGCAACACTCGTTCTCGCATCGCTTCCTCCTGGTCTCTCGGTGACGGGGCTTGACGGGCTATCTCTGTATGATTGATTCAGCATGCTCGTCCATTGCCTTTGTTGCAATCCTTCGGGCGGCGTCTGCGACTTTCAAGGGGGCATCTTTTCCCGGATATCCGGCAGCATAAACGGATGAGTCCTGTCGGATATCGGCGGACGGACCTGCACGGGAGGGGCTCGTCAGGCTGGGCCCGATACGAGAAGGCCCGGCAGGATGCCGGGCCCAGGTCGTCTTGCCAGGGGTCGCAACAGCGGACTCAGCGCAGCGACAGCGCGCCCCTTGTCTCGCCTGAGGCCGCCTGTTCGTAGGCGGCGGCTTCTTCGGCTTCGACCTCGGGGCTGAAGCGCACCAGCAGCGCGCACAGCGAGGCCAGGATCACCGCCGCGCCCAGGTAGAACAGCCCCTGCTGGTAGCTGATCGATTCGGAACGGAACAGGAATCCCGCTGCCACCGCACCGGCGTTGCCGCCGGCGCCGACGATACCCGCCACCGCGCCGAGGGCGCGACGGTTGATGAAGGGCACCACGCCGAAGGTGGCGCCTTCGGCCATCTGCACGAACAGACTGAACACCAGCATCAGGCCGATGGCCAGCGCCAGTACGTGCATCTGGGAGAAGAACATCAGCGCCACGCCCTCACACAGCATGGCGATGAACAGCCAGCGTACGCGACCCTTGAGCCCGGCGTTGCGGGCGAACAGGTCAGAGAAGACCCCGCCCATGGTGCGAGCGAACAGGTTCATCAGGCCGAACAGTCCGGCGATCATGCCGGCGGTGGCCAGGGTCAGGTCGAAGTTGTCGAAGAAGTAGATGGCGGCGATGTTGTTGATGGTGAGTTCGACGCCGAAACAGGCGGCATAGACCACGAACAGCGCCCACACACGGATATCCCGGGCGGCGGCGCCGAAGGTGCTGGACATGGAGCCTTCGCCGGAGGCTTCCGGCAGCTCGCCGCGTGCACGCAGGTCCTTGAAGTTGCCGTCGGGCGCGTCCTGGGTGAAGCGGTAGTAGCACAGACCGGCGATGAACATCACCACACCTGGGACCACCATGGCCAGGCGCCAGCCCAGGGTCTCGCTGACGCCCAGCATCAACAGGCCAGAAAAGATCAACGGCATCAGGATCTGGGTAGTGCCACCGCCCAGGTTGCCCCAGCCGGCGGAGGTGGCGTTGGCCGTACCCACCACATTGGGCGCGAACATCACCGAGGTGTGGTACTGGGTGATGACGAAGGAGGCGCCGATCGCGCCGATGGCCAGGCGGGCCATCAGAAAGGACTCGAAGCTGTCGGCGAAACCGATGCTCATCACCGGGATGGCGCCCAGGCACAGCAGCCAGGTGTAGGCCAGGCGCGGCCCGATACGGTCACACAGGACGCCGATGGCCAGACGCACGATTACCGTGATGGCCACCGAGGCGATGATGGTGTTGCCGATCTGGGTCTTGGTCAGTCCGAGGTCATCTCTGACCACGGCCATCAATGGCGCGATGCCGAACCAGCCGAAGAAGCACAGGTGGAAGGCGAACCAGGAGAAGTGAAAGGCTCGCATCTGGGGAGTCGAGAAGGAAAACAGGCGAATCCTGTTGGCCTTGTTGCGCAGATTCATGAACACAGCCCTCGCTGGGTGGACGAACACTCGAACTTGTGTGGCCTTCGCCATTGAAGGTCGGGTCCGACGCACTCGTACCGCTGGGGCCTGGTCTACGTCTGGCTCTCGCTAACCACTACCAAGCAAGCGGGATGCCTATTTTTATTGAAACCTTGTTATATCAACGTCTTGTGGTTTTTGTGCGGAATAGCACTTCAGCAGGATCGCATCATTGCGCTGCATCATTGTGCACTCGACACCGCCCCAGTGCGCCGACTTGGTGCCAAAGGGAGAAGGTAGAGGAGCGCAGCGAAGAGAGAAGGAGCAGAAAGAGAGAGAAGGAGCAGGAAGAGAGAAGGTAGAGAGAAGGTAGAGAGAAGGGAGAGGGAGAGAGAAGGGAGAGAAAGAGAAAGGAGAACGACTCAAGAAGATGTGCGAACAGAGCTGCGAACAAAAAGAGAACAAGGAGGAGGCGTCACCCCCCCCCGGCCGGGGGCGCCCGGCCCGGGGAACCTCAAGCGACGGACTCAGTCGTTGAGGGCCAGGCGCTCACTGCTGTTCGGACAGCGCAGAAAGGCCGAAAAAAAAAAAAACGAAAAAAAAAAAAATAAAAAAAAAAAAAAAAAACCGAAAATAAAAAAAATAAAAAAAATAAAAAAAAAAAAAAAAAAAAAAAAAGAAAAAAACAAAAACGAAAACGAAAAAACGGAAACAAAAACAACAAAAATCCCCTTTAAAAAAAAAAAAAATAAAAAAAGAAAGGGGGGGCGGCGCCCCCCCCGGCGGGGGGGTAACCCCGACGCTGGAACCTCAAGCGACGGACTCAGTCGTTGAGGGCCAGGCGCTCACTGCTGTTCGGACAGCGCAGAAAGGCCGAATTGTTGAGCCAACGCTGGTCCGGGTAGTAGGTGAACAGGTACTGATTGTCGCGAATGCTGTTGATCAAGGGTACCGCCACCTCGGTACGTACCGCCGGACAGCCGTGGCTGCGGCCGATGCGTCCGGTACGGTCGATGAACTCCTGGCTGACGTAGTCCGCACCGTGCATCACGATGGCGCGATCGAAGGCGTTGTCGTTGACCCCCGGCTCCAGACCCTCGAGTCGCAGGGAATAGCCGTTGCTGCCTACATAGCTGTTCTTGGTGCGAAACAGTCCGATGCTCGACTGGTAGCTCTCGGGCACGTTGGAGAACAGCGTGGCCATGGCATCGCCGGAGTTCTTGCCGTGGCTCACCCATTCGCGAAACATCAGCCTGGGCTGGCGCAGGTCGAAGACCCACAGGCGGCGTTCGGTTGAAGGCAGGGAAAAGTCGATGACCGCCAGGCGCTCGGCGCCGGGGTCGGCGCAGTTGAGCGCCCGTGCGGCCAGGCGCAGTACCCCCGGGTTGGCCTTGGGGGCGAGGCGGGCCAGGGTCTGTTCGAGCGATGTGGCTGACGGCGCATTCGCCCTGACGGATGTCCTGAGAAAGTCCTGAGCGAGAACAGGCGCCGCAAAAAAGGCACTTAGGGTCAATAATAAGAGGTAACGAAAAATCGAGAGACGAGGTGATGCATTGTCATGAGAGGAGCTTCGTGACATCTCTAGGCTTCCTGTCGGTGATGTCGCGGATACGCGAACAGGCGTTACGCAAGATCAAATAACGCGATACGCTAATACACAGAGCGGAGAAACATGATCTTCGCGCACGCTAGAAAAATCAGGTCGGCTCGGCGGAACCCGATACCGACGACTCTATTATGACAATACCGCCCAGGATGGCCAGTATTGACGTCATGTTGCAGGGAGTAGATGCCATGTTTAGCCCAAATGTTCTATTGCGACTCATGCCAAGGAGGGGTGTCGCTATAGCGCTTTGTTATGGTCTGCTGGTTACCCCGGTCTGGGGGGCAACGGCAAGCGATGGAAGCGACGTCAGTGGCGAGGGCGCCAACGGCCAGGGGCTTGCCAGCGATGCCAGCGTCGAGCAGAACCTTCAGGATCTCGACGGGGTCGTGCCGGGTCCCCTGGCCAACGAGTTGGTCGGCGCCTCCGAGATGGCGCAGCGATTCTACAGTCTGCGTGGCCAGCGTCCGGTGTGGACCGACATGGGCCGCGTGGAGGCCCTGGCCGACGGACTCAGGACGCTCGAGGAGGATGGGCTCTCACCCTCGGACTACGCGCCCGACGCGCTGCTTGGCCGGGCCAGAGGGGCCAATCTCGAGACCCCCGGAGGCTTCGAGCTCGAGGCCACCGAAACGCTGCTGACCGCCATGGCCCATCTGCAACGTGGCAAGGTGGATCCGTACCGCATCGACAGTGACTGGGAGGTCGATATTGCGCCACCGACGTTCGACCTGGTGGCGTTGTCGCGTGCCCTGGACGACGGCGATGTCGAGGCTGCGCTGGCGCTGGCACGGCCTCCTTTCGAGCCGTATCGTCAGCTGAGGGCCGCCCTGGCACGCTATCGCAACATCGAACGTCTGGGGGGCTGGCCACTGCTGCCGAGTCGCGAGACGCCGCTGCGTCCCGGCGATCAGGACACCGACGTCGCGCTGTTGCGACAGCGCCTGGCGATGATCGGTGAACTGGAAGTGATGTCCGCCGACACCGGCCACTACCCGCACGTGGAACTCGAGGCCCCCGAAGCCGAGGTGTACGACAGCACCCTGGCCGAGGCGGTACGCCGTTTTCAGCGCCGCCACCTGCTCGCCGACGATGGGGTGGTCGGACCCAATACCCAGAGCGCGCTCAATCTTCCGGTGGGCTTTCGCATCGATCAGATCCGCGCCAACCTGGAGCGTGCCCGCTGGCTGCTGCATGGCCTGCCGGACTCTTTCGTGCTGGTCGATATCGCCGGTTATCGGCTCAGCTACTTCCGCCCCGACGGCGACGTCTGGCGCTCACGTATCGTCGTCGGCCAACCCTACCGGCGCACGCCGACATTGCGTTCGGAGATTACCCACCTGACCCTCAACCCCACCTGGACGGTGCCACCCACGATCTATCGTGAGGACATTCTGCCTCGAGTGAAGCGCGATCCGGGGTATCTGGCCAGCCGTGACATGGTGGCGTTATCACCCTCCGGCAAGCGCGTTGATCCCTATTCGGTCAACTGGTCGAGCCCCGGCGGGGTGATGCTGCGCCAGGGGGCCGGGCCTCGCAACCCCTTGGGGAGGGTCGTGATCCGTTTTCCCAATGACCACCTGGTCTACCTGCACGACACCCCGTCGCGAGGGCTGTTCAACCGTACTCAGCGTGCGCTGAGCTCAGGCTGTATCCGCGTGGAAGGGGTGGCGGAGCTGGCCCAGCTGTTGTTCGACGACTCGGACACCTCCGCCAACGTCGGCCGCCTGATCAACGACGGCAAGACCCGCAACGTGCGTCTGGATCGGCGCATACCGGTGGTGCTCAACTACTGGACGGTGCAACCCGAGACCGACGGCCACCTGGCCTTTCGTCCCGATATCTACGACCGCGACCAGGCGGTGGTAACGGCGCTGGATGCCCCCGTCATCCTGTAACAGGCCTGGAGTATCCACGACGCCGCTCTCGCAAGCGGCGTCGTGCCTTGTGAGGGGGAGGGGCGGGCCTGTCAGTTTCGCGTTGTACAACGCTGTCTGGCTGGCGCATTATTTGCCTGCGAACCAAGCGCTTTTCAGACAAGATCAAACAACAACGACATGGAATGAGGCGAAGTCATGCAACGATGGATGGCGGTGGCAGCACTAGGCATGGTCAGTACCGGTGTCTGGGCGCAGGATGACGACAAGCTGTTTCTGTTCAACTGGACCGAGTACATGGACCCGGCGCTGGTCGAGGCCTTCGAGCAGGAGTTCGGGGTGGAGGTGGTGCAGAACTACTTCACCTCAAACGCCGAGATGTTCTCCAAGCTGGCCGCCGGTGGTGACGCTCAATACGACGTGGTGGTGCCCACCGACTACTACGTCACCCGGCTGATCGACGCCGGCCTGGTGAGGGAGCTCGACGACCTGCGCATCCAGCAGGGGCGAGAGGATCTGATGGAAGCCTTCCGCCAGCCGCCCTATGACCCCGAAGAGCGCTACAGCGTGCCCTACCTGTGGGGCGTTACCGGTATCGTCTACGACACCAACACCTTCGACGAGCTGCCGCACTCCTGGAGCGTGCTGTTCGACCCCGAGATCAATCCCGACCAGCCCTTCGCGCTGCTGGGTGGCGATCCCCAGGTATCACTCGGCATGGCCTGCGCCTACCAGGGAGCGGGGTTCGACTGCGTCGGTCAGGAGGCCTGGATCAACGCCGCCAAGCTGGTCAGCCAGACCCTGGAACGGGGCAACTTCACCGGCTTCGTCGACAGTACCGCGGCGGTGGAGCAGGTGGCACGAGGCGTCAGTGCAGTGGCGGTGACCTACAGCGGCGACGTGGACTACCGCAAGGCCGATTCCCCCGAGATCTATGGTGATCTGGCCTTCTTCGCCCCCGAGGAAGGCGCCCAGCTCGGCATGGATACCTTCGTGGTGCCGGCGAGAGCCCCCCATCCGCAGCTGGCCCAGGACTTCATCAGCTTCATGATGCGTCCGGAAAATGCCGCCAAGGCGGCGAACTATGCCTACTACAGAACGCCCAATGAGGCTGCCCTGCCGATGGTCGACGAGGCACTGCGAGAGGCCTCCAGGCTCGATCCCGAGACCAGCGGTCACCTGGTGACCACGCCGCTGATCGAGGGGGACTCGCTGACCATGCTGCAGCAGCTATGGACCGAGGTGCGCTCACGTTGAAGCGCGCATGGGTGTTGTTTGAAAAGTGTCCGTACCCGTCCACGTTTCGGACGTGACCTCGAGGGCGTTGGTGCCTAGTGCGCCGCGCCCTTTACGCCCACCTTGCGATCGCTTGACCTTGATACCCTTGGTGTCTCGAAGGGCATGAAGCTTGGGCCACGAAATCGGCAAGGGGCTGTTCTTCCTCTATCTCTCCTATCTCTCCGCTATCTCTCAGCGAGCGCCAGCTTGGCACCCAAGGCAATGAAGGTCCCTGCAAACAGCCGCCGAAAGGCGGTCATGATGCCGGGGCGTCCCTCGACGCGGTGTCTGATCCAGGCAGCTCCCAGCCCATAGGCTGAAAAGATCACCAGGGTCATCAGCATGAAGATGCCGCCGAGGCCCAGCATCTGTTCGAGTGCGCTCGCTCCCGACGCGGTGATGAACTGCGGCAGAAAGGCCAGGAAGAAGACCGGCAGCTTGGGATTGAGGACGTTGATCAGGGCGCCGATGACGCCGATCCTGACAAGTGAACCCTGACGGGCCGGCCGGTCAGGGAGGTCCAGGGCTCCACCCTGCTTCAGCAGGCTAAGGGCCATGTAGAGCAGATAGATGACGCCGAGTATCTTGAGCAGGGAAAAGGCCAGGGCGCTGGTATGCAGGATGGCGGCGACGCCGGTGATGGCGGCAATCAGGGAAGGCACGATGCCAAGTGTGCAGCCAAGCGACGCGGCTAGGCTAGCCTTTGCACCACGCCCGAGTCCTGTCGCCAGGGTATAGATGACCCCGGTGCCGGGGGCAAGTACCACGATGAGACTGGTCAGCAGGAACTCTATCGACATGGTGACGCTCCTTGATCCGGTTGATGCTGGCGGTAAAAAAGCGGCCAGGCGACCCTTTCAGGGTAGCCTGGCCGCTCGCTTTTGCGCGGACGTCACCGCGCAAGGGGGCTCACTTCGGTGGACGTCAGCCCTTCAGCTGGTTACCCACCGGCAGCTCCCGGATGCGCTTGCCGGTGGCGGCGAAGATGGCGTTGGTCAGGGCCGGCGCCACCGGGGGAAGCCCTGGCTCACCGACGCCGCCCATCGGCGCATCGGGATTGTCGACCAGATGGACACGCACCTCACGCGGGGCGTTGGCCTGGCGTGGCAGCAGGTACTGGTGGAAGTTGTCCTGTTCGATGCGCCCGCCGCTTGCGCTGATCTCGTTCAGCAGGCCGATGCCGATGCCCATCACCACCGAGCCCTCCATCTGGGCACGGATGCGCTCGGGGTTGACCCTGGGGCCGCAGTCGAAAGCCACGTCCGCCTGGTGGACGATCACACTGCCCTGATCGTTGACCTCCACGTCCAGCACGATGGCGGTGTAGGAGCAGAAGCTGTGATGCACCGCCAGGCCTTGGCCGCGGCCTTCGGGCAACGACTTGCCCCAGTCGGCTTCCTCGGTCGCCCGCTCGATGACGCCACGCAGGCGACCGACATCGATGGTATAGCGCTCCGGGTCCTCGCCGTAGTTCCAGGTGGCGCCGACGGCCAGCGGGTCGATCTCGCGCGCCGGCCCCAGAAGTTCCAGCAGGTAGTCGCGATGATCGCGTCCGGCGGCTGCGGCGAGCTCGGCAACGAAGCTCTGGATGGCAAAGGCGTGGGGCAGGTTGACCACCGAGCGGAACCAGCCGATGCGCTTGTGCGCCGGGGCCTCGCCGTTTTCCAGCGATAGCGCGGGAATGTCGAAGGGCAGGGGCGTCAGGCCCATGCCGAGTTCATAGGTCGCCTTGTATTTGGGGTCGTCCTGGAAGATCGACATGATGGTCGGCGCCAGGGTGCGATGACGCCAGCCCTGGACCTTGCCGTCGCTGCCAAGACCGGCTTCCAGGCGGTCCACCGACAGCGCGTGGAAGTAGGTGTGGTGAAGGTCGTCCTCGCGGGTCCATTGAAGCTGCACCGGGCGGCCGTCGAGGGCACGACTCAGGTGCGCCGCCTCCACCACGAAGTCAGGCTTGGCCTTGCGCCCGAAGCCGCCGCCCAGCAGCGTCTGGTTGACCTTGACGCTGGCGCCGTCGATGCCGAGCTGCTCGGCGACCTGGTCGCGGGCGCTCTGCGGGTCCTGCACCGGCGCCCAGGTCTCGGCACCGTCTGCGCTCACCCGGGCGATGGCCACCGGTGGTTCCATGGTGGCATGGGCCAGGTGAGGCATGTAGTAGGTGGCGCTGTGGCGGGACTCGGCGTCGGCCAGCGCCGCCTCGATATCGCCGCTGGCTCTGAGCACCTTGCCGGGGGAATCGGCGCGCTGCTCGAGCATCTCGCGGTAGCTTTTGGTGTCGTAGCCGGCGTTGGCGTCGAGCCCTTCGGTATTCCACTGGATCTTGAGCGCCTTGCGTCCTTCGATGGCCGCCCAGGTGTTGTCGGCGATCACCCCCACGCCGCCGAGCGGGTGGAAGGACGACGGCTGGGAGGTGCCCTCGAGCCTGACGGTCTTGATCACCCCGGGAATCTTGAGCGTCTCGCTGTCATCGACGCTGGCGACGCTTGCACCCAGCACATCGGGGCGCGCGATCACCGCGTAGGCCATGTCCGGCAGGCGCATGTCGCCGCCGTAGATGGCCTTGCCGCTGACAATATCCTCACCGTCCACCGCCGGGGCGCGCTCGAGGTTGCCGGTATCACTGTCGTGGCTGGGGCCTAGGGACTTGCCGATCAGTCGCCATTCGCTTTCTGGCTTGAGCGAGAGGGTGTCTCGGGAGGGGATATCGAGCTCCCTGGCCGCCGCCGCCAGCTCGCCGAAGCCGAGTTCGCGCCCGCTAGGCGTGTGGACGATGACGTGGACGCCGGCCTGGCATTCGTCCACAGGTACGTCCCAGCGCTGGGCGGCGGCCTGTTCCAGCATCCGACGGGCCGACGCGGCGGCCCGCCGCATGGGATCGAACCAGTGGCGCATGCTGCGCGAGCCGTCGGTGTCCTGGTTGCCATACGTTTCGGAATCCCCCGGTGCCTGGGTAGCCTTGACCTTGCTCCAGTCGGCACCCAGCTCATCGGCGGCCACCATCACCAGGCTGGTACGGATGCCCTGGCCCATCTCGGCGCGATGGTTGGTCACGGTGACGCTGCCGTCCTCGTCGATCTGGATGAACACGTTGGGATTGTCGACCCAGCCGTAGGCCATGCCGGCGGCGCCGTACTGCTTGTCCTCGGCGGCGGCGGCCAGGTCCCAGCGGGCGGCTACCACCAGCGCGCTTCCGGCGGCCAGTCCCTGGAGAAAGCGTCTGCGGCTGACGTTGGCCAGCAGCAGCGTATCGACGGTAGGGTTCATGCCTGCTCCTCCTGTCCGGCTGCACGATGGATCGCGGTGCGGATCCGGTTGTAGGTGCCGCAGCGGCAGATGTTGCCCCCCATGGCGCTGGCGATGTCATCGTCGCTGGGGTTGGCGTTGTCCTTGAGGAAGGCGGTCGCGCTCATGATCTGGCCGGCCTGGCAGTAGCCGCACTGGGCCACGCCGATATCCAGCCATGCCTCCTGCACCTTGCTGCCGACAGCGTCGGTGGCCATGGCCTCGATGGTGGTCACGCGCTTGCCCGCCGCCGCCGCTACCGGCGTGACGCAGGAGCGCACGGCGGCGCCGTCCAGGTGAACGGTGCAGGCGCCACACAGCCCCATGCCGCAGCCAAACTTGGTGCCGGTCAGATTCACCACATCGCGCAGCGCCCACAGCAGCGGCATCTGCTCGGGCACGTCCAGTTCATGCTGCTGGTCGTTGATCGTCAGGGTTATCACCGTTCACCTCCTGGTGCTTGTTGTTGTCGATGCGCTCTTTGTTGGCGCTGTGCTCTTTGTTGGCGCTGTGCTCTTTAATGTCGATGCGCTTGCGATATCGCTGCGCTCTTCACTGGCACTGCACTGGTCGTTGTCGCCATGCTTGCCGTTGCCTTGGCGTGTCACGGTCGAGGCTTTGCCCCTGCAGCTGATCATAGGCAATTTACCTGCAACTTATTGTTCCACTTTGGGCCGAAGTCGGCGCCCTTGGCTAAGCGTACTTAGGTGTGCGAGTGCCGTAGCACGGCCTCGGCTCTGCCGACCGAAAACGCCAGCGGGAGAGGGGGCCAAAGAAATGCGCGAGCGCAAGATCGGTAACAATGCGACTGGCAGAAAATCGACAGGTGGGGAGAAGAGACAGGAGAGGAGAAAAGACAAGGGACACGCCACCCGAAGGCGGGTGGCGTGAAGGATCGATCAGTTCTGGTCGACGCGATCCTTGGCGGCGCTGAAGCCCATCAGCGACACGTTGAGGTCCTGACGCTGGCCGCGCGGGTTGACGATGCTGACGGTGGCGGTGCTGCCGGCCTTCAACTGGTTGAGCAGTTGCGGCTGCAGCGGGATGTCGGCACGGCAGCCCTGGGGCACACACACCTGGTAGGGCATGCCCACCGGCTCGTTGGTATCGACCTTGAGCTGCAGGCCTGGGGCCAGACGTACGCCCAGCGGAACCAGGAAGGTCATGGCAGAACCGTCCAGCTGAGCAGGGTTGCCGACCACGACCCGAAGGACCGGCTCGCCATCGGCACCATTGACCAGCTGGGTCATGGAGCAGGAGCCGTCGGACGGGTTGACCGGGCAGTTGACCTCCCAGGACTGGAAGGTTTCGGTGTTGACGGCGGGTCCGGCATTACCGGTGCTCTGGGCGAAGGTCAGCGGCGACAGCGCCAGCAGGCTCAGCACACCGGCGGCACGCAGGCCGGACGCAAGGCGATTGAACATAAACGGCAGGCTCCTTTCCAAATCCATTGGCAGACAAAGGCTCGGGGCATAGTTCAACACGGAATGGGGCCTGTTGGCGACTGTCGCGAGGGGTTAAGGGCACTGACCACGGCGCCATGTCGGATTTTCTCTTTTTCCCAGCCCAGCCCAGCCCAACCCAGCCCAGCCCAACCCAGCCCAGCCCAGCCCTACACAAGACGCGGTCGACCTCGGATAGCGTGGAAGCAGGAGCGACTGCGGGATCGATCGAGAGATCGACAGCGGGATCGACTAGGCGCTGTCCGAAAAGTCGACGAGCGAAGGTTAGACAAGGCAAAAATCGGTGAGACAGCGCAGTTTACGGGGTGTAAATGAGCATGTTGATCCGATTTTTAACGCCGTATTACCGAGCGCAGGCACTTTTCAGACAAGCCCTAGAGTGGGGCGAGATCCTCGTAGCTCGCCTCCAGCACGATCCCGAAGTGCTCTTCAAGCGCCGCCAGGTAGGCCGCGCCCGGGGGCAGGAGCTGTTCGCTTGTCGTGTCCCCGCGTCGGATCTTCAGGGTGAAGTCGGAAAGGCTGATCTGGCCCTCGGGGGTGGCCAGCACGGCCATGCGCGAGGTGGTGAAGTGCAGGCCTGGCCAGGTGGAGGTGAAGTGATTGGCCATCTGAATATCACCTTCGCAGACCGTGGTGAAATCGACGGTATAGAGGTCGACCCACTGGGCTCCCATCAATGATTGCAGCATGATCCCGTAGCGAGCGTTTTCCACCAGTCGTAGTGTCTGGTCTCCGATGTGGAGCGGGGTGTCCGGGGTCAGCGGGATCGGGGCACGGGGCGTATTGGTGCCGAAGCCGGCGTCGACCAGCCATTGGCGTTTGTCCAGCGTCACCAGCGATACCTGATGACTGCGCCCGGTGGGGGTTCCCGACAGATGCACACGTCCCAACAGGGCCCTGGCCTCGAATCCGAAGGCCTCAAGTGCCATGAGCAACAGGCCGTTGAGCTCGAAGCAGTAGCCGCCCCGGCGTTGACCGATGAGCTTGGCCAGAATCCCCTGGGCACTGACATCCACGCCGCGGCCCAGGCAGATATCGAAGTTCTCGAAGGGCAGCGAGGTGAGCTGGGCGCGATGCAGCGCGCGCAAGCACTCGGCAGACACCTCGACGGGTTGCACAAGGCCGATACGCTCAAGGTATTGGTCGCAGGGAAAGTCCGAGAGGGGCATGGGCGGTTACGCGTAGCAAAGTTCGGTTTAGCCTAGTGCGAGGGCAGCGGCCTTGCCAGCCTTCGCACGTCGTCACCACGCGTGCGGACAGGCGCGGTCGCTTGCCTGCCTGCCCGGCATAGCGCAACAGCCGTGCTAGGATGACCGATCCTTTTTCGATCGCTTGGGGGCTTGGCATGGAGGAGATGGGGCTGCGATGGCTCGCCGGGCAGGCCGTCAGCCTGGTGGCGCTCACGCTCTGCGTGATCGGCTTCGCCAGCCGGCATGACGACAAGCTGTTGGTATTGCTGCTAGGAGCCAACCTGGCCTTCGCGACCCAGTTTGCCCTGCTGGGTAGCTGGGTAGCCGCGTCGATCTCGGCCCTGATCATCCTGCGCATCGCTCTGGCGCGACGCTTTCCCGGCAATCTGGCGATCATGCTCGGCATGTTGCTCGCCACCTTGCTGGTAGCGGCGCTGACCTGGAGCGATGCGCGTGATCTTCCTGCCCTGGCGGCAGGGCTGCTTGGCACCTTTGCCATGTTCATGCTCAGAGGGGTGGCGATGCGTCTGGTACTGGCCGGCGCCGCCTTCTGCTGGATCATCAGCAATCTGCTGGCAGGTTCGCTGGGTGGCACTCTGGCCGAGACGCTGATCTTCACCACCAACATCATCACCATCGTGCGCCTGAGGCGCCAGGCCTCGGCCGCCGCCCACTGATCCTGGCGCCAGTCGTCGATTCCTTGTGGTGGACGCGAAACGGTCACGGAATTGACATCCTTGTCTCGTATATATGAAATTCCATATATCCTGAGGCGCCCCCCGATGACGATGTCACAAGAGTCCCGCAAGCAACGCGTGCTGTTTCTGTGTCACGCCAATTCCGCTCGCTCGCTGATGGGCGAGGCGCTGCTGCGCCACCTGGCCGGTGATCGCTTCGATGCCTTCAGCGCCGGTACCGAGCCGGACGAGCCGCATCAGAAGACGCTGGCCGCGCTCAAGGAGCAGTCCATCAGCACCGAGGGGCTCGCCAGTCAGTCCCTCGACAGCTTTGAGGGACAGCACTTCGATGCCGTCATCGTGCTTTGCGACAAGGCCCAGGAAACCTGTCGCGACTGGGAGGGCAGTCGCGACGAGCATCTCTATTGGGATATCCGTGATCCCCGTGGCATCGAGCGTGACAACGCCTACGCCCAGGCGCTTCAGGAAATCCGCGTGCGCCTGATGCTGTGGCTGCAGATCAAGGATCGTGATCGCGCCCGCCACCTGGCCGACGATTGATGGCGTAACCCTCTGTCGGCAGAGCCTGGCGGGTGCCGGGGCGCGATACTCACTTTCTAAAGCGAGACTTTCATGACACTACGTATCGGTATCAATGGTTTCGGACGGATCGGCCGCCTGGTGGTTCGCAGTCTGTGGCCGCGTATCGCCGCCGGGGAGGTCGACCTGGTTCGCGTCAACGATCCCGGTGGTGACGCCGCCACCTTCGCCCACCTGCTGGAGTTCGATTCGGTGCACGGCCACTTTTCGCCTGAGGGCGGGATCAATGGCGAGGGCGAGCAGCTGAACCTCGACGGTCGCGCGGTGGCCTTCAGCGGAGCAAGCGTTCCGGCCGACGCGGACTGGTCCGGCTGCGACGTGGTGATCGAATGCTCCGGCAAGCACAAGACTCTGGACAGGCTTCAGGCCTATCTCGACCAGGGCGTGCGGCGCGTCGTGGTCAGCGCGCCGGTCAAGGAGGAGGGCGTGCTCAACGTGGTCATGGGGGTCAACGACGATCTCTACGAGCCCGAGCGTCACCGCATCGTCACCGCCGCCAGTTGCACCACCAACTGTCTGGCCCCGGTGGTCAAGGTGATTCAACAGCGTTTCGGTATCCGTCATGGCTCCATGACCACGGTGCATGACATCACCAACACCCAGACCATCCTCGACGCGCCCCACAAGGACCTGCGTCGGGCGCGGGCCTGTGGCATGAGCCTGATCCCGACCACGACCGGGTCGGCCAAGGCGATCACCGCGATCTTTCCCGAGCTCGAGGGCAAGCTCAATGGCCACGCCATCCGCGTGCCGCTGGCCAATGCCTCGCTCACCGACATGGTCTTCGAACTTGAACGCGAGGTGACGGTGGATGAGGTCAACGCCGCCCTGCGCGAGGCCGCCGAAGGGGAGCTTGCCGGTATTCTCGGCTACGAGGAGCGCCCGCTGGTGTCCATCGATTACCGCACCGACCCGCGCAGCTCGATCATCGATGCGCTGTCGACCATGGTGGTCAACGCCACCCAGCTCAAGCTCTACGCCTGGTACGACAACGAGTGGGGCTACGCCAACCGCACCGCAGAGCTGGCACTGAAGGTGGGTCGTGGCTGAATCGTTGATGGCACGGGTGAAGGCACTGCCCTTCGAAATCCGCCAGTACCTGCTGATCACCGGTAACTACTGGGCCTTTACCGTTACCGATGGCGCCCTGCGCATGCTGGTGGTGCTGCACTTCCACCAGTTGGGCTATTCGCCCCTCGAAGTGGCGATGCTGTTCTTGTTCTACGAAGCCTTCGGGGTGATCACCAACCTGGTGGGGGGCTGGCTCGGGGCACGGCTGGGCCTCAATCGCACCATGAATCTGGGACTCGCTCTGCAGATCGTGGCGCTGGCCATGCTGATGGTGCCGTCCTCGGCGCTGAGCGTGGCCTGGGTCATGGCGGCCCAGGCATTGTCGGGCATCGCCAAGGACCTCAACAAGATGAGTGCCAAGAGCGCGGTCAAGGTACTGGTGCCCGCCGAGAGTGCCTCGGCAAGCTCCACCCTGTATCGCTGGGTGGCGATCCTGACCGGCTCCAAGAACGCGCTGAAGGGGGCCGGTTTCTTCCTCGGCGGCCTGCTGCTGACGCTGATCGGCTTTCGTGGTGCGGTCATCGTCATGGCGGTGATGCTGCTGGCGGTGCTGGTCCTCTCGCTGGTTCGCCTCAAGGCCGATCTGGGGCGCGCGAAGCGCAAGCCCAAGTTCTCCGAGATATTTTCCAAGTCCCGCGCGATCAATGTCCTGTCGGCCGCGCGCCTGTGTCTGTTTGCCTCCCGGGACGTCTGGTTCGTGGTGGCCTTGCCGGTGTTTCTCTATGACCAGCATGGCTGGAGCCACTGGACGGTGGGCGGGCTGCTGGCGATCTGGGTGATCGGCTACGGGGGTGTCCAGACCCAGGCGCCCCGGCTGACCTCGCTGATGGCAGGAAGCCAGCGACGCACGACGGTATTCTGGGCGCTGGCCCTGGCGGGGCTGCCGGCCCTGCTGGCGGTGCTGCCGCTGGCTCAGGTGGGCTGGCTGGTGGTGGGCCTGTTGCTGTTCGGGGTGCTGTTCGCCATCAATTCGAGCTGGCACAGCTACCTGATCGTGCACTACGCCCGCGCCGAGGGTGCCTCCATGGACGTGGGCTTCTATTACATGGCCAACGCCATGGGGCGCCTGCTCGGCACCTTGCTGTCGGGCTGGCTGTATCAAAGCCAGGGACTGTCGGCCTGCCTGTGGGTGTCGGCGGCGCTGGTGCTGGCCAGCGCCCTGATGGCACTGGCCTTGCCCGGCGATGGTCAGCCTGAGCCCGCAGCCTCTGACGACGAGGCAAGGCCCGCTTAGGGCTTGTCTGAAAAGTGCCTACGCTCGGTAATACGGCGTTAAAAATCGGATCAACATGCTCATTTACACCCCGTAAACTGCGCTGTCTCACCGATTTTTGCCTTGTCTAACCTTCGCTCGCCGACTTTTCGGACAGAGCCTAGGATAGTCGGCCCGCGGAGGAACCCCGTGACGCTGAACGAAGAAAGCCGCTGCCCAGGGAAAAAGATGAACAGGCAAAGATGAACAGGAAACGCCGATGATGTCGCTGGACCCGTTACGCCTCTACAAGTGCCTGTCGGAAGAGACGCGCCTGTCGATCATGCTGTTGCTGCTGCAGGAAGGAGAGCTTTGCGTCTGCGAAATGACCGCGGTGCTCGAGGTGTCGCAACCCAAGGTGTCACGCCACCTGGCGGAGTTGCGCCGCTGTGGGTTGCTCCAGGATCGTCGCGATGGACAGTGGGTCCACTACCGGCTGAGCGCCGAACTGCCCGACTGGGCGCTCGACTGTCTCGAAGCCGGCGCCCGAGGGCGTCGGGCCGAGCTTGAGGCATTGCACGCAGGACTGGCCAGGATGGGGGATCGCCCTCAGCGCTGCGAGAGCCTCTGCTGAGGCGCTGTCGCCTTCCATGGTCACCCTGATCGCCTTGCCCGGCCTTTGAAAAGACGCAGGCAACTTGCCTGTATTACAAGAAGAGGGCCTACACTGAAGCTGTGCACCGGCATGTTAATTCTCATGCTAATCAATTAACATGCCGGCCACTTAAACGATTCAGCGCAAGGACCTTGGATCATGATCATCTACTCCCTCATCCTGTTGTTGGTGGGGCTTTCGCTATTGGGGGGCGGCGCCTGGCTGGCCACCCTGGGTGGAAGCTGGTACTACGCCCTGGCCGGTCTGGTGCTGATCGCGGTGGGCGCCATGGCGCGCTCCCGTCGCGTGCCGGCGCAGTTGCTTTACGCCGGTCTGCTTGTCGCCACGGCCGCCTGGGCCCTCTGGGAATCCGGCTATGACTGGTGGCCGCTGGCCACCCGCATGGGCCTGTTGATGCTGCTTGCCATTCCGCTGCTGTGGCCGCCGCGTGCCGGCAAGCGTCTGGGCACGGTCGTGCTGCTGCCGGTCTGGGCGGTGCTGGGTGTAGGCCTGCTGGGTAGTCTGGCGGTGGACGCTCATCGCATCGAGGGGCGACTCAACGAGGACGAGATCGTCCAGTCACCCGAGCTTGGCGATTCGCCGGAGGCGAGCTGGCATGCCTACGGCCGCAGCAACCTGGGTCAGCGCTATTCTCCGCTGGACCAGATCACCCCGGATAACGTCGGCGAACTGGAACTGGCCTGGCAGTATCAGACCGGTGACAGGAAGGGCCCTGACGACGTCGGGGAGACCACCTACGAGGCCACGCCGCTGAAGGTGGGCAATGCGCTGTTTCTGTGTACGCCGCACAACTGGCTGGTGACGCTTGACGCCGATAGCGGCGAGAAGCTTTGGCAGTATGACGCCAAGGTGCCGGCGGAAAGCTCACGCCAGCACCAGACCTGTCGTGGCGTCTCCTACCTGCCGCCGGCATCCGGCGATGGCGATAGCCTCGACGTCGCGGCGGCGAGCCAGCCGGCCGAGGCGCTGGAGCCGATCCAGTGCGACGCCCAGCTGTTCATGCCGACCTCCGATGCGCGCCTGCTGGCCGTCGATCCGGCCACCGGTGCCCGCTGCGCCAACTTCGCCGACAACGGCGAGCTGGACCTGATGCACAACATGCCGTTCACCCAGTCCGGCTTCTACTACTCGACCTCGCCCCCCGTGGTGGCCAATGGCCTGGTGGTGGTGGCCGGGGCGGTCAATGACAACTACGCCGTCGATTCACCCTCCGGCGTGATCCGCGCCTACGACGCCAGGACCGGCGAGCTGCGCTGGAACTGGGATTCCGGCAACCCGGACGAAACCGCGCCGATCGGTGAGGACGAGACCTACGCCACCAGCTCCCCCAACAGCTGGGCGGTGGCCAGCGCCGACGAAGAGCTGGGGCTGATCTACTTCCCGATGGGCAACCGGACCCCGGACCAGCTCGGCCACTTCCGCAGTGAGGCCGAAGAGAAGTTCGCCACCTCGGTGGTGGCGCTGCGTCTGGACAGTGGCCAGGTGGAGTGGGTCCAGCAGTTCGTCCACCACGACCTGTGGGACATGGACACCCCGGCGCAGCCGAGCCTGGTCGACCTGGAGACCGACGAGGGCATGCAGCCCGCGCTGGTGGTGCCGACCAAGCAGGGGGACGTCTACGTCCTCAACCGCGCCACCGGCGAGCCGATCTTCCCGATCACCGAGGAGCCGGCACCGCAGGGCACCATCGAAGGCGACTACGCGGCACCGACCCAGCCCAGGTCTGCGCTGAGCTTCCGTCCGCCGAAGCTGCGCGAGGCCGACATGTGGGGAGGCAGCCTGATCGACCAGATGGTCTGCCGTATCCAGTTCCGCTCGCTGCGCTACGAGGGTCAGTACACCCCACCGTCCGAGCAGGGCACCATCGTCTTCCCCGGCAACTTCGGCGTCTTCAACTGGGGTAGCCTGGCGGTGGACCCCAAGCGCCAGGTGATGTTCGGCATGCCGCTGTATCTGGCCTTCACCAGCACCCTGGTGCCCAAGGACGGCGCCGAACTTGGCGAGACCAACCAGGGTGAGCAGGGGCTCAACGAGAACGCCGGTGCCGACTATGCGGTGGAGATGAAGCCGTTCCTGTCGCCGCTGGGCATTCCCTGCCAGCAGCCGCCCTGGGGCTACGTGGCCGGCACCGACCTGCGTACCGGTGAGGTCGCCTGGCAGCACAAGAACGGCACCATCGAAGACATGACAGCGCTGCCGCTGCCCTTCGAGATGGGGGTGCCGGGTATCGGCGGCCCGATCATCACCGACGGAGGGGTGGCCTTCCTGGCGGCGTCCGTGGACGACTACTTCCGTGCCTACGACCTGACCACCGGCGAGCAGCTGTGGGAGTCGCGGCTGCCAGCCGGCGGCCAGGCCACGCCGATGACCTACCTCAACAGCCAGGGCGAGCAGATGGTCGTGCTGGTGGCCGGGGGGCATGGCTCGATCGGCACCACCATCGGTGACTACGTGATGGCCTACAAGCTGCCGGATCAGGCGTCACAATAGGCGAGCAGGGAGGGGAGCCGAACATTCGGCTCCTGCCCTGAAACAACGCCATTGCAGCAAGAGCCCCCGTCGGATGCCCGTCGGGGGCTCTTGCTTGTGTCACAAGGTGGCCGACAAGGGTGCGGCAAAACACCCGCTACCGGCCATAATAAAAGATTTAGATAATGGGGATCTTTGTGCCGCTTCGGGATCGAGCGTCTCGACGGCCTACCGCCAGGGACAGGGAGAAACGCATGTCAGATATCGCCCTCTACGTGATGATCTACGCGGCCGTGCTGTTGTCGATCTATCAGGTCTACTACATCTACTACGAGCAGCACTTTGCCGACTTCGAAAAGCGTCCCGGAATGGATGCCGAGGCGCTTGAGGAGCTGTCGCGGTTGGCCGAGCAGGCCAGGAATACCGGTGATCGCGAGGCCTTTGCCCGGGCGGTGAACGAGCGCTTCGATGGCCGCGTCGACCCCAGGGTAGCGCTGGCGGCCTTTTCCCGGGACGACGAGCCGGTCAATGCCGCCATGCTGCTACGCCGCCGTCGCCAGATCGTCACCAATGGTCGCATCATGGTCCGCCATCTGGCCAGCTGGACGACCCGCCCGCCGAGCCGGGACCTGCGTGGCACCCTGATCATCGTGATCATCGCGCTGTGCCTGTCGGTGCTGGGGCTGGGTGGGCTCAGCGTCTATACCATCGGCTATGAACTGGGCTCACCGGCGTTCGCCTGGGCCAACGATCCCGCCGTCCTGCTTTCGTTGATCGCGCTGCTGATCGTCGCCACCCACCTGGTCTACAAGCTGGACGTCTACCTTCACGATCTCTACGAAATTGGCAGGCTGAACCCGCACTTTCGCTAGGGCTAGCCTGAAAAGTGCCCGTGCTCGTCGACTCTTTGGGCAGGGCTCCAGGCGTCGCCGTATCTGCCGTCTTCCAGTGCCACAAGGCTAGCCGTCTTCCAGCACCACCAGGCCGTAGCTGCCGAGCTCCGGCAGTCCGCCTGCACTGGTGCGCAGGGATAGACCACCATCCTCGGCGACATCGAAGGCCATCACCTGGCCGGTGTTGCCGACCAGCTGATAGAGGGTGTCGCCGTCGGGGCTCAGCGCCATGTCCGAGAAGAACAGCAATTCGCCGTCGTCCTTGTAGGCGGTGGCATCCTTGAGGGCGATGCTGCCGTCCGGTTTGACGCTGTAGCGGCTGATGGAACTCGACAGGGCGTTGGCGGTGTAGAGGGTGTCGCCGTCGGCGTTCAGCGCGACCCAGCAGTTGGCGATCTCGCCTCCTTCCATGGCAGCGCCGGTCAGGGCGTCGGCGGTCTTCAGGGTGAGTCCGCCCTGATCATCCAGCACATAGCTCGAAACCGAGCTGGTCTGCCAGCTGTAGAGCGGGCTCTGGGGTACCTTGTCGGCCTCTTCACGCAGGCCGAACTCCGGCGTCAGGAAGCGTGCCTCCGACATCAGCAGGGTCTCGCCCTGGTCCCCCTTGCCGATGGCGAAGCCCACCGGTATGGCGTGGAAGCGTTCGGCCGGCGCACGCGGGCTGTCCACGCTGGCGATCGGATCGGCGGACAGACCATCGTCACTGACCGCAAAGCTGTGAATCTTGCCGGTCACCAGCTCGTTAACGATGACGAAGGCTCCGGAACGCGAGAAGGCGATGGTCGAGGGGCGGGCACCCAGGTCGCGCCGGCTGCCCTGGATCGCGATCAGTCCTTCGGGGGTGTGGCGATACAGCGCGATGGAGCCGGCCTGGTTGCTGTCACCCACGCTGGCGGTGGCGACCAGGTGGCCGTGGATGGCGACAGAAATCGGGAAACGGTCCGAGGCCGTCACGCTGTTGACGGCCTGAAGGCTGCCGTCGGGGGCGCGGTTCATCAGGCTGAGGGTACCGTCGCCCGGGTTGACCGCCACCATCCAGCCGCCGTCCGCGGAGGCCGCGATGGCGTTGGCGGAGATCAGGGGGTCGTCGCCGTTGGCCAGCGGGTGGTCAGGGTTCTTCTCCAGAGCCGGAATCTCCAGATCACCGGTACCAAGGCCCCCGGTGGGATACTCGGAGGCTAGGGAAAGCGTGCCGTCATCGTCGGCATGGAAGGCGGCGACCGAGTTGCCTTCGGTCTTGTTGGTGACCACGTAGATCGTTTCTGCCGCCAGGCAGGTGGACAGCGGGGCAAGTGTCAGCAGCATCAGGGTGGGCAGGCGTGGCGTCATGGGCGGGGCTCTCCATGGGAAGGGACTCTCGATAGCTATCTCTTACCTTAGGGCAGTCCTGCAGCGGTGCTCTTCATGGCTGTGCCTTGCCACAACACGGCCGGAAAAAAGGTCGATGCGATGCCTCGATGCGCGATCTTGCAAGGTTTGTGGTGCGCCAAAGAAGAGCGCCGACATCCCGGGATGTCGGCGCTGTGGGCAGGGGCTGTAAACCGCGACGCTCTGATCGGAGGCGCCGCGGTCAGCGCTCAGTTTTCCTTGAGCTCCAGGTCCGGTACTTCGACCTTGAACAGGCGGGTCAGATAGAGCAGGTAGGCAAAGCCGACGGCGACCCAGGTGAGGCCCACCTGGAAGGTGTTGAGCGACAGACTCGACCACAGCCAGATGGTCAACAGGAAGCCGACGCTTGGCATGACGCCGTAGCGCAGCAGGTTCTTGGGTTGCATCAGGTGCTCATCCACCAGGTAGTGCTTGATCACCGAAAGGTTGACGAAGGAGAAGGCGACCAGGGCGCCGAAGCTGATCATGGTGGCGGCCAGCTCCAGGCTGATGACCAGCGCCATCAGCGAGATGGCGCCGACGATCAACGTCGACCCCAGCGGGGTGCCGTAGCGCTGGCTGAGCTTGCCGAAGACCTTGGGCAGGACCTGGTCGCGGCCCATGGCGAACAGGATCCGGGAGACGCTGGCCTGGGCGGCCATGGCCGAGGCGAAGCAGCCTGCTACATATGCAGCGGTGAAGAAGGCGACCAAAAAGCCCCCGCCGGCGCGGCGCATCACGTCCACCGCGGCCGAGTCGGCGCTGCCGAAGTTGTGATAGTCGGGGAACACCAGATGCCCGACCCAGGAGGCCAGAATGAACAGGCCGCCGCCGATCAGGGTGCACAGCATGATGGCGCGGGGAATGTCACGCTTGGGCTCGCGGGTTTCCTCGCACAGGGTCGAGACGGCGTCAAAGCCAAGAAACGACAGGCACAGGATGGCGGCACCACCGACGATGGTGGTCCACTGGAGCCCTTCGCTGTGGAAGGGCGCCAGCAGCGAGGGGGCTTCGCCACCGGCGATGACCTTCAGCGAGATGGCGATGAAAGTGGCCAGAAAGACGAACTGAAAGCCGATGATGATCAGATTCATCTTGGCCACCAGCTTGATGCCCAGGATGTTCAGTGCGGTCACGGCGACGATGGCTCCTACCACCCAGACGCCCTGATCGATGGCGGGGAAGACCTCCTTCATGTAGATCCCGATCACCAGGTAGTTGATCATCGGCAGGAAGATGTAGTCGAGCAGCAGCGCCCAGCCCACCATGAAGCCCACACGGCCACCGAAGGCGCGGCGTGTGTAGGTGTAGGCGGAGCCGGCGGTAGGGTAGTGCTCGACCATCTTGCCGTAGCTGTAGGCGGTGAAGAACATCGCCGCCAGGGTGATCACGTAGGCCATGGGCACATGGCCGCCGGTGGTTTCGGTGACCACGCCGTAGGTGGTGAATACGGTCAGGGGCACCATGTAGGCGAGGCCGAAGAACACCAGGGCAGGCAGGCCAAGGATGCGCTTGAGGCCGCTGTCCTGGCCGTCGGGGGCCTCGGGGAGGCTGGAACGTCGTTGTTGTGTCATGGGTCGGTTCCTGTTGTTGCTGTTGTTGTTCTGAGCGCTGCTCAGGGCGTGGTCTACCGCCCGTTCCAGGTTGCCGTCGTCGATGCGGTCTGGCGGCTGCGTCGGGGGAGACGTTTCGCCGAACCGTGCACGGTCCCCGTGGCAAACCAGTATGGAAAACCGGCGGTGCTCGCGTGGCGCTGACGCCCGTCCGGGACAAGCGACCTACTGATGTCGTACGGGGCGTCCAGCGTTTTCGTCGAATCGGTCGTGCCTTGTGCCGCGTGCCGGGGCTCAGGCGTTGTCGAAGCCCTTGAGCACGTTGATCGCATTGACCCCGATCTCTTCCACCGCGTAGCCGCCTTCCATCACGAATAGTGTGGGCAGTCCGATGCGCTTGAGGCGGGCGCCGATGTCCAGATAGTCGTCGCTTTGCAGGGTGAAGGAGCTGATCGGATCGTTCTTGAAGGTGTCGACCCCGAGGGCGATGATCAGCATGTCCGGGGCGAAGTCCCTGACGCGCGCGATGGCGTCATCCAGTGCCTGCGCCCAACGGGCGTAGTCGGTGCCGCTGGGCAGGGGGTAGTTGACGTTGTAGCCCTCGCCGTCACCTCGTCCGGTCTCGTTGGCGAAGCCGAGAAAGTAGGGAAACTCGTCCATGGGGTCGCCGTGCAGCGAGAGAGTGAGCACGTCGCTGCGCTCGTAGAAGATGTCCTGGGTGCCGTTGCCGTGGTGGAAGTCGATGTCGAGGATGGCGACACGCCGGTGGCCCCGGTCCAGTGCCCGCTGGGCGGATACCGCCACGTTGTTGATGAAGCAGTAGCCGCCGTACTGGTCCCGCGCGGCGTGATGGCCGGGCGGTCGGCACAGGGCGAAGGCTGGCGCGCCGCTGTCGAGCACCTGGTCCAGGGCGGTCAGGGCGATGTCCTTGCTGAGCAGGGCCGCCGCGAAGGTGTCGGCGTTCAGCGAGGTTTCTCCGGCCAGGGCGTAGTAGCCAAGGCGGCCCTCGATATGGCGGGGTATGGGGCCGCCGGGCATCCGTCGTGTCGGCCAGATATTGGGAATCGCTTCGCCTTGGTAACCGGCCGCCTGCCAGTCGCGCCAGGCAACCCGCAGAAAGTCGATGTAGTCCGCGTCATGGATGGCCAGCACCGGCTCCAGTCCATGCTCGTCGGGGCCGCGGATCTCGCCGATGGACTCGGTCCTGGCGCGTTCGATGATGTAGTCCACCCGCTCGGGACACTCGAAGGGCGCGACCAGTTGGCCGGCAAACAGCTCGGTGAGAGTGCGACGGTCGCGGGTGGCGTCGCTATGAACGATCAACATGGCGGTGTCTCCTTTGGCAGTTCCGGGGCAAGGTGACGAGTGTGCGGCCTGCATCGCGGCTGTCGCTGTCTACTCGATCACGGCGGCAAAACGGTCGTTGAGTCGGCTCAGCGCCGGGCCGATCAGCGGCAGGTGGCGCTCACGCGACGCCAGGGCCTCCTCGGTGGCGTAGCTCAGGGTGATGGTCTGGGCGCCCAGCCAGCGCAGGGGTTCGGGCTCCCAGCGACGAACCACCTGGTCCAGTGCACAGCCATCGAAGGCCCAGGGGGCCCGTGTCAGCGGAGTGTCCTGTCCACAGAGCATCTCGGCCAGGGTGCGCGCCATCAGGTGGCTGGCGGCGACGCCTTCGCCGGCATAGCCGCCGGCGGTGGCGATGCCGGCTCGCCGATCGACGAGGGCGTGGGGGCGAAAACTGCGCGAGAGGCCCAGGGTGCCGCCCCAGCCGTGGCTGATATCGACCTCGCCGAGGTCGGGAAACAGATCCTGGAGCAGCGCCTTGCGCATCTGGATGTCGCCCTGGGTGATGGAGGCCTGGTGACGCGGACGGGCGTTGAAGCGGTAGCGACCCCTGGCGCCGAAGATCAGGCGACCATCGCGGCTGCGATGGCCGTAGTTGATCAACCGGCTGGCGTCGGCGAAGGTCGGCCGCTGTGCCAGGCCGATGGCATCCCACTGGCTCTGACTCAAGGGCTCGGTGGCGATCACCAGGCTGGAGACCGGGACCAGGTGGGGACGTAGCTGGGGCAGGGTGTTGTAGCCTTCGGTGGCCATCACGATCATCGGCGCGCGGATGCTGCCCTGGGGCGTGGTCACCTTGCCGTCGTCGATGCTCGTCGCCGGGCTTTGTTCGTAAAGCCTGACCCGCATGGCCGCGAGTCGCTCGACCAGCCCATCGATCAGCTTGCCGGGGTGCAGCGTGGCGACCTGACGATGAAAGATGCCACCGAAGGGGCGGCGGAAGCGGGCCCGGTCGCTGAGTTCGTCGGCGGACAGCCAGCGGCAGTCATGCTGGCGATGGCCGAGTTCCAGTAGGTGTGCGAGGTAGTCCCGCTGGAGCGCCTCCTGGGCCGGGTAGCGCGCCGCCGCGTAGAGCGCCCCACCCTTGTGGAAGTCGGCGTCGATGGCTTCCTGCGAGAGGGTCGTGCCGATCTCGTCGACATTGGCGGACAAAAGCTCGCACAGCGCCTGGCGCCGGGCCAGGGTCAGGCCCTTCAGGTGCCGCTCGAGGCCCGCCAGGTTGCCCACCACCCAGCCCCCGTTTCGCCCGGAGGCGCCGTGGCCGAAACGCCTGGCCTCGAGGACCCGGATGTCTTTCTCCGGGGCCAGGCGCTTGAGGTGATAGGCGGTCCACAGGCCGGTGAAGCCACCGCCGACAATGACCACGTCTGCCTGTTCATCCCCGGTCTGTTCATCGATAGCCTGTTTATCCCCGGTCTGTTCACCGATGGCCTGTTTATCAATGGAGAGGGGGGCGAGTGGGACTCGCCCGTTGTCTCGGTGTGACCAGAAGATGGCGTCGTTGGACGGTGCTTTCGTCATCACATGAATCCCAGTACCAGATAGAGGGCGGCGGCCAGCAAGCCGGCCAGGGCCGCGTAGGGCAGTTGGGTAAAGGCGTGCTGGAAGGGCGTGCAGCCGCTGGCTTGGGCCGTCAGCACCGTGGCGTCCGAATAGAAGCAGGCGTGGCTGCCGAAGGTGCTGGCCGAGAGGGTGGCACCGATCACCAGCGTCATGTCGGCGCCCAGATTGTGGCCCAGGGTGGTGACGATGGGCAGGATGATCACGAACACGCCCCAGTTGGAACCGGTGGCGAAGGAGACGAAGCCCATCAGCGCAAAGATGATGAAGGGCAGGATCTGGGCGTTGATCAGCGGTTCGACCGTGGTGATGATGTACTCGTTGAGTCCCAGGGTGGTGTTGACGTCATTGAACATGAAGGCCGCCACCAGCACCGCCAGGGCATCCAGCATCGACTTGAAGCCCTCCAGAATGTTGTCGAAGGTCTCGCCGGGGGTCAGCTTCTTCAGGCCGATGAAGGCCACGATCATGCCGGCCAGGGTCACGAAGATGCCCATCAGGAAATCGAGATCGAAGTACCAGGTGAAGAAGGCCAGCGACATCATCGGCAGCAGGAACATCCAGACGCTGCTGCGTGTCTGGTCCTTGGCCGCCAGGTGGGCGATCTCTTCATCGATGTGCTCGGCGCCGGGCGGCACGCAGCGACCCTCGAGCTGGGCGCGCTGCTCGGCGCGCTTCATCGGGCCGAACAGCGGAATCTTGCCGTAGGCGACCAGCGGCACCATGGCCACCGCGATCCACGGATAGAACATGAAGGGGATGGCCTGGATATAGGTCCAGACTCCCTGGCCGTCGGCGGCCAGGCCGTTCTTTTCGATCAGCGCGCCGAAGAACACCGCCCAGGTCGAGATCGGGATCAGTACGCTGATCGGTGCGGCGGTGGAGTCGATGACGTAGGCCAGCATCTCTCGCGACGTCTTGAAGCGGTCCGTCACCTGACGCATCGAGGTGCCGACCGCCAGGGAGTTGAGGTAGTCGTCGACGAACAGCACGATGCCCATGAACCAGCAGCCGAGCAGCGCCCGGGGCTTGCTGGTGATGTAGCGCAACAGGCTTTCGGCGAAGGAACGCGAGGCGCCGGATTTCAGCAGCAGCGCAATGATCGAGCCCATCAGCCCGCATACCGCGATCACCCAGGCCACGTCCTCGTCGGTCAGGACGTTGAGCAGGCTCTCGGAAAGGGTGGACAGGGCGCTGGTCGGCTCGATCAACAGGGTGCCGACGAAGGCGCCGGCCACCAGCGGCTCGAGCGCGCGACGGCTCCACAGTGCCAGCAGCAGTACAACGGCGGTGGGCAGCAGCACCAGCCAGCCGCCTGCGGGGAAAAACGCTTCCATGGATGTCCTCCTGGACGATCATTGTTGTTGGTGAAGCGACCTGGCGATGGCCGTGGGTCGCGTCGATCAGGAGCGTGGCGTGACAGCTATTGGTTGTCGTTGATGTTGTCGTTGGCGTCGTTGATGGTGAAAGGTCCGGTCGATATCGAGCTGCCGACGGCGAGTCGGCGGCGGACGCTCAGCGCAGTTTTTCGCGCAACTGGTAGTACCACATGCCCGCGGCCAACAGGCCGTTGCCGAGGCGCTCGCTGACCGGGATGCGCCAGTGGCGCATGTCGGCGAACAGGTCGAACTCCTCCAGCTGACCGCTGACCGCCCTGGCCATGATGTTGCCGACGATGTGCGAGGTGGCGATGCCGTGGCCCGAGTAGCCCTGGGCGTAGAAGACGTTGGGTGACAGCTTGCCGAGCTGAGGGATGCGGTTGATCACGATGCCCGCCTTGCCCTGCCACTGGTAGTCGAGCGCGATGCCCTTGAGCTGCGGGAAGGTGTGTTCGAGCCGGGGGCGCAGTTCGGCGCCGATATCCGCTGAGTCCTGGCCGGAATAGTTGGCGCCGCCACCGAACAGCAGGCGACCGTCGGCGGTCAGGCGGTAGTAGTCGAGCACGAAGCGGGTGTCGTAGACCGCCAGGTCCTGGGGATTGATCGCGGCCTGCTGCTCCCGGCTCAGCGGGGCGGTGGTGACGATGCCGAGAGAGGCGGGGAACAGCTTGCCCTTGAGCGCCTTGCGCTCCAGCCGGTGATAGGCGTTGCCGGCCAGCACCACGCTGTCGGCGTGGATCTGGCCACGCTCGGTGACGACACAGGGGGTAGCGCCGTGGCGAATCTCGGTGACCCGGGTGTCCTCGAACAGCAAGCCGCCCAGGTCCTCAAGGGCGCGGGCCTCGCCAAGACACAGGTTCAGCGGGTGCAGGTGCATGTTGTAGTCGTTGCGCACCGCGCCATGGTAGAGCTCGGTGCCCACCAGTTCGCGCGTCTGATCGGCGTCCAGCAAACTCAGGTGCCGGGCGATCTCGTGGCCCTGGGCCGCTTCGACGTCGCGCTTAAGCTCGGCCATGTGGCTCGGTCGGTAGGCGGCGTGCAGGTGGCCGAACTTCAGGTCACAGGCGATGGCGTACTTGTCGACACGCTGACGCAGAATGTGGTGGCCTCGCCAGCGAAGATCCCAGACGAAGTTCTCGGCTGCCTCTCGCCCTAGCGGGCCGGAGAGCTGCTTGAGCATGGCATCCTGCCCCGACAGGCTGCCGGTGACCTGACCGCCATTGCGACCGCTGGCCCCCCAACCGATCCGGTTGGCCTCGACCAGCGCTACCCGGTAGCCACGCTCGGCGAGTTCCAGCGCGGTGTTGACGCCGGTGAAGCCGCCTCCGATCACCGCAACGTCGACCCGATGCTCGCCCTCGAGCCTGGGGTATTCGGCTTCTTCGTGGATGGTCGCGGCGTAGTAGGACGCGCAGCGCGGTTCGCTCATGACGACTCCCGAAACGATGGCAGCTTGTTATTGGTGTGATCACATGTTGTGATCACACTAGCAGGGCTTGCAGATGCGCACAAGATGCGAATTCGACCCTGGGCGGCCCAGGCTGCGGCGTCTCGGCGTGGGCTATCGTCATCGAGATGGGCTAGTCTTGACGCCAGACGCAGGTAGATATCGCCGTGATGGTGGCAGGCCAGCGGCCTGTCGGGTTTTCCGCCGATGGTGACAGACGAGCGGTCGACGGGCGGCCGGCAAAAGAAGCAAAAGGGGAGTGATAGAAAAGTTATAGTGGGTTGGCGTGAGGAGTGAAGTGGAGAAAGGAATGGCGAGGGGAATGGCGAGGGGAATGGAGAAGGGAATAGAGAGCGGAATGGCAGAAAGGAATGGAGAGCGGAATGGAGAAGGGAATAAAGAGCGGAATGGCTGAGAGGAATGGACAGAGGAGTGACAAGGAAGCGCAATGACCGACGTTCATACTGACAATAGCGATGACGCCATGGTCGCGCCGATCGGCACGGAACCATCGCCTCCGCCCTACCTGCCGGATACCGCCTCGACCCGAATTCACCGGGACCTGAGGCGTCGTCTGTGCGAAGGGGCCTTCAGTCCGGGCGAGGTGCTTTCGATCCGCGGCATCGCCGCCTGCTATGACACCAGCGCCATGCCTGCTCGGGAGGCGCTGCGCTGGCTGGTGAGCGAGGGGGCTCTGCAGTTTGTCGACAGCCGCAAGATCATCGTGCCGCACTTGAGCCGGGAGCGCTTCACCGAGGTGCTGTTCGCCCGCAGGCGGCTGGAAACCGAGTTGGCCCGGCAAGCCTTTACCGCGATCGAGCACCAGCACATCGACGCCCTGGAGGCGTTGGACGATGGCATCAATCGTGCCATCGAAGCTGCTGATCTCAAGAGCTATATGCGTGGCAACCACGCCTTTCACTTTCTGATCTACCGGCTGAGCGGCTCGACGGTATTGCTGCCGCTGGTCGAGCAGCTATGGCAGCAATACGGTCCCAGCATGGGCTTTATCTGCACGCGTTGGGGCGGCTCCGCCATCGCCGACGATCACCATCGTGAGATTACCCAGGCGCTGCGCCGGGGGGACAGGGACGCCTTCTGTCGCGCGGTGACCGCCGACATCGAGCAGGGAATGCGGCTGCTGGACGACTACTACGCCTCGTCGAAGTGATTTCTGGGCTATCTTGATGACGTCCGGCGCCAGTCCTTCGGACCGCCGACCCGAGCATCGAAAGAACGTCGTTGAGTCATCAGGAAAAGCTCATGCAAATCTACCCTTACCTGTTTTTCGACGGCCAGTGTGAAGAGGCCCTGGCGTTCTATGCCGAGCTGATGAACGGCCGAGTGAGCGAGCTTCATCGCTACAGGGACATGCCCGCCGATGCACCTGATGCTGGATGCGGGGAAGCGGGCACACCGTCACCAGAGCACATCATGCATATGCAGATCGAGGTGGCGGGTCATGTGCTGATGGGGTCGGACGCCTCTGGGGAGGCGCCTCAGGGCTTTTCTCTGGCGCTGTCAGTGGACACGCGCGAAGAAGCCGAACGGCTTTGTTCCGGGCTTGCTGAAGGTGGAGAGATCATGTTGCCCCTGTCGGAAACCTTCTGGGCCGAGCGCTTTGCCCTGGTGAAGGATCGCTTCGGCGTCGCCTGGATGGTCATGTATGAAGGCGCACGTGGCGGCTGAATACCGGTGCGTCTTGATGCAGGGCGTCCAGCGGAGCCGGAGGATTCCCAGGCGGCATTCGCAAGCGGGGGCAAGGAGCACGACAAGCGCTCAAGCATGGGCGGCGAATAGCGACAAGAGAAGGAGGATGGGGGCAAGGATGGAATTTTCAGATGTCAGGGGGCCCTATATCAGCGAGCCGCAGATGCTGCCGGGCTTCGGTGAGAAGAGTGGTATCTACAAGGTCGCTGCCGCTGAGCCTCAATGGCTGTCCCGACTGGGGCTTTCCAATGACAGCCAGGCCAATCAGGTCGACCACGGTGGGGTGGACCGCGCCCTGTGTCACTACTGCGCCGATCACTATCCCCGCTGGAGCGAGCGCTATCCCGACGCCGGTGTGGTGCTGGAGGCCGGCGTGCTGGGTGAGAATATTGCGAGCCAAGGGGCCGATGAGCGCGAGGTGCGTATCGGTGACGTCTATCGCATCGGCGAAGCGCTGGTGCAGGTGACCCAGCCCAGGCAACCCTGCGCCAAGGTCGATGCCCGTACCGGCCAGCCGGGGCTGGCGCGGGCCTTTATGCAGGAGGCCCGGATGGGCTGGCTCTACCGCGTGCTGGAGGAAGGATGGATTGCGCCGGGGCCTGTCATCGAGGTGGTCGAGCGCGGTGATGAAAGGTGGAGCGTGGAGGCCTGCTGGCGGGTGCTGGAAGACCGCAGGGCGCCCCTGGATACCATGGCCGAATTGCACGGTGTCGAAGCCCTGGCGCAACACTGGAAGGACCAGTTGGTCCGGCGCATGGACTATTGGCGCGGGCGCGCCTGAGGACGGCAGGCGGGTGAATACCACGCGCTGTAGGGTGCTGCTGCGCCTGGCGCCGAACTGAGCCTGTCTTCTCTACACCTGTCTTCTCTACACCTGTCTATTGTGTGCCCCTGTCTCTTGGACTGAAACGACAAGGCCCTGCTGTGTCGCAGCAGGGCCTTGTTGCAGGGCCTTGTTGCAGGGCCTTGTCGTGATCAACCGCAGCGGAGCATCAGATGTCGCTGTCGGCGGCCAGGTCGTTGGCCAGCGCCACTTCGGAGCCGGGCTTGGCGGTCTGAAGCGCGGCCAGGGTGGGGCCGGTTTCCTGCTGGAAGGAGGCCAGCGCCTGACCGGACAGGCTCTGGTTTTCCGGAAGGGCCACGCGCATCGCATTGACCTGATTGTTGTTGACCATGACCTCGTAGTGCAGGTGAGGTCCGGTGCTGCGACCGGTGTTACCCGACAGGGCGATCCGTTCGCCCATGGTCACGCGCTGTCCGGTGCTGACCAGCGGGCGCGACAGGTGCAGGTAGCGTGTCTTGTAGCCATTGTCGTGACGAATCACGATATAGCGACCCGCCGCCGGGTGGTTGCCGACCTTTTCCACGCGACCATTGGCCGGGGTCTCGATGCCGGTGCCGATCGGCATGGCGAAGTCCGTGCCCTTGTGCGGGCTGACGCGGCCGGTGATCGGATGGCGGCGGTTGAGGTTGAAGTTGGAGCTGATGCGGTAGCTGCCGGAGAACGGGTAGCGGTTGAAGGCCGGGTCGAGGCTCTGGCCTTCGGGGGTGTAGAAGTTGTTGTCCTCGGGATTGCGCACCAGCGTCAGGTCCATGCGCTCGCCGTCGTAGGACACCGCCAGCACGCGGGGGTCCAGGCGCTGGCCGTCGATGATGTCGGACTCGACCAGTACCCGGAAGCTGTCTCCGCGACGGGTGTCGCGGCGAAAGTCGAGCTTCTTCTCGAGCACCCGTGCCATCTCCGAGACTTCGGCACGGCTCAGGCCTGCGGCCTCGGCGGAGCGAGCGAAGCTGCCGCTCACGGTGCCGGCGTAAAGGCGTTGTGAGGCTTCGCCGGCACGCTCGATGGTCGCCACGTCAAAGCCTGAATCCTGGCGTTCGATCAGGTAGCCGTCGCGCACGTTCTTCATGATGCGCAGCGCCAGCAGTCGACCGTCCTCGCCAAGCTGATACTCGAAGGTGTTACCGACGCGCCAGCGGGTCAGCACGTTCTGGTCGGGCAGGTCCTCGAGCAGCGCCATGACCTCGCTGTAGCCCAGCCCCAGGGTCTTTTCGGCCATTTCGGCGAAGGTGTCGCCCTGCTGGACGCGATAGGTCTGCCAGGTCGGGACGAACGGCTCGTTGGCCGCAATCTCTTCCTCGAGCACGATCGGGCCTTCATCGAACAGTTCGAGCTCGTCTTCGCTGACATCCTCATAGGAAGTGGCGTCGCTGGCGACGTCCAGTGACTGCTGCTCCAGCAGCCCACTGGCCACGGTGCCGAGCACCACGGCGATATGCAGGGAGCCTTCGTCGAGCTTGAAGGCGGGCGGCTGCGGATTGCCGTCCAACGCAACTGGCGCCGCGGTGGATGAATCAGCGGCGCCAGGAAGCGTGCGAGAGGATTGTAAGGTAAGAGGAGGTAGTCCCGACGATGAACGCATGGCGTTCTCGAACTTGACGTCGGCGTGGGCCTCGTCGACGAAGTCGATGTCGACGATTTCGCTGGCCTTGAGCTGGGAAATCGGGATGTGCTGGCTGGTGGCATCCAGCGCCAGGTCGATGGCTTCGGCGACCTGGGTTCGCTCGAAGTTCAGCGATGGCAGTTCCGGCGAGGCAGACTCTCCTAGCGGAACCAGAACTGACTCCAGCGATTCATTGCCTCGCTGAACGTCTTCGTAGGTGGTGACAATCTTGTGGGCGCCCAGCACGGTGACCATGGTGGCAACGGGTAACAGCAGCAGCTTGTGCGTGCGGGGCAGCGAATGGAGGATTCGCATCATGGTAAAAGGGCCATAGAAAAATTGATGAAGGTAAATATATAGGCTATTGCACCATACCCCATGAAGTATGGTATGCCTAGACTGTATGGCCATACAGCGGATGGCGCATCGCCCGGTGGTTTATGTGACCGGGGGCGCCAGGAATGGATGAAGCTGTGACAAAACCCTGTTCGAACGCTGTTTATTAACTGTTCTTCATTGGACCCTTAGCGTTGAACAAATGCAACCCCCCGGTAAGTCGTAGTGCTTTCTACTCCCCCTGAAGGACGATAAGTCTCATTTTGTTGATATAAGTCCAATGACTGGCCAGGCGCCGTACAAGGCCTCGCGCGGGAGGGGCGTATCGTGATTTTCATCGATGCGACTTTCATCGATGCCAAGTCGTGTCATTGGCGCCGTCGGCTGGCATGCTCAATGGATATCGTCAAAAGGATTCAAGCATGTCGCGTGTCACGCTCGCACAGTGGCAGATGCTGGCCGCCGTGGTCGATCACGGTGGCTTTGCCAGGGCCGCCGAAGCCGTTCACAAGAGCCCTTCGACCCTCAACCATGCAGTGCACAAGCTGGAGGAGCAGTTGGGGGTCAAGGTGCTGGAACCGGTGGGGCGCCAGGTTCGGCTTACCGAGGAAGGGGCCTTGCTGCTGCGCCGTGCCCGCCAGCTGCTGGAGAGCTCCGACGCGCTCGTGGATATCGCCGCTCGACTGCGAGAAGGCCTGGAGGCCGAGGTGGTGCTGAGCATCGACCAGATCTTTCCCTCGAACGTACTGGCCAAGGCGATGGAAGCTTTCTCCAGCGCTCTTCCCCAAGTCAGGCTGCAATTGCACGAGTCGGTACTCAATGGTGGTGTGGAAATGCTCGAGGATGGCCGAGCCGACCTGGTGGTTTCAGGGGTGACCACGTCGGGCTATCTGGGCGAACCCCTGGTCAGCGTGCCATTTATCGCGGTCGCTCACCCGGACCACCCTCTGCATGCCATGAGCAGGCCGCTGGACCTCAGGGATCTGGAGCACCATCGCCAGGTCGTGGTGAGGGACTCGTCGCAAAGGGCGTCGCGCGATTCGGGCTGGCTCAAGGCCGAGCAGCGCTGGACCGTCAGCCATATCGCCACCTCGGTAGAGATGCTCGAGCACGGGCTGGGGTTTGCCTGGCTGCCCAAGACCCGCATTCGCGACCAACTGGCCAGTGGCCGGCTCAAGCCATTGCCGCTGCAGGCCGGCGGTACGCGTGAGGTGC
Source organism: Halomonas sp. EF61 (assembly GCF_040147045.1). Classification (NCBI taxonomy): domain Bacteria; kingdom Pseudomonadati; phylum Pseudomonadota; class Gammaproteobacteria; order Oceanospirillales; family Halomonadaceae; genus Halomonas; species Halomonas sp. EF61. Next base: position 639,399 of record NZ_JAMSHM010000002.1, on the reverse strand, counting down.
CCATCCAGCTGTATCATCGCGACGCCGACCGGGCGGGACCCGCCACCAGGGCCATGGCGGAGCATCTGCGCCAGGCTGTCCGGGACTGCAGTTGCTGAGGTCTGGGCACATCGGAGGCAATGGGTTCGAAAGAATCGAAAGGTTGGCGGCAAAATGTGCGCTTGTGGTCGATTCTTTCCACCGTATGCTGGGAGCTCCAAGGCGCTTCACGGGAGAGACCGTATGGGACTGTTAATCGATGGGGTCTGGCACGACCAGTGGTACGACACCGAGAGTACCGGCGGCGAGTTCGTGCGAGAGACCGCCCAGTTGCGAGACTGGGTCAGCGCCGATGGCGCGCCGGGCCCCGATGGCCAGCCTGGCATCAAGGCCGAGGCGGGACGTTTTCACCTGTACGTGTGTCTGGCCTGTCCCTGGGCCCATCGCACCTTGATCATGCGGCGACTCAAGGGGCTTGACGCGCTGATCGGCGTCTCCCACACCAGTCCGCTGATGGGCGACAAGGGCTGGAGCTACAACGAGGCCGAAGGCTCCAGTGGTGACTCGATCAACGGCGTGAGCTTTCATCATGAGCTCTACACCCTGACCGACCCTCACTACACCGGTCGGGTGACCGTCCCGGCGCTGTGGGACAAGCAGCGCAAGCGCATCGTCAACAACGAGTCGGCCGAACTGGTCCGAATGTTCAACTCGGCCTTCGACGAGCTGACCGGCAATCGCCTCGACTTCTATCCCGAGTTCCTGCGCCAGACCATCGACGAGATCAACGCCGACGTCTACGACAACATCAACAATGGTGTCTACAAGGCGGGCTTTGCCTCCGATCAGGCGGTTTACGAACGTCACGTCTCGGCGCTGTTCGCCTGTCTCGACAGGCTCGAGGCGAGGCTTGCCAATCATCGCTATCTGGCCGGAGCCTGGCTGACCGAGGCCGATATTCGTCTGTTCACCACCCTGGTGCGTTTCGATGCCGTCTACCATGGCCACTTCAAGTGCAACCTCTATCGCATCGAGGACTATCCCAATCTGTCGCACTACCTGCGCGAGCTCTACCAGTGGCCGGGTGTCGCCGAGACCGTGGACCTGGATCATATCCAGCGCCACTACTATATGAGCCACGACACCATCAATCCCAACGCCATCGTGCCGTTGGGGCCTGTGCTGAGACTGGATCGGGACCACGACAGAGAGCGTCTGGCCTCAGAAGGCGTCTACCAGGGCTGAGTCAGACGCTGGCGGAGAGGATCCGCTGGTGAGCCGTGGGTGGGGGAGGGGACCGGCTCGTGAGCCGGTCCGGGCGGCTCGATCAGCGTGCGTGCCTGGCCAGCCAGCGATCGAGGGCGTTGGCAAACTCCCGTCGATCACTGTCCGAGTAGCCCTTGGGGCCGCCGGTGTGCTCGCCGCTGGCACGCAGCGTCTCCATGAAGTCGCGCATCTGCACGCGTGCCTTGATGTTGTTGCGATCCAGGGTCTCGCCTCTGTTGGTCATTACCATGGCCCCCTTGTCCAGCGCCTCCAGTGCCAGCGGTAGATCGGCGGTGACCAGCAGGTCACCGGGTGCGATGCGGCTGACGATCTCGTTGTCGGCGGCGTCGAAGCCGTGGCTCACCGCCATGGCCTTGACCCACTTCGAACTGGGCAACGGGATCTGGTGGTTGGCGACGAACCAGGTCTGGGTGGTGGTGCGTTCGGCGGCGCGGACGATGATGTCGCGAGCGACTCTGGGGCAGGCGTCGGCGTCGACCCATAGTTGGGGCATTGGTGTCTCCGGTGCAGAAAAAGGGGGCTCGATCATAAAAGGGCTGGTCAGAGCCATGAGTCGATGGTAGCATGCGCCCTCCTCGCATGTGTTGACCCCACCATCATGACGCAGCGACCTCCGACGCCCAAGCGGCCTCGAGAGTTCAAACAGATGCTGCAACGCGCAAGACGCGTTCGAATTGTGAAGATGGAGCACCCGACGTCGATCCCGACGCCCGCGGTGCAAACGGTCGCCACGATGGCTCCACGCAGTTGCGTGAGCCGATGCCAGGTGCGACCGGCGTCCCCGACTCCGAATGTTGACAACAGACTTGTTGACCTTGCTCTACCACGAGTAGAGCGACGTATTTCTGTTCGCCCCGAATACGGGCGCGTCAGGGACGCCAACCACGTTATTTTGCCGGTAACCCCGGCCTACCAAGGTGTGATTCATGACCTCGACGACTGTCGCTTCACCGTCTTTTGGTGATCTGGCCCTGCTGCCTGCCGTTCTCTCCGCCATCGAGACCCTGGGCTACGAGACTCCCTCGCCCATTCAGGCGCAGACCATTCCAGCCCTGCTGGAAGGCCGCGACATGCTGGGCCAGGCCCAGACCGGCACCGGCAAGACCGCTGCCTTCGCGCTCCCCATCTTGTCTCGTATTGAACTCGATCGGCGTGAGCCCCAGGTGCTGGTGCTGGCACCGACCCGCGAGCTGGCTCAACAGGTAGCCGTCTCCTTCAGCAAGTACGGCCAGAACCTCAAGGGTCTGGAAGTCGCCACCCTGTGCGGCGGCCAGGAATACCGTGAGCAGCTCAGCGCGCTGCGTCGTGGCGCCCAGGTAGTGGTCGGTACCCCCGGCCGCGTCATCGATCACCTGGATCGTGGCAGCCTCAAGCTTTCCGGCCTCAACGCTCTGGTGCTGGACGAAGCCGACGAGATGCTGCGCATGGGCTTCATCGACGACGTCAAGCGTGTTGTCGCCGATACCCCCGAGAACGCCCAGCGTGTGTTCTTCTCGGCGACCCTGCCCACCGAGATCGAGCGCATCGTCAATCGCTACCTGGTGGATCCGGTCAAGGTCGCCATCGAGGCGCGTACCACCACCGCCGAGAGCATCGAACAGCGCCTGGTGCGCGTCGATGGTGGCGCCAAGCTGGAAGCGCTGTCGCGCATCCTTGAAGTCGAGCCGGTGGACGCCGCCATCGTGTTCGTGCGCACCCGTGCCGCCTGTACCACGCTGATGGAGCAGCTGTCTGCGCGTGGCGTCAACGTCGCCAGCCTGTCCGGTGATCTGGACCAGAGCCTGCGCGAGCGCACCATCACTCGCCTCAAGCGTGCCAAGGTCGATGTGCTGATCGCCACCGACGTGGCCGCTCGTGGCCTCGACGTGCCGCGCATCACCCACGTCATCAACTATGACCTGCCCCAGGATGCCGAGGCTTACACCCACCGCATCGGCCGTACCGGCCGTGCCGGCCGCAACGGTGTGGCGATCACCTTCGCCGGCTTCCGTGAAGGCCGCAAGGTAGGTTGGCTCGAGCAGGCCACCGGCCAGAAGATGGCGGTCATGGAGCTGCCCGACGAGGCCGCCATTCGTGCCCACCGCGACAACGTCTTCCATCAGCGCGTGATCGCCGCCGTCACCAAGGGTGCCGAAGAGCAGCGTGCTCTGGTCGAGCGTCTGGTCGAGGAAGGCTACGATCCCATCGAGCTGGCCTGTGCCTTCTCCGCCATGGCGCGTGCCGACGAGGCACCCATCGGTCGCCTGCAGGCGCCGCGCAAGGAGCGCAATGACCGCGCCCCGCGTGACGGCAAGCCGCAGCGTCGTCGCGAGAGCCGTGGACCCAGCGAAGGCATGACCCGCTACCGCGTCTCCGTCGGCCACAAGGATGGCGTCAAGCCAGGCCAACTGGTTGGAGCCCTGGCCAACGAAGGTGGTATCGAAGGCGCCCGTATTGGCCGCATCGACATCCGTAACGGCTTTTCCACCGTGGAGCTGCCCAATGGTCTGCCGGCCAGCATCCTGGCCAAGATGGCACGTGCCCGTGTGGCCGGTCGTCCGCTGGAAATCAGCGAAGACCGTGGCGGTGATCGCGCTGAGCGTGGTGGCGAGCGCAGCGGCGAGCGTGCTCCCCGTCGTCGTCGCGATGACGAGGCGCCTGTGCGTCGCCAGTCGCGCGCCTGATCGGGGTGCCAGGGGCCTGAGCCGACAGCCGGAACAAGGCCCCTGTTGATCCGATGACGCATCGGATCACGACAAGGCAAGTTTCGTGAACGGGCCGGTGGATATCCACCGGCCCGTTTGCGTGTGCATGTTTCGCTGCTTCCTGGGCGTTGGCTCCCGGGGAGCGGGCCCGATGCGATCCTCATTCCCCTCAACGTCGACTTTCCCTCTCTGATCTACGTCAACCTCTGATGCGATGCCGCCGCTCCTGATGGCCGAAGCACGACATAATGTTGCAAAGTGTAACATCCAGGTGCGGTGACAGGGTCTCTCTTGTCCCGGCCGGGCTGAAGGCATGATTGCAATGGAGCGACGGAACATGGAACGGAAAACAGGCAAGGGATGGCTGCTTGGCGTCATGCTTTTTACCCTGGCAGGCAATGGATACGCCGCCACCGGCACCATCACGATATCCGGGAAGGTGCTTGCCACGACCTGTACGGTAAAGGTCAACAATGCGGGAACCGGGGATGGCACTGTGGTGCTTCCAACGGTCAGTGTCAGCGACTTGAAGAGCGGTGAGACGGCGGGTGACACCTCCTTCACCATCGACATGAACTGCTCCGCTGCTGTGGACAATGTGAAGCCGTACTTCGAGCCTACCAATGTCGATGCCGCCACCGGCTATCTGGTGAATACCGCAGGCACCGGCGGCGCCAAGAACGTCGAGATACAACTGCTCGACCATACCAACAAGGTGATCAATCTGATCGCCAATGATGCCACCGCGATGGATCTGGCCGACGACACCACGGCGACTCAACTTCGCTACACCGCGCGCTATTACGCCAGTGGCGCGGACGCCGTCGCGGGTACCGTCAGCACCTCAGCGGTGTATACCCTGAACTACCAATAGATCTCGCAGACCGCCCGCACTGGCAGAAGTGCGCGGAGGTAGGGCGTCTGGCAAGGCTTCATAAAGGCTACAGAAAGGCATAGGGATCATGCGTGTACGGGAGTCGTGGGGAAGGGGAGTGGCGCTGTTGGCGCTGGTGGCGCTTTGCAGCCTTGTCAGTCGTGTCGATGCCAGTGTGGTGGTCTCGGGCACCCGGGTGATCTACCCCGCCGATGCCAGGGATGTGAGCGTCGCGCTGACCAATGCGGGTGATACGCCCTCGCTGGTGCAAGTGTGGATCGATCGTGGCGACCCGGACTCCACGCCGGAGAGTGTCGAGGTGCCGTTTCTGACGACACCGCCGGTGACACGCATCAATGCCCATGGAGGACAGGCGATTCGGATCGCCTATCTGGGCGAGGTGGCGCCTGTCGATCGCGAGTCTGTCTACTGGTTGAACGTGCTGGAGGTGCCCGCCACCCAGGCGGCGCCGGACCGAAACGTGCTGCAGCTGGCATACCGCACCCGCATCAAGCTGTTCTATCGACCCGTCGGGCTTGCCGCTTCCCCCGAGCAGGCCGCCGAGCAGCTTCACTGGGAGCTTGAGCGGGGGCCAGGCCGCTGGACGCTGGTGGCCCGCAATGAGAGCCCCTACAGTGTGTCGCTTCGTCGGGTCGGGCTGGGCAACGAAGAGCACCAGGTCACGGCGCGTGGCAGTCTGATCCCGGCCCAGAGCTCCCGCCGTTTCGGCATCGAACCGCTGGCAACCTCCCAGGGTTTCTTCGATTGGATCAATGACTACGGGGTGACGCAGCGGCGCCGATTCGAGCTGTGAAACGTCTGTCTGGCACAGCAGCCGGCAAGGTTCGAGGCTTTCGGCGGCACGAAGGCCTGTCTGTGCTCGTTGCGCTGGGGCTGTCACTCGTCACCGACGCCGGTCTGTCCGCCCGGGCCGACGAGGGTAGCAGGGTGACCGGCGGTGCGTCCGAGCGCCGGGTCGAGTACGCCTTCAACGCCAAGCTGCTGAAAGGATCACTCCAGGGCATGGACCTGACCCGCTTCGAGCAGGGTATGACGGTCCCCCCTGGTCGCTATGAACTCGACGTTCTGGTCAATGGCCAGGCGTTCGGTCGCGAGACGGTGACGATCGGTGAGGACCCGGAAGGGACGCGTCTGTGTCTGTCGCTTGATGCGATAAAGCGCCTGCCGCTGAAGCCCGCGGCAGGGGGAGGCGACTCAGGCCGCGAGTGCGTCGATCTGGCCGCTCGCTATCCCTACGTCGATAGCTCGATCGACTCGGCGAACATGCGACTTGAACTGAGCGTGCCCCAGGCCTATCTGCGACATCGCGTCAGGGGAAAGGTGCCGGCCGAGGCGTGGCAGGACGGCATCAATGGCGCCTTTGTTCGCTACAACAGCAATGCCTTCCGTGGCGAGCGAGACGGGCAGGAGTCCCGTGAGGACTATCGACTCGGGATCAACGCCGGGGTGAACCTTGGCGGTTGGCAGCTTCGTCACAATGCCAGTCTCGATGACGCCAGTGGCGAGACCGCCCACTATCATGTCACCAACACCTACCTGCGCCACGACGTGACGCCCTGGCAGGCCGACCTGGTCATCGGCGAGTATCAGACCTCCGGGATGGGATTCGAGTCGATACCCTTCACCGGCGTCCAGCTCGCCAGCGACGATGCCATGCTGCCTCCGTCCCGGCGGGGCTACGCCCCGGTAGTGCGAGGCACCGCTCGCACCAACGCCAGGGTGACGATCCGTCAGGGGGAGGACGTCATCTACGAGACCAGCGTGACGCCCGGCCCCTTTGCCATCGACGACCTTTACGCCACCAATGTGGCTGACGACCTTGAGGTCACCATTACCGAGGCCGACGGCAGCGAGCGCGCCTTCGTGCTGCCCTATACCTCGGTGGCACAGTTGCTGCGACCCGGCGCCCACCGCTTCCACCTGACCCTGGGGGAGTATCGGGATGACGGCCTCGTCGACCTGCCCCGGTTCGTTCAGGCCGAATACCGACGCGGGGTCAGCAATCGGCTGACGCTCTACTCCGGCGCCATCCTGGCCGAGGACTATATGGCGGGGCTTGCCGGTGGCGCCGTGTCGACCCTGTTGGGCGCCTTCGCGCTGGATGCCACCATGACCCGGGCGAATCACCTGGAGGCGCTGAGCGGTGAGCCGGAGAGCCCGCGTGGCGAGAGCTTTCGTGTGAGCTACAACACCCGTTTTGATCCCACCGACACCGAGCTGTCGGTGGTCAACTACCGTTTTTCCAGTCAGCACTATCTGAGCCTTTCGGACGTTGCGCTGCTGCGCGATGACGGCACGACATCCTCACCACGGGACCGTGAACGCCAACGTCTCGAGGTCAATCTGACCCAGACCCTGGCCGGCGGCACCAGGCTGTTTGCCTCTGGCATCAGCGCCGACTACTGGGATCGCGAGGACGCGACCACCTATCAGGTCGGTGTCAGTCGTGGCTTCTCCTGGGGCACCCTGAGCGCCACCGCAGGCCGTAGCGAGACCGAAGGCGACTACACCAACGAGTTCTACCTCAATCTCAGCGTTCCGCTGGGAGGCCACCTGCAACTGACCTCCAATCTGGCCCATCGGGGCGATCATCGCTCGGGCCAGTTGAACCTCAGCGGCGACAGCGGCGCGCTGAACTATGGTGTCTACGTCAACCACAGCCGTGATGACCGGTCGCACGATTCAAGCTATGGCGGCAACCTGGGGATGGACACCTCCAGGGTACGTCTTGGCCTCAACCTCAGCGCCGGAGATGACTACCGCAGCTACAGCGCCAGCGCCGATGGCACCGCCATTGCCTATGCGGGTGGCCTGGTGCTGACGCGGGATCAAGGCGAGACCATGGCGGTCATCGAGGCGCCGGGCGCCAAGGGCGCGGCGATTTCTCAACATGACCAGGTGTTGCTGGACGGGCGAGGCAAGGGGGCGATCAGCGGACTGACACCTTACCGCTACAACCGGGTGGCGCTGGATCCCTCCGGCATGACCGATGGCGTCGAGCTCAAGGGCAATGCCAGGCGGGTAGCGCCTCGCCGAGGCGCTATCGTCAGGCTGACCTACGACACCCTGGTGGGGGCGCCGACCCTGGTGCGGGTGACCACGCCGGCGCCTTTCGGCGCGCAGTTGATCGACGCCGATGGCGACGTGCTGGCGGTGCTGGGTCAGGGGCGCATGGCAGTGGTCAGGGGAATCGATGCACACCGCGGCTATCAGCTTCGCTGGGGGCCGAGCCCGCGGGAGCGCTGCCGCCTGACACTGGAGCCGCAACGCGAGGCGACGCCGCACCAGGGTGCAGCGCCGCGTATCGCCCAGCGCCAGGCGACCTGCTTGCCTGGAGATATCTCGTCTGGCTAGCTTCGCCGATCGAACAGGGTTAGGGCGAAGGCGTCCAGCAGGCTGCTGGCCTCGGGGGTCTCGATCACAGACCGCTCGAGTGCCTCGACGTCCTCGTCCTGAGCGACAAGAATGTCGCGCTGGTGCGCCAGGTAGGCCGCGGTCACCTGGACGGTGAATTCCGGGTGGAACTGCACGCTGTACTGGGCTGGGCCATAGCGCAGGGCCTGGTTGGGGTCATGGTCGTTGGCCGCCAGGACCGTGGCGGCCTCGGGGCGTGACAGGGCGCTCTGGGCGTGGGTCAGCTGGGCGGCGAAAGCATCGGGCAGCGCACCGAACAGCGGGTCCCCGCGACCGGCCTCGGTCAGCGTGAGGGTACGCGTGCCGCATTCCCGCCCTCGGGGGTGGTAGCCGGCGCTGCCGCCGAAGGCCTCGGCCATCAGCTGGTGGCCATAGCACACGCCAAACAGTGGCAGGCCGCGGTCGAGCGCCTCCCTCAGCCAGGGTTTCAGCGCTTCGCTCCAGGCTTCCCGGTCGGACACCATGGCGTGGGACCCGGTCACCATCACCCCGTCCTGATCACTGATTGCCGGCAGCGGTTGGCGGCGAACGTCGATCACCTCGATGACGCCGCCACGACGACGAAAGCCGTCGAGACGTGCGCTGAACAGGTCCTCGAAGTCGCCGTGCTCGGCGACGACATCGGCGAAGCTGTCGCCGGTCTTGAAGATGGCAAGGCGAGGCGGCTCAACGGGCCTCGCCGGGCTTGAAGCAGTGTGGGTCACGGTCTTGGCTCGAAAAGGGGAATCCAGGGGCGCTTGCAGGTGTAGATTCAGCCGCGCTTGAGGCGATCACCGAGGGCGACCATGAAGCGGCTGCCGGCGTCGAGCTGTTCGCGCTCGATGTATTCGTCGGGCTGGTGGGCCTGGCTGATGCTGCCGGGGCCGCAGATCACCGTGGGCAGGCCGGCGAGCTGGAACTGACCGGCCTCGGTGGCGTAGGCCACGGCGGCACCGTCGGGGCTGTCGCCGAGCAGTTCGCGGCACAGGCCCAGCGCCTCGCTGTTGTCACGATCGGCCAGGGCCGGCACGGTGGTGTTGAGCGCCTCGGTGGTGATCGAGGCCTCGGGGGCGCGCTGGCGCATGCGGGCTTCGAGTTCGCGGGCGGTGGTCTCGACCCGGGCCAGCAGCCCCTTGGCGTCATCGGTGGGCAGGTGGCGAATTTCCCATTCGAAGCTGCAGCGCCTGGCCATGATGTTGATGGCGGTGCCACCCTCGATCTTGCCCACGTGCAGGCTCGAGTGGATCACGCTGAAGGCCTCGTCGACCCGACCCTCTTCCTTGAGCTCCGCCATCACGTCCTCGATGCGGGTGACCAGGCGGGCGGCGACGTGGATCGCCGAGACCCCTTGATACACCTGGCTCGAGTGGGCTTCGCGTCCGATCACCGTGGTGCGGAAGTTGCTGGCCCCCTTGTGGGCCACCACCGGCTCCATCAGGGTCGGCTCGCCGACCACCACGGCGGCAGGGCGGGGGTGTTCGGCCATCAGCGTCTCGATCATGCGCGGGGCGCCGACGCAGCCGATTTCCTCGTCGTAGGACAGCGCCAGCCAGATCGGTACCTCAAGCTCCATTTCGCTCCAGCGCGGAACCTCGGCCAGGGCGCAGGCGATGAAGCCTTTCATGTCACAGGTGCCGCGACCGTACAGGCGCCCGGCATTGTCGCCCTCGCCGGCGGTCAGGGTGAAGGGATCGCTGGTCCATGGCTGGCCCACCACCGGCACCACGTCGGTATGGCCCGAGAGCACCACACCGCCCTCTACCGCCGGGCCGATGCGCGCCAGCAGGTTGGCCCTGGAACCGTCGTCGCTCTCGACCCGCCAGTGATCGACGCCGTAGCGGTCGAGCCACTGCTCGACGAAGGCGATCAATTCCAGGTTGGAATCCCGAGACACGGTGGCAAAGCCCACCAGGGTCTTGAGCAGGTCGTGTGCGGTCATGAAGGCTCCGTCGACTGAGGTCACTAGGAGCGTCAATGTACCATGGCCAGGCGACGCGCCCCAGCGTATCGCCCCGGGTTACCGCCCGAGCACGCTGCTCTCCTGAGTCACCCAAGACTGAGGCCGCCCAAGACAGGAACCGCCCAAGACTGGTCCGCCCAAGACCAGGTCCGCCCAACAGCGACGTGCGGGGCGGACGGGGTTCAGTCAGACAGCGCGACCCGACTCTCGCCATTGCCGGCGGGATGCACCTGGATCTGCACCGGAATGCGCTCGTGCATTTCCTGGACGTGGGAGATGACCCCGACCCGGCGGCCCTGGGCCTGGAGGCCGTCGAGGGCGTCCATCGCCAGCGCCAGCGACTGGGGGTCGAGGCTGCCGAAGCCTTCGTCGATGAACAGCGACTCGATGGCCAGCTCCCCCGAGGCCAGCGAGGCGAGCCCGAGCGCCATGGCCAGTGACACCAGAAAGGTCTCGCCGCCGGATAGCGAGTGCACCGAGCGACGCTCGTCGGCGACGTCCTGATCGATCACCAGGAGCCCCAGCGGGCTGCCCCCTCTCACCAGACGGTAGCGCCGGCTGAGGCCCGCCAGGTGGACATTGGCCTCGTCGATCAGGCGCTCCAGGTTCCAGGCCTGGGCGATGCGCCGGAAGGTCTTGCCGTCGGCGGCGCCGATCAGCTCGGCGATGCGGCCCCAGCGATGATGCTCGGCCCTGGCCCTTTCCAGGGCCTCGAGGCCATCGCGTTGGCGCTGCCGGCGTCGATCATCGTCGCGCACGGCGTGCAGGGCGCCATCGCGGCGTTGCTGGGCGGCCTCCAGCCGCGGCCGGTTTGCCTCACGTCTGGCGTCGAGGTCGGCCTGGCGTGCATCCAGCTGGCGTTGGGTGGCCTCGTCGAGCAGTGTCTGCGGGTCCTGCTCCGGCAGATGGCGGGCGCGCCAGGCGCGCCAGCCCTGGCGGCGCTCGTCGCGACTGGTGCGGGCGGTCTGGCAGGCCTCGCGGGCGCCGTCCAGTCGGGCGCGCAGGGCCTTGAGCGCATCGTCGGCCTGGTCGAGCAGCCGCTCCAGGTCGCCATCGGTGATGTCCGGATGCTCGCTGCGCCAGCGTTCCAGTTCGGCGTCCAGGCGGGTCTTTTCGTCCTCCAGCACCGAGAGCGCCTTGCCCTCGTGCTCGATCCTCTGGGTCAGGCTCAGCACCTGACGCTGGGCCTGGTCATGGGCCTGGCGGGCCTGCTCGTGGTCCTGACGTGCCTGGCGGACCTGGGCTTCGAGGCGCTCGAGCCAGGCATCCGCCGAGCGGTCATCGCCGAGCGCCTCGGCCAGGCGTCGTCTGTGCTCGTCGATGCTGCGGGTCAGCTCGGGACGCTGGTCGTCGAGACGCTTGAGTTCCTCGTCGAAGGTGGTGGCGCGCAAGGTGAGCGCCTGACGCTCTCGCTCGTCTTCCTCGATGGCCTCTGCCAGCGGGGCAAGCTGGCGTTCGGCGTCGTCCAGTGCCTGGAGGCGCTCGCGAGCCTGTTGCTGGCGCTGGCGGGCCTTTTCGCTGTGCTCGGTGAGCCAGGCTTGGCGGGCCTCAGCGTCGAGGGCGCGCCACTGCTCGGCGAGCGCCGGGTCGTCGAGCCTGGCCTGGGCTTCTTCGAGACCGGCCTGGGCCTCGTTCCTTCGAGGTTCAAGCGCGAGCAGGCTGGTCTCGGCCTGTTCGACGCTGGCCTTCAGCGCCTGAAAGCGACCGAACAGGGCGTCACGCTGCTCGCGCAGCTCGCCGAGTCGGCTTTCGGACTCGGCGAGCTGATCATCCTCCAGTGCGATCTGGGCGGCGAGCTGGGTGGCCTCCGGGGTGGCGGGGGGCGAGTCGCGCCAGGGGTGATCGTGACTGCCACACACCGGACAGGCGGTGTCCGGTTCCAGGGTGGCGCGCATGTCGGCGACGCTGTCGCTTCGGGTGGCGCGGGCGCGCTGGATAAAGCGCGTGAGCTGCTCGTGCTCCGCCGAGGCGTGGTCCAGGCGCGCCCGCGCCTGCTTGCCCTGGTCCAGCAGTTCGTCGCGCTGTGCGCTGTCGCGGCGGCGCTCGGCGTCGAGCCGGCGCTGCTGCTCATCGAGCTGGCGCAGCAGACGCCAGCGCTGCTCCAGCTCGGACAGCGCCAGCAGGCGATGGCCGGCGTCCTCGAGGTGCTGCTGGGCCTCGGCCCTGGCCGTTGCGACCTGCTGATGCTGGCCCAGATGGCGTGACAGGGTGCGGGTGGCGGCGTCGCGCTGCTCCAGATGGCGGCGATGGCGCTCTGCCAGGGCTCGCTGCTGCCCGTCGAGATCCTCGCGCTGGCGTTTGCGCTGGTGGTGTTCGTCCTCCAGCTGTCGATGCTGCTGTTCGCGGCCCTTGAGCTCGCTGGCAATTTCACGGGCCTGGGCGATGGCGGGACGGGCCTGCTCGAGCGCCTGCTCGCTGTCCTCCAGGGTCTGGCGGCGACGGCTGGTTTGCTGGTGCTGTTGTTCCAGGGCGGTGCGTGCCTGGGCCAGGGCTGACGTGGCTAGTTCGAGCTGCTGGCGCTGGTCCGGCAACTGTCGGGACAGGCTACGCTGGCGCAGCAACTGGGGGCGCCAGGGTGCGACGCGCTCGAGCATCTCGCACTCACGGCGCTGGTCGCTCAGTGCCTCCCATCGGGCCTCTGCCTCGACCAGGCTGGCGTCGGCTTGTTCGCAGCGCTGGCGCCACTGGGCGTCCTGGGCGAGCCACTGGGCCTCTTCGTCCAGCGCCTTCATCTGCCGCTGGCAGGTGTCCAGCTCGCCTTCGGCCTCGGCGAGTTCCTGCTCCATGGCCTGGCGTGCGGTGTCGTCGCTGGGCGCGTCCTCGGCGAGCAGCGCCTGCTGGCGGGCCACCGCGTCGCGGGCCTCCTTGGCCCGGGCGTAGCTTTCGACCGAGATGCGCGAGTATTCCTGGGTATTGGTGAGCTTCTCGAGCAGGTCCGAGCGGGCGTTGTCGTCGGCCTTGAGAAAGGCCGCGAACTCGCTCTGGGCCAGCAGCACGGCGCGGGTGAACTGCTCGAACGATAGCCCCAGGCGCTCGGGGATCAGCTCGGCGAATTCGCGCTTCTGGGCGGTCAACAGGCGTTCGTCGTCCAGGTCGGTCAACGATTGCTCCACCGCCTGCAGCTTGCCGTCGGCCTTGTCCCGGGCGCGCCGCACGGCCCATCGCGCGCGGTAACGGCGAGCGTCGCGGCCGATGAAGTCGACCTCGGCGTAGCCGCTGGCGGCGCCGCGCCTCAGCAGGCTGCGGGGGTCCGCGGTGGCGATCCGAGAGCCGTCCAGGTCGTCCAGATGGGAGTCGCGCCCCGGGGCGTGGCGAAGCCTGGGCGTATTGCCGAACAGCGCCAGACACAGGGCGTCGAGCAGGGTGCTCTTGCCGGCGCCGGTGGGGCCGGTGATGGCGAACAGGCCGGCATCGGCCAGTGGCGCCGCGGTAAAGTCCAGCTCGACTGGACCGGGCAGGGAGGCCAGTTGGGACAGGCGCAGGGCGAGAATCTTCATGGCTGCGTGCCCCCTTCGGTGGTGTGCTGGACTTGCGCATCCGCGCTCTGGTCTTCGGCATCCGCGTCCTGGACGCGCTGGCACAGCCAGTCGAAGTCGGCGATCACGCTGTCGTCCGGCGCCTCGCCCCAGCGCTCTTTCCAGGTGCGCGAAAACAGCTCACGGGGTCCGATGTCCTCGAGGCGCTCGCCACCTCCGGGTGCCTGTGACTCAGTGATCGGCAGCTCGCGCTTCAGTCGCAGCAGGCGTACCGCCCGGTCGCCCAGCGCCTGCTCGATGCGCGAGCGCAACTCCGGCATCGGGGCGTCCAGGCGCACGTTGATCTCGAGCCAGTCCCAGCGCTCGACCGGGCCTGCCCCGTCGCGGGCCGGCAGCGCCTCGATCGCGCCCAGGATCTCTTCCAGCGGGGCAGGGCCGAGGCGACGCATGGCCACCGCCCGCGGCACGCTGATGGGCTCGACATGGGCAAGGGCGCCATCGGCGAAGTCCGCCATTAGCACCTGGTGGGGGTAGTCGACCTCGCTGAAGTCCAGCGGCAGCGGGCTACCGCTGTAGCGTATGCGCTCGTCGCCGACCCGCTGGGCGCGGTGCAGGTGCCCCAGGGCGACGTAGTCGATGTCCTCGGGAAACAGCGAGGCCGACAGCGATTCCTCGCCGCCGATGACGATAGGGCGTTCGCTGGCCTCGGAGACGGCGGCGCCACGCAGGTGGGCGTGGCTCATGGCGATCAGCGCCTGGCCAGGCTCGCGCTTTTCCCGGGCGGCCGCGATCAGTTCGCGATGGACCCGCTCGACGCTGGCCACATAGTCGTCGCCGGCGTTCGTCTCTCCTCCTGCTGCGCCCGCCGCTTGTCTGCTCTGCCGGCCACGACCGGTGATCTCCGCTGGACGCAGGAAGGGCAGCGCCAGGCACCAGGCGCGGACCTCACCCTGGGCATCGCTCAAGGGCACCAGCAGGCGATCGCTGTCCAGCGCGCCGTCATCGACGAAGCGCACCCGGCCAAGGGCATGGGTGCGCAGGTGCTGCATCAGCGGGGCGGGCAGCTCGATGCGGCTGCCGCTGTCGTGATTGCCGGCGATCAGCGCAATGGTCAGGTCAGGGCAGCGCTGGTGGACCCTGACGATAAAGTCATAGAGCAGCTCCTGGGCGCGCAGCGACGGATTGACCACATCGAAGACGTCGCCGGCGACCAGCAGCGCGTCCACCTGGCGTTCGGCGAGGATGTCGACCAGCCAGTCGAGGAAGGCGCGATGTTCCTCGTGACGTTCCTGGCCGTGAAAGCTCTGGCCCAGATGCCAGTCTGCGGTGTGGATGATCCTCATCCGTCCTCCCTGATGGAGCGCCAGGCCCTGCGGCCGGCAGCTTGTTGATCCCCGTGACTGGCGCGTAGTCTACCGCGAGCGGGTGGTGTCTTCAGCCACCGCAGGTCATCAACAGGGAGGTGACATGACCCAGCACCCCAGGACACGAGAGACTGCGCTGCACGACTGGGACCTGGCACCGAAGGAGGCCATCGCCTTGCAGCGTACCCTGGCAGGACGCCTGATACGCGAGGACGCCCTCGGTGAAGTGGAACACATTGCCGGAGTGGATATCGGCTTCGAAGATGGAGGCGACACCACCCGCGCCGCGGTGGTGGTGCTGTCCTGGCCGGGGCTTGCGCCGATCGAGCAGGTGGTGGCGCGTCAGCCGACGCGCATGCCCTACGTGCCGGGGCTCCTGTCCTTTCGTGAGATACCGGCGGCCCTGGCGGCCTTCGAACGACTCGACAGCCGCGTGGATCTGGTCATGGTGGATGGCCACGGCATCGCCCATCCCCGGCGCCTCGGGGTGGCGGCGCACCTTGGACTGTGGCTGGATCTGCCCACCCTGGGCGTGGCCAAGAAACGCCTGACCGGGCGCCATGGCGAGGTCCCCGAGGGGCGTGCGGAAAGTACCGACCTGATGGACGGCGACGAGCGCATCGGGGTCGTGCTACGCTCGCGCGCCGGCGTCAAGCCGGTGTTCGTGTCGCCGGGCCACCGGCTGTCGGTGGATTCGGCCAGGGCCTGGGCGGTGGCCTGCCTCGGCCGCTACAAGTTGCCCGAACCCACAAGGCTGGCCGACAGGCTGGCGTCACGGCGCTGAGCCGGCCTTCACTCAAGCATCCGAGAACTCGCCATGTCCGACACAGAGGTATCACCCGGCGTTGCGGCCACCGCAGCCTGGGTCGAGGAATTCGTGGTTGGCCTCAACGTCTGCCCCTTCGCCGGGCGTGAGGTCACACGCGGATCGATTCGCTATATCGAGGTCGACGGGCGCAGGCTCGAGGACGCCCTGGTGGCGCTGATGGAGGCCTGCCACCACCTCGAGACGACACCCGAGGTGGAGACCAGTCTGCTGGTGTTCACCCGAGGGCTTGCCGACTTCGACGACTATCTCGACGCCCTGGCCATGGCCGAGGCATTGCTCGCCGACCGTGGCTACGAGGGCGTCTTCCAGCTGGCGAGCTTCCACCCTGACTATGTCTTCGACGGCGTGGATGATGATGATCCGGCCAACTTCACCAATCGTTCTCCCTGGCCGGTCTGGCATCTGCTGCGTGAAGAGGGTCTGGAAAGGGCGCTGGCCCACTATCCCGACCCCGAGGCTATCCCCGAGCGCAATATCGAAAGGTTGAGGGAGATCGGCAGCGACAGTCTGGCCGAGCGGCTGGCGGAATTGAAAGCGCGCTTTCGCTGAGCCGAAGGCGCACTCAGCTCTCTCATCAGGTTGGACCCACCTAGACGATATCCAGCGGCACCTTACGCTGTGGCGCCGGATACAGGGCGTCGAGTCGCGCAAGTGTTGCCTCGTCCAGGGTTACCTCCAGCGCCCTGGCGTTGTCGTCGACGTGCTCGGGGGAGGCGGCCTTGGGAATCGCGATGACCTCGTGCTGGCCCTCGACCGGTCGGATGGCCCAGGCCAGCAGCAGTTGCGCCGGGGTCAGGCCGAGGTCCGCGGCGAGCTCACCAAGTTGCGGGTCGGCCAGGGGATCTGCGCCGACGGCGCCGGCCTGGGCCAGCGGACAGTAAGCCATCAGCGGCATCCGTTGCCGGCGTTGCCATGGCCTCAGGGCAATCTCGATTCCCCGCGACGCCAGATGGTAGAGGACCTGGTTGACCGCGCAGTCGCCGCCACCGGGCAGGCGAGCCAGCGTCTGCATATCGTCCACGTCGAAGTTCGACACACCGAAGCGACGAATCTTGCCGGCAGCGACCAGGCGATCGAAGGCCTCCAGCGTTTCGTCCAGTGGGATGCTCCCCGGCCAGTGCAGCAGGTACAGATCCAGGTAATCGGTGCCCAGGCGCTCAAGACTCGCTTCGCAGGCGGCGATGGCGCTGTCGCGACCGGCGTTCCAGGGGTAGACCTTGGAGACCACAAACGCCTGGTCGCGGCGACCCTGGATGGCCTCGCCGACCAGGCGTTCGGCGGCACCGTCGCCGTACATTTCGGCGCTGTCGATCAGCCGCAGACCTCGCTCCAGCCCACGTTGCAGGGCGGCGATTTCCTGTCGCCGGGGCGCACGCCCTTCACCCATGTACCAGGTGCCCTGGCCCAGGGCAGGCAGGGCCTCGGCGGTGCTTCCGGTTTCCAGCAGAACCTTGGCAGTCGTCATGTCGCACACCTTTGCGGAATAGTTTTCCAGAGATGCGATCGACTATCGCAGCCATGACCGTCGGCGCGCAAGACGAGGCTGGACAGACCTCGGTACAAGATGCATGGTGAAGTCATCAGTTGTCCCGCCAGGGATGATTGGCCCCGCAGGTACCGCCCATCGATGGGAGGTGGCGGGGCGAGCGCCTCAGGAAGAGGCGCCACCGTAGTGTGTTTACCAGCCCGTGTATCTCAACTGGAAGGAGTCGTCATGAGTATCACCAACACCGCATCCGCGCAGTGGAAGGGCAGTCTCAAGCAGGGCAAGGGCGTTGTGTCCACCAACAGCGACGCGCTCAGCGATGTTCCCTATGACTTCAAGCAGCGCTTCGAAGGCCAGGCCGGGACCAATCCGGAAGAGCTGATCGGTGCGGCCCACGCCAGCTGCTATTCCATGGCACTGTCGATGATTCTGGGCGAGTCCGACCTTGAAGCCGACAGCATCGACACCAGCGCCGAGGTGACCCTCGATGAGGTCGACGGTGGCTTCGCCGTGACCAAGGTGCATCTGACCACTCGCGCCAGCATCCCCGGCGCCGACGAGTCGGTGTTCCAGGAGGCCGCCGAGAAGGCCAAGGCCGGCTGCCCGATCTCCAAGCTGTTGAACGCCGAGATCAGCCTGGACGCCAAGCTGGCCTGATCCGGCCGGGTCGCGTCAGCGACGTCGTTGCCACGATGTTGTTGCCACATGGAAAAGCCCGCCGATTGGCGGGCTTTTTCGCGCAGCTGCATTGACCCTCGAAGGCTCGTGCTCAGGAGGCGTTTTGCGTGGGACGTTCGGCGCGGGGTTCCGGTGGCACCTGGCGCTCGGCGTGGGGCTTTCTCGCCGCGTCGACCAGAGCGCGGATGAGTCGTTGCTGGGGGCGATTGAAGATCAGGAATTCCGGGTGCCACTGAACCCCCAGCAGGAAGTCGTGCTCACGGGACTCGATCCCCTGAACCAGGCCGTCCCGGTCACGTGCCACGATATCGACACCGCGACCGGTGTGTTCCACCGCCTGGTGATGAAGGCTGTTGATGCGACACCAGCTGACCCGCAGCAGCTGATGTAGTCGGCTACCCTCGACGATGTCAACGGTCTTGCGTGGCAGCACGGTGCGCCGGCGCTTGAGCCCTTCGTGGGTGGTGTAGATGTCGCTGTCCAGGGTGCCACCCAGGTGGACGTTGATCAGTTGCGAGCCGCGGCAGATACCGAGTACCGGTGTATTGCGCGGGATCTCGCGGGCCAGCAGCTCGAGTTCCAGTTCGTCACGTTCTGGATCGACGCGCACGTCGAGCTGCATCTCGCCGCCGTACAGATGCGCCTGGATGTCATCACCTCCGCCGACGATCAGGCCATCGAGCCGGTCCGGTCGTGGCCGCGACGGCGATAGCCTGAGCGGTTTGCCTCCATGGCGCCACACCGCGAACCAGTCGAAGCACCAGGCCAGCAGGCTCTTGTGGTCGGAGGTGGAAATACCGATCACCGGGCGTTCAGCCATCCTTGGAGTCTCCCTTGAGCTTGTGCTTTATCTTTTGCCACAGCGAGCTGTCGAGGTGACGGGCTCGATACTCCGCCATACGCTCATGCAAGGTCTCGGGCGCGCAGGCCAGGCGTTCTACCTCGAGCCAGCGGTTCCATTCGGTCACCGCGCCCCAGTCGGCTTCGGAAAGCTGAGCGTTGGGCAGACGGTAGTGAAAGGTGGGTCGCGGCTGGACAAGTTCCTTGCGAAACAGCTCGTGGGGATGGTCGGGCCTCAGGTGGGCGAACAACGGCAGCATGTCCAGATCGCGGTTGCGAGTGTCGTTGTCGGCCAGATAGTCATCGATCAACTGGTCGATATCGGGAGCATAGTCCTCGTCGAACAGCTTGAGGCAGTAGCGTTTGTGGAAGGGATTGGCGTGGGGCAGCACCTCCCGGGTGATATCGACCCGGATCTGTTCGCGCAGCCAGTCGGCGGACAGCAGGTAGGCGCGCAGATAGCGCAGGATGTCCTCGGCCTCGAGACTCGGGAGCTCCGGATTCAGATGCAGACCGAAACCGTACATCAGGCTGGCCTCGGTGCCCTTGGCGCCGTGCTCGCGCAGTCCGTCGAACAGCGCGTCGAGCTTGTCGAGCTCATCCCAGGGGACCGGGGGGCAGACGATCTCCGTCGGCACCAGTCCGGTGACCATGTCGCCAAGCAGCTCGCGAGAGCGACGGTCGAGGTCGCGGCGCATGCGATCCCAGTCGTCGCCGGGTGTCTTGGCCGCGTCCTCGGGTGATTCGGGGTGGACGTACTGAGAGTCCAGTTCGATCTTGAAGTCGCCCCACTGGGTGTCGCTGACCTTCATCCGGTGGGCGCTCTGGACCTCGATACGACCGTCGAACAGGGACTGGACCATCTCTGCGGTGGCCATGGGGTCCAGGCCGGCGAACTCGATTTCCACTCCCACCTTGCGGATGTCTCCGTCGGCGGTGGTGGGCTCGGGTGGCGCTTGAGCTTTCATGGCGGCATCCTGATAAGGCATTAGTGGGACGTTACTTCGCAGACTACCATAGGCGGTCACTTTTCATCGGCGGCGGCGCCGAGTCCTCACCGGCAGGGAGCACGAATGTTGCTGCATAGAAGTAAAATAGTTCACATATTTCAATGGTTTGTGCTTCTCTTTCTCATTGGGGCATGTATTTTGCCCGTTCAGGCGTCGGCCCAGGGCCTGGCGCTGGAGGCCCTGGCCGGGGGCGGTGAACAGGCCCCACAGGAAGCCTCCTCCGAAGAGCTGCAGCGATCCCTGGATACCCTGATCCAGACGCTGGAAAGCGACCAGAGCCGTCAGGAGTTGCTCGATAGCCTCAGGTCACTGCGCGACGCGGGCCAGGCCGCAGCGGAAACCGGCACCAGTTCCCAGGGACTGCTGGGGGCGCTTGCCGATACCTTCACCGAGCTTGGCGAGCAGGCCGAAGGGGCCGGTTCGCCCATGGCCCAGTGGCGCGCCAAGCTGGCGGAGGGCTGGCGCGATATCAATGGCCTGATCGCCGACACCAGCCATAGCGAGCTGGCCCAGTTCGCCGTGGAGTTCAGCATCCTGCTGACGATCTGGGGTGGCATGGTGATCATCCTGGTGGCGCTGGGGCGTTTGATCGGGTCCCGCCGGGGCTGGCCGATGGACCTGCCGAGAGAGCCCAAGGCGTGGCTGCTGGCGGCTCACTTTCTGCGCCGCATGCTGCCCTGGGCGCTGGCCTTTCTGGCGGTGCTGGGGGTGTCACAGCTGGTGCCCGGCAGCGCCGGGCGCACCGTCGTATCGGTGATCGCCTACGCCGCACTGTGCGGGCGCATCCTGTCGGTGGTGGTCGAGATCGTCATCTCGGTGTTCACCCGCGGGCATCGCTATACCGCGGTCAAGCTGCTGCAGCAGCGGGCTCTGCGTCCGCTGTTCGTCATCGGCGCACTGATCGCCCTCGGCGACGCCTTCAAGACCGAACGTCTGGTGGACCTGCTGGGGGTCGACCTGTCCTCGCTAGCCTCGGTGCTGGCCAATATCCTGGCCGCGGTGCTGACCTTCCGCTTCATCGTTCGCTTCAAGCGGCCGATCAAGCATCTGATTCGCAACCGCACCTACACCATCCGCAGCGATTGCTCGAGTCCCACCGAGGTCACTCGGGTGATCGGTCGGCTGTGGCATATTCCCGCGTTGCTGCTGGTGGGGGCCTCGCTGGTGGCGATCTTCGTCACCGGAGGCGATGTCGGTACCGCACTGGCCCGTTCGATCATCAACGCCGCCCTGCTGGTGCTGACGCTGGTGGTCACCGCGCTGCTGCGCCGCCAGAACGAGCGTCATGACCACAGCCGGGGTCGCCACCGCCACCACAGCGAGTATCGCCGCCGGCTCGAACGTTTCGCCTATACCCTGGGGCATGTGCTTGCCTGGCTGGTGTTCGCCGAGCTGTCGCTGCAGGTGTGGGGCGGCTCGCTGGTGGGCATCGGCCGCGAAGGGGTGGCCAGCGTGCGCATCGGCCAGGCGATCCTGGCGATCGCCTTTACCGTATTGCTGGCCTGGCTGGTGTGGATCTTCGCCGATACCGCCATCCAGCGGGCGCTGACCTCCTCGGCGCGCTCGCGCGGGCGTCGGGTCAACCAGGCGCGGGCCCAGACCATCACCCCGATGATTCGCAACGTGATCTTCGCAGCCATCGTGATCATCGCCTCCATCGT
The DNA here is from genome assembly GCF_040147045.1 of Halomonas sp. EF61. NCBI lineage: Bacteria > Pseudomonadati > Pseudomonadota > Gammaproteobacteria > Oceanospirillales > Halomonadaceae > Halomonas > Halomonas sp. EF61. The sequence continues at coordinate 617,857 of NZ_JAMSHM010000002.1, read as the reverse complement.
CGGCCTGGCCAATCTGGGGGTCAACGTGACGCCGCTGCTGGCCGGTGCCGGGGTGATCGGTCTGGCCATCGGCTTCGGCGCCCAGACCCTGGTGCAGGACCTGATCACCGGCATCTTCATCCTGATCGAGGACTCCCTGGCGGTGGACGACTTCGTTCAGATCAATGGCCACATGGGCACGGTGGAAGGGTTGACGCTCAGGACCGTACGCCTGCGTGACCTGGACGGCATCGTGCATATCCTGACCTTCTCGCGTATCGACTCCATTCATAACATGTCGCGGCAGTTCGGCGTGGCGCTGATGAAGATCCGCATTCCCTTCGACATGAAGATCGACGACGCCACCACCCTGATGCAGGAGACCGCCCGGGATCTGCGCCAGGATCCGATCATGCGCCACCACATCTGGTCACCGCTGGAAATGCAGGGTATCGATCGTTTCGAGGATGGCTGCGCGATCCTGCGGATGCGCTTTCGCACCTCGCCGGAAATGCAGTGGGACGTGGCCCGTGCCTTCAACATGCTGCTCAAGCAGCGCATGGAGGAGATGGGCGTCGAACTGGGCGCGCCGCGCCTCAGCGTCAGCATGGAAGGCCGTGGCGGCGGGCGTCTCGATGGTACCACCAGCGAGGGCGAGGCCGACCACCAGGGGCGCGATGCCAGCGGGCGCGCCCGAGGCCAGGCCGGGGTGGCAGACCCCCATCATCAAACCAGTGCTACCGGCGCCTCGCCCGATCCGGGGACCTGACGGCGTTGTGCTGTACCCCGCATACATTGCACTGAGGTGAGAAAAGTCGGGAAAGGCTGTCAGGAACTCGTGAGTGTCGACACCAAGTTAGCAAGTCGGGCGGCGGCAAGGTCTGGTACCAAGGCTCAGCGCCAAGGTTGAACCTCCGGAACGCGCCGTCGCCTGCACCAACTGTTTCGGGTGTCGTCGACTCTTGAAGGGAGTGACGTCACCGACCACATCGTCAACGAGCGGTATCACCCACGAGGGAGTCGTCACCATGACCGTTGCCAAGGATCTCGCGCTTTACCATTTCGCCCACTGCCCGTTCTGCGCCTTTGTGCGCCGTGAACTCGACAAGCTCGGCGTCGAGGTGGATATCCGCGACGCGGGCGCCAACCCGGCGCACCGCAAGGCACTGAAGGAAGGCGGCGGCAAGATTCAGGTGCCGTGCCTGCTGATCACCAATGAAGACGGCAGCGAGACCTGGATGTACGAATCCATGGACATCGTCGCCTACCTGAAGAAGCGCTTCAGCAAGGGAAAGGTGGCCTGAAGCAAAGCGTCTGACGTCGTGGGGCTCATGAACCCAAAGCGGCCTGAAGCAAGCGCGGCCACCACTTGGGACAAACGAGCCTTCGAATCGCGTGGCGTCACCGCCAGTCTCGCCACGCGAAAGACACTACAGCACGTCTGATGGAACCGATCTCAGGCAAGTCCAGCAAGCCTTGTGGCCACCAGTGGTGGCCTTTTTTGCGTCCGGCTGGCTGCGGCAGCTGCAGTCAATCGACTCCGTTTTCCAATCTCACATCGTCGGGGGGCGAGTCATCGGCGGGTGACACCAGGTGGATGATATTGCAGGGGCTGGTGATCCAGAACGAGTTGAATTCTTTCGGCAGCTGCTCGATCTCGTCGCAGCGCTGACAGCCACGCTGTTCGAGGTAGCTCGAGGCGGCCTGGATGTCGCTGGCCAAGATCTGAAGCCAGATCTCCGCCTGGCTCAAGTGCGGCTCGCGATCCAGCCACAGTATCTTGTCGCCGAAGGCAAAGCGTGGCGTCTCCCGGTCACCGGGGGGCGTCAATTCCTCGAACTTCAGGATCTCGCGGTAGAAGGCAACGGTCGCCTCGTACTCGTGGGCCGGAATCTTCATGGCGATATTTTCGCCGGGAGAGAAGTTGGCATTCATCTGTGAGACCTCGATGCCAGCAGCGGGCGTGGGTGAGATCTGAACACGGCTGGCCCCTACCCGGGTGGCGATGGGGAACTCCCAGGTAGCAGTGCTTCAGAGATCGCCCGGCGGCGCCCCATCGCCACAGGATGGTCGGGGCAGATGAAGCTGCTGCAGGCGGTAGGCAAGGACATTGGTGAGTATAGCCCTGTCGGGCCATCGAGACTCGGCGGGGCGTCTTTGCGGAGAAGCGTTCTTGAAAGGAAAGGAGGCTGCAGAGAATCTGGCCCATAATTTCCGCTACCTAGTAGGCAAAGGTAGCGATGGACGCAATTTCATCTTCGCTGGTGCATCGATTGTAAGCCTAGACTTTGTCGGTGATTCCCCGGCATGACCGAGCCCGGCGAGCACTGTCAGGCTGGGCAGGTCGTCGTGCAAGTAACTGCAATGCCTTGGTCAACGACTATGAGGTGGAAGGCGGAAAAGTCCGTGGACGAGCTCCAGCGGATGTTGGATGACGCTAAACTTCATGAAAGCTGACGGAAACGGCTGCCCGTTCGAGCTTCAACTCAGGAGTGAGGCCTATGGCAGATAGACGCGAACTGCCCTCAGAGATTTCTTTCTCGCCTACAGACACTCTGTCTGGGCTGGGAAGTGCAAACCGTGAGCTTCTCGCTACCTGCTTAGCATTGTTCGATGACAGTCATTGGCAACGCCGTCTGGCTAAGCGCGCTGAACAGAATAGCGAACGCGCGGGAGCTATCGGCCGGCAGCTTGGCCAGTGGGTTAAGCGGAGGCGCGGAAGCCAGTCCCAAGACGTGCTGCCACGCTTGAGCGCGCCTGAGGCAGTGGAAGGGGCCAGAGAGCTCAGCGAACGTCAGCGCTACTGGCTAGAATCCGAGCACAATGATCATTTGCTTAGGCTGCTGCTATGGGTTCGCTTGCGAAATGCGTTGGGTCTGCCCGCGCGGCTGACCACTACTTTCCGAGGCTGCGGTTTCCTGGCGGATGATCTGACGGCGCGATTGATTCATGTGTTGGACCCACCCAAGTTGGTTGACTCGGGGCGTCGTTGGCTCCAACAGCGGGGCTGGTTGGCGAAGGGGCAGCACGCCATCACCCTGGATGATGTGGTTTTTCCGGTCTTGGACGAACTGCTTGAGCAGACGCTTACGGATGAGGAAGCTCCGCCCACCGCTGAGCAGCGTCGTGAACTGCTTAGACGCGCTGTCGCTTCGCTCGATGCGCTGGATGAACAAAGTCACCAGCGGCTTTTGGACGAGACACAGGCAAATCGTCATAACGATGCTGCGCTCCGCAAGGCGCTGCTGCTTGGAGGCTCTCTTGGCACTTTTGGTGCCGGCGTTAGTGCGGCGGGCTTTTCGGCCTACATCTTGGCCGCTCAGGCCTCAGCCTTTATTCCTCTGGCCAGTGGGCCTCTCCTGGTCTCGATCGTTTCTGTGCTGTCCAACCCGATCACCATTCTGACCGTTGCGGGTGGGGGCGGGTGGTTGTTCCTGCGCTCTGCACGCGACAAGATCAGGGCTGCGGTGGCGGCAAGAGTGGTCGCTATGCTCACGCTGCAGGGTAAGCTGCAAGGCCCATCCGGCCTCGACTCCGCCAGGAGTTGCTTTGCTCTGGCGCCGCATCTGTCCAGCGTTGTAGGAATCCGTGATGAGGAGTTCCAGCGCTATCGCGATGAGTGGCAGCGCCTAGCTGTCGTAGCCACTCACTCTGTCGCATTACCGCCCGATGACGTACTTGAGGCCATGGCCCAGCCATTGCCATCGTTTATCTCTGATGATGATATCGCCATTGACCCTCGGATTAGCGGGGAAACGCACCAGGTAAGCGAGCGCTCGACAGTAGCCGCGATGGCAACGCTCACGGTGGGTGATGTGCTCTATTCGGTAGCAGCCGTTGATCCCACTGTGCTCGAGGCGGCCAACTTTGTGCGCAGTGAGGATATTGATGGAAGCCTCAGCTTCGCTGAGATGGCTGTTCAACTGCTTTCTGGCGGTGAGAGGGAAGTATTGGGTGGTGTCAGCCAGCTCAAGGGCTACGTGGCAGAGCGGGCTGTCGCTGCCCAGTTGACGGCCGCAGGTCATACCGTCAGCCTACCGGAGACCGCCAATCAGCCGGGCTGGGATATCTTGGTCGATGGTCAGCCATTTCAAGTCAAGTTTCATGCCACCTTGGATGGCTTGAGAGAACACTTCGAACGGTATGACTATCCTGTTATCGCAAATGCTGAACTGGCCTCCCAGATACCCGAGGAGTGGGCAGACAACGTCTTTTTCATCGAAGGCTTGAGCAACGAGGTGGTTAATCAGGTCACCCGCGACTCCTTGGGCGCCGGTGTGGAACTGCTCAACCCCAGTGTAATCAGTCTCGCCGGCACAATCAGCGTCGCAAGGGGCCTCATCGCTTACCGGCGCGGTCAGCTTACCGGAAAGCAGGCCGTGGAGCAGGTGCTGTTCGACGGTATGGTACGTACGGGACTAGCCGCTGGTGGAAGCGTGGCAGGTGCTTCCCTGGGTATGCTGCTGTTCGGCCCTGCCGGCGCTTTGGTGTTTGGATCAGGGTCGCCCGCGCTGGCACAGATGACGGCCCCCCAGTTGACCGAGCAACTGCGGCGGATCAAGGCGAAGGCCCACCGTGAGTGGGAGTTGCAAGCTCACCGGGACCTGGATGCCCTTCAGCAGCGCGTCGTGAAAGCATTGGCTGATAAACAAACTCAGTTGAACCAGAAGCTTGGTTGTCTGCCTGATAGCCGGGAGGGAGGCTACTTGGCTTGGCGCCTTGAGGATGACCACGCCTTTTGCGGTGAGTGCCTCCAGCGACTGAGTCTTCTTGCTGGCTCGGGTAGGCTGTATCCAGAGCAAAGGTTAGCCGACACTTTGCGAGTAATAGCCATGTGCGGTGTACACCCGGCGATCTATCAGACCGAACTCCACGCCGTAAATGACAGGCTCAAGGTGCGCCCTGGCATGATGGAGTGGTTGAGCAAGCAGCAACTTGTTGAGGTCGCTAATGCAAGCCGAGGCCTTGCCGAAGGAGCATGGCAGTCTGCCAAGGGCATGGCAGAGGAGCACGAGTTGCGTGGAAAGGTGCAAGAGATTTCGAATGGGTTGTCGGAACGCCTTCGTCGTAGGAGAAAGTAGCGGGATGGGTAGACGGTGCTGACACCAGTGAGCGAAGACGCAATCAAGTGATAGAGAGCGCAAGCCGAAGTGCGTGATGTCGCTGCCAGTCTCGCCACGCGAAAGACTCCACCGCACATCTGATAGATCCGATCTCAGGCTAGTCCAGCAAGCCTTGTGGGCCACCCGTGGTGGCCTTTTTTGCGTCCGGTGGGCTGTGGCAGCCGCATGCGGTTGGCTCAGTTTTCCTTTGTCATATCGTAGGGGGGCGAGTCATCGGCGGGTGACACCAGGTGGATGATATTGCAGGGGCTGGTGATCCAGAACGAGTTGAATCCCTCGGGCCGGTGCTGCCCGCTGGCGGTGACGCGTTCAGCTGTGCGGTGGCGAGTCGGCGAGGGGGCACCCTTGCTGGGCTTAGGTCATATTGATGTTGGTAAAACTTCGATCTGAGGTATGCTGAAGCGTACAGGTGGGAACGTTGCTGGCGCCGTGCCAGCGAGTGAGCGCCGGGAGACCGCGATGGAGCTTCTCGAAAAGGACCGTGCAGCGGGTGGCGGGGTGATGGCGCAGATCGACCTGCCCCGCGAGGTGTACACCGATTCAGCCGCTTTTATCAGAACCGTCAGGCAAGGGCTGCCGGGAAGCGTGCTCAAACAGGCGATTGATGCACTGTCGGCCGACCGCGATCTCTTTGTACGACTGCTGGAGACGGACTCCGGCAATCTGCATCGCTTCTACAAGCGCAAGGCGCTGGGGCGTGCGCAAAGCGAAGAAGTGCTCGACACGCTGAAGTTGTTTGTCGAGGTAGGTGAGGTGTTCGCTGACGAAGCGGTCGGTCATCAATGGCTGCACGCCGAGGTACCCGCACTCGCCGGCTCGCGCCCGATCGAACTCCTGGATACCTTTGCTGGCCGTGAACTGGTACGACAGGTGCTGCGCAAGATCAGTCACGGCGACTTCAGTTGATGAGGCTGTACCGTATCGCTCCTGAGCGTTTTCTGGCCAACCTGTCCGGGCGCGGTGCCAGCTATCACGATGGAGCGCGCTGGAATGACCCCGGCCATCCGGTGCTGTATTTCGGTACCAGCGCCTCCGTCGCCATGCTGGAAATGGGTAACTATATTCCAGACCCGCGATTGGTCCCGAAGGATTTTCGCCTGGGCATCTATGACGTACAAAGCAGCGCCGTCGAGAAGGTCGGAGTCGATGAATTGCCTGATGGCTGGGACCTGTTTCCCCCTCCTGAACACACGCGGCGACTCGGTACCGCGTTCCTGTCGGCGGCCCGCAACTTGATACTGCTGGTGCCAAGTACCGCTGCTGCGGGTATTGATCAGGTGGCGGTGGTGAATCCGCTGCACCCGGACATGGATAAAGTCTCGCTCATCGACATCCGGGCACGGATCTACAATCCGAGGTTGTTTCAGGGCATCCAGTAGGGCTCCGGTTGCCGAGTCAGTTCGTTTGGCGCTCCGGCAGGTCTGCCAGGCAAATCGAGCCGATTCGGCAATGCCAGAGCGGACAACTCCGAGGAAGTGAATTCGCTCGCCTAGCTGGCGAAGGCGGAGTCCTTGCCCAGGTTTTCCGGCCCGAAGGAGTCCGGCAGCAACTCGTCCATGGTGTAGCGCTTGAGCAGTTGGCCGTCCGCGTCCACCACCCGGATCAGGGTCTCGGGGGAGGAGAACTCGCGCAGGCGCTGACGGCAGTCACCGCAGGGGGTGCACAGATGCTCGCCGGGACCGATGACGTAGACCTCCTTCAGCCGGGTCTCGCCGCTGGTGACCATGGCGGCGATGGCCGAGGCCTCGGCGCACAGCCCCTTGTAGTGGGCGACCTCGACGTTGGCGCCGACGTAGCGGGTTCCCGAGTCACTGATCAGCAGGGCGCCCACCGGGTGGCTGGAGTAGGGCACGTAGGCGCGGCCGCGTACCTCGATCAGCGCCTTGACGATATCGGCGTCGACGGTCTCTGGCGTCCTTGGATCGCTCATCGGGTAGTCTCCTGGCGGCTGGTTTGCTGGCGGTCGTCCTCGAGCACGGCCTCGAGGGCGATGGTCATCATCTCGTCGAAGCTGGTGGCGCGCTCGTCGCTGGAGAGGCTGTCGCCGTTGACGATATGGTCCGATACCGTGCAGATGGTCAGGGCGCGGGCGCCGAATTCGGCGGCGACGCCGTAGAGCCCGGCGGCCTCCATCTCGACGCCGACGATGTCGAACTTGCGCAGGCAGTCGATTAGCGCCGGGTCCGGGTGATAGAACAGGTCGGCAGAGAAGATGTTGCCGACCTTGACCGGGGTGCCCTGAGCGCCGGCAGCGTCCACGGCGGCGCGGGTCAGGTCGAAATCGGCGATGGCGGCGAAGTCGAGGCCGCGAAAGCGCGAGCGGTTGACGCCGGAGTCGGTGCTGCCGCCGAGGCCGATGATCAGGTCACGTACCTTGACGTCGTCGCGCACGGCGCCGCAGGAACCCACGCGGATCAGCCGTCTGGCGCCGAATTCGGTGATCAGTTCCTTGGCGTAGATCGATACCGAGGGGATGCCCATGCCGTGGCCCATGACAGAGATCTCGCGTCCCTTGTAGCGGCCGGTGTAGCCGTACATGTTGCGCACCTCGTTGACCAGGCGCGCATCCTCGAGAAAGGTCTCGGCGATGTATCTGGCGCGCAGGGGATCGCCGGGCATCAGCACGGTGTCGGCGAAATCACCACGTTCGGCCTTGATGTGGGGGGTAGCCATCTAAGCTCCTCGTCTATCCAATGCTCGTTTGCGCTCGATAAAGCTCTCACCGTCGGCCATGGGGGCAAGACCGAAATAGCTCGCCAGGCTCTGGCCGATGTCGGCGAAGCTCTGCCGACGCCCCAGCGATCCCGCCGGAAGCCCGGCGCCGCTGGCCAGTACCGGGATGAACTCGCGGGTGTGGTCGCTGCCTTGCCAGGTGGGGTCGCAGCCGTGGTCGGCGGTGATCACCAGCAGATCGTCGTCGGTCAGCCGTTCGAGCAGCGCCGGCAACTGTCGGTCGAAGGCTTCCAGCGCCGCCGCATAGCCGGAGACGTCGCGGCGATGGCCGTAGACCATGTCGAAGTCGACGAAGTTGGTCATGATCAGGCGCTGGGTGTCGCTCGCCACCGGTTCATCCATGGCCGCCAGGGTCGCCGCCATCAAAGCGTCATGGCCCGACGCCTTGATCAGACGACTGATGCCGCAGTGGGCGTAGATGTCGGCGATCTTGCCGATGGCCACGACCTCGCCGCCGGCGTCGTGAAGCTTCGACAGCACCGTGGGCGAGGGCGGCTCGACGCTGTAGTCGCGACGATTGCCGGTGCGCTGGAAGCTCGCGGCGTCGTCACCGACGAAGGGGCGCGCGATCACCCGACCGATATTGTAGGGCTCGAGCAGCCGCCGGGCGGTCTCGCACAATGACAGCAGGCGCTCAAGGCCGAAGCTGTCCTCATGGGCGGCGATCTGGAAGACGCTGTCGGCGGAGGTGTAGACGATGGGCTTGCCGCTGGCGCAGTGTTCTTCACCCAGACGGGCGATGATCTCGGTGCCTGAGGCGTGGCAGTTGCCCAGCACACCGGGTAGCGCCGCCTCCTCGATCAATGCCTTGAGCAGTAGCGGCGGAAAGCTCTGCTCCCTGTCCTCGAAGTACCCCCAGTCGAAGCGCACCGGGACCCCGGCGATTTCCCAGTGCCCGGACGGGGTGTCCTTGCCCGAGGACACCTCCATGGCGTGGGCGTAGGCGCCGTCGACCTCGCCCAGCTGGATGCCTGCGGCGCTGGCGCCGGTGGCCTCGCGGTGGGCGTGATAGAGCCCCAGGCGGGCCAGGTTGGGAAGTTGCAGCGGGCCGCGGCGGCCACGGTCGTCGGCCTGCCCGCGGGCACAGGCCTCGGCGATATGGCCCAGGGTATCGGCGCCGGCGTCGCCGAAGCGCTCGGCGTCGGGGGCAGCACCGATGCCGAAGGAATCCATCACCAGCACGATCGCGCGGCTCATGGTGTCTCTCCCGTTATCGAAGGATCGCACAAGGTCTCGTGCACCAGTGGCGGGGGCGTGCCCTCGTCGCCGAAGGTGAAGGCCTCGCGTACCCGTGCCGCGAGTCTGTCAGCGTCCGCCTGGCTGGCGGCGTGAATGCGCGCCAGCGGGGTGTGACGGTCGACCGTCTGGCCGATGGCGGCGATGGCGTCCAGTCCGACACGATGGTCGATGGCGTCGCCGGCACGGCGGCGCCCGCCGCCCAGCTCGACCACCGCCATGCCCAGCGCCTTGACGTCCTGGCGTGCCACCCGTCCCGGATGCTCGGCCAGGACGTCCTGGATCACCGGGGCCGGGGCGGGCAGGGCGCCTGCGTTTTCCAGCAGGTCGGTCGGTCCGCCAAGACCTGCCACCATGCGCTCGAAGCGCTCGGCCACGTCGCCGCTGGCCAGGCGTGCCTCGAGCTGGCGTTCGGCGTCCTCTTTGGACGTCGCCAGTCGGCCGGCCAGCAGCGCTTCCACCGCCAGGCGGCGGGTCAGCGTCAACAGCCGCGAATCGCGCTGCTCACCGCGCATGATCGCCAGGCACTCGCGTACCTCGATGGCGTTGCCGGCGCTTTCGGCCAGGGTCTGGTTCATGTCGCTGAGCACCGCCGTGGTCGGGGTGCCGGCACGTCGGGCGACGTCGGCGATGGTGGCTGCCAGGGTTCGGGTCTCGTCGTCGTTCGCCATGAAGGCGCCGTTGCCGATCTTGACGTCCATGACCAGGGCATCGAGGTTTTCGGCGAGCTTCTTGCCGAGGATCGAGGCAACGATCAGCGGCAACGAGGCAACGGTGGCGGTGACGTCGCGCACCGCGTAGAGGCGCTTGTCCGCCGGCGCCAGATCGCCGCTCTGTCCGACGATGGCCACACCGACGTCCTTGAGCAGGCGCTCGAAGGTGGTGCGCCGAGGAGTGACGTCATAGCCGGCGATGGCCTCGAGCTTGTCCAGGGTGCCGCCGGTGTGGCCCAGACCACGACCGGAGATCATGGGCACGTGGGCTCCGCAGGCGGCGAGCCAGGGGCCGAGGATCAGCGATACCGGGTCGCCCACGCCGCCGGTGGAATGCTTGTCGAGGATAGGCCCCGGCAGGTCCAGCTGTCGGTAGTCCAGCACGCTGCCGGAGTCCCGGGTCGCCTCGGTCAGCGCCACCGTCTCATCCAGCGTCATGCCGTTGAGATAGGTGGCCATGGCGAAGGCGCCGATCTGCTCCTGACCGGCGCTGTCATCGGCGATGGCCATCACGAATTGGCGGATGGCCTCGCTGGACAGCGCCTGGCCGTCACGCTTGGCGGCAAGAATATCCTGCAACAGCATCAGTAGCCTCCGGACTGGCCCCCGCCGTCGACACCGACACCGGCGGTCATCAGCAGGTTGTCGAGCAGGCCCGAGGCGCCGAAACGGAAGGTCTCGGGACGGGCCCAGTTGGCACCCATGATCTCGGCGGCAAGCTCCAGATAGACGGCGGCGTCCTCGACGCTGCGAACGCCCCCGGCGGCCTTGAAGCCGACCGGGCGGTCCGCGTCGCGGATGACTTCCAGCATCACTCGGGCGGCCTCGGGCGTCGCGTTGACGGCGACCTTGCCGGTGGACGTCTTGAGGAAGTCGGCACCACCGGCGATGGCCTGCTCGCTGGCCCGGCGGATCAGCTCGGCGTCCTTCAACTCGCCGGTTTCCAGGATCACCTTGAGGGTGCGGCCGCTGGCGGCGGCCTTGCACATCTCGACCAGCTCCTGGCCGATCTGATCATCGCCATTCATGAAGGCGCGGTAGGGGAAGACCACGTCCACTTCGTCGGCACCGGAAGCCACCGCTTCGCGGGTAGCGCGGGCGGCTGCCATGACATCGTCTTCGCCGTGGGGGAAGTTGGTCACGGTGGCGATCTTGACCTGGCCGCTGAGGTTGTGGGCGGTGAGGGCGCGCCGCGCCGGCACCACGAACTGCGGATAGATGCACACCGCAGCAGTGTGGCCCAGCGGCGTCTTGGCCCGCTGGCACAGGGCCTCGACGACATGGTCGGTATCGTCATCGTTGAGGCTGGTCAGATCCATCAAGGACAGTGCCTGGCGAGCGATCACGGAGGGGTTGGTCGACTGGGGGGACATGGGAGGCTCCTGGAGTGGGACAGGCCGCCGCCTCGGGCGGCCGAAGATATGAGGGCGGGCGCTGGATCCGCGACGTGGGATCAGGCGCCCAGGGTCATGAAGAAGCCGGCGATGCAGGCCGACATCAGGTTGGACAGGGTGCCGGCCAGTACCGCCTTGAGGCCATAGCGGGCGATGTCGTGACGACGGCTCGGGGCAATGCTGCCGAGCCCGCCCAGCAGGATGGCGATGGAGGACAGGTTGGCGAAGCCGCACAGCGCGAAGGACAGCACCGCGGCGGTATGGTCGCTCATCACCTCGCCGGTGGCGGCCACGAGCTGCTCGCCGTCGATATAGGGGGCCAGGTTGATGAAGGCGACGAACTCGTTGACCACCAGCTTCTGGCCGATGAAGGACCCCGCCAGGGTCGCCTCTTCCCAGGGAATGCCGAGCAGGAAGGCCAGCGGCGAGAACACCCAGCCCAGGATCAGCTCGAGGCTGAGATCCTCGAATCCGACCCAACCACCGACGCCACCGAGGATACCGTTGAGCAGGGCGATCAAGCCGATGAAGGCCAGCAGCATGGCGCCCACGTTGGCCGCCAGCTTGAGGCCAGACGAGGCGCCACCGGCGGCGGCGTCAAGCACGTTGGCCGGCTTGTCCTCGTCCTCGATGACCTCGGAGACGCGGTCGGCCTTGTCCGCCTCGGGATCGGTCTCCGGCATGATCAGCTTGGCGAACAGCAGGCCGCCGGGGGCCGCCATGAAGGAGGCGGCCACCAGGTATTCCATGGGGATGCCGAGTGCGGCGTAGCCGGCAAGCACCGAGCCCGCCACCGAGGCAAGGCCACCGCACATCACCGCAAATAGCTGGGAGGCGGTCATGCGGGCGATAAAGGGCCGCACGACCAGCGGCGCCTCGGTCTGGCCGACAAAGATATTGGCGGTGGCGGACAGCGACTCGGTGCGTGAGGTGCCGAGCAGCTTCTGCAGCGCGCCGCCGAGCAGCCGCACGACCCATTGCATGATGCCCAGGTAGTAGAGCACCGCCGTCAGCGACGAGAAGAAGATGATGACCGGCAGCACCTTGACCGCGAACACGAAGCCGACGCTGTCGGCGTTGGCCAGGCCGCCGAACAGGAAATCGATGCCGTCGTTGGCGTACAGCACCACCTGGCTGACGGCGTCCGATACGGTCTTCAGGACCTTCTGGCCAAAGGGCACGTAAAGGACGAAGGCCCCGAGACCAGCCTGGATCAGGAAGGCGCCCCCCACGGTTCTCAGGCGAATGGCACGGCGGTTGTAGGAGAACGCGACGGCGATGGCGATCAGGGTGGCCATGCCGACCAGGCTCATCAGGAGTGTCATAGGTTCCTTCGCCTCATCAAAATATGAACGTTGAAGAATAGATCATCGCACTTCGGGCCTGGTCTGGCGTCCCGCATCGCGTTGATAGCGGGCAATTGCCTCGAACGGGGCGGAAATCTCTTATGCCGAATGGGGTATCAGAACAGGAATTATAGAGGTGATGGGGCATGGCGGCGGCTCGTGTCGAGTGATTGTTGTCGAGCGGAATTGGCCGGCACGGGCTGGGCCCATCCGTCAATGAGTGTATAGTAACACTTGATGTGAGAAAAATAACATTTGTGCAGTGGCGTTTTCTTACCTGCCCGGGCACTGGCTGAACCCGGTAGTTCAGGGCATGCTTATTGAAAAACGACGGCAGCAAGCCATGACCGTCGAGGCGCGGGGGAGAATCCATGAATCAGCGCAGTATTCAGCGACAGGAGCGCCTTTTGCAGGCGCTCGCCGGAGGCGGCAGCCTGAGGCTGGCGGACGCCGCCATCCTCTGCGGTGTGTCAGAGATGACCCTGAGGCGCGACGTGTCCACCAAGGACAGCCCTCTGATGCTGATGGGCGGGCATCTGGTTCGCCGCGACGACCCCCACTTCACGCCAGTCTACGACCTGGAAACTCAACAGGATCGCGGCGCCGATATCAAGGCGCGTCTGTGTCGCCGCGCCAGTGGCTACGTGGAAGACGGCGATACCCTGTTTATCGATTGCGGCACCACCCTGGTGCCGATGATCGCAGAACTGGCCAGCCGACGAGACCTGACGGTGGTGACCTACGCCCTTAACGTGGCCAATGCGGTCAGCCATTTCGATGGTATCCGACTGATCCTGCTGGGCGGCGTCTATCAGGGCGTCTCCCAATCCTTCGACGGCGAGGATATCGCCCGCCAGGTCCGGGGACTCGGCATCAATCGCGCCTTTCTCTCCGCCGCCGGGGTGCATGCCGCACGGGGCCTGAGCTGCTTTCACTTTCATGAAGTGGCGCCCAAGCAGGCCGCCATCGAAACCGCCGCCCAGCGGATCCTGGTATTCGACGACAGCAAGTGGGGCGTGCTGCGTCCCGCCTTCTTTGGCGCCCTGATGGACGCCGATGTCATCATCACCCACGGCGAGGGTGCCGCAGGCCTGTCACGTACGCCGGAAGTGGCGTCTCGGCTGGTTCATCCCTGATTCCCCGGTTTCGGTTTCTTGCCCAGCGTGGATCCTTGGCTTGTGGATTCTTGGCTTTTCAGTCACTGACGGCCTTACTCGATAGCGGTCCCCTGGGCGCACGGTTGCGCCTCTCGTTGTGGTCTATCCCTTCTGCTCGAGCCTTCCCTTGGCCCCCTTGCTGATCTGGCCCTCGTCGCCGATTCGCTCTTTCATGACCAGGCCCACGGTGAGCCGGCCCTTCCTTATCTGACACTTCACAGTCTGGCTCTCTCGGCATCGTCATCGCTTTCGTCCTGGCGTTGGGTCGATGGCGTCTGGTAGATGGCGTCGGGGGAGATAACGTCAGACGATAGCGCGGCGCAGCTTATCGTTTTTTTCCATCAGACCGCCTTTCCCATGGGGGCGAGGTCGGGCCTCGCTGATACGGTTCCTGGTGGTGCTTGCTGGGTGTGGTGTTGGGTCGCAGGGCAGGTTCTGCTGGCTCAGGCAATTGGCCATTTGTGCACTGTTGCGACGTCTGGGTGCGACAGATCAAGGAAAGGTGCGACACCCCTGCGGCAAATCGTCGCTTCTCAAGTCTGGTCGCTCTGTCGACAATACGCCCCGGTCGCATTCCATCTACTTCTTTTGTTCAGGTGTCGACGTCTTGTCGTGGTACCGAGGCAGGGTAGGGGATGCGAAATTTTGCGGGTCTAGTCCGTGGTTCGGCACATTTCATGCAACTTTTGCCAAAGGTGCATGCAATGTTCCACCTCAGCGGCCCCTGCACATCGCGCGAGCCTGAGCTCGTAATCTCTGGTATTCCGCCTCCAAGCCCTGACGAGGTTGCTACATGAGAAGAAAGTCGTACCTGCGCGTGCTCAGCGTTGTGCTGATGCTGGCGCTGCCCCTGTTGCTGGCGGGCTGCGAATCGGCGCTGCTCGACCCCAAGGGGGAGATCGGCCGTGAGCAGCGTACCTTGATCCTCACCGCCTTCGGTCTGATGCAGATCGTGGTGGTGCCGGTCATCGTGCTCACCCTGTGGTTTGCCTGGCGCTATCGCCGTGGCAACACCGATGCCACCTATTCACCCGACTGGGCCCATTCGACCAAGATCGAGGCCATCGTCTGGTTCATTCCCTGCGTCATCATCGTCTTCCTGGCGCTGTTGACCTGGTACACCTCCCACAGTCTCGACCCGCACCGCAGTCTCGAGGCCAAGGAAGGACAGAACGAGCCCATGGAAATCCAGGCCGTATCGCTGGACTGGAAGTGGCTGTTCATCTACCCGGAGCAGGGCATCGCCACGGTCAACGAACTGGCCTTCCCCGAGGACACTCCGGTGCGCTTCCGGGTGAGCTCCGGTTCGGTGATGAACTCTTTCTTCATTCCGCGCCTGGGTAGCCAGATCTACGCCATGGCCGGCATGGATAACGACGTTCACCTGATCGCCGAAGAGCAGGGCGTCTATCCGGGCCGCTCCACCAACTACAGCGGTGCAGGCTTCTCCGAGATGACCTTCGACGCCCACGTGGGTTCCGTCGAGGACTTCGAAGAGTGGGTGGAGAAGGTGCGTTCCTCGTCCGATACGCTGACCTTCCCCGAGGAGTACTACGATCTCGCCACGCCAAGCGAGGACAACGAGGTCCAGTACTTCTCCGAGATCACCCCGGCGCTCTATGAGCGCATCATCAAGAGCTTCCTGGCCGGCGGCAAGCATGCCGAGTTCGTCGAGACCTACGGCGGCGTGGTCAACGGGCACGGCGCAGGCGGCCATGGCGACGAGAGCGAGTCTCACGGCGAGTCCATGAGCGCAGAGGCAGCGGAGTAAATCATGTTTGGAAAACTGACGTTAGACTCGATTCCGATCCAGGAGCCCATCATCATGGTGGTGGCGATCGGTATCGCCCTGGGCGGGATCGCCGTGGTCGGCGGCCTGACCTACTTCAAGAAGTGGGGCTATCTGTGGCGCGAGTGGATCACCTCCGTCGACCACAAGAAGCTCGGTATCATGTACTTCCTGGTCGCGCTGGTGATGCTGATCCGTGGCTTCGCCGACGCCATCATGATGCGTACCCAGCAGGCCATGGCCTCGGCCGGAGCCGAGGGCTATCTACCGCCTGACCACTATGATCAGATCTTCACCGCCCACGGTGTGATCATGATCTTCTTTGTCGCCATGCCCATGGTCATCGGTCTGATGAACCTGGTGGTGCCGCTGCAGATCGGCGCGCGCGACGTGGCTTTCCCCTTCCTTAACAACTTGAGCTTCTGGCTGTTCGTTGCCGGTGTCATCCTGGTCAACGTCTCGCTGGTGGTCGGTGAGTTCGCCGCGACCGGCTGGCTGGCCTACGCGCCACTATCGGGGATAGAGTACAGTCCCGGCGTCGGGGTGGATTACTGGATATGGGCGTTGCAGATATCGGGGATCGGTACGACCCTGACCGGTATCAACTTCTTCGTCACCATCCTGAAGATGCGCACCAAGGGCATGACCCTGTTCCGTATGCCCATCTTCACCTGGACGTCGCTGTGCGCCAACGTGCTGATCATCGCGTCCTTCCCGATTCTGACCGCGACCATCGCGATGCTGACGCTGGATCGTTACCTGGGGACTCACTTCTTCACCAACGATTTTGGCGGCAACATGATGATGTACGTCAACCTCATCTGGGCCTGGGGCCATCCTGAGGTGTACATCCTTATCCTGCCGGCATTCGGGGTGTTCTCCGAGGTCATCGCGACCTTCGCTCGCAAGCGGCTGTTCGGCTACGGCACCATGGTGTGGGCGACCATCGCCATCACCTTCCTGTCGTTCATCGTCTGGCTGCACCACTTCTTCACCATGGGGGCCGGGGCCAACGTCAATGCCTTCTTCGGCATCATGACGATGATCATCGCCATCCCCACCGGGGTGAAGGTATTCAACTGGCTGTTCACCATGTACCGCGGTCGTCTGGAGTTCACCTCTCCGGTGCTGTGGACCATCGGCTTCATCATCACCTTTACCCTGGGTGGCATGACCGGTGTGATGCTGGCGGTACCGGCGGCCAACTTCGTGCTGCACAACAGCCTGTTCGTCATCGCCCACTTCCACAACGTCATCATCGGCGGCGTGGTGTTCGGCATGCTGGCGGGTCTGACCTACTGGTTCCCGAAGGCCTTCGGCTTCACCCTCGACGAGAAGTGGGGCAAGCGCTCCTTCTGGTTCTGGCTGACCGGCTTCTACGTGGCCTTCATGCCGCTGTACGTTCTCAGCTTCTTCGGTGCCGTGCGTCGCATGCAGTCCTATGACAACGGCGCCTGGCAGCCGTGGATGATCATCGCCTGGATCGGCGCCGTGCTGATTCTGTGTGGTATCGCCTGCACCGTGATCCAGTTCTACGTCAGTATCCGTGATCGCAAGAAGAACCAGGACGTCACCGGCGATCCCTGGGATGCGCGTACCCTGGAGTGGGCGACCTCGTCTCCCGCACCGTTCTACAACTTCGCGCATCTGCCCGAGATCAAGGACATCGACGACTTCTGGAACCAGAAGCAGGCCAACGGCGGCAAGGCCGGCGTGTCCAAGGGACCGTACAAGGACATTCACATGCCCAAGTACACCTGGGAAGGTCCGGTGATCGGTCTGATCTCCGCGGTCTTCGGCTTCGCCCTGGTGTGGCATATCTGGTGGCTTGCCATCGTGACCGCACTGGGCATGTTTGCCACCTTCATCGCGCGTATCTTCAACGATGACGTCGACTACTACGTGCCGGCCGCGGAAGTCGAGCGTATCGAGCGCGAACACCAGAACCGTGTGGAGATGCAGGCATAACCATGGCAACCGACACCCTCAACCAGCAAGGTCATGCCCACGGGCATGACCATGATCACGACCACGACCATCATGATGCCGCGGGCACCAAGGTCTTCGGTTTCTGGGTCTATCTGATGAGCGACCTGGTGATCTTCGGGTCACTGTTCGCCACCTACGCCGTGCTCCTTCGGGGCACGGCCGATGGTCCGACCCCGGGCGAGATCTTCCAGCTCCCGTTCATCCTGGTCGGGACCTTCCTGCTGCTGTTCTCGAGTTTCACCTACGGCATGGCGGTGCTCGCCATGAACGCCAATCAGGCATCCAAGGTGATGAAGTGGCTCGGGATCACCTTCCTGCTGGGCGCGGCCTTCGTGGCGCTGGAACTCTATGAGTTCCGTCACCTGATCCATGAGGGCTTTGGTCCGGATCGTTCAGGCTTCCTGTCGGCCTTCTTCCTGCTGGTCGGTACCCACGGTCTGCACGTGACCGCCGGTCTGATCTGGATCCTGGTGATGATGATCCAGGTGAAGCAGCGTGGTCTCGACGATATGGTGCGTCCGCGCATCATGTGTCTGAGCCTGTTCTGGCACTTCCTGGACATCGTCTGGATCTGCGTCTTCTCCTTCGTCTACCTGATGGGAGCCCTGTGATATGAGCGGACACGCCAACGACCATCACAGCCATGGCAGCGTCAAGTCCTATGTGATCGGCCTGATCCTGTCCATCGTGCTGACCGTCATTCCCTTCGGGGCGGTGATGACCGGCGCCTTCGACACCTTCGCGACGTTGATCGTGATCGTCGGTACCGCGGTGGCTCAGGTGCTGGTGCAGCTCGTGCTGTTCATGCACATGAACACCAAGGCCGATGAAGGCTGGAACTTCATGTCCTTCGTCTTCACCGTGGCGATCCTGGTTCTGGTCATCGGAGGTTCCCTATGGATCATGTACCACCTGCATCGCAACATGATGATCGGCTGACGCCGACTCGCATGATGTTCAGGGACACTCTCAGGGACTACCTCACCATCACCAAGCCGGGCATCATCGGCGGCAACGTGATCTCTGTTCTGGGCGGCTACTTCCTGGCCGCCCAGGGCCAGTTCGATGCCATGGTGTTCCTGTCGGCGCTGTTGGGTCTGGCCCTGGTAATCGCCTCGGGCTGCGCCTACAACAACGTCATCGACAAGGACATCGATGCCTTGATGGAGCGCACCCGCAACCGCCCGCTGGTGCAGGGGCGGGTCAGCGAAGCGGCGACACTTCGGTTTGCCACCCTGCTGGGCATCGCCGGCTTCGGTCTGCTGGCGCTGGGGACCAATGCGTTGACGGTGGGTCTGGCGGCCTTCGGCTTCGTCATCTATGTAGGGGCCTACAGCCTCTACATGAAGCGCAATTCCGAGTTCGGCACTCTGGTCGGCAGCCTCTCCGGGGCAGTGCCGCCGGTGGTGGGCTATTGCGCGGTGACCGGCAGCTTCGATACCGGCGCCTTGACCCTGCTGGTGATCTTCAGCCTGTGGCAGATGCCGCACTCCTACGCGATCGCGATCTTTCGCATGGAAGATTACCGCGCCGCCAACATTCCGGTGCTGCCGGTGGTTCGCGGTATCGGTACGGCCAAGCACCATATCCTGGGCTATATCCTGGCCTTTATCGGTGCGACGCTGTCGCTGAGTCTGGCCGGCTACGCTGGACCCGGTTACTTCATCGTTGCCCTGGTGCTGGGCGTCTACTGGCTGTATATCGCGGCCAAGGGCTACCGTACCGACGACAACGTGCGTTGGGCGCGACAGGTATTCGGCATCTCGATCCTCACCATCACGGCGCTGAGCCTGATGATGTCACTGGACGCGACGCTGATGCCAAGCACGCCGATGTGGACCTCCATGTCCTGATCGGGTGGCGCTGAAACCGAAACCCCGCATCTTCACCGATGCGGGTTTTTTTTTGTGTTTATCAGTCGTATGGGTGAAGCGTGACTAGAGGTCAAGTGTTGTACAGGACTTGTATAGTATGTACGGTAACGTTGGTAGCGAAGCGAAAAATCGCTTCTATACTGCAAGTTAAGGACAACGGAGTCGCGGGCGCCGAGTGCCGGTCTCGGGACTTACTTCAGCGGTAGCAGGAGGGAGTCAGTATGCTGACACACGTCTGGGGATTGATGGCCCACCCGAATCGCGAATGGAAGCAGATCAAGCAGGAAAGGGAGACGATAACGCACCTGTACGCGCATCACGTGTTGTTGCTGGCCGCCATACCGGTGATCTGCTCGTACATCGGTACCACCCAGGTCGGCTGGAGTCTCGGCGGCGGCACGACCATCAAGCTCAGTTATCTAGACGCCCTCGGGGCGGGGATCGCCTTCTATCTGGTGATCCTGGCGGCGGTCTACATTGTCGGCAAGACCATCCGCTACTCGGCCAAACGCTTTCCCAAGACACCCAGCCAGAGCCAGTGCATCATCTTTGCCGGCTATGTGGCGACCCCGATGTTCCTGAGCGGCATCGTGGCGATCTACCCGATCATCTGGCTGTGCCTGCTGGCCGGCGTTATCGGCCTCTGTTACACCGCCTACCTGCTGTATCTGGGCATTCCCTCCTTTCTCGATATCAGCGAAAAGGAAGGCTTCGTCGTCTCCAGCACCACCCTTGCGGTGGGGGTACTGGTGCTCGAAGGCCTGCTCGGCATGACCGTCCTGCTGTGGGGCTACGGAGAGCGCATCATTCTGTCGCTGCTGGGGTGACTAGAGGGTGACTGGAGGGTGACAAGAGGTCGATTAAAGGTCGGCTAAAGAGTGACAAGTCGACGGGGATGACCCGAGAGCACTGAAACTCGAGGCGTGCAGGACTTGGCCGTTCAGTCCGACAACACGGGTAAGACAAAAGGGGCGACGCTGATGCGTCGCCCCTTTTTCTATCTGGGCCTTTCTGTGCGGCCCGATCTGGTGGGTGTCAGCCCGTTTACCCCTTGATACTGTCCAGCGCCTTGCGCAGGTGGTCGATGCTGCGCTCGGGCTGATGCAGCTTGTCCAGGCCGAACAGGCCAATGCGGAAGGTCTGGAAATCGTCGCCTTCATCGCACATCAGTGGGACCCCGGCGGCGACCTGGACGCCGGCTGCGGCGAACTTGCCGACCAGCCCCGGGTCGTTGTGGTAGCAGACCACCACACCGGGCGCCTCGTAACCCTCGGCGGCGACGCTCTTGAAGCCGTACTCGGCCAGCAGGCTGCGCACTCCCTGGCCCAGGGCCCACTGTTCCTGTTTCACCTTGTCGAAGCCGTAGGCGTCGGTCTCGCGCATGATCTCGCGTAGCTCGCGCAGGCTGTCGGTGGGCATGGTCGCGTGGTAAGCGTGGCCGCCATTCTCGTAGGCCTCCATGATCTCGAGCCACTTCTTGAGATCGGCGGCGAAGCTGGTGCTGGTGGTTTCCTTGATGATCTCTCGCGCCTGGGCCGAGAGCATCACCATGGCGCAGCAGGGTGAGCCGCTCCAGCCCTTCTGGGGGGCGCTGATCAGCAGGTCGACGCCAGTGTCCTGCATGTCCACCCAGACGGTGCCCGAGGCGATGCAGTCCAGCACCATCAGGCCGCCGTGGGCGTGCACCGCATCGGATACGCGACGGATGTAGTCGTCCGGCAGGATCATGCCGGACGAGGTTTCTACGTGGGGGGCGAAGACGATGTCCGGCTGCAGTCGCTCGATGGCCTGCTCGACTTCCTCGATGGGGGGCGGGGCGAACGCTGAGGTCGGATCGCTGTCCTGCTGACGTCGGGCCTTCTCCACGCACAGTTCGGCCGGGATCTTGCCCATCTCGAGGATCTGGTGCCAGCGGTAGCTGAACCAGCCATTGCGGATGACCAGGGCGCTGCGGTTCTGGGCGAACTGGCGGGCTACCGCCTCCATGCCGAAGGTGCCGCTCCCGGGCACGATGACCGCGCTGTGGGCGTTGTACACCTGCTTCAAGGTGGTGGAGATGTCGCGCATTACGCCTTGAAAGCTCTGCGACATATGGTTCAGGGCGCGGTCGGTATAGACCACGGAGTATTCCAGCAGGCCATCGGGATCGACGTCCGGGAGCAAGCCAGGCATGAGGCGCATCCTTACAGTGGGCGTTGAACAAGCCGAAGACGCGGACTGCGTCAGCGACGACGGCGCCGAGCGGCTAGGGCTCGGCGCTCATTATTCTCTACAGCATAAGGTCAAAGGGCGGTGGCGGCCAGAGGACGGCGGCTCGCGCGTGGCGCGGTCATTTTCCTTGTGTGACTGTCGTTACATCCGAGTCCGTCGTGATATGTGTTTTTGTACTGATTCGAGTAAAAAACGGCCTAACCCGCCAATAAGGATTTTCATGAGACTTATCAGCCATTTCGCGTAGAGGTCTTCTCAGTAGCTGAAGCAGCGCGGTATGACCGATGGCTGGCAAAGCAAACTTTGACCATGCTGAGAAGACCGCTGCCAATAAGGCGTCGCAGCGTGTTTCGTCTAACGCCGTCGGTGACGCCGGGCGGTCCGGCCGGCGGAGCACGATCTTCCCAGGTGGAGGACGTCGATCATGAACGAACCATCATCATGTACGTGTCAGGCCGCTGGACTGAGGCCTGAGCAGCTCGACGCGCTGCTGGCGCGAAACCCGCAATTGGCACAGGAACTGGCGGCACGATATCAGCAAATACTGGCTGAGCCGGCAGAGCTGGATAGGCCAGATGACCTGGCCGCGGTGGGACTGGGGCCGGATGGGGCGCCGCTGGTCAGCGGTCCTGCGGAGCCCATGCCGCTGGCCCGTTTCGATCTCAGCAACGGCAACCGCATCGAATTCGTCGGGCTTAGAGGCGACGACAAGGAGGCCCAGGTAGGCATGCGGGAGTTGGGCGTGAGCGATCGTGCGACCCCGCGAACCTTTGCAAGCGAAGTTGGCAAGTCCGCGCTGGATCACTACCTTATGCTCGCCCCGCAGGAGGTGCCCATCCCGAAGATGCTGCTCGAGCTGAATCCCGACATCGACCGCAAGGCGTTCAAGAATCGCACCGTGGAGCGGGTGGAAGAACCCATCGAGGTGGATCTGGACGAGTTGGGCATAACGCCGGACACTGCCAGGGCAGGGTCCTCGGCAGGAGGCGGACCAGGCCAGCAATACTGTGTTTCGGGCGATGGTTATCATCTGTTTCGCAACCACAACTGCGAGACCGTCTCCTTCCCGAGCAACACCTGGTGGTGGTGTGACCCGGAGGCCCACTATTCCTTCCGGGATCGCTGGACCTCTGACCACAAGCGTCGCAACTCTCTTGGTGTCACCACTGCCTGCCATGGGCCGGCGGCCACCCTGCACTACTACAAGAATGTCTTTGGCAACTGGAAGCATCTACATACCTTTCACCTGCCTTCAGGCTACTGGCAGTGGACCCGGTATGAGGGGCTATCCAAGCGAGACCGCTGGATACGACATCGCTGTGTGACCGCGGGAGGCAGCAGCTTCGTGCGCTGCGTCAGCTTCTTCTACAACTGAGGCCTGTGTCATCTGCGCAGCGCTCGCAGCTTTCGTTGCAGGAGGGGGGGCAGGGCAACAGGGTCGGCGATCAAGGGAGCGACTCGTCGAACCATCTCGGCGCCATCACCGTTGTCGCGGTGGTGGCGCCTTGCTGTTTGGCGTCTGGTTTGGTGAGGGTTCCGGCCATGCGGGGTTGCTGCGGCTAGGGCGTCAGGCAGAGGTTTCGGACTCTGCGATGGGCTCGGGCAGGGCGCCCTGGTTGATCCGCGCGATGGCGGCGGCGGCGCGCTCCAGCGCGGGCAGGCAGTCCAGTGCGCGCTGTTTATCCATGCGCATCACCGGTGCCTGGATCGCCAGGCCGACGTTGGAGACCCCGGTGGGGTTGGGGGCCAGCACCGCGATGCACAGAAGCCCCGGCAGGAATTCCTCGTCGTCGAAGGCGTAGCCGTCGCGCTTGACCTGCTCGATCTCCGCTTCCAGGGCGTCGATGTCGGTAAGCGTGTTTCGGGTGAAGGCCTCCAGGGTGGCATCGGCGAGCAGCCGACGGCGCTGGGAGGCACTCATCTGCGCCAGAAACAGCTTGCCGCTGGCGGAGCAATGGGCAGGCACCCGGGAGCCGGGGTGAAGATAGAAGCGCAGCGGTGCCGACGTCTCGACGCGGTCCAGATAGAGCACCTCGCTGCCGGATAGGGCAGTGATGTTGCAGCTTTCCCCGACCTCACGCACCAGCTCAGCCAACACGCCGTGACGTGCGCCCTGAACGGTGTCGTTGAGCAGCAGGGTCTCGGCCAGCCGGCGCAGGCGGCTGCCCTTGCTGTAGTGGCGGTTGTCCGCTTCGCGCTGCAGCATGCCGGAGTTCTCGAGCTGCTGCAGCATCCGGTGCAGCGTCGGCTTGGGCAGGCCGGTCTCGTCCACCAGGCTCTGCAGGGTGAAGTACTGGTCCTTCTCCGCGATCACCTCGAGCAGCGCCAGCAGGCGCTGGGCCGGGGTGTCGCCCTCGATGATCCGGGTGTCAAAGCTTGCTGTGCTCATGGCGGGGTCTCCTCGATACTACAAGCCTATACGTATCTAAAAATTAATCAATGTGTATCGGAAAACGGAATTCGCCGAGATCACTGTCGTCTCTGACTGAAGCACGTCGGCGTCGGGAACCGGGCGGCGGACGTGAGTGGACAGGCACCCATGAGCCAGGACTCGGCCATGGCCAACCGGTTGTCGCGGTATCCGGCATAGGCTGCCCTGTCTGAGCTTGCACCGAGTCAAAAGTCCGAGCGGATTTCGGCACGGTAGCTGAAGCGGTCGGCCCTTCCCTTGGTGGTACGGACTTCCACGATACGGTCGTGGCTGGTGTAGGTCATCCGCTTGAGCACCACCACCGGGGTGCCGGGAGCGATGTCCAGCAGGGCGGCGGTGTGGGTATCGGCGGCTTCTGCGGTCAGGGTTTCGTCGGCCCGGACGACGGGGATGCCGAATCGGTCGAGGATCAAGGCATAGAAGTAGTCGGGAATATAAAGCTCGGAATCTTCCAGCCCCGGCACCAGTACGCTTGGCCACCAGCTGTACTCCACCAGGGTCGGGGCGTCATCGACCACTCCCAGGCGTTCGATATAGGTGACTGGACTGGTCTGGCTCAGGCCGAGGCGGGTATATACGTCATCGGGAGCCTGGCGGATAGCGCGATCGGTGGTGGTCTTGTGGATACGCACGTCCTTGCCGTCGGCGTCCCCGTAGCTGACAAAGCGAAACAGGGTTTCCTCGAAGTCGGTCCGCGAGACATAGGTGCCCTTGCCCTGATGGCGGAACAGCAGTTTTTCCCAGACCAGATTGGAGATGGCCTTCTTGACCGTTCCCTGACTGATCTGCAGCCGGTCGGCGAGCTGCCATTCGGGTGGAATGAGGTCGCCCGGGGCCAGGTCCCCCCGTTCGATCAGGCCGCGAATATGGTCCTGCAGCAGTCGGTACAGCGGTTTCCCCGGCTGTGCCACCATCACCTCGGGGGAGAAGAGGCCAAGGCGATCAGATTCGTTTTCACTGGTCATTCGCAAGATCCCGCTGCTGGCAAGGTCGGAAGGGGAGGCTGCTCGGGTCAGGCGCTTGTCTGACTCGCCGCTGCCCTGCAGCAGCGTGACGGCGCTCGCCTCTTTCACACCTTGATTCATCCGTTTCATTCTTAAGTGGTATTTCATCAATCTATCACGGGGCTCCTGTGCAGACACCTTTCCGGCCGTGTGACCCCTGGCCTCAGACCGGAAAGAGAAACAGCGGGCGGCGGGTGCGACGACTGATCTTGCGCGCCACCGAGCCAAGCACCATATGACCCAGCCCGGACTGGCGCTGTGTTCCCATGACGATGCAATCGGCATCGATTCTGTCGGCCTCCTGCAGGATGATTCGGGATGGCTTGCCAATGCGGACGTGAATCTCCTTCAGAGAGGCGTGGTAGCTGTCTTCCGAGGCCAGCGTCGAGTGGCCGAAGTCTTCAAGGCGGCGCTTGATTTCGTCGATGGCCTGCCGGGTCGCTCGTTCGCGATAGTTGTCCAGCGGGGAAACGGCGGTATAGCGGCTGGCCAGGCTGTCTTTCAACAGTGCCGGATCTTCGATGACGTGCAGCAGGTGGACCGCGGCGCCGAAGCGTTCGGCGATACCGATGGCCTTGCGGAAGACGTCGGGGCTGTGGGCGCTGAGGTCAGTGGCATACAGCAGCCGGGATATCTGGAAGCTCATGGCTTCATCCTCACAAAGGTTGGATGGCGCAGGCGGTGAGCCGACGTGGCCGAGGCACCTTCGACGCCAAGGCCGGGCTCGCCGGCGCCAGGCCCGGCCGAAACATCGATCAGGCAGGACCCTGGGTACCGCGAGCGCAGGCCAGGGCATCGGGCGCCAGGCTAGGCCGGTGCTTGATGCAGATGGTCGATCATCTCCGCAATCTTGAGGCGCTGGACCTTGCCGGAGGGCCCTCTGGGCAGCCATTTCACGATGTGAACATGTTCAGGCGCCTTGTAGTCACCGACCTCCTCGCGACAGTAGTCGAGAAGTTCTTGCTGGGTCGCCCGATGGCCTTCCTTGAGCACCACGACGGCCTCTACGACCTGCCCGTAGTGCCGGTTTTCCATGGGATAGGCGGCTGCCTCCAGCACCGCCTCATGGGCCAGCAGGGCGTCATCGATCTCGCGCGGGGCGATGTTCTCGCCACCCTTAATGATCAGCTCCTTGATGCGGCCCGTGATGAAGAAGAAGCCTTCCTCATCGCGATAGCCAAGGTCGCCGGTGTGCAGCCAACCCTCGTTATCGATGGTGTCTGCTGTGGCCTCGGGATTCTTGTAGTACTCCTTCATGACGTTGTCGCCGCGGACCACGATTTCACCGGTCTGGTGGCAGGGCAGTACCTGTCCTGTCGAGTCGAAGACACTGACCTCGTTGCGGTAGGCGATACCGGGGGATCCGTAGCGAGATTCGAAAGGGGGCAAGGGGTTGGACAGGATCTGGGCCGCGGTTTCGGTCAGTCCCATGGTTTCCACCAGGCTGACACCGAAGGTGGTCTCGAAACGGCGGTGGCTCTCCGCCGGCAGTGCCGAAGAGGCAGATCGCCCGAAACGCACCTGACGCATGCGCGGATCCTCGCGCAGGTCCTTCGACTCTGGCTTCTCGGCATGCTCCAGCAGGTAGGCGACAATCGTCGGCACGATACTGAACCAGGTGCACTGGTTGTCGAGCAGCCAGTCCCAGAATGCCGAGACACTCAGCTTCTCCGGCAGCACCACACTGCCGCCACTGATCAGTGGCGCCATGATGGTGACCACCTGGGCGTTGATATGGTAAAGCGGCAGAACGCAGAGGGCGCGATCCTTCTGGCACAGCGAGTGGGCCTCGATGGTGCACCTTCCCCCCGCGATCAGATTGGCGTGGGTCAGCACGACGCCCTTGGGCTTGCCTGTTGTGCCCGAGGTATACATCAACAATGCCGTGTCGTCGGGCGCTACCACGGGCAAGGGCGAAGACGCGATACGCTCTTGCTGCCGCGGCCCGTTGCGAGGACAGGCGACCAGAATTTCCTTCTCGCTCCCGTCGAGCAGGCCATCAAGGCGCTGCTCGTAGTGGGGCGATACGATGACAGTGGTGGCATCACAGTGCTCCAGCACGTAGCGCAACTGGGCCTCCCCTGCGATGGCGTTCAAGGAGACCGCGACACGACCACTGGCCATGATCGCCAGCAGCAGTGAGGCGGTCCACAGTCCGTTGTCCATCAGCATGGCCACATGGTCGCCGGGCTGGCAGCCGCGCGCCTGAAGAAGGCCATGCACCCACTCGACGCGCTCCTGGAGTCGGGACATCGAGACCGTCTCGCCAGTGTCGGGACAGATCAGGAAATCAGTGGCGGGTTGGCGTTCACACTGATGCTTGATGGTGTCTTGAATGGTCATCATCTGGCCGGCCTCTAGAAGGGATTGGCGATGCCGTGCTTGTCGAAAAAACCGGAAAACAGATCCTGGGGCAGAGGGGGAGAGGCCTCGATGGTTCGCACGATGCGGGTCGTGTTGAGGTAGTGGCGGTAGTTCATGTTGTCGGAAATGCTGTTCTTGCCCCAGCTACCGCAGCCCATCGACAAGGAAAACGGAAGGGCGTTGTCGAAGTTGCCACCATTGCCGAAGGCGTGGGCCTGATTGACGATCACCCGGCAGACCGGCATCTCCAGTCCCAGCTTCTCGATGTGCTCATCGGTGGTGCTGTGGATACCGCAGGAGTGCCCCTTGCCCTGGTATTCGAGCAGTTCCCTGGTGATCGCAAAGGCACCCTCGAAGTCTCTGGCCCGGTAGAGGGTCAGCACCGGTGACAGCTTTTCGCCCGAAAAGGGGTAGTCCGCCCCGATGCCGCTTTCTTCCACCAGCAGGATCGAGGCGTCGAGACACGCCGGACGATCGAGCCCCACGGTGCTGGCGATACTGCCGGCATCCCGGGCGATCACGTCACGACTGAGGTTGCCATCCGTCCACATGCGACCTTCGAGAATCCGCTTTTCCTGTTCGGTCAGCAGTACCGCCGCGTGGTCTCGCAGTGCCGAGACCATGCTGTCGTAAACGCTGTCGAGGATGACCAGGCTGTTCTCCGAGCTGCAGCTGGTCGCATTGTCGAAGGTCTTGGAGGCAAGAATCTTGCGCGCGGCATCTGCGATATTGGCGCTTTCATCGATGATGACCGGGACATTGCCTGCCCCGACGCCGATGGCCGGGGTGCCACTGGAATAGGCGGAGCGCACATTGTTCTGGGAGCCGGTGACGACGATCAGGTCGACCAGTTGCATCAAGGCATGGGTGCTCGCCTTGGTCACCGGGTCCGGTAGCAGTTGCACCAGATCCCGGGGGGCTCCGATACGGGCGAGCTCGTCCTGCATGTAGTTCACCAGCCGTTCGCACACGGCGTAGCCCTTGGGCGAGGGAGCCAGCACGATGGCGTTGCGACCCTTGAGTGCGTTGATCGTCTTGTTGGTGGGCGTAGCCGCGGGGTTGGTGGAAGGCACCACGGCGCCGACCACGCCGATCGGGCGGGATATCTCGACGATACCTGTGCTCGGGTCTTCGGAGACGATACCCACGGTGCGCTTGCCCTCGAGGTTGGCCAGCAATCCAAGGGTCTTGCGGTGGTTCTTGGCGATCTTGTCGGAAACCTTGCCAAGCCCGGTGGTGGCCACCGCGAGTTGTGACAGCTCCTCATTTCGCGTGGGCTCCATCAACGCCCAGGCGGCGGCCAGCACGACTTCATCGACTTGCTGCTGGTCGTATTGCTCGAACCGTCGCTGGGCTTCTCGGGCTCGTTCGACAATGGGGGCTACCAGCCGGTAGGCGCTATTGTCGTCAGAAGAATGCTTATGGTTGGTGTTCATGTTGCTACCTCGACGTGTCGATGGGGTAAGCAAGGGCGGCTCCCGGCGGTGCAGGGGAATGAGGCCTGAGTTCCACGCGTCGCTACCCTTGCTTTCGTTGCCGTTGGCCTGAAATCCGCAGAGGTCACGGTGTCTCGAGCTGAGCGAAGAGTTCAGTCAGGTACGCTTGCTGTTGTTTCCACAGCGCCTCGAGGTCGGACGCTTCCATGACACGAAGGGTCGATCCGCCTTCTTTCATCTGCTCGGCGATTCCCTCGTCCTGGAACATGTCGATGAAGTTCGAAGAGAGGTAGTCGACCGTTTCCGCGTCGACCCCTCTGGGAACCATGATCCCCCTGAGGTTGAGGCTGGTGTCGTCGACGTCGTATCCCGCCTCGATAAAGGTGGGCACATCCGGCAGGAAATCGTCGCTTCTTTCGAGATCGGCAATGCCGAGGATCTTGATGCGGTCCTGGTTGCGGAAGGCGTCGGACAAGTTGTTGAATCCCGCCATCACCTGACCACCGACAACAAACCTGAGGGCGTCCACTCCTCCTGAGGTAGGAAGGTACTTCAGGGTCACCTCGGCGCTTTGCTGAAGCTGAAGGGCAGCAATATGGTGTCCGACGTAGAGCCCGGCGCCCGAGACCGTCAACTTTCCAGGATTGGCTCTGGCGTACTCCACCACGTCATCGATGGAATCGAACTCACTGTCCTTGCCGACGATGAGTACGGCAGGGTCTGCGCCCCAGTTTGCAATGGGCTGCAGGTTCTCGATGCTGTAATCGGTGTCGTACATGATCGACTGAGCGATGAAGTGCGGCACGTTATAGGCCGCAATATCGTAGCCATCGGTGGCGCCGGTACTGACAAACTGATTCCAGCCGATCTGTCCGCCTGCACCCGGGCGGTTGATCACCGTGACCGGCTGCCCGAGGTACTCATCGCCCTTCGAGGTGACGATCCTGGCCTGGAAGTCTGTCGCACCACCAGCCGAATAGGCGACCGTCAGATTCAAGGGCTTTTCCGGGAAGTCCGCCAGGCTGGGGAGGGGAGCAAGCAACAGACAGACCGCGAGGGTTGACGCTGTTTGACGCTTTACTGAGGTGGCGTGAATAGTCATTGTTTTATGCCTTCTACAGAAGTAGGCCTTTGGGAAACTGCACCTTTAACAGGGCAGTGAATACGCCGAAGAGCACCGCCAGAAAGCCGGTACCGATGACGATGTTGAGAAGGATCTTTCGGCTCGAGGAAAGCCCGGGCATATAGACGCTACTGATGACGACGAACCCCACCAGGGTGGTGACGTAGAAGCCGAGAATTCGTAGTGCGAGCAGCAGCAGGAAAAAGATGGCAAGCGCCGGGATGATGCTGCCCCAGGGGATGGAGATGGCGCCTTCCTCGGCCTGGCCTGGGGCCAGGATTTCCACCGCGAGCAGCACGACTGCCAGAGTCAGTACGATCAGTGACACCACTCGGGGAAAGCTGTAGCCGTATGCCCCGCCTGCCCAGGAGGCGGCTACCAGGCCAAGTGCAATGATCAGTGCGCCGAGGGCCACCTGACGCGGTTTAGTGAGCATCATGGTTGGCCTCCGGATGTACCTGGACTCGATGATCGGGCGTCGCACGCTGGCGGGTCTTGCGGGCCTGCCAACTGGCGTAGAGGCTGTAGGCCACCGACAGCAGGCACAGCGAGACCAGCAGGATATTGAGCCAGCCACCGAACATGTAACGCAGCATGCCGTCGCCGGCCTGGGCCAGCATCTGACTCTGCAGGAAGTTGGTTTCGGCAATAGGGCCGAGAATGATGCCGAGTACGATGGGCCCGGGGGTGAAGCCGTACTGCATGCCGAAGTACATCAGGGAGCCCATGGACATCATGATGATGACGTCGGAGAAGCTGTTCTGGACGCTGTAGGTGCCGAAGATGGCCAGCGTGGTCACCGCCGCCGCCATGATGTGGCGAGGAATCCGAATGACGTACTTGCCGATCCCGCTGATCCACAGCCCACACACCACCAGCAGAATCTGGCTGATCAGCAGTGCTCCCATGAAGGTCCAGGCGACCGAGGCATGCTGGGTGAACAGGTCTGGTCCGGGAAAGAGGCCTTGAATCAACAGGCCGCCGAGCAGCACCGCGGCGGTGGGGCTGCCCGGTATGCCAAGCGACAGCATGGGCACCAGTGACGCCCCGACCATGGCGTTGTTGGCACTTTCTGCAGCGATGATGCCCTCCGGCTCGCCCTTGCCGAAATTGTCCTTGTTGTGACTGAATTTCTTGCACTGGTCGTAGGCAATCAGCCCGGCAATCTGGCCACCGGCGCCGGGAATGATGCCGACGATGATGCCGGACAGGCTGCCGATCACCAGCGCCTTGACCTTCTTCAGGTTGAAGATGATCGCCTTGATCACGGAGGTGGGTGCCATGTCGAAGCGTTCGCCGCCGTTGGCACCCTTGGCGCCCTCTACCATCTGCAGCACCTGGGGTATCGCAAACAGGCCGATCAGGGCCGGGATGATGGTGATGCCGCCCTGCAGGTGCTCGCTGAAGACGAAGCGTTCGGTGCCGGTCACCGGGTTGAAGCCGATCAGCGAGATCCAGACGCCGATCGCACCGCCGAGCAAGCCCTTGAGTACCGAGGCGCTGCCCAGAGAGCCGATGACGGTGATGCCGAGGATGGCCGTCCAGAACAGCTCCGGGGGGCCAAACTTCAGCGCCACATTGACCAGGTAAGGGGTCAGGAAGATCAGCACCAGGACCCCCAGCACGCCCCCGACGGCGGAGCTGATAAAGCAGTAGTACAGCGCCTGGGTCGCCTTGCCGGCCTTGGCCATGGGGTGGCCATCCAGCATCGTTGCAATGTTGGCGGGCGCCCCGGGGATGTTGATCAGGATGGCGCTGACCGCGCCGCCGGCGACCGTCGAGGTATACAGAACGCCGAGCAGGATCAGCCCCGAGGTAGCGTCCATCTTGAAGGTGAAGGGGATCAGTAGCGCCACCGCCATCGTCGGACTGAGCCCCGGCGTCGCCCCCAGAATCAATCCGACGATCGTGCCGCCGATCAGGATAAGCAGGTTCCAGCCGCTGAGAACCTGCGGAAGGTAATGCAGTAGTTCCACCTTGAGCCTCCCGTGACGCCACAGGGGCGGGCGTCTGTTGTCGTTGTCATTCAGTTGGGATAAGCGCGTTTGCCTTTGGCGTGCTTTCTTTCACGGGCTTGATGGCGGTCGCATCAAGGTTGGTGAGCGTGTAGAGGGTCTGGATCAAGTCATTTAACAGATGTACATGAGTTGTATGTCTAGAAGTCTCCCGCGGGGCTGTCAACGTATTTTTCCCTCCGAAATGCCGCTGCAATGCAGCAATGGCGGGCCTTTCAGCGGGTGCGGGTGTTCGGCAAAAGGCGCGTGATCGATCCTGCAGGCAAGGGTGCAAGGGGCGCGGATGGAGGGGCGGGCGAGCGGCGGGAGGCGCTGCAGGGGCTTGGCGGAGCAAACAGGGTGGCACGACGACGGTCTGTTTTTATAAAAAACGAACCGTAACGTATCAAATAATGAAATTCGTCTTGACCGGGCACGAATCGGCCGCTACCTTTGGATCAAGTTTCGCAAATCGGAACTTATGGTATCGAAAAGCTTGAGGCGACCGATCCGGAGCGGCTCAAGCCAAGACAAGGCCCGAGGCCCTGATGGCCGACGCCGCCAGCATCCGCTTTTGTTCCCTGGAGGAGCCCCATGAGTCACAACGACAACACCAACAAGCGCCAGGTCGTGAAGGGTAAGCAGAAGATGACGCCCTCCGAGGCCTTCGTCGAAACCCTCGTCGCCAATGACGTCACCGACATGTTCGGGATCATGGGCTCGGCCTTCATGGACGCCATGGACATCTTTGCCCCTGCCGGCATTCGTCTGATTCCGGTGGTACACGAGCAGGGCGCGGCCCACATGGCCGACGGCTATGCCCGTGTTTCCGGCCGCCATGGTGTGGTCATCGGCCAGAATGGCCCCGGCATCTCCAACTGCGTGACCGGCATCGCGGCGGCCTACTGGGCCCACAGCCCGGTGGTGATGATCACCCCGGAAACCGGCACCACCGGTATCGGCCTGGGCGGCTTCCAGGAGTGCAACCAGCTGCCGATGTTCCAGGAGTTCACCAAGTATCAGGGCCACGTCACCCACCCGGCGCGCATGGCCGAGTACACCGGTCGCTGCTTCGAGCGGGCCATGTCGGAGATCGGTCCGACCCAGTTGAACATTCCGCGTGACTACTTCTACGGCGAGATCGAGGCCGAGATTCCCGAGCCGCGTCGCATCGACCGCGGCCCCGGTGGCGCTCAGTCACTGGACGAGGCGGCGGCCCTGCTGGCCGAGGCCAAGTTCCCGGTGATCGTTTCCGGTGGTGGCGTGGTCATGGCCGACGCGGTGGAAGAGTGCAAGGCCCTGGCCGAGCGCCTCGGCGCGCCGGTGGTCAACAGCTACCAGCACAATGACTCCTTCCCCGCCAGCCATCCGCAGTGGTGTGGTCCGCTGGGCTACCAGGGTTCCAAGGCCGGCATGAAGCTGATCTCCCAGGCCGACGTGGTGCTGGCGCTCGGCACCCGTCTCGGGCCCTTCGGTACCCTGCCGCAGCACGGCATGGACTACTGGCCGAAGGACGCCAAGATCATCCAGGTGGATGCCGACCACAAGATGCTCGGTCTGGTGAAGAAGATCTCTGTCGGCATCTGCGGCGACGCCAAGGCCGCCGCGGTCGAGCTGAGCCAGCGCCTCGAGGGTCGCGACCTGGCCTGCGACGCCTCCAAGGACGAGCGTCTTGCCAAGATCAAGGCCGAGAAGGACGCCTGGGAGAAGGAACTCGACGAGTGGACCCACGAGCGTGATCCGTTCAGCCTCGACGCCATCGAGGAAGCCAAGGACGAAAAGCCGTTCTCCGGCGGCGAGTACCTGCACCCGCGTCAGGTGCTGCGCGAACTCGAGAAGGCCATGCCGGAAGACGTGATGGTCTCCACCGATATCGGCAACATCAACTCGGTGGCCCACAGCTACCTGCGCTTCGAGAAGCCGCGCAGCTTCTTCGCCCCGATGAGCTTCGGCAACTGTGGTTACGCCTTGCCGACCATCATCGGTGCCAAGACCGCCGCGCCGCATCGTCCGGCCATCGCCTACGCCGGTGACGGTGCCTGGGGCATGAGCCTGATGGAGACCATGACCGCCGTGCGTCATGGCATCCCGGTCACCGCGGTGGTGTTCCACAACCGCCAGTGGGGCGCCGAGAAGAAGAACCAGGTCGACTTCTACAATCGCCGCTTCGTGGCCGGCGAGCTCGACAACGAGAGCTTCGCCGAGATCGGCCGCGCCATGGGTGCCGAGGGCATCACCGTGGACCGTCTGGAAGACGTGGGCCCGGCGCTGAAGAAGGCGGTGGACATGCAGATGAACGAAGGCAAGACCTGCATCATCGAGATCATGTGTACCCGCGAACTGGGCGACCCCTTCCGCCGTGACGCCCTGAAGAAGCCGGTGCGTCTCTTGGAGAAGTACCAGGACTACGTCTGATACCGGCGGCGAAGGACTCCCCTGTCTGACTCGCCACGCAAGACTCTCTCGTCCGGTATGACGACATTGCCCTGGCCTGGTGCCAGGGCTTTTTTCATTCGCCAGAGGGTTACAAAGAGCCCAGGCCGAGTGAAGGGATGGGCGGAGTCTCCGATAACAATGACCCCGGGAGAGCTGTTCCGATGAAAGCGCTCAATCATATACGCGACATGGCCCGCCAGGACCCCAGACGTATCGTGCTGTGCGAGGGCGACGATGCGCGGGTGCTCAAGGCAGGACTGGCGGCAAGCCAGGCCGGCTATGCCCGCATCTTGCTGGTGGGGGATCGTCAGGCGATCGACGCCCGGGCCGAGGCCGAAGGGCTCGAGCTTGGCGCGATCGAGCTGATCGATCCCGCCGACTCCGAGCACACTGATCGCCTGGCAACGCTCCTTCTGGAACTGCGCGGGCCCAGGGGCATGACGGCCGAGGATGCCGCCCAGCGGGTACGTGAGCCGCTGATCTTTGCCAACCTGATGGTCCGCGACGGCCTGGCCGACGGCTGTGTGGCCGGGGCGGTGCACACCACCGCCGACGTCGTCCGCGCCGCGATCCAGTTGATCGGCAAGGCGCCAGGGGCGAGCCTGGTGTCGAGCTTCTTTCTGATGATGTTGTGCAAGGAGTTCCATAGCCTGAAGGGAGGCATGATCTTCTCTGACTGCGGGCTGGTGGTGGACCCCGACGCCGAGGCGCTGTCGCAGATCGCCATGGCCGCCGCCGACAGCGCCGAGGCGCTGCTCGACGAACCGGCACGGGTGGCGATGCTGTCGTTCTCCACCAGCGGCAGCGCTCATCACGCCTCGGTGGACAAGGTCGTGGAGGCGGCGCGCAAGGTCAAGAACGCGCGCCCGGGCCTGGCCATCGACGAGGACGTGCAGCTCGACGCCGCCATCGTCGCCGAGATCGCCGAGCGCAAGCTGCCGGACTCCAGGGTCAAGGGCAACGCCAATGTGCTGATCTTCCCGGACCTTGAGGCTGGCAATATCGGCTACAAGCTGGCCGAGCGGATCGGCGGCGCCGAGGCTATCGGTCCGCTGCTGCAGGGCCTGGCGCGGCCTGCCAATGACCTCTCGCGGGGCTGCAGCGAAGAGGATATCGTCAACGTGATCGCCGTCACCACGGTCCAGGCCCAGCGCCTGTCGGTGGCGTAACATTCATCTGGCCGGCCGGGAGGGAAGATGACACTGGTACCCGAGGGAATGG
This sequence comes from Halomonas sp. EF61, assembly GCF_040147045.1. NCBI lineage: Bacteria > Pseudomonadati > Pseudomonadota > Gammaproteobacteria > Oceanospirillales > Halomonadaceae > Halomonas > Halomonas sp. EF61. The sequence goes on along the minus strand of NZ_JAMSHM010000002.1, from coordinate 582,304 downwards.
AGCTGTCTGGCCTTTTGGCGGTGATACTGATCACCGTTCTGGCAGGCTACCTGCACACGGTGTCCGGGTTCGGTATCGGCATGATCATCATCGGCGTGGCCAGTGGCTTCGAGCTGGTCAGCGTCGCCACCCTGGTGGCGGTGGTCAGTCTGGTGACCCTGGTCAACAGCGCCGTGGCCCTGCCCGGCAAGCTGCATCATCTCGACCGGCGCCACCTGCTGGCACTGGGGCTCGGCATCGTGCCGTCCATCGGCCTCGGGGTGTGGGCGCTGAACTGGCTGAGCGTCAGCGCCGAGGCGCTGTTGATGCTGATGCTGGGGGCGCTGGTGTTCTACGGCGGGCTCAGCGTGGGCCTGCGGCCGCGCCCACGCGCGGCCGTATCGTCCTCGGCAGGCTTCGCCGCGAACGGCGTCATGACTGGGCTGCTGGCCGGAATGTTCGGCATGCCGGGGCCGCCGGTCATCTACCACTGCTATCGCCAGCCGCTGCCCACCGAGACCATCCGGCTATTGCTGATCGCCTGCTTCGCCATGACCTCGGGGGTGCGCACCCTGTATGTCGGCGCCGCCGGCGGGCTCGATGCCCAGGTCTGGCTGCTGGCGTTGTGGACCCTGCCGGCGGTGGCGCTGGCCACCTGGGCCGGACGCCGCTATCCGCCGCCCTGCAGCGCCGTGCTATTGAGACGAGTGGCCATGCTGACGCTGATGGTGATAGGCGTGGGGCTGATGCTCGACGGCAGCCTGGCGCTGTGGACCAGGGCGTGAGGCCGAAGCAGGGAGCGAAGGTCGGCCGTTTACCCTTGTACGATTCACAGCGTAATCGGTGACAGGGCCCGTTCGCGCCAGCGTTCGAGCCCCGCCTCGAGATAGGGCAGAAAGTGCTGACCTTGCCTGGATAGAGCGTGAAAGCGCGAGGTGATCACGGCGATATCGAGGTCGATGGCGGGAACGAAGGGTAGGATCGCTACGGCGCAGTCGCGACGCATCAGAAAGCTCCAGGCCGAGACCGGGTCCACCAGGGCATGGCCGATGCCGGCATTGACCAGGCTGATGGCGGAAGGGAACAGGTGGGTTTCGGCGGCGATCTGCCAGTCGGCGCTGGCCTGTCTGAGCGCCTGCTTCAACTTGAGTGTGCTCTGGTGGTGCTCGTCCAGGGTCACCAGAGCCTTGCCGTCAAGATCCGCCGCCTCTACCTGAGCAAGGCCCGCCAGCGGGCTGTGGCGCGGTACCGCCAGGTGCATGCGCAGGGACAGGTGGCGGGCATCGAGGTCGTTAAGGTCATCCTGGCGTTCAATCACGCCGACATCGAACTGGCCCTCGGCCACCCAGTCCCGGATCTTGCGCGAGCTGAAGGTCTGCAACGACAGCCGGGTATCGGGATAGTCGGCCAGGTACTCGGCCATGATCCCGGGCATGGCGGTGGGCGAGAGCCCCGGCATGCAGCCCAGGATCAGCTTGCCCGCGCGGCCCTGGCGCAGGCCATCGGCGAGTTCGTCCAGATGTGACACCGACGCCAGTACCTTGTCGACCCCCTCCATCAGATAGTGGGCCTCGGGGGTCAGCTCGGTGCCGTAGTTGTTGCGGCGAAACAGCAAGAACCCCACCTCCTGCTCGAGATTGGCGATGGCCGAACTGACCGCCGGCTGGCTGAGCTCCAGACGACGGGCGGCCTTCGACAGGCTGCCGGTGTGCACAACCTCGCGAAATATCTGGAGCTGGCGAAGCTGGTGACGAACCTTCATGGGCGTCCCTCCGGGCGCCCTCAGGAAGTGAGCGAGCGCCTCTAAATTGTATTTATGGTTTCATAGTTATCTCAAAGTTGTCTTTATGGCAATGGCGGTCGATGCTGACACCACCCCCAACAACCATAACGAGGGTAGTTCCATGAATCCCATCGACCTCGGCGGTCTGCTTCTGTATTTCGCGATACTGATCTACATCGGCTATCGCAGCGCCAAGAAAGTGTCCGGCAGCGCGGACTTTGCGGTGGCCGGCAACAAGATCATCTGGCCGGTGCTGTTCGCCACCCTGGCGGCTTCCTTCCTCGGCGGCGGCGCCTCCATGGGGCGTGCCGGCAAGTCCTTCGACGAAGGCTACGCCTTCATGGTCGCCGCCTCGGCCTTTCCCCTGGCCACGGTACTGGCGGGTCTGTTCATCGCCCCCCGGCTCAAGCGCTACGTCAACGCCCAGACCGTAGGCGACATCATGGCGCAGCACTTCGGTGCCAGCGCGCGACTGTTCACCGGCATCTTCTCGCTGGTGTTCTGCATCGGCATCCTCGGCGCCCAGGCCCTGGCGGTAGGCACCGTGTTCCACGCCATCCTCGGTATCGAGGTCTCCACCGGCATCCTGATCGGCATGGCGGTGGTGCTGTTGTATTCCACCGTGGGTGGCATGTGGGCGGTGATCCAGACCGACGTGGTGCAGTTTCTGATGCTGGCGGTGTTCCTGCCGGTGACCATGCTGATCGGCATCCATGATCTGGGCGGCCCCCAGGCGCTGGTGGAGCGGTTGCCCGAGGGCCACTTCAGCCTGATGGGCGACTATTCGGTGGGCATGTTCCTGTCGATCTTCATCGCCTTTCTGCTCGGCGAGACCCTGGTGCCGCCCTACACCCAGCGCGCCCTGTCGGCCCCTGACTCGCGCCACGCCCGCATCGGCTATTCGGTGGCCGGCGGCTTCGGCTTCCTGTTCTATCTGGTCAGCGCCACCATCGGGCTGGTCGCGCTGGTGCTCTATCCGACCATCTCGCCCGACCAGGCGATGCCGACCCTGATCCGCGACGCCCTGCCGGTGGGCATCACCGGATTGGTGCTGGCCTCGCTCCTGGCCGTGGTGATGTCCACCGCCGACTCCTACCTCAACTCGGCGGCGGTGATCTTCGTCGGTGACATCTACAAGCCCTTTATCGAGCCTGACGTCAGCGAGAAGAAGCGGCTGTGGATCGAGCGACTGGTCAACCTGCTGATTGGCCTCGGTGCGGTGGTCTTCGCCCTCTACGCCACCTCGATCATCGATGCGCTGCTGCTCAGCTACGCGCTGTGGGCGCCGACCATTCTGCTGCCCTTCGTGTTCGCGGTGCTGTTCGATCTGCGCTGCACCCGCTCGGCGGTCGCCGCCATGCTCGCCGGCGCCCTGGTGACCATCCTGTGGAAGTGGGGGCCCTTCGACCTGCAGGCGGCGACCGGTCTGACCGCGCTGATCGCCGGCGTCATCGCCAATGTGCTGGTGTTTGTACTGGTCTACCGGCTGTTCCGCTCGGTCCCCGACGCCCCTGTCGCCGCCAAGGCTCAGTGAAGGAGATTCCCATGACTCTGTACGCTCTTGCTCTGTATACCGTCAGTGCCGTCAGCATCCTTACCGCGGTGGGGGTGGGTATCGCCTCCTGGCGCTTCTACCGCGACAACTGAACCCACGATATCGCCCACAAGACGCGGCTGGCCCCATAGACGGGCCGGCCGCCCTCGTCCAACAGGAGACAGTGCATGAATACCATCGCCGTCGTGGGTGCCGGCATCGTCGGGCTGGCCGTGGCGCGTTCGCTGGCGGGACGTGGCCACCGGGTACAGCTTTTTGACCCGGGCCCGCCGGGGGAGGGCACCTCCTTCGGCAATGCCGGCCTGATCGCCAACTACGCCACCTCGCCCATGGCCAGTATCGATACCTTGAGGCAACTCCCTGGAGAGCTGTGTCGGCGTGACGCCTCGCTGTCGGTTGACCCTCGCTATCTGGCCCGCCTGGCGGGCTTTGGTCCGCGCTTTCTCAAGGCGGCGACGCCGTCGCGTTTTGCCCGCCACAAGTCGGATCTGGTGGCGCTGATTCAGGATGCGGTCAAGGCTCAGCACGCGTTGCTGGAGTCGCTCGAGGCGCCGGATCTGTACGCCGACACCGGCTGTCTGCAACTCGCCCGCCAAGGCGACCCCCTGGCCGCGACCCTGGAGGCGTCGGCCCGTGCCAAGCGGGCCGATGGGGTGGCCTGTGAGGCGCTTACGGCGCAGGAGGTGCGCGATCTGGAACCCGCGATCCATCCCGCGGATCTCGTCGGCGGCCTGTACTTCCCCGAGACGCGCCACCTCAAGGATTCCCTGGCGGTGAGCCGAGCCCTGTGGCAGCGCCTGGAAGGCGAGGGCGTGGTGCAGCATGGTACCCGCATCAAGAGGCTGGTGCCGCTGGCCGCGGGGGGCTGGCGCCTGATCGGTGAGGACGGCGAGAATGGTGAGAACGGCGAGAATGGCGAGAATGGCAAGCCCCGTGAGTACCAGGCCGACCAGGTCGTGCTGTGCGCGGGCATCGCCAATGATGCCTTGCTCAAGTCGCTCGGTGTGTCGCTGCCGGTGGTGAGCGAGCGCGGCTACCACGTGCGGCTTGAAACGCCGCTTTCGCTGTCGCGCCCGGTGGGCTGGCTGGCCCGCCACTTCTATGCCACCCCCATGCATGGCGGCGTTCGCCTGGCCGGCACCACCGAGTTTACCGCTCCTGACCGCGCCGCCGACGAGCGCCGCTGGGAAAGGCTCAAGGGCTGGGGGGAAGCGCTGTTCGGACGGCCCCTGAGCCTGGCGGAGCGCTGGATGGGCGTGCGCCATTCGACACCGGACGGCCTGCCGGTAGTGGGGCAGGTGACGGGCAGAGAAGGGCTCTTTGTGGCCTACGGCCACGGCCACCTTGGGCTGACCCAGTCCGCCCACACCGGCGAATTGATCGCGGCCATGATCCACGGCGAAGCCTTGCCTGACTACGTCGCTAGCCTGTCCCCCGCACGGTTTTAGCAAAGTCGATTCTAGACGAGCAATTCTAGACGAGCACTTTGAGATCAGCACTGATAGACGAGCGCTAGGCTCAGTCCGAAAAGTCGGCGAGCGAAGGTTAGACAAGGCAAAAATCGGTGAGACAGCGCAGTTTACGGGGTGTAAATGAGCATGTTGATCCGATTTTTAACGCCGTATTGCCGAGCGTAGGCACTTTTCAGACAAGCCCTAGTAACGACGCCTCGACAGCATCAGCTCCACCACTTCGTCGAGCAGGGCGTTGTCGAGGGTCTGGTCCAGGGCGATGACCCGGTGGCGGGCGTAGTAGGGACTCAGGTCCAGGCCGACGCCGAGGCCGATGATATCGATGGGGCCGGGGCGACGGCCGTTGCCACCGCCGAAGGTCGCGACCACCGAGCGCAGGTGGTTGTCGAGGTAGTGGCGGTCGTTGGCCAGGTTGGTGGCGCTGTCCGAGGGGCTGCCGTCGGAGATCACCACCAGCAGGCGGCGATTGACGTCTGCCGCCATCAGGCGCTGGCAGGCCCACTCGACCGCTTCACCGTCTATCCCTTCCTTGTACAGGTCGGCCTTGAGCAGGGCGGCGAAGCGCTTCCGCGCGCGTCGCCACGGCTGCTGGGCGTCCTTGAAGATCAGATGACGGGCCTCGTTAAGCCGTCCCGGCGCGGCGGGACGCCCGGCCTTGAGCCAGTCGCGCTGGGCTCGGCCGCCGTTCCAGGCGGCGGTGGTGAAGCCCAGCACCTCGCTGTCGACGCCGGCCATGTCCAGCGCCCGGGTCAACAGCTCGACCAGCATGGCGATGGACTCGCCGTGGGCCTTCATCGAGCCGGAGCAGTCGATCAGCAGGGTCACCTGGGCGTCGCTGACCGGACGGTAGCGCTCGCGCCGAAAGACGCGCCGCTCCTGAGGGGAGGAGACGATCTGGGACAGCCGGCGGCCGTCGATGACGCCGCTTTCCTCGCCGTCCTGCCAGCCATCGCGATCGGCCACCGACAGGTGGCGGCGAAACTGACGGGCCAGACGACGCACATTGACCTTCTGGGCGTGCAGGCGCTCGTCCAGGCGCGCCCGATACTCTTCCAACTGGGCCTGACGCACCAGGCTGTCGGCCTCGCGCTCGCTGTCGTAGGCGGTGGTGAAGGCGCGATAACGATGGGCGCCGTCGGCCAGGGTGCGGCTCTGGCCGGTGGCGGCCAGGGGCACCTCGTCGTCGAGCTCGTCCTCGCTGTCGAGTAGCAGTGCCAGCGCCCGGCGTGGGTCCTTGGCTTCGTCCTCGCGCTCGCCCTGGGGCTCGTAGCCTTCGAGCTGGGCACCGATCCAGTCGGTGATATCGCGGGCGTGACGCTGGAATCCTTGCTGGTCGTGGCGCTCGCGCCGCAGTCCCGCCAGGGCGTGGCCCAGCGCCGGTACGATATTGGCGCGGGTCGCTTCCAGCAAGTCCTCGAATTCCTCGAGCATGGGCGCCGCCATCAGCCGTGACCGGCTGATCTGGATCACGCAGAACAGCAACAGGCCCAGCGCGCTCTCGGTGAGCTGGGCGTGGTGATAGTCCAGCGACCAGCGCTCGAAGCGTGCCTTCAGGTTGCGCGCCATGCCTGGGGCAGGCCCGTCCAGCAGGGCCTCGACCCGACACTGCTCGAGCCAGTCGTAGATCAGTCGCGGCTCGGGTTCCTCGGGGCGCAGGCGCTGGTGCAGCCGGTCGTCGCTGAAGCGCTGGCGCAATGCCAGGGCGTCGCTGACGGCGCGATAGTCGGCGAGTGACAGGCAGTCCTCGGCAAGCTTGAGGTGAGGCGCGCGCAGGGCCACCCGGGACGCCCCTCGGTAGAGCCTGCGACCGGCGTAGAACCAGTCGTGCTCACCGGTATGGGCGCGCAGCACGGCGGCCTCCAGCTCCTCCAGGTACTGCTGGCGGCGCTGGCGGGCGAGCGCCAGCGCCGCCTCGCCCGCTGCGCTCATGGCGCCTCCCCGGCGTCTTCTTTCTTGTCCAGTGAATCGCTGGCCTGTGAATCGTCGTCTGACAGCACACTGGCCACGGATTCGCTGAGTTCGGCATCGAAGCAGCGCTGGTAGAACTCGGCGACCAGGGGCCGTTCGTGCTCGTCGCACTTGTTGAGAAACGATAGCCGGAAGGCCAGCGCCGGGTCGCGGAAGATCTCGCAGTTCTCGGCCCAGGTGATGACGGTACGCGGCGACATCAGCGTCGACAGGTCGCCGTTGGCGAAGCCCTTACGGGTCAGTTCGGCCACCGCCACCATGGCGTCGATGTGGCGTCGGCCACGTTCGTTGTCCTTGCTCGGCACCCGGGCGAGCACGATCTTCACTTCCTCGTCGCGGCGCAGGTAGTCGAGCTTGGCGACGATGTTCCAGCGGTCCACCTGGGCGTGGTTGAGCAGTTGGGTGCCCTGGTAGAGGCCGTCCTGGTTGCCCAGCCCCACGGTATTGGCGGTGGCGAACAGACGAAACATCGGATGCGGGCTGATGACCCGGTTCTGGTCGACCAGGGTGAACTGGCCGTCGCGCTCCAGAATGCGCTGGATTACGAACATCACGTCGGGACGCCCGGCGTCGTACTCGTCGAAGATCAGCGCCACCGGGCGCTGCAGCGACCAGGGCACGATGCCTTCCTGAAACTCGGTGACCTGGACCCCGTCGCGAATGACGATGGCGTCCTTGCCGACCAGGTCGAGGCGGCTGATATGGCCGTCCAGGTTGACCCTGACGCAGGGCCAGTTGAGGCGGGCGGCCACCTGCTCGATATGGGTCGACTTGCCGGTGCCGTGCAGGCCCTGAACCATCACCCGGCGGTTGCGGGTGAAGCCGGCCAGGATCGCCAGGGTCACGTCGGGATTGAAGCGATAGGCGTCATCGATGGCCGGCACATGGTCGTCGCGCGTCTCGAACACCGGGACTTGGAGGTCGGATTCGATGCCGAAGATTTCCCGGGCGCTGTGCCAACGCTGGGCGGGGAGGGCGTCGTCGAGCAGGGGTGAGGCGTCGGCCATGGTCGTCAATCCTGAAACGCGGTGGAAAGGTGTGACGTCACTATAGACCTGTTTTAAAAAATCACGCAAATTGTATCGAAAAATGAGATTTTGTGGATGTTGTGTCGCTGCGACGATTGGCCTTTGGCGGTGATAACAGCGGTGATAACGGTGGTGGCAGCGGTCGCGATAGCGGCGCTGAATTGACATGGGCAGACGAGCGAGGAGGCGAGCATGAGCGATGTAGTGGTGATAGGCGGCGGGGTCATCGGCCTGATGAGCGCCTGGCAGTTGGCCGAGGCGGGGCTTTCGGTGACCCTGGTGGAGCGCGGGCGCTGTGCCCGGGAAGCCTCCTGGGCCGGTGGCGGTATCGTCTCGCCACTCTACCCCTGGCGCTACAGCGCCCCGGTGTCGGCGTTGTCGGCACTATCGGAAGAGGTCTATCCGGGGCTCTGCGATGAACTCAGGGAGACCACCGGCGTCGACCCTCAGTTCAGCCGACACGGGCTTCTGTACCTGGCGGTGGAAGATGCCGACGCGGCGCGTCGCTGGGCCAGGTGTCAGGCCAAGCCGCTCGAGGACATCGACGCCGATGCCATCCGCCGGATGGAGCCGGCGTTGGCCGACACCCAATGGGTCCGCCAGGGCCAGGGCGGACTGTGGATGCCGACCCTGGGTAGTCTGCGCAATCCGCGCCTGGGCCGTGCCCTGCGTGCGCGGCTCGAGCGGCATCCGGGGGTCGAGCTGCGCGAGGGCTGTGAGGTGACCGGCTTCAAGGTCGTGGCCGGGCAGATCCAGGGCGTCGACACCGCCACCGGCGTGCTCACCGCGTCCAGGGTGCTGGTATGCGGCGGCGCCTGGAGCGGTGCCCTGCTCAAGCACCTCGGGGTCGGCATGGCGGTGGCACCGGTCAAGGGCCAGATGATGGTGCTGCGACCGGCTCCCGGCACGCCGCGGCCGCTGTCGCGGGTGGTGCTGGGCGATGGGCGCTACCTGATTCCACGGCGTGATGGCCGCATCCTGGTGGGGTCCACCCTTGAGCATCAAGGCTTCGACAAGCGCACCACCAGCGAGGCCCGGGTGTCGCTGTATCGCAGTGCCGTGCGCCTGCTGCCGGCGCTCGCCCGGGCGTCGATCGAGCACCACTGGGCGGGCCTGCGTCCCGGCTCCCCCGGGGGGATACCCTTTATCGGTGAGGTGCCAGGATGTCGTGGCCTCCACGTCAATGCCGGGCACTTTCGCAACGGCCTGGTGCTGGCGCCGGCGGCGGCGCGGCTGGGCGTCGAGCTGATGCTGGGGCGTACCCCTTGCGTGGATCCGGCCCCCTATCGCATCCAGCGCGAAGAGCCGGCGGGCCCTGTCTCTACCCCTGGCTCGATGTCCGTGTCGGGGCTGGCCCAATCGACGGCGGGCAACTGGTGCTAAGTGGCAGACGACCGGCCCCTATAGGCTCAAGGTGAGTCGAGGCGCGCTGCGCCTCGCCACCACTTTGCTGACACAGCGTGAGCGACACCCACCCGCGCTGCCAATAACAAGGAGTCTCACCATGAGCCAGCCCGACGCCCAGTTTCTCGCCGACTTCGCCGACGCCCTCAACCGTCACGATATCGATGCGGTGATGTCGATGATGACCGACGACTGCGAATTTCATGCAGTCGCAGGTCCCGACCTGCTCGGCAAGACCTTTCGTGGTCAGCAGGAGGTTCGCGCCGGGCTGCGTGCCGCCTGGGAAAACGCGCCGGACGCCCAATGGCTCGACGGCGTGCATCAGGTCGTGGGAGATCGCGGCTACAGCGAAAGCACCTATAGCGGCACCACCGCCGATGGCATGCGCTCCGAGGCGCGGATGATCGACGCCTTCACCTTCCGTGACGGCAAGATCGCGGTGAAGAACGCCTACCGCAAGCAGCGCCCCGCCACGCCGGTCAATAACGGCTGAGCGACCTCGGATACCTGACTCGGGAGCTTCGACATGCTGGATCTACAGACCCCGCTGGCCGCTTCGTCGGACGATGCCGCCCGGGCCACTCCGGCCCAGGCCCCCTATGATCCCGCCTATGATCCGTTGACCGCCAGGCAGGTCGGTACCGGCTGTGACTATGCGCCGACCTACTGGATCGCCACCGCCGGCGAGCCCCCGGCCGACGATGGCCCGATCGTGGCGGACACCGACGCCGACGTGGTGATCATCGGCTCCGGGTTCACCGGCCTTACGGCGGCGATCTTTCTGGCCGAGCGCTACGGCATCAAGGCCACGGTGCTCGAGGCCAACCGTGTCAGCTGGGGATGCAGCACCCGCAATGGCGGCCAGGCCCAGTGCGCCTCGGGGCGGCTCAAGCGGTCTCAGTGGATCCAGCGCTATGGCCTCGATACCGCGCTCAAGTTGCACCGCGAGTGTGTCGAGGGCATGCAGACCTTCAAGTCGCTGATCGCCGATATCGACTGCGACCCGCAGCCCGGCGGGCACCTGTATATCGCCCACAAGGATAGGGTGATGCCGAGCCTGGAGAAGGAGGCGCGGCTTCTGCGCGAGACCTTCGACTACGACGCTCGCATCATCGACGGCGACACCGTCAAGCGCGAGTGGGTGGGTGACAGCGAGGCGGCCGGCGCCATGCACGAGCCCGAGGGCATCGGTATCCACGCCGCCAAGCTGGCCTTCGGCTACCATCGCAAGGCGCGCGCCCTGGGGGTGAAGATCCACCCGGCGAGCCCGGTGCTGGGCTGGGAGACCCATGGCGACGTGCACCATCTGCGCACGCCAGGCGGCGTGGTCAAGGCGCGGGCGGTGGGCATGGCCACCGGCGGCTACGTCACCGGCCAGCTGAGCCCCCACCTCAAGAACCGGTTGCTGCCGATTCTGTCGAACTCCATGGTCACTCGGCCGCTGACCGAGGCCGAGATCGAGGCCACCGGTTTCCGCACCCGACAGGTGCTGACCGACACCCGAATCCTGCGCCACTACTATCGGCTGCTGCCGGACAACCGCGTGCAGATCGGCAGTCGCAGCGCCATCAGCGGCCGCGATGCCCCCAGGGAGCGCTACGCGGCGGTACTCAGGGGCGATCTGGAGCGCAAGTTCCCGGCGCTCGCCGGCATCGAGATCGACTACTCCTGGTGGGGCTGGGTCGACGTCAGCCACGACATGATGCCGCGCATCCATCAGCCGGACCCGAAGGAGAGCGTCTTCTACGCCCTGGGCTATGGCGGCAACGGGGTGATGTACTCGGCCCAGGCCGGCAAGCGCCTGGCCCAGTGGATCGCCGGGGAGGGCAGGTCGCTGGATCTGCCGATCTTCACCTCGAAGCTGCCCTTTCCCAACCTGCGCGAACGTATCGAGTCGGAGGCCTTCGCCCCCTTCCGCCGATTCGGCCAGCGCTTCCTCTATCGCTACTACTACTTCAAGGACGAGGTGCTCTGAACCTGATCGGTCCCGTTCTGGATATGGGTAACCCTCACGACGATGCCGCGACCTTGGGGTCGCGGCTTTTCAATGTCTGTGGTGCTGCGGCGGGTGCTGCGGCTACTTCACTTCCTCCGGTGGCAACATCTTGTCGAGGCGGTCGAGAAAGGCCTGCTGAACCGCTGTCACGCCGTCTTCCCGCCAGGCCACCTCGGTGACCAGGCACTCCTTTACCCCCTCCAGCGGCAGCAGGGTGACGCCCTTGCGCACATAGTTGGTGGCGCACTCCAGGTGCACGGTGACGCCGAAGTCGCAGGCGACAAAGGCAAACATGGTCTCGCTGTTGAAGGTCTCCTGGGCGACATGGGGTTCGAAGCCCGCCTGCCGACAGATCTGCTCGAGCATCTGGCGAAAGTGCAGCCACATGCTGCGGGCGCCAAGAATGAACGGCTCCCGGGCCAACTCCTCCAGCCGGATGCTCTTGCGCCCGGCCAACGGGTGGTTGTCACCGACCGCGGCGATAAAGTGATCTCGCTGGATGGGACGGGAACGCAGCCCCGGGGTCAGCACCGGGCCGGTAACGAAGCCGAAGTCCAGGCGTCCCTCGGTCAATTCGTCGAGCTGCTGGGCGGTGGAGCCGAAGCTCAGGTCGAAGTGGATGTCCGGATTCTGGCGGCGAAAGTCGTCCAATAGTGCCGGCAACTCACCGGTGATGGCGAAGTCGGTGTAGCCGATGGCAAGCCGGCCCAGTTCTCCACGGCCCGCTCGCTGGGTCTTGAGCACCGCATCATCGATCTGTCGCAGTATCTGGCGGCTCTCCTCGAGCATGATGCGTCCCGGATCGGTGAGGCGGACCTGGCGATTGTTGCGCACGAACAGCGCTTCACCGATGGCGTCCTCGAGCTGAACGATAGTCCGGCTCAGCGCCGGCTGGGCGACGTTGAGACGCTCGGCGGCGCGGCGAAAGTGCAGGCTGTCGGCCACGGCGACAAAGGCGTAAAGGTGGCGAAGCTCAATGCGCATTGATGCCTCACGGGTATCAAGTGAACGTTAAATGATATTATACGCGCAACGATGGCGTGCCTAGGCTGGAAGTGTTCGCTTCACTTCCAACAACGACAACGTCGAGGTGACTCCATCATGCAAGACTCCTTTCACGGGGTGATCGCCTTCGCGCTGCTTGCCCTCATGCTGTGGGTCGGCAGCCAGCTGCGAAGCCGGCTGAGCTGGCTTCGGGCCTCGCTGGTGCCGGCCAGCATCGTCGGTGGCCTGATCGGTTTTCTGGCGCTTTCGCTGGATCTGCTGCCGGGCTATTCACCCGCCGACTTCACCGCTTTGACCTTTCATTTCTTCACCCTGAGCTTCATGTCGCTGTGCCTTACCGGGGGTGGTCGCCAGGACGCGCCCGGTGGTGGCGGCAGTATCGTGCGCGGCGGGCTCTGGCTGACGCTTGCCTGGAGCATCAGCCTGGGCATGCAAGGTGCCATCGGCTTTCTGGTGGTGACCGGCTACGACGCCGTGACCGGCAGCGACGTCAGCGGATTTCTGGGAGCCATCGTGACCCACGGCTTTACCCAGGGGCCGGGCCAGGCGCTGACCTACGGCACCATCTGGGAGACCGAGTACGGCATCGCCAATGCCGCCCAGGTGGGGCTGATCTATGCCTCTCTGGGATTCTTGATGGCGTTTGCCCTGGGCGTGCCGCTGGCCCGGCGCTACCTGACCAAGGGGGTGAACGCCAATCGTGCCTCGCGCCTGGATGACAACTTTCGCCTGGGCTTCTTTACCCGGGCGGGCGACGACGAGGGCAACCAGCAGGCTCCCGGGATGGGGCGCATGGTGTCGCACCCGGGCAATCTGGATTCGCTGGCCTACCATCTGGGCCTGCTTGCCATCGCCTACGTGATCACCCACCTGTGGCTGACCTTCGTGCAGGGCATCATCGGCAATGCCTCGCCGTTCGGCATCAACGTCGGGGTGCTGTTCAGCCACAACCTGTTCTTTCTGCACGGGCTGGGTGTCTGCGTGCTGATGCGCATGGTGATCGATCGGCTCGGGCTTTCCCACCGTGTCGATGACGAGACGCTCAAGCGGATCACCGGCAGCGCGGTGGACTTCATGGTGGTGGGGACCCTCATGAGCATCCAGTTCGCGGTGCTCTACGCGCTGCTGGCGCCGATCCTGCTGGTGACCGTGACGGTGACGATCGCCACCCTGGTGGGCTGTCTGTTGATCGGGCGGTTGAGCGGCAATCTGGGACCAGAGCGTACCGTGACCTCCTTTGGCTGCTGCTGCGGCTCCACCGGTACCGGGCTCTTGCTGCTGCGCATGATGGACGCCGACTTTTCCACCTCGGTGCCCAAGGAGCTTGCCTTCTTCAATCTGGCCATCGTGGTGGTCAACCTGCACATCCTGATGATCTTCGCCCCCATCGTGCCGTCGCTGACGCCGGCGATCTATCTGCTGGTATTCGGCGGCACCGCCATCGCCCTGATCGCCTGCATCCCGCTGATGCTGATGTGGGGGCGGCACGGCAGAGCCTCATCGCCCTCGTCGGGCTGGGCCGAGGGGGTTCCCACCCAAGGCCATGCCGCCGCCCAGTCAGACTCAGCCTCCGCGTCTTCGCCCACCATCAGCAAGGGAGCTGCCTCCTGATGAGCATCACCGTCTATCCCGCTCGACGCATCCTGACCATGAATCCGTCCCAGCCCGAGGCGACCCATGTCGCGGTGCAGGGAGATCGCATCCTGGCGGTGGGGGATGCGCAAGCGATGCCGCCCGACGCCCGCATCGATGATCGCTTTGCCGACAAGGTGATCCTGCCGGGTTTCGTCGAAGGCCACAGCCACGCTCTGGAAGGCGCCATGTGGGACTACCTCTATCTCGGGTATTTCAGCCGGGTCGATGCCGAGGGCAAGGAGTGGCCGGGGCTGAAGAGCGTCGCCGAGATGCAGGCCCGGCTGCGCCAGCATGCAGATAGCCTGCCGCCAGGCGAGCCGCTGGTCGCCTGGGGCTTTGATCCGGTCTACTTTCCCGGCCAGCGCCTGAGTCGCCACCAGCTCGACGAGGCGGTGGGAGATCGACCACTGGTGGTGCTGCACGCAAGCCTGCACGTGATGACCGTCAATTCGGCCATGCTGGCACTGTCCGGCATCAGCGAGGGGCCGCGGGTCGAGGGCATCATGCTCGACGAGGACGGCCAGCCCAATGGCGAGCTCCAGGAAATGGCCGCCATGTTCGTGGTGTTCGATGCCCTTGGCAGGAATCTGTTCGAGGCGGTGGCGTCACCCGAGGTGCTCAGGCGCTACGGCGCCATCGCGGCGGCCAAGGGCGTCACCACCATCACCGATCTGTACAACCCCTTGAGCGATGACGCCATCGCCTCGATGGTCGAGGTGACCCGGGAGGCCGATTTTCCGGTGCGGCTGGTGCCGGCCATGGGGGTGCTGGCGTGGTCGGCCGAGGAGGGCATCGCGCGGCTCCAGGCGGCGATGGGCCACAGCCATGAGCGGCTGGTGTTTGGCCCGGCCAAGCTGATGACCGACGGCTCGATCCAGGGCTACACCGCGCGGCTGAAGTGGCCCCACTACCATGACGGTCATCCCAACGGGCTGTGGAACGCCGAGCCAGAGGGACTGGTGGCGCTGGTACACGCCTACCACCAGGCGGGGCTTCAACTGCACATTCACACCAACGGTGACGAGGCCGTGGAGTTGATGCTGGACGCCCTGGAGGAGGCGCTGACCCTGTGGCCGCGCTTCGATCACCGCCATACCCTGCAGCACTGCCAGATCATCGACCATGCTCAGCTACATCGCGCCGCCCGTCTTGGACTGTGCCTGAACATGTTCGCCAATCATCTCTACTACTGGGGCGATGTGCACCTGGAACGCACCCTGGGACCGACGCGCTGCCAGCGCCTGGAGCCGCTGGCCTCGGCCCGCCGACTGGGCATCGTCACCGCTATCCACAGCGATGCGCCGGTGACCCCGCTGGGGCCGCTGTTCACCGCCTGGTGTGCGGTCAATCGCCAGAGCGCCAGTGGTCAGACGCTGGGCCACCACGAGGCGGTGAGCGTGGAAGATGCACTGGAAATGATCACCCTGGGCGCTGCCATCACGCTGGGTATGGACGACCGTGTGGGTAGCCTGGACGTCGGCAAGTTTGCCGATATGGCGGTACTGGATGACGACCCATTGCAAGTTTCAGCACAGGATTTGCGACACATCCGGGTACACGCCACGGTGTCGGGAGGACAGGTGCATGAGGTGTGATGATCGGGTGCCGGTGACGGTGATCGCAGGTTTCCTGGGGGCGGGCAAGACCAGCTATCTCAACCGTCGGCTGGCGTCGGGGGATATCGAGGATGCTCTGATTCTGGTCAACGACGTCGGCGAGGTGAACGTCGATGTGGCGGCGATCGACTACCGCGACGATCGCGTGCTGTCGCTGTCCAACGGCTGCGTCTGCTGCACCCTGGGGGGCACCCTGGCCGAGCAGCTGTCCCAGGCGCTGCGACTCAAGGCCAGGCCAACGGAAATTCTGATCGAGGCCAGCGGCGTGGCCAATCCTCAGCGGATCGCCGATATCGCCAGGCTGGCGCCGGGGCTTGAGCTTGCCGACATCGTGGTACTGGTGGATGCGAGCCAGGCTGGCCGTCTGGCGCTGGACGCCCAGGTGGGGGAGCTATGGCGCGCCCAGGTGCACGCCGCCCATCGTCTGCTGGTCAATCGTCTGCCTCAAGAGGACAGCGCGCGCGACCAGCTGCTCGGATGGCTGGGACAGCTCGCCCCAGGTGCGGCGGTGGTGACAGAGCCGGTCCAGGTGGCTCCCGCGTCGTCCAGGACGACGTCCTCTGGCCCGGCCTTTTGGCAAGCGAATGGCGCCGGGCCATCGGCGGAGCCGTTCGCCGAGCGTGCCCGACACTCGGGGCTGACCGATGCCACCCTGCACCTTCGCCACTCCCTGGTGGCCGAGGAGCTGCAAGTGCTGCTCGAGCGCTACCGCGACTGCCTGTTTCGCGCCAAGGGTTTTGTCCGCTGTCGGCTGGCGGACGGGGAAGAATGGCGAAGTCTGCAGTTGAGCGGGCAGCGCCTCGCCTGGCAGAGCCACGGGCCGCCCGCCACCGGCGCCGTGCTGGTGTGCATCGGTCGCCGGGGCGAACGCTTTACTCGGTTGATGGAGGAGCTTGCGCAGCTCGACAGCGAGACTGATACGGCGCCGATGGCACCGATCGGGCGCTAGCCCAGTGCCTCCCGGATTCAGCTGGTGCGACGTGCCTGGGGCAGCAGGGCCGCCAGGCGTTCGATGCCGCGCTCGATGCGGGTCTCGTCGATGGCCGAGAAGCCGAGCCTCAGGGTGGGGCGATGCGCCGGGGTCAGGAAGTGCACCTCGCCGTTCTCGATCAGGATGCTGTGCTCCTCGGCCAGCCGTTTCAGCAGTGCCACGTCGGTGTCGGCGGGGGCCTCCAGCCAGAAGCAGGAGCCGCCGAAGGTGGAGCGGATACGCAGCTCGGGCAGGTGGGATGCGAGGGCGTCACGCATCAACAGCCAGCGGCGCTGGTAGGTCTGGCGAATCTGGCGCAGCAGGGCGTCGTGGTAGCCACGGTCGAGAAACAGCGCCACGCTGCGCTGGTTGTTGGTGGCGGGGTGGCGCAGCATCAGCCGGCGCAGGGCGCGCGCCTCGGCGATAAAGGCGGGGGGCGCCACCATGTAGCCGAGCCGAAGGCCCGGCGCCAGGGTCTTGGACAGGCTGCCCACGTAGATCACCCGGCCATCGCTATCGAGGCTCTTGAGTGCCGGCGTCGGGTTGTCGACGAAGTTGGTCTCGCTCTCGTAGTCGTCCTCGATGACCAGATAGTTGTTGGCGCTGGCGCTGTCGAGCAGGTCGCGGCGGCGCTGCATCGGCAGGGTCACGCCGGTGGGCGACTGGTGGCTCGGGGTGACGTAGGCCAGGTGGCAATCGGCCAGGCGCTGGTCGATCACCAGGCCCTGGTCGTCCACGTCCACCGCGACGATATCGTCGGTGAAAGTGCGGGCGATATTGACCATGTCGACGTAGCCAGGGTTCTCCATGGCGAAGCGTCGCCCCGACCCCAGGATCAGCATGGCGGTGATCCATAGCGCCTGCTGGGCGCCCACGGTTATCAGGATCTCCTCCGGTCGGGCCCAGACGCCACGGCGGGGCAGCAGTCGCTGGTGGATCTGTTCGATCAGCAGCGGGTCGTCTTCGCTCAGGTGATCTGCCGACCAGCGGCGGATGGCCGGCACGCTGACCGAGTCGCGGCTGCACTCCCGCCAGTGCTGGGTGGGAAACAGGTTGGGATCGATCTGGCCGTAGAGGAAGGGGTAGTCATAGTCGAGCCAGTTGGCCGGCTTGACGATGGTCGGCTGGCGCGAGGGTCGCATCGTCAACAGCTCGTCCCAGGGCGTCGCTGTGCCGGAGTGGGAGGTGGCGCTGGCGGCTGGGAGGGCGATGTCGGCCGGGGGCGTGACGCGTCCGGCGAGGATATCCGGATTGACGAAGTAGCCGCTGCGCTCCCGGGCGACCAGGTAGCCGTCGTCCAGCAGTTGCTCGTAGGCGATCATCACCGTGTTGCGGGCCACACCCAGCTCCTTGGCGAGCTTGCGGCTCGAAGGCAGCGCCTCACCGGTGGGCAGGTGCCCCTCGAGGATGGCGTGGGCGATCTGCTCGCGAAGCTGGCACTGAAGGCTTTCCTGACGCTTTGCGTCGAGTCGAAACAGGGGGGCGCTCATACCGACGACGGGTTCCCGGATGTTGGTTGTTGGACGAGTTCCGGCGTGGCCCAGGCCTGGCGGCCACGCCCGCCTACGATCTTACAGCGTCGACGTCTTGTCGAGGGCTCGCGGGTGCCTGGCCCAATCGATGTGGGGCCACTGGTCCTATGGCGTCGATGCTCGACGGGGGAGAGTGAGTCACATGGCGGGTCGGACCTGACGGCGCTCGCCAGCCAATGACGATCAAGATGTGACACCCGCAACAAGATTCCGCTTAAAGCGGCACAACAATGATGGGAGTTCCGCATGCACACCAAGTCCCCTTTTCTCCGTACCATGCCCCCGCGCAACATGACTCCTGCGGCTCTCGGCGCTGCCGCCTCGGCCCGGCGCTTCGGCCCACGCCCGCTGGTGGCGGCGGTCGCTCTGGCGCTGCTGGGCGCCGCTGGCTCGGCCCAGGCGGCAACCTGGAAGATGGCGCTGGGCGACGCCGCCGGTGGCACCCAGCACGAGATGGGACAGACCTTCGCCAAGTTGATCGAGGAAAAGTCCGGCGGCGACGTCAGCGTGGACCTGTTTCCCAACGGCCAGCTGGGCAGTGAGCAGGACACCGTCAACAACGCCAGCATGGGCCTGCTCGACCTGTCGGTACTGGCGATCAACAACATCACGCCGTTCTCGCCCACGGTCGGGGTGATGACGCTGCCCTACGTGATTCAGAGTCCCGAGGACGCCCGCACCCTGACCCAGGGCGAGATCGGCCAGGAGATGGTCGACAACACCATCCGTGACGCCGGCGTGCGGATACTGGGCTGGGCCTACTCCGGCTGTCGCCGTCTGACCAACTCGGCGAGGCCGGTGGCGAGCCCCGAGGATCTGGATGGCCTGGTCATCCGGGTGCCCAAGAACGAGATCATGATCTCCGCTTACCAGTCCTGGGGCGTCAACCCCAACCCGCTGGCCTGGTCGGAGACCTTTACCGCCCTGCAGCAGGGCGTCGTCGACGGCCAGGACAACCCCTACATCACCATCGACGCGATGAAGTTCTACGAGGTCCAGGATCACGTCACCGACAGCTGTTATGTGTTCTCCATGGAGCCGTTGATCATGGGTGAAGGCATGTTCCAGAGCCTGTCCGAGGAGCAGCAGCAGTGGGTACTGGAGGCCGCTCAGGAGGCCACCGATCACAGCTACGAGTATCTGCTGGCCCAGGAAGACGCGATCAAGACCCGGCTGGTGGAAGAGCACGGCATGGAGATCACCGAGCCCGCCGACGGCGAGCAGGCGTGGATCGAACAGGCCACCGCCATCTGGCCCGACTTCTACGACAGCATCGGCGGCAAGGCCAAGCTCGACGAGGCGCTCGCCGCGCTGGGACGTGAGCCAGCTCCCTGATCTGTCACGACATCGCTATCGTCTTGAACCCTCCCGGCGCCTGACTCCAGGCGCCAAGAATCATGGCACCGCCGGACGTCTGCCATTGGACGCCAGGTGGTGCCTGCTCAGAGGTCGTCGTGATGAATCGTCTATGGAAGCTCGTGGACAACCTCGAGAACTGGCTGTGCCAGCTGTTGCTGGTGACCTTCGTGGCGCTGCTGTTTGCCCAGATCATGCTGCGCAACCTGTTCAGCTATTCGCTGCCCTGGGCCGATGAGCTGGCTACCTACGCCTTCGTCTGGTTCGCCTACCTGGGGGCGGTCTACGCCGCCAAGAAGTCGGCCCATAACCGTGTCACCTTCCAGTTCCGTTTCTTCCCGCGCTGGGTGGAGCTGGCCTGCGGTGCGCTGACCGACCTGATCTGGATCGGCTTCAACCTGGTCTTCATCTGGCTCAGTTACGACTTCGTGTTCAACAAGATGAATACCTTCTGGAAGTCCCAGACCCTGGGCATCCCGATGAAGGTGTTCTACCTGATCCTGCCGCTGGCCTTTGTGCTGATGACCCTGCGCATCCTGCAGAACAACTACCTGCGCTTCGTCAAGCATCGCGAGCCCGTCGATCCCGAGGCCGAGGCCATCGCCGAGGCCAAGTCCTCGACGCTGTCGTCATCCAACGAGAAGGGAGACTGACCCATGGAGACGACCATCATCTACGTGCTGTTCGGCGTATTCTTTCTGCTGCTGGTGCTGGGCGCGCCGATCACGGTGTCGCTGGGGGTGGCCGCGCTTGCCACCTATCTGTCGCTGGGGGAGAACCCCATGGCCTTCGTGCAGATCGCCTTCACCTCGGTGGGGTCCTTTCCGCTGATGGCGCTGCCGGCCTTTATCCTCGCCGGGGCCTTGATGGAAGCCGCCGGCATCTCGCGACGCCTGGTGGATATCGCCGAGGCCTTCGCCGGGCCGGTGACCGGCGGTCTCGCCGCCGCCACGGTGTTCGCCTGCATGTTCTTCGGCGCGATTTCAGGCTCAGGGCCCGCCACCACCGCGGCGGTGGGCATGCTGATGATCCCGGCCATGGCCAACCGCGGCTATGATCGCGGCTATGGCTCTGCCATCACGGCGTCCTCCGGTGGCCTCGGCGTGGTGATACCGCCGTCCATTCCCATGGTCATCTTTGGTATCTCGGGGATGGGGCTGCAGCCACCGGCGGAGGCCGTGGCCGCTCACGGCGCCTTCCAGACGCTGTCGATTCCGAAGCTGTTCATCGCCGGCATCCTGCCCGGCATGGTGATCGCTGGCTGCCTGTTGACCGTCAACTACATCATCTCGCGCCGGCGCGGCTACAGCGGGCTGAGCGACAGCTGGTCCTGGGACACCATCGCCAGGAGTCTGAAGCGTGGCGTGTGGTCGATCCTGGCGCCGCTGATCATCCTCGGCGGTATCTACAGCGGTCTGTTCACGCCCACCGAGTCGGCCATCGTGGCCATCGCCTACACCCTGATCGTCGGCATCTTCCTGCACCGCGAGCTCAAGTGGAAGCCGGCGCTCAAGACTCTGGAGACCACCACCTGGATCACCGGACGGGTGCTGTTGATCCTGTTCACCGCCACGGTATTCGGCCGCTTGCTGGTCGAACAGCGGGTGCCGGCGGTGATCGCCGAGGGCATGCTGGGACTGACCGATAACCTGTACTTGATCTGGGCCATGGTTATCGCATTTCTGCTTTTTGTCGGCATGTTCATGGAAACCCTGGCGGCTATCATGATCCTGACGCCGGTATTGCTGCCGATCATGTACATGCTGGGCATGGACCCGGTGCACGTCGGTATCGTCGTCGTCTGTGCCCTGGCCATCGGTTTCCAGACGCCGCCCCTGGGGGAGAACCTGTTCGTGGCCTCGGGCATCGGCGGCGCCTCCATCGAGGAGATATCGGTCAAGGCGCTGCCGTTTGCCGCAAGCTCGGTGTTCGCGCTGTTCGTTATTGCATACTTTCCGGAAATATCGCTGTGGCTACCCCGTATGCTGGGGTATTGATTGCGCACCATCAGCGCACCGAAAAAAAGGCCGGGTGTCTCCGCATGTCGCGGCGACCCGGCCTCTCGCCAAGGAGTCACGCCATGCCTGTTTCGATCTCGCGTCTTCTCTGTTGCCTGGGGCTGAAGGACGATTGCCGCCAGGTGCTTGCCCACACCCTGACGCTGGCCCAGGCCACCGGGGCCGAGGTTCACGTGCTGCACGCGGTCAAGTCGCTGTCCGACGACGTCATGCATACCCTCAAGGCCAACATCGGTGAACGTGCCACCCTGGATGACCTGATGGAGCAGCGCCTGCGTCTGGCGCGTGAACGTCTCGACGAATTTGTTGAATCGTTCTGGAAAGAAAACGAAAGTTGCCTTCCTGGGCGTGAGATCGTTACCGCCAAGTCGGTGCTGGAGGGTTACCCGGCGTCGGAGATCACCCGCTATGCGGTGCGCCATGACTGCGGCATGATCATTGTAGCCACCAACAAGCGCGGCTTCGCCTCGTCCTATGCAGGCCGGGTGACCAAGGGCGTGATCAAGCGTGCCAGTGTGCCGGTGGTGGTGGTGCCACCGATGTAGCCACGAAGAACGTCAGTCTGGCTGGCCGAGCGTGTCCTGACCCGATCGGTCAGTCAGCGTACCTTGGCAATGCGTTCGTGCGTTCGTGCGTTCATGCGTTCGTATGCTCAGTGGTCGAAGGTATCCTGCAGCTGCCCTGCGATACGCCGCATCAAGGGTGCCCACTCCATCAGCGAGTCGATGCTGTGGCGCAGCCGGGGCGCGTGGATCGCCAGCGTCGCCTGGATGCGCCCGGTCTGGTCGTACACCGGCACGGCGATGGCCACCATGCCCTGGATGAACTCCTCGTCGTCGGTGCTCAGCTCCTTTTCGGCGATGTCCGCCAGGCGTCGCTCCAGGTCATCTGCCTCGGTGGCGGTGTAGGGGGTATAGGCCTCCAGCGGCAGGTGCTTGAGCAGCTGGCGGCGTTGGGCCGGCCCCATCAGCG
Organism: Halomonas sp. EF61; assembly: GCF_040147045.1. NCBI lineage: Bacteria > Pseudomonadati > Pseudomonadota > Gammaproteobacteria > Oceanospirillales > Halomonadaceae > Halomonas > Halomonas sp. EF61. Next base: position 560,015 of record NZ_JAMSHM010000002.1, on the reverse strand, counting down.
CCAGAAACATCTTGCCGCTGGCGGTGCAGTGCAGCGGAAGACGCGAGCCCGGCGGCAGCTGTATGCGTACCGGCCAGTTGGTCTCCACCCGTTCGTAGTAGAGCACCTCGTGACCTTCCAGCAGGGTCAGGTTGCAGGTTTCGTTGACCTCTTCGGCCAGGCGCTTGAGCAGCATACGGCGCGGCGCCTTGAGGCTCTCGTTGGCGAGCACGCCCATGGCCATGCGGTGCAGTCGTTCGCCGGGAAGTAGATGCCGTCCTTCCACGTCGCGCACGATCAGATCCTGCTCCTCGAGTTGCTTGAGCAGGCGATGCAGGGTGGGCTTGGGAATGTCGAGCTGACGCTCCAGGTCCGAGGCGCTGACGCCGTGGATCGAGGTGGCGATGGTTTCCAGCAGTACCAAGCCTCGTTGCAGCGTCGAATTGGTCGTGGTCCGAGTGCTTGCTGTAGACATACGCGATCCTTGACGACGGAAAATGGTGGCAGGCACTCATGATAACGCGGCAAGCCCGGTGAGGCTTGCCGCGTGCTCCTGCTTGCCTGCCGGTGTTACAGGTTCACCAGCATCAGTGACAGCGCCGGCCACATCGAGATGGCGATCCAGCAACTGATCAGCGCAATGAAGTAGGGGATGACGAACTTCACCAGGCGCAGGTAGGGGATCCCGGTGATGCTCGAGGCCACGTAGAGGTTGAGGCCGAAGGGCGGGGTGACGAAGCCGATGGCGGCGCCGACCAGGAAGATCACCGCGAAGTGGATCGGGTCGACCCCGGCGTTCTGGGCGATGGGCGCCAGGATCGGTGCCAGGATGATGGTCACCGGCAGGCTCTCGAGGATCATCCCGGCCAGCAGGATCATCAGCATGCAGGCCCCCAGGATCACGTAGTAGTTGCCCAGACCACTGAGCAGGTCCTGCAGCGCCTGGCCCGCGCCCAGCACCGACAGCAGTTGCTGCATCACCACCGAGATCGCGATCAACGGCGCCAGCATGCCGGCGATCTGGCCCGAGCGCAGCATGATCGAGGGCAGTGCGGTGAAGCGGATCTCGCGGGTGATCAGAAGCCCCGCGATCAGGGTGAAGCCCACGGTGATGGCGGCGGCCTCGGTGGGCGAGAACTTGCCCGAATAGATACCGTAGATCACCACCCCGATGGTAGCGAAGCCGAGATAAGCGCGCCTGGCGAAGCGCGCGCTTTCGCCCGCCTTGAACGGAATCAGGGTACCCCAGCCGTGACGTCGCGCCACCAGGTGACAGGCCGCCATCATGCCGAACACCATCATCGCCCCGGGGATCATACCGGCGATGAACAGGTCGCTGATCGACAGGTTCATCATGAAGCCGTAGACGATAAAGATGATCGACGGCGGGATGATGATGCCGACGGTACCGCCGGAGGCGGCGGTGGCGGCGGAAAAGCGCTCGTCGTAGCCGTTCTTGACCATCTCCGGCTGCATGATCGAGCCGATGGTGGCGGTGGTGCCGGCGTTGGACCCGGAGATCGCCGCGAACAGGCCGCAGGCGCCGAGGGTGGCCATGCCCATGCCGCCACGCAGCCAGCCCAGTACCGAGTAGGCGAAGTCGGACAGTCGCTTGGCGATGCCGGCGGCGTTGATCAAGTCGCCGGTCAGGATGAACAGCGGCAGGGCCAGCAGGCCGAAGAAGCTCAGGCCCTGGAACAGGGTGACCCCGATATTGGCCAGGGTGAAGTCGATGATCAGGCTGGTGCCGACCACCCACAGGCCGATCACCAGGAAGATCGGTACCCCCAGCAGAAAGATGGTGGTGCAGCCCGCGGTGACCAGGCCGATAAGCATGCCGTCGGTCATGACGTCTCTCCTAGTCCATGATGGACGGTTGCAGGTTGAACGGCTCGCGGCGCCGGAAGCGTGCGATGTCGCTGGCCAGGTTCTGCAGCACCCGGAAGATGATCAGGGCCCAGGCCAGCGGCGTGGCCAGGTAGAACCACCACTGCATGACGTTGTCGGTGCCCGGCACGATGGCGAAGTTCATGTGCGCCAGTTCCACCTGGGCGATGGTGAAGTGGATGACCAGGGCGCCGAAGCCGATCCACAGCACGGCGTCGAGTACCTGGCAGGCGAACTGACCGGCGTAGGGCAGGCGCATGCGAATCTCGTTGAGCGACAGGTGGGTGCGCTGCTTGACGTTGAGTGAGGCGCCGAACCAGGTCAGCCACAGAAACAGCAGCACCGGAATGCTGGTGCTCCAGGGCGCCTGCAGGCTGAAGAAGAAGCGGCGGATGACCTCGACGAAGATGATGCCCGCCATGCCGCTGTAGGAGATCAGGATGATCACCTTCTCCAGATTGGCGTCGAGCCACTTGAGTGGCGAGAGCCAGGCGGGGGTCGGCCGATCGGCGACGTCGTTCGACGTCGCCTGGGCCGCGGTGGCCTTGTGATCGGTCATTACGCCCTCCACCAGCGCTTCGGCGCCACGTTGACCGCCGCCATCTCACGCGGGATCTCCCGGGCGATGGTGTGGATTTCCTTGTAGATGTCGACGTCGCCGGCCCAGGCATTGAGCCGCTCGCGCCACTGCTCCCAGGGCTCTGGGTTGAACTCGGGGGCGCACAGCTGCTCGGCCTGGGCACGGATCTCGTCGGACAGCGGGGCCACCCGCACGTTGTTCTCGGCGAACACGGTACCGGCGGCGGGGTGTTCGGTGGCGCCGACGATCTGGTAGCGGCCGGCCTCGTTCATGCCCTGTGTGAAGATCTGGGCGGCGTAGGCCGACTCCATCACCTGATCCTGCAGCTCGGCATCCAGCGCCTCGAACTTCGACAGGTTCATGGCGGTGTGCTCGGTACCGGCGAAGAAGCGCAGGTCGACCGCCTGGGACACCACCGGCGCCATGCCGGCATAGGCCACCGCGCTCATCCAGGTCTCGGCGCCGTCCAGCAGGCCCTGGCGCAGGCCGTCCAGGGTCTCTTCCCAGGCCACCGGCACCGGGTTGAGGCCAAGCTGTTCCATGGCGATGCGGCCAAGCTGGGTGCCGGTGACGCGGTTCTTGGTGCCCTGCAGCACCTCGAGGCTGTCCACCAGCGGCTTGTCGGCCCAGCTCTGGCCCATCATCAGCCCGCGCAGGTCGCAGTGGGTGAACAGGAACTGCAGGTTGTGGCGTTGGCGCATCGGCTCGCGCAGCAGGGCCTCGCTGCGAGGGTCGTAGAAGAAGTGAAACATCGAGGCGACGCTCGGGAACATGTAGGCGAAGTCCAGCACGTTCAGGTAGGGCGCGCCGCCGGCGGAATTCTGGGTCGAGGCCGAGAAGATGTCGACGATGCCCTGCTGGGCCTTGCTGACGCAATCGAGCTGGTTGCAGACCTCGTTGGAGCCCATGAACTCGACGCGGATGGCGCCGTTGGTGCGCTCCTCGACGTCACGGGCGAAGAACAGCTGCCCGGACTTCTGGATATCGAGATTGCGCTCGTTGAAGCCCGAGGCGCCAAAGCGCAGCTGGAACTTGGGTTCGGTCTGATAGCGGCGTTGCTGCTCGGCGTCGGCGGCTCGGGCCAGGCTCGAGGCGGTGAGGCCAGCGCCCAGACCACTGGCGGCCAGCAGCGTGGAGGTCATGCCGAAGCGACCCGAGATATTCAGGAAGTCGCGGCGCGACACGTCTGATGAGAAGAGGCGTGAACTCATGGAAGGCTCCCAGTCTTGTGTTTGGTGTAGGGATGCAGGGGAGTGCCGGGGCGTTCGCGCTTGGCGATCGTCGCCTGGCACCGGGCCCGACAAAGGGCCTTGACCACACCTTAGAAGTCTCTCGGGAATAGATCAATAAAAATGAGTTTTTTTGTCTCGATATTGATCTTTTGAGAAAACTGTCTAGCATAAATTGAGACAAAACGTCTCTATTGAGTGAGCGACATGACAACCACAACACCACCGCCAGAGGCTTTCGACTACATCATCGTGGGGGCGGGCTCCGCCGGCTGCGTGCTGGCCAACCGCCTGAGCGAGGATCCCAAGGTGTCGGTACTGCTGCTCGAGGCCGGCGGGTCCGACTGGAATCCGTGGATCCACGTGCCCGTGGGCTACTTCAAGACCATGCACAATCCGGCCACCGACTGGTGCTACCTCACCGATCCCGACGAGGGCATCGACGGTCGCCGGCTGCAGTGGCCCAGGGGCAAGGTGCTGGGAGGGTCAAGCTCGCTCAATGGGCTTCTGTACATCCGCGGTCAGCGCGAGGACTACGACGATTGGGCGCAGCTTGGCAACGACGGCTGGGACTACGACTCGGTGCTGCCCTACTTCAAGAAGTCGGAGTGCCAGGAGCGGGGCGCCGATGACTACCACGGTGCCGACGGCCCCTTGAAGGTCTCGGATCTGCGCCTGCGCCGCGAGATCGCCGAACGCTTCATCGAGGCGGCCAAGGCCTCGGGGATTCCCGAGAACCGCGACGTCAACGGGGCCAGGCAAGAAGGCGTGGGCTACTTCCAGCAGACCTCCTACAAGGGCTTTCGCTGCTCGACCGCCAAGGCGTTTCTGCGTCCGGCGCTCAAGCGCCCCAATCTCACCCTGGTCAAGCGTGCCCACTGTCAGCGGCTGCTGCTGGAGGGCAAGCGCGTGGTCGGGGTCGAGTACCGCCAGGGGCAGAGCACCCATCGGGCGAGCGCCAGGCTCGAGGTGCTGCTGTCCAGCGGCGCCATCGGCTCGCCGCAGATCCTGCAGTGCTCCGGCATCGGGGACCCCGACCACCTGGCCGAGGTCGGCGTCGACTGCCACCACGCACTACCGGGCGTCGGCGAGAATCTGCAGGACCATCTGCAGATCCGGCTGGTGTTCAAGACCTCCTGTCGCACCCTCAACGACGAGGTGCGTCATCCGCTGAGAAAGCTGGCGGTAGGCACCCAGTACGCCCTGACCCGCACCGGACCGCTGACCCTGGCGGCCAGTCAGGTGTGCATCTTCACCCAGTCGCGGGAGGGCCTGGATCGCCCGGATATCCAGTTCCACATGCAGCCGCTATCGGCGGACAAGCCGGCCGAAGGGGTGCATCCGTTCTCGGCCTTCACCTCCTCGGTGTGCCAGTTGCGTCCGACCAGCCGGGGGCGTATTCGCATCACCAGCGCCGACCCCGCCGTCTATCCCTCGATCCAGCCCAACTACCTGAGCACCGAAGAAGACTGTCGCGTGGCGGTGGACGCCATCAAGGTGGCGCGACGCATCGCCGAGCAGGCACCGCTTGCCGAGGTGATCACCGATGAATACGTGCCGGGGCGGGAGTATCAGAGCGACGAGCAATTGCTCGAGGCCGCCCGGCGCTACAGTCAGACCATCTACCACCCGGCGGGCACCTGCAAGATGGGCCACGACGACCTGGCGGTGGTCGATGACCGACTACGGGTGCACGGCCTCGAGGGACTGAGGGTGGTGGACGCCTCGATCATGCCGATCATCGTCTCGGGCAACACCAACGCCCCGACCATCATGATCGCCGAACGCGCGGCGGACATGATCAAGGCCGATCGCCGTGACCAGGCGCGCGTCGCCTGACGTGCAGCGCTGGAATCTCGACAGCGGATCGATGCCATCGGGGCCTGGCCTTACTCGAGGCCGCGCTCTGGCCCTAACGTCGCGGTAGCGGGCTGGGCCAGGATCAAATCAATAGCGCGTCATCGGCTGACCCGCTGAGCGCGCCCCCTGATACGCGAACAACGAATAAACGAGAGGACGCCCATGTCCCAGCCAACGACACACGCCAAGCCCGAGACGCCCGTGACCGGATGGCGTCGCCATCTGGAGCCCGCCCGGGAGCGCATGCCGGGGGTGCTGATCTGCATCACCATTGCCCTGGCCACCACCTTTATCGCCGATCACTACGGTGGCCCGACCCTGCTCTACGCACTGCTGTTCGGCATGACCCTGCACTTTCTCAGCGAGCAGGGCCCTTGCCTGGTGGGGGTGGAGTTTGCCGCCCGCACCATCCTCAGGCTGGGTGTTGCCCTGCTGGGTGTACGTATCACCCTGGAGCAGGTGGCGGAACTCGGTATCGGTCCTGTGGTGACGGTGGTCGCCGGGGTGGTGCTGACCATTCTGGCGGGAAGCGTGCTGGCGCGACTGCTGGGGCTGAAAAATGACCTGGGGCTGCTGACCGGCGGGTCGGTGGCGATCTGCGGCGCCTCGGCGGCGCTGGCACTGTCTGCGGCGATGCCGCGCAACGAGATCGCCGAGCGCAATACCATCCTGACCGTGGTTGGCGTGACGACGCTGTCCACCGCCGCCATGGTGCTCTACCCGCTGCTGGTCGGCGCGCTGGGACTGACCGACACCCAGGCCGGTATCTTTCTTGGTGGCACCATCCATGACGTCGCCCAGGTGGTCGGTGCCGGCTACATGATTTCCGACGAGACCGGCGATATCTCGACCTTCGTCAAGCTGTTGCGGGTCGCCATGCTGGTGCCGGCGGTAATGGTGTTCATGCTGCTGTTTCGCCGCGCCCGTGGCGGTGAAGGCGGCAAGGTGCCGATGTTCCCGAGCTTCCTGGTGGCCTTCGTGGTGCTGGTGCTGATCAACAGCCTTGGCGTGATCCCCCAGGTGATGGTCGAGGGCATGACCGACCTGTCGCGCTGGTGTCTGGTCACCGCCATCGCCGCACTCGGTATCAAGACCTCCTTCCAGAAGCTCGCCGTGGTCGGCTGGAAGCCCGTCATCTTGATGGTCGCCGAGACCGTCTTCCTGCTCGGACTGGTGCTGGTGTGCCTGTATACCGGCATCGCCGAGTGGTAGCGAGCGTTTTCGGGCTAAAGCCCACACAAATGCCAAGGCCCCGGTTCTCCGGGGCCTCGGCGTTTCTGACGGTCTGTGGCGCTGTGCTGGTCGTTACTGACCGGCCTGGATCGCGGTCAGCGCAATCGTATAGACGATATCCTCCACCAGGGCGCCCCGGGACAGGTCGTTGACCGGCTTGTTGAGGCCCTGAAGCATGGGGCCGATGCTGACCACCCGGGCGCTGCGCTGGACCGCCTTGTAGGTGGTGTTGCCGGTGTTCAGGTCGGGGAACACGAACACCGTGGCGCGGCCGGCCACCGGTGACTCCGGTGCCTTCTGCCGGGCCACGCTGGCGATGGCCGCCGCGTCGTACTGCAGCGGGCCGTCGATGGCCAGGTGTGGCGCCCGTTCTCTGGCGATGCGGGTGGCCTCGCGGACCTTGTCGACGTCGGCGCCGCTGCCGGATTCGCCGGTGGAGTAGCTGATCATGGCGACCCGCGGCTCGATACCGAAGGCTTCGGCGCTGGTGGCGCTCTGCAGGGCGATCTCGGCCAGCGCCTCGGCGTCGGGGTCGGGGTTGACCGCGCAGTCACCGTAGACCACCACCTGGTCGGGCAGCAACATGAAGAACACCGACGACACCTGGCCGTAACCGGGGGCGGTCTTGATCAGCTGAAAGGCCGGGCGCACGGTGTTGGCGGTGGTATGCACGGCGCCGGAGACCAGGCCGTCGACCTCGCCTTCGGCAAGCATCATGGTGCCCAGCACCACGCTGTCATGAAGCTGGGCCTCGGCGGTCAGCGGGGTCAGCTTGCCCCGTCGGCGCTCGACCATGGGCGCGACAAAACGACCACGCTCGGCGTCCGGGTCGAGGATCTGGAGGTCATCGGGCAGTTCCAGACCGCGCGCCTTGGCCACCTCGAGGATGGCGCGACGCTTGCCCAGCAGCACGCAGTTGGCGATGCCACGACGCTGGCACAGGATGGCCGCTTCCAGGGTGCGTGGCTCGTCGCCTTCGGGCAGCACGATTCGCCGACGCTTGTGCTGGGCCATGCTGACCAGTTGATGGCGGAAGGCCGCCGGAGACAGGCGGCGCTGGGCGTCGTCGTGAATCAGTGCCAGCAGCCAGTCACGATCCAGGTGATCGGCGACGAAGGCGCAGATGGCCTCGGCGCGCTCGTGATCATCCACCGGGATGCCGCCGGACATCTCGGTAAGCCGGGCCACGGTGGCGTAGCTGTCGGTGTCCACCGAGAGTACCGGCAGCCCCGAGGCCAGCGCCGGGCGACAGACATCGATCAGCTGCTGGCTGGGTGACTCGCCGTGGGTCAGCAGGAGGCCCGCCAGGGGCACGCCATTCATGGTGGCCAGGGCCGCCGCCAGCAGGGTGTCGTCGCGGTCCCCGGGGGACACGATCAGCTCGCCGGGACGCAGGGCGTAGAGCAGGTGCTCGGCGCTGCGGGCCCCCAGCGTCGAGTGGGCGACGCGGCGGCGATCGGCCTCGCCATGGTGCAGGATCCTGGCATCGAGGGCGCGGGCCACGTCTACCACTCGCGGTGCGGTCAGGGAGGCCCGGTAGGGCACCGCCGCGACCACCGGCAGGGTCAGATCGGCGCCGCTGGCGAGCTGCTGCTGCCAGTGCTGGCGATGGGCGCGGGCCTCGACCTCGCTGACCGAGGCCAGGGTCTGGTCGATGGCCGAGCCGTCGCCGTCCCCCGGCAGGCGCATCAGCATGGCACCCAGAGTACGGACCGAACCCACCGCGTCGATGCTCTGGCGATGGAACTGCAACTGCTTGGCCAGCTCCTGGGGATCGGCGATCTGGCCGTCGGCAACCAATACCACCTGGGCGTCGAGGGCACTGGCCAGGCGCACATTGAGGTCGAAGGCGTAGGCGTTTCGCGGCAGTGGGCGAACGCCCTCCACCACGATCAGCGCCGGTGCCTTGCCGGTGGCAGGGCGGGCGACGCGGGCGTGGCGCTCCACGGCGAGTTCCAGCAGACCATCGCGATCGTCGCGGCCGAGATACTGCTCCAGTGTCTGGCGAGAGATCGGACGCGGCGAACCTATGCCCAGGGTACTGGCCACCAGCGAGCGGGCGCGTTCGTCGTTGTCACTTGCCTGCTCGCCACCTTCGGACTGGCTGAAGGGCTGCAGAAAACCCGCGTCCAGCCCTAGCGTATCCAGTGCACGAAGCAGGCCGAGGCCGGCGGAGGTGAGGGCGACGCCGTCGTCGATGGGGATCAGCAGCAGCGTGCGGGACTGGGTGCTCACAGAACCTCCTCGAGCTTTGGCGTGGACGTCAGGCTCGCGATCAATTCCCGGGTCTGGCTGGCGATATAGCCTTCTTCGTCGGTGGGGATGACGCGGATCTCCGGCGCCGAGCTGGCGCCTCGGTCGTGGATCTGGCCTTCCTCGCCACGCGGGAGGCTCTCGTTGGCGTCACCGTCCAGGCGTACACCGAGGGCCTCCAGGTGGCCCAAGGTCCGGGCGCGCACCAGGGCAGAGTTTTCGCCGATGCCGCCGGTGAAGGCGATGCCGTCGATCCGGGGCAGGGCACAGGCCAGGCCCGCCAGGGACTTGGCCAGGCGGTAGCAGAACACCTCGATGGCCAGGCTCGCGCCGGCGTGACCTTCACTGGCGGCCTGTTCGAGCTCACGCATGTCATTGGTCAGCTCGGACAGCCCCAGCAGTCCGCTCTTCTGGTTGAGCAACTGATCGACGCCCTCCAGCGACATGCCCAGCTGGCGCGCCAGGTGCAGGTGCAGGCCGGGGTCGACGTCACCGCTGCGGGTGCCCATCACCAGGCCTTCCAGCGGGGTCATGCCCATGCTGGTGTCCAGGCTTCTGCCGGCCCATACCGCAGTAGCGGAGCAGCCATTGCCCAGGTGAGCGATCAGCCAGCCGCCCTCGCCACGGGAGCTGACCTCTGCCAGACGGCTGGCCACGTAGGCATGGCTCGAGCCGTGGAAGCCGTAGCGACGAATACCGTGTCGGCTGTAGAGCTCTTCGGGGATGGCGTAGCGATAGGCGTGGGGCGGTAGGGTCTGGTGGAATGCCGTGTCGAACACCGCCACCTGAGGCAACGCCTCGAACAGCCGGCGAGTGGCAACGATGCCGTCGAGGTTGGCTGGATTGTGCAAGGGGGCCAGGCTGATGGTCTGGCGAATGGTGCGCACCACGGCGTCGTCGAGCAGGGTGGCGGCGGTGAAGCGCTCACCGCCATGCACCACCCGGTGGCCGATACCGATGGGCCGGTGGACGTCAAGGTGCTCGAGGATGGTCTTGAGCGCCAGGGCATGAGTCGCACGGGGAAGCGAGATATCACGGGCGCTGCCGTGTTCGTCTGTCAGCTTGAGGCGAGCCTCGTGGCTGCCCAGGCGCTCGGCGATGCCGGACAGTCTGGGAGCCTCGGGTGCTTGTTCGATCAGCGCGAACTTGATCGAAGAGGAGCCGCAGTTGATCACCAGAATCGGGGCTTTCATGCCATCTCCAGAAAAGACGCCTTGGTGAGGCGAGAATGCGTGGGATGGCGGCGAATCTAGCACCGCCCCGGGGCGCGAATAATTGGCCTGGGGAGGTAGTCGAATGGCTTTGCTGGTGGATCCGACGAAGCCGTGATGAGCGTCAAGTGCATGAATCTTTGGATTAGACTTTTGTCTAACTTTGTGCGGCGGGACTAAGCCTGAGCGTACAAGACGTGGATCCCCGGGCAGTCGAACGCTGCCCGGGGATGCGCCGGGGAATGGCTTGTCTCAGACCTCCTTGTTCAAACCTCCTTGTACAGCTCAGCGCCTTGTTCACGGAAGACCCGGGCGCGCTCCTCCATGCCGGCCATGACGGCGTCGCCGTCACCCTCCAGGCCGTTGTCGCGGGCGTAGTCGCGGACCTCCTGGCTGATCTTCATGGAACAGAACTTGGGGCCGCACATGGAGCAGAAGTGGGCCACCTTGGCGGAGTCCTTGGGCAGCGTCTCGTCGTGATAGGCGCGGGCGGTGTCAGGGTCGAGGCCCAGGTTGAACTGGTCCTCCCAGCGGAACTCGAAACGCGCCTTGGACAGGGCGTTGTCGCGGCGCTGGGCGCCGGGATGCCCCTTGGCCAGGTCGGCGGCGTGGGCGGCAATCTTGTAGGTGATGATGCCGGTCTTGACGTCGTCCTTGTCGGGCAGGCCCAGGTGCTCCTTGGGGGTGACGTAGCACAGCATGGCGCAGCCGTACCAGCCGATCATCGCCGCTCCGATGCCAGAGGTGATGTGGTCGTAGCCCGGGGCGATATCGGTCACCAGTGGCCCAAGGGTATAGAAGGGCGCCTCGTCGCAGTACTCGAGCTGCTTGTCCATGTTCTCCTTGACCAGGTGCATGGGCACGTGGCCGGGGCCTTCGATCATCACCTGGACGTCGTGCTTCCAGGCGATATGGGTCAGCTCACCCAGGGTCTTGAGCTCCGCCATCTGGGCCTCGTCGTTGGCGTCGGCCACCGAGCCCGGGCGCAGGCCATCGCCCAGCGAGAAGGCCACGTCGTACTGCTTGCAGATCTCGCAGATTTCCTCGAAGTGGGTGTAGAGGAAGCTTTCTTGGTGATGGTAAAGGCACCACTTGGCCATGATCGAGCCACCGCGGGAGACGATGCCGGTGACCCGGTTGGCGGTCAGCGGCACGTAGCGCAGCAGCACGCCTGCGTGGATGGTGAAGTAGTCCACGCCCTGTTCGGCCTGCTCGATCAGGGTGTCGCGGAACACCTCCCAGGTGAGGTCCTCGGCCACGCCCTTGACCTTCTCCAGCGCCTGATAGAGCGGCACGGTGCCGATCGGTACCGGCGAGTTGCGGATGATCCACTCGCGGGTCTCGTGGATGTTCTGGCCAGTGGACAGATCCATGATGGTATCGGCGCCCCATCGGATGCCCCAGGTCATCTTCTCGACCTCTTGCTCGATGGAGGAGGTCACCGCCGAGTTGCCCAGATTGCCATTGATCTTCACCAGGAAGTTGCGCCCGATGATCATCGGCTCGGCTTCCGGGTGATTGATGTTGGCGGGGATGATGGCGCGCCCGGCGGCGACTTCCTGGCGCACGAACTCGGGGGTGATCTCCTCTGGCAGACGGGCGCCGAAGCCCTGCCCGGGATGCTGGTGGTCAAGGATGCGCTCGACCTCGTCGCTGCCTCGATAGCCATCGGCCAGGGCCTGTCGACGCTGGTTCTCGCGGATGGCGATGAACTCCATCTCCGGGGTGATGATGCCGCGGCGGGCGTAGTGCAGCTGGGTAACATTGCCGGCGCTGCCGTCGGCGCCACGACGTGCGCGGCGCGGCGTGCGGGTCAGTTCGAAACGCAGCGGGGCGAGCGTTGGGTCGTTGGCACGCCGGCGACCGTAGTCCGAGGTCGGGCCATCGAGCCATTCGGTGTCGTCGCGCTCCTCGATCCAGGGCCGGCGCAACTCGGCAAGCCCGCGGCGCAGGTCGACCTCGACCTGGGGATCGGTGTAGGGGCCGGAGGTGTCGTAGACCAAGAGCGGCGGGTTGGCCTCATCGGCCCCGGAGGTGCGGGTCGCTGACAGCGAAATCTCGCGAAACGGCACCCGCAGGTCGTCGCGGGAGCCCTTTACATAGACCTTGCGCGAACCCGGCAGGGGCGTAACCGCGGCCTGGTCGACCTGGGCGGTCTCGGCCAGGAAGTGCGCACTATGGCGGGGTTTGTTTGAGGAAACGGGTTGATCGAGCGGCATTGGCTTGTCCTTCTCACGGCACTGGGTGCTGGCGTTTGAGTGGGCATGGCGTGAGGAAGGAGGGGGCGTCGTGGCCGGGGCCGTGAGCGCTTGATCCCTACGCTGGTCCTCACCGCGATGCCATGGCATCGGGGTTACCCCCAGATCAGGTTCAACGGGTCCCATGCGCTGCATGATCTCAGCCGCCTCTTACGGCCCCCCGTCAAGCGTGGTGCTAGGGCTTGTCTGAAAAGTGCCTGCGCTCGGTAATACGGCGTTAAAAATCGGATCAAAATGCTCATTTACACCCCGTAAACTGCGCTTTCTCACCGATTTTTGCCTTGTCTAACCTTCGCTCGTCGACTTTTCGGACAGCGCCTAGTCGTGTTAGTCGCTTAGATCGAGTCCCATCTGCCAGAAGTCGATCTCGAGTCGTGTTGCGTCGGCGAAGATCCGTGACAGTCGCGCAAAGCGCTCGCCGGATACCTGGCCAAGCTGATCATCGAGCCAGGCCTGCTCCTGGCGTGCGGCGGCCTGGAAGTCGTCGCTTTCGTACATGGCGATCCAGGCGTCGAAGGGGTTGTCGGCACCGCGCAGGGTGTCCGGGCGGGCGTTGAGGTTTCGTGCGATATCGGCGTAGCCGACCATGCAGGGGGCCAGCGCCACGTGCAGGTCCAGGAGGTCGCCGCGGCTGCCGGCGTCCAGCACGTAGCGGGTATAGGCCAGGGTGGCGCGGGCTTCGGGCAGCTCGGCGAGTTCGGCCTCGCCGATGCCCCAGTCGCGGCAGAAGGCGAGATGCAGGCCGAGTTCCACGTCGAGGATGGTCTTCATGCCGTCGAAGGCGCCGCGCAGCTCGTCGAGGCTGTGGCTCTTGTAGGCCGCCAGGGCGTAGGCCCGGGAGAACTGCAGCAGAAACAGATAGTCCTGCTTCAGATAGTGACGGAAGCTGGCGTCGGCCAGTTCACCACGGCCAAGGGCGAGCACGAAGTCGTGTTCGATGTAGGCGTGCCAGTCATCGCGGCAGGCGTCGACAAGATCGGTAAAGCGGTAGCCCATGTTGCCTCCGGTTGTTGCGGATCCGGAGGGCGGCGGCAAAGGACACGGCGACGAGAAAGGAGGGAGGTGCGCGCGCAGGGGCTGGCACCACCGCCTGATTCCCTACGCCGGTTCAAGGTGTGAGGCCACACCGCACCCGGATCAGGTTCCACGGGATCGGCGCTGGCGGCCGGTGGTTCATCACCTGGCCCTGCGCCATCTCAGCCGGATTCACCGGCACCCCGTCAAGCGAGTCTGGATCGAGTCTAGCACGGCTTGCCGGGGTGTCCACCAGGGTGAAAGCGGGCGGGATCCGGCTCAGTCGATGGACTTCTCGCCGGAGACCTCCGGCGCCGATTCCGTGCCGTGCTCGCGAAAGGACTGCACCGGCATCTCGCGGGGGATTTCCCGTGGCGGCTCGGCCGGGGTGGCCGGCGGCGGTGGTGCCTCGGCGACGCGAAGCTCGCCTACCACCGCCGGGGGGTGGGTCTCGCTCGGGACCAGCAACAGGCCGGCGCGCCTCAGGGCCCGGCCGATGCTCAGGCTGGAGCTCCAGCGGACCAGCGGGGCGGCCATCACCAGGCCGAGCCACACCGGCGTCAGCCAGATGAAGAAGCTCGGGGTGAAGGCCCAGGTCACCAGCGCCCACAAGGCGCCGATCAGTGACCATAGCCAGGTGTGGCGAAAGGCTTCCTTCCAGGGCAGGGCGCGTCCCTCGCGGGACTGTGGATCCCAGGCCACGGTGCGGCCGCTCAGTACCTGAATCACGAAACGACTGTGGAACACCATCATCAAGGGCGCGATGAGCATGGCAAACAGCGTCTCCAGCAGCATGCTGGCGACGAGCCGGGCCCGTCCGCCGTAGGCCTGCGGGTTCTGGATCAGGCCCAGCACCAGCCCCAGCACCTTGGGCATCAGCAGCATGCCCAGGGTGCCGATCAGCAGCGGCATGATCAGGTTGGGCGGGGCGATCGGCCAGTCGGGAAACAGCTGCGAACTCGAGGTGAAGAAGTTGGTCGGCACCAACGCCCGGATCAGGGCGTCGATGGTGCTGATCACCAGGATCGCCAGCCACACCAGCGACGACAGGTAGGCGAGGGCACCGAAGAAGAAGTGCAGACGGCTGAGCACGTGCAGTCCGCGTCCGCCAAGCAGGCGCATATGCTGCAGGTTGCCCTGGACCCAGCGGCGGTCACGCTTGGCGTAGTCGAGGATATGGCTCGGCATTTCTTCGAAGCTGCCGCCCAGGTCGGTGCGCATGCGCACCTGCCAGCCGGCACGGCGCAGCAGCGCCGCCTCGACGAAGTCGTGGCTAAGGATATCGCCTCCCAGCGGCGGCTTGCCGGGCAGCTCCGGCAGGCCACAGGCATCGGTGAAGGCGTCCACGCGAATGATGGCGTTGTGGCCGAAGTAGTTGGCCGCGGTGGCGTGCCAGAAGCTCAGACCGCTGGCCAGCATCGGCGAATAGAGTGCAGCAGCGAACTGGTTGGCGCGGCCAAACAGGCTGTCCTGGCGCACCGGAATCGGCACCGTCTGCAACAGGCCAAGGCGCGGGTTGGCCATCATCTCGTCGATCAGCTCGATGACGGTCGTGCCGCTCATCAGGCTGTCGGCGTCGATCACCAGCATGTAGTCGTAGTGGCTGCCCCAGCGGGTGCAGAAGTCGCCCAGATTGCCTGCCTTGCGCCCGACGTTACTGTCACGGTGGCGGTAGTGCAGTTGGCAGTGGCCTTCCAGACGCTTCTGCAGCTCGGCCATGGCGGCCTTTTCCTCGGCCACCACCTCGTCGTCGGTGCTGTCGCTGAGCACGAAGGCTTCCACCTCGATGCCTTGCGGCAGGTCATCCAGATCCTTGCAGGTGGCCTCGAGTCCGGCGGCGACTCGCAGCACGTCCTCGTTGTGGATCGGCATCACCAGGGCGGTGCGGGAGTGGGAGCCTTCGGGCCGCATGGGATAGGAATGGCGCGGCTTCAGGCTCAGCGGGTCACGCCCGGTCAGGTTGAGCACGAAGCCGATCAGCGCGCTCCAGAAGGCCATGGTGATCCAGCCGAAGGTGATCGCGAACAGGCCGATGATCGCCATCTCGAGCGGACTGATGCCCTCCACGTAGAGGATCCTGAACATGGTCCAGACCCCCAGCGCCGTGGTGGCGGCAATGGCCAGGCCGACGCCAAGACGTCGCAGGCGTGGCCAGGGTACCTCGGGAGTATGGGCGTTCATCAGGGGCTCCAGATGCTGTTCCAGGTTTCGCTCAGGCGCTCGCCACGAAGCATGAGGGTCAGGCGGATATCAGCGGGCTGGTCGCCGTCGGGCAGCAGCGTGAAGCTGGCGCGCCAGGTGTCATCGTCCGGCAGCGGTGTGACCTTGGCCTCGGCGGTCTCGCCGCTGGAGGTGGTCAGCGTCATCTCGACCGGTTGGCTGGGGTCGAGTCCCGCGAGCTCACCGCCTCGGAAGTCGATGATGAACTGGCGCAGGCGCTCGTCGGGGGGGGCGCTCTGTCCCGGCACACCGCCCCAGCCCTGGCGCGAACGTACCACTCGAGCCAGCGGTTCGGCCGTGGGGGTGTCGCCGAAGGTCCAGGTACGGTAGCGGTAGGTGCGGGAGTCGCCGGCCATCAGCGGGGTGGCGGGCACCCAGTAGGCGGTGATGTTGTCGTGGGCCTCGCTGTCGGTGGGGATCTCCACCAGTTCGACATGGCCTTCACCCCACTCGCCCTGGGGTTCGACCCACTGACTGGGGCGACGCTCGTAGCGGGCCTCCATGTCCAGGTAGGCGTTGAAGTGCTGGGGCCGCTGGACCAGGCCATAGCCCTTGGGCGAGGTGTCCTGCAGCCCGGAGATCTGGAGGCTTTCGGGGTTTTCCAGCACGCGCCAGGTCCACTCGCCGGTGCTGGTGGCCATCAGCAGGCCGCTGGAGTCATGTACCCGGATGCGGTAGTCGTCCTCCTGGCGGCGATCCATCTCGCCATGCAGGAACATGCTGGTCAGCGGTGCGACGCCGAGCTTCTCGACGTCTTCCCTGGCAAACAGGCGTGCCTCGGTGTCGACCTGGGTGCGCTTGCCCGGGGTGATGTCGAAGCGGTAGGCGCCGGCCAGAGACGGGCTGTCCAGCAGCGCCAGCACCGTCATGTGGGTATCGCCGGGCTGCGGCTTGACCAGCCAGTATTCGCGAAAGGCGGGAAACTCCTCGCCCTGGGGCAGGGCGGTGTCGATGGCCAGGCCACGGGCCGACAGGCCGTAGCCCTGGTCGCGGCCGACCAGGCGGAAGTAGGACGCGCCCAGAAATACCGCGAACTCATCCTTGTAGTCGGCGCGGTTGAGCGGGTAGTGCAGGCGAAAGCCGGCATAGCCGAGCCCACTCAGGTCGAGCTCGGCGAGGTCGGCGGCATCGTCGTCGTAGCGAAAGCGCTCAGGCTCGAAGGGCAGCGAGCGTACCTCGCCATCCTCCAGCAGGTGGATATCCACCGGCTGGTCATACAGAAAGCCTGGGTGGAAGAGCTCCACC
This sequence comes from Halomonas sp. EF61, assembly GCF_040147045.1. Classification (NCBI taxonomy): domain Bacteria; kingdom Pseudomonadati; phylum Pseudomonadota; class Gammaproteobacteria; order Oceanospirillales; family Halomonadaceae; genus Halomonas; species Halomonas sp. EF61. The sequence continues at coordinate 543,046 of NZ_JAMSHM010000002.1, read as the reverse complement.
TCGAAATCGCCATCATCCTTCCACAGTGCCCGCTCATCGCGGTAGCGAATCTGTCGGTAGCGATCGTAGTCCATCTCGGTCAAGGCCTCGGGCAGCTCGGCCGAGGCCTCTTCATAGGGGGACGCGGCCAGTTCCTTGGCCCGGTTCGTGACCTGTTCGAACAGCGCGCCGGTCTCGACGGCCATGGCCGGCGTCGTCAATGCGGCGCTGGTGATGACGCCGACGAAGGCGAGCGCCAGGTTGCGCGAGCCAGGTCGCCGCCGTGCAAGGGTGTGTCGTGCTCGAGATATTGCCGTGTCCAAGTGCGCTCTCCTTGCGAGCGGACGAACGCCCGGTGGCTCGGGTTCGCCCGCTGGGGGTGTAGGGGATCCTTCTGCCGTTCACATCGATGGCATGTTCTATGCGACTTTCTATGCCACTTTCTATGCCAGATCGAGCCAGCCTTTAATCTAGCCTATTGGCCGAGACAAAAGTTGCAATAGATGTCATCGGAGTGCATTTGAGGATTTGTGCCAGTTCGGGTTCCGTGTCGCCGATTAGCGACGGCGTTGGGGTGGGCAGGTTACTGAGCGGTAACAGGCGAAGTTGACGCACGAGCTTGCGGTCGAGGCAGCGCGTATCTACTGTGTAGATACGTACAGGAGGGGAGTGATATGGAACTCAAGATTCAGAAGTGGGGCAATAGTGCCGCCATCAGGTTGCCAGTTGAATTGCTTCGACAGCTGGGCCTCAGCGATGGGGATTTGCTGGAAGTCGAGGAAACTTCCCACAGGTTGGTGTTGAAGCCTGTGGCGTCAAAGCCAAAGTATTCCCTGGAGGAATTGCTGGCACGCTGTGATCCCGAGGCTCCCGAGCCTGAAGACCTGGCAGGCTGGCAGGAAATGGCCCCGGTAGGGCGTGAAGAATGAAGCGTGACAAATATAGCCGTGGCGATATTGTGCGAGTTCCCCTCAATCCGACCGAAGGACGCGAGCAGCGAGGTGACTTTCGCCCTGCGCTAGTGTTGACGCCAATAGCTTTCAATCATTTTGGTACGGTGGTCGTGGCACCCATCACCCAAGGTGGCAACTTCGCGCGCTACGCAGGCTTTGCGGTACCTCTGAGCGGGACCCGTACGCAGGGGGTAGTGCTGGTCAATCAGATCAGGACTGTCGATCTTGAAGCGCGCGGAGCGCGCAGAGTTGAGTCTGCCCCGGATCACGTCGTCGATGATGCTTTAGCGCGTGTTCGTACGTTATTTGAATAGGCCGTGCTCGCAAATTCTTAGTGCTGGCATTGCCGCGCCTACCATAGCCAGCTGGATGGTCTGGGCGGCGGCAGGCGCTGGTGCAGGGCACGCCAGCCGATGATGCAGCGGATCACGAACCAGGCGGTGACCAGCAGCGGGGGTAGCGCCAGGCCGATGATCAGCACCGACAGTACCACCGCGGCGACCATGTAGAGCAGGCCGATCCAGAAGGTGCTGATCAGAAACTGGTAGTGGGCACGCAGCCAGGGGGCGGCGTCGGTGCGATAGACATAGGCGACGACTAGCGCGATCAACAGCGTCACGAAACCGCTCACCAGTCCTGCCAGGTAGAGCAGATAGAGGACGTGGCCGACGCGGGTCTCCGGCGGCGGCGACACTGACGCTGTCGTCACTTCATGTTCCTCGAGCTGTAGAGGCGGTAACGGCGGAAGTCGGGATCGCCACGTTGTTCTTCCAGGGTCTTGGTGTAGCGCTTGTATTCCCACTGGTACTGGGCCGGGTCGAGTGCGATCACCGCCTCGATGCTGGCATTGACCCCGCTGCAGGAGATGGTCTCGTCTTCATCGTAGACGCGCTCGTCGGCGGCCAGGAAGTACAGCGCGAAGCCCCGCCCGGGACGGCGCAGAGCGACGCCGGTCACGACCCTTGCATTGGTGCGCGACACCAGCTTGGGTAACAGGGTGGCGGTGTAGGCGGGGCGCTCGAAGAACGGCGCGAACACGCCGCTGCCCCAGCTGGGTTCCTGATCGGGCAGGATGCCGACGGCCTCGGATCGCTTGAGCGCCTTGAGCAGCGCCGCCACGCCTCGCGGGTTGGTCGGCACCAGGCTGGCGCCGCAGCGCTCGCGCCCGGCGCGGATGATCGGGTCCAGCGGTGCCAGCTTGGGCGGCTCGTACATGGCGGTGAAGGAGAAGTGGCTCGACAGCCAGAAGTTCAGCACCTCCCAGTTGCCGAAGTGAGGCGCCAGGATGATCACGCCCTTGCCCTCGGCGCGGGCATCATCCAGCAGTTCGCGGCCATGTACCTCGACGATGCTGTCGGCCACTCGGTCTGGGTCGCCCTGCCAGGCAAAGCCGAGTTCCAGCATGGTGGCGGTGGAATGCTTGAGGCTTTCGCGCCCCAGGGTGGCGCGACGGGCCTCGGTAAGGTCGGGATAGACCACTTCCAGATTGAGCCTGGTCACCGCGCGTTCGCGCTTGAGCAGGGGGTAGGCCACATTGACCAGGGCGACGCTGAGTCGCCATAGGGTCGTCGGTGACAGACGTGACAGTATCCGCCACAGGCGTGATATCGCGGTAGCCTGGAGTCGCTGTTGCCAGGGGACGTTCATATCAGATCAACCAACTTTCCACATTGTCCGGAGCGCGCTTTTCCTGCAGTGCCTTGAAGCCTTTGACGCAGCGCACGATCAACCACACCGCCAGGGCCAGCAGCAGCGGCAGGCCGATCACGATCAAGGTCAGGATCGAGGCCACGATGCCGTAGAGCAGGCCTATCCAGAAGGTACGGATCTGGTAGCGATAGTGCTCGTCTAGCCACTCGGGGCCCTTGCCACGGTAGACGTAGGCGATGATCACCCCGATCACCGCGGTGAAGCCGGTGACCAGGTTTGCCAGCAGCAACGCGTAGCCCACCAGCGACATGGTGGTGTCGGCGGGGGGCGTGTCGCCAGGTGAGGGAGGCTCGACAGTGGGTCGTTGAGGCGTAAGGTCGTGTTGGCTCATCCATGGTCCCTTGGGTGCATGTCATACGGCCCCGTTATCATACCCAGCCTGTGCCGCATTGCCATGACAGGCGAAGCGACCCGCAGGGACGACCGACGTTACTCCTGTTTGAGCGGACGGCTGATCTCCAGCAGGTTGCCGTCCGGGTCGCGAAGATACAGCGACTCGATCTTGCCGGTGGCACCCTGACGTTCCACGGGGCCCAGTTCCACCTCGACCGACAGGGCATCGAGGTGAGCCTTCACCTCAGCCAGCGGCAGATGGCTCTTGAAACAGACGTCGAGGCTGCCTGGAGTAGGGGTGGCGGCCCTGGGGGTCACGTCGGTGGCGGTCCAGTGCAGGCGCAGGGCCAGCTCGCCGAGCATCAGGTCGACCCGCTCGGTATCGCGATAGCGGACGTCCAGGCCCAGAACGCGGGTGTAGAAGTCCACGGCGCGGGAAATATCGGTCACGGTGATGACCAGGTGATCTAGACCTGACAGCATGCCTCTCTCCACAAATGATCCAAGTCCCAGAGAATACGACGATGCCAAGCTGTCCGCTATGCGCAAACCCGACGACGCACCACTTTCATGCGGACGGGCGCCGCGACTATTTTCGCTGCTCGGTATGTGACCTGGTGGCGGTGCCTCCCGAGCAGCGCCTGGGACCGCAGGCCGAGAAGGCGGTCTACGATCAGCACGACAACCGCCCGGATGATCCCGGCTATCGTCGTTTTCTGAGTCGTCTGTTTGATCCCCTGAGCGATCGTCTGTCGCCGGGTGCCGAGGGGCTCGATTTCGGTGCGGGGCCCGGTCCGACGCTGTCGCTGATGTTCGAGGAGGCGGGGTTTCCCACTCGGATCCATGATCCCTACTACCATCCCGCGCCGGAGAACCTGAAGCGGTATTACGATTTCATCACCGCCACCGAGGTGGTCGAGCACCTGTTCGCACCCGGCCCGGTGCTGTTTGCGCTGGCCCGACAACTGCGACCCGGTGGCTGGCTGGGGCTGATGACCAAGCGCACGCCGGAGGACTTTGCCCGCTGGCACTATATTCGTGATCCCACCCATGTGGTGTTCTTCAGCGAGACGAGCTTTCGCTGGTTGGCCGAGGCACTCGGCATGAGTGTCGACTTCCCCGCGGCCGATGTGGTTCTGATGCGCCGTGACACGAGTCACTGAGGCCGGATTTATGCTTGACCAACAATGCGTTACAGATGCATGGGTGACGCCCTTCGAAAGACATTGACAGGCGCGAAAAGGGGGGTATATTCGCCGCCCAAGAGTCGTCGATACGCACCGTGACGGACGGACTCGAAACATCAACACCCACCCGCCGCCGCCGTCCGCGTCGTCCGCATCGCTGGAGCCCGACTCCTCATGTCTCCCCAACTCCTGGCCATGGCCCTGCCCCCCGTTCTGGGGCTATTCATTCTGGGCATCGGCAACGGTTTTCTGTCTTCACTTATCACCCTGCGCCTGGACGCCGCCGGTGAATCGCCGGTGGTCATCGGCTGGGTCTCCGGCGCCTACTTCATCGGTCTTGGCCTGGGTGCCCTGTTCAACGACCGGCTGCTGCTCGCTATCGGCCATATTCGTGCCTACGGCAGCTTCGCCTCGCTGGTGGCGGTGACGGTGTTGCTGCAGGGGCTGATCCTGGATCCGGTGGCCTGGTTCGGGCTGCGTCTGGTAGGTGGCTGGGCCACGGTCGGGGTCTTCCTGGTGATCGAGAGCTGGCTGCTGGCCTCCGGAGACTCCAAGGTGCGCGGGCGTCTGCTGGCGCTGTACATGATCGCCCTGTACGGCTCAGGTGTGCTCGGTCAGCTGCTTTTGGGCATCACCCAGAATATGGGCGAAACGGCCCCCTTCATGGTCATCGGTGCCCTGGCCTCGCTGTCGGTGCTGCCGATGGCGATGATTCCGCGGGTCACGCCACTGCTCGACAAGGTCGAGCCGCTGTCGCCGCTGCGCCTGATGATCCTCACCCCCACCGGGGTAGTGGGGGCCTTCGGTTCCGGCATGCTGGCGGCTGCGGTGTACGCCCTGATGCCGCTGTATCTGCAGCGTACCGGCTTTGATCTGGCCGAGGTCGGCCAGCTGATGGCGATAACGGTACTCGGCGCCATGCTGCTGCAGTATCCGGTGGGCCGCTGGTCGGATCGTCACGACCGCCAGCTGGTGCTGATCCTGATCGGTCTGTTCTGCCTGGCCATCTCGCTGGCGGTGCTGCTGCTGCCGTTGCCGAGCTGGGGGCTGGCCGCGCTGCTGTTCCTGCTGGGCGGTGGCGTCTTTTCGTTGTATCCGGTATCGGTCAGCCACTCGGCGGACCGTGCCCCCGCCGGCGCCCTGGTGCCCATGAGTCAGGGGCTTTTGCTGATCAGCGCGCTTGGCTCCTCGGTCAGTCCGCCGCTGGTCAGCCCGGTGATGGCGGCGCTTGGCGATACCGCCCTTTTCATGGCCTTCGGCGCCCTCGGTGGCGCCCTGGTGCTGTTCTTCGCCTGGCGTCGCCTGGTGCGTCCGGCGCCGGTGCCGGTGGTGCCGTTCTCCCCGGCGACGCCGTTGTCGTCGGTGGGTGCGGAATTCGTGGTCACCGACGAGTGGGTGGCGGGCGCCAAGGAGCACGAGCATATGGAAGACCTGTCCGACGTGGTGCCGGACGTGGACGTGGCCGAGCCCATGGTGGGGCCGCCAGCGGAGGAAGGTCAGTACGTGCCTTACTTCGATGAAGACGGCTACCACGATGGCGTGCTCGAGGTGAACCATCACGAGTCTGATGAAGACGCCGCCGCTATCGAGCCAACGCCCGTCGAACCCGGCTGGGAGCAGGAGTCGCCGTCGGCGGCTGAGCCGGGCGAGGCACCCAAGGGCTGATCAACGTGGCCGGCGAACTTGTCCCTTTGGGTCGGCGTGGGCGGCCCAGACCTGGCCAGAGGCGCCGGCCTGAGCGGTCAACATGTGGCAGACAGTGGGCCTCAGTTCGGTCCGAACAGCAGCTTGAACAGCGCACGACGTACCGCGGGTGTCGCCTGCTGGCGGGCGTAGGCCAGCAGCACGTCGTGATGGTTGGGGTGACGGGCGTTCTGTACCAGGATCTGACGAGCTTGCTGTAGCTGGGTGGCCGACATGACAGTCCCTCCGGAGCATCGGGTGCCCACCATGGGCACTTGAGTCCCACAGTAGTCGCGGTCCTGGCTCGCTCCTTACGATGCCTGGTTGTGCTGCAGCGGCCTATTTCCTTCCCACGTCGAAGACAGATGGTTTTTCTCAAGTGGTATCTGAGCTGCCACCTCCGCTGCTATCTCATCCGCTATCTGCGGCCTCATCGAGCTGCGCCCGCCAGGCCATGATGCGAGCGAAACGCTCTTCCTGGCCGTGATCGGTGGGGCGGTAGAAGCGCTCGGTCGGCACTGCCTCGGGCCAGCAGTTGTGGGCCGACCCCGCCGGGTAGCCGTTGGGCTCGGCGTGGGCGTAGCGGTAGCCATCGCCGTGGCCCAGGGAAGCCATCAGCTTGGTCGGTGCGTTGCGCAGGTAGGTCGGTACCTCCAGGCTCGGCTGGGCCGCGACAAAGGCCTGGGCCTTCTTCCAGGCCTGGTCGATGGCGTTGCTCTTGGGCGCTACCGCCAGGTGGATGGCGGCGTGGGCGATGGCGCGCTGGCCTTCGTAGTCGCCCAGACGCAGGTAGGCATCCCAGGCCGACATGACCAGTGGCAGGCAACGCGGGTCGGCGTTGCCGACGTCCTCCGAGGCGATGGCCGCCAGGCGACGGATGACGTCCAGCGGATCGCCACCGCCCTGGATGAAGCGGGCCATGTACAGAAGGGCGGCGTCGGGGCGCGATGAGCGTACCGACTTGTGCAGTGCCGACAGCAGGTCGTAGTAGTGATCGCCCTGCTTGTCGAAGGCGCTGGCGGTGTGGCCGATGACGTCCTCGAGCGCCTCGCGGGGCAGACGCTCAGCACCGCCTTCCGCCTGGGTGAAGTCGCAGGCGGTCTCCAGAAGGCCCAGGGCGCGCCGGGCGTCGCCGGCCGAGGCGCGCGCCAGTATCGCCAGCACCTCGTCGTCGACGCGGATGTCGCGGTGACCAAGGCCGCGCTCGGGGTCGGCCAGGGCGCGGCGCATGACCTCGATCAGCGCGGCCTCGTCCAGCGCCTTGAGCACATGGACACGGGCCCGGGACAACAGCGCCGAATTGACCTCGAAGGAGGGGTTCTCGGTGGTGGCGCCGATCAGCGTCAGAAGGCCTGACTCGACGTGGGGCAGCAGGGCGTCCTGCTGACTCTTATTGAGGCGGTGGATCTCGTCGAGAAACAATACCGTGGTCTGTCCCTGGCCCTGGGCCACCCGGGCGCGCTCCACCACCTCGCGAATGTCCTTGACCCCGGCCATGACCGCCGACAAGCGCTCCAGCCGTGCGCTGGAGGCGCTGGCGAGGATATCGGCCAGGGTCGTCTTGCCGACGCCGGGTGGCCCCCACAGGATCATCGAGCGTACCTGGCCGGCTTCTACCATGCGCCGCAATGGTTTGCCTGGCCCCACCAGCGACGGCTGGCCCACGTAGTCGTCCAGGGACCTCGGGCGCATGCGCCAGGCCAGGGGCGCGGCGTCTGCCTGGTGGGCCTGTTCGAACATGTCCATCGACGACTCCTGAGAAGAATGAATTGAGCGCCAGACGTCAACGCTCAGGCGGTCTGTAGGAAATCAACCCTTCTGAATGTGGCAATTTTCGTCGGGCAAAAACTCGATTATGCGTCTAGGGTGATACATTCCGGTTCCCGCACGATCCGGAACCTGACCCGAGAAGGCCAGTCTAAGCTAGGGTGCCTTCAGCTCATGCTGACCACAGGAGGTTTCCGTCATGCCCATGCTAAAGCAACTGCGACGGGATCATGCCAACATGGCGCGCATACTGCACGTCCTGCAACTCAAGCAAAAGACCCTCGCGCAGGGAGAGCGGCCCAACTTCCAGCTCGTCAGGGAGGTGGTTGACTATATTCTCGACTACATGGCGGGTTTCACCCTGCCCCTGGAGCAGATCTGTACCGACCGTCTCAAGGAGCTGGCCCCCGAAAGCGAGGCAGTGGCCGAGCAGCTGTCCGGCGACTACCGCAAGCTCAAGGCCCGGCTGACGCGCCTGTCCCGTGACATCGACATGATCCTGATGGATGTCGCCATCCCCATGGACCAGTTTGCCGATGACCTCAAGCAGTACCTGGACAGCCACCGTGCTTACCTTCGCCAAGAGCGTGAGGAACTGTTCCCGCTGATCAGCGAGCACTTCTCGGACGAAGACCTCGATCGCCTGGCCCACGCCCTGCCGGAGAACGCCACCGCCGAACTTGAGCGACTCCAGGCCGCCTACCCTGAACTCTATGCCGAGCTACGCGAGGAGCCGGTACCCGCCTGATCGGTTTTTCCCTTGTTTTCCCCTTGCTTCTCGAGCATCACGTCGTCGGCCCGAACTCCGGTTCGGGCCGCATGACGTCTGCGCTCACCTCGGCGCGCTGGCGTATCCGTGGGCGCCCTTGCTGCGCTTATGCAGGTCCGCCAATGTCGGGTAGAATGGCGCCCATGTTGATTCAGGCGCCGTTTCCCTTGCTCAGCCTCTTGCCCCACCTCCTTCCCCGTCTCCGGTCGGCCTCGATGGCGGCCCGATCCGATCGTGGGGGATATCTCCCCGCCGTCCGGCAGTGGCGGTGGGCATGGGCTTTGCCCGTCAGGGAGGAGGCTTGATGGCCGGACCTGTGCTGGTGTTCGACTCCGGCGTGGGCGGGCTTTCCGTGGTGGCGGCGCTCAGACGCCATCTGCCCGATACGGCGCTTGCCTACTGCTGCGACAACGCCATGCTGCCCTACGGTACGCGGCCGGACCCTTGGTTGGTCGAGCGGATCGTCGCGGTGTGCGAGGCGGCGGTGAATCGTACCGGTGCCGATACCCTGGTGGTGGCCTGCAATACCGCCAGCACCCTGGCACTGGAGGCCTTGCGCGAGCGCCTGGACGTGCCGGTGGTGGGCACGGTGCCGGCGATCAAGCCGGCCGCCCAGGCCAGTCGCAGTGGGCATCTGGCACTGCTGGCCACCAGCGCAACGGTCGCCCGGCCCTACACCCAGCGGCTGATCGACAGCTATGCGCCGCACTGTCAGGTCGAGAAGGTGGCCGCCGACGCGCTGGTGGCCGAGGCGGAGCGCGCCATCCAGGGGCACGCTATCGATCCTGCGGTGGTTCGCCAGGCGCTGGCAGCGCTTGTGGAGGATGCCCGTATCGATACGGTGGTGCTGGGGTGTACCCACTTTCCCTTGTTGCGTCGCTGGCTCGACGAGGCCATGCCGCGGGCCGTCACCTGGGTAGACTCCGGCGACGCCATTGCCCGACGGACGGCCCAGGTGGCGGTGGGCCCGGATGCCCGACAGGGCCTCGATGCGGCCTGGGTCACGAGTCTATTGCGGGATTCGTCAGGTGCGACGGACGCCTCGGAAAGGCTGACGCGAGGGCTTGCGTCCTTCGGCTTTGCGGCCCCTTGTCTGCTGGACGTGCCCAGCGCTTGACCCACCTCTTGTACACCGTTCGGCAGCGGCGTTGACCACGCCGTCATCGCCCACGTCATATGTTTATTGTTCATCGTTTTTCCAGGAGTTTCCGTGGCCATACCCGTCGTTGAACCCGAACGCTATGCCGAACAGCTCGCCGCCAAGCGTGATCGCCTGGTCGAGCAGTTTGCGCGGTTTTCTCCGCCCGAGCTCGAGGTGTATCCGTCACCGCCGAGTCACTACCGGCAACGCTGCGAGTTTCGCGTCTGGCATGAGGGCGACGATCTCTACTATGTGATGTTCGAGGTCAATCCCGAGGACCCCGACGACAAGCGGCTGGTACGCATGGACCAGTTCGCGGTGGCCAGTGAACGCATCAATGCCCTTATGCCGGCGCTGCTCGACGCCATCCGTGACAACCCGGTGATGCGGCGCAAGCTGTTTCAGGTGGAGTTTCTGACCACCCTGGCGGGTGAGACGTTGATCAGCCTGATCTACCACCGCCCGCTGGAAGAAGACTGGGAGCGGGATGCCCGGGAACTCGAGCGCGAGCTTGGGGTGATGATCATCGGCCGCTCACGCAAGCAGCGGCTGGTGCTGACCCGCGACCACGTGTGGGAACGTCTCGAGGTGGACGGACAGGTACTGCACTACCAGCAGGTGGAAAACAGCTTTACCCAGCCCAATGCGCGCATCTGCGCCTCCATGCTGTCCTGGGCACGGGAGGTGACCGCGGGCAGCCAGCAGCAGGACCTGGTCGAGCTCTACTGCGGCAACGGCAACTTCACCATCGCCCTGGCAGAGAATTTTCGCCGGGTTCTGGCCACCGAGATCTCGCGCACCTCGGTGGCAAGCGCCAGGGTCAATCTCGAGGCCAACGCGGTGACCAATGCCTTTGTCGCGCGGATGTCTGCCGAAGACTTCTCTTCTGCGCTCAAAGGGGAGAAAACAGGCCGGCGAGTGGACGAGATGTGCCTGGGTGACTATGACTTCTCCACAGTGCTGGTGGACCCACCGCGGGCCGGTCTGGACGCCGACAGCTGTGATCAACTGAGTGAATACCCGCGTATCGTCTATATTTCATGCAATCCGGACACCCTGGCCGTCAATCTCGAACAGCTCACCAGGACGCACCGCATCGTTCGTTTCGCTCTGTTTGACCAGTTCCCCTTCACCCATCACTGTGAGTGCGGGGTCTTGCTGGAACGGCGCTCCTGAGGCGCCAACGAGCCTAACGCAAGCGTGCTGTCAAGGGGGGATGCGTAACCGTCATGCTCCATGAGAAGGCGGGCATCTGGATGGGGGTGGGGTGGGGATTGGCGTAAGCTTGCCGAATGCGCCGGGAGCGCCGGATGCGTAGCGCCGCGCAGCACGCTCGTCACTACCTTTACACAGGCCACAGTGAAGTGGCCGCCGCCAACCGAGGTGAGGATGTTACACGTCGCACAGGATGACAGTCGCGAGGATCTGCTCAAGCAACTCGAGGAAAAGCTGGAAGGACGCCTCGATCAGGAAAAGGCCGGTCTGGTGGGTGACTTCGCTCGCCATTTCTACTCCACGGTGCCGCTGGAGGATCTGAGCGAGCGGCGCCTGGATGATCTGTACGGCGCCACCCTGTCGGTGTGGCACTTCCTGCAGCAGTTCGATCCGGCCTCACCCAAGGTCAAGGTCATGAACCCTGACTTCGAGGAGCACGGCTGGCAGTCGACCCACACCTTTGTCGCGGTGCTGCACGAAGACATGCCGTTTCTGGTCGACTCGGTGCGCATCGAGCTCAACCGTCGTGGCATGACCGTCCACGCCATCCACAATTCAGTCCTGTCGGTCGCTCGTGACAAGCAGCACCGGGTCGAGCGTGTGTCGTCTCCGGGTGAAAAGGACGCCCCCGAGCATCGTGAGTCGCTGATCGCCATCGAGGTGGATCGTCACTCCGACCCCGAGGAGCTGGCGGCCATCGAGCAGAGCATCCACGAGGTGCTGAAGGAAGTGCGCACGGCGGTGGCGGACTTCGATCCGATGCGCGCGCGCATCCGCGAGACCATCGACGAGCTCAATAGCTGCTGCCCAGGCCCGATCGACAAGGCCGATCATGACGAGGCGGTGGCCTTCCTCGAATGGATGCTGGAAGACAACTTCACCTTCCTCGGCTATGACGAGTTCACCGTCGACAAGGACAACGGTGGCCAGAGCCTCAATCAGGTCGACGGCAGCGAGCTCGGTCTGTTCCGTCTGTCCGATGCTCAGTATCGCCAGCGTATCCGCACCGACCAGGGGGTCGAGGGCGATCGCTACGTGCTGGTGCCGCAGCTTCTGTCATTCGCCAAGAGCGCCTTCCACGCCCGCGTCCACCGTCCCACCTATCCGGATTACGTGACCATCGATCGCTATGACGACAAGGGCAACGTCATCGGCGAGCGTCGCTTTCTGGGGCTGTTCACCGCTGGGGTCTACAACGACTCGCCGCGTCATATTCCGATCCTGAGGCGCAAGCTCAAGACGGTGATGGATATCGCCGGCTTCAACCCCAAGGGCCACAACGGCAAGCAGCTGACCCAGATCCTCGAGGTCTATCCCCGCGACGACCTGTTCCAGATCGACACCGACGAGCTGGCCCAGACGGCGCTGGGTATCCTCGATATCCGTGAACGTCGCCGGGTGCGGCTGTTCATCCGCGAGGATCGCTTCGGTCGCTTCTATTCGTGCCTGGTATTCGTGCCGCGCGACGTGTTCTCCACCGAGCTTCGTCTGCGTCTGCAGAACCTGCTGTGCGAGGAACTCGACGCCACCTTCGGTGACTTCAACACCTACCTGTCCGAATCGGTGCTGGCGCGGATCCAGTTCATCCTGCGCTTCAACGGCGACACGCCGACCGACTACGACATCAAGGCGCTGGAAGAGAAACTGGCGCGGCTCGCCCGCAACTGGCGTGACGATCTGCTCAATGCCGCCATCGAAGGCTTCGGCGAGGAACACGCCAACCAGCTGCTGGATCGCTTCCGCGACGCCTTCCAGGCCAGCTACCAGGAAGACTTCAGCGCTCGCACCGCGGTGTACGACCTGCAGCACATCGGCGAGCTGGACAACGGCAAGCCGCTGGCGCTGTCGCTGTACCGACTGATCGAGGAAGAGGGCAGCGGCGTCAACCTCAAGCTGTTCCACAAGCGCAAGCCGATTCCGCTGTCCGACGTGCTGCCGATGATGGAAAACCTGGGGCTCAGGGTCATCGGTGAACGCCCCTACGAGGTCGAGGCGGTGGACGAGAGCTACTGGATCCACGACTTCGATCTGGAGCATCACACCGACACCGAGGTCAACCTGCAGGAGATGCGCAAGCCGTTCATCGAGGCCTTCCAGCGCATCTGGGCCGGCGAGGCGGACAATGACCGCTTCAACCGCCTGATCATCGGCGCCAACCTCGACTGGCGTGAAGTGGCGATGCTGCGCTCCTACGCGCGTTATCTGAAGCAGATCCGCTTCGGCATCTCCCAGAACTTCATCGCCAATGCACTGGTGGCCCACCCGCAGATCACCCGCGAGCTGGTGACCCTGTTCGAGCTGCGCTTCGATCCCGAGGATCGTCCCGCCGAGGGTGAGATCGAGGCCTGTGTCGAGCGCATCAATGGCCTGCTCGACGACGTCGCCAGCCTCAACGACGACCGGCTGCTGCGTCGTTACGTGGAGCTGATCCAGGCGACCCTGCGCACCAACTACTATCAGAAGACCGAAGACGGCGGCTTCAAGGACTACCTGTCGTTCAAGCTGGAACCGTCCAAGGTCACCGGCATGCCCAAGCCGCGCCCGATGTTCGAGATCTTCGTCTGCTCTCCGCGGGTCGAGGGTGTTCACCTGCGCGGTGGCAAGGTCGCCCGTGGCGGCCTGCGCTGGTCGGATCGCCACGAGGACTTCCGTACCGAGGTGCTCGGGCTGGTCAAGGCGCAGCAGGTCAAGAACTCGGTGATCGTGCCGGTGGGGGCCAAGGGCGGCTTCGTGTGCAAGCGCATGCCGGAAGGTGCCGATCGCGAGACCACCCAGAAGGAAGGCATCGCCTGCTACCAGACCTTCATCCGCGCGCTGCTGGACGTGACCGACAATCTGGTCGGTGGCGAGGTCGTCGAGCCGAAGAACGTGGTACGCCACGACGAGGCCGACCCCTACCTGGTAGTGGCGGCCGACAAGGGCACCGCCACCTTCTCCGACATCGCCAACGAGATTTCCATCGAGTATGGCCACTGGCTGGGTGACGCCTTTGCTTCCGGCGGCGCCAACGGCTACGACCACAAGAAGATGGGCATCACCGCCAAGGGCGCCTGGGAGTCGGTCAAGCGTCACTTCCGTGGCCTCGGCATCAATACCCAGTCCGACGAGTTCAGCGTGGTCGGTATCGGTGACATGGCCGGTGACGTCTTCGGCAACGGCATGCTGCTGTCCGAGACCATTCGCCTAGTCGGTGCCTTCAACCATATGCACATCTTCGTCGATCCGACGCCGGATGCGGCCAGCACCTTCAAGGAGCGCAAGCGCCTGTTCGAGATGCCGCGCTCCAGCTGGGAAGACTATGACACTTCGTTGATCTCCGAAGGCGGCGGCGTCTTCTCCCGTGCGGCCAAGTCGATCAAGATCACGCCGCAGATGAAGGAGGTCTTCGGCATCAGCGAAGACAAGCTGCCGCCCAATGAGCTGATCCAGGCGATGCTGCGCTCGAAGGTCGACCTGATCTGGAACGGCGGCATCGGCACCTACGTCAAGGCCAGCACCGAGACCGACGCCGAGGTCGGCGACAAGGCCAACGACGTGCTGCGCATCGACGGCAAGGAACTGAACTGCCGAGTGGTAGGAGAGGGCGGCAACCTTGGCCTGACCCAGCGCGGGCGCATGGAGGCGGCGGCGCGTGGTGTGCGCGTCAACACCGACTTCATCGACAACGCCGGCGGGGTCAACTGCTCCGACCATGAGGTCAACATCAAGATCCTGATCGATGAGGTGGTGGCCAACGGTGACATGACCGACAAGCAGCGCAATCAGCTGCTGGCGGACATGACCGAGGAAGTCAGCGAGCTGGTGCTGACCGACAACTATCGTCAGACCCTGGCGCTGGATCTGTCCGAGCGGCTGTCCCACCAGGGGATCGGGCCCTATCGCCGCTTTATCAGCGAACTGGAAGCGGCCGGTCAGATCGATCGCGAACTCGAGTTCCTGCCCTCCGACGAGGAGCTCCAGGAGCGTTCCGCCAATGACCAGGGCATGGTGTTGCCGGAGCTGTCGGTGCTGATCTCCTACGCCAAGAGCACGCTCAAGGGCGACCTGATCGCCTCCGACGTGCCCGACGACGAGATCATCGCCCAGCACGCCACCCGGGCCTTCCCCCAGAGCCTGGTGGAGCGCTACCGCGACCAGGTCCTGAGCCACCGCCTGAAGCGCGAAATCGTGGCGACCCAGCTGGCCAACGATCTGGTCGACCACATGGGCATCGTGTTCACCCGCCGGCTGATCGACTCCACCGGCATGGGGCGTGCGGACATCGCGCGGGCCTACGTCATCGCCCGTGACAGCTTCCAGCTGCCCAAGCTGTGGGAGCAGATCGAAGCGCTCGACAATCAGGTCTCGACCGATATCCAGTACGGAATGATGCTCGACCTGATGCGCATGATTCGCCGCGCTTCACGCTGGTTCCTGCGCCATCGTTCGGGCCAGGCTGCCGGTGACTGCATCGAGTACTACCAGCCGCGTATTGCCCAGCTGCAGGAGAATATCGGCAAGCGTCTGCGTGGCGAGGAGCTCGAGGCCTGGCAGGCCCGCCGTGACGAACTCGTCGACGCCGGGGTGCCCGAGGCGCTGGCCTCCACCGTGGCCGCGGCCGATAGCCTGTACGCGGCGCTGGGCATCATCCAGACCGCCCGCCAGGTCAACGAGAAGCCGCAGAAGGTGGCCGAGGTCTGCTACGAGATCGGCGCCCGTCTGGAGCTGCCGTGGATGATCCAGCAGGTTACCGCCTTGCCGGTGAAGGATAGCTGGCAGGCGCAGGCGCGGGAGACCTTCCGCGACGACATCGAGCGTCAGCAGATGGCGTTGACCGCCAGCGTGATGAAGATGGAGAGCGGCGCCCGCGATACCGCCGGACGTGTCGATCAGTGGCTCAAGCACCACGAGTCCATGCACAAGCGCTGGTGCCGCCTGATCAACGAGGTCGACAGTGGCGCCCAGGGCGGCTTCCCGCTGTTTGCCGTGGCGGTGCGTGAGCTGGTGGATCTGGCCGAGAGCAACAGCGAGGTCTAGACCCCGGGTCAGTGAGTCGACCACGCGAGGACGCCCGACGGGCGTCCTCGTCGTAGCCGACACCGATCGAGTGAATCCGTGACGTTGGTTCACACAACGCAAGAAGGGCGCCCCCAGGGGCGCCCTTCTTGCGTCTGGCCTTCGTAGGCCTTGTCGGCAACCAACGGACCGGGGCTTAACGGCAGCTGATGCTCCAGATCGCCTTGAAGCCTTCGCTGTCGTCGTTCAGCGCCGCCAGGTTGGTGTCTTCGTTGACGGTGCCGCCTTCGACCATGGCCTCGGCGCGCTCACGCTTTTCCGGGCTGGTGTTGGGGCCAAGCACCTGTTGCTCCTCGATGATGAATTCGTCGCGATCCTGGGCCTCGCACTGCTCCAGTGCGCGTTCCTTGGCCTCTTCCAGGGCTTCCTGGCGATCGTCGCCGAGCCCGGTGACGATGTAGTCGGTGCTCTCTTTCTCCATCGAGGCGCTGTCGCTGGCGCAGCCGGCCAGGCCGAGGGCGGCAACGGCGCCGAGGGCAAGCATCATGGGGCGAGTCTTGATCATCATGCGGTCTCTCCTTTTCCGTCTTGGGGATCCCTGTTTCCAGCAGGGATGGGCGCTTGTCACCCGCGCCTTGCTGACCATGCTAACGAATCAGCACAGCAGCACAAGAGTAGCGTACCGGCGACGGGGGGTGTCGCAGACAGGAGACGGCAGGCAAGGGATGGCAAACAAGAGCCGGTAGATAAGAGACAGCAGACGAGGGGCGCACCAAGCGGGAGACAAGAGTCGGTAGACAAGCGCCGGTAGATAAGCGATAGCAGACGAGGGGCGCACCAAGCGGGAGGCAGGTGCCGGCAGACTAGCGACGCAGGTGGCGGGAGCACCGATCGGCCACCAGTGCCCGTGGGGGCAGTGATGGCCGGTCGTGATGGCCGAGCGATGATGCCGCTCAGCGAAGCGCTACAGCAGGAAGATCGTCGCCAGGCCGAGGAAGGACATGAAGCCGATCACGTCGGTGACGGTGGTCAGAATGACCGAGCCGGACAGCGCTGGATCGATGTTCATGCGCTTGAGCACGAGGGGAATCACGATGCCGCAGACCCCGGCGGCCAGCATGTTGATGACCAGGGCGGCGGCGATGATCACGCCGATCGCCACGCTCTTGAACCAGAGCACCGCCAGCACCGCCACCACCAGGGCCCAGACGACACCGTTGAGCAGGGCAATGCCGACCTCCTTGCGCAGCAGCCAGTTGCTGTTGGTCTTGCTGATCTGGCCAAGGGCGAGGCCGCGAATGGCCAGGGTCAGGGTCTGGCTGCCGGCGATGCCGCCCATGCTGGCGACGATCGGCATCAGTACCGCCAGCGCCACCACCTTCTCCAGGGCATCCTCGAACTGACCGATGACCCAGGCGGCGAGAAAGGCGGTCAGCAGGTTGATACCGAGCCATACCGCACGGCGCTTGGCGCTGGGCAAAACCGGCGCGAACAGGTCTTCCTCCTCGTCGAGGCCGGCCATGTTCATCAGCGCCTGTTCGGAGTTCTCCTGGATGACGTCGACGATATCGTCGATGACGATACGGCCGATCAACATGCCGTCGTTGTCCACCACCGGGGCCGACGTCAGGTCGTGGGTCTGGAACAGGGTGGCCACGTCGCGGGACTTCATGTCGCCCTGGATGACGTCGACGTCGGCGTCCATCAGCTCCGCCACCGAGGTCTCCTGGTCGTGGGAAACCAGCCGGGCCAGCGGCAGCACGCCGACGAAGTGGCCGATGCGGTCCACCACCATCAGGTTGTCGGTGTTGTCCGGGATCGACTCCTTCCAGCGCAGAAAGCGCTGTACCGTCTCGAGGGTGACGTCGGAGCGCACCCCGATGGCGTCGGTACGCATCAGGCGCCCGGCGCTGTCTTCCTCGAACGACAGGGTCTCCTGCAGACGAGTGCGCTGCATCTCGTCCATGGTGCGCAGCATGTCCTCGGCCACCTGCTTGGGCAGGTCCTCGAACAGCTCTGCCAGGTCGGCGGTGTCCAGGCTTGCCGTGGCGGCGACGATCTCCTCGGGGTCCATGTCCTCGAGCAGGGTGCTGCGCACCTCGTCATGGACGTGCAGCAGGACTTCGCCGTCGTCCTCCGCTGGTACCTGTTCCCATAGCCTGATGCGCTCGCTCAGCGGCAGCGATTCGAGCAGCAGGGCGACCTCGGCGGGTTCGAGATCCTCCAGGGCCTCGGAGACCTCCTGGGGGTTCTCGTCTTCCAGGGCCAGGTGGATGCGCGACAGCTGGCTTTCAAACGTCTCGGTCACTTCTGTCATGGGCCCTCCCGGCATATGTCGCTGACTGACAAGACAACGATCGTGTCCTACGTTGATGGAGTTAGTAGAACACAACTATTTACAAAGAAAAGGAGTGGCGAATGGCTGGATCGAGCGAGGGCTACCACGAACCGGTGGAAGAGTTGACGGCGCAGACCCGGGATTATCATCGCGCCATCGTGTCGTTGATGGAGGAACTGGAGGCAGTCGACTGGTACAACCAGCGAGTTGACGCCTGTCAGGACGAAGATCTACGCAAGATCCTCGAACATAACCGTGATGAGGAAAAGGAGCACGCGGCCATGACCCTGGAGTGGCTGCGCCGCAAGGATCCCGCCATGGACAAGTATCTACGCGAGTTTCTGTTTACCGAAGGGGACATTGGACACTGACGACCTGGGATGAAAGCCCGTTTGGGCAAAACGGCTGAGGTCTGATTCAGGAAGTCGTCGTGGCGTCGCGGCTGCGCTATACTCGCGCCCGGCCGCGCGCCCTCGTCCTTTTTCGCCTCGGAGACGCCATGTACGATCTCGCCCGCTCCCTGTTGTTTCGCCTGGATCCCGAACGGGCCCACGGCCTGTCCTTGACGTCGCTGGACTGGGCGGCGCGCGTGAAGGCGACGCGGTTGCTGGCAGGTGCCCGCGTGGACGATCCGGTCAACGTGATGGGCTTGAGCTTCCCCAACCGTATCGGCCTGGCGGCGGGGCTCGACAAGAACGCCGATCACCTCGACGCCCTGGGGGCGCTGGGCTTCGGCTTCGTCGAGGTCGGCACCGTGACCCCCAGGGCCCAGTCCGGCAACCCCAAGCCCCGGCTGTTCCGCCTGCCCGAGCGTGGCGCCATCATCAATCGCATGGGGTTCAACAACCTCGGCGTGGATCACCTGGTGGAGCAGGTAAAGGCCAGCCGCTACCGCGGGGTGATCGGCATCAATATCGGCAAGAACCTGACCACCTCGGTGGAGGACGCCGGTGACGACTACCTTTACTGCCTGGAGCGGGTTCACGCCCACGCCGACTACGTGGCGGTCAATATCTCGTCACCGAATACCCCGGGGCTACGCAACCTGCAGTTCGGCGACCACCTCGATGAGTTGCTCGGACGCCTGCGCTCGACAGGCACTCGCCTCGATGAACAGAGTGGGCGTCGTGTGCCGCTGGCGGTAAAGATCGCCCCGGACATGGACGAGGAAGAGGTCGTCCTGGTGGCGCGGGCGCTGGCGGACAATGGCATCGACGCGGTGATCGCCACCAACACCACGGTATCCCGTGAAGCGGTGCAAGGGCTTGCGCACGCCGATGAGCAGGGCGGACTGTCGGGTTGCCCGGTGTTCGACGCCTCCAACCTTGTGATCGAGCGGCTGCGCCAGGCGTTGCCCGACATGCCGATCATCGGCGTCGGCGGCGTCGACAGTGGCCAGGCGGCGGTGGCCAAGCGTCAGGCAGGGGGGGATCTGGTGCAGGTGTATTCGGGCTTTATCTACCGCGGACCGGGGCTGGTCCGGGAGTGCGCCAGGGCGCTGGCGTCGGCGCGCTGAAAGGGCGGGCAGCAAAAAGCCCATGGCGTCTTGTGCCATGGGCTTGGCGGGTCTTTCCTTTACCTCGACAGTACTGCGTTATCAGAGCACCATGGGGTTCTTGTGAATGCCGGACACTCCCGTCATGCCCGACCACTGGTCCCCACGACCTTCACGCCAACCGCTCATCCAGTATTCCCGTAGATTGATGTCCTGGCTGGGGCAGTCATCGCGGGATCTACCCGAGAGACCGGCCTTGTAGCCATGTACATAGGCACGCTGGAAGCGATCACGTTTCTGTCGTTTCATGGGTCTACCTCGTGACAAAGGTACCAATCTGACCTGCCCCTGCGGGAAATTCGGGGGATGCAAGCGGCAGGCCCGTGATGCCCAAGCCCTGCGATGTGCAGGCTCTCCCGAGTCGCACGAAATGAAGGCTTGTTGACAGGGACACATGTGTCGTATCTCGTAGCTACCATTCCATTGATAGCGTAAGCCGCTCGGCATTGTCGACTGTTGTTTTGTAACAACCTGTTCACCTTGTCGTCATGAAATGGTTAACCGAATAATGGCTTTCGCAGTCATCATTAATGTAGGAGAAGCAAGTGCCTGAGAAGCTTGACCTTCTGGCAACCTGTCCGCGGGGCATCGAACAACTGTTAGCCGACGAGCTAGTCACATTCGGCTTGACACCGGGCAAGACCACCGTGGCAGGCGTGAACGCCGAGGGCGATCTCGAGGGTGCCTACCGGGCCTGTCTGTGGTCGCGCCTGGCCAACAGGGTCATCCTGTGTCTGTCGCGGACGGAAGGCGTCGAAACGCCGGATGCCCTGCACGATGCCGCCGCCGCCGTCGACTGGCAGCGCCATCTGCCTGCCGGTGCCAGCATTGCGGTGGACTTTCATGGTCGCAGTGACGAGATTCGACACACCCGCTTCGGCGCCCAGACGGTCAAGGATGGCGTGGTCGACCGTCTTGGTGCGGCCGGCCAGGCGCGTCCCGATGTCGACGTCCGTCATCCCGACGTGCGCCTGTATGCCCACCTGCACCGTGGCCGCTTGACGCTGGGCATCGACCTGTCCGGCGACAGCCTGCATCGGCGCGGCTATCGTCGCGATACCGGCCACGCCCCGCTCAAGGAAAATCTGGCGGCGGCGCTGCTGGTGCGCGCCGGCTGGCCGGAGTTGGCCAAGCAGGGGGCGCCGCTGGTTGACCCCATGTGTGGCTCGGGCACGCTGTTGATCGAAGCTGCGCTGATGGCCGCCGACATGGCGCCCAACCTGAACCGGGAGCGCTTCGGCTTTGCCCGCTGGGCCGGCCACGACCCGGCGCTGTGGCGCGAGGTCCTGCGCGAGGCCGAGGCCCGGGCGAGCATCGGACGAAAACGCGCGCGCTCGGTGATCTTTGGCTTCGACCAGAGCCCGCCGGCGCTGTCGGCGGCCAAGACCAACGCCATGCGCGCCGGCATCCCGGCGCTGATCCACCTCGATGGCGCCAGCGTGCATCGCCTGGCGCGGCCGCGGGTGCTCGACCCCGAGCTTGCGGGGCTGGTGATCAGCAACCCGCCTTACGGCGAGCGTATCGGCGAGCTGCCGGAGCTGGTGCGGCTCTATTCGGACCTGGGCGAGCGGCTCAAGGCAGACTTCGGTGGCTGGCGCCTGGCGCTGTTCACCGGCAATCCGGACCTTGGCCACCGTCTCGGCATGCGCGCCCACAAGCAGTACGCGCTGAGAAACGGCCCGCTCGAGGCCAAGCTGTTGCTGATCGATATCGCACGCCGCGATGGCCAGAGCCAGAACCAGGATCAGAACCAGGATCGGAGCCAGGGTCGCCGCCATGACGCTGAGGCAACGTCGGCGGTCGACGGCCATGCTAGCCCGGCCACCGGGGCAGGTGAAGGGTCGGCATCCTCCGATACCCAGGCAACATCCACGGCACCTCGTAGCGAGGGCGCCCAGATGTTTGCCAACCGTCTGGAAAAGAACCAGAAGAAGCTGCGCAAGTGGCTCAAGCGCAGCGGCGAGAGCTGCTATCGGCTGTACGACGCCGACATGCCCGAGTATGCCCTGGCCATCGATGTCTACGGCGATCACGTCCACGTCCAGGAGTACGCCGCGCCCAAGTCCATCGACCCGTCCCAGGCCCAGCGGCGTCTGTTCGATGCCCTCGGGGTGATTCCCGAGGTGCTGGAAGTGGACCCCGGCAAGGTGGTGATCAAGCGGCGCAAGCGTCAGCAGGGCAAGTCCCAGTACGAGAAGCAGGGGCGCAGCGGCCAGCGCTTCCAGGTCACCGAAGGTCGCGCGACGCTATGGGTCAACCTGCGTGACTATCTGGACACAGGGCTGTTTCTCGATCATCGCCCGGTGCGCCGTATGCTCGGCGAGATGGCTGCCGGCAAGCGCTTTCTCAACCTGTTCTGCTACACCGCCACGGCCACGGTGCAGGCAG
Organism: Halomonas sp. EF61; assembly: GCF_040147045.1. NCBI lineage: Bacteria > Pseudomonadati > Pseudomonadota > Gammaproteobacteria > Oceanospirillales > Halomonadaceae > Halomonas > Halomonas sp. EF61. The sequence continues at coordinate 521,033 of NZ_JAMSHM010000002.1, read as the reverse complement.
CGCTCGGCAGCGAGGCCGAGGGCGGCGCCAGTGACAGTGTCAGCGTCGACATGTCCAACACCTACCTGGAGTGGGCGCGGGACAATTTCGCGCTCAACCGGCTCGACCCGTCGCGCCACCAGGTGGTGCGCGACGACTGCCTGCGCTGGCTGGAGACCGCAGGCGGCGAGTTCGACCTGATCTTCATGGACCCGCCGACCTTCTCCAACTCCAAGAAGATGGAAGACACCCTGGATGTCCAGCGGGACCACCCGCGCCTGGTGCGCCTGGCCATGGCTCGGCTGGCGCCGGGCGGTACCCTGGTGTTCTCCAACAACCAGCGGCGCTTTCAGATGGATGACGAGCTTGCCGTCGACTTCGAGGTCAAGGACATCTCGCGTCAGACCTTCGACCCTGACTTCAGCCGCCGGCCGGACCTGCACCACTGCTTCCTCATCCGCCATCGGCAGGCGTCGTGATGGTACTGACGCTCTACACCACCCTGGGCTGCCATCTGTGCGAGCAGATGGAAGCCCTGGTGCGTGCCCTTGCCCGGGTGGAGTTCACCATCGAGCGTATCGAGATCAGCGAAGACGACACCCTGCTTCGCCGTTACGGCGAAAGGATCCCGGTGCTGATCGACGCTGAACGTCCCGATGACGTCCTGGAGGGGCGGGTGGAGCCGGATGCCGTCATGCGCTGGCTGGCGACACGCGGGTGGTTGAGCGAGCAAGCGGTCGCTGTGCAAGCCGAAGCGGACTCGGCGAGCCAGGGGAGGGAGGCTCCCGCAGTAACAGCGTCCCGGGTGAAGGGACGCCGCGTCTTCGGCAAGCTCTGAGCGGGTGCTGGGATGGCTGTAGGATGACTGTAACAAGGGCTATGGCGAGAGCGCCCGTAGTGGTGGCCTCGTCGCCATGGCGGCCACCGCGTTAGCGGCGGGTCGCCAGGGCAGCGGCCAGCTCTCGCTGGTAGGCCTCGAGATGTGAGGTCGGCTCCTCGTCAAGACGCCCAAGTGCCACCGCCAGTTCGAAGAAGCCAGGGCCCGGCAGTTGCGGTGCCTGGCGGCTGACCACCAGGGCGGCGATCAGCGGTCGTTCGGCCGCGACATCCTCGCGCATGGTGATTTCCAGGGCTTCGGCCACCCGGCGGATGGTGCGTGGCGGGGTGAGTCCGAGGGCCTCGGCGGCCTGCTGGTAGGTGATCGGCAGGGCGCTGTCGGGCAGGCTCTCCAGCAGGGCACGCAGTCGGGGGGCCAGGCTGGCAGGGGAGGTGCCCGCCATGCTCAGTGCTCGTCCAGCAGTGACAGTTGCCCCATGGCTTCACGGCCTTCCGGGCTATGGTCGTCGGCTTCCAGGACCTTGGTGAAACCTCGCGATCCGAGGATGGTCTTCTCGTCTTCCAGCCACATCATGGCCTGACCGTAGTCATCGGCCAGCTGATGCTTGAGCCCGCCGAACTGGGTACCGATCTGGCCCCAGGCACGGCTGAAGATCCAGTCGCCGAACATGTCCTGGTGCACGTGCACGAGGACATAGTCATGGTCGGTTTCCCAGCGGACGATCACGGCGACTCCCGTCATATCACTTGGTGGCTACGGAGGGCGGGCGCCGGCTCCGTGTCTGGAAACGCTGATAAAGCCTTTGCAGTGTTTCCATTATGGTTATCATGGGCATTGTAAGCCCTTGAGGCTAATCCACAAATAGCCCGGTTGCATGACCGGGAGCCCGATACCTGCGACCCGGGGAGCCCCATGAAGATTCTTGTCGATGCCAACGTGCCCGCCGCCGATGCCTGCTTTGCGCCGCTTGGCCAGGTCAGCCGTCGGCCGGGGCGCGAGATCGACGCCGACAGCCTGGCCGATGTGGATGCCCTGGTGATTCGCTCGATCACGCGTCTCGACGCCGATTTGATCGAGGCCACCAAAGCCAAGGGCTCGCCGCTGTCTTTTGTCGGCAGTTGCACCATTGGCACCGACCACGTCGACCAGGCCGCCCTGGCGCGCCATGCCATCACCTTCGCCAGCGCCCCTGGCTGCAATGCCGAGCCGGTGGTGGACTACGTGCTGTCGGCGTTGATGCTGGCCTGCGAGCGTCGTGGTCAGTCGCTGCTCGAGCGTCGCGTGGGTATCGTCGGCGTCGGCAATGTAGGCGGCCGGCTGGCGGCCCGTCTGGCCGCCATGGGCATCGAGCACCGGCTGTGCGACCCGCCCCGGGCCGAGAGGGAAGCCAGCAGCAGAGCCGGTCGCGAGAACGGCCAGGACTTTGTCGAGCTGGACGCCCTGATCGACAGCTGCGACGTGCTGTGCCTGCATACCCCGCTGGTGCGCGAGGGACGCCACGCTACTCTCCACCTGCTCGACGCCCGGCGCATCGAGTCGCTGGCGCCCGGTACGCTGCTGCTCAATGCTGGACGTGGCGACTGCGTCGACGGCCAGGCGCTGAGCCGACGCCTGGCTCGCGGTGATGACCTCACCGCACTGCTCGACGTGTGGGAGGAAGAGCCCTCCATCGACCAGGTACTGGCGCACCAGGTCGCCCTGGCCACGCCCCATATCGCGGGGCATAGCCTGGATGGCAAGCTGCGCGGTACCCATCAGATCCATCAGGGGCTGGTGGCCCATCTGGGGCTGGGGGAAAGGGTTTCCCTCGCGGAGCTGTTGCCCGCTCCCGCGCTGTCACGCCTGGTGCTCGATGGCGGCTTGTCGCCGGAGGAGGCACTGGCGCTGTGCATGCGGGCAGTGTATGACCCGCGGCGCGATCATGACCGACTGCTGCGTGCCATGGCCGTCGATGACTCGGGCAAGGGCTTTGATCAGTGTCGGGCGAGCTATCCGCTGCGTCGTGAGTTTTCGACCCTGACGCTGGAGCTTGTCGGCCAGGCGCAGGAGCTGGCGCCCCTGCTGTCCGGGGCCGGCTTTCAAGTGGATTGCCGCTGACACAGACGGCACCGCCGTCCAAGTGGTCTTTCCCGACCAGCTACATGGACACCCCAAGGGCCCGACGCCATGCGCCGGGCCCTTTTCTGTTGTGGCGGACATCCTCTACCGCGACTTCCATCGCGTGTCGCGGCCAAGTCTTGGCGTTGCCTGCACGTCAGCAGGTTACAGCCCCATGGCCGAGGAGGTGGAACGGCGCGGATCGGCACCGCCGTAGAAGACGCCGTCCTCGATCAGGATCGACTGGGCGGCACCCATGGCCTCCTGCTGGCTGACGGTGTGGCCCATGCTCTCCAGCAGGTCCAGGGTGTCGGGGCTGACGCCCTGTTCGATGCGGATTTCGTCGGGCAGCCACTGATGGTGGATGCGCGGCATGCTGACCGCTGCCTGGATGTTCATGTCGTGGTCGATCACGTTCATCAGCACCTGCAGGGTGGTGGTGATGATGCGCGAGCCACCGGGGCTGCCGGTGATAAGGTAGTTCTTGCCGTCGCGCTTGACGATGGTCGGCGTCATCGACGACAGCATGCGCTTCTCCGGCTCGATCTTGTTGGCTTCGCCGCCGATCAGGCCGTAGGCGTTGGGTACCCCCGGCTTGGCCGAGAAGTCGTCCATCTCGTTGTTGAGCAGGAAGCCGGCGCCGTCGACCACGATGCCCGAACCATAGCTGAAGTTGATGGTGTAGGTGTTGGACACCGCCAGGCCGTTGCCGTCGGCGATCGAGAAGTGAGTGGTTTCGTTGGACTCGTAGGGCAGCGGGTTGCCTGGCGCGATATCGGCACTTGGGGTGGCCTGGTCGGCGGCGATATCGCTGCGTAGCTCGGCGGCGTACTCCTCGGAGGTCAGCCCGGCCAGGGGCACCTCGACGAAGTCGGTGTCACCCAGATACTGGGAGCGATCGGCGTAGGCCCGCTTCATTGCCTCTGCCATCAGGTGGATGGTGCGGGCCGAGTTGAAGCCCAGCTCACCGATATCGTCGTCCTCGAGGATGTTGAGGATCTGCACGATATGGGCGCCACCGGAGGACGGCGGGCTCATCGCGTAGACGTCGTGGCCACGGTAGCTGCCATGCACCGGTTCGCGCACGGTGGCCTCGTAGCTGGCCAGATCCTCCAGTGTCATCAGGCCGTCGTGACGCTCCATCTCGGCGGCGATCAGCTCGGCGGTCTCGCCCTCGTAGAACTCACGGGGGCCCTTTTCGGCGATGCGCTTCAAGGTGGCGGCCAGGTCCGGCTGGCGGTAGATGTCGCCGACCTGGTAGCGCGAGCCATCCTCCTTGAAGAACTTGGCGCGGCTGGCCTCCCAGGGCTCGAAGCGTTCGCTGGCGCTGTCGATGCCGTCGACGAAGCGCTGGGGCACGGCGAAGCCCTCTTCGGCAAGCTTGATGGCCGGGGCCAGGGTCGCGGCCAGGCTCATGGTGCCGTAGCGCTCCAGCGCCAGTGCCAGCCCTGCCACGGTGCCGGGTACGCCGGCGGCGTTGTGGGTGTAGCGGGACAACTCGGCCACAGCGTCGCCGTTGTCGTCCTGGAACATGGTCTCGTAGGCCGCCTTTGGGGCCTTCTCGCGGTAGTCGATGGCGATGACTTCATCGCTGTTCTCGTCGGAGATCAGCATGAAGCCGCCGCCGCCGATATTGCCCGAACGCGGCTGGGTGACCGCCAGCGCAAAGCCTGCGGTGACGGCGGCGTCCACGGCATTGCCGCCGTTGGCCAGCACCTCTCGGGCCACCTCGGAGGCCAGGAAGTGGCTGGTGGCGACCATGCCGCGGGTGCTGACCTCAGGATGGAAGCGTTCACCTTCCAGGATCGCCTGACTGTCGGCCAGCGCCGAGGTCGAGACGAGACCCAGAGCGAGCCCTAGCGCCGAGCCTGCGATTGCCCCGCGCAGGGAGTAGGAGACTGACATGGCATACCCTCGTGTTTTCGGTAGATCGTTGCAGGCCGCTGGCCGTGCGGCCAGAACACCTCGTTGTACGCTGCTTAACTATTGTCGTGACGAGGCGTACGCGCAAATGGCGAAGCGACCCTGGGTGTGCCGAGAGGAGTAAGTGAAAGCCGGCTCCAACGACAACGCCCCCACCAGGCAGGGCCGGGCGGGGGCGTTGCGAGCGCATCAAGTGTGCGCTTACTGGCGGTAGGCGGCTTCCTTCAGCGCGCGGATGCGATCATCCAGCGGCGGGTGGCTGGCAAACAGCTTTTCCATCAGCTTGCGGGTCTGGCCGGTGGTGATGGCGAAGGCGGTCAGGGTGTCCGGCATCTGGTCGGGCATCTGGGTCTCGGCCTTGAGTCGAGCCAGGGCATTGATCATGGCGCCGGAACCGGCGAGCTTGGCCCCGGCGGCGTCGGCGCGGTACTCGCGGAAGCGCGAGAACCAGGCGGCGATCATCGAGGCCAGGATGCCAAACACGATCTCGGCGACCATGACCACGGCGATGTAGCCGAAGAAGCCGAGGCCCTCGTTGTCGTCACGCCGCAGGAAGCTGTCGACCACCTGGGCGACCACCCGGGCGAAGAACATCACGAAGGTGTTGAGCACGCCCTGAATCAGGGCAAGCGTGACCATGTCGCCGTTGGCGACGTGGCCGATCTCGTGGGCCAGCACCGCCTTGATTTCTTCGGGCTGCATGCGATTGAGCAGGCCGGCGGACACCGCGACCAGGGCATCGTTCTTGTTCCAGCCGGTGGCAAAGGCGTTGGACTGCTGGGCCGGGAAGATGCCGACCTCCGGAGTCTTGATGTTGGCCTCGCGGGCCAGCTCGGCGACGGTGTCGACCAGCCACTGCTCGGTGGCGTTGGAGGGATTTTCGATGATCACCGTGCCGGTGGAGCGCTTGGCCATCCACTTGGAGATGAACAGCGACACCATGGAACCCGCCATGCCGAACACGAAGCAGAAGATCAGCAGGCTGTTGAAGTTGATGCCCTGGGCGTTGAGGTAGGGCTCCACGCCGAGCAGGCGCAGGGTGATACTCGCCACCAGGATCACCGCCAGGTTGGTGCCCAGGAAGAGCAGGATTCTCATCATTGCCGACATTCTCCGTAAGGAAGGAAACCTGCCGAGCCAATTGGCTCGACGGGAGGAATCAGATGCTTAGATAAGCCCTGGAGCGACAAGTTTCAAGCGCCCGGGCGCGGATGACGCTATCGCCGTGCCAGCGTCGAGATAGCGGATTCGATGCTGGCACCCGGCGATGACGTCGGCGTGACCGCTTACTGGCGATAGCGCGAGAGGAAGCGGGCGAAGCGATCCAGGGCGTCGCCGAGCTGATCGGCCCAGGGCAACGTGACGATGCGCACGTGGTCCGGGTCGGGCCAGTTGAAGGCGGTACCCTGGACCAGCAGGATCTTCTCCTGCAGCAGCAGGTCCAGCACCAGTTGCTGGTCGTCCTGGATATTGAAGACCTTGGGGTCCAGGCGCGGAAAGGCGTAGAGCGCGCCCTTGGGCGTGGTGCAGCTGACCCCTGGGATGGCGTTGAGCTTTTCCACCGTGATGTCGCGCTGGGCCAGCAGGCGCCCGCCGGGCAGGATCAGGTCGTTGATCGACTGGTAGCCCCCCAGTGCGGTCTGGATGGCGTGCTGGGCGGGCACATTGGCGCACAGGCGCATCGAGGCCAGCATGGTCAGGCCCTGGATAAAGTCGTTGGCGCGCTGGCGTGCCACCGCCCCGGACAGGGTCATCCAGCCGCTGCGAAAGCCGGCGCAGCGGTAGCTCTTGGACAGACCGTTCATGGTCACCACCAGCTGGTCTTCGCTGGCCAGTGCCCCGGTGGCCACGTGCACGGTGTCGTCGTAGAGGATCTTGTCGTAGATCTCGTCGGAGAACACCACCAGGTTGTGCTCACGGGCGATGTCGAGCAGCTCGCGCAGCACCTCGGGGGGATAGACCGCCCCGGTGGGGTTGTTGGGGTTGATGATGACGATGGCGCGGGTGTGGCTGGTTACCTTGGCGCGGATATCGTCCATCGCTGGCGCCCAATCGGCCTGTTCGTCGCACAGATAGTGTACGCCACGCCCACCGGACAGGTTCACCGCAGCGGTCCACAGCGGGTAGTCGGGGGCCGGGATCAGCACCTCGTCGCCGTCGTTGAGCAGCGCCTGCATGGCCATCACGATCAGCTCGGAGACGCCGTTGCCGATGTAGATGTCCTCGATGCCGACGCCAGGGATCTCCTTGCGCTGGCATTCCTGCATGATCGCCTTGCGCGCCGAGTAGAGCCCCTTGGAGTCACAGTAGCCCTGGGCGGTAGGCAGATTGCGCATCACGTCCTGCAGGATCTCTTCCGGCGCCTCGAAGCCGAACGGCGCCGGGTTGCCGATATTGAGCTTGAGGATGCGCTGTCCTTCGTCCTCCAGCCGCTTGGCGTGCTCGAGCACGGGCCCGCGGATGTCGTAGCAGACGTTGTCGAGCTTGTGAGACTTGGAAAGGGTGGGCGTGTCCATGGCGCGGGTCTCGCTGGGTCCGTGTGTCCGTGCCCGCCGTGGCGGGAGTGTCGTTATTGGTGAGTCCTGTCGATGCGTTGCCGGGGCGGCGGTGGCCGGGCGTGCGGCCTAGTCGTCGCTCGCCGCTTCGCCCTGGGCACCCTGGTGAGGTGCTGCCTTCGAGGCGCCTTCTACGACATCCTGCGAGCCGTCTTCCGAGGCATCGTCTGCGGCGTCGACAGCGGCTTCCTCAGGCGCCGGGATGTCCTCCGGGGTCTCCAGGGTCAGGCGCCCGAGCTTGCCGTCACGCAGTTCGTGCAACAGCACCTCGCTGCCGCGGTGCAGGTCGATCTCGCCACCGGCGCGCAGGCCACCGCGCTTGGCGGCGATCTCGGCGAGGATGGCGTGGCCATCAAAGCCGGCCAGCGCCATCAGGTCCGGGCGAGCGTCTCCGTCGGCCTCGACCTTGTCGGCGTCGGGATTGGCCTCGTAGGCCGGCAGCGCCTTGAGTTTATAGCGTGCCTTGAGCGCCTCTGGATAGCGTTTGGCCAGCTCGGCGGCGGTGATCAGGGCCACATCGACATAGTCGATGGCGGTATCGCGGATGGCGCCGCTGGCCGCCAGACGATAGGCACTGGCCTGATCCTCGATCTTTGGCCACAGCACGCCCGGGGTGTCGGTCAGCGCCACGCGACCCTGGATGCGTACCTTCTGCTGGCGCTTGGTCACCGCCGGTTCGTTACCGGTCTTGGCGATGGTGCGTCCCGCCAGACCATTGATCAGCGTCGATTTGCCGACATTGGGGATGCCCATCACCATCACTCGCACGTCGCGATCGGCACGCACCTGGCCAGCCAGTTCATGGCACAGCTTGGGAATGCGCTTGAGCTCGCGGGTATTGGTGGTGGTCACCGCCAGGGCGCGGGTGTCTGGCTGGGCGTCGAAGTGGGCGGTCCAGGCGCGGGTACCCTCAGGATCGGCCAGATCGGCTCGGGACAGGATCTTGAGTACCGGCTTGTGGCGGGTCAGGCTCGCCAGCATCGGGTTGGCACTGGAATAGGGCAGGCGCGCGTCCAGCACCTCGATGACCACGTCGATTTCCGGCAGCGCCTCGAGAATCTGGCGTCGCGCCTTGTTCATATGTCCCGGAAACCAGCCCAGCATCTCGTTCTCCTGCCTTTTCTAAAGGGTGTTGCGCAAATGGCTCCCCATCTTATGGAAATGCGAGGCAAATGTCGCGAGCGGTGGATGACAAGGCCGCAGATGATGGAGGGCAGGGTCGCACACGGCGGGAGGCGAGGTCGCAAGGTCCGGGCGACAAGCGCGCCAGGCCCGCCGAAAAACACCTGGCGGCGGGCACAGGGGCTTGCAGCGAGAAGGAAAGGGGCAAGGGGAGAGAGACGTCTGAGGCGTAGGCCAGGGGATGGCTCAACGCCTACTCCCCCTCATGAAAGTCGATGGCCAGCGAGTTGATGCAGAAGCGCTCTCCGGTGCTGGTCGGCCCGTCGGGGAACACATGGCCCAGGTGGGCATCGCAGCGATGGCAGGTGACCTCGATGCGGTGCATGCCGTGGCTGGTGTCCTCGTGGCGCTGCACGCTTTCGCAGGACAGCGGGCGGTCGAAGCTGGGCCAGCCGCAGCCAGCGTCGAACTTGTGCTCGTTTTCAAACAAGGGGGCGTTGCAGCACACGCAGTGATAGATGCCGTGCACCTCGGTGATCTGGTAGTCACCGGTAAAGGGACGTTCCGTGCCTTTTTCGCGGGTGACGTGGTACTGCTCCGGGGTAAGCTGCTCTCGCCATTCGGCGTCGGACTTCTCGATCTTCTTGCGCATGGACGGTCTCCCGTGACGTTCGGTCGAGGCTTGCGCATCGTGGTTCGCGTCGATGCGGCACCCACGACTGCATCAAAGTCGCAGCCTCGGTATTCAAGCTAAGACGTTTGCTGCAGTTTGACCAACTCCTGCGTTCCACGATGCAGGGGAGGGTGGCTAAAGCGTCGATGGAGAGCGAATGCGTATAGAAAGAGCCTATATAGAGAAGGGCGCTGAATCGAGCAGGAAATCCTTCAGCCGGGGTTGACACTTTTGAGGGTGCTCAGTAATATACGCGCCACCTCGAGATGAGACGAGGCGGATGCGTCCCATTCGTCTAGTGGTCCAGGACACCGCCCTTTCACGGCGGGAACAGGGGTTCGAACCCCCTATGGGACGCCAACTCGAATCTCGAGGCCGGAATGCGGCAGTAGTGCGCAGCGCGGGAATAGCTCAGTGGTAGAGCACAACCTTGCCAAGGTTGGGGTCGCGAGTTCGAATCTCGTTTCCCGCTCCAATGCGTCCCATTCGTCTAGTGGTCCAGGACACCGCCCTTTCACGGCGGGAACAGGGGTTCGAACCCCCTATGGGACGCCACTTTCCGGTACAATTTGCGATGCGTTTGCGGGAATAGCTCAGTGGTAGAGCACAACCTTGCCAAGGTTGGGGTCGCGAGTTCGAATCTCGTTTCCCGCTCCATGCGTCCCATTCGTCTAGTGGTCTAGGACACCGCCCTTTCACGGCGGGAACAGGGGTTCGAACCCCCTATGGGACGCCACTTCGCAGCGCAGGCAGGACACGATGAAGACATCGTCGGACTGCATCGATCAAGCGGGAATAGCTCAGTGGTAGAGCACAACCTTGCCAAGGTTGGGGTCGCGAGTTCGAATCTCGTTTCCCGCTCCAGTATCGAGAAGCGTCTCAAATACCTGTGGAAAGCACATCGCCAGAAGCAGCAACAGTCGCCTGAGCGACGCGAATCATCGCGTTGATCGGCGATTTTTTTGTGCTTGCGCGAAGCGAGTCCGGCGTAAGACCATCGAGTGCCCCTTGCGTCGACGCCGCATTTGCCGCTTTGTCCGGTTGAAGATGCTCCCGACCGACCCCATATGCTAAGCCTTCTATCGAATAGCGAATCCCGTCGCTCGGCACGGCGCGATCGCGACGGGTTGGGCAAGCCGATGCCAACCGTCAACGTCGAGTCACCCGCGACAGGCAAGCTAGCGAAGGCGTGCAGCGCTTGGCGTCCGATCTCATGCTTCAAAGCCCAAGCTTTCAACCCTGACACCAAGGATCCCTCATGGCCGAACCGGCTCTGTCCATTCGAGGCCTGACCAAGGTCTACGGCAATGGCTTCAAGGCCCTAAAGGGCATCGACCTCGACGTCCAGCAGGGCGACTTCTACGCCTTGCTTGGCCCTAATGGGGCGGGCAAGTCCACCACCCTGGGCGTGGTCTGTTCGCTGGTGCAGAAGACCGCCGGCCAGGTAAAGATCTTCGGCATCGATATCGACGAGGACTTTGCCCGGGCCAAGTACCATCTCGGGGTGGTGCCGCAGGAGTTCAACTTCAACCAGTTCGAGCGGGTCATCGATATCGTGCTGGCCCAGGCCGGCTACTACGGCATGCCTCGCCGTGAAGCCCTGCCTCGGGCGGAAAGTCTGCTCAGGGACCTCAGCCTGTGGGACAAGCGCAACGGTAGTGCGCGCATGCTGTCCGGCGGCATGAAGCGCCGCCTCATGATCGCCCGCGCGCTGATGCACCGTCCCAAGCTGTTGATCCTCGATGAGCCCACCGCCGGGGTGGATATCGAGTTGCGTCGCAGCATGTGGGAGTACATGCGGCGTATCAACCGCGAGGAAGGCACCACCATCATCCTGACCACCCACTATCTGGAAGAGGCGGAGAGCCTGTGCCGCAACGTGGGCATCATCAACCACGGCGAGATCGTCAGGAACACCAGCGTACGCGAGCTACTGAGTGAGCTCGACACCGAGACCTTCCTGCTGGATCTGGCCGAACCCATCGATCATGCCCCCGCCATCGAAGGCTTCGAGGTCAAGCAGGTGGACAGCGCCCAGCTATCGGTGATGGTGCATCGCGGGCAGTGCCTCAACGACGTCTTCGATGCCCTCAAGGCAGACGGCGTGCGGGTGCTGTCGATGCGCAACCGGGCCAACCGGCTGGAGGAAATGTTCGTGTCCATGGTGGAAAGCGGCAACGCCGACAAGGAGCTGAGAGGATGAACCCGAGTCAGATCGCGATCGCCCTGTGGACCCTGGTGGCCAAGGAAGTCCGGCGCTTTACCCGGATCTGGCCGCAGACCCTGTTGCCGCCGTCGATCACCATGACGATGTACTTCATCATCTTCGGCAACCTGATCGGCTCACGCATCGGTGAGATGGACGGCTACAGCTATATGGACTTCATCGTCCCGGGGCTGATCATGATGTCGGTGATCACCAACAGCTACTCCAACGTGGCCTCGTCGTTCTTCTCCAACAAGTTCCAGCGCAGCGTCGAGGAGATGATGGTCTCGCCGATGCCCAACTGGGTGATACTGGCGGGCTTTATCCTCGGCGGCATGGCGCGCGGGCTCGGTGTCGGCATCATCGTCACCGGGGTGTCGCTGTTCTTTACCCGCATCGAGGTGGCCCACCCGCTGTTGACCATCGGGGTGGTGATCCTGACCGCGGCACTGTTCGCCACCGGCGGCTTCATCAATGCGCTGCTCGGCAAGAAGTTCGACGATATCTCCATCGTGCCGACCTTCGTGCTGACGCCGCTGACCTACCTGGGTGGGGTCTTCTACTCGATTTCGCTGCTACCGGCCTTCTGGCAGGGCGCCTCGATGCTCAACCCCATCCTCTACATGGTCAACGTCTTCCGCTACGGTTTCCTTGGCGTCTCCGACATCCCGGTCGGCTGGGCGCTCGCCGCTATCTTCGGCTTTATCGTGGTGCTGTTCGCCATTGCCCTGTGGATGCTGGAAAACGGCAAGGGCATTCGCAGTTGATCGCACCGGCCGCCTCGGGCGGCCGGTAGCCGTTTGTCTCTCGGACTCTCTCTTGTTCAGGTATTGCCATGTCCACTATCCCTCGGGATCCCCACCACCGCCCCGTCACCCTGACCGATGCGCCCCTGGGGCGGGAATCGGACTATCCCGAGCGCTACGATGCGCAGCTTCTGTTTCCCATCGAACGCGCCGCCAACCGCAAACCGCTGGGGATCGAGGAAGGCGCGCTGCCCTTCGTCGGCGAGGACGAATGGCACGCCTTCGAGCTGTCCTGGCTGACGCCCAGGGGCAAGCCCTGTGTCGCCGTGGCACGCTTTCGCCTGCCGGCAAGCTCGCCCCGGTTGATCGAGTCCAAATCCTGGAAGCTCTACCTCAATAGCCTGAATCAGACCCGCTTTGCTGGCCACGACGAACTGATCGAAACGCTGAAGCGCGACCTGAGCGAGGCCGCCGGTGCCGAGCTCAGCGTGGAGATCCTGGCGGTGGACGACGCCGAGCTCAACCCGCGCCCGTTGCCGGGGGAGTGCATCGACGATCAGGACATCGAGATCAGCGACTATACGCCGAGCCCGGAGCACCTTGCGGTCAGTGACGAGATCGTCGAGGAAACGCTGACGTCCCACCTGCTCAAGTCCAACTGCCCGGTGACCGGCCAGCCCGACTGGGGCAGCGTGATGATCCGCTACCGCGGTCCCCGGCTCGATCGCGAAGGTCTTCTGCGCTACATCGTCGGTTATCGCCAGCACCAGGACTTCCACGAGCACTGCGTCGAGCATATCTTCATGGACCTGATGGACAAGGCTCGCCCAGAACGGCTCTTGGTGCTGGCACGCTACGTGCGCCGCGGTGGTCTCGATATCAGCCCCTGGCGCGGTACTCCCGGCGAGACACCGCCCACGCCGCTGCGCCTGGCGCGCCAGTAGTGGCAATGGCTCAGGGCGATAGCGATAGCGCCACAGACAATACCCGAGTGATCTGGTAGGGTAATGCGAAGAATTCTCGATCGCTGAACAGTGACAGGGCTCGGACCCTCTGGAGTGACACGATGGATGCAATGACACTGCTGCACGAGCGCAGCTCCATGGGCAAGCTGATGGGACCGGCCCCCAGCCGCGAACAACTTGAGGCGATCTACTGCGCCGCCCTGCGCGCACCGGACCACAAGGAGCTCAGACCCTGGCGGTTTATCGAGTTCTCCGGCGAGGGACTCGACCGCCTGGGTGAATTGTTCGCCGAGGCCGAATTTCGTGAAGACCCCAAGGCGACAGACGAGTGCCTCAACAGCGCTCGAATGAAGCCCAAGCGCGCACCCATGATCATCGGCGTCGTCGCCAAGGTGGACCCGGACGTACCCAAGGTGCCGAAGATCGAGCAGGTCATCTCCGCTGGCTGCGCTGCCCACGGCATCCTGCTGGCCGCCCACGCCCTGGGGCTCGGCGCCATGTGGCGCAGCGGCAAGTACGCCTTCGACGACACCGTGCGCAAGGGCCTGAGGCTCGGCGACGACGACGAACTGGTCGCCTTTATCTACATCGGCCAACTTGGTGGTCGTCACAAGCCCATCGCCTGTCACGATAGTGAGGACTTTGTCGAGCGCTGGGACTAGAAAGGAGCCGAGCGCTGGGACTAATAGAGAGCCGAGCGTTGGGACTGAACCATGGATGAATTGATCAGACGCGTTGGCACGGCCCACCCGCGGCCCGTCTTGCCGCCCGAGGGAGGCGAGGACGACCCCGGGGCCTTTCTCGACTGGCTGGGTGAGGCGATCCCCCTGGTCGGATCGCTTGGTATCACCTGCATGGCGCGCGACAAGGAGTCGCTGCGTTGGGAGCTTGCCCTGACCCCGAACCTCAACGACAAGGGCACCGGCTTCGGCGGCTCGCTGGCCGCTCAGACCACCTTGCTCGGCTGGTGCTGGACCACCCTGTGGCTGCGTCGTCGAGGCTACAACCGCGACGTGGTGGTGGCCGAGGCCAGCCAACGCTTTCTCGCACCGGTCACCAGCGACTACCGCCTGATCTGCCGACCCGAGGCGAGCGGCTCCGCAGACGTTGATGCCAGTGGTGCGGCAGGGCAGGGTAGTGCCGGGCAGGTCAGCAGAGAAACAGGCGCCGAAGCGGCACTGGAGCAGCGCCTGGCGGAACGCGGCAAGGGCCGCATAGCCCTGGTCCAGCAGCTGTGGTGCGGCGACACCCTTTGCCTGGAAGCGAGGGGGGACTACGCCGTGCTGGCCAGCGAACCTCCCATCGCAGCACGCTGACGCCATCGCGCCGCTTCGCCATCAGACCCCGAACTGCCACGCGACGAATCTGATGCAAGCCGAAAAACGGCTTGCAATCGAGAACTTAAGGCGATAAAGTATGCGCCGTCTTGAGGGATAAGCACCGCGCAACGCGGGCATCATGTTTCTCGGGATGACAATGCGGAGGGGTGTCCGAGTGGTCGAAGGAGCACGCCTGGAAAGTGTGTAAGTCGAAAGGCTTCGAGGGTTCGAATCCCTCCCCCTCCGCCACAGAATTTGAGAAAGCCGCTGAAAAATCAGCGGCTTTTTCTATGTTCGCAGATTGGCGTAGAACGGGCGGGGAGTGATGAGGGGGCAGAGGGAGCGAGAATTCCCCAATACCAAGGTTATCAACTATCTCTTCCACTCAGTAGCCTTGAACGGATGTGAGGTGATGGGTCGAGGTTGCGGCGACTGGGCCAACCAGCGCCGAGACAAAGTGGCCCTCAAGGTCATCAAGCAGATGGACTAAAAGTATCGCGACACAGGGTGCTTCTTCCCGAAGATCTGTGCCGCATTTCCCGGCCAAGCGCGATGAACCACTCGTTTTAGTAATACATGTTCTTTTTTCCGGGAGTGTCTACCCGAATTTTTAGTACTGAACCGGTTGCTGATTCCGTCATATATAAAGTGCGCCTGTCTGTGCCACCAAATGCCAAATTAGTGAGTGTTCGACCTTCGGTTGGAGATTGCAGGCGCCAGAGCGGCACTCCATGCGGGTCAAATACCCACACACAGCCATTGCCCGCATCGCAGACGAAGAGGTTGCCGGCCTCATCCAGAGACAGGCCATCGGCTCCGGACACTCCTCCAGCGAGCGCAACAAACATGCCCACTTTGCCGATGGGACCATCGTCACGTAGCGGCAGGCGCCAGACACCGTTGCCGCGGGTCATGGCCACAAAGAGAGACGTTTCCTCAAGATCGCAGACCAGTCCATTGGGACTTATCCCGTTCTCCAGTAGTCGATCCAGGCGTCCTGTGTCGGGCTCGAAGCGGTACACCCTACCGGAAGGATCCTGCAGCCCCGTCTGTCCCTGATCGGTGAAGTAAAGACGCCCGCGTCGGTCGAAAAAGAGGTCGTTGACGCCCTTGAAGCTCTCGCTGCCGCAATGAGCGAGGATAGGCTGCGGAGAGTCCCCCTCTGTCGATAGCGCCAGGATGCCGTGGCGGTAGTCGGCAATCCACAACCGACCATCCGGCCCGAAGGTCATGCCATTCGGCCAGCCATCATATTGGCAGACAACTCGCCAGCAGCCATCGGGTGACACGCACAGGATTCGACCATGGGGAATATCGGTGAGATAGAGGTTTCCATGTTCATCGAACACGGGTCCTTCCAAAAAGCTCGGCACCTGCTGCCCAGGCTTGTTGGCATCGATCCATCCGGAAGGCGCGTCGAAGAGCTTTAGCTCTTCCGGTACCTTACTGAACACTTCGCAATAACGGGTTTCAGGGGGAGCGTACAGACTCACGATGGTGCCTCCGAATCGGGTTTCGCAATCATTGCCGAATGGCGTACCTTGGCGGTGATCAGCAGTATGATCAGGGTGGCTGCCAACGAGATTGTCATCCCTTGTGTTAGCGCAGCAATGCCGGCCACCGCCAGCACGAGACGTTCCCAGCCCTTGAGTGATCGCTGGAAGAAGCCAACGTTGGCGGCGCTGATCGCCAGGGTGGCCAACGCCATCATCGCAACGGTCAGGACAAGCATGGGTAGGTTGTTAGCTGACAATGCCTCAAGATTGATCTCGGGATGGAACACCCAGGCGAACGGCAATAGGAAGGCGACCACCGACAAGCGAAGGGCGCTGAGGGCGATACTGATCGATCGATCTCCGGTGATCGCGGCTGCGGCGAACACGGCAAGCGCCACCGGCGGCGTAATCGCCGAGAGCACGGCATAGTAGAAAACGAAAAGATGTGTTTGGAGCAAGCCGACACCCAGGTCCAAGATCGCAGGTCCGGCGACGAAGATAACCATCAGATAGGAGGCAGCTGTCGGCAGCCCCATACCCAGCAGGATTGAGCAGCAGGCTGCCAGAATCAGCGCCAATACCAGATTGTCTTCGCCTAGGCTGACGATGGCTTGGTTAAGCGTTACGCCGAGACCGGTTACGCTGACGGCGCCAATGACGATACCGATGGCAGCACAGGAAACCAGCACCGCGAGGCCGTCTCGACCGCCATCCACCAGCACATCCCGCAGTCCGCTCAAGCTGAGCCGTGTACCAGGCAGCAGCATGGCAACCACGAGCACTACAGCGGCTGCGCTCATGCCGCACCAGGTGGGAGAATAGCCCGCCAACAGCAGTCCGATCAGGGCCGTGAAACCGGCGACCAGCACCAGGCCTTGTGAACGACGCTTCGCATCGAAGGGCTCGTCACCGCTTTGCTCGGGCTTCAGGTTGAGCCGCCCGGCTTCGAAGGCAACAGCCCCGGACAGCGCCAGCAGATACAAAAATGCAGGTATCACCGCCGCCAGCACGATGCTCGGATAGGGAATACCGGTGATCTCGGCCATGATGAAAGCACCAACTCCCATAATGGGTGGCATCAACTGTCCTGAGCAGGAGGCCACTGCCTCCACGGCACCGGCGAATCGGCTTTGATAGCCGGCACGTTTCATCATGGGGATAGTCAGCACACCGGTTGACATGACGTTCGCTGGGGCCGACCCATTGACTGAACCGAACATGGCCGAACCGATGATGGCGGCCTGGGCTGCCCCGGAGCGCTTGCCCTTTGCCAGGCGAAGGGCCAGGAAGTTGAAGAAGTCTCCTGCCCCAGTGTGCCGAAGCGTGGCCCCGAGAATCACGAACATGAGCACCACATCGACTACCGCCGCCAAGGCGATACCGTAGATGCCCTGATAGCTGTAGCTGACCTCTAGGACCTCATCTAGCCAGAACTCGCGGTGTCCCAGGACGCCAGGGAGCCAATGACCATAGAGTAAGTAGAGGATGGCGCCACCGGTAATAGCGACCAGAGTCCAGCCTTCCACTCGACGAGCGCCCTCTAGGACCAGTAGCGTACCGACTGCGTAGCACAGCATGTCGTGTCGGTTGGGAAGCCCTTCACGAAAAGCAGCAATATCTTGATATTCAACCAAATAGTAGCCACTACTGGCCAATGTCAGGATGATCAGCAGCCACGACAGTGCCTGGTCCGACGCGGGAAAGCGTTGCGCGAGCGGCCCGGGCTTGAGGGCGAAGGTTGCCACCAGGCCGAGCATCAGGCTGATGCCGTACATGATTTGACCGGGATAGCGGACACCAACGGTTGTCCAGATAATGAAAGCTGTTAGTGCCGCACAGGCGGTCAGACCGAGGGCCCGCAGTGCGGGCCCAGGAGTGTGTGAAGGAGATACCGACATGAAAACCTCCTGACCCTTGGGCCAGTGTTATTCGATCAGACCGATCTCGCGGAAGTAGCGTGCCGACCCCGGATGCATATCGGCGGTCAAACCTGAAGTCGCTTCGTCCAGACGCAATAGGTTCAAGGCGCTGCTGGTTTTCTTGATCTCATCCAAGTTTCCCCAGAGGGATTTGGTCAGTTCATAGGCGGTATCGTCATCTAACTCGGCATCGACGACGAACATGTATGGGAAGCTCCAGAAGTGGATGTCTCCGTCCGCACTGACACGCCCCTGATAGGCTTCCTCGATCTCCTCGGTGGAGATCGTTTTCAGACGATAGTGCTCACCGGCCGTGATGTGATCTCGGAAGGCTTCCAAGTGAGCTTCATCCGGTGAAATGAACTGTAGATCCATGGTGCGTGAAGCATTGTCGATGGCCGCCTGAGGCAGGCCGCCCCACACGAAAGTGCCGTCCAGGCGATTGTTGGCCATCTGATTGAAGGCGTCGCTGTAATCAATGAACTGGGTGTCCACGTCCTCCCCAGCGCTCAGGTCATGGGCCTCGAGAAAGGCGCTGGAAACACGCCCGGCATTGCCGCCCGGCCGACCTATGGCGATGCTATGGCCACCTAGATTGCCGAAACCTTCGATACCGGCATCGGCACGTACTACGTACTGACCAGCGCTGGTGCTGATGGCGAATAGGCTCTTGAAGCCCTGATAGGCGCTGGTAAAACGCTCCGGGTCCTCGCTGAAGTTGCCCTTTCCCTCAACCGCATCGAGATAGTGAGGGGCGCCAATGACGGCGATGTCCACGCGTGAGGCTGCCAGTTGCCGAAGCCCCTTGACGCTTCCGTTATCCACCACCGTCAAACGCAAGTCACCTTCGGCATCGGCCAGCTGGTTCGACCAGGCCACGGCCAGCGCGTAGTCATCAGAGGTCTGGGAGGTGGCGCTGACGACCAGGTCTTCGGCAAAGGCGTTGCTACAGGCCAGGCATGAGGTGATGGCAGTAAAGCCGACCAAGTGTTTGAAAGAATTGTTATTCATGATGTCATCTCCATTTCGAGGATGGCGTGCTACGTTGGTCAGCGGCCTAAGCTGACGTTTCGGGAGTCGTGTCATCGACGCTGCGAGGAGGATGGCCGCCGTACTGCCATAGCCATCCCTTGGGCATGGGGCCTTTGTTGCGTCCTCCCTGACACTTCTGTTCCCACGCATGGGCGAGGATGCCCACGGAACGGGACAGGCAGAACAGCCCTCTGGCGAGCGGTGCAGGAAATTCCAGTTCGGCATAGATCGCTGCCGTGGCCCCATCGATATTGAGGGGGATCGGTTTCCCTTTCGCTTCTGTCAGTTGGCGTTCGATCTCTCGAGCGATATCGGCGTAGCGACCGTCGATCTCATTGCGTTCGGCGGCCTCATCGATCAACTGCAAGAGACGTGGTGCTCGAGGGTCGATGGGGTGAAAGCGATGCCCGAAACCTGGCACGATTTTGCCGTGGCAATCACTCCAAACAGACAGCCCGGCTCTTGCGGCCTCGGCCAAGGACATGCCGCTCGTGAGGCGCTCATCGATTGACTGGTAGAGCTCTACCGCTTGCTCGCCTGCGCCACCATGGATATCGTCGAGTACATTGACGGCCGAGGCCATCGCGTTGTTGAGGCTACTGCCACAGGTCATGGCCATGCGTGCGATGGCGATGCTGGGAGCCTGAGGGCCGTGATCCACTGCGCTCATCAGCGCCGCTTCCAGCAAAGTCGATTGGGGTTGAGTCGGCAGCTCGCCACGGGTCATCAGCCAGACCATCTCGGCAAAACCAATGCGACCGATCAGCTCCTCGATGGGATAGCCGCGATAGCGGATCTCCCCTGGCGTCATGTCGATGATCTCGGTGTGCCACCACTTAGCGGCCTGAGTATCTAGAGTGTCCTGGGTCATGCGTCTGACTCCTCAGAGCGGTTGGAGTGGTGTGGCCCGAACCAACGATCGTTATCGGCGCCAAGATAGGGTGGAGGCGTTGGTACGCGAGGGGCCTTGCCATCAAAGCGGTAACCGCCGCTCACGATCTCGAGAGGTCGGCCAATGCCGGCCTCATCGAAGCGCTCGATAAGTCCCCTGTCGCGGACCTGAGGATGGTTGAGTGCTTCCTCTACGCTGTAGACAGGGCCGGCTGGCACACCTTCATCCACGAGGGCGTGCCACCAGTGTTCGGTGGTGTTCTCGCTCAGCGCGGCTTCGATCAGGTTCTTCAGCTCCTGACGATGCTCGAGCCGTGCCTGACGCGCTGCGAAACGCGGATCCTCGATCCACTCAGGATGCTGGAGCAGTCGACTCAGGGCTTCGAATTGCTCCTGTTTGTTGGCGGCGATATTGAGCAGGCCATCGCCGGTGCGAAAGGTCCCCGAAGGACTAGCAGTGACGTTGTCATTCCCTATCGGGGTTGGAGCGCGGCCTGCAACCAGCAAGTTGGAAACCGCCCACCCCATGGTCGCGAGCACGGACTCAAGCATCGAGATATCGATAAACCTGGCTTGGCGTTCGGCCTCTGCCAAGGCGGCATTGATTGCCATGGCTGCCGTCAGCCCTCCAATCGTATCAGCCAGTGGATAGCCAACCCGGTAAGGTGAATGATCAACGTCCCCCGTAATGCTCATCACCCCCGACATGCCTTGAATGATCTGATCATAGGCAGGGAAAGTAGATAGAGGTCCGTCCTGCCCGAACCCGGATATGGCGCAGTAGACGAGGCGAGGGTTGACGTCCTTGAGCTTGTCGAACTCGAGGCCTAGCCGTGCCATTACACCAGGGCGAAAGTTCTCCACCAACACGTCGGCGTCCTTGACCAGGGTGATGAATTTTTCGCAGTCTTCAGGTTGTTTCAGATCCAGGGTGACGGACCCCTTGCCTGCGTTCTGTGCCAGGAAGGACACTCCCATGTGCTCCCGATTCAGTACGGCATCAGCGCCCAGCTGCCTGGCTAGGTCGCCGCCGTCGGGCCGTTCGACCTTGATCACTTCGGCGCCCAGGTGGGCGAGTTGGTGACAGCAGAATGGCCCTGCCAGGACATTGGTTAGATCGAGGACTCGATAGCCCTTGAGTGGCGTTGACATGGAGTTGCCCCTAGTAGAACAGATTTCCCTAGAGAGAATAGTTAGCTCTTTGCAGTGTTGCAACCTGGTTTCGCCTGTCGCAACATCATGCTTTGGTCGCACACAATGGAGGCATCAGTGGCCACAAGACGCGTAGAGGCGGTAGAACGCGCCCTGACTCTGCTGGAAAGCTTCGATGAAACTCGCCGTGAGTTCTCACTAACGGAACTGTCCAAGGCGACGGGCTATCACAAAAGCACCATCTTGCGCCTGATGGCGTCTCTCGAGATCTTCGGCTTCGTGGTCAGGGATGAGCGAGGGATTTACCGTATCGGCCCCGCTTGTGCACGTCTCGCGCCGCTGGCCGGAGAGGGAGTGCGCCTCGAGGGCTTGGTGCGCCCAATACTCGACGCATTGCGCGATGCCAGTGGTGAAACGGCATCGTTCTATATCCGGGACGGCGATGAACGAGTGTGTCTATATCGGGAAAATGGGCGGCACGAGCTTCGTCATCACCTGGAGCAAGGCGCGCGTCTTCCCCTGGATCGAGGGGCTGCGGCACGCGTGTTACGTGGGGATAGTAAGCCCGACGACGTCCAAGTATCGATGGGAGAACGAGAACCTTCGGTGGCGGCCGCTGCTATCGCTATTTGCCATCCTAGTGGCGAGTTGCTGGGCGCCCTGGCACTATCCGGACCTCGCGAGCGCTTTACCGAAGCGCTTGAACGACACCGCGACGTTTTGAGAGAGAAGGCAAAAGCGCTAGAGGCATGTCTCCCGCGCGGTCCACTTTCCTTTTAACTCCTCTCACAGGGGGCGCTGATAAAGGTGCGGAACGTCGGCCCAAGACTAATCACGACGAGGCCCGGTTTAGGATGTAGCTGCTAAGCCGGGCCCTCCTGCATGATTCCAAGCCTCAATCGCCTTTGCTGACGGCCTTCGTCTCGGATGCCATCCGGTGTCTCATCAGAGGTCCCATGATATAAGGCTGCACCAATCCAAGCCCGGCGAATATCCACAGGCCGATGGCCAGGCCGCTGTCCCACAGGATGGTCCAGTCACCGCTGGAGATGTCCATGGCGTGGCGCAGGTTCTTCTCCATCTCCGGCCCCAGCAATAGGCCGAGGATGATCGGAACCAGCGGAATCTCCAGCTTGCGCAGCAGATAGTCCGCCACGCCGAGGGTTAGCATGGGCTCCAGGGCGACGCCACCGGAGGCATAGGCTTTGAGCGGTAGGGCGCCCACCGCCAGAAGGGGGATCAGGATGAAGCCAGCGGCTGCAGCAGTGCGCTGTAGATGATCAGCAGTTCGACGCCGGTACGTCCCCAGGGCTAGGTGTTATCCGGGTCGGGGCGCACGATCAGGTAGAGGCTGGATACTGCCAGTACTGCGGCCAGCAGGTGGGGAAAGGTCTCGGGGCCGACGGCCTCGGCCCCGCCGAACGGTTCGGGTAACTGGGTGGCGCCCCAGCCGTACGCGACGGCCAGGGTGATCAACAGCGCCCCGAAGGTGCGGTCATTGAAGGTCATTGCGGAATCAGCCCGATATCCTTGGAGAGGGTCTCGATGTCGTCGATCTGTTCCTTGACGAAGGTTTCGAACTCGCCAGCACTCATGTGGAACGGCATCAAACCGTTCTGCCGCATGACCGTTTTCCATTCCTCACTCGCGTACAGGCTGTCCATGGCGTCAATCCAGTACTGCTCGGCTTCGTCGGAGATGCCTGCAGGCATGTAAAAGCCGCGCCAGTTGGGGCCAACCACATCGATGCCCTGTTCCTTAGCGGTAGGAAGGTCGCTGAATTCGCCCGGCAGGCGCTCGTCGGACAGCACCGCCAGGACCCTCAGGTCACCGGATTCCAGGAAGCCCTGAGCCTCGGAGATGTCGCCGGTGAAAGCATCGACATGCCCGCCGACCACTTGGGTCATGGCCTCCCCGCCGCCGGTATAGGAGAGGTACTTGATATGTGGCAGGTCCGAGATATCGGCTTCCTGGGCCATCATCAACACCTTGAGGTGGTCCCAGCCACCCTTCGAACTGCCACCAGCGAACGTGACTGCCTGTGGATCGTTCTGCAACGCATCCACCAAATCCTGCAGGGACTGGTAAGGCGCGTCGTCGGCCACCGCGATGACGCCGTAGTCTGCCCCTAGAGCACCGATCCAGTTGACCATCTCGACATCGAGCCCCCGGAACTGTCCCTGTGCCAGGCGGGTAGTCGTGGCGGTAGAAGCGGCAACCAGCAGTTGGTCGTCGCCCTCACGCTTGCTGACGACGTGGGCGTAGGCCACGCCACCGCTAGCCCCTGGCATATTGACCGTCTGTACGCTGCGGGGCACCAGATCCAGATCTTCCATCACGTTGCCGACACTCCGGCAAGTGAAATCCCAGCCACCGCCAGGATCAGCAGGTGCCAGGCACTCTACCTTTCCTTCCGGTTCAAAAGCATGGGCTTGGGGGAAGCCTGCTGCAGTGAACGATGCAGCGATGAGGAGACGTCGAGCTGTTCTCATGGTAATACCTCAAGCGGTTGTGTTTCTCTTGTTAGAACTTGTTTTGCCTGAGGGAACCTAGGTGTGCGATTGACATCCGTCAATATCGGACTGTATAACCAAGACCAAAGTCTAAAGTTTCTGTGCTATTTCAATTCTTGGAGCGTTTCCCGAAATTCGGACTAAGTACCTAGCTCTGGTTGGATTGATAAGGTCCCATCTTCATGAGCGAAAGACGCCTGGGTGACTGAGTCATCTGGGCTATAAAGACGCCTCCAAGCCCGGACGAAGGCATCAAGGAGATCTCACGAGCACCGGTGAATTTCTGGATCGAAACCGAAGCTGGCAAGCGGGTGACGGAACGCGGGCATACTGTCACGAAGGACGCTGCCTGGTTGGGGGGGGGCGGTTACTATCTCTGCCTGTGAACGTTCTACGAATCGGATGCGGCCGTGGGACGTCGATTTACGGTGGGGTGCCGGCGGCGTTTCATGCAGTGCCAAACGGGTGTCTGAAATGCTGGAGGATTCAACCTTTGCCGCTGTACCTTCCCGGTTCGATGCTAACTCCTGCTTGCAGGGGGCAGTCCTCCCTGAGGAGTGTTGTGGCATGTCATCGTCTTTACAGGGTTGCCCGATCCGGAGTATCGCCGACAAAATTAGCCGTTTAACTATTGAGAGGGAGGTGCGTTTTGGCACACCTGTTTATCTACGGGACCTTGGGGCCGGGCGGACCCAACGAACACGTCATGCAGGCCATCGGCGGCCATTGGCAACCGGGCAGCATCAAGGGCCGCCTGCGCCAGGCGGGTTGGGGCGCCGAGATGGGCTTCCCTGGCCTGGTGCTGGAAGACGCCGGCGACGATATCCGAGGCCACGTCTTCGTGTCCGACGCACTACCGGAACACTGGGCGGCCCTGGACGAGTTTGAGGGGCCCGAGTACCAACGTACCCCGGTCACCGTCAGCCTCGATGATGGCGGTAGGGTCGAGGCCTACGTCTACGCCCTGCGCAGAGAGGCCTGACGAGGGGGCTGATCTCACCCCGCGGTGGTGTGGAAAGGCGCGTCAAACCGGCCTGATGGTGCGTATTGCCCGTACCGCAAGATCACCGGCTATCGAAATACGTGTGGCGAGCTTTTCGCCTTGGCGGTGGATCACTTACCAGTGAAAGGTCTGTGAAATACCATCCTCGCTCGCCGCATTGCCATAGCCCAAGTTGTGCATCAGATGCCATCAAGCTAGCCGATCCCGGGCCGCGAGCGCAGCTTTCTGCGCGAGCAGCTGGTTCCTATTAAGTGCAGCTTGATACTGAGATGCTGCTGCGGCCCGGCAGGGGTGTCGGGGTGAATCAAGCCTACCCTGGCGATGGCAGGGCAGCTTCCTGTCCGTGCGGGTATCTCTTGGCTACTGCCTTCATGGACGGGCCAGGGTCAGCTTGGGCGACAGGGCGTGTGGGTCTACCTTCAAGTCTAGGATCGCGGGAACCCCTGCCTCTCTGGCTGCCTGCAGTGCGGCTGGAAATTCGCTATCGCTTGTCACGGTTGCGCCAAAGCCCCCGTAACTTCTGGCGAATGCAGCGAAGTCGGGATTGTGCATTCGTGTTCCCGAGGGGCGGTCCGGATACTTTCGTTCCTGATGCATGCGAATGGTGCCGTACATGCCGTTGTTGGACACCAGAACGATGACATTTGCGCCGTACTGACAGGCAACACCAAACTCTTGCATCACCATCTGAAAGCAGCCATCCCCTGCCAGGCAGACCACGTCTCGCTCGGGGTGGCGCAATTTGGCGGCGATCGCTGCCGGCAAGCCGTAGCCCATTGAGCCACTGGTGGGGGCAAGCTGGGTGGGCCAGTTGCGATAGCGATAGTAGCGATGAAGCCACGCGGAGTAGTTCCCGGCACCATTTGTCAGGATGGCATCCTCACCGAGCGCCTCGTTGAGGTGAGAGATGACTTGTTCCATCTTCAGGTCACCGGGGCTCTGCTGTAGTTGCTGCCACTCCTCGTAGTCCGAGCGCGCGCCGGTGATCCATTGATCACGCGGTGACTCCGGCGACCTTGCTGCATCGGCCAGCTGACAGACGAGCTCGGCAGCGTTCGCGACGACGCCGAGGGCCGGTCGATAGACACGACCAATTTCCGCAGCGTCTGCGTGGACGTGTATGAGGGTCTGTCGCGGCAGGGGAGGCGTCAGCAAGGTGTAACCGCTGGTCGTCATTTCACCCAGTCGAGCACCGAGTGAGAGAATGACATCGGCATTCTTGACGCGTTCCGCGAGCTTGGGGTTGATGCCGATACCAACGTCGCCAACATAGTGTGAATGTCGGTTGTCGAGATAGTCCTGGCAGCGAAAAGAGGCTCCCACCGGTAGCGCGGCCTTGTCGGCAAATCGTCCGAGCGCATTGGCGGCTTTCTGGGACCAGGGCCCACCGCCGACGATAACCAACGGGCGTTCGGCCTTCGCCAGCATGTCGACAATGGCGCCGACATCGCTCTCAGCCGCCTTGCCCGAAGGTAGCGTGGCAGCCGGTACAGCCGGGGCGCCAGTGTAGTCTGATGAGAGGATGTCCTCGGGAAGTGCGAGCACAACAGGACCCGGACGGCCGCTTTGAGCGACATGGAAGGCGTGGCTTACGTACTCAGGAATCCGGTCGACGCGATCAATTTCCGCGACCCATTTTGCCAATGGATTGAACATGGCCCGGTAGT
Source organism: Halomonas sp. EF61 (assembly GCF_040147045.1). NCBI lineage: Bacteria > Pseudomonadati > Pseudomonadota > Gammaproteobacteria > Oceanospirillales > Halomonadaceae > Halomonas > Halomonas sp. EF61. Next base: position 494,937 of record NZ_JAMSHM010000002.1, on the reverse strand, counting down.
CGACTTCCTGGAAAGCTTCTCTGTCGCGCTGATCGCTCGCCACCTGCCCAATGAAGAGAATCATGGGCGTCGAGTCCTGGTAGGCGACATGTACGCCACAGGAAGCGTTGGTGGCGCCGGGGCCCCGCGTGACGAAAGCGATGCCAGGACGCCCGGTAAGTTTCCCATCGGCTTCGGCCATCAGCGAGGCCCCGCCTTCGTGTCGCGTCACGATGGTGTCCACGCCGGAATCGAAAAGCCCATCAAGAGCGGCCAGGTAGCTTTCTCCAGGCACACAAAATACCCGCTCCACCCCTTGTGCCTCGAGGGCTTCGACGAGAACTTTTCCACCATGACGTGACGGTTGTTCACTCATAAATCTAGACCCTTGTTCTTATAGAAAGTCTTCGCGAGCTGCCAGACGCTCAGCCGCGCGTTCGAAGCGTAGGCGTGTCGCGCTGCGAGCTAGCGATGCGTCTTGTATTGCCAGTGCATCTCTCACCGCGCGGTGTTCATCCAGAATGGAAGGGCCGAATTCAGAAGCCGCTGCATTCTTCAGAAAGGCCGAGCGCAGGTTGCTCTGTATATTCCCCTCAATCATGCCGATAACCTCGACATAATATTCATTGTCAGAAGCTTCGGTAATGCGCCGATAGAATTCGAGCTCGGTGTCGACTCTTTGCTCAAGCGCTCCATCTGGACCGAGTGCGTCAAGTCGCTCGATTTCTGCAAAGAGATCTTCTAAAGCCTGCATTTGCTCAGCCGTGCGTGTTCCAGCGGCAAGCGCCGAGGCCCCTGCCTGCACCTCTGCTCTAAGCTGAAGCAACTTTATGATCTGCTTGCGTTTTTCGAAACATCCCGGGCTGATGCGAAACGCCGAACGATTGGTGGTTTCCGTAATAAAAGTGCCGACGCCACGTCGAGAGTCGACGACGCCATCGTACTTGAGAAGCGAAATCGCCTCGCGGATCACCGTGCGCGCAACGCCAAATTTCTTGGAAAGTACCGCCTCGGTGGGAAGGCGGTCGCCAGGCTGAAGCTGGCCTCCTTCGATCGCCTTGGTCAGGGCTACCGCGACCTCATCAGGTAGCCGGCGAGGGCGATCAATACGCCCATAGATTTCAAAATCCTGCATTGGGATGTCTTCCTGATCGTCTGAACAGCTCAAGCCGCGACGCGTCGTTGAAGCGTAGGCCATGCGACCTGCAAGGGGCTAGTGCGACAAAGGTAGCACTAAAAACAGTTGTCAGACAAACAGGCTTGAACTAGCTTGAGGTCCACAGAACACAAGAGCAACAAGGAGAAGGTAATGGCAGGGCAACGTATCGGGTTTGTCGGTCTGGGTGGCATGGGGAGAGGGCTCGTCAAGAATCTCTGCCTCAAGGGCCACAGGGTTACGGTCTACGATCTGGATCCGGAAAGGGTCGCCAGAGCGGTCAATGAAGGCGCGGTAAAAGGAGGCTCGGTCGGCGAGATCGCCTCAGAGTCCGATATTCTTGCCGTCTGTATCACCACCGCAGAAGCGGTCCAGGCGCTCGCCCTCGGACCCGATGGCGCCTTGGCCAAGTTGCCTAAGGATGCCATCTTTCTGGACCACACGACGGTCTCGGTCGAGCATGTCGAGCTGATGCGCAAAGCGTGTGAGCAGGCCTCTGTTCAATACGCAGAAGCCCCAATGACCCGCACTCCCGCTCATGCTGAACGTGGTGAGGTCAACGTCTTGTTTGGTGGCGATGAGGCACTGCTGGAGCGACTGCGCCCCGTCTTCGGTGCTTATGCAGAAAACATTTTTCATGTGGGTCCCGCCGGACACGCGACACGCTTGAAGTTGATCCATAACTACATTGCCTTCGCCAATGTGGCGTCCTGGTGCGAAGGCTTTGCCCTTGCCGCGAAAGAGGGGCTCGATATGTCAAAGGTCATCGGGATTATCTCGGCGGCTGGTGGCAAGTCGGGGATGATGGACCTTTATGGCAACCTGACGCTCCAGCGTGATTTTACGCCACACATGTCGTTGGAAAATGCTCAGAAAGACGTTCGTTATTATGCCGAGTGGTTGGAACAGGCAGGTCTTCCGGCTTTCATGGCGCAGTCGGTGCACAACACCTATGCCCTCGCTTCGATAATGGGGCACGGTAACGAAGGTTGCACAGCCGTGATCAAGGCATATGAAGAGCTTTCTGGCATCGAAGCTTGCCTGAAGGAGTAGGCGCTCACTGATGTAATGAAACAGCACTGATAGCTATAATGAGAGGAAGATTGTACTATGTATTATAATAAAATCCTTTTCGGCACGCTCGCTTGCATTCTGTCAGCCTCGGTTGAAGCGCAGGATGTTACGTTACGAATGGCACATTTTGCTGCAGAATCTCATCCTGCCCATCAGGCGGCGTTGGCATTCGCAAAAAATGTTGAAGAAAGAACAGAGGGTGCGGTATCTGTCGAGCTATATCCCGCAAACGAGCTTGGCTCACCTCCCGAGCAGCTTGAGCAAACCGTTCTCGGTGTCGTCGATATGAACTTGCCGACTCAGGGGGGATTGGACAAGTATGTAAAAGCATTTGGTACGGTAATGACTCCCTTCGCCTTCGGCAGTTACGAAGAGGCTCACAACGTCCTTGACGGTCCCTTCTTTGAGTGGGTTGCGCCACAGCTCGAAGAGGAGGGGCTGGTCATGCTGTCAAACTGGGAGTACGGGTTCAGAAATATCACCAATAGTGTCAGGCCGATCGAGAGCCCCGAAGATGTGGACGGCTTGAAGTTGCGCACCCCGCCAGAATTGCAGATCGTCGCAGCGCTTGAGGCACTTGGTGCATCAACCGCGCAGATTGCCTTCCCCGAGCTTCCCAATGCTCTTAATCAAGGGGTCGTTGACGGGCAGGAAAATCCCATCAGCGTTATCTACCACTTCAACTTTGACGAGTTGCAGGACCATCTGGCTCTGACACGCCATGTCTACAACTCCATGGTCCACGTGGTCAATAAGGACACCTGGGATTCTCTTTCCGAAGATCAGCAGTCCATTGTCCGTGAGGAAAGTGTCGCCGCCTCGACGATGATGCGGGACGCCGTCATCGCACAAGAGGAGAAAGATATTGCTGCCCTCAAGGAGCGAGGCATGCAAGTGACGGATCCCGACTCGGCGATGTTTGTTGAGCTGATGGGGCCGGCCAGAGATCGCGTTTCAGAGTATGTCGGTCAGGAAAACATGCAAACATTCCTGAGCTTCCTGGATTAATCTCTACGGCACGGATTGGAGCGCTGGACTGCGCTCCAATCCGTATGGGGTGTGCTATATGCTGACATTCGTCATCCTTGGAGCTCTTGTCTCTTTGATTGGTATCGGGCTTTCGGTTGCTGCTGCGCTGGGTCTGATTTCCGTTGGTTTTTATTCCCTGCAGGGGGACTTTGATATTCTGGCGATGTTGCCGCAACGAATGTTTTCGGCAACCACCGGTTTTACGCTTCTAGCGATACCGTTTTTCATCCTGGCCGGTAATCTCATGAACACGGGAGGGATTACTCACCGGATCTTTCGTTTCGCCGATGCGTGTGTCGGACATATTCGTGGTGGACTTGGGCAGGTAAACGTTCTGGCGTCACTCTTCTTTTCCGGCATGTCTGGTGCCGCTGTGGCGGATGCGGCCGGGCTTGGGCAGGTTGAGCTCAAAGCGATGGCGGATCGAGACTACGATCCGGACTTTTCTGCGGCAATCACGGCGGCCTCATCCACCATAGGGCCAGTGTTTCCGCCATCCATCCCCTTCGTCTTGTATTCATCGATCACTGGGGTGTCGGTAGCCCAGCTTTTTCTTGCAGGCGTTGTGCCAGGTGTCCTGATGGCGCTGGCCTTGATGCTGGCGGTTTACGTTCACGCCTTGCGCCACAAGATGTCCCGACGGGACCATGTCGATTGGGCCGAAATCGGCCGTAGTTTCCTGTCTGCACTTCTATCGTTGCTGACGCCGGTGATCATTATTGCGGGGATATTTGGTGGCGTGTTTACACCGACCGGGGCGGGGGTCATGGCCAGTGCCTATGCCATGTTTTTATCAATGGTTGTCTATCGTGAAGTGAAGGTAGCCGACCTTCCCGAGATAATCTGGGAAACACTGGTCCATACGGTACGGGTCATGTTCGTTATTGCTGCCGCCGGCTTCTTTGGCTGGCTGTTGATACACCAACGCATTCCCAATCAGTTGGTGGAGACCATGCTTTCCTTCTCCGAGAGTCCAGCAATAATAATGGCTATTATCGTTGCTATCTTGCTGGTCCTGGGGATGTTTCTGGAAGGTATCGCGGTCATCGTACTAACCGTGCCTTTGTTTCTTCCTGTCGTAACACAGATTGGCGTTGATCCGGTGCATTTCGGCGTGATCATGATCATGTGTTCAATGGTCGGTTTGCTGACGCCTCCCGTGGGTATGGTTCTCTTTGCAACATCGTCGATTGCCAAAATCAGCGTCGGCCGCTTGTCGCGTGCCTTGACGCCTTACTTGATTGGTCTTTTCGTGGTGTTGATGGCCGTCGTCATGATTCCAGCGATATCGACATGGCTGCCTGATCTGGTGATGAACTCATGAATAAACTTGATCGAGTGGTGGGCCAACTCCTGCGCGCGATTGCCTCGTTCTGTTTGGCAGCGTTGTTCATCCTGCTGTTTTCAAGCGTCATTGCGCGCAGCTTTCAACTTGCGAGCTTCGCATGGCTGGATGAGGTGGTAAGGGGCTTGTTTTCCTGGATGGTATTCATGGGCTCCGCTGCCTTATGGCGAGAGCGGGCACACTTCAGAGTAGATTGGCTCGAGCAGGTGATAGGGCAAAAGCGTGCGGCCCCTTTGCTCAGGGCCTTTCTGGCATTTCTATCCCTTGGGTTCATGCTCGCCATGACGTGGTACGGATGGGAGCTGACGGCACGGAGCAGTGCAGTAACGCCTGTACTGAACCTTCCGACGGGGCTTTTCTATGCCGCTATCCCCATCTCGGGAACATTGATGATGATTTACTCATTGCGTGATCTGTTTGAATCGATCGCGGACGTTAAAGCGCCATTTTCTACCATGATGAAGGAGAAGTAAGATGATCTACGATCTAAGAACATACACCTGCCGCCCGGGTACCATCAAGAAACACATGAAGCTCTATGAAGACCACGGGTGGAAGGTACAGAGTAAACACCTGGGTTATCCCGTTGTTTATGGGGCGGTTGAAACGGGTGATGTCAACTCCTATGTTCATGTGTGGATGTACGAGGATGCGGCCGACCGCGCAGCCAAGCGCCAGAAGCTACAGGCAGACCCGGAGTGGAAAGAATATCTCGCGAAAAGCGCCGAGGCGGGGTACCTGGTCAGCCAGGAGAACAAGATACTCGTCGCCGCGCCTTTCTTTGATCCCTTTCATGTAAAGAAGGTCGAAGGGTAGTACATAGGAAATAGTGACTTTTGATGTGATCGACTTTTGATGGAAATACTTTCTAGTCGATTCGAATATATGTTTCGATATGGCAATGGGCTCCTTTTCTCACCGAGATAGGGAGCTTTTTGTCGAACTGGGGAATTGATGTCGGGGACCGTGGGTCGATGAAGCGGTTTCACACTACGTTTTATTTCCTGGCTGTGCCCGCCGACGAACTGCCAGAATCTCCCAGTGAGCTTCGTGTCGGGATGACTGCGTGTCCTCGCATTGCGGGCGGGGTCGATCGCCAAGGGGGCGCGCCATGCAATGCCATCGATCCAAAGACGTGAGGCGCTCCACCATGACAGCGGACTCAATGAGCCAACAGATGGTGGTGTCGTTCCCTTGTCTGGCTGAAGCGGCAATCAGGCTGAACCGGTTGCGTGAGCCTGACCGCCGTTGTCACCCAGTTTCGGCCCGATGGCCAAGCACCGAGTGAGTGATTCGCCCTGGTGCCCTGGTGTTTCAGCCAGTGGTTAGAGTGTCGGCCCGGAATCCTCGCCACCGCTGCTCTGGTAGAACCAATCATCGGCGAAGGGTGCGCCATCGGTATCGTTGGCATCGACGCGGGCAATCTGACCGCGGCCGAATACCGGCTGTTTGGTGCCATCTCTGGCCGGGTCGACGTACTGCTCGAACCACGCAACCATGCGCTGCTCCAGCTCTGCCGCGATATCGGCATGCTCGGGGGAGTGGATGAGGTCGTTGAGTTCGTCCGGATCCTCGGTCATGTCGTAGAGTTCGTTGGGCCAGTCACCCACGCGCCAGATAAACTTCCAACGGCTGTCGCGGAGCATTCGCACGGGTCCATATTCGTCGAACACCACGACATCCCGGTCTTGCGTGTCATCTGGCCCCGTCAGGATGGGCAGAAATGACCTTCCAGGCAGATTGTCGCCGACCTTCGCATCGATGCCGAGGTACTCGAGCAAGGTCGGGCAGAAATCGTAGTGACTGACGAGTGCCGTCGAGGCTCTTGGTGTGATCTTGCCGGGCTGGGCCATGATGAAGGGCACGCGAACCGCCTGGTCGTACATATTCTGCGGGTAGGTCGCGTTGCCTTTGCCGTAGATGCCGTGGTGGCCAAGGCTCATGCCGTTGTCGCTGGTGAAGATGACCAGAGTATCTTCGGTGAGACCGAGATCCTCGAGCCTGGCCAGGACCCGTCCGATCGCCGCGTCGGCTGCGGTCAGTGAGGTGCAGTAGCCCTGGATCATCTCGTTGACGTCTTCCTGGGGATAGACGCCGTTGTTGATCTGATCGGGATGGCGCGGCTGGCGAGGGAAGGTGGAAAACTCACAATCGTCGTACTGGCTCCAGACCTCGCGTGGATGCTGTGACTTGTGCCAGGGCCGGTGGGGAGCGGAAAAATTCAAGGACAGGAAGAAGGGACGGTCTTCTCCGGCACGGGACTCGAGATAGTGGGTCGCCTCGTCGGCCAGGAAGTCCGTAAGATAACCCGGGACTATCTCTTCGACGCCGTTGCGGTACATTCTGGCGCCGTAATAGCTGTCGGAGCCTTTCGGCATGGTGATCCAGTGGGTGAATCCTTTCTGGGGATGTGCGCTGTCACCCAGATGCCACTTGCCGATCAAGGCGCAGTCGTAGCCGTTGTCATGAAGCACGTCACTGAATCCCAGCATGCCTTGCAGGTATTCGACGGACCTGTCGCCATTCTTGTCCTCGGAGCCCTGGCGGATCCAGTCGAGCACACCGTGCTGCGACGGGATGCGTCCGGTGAGTAGCGAGGCGCGGGCAGGGGAGCACACCGGAGAAACACAGTAGCAGTTGACGAAATCCACTCCGCTACGCGCCAGAGCGTCGATATGGGGGGTCTGGACTTCCTGATTGCCGCGCGTTCCCAGGCTCCAGAAGCCCATGTCGTCGGCCAGGATCATTATCACGTTGGGTTGCTTATCCATATTGTTCTCCTCGCATGCGTGATGGATGACTGTAGAGCGAGATTTGGATAGACGTAAATAGAACGATCTAACTAGGTGTTAAGTGAGCTAGTATTTGCGGCAGGACAGCGGCATGATTGAGAAAAAGGAGGTCCGATGCGTAAGAAAGTGACGATGGAGATGGTGGCCAAGGCGGCCGGTGTGTCTCGGGCGACCGTTTCGCTTGTCGCGCGAAATTCGCCACTGGTGTCGGATGCGACTCGCGAGCTGATCACCAAGACCATGAAAGATATGGATTATGTCGCTGATCGTGCGGCCGCTCGACTGCGCAGCAACAGCAGCGGTACGGTGGGGCTGATCGTTCCAAACCTGATTAATCCGTTTTTCATTGATTTCCTGGCGGGCGCCGAGCGGACCATGGCCGACGAAGATCGGGTCATCCTGTTGGCCAACAGCTATGACGACACGGAGCGTCAGGAGGATATCCTGCAGAGGTTCCGGGAGCATTCGGTCGATGGCATCATCCTGTGTCCGGCCGTAGGCACCCCACCGGAGCTGCTTTCACGCATCGCCAACTGGGGCATTCCGGTGATCCAGGCCATGCGCGCGGTCTCTCCGACCGAGTCTGACTATGCCGGGACCGACAACGCCAGCGGAATGCTTAGCGCCGTTCGGCATCTGACCTCCCTTGGACATCAACGCATTGTTTTTGTGTCTGTTTCGTCCAGGTCGTCGGCGCGGGCCGAGCGGGTTGGCGCCTTCCATCAAGGGTTGGCCGAGGCCGACGGAGTCGAGGGAACCATCATCGAGACCGAGTTCTCGCTCGACGGCGCCATCGAGGCGGGGGGCCGCATCAAGGACGAAGCCGCTGACGCCACCGGCATCATCTGCTTCAACGATATCGTCGCTGCTGGGGTGATGCAGGGGCTACGCCAGAGCGGCGCAGTACCAGGCGAGACGCATGCCATCATCGGCTTTGGCGATCTGCCCGTGGCGCGGATGGCGTATCCGCAGTTGACGACGGTGGCAACGAATCCCGGCAACACCGGATCGAGCGCATCCACTCTTTTAGCGCGCCGTCTGGGCAAGCCGGATGCGCCTTTCGAGCGTGTTCTTACCGTTCCCTCCCTGGTGGTTCGCGGTAGTACCTTCGCCCTGTAGTGGACAGTCGACGGTAGTGCTTACAGGCTACTTCGCTGTTTCTGCTTGCTATTTTTCGTCTAAATCACTCTCGCTGGAGCGGCTCGGTGCTACCGGCGAGTGGTGGTGCGATCCTCCTTCGCCCTCCCGGTAGTCTCCCCTTGTCGGCGCTTGCTGCGGTATCGCCGACCCAAGCGCCAGGAGGCCTGAGATCTAGGCTTCTACGACTATTGATATCAAGCCTGGCGCCCGGCGAGTTTCCTGCTGTTCCGGCGTCGAAGAAGTTCTCTAATACGCCAGAAATAACCATGTTTAACAGTGCTGTAGGTTCATATTCGACAACGCTAACGGATTGCTTGACGAAGGTGCCGGCAGCGATGGCCCTTGGCGTGAACCGGCCTCCTACCTTGACATTGTGTAAGGTGCAATTTAGAACGATATAAACAACAAGGAGGACAAACATGTACGATTTCAATTTTCAGCCAGTCTTCGCGAGCTGGGATGCGCTGCTCGTCGGTGCACTGCTGACCATTCGGCTATCGGCCACCGCGATGGTGTTCGGGCTGGGGATCTCGATTCTCGGTGCCGTCGCCCGCACGTCACATGTTCGACCCTTGCGAATGATCGTGGCGTCCTATGTCGAGGTCATCCGCAACACGCCCTTCATCGTACAGATCTATTTCATCTTCTTTGGCCTGCCGGCGGCTGGCATCACGCTTTCCCCGAACACCGCGGCGCTAATGGCGCTGACGATCAACGTTGGCGCATACGGCACCGAGATCGTACGATCCGGTATCGAAGCGATTCCGCGCGGCCAGATCGAAGCGGGGCGGGCGTTGGCACTCAGCCCGTTCAACATCTTTCGCCATGTGGTCATCAAGCCTGCGCTTCGCACGATATATCCCTCGCTGACCAGCCAGTTCATCTATCTGATGCTGATGTCGAGTGTGGTCTCGGTCATCTCGGCAAGCGACCTCGCTTCTGTCGGCGCCGACATCAACGCTGCGACCTTCGCAAGCTTTGAGGTCTATCTGGTGCTGACCGCCGCCTACCTGGCGATGGCGCTGGGCTTCTCGGGCGTATTCGCGCTCATCCGTCGCAAACTCTTCACCTACCCTGTGAGCTGACGCCATGATTCGTGAATTCTCGACCGCCGACATACTTTTCATGGCCTCCGCCGTGCGCTGGACGCTCTTGCTGTCGCTTATCGCCTTTGGATGCGGCGCGATTGGGGGCTTGCTGATCGCCGCCATGCGTACCTCCGGCTACAAGATGGTGAGCACTGCTGCAGCCTTGTATATCCAGTTGTTCCGGGGCACTCCGCTGCTCATGCAACTCTTCCTGATCTATTTCGGTTTCTCGGTGTCCAGCTTTCCGGTCAGCCCCCTCACCGCTGCCGCGGTGGGCCTCACCCTGCATGCCAGCGCCTTCCTTGGTGAAATCTGGCGAGGCGCCATCGAGGCCGTGCCGGGTGGGCAGACCGAAGCGTCGAAGGCCCTTGCGCTCAGCTACGTCAACCGGATGCGTCATATCATCCTGCCCCAGGCGATCAAGATCGCCACGCCCGCCACCGTCGGTTTTTCGGTACAGCTGATCAAGGGCACCTCGCTCGCCTCGATCATCGGCTTCACCGAGTTGACCCGCGCCGGACAGATCGTCAACAACGCCACGTTCTCGCCGATTCTGGTCTTCGGCACGATTGCCATTTTCTATTTTCTGTTGTGTTGTCCGCTGTCGATGTTCGCCAAGCGACTCGAAGCGCGGATGAGACTCTCAACCGTTCGATAATCCCCTAAGGAGCATAAAAAGATGATAAAAATAAAACATCTTGTCGCCAGCACCGCCTTGACCCTCATGGCCGTCGGGACACAAGCATCCGCCGTCGCTGCTGAACTCACCGACATCCAGGAGTCCGGCAAGCTACGTGTCGGCATGCTGGTCGATTTCCCCCCCTTCGGTGTGCTCGATACATCAGGCAATCCCGATGGCTATGATGCCGCCGTGGCAACCGAACTGGCGGAAAGCCTCGGCGTCGATTTGCAGATCGTGCCGGTGACAGGGCCTAACCGTATCCCTTACCTGCTGTCTGGCCAGGTCGACGTTCTTGTGGCGTCCCTTGGCATTACACCGGCTCGTTCTGAAAAGGTGGATTTCTCTGACCCTTACGCGGCCATCAGTATTGCCGTGTACGGCGATGCGTCCAAGGAAGTCGAATCGAAAGCGGACCTGGCCGACTACATCGTAGGCGTAGCCCGGGGCTCCACCCAGGAGAAGGGCGTCGTCGAAGCGGCCCCGGAGGGCACGGAAATCCGTCGCTTCGATGATGGTGCCGGTGCAGTACAGGCGCTGATGTCGGGCCAGGTCGACCTTCTAGGCGCCTCCAACGTAGTGATGGGAGAAGTGATCGCCGTCACCGGTGGTCGTTTCGAGAAGAAGCTCGATCTGTCCAACCAGCTCCAGGGTATCAGCGTGGCGCCTGGCTCCGACGAGCTGCTGGAGCAGATCAACAGCTACCTCGCCCAGATCAAGTCCGATGGCACCCTGAACGACATCCACCAGGAGTGGCTGGGTGAGCCGCTTCCGGATTACCTGAACAAGTAAGCCAATAATTGGGGACTGCCAATGTCTGCACAAGCTGTCGTGATGCAGGATGTCGTGAAGTACTACGGCGAGTTTGCCGCCCTGACTGACGTCAACCTGTCCGTCGAGTCGGGTGAGCGTATCGTCATCTGCGGCCCATCCGGGTCAGGGAAGTCCACCCTGATCCGCACCATCAACCAGCTCGAAGAGATACATTCGGGCACGATCGTCGTCGACGGGATCGAGCTTACCGCGGGAGGCAAGAACGTTGCCAAGGTACGCGAAGACGTCGGCATGGTGTTTCAGAGCTTTAATCTGTTTCCTCATATGACGGTGCTGGAGAACTGCATCCTGTCACCGATGAAGACCAAGAAGGTCAGTCGTGCCGAAGCCGAGAAGACCGCTCGTCACTACCTCGAACGAGTCAAGATCCCCGAGCAGGCCGACAAGTATCCGGCGCAGCTCTCCGGTGGGCAGCAACAGCGCGTGGCCATCGCTCGGGCTCTGTGCATGAAGCCACGGATCATGCTGTTTGACGAGCCGACCTCTGCGCTCGATCCGGAGATGGTGAAGGAGGTACTGGATACGATGATCGATCTGGCCGGGGAGGGCATGACGATGATGTGCGTGACCCATGAAATGGAATTTGCCAAGGCCGTGGCCGATCGTATCGTCTTCATGGACGCGGGCAAGATCGTCGAGATCAACGAACCGACCGGGTTCTTCACCAACCCGCAGAACGAACGGCTACAGAACTTCCTGGGTCAGATCACCTGAGCTGACAAAGGGCCAGGCCTCCCTGCCGGTGCGTCGGCAGGGGGCGTCCTGCTTGGAGCAGAGGGACGCATGGCCTTCCATGCAAGGTGAGTGCTTTCTCTCCGGTTGAATACTCGCCATGGCAAGGGTGTCAGTACACGTAGTAGCGTATTCCCGATGTGAAGATGCTTTCATACTCTTCATCCGGGGAAAATACGTAGCTCGGGACGACCTCCGAGAAGACCGAAATATCGATCGGCGTCATCAGCTCAATGCCGATGGGAAGCCTGACTCCCCAGCGTTCGTTGGTATTGTTGCTCTTGTTCTCGAAGCCGTAGTCTTCTTGTCCTTTGAGCAACATGATCCCTGCGCCGGCGTAGAAGATGGGAGTTATACGTGCTAGCAGGTCCTTGGGTGATGTGTACAGGTGCGCATTCAGATGAAGCATGAATGAGTCGTCAAAGTCTGTGTGGGCGCCAAGCTCTGCACTGAAGTTTTCGTAAAATGCCTTGTCCGAGTAGTGTAGCTGTTCGTTGTTGTAATTTGCGATGCCGATGCCAAAGTGTAGCGTATCGCTGGCCCCCATGGTTGGCGCAAGGAATAGAACCGTCGCGATCGGAAGGGTCATGATATGCATTGCTTTTGCTCTCTTGTTTTTTCTGGTTTTTTCGTCTTGTCGAGATTTTTATATTTGCCATCCGATAGATGTTTCTTTTTCTGAGACTGCCCATAATTTCTCGGCGACGGCCCTGTCCCAGACAAATGGTTTGATCTCACATTTTCCGACTGGCCCTATCCAGTTAAATAAGCCGGAAGGACCATAATAAGCTTGCTGTTCGAGGTTTTTAGTGGTGGCACACATCACTTCCGGGTAGGCGCCTCTTTCCGCTGTTTGCACCATCGGTGATTTTGCCATCAACGAAAAGATCAAACGTGACGCCACATTGGCCTTTTCGTTTATCAGGGAAGTCCGGGATGCACCAGGATGGCACACATATACTTTTATGTTTTTCCCTGCCTCTGTTGTTCTTCTCTGTAACTCGTAAGCAAATATCATCTGAGCTAGCTTGCTATGGCAGTAAGTGCTGTTTGGGTGGTAATTCTTGTTCCAGTTCATATCATCGAACTGGATGGTTTTTAAGCCCATCTTGTAGCCTTCACTGCCAACTACGACTATGCGCCCGTTCGAATCATCGATTCGCTGGTAGAGCAGTCCACAAAGAAGGAAATGGCCGTAGTGGTTTACGCCGAGATGACTTTCAAAACCATCCTGAGTAAATTCCTGCCTGGCGACCTGTGCAATAGCACCGTTGCAGATAAGGGCATCAATTCGGGGGAGCGTTGCCAGTACTTCTGCCGATGCTTTACGCACCGAGTCAAGCGAAGCAAGATCCAGTCGAACGAACGTTGCTTGTACCTCTCTACCGAATTCTTGTTTCAGTGCTGCTATCGCTGCTTCCGATTTTTCGACACTACGATTCATCATCACCACCCCGGCGCCTTTGGACACCAGAATGCGCGCCGCCTGAAAGCCCGTACCTGAGTTGGCTCCAGTAATCACATAGGTGTTTCCCTGCAGGGACTCGAGTTGATCTGGTGTCCAGCCCTTCGCTAGGGATTTTTTTGTACACATTTTCGTGTCTCCAATTCTAGCCAGACCGACTAGTCAAACAGTGTCTGAAGTTTGTGGTGCCAATGATAACTCTCGGCCATGCGTGAATGTAGACCAGATAATCTCTAAAACATGCCTATTCGTATCACTTCGTTGACTTTGTCTCTTTTGGTTGATAGTTTTCTTCCACTAAGTTATTCGAGTTTTGTCGAATGAGCAGGCACAAGATAAAAGCGCTTGTCGAAAGCAAGTTTCACGAAGATGGGGTGATGGAAACGGGGGTATCGGGCGTTCAGATATTCCGTGTTACTGAGGCGCTTCATTGTACTCCTGCCGTCTACGAACCTAGCGTGATCGCGATCGTAGGCGGTTCCAAGGAAGCCATCGTGAATGGCAGGCGATATGTGTATGACAGCAGCCAATACATGTGTTGCCCCATTTCGTTGCCGGTCGAGGCAGGTACCCCGGCTGCCTCCCCAGAAGATCCCTTGTTGGGTGTGTCTATTTCCCTGAATACGAAAGTGATGAAAGAAATAGTTATTCAGGTAGAAAGCACTGCAGCGGGGGCTGAAAAACCTCGTGGGGATTCTTTGTCGCAAAGCGTATCGCTTGCCCGATGGGATGATGGATTTTCTGAAGCACTGTTACGCTTGTTGCAATTAGGTGATAGCAAGACGCAGACCGAGGTTCTCGGAGAAGGGCGCCTTCGCGAGTTGTACTATGCTGTTTTGATGGGAGATGCCGGGGCTTCGGCGAGGCTCGCTTTTGGAGTCGGCAACGAGATTGCCAGAGCCATCGAATATTTACAGTCCCGCCTCGATGAAACTATCACCATTGACGAAATCGTTTCGTATGTGGGGATGAGTCGTGCTGTTTTTCATCGAAAATTCAAGCAGGCGACCACGATGTCACCCATTCAGTTCGTGAAAACGATGCGGCTGAACAGCGCCGCCATGAAGATTGCTGCGGGAATGAACGTGAGCGAAGCGTCAATGGCGGTCGGGTACGCAAGTGCTTCGCAATTCAGTCGAGAGTTCAAACGACTGTATGGAAAGTCCCCCAAGCAGTGGAGCCAATACCAGGCGCTTGCCAGGGGCTAGAGAAGTGGCAGGCATTCAGGTTTCAGGAGGAGAGCCCCAAGCGAGAGCGCCGAGCGCGTAATACCTGCTCGCCATTGTCTTGCCCGCTGCGATGGGTATCGATATTGGGTCGACCACGAGGTGATCTCGCTGAAGGCGGTAAATCCGGCTCGCAGGGCAGCACGTGCTGCCCTGCGTGTGTGAGTGGTAACTTATCCGAACACGCCCTGGCTACGCAGGTAGTCGTCGTAGCTGCCGCTGAAGTCGACGATGCCATCGTCCTTCATCTCGATGACGCGGGTGGCCAGTGAGCCGACGAACTCGCGATCGTGGCTGACGAAGATCAGGGTGCCGGGATAGTGCTCGAGCGCCAGGTTGAGCGCCTCGATGGACTCCATGTCGAGGTGGTTGGTGGGCTCGTCCATCACCAGCACGTTGGGGTTCTGCAGCGAGAGCTTGCCGAACAGCATGCGTCCCTGTTCGCCGCCTGAAATCACCTTCACCGACTTGCCGATATCATCATTGGAAAACAGCATCCGCCCGAGGGCGCCGCGCACGATCTGCTCACCGGCGGTGGTCCACTGCTGCATCCATTCGAACAGGGTTTCGCCCCCCTCGAAGTCCGCCGCGTGGTCCTGGGCGAAATAGCCCACTTCGGCGGCGTCGGTCCATTTGACCTCACCGGCGTCGGGCTCCATCGCGCCGACCAGGCAGTTGAGCAGGGTGGTCTTGCCGATGCCGTTGGGGCCGATGATGGCGACCCGCTCTCCGGCTTCGATGCGCAGCCCAAAGCGCTCGAACAGGACATTGTCGTCCCAGGCCTTGGACAGCGCTTCCACTTCCAGCGCCTGGCGGTGGATCTTCTTGTTCTGCTCGAAGCGAATGAACGGACTGATCCGTGATGACGGCTTGATCTCGTCGAGCTGGATCTTGTCGATCCTGCGCTGGCGTGAGGTCGCCTGCTTGGCCTTGGAGGCATTGGCCGAGAAGCGACTGACGAACTGCTTCAGCTCGGCAATTTCTGCCTTTTTCTTGGCGTTTTCGGACTGCAGACGTTCACGCGCCTGGGTGGCCGCGGTCATGTACTCGTCATAGTTGCCGGGGAACAGCTGCAGCTCGCCGTAGTCCAGATCCGCCATGTGCGTGCACACACTGTTCAGGAAGTGGCGATCGTGGGAGATGATGATCATGGTCGACGAGCGCGCACGAAGAATGTCCTCGAGCCAGCGAATCGTGTTGATGTCCAGGTGGTTGGTCGGCTCATCGAGCAGCAGCACATCGGGGTCGCTGAACAGCGCCTGGGCCAGCAGTACGCGCAGTTTCCAGCCCGGTGCCACCACACTCATCGGCTGGTCGTGCTGTTCAAGCGGAATCCCCAGGCCCAGCAGCAGCTCACCGGCACGAGCCTCGGCGGTGTAGCCGT
Organism: Halomonas sp. EF61; assembly: GCF_040147045.1. Lineage (NCBI taxonomy): Bacteria > Pseudomonadati > Pseudomonadota > Gammaproteobacteria > Oceanospirillales > Halomonadaceae > Halomonas > Halomonas sp. EF61. Next base: position 479,014 of record NZ_JAMSHM010000002.1, on the reverse strand, counting down.
CGAGCTCGGCGTAGCGGACTTCGAGGTCTGCCACCGCCATGCCGTCTTCTTCGCTCATCTCGGCCTGGGAGTAGATGCGCTCGCGCTCAGCGGTCACGTTCCAGAGTTCTTCGTTGCCCATGATGACGGTGTCGATGACACGTTCGTCCTCGAAGGCGAACTGGTCCTGGCGCAACTTGCCCAGGCGAGTGGTGGCGTCCTTCATCACCTGGCCGCTGGTCGGCTCGAGGTCGCCCCCGAGGATCTTCATCAGGGTCGACTTGCCACAGCCGTTGGCCCCGATCAGACCGTAGCGGTGGCCCTGGCCGAATTTGACAGAAACGTTTTCAAACAGCGGCTTGGGGCCAAACTGCATGGTGATGTTGGCGGTAGAGAGCACGGCGGAGTATCTCGCGGGATGAACATGAATGAGAGACTTGGGCCGGCACGGCAAGGGGCTTCGACCAAAGTGGAGGGCGCATTGTACGCGTCTGACCCGGTGGCTAGCTACTCGAGAACCGGGCGGCACCGTCAGCTTCCGGCCGGCGGGGCAGGGAAGGCCTTTGAAACGTGGAGTGAATCTTGGCGGTACGTCGTGAGTGGGGAGGGTTGGCAGGCTCGGTTTAGCCTCGTGTGTTGGTGGGCGTGTGTAAACGGGTGAAGCGGTCCCGTGATACCGTCAAGTGCTTGTCCAGCTCCCGCTCGGCCAGGAAGGTGTTGCGCTTCAGGGCGTTGGCAATATCGTAGTGCCCAGCGTTGGATAGATCGAAGGTGCGGGTCATGTTGTTGCGAGCGAGGCGGATCTTGTCTGCCACCAGGCGATAGGAGTCGATGAGATATTGATTGCCGGAAGATTCGATCAAGGTCATGTGGTATTGGTAATCGAACGCTTCATAGCTCAGCCAGTCTTCTTTCGAGATGGCCTCATCCATCTGATGGCACAGGGTCAACAGACTGTCTGAGAGGGATAGCACATCTCGAGACATGTGCAGGGCGCCAATCTCCATCATCTTTCGGTACGCCATGAGCTGTTCAAGCTCGGTCAGCGTGGGGTTCCAGATCCTGTTGCCGCTCTTGGGTGAAATGGTGATCAGTCCTTCATGCTGCAGGCGTTTCAACGCCTCGCCTACCGGGCTGCGTCCAATCCCGAGGCCCTCGGTCAATTCCTTGATCGAGATCTTCTGGTCCAGGGCATAGGTGCCTTTCAGGACGCGATCCTTGATGATGGTATATGCCTGCTGCGACATCGACTCGGCACCGTCGGCCATCCTTCTTCTCCTGTTCTTGCTCTTCAGACCGTATCCGTTCCGCCGTGACAACGGGCGAGGTGCCAATGACACCAAGCCCGTGTGTTTTACTGTCGATCGTGGACTTAGTCCAGTTCGGGCGATACTGCGCCGGTATTGACTGGTGCATCGATGCCAGTGGTGGTCGGCGTTAGATACTTCTTGCCATCGATATCTCGCACCGCCGTTTCGTTGAACAGATCCCGATTCAGCATCAGCATGAAGCTACGTCCGACGATGGCGATGACGAAGCACAGCGGGAACCCCGTCAGGATCGATATCGTCTGTAGTGGCGTCAAGCTTTCTGGATTGAGGAAGTAGAGCGCTGTGGAGACCAGCCCGACCAGCACCAGCCAGAACGACGCGTTATAGCGTGACGCCTCCTGCTCGGGAAGCAGGGTCTTTTGCGTCGCCGAGGCTAGTGAATAGCCGACCGCACATTGACCGCTGACATAGGACAGCAGGGCTACCAGGCCGAACACCACGATGAACAGTCCTGCGGCAGGCAGTTGCTCGAGCATGGCCTTCACCACCTCGCCGCGACCCGCCTCGTTCATCACCGCGATGAGGTCCAGTTGGCCGCTGGTCTGGAGGTGGATGCCGAATGCCGGAAAGACCATGTAGAACACCATGCAGCCTAGCGACCCGGCCACCAGGCCGGCGAAGACGATTCCCCGAATGGTCCTGCCACGCGATATCTTGGCGATGAAAAGTCCGTAAGGCAGGGCGTAGACGACCCACCAGGAGAAGTAGAAGATCGTCCAGGCTTGGGGAAAGCCGGTATTGCGAATAACGTCTGTGGCGAAGCTCATGTAGACGAAGTTCTGGAGCATCAGGCCCAGCCCGTCTACCGATTGGTTGAGCGTGAAAGACAGCGGGCCACACGCCAGGACGCCCACCAGCAAGGCAATATCCAGGCGGACGTTGAAATTGGACAGGCGAGCGACGCCTTTCTGCAGGCCGAGGATCAGCGCCATCATCGGAATGGCGGTCCACAGAAATATCACGAAGACGTCGAGTACCGGGTTGCCTGCCTGTATGCCAAATGCGTAGGCGAAGGTGCTCGAAATAAGCGGCGTGCCAAGGGCGATCGACGTCATGACGCCGCCGATGATGCCGAACATATACAGAAAGTTGATGGCGTGACCGACCAGGCCATCGGCCCAGCGCCCTAGCACCGGGCGAGTCAGTTCACTGAGTTTCAGGTTGCGTTGCTTGCGGACGTACATGGCATAGCCGATCGGTATCGCGCAGGCGATATACCAGGCCCATGCCGAGGGGCCCCAGTGAAACATGCCGAACGCGCTGGCCCAGCGTGCCGCCTCTGCACTACCGGGCTCGGCGCCGAAGGGAGGCGACTGCATGATCCAGATCCATTCGGCGGCGCTGAGGTACAGCAGGCTACCGCCGGTGCCCGAGGTGAAGATCATGCCCAGCCAGGTGAGGGTCGAGAATTCTGGACGAGTGTCGCGGTCTCCCAGAACCACCTTGCCGTAACGCGACATCGCCAGATACAGGCAGAAGCTGATCGCGCCGATGGTGGCCAGCAGGAAGAACCAGCCAAGTTCGTTGGTGGTGAAGGCGTGAATCTGATGGAGGAGGCTCCCGCTCTGCTCGGGCCAGAGGGAAAAGACCAGAGCCAGTAGCAGGGTGAGGAGGAGTGCAGGCATGAACACCGCTGGATCGATGCCGGCGATTTCCTTTGTTATTTTCTGATAGCGCATGGGCGAAGCCTTTGCAGGTGAAAACAAAAACCCTGTCGAAGCAGGGGGCAGGCGTGTTGTGGCTATCTAAAATGCTAGTTTAGGGGTTGTCTTTCAACTGCTGTGCGAGGGTGATGTCGTGTCAGAGCGAGAGATGTCACTGAGTGGGCCCTTGTATTTCCATAAAAAACAAACATATGAAGGTTTGTTGTGTTTTGGTTAAAGGTTTTTCGCTACGACAAAAGTCTATGCTGTTGTGATGCGTATGACTATTTCGCGTCTTCACAACACCAAATCTAGAATGTTAGATTGTGGTCAGTCATCACCTTTCCTGGCTGGAGCAGCCCGCATGGTTTCAGAGGTCGACATCATCATCATTGGAGCAGGCTCCGCCGGCTGTGTATTGGCGGAAAGGCTGTCACAGGATTGCGATCGACAGGTGCTGGTGATTGAGGCAGGAGCACGCGGCAAGACGCCGACAATCTCGGTGCCGGCGGGGTTCGTCCATCACTTCAACAGTCCTCGCTACAACTACTGCTATCGCTCCGAACCTGAGCCCGAGCTGGGGCAGCAGCGGGTTTACCAGCCCCGGGGGAAGGGGGTTGGTGGCTCCGGTGCGATCAACGCCATGATCTACGTGCGTGGTGATCGGCGAGACTTCGATGACTGGGCTGCGGTCAGCTCTCCACGTTGGTCCTATGACGCTGTCCTGCCCTATTTTCGGCGCCTGGAGCGACACCATAGCGAGGACACAAGGTATCACGGTCGTGATGGAAGCATTGGGGTCCTTTCCACCCGGGATAGTGCCCCCGAGCTTTGCCATGCCTTCTTCGCTGCCTGTGACGCGACCGGACTGCCGAATAATCATGACTTCAACGGCGAGCGCCTGGATGGCTATGGCTTCTACGACATGAATGTTCGGGCCGGTCTGCGTTCATCGAGCGCTCGGGAATACCTGACCCCGGCGCTGAAGCGCTCGAATCTGTCGCTGATGACGCAGACCCAGGCGAGGCGACTGGTGTTCGAGGGGCGACGTGCCGTCGGTGTCGAGGTCGCGTGCGGTGGCGAACGACGCACGATCAAGGCCCGTCAGGAGGTAATCCTGTGTGCCGGAGCGGTGGATTCCCCGAAGTTGTTGCAGCTTTCTGGCGTTGGTGACGCCAAGGCGTTGGCGCGACTGGGCATCGACAGTGTCATCGACAACCCCAGGGTTGGGCAGAATCTGCAGGATCATTTGTGCGGCAGTCTGTTCTTCGAGAGTCGCGAGCCGACACTCAACGTGACGCTTGGCCGGCTGACGGGCAAGTTGCGGGCTGGCTGGGACTACGTGAGTCGCCGCCAGGGTCCCTTGGCCTTTGGCGTCAAGCACGCTGGTGCCTTTGTCCCCCTCGAGGGGACGGGGGTGTCGGGTCGCGGGGAGCACCCGGTGCAAGAGAGTGGCGATGGTCACGCCAAGGCGCAGGTGTTCTTCAATCCCATCTCCTACGCCCTGCCGGAGGAGGCCGGGGGGCGCCTGGTGTTGCATCGGCACGCCGAGGTGTCGCTTTTCTACAATGTCTGCCGACCCTACAGTCGCGGCTCCGTGACGCTGAAGAGCGCTGACCCCGACGATGCGCCGGCAATTCACAATCGTTACCTGTCCGATGCTCGTGACAAGGCAGAACTGCTCGCGGCCTTTCGTCAGGTTCGCAGTCTGGCCAGCGCGGGGCCGCTCAAGGACATCCTGGTCGATCACCGCGGATACGCCGATATGCACAGTGACGAGGCCATTCTCGACGACTTCCGGGCGTCGTGCGGGTCGATCTACCACCTCTGTGGAAGCTGCGCCATGGGTACCCGGCTCGAGAATTCGGTCGTCGACCCGTCACTCAAGGTTCACGGAGCCGAGGGCCTGAGGGTCGTCGATGCGTCCATCTTTCCCAACATTACCTCCGGCAATACCCAGGCCCCCACCTTGATGGTGGCCGAGGTGGCCGCCGACATCATTCGCCAGTCCTGGAACACTTAGATGAAAATCAAGAAGGTCGAATCTTTCTACAGCGAGGACGTTGGTATCGTCCGCGTCACCATGGCCGACGGCAGCCAGGGCGTGGGCCAGGTGTCCACCTACAACGCCGACATCAGTGTCGAGATCATGCATCGTCAGGTGGTTCCCTGGTTCGAGGGGCGCGATATCAACGGGATTGATGATATCGCTGACAGCGTGGCCCTGGTGCTGGAACGCCAGCACAAGTTTCTGGGCTCCTATCTCTATCGCGCGCTGTGCGGTGTCGAGACGGCGCTGTGGGACTGGCTCGGCAAGGCTCATGACAAGACGGTCTGCGAGCTACTCGGTGGTACGGTTCGACCGCTCAGGGTCTATGCCTCCAGCATGAAGCGCGACATTACCCCCGAGCAGGAAGCTGAACGCTTTCTACGCTTGCGTGATCGCCACGGCTATGACGCTTTCAAGTTTCGTGTGGGCGCCGAGTGCGGTCGTAACCAGGATGAATGGCCGGGGCGCACGGAGGCGATCATCCCGACCATTCGTCGAGCCATGGGGCCTGACGTCGACCTGCTGGCCGACGCCAACAGCTGCTTTCGCCCAGAGCGCGCCATCGAGGTAGGGCGTCTTCTGCAGGACAATGGCATCCAGCATTTCGAAGAACCCTGCCCCTATTGGGAAATGGAGTGGACTCGCCAGGTCACGGCCGCGCTGTCGCTGGACGTCACAGGGGGCGAGCAGGATCACTATCTGCCGGCCTGGCAGAAGATGATCGATGACCGCGTGGTCGACGTGCTGCAGCCAGACATCTGCTACATGGGCGGCATCACACGCACCCTTCAGGTGGTGGAAATGGCCCGCAAGGCTGGGCGTGTCGTGACCCCTCACACCGCGAATCTCAGCCTGGTGACCATCTTCACCCTGCACCTTCAAGGGGCCATCGACAATGCTGGCCCTTATCTCGAGTTTTCCATCGAGGAAGACGACTACTATCCCTGGCAGTACGGCATCTATGACAACTTCCCGGTGGCCAAGGATGGCAAGGTTGCCATCCCCGACGAGCCAGGCTGGGGCATCCGCGTGCGCCAGGACTGGCTGGAATCCGCCCACTACCGAGCGAGCGAATTGACATGACAGCACTCAAGACTCTTTGCGAGAAAGCCGGCGTGATCGATCCGACGCCGCACCTTACGCCGCAGCACTTCATTGACGGGCGGTGGCATACGTCTACCTCGGGCGAGACTATCGAGGTTACCGATCCCGGCAGCGAAAGCACGATTGCACACATCGCCAGGGGCACCCCGGAAGACGTCGAGGCTGCGGTAAGCGGCAGCCAGCGTGCCTTCGAACACTGGCGCCGCCTTGCGCCTGCCGCGCGGGCCGAGCACCTCTTTCGTCTTGCCGACACGGTGCGGCGTAATAGCGAACTGCTCTCGGTCATCGAGTGTCTGGATTCGGGCAAACCCTACGCCGAGGCCGAAGCCGATATTCAAGGGGCGGCATCACAGCTCGCCTACTATGCAGGGCTAGCAGACAAGATCGAGGGAAGCACCACCCCCCTGGGCGACGGGTTTGTCTCGATCAATCGCCGCGAGCCGGTGGGGGTGACCGCCCACGTCGCTCCGTGGAACTTTCCGCTGTTGACCGCCGTACGCGGGATCGCCCCGGCACTGGCGGCCGGCTGTACCGCGGTCGTCAAACCGTCCGAGCTGACGTCGCTGTCCACGCTGGTCATGGCGTCCTTGTTCAGCGAAGCCGGCCTGCCCGACGGTGTGGTCAATGTCGTGACCGGCTATGGTCACGATATTGGCGATGCCCTGACGTCCCATCGTCTGGTTCAGCACGTGACCTTTACCGGTTCGGTTGCGACCGGGAAGCAGGTAATGAAGTCGGCTGCCGACAATGTTTCCAGCGTGCTGCTGGAGCTTGGCGGCAAGTCCCCTGCCGTGGTGCTGGCCGACGCCGATATCGACAAGGTCGCCGAGGACATGGTCTGGGCGATCTACTACAACGCAGGCCAGGTATGCACCGCCGGTTCGCGCCTGGTGATCCATGAGTCCCAGCACGAAGCCTTCATGCAGGCCTTTCTGCCACGCGTGGCGGAGCTGACATTGGGACATGGCCTCAAGGGACGAGACATCGGCGCTATCAACTCCGCCGGCCACCTGGCCAAGATTGCCTCCTTCGTCGACGACGCCAAGGCGCGCGGCTTGACCATCCGCTGTGGCGGAAATGTTACCCGTGACCCTGAGAGCGGCAAGGGGCTCTTCTTTGAGCCCACCGTGATTGATCGACTGGAGCGAGATGATCGACTGGTGCAGGAAGAGATTTTTGGTCCGGTCCTGGCGGTGCAGGTGGTCGCCAGCGATGAGGAAGCCCTCGCGATTGCCAATGGCACCGACTACGGCCTTGCCGCCTGTGTCTACAGCCGCGATGTCGCCAGGGCGCTTAAACTTGCCGCCGAAATCGATGCAGGTCAGGTCACCATCAACCAGTACTTTGCCGGCGGAATATACGCACCGGTCGGTGGCACCAAGCACTCAGGGTTTGGCCGAGAAAAGGGCCTTTTGGCACTCGACAATTACCTGAGGAACAAGAACGTGACGGTCAAGCTCTAGGGCTTGTCTGAAAAGTGCCTGCGCTCGGTAATACGGCGTTAAAAATCGGCTGGTGCGCCAGCCCGGTCAAAATGCTCATTTACACCCCGTAAACTGCGCTTTCTCACCGATTTTTGCCTTGTCTAACCTTCGCTCGTCGACTTTTCGGACAGCGCCTAGCGTCCCTGGACGGCTGAATGATACCGCGCCACCCGTGTGGTGGTGCGGTATCGAGCTCTGTTCACCCGTCTTCCCCATGCCAAACGCTCGGCCGGGTGATACTTGGCCGAGCGCCCCTCTTGCCTGGCATCTGCCTGCCGATTCCCTCACCATATCCCCTTCAGATCACCGCACCCTTCGCGGTGCGCTCGCCAACCGCCTGCCTTGCACTGGATGGCTGGTGCTATCTGCCGTTGTCTGCCGCTGTCTGTCACCCCAGGGGCGTCCCTGCAAACTACCCGGCCCATCACATCTTCTGCCTATGAACCCCAACCCCGCTTCCATGAAGTCGCTGATCGCCTTCGAGGCCACGGTCCGGCTCGGCTCCATGACCGCCGCCGCGGAGGCCGAGCGAACCACCCAGCCGACCATCTCCCAGCGAATCCGGGGGCTGGAGGAATACCTGGGGTTGGTACTGTTCGACCGGCACGGCGGCCGGCTGAGCCTGACCGTCGAGGGCGAGCGCTTCTACCGCGAGATGGCGCCGAGTCTCACCACTCTCAGAGACACCTGTGATCGCTTCGTGCGCCACGGCCAGGGGCCAGCGCCAACGGTCGTCATCGCAGCCGACGCGGGTTTTACCCACCTGTGGCTGTTGCCTCGGCTACCGGCGCTCAAGCGGGCCTTTCCCGACTTCAGCTTTCACCTGATGCCGATCGACCGCTCGGACGATCCGCAGCTGCTGGCCGCCGACATCGCGATTCGTTTCGGGCCTTATCTGCCCCAGGAAGAAGGGCGGCTGGTGGCCCGGGAGGCGGTCTTTCCGGTGTGCAGCCCTGACTACGCGCAGGCACATGGGCTATCCGGCCCCCTGTCAGCACAGGACCTGTCACGGCTCTCGCTGTTGCACCAGGACATCAGGAATCCGCGCTGGCTGGACTGGGCCCAGTGGTGCCGCCATGCGGGGCTCACTCCACCCCCGGCGGAGGATATCTTCGCCTACCACAACTACGCGCTGTTGCTGAACGCGGCGCTGGCGCATCAGGGCGTGGCGCTGGGCTGGTCGAACCTGGTCGAGGAGTATCTGGTCACCGGCCAGCTCACTGCCCTGGGACCGCAGGTTACGCGGGAAGACTATGGCTACTGGCTGAGCGTCAAGCACCAGCGCAGCGCGGTCACGGAGCCGGTCAGGGACTGGCTGCTGGACGCGGTGCATCGTGGCGAGGGTGCCACCTCGGGAGATCCGGGGCGGTTGCGCTGAGGGGGCGCCAGATCGGGGCTGATAAGACGCACTGACGCAAAGCAGGGCATGCGTTGGGCGTGGATGCGTTCGCCATGGTGATGGCAAAGGTGCAGAGAGGTAGAGAGGGGCGAGGAGAAAGAGCGGGCGAGAATAGAGAGGGGCGGGGCACAGGACCCCGTGCCCGATGTGGGCACGGGGTGACCTGTCAGCGCCGGCGCGGGCGCAGTCGGAAGCCTTGGCGATAGGGATCGCCCGGTTCGCGGAACAGCGAGAGCAGCACGCCGAGGGTCATGACCAGGATGACCACGCTGACCGGCAGGGCGGCAGCGATCAGGGCGGTCTGCAGGGCGGAAAGCCCACCGACCACCAGCAGCACGGCGGCCACCAGGCCGATCACCACACCCCAGAAGACGCGGAACAGCTTGGGCGGATCATCATCGCCCAGCGACAGGATGGTGGTCAGCACCAGGGTGCCGGAGTCTGATGAGGTGATGAACCAGCTCATCAGCAGGAACACCATCATGGCCGACAGCACCCAGCCGAAGACGCCAGAGCCGACGATCCCGTCCGCGGTGGCGAACAGCGCAGACGGCAGATCCCAGGCGCGCACCATCTCCATGATGCCGGCAGTGCCAGCGCCACCGGCGGCGTTCAGCTCCTGGTGGATGGCGTTGCCGCCGAAGATGACCAGCCAGACAAAGGCCAGCAGCGTCGGTACCAGCAGCACACCGAGGACGAATTCGCGCAGGGTGCGGCCCTTGGAGATGCGAGCGATGAACAGCCCGACGAAGGGAGCCCAGGCGAGCCACCAGCCCCAGTAGAAGATGGTCCAGGCCTGTTGCCACTGGCTGGTACCGGATTGTTCGGCGTACCACAGGCCCATGGGAATGACCTCGGTGGCGTAGTCCGCCAGCGTCTCGCCGAAGGTCTGGATCAGCCACAGGGTCGGCCCGCCGAACAGGAAGATGCCGATCACGACCGCGGATACCCAGATGTTGAGCACCGAGATGATGCGGATGCCCTTCTGCACGCCGCTGACCACCGAGATGATCGACAGCGTCGAGATCACCGCGATCAGCACCAGTTGGGTCGGCAGGCCATCGTCGATGCCGAACAACTTTTCCAGTCCCACGCCCATCTGACTGACGCCGAGTCCCAGCGAGGTGGCTACACCGAACACGCAGCCGAGCACACCGAAGATGTCGAACAGGTGCCCGGCAGGCCCGAAGATGCGATCGCCGATAAAGGGGTAAAGCGCCGATCTTAACGCCAGCGGCAGGCCCTTGCGGTAGGCGAAGTAGGCCAGCGACATGCCGACGATGACGTAGATCGCCCAGCCGTGCAGCCCCCAATGGAAGACCGTCACCCGCAGCGCGTCGATGGCGCGCTCATGCCCGATGGCGGTGGCCCCGGCCATGTCGGCGTGGGGGTTGTTGGGGTAGCCGAAGGAGTCGGTATTATCGAGATAGAAGATCGGCTCGGCGACACCGAAGAACAGGATGCCGATACCGATGCCGGCGGAGAACAGCATCGAGAACCAGGCGAAGTTGCTGAACTCCGGTCGGCTGTCGTCGGTGCCCAGGCGGATGCTGCCGTAGCGACTGCAGACGATAAAGGCGCAGACCACCAGCAGGGCGACCACGGTCACCAGGTAGTAGCCGCTGAAGGTGCCCTCGATCCAGGCGCGTGCGGTGCCGAAGACCACGGCGGCGGTGTCGGAACTGAGACCGGTGAACAGTACGAAGAGCAGGATCAGCGCCCCTGACGTGATCGTCATGCCGCGGTGCATGCCCTGGAAGGGGCCGCGTTGTTCGAGTTCGGTCACCTTGTAGTCGGTGCCCATTACCGCGTGGGGATTGTCGTCGGGGGGAGACCCCGGGGAAGATGATTCTGGAGTAGCGATAGTCTGTGTCCTCTTGAGCCGGACCTCGGGCCGGCGATCCCGCTGCCGCTACCGTGAGCGGCCTTGTCGGCGCGGCGGCTCGGGGCGAGCCGCCGCGTCAGACCTGTGGCTCATGGCTCCAGCGGATGCTCCTCGCCGATCACCTCCGGATCGAAGGGCTGGCGAGCGAAGATGCGCCGCAGCATGGGCTCGAAGTGTTCCAGTGGTGGCGTCGGATAGTCCGGATCGAACGCCGCCTGATCGTAGCGTTCACAGAAGTCCACGCAACTCTGGTACCAGGGATGGTCCCGGTAGCGATCGCGTTCGTGCGGATCCTCTCCGAAGTGGTGCGCATAGTACACTTTTTGGAACAGTCCGTGGTGATGGATCACCCAGGTCACTTCGGCGCGCACATAGGGCCGGATGATGGCGGCGGCCAGCTGGGAGTGGTTGTAGGGCGCCAGGTCGTCACCGAGATCGTGCAGCAGCGCGGCCACGATCATGTCCTCGTCGGCACCGTCGGCTTCGGCCCGTGCCGCCGACTGCAGCGAGTGTTCCAGGCGCGTCACCTGGTAGCCGCTCAGGCTGTTCTCGAGTCGGCGCAGCGCGTCCAGCAGGCGGTCGACCAACCCCTGGTTGAAGTTATCTTCGAGTTGCTCGAGAAAGACGTATTCCTCCCGAGTCCCGTCCTTCATCTGGCGAAACGTGACCTTTTCCATTCAGGCGATCTCCTCGATGGACGCATGTTGTTTCAAGAGACTGGCGAAACGCTCCCGCGGGCCGTCGGTATCCAGGTAGCAGCCCTGCAGGTGGCGCTGTCCTTCGTTGCTGTCATAGCTGGTGCGGCCGTGTAGTACGCGACTGTTGTCGAACAGCATCAGTTCGCCGGCGCCGAGCGCGAAGCGTACCTCGTAGGTCGGGTCGGCAAACAGCTCGCCAAGGCGCTGGCGGGCGCGGTGGAACAGCCGTGTCTCGGCGTCGGAGAGCAGCGGCAGGCCATCCAGGCGCGGGCTGTAGTGAACGCCGGTGGGGCGACCGTCGTCATCGGTCTGGATCATGGTGCGCTGGGTCACCAGCTGGGTGCCGGCGTCGACGAAGCGAAAGCGTACCGGGGTATGTTTCAGTAGCTCGTAGCCCTCGGGGGTCTCCTGGCGTAGCCGCTCGAGTACCTTGAGGCTGTCGACCAGGGTGGACAGGCCGCCGCTGGTCTCGTTGACCAGACAGTGCAGCAGCTGGATACCCGGCACCGGGTTGCGGTAGGGGTTGTCGGTGTGGGGACCAAGCGCCACGCTGCGATAGGCCAGGTCATTGCCGCTGGGGCGTGAATAGACCTCGAAGTAGCGACCGAAGTTGGTTTCCTTGACGTAGCCATAGTGGCTGCCGACCTGAAGGATGCGTTCCGGGTCGGTGGGTACCTTGTAAAGCACCAGGTAGCCGAAGCGCAGATAGGCATCCAGTGACTCGCGAAAGACGTCGGGGTCGTCAAGCACCTGGGTCCAGTCAAAGCGCACCTTGTTCTGATCGAGCGAGGCGTCCCAGGGTTCGGCGGTCGGAAACAGCTCGCTTTCACCGAGTTCCTCGGCCAGGACGCGCAGATCGTAGGTCTCGCGATGGCCGTCGCTGAAGGCCAGCGCCACATGCTGCTCATCGACCTGGGTGGCCTGGGTCAGCGTCAGATTCGCGTCGATGGCGTGGGAGTCGAACAGCCGTTGCTGGGTCATCGGCTCCAGTTGATCCGGCGCCTGGGTACGTTCGCGCAGCCACAGCGGGCTGATCTCGCGTGACTGCTGGCCGTCGACGACAACGACGGCCGGGGGCTGTTCGTGGATGACGAACTCAGGGCGGGAGGTTGGCTTTCGCATCGCGGGTCTCCGGTGTCTGGCAAGCGTTCGGCGCGCATGCTGAGCCATCTCCCGGCGAAGGAGTAGAGGCGCTGGCTTATCCTCCACCATGCATTTTTCTTATACCCTCCAGTGCATGCCCAATCTTGCTGCTGGCCCTATCGCCTGTCGCAGGCGAGGCGCAGAAACCGCGAGACTTGAGTGTGATATCCATGCTTCAGCCATCTCCTAGACAGGAGGGGGCTGGTCATTGATCAGCGCCCACAGACGGTTGGCCGATATCGCCTCCTCAGAGATGCGTCGGTAGCAGGCGACGACCAGCGTCGGCCCGCCGAGGTATTCGTGCAATGACACCAGCTTGCCGGTCTCCAGATCTTCTTCGATAAGGCCGTGGGGTAGCCAGCCGACCCCCATGCCGGCCAAGGCAAGTTGGCGGATACCGACAGTGAAGGCCGTCTCGCAAACCAGTTCGACGTCATAGCGGCGCTGCAGGTCGAGTTGGTAGGGAGTGGCGAGCACTCCACCAAGAAAGCTGTCAGGGTCGTATCCGATCAGCGGCAGGTGGGTCTGACTGCCAAGATCGAACATCGGCTCGCCGAGCCGATCCGCGGCACAGACGGGTACCACTTGCTCCTTGCCCAAGGGCACGCGCTCGATATGCGAGTGTTCAAAGAAGAGCGGAGATCCTTCCAGTTCACTGCAAAGCAGCAGGTCCGCCTCGCCACGCGTGAATTCGCGGATACAGATGGGGCGATCGGCGGAATTGACCTGCAGTCGTGCCTCTGGTGCGAAGTTGCGAAAATATCGTAATAGTCGCGGCAGATAGCTGATCGTTAACGTGTGCTGAGTGGTCAATATGGCCCGAGGACCTTGCAGCGCGTCTGCCCTCATCCGTCCGCGCATGGCGTACAGCCGGGCCAGCCAATCTCTCAATGGCATTTCATAGGCGCGCCCGTGAGTGGTGAGTGACAGCCGGGTTGTGCTGCGGTCGATCAGGTCGACGCCAAGCCACTCTTCCAGCTGACGGATACGACGCGAAATTGCCGGCTGGGTGACATGCCTGAGTTCTGCAGCTTGAGAAAACGAGCCAGCCTCAATCAGCACAAGAAAGTCTTCTATCCACTCAATTTTCATATATATCGTCTGGAATAGTTCTTTCGGTGGGTCGAATATCCTGCCTATGCGGGAAAGTAACCGCTTCTGAGCATCTTGGCATTGGTCGCGTGGAAGCTCCAGGTTTAGCTTTAGTGCAGGCCGTTGTTGGCGAAACCTGATTCGCTGTCACTTTGACGATGGTCATCAAGAGAGCACGCTTATGCAAAAGATTTCTCGCTTGGAGGCCCGTATGCACCTCTCTCGTTTCCCTCGTATTCGGCTCGGTCATCTGCCGACTCCGCTGGAGCCCATGGAGAACCTCAGCAAGCTATTGGGAGGGCCGCACCTATGGATCAAGCGCGATGATTGCACCGGTCTATCCACGGGGGGCAACAAGACCCGCAAGCTTGAATTCCTGATGGCCGATGCGTTGGAAAATGGGGCCGATACCATCATCACTCAGGGGGCGACACAGTCGAACCACGCCCGCCAGACCGTTGCCGCCAGCTGCAAGCTTGGACTGGAATGCTACATCCTGCTCGAGGACCGCACTGGCGATAGCAACCCGGCATACAACTACAACGGCAATGTCTTTCTGGATCAACTCCACGGCGCCACGGTCGAGAAGCGGCCTGGAGGGGCCGACATGCAAAGCGAGATGGAAGGCCTTGCCGACAGGCTCCGGAGCGAAGGCAAGAAGCCTTACATCATTCCAGGTGGTGGCTCGAACGAGATCGGAGCTCTGGGGTACGTCAATGCCGCGCTCGAGCTGCTGTCTCAAGCCAACGACATGGGCCTCAAGGTCGATCACCTCGTTCACGCTACCGGCAGCGCCGGTACCCAGGCTGGGCTGGTGACAGGATTGGCCGCCTGCAATGCAGGTATTCCCGTACTCGGTATCGGCGTACGGGCACCGCAAGACAAGCAGGAAGCCAATGTGTTCGCCCTGGCCCAGAAGACGGAAGCCAAGTTGGGCCTTTCTGGCGTGGTAACTCGCGAGCAGGTGGTCGCCAACTGCGACTACGTGGGCGAGGGATATGGCATACCGACCGAGAGCATGGTGGAAGCGGTAACGCTGCTGGCTCGTCAGGAAGGCATCCTGCTCGATCCTGTCTATTCGGGAAAGGGCATGGCGGGACTGATCGACCTGATCCGCAAGGGCCATTTCAAGCGAGGCGAGAACGTCGTGTTTCTGCACACCGGCGGGAGCGTTGCCCTGTTTGGATATCCCGATGCCTTCGGGTTTCCGGATTACCAGGCCTGACCGTCGAATTCTGGCGTCATGGGAGCCGACCGCGATCTCGGCTGTGGCGCGGTGTTCCCAAGCAGCCTCGAGTGGGCTGTCTTGCGGTGAGGTCATTGTCGTTGACACCCGTGAACGGATCGTGAGGCCAATCACATCTTTTTCGCCGTTGGTTCGAGGATCTCGCGAATCGAGGGCATGGAAGGCCATGCACGGGCCCGTGACTGGCGTTTGACGAAGTATTTCCCGGACGAAAAGTGGGATTTTCCGGTTCATTGCCAGCAACGCTACTGAGGGAAAGCCGATGCGTCGATTCTCCAAGTCCTTCACACAGCAGGAGCCGATATCCGACGCTGCCATCGAGGCGGCGGTGGAAGTGATGCGCACTGGTCGTCTGCATCGCTACAACCTGGCAGAGGGGGAGCAAGGCGCTGCCGCTCTGCTGGAGCAGGAGTTTGCGACCGCCCTAGGGGTTCCTTACGTGCTGGCCTGCGCATCAGGCGGCTACGCGCTGCAGCTGGCATTGCGCGCCTGCGGCCTGACGCAAGGTCAGAAGGTGCTGTGCAATGCCTTCACCCTGTCGCCGGTGCCAGGCAGCATCCACGCAGCCGGGGGTGACGCGGTGCTGGTAGATATCAAGGACGACACCACCGTCGACCCGGAGGATCTGGCGAAAGCGGCCCAGGAAAGCGGAGCAAGGTTCTTTGTGCTTTCGCACATGCGCGGCCACATCGGTGACATGGACGCCATCATGGCGGTGTGTGAGGCGCAAGATATCACCTTGATCGAGGACTGTGCCCACACCATGGGGGCTAGCTTCGGCGGCAGGCCTAGCGGGAGCTTCGGAAAGGTGGGGTGCTTCAGCACCCAGACATACAAACACTTGAATTCCGGCGAGGGCGGGCTGTTGAGCACCGCAGACCCTGATGTGATGCGTCGAGCGGTGATCATGTCCGGGTCCTATATGCTCTTCGACCGACACCTGGCCGCGCCTGCGCCTGACAGCTACGGCGAAACGCGATTGGTGACGCCAAATATGAGTGGCCGCATGGACAACCTTCGTGCGGCGTTGTTGCGACCTCAGCTGGCAGAACTCGAGGCCCGCCAGGTTCGATGGAACCGGCTGTATCGGCGAATGGAGCAAGGCCTCGAGGCCTTGCCTCAGGCGAAGCCGACACCCCGCCACGCCAAAGAAGATTTCGTCGGAAGCTCGATCCAGTTCAACCTGACGGATCTCGAACAACAGCAGATCGCGCGCTTCATCGACGGCTGTGAAGCGCGAGGTATTCCCCTCAAGTGGTACGGAAAAGCACAGCCCGAGGACTACACCAGTCGTTACGACAGCTGGGGGTACCTGGCTTGCAGACGTCCTCTCCCCAATGCCGACCGCGTACTCGCCACACTTTGTGATCTACGACTGCCGTTGACCTTCGATGAAAGTGATTGCGATGACATCGTGGAACTGATGAAAGACGCCATGAATGCGGCAACAAACTGACCGTGCAAGATGTAGAAAGTAGGGTATGCAGCGACCGTTAGATGGTAGTAACCACCGAAAGTAATTGGAGTCATAACAATGCTCAAGAAAACTCTCATGACCAGCGCCATTCTCGCCACACTGACAGCCCCGGCCGTGCAGGCCGATACGTTGCGGCTGGGGATGGGGGATGCGATTGACTCGGATGGCTGGGCGTTTGCACAACAGTTCAAGAAACTGGTCGAGTTCTATTCCGACGGCGAATTGCTGGTGGATGTCTTTCCGAACGGCCAGTTAGGTTCGGAAACTGAAATGGTACAGGGCACCCGCATCGGCAAGCTGGACTTCGCCCAGGTGGGGATCGGCAATCTTACTCCCTTCGCTCCCCGTCTTGGCGCCTTGACCATGCCCTACGCCATGCGCAGCCACGCCGATGCCGTCAACGTGACGACGGGCGAGTTGGCAGAGCACTGGAACACCATCGCGAGAGAAGAGGCCGGTGTACACATAGTGAGCTGGATCTACACCAACTTTCGTCACCTGACCAATTCGCAGCACGCCGTGACAGAACTGGCGGATCTAGAGGGGCTGAAAATCCGCGTACCCCAGGATGAGATCATGCTGGCCACCTACGAGGCCTGGGGCGCAAGCCCGATCACCATGTCCTGGCCAGAGGTGTTTACCGGTATGCAGCAAGGGGTCATCGATGGTCAGGACAACCCCTACATCGTCAACTACACGAACCGGTTCCATGAGGTACAGGATTACCTTACAGAAGTGCATCACCAGTATTCATTGCAGCCGATCATGATGGGGCTGAGAACCTACGAGGGGCTGTCGGAAGAAGAGCGAGAAATCATCGATCGCGCGGGGATGGAAGCAAGGCTCTACGCCCTGCAATTTCAGTTGACCGAAGCTTCAAAAGCCAAGGCAGCGATGGAGGAGGCGGGGGTAGAGGTGTCGACGCTTAGCGACGAAGATGAGTGGATCCGTATTGCCCAGGAAGAGGTCTGGCCCCAGTTCTACGACAAGGTTGGTGGGCAGGAAGCCTTTGAAGAGATGCAGGCGGCTCTAGGTCGTTAACTCAGGTCTGGCCGGCCCCATAAGATGGGCCGGCCTGCCGCTTCCACATTCTCTTTGAAAGAGAAGGAGGCTGTCGTGCTGAAGATAATAAATAATATTGAAGACTATGCTTGTCGTTTTCTCCTCGGACTTTTCGTTACGCTTCTCTTCGTCCAGGTTGTCCTGCGAGTAACACTTGGGTTCGGAATGGCCTGGGTAGAGGAACTTTCTCGTTATGCATTTGTGTGGTTCGTGTTCCTCGGAGCTGCCCACGCCGCTCACCTTGGTGCTCACAACCGGCTAAGGTCACATATAGATCTATTGCCACGCGTGGTGGCAAATAGTGTGCTCTTGTTCGTAGATCTCATCTGGGTGACGTTTTCCCTGGTCCTGGCGTGGAAAAGCCTTGAGCTGATAAGCCTTCTTCTTGAATTCCCCTATGCCTCTCCAGCCCTCGGCTGGTCATTGGCGTACGTGTATTTCATCTTTCCTATCGCTTTTACATTGATGGCATTTCGCGTGCTGCAGGTACAGTATATGAAACTTGTGATGGGTATCGAGCCAGGGGATGTTGAGAAGCAGGAAATTGACAATATTATTGAGGAGGGTTCTCGTAACAAGGGTGAACCTGCCGACGATGGAAAAAGGAGCGAAGTCTAATGGCTGCTACACTTCTGTTTTCCATGTTTGCTGGCTTGCTGTTGCTCGGATCGCCTATCGTAGTTTCACTTGGCATCGCCTCAATGGCTGTATACGTTCTCAATGGCGATGACATTAGCTCGCTCGTCGAGTTGGCATTTTCGTCGATCAACTCCTTCCCACTGATGGCAATTCCTGCGTTCATCATGGCTGGCGTACTGATGGGAGACGCTGGTATCGCTCGGCGCCTGATACATATTTCCGAAGAACTGGCAGGGCCCGCTGCGGGCGGTCTCGGGGCCACAGCGGTGGTGGCCTGCATGTTTTTTGGTGCTATTTCTGGATCAGGTCCGGCCACCACGGCTGCAGTAGGCATGCTGGTTATCCCGGCGATGATAGAGCGCGGGTATGGGCGAAGCTATCCCGCCGCCATTACAGCGACGGCCGGTGGGTTAGGGGTGGTAATAGCGCCGAGCATCCCACTGGTGATTTACGGTATTACCGCAAATGTTTCCATATCGGCTCTTTTCATTGCAGGGATGATTCCTGGTGTGCTTCTTGGAACAGGGCTGATGGTGGTGAATTATATTACCGCCAAGCGAAACGGCTACCAGACTGAAGGTGGAAAATATGATCGCCAACGGCTGAAGAAAGTACTCAAGGAAGGCTTCTGGTCGCTGATGGCCCCCGTTGTTATTCTAGGTGGGATCTACTCAGGCATGTTTACTCCCACAGAGGCAGCGGTGGTCTCGATATTTTACGCGCTGTTTGTTGGTATTTTTATTCATAAGGAATCTTCCCTTAGTGGTGTGGTTGAGGCTTTTCAGAGCACAACCTGGTTGACCGGACGAGTGCTGATCATCGTATTTACCGCTACTGCATTTAGTCGGATTTTTGTCGAAAACCATATTCCTGATATGATAGTTGCTGGAATATTGAACTTCACAGATAGCCTATGGGTTATCTGGCTAATGGTGATCGGCTTTCTTCTGATTGCAGGTATGTTCATCGACATACTCGCAGTGATAATGATCGTTACCCCTGTGCTGCTCCCGGTGATGGTGCAGTTTGGTGTCGACCCGGTCCATTTCGGTATAGTGCTGGTGGTCAGTCTCGGCATAGGTTTCTCTACACCGCCGCTGGGAGAAAACATGTTTATCAGCTCGAGTATCGCCAATGTCTCAATTGAGCAAATATCGGTAAGAGCGTTGCCATTGGTAGGAAGTATGGTGTCAATCGCACTGCTGTTGGCATTCTTCCCACAAATTTGTATGTGGCTGCCAACGATCCTGGGTTTCTAACGAGCGAGATTGAAGTTTCAGAGTGAGAAGTAGTAGGGGAGTCAATGGCCGTTGGTAACGGTTGTTGACTCCCCATTTTTATACTGCCTCGCTCAGTTTTCGTCGCGACGTGGTAAATACGCATTGAGACCTTGCAGGAAAGGCAATAAATCATCATTTTTACCAACATACATCCCATCCGGGTGTTCTTGCGTGTCGTAGAAGTTCGCGTTGATTTCCCATTAAAGATTCATAAGAATAATCAGTTTTTTCGTGAGAAGGAACAGGCTTTCTTATCCTGGTTAATTTTTCTTTGCTTTTGTCGAGCATGCACTATCGACTCATAGGATCGTCGCCTTGAGCAGGCTCGTTGTGGAGGGGGGTGCCTGAAAATCGCACTCATAAATAATAGGAAAAAATGCCACGTTGAAAAAAACGATGGTGCATTCTGCTGGATTTTTCGTCGTGGGAGGTTCTTTTGTTTTCGTGATGAGCGGTTTGGGAGAATCCACTATCAAAGCCTGAGAAGGTGGCGGTGTGGCGTATGCGAAAAGCTAACGAGCAGTGTAGAAAACGGCATTGGACGATGGTTCACAGGGGCTGATATTTTTTTAGTGTTGGAAAGATTTATCGCGTCTTTCATATCAAAAATAGCAGCGGACGAGGTGGTGAGATGAAAGAGTATGCTCGAGTTGTTGTGATCGGCGGTGGTATCGGTGGTTGTAGCACGCTGTACCATTTGACACAGGAAGGGTGGACCGACGTAGTCCTGGTCGAGCGCGATGAATTGACCTCTGGCTCCACCTGGCATGCGGCCGCTCAGATTACCAACTTTGGTGCTTTACAGACCATGGTGGGTCTGAAATCTCACTCCATCAAGCTGTACAAGGAACTTTCAGGAGATAGCGAGTTTCCTGTCGACTACCATATCACCGGCGGACTTCGTCTTGCCCATACCGATGCGGAAATGGATGGTTACAGACATTTTGCCTCCATGGCGAAAGGGATGGGCGTTGACTTCGAGGTGATTGATGCAGAAGAAACCTGCCGGCGTCACCCCCTATTGACCAAAGATGGTATCAAAGGTGCGCTATGGGATCCGCTGGATGGTGATATTGATCCAAGCGGAATCACCCAAGCGCTGGCTCGTAAAGCCAGAGAGGCCGGGGCTGAAGTATATAGATTCAATCCGGTAGAAAGTATCACCAAGAAATCCAATGGTGAATGGATCGTTCATACGAAGAACGGGGATATCACCTGTGAGATTGTTGTGAACGCAACCGGCTACCGAGTCAATGAAGTTGGCAGCATGCTGGGTGTCGAGCACCCGGTCACCTCAATGGAGCATATGTATTTTCTGACCGAACCGTTGGAAGAGCTCAAGAGCATGGATAGCCGTGTGCCTATCATCAGGTGCCCGGGTGACGACTTTTACATGCGCCAGGAGAAGAAGGGGCTGCTCGTGGGGGTCTATGAGCAGAACTGCAAGACGTGGGGAATGGACGGGATTGATCCTGCCTTCACCATGGATCTGTGTCCCAATGATCTTGATCGATGCCTGGACAACATGGAGCGCATCTTCGAGCGCGTCCCCAGCCTGATGAATACCGGCATTCACACCACCATCAACGGACCCATTACCTATACATCCGATGGCCTTCCTCTTATCGGCAAAATCCCGGGGCTGCATAACGCCTATTCCTGCATTGGATTGAGGGCGGGGATCGGTGAAGGAGGTGGGCACGGAAAAATGCTTGCTCAGATCATCGTCCATGGACAAGCAGAATTCGATACCTGGTGTCTCGATCCAAGGCGATTTACGTCTCACTGTACGACGGAATTCACCTCACTGAAGGCGATCGAAGACTATCAGAACGAGTTTCGCTTCCACATGCCTCACGAGTTCCGGCCCGCCGGGCGTCTGGCCAAGACGACTCCGATTTATCCGGTGCAGAAGCAGCTGGGGGCGACCTTCGGAACGGTCAATGGTTGGGAGCGAGTGCTTTTCTACAAGCCTGATGCTGATTTTGTCGATGAGCATAGCTTTCGCTATACCCCGACCAAGGAAGTGGTGGCCGAGGAGGTGAAAGCCGTACAGGAGCGGGTTGGCCTGATGGAGGTCTCGGGTTTTACGCGTTTTGAAGTGTCAGGGCCTGGTGCCGAGCAGTGGCTCGATGGTCTCTACACGGGGCGTATGCCCAAGACGGGAAGGGTAACGCTGACCTATACGGTGACCGGCCAGGGAAATGTATTGAGCGAGGCGACCATTGCCAGGGTAGCTGACGATGTCTTCTGGATAGGTGCTGCCGCGGCTGCAGAGTGGCATGACTGGGATTGGCTGGCCAGTCGCCTGCCTGACTCGGGCGTTACGATGAAGAACCTGACCAGTAGCCACACTATTCTGGTGGTGGCAGGGCCCAGGTCTCGGGAGCTTCTGCAGAGCTTGTCACCCCGTTGTGATTGGTCGAAAGAAGCCTTCCCCTGGTTGTCTGCTCGAAAGGTCTTTGTAGGACAGTCCCGGGTCCAGGCCCTCAATATCAGCTTCTCCGGCGAGCTTGCCTACGAGTTGCACGTAGCAAACGAAAATCTTTACCTGGTGCACAGTGAGTTGATGGAGGCAGGCGAGCGGTTTGGCCTTAAGCAGTTTGGTTCCTACGCGACGGAATCCATGAGGCTCGAGAAGGGTTTCCGGCACTGGAAGGCCGATCTGATCGACGAATTTACGCCCTTTGAGGCTGGTTTGAACAGGTTTGTCAACCTCAATAAGGGTGAGTTCGAAGGAAAAGATGTCTTGCAGGATCTGGCTGACAGGAAGCTCCGTCAGCAATTTGTTGTCATGACGTCGTCGGCCGAGCATGCGGCTCCTCAGTCAGGCGACTCCGTGTGGTCAGGCGATAAGGTGGTAGGAACGGTTTCTTCTTCGGGTTGGGGGCATCGTATCGGGAAGACCATCATGATGGCGTATATCCATCCTGACCATGCTTCCTGCGGAACCTCGCTGGAGGTGGATATCATCGGCGAAAGGTACCCGGCCGTTGTCACTGAAGAATGTCTATATGATCCGGAATTTACACGGATGAGATCTTGATGACCTGACAGGAAACAGCATTCAAATTTCGATGATTCATTTAGGAGTTGATGTCATGAAGATCCTGGTAGGTGTCAAGAGAGTTATCGACTATAACGTTAAGGTCCGTGTCAAGCCTGATGGGTCCTCAGTCGATCTGGATAATGTAAAGATGGCGATGAATCCCTTTGACGAAATTGCCGTCGAGCAAGCCATTCGTCTCAAGGAGTCAGGCGTAGCTGATGAGGTCATCGCCGTCAGCATCGGCCCAGACAAGAGTCAGGAAACCTTGCGGCAGGCTCTTGCAATGGGCGCTGACCGGGCGATTCTGATGCCGTATGAAGGTACGACAGAGCCTCTTTCGGTGGCGAAAGCATTCAAGGCCCTTGTCGAGAAGGAGGAAATCAACCTTGTCCTTCTGGGCAAGC
Source organism: Halomonas sp. EF61 (assembly GCF_040147045.1). Taxonomy (NCBI): domain Bacteria; kingdom Pseudomonadati; phylum Pseudomonadota; class Gammaproteobacteria; order Oceanospirillales; family Halomonadaceae; genus Halomonas; species Halomonas sp. EF61. The sequence continues at coordinate 456,049 of NZ_JAMSHM010000002.1, read as the reverse complement.
AGGCCATTGATGACGACTGCAATCAAACCGCTCAGATGCTGTCGGCCTTGCTGGATTGGCCGCAAGGGACCTTTGCCTCCGGTTTGACAGTCGAGGGGGAGGCCTTGGAAGTCACACGGGAGGTCGACGGTGGCCAGGAATGTGTCCAGTTGGAGCTGCCAGCGGTGATAAGCGTTGACTTGAGGCTTAACGATCCCCGCTTTGCATCATTGCCGGCGATCATGAAAGCAAAGAAGAAGCCAATAGATCGAGTCGAAGCGGAAAGTCTTGGGGTAGACCTGGCTCCTCGTCTGGAACTTCTCAAGGTTTCCGAACCACCGGCGAGACAGACCCAGTGTGTACTTGTCGACACCGCCACAGATCTTGTGGAAAAGCTCAAGAACGAAGCCCAGGTACTTTGAGGAGGTCCATCATGGCAACACTTGTCATTGTCGAGCACGATCATCAGCAGATCTCTGATAGCTCCTTCCCTACCATGGGTGCCGCTCGCGAGATTGGTGGTGATGTTGATCTTCTGGTGATGGAGCAAGAAGGCTCCACCATCAGTGAGCTGGCAGCGTCGATCCCGGGCATTCGCAGAGTAATGGCGATCGCGTCACCGGATTTCGCCAATCCGCTGCCTGAGGACATGGCGCCGTTGGTGGTGCGTTGTGCAGAGGGCTACAGCCACCTGCTTGCGCCAGCCGACACATTTGGCAAGAACCTGATGCCCAGGGTGGCCGCGTTGCTCGACGTGCCTCAGGTCTCCGATATCAGCGCGGTGATCGATGCTGACACCTTCGAGCGGCCGATCTATGCGGGGAATGCCATCGCAACGGTGCGCTCCACAGAGGCGGTCAAGGTCATTACCGTACGGCCAACCAAATTTCAGCCAGTCGCGGCCCAGGGCGGTGAGGCCGAGAAGGTCGTGCTGAACGAAGGCTCGTCGCAGACAAGAGCGCGTTTCGTCAGTCGTTCGTCCGGCGCCAGCAAGGGGCCAGAGCTGACATCCTCTCGCATCGTCGTCTCTGGCGGCCGAGGGATGGGCAACGGCGACAACTTCGTCATGCTGGATCGACTCGCGGAAAAGTTGGGCGGTGCGGTAGGGGCGTCCCGTGCGGCGGTTGATGCAGGCTTTGTGCCCAATGACTACCAGGTGGGGCAGACCGGCAAGGTAGTGGCGCCGGATCTCTATATTGCGGTCGGTATCAGTGGTGCAATCCAACACCTTGCAGGCATGAAAGATTCCAAGGTGATCGTGGCAATCAACAAAGATGTAGACGCTCCGATCTTTCAGATTGCTGACTACGGCATCGTTGGTGATCTCTTTGAAGTGCTTCCGGATCTAGAAAAAGCACTGTGATTCTTTCTTCCTGACATGGTGTTGATGAGAAAATGAAAAAACAGACTTATGTTCTAAGGGTGTCCTGTCCAGGCAGGGTGGGTATCGTTGCAGCGATCGGGAACTTTATGGCCGATAGGGGGTGCTTCATCACTCAACTGAATCAGTTCGATGATCTGGATTCCGGTCGTTTCTTCTCGACTATCGAGTTTGTATTCGAAGGGCAAAAGCAGCCTAGCGTGGAGCAAATGAGGGCAGCTTTCGAGGTAACCGCTCTTCGGTTTGATATGGAATGGGAAATTTACGATACGACGCAGCTCACCAAAGTTCTGGTCATGGTGTCTAAATATGACCATTGCCTGCGCGACCTGATATATCGTCAGGCCACCGGTGAGCTTTACATAGATATTCCAGTTATCGTGTCAAACCATGAGGATTTGCGTCCCATGGCCGAGCAGGCTGGGATCGAATACATTCATTTGCCAGTCACCAAGGACAACAAGGCTCAGCAGGAAGAGCGACTGCTGGAAATCATGGAGTCAACGGGAAGTGAACTCATCGTACTGGCGAGGTACATGCAGATTCTATCTGAGTCAATGTGTCAAAAACTCGCCGGAAGATGCATCAATATCCATCACTCTTTTCTACCTGGCTTCAAGGGGGTAAAGCCTTACAACCAAGCCTACGAAAGGGGGGTAAAGCTGATCGGGGCCACTGCTCATTATGTGACGGGGGATCTGGATGAGGGCCCCATTATCGAGCAGATGGTCATGCGAGTCAGTCACGCTCATAACCCTCAGCACCTGATCCAGGTCGGGAGAGACCTGGAAGCGCAGACGCTGGCAAGAGCAGTGAAGTATCACGTTCAACATCGTGTCTACCAAAATGGACTGCGTACTGTCGTTTTTTAACGGGGGGCTATGAGTAGTGAAAGAATTCAATGCACAGGAGCAATCTTCCGCGACAGTCATCGACGGTAAGGCATTTGCGCAAAAGCTTCGTCACGAAGTGGGCTCTCAGGTAGCCTCCTTCGTCGGCGCCCATGGACGTCCTCCGGGCTTGGCGGTCGTGCTGGTGGGGGAAGATGCTGCCAGCCAGGTCTATGTGCGAACCAAGATGCGCCAGGCGGAGGAAGCTGGCATCGCTTCGTTTGCCCACCGACTTCCCGCGGTGACGACCGAAGCCGAGCTTCTCGAGCTGATTGTTGCCCTCAACGCCGATGAGCGCGTCGACGGCATACTGGTGCAGCTCCCGCTACCGGATCATATTGACGAAGGGGGCGTCATCGAGGCGATTGCGGCCGACAAGGATGTCGATGGTTTCCATCCACGTAACGTTGGCCGCCTAGCCACTGGTGAATCGGCGCTGGTGCCCTGTACGCCTCTTGGTTGCTTGCTGCTGCTGCAGGATCGCCTGGGTGACTTGACCGGTCTCAAGGCGGTTATTGTCGGGCGCTCGAACATCGTCGGAAAGCCGATGGCACAACTGCTGCTGAAGGCTCATTGCACGGTGACGATGGCGCACTCTCGGAGCCGAAATCTGGCCGACGAATGCCGACAGGCGGATATCCTGGTGGTCGCCGTAGGCCGCCCCGGAATGATCGGAAGCGATCATGTCAAACCGGGGGCCACGGTGATTGATGTGGGCATCAACCGCGAGGAGCTTGGCGAAGGTCAGTCACGGCTCGTTGGAGACGTCGATTTCGCGGCGGTTGCCAAGGTGGCCGGAGCCATCACCCCAGTGCCGGGAGGGGTAGGTCCGATGACCGTCGCATGTCTGCTGCGCAATACACTGTACGCGGCGCAGCGCAGAGAGAGCGCTCGACAAAAGGCCTCCGAGCTCGATGTTTCAACGAAGGGGGTGGCAGGTGAGCCAGGTTGAACGGGAGTTTCTGGAATTCGACGTGGTCATTGTCGGCGCAGGCCCTTCTGGCCTCGCTGCCGCCTGTCGTTTGATGCAGCAGGCCAACGAGGTCGGGCATGAATTGTCCGTGTGCGTGGTGGAGAAGGGCTCCGAGGTCGGTGCCCACACGCTGTCCGGGGCCATCCTCGAGCCTCGAGCGCTCGAGGAACTGTTTCCTGACTGGGCCGATCGAAGGGCACCGTTGACCGTCCCGGCCAAGCGAGACGAGGTCTATCTGCTCCAGGATGCCCAGAAGGCCGTGAAGCTGCCCAACGCGCTGGTACCTCCGAGCATGCATAACACCGGCGGAGATATTACGCGTTACGTGATCAGCGCTGGCAATCTTTGCCGCTGGTTGGCTGAACAGGCGGAAGATCTTGGCGTCGAGGTATTTCCGGGGTTTGCCGCGCAAGAGGCGCTGGTCGATGACGGCGGAGTGGTGCGTGGGGTTGTCACCGGCGACATGGGCGTGGACGCCGATGGAGAACCGATGGACGGCTATACGCCTGGTCTGGAACTGCGAGCCAAGTACACCTTGTTTGCAGAGGGGGCCCGCGGTCATCTGGGCAAACGCCTGATCGAGACGTTTGATCTGGCGAAAGGCAGGGACCCTCAGCATTACGGGATCGGGCTCAAGGAGTTGTGGGATGTCCCCGCAGATCAACATGAGCCGGGTCTGGTGCTACACGGCTCTGGTTGGCCGCTGGACAAGCATACACATGGTGGCTGGTTCCTGTATCACGCCGACAACTCCCAGGTCGTGGTCGGATTGATTCTTGATCTTGCTTATCAGAATCCCTGGTTGTCGCCCTTTGACGAATTTCAGCGTTTGAAGCACCACCCGGTATTGGCCAAGCACCTGCAAGGTGGCAAGCGCGTTTCCTATGGGGCGCGTGCCATCGCCAAGGGTGGACTGAACTGCCTGCCGAAAATGACCTTCCCTGGTGGGTTATTGATTGGCTGCGACGCTGGCACCCTCAATTTTGCCAAGATCAAAGGGCTGCACACAGCCATGAAGTCAGGGCTGGTCGCCGCAGAAACGGTCTTCGAGGCCTTGAGCAAGGGGGATCCAGGGGGGAGTGAGCTTGCCGCGTTCGAGGACAAGTGGCAGGCCAGCTGGGCCTACGCTGAACTCGACAAGAGCCGTAACTTTGGTCCGGCGATTCATAAGTACGGCACGGTGGCAGGGGGGGCATACAACTTTCTTGACCAGCTTGTCGGTGGCAAGTTGCCGCGTGTTCACGATACCAGGCCGGACCATGCTCGCCTGTTGAAAGCTGAGGAGTGCGAGAAGATCGACTATCCCAGGCCGGACGGCGTGTTGTCCTTCGACAAGCTCTCCTCGGTGTTTTTATCAAATACCAACCATGAGGAGAACCAGCCTTGCCATCTTCGACTGAAGGATCCTGAACTACCGATCCGCGAGAACCTGCCCGATTTCGCGGAGCCGGCCCAGCGCTATTGTCCGGCGGGAGTCTATGAGGTGCTCGAAGATGCCGATGGGCAACCGCGGTTTCAGATCAATTTTCAGAACTGTGTTCACTGCAAGACGTGCGATATCAAGGATCCGGCTCAGAATATCACCTGGGTGGCACCTCAAGGTGGAGGGCCCAACTACCCGAATATGTAACTCAGCGGAGTCTCCGCATTGCAGGATGCGGGCTCTTTGGCCCGCGTAAGCTCGTATAGGCCCGTGTAAGCCCGTGTAGGCCCGTGCAAAAGGATCCGTGCATTCACCGGCGTCCGCCAGGCGCTCTGCCGCCGCAGCCAGGGGCTCATGCTCTATGGCGCGGCGGTGTGATTCCTGGCGCGTTTCCCGTCTTGGCGGGAGCAGCCGACAAACTCGCCGAGCGCGGGGCCGAAGTACTGGTGCTGGCCTGCACCGAATTGTCGGTGATCGGTGGTGCGCTCGATGCCCCTGTTGCGGTGGTGGATAGGGTACTGATCTTGGCAGAGCAGGTGGTGCGGGCGGCGAGCGATCAGTAAGCAACGCAATGGGACGAGGGCGAGCGCTTCCCTCAGATGGCCATGTCGTCTGTCAATCTCAGCAAAGGTGGCCAGTAGAGTACGGCTTGACCCGGCCCGGACGGTCATTTACGTTGCAAATACCAACTAAATTGCCAAAGACCCGATGCCTCTCCCAAGCGATAGCGACAACCAAAGCGATAGCAACAACCCTCGTGACCTCCCGAGCGGCGGGAATCTCGATCGGGATGCCCGAGCACTCTACGACGCGCTCAATCAACTGATTCGAGTCCATCAGTTTCGAGATCGCGATCGCATCTGCGGCTATGACCTTTCGGTGGCCCAGTGCTATGCCCTGGAGACCCTGGTTCATCAAGGGCCGTTGCGCCTGCAGGGGCTGGCAAGCGAAATGTACCTGGACAAGAGCACGGCGAGTCGCGTGGTGGACGCCCTGGTGCGCAAGGGACATGTCGACCGGGTTGCCGATCCAGTAGATCGACGTGCCGCGCTGATTCGGCCCACGGTGCAGGGAGAAGCGCTGTACCAGACGATACGCGCCGACCTGATCGATGAAGAGCGGGCGATGCTCGAAGGACTCACCCCGGATATGCGTCAGGCGGCGCTGACCCTGATACGGCAGTTGACCCAGGCCGCGCAACGGCGCTGTGGTCCGGGGCCTGGGACCCTGAGTGCTGTCGAGGACGAGACCTGAGTTTTTTTGCCTATATCGTTGGTACTAACAACTTATGTCGGGTTCGAGGCACTCCCGCCTAGATGCCACTCATTGAAGGAGCGATAGATGAATCAGACAAGCGGCAGGATCGCGATTATCGGAGGTGGCCCCATCGGGCTCGCCGCCTGCGCCCATGCGCTAGCGCATGGACTCGATCCGGTAGTCATCGAAGCGGGTACGGGCGTCGGTGAGCATCTGCGGCAGTGGGGGCATGTGCGAATGTTTACGCCCTGGGAATGCAATCTTGATCATCACGCTGCCGCACTGTTGAAGGCTTGGGGTTGGCAGCCACCAGGCGGCAATGCTTGCCCGACCGGCCAGGAGCTTGTGGAGTACTATCTGGAGCCGCTGGCGAACTTGCCTGAGCTCCGAGACCGCGTACACCTGCAAAGCAGAGTTGTGGGCGTGAGTCGGTCCGGTATAGATGTGCTGAAGGACAAGGGGCGCTTCGAGGCGCCGTTCGTCCTGAGGATCGAAGCCCCCGATGGCGAACGGGACCTGCTGGCCGATGCGGTCATCGACGCCTCCGGTACCTTCGGCCAGCCCAACTGGATGGGGGCCCACGGCATGCCAGCGCTGGGGGAAGCGCGACGGGCACCGCGAGTGACCTACGGTCTGCCGGCGGTGCTGAAGGAAGGGCGCGATCGCTACGCCAACCGTCGTGTGCTGGTGGTCGGCGCCGGGCATTCGGCCTTCAATCTACTCCGCGATCTGGCCGAGCTTGGCGAGGCAGCCCCGGATACCAGGGTGCTATGGGCGATCCGTGGTGATTCACCGGCCAGGATGTTCTGCGGGTGCGCCGACGATCCTCTCGAGGAACGTGGTCGGCTCGGGCTGGAGGTTCAGCGCCTGGTGAGCGATGGCAGGATCGAGGTCTATCCCGGGGTCAGGATCGAGCGACTTGAGGAGGGGGCCGATGGTCTGCTCATCCACGGGGAAGGTCTGAGCCTGCCGCCGGTGGACGAGGTCATCGTCGCTACCGGCTTCCGGCCGGATCTGGCGCTGTTGACCGAGCTTCGCCTCGAGCTGGATCCGGCCACCCAGAGTCCGGTTCGTCTGGCGCCGCTGATCGATCCCAACGTACACAGCTGTGGCTCGGTACCCTCCCACGGCGCCGAGGAGCTCCGCCATCCGGAGCAGGGGCTGTATATCCTGGGCATCAAGAGCTACGGCCGTGCCCCCACCTTCCTGTTGAGGACCGGTTACGAACAGGTGCGCTCGGTGGTGGCAACGCTGGCGGAAAGGGCGGCACGAGGTAGCCTCAGCCATTGCTGGAAAGACGGTTCCTGCAAGGACGGCGGGGCTAGGGCTTGTCTGAAAAGTGCCTGCGCTCGGTAATACGGCGTTAAAAAAGCGGATCAAAATGCTCATTTACACCCCGTAAACTGCGCTTTCTCACCGATTTTTGCCTTGTCTAACCTTCGCTCGTCGACTTTTCGGACAGCGCCTAGGGGGGCGTGCCCGAACGAATCAACCTGCCTGACATAGACGGCCCCCGGTAGGTGAGGCATCCCTTACCGGGGGCGCGTCTGTTCTGGCGACGTTGCCTCAGGCGGTGGCGAGGGGCGCCGGGCGTTCCAGGGTCAGCAGGGTGTCGTGGTCGCGCAGTCGATAGAGGGTGTAGCAGGCGGCCAGCATCGGCAGGGCGGCGAAGAACAGCATATGGCCGAAGGGATCGGTCACCATCGCCGGGATAGTCACCAGTGTCGAGACGCCGTGTACCAACAGCACGCCACCATAGCTTATGCGCTTGAAGCTGCCGCTGACGAAGGCCAGGATCAGCACCAGTTCGAGCACACCTAGCGCCACCACGACGGCGGTGCCGACGCCGGCGATGCCGAAGTACTTGTCCATGATCCCGCTACCCTGGCTTGGGTTGATGAACTTGCTCAGGGTCCAGACCAGCAGTACCAGAAAGATGCCGATACGCATCGCCAGCAGCCCGCCCTTGAGGCCCGCCATCTCGTTTCCTTCAGTGTGCATCTGAGCTTCCTTGGTCGTCTTCTAGGGGATGGCGCTCGATGGGCGAGCGCCGTGGGAGGCTGTGTCGCATCTGAAAGCGGGACCTTACAACCAGAAGAAAACTTTTCGTGCGGGAGCAGGGAAGAGGCCAGGCCATGTGCTGAGCCACCGAAAACGGAGGGTCTCAGCCGGCTGCCCCCCTGGGAGCTACTCGGGCGGGGCTTACTCGGATGGGGCTTACTTGGGCGGAGCTAGCTCGGACGGGGATTACTCGCGCGGGGACTACTTTGACCGGGCCTACTCGGTTAGGGCCTGTGGCGCGGCGCAGCCTTTGAGGTGGTCGACGAACTGGCGCACCTTTGCGAGCTCTCCCAGGTGCTCGGGATAGACCAGGTAGTAGGCGTTGGGACCGCGCAACAGGGTGGGCCAGGCGGGGACCAGGGCGCCGGCTTCTAGTTCATGGTCGATCATGAAGCGTGGAATCAGGGCAAGGCCGCCGCCGGCCATGACCGTGCGAATCAGCGTCTGAAAGGTTTCGAAGCGGATACCGTGGTAGCTGCGATCGGTGCGAATGCCCTGTTCATCGAACCAGCGGTGCCACGCGTCGGGGCGGGTCGACAGGTGCAGCAGCCGGCAGTTGGCCAGATCGGCGGGGCTGACGATGCGCTGGCGCGCCAGATAGCCGGGTGCGCCGACCGCCATCACCTCTTCCTCGAACAGCTTGTGACACTCGAGGTTGGGCCAGCTGCCGTGGCCGTGGAAGATCGCTACGTCGATGCCTTCGTTTTCCAGATCGAAGGTCTCCACGCGGTCGGACAGGTGCAGGGTGATACCGGGGTGAGCCTCGAAGAAGGCCGGTAGCTGCAGCGACAGCCAGCGCGTGCCGAAGGTGGGAAGCGTGGCCACTTTGAGCACGTCACCGTGGCCGCTGTAGGTCATGATGGCGTTGGCCGACATCTCGAGGTGGGCCAGGATCTTGCGCACCTCGGTCAGGTACAGCGAGCCTTCCGGCGTCAGCACCAGGGTGCGCCTGAGTCGACGGAAGAGCTTGTGCTGCAGGTAGTCCTCGAGCTGGGCCACCTGCTTGCTGATGGCGCTCTGGGTGATGCTCAGCTCATCCGCCGCCCGGGTGAAACTCAGGTGCCGGGCAGCGGCTTCGAAACACTGAAGCGTGGTGGTCGAGGGGAGATGACGGGCCTTCATCGAACGCTGACTCCAGCGTAAAAAACGCCATTCTAGCGCAGTCGAGGCACTACCGTTGAGGCCGATACCGTCTGCAGATATACGCCAGCAATGGCCGGTCAGATGTTTTTCAGGCCATTGCCAGGGCACCGTTCGGGCACATCTACGCAGCAATAGACACTGGTTCGGGCATGGTGGTCCGGTAAAACTCACCGTCTTGATAGCTCGTAAAATACAAGAAGGATGGGAGGAATCTTCTTTCCATATCGCTTCTTTTTTCGACGCTTTATCGCAGCAGCTTTGCCTGAAAAGTCGGTGAAGCAATGATGGGGTCGGAAAGCGTAGAAACTGGGCTAGGCTGTTGTCTTTTCTTGTGCTGAAGTTCACAGGTGAGGATGTTCTATGCCACTTTTTACGATCTCCGGGCTTGACTCGTCGGCCTCTGCCGAGCTCGCTGTCACCTCGCATGCGCTGGCGACCTACTCGCAGACAGACCGTGCGCTCGGGCTTCCCCTTGGACAGATGCTGGTGACCCTGGACAACATCGCAGGACCGGGGACCTTTTCAGCCAATCAGGTCACCAGTGGTCTGCCGGGTGGCTGGCGAGAAGTCTCGGCCAGCGAACTGGGGTTGCCATCCTCTCTGGTGGACGTCGATGGCTACATCACGCTTCAGAGCCCCTTGCTCGGCAATGTCTCCCGTGGCCCCCAGCTCAAGGTCCTGGCCGAGCAGGACGCCCTGGGCAACATCAGCCGCGTCAGCGTGTCCTATGCCGGTACCAATGCCCCGGTAGATATCGTCGACTACTCCTTTCTGAATTCCGGCAAGGAGATCGCGAAGACCATGGCACCCGTGCTGTCCGGGGTGGCGTCGTTCATGGACCAGCATGGGCTTGAGGGTGATGACGCCATCATTACCGGCTACAGCCTGGGTGGGGCGCTGGCCAATATCCAGGCGCGCTTCTCGGATCAGTTGGCGGGCGGGTTCTTCGCTGACAGTCACTATCTTGGCCATGCGTCACCGCTGATCTTCGAAGCCGACAATGTGCTCAATATCGGTTTCGAGAACGACGTCATCCATCGTTTCGTCGGTGACCACGAGGATCTGAAGTCGGCGCTAAAGGGCTTCGATGGCTTTCTGGAGAACAGCGATGAGAACTACTCAAGCTCCGTGGACAATCTGGTGCTGTTCGATGCTGTCTACAGCAAGTCGCCCTGGCTGTTGGCCAGCGACAGCGGCCTGAATCCCTTCGCCTGGGGCGCACATCTTGGTGGCATCACGTCGGACGCGGTCGCGCGCATTGTCTCCTCATCGTTTTATGAGCTGATGAGTCAGGACAGCGTAGTGGTGGTGTCCTCGCTTGGTGCTGCCGGGCGCGCGATACACTGGGTGGGCGACGTCGACTCGCCGACATCCAATCACGCCGGCCAGCCGGCCTTTATTGTCGGCAGTGTCTTTGACGACCTGCTGCGTGACGGCACGTCCGATGATTACATCGAAGGCTTTGCCGGAGAAGACCAGATCCGGGTCTCGACCGGCACCAACCAGGTCGAAGGGGGGCAGGGCACCGACACCCTGTTATTCGAGGGAGAGGCGGACGACTACGAGGTCTACCGGCTGGATGATGGCCGGATTGGCGTGTCCGGCCATGATTCCCTGACCCTGGCGAGCGGCATCGAGCGCATCGAGTTCGAGTACGGCGGCGGCTTTCGCGGTGCCGGTCCCGGCCTGCGCTACGTTATCGAAGACGATCGTCTGGAAGACGAGTTTCGATTCGATTGGTTCGATCGCGATATTGCCTTCGTCGATGCACCTCAGGACGGCCAAGGCGGCGAGTGGTCGAGGGAAGAGGTCGCGCTTGCCGATACCGGCGATAGCGTCTTCTCGGCCGGGGCCCGTGATGACGCCCTTCACCTTGGTGACCTGTTCGATGACGAGGCTTCCTTCAGCGCTGAATCTTCTCGGGACACCGGCGACGGCATCTTCGGCTGGCATGGTGGCGCCATGGCGCTGGCCGGACTCGAGGCTGCCGCCTCCTTTGTCGGATCGGCACTGAGTGGGCATGTGGAACTGCCGGAGGCATGGCAGGCGATTTAAGATCTGCAACAGGGCGCGGCTGGGGCCTGAAAGCGATTCTTCAGGCCGTCCGCGCCCGTTTTCAGGCCGTGACGCCTCACCGGCCTGCTCGACCGACCCCAGCTTAAGCCCCTTGCGGTAGTTGTCCGCCCCCTGCACGCCGATGGCCACGCAACGGCGCTCGAACACCATCCCCAACCCGTGCACGCCCAATACTGCCCGGTCCCCCGGGCCTCGTTGTTTGTGGCTTCAACTTTAGATGCAACGCCAGGACGTGATCGCCTGCTGAGGATGTCGTCGTGATGTCGATCGGCTGGGCACACCATCGTGATGCTGGCGCGCCTCGGGCGGTGAGTACCGTATCGGGTTCTCACTTAGTGGGTTTTGATATTTTCAAAACTTATATCTGGGTTGCGAATAACTGAATTGTACTGGTCTGTAGTCACCATATTCTGAGGCATAACCAAGAAGGAGCCCCGCCAAGGGTCGATTCCCCTCGGTGCAGATTAAATAAATTTTATAAAGGGCCGATCCCCATGACCGCTATCGCTTCCCATCTCGTCGCTGGCCAGATCGCTGAACGTGCCTCTTCGGGCCATCAGCACGCCTGCCACCGTGCCTCCGGTGTGGCCAGTCGCCAGCTGACGCTGGCGCTCGATACAACAACACAGGAGACAAGTTGATGGCCAACACTCCACTGGACGAACCAAAGAAAGGGCCTCTGGACGGCGTGACGGTACTGGACTTCTCGCGGGTGCTTGCAGGGCCCTACTGCACCATGGTCCTGGCGGACCTTGGCGCCCGCGTCATCAAGGTCGAAAAGATCGGCACCGGTGACGACACACGAGAGTTCGGCCCCTTTGTCGAAAACGAAAGCGCCTACTTCAGTTGCTTCAATAGAAACAAGGAAAGCATCGTACTGGACATCAAGTCGCCGCGTGATCGCGAGTTGCTGGAGCGCCTGCTGGACGAGGCCGATGTGCTGGTGGAGAACTTCAGACCCGGGGTCATGGAGCGTCTTGGCTATGGTCCGGAGCGCCTCGCCCAGACCCATCCTCACCTGATCTATTCCTCGATTTCAGGCTTCGGTCACACCGGCCCGTTCAGTGAGTTGCCAGGCTACGACATGGTGGTGCAGGCCATGGGCGGCGTGATGAGTCTGACCGGTTGGCCGGACGGTGAACCGGCCCGAGTCGGTACCAGCTTTGGCGACCTGAGCGCGGCCCTGTTTGCGGCGGTGGGCATCATTTCTTCGCTGTATAGCCGAACCAAGGACGCCCAGGGGACCCGTGTCGATATCGGCATGCTGGACTGCCAGGCGGCGATGATGGAAACGGCGCTGGCACGCTACGACATCGAAGGCGTCGTACCGAATAGAACCGGTGATTGCCACCCGTCGCTGGCGCCTTTCGAAAGCTTCAAGGCCGAGGATGGCAAGCTGGTCATCGCCGCCGGCAACGACACCCTGTTTCTGCTGATGGCCGATGCCATCGGGGCCTCGCGACTGGCCTTCGATCCCCGGTTCATCACCAATGATCTTCGCTGCCAGAATCGCCCGGCGCTGGTGGAGGAGATGGAGCGCATCCTGACGACCAGGCCCGTGCAGCACTGGGTCGACCTGCTCAACGAGGAAGGCGTTCCCTGCTCGCCGATCAACACCATCGACAAACTGCTCGATCATCCCCAGTTGAAGGCGAGAAACATGATCGTCCAGGTCCAGGGAAGCGCCGGGAAGCCCTTCAGGACAGCGGGCAACCCGATAAAGATGACCGGCAGGGTGGACCTTGGCAGCGACACACCGCTGGTGGCGCCAGGCCTGGGTCAACATCGACAGGCCATTCTCGATGAGTTGATGGCGCGTCACGGTTCCTATTGCCTGCCTTCCACGCCAGGGCAAGCCGGCAAGGCGCGGTCGGCCAAGGCCGACGCGACATCCTCGGGGCAACGTCGAGGAGCCCAGAGCGATCAAGCAGCGATGGCCAGGCAAGACTCGCGCAAGGCGAGTGGCAGCGCCGCCACCCGGATAAAGGGTGGCCAGTCGGCCTCCGACAAACAGGGTCAAGAACCCGCTCGAGATCTGGGCAAGCGGGTCGGAAAACCATAGTCGTCAGACGCGTTTTTTCATCAGATGTACGCCGCTTGGCGATACCGGGTCGTGAATATCCGGTGTGGCGCGGCGCTGTCAGGTCGCATCACGACCGGGCGAGGTGGTGGCCGCAGGTGGGAGCGTATCGAACCGATACGCAGCTGGTTTACGGGTAACGTCAGGAGACAAGAGATGAACAAGAAGGTCGAAGAACAAACACAGAATGTCGCCTCGGAGGCTTCGCTTGAGGCAGGTAACGGTGAGCCAGAGATGACCGTGGTGGAACGCCGTGAACGGGTCGGGCTGATCATCCTGAATCGCCCGAAAAGCTTGAACGCACTCAATCGCCAACTGGCGGAAGAAACGCTCGCGGTACTGCGCGAGCTGGACGCCGACCCCGGCATCGGTGCCATCGTGATTACCGGCAACCCGAGAGCCTTCGCGGCCGGCGCCGATATCGAGGAGATGGCCGAGAAGTCGTTCACCGATTTCTACATGGATGACTTCCTGGCCCCCTGGGACGAGGTGCGCCAGATTTCCAAGCCCATCATCGCTGCGGTGGCCGGCTTTGCGCTGGGCGGAGGCTGCGAGCTGGCCCTGCTGTGCGACATGATCATCGCCTCAGACGATGCCCAGTTCGGGCAACCCGAGATCAAGCTGGGGATCCTGCCCGGCATCGGTGGCTCCCAGCGACTGGCACGTTCGGTCGGCAAGGCGATGGCGATGGACCTGGTGCTGACCGGTCGCAACATCGGCGCCCAGGAGGCCAAGGAGATCGGGCTGGTGGCGCGAGTCGTGCCGAAGGATGAGCTGATGCAGATTGCCCTCGAGGCGGCGCACACCATCGCAGGCTACAACGCGCCAGCCGTCAAGATGGCCAAGCGAGCGGTCAACGCGGCCTTCGAGACCCCGCTGGCAGAAGGCCTGCGACAGGAGCGTCTACTGTTCCAGGCGGCCTTTGCCACCGAGGGGCAGAAGGAAGGCATGAATGCCTTCGTCAAGAAGCGTGCGCCGGTCTTCCGCCATCGCTAGACGTCGGCCGAGCTCGCGACGATAAACGACCAACAGCGTCGAATACAGAGCGTCAATCATCGACCGGGACAGGAGGGGTGGATGCCGTTTGTGACGATCAATCTAGTGAAAGGGAAGTCGAGAGACTACGTCAGGGCCGTGGCGGATCAGGTTAACGCCGCCGTCATCGATACCATGGGCTTCCCCGACGACGATCGCTATCAGGTGATCAATGAGTGCGAGCCGGAGAACCTGCAGTTGCAAAGGCGTGATTCGGATCGCGTCATGATGCACCTGGTGATGCGAAGTGGTCGCCCGGACGCCGACAAGAAGGCGTTCTACGCCAGGGTCGTCGAGTCACTTGCCGAAAACCCCGGCATCCCCCCGCATAACGTCATGATCACCATCACCGAGAACCAGGACATCGACTGGTCGTTCAGGGATGGTGTGGCGCAGTTCTGTGAAACCTGAAAACGGATGCACCGAGACGACCATGGCCCGCGAATAGCGGGCCATTTTTTAGGCGAATCAGAGGGCCTGCCCGGCTCGTTCGTCCACCGGTTCTCTTCCTTGATTTCTGAACTCTTTGCCAAGGCACTTCAGCAAAGCCCCTCATCAAACCCCTCGCCAAAGCCGCTTGCAAAGCCCTTCATCAAACCCCTCACCAAAGCCGCTTTCCCGGGAGTCGGGCTAGAGCGGTCGCCCATCCAGTGAATGTTCCATGATCGCAAGCGTCAGTGTGAAGTGATGCTGGGCGACGCTGAAGGCGTCGTCTGCGCGTCGCTCGAGGATGGCTTGGACCAGTTCACGATGTTCCCGTCTTGCCCTTGGCAATGATTCGGCGGGGTAGGGTTCGGAGCCGAATCCCAGAGTAGCGCGCGCCGTCAGTTGACGTGACTGGGCGACCAGATGGTGATTGTCGGCCATCGCCATGATGCAGTCGTGAAGGCGCTCATCGAGTTGGCGGGCGACGGAGGCGTCGTCGGTGTCGCAGAAGCGGTCCAGCAGCGCCTGCAATGTTTTGGCCTGGGCCTCGTCGTGACGCTCGGCGGCGGTTCTGGCCACCAGCCCCTCCACCAGACAGCGATAGTCGAAGAAGTCCCTGAGCTGGGGCAGCTCCTGTCCGAGGATACGCTGGGCGGTGTTGGGCGAGGCCTCGTCGACCCGTTTGAAGGTGACAAAGGTACCGCCATCACGACCACGGCGGGATTCGATCAGGCCAAGCTCGCCCACGATCTTCAAGGCGCCGCGGACGGTGACGCGACTGACCCCCTGGCGCTCCGCCAGGTCGCGCTCCGGCGGCAGGCGATCCCCGGGGGAGTAGGCGCCAATGGCGATCGCCGTCACGATCCGGTCCGCCAGCTCCTGGGTGGCCGAGCGGGCGCCGCCGGCGCCTGGCAGGTCGGTTCGAGACGGTTCAAGCATAGGGTTCTCTCCAAAAGGTATTGTCACAATACCTTTAAGTGTGATTTTCTAAAAATGAAGCGGCCAACGTCGCGGTGTCCGGCGCACTGTCGCAGGTCGCGAACCGCGTCCGGGTCTGCTGGCGGGTTCGAGTATACACGGCGCCGTCAGATTCTTGACCGGCCAAGGGAATGCACAGCAAGAGGCCGCCCAGTGTCGCCACGCAGGCAGCCTCGCCCCCGGTGGACGTCTTCGACCGCTCGATGGCGGGAGATCCCCGCCTTGCCAACTAGAACAAGAGGAAATCACCGATGAGTGACAATACCCTGGAGAGTCTGGGCTACACCCAGGAACTCTCACGAACGCTCAAGCTGAGAGATCTTGTGATCTACGGCCTGATCTTCATCGTGCCGATTGCTCCCTTCGGTATCTTCGGTCACGTCATGAGCGCCAGCGGTGGCATGATCGTCACCGCCTATGTCATCGGCCTTGTTGGGATGCTGTTTACCGCCATCTGCTACTCCCAGATGGCCAAGGAATTCCCGGTAGCAGGCTCGGTGTACTCCTACGTGTCCCGCGGGGCGGGCAGCTTTGCCGGCTTCGTCGCGGGCTGGATCATGCTGCTGGACTACATCCTGATTCCGGCGCTGCTGTACGTGGTGGGGGCGCTGGCGATTCACGACATCTTCCCGTCACTGTCACCGATCCTGCTGGTGGTGGCCTTCGTCGTATTCAACACCTACATCAATATTCGCGGCATCAGCTTCACCGCCGCCTTCAACCGCTGGATGCTGGTGGCCGAACTGCTGGTGCTGGCGGTGTTTCTGGTGGTGGGGGTGGTGGCCATCAGCAACAACGTCAACGGTGCCGTCTTCTCGATGGCCCCGGTCTACGATGCAGATGACTTCTCGCTGGGGCTGATCATCTCTGCGGTGCCGATCGCGGTGCTCAGTTTTCTGGGCTTCGATGGCATCTCCACCCTGGCGGAAGAGGCCAAGGGCGGTGGCAAGGCGGTCAGCAAGGCGATCTTCCTGGTGCTGTTGATTATCGGTGGCCTGTTCATCGCCCAGACCTGGGTGGCGGCGCTGATCCAGCCCGATCCCGCCTCGTTCAACAATCTCGACACCGCCTTCTATGAAACCGCACGTATCGCCGGGGGCGGCTGGCTGGCGGTGCTGACCGCCGCGACCACCGCTATCGCCTGGGGCGTCGCCGACTCCCTGGTGGCTCAGATCGCGACCGCGCGAATCCTCTACAGCATGGGCCGTGATCGGCTGCTGCCGGCGCCGCTGGCTCGCGTTCACCCGCGCTTCAAGACGCCCTACGTCAGTGCGCTGCTGGTCGGTGCCGTGTCCATCGTCGCGGGGATCGCCTTCATGCAGCAGCTGGCGTTGTTGACCTCCATCGTGACCATCGGCGCCCTGACCGCCTTCATCATTCTGAACATCACCACGCTCTACTACTTCGTGTTCAAGAAGAAGGCCGCCAATCCCTTCCTGCATATCCTGTGTCCGCTGCTCGGCCTGGCCGTGGTCGGCTACATCTGGAGCGGGTTCGAGTCCTATACCGTGCTGATCGGGTTGGCCTGGGCGGTTGTCGGTGTCGGCGTCTACGCCTTTGCCAAGCGCGGTGGACGTGCCGTGCAGATGGAAATCTAAGGCTTGCCTGAAAAGTGCCTGCGCTCGTCGATGTTGAGAACAGCGCCCAGGGCCAATTGAAAACACTCGAGGCGCCGGTCGGCGAAGACGATCGGCGCCTCGAGGTGGAGACGCAAGAATGAAGATCAAGACGATACACGACGTTCATCACTGTTTTGACCACGCCCTCGAGCCGCAGGAAACGATCAGTTCCGGTGATACTCGGCGCTTCGATATTCTCGATGCCAGCGGTGGCTTGATTACCCGACACAGCCAGGCCGACGCGCTGACCCGACTGCCGGCAGGGGAGCTCAATCCGGTGTGTGGCCCCCTCTATATGGAGGATGCCGAACCCGGCGATGTGATCGAGGTGGAGCTGGTCGACTTCGAGCCGGGGCAGTGGGGCTGGACGGGGCTGATCCCGGGTTTCGGGCTGCTGGCCGACGATTTCACCTCGCCCTGGCTCAAGGTGTCGGAGTACGACAGCGAGTCGGTGTACTTCGACGAGGACATCGTGATTCCGTTTCGGCCCTTCGCCGGTACCATCGGGCTCGCGCCTGCTGAGCCGGGGCAGCACTCCATCGTGCCGCCGCGCATCTGCGGCGGCAATCTCGACATCCGTGACCTGGTAAAGGGAGCTCGGCTGTACCTGCCGGTGCAGGTCAAGGGAGGGCTTCTGAGCATCGGCGACACCCACGCCTGCCAGGGCGACGGTGAGGTCTGCGGAACGGCGGTAGAGACCCGCATGGCCGCCACGGCAACCTTGCGTCTGCACAAGGCAGGCAATATTCCTGCGCCGATGTTCGACGTGCCGCCGGGAGCGTCGAGCGAGGAAGATGCGGGCTTTCTGGTCACCACCGGGGTGGGGCCGGACCTGATGCAGGGCGCCCGTGACGCGGTGCGCTTCATGATCGATCGGTTGCACCGTCAGGCCGGCATGGATGAGCAGCTGGCCTACGCGCTTTGCAGCGTGGCAGGGCGGCTACGGGTCAGCGAGATCGTCGATCAGCCCAACTGGGTGGTGTCCTTCTACATGCCTCGGTCGATCTTCCGCTCGAAGAGTCTCAGAGCCATCTAGGGCTGAGCTGAACTGACCTTTCCGTTCGTCAGAACGTAGGGTCAGGCCCGCGGGCCTGACCAATAACGCCGGGTGCTGTGGCACCCGGCGTTGTCGTCATGACGTCACTTCGGCTCGCTCGGCGGCCACCTGCGCAAGGACTTCCTGGTAGTTCTCAACGCCCTGGGCGCCGGTGACCAGGTAGCGGCGGTTGAACACCATGGCGGGTACCCCGCTGATGCCCTGCTGTTGCCAGAAGGCCTGGCGCTGTCGCACCGATTCGCTGCGCTCGCCCGACTCGAGCGTCGCCACGACCTCGTCGCGGTCATGGCCGAGACTCTCCGACACATCGGCCAGCACATCGATCCGGTGGAGGTCGCGGCGCTCGGTGAAGAAGGCGCTGAACAGGGCCTGCTTCATGCGGTGGCCTTCGTCTGGAGAGCGCTGCTCTGCCCAGTCGATCAACTGGTGGGCGCGGAAGGTGTTCACCATGCGCATGTCATCGGCGTAGTTGAAGGTGAAGCCGAGGTCGGCGCCCATCCGGGTGAGCCGTTCCCGTGCGCTGCGCGAGTCCTCATCGCTGGTGCCGTACTTGGCGGCGATATGCTCGCGCAGGTTTTCGCCTTCCTCGCCCATCTGCGGATTGAGCTCGAAGGGGTGCCAGTGCACCTCGATGTCGATCCCGCTCTGGCGCGCCGCCTCGGCGAGCTGGCGGTAGCCGATGATGCACCAGGGACAGACGACGTCGGAGACGATGTCGACGGTGATGGTGGTGTCGCTGTCGCGGCTATCTTGGGGTGTGGGCATGTCAGCCTCTACTCCTGAAGAAAGGTGTCCCGGGTTGGTCGTTAGCAGGGCAACCAACCTTACAGGCCCCGGGACACGATCAACAGGGGAGCCCAGGCTTTATTCGAAAAGTCGGCGAGCGCAGGCACTTTTCGGACAAGCCTCAGATGAGTCGATCCCACAGCCCCTCCTGATATTCCTTGGCACTGGCCTCGAAGCTGTCCGGGTAGACATTGCGGAAGCGGTGCTCGTCCAGCGGGATCAGTCGTGCCATCTCGTCGATCATCGCCGCCGGGTCCTGCTGCAGGTCGTCGCCGGCAAACTGCTGCTGCACAGAGCGAATCGGTTTTTCAGGGGTGAAGCAGGCGTCGGGGTCGTACCACTGGTCCAGGGTGTTGTACATGCGGTCGTTGAAGCCGGTGCGGAAGGGGCCGGGGTTGATGGTGGCCACCTTGACGCCCAGCGGGGCGAGCTCTTCGTAGAGCAGTTGCGCCATGCCTTCGAGGGCGTGCTTCGAGGCGACGTAGGGACCGAGGTAGGGGAAGGTGGTGAAACCAGCGATGGAGGAGGTCAGTACGATCTTGCCCTTGCCTCGCTCGACGAACTCGCGGGCGTAGGGCTGCACGAATTCCAGGGTCGAGAAGACGTTGGTCTCGAACACTCGGCGTACCCGGTCCACCGGGATCTCGGCCAGCGGGCCGGTCTCGCCGATGGCGGCGTTGGCCACCACGATATCGACCTGGTGTCCGTAGCTGGAAAACACCGCGTCGCGGTCGCGCTTGTCGGTGATATCGAGCTTTTCGACGGTGAGCGTCAGTTCCTGCTGCCGGGCCTTTTCCTTGAGCGAGGTGACCTGGGGCCAGATCTCCGTGGTGGCGATGACCTTGTGTCCCGCCCTGGCCAGGGCCAGTGCCGTACCCTCGCCGAGTCCGCTGCCGGCGCCGGTGATCAGAATGGTCTTCATCATCGTGCTCCTGTCTGGGAAAAGGAACGGTCGCGGCACGCCTGGGCATAGCGCCTGACAAGGCCTCTGGGCGCTTGCCTCTGGGTGCTTGCCTCTGGGCGTTTGACAATCCGGGACCCTAACGTGCCGCGACGGCGCTGCTCAACCATCGCGCCAGCATCGCGTCGGCACCCTGGCCCGTATCCTGGCCAGCATCGTGATCAGGGCGGCCGACCGTCGCCACCGCGAGTCCCAGCGTGCTGCCGAGGTCATGTCACGATGATGACGCTTCGGTGTCGGGGACCGTCGATCGACGATCCTTGTGCACTGCCCTTGCCTGCGAGTGTGGCCTGCGGTCCTGTCGACCCAGCGGGACCATCATCGGACGGCCGCTGACGGGGTCTGCGAAGACGTGGCTGTCCAGTCCGAATACCTCCCTGACCATGGTGGTGGTCATCACCTCACTGGCTGGGCCGCTTGAGTAGACCTTGCCGGCGGCCATGGCGATCAACTCATCGGCATAGCGCGCGGCAAGGTTGAGCTCATGCAGCACCATGACGATGGTGGTGCCGCGCTGGCGGTTGAGGTCCTCGAGCAGATCGAGCACCTCGACCTGGTGATGGATATCGAGATAGGTGGTGGGTTCGTCGAGCAGCAGCACCTCGGTGCGCTGGGCCAGGGCCATGGCGATCCATACCCGCTGGCGCTGGCCGCCCGACAGTTCCTCCAGCACACGCTCGGCGAGGCCGGTGGTGTCGGTGGCTTCCAGCGCCTCGCTGACGGCGTCATCGTCGTCGCGGCTCCAGCGTTGAAACATGCCCTGGTGAGGGTGGCGGCCACGGCTGACCAGCTCCAGCACGGTGATGCCTTCAGGGGCGAGTGGCGCCTGAGGCAGCAGTCCCAGGCGCTGGGCCAGGCGCCTGGCGGGCAGCCGGTGCAGGTCGTGGCCGTCGAGCAATACCTGGCCGCGCTGCGGCGCCAGCAGGCGTGACAGCGAACGCAGCAGGGTCGACTTGCCGCAGGCGTTGGCGCCGACGATGGCGGTGATACCCGCTGGCTTGACCTCCAGATCGATGTTGTCGAGGACCGCTCGGTCACGGTAGCCGGCGGTCAGGCCTCGGGCACTGAGTCGGGTAGGCGTCATCAGGTGGATCCTCGGGCGTTGTCGCGCATGACGAGGGTAATCAGGTAGGGGGCGCCGATCACGCCGGTGACCACCCCCACGGGATAGCGGGCCGGCAGCAGATGCTGGCCGATAAAGTCACCCATCAGCGCGAACAGGGCGCCGACCAGGGCAGCGGGGATCAGCACCGAGCCATTGTGACGGATCAACCAGGCGGCGACCGGGCCGCTGAGGAAGGCGACGAAGGCGATCGGCCCGGTCACCGCGGTGGCAAAGGCGACCAGCCCCACCGCCGCGATCACGATGCCCAGGCGGGTGAGCGACAGCCTGACACCGAGCCCCCGGGCCATGTCATCGCCCAGGCGCATCGCCTCCAGGTCCCTGGCGAAGTGAAGTAGCGGCAGGCCAAGCACGACCAGCGCCAGCAGCAGGGGCAGGCTCTGATCCAGGTGCACGCTGTTGAGGCTGCCGGTCATCCAGCGCATGGCCTCCTGCAGTGGCCAGGCCGGGGCCTGGGTCAGCAGGTAGGCGATGGCGCTCTGGAGCATGGCGGCGAGGCCGATGCCGGTCAGAATCAGGCGGGTATCGGCGACGCCGCGGCGCCATGACAGGGCATAGATCAGCACGGCGACGCCAAGACCGCCGACGATGGCCACCAGTGCCACCGGAGCGCCACGCAGCGACAGCATGACGATGGCGAAGACCGCCGCTGCGCTGGCGCCAGCGCTGATACCGATCACGTCGGGACTGGCCAGCGGATTGCGCAGCATGGTCTGGAAGGTGGCGCCGCCTAGGCCGAAGCAGGCCCCGGCCAGTACGGCAGTCAGCGCCCGGGGTAGCCTCAACTCCATCAGGGTGAAGGAGGCGCCGGGTACCTGCTCGCCGGACAGCACCGCGATCACCGTGGCAGGGTCGATCCACGACTGGCCCAGCATCAGGGTGAGGCAGACCCCGGCAAGCAGCGCACACAGCAGCAGCGCAATGATCCGCCGGCGCTGGCGTTGGCGTTGCCGTCGCAGTTGCCTGACGGTCGACGGCGTGGACTTTGCTTGGGGGGACATGGCTTGAGAGGACGTCGCTCGGCAGGACATGGCTTGAGTGGCCGTCGCTCGCTGGGAGGTGGTCGGTGTCGTCGTCACAGTGACCTCAGCGTGTGGCGGCGGACGATCCAGATGAAGACCGGACCGCCGAGCAGGGCGGTGACAATACCGACGTCGAGTTCTGCCGGTCGGACCAGCACCCGGCCCAGAGTGTCGGCAAGCATGACCAGCAGGGCGCCGCCGAGGGCACACAGCGGCAGCAGGCGGCGGTAGTCGGCACCGACCAGCAGGCGCAGCGCGTGGGGCACTACCAGGCCGACGAATCCGATGGGACCACAGGCCGCGGTGGTCGCCCCGCACAGCAGGATGGCCCCCACCGCGGCCAGCGCTCGGGCCAGGGCCACGCGCTCGCCGAGGCCGGTCGCCGCCTCATCGCCCAGCGCCATCAGGTTGAGCTTGCGCGCCGCCAGCAGCGACGCGGCAAGGCCCAGGGCCAGGAAGGGCAGCACCGGGGTGATGCGATCGAGGGTAGCGCCGCCGACGCCGCCGATCAGCCAGGAATGGATCAGCCCGGCGATGTCGGCGTGGGGCAGAATCACCGCGGAGGTCAGCGAGGTCAGGGCGGCGGTCACCACCGCGCCGCTCAGCGCCAGCCTGAGAGGGGTGGCGCCGCCTCGTCCGAGGTTGGCCACCAGGTAGACCAGCAGTGCACTGGCGCCGGCGATGGCCACCCAGATGTAACGAGAGGCCTGCTGCATATCGAACCAGGCGATGCCGATGACGACTGCCAGCGCGGCGCCGGCGTTGACCCCGAGCAGGCCTGGATCGGCCAGAGGGTTGCGGGTCAGGCCTTGCATGGTCGCCCCGGACACGGCCAGCGCGGCCCCCGCCAGCAACGCCAGCAGGGTGCGGGGCAGACGGCTGGCGATTGCCGCTTCGTCGATGGAGTCGATACGCCCATCCAGCAGACCCATGAGCGCGGTCAGATCCGTCGGCCTGGCGCCGATGACCACCGACATCATGACGCTGGCGGCCAGCGCCGCCAGCAGCAGATAGACGCCGGTCGGGCCCGAATGGCCTGTCCTGCCAGGCGCCAGCGGCCTTGCCTTCATATCCTTCCCTTCCTGCTCATTTGTACGTATCCATCCCGTCCAGACGCTCCAATCAGGGTTGCTGACGCTTGATTCAGGGTTGCTGACGCTTGCGAGCGGCTTCGGCCAGTCGTTCGACGTAGTCGTCGAGTACCCAGGGAATCGACAGCGGCGTCGGGTTGGCCGCGGTTCCTGTGGGATTGTTGCCGAGCAGCACCAGCGAGCCCTGTTCCACCGCGGGCAGGCGCGAGGTCAGCATATGCTCGTTGAGTCGCTCCACCAGCGGCTCGCCACCATAGGTGATGATGATGTCGACATCGGCAATCTCGTCGATACGCTCGGCGCTGATGGAGCCGGCGAAACGGCCGTCAACGGAGCTGTCGGTGACGAACTGGGGCGAGGTCAGGCCGATCTCGTGCAAGAAGCGCACCCGGGCGTCGTTGTCGTTGTAGAAGTTGATCTGACTGAGGTCGGTGGGCTTGATATGGCTGATCAGCATGGCGCTCTTGCCGGCGAGTTCCGGGTGCTCGGTGATCTGCTGCTCCACCTGGGCCTCCAGGCGTGCGATCAAGGCCTCGCCTTCCTCGGCCATGCCCATGCCTGCGCTGTTGAGCCGGATCATGTCGCGCCAGCCCGACGACCAGGGGGCTTCGGGGTAGGCCACCACCGGGGCGATCTTGCTGAGGGTGTCGTAGTCGGAGCGGCTGAGGGCGGAATAGGCCGCCAGGATAACGTCGGGCTGGCTCGCGGCCACCGCCTCGAAGTCGATGCCATCGCCTTCGTCGAACAGGTTGGGAGGGCCGGCGTCGAGCTCGTCAAGGCGCTGCTCCACCCAGGGCCAGAGGCCATCGCCATCGTCATCGCCGAAGGTGGTGGCGGGAAACCCCACCGGCACCACTCCGAGCGCCAGCGGCACCTCGTGGTTGGCCCAGGCCACCGTGGCGACCCGTTCGGGCTTTTCCTCGATCACGGTGACGCCGAGCGCGTGCTCGATTTCGATCGGATAGCCATCGTCGCCAGCGGCGAGGACAGGCTGGACGGCGGCGAGTAACACAAGGCCGAGCGGCCAGCGTGGGTGGATCAGGGGCATGGGATCTTCCTTGTAGAGGCGATGACCGGCTCTCGCAGGAGAGCCGGTTTGACAGTGGTGTCGCGAGTGCCAGTCGGGCGCACAGCGCCCGACGCGGATGTCGAGGTTTCGGCGTTCCAGGGCACTAGAAGTCGTAGGTCAGGCTCAGCAGCGCGCTGCGCGGCTCGCCATAGATACCCTGGCTATAGAAGCCGAGCTGCGAGTAGTACTCCTCGTCGAACAGGTTGGTGACGTTGAGCTGGGCGCTCATGCTGTCGTTGATGCGATAGCGGGCCATGGCATCGGCGACAAAGACGTCACCCTGACCGATCTTCTCGGTGCCGTTGGGGGTGTCGTTG
Organism: Halomonas sp. EF61; assembly: GCF_040147045.1. Classification (NCBI taxonomy): domain Bacteria; kingdom Pseudomonadati; phylum Pseudomonadota; class Gammaproteobacteria; order Oceanospirillales; family Halomonadaceae; genus Halomonas; species Halomonas sp. EF61. Next base: position 431,302 of record NZ_JAMSHM010000002.1, on the reverse strand, counting down.
TCGCGGTAGGTGTCACCCTGCCAGCGCGCACCGCCGCCGAGGGTCAGGTTCGACCAGCGGCCAGGCAGCTGCCAGCTGGCGAACAGCTTGGCCTGCTGGCGGGCATAGCTGGTGTTGAGCTGCTCACCGTCGGCGTCCTCGGCGTCCACCAGGGCGTAGCTGGCGGACAGGTTGACGCCGTCGGCCACCTCGCCTGCGATCTCGAGCTCAAAGCCTTCGACCTCGGCGCCGTCGGTGGTGGTGTAGGCCTGGTCGGTGGTGCCCGCCACGAAGACCCCGGGGATTTCCACCGCCAGATTGTCCTGCTGGCTGTGGAACACCGCGAAGGACACGTCGGCACGGTCGTCGAACAGCTCGGCCTTGAGACCGGCCTCGTAGTTGATGCCTTCCAGCGGATCCAGCAGGGCGCCGCTGGGCGAGCGCTCGCTCTGGGTGTTGAAGATCTCGGTGTAGCTGGCGTAGGCGCTGAGGTCGTCGGTGATGTCGACGATCAGACCCGCGTAGGGGGTGAACTCGTTGTCGTATTCGTACTCACGCTCGCCGCGATAGTCCTGGTCGATCTTCCAGTCGGTCATGCGCGCGCCGACGATAAAGTGCACCGGGTCTGCCAGCGAGAAGCGGGATACCGCGTAGTAGCCCTGCTGTTCGGTCACGGTGTCATCGGTCAGGCCCCACTCGCCCCAGACCGGTTCTGCCAGGGCCGGGTCGTTGCGGTCGCTGAAGCTGCCCAGCGCCGGCACGTCGCCGGCCGGGCCGCGACTGTTGATCTGGTAGTCCTCGTGCAGGTCCATGTAGCCGAAGCCGAGCTGATGCTCGCGGCCGAACAGGGTGAAGGGACCTTCGGCGCTGACATGCAGATTCTTCTGGGTGCGATCGCCGCGATAGTCGACCAGGTAGGATTCGGTGGCGTAGCTGGGCGTGTAGTAGAGCACACCGGTCTCGCGATCCGGATAGCCGCCGCGGTAGTTGTAGGTCAGGCCATAGTTGGCGTCGCCGTAGCTGTAGGCGGCGCGGGCGGACCAGCCATTGTCGAAGTGGTGGGTCAGGTCGACGAAGGCGCGGGTGTTCTCGGTGAAGAAGTTGGCCCAGTCGGTGTTGTTGGCGGTGGAGCGGTCGAAGTCGGTACGGCCACCGTCCAGGTAGTACTGCGGCACGCCAATGTAGGCGCCGTCCTGGTCGTAGTGCTGGTACTCGATGCCCACACTGAGCTCGGTGTTGTCGGTCAGCTCGGCGGCGATCACCCCGTAAAGGGTCTCGCGGTCGTTCTCGACGCCGTCCATGAAGCTGTCCGAGCTGTCCTTGGCCGCCACGAAGCGCACGCCGACGCGCCCTTCGCTGTCCAGCGGAGTGCTGACATCGACCACGCCGCGCCCCCGGTCCCAGCGGCCCACCGCGGCAGTCACGCTACCTGCCGCCTCGTCCAGCGGCTTCTTGCGCACAAAGTTGACGGTGGCGGAAGGATCGCCGACCCCGGTCATCAGGCCGGTGGCGCCGCGCACGACCTCGACCCGGTCGTAGATGGCGGTGTCCCACTCGGCGTCGCCGAACGGCCAGAACGCGCTGGTATTGCTCTGCAGGCCATCGAACTGGAAGTTGCGAATGGTGTAGCCGCGGGACTGGAAGCTGGTGCGAGTGCCGTCCAGACGGATCGCCGAGACGCCGGGCAGCCGTTCCACCGCCTCGGTGGTGCTGGTGATGGCCTCGTCGTCCATCTGCTGGCGGGTCAGGAAGCTGACCGACTGTGGCGTCTGGCGCGGCGTCAGCGTCAGGCCGTTGGCGCTGGTGCTGGAGGCCACCTGGTAGCTCTCGGTCGATTCGGTGGTGGCACGCAGATCGTCACCGACCACGGTCATGCTGGCGAGTTGCTCGGCGTCCTGGGCCAGCACCGGGGTCGACAGGGCGGCACCGGAGGCCAGGGCAATGGCGATAGCCAGGCGGCCAGGAACGAGGTGGCCAGGAACGAGACGGCTTGGAACAAGGCAGGTGAGGGGAGCGGAATGGTACGGCACGAAAGGGGTTCCCTGTTTATGTTTTAAGAATGCAAATTATTCACGTTTCTATTGGCGGGTGTTTATGAGCGCTGCCAAGTTGTCTATGCGAGATGCCACAAATGCACAAAACGGCAGAACTTTTTGGCGAAGTGGCACCATTGGCCTGGTGCTGGGGCCGAGCAAGCGGAGAAGGTCAGGAACCAAGAGCAGGCCAGGCAAGAAGCAGAGAGGCAGAGAGGCAGGCAAGCAGCTGATGGCTAACGACCAGGCGCGGCGACGACCAGGCAAGACGACGATCTGGCAGAAGGCGGCCGGCGGTAGAAGACGCCGCTGGAGGTGGGAAGGGACATTGGCGGTGATGCGAGGCCCGCCAGCGCAAGGCGCTGGCGGGGAAAGACGACGGTAGGCGTGTTCTGGCGGGCGCGTTCGGCAGGGGCCTGTCAGCTGCGCCCGGGTTCGGCGGCGCTCGCCGGGCCTTCCTCCAGGGAGGACTCCTCGTCCGCGTCCATGAGTTCCAGGTCGAGCTGCACCGGATCGTCGGCCGCTTCCTCGACCCAGGTCGCCCCCAGGGAGGCGGTGCCGGCGGGGACCGCGACATAGTGGCCGTGGGTGTCCGACGGCTGGTTCGGATAGCGCCACAGGCAGTAGCCGCCGAAGACCACGATAAGCGCGTGGATCAGCGCCAGGTCCCACAGAAAGCCGGCAGAGCCCAGCAGGTCCATCAACAGCCCCGTGCTTAGCGGGCCGAGGATGGCGCCGATGCCGAGCGCCAGCACCAGACTGCTGCTGGCGGACACCGTCTGCTGCGGTGTCAGGACGTCATTGGCGCAGGCGAGAAACAGCGAATAGAGCGTCAGGGTGGTGCCGCCCAGCAGCACGCCGAGCAGCGTCAGCGCATGGCTTGCGCCCTGGTCGAACAGCAGCCCGGCCAGCGAGAAGGCGGTGGCCAGGGCGGCGACGATGAGGATCACCCACTGGCGATCGGTCTTGTCGGAGAGCTTGCCCAGGGGCCATTGAAACAGCGCCCCACCGAGGATGAACGCCCCCATGAAGGCGGCGATCTGGTGGGTTTCCAGCCCATGGTTGGCGGCAAACACCGCGCCCATGCCAAACACAGTACCGTTGGCGATCCCGGTCAGCAGGCAGCCGAGGGTGCCCAGCGGCGACAGTCGATACAGGCGCAGCAGGTTCATCGCCTCGGGCTGGCTGGTGTCCGGCTGCGGGGTGTAGCTCAACAGGATCGGCACCAGCGCCAGCGACATCAGTATCGAGACGATCAAGAACAGCAGGATGCCGCTGGGGTCCGCCACGTTCAGCAGCAACTGGCCGCCGCCCATGCCGAGATAGCTGATGACCATGTAGAACGCCAGCAGACGCCCGCGCAGGTGGTTGCTGGCGTGGCCGTTGAGCCAGCTTTCGGTCACCACGTAGAGCCCGGCGTAGGCGAAGCCGGTCATTAACCGCATCGCCGCCCACACCCAGGGGTCGATGAACATGACGTGGACCAGGATGGCGATGGAGGTGATCGAGGCCAGGGCGGCGAACACCCGGGTATGGCCGACGTCGCGAAGCTTGCGTGGGGTCAGGGTGGAGCCGGCCAGAAAGCCGACGAAGTAGGCCGACATCACTAGACCGGTGACCGTGTTGCCGAAGGATTCCTCGGCGGCGCGCACCCCGAGCAGGCTGCCCTGCAGGCCATTGCCGAGCATCAGCAGGCCTACGCCGAGCAGCAGCGCCCAGAGGCTCCAGGCCGCCGACAGGGTGGAAGTGGGAGTCGATGTGGTCACGGCGGCCTCGCTTGTCCGGGGGAGGGGGCGACGGAAGTCTGTTGTCGGATGGGGTACCGCGGCGCCAGTCCATCGCCGCCGCTAATCGTCAGTGTGTCCGGCGTACCGCTGATCGGCAAGGGGCGCCATGTTGTTGCCGGCAAGGCATCGTTTGACGCTCTGCCACGAACGCCCGAACTCATCTTGGCCGTCCAGCACGCTGACCCGACGACGACTCCATAGCATCGTAGTTGGTCGAACTCGCGGCCGTAACCGACGCGTACCAGGTCCAAGCGGGTATTCTGTCGCGTGCGAGAAATCGTTCTGGGAGCATCGAATTCAACGCTATCGTTCGCTTGATTTTTTCTGGTGTATCCGTCTATTGCCGAAGCAGATTCAGGGGGGGCGTTACTGGGTTTAATGCAGGAAAGGTTACGCCGCGAGCCGCGGGAATTTCGCTATCTTGACGTCTGGTCGAAAATGGGTAAATTATCCTTCGTCCGTCAGGTTGGACATTTTCTGCACAGCACAGTAGGGTATGTGCGCCGCAGCGATGGTTTTATCCCGTTTTTTACAGGCCTCACGTCGCTCTGGACGCCGAGCCCTTATCCTGGCTCGCGATCCGATGCCAAGCTGGCGTTATACCGCCAGGAGAAGTGCCATCGCTGGATGGATATGGCACCTTCCCGACTGGATTACCCCGGGGCCAATGGCCCGGCGGGGACCTGTTTGTCTTGTCTAATGCTGTTCCTGCGTTGTCGCTGGAGAGGACCGAGATGTCGCCCCACTACACCGACCAGGGCCGCTGCATGCCGCGCCGCCCGCCTCCCTGACCCACCAGTGGTCTGCTGGCGTCTTCGATACGCCCCGCCGGTTGTCGCAATATCGGCCCGCCTGCCCCTGCTGCAATGGCTGGCCATGTGCTGCGGCGCGTCCCGACGCCTTTCTGTACCGAAAAAGCGGCAGTAATCCGTTTTATTTCGGCCCTTGAGACTTCGATGATCCTGAGGAAGTTTCGTCCTTTTCGTGGGCGGTATTCCTTTGGCGTTGTCGTGCTCGTCTAGTGAGTTTTTCGCGGTGAAGTGCCGGCATGCGTTCGCATGAACCGTCGCTCGCCTGTGTTCCACCAACAAGAGAATTGCCCTTGAATAGCGCCTCCCTCCACCAGTTTTCGACCCTGACGGTCATCCTGTTGATGATCGCTTTTTATGGCGGCACCTACCTGCTGACCCTGAGCATCCGCAAGAAGAAGGAAGACGCCGACGCCTTCATGGTCTCGAACCACCGGGTCGGCTTCGGCATTGGTGCCGCCAGCATGACGGCCACCTGGATCTGGGCCGCTTCTTTCTACGCCGCTGCCACCTCCGGCTATACCTATGGTGTGTCCGGCCCGATCCACTACGGGCTGTGGGGCGCGCTGATGATCCTGTTCATCTATCCGTTCGGCCGCCGCTTCCGGCGGCTGGCGCCCAACGCCCACACCCTGGGCGAGCTGATCCACGCGCGCCACGGCTCCTCCAGCCAGCTGATCCTGGCGCTATCGAACCTGCTGGGCAGCATCATCAGCCTGATGGTCAACTTCACTGCCGCCGGGGCGCTGGTATCGGTGCTTTCGCCGCTGTCGTTCCAGGCCGGCGTCATCATCGCCGGTGTCGGGGTGCTGCTGTACACGCTGTGGTCGGGCTTCCGCGCCTCGGTGTTGACGGACTTCGCCCAACTGGTGGCGCTGATGGCGATCGCCGTGGTGATCATCCCGGCGGTGTTCTTCGCCATGGGCGGGCCCACTGAACTGGTGGCCGGGCTCGACAACCTCACCGCCGAGCAGGCCAACTTCTTCTCGATGGACGCCATCCTCAATCAGGGCGCACCCTTCTTCGTTGCGGTACTGGCCTATGCCATCGGTAACCAGACCATCTCCCAGCGTCTGTTCGCGGTGAACGAGGACCACATCAAGCCGACCTTCCTCACCGCCACCGTGGGCTACGGTGCCATCGTCATCGGCCTTGGCATGATCGGCCTGATGGCGCTGACCCTGGGGGTCGAGCCGCTCAACGGTGACATGAACAACCTGATCCCACAGATGGTGTCCAGCTACCTGCCGCCGGTGTTCATCGCTGCCTTCTTTATTCTGGTGATCGGCTCCCTGTCCTCGACCGCCGATTCCGACCTGTCGGCGCTGTCGGCGATCATGATGGCCGACGTCTACGGCAAGAACATCGCTCGAGGCAAGGCCGACCCCCGCCGCATGCTGCTGGTAGGGCGCATCACCATGATCGTGGCCACCGCCATCGGTATCGTCTTCGCCAGCTTCTCGCTGGATATCCTGGTGATGCTGGTCTTCGTCGGGGCACTGTGGGGGGCCATCGTTTTCCCGGTGATCGCCAGCTGCTTCTGGAGCCGGGTCACCAACGCGGCCTTCACCACCTCGGTGCTGGTGGCCATGGTGACCTTCTGCGTGGCGCGTTTTGAATGGCTGCCGATGACCGGTGTGGCCGGTCTTGGCTTCGAGTTCCTGGCCAGCATCGGTGGCGGCATCATCATCGCGCTGATGGTGTTCGGCTTCCTCGGTCGCGTGGCCGGTGCCGTCGCCGGGCTCGCTGCCTTTGTCGCCATGCTGGTGTTCGCCACTGGTTTCCTCAGGGAGTACACGGTGCTGCTGGCGTCGCTGACCGCCTACGGCACCAGCACCCTGGTGTGCGTGGTGATGAGCCTCGCCAGCCGCGAGCGGTTCGACTTCGACACCATCGCCGAGCGGGTCGGCAACTATGATGCCGCCGAGGCCGTGACGGTAGCCGACGAGCGCCCGTCCAAGCCCGCCCCGGCAGGACTTGCGACCCAGCGCTGAACCCTTGTTTGACGGGCGCCGCAGGCTGGTGGCGCCCACCGACGGAGATTCCCCATGACCCTGCTTTTTGGCTTTTACGTATTGATCTGGCCTGCGCTCACCCTGGGCGTGCTGCTGCTGATCTGCCGCGCCGTTGCCCGCGATCGTCGTGAGGCGAAAAAGGGCCACCGCACCCTGGTGTGAGACGCAACTCGCACTGACCCGTTGCGATACCTGCCCTCGATGCGAGGGACAGGCCGCAACCAAAGAAGCCGCCCCAAGGGGCGGCTTCTTTCGTCATGGCAGGCGGCAGGGCAGGGAGGTCGCGTCAGCGCCGCGCCAGGTAGCCCAGGTTGCCCGAAATGTTGCGACCGGCCTCGACCAGAATGCGCTTGTACTCCGAAGTCTTGTCTTGGTGGTAGCGGATGCTCGGGATCGACATGCTCAGGGCGGCGATGGCGCGCCCGGTGTGATCGAAGATCGGGGTGGCGAAGCAGCAGACGCCTTCATCCATCTCTTCGAGATCCTCGGACAGCTCGCTCTCGGCGATCTCGGCCAGCTCTTCGCGCAGTGCCGCTTCGGTGGTCACGGTGTTCTGGGTGCGTGGTTCGAACTTGACGTTCGCGAGCAGGGCGTCGAGCTGTGCTGGGGGCAGGTGGGCCAGCAGGGCCTTGCCGATGGAATTGGTGTAGGCCGGGCTACGGTCGCCGATGCGGGTGTGCATGCACAGGTTGAAGTGAGAGTTGTACTTGTGCACGTAGATCACTTCGGCGGTGGAGGTGTCCAGGGTGCCCAGGTGCACGGCTTCGCGGGTCAGCTCGGACAGTGCCGCCATGTCGGGATCGGCCATCTTGATCAGGTCGGCCTTGCCGAGCGCCGAACTGCCAAGCGCAAAGACCTTCATCGTCAGCCGGTATTTCTCGCTTTCCGGATTCTGGGCGACGTAGCCCAGGTTCTTGAGCGTCTGCACAAAGCGATAGGCGGTGCTCTTTGACATCACGGCGCGTTGGGACAGCACCGCCAGGCTGGATTCTCCGCCCTCATCCAGAGCCTCCAGGATCGCCATGACCTTGAGTACCGCTGTGACGTTGTCGACCTTCGCTTCAGTAGCCATAGGGCCAAGATTCCAGAAATTGTGAAATAGGGTTTTATCTCTTGGTTTCGAGTTATACGTCTTTTGTCGTATGTCTGCAATCTCCTACAACGGGAACCCGCGCAAAATCTACAAATTCGTTTTTCGAATAAGCTTATAGTCAAATAGTATCTGAAATAGCGTTTTAAAAAATATGCATCGTTGCTAGCGTTGCTGAAACGCTATCCAAATATTTACAAATCGAGCTTCTGGCGACTGCCGCTAAATGCTTATTTACAGACGATCTTGGCGGGTTTGGCGATTTTTGCACGACACTTGATGACAAATATTGGCAATGGCGGCCGACCGTCCTCCCATGACAACCCATGAGGCAAGTCCATGTTTGACGATCTGAAAGGCAAGAAGATTCTGGTAACCGGCTCGACCGCTGGCATCGGACTGGAAGCCGCCAAGTCGCTGGCCAGCGCCGGCGCCAGGGTGGCGATCCATGGCAGCCGCTCTGCCGATACCGCCCAGGCGGTGCTGGAGCAGTTCGAGGCAGGCGCCGATGTGGCCTATTTTCAGGCCGATGTGCGCTCAAGCGATGCGTGCAAGTCGCTGGTCGAGTCTGCAGCGGAGCACCTCGGAGGCATCGATGTACTGATCAACAATGCCGGTGGCCTCGGGGGACGCAACGGACTCGAGAGCATCGACGATGCCTTCTTCGATCAGGTGCTGGATCTCAATATTCGCTCGGTGGTGATGGTGACCAAGTACGCCATTCCCTACCTGCGCCGGTCCGCCGAGCAGAGCGGGGAAACCAGCAGCGTGATCAGCACCGGCTCCATCGCCGCGCGTGAAGGCGGCGGTCCAGGAGCATCGCTGTACGGTGGCAGCAAGGCCATGGTCCACAACCTGCATCGCAACTGGGTCAAGGAGTTCACCAAGGACAACATCCGCTTCAACACGGTGGCGCCCGGGACCATCGATACCGCCTTCCACGAGGACAAGGACCAGGGCACGCGGGACAAGATCAGCAGCACCATCGCCATGGGGCGCTTCGGCTCCTCGGCGGAGCTGGCCCCGGCCTATGTCTTCCTGGCCTCCCACACGGCGAGCGGCTACGTCACCGGTCAGGTGCTCGACGTCAATGGCGGCCAGATGTGCCCCTGACGGCAGCCGCCATCCAGGCCGAGTCGCCTTCGTCAGACGGCGTAGCGACTCGGCGACCCTTTGCCCCCGCGTTACACCGTCACCCTGCGAATAGATGAAGTGAGTCGAGAACATGGATAACGCCTTGCTGTTTACCACAAGCGAGATTCAGGAACTGCGCGAAGCGCTCGAAAGCAAGCGCCTGCCTGCGCTGTATCAGGAGCAGATCATTCTGGATCAGGTAAGACTGCGTCCATGTCTTGGCGAGCCCCCCCAGATCCCCGGGCAGGGGGAGGCGGGGGGCGCCGAGCACACCCGGCACAAGCAGAACTACCAGCAGCTGCATCTTGCCTCGCAGTTGTGGCTGTTGACCGAACATCCCGACTATCTGGCCTTTGTCAGGTCGATGCTGCTGGGCTATGCCGACATCTACGAGTCGCTGCCGTCCCATGTGTCGAAGGACAGCAATCCGCCCGGTCGGCTGTTTCATCAGTGTTTGAACGAGAGCATGTGGCTGCTGTACGGCAGTGATGCCTACAGCAACGTGCGCGACGCGCTGAGCGAAGAGGAACGACGGCATATCGAACAGCGCCTGCTGGTGCCCATGGTCCAGTTGATCGCCGATCACAACGCCGACGACTTCGACGTCATCCACAATCATGGCATCTGGTCGGTGGCCGCAGGCGCCTTCGCCGGTCTGGTGCTGGGCGACAAGGAGCTGGTCAATCGCTCCTTGTACGGTAACGCCGGTGACGGAGTGTCGGGCGGCTTCTACGCCCAGCTCGACCGGCTGTTCTCGCCGGACGGCTACTACCTGGAAGGGCCCTACTACCACCGCTTTGCCCTGCGCCCGATGATCCTGCTGGCCGAGGCGCTCTATCAGAGCGGCAACGACACCGGCATCTTCGGCTATCGCGACGGTATCATCGGCAAGGCGATCGCCTGTCTCAATGAGCTGACCTTCGAGGACGGACGATTCATCGCCATCAACGACAGCTCCAGGACGATGGGGCTTGCCGACGAGGGCGCCATCCTCGGAGCGATGACCCTGGTCGGTCGCTACCGTCAGAGCGATCTGCCGCTGGCCCTGCGCGAGATCCTGCTCGACCAGTCGACACCGCTTTCTTACCTCGCCACGCTGCCGCAACTCGCGAGCTACCTGGAGAGCGGCGGCCAGGCGCATGCCCCGCGCGACAGCCTGTTCATCACCGATGGCAGCGACGGCGGCCTGGGCGGCATCGGGGTGCTGCGCGCCGCCACCGAGTCGGGGCACGAGGCCATGGCCTATCTGACCTTCGGTCAGCACGGCAGCGACCCCAACTTGCACAGCGCCCTCGATCACGGCCACTTCGACGGCCTGCATCTGGGCTTCTACAACGGACGCCGCGAGACCCTCACCGACTACGGCTTCTGTCGTTGGGTCAATATCGAGCCCAAGTTCGGCGGGCGCTATACCGCCGAGAACAAGAGCTACGCCAAGCAGACGGTGGCCCACAACACACTGGTTGTTGATGAGCGCTCCCAGCACGGCTTCAGCACCTCCAGGGCCTGTGACAACCACGGCGAGCTGGTGTTTTTCGAGACCTCCCGGCCGGAGGTTCAGGCCGTCAGCGCGCGCTTGAGCGGCTACTACGAAGGCGTCGAGCTGCAGCGCAGCGTGGCGCTGGTGAGCCTGCCCGAGATCGCTGAACCGCTGCTGGTCGACATCCAGTGCGCCGACAGTGACCAGACGCATCGCTACGACAGCCCGCTGCACATCAATGGCCAGCTGATGACCACACGCCCGACACTCGAGCCGGTCCCGGCGCCGGCGGCGCTGGGCAGCGCCAACGGCTACCAGCACCTGTGGAAGCTGTCCGAGAGCGCGACGATCGAGCCCGACCAATGTGCACATGTCACCTGGCTTGACGGTGACACCTTCTCCACCGCCCACCTGGCGGCCAGCAACCGCTTCAGCGTGGGATACGGGCTGATCGGCGCGGCCGACCCCGACAATAACCTGCGCAACGAACCCTACCTGATGGCGCGTTCCTCGGGGCGTGGGCATATCTTCGCCACGGTCATCGAGACCCACGGCTACTTCAACGAGGCGCGCGAGATCTCGCGCGGAGCGCGGCCGAGCCTTGCGCGGGTGGCCATCGCGGCCGCCGACGAGACTCACCTGGTCGTGACCCTGACGCTGGACTCGGGCAAGGCCTATTACCTGGCCTGGGCGCGACAGCAGGGTGGTCATCACCAGGTCAGCATCGACGGGAACAGCCTGGCCTGGGATGGCTGGGTCAGCCTCAGCGCCGTCGAGAACGCCCCCTGATGTGCGTCAGGAAGTCTGACCGGCGAGACGCATCGCCGCGGCAACAATCAGTGAGAAGTCAGAAGATGTCGAAGACGATGATGGGACTACTGTGGACACGGAACGATCTGGCGCGGATGGCCGAGCACATCGGTAGCACGAGCCGGCTCGGCGTGACCCTGGACGAGCTTGGCGAGCGGGTCGATGACGCCCTGGCCGCAGGGATCGTGGTGCCCGGGCAGGGCGAAGCGGGCAGTTTCGAGCACAACACCCACAAGCACAACGGCAAGCTGATCGAGCAGGCCGCGCTGGTGGGGCGGGTGAGGGAAGATTCCGCCTGTCTGGACGTTGCCCGGGACCTGCTGCTGGCCTACGCCGAGATCTATCGGGGCATGCCCTATCAGGTGGCCAGGAACACCAACCCGCCGGGCAAGCTGTTCCACCAGATTCTCAACGAGCAGATGTGGCTGCTGGGGGCCTCGCTCGGCTATTCATTGCTGCGCGACGACCTGAGCGACGACCAGCGCACACGCATCGAGCAAGGGCTTTTCGAGCCCATGCTCGAGATGTTCACCGTCACCTACGAGCACGACTTCGATCGCATCCACAACCACGGCCTGTGGGCGGTGGCCGCGGCGGGTATCTGCGCGCTGGTCATCGGCCGCCAGGACGTCGTCGACAAGGCGATCCTCGGCAATGATGGCAGTGGAGAAACCGGCGGCTTTCTGGCCCAGATCGACACTCTGTTCTCGGCCGATGGCTACTACGTGGAAGGGCCCTACTACCACCGCTTTGCCATCCACCCGCTGTGTCTGTTCGCCGAGGCGCTGGCGCTGCATCGGCCCGAACTGGCGATCCATGAATGTTCTGACGGACGAATCAGCAAGTCCATCCGGGCGCTGCTGGCGACTGCCTACCCGGACGGGACCTTTCCCGCCCTCAATGACGCCTCGCGCACCATGGACATCGACGACGAAGGCGTGCGGATCGCGCTGGCGGTGCACATTGGCCGCCACGGTGCCGACCCGGAACTCGTCGCCATGGCGGCCCAGCAGCGTGGCACCTGGGCCCATGGTTTCGGCGTGGATCTGGCCGAGGCCGTCGCTCGGTCGTCGGCCTCTGCCACGATCCCCAGCGCACTTCTGAGTGATGGCGCAGGGGGACAGGCTCACCTCAAGCAGGGGGAGGGGGCGCAGCGCCACCATCTGGTGGTGGCGGCGGGCCAGCACGGCATGGGGCATGGGCACTTCGATCTGCTGGGCCTGTCCTTGTTCAGCGCTGGGCGCGAGCGCCTCAACGAGTATGGCTATTGCCGCTGGGTCAACGTGGAGCCCAAGTTCGGCGGGCGCTACCTGGCCGAGAACGAGGGCTACGCCAAGCAGTCGGTCGCCCACAACCTGGTAGTGGTGGACCAGGCCAGTCAGCACCGGGGCGACCATCGCCTGGCCGATCAGAGCGCCGGGCGCATCGAGCAGTTCGTCGATCGCAGCGACGTGGATGGTGTCACCGCGGTGTGCTGCTCGACCGATGACGCCTATCCGGGAGTCAGCCTGCGTCGCCACTGCCTGCTGCTGACGACCGAGCTGAGCGAGCATCCGCTGCTGGTCGATATCGTCGAGACCAGCGGCCATGAGCGTCACTGCTACGACTACGTGTTCAACTTCACCGGCCAGGTCATCAAGTGGTGGGGGGGCTACGCCGCCCGCGACACCCTCGAGGTGCTGGGAGAGGCCGATGGCTATCAGCACCTGTGGGTGGTGGGCGAGCAGCGGGGCTCCCAGGAAGGCCCCAGCAGCCACGCGATGACCTGGCTGGATGGCGATCGTTTCATCACCTGGCACCAGCGCTCGCAGCACCCATCGAGCGCCATGCAGCTATTGGTCGGCGCCAACGATCCTGAGCGCAATCTGCGCCACGAGAAGAAGGTCATGGCGAGAAGCCACGCCGAGGCGACCGTGTTCGTCAATGTCTTCGAGCAGCACGGTCACTTTGATGAAGCCCATGAAGCCTGTCTGAATGCCAGGCCGACCCTCAAGTCGGTGGAGTTCGACCGCCGGGCCGATGAGCGGATCGAGGTAAGGCTTACCTTCCCCTGGAGGCGCGAGACGCTGGTCATCGACCCGAACGCTGCCTCCGGCTCCGACTACGTCAGTCTGAAGGGAGGGGGATATATGAAATGATCGTTCTATGTTGAGGCAATAACGCCTCACTCCGTTCAGTAATACCTCGAAATAAAAGCGTTAATGGTTCGGAAAGCTGAAATTTCGGCTCTCCGGGCATGGCCCCCTTATGCCCGAAATTCAGGCTGCGCCATGTCCCGGAAGTGATTGGCTCCAGTTTTCCGAGTGGAAGTACAACGACAACACGAGTTCGCCAACATGAGTCTAGATATCGATACGGTCATCATAGGGGTCTATTTCCTCTTTCTGATTGCGATTGGCTGGATGTTCAGGACCTTTACCTCGAATACCAGTGATTACTTTCGCGGCGGCGGCAAGATGCTGTGGTGGATGGTCGGCGCCACCTCCTTCATGACCCAGTTCAGCGCCTGGACCTTTACCGGTGCTGCCGGCAAGGCCTATGACGATGGCTTTGCGGTCGCCATCATCTTCATGGCCAATGCCTTTGGCTATCTGATGAATTATCTGTATTTCGCACCGCGCTTCCGTCAACTGCGCGTGATCACCGTGATTCAGGCCATTCGTCTCAGGTTCGGCAAGGTCAACGAGCAGGTGTTCACCTGGTCAGGCATGCCCAACAGCGTCATCTCGGCGGGTATCTGGCTCAACGGTCTGGCGATCGTGGCGTCGGGCCTGTTCGGCTATGACATGGAGACCACCATCATCATCACCGGTCTGGTGGTGCTGTTCATGTCGGTGACGGGTGGGTCCTGGGCGGTTATCGCCTCGGACTACATGCAGATGGTGATCATCATGTCGGTGACCATCACCTGCGCCATCGTCGCCGTCTATCAAGCCGGTGGTGCCACCAATATCGTCGAAAACTTCCCGGTCGACTTCTTTGTCGGCGACAACATCAACTATCTGTCGATCTTCGCCATCTGGGGTTTCTGTATCTTCATCAAGCAGTTCAGCATCACCAACAATATGCTGAACTCCTATCGCTACCTGGCTGCCAAGGACTCGAAGAACGCCAGGAAGGCTGGCCTGCTGGCCTGCGTGCTGATGACCATGGGGCCCTTCATCTGGTTCATGCCGAGCTGGTTCATGGCCAGTGAAGGCGTCGATCTGGGGGCGCTGTATCCCGAAGCCGGCGCCAAGGCGGCCGACTTCGCCTACATGAGCTTCGTCGAGCTGTACATGCCGGCGGGTATGCTCGGGCTTCTGATCTCGGCGATGTTCGCCGCCACCATGTCCTCCATGGACTCCGGTCTGAATCGCAACTCCGGCATCTTCGTCAAGAACTTCTATGAAGTCATCCTGCGTCCCAACGCCAGCGAGAAGGAGCTGGTACTGGTCTCCAAGATCTCGTCCACGGTGTTCGGTCTGGCCATCATCGGTTTTGCCTTGTTCATCAATTCGCTCAAGGGACTCAGCCTGTTCGACGCCATGATGTACGTCGGCGCCCTGATCGGCCTGCCGATGACGATTCCTGCACTGCTCGGCTTCTTTATCCGCAAGACCCCGGACTGGTCGGCCTGGGCCACCCTGATCGTCGGCGGCATCGTGTCCTACCTGGTCGGCGTGGTGATGACGGCGGAATTCATCCAGAACACCTTCCAGCTCGACACCGCTCTGACCGGACGTGAATGGGCCGATCTCAAGGTCGCGGTGGGCATCATCTCCCACGTCGTGATCACCGGTGGCTTCTTCGTCTCGACCTGCCTGTTCTACCGCGGCCACAGCTCCGAGCGTCAGGTCGAGGTCGACACCTTCTTTACCAACCGCGACACCCCGGTGGTCACCGGAAAGGACGAACAGGTCGAGGTGGACAACCGTCAGCGCAACATCCTTGGCTACCTGATCATCGTCGCCGGCCTCGGCGTGACCCTGATGTTCCTGCTGCCCAATCCGTTGTGGGGACGCGTCACCTTTGTGGTGTGCGGCGGCATCATCCTGGCGATCGGTCTGGTACTGATCGGCTCCATTCAGAAAACCACCAACAGCAGCAAGAAGGAGGAATACGCCTAGCACCCTTGAAGACACAACAAGCAACAAGGAGATCCATCATGCCACTCAATATTGACCACAGCAGGAAGACCGGACTTCTGCTGTCGGCGGTCCTGGACCCGAGCCTCTGCGAGGCTCGGTACCCCGCCCATCACTTTCTCGAGACGCTGGACCATGGCCGCTTTCGCTTCCCTCAAGAGGGTAGGCCGTTATCCAGCGGGCCTTGTATCGATCGTCTGAACATCGGCCCCTGCGGGGCGCCAGATACGTTCAGGACCGATGGGCCATCTCTGCCGAAAAAGCCGACGTCAAAGCAACAAGTACAATGAGTGAACCAATGAGCAAGAAATTTATCCTCGGTGTTCTGTCTTCCGCTGCGTTCATGTCCACCAGTGTCATTTCTACCAGCGTTGAAGCGATCACCCTCGACTATCGACACGAGTACAAGCATCACACCGAACAGCACGCCAACCGGGTCAAGGTCAGCGATTCCATGGGCATCTTCTACTACGGACTTGAGGCCAAGTTCGCTGGGCAAAGCGAAGATGATGGCACCCAGGGCGCCTTTTCCGACCTCGGCCGTGGCGACAGCGAGATCGACTGGGGCATCAAGTACCCCCTCGATGAAAACTGGTACATCCAGCCCGGCATGCCGATCACCTTCGGTGACGGCAACAACAGCCTCAAGCCGCAGTTTCGCATCGGCTATCGTGCCAGCAGCCTGCCGCTGACCACCACGCTGCGTTATCGCCGTCAGTACACCAGCTACAGTGACGACGATCGCGAAGACTATGTGCAGAACAAGATCACCTTTGTGATGAGCTATAGTCCCGGGGATTATCGCTACTGGCTGGAGTTGAACTACAACCACAACGAGGACCGGGACATCTTCGACAACGGCCGGGAGGCCTACGATGCGATCTTCGGCGCCGGACGGCGCTTCGGCTCCTGGATGCCGTATTTCGATCTGTCCGATGTCGGCGTCAGCTCCGATTCCGATACGCGTCAGCTACGCACTCGGGTGGGCCTCAAGTACTACTACTGAAACGCTGTCGGGCGAAGTGAGCACTCGCTTCGACCAGTCCTCGATCATGACCGACAACAAGGCGGCCTTGACCTCACAAGGCCGCTTGCCGTCCTGGGCCGACCCTGTAGAGGAGCCTATCTTCCGGGAACCGACATCTCGAGGAAGTTTTGGCTAGGGCGGCCTTTTTTTTAGCGGAGAATTACCCGATGCCTACCCTCGACAGGGTCGCACTGTTGCTCGCCTTGATGGTCATCGTCGGCACGGTGATCGCCTATCGCCGCCGTACCGAGACGCCGGACGGCTTTGTCCGTGGAGGAGGTCGGGTACCCTGGTGGATGGCGGGCAGTACTGCCTTCATGACCCAGTTCTCCGCCTGGACCTTTACCGGCGCCGCCCAGAAGGCCTACGAGGATGGCTTTTCGGTGCTGATGATCTTCTGGGGCAACGCGCTTGGGTTTCTGCTGGCGGCGCTCTATTTTGCACCACGATTTCGGCGTCTGCGGGTGTCCACCTACTCCGAGATCATTCGGATGCGCTACGGCAGGTTCACCCAGCTCTTCTATGTGGCGAGCCAGATCCTTCTCACCCTGATGACCGCCTCCATCGCGCTCTATGGCGTGTCGCTGTTTCTCGGCGCGGTGTTCGATGTTCGGGTGGCCTTCGTCACCCTGGTGATCGGTGCTGTCATCATCTGCGTGACGCTGATCGGCGGGGTCTGGGTGGTGTCCGCCAACAACTTCATCCAGATGGTCCAGCTGGCGGTGCTGACCTTCGTCATCGGTGGCTTCGGCCTGTGGCTTGCCGCCGATACCGACATGAGGGTGATCGGCGACGGCCGTGACTTCTGGATCGGCGGCGACGACTACAGCCTGGGCATCATGGTCGTGTGGTCGGGGGCGATGCTGGTCAAGCAGTGCATCAGCATCAACAACGCCACCTCCAGCTATCGCTTCCTTACCACCAATGGTGATCGCGATGCGCGCAAGGCCGCCTTCCTGGCCTCGATCCTGTTCGTGGTGGGGCCGGTAAGCTGGTTTATCCCGCCCTGGCTGATCGGGCAGGCGGGCATAGATCTGGCTGCGCTCTATCCGGCGCTTGGCGAGGACGCCGCCAACGCCGCCTACGTCCACTTCATCCGTGACTTTCTGCCGCCGGGGGTGCTGGGGCTGGTGGTGGCGGCGATGCTGGCGGTCACGGTGGCGCCGATCACCACCTCGCTCAACCGCGACGCCGGGGTGATCATCAGCCTGCTGACGCCGCTGCTGGGGGTAAGCGAACGGCTCGGCCAGCGCCTGGTGGCCATCGGGCGTAGTTTCGGGGTGCTTCAGGGCAGCATCATCGTGACGCTGGCCATCGCCCTGGGCCAGGTCCACCACCTCAGCCTGTTCGACATCATGGTGATGTTCGGGGTGATCTTCCAGATGCCGCTGGCGCTGCCGGCCATGCTGTCCATCGCCAGGACCGGCGCCCCTGACTGGGCCGGTTGGGGCGGGGTACTGGTGGGTATCCTGGTGACCACCACGAGCTATCTGTGGCTCGACGTCGAGGCGTTCAGCCAATGGCTCGGCCTGCCGTCGATCCATCCCTCCCAACTGGTCGATATCAAGCTCGCGGTCTCGCTAATGCTGCAGGTCGTCAGCGTGGTGGGTTTCGTCTACCTGGCGCGTTTCGTCCATGCACCGCCCAGAAGCACCGCCCGCCAGGCAGAGGTCGACGAGTTGTTTGCCCGGCTGGAGCGCCCGGTGGCCGCGGACACCACGCCGGACAGCGGCGGGCCGTCGCGCAAGCTGGCGCCGAGACTGGTGCGGTACGTCGCGCTGGTATCGCTGCTGTTGGCGGTACTCGCCGATACCTGGCTCGGCACCGGCTTCTTTTTGGTCGTGGCCGTGTGTCAGTTGATAATCTCGCGACTCCTCAGGCGTTGAGGGGCAGGGGGCGGCAGGAGGTCGACTCGCCAGGTCATCACGAGCAAATTTCATCCGGCGGGCCAAGACGTCGCCGGGGGAAAACTGGATAATGCGCTCCAAAGGCGTTGTCGGTGGCGAGTGTCCGACGACCCAAACCCATTACTCCGGTGCTGACTCCATGGAAATCAAGGTCAATTTTCTCGACAACCTGAGGCTCGAGGCCAAGTTCGACGACTTCACCGTCGTCACCGACCAGCCCATCCGCTACAAGGGTGACGGCTCGGCGCCGAGCCCCTTCGACTATTTCCTGGCGTCGTCTGCCCTGTGTGCCGCCTACTTCGTCAAGGTCTACTGCGTCGCCCGGGATATCCCCACCGAAAATATCCGGCTGTCGCAGAACAACATCGTCGACCCGGAAAACCGCTACAACCAGATCTTCAAGATCCAGGTAGAGCTGCCCGAAGACCTGTCCGACAAGGACCGCCAGGGCATCCTGCGCTCTATCGAGCGCTGCACCGTGAAGAAGGTGGTGCAGACAGGCCCCGAGTTCCAGATCGAGACGGTGGAGAACCTCGACGAGGACGCCCAGGCGCTGCTGATGGCGGAGCCGGAAGAGGGCCAGAGCACCTGGATCGAGGGCAAGGATCTGCCGCTGGAGCAGACCATCGCCAACATGACTGCCATGCTGGCCGAGCTCGGCATGAAGGTCGAGATCGCCTCCTGGCGCAACATCGTGCCCCACGTCTGGTCACTGCACATCCGCGACGCCGCCTCGCCCATGTGCTTCACCAACGGCAAGGGCTCGACCAAGGAGAGCGCACTGTGCTCGGCGCTGGGCGAGTTCATCGAGCGGCTGAGCTGCAACTTCTTCTACAACGACCAGTTCTTCGGCGAGGAGATCGCCTCGAGCGAGTTCGTCCACTATCCCTGTGAAAAGTGGTTCAAGCCCGGGCCCAACGACGAGCTGCCCAAGGGCATCCTCGACGATTACTGCCTGGAGATCTTCGATCCCGACGGCGAGCTTCAGGGCTCCCACCTGATCGACACCAACTCCGGCAATGTCGAGCGCGGCATCGTCGCGCTGCCCTTCGTGCGCCAGTCCGATGGCGAGGTGATCTACTTCCCCTCCAACCTGATCGAGAACCTCTACCTGTCCAACGGCATGAGCGCCGGCAACACCCTGGCCGAGGCCCAGGTGCAGTGCCTGTCGGAGATCTTCGAGCGCGGTGTGAAGCGCCAAATCCTCGAGCAGGAGCTGGCCCTGCCCGACGTGCCCGAGGAGGTGCTGGCGAAGTATCCGGACATCGTCGAAGGGGTGAAGGCGCTGGAGGCCCAGGGCTTCCCGGTGCTGGTCAAGGATGCCTCCCTCGGAGGCCAGTTCCCGGTGGCCTGCGTGACCCTGATGAACCCCAAGACCGGCGGCGTGTTCGCCTCCTTCGGCGCCCACCCGAGCTTCGAGGTCGCCATCGAGCGCAGCCTGACCGAGCTGATGCAGGGGCGCAGTTTCGAGGGGCTCAATGACTTCATGCCGCCCACCTTCAACTCGCTGGCGGTGACCGAGCCCAACAACTTTGTCGAGCACTTCATCGACTCCTCTGGGCTGGTGTCCTGGCGCTTCTTCAGCGCCAGGCCCGACGTCGAGTTTGTCGAGTGGGACTTCTCCGGCAGCAACGACGAGGAGGCGGCGACCCTGTTCGGTATCCTCGAGGAGATGGGCAAGGAAGCCTACATGATGGTCCACGAGGACCTGGGCGCGCCGGTCTGCCGCATCCTGGTGCCGGGCTATTCCGAGGTCTATCCGGTCGAGGACCTGGTGTGGGACAACACCAACATGGCGCTGGACTACCGCGAGGACATCCTCAATCTGCATCGTCTCGACGACGACCAGCTCGCGGATCTGCTCGAGCGGCTGGAAGAGAGCCAGATCGACGAGCACATGGACATCATCACCCTGATCGGTATCGAGTTCGACGAGAACACCGTTTGGGGCCAGCTGACCATCCTCGAGCTCAAGCTGATGCTCCACCTGGCGCTCGGCCAGCACGAGGAGGCGCTGGATCGGGTCGAGATGTTCCTGCAGTACAACGACAACACCGTCGAGCGTGGCCTTTACTACCAGGCGGTGCGGGCGGTGCTGGAGATCACCCTGGACGACGAGCTAGAGCTCGACGACTTCCTCTACAACCTGCGCCGCATGTTCGGGGACGAGACCATGGACAGCGTGGTCGGTGTGGTCAGCGGCGAGTTGCGCTTCCCCGGCCTTACCCCGACCAGCATGGCGCTCGAAGGGCTGGAAAAGCACCAGCGCCTGATCGAGAGCTACAAGAAACTGCACGCGCGCAGGGCTCAGCTGGCCAAAGCCCAGAGCTGATCAGCCCAGCCCAGCCACCGGCGCCGGTGTAACGGCCAGGCCCTGTGACGGCCTTCAATACCAACGCCCCCGACGGACTTCGTCGGGGGCGTTTTCGTCTGCGCTTCGTACAACGCTCGGGGACAGACGCCCCTGTCTCGCCAAGGTGCTGATGTTCCGGCATATGGGCCGCTTTCCTGGCGCGCTGGACGGCATCTGAGCGATGGATACCAGGCTAGAACTTTGGTCTAGAATCTTGAAATAAATCCGCGTCGTTTCTTGTTGGTGAAAAAATAGCTGCTATTTTTCATTTTCGTGAAGTCAAAGCGTTTTACGCCAGCTATTGCTCGAAGTCGGCGGCGTTGTCGCGGGGGCCGGGGTTGCGGCTTGGCGGCGTGTCACCGCCTTCGGGTGTCATCCACCAAGGAGTTTTCGATGACCCAACAATCGATAACGAATGTCGAAAGCCATCCGCCAGCGGGACCGGTCAGCCGCATCTTCGGCCAGTATGATCGCTCGCTGTTCTGGCCTGTGCTGCTGATCTACGGCTTGATCATGGCTTGCGCGCTGTTCTTTCCGACCCTGATCGGTCAGGTGTTGTCCTCGACCCGTGACTTTCTGATCTTCAACTTCGGCTGGGGCTTTTTGCTGGGGATGGGGGGTGCGCTGCTGTTCTGTCTCTACCTGGTGATCAGCCCCTATGGTGATCTGAAGCTTGGCGCCGACGATGAGGTGCCGGAGTTCTCCTACGGCGCCTGGATCTCGATGCTGTTCAGCTGCGGCTTTGGCATCGGCTTTGTGTTCTTCAGCGTGGCCGAGCCGTTGACCCACCTCTATCAGTCCTCCCACGTCATCGACATGGGGGCGACGGGAGAAGCCGCCGGGGTCGCCAAGGCCGTCCAGCTGACCTTGCTGGACTGGGGCATGCACGGCTGGGCGGTGTTTGCCATCGCCGCCTGGGCGATCGCCTTTCCGGCCTACCGCCTGGGCCTGCCGCTGACGGTGGCCACCGGTCTCTACGGCATCCTGGGAGAGCGCTGCAACACCAGTGTCTGGGGGCGCCTGGCCAATGCCCTGGGGATCATCGGCACCATCGGCGGCAATGCCACCATGATCGGGCTCGGGGTGGCCTCCATCAACTACGGTCTGGCGACCTTGTTCGGATGGGACCTTGGTCCCGTTGGCCAGGCCCTGGTGATGATCGTGGTGATCGTGGCCTACGTGATTTCCGCAGCCACCGGCGTCGAGCGCGGCATCAAGGTGCTGAGCCAGGCCAATATGGTGATGGCTGGGGCGATTCTGCTGGCGCTGCTGTTCTTCGGCCATGCGCCCACTCAATATCTGCTGAACCTTGCCACCCAGCAGGTCGGCGACTACTTCGGCGAGGTCTTTGCGCTGCAGTTCTGGAGCGATGCCGGCAACTTCGAGCAGCGTGAATGGCTCGGTTGGTGGGTCGTGTTCTACTGGCTCTGGTACATCTCCTACATCCCTTTCTGCGGCGGCTTCATCGCGCGGATTTCCCGCGGCCGGACCCTGCGCGAGTTCATCGTCGGCGTGATCCTGGTGCCCATGCTGCTGGCAATCGGCTGGTTCAGCATCTGGGGAGGCTCCGCCGGCTACGTCGAGGTCACCGGTATCGCGCCTCTATGGGAAGGCGTGCAGCAAAAGCCCGAGTCGGGGATCTATGCCCTGCTCGAGAGCATGCCGGGTGGCTGGTGGCTGAGTCTGGGGGTGCTTTTCAATATCGTCATCTTCGCGGTGACGACCTCCGATTCGGCGTCCTTCTTTGCCGCCATGCAGGTCTCCAACGGCGATGAAAACCCCAAGGTGTCGATGCGCCTGCTGTGGGGCGTGGTGATCGGGTTTACCGGCATCATGTTCCAGTTGACCGGTGGCTTCGACGCGATCAGAAGCCTCGCCATCGTGGTCGGCGCTCCCTTCTTCGTGGTGGGTATCGCCTACATGGTGTCGGTCTACCGGATGCTCAAGTCCGCCAAGAAAGGCGGTGTGCACAACGACAGGATCGGCGTCTTCCACCGAGGCATGGTGCCTTACAAGATCGGCCGCCAGGGAGCCAATGGCGAGAGGCATAGTGATGATCGAGCTTGAACCCCGTGTCGTCGTCCTTTACCGCCAACCATCGAGGAGGAGTGTCTGATGTCAGTACTCACGCCGTTCGACCCCAGCTATGACCCGTTGAAAGACGCCACTCCCGGTGTCGGGCGGGACTACGCGCCGAGCTACTGGCGCCATCACGCCGGGCCTCCACCGCAGGACGACGGCCCGGTGGATCGCGACATGGACGTCGACGTGGTGCTGATCGGCGCTGGTTTTACAGGCCTTGCCACTGCGCTCTTTCTGGCGCGTGAGTACGGCATCAAGGCGACCGTGCTGGAGGCCAACCAGATCGGCTGGGGTTGCACCAGCCGCAATGGCGGCCAGGGGCATCTCGCCTGGGGCCGCCTGAGTCGCAGCCAGTGGGTGAAGCGCTGGGGCCAGGACGTCGCCCGGCGTCTTCACGCCAATAGCCTCGAGGGCTTCGAGGTGTTCCAGTCGATGGCCGAGGACCCCGAGATCGACTGCGAGCCGCAGAACCACGGCAACCTGTTGATCGCTCACAGCGCCAAGGCACTCGATGGACTCAAGGAGGAGTCACGGCTGTGCAATCGGCTGCTGGGCTACCCGACTCGAGTGCTCGGCCGCGATGATGTGCTCGAGGGTTACATCGGCGACCAGGAGGCCCAGGGCGCCATGCTGGAGCCGGTGGGAATCGCCGTTCAGCCGCTCAAGCTGGCCTACGGCTACGCCCGGGTGGCACGGCGGCTCGGAGCCAGGATTCACACCGCAAGCCCCGTCCAGGGCTGGACCACCGAGGGTGGGGTGCATCACCTCAGGACCCCGGGGGGTGTGGTGCGGGCGCGTGCCGTGGGCATCGCCACCGCGGGTTATACCAGCCCCCAGCTGCACCGAGTCACGGCCTACCGCAATATGCCGATCATGGCCAACTCGGTGTGGACCCGGACCTTGACCGACGACGAGGTCGAGGCCTGCGGCTTTCGTTCCACTGTGCTGACCACCGATACCCGCAAGCTGCGCTACTACTATCGCTTTCTGCCGGAAAGGCGCCTGCAGATCGGCACCCGTAGCGCGATCAGCGGTGCCGACGCCCAGAACCCGCGACACCTCAAGGTGGTCCACGATGCCATCGCACGAAAGTTCCCGGCCATCGCCGGTATCGAGACGCCCTGGTTTTCCCACGGCTGGATGGATATCTCCCACGACATGATGCCGAGGATCGTGCAGCCGGACCCCGGCAGCAGCATCTTCTACGCCCAGGGATACAGCGGCAATGGCGTGGCATTTTCTGCCTACGCCTCAAAAAAGATGGCGGCGCTGATCGCCGGCGAATCGCTCAAGGAGGCCGACCTGCCGATCTTCAATTCGCCCTTGCCCGGGCACCCGCTGAGGCCGGTGCGTCGTCTGGGCCAGCGTGCCCTTTACCGGTACTTCCAGGTGCTCGACAGCCTGCGATAGCCATGGCAATGGAGGGCGCCGCTTAGGCCTGGCGTCCTCTTCACCACCAGGATTCACGACGACCGCTACACACAGCGACCGCTACACACAGCGGCCAACATGTCCCGACAGGAGACACACCCCATGACGACAATGACAAACGAGACACTCAATCGCCTCTTCGCGGCCTTCAACGCCCACGATATCGACGCGGTGATGAGCTACTTTGCCGACGATATCGTCTTCGATACCGTCGCCGGGGACCAGGCCCATGGCACCCGCATCGTGGGCAGGGAGGCCGTCAAGGCGGCCTTCGAGAACACCTGGGGGACCATGCCTGACGTGCAGTGGATCAACGGCAGGCACTATTTCGTCACGGGCGGTGTCGCCGACGGTGGCAGCGATGGGCCAGGCGCTGGCGGCGAGCGTATCGTCTCCGAGTCGACCTTCGTCGCCACCCAGCCAGACGGCAAGCGAGTCGAGGCGGACGGGGTCGATCTGTTCAGCGTGCGAGATGGCAAGATCACCCGCAAGCAGGCGTTTCGCAAGCAGCGTCCCGCCTTTGACCCTAGTTGACGGCTTAGTCGTCGTGCGATGCCTTAGCCCCCGTGCGATGCCTTAGCCCCCGGGCGATGCGTCAGAGCCCGAGCGACGCGTGAGTGCAGCAGGCCAGGGAACGCCGGCGTTTATCACCTCGGCATCCGATCCCGGTCGAGCCTCTGGTAGTCTAGGTCCACGCCAATAATGATGGGAAAAGCGATGGCCAGGACGAAGGACGCCAGCAAGGAGGCCAGCAAGGAGGCCACCCGGGATACCCGCGAGGGTCAGGACGCCCTGCGGCTCGGTCAGCAGATCCGCGATCTGCGCAAGGCGCGTCAGATGACGCTGGCCGAGCTTGCCGAACGGGTCAACCGCTCGGTGGGCTATCTGAGCCAGGTCGAGCGGGGCGCGTCGTCGCTGCCCATCGGCGTGCTGCAGGCGATCAGCGAGGCGCTGGGGGTGCGGGTGAGCTGGTTCTTCGAGGCCGACAATGACGTGCCCGAGCACGAGCGGGACGTGATCGTGCGCGCCTCCGGCCGCCGGGCCATGGAATTTTCAGGCATCGGCGTCCGTGAAGAGCTGCTGTCGCCGCGTCTCAGCGGCCAGTTGATTCTGATCATGACGCGGCTGGAACCGGGCGGCAGCGGCGGTGAGGTGCCCAGGCAGCGCAAGGGCGAAGAGGCCGGCTACGTCGAAGCCGGGCAGCTCGAACTCACCATCGGTGATCAATGCCATCTGCTGGAGGCGGGCGACAGCTTCTCCATCACCGGCGATCAGCCCCACCTTATCCGCAACCCCGGCGATATCGAGACCCGGGTGGTCTGGGTGATGACCGGGGTCGACTATTGAGGCTTGTCTGAAAAGTACCTGCGCTCGGTAATACGGCGTTAAAAATCGGCTGGTGCGTCAGTCCGGTCAATATGCTCGTTTACACCCCGTAAACTGCGCTGTCGCACCGATTTTTGCCTTGTCTAACCTTCGCTCGTCGACTTTTCGGACGACGCCGAAGGCGCCCGGAGCGGTCTCCGGGCGTTCACTCCACGCGTTCTCTCCAGGCAGACTTTTCGGTGGCCGGCGAGGCCTTCAGGCGGGCAGTCGGTTCACCGGCCACAGCACCTTCTCGCCACTGGCGAAGCGCACCGCTTCCTCGGCCACCTTGCGCTTGAGCTCTTGCGCGGCGTCTTCTGAATACCAAGCCATGTGCGGGGTGATCAGGCAGTTGTCGATGCCCCTGAGCGGGCTATCGGCGGGCAAGGGTTCCTGCTCGGTGGTGTCCAGGGCGGCGCCGGCAAGCCTGCCTTCCTTCAGGGCCTGGGCCAGGGCCGTCTCGTCGATGATGCCGCCACGGGAGGTGTTGATCAGATAGGCCGAGTCCTTCATCCGCTCCAGTGCCGCGGCGTCCACCAGATGGCGGGTTTCCTCGGTCAAGGGGCAGAACAGCCCGATCACGTCGGCCTCCCGGAACAACTCATCGAGTTCCAGGCAGCGAAGCTGGTCGGTGCCGTCTTCGGCGTTGGGCTGATGGTAGCGGTCGTGGGCGATGACATTGAAGCCCAGCGCCGCCATCTTGCGGGCGTAGAGCCGGCCGATGCGACCCAGGCCGACCACCCCGGCGGTCATCCGGGTCTGGCGTCGGATCGGCATGGCATCGGCGTACTCCCAGCGTCCGGCCTGGCAGCCGGCGTTCATCGGCACCAGCTTGCGAATCAGCGCCAGGCTCAGGGCCAGGGCGTGATCGGATACCTCGTGCATGCCGTAGTCCGGGACGTTGCAGACCTGGACCCCGGCGGCGCTGGCGGCCTCGAGGTCGACGTTGTTGACGCCGACCCCGTAGCGCACGATCTGCTTGAGATCGGGCAGGGCCTCGAATACCCGGCGGGTGAAGGGGGCGTACTGGTTCAGGGCGATATCGACGCCCTGGAGCTGTTCGATCAGCGCATCTTCGCTTTGGCATTCAAGCAGCGGGACATCGAAGCCCACGCGCTTGAAGATCTCGGTTTCCACGTCGTGGTTGGCGTGGTCGAGGTCGGTAAAGACGATCTTCATGCAAGTCTCCTGTCAGCGGCCGAGGTAGCCGCCATCGACGGGCAGGGTGACACCGTGGACATAGTCCGAGGCAGGGGAGGCCAGAAACAGCAGCGGTCCTTTCATGTCTTCGCCATTGCCCCAGCGCCCGGCGGGAATGCGTGCGGTGATCTCGGCGTTGCGGCCCTCGTCGGCCAGCAGTGCGCTATTCATGTCGGTGGCCATGTAGCCCGGGGCGATGGCGTTGACGTTGATGCCCTTGGCCGCCCATTCGTTGGCCAGGGCCTTGGTCAGCTGCATCACGCCGCCCTTGCTGGCGGCGTAGGCCGGCACCGTCATGCCACCGAAGAACGACAGCAGCGAGGCGATATTGATGATCTTGCCCTGGCCGTCGGGCCCTTCGACGTTACGCTTAAGCATATGCCGGGCGGCGAGCTGACACAGCTCGAACACCGCCGTCAGGTTGACCTCGAGCACCGCCTCCCAGTCATCGGCGGGGAAGTGCTCGGAAGGGTGGCGGCGCTGGACGCCGGCGGCGTTGACCAGGATGTCGAGGCGACCGCCGAGCTTGGCAAGGGCAGCGTCGAAGCCCTCGCTGCGCTGCTGGCGGCTAGCCAGATCGACGACCACGCCATGACAGGCGCTGGTCGACGTGGACAGGCCCGAGGCGACCTCATGGACCTTTTCCGACGAGCCCAGGATGACGACCTCGGCGCCTGCCTCGAGCAGGGCTTCGGCCATGCCGAGGCCGAGGCCCCGGGTTCCGCCGGTGACGATGGCCTTGCGGCCGTGTAGATCGAACAGCTTCATGATTGGCAGTCCACCAGAACCTTGACGGTGTTGAGGGAGGGCGTGGCGATCATCTCGAAGACACCGGCCGCGTCGGACAGCGGCACCACCTGGGTGATGGTCTGGCGCAGTTCATCGGCCAGGGTGTCGGCTAGAGTCAGGGCGTCGCCGAACTGCTTGTGGGTGTAGACCCGGGAGCCGATCAGGGTCAGCTCCTTGAAATTCACGTCGATCAGATTGACCGCGTGGGCCGCCTTGTGGGTGGCGGTCAGGCAGATGGTACCGCCGACGCGTACTACCTTGGTCATCTCCAGCGCCGCGCTCTCGACGCCGGAGCACTCGAACACGGCGTCGGCGCCGTCGCCGCCGGTGGCGCTGGCCACCCGCTCGACCAGGCTCTCGCTGCGCACGTCCACGGTATCGAAGCCGAGCTGGCGACACAGCCCCAGGCGGCCTTCGTCGACATCGGAGACGATCACCCGGGAGGCGCCGGCGTGGCGCAGCACGATGGCGGTCAACAGGCCGATGGGGCCGGCGCCCATCACCACTGCGCTGTCGAGCAGCGCAAAGCGTGCCTGGTGCAGGGTCCTGACCACCACCGCCAGAGGCTCCACCAGCGCCGCCACCTCATCGGACAGGCTGTCCGGCACCTTGAACAGCACGCTTTCGTCGATCCACTGATGGTCGGTCATGCCACCGTCACGATCGATGCCGATCAGGCGCAGGTTGGCGCAGACATGCGGGGTGCCGTTGCGACAGGGATGGCAGTCGCCGCAGGAGATCAGCGGGTAGGCCACCACTCGGTCGCCCACCGCGAAGCGCGAGTCCGGCGGCGTCTGCTCCACGCGGCCGACGAATTCGTGGCCCAGCACCAGGGGCGCTTGGGCGCGCGGGTGCTTGCCCGAGTAGATGCCGATGTCGGTGCCGCAGACACCGCAGTAGAGCATGCGAACCTTGACGGCGCCGGCCCGCTCGGTGGGCTCCGGCACCTCGGTGACCTCGACCTGGCGGGGGCCGGTATAGACCAGTGCTTCCATGGGGGTTCCTCGTGTCGTCGGGGCGTTGTGAAGAGGGAGAATTCAGGCGCTGTGCTGCTGGCGCTCGGCACCGCTGTCGCTGCCGAGCCGTGCACCGCCGGTGCGATGGGGGGCCATCCGGTCGCGGTCGAACTCGACCCCGATGCCGGGGCTGTCCGGGGCCACCGCGCGACCCTGGTCGAGGACCAGCGGACGTCGGGTGTAGTGATCGATGGGGAAGGAGTGGATCTCCATCCAGCCGGCGTTGGGCTGGGCCGACACCAGGCTTACGTGCAATTCCTGCATGCCGTGGCTGCAGATGGGCAGGCCGTAGTGGCGGCTCTGGCGGGCGACATCGAGCCAGCCGCTGATACCGCCGCAGTTGGAGGCGTCGGGTTGGATGAAGGATAGCCGCGCTTGTTCGAAGGCGTAGCCGAATTCGTGAGAGGTGTGCAGGTTCTCGCCCATGGCCAGGGGCATGCCGGTCGCCTCGGCGATGCGGGCATAGCCCTGGTAGTCATCGGGAAGGGTGGGTTCCTCGAACCAGGTGATGTCATAGGGCGCGAAGGCCCTGGCAGCCTCGATGGCGCCATCGACGCTCAGCGCGTAGTTGGCGTCCACCATGAAGGGACGTTCGGGGCCGATCAGCTCGCGTACCCGCGCCACCCGCTCGACATCCTCGGCAAGGGTCGGGCGGCCGACCTTGATCTTGATGGCCTCGGCGCCCTGGTCGAGGTAGCCCTGAACGTTGGCAAGCAGCCGCTCGAGGGAGAAGTTGAGGTCGATGCCGCCGAAGTAGGCCTGGCACTGGCGGCCCTGGCCGCCGGCCATCTGCCATAGCGGCTGGCCGAGGCGGCGGCCCTTGAGGTCCCACAGCGCGATATCCAGCGCCGAGATGGCGAAGGCGGCGATGCCGCCGCGGCCCACGTAGTGGATATGCCATAGCATGTCGTCGTAGCAGCCGGCGATGTCACCGGCGTCACGCCCCAGCAGCATCGGCGCCAGGTCGTGCTCGAGCAGTGCCAGGATGGCGTGTCCGCCGCGCCCGCCGGTATAGGTGTAGCCGGTACCGCTGTGGCCATCCGCGGTGGTGACGGTGGCGGTCACGACCTCGAAGTCGGTGTGCACGCCATGCTTGGCATCGCCCATGGGCTCGCTCAGCGGCAGTCGGTAGAGGTCGAGCTCGATGGAGGTGATCGTCGACATGGGAGGATTATCCTGTGTTGCGTGTGCGCGTGATCTGCACCTGGATCGCGATCACGACGAAGAGAAAGGCGCCGCGGATGACCATCTGCCAGTAGGCGCTGAGGTTGAAGGTGCCGAGTCCGTTTTCGAAGTTCAAAAGGTTGAAGATCAGACCGAGCATCAAGGCGCCGATCAGCGTCGCCACCAGCGACCCCTTGCCGCCGGTCAGCAGGGTGCCGCCGACGACGACGGCGGCGATGGCGGTCAACTCCCAGCCTAGTCCCTCCAGCGGCTGGCCGGCGCCAAAGCCCGAGGCCAGAAAGACCCCGGCGAGCCCGGCACAACCACCGCTGATCAGGTAGGCCAGGGTCTTCGCCTTGCGTGCGGGCAGGCCCATCAGGTGGGCGGCTTCCTCGTTGTCGCCCACCGCGAGCATGGTGCGGCCGATGGGGCGTTGTTCCAGCAGCCACCAGAGACCGGCGCCGACCACCAGGGTGATGGCGAAGCTCCAGGGCAGCAGGCCGCCGATCGACTCCATCCCCAGTCGGGTAAAGCCGCTGGCCCAGTCCACCGGCACCGTCTGGTTGCCGCTGATGATCAGGGCGGTGCCCTTGGCCGCCAGCAGGCTCGCCAGGGTGGCGATAAAGGGAGGGATATGCAGGCGCGTGATCATCACCGCATTGACCAGACCCGCCGCCAGTCCGGTGGCGAGCCCCGCCAGGAGCGCCGGGACCAGGCCGTAGGGGCTGACGTAGGCGGCGGTGACCGAGGACAGCGCCGCCACCGTGCCCACCGACAGGTCGATGCCACCGGTGATGATCACCAGGCACATGCCCAGGCTGATCAGCACGAACATGGCGTTGTAGTTGAGAAAGGACGAAAGATTGTAGGCGCTGCCGAAATTGTCGTAGCGGATCAGGCCGAGGCAGACCAGTGCCAGCAGGATCACGCAGACCCCGGTGGCCTGGCCATTGTCGGCAAGGCGCTGGCGCCAGGAGACGGTGGTCATGTCAGTGGGCTCCTCTGGGCGTCTGGAGGTACACCGCCAGCACGATGATGGCGGCCTTCACCACCAGCGCCACCTCGTCGGCGACGCCATTGGCGAGCAGGGTATAGCGCACCACCTGAATGATCGCGGCGCCGAGGATGACCCCGGCGATGGGGGCCTTGCCGCCCTTGAGCAGGGCGCCGCCGACCACCGCCGCGGCGATGGCGTCGAGCTCCATCAGGTTGCCGTTCTTGGCTGCGTCCGAGGCGGAATTGATGGCCACGGTGATCAGCCCGGCGAGGCCGGCGAGCAGAGCACAGCTGGTGTAGGCCGCGAGCTTGACGCGGGTCACCGGGACCCCGGCCATGCGTGCCGCCTGGGGGTTGCCGCCGGTGGCCAGCAGGTAGCGGCCGTAACGGGTGCGGGCGATGACCCAGGCCACCACCAGGGCGATGACCACCACCAGCCAGCCCTGGAAGGGCAGGCCGAGTAGCCGACCGGCGCCGAGGAACTCGAAGGCGGGATTGTCGAAGGTCTGCAGGTTGCCGTTGGTCAGCACCTGGGCCAGACCGCGGCCGGAGATGAACAGCACCAGGGTGGCGATGATCGGCTGCACGCCGAAGCGACTGACCAGCACGCCGTTGAACAGCCCACAGGCCACGGCGACCGCCAGGGCCACGACGATGGCCACCAGGGTCATCGCCAGCGGCGCCTGCTGGCCGAACTCCGACAGAAAGATCAGCGGCGCCAGGGCACCGGCCAGGGCCATCACCGCGCCCACCGACAGATCGATGCCACCGGTGGCGATGACCAGGGTCATGCCGATGGCGACGATGGCGATGGTCGACACCTGGGAGACATTGACCGACAGCGTCTGCCACTCGAGAAAGTTGGGGGTGATCGCGACATTGAACAGGATCAGTGCCAGCAGGGCGAAGAGCAGCGCCAGGCTGCGGGGATTCACCGGCATGGCCTGGCGCCATCGCGGGCTGGCCGACCGGGGCGTCGCCTGACGGGAGGAGTGGAGCGACGTCATGGTGCGGTCTCCTGGTGGTCGGTGGCGGTAGCAGACGGTGCAGCGTCGTCACGCGCCGCGCCGTCGGCTCGGTCGTGCTGGGCGGTGGCGATGGCGGTGACCAGGGCGTCTTCGCTGAGCCCGGGGTTGTCGAGCACCCGGGTCGAGTGGCCTTCGTGCATGATCACCACCCGCTGGGCGCCCTCGGCGAGTTCCTCGAATTCCGAGCTGATCATCAGCACCGCGCCGCCCTGGGCCTGATAGTCCTGGACGATGCGCTGGATCTCGCGCTTGGCGCCGATATCGACGCCACGGGTCGGCTCGTCGAGGATCAGCAGTCGCGGCTGGGTCGCCAGCCAACGCGCCAGCAGTACCTTCTGCTGGTTGCCGCCGGACAGCTGGCCGATGGGTTGTTCCATGGAGGCGGTCTTGATCTTGAGCGCCTCGATAAAGTGTGCGGCGAGTTCGCGCTCGCGCCGCCTTTGAATGACGCCACGACGGCTCAGCGTACCGAGCAGGGGCAGGGTCATGTTCTCGCGCACGCTCATCTCGGGGATGATGCCCTCGACCTTGCGGTCTTCGCTGAGCAGCGCCACCCCCGCAGCGATGGCGTCGCGGCTGTGGCGGGGGGCGTAGCGCTGGCCGGCCAGCCGCATGCTGCCCCGGGTGGTGCGATCGAGCCCGAACAGGGCGCGGGCAAGCTCGCTGCGACCGGCCCCGAGCAGACCTCCGAGGCCGACCATCTCGCCCTGATGCACCTCCAGCGAGGCGCCTCGCAGGCCCTTGTCGGTGGCCAGGGACTCGACCTCGAGCAGCGTCTCGTCGGTGTCGAGTTCCATCTCACGAAAGCTGGTGGTGCCGCTTGCCTGGATGTCCGAGGCCTTGCGGCCAAGCATGGAGGCCACCAGCTCCAGGCGTGGTGTCTCGCTGAGGGTACGCTGCTCCACCGTGGCGCCGTTGCGCATGATGGTGGCGCAGTCGCACACCGCGTAGAGCTCCTCGAGGAAGTGCGAGACGAACAGCACCGAGGTGCCCTGGGACTTGAGCAGCCGGATGACCTCGAACAGCCGCTGGACCTCGCGTTCGTCCAGCGAGCTGGTCGGCTCGTCCATGATCACCAGCCTGACCTGCTGGGACACCGCTCGGCCGATGGCCACCAGCTGCTGGATGGCGGTGGAGTACTCGCTGAGCGGACGGCGGACGTCGATGTCCAGCCCCAGCTCCTCGAGCACCGTGCGGGCCCGTCGATGGGCCTGGGGCCAGTCGATCCCGCCCCACCAGTGAAGCGGCTCGAAGCCCATCATCATGTTCTCGGTGACCGAGCGCAGCGGCACCAGGTTGAGCTCCTGGTAGATGGTGGCAACGCCAGCCTGCTGCGCCCGGCGCGGGCCGGAGAAGGCCACAGGCTTGCCGTCGAGCAGGATCTGGCCGCTGGTCGGTGTGTAGACCCCGGTCAGAACCTTGATCAGGGTGGACTTGCCCGCCCCGTTCTGGCCGATCAGGGCGTGCACCTCACCCGGCGCGATCGTGAGTGAGGCGCCGTCGAGGGCGACGGTACCTCCAAACCGCTTGTGGATGTCGCGCATGTCGATAAGCGCTGTCATGACGTGGTACCTGGTTGGAATGTCAGGTCGGGATCAACCGGCGTGGCTCAGCTCAATAGGCGTCGTCGATATGCTCGGCGGCGTTGTCTTGGGTGAAGACACGGTCCTCGACGCG
This sequence comes from Halomonas sp. EF61, assembly GCF_040147045.1. Lineage (NCBI taxonomy): Bacteria > Pseudomonadati > Pseudomonadota > Gammaproteobacteria > Oceanospirillales > Halomonadaceae > Halomonas > Halomonas sp. EF61. The sequence continues at coordinate 398,003 of NZ_JAMSHM010000002.1, read as the reverse complement.
CACCCAGGGCTCGATGGTCTCGCCGGCGGCGTAGCGGTTGAGCACGTCGCAGGCCATCGGACCAAAGCGCGGCGACGACTCGACGCTGACCCCGAGCTTGCCGTCGAGGATCGCCTGCAGGGCGTCGCGGGTGCCGTCGATGGAGACCAGCAGCACGTCCTCGCCTGGGGTGCGTCCGGCCAGTTCCAGCGCCTGGATGGCACCGATGATCATCTCGTCGTTGTGGGCGTAGACCACGTTGACCTCAGGATGGGCCTGAAGCAGCGTCTCCATCACCTGGCGGCCGGTATCGCGGGCGAAGTCGCCGGACTGGGAGGCGATGATCTCCATGTTGTCCTGTTCGGCGATGACCGCATCGAAGCCTTCCTTGCGGTCATTGGCCGAGGAGGCGCCGGTGGTGCCCTCGAGCTCGATGATGTGGGCCTGATCGCCTTCGAAGTTATCGACCAGCCACTGGGCGGCGATGCGCCCCTGCTCGATGAAGTCGGAGCCGAGGAAGCTGACATAGTGCTCACCGGCCTTGGCGACCTCGTCATCGACGATACGGTCGACCAGGAACACCGGGATGCCTGCCGCACGGGCCTTCATCACCGCCGGGATCAGCGCCTTTTCCTCGCGCGGGGGCAGGAAGATCGCATCGACGCCCTGGGCGATCATGCTGTCCACGTCGGCGACCTGCTTGGCGGCGGAACCGGCCGCGTCGGTCACTGTCAGCTGCCAGTTGCACTCGGGGGCAATATCCCGAAACGACTGGGTCTCGGCGATGCGCCAGGGGTTGTTGCTTTCCATCTGGGCGAAGCCCACCCGGTAGCTGTCCTTCTGTTCCAGCGGCGGCAACTGCTGGGCCCAGCCGGGCATGGCGGAAAGTCCCAGCAGGGCGGCGGTGGCAAGCCCCGCCAGGCGGCGGGCGCGGGGGTGACGGGCAGTCGGGGAGTGGTGGGTCGAAGGCATCGTGTTCTCCTGGGCTATTGTGCTTGTTGTCAAAAGAGCACCGCGTCGGCAGTGCTCCGTGCTGCAGGGAGGGGGCGTTCAATCGCCCCAGTTGACGTACATCGTCTGCTTCTTGAAGTAGGCGGAAAAACCGTACTTGCCGTCCTCGCCGCCGACGCCGGAGTGGCCCCAGCCCGAGTGATAGGCGTGGACCTGCTCGCCGTTGGCGCGATTGAAGTAGATCTCGCCGAAGCGCAGCTCCGAGGGCAGCCGCATCAGCCGCTTGAGGTCGCGGGTGAAGACATAGGCCGAAAGGCCGTAGGAGGTGTCGTTGGCGAAGGCCAGGGCCTGCTCGAAGTCGTCGACCCGCTGGATCGGCACCACCGGTCCGAACACCTCGTCGTCGATCAGCGGTGAGCGATTGTCCCGGGTCTCGACGATGGTCGGGGCGATCCAGTAGCCCTTGGCGTAGTCGCCTGAGTCGAGCGGGCCGCCTTCGAGCAGCACGCTGTCGCCCTGGGCGATACCGCGCTGGACCATGGCGGCGACCTTGTCGCGTTCGCCACGGCTGACCTTGGGGCCCATGTCGGGGTCATCCAGCGGATTGCCGATGCTCAGTGCGCGCGAGGCGGCGATGAACTTGTCGATGAACTCGTCGGCGATCTGGCGATGCAGGTAGATACGCTCGCTGCAGGTGCAGATCTGGCCGCAGTTGGTATAGCGCGCGGTGACGGCGGCCTTCACCGCGGCGTCGACGTCGGCGTCTTCCATCACGATGAAGGGCGCCTTGCCGCCGAGCTCCAGCCGCACGATCTTGAGTTCCTCGGCGGCGCTGCGAAAGATCTGGCGCCCCGCCCGGGTGCTGCCGGTCATGGTGATCAGGTCGGTGTCGGGGTGCTCCACCAGCGCCTGGCCCACCACCGGTCCCTGGCCGGTCACCACGTTGAAGACGCCGGGCGGAAACCCGGCGCGCTCGGACAGCGCCGCCAGATAAAGTCCGGCGAAGGGGGTGATCTCGTGACCCAGGAGGATAAAGGTGTTGCCCGCCACCAGGGCGGGGCCGGCCTTGCGCGTGGCCAGGGCCGCCGGATAGTTCCAGGCGGCCAGTCCGGCGACCACCCCGAGCGGCAGCGAGCGAATCTGAATTTCCTCGTGGCGATTGTCCGAGGGCAGAATGTCGCCTTCGATGCGTCTGGCCCACTGGGCGCTGTAGCGCAGAAATTCGCTGCAGGCGCCGACCTCGCCGCGAGCCTGGGACAGGGGTTTGCCCTGCTCCAGGGCAATCAGCCGGGCGAAGGGTTCGAGATGGCGATCGATCTCCTCGGCCCAGCGGGTCAGCAGCTTGCCACGCTCGTTGGCCGGTCGCCTGGCCCAGTCGGACTGAGCCCTGGTGGCCGCGGCGACGGCGGCGTCCACGGCGGCGGCGTCACCGGCGGGGACCTGGCCAAGCAGCGCCTCGCTGGCCGGGTTGTCCACCTCGATGGCGTGGGAGCCGGCATGCTCAAACCAGCTACCGTCGACCCACATGCGGCCTTCCAGGGGGGTGGCACCGAACTGTTGGAAATCCATGGGGCGTCCTCTGTTGGGTAAGGCCATAACGATGATTGGGTAACGCCAGAACAACGTTGGGGTGGTCAGAACGTCTGTTGGATAACGCTGAAATGACGTTTGGTACGACCATATACTGTTGATGGTCGAGGTGGCTGGCAAGCGTAAGGTACTACGACCATTGTCTATATTTTCTTCAAGTTTATGAAATATAGAGATTTTACGGGTTGTTATGGCGATATTGGCCATTGGTTGTAGTTGTTGGTCGAGAATTTAATGATTAGTTTGGTACGACGATAAACGAGGTGTTGTATGAGCGGACGCAGTGCGGACTCGATCACTCTGGATATTGAGCGCTCCATCGTTGCCGGCGAGCTGGAGGAAGGACGTCCGCTGCCCGCTGAGCGGGCGCTGATGGAGCAGTACGGCGCCAGTCGCACCGTGATTCGCGAGGCGATCACCGCGCTCACCGCCAAGGGATTCTTGAAGAGTCGTCCGCGCTATCGCCCGATCGTCTGTCGCCCGGATGCGAGTTCGGCGATGCAGGCGGCGGGAGGGGTGATCAAGCACCTGCTCGATAACTCCCGAGGCGTACATGACCTCTACCAGGTGCGGGTGTTGTTCGAGCGGGTGCTGGTGCGGGACGCCGCCACCGGGGCGGGCAAGGACGACCTCAAGCGGCTGAAGGATGCACTGGACGACAACCAGGCGGCGATCTGCGATTCCGAGCGCTTCTACGCCACCGACGTGGCCTTTCACCGGGTGCTCTACACCATCTCGGGCAACCCGGCCTATCCGGCCATTCACGCAGGCTTTGTCGAGTGGCTGGCGCCCCAGTGGAGCCGGATGCCACGCAGCGAGCAGCGCAATCACGACAACTTCCTGGCACACCAGGCGATCTACGAGGCCATCCTGATGCGTGATCCCGACGCGGCGGAGCGCGCCCTGGTCGATCACCTCGAGGCCTCATGGGAGTTTGTGCGCAGCACCTTCTTTGCAGGAGAGAACGAGTGAGCGACGTCGATCATATTGTTGTCGGGGGCGGGGCCGCCGGGTGCGTGGTAGCCGCCCGCCTGGTGCGCGAGCAGGGTGCCAGGGTGCTGCTTTTGGAGGCGGGCTCGTCCCACCACCACCCGCTGCTCGACATGCCCCCGGGCATCTTCAAGATGATCAATGGCTCGAAGTTCATGCGCTATCACCAGACCGAGCCGCAGGCTCATCTGGGGGGACGCGTCCACGACATTCCCCAGGGCCACGTGCTCGGCGGCGGCACCTCGGTCAATGCCCAGGTCTACATGCGCGGGCGGCCCGAGGACTACGACGACTGGGATCGGCGACTCGCCGGCAACGCGGCGAGGGCCGACTGGTCCTGGCAAGGGGTGCTCGAGCACTTTCGCCGGATGGAGGACAACGACCGCCTGGTCAATGATCGCCACGGGCGCGGCGGGCCACTCAAGGTCTCCGACCCCGGTCATGTGGATGTGGCCTCGCGCTGGTTTATCCAGGCCGCCCAGGCGGCGGGGCTGCCCTACAACGGCGACTTCAATGGCGAGCGTCAGACCGGGGTCGGCTTCTATCAGTTCATGAATCGGGCGGGCAAGCGCTGCTCTGCTGCCTACGCCTACGTGGAGCCGCTGCGCGAGCACCCGGGGCTCGAGGTCGCGCTCGACTGCGAGGTCCAGCAGGTACTGGTCGAAGACGGACGCGCCGTGGGCGTCGAGTACCGCGACCGCAAGGGCAAGGTGCACCGGGTGCGCGCGCAGGGCGAGGTGATCCTGGCGGCGGGTGCGCTGGTGACCCCGAAGCTTCTGATGCTCTCGGGTATCGGGCCGGCCGAGCAGTTGGCGCAACACGACATTGCGGTAAAGGCGGACCTGCCGGGGGTGGGGCAGAACCTGATCGACCATCCCGAGGTGCCGATCACCGCCTACGCCAGGACCCCGTGTGGCTACTATCGCCAGGGCGTCGGCTGGCGGATGCTGGCCAACGGGCTCCAGTTCAAGCTGTTCGGCAGTGGCCCGGTGACCTCGGCCGGGGTCGAGGCGGGCGCCTTCGTCAACCCCGTCGATCCTCAGGCGGCACCGACCATCCAGGCCTTCTGCGTACCCATCGTCTACCTGGACCGGGATACCCGGGACGCGCTCAAGGACGACTACGGCCTGACGGTGACCACCGTGGTGGTCAAGCCCAAGGCCAGAGGCAGCGTTCTTCTGCGCTCGGCCGACCCCGGCGACATGCCGCGGGTGTCGCCCAACCTGCTCGGCCATCCCGACGATATGCAGGCGATGGTGGAAGGGCAGAAGTTCTTTCTGCGTGCCTTCGAACAGTCACCGCTCAAGGAAAACCTGCACGGTGTGGCCTTGCCCTTCGCCGGAAGCGGCGCCAGCGACGATGAGCTGCTCGAACACTGCCGACGCTTCGTCAAGACCAACTACCACCCGGCCGGAACTGCGGCCATGGGTGCCGATGACGACCCCATGGCGGTGCTCGACGCACGACTGCAAGTTCGTGGGGTGCGCGGGCTGAGGGTCTGCGACATGTCCGCGGTGCCCGATATACCCGCCGGCAACACCACCGCCCCGGCGATGATGCTGGGCAGCCGCTGCGCCGACTTTATCGGCGAGGATGCGGGCCTGGGGCAGGACGCCCGGCGCGACGCTGCAGCGCCCGAGGCGAAGGCCACCGGGGCGGCGATGCATTGATCTACTGAACGGATTTTCAAGCACCGACAGCAACCGACAGCAACCAATAGCAACAATGAAAAAGGAGCATCCGATGACACGCCTGACTCTTCTGCCGCTGACCCTGAGCGTAGGTCTCGCCGCCGCCGCCAGTGCTGCCCAGGCTGCCGACACCGTCCAGTGGGCCCATGTGTACGAACCCTCCGAGGCCTACCATCACTGGGCCGAGTGGGGCGCCGAGCAGATCGCCGAGCGTACCGACGGTCGCTACGAAGTGGAGGTCTTCCCCGCCTCGACCCTAGGCAAGGAGGTCGAGATCAACCAGGGGCTGGTGCTCGGCACCGTCGACATCATCTACACCGGCCAGAGCTTCGCCGCCCAGACCTACGGGCCGCTGGCGCTGTCCGACGCCCCCTTCGTGTTCCGTGACTACGAACACTGGAAGGCCTACGCCGACAGCGAGCTGTTCGCAGAATTCGCCGACGGCTACCGCGATGCCTCCGGCGGCAACGTGATCCTGGGTGACTGCTACTACGGCCAGCGCCACGTGACCTCCAATACCCCCATCGTCGAACCCGCCGACATGGAAGGCCTCAAGATTCGGGTGCCCAATGCGCCCATCTACAGCCTGTTCCCCCGTGCGGTCGGCGCCCAGCCGACACCGGTGGCCTTCTCCGAGGTCTATCTGGCCCTGCAGCAGGGGGTGGTGGACGCCCAGGAGAACCCCTTGCCGACCATCCGCGCCAAGAAGTTCTACGAGGTCCAGGACTACATCAACCTGACCGGCCACGTGACCGGCTCCAACCTGATCGTTGCCGGCGGTCCCTTCTTCAACGGCCTGTCCGAGGAGGATCAGCAGATCTTCCGCGAGGTGCTCGGCGAGGTGGCCAGGAAGGTCTCCGACGATGTGCGCGAGCAGGAGCTGGCATCCATCGACTGGTTCAAGGAGCAGGGCGTGGAGGTGCTGGAGGTCGAGCGTGAGGCCTTCCGCGAGAAGACGTTGCCGGTGCTCAACGGCGACGAGGCGACCTGGACCCAGGAACAATTCGATCGCTTGCAGGCGCTGTAACGCCTCGGGAATAACGCTATGAACCACACTGACAGCGAGGCTCTGGGCCCCGCACGGGCATCCCGGGAGGATGCCCGTGAGGGGCCGCAAGGCCCGGATATCGACTTTGACGACGACGGCCCGACCTTCGCCTGGCGCGACATCGGGCTTGAGGACGCGCTCACCCTGGTGGTCTTCTGGACCATGGCAGCGGTGGTGTTCGCCCAGTTCTTCAGCCGCTACGTGCTTGGCTCGCCGCTGGGCTGGACCGAGGAGGTCGCCCGCTATCTACTGATCTGCGTCGGCTTTCTGGCGGCGACCGTGGGGGTGCGCAAGCGCAGCCACATCCGCCTCGAACTGCTGTATCGCTACCTTCCCCTGCGTGCCTCGGCGGCGATGATCTGGCTGGTCGACCTGGGCCAGCTCGTCTATTTTGTGCTGCTGGGGTGGGTCACCTGGAAGATCCTGCCGCTGATGAGCGCCCAGAAGATGACCTCGATGGCGGTCGGCATGGACACACTCTACAGCGTGGTGCTGTTGAGCATCGCCATCATGGCGCTGCGTCAGGCCTGGCAGCTGGTGCGGGCGAGCGGTCCGAAACAGTGGCTGGCGGCGCAGCGAGCTGACACCACCGGCGAGGAGGCATCATGACGCTACTGGTCCTGTTCGGAGGCCTGCTGCTGATGCTGGTGATGGGCTTTCCGGTGATGGTGGCGCTTGGCGCCTCGTCGCTGGCGGCGATCCTGGTCGATGGCAGCGTCCCCGACTTTATCGTGCTGCACCGTATGGTCGGTGGCATGGACAGCTTCCCGCTGCTGTCGATTCCCTTCTTTGTCCTGGCCGGTGCGCTGATGAACTCGGCCGGTATCACCAGTCGTATCTTCGATTTCGCCAGGGCCCTGGTGGGCTGGATGCCCGGGGGGCTCGGCCACGTCAACGTCGGCGCCTCGGTCATCTTTGCCGGCATGTCCGGTGCCGCAGTGGCCGACGCCGGTGGGCTCGGCGCGATCGAGATCAAGGCGATGCGCCGGGCGGGCTATGACCCTGGCTTTTCGGTGGGTATCACTGCTGCCTCGTCCACCATCGGGCCGATCATTCCGCCTAGCCTGCCGCTGGTGATCTACGGCGTGATGGCCTCGGCCTCGATCGGTCAGCTGTTCGCCGCCGGCCTGGTGCCGGGACTGTTGATGGCGCTTTCGCTGATGCTGATGGTGGCCTGGTACGCGGTGCGTTATCAGTATCCGCGTGACGTCGGCTTCGCCCTGGGCTGGATCGCCTTGACCTTCCGTCGTGCCTTTCTGTCGCTGCTGACCCCGGTGATCATCGTCGGCGGCATCGTGCTTGGCATCTTCACCGCGACCGAGGCCGCCATCGCCGCGGTGATCTACGCCATGCTGCTGGGGGCGGTGGTCTATCGCACCCTGACCTTCAAGAGACTGCTGGCGGTCACCATGGAGACCATCGAGACCACCGGGATCATCATGATGATCATCGCCGCCTCGTCGATCTTCTCCTGGCTGCTGACCAGTCATCATGTGGCCGAGAACTTCGCCAACTGGATGCTGGCGGTCACCTCCAACCCCACCATCATCCTGCTGTTGATGACGTTGATCCTGTTCGTGGTGGGCTGCTTCATGGAGACCATCGCGGCGATCACCATCCTGGTGCCGATCCTGCTGCCGATCGCGGTCAATCTGGGCGTCGACCCGGTGCAGTTCGGTATCGTCATGGTGCTGAACCTGATGATTGGCCTGCTGACGCCACCGGTGGGACTGGTGCTCTACGTGCTCTCGCAGGTGTCCAAGGTGCCCTTCGAACGCTGCGCCTCGGCGACCCTGCCGTTCCTGATCCCGCTGTTGATCGTGTTGATGCTGGTCACCTTCGTGCCCTCCATCTCGCTGTGGCTGCCGACCTTGATCTATCGCTAGGCGCTGTCCGAAAAGTCGACGAGCGAAGGTTAGACAAGGCAAAAATCGGTGAGAAAGCGCAGTTTACGGGGTGTAAATGAGCATTTTGATCCGATTTTTAACGCCGTATTACCGAGCGCAGGCACTTTTCAGACAAGCCCTAGCATCGAGCAGGCAAGGGGACACGTTGCGCCCCTGACAACCAACGCCCCCGACGTCTTCGTCGGGGGCGTTTGCTTGAGGGGGGCGCGATGGTGCGTCCTCCTGCCTATCGCCCCATCCAGCCGCCGTCCACGGTCATCACGCTGCCGTGCATATAGTCCGAGGCGCTGGAGGCCAGAAACACCACCGGTCCCTTGAAGTCAGCGGCGTCGCCCCAGCGACCGGCGGGGATGCGCGCGAGGATATCGCGAGAACGCTCGGGATCGTCGCGCAGTGCCTGGGTGTTGTCGGTGGCGATGTAGCCAGGAGCGACGGCGTTGACGTTGACCCCGTGGGCGGCCCATTCGTTGGCGAAGGCCTTGGTCAACTGGGCGATGCCGCCCTTGCTGGCGGCGTAGCCGGGCACGGTGATGCCGCCCTGAAACGACAGCAGCGAGGCGGTGAAGATCACCTTGCCGCTGCCTCGCGCGACCATCTGCCTGCCGATCTCTCGGGTCAGCACGAAGGGGGCGCTCAGATTGACGTCGATGACCCTGTCCCACAGCGCATCGGTGTGCTCGGTGGCGGGGGCGCGTTCGATGGTGCCGGCGTTGTTGACCAGGATATCGATACGCCGGTCGGCAAGCTGCTCGACCATCGCCATCAGCGCGCTGCGGTCCGACAGGTCGCAGGCGATCCCTGTGCAGTCTCGCCCCAGGGCGCGAACTCGCTCGCCCAGGTCGCCGCCGTCGGCGGTCATGCTGGTGCTGACGGCGATGATGTCGGCACCGGCTTCGGCCAGGCCCAGCGCCATGGCCGCGCCGATGCCGCGTCTCGCGCCTGTCACCAGGGCGGTCTTGCCGTCGAGTGCAAAGGTCGTCAGTACAGCCATCGAAAATCTCCTGAGTGATCGGACAGGCATGTATAGCAACGGGGGGTATCAGCCTAGTGGGCATCCCGGGCGCGGGAAAGGCCGGGGAGGGGCATCGTGCGGATGGCAGTGCTCCGTCTCGACCACATCTTGTACCTTTTAAAGACAAATTCTTTCTTATTAGACCTATGTCTAAGGAGCAGGCATATTGATCGATCCTGAGTGGAAGTTGTTTTTCAAATAATTGAAATTAAACGTTTAAATGGAATGTTTCGGGTTCTCGGTGTGGTCTCGAGTGCCGTGTTAAGGTCAAGGTGAAAGCCAAGTTGTAAAAAGTTGTTTGAAAAGCCTTCCGGCGCTTCCTATAGTGACTCCGTCAACGAACAACCCAGTTTGCCAGCGATAGGCGGAGCCCATGAGCATCATCAACGATTACCCCCACGCAGAGCTGTCCAACCTGACCCGCGAGCGACTGATGCGGGCTTCGACGGCGTCGCTGCACACCCTGCTGCACAAGCGGGGTCTGAAGAACACCTATATCCAGAACGTCGGTCGCATGAACAAGAGCCAGGTCAAGATGGTGGGGCAGGCCTACACCCTGCGCTATATCCCGGCCCGCGAAGACCTGGACGTGGTGGCTGCCTTCCGTGATCCGGAGCACCCCCAGCGTCTGGCGGTGGAAAGTGTGCCGCCTGGCCGCGTACTGGTGTCCGACTGCCGTCAGGACGCCAGCGCCGCGAGTGCCGGCAGCATCCTGTTGACCCGCCTGCAGGTGCGCGAATGCGCGGGCTTTGTGTCAGACGCCGGTGTGCGTGACTCGGAGTACGCCGAGAGCATGTCGATGCCGGTGTTCTGCACCAAGCCCAGCGCCCCGACCAACCTGACCAAGCACCACGCGGTGGATATCCAGCAGCCCATCGGCTGTGGCGGCGTGCCGGTCTATCCCGGCGACGTGCTGGTCGGCGACGGCGACGGCGTCATGGTGGTGCCGCTCGAGCTGGCCGACGAGATCGCCGAAGAAGCCAGTGGCATGGAGGCCTTCGAAGCCTACGTGCTGGACAAGGTCAACAACGGCGCGGCGGTCATCGGTCTTTATCCGCCGAACGAACAGGCCCAGGAGGAATACCAGGCCTACCTGCGCGAGCAGAAGTCTCGCGGCTGAAGCAGCAGTCGCGCGGCCAGACAAGCGCCGCCTCATCTATCCCCACACAATCACAAAATAATTCCAGGAGTCGCCATGTTTGCTCTCACTCCCCTCAACGCCACCCTCAGCACGACCCTGCGCAAGCGCCTGATCAAGGGGGCGACCGGCGCTACCCTGGCCGGTGTGGCGCTGGCCGCGGTCGTCGCCGTGCCCACGGCCCAGGCCGACTTCCCCCAGCGTGACATCCGCATGATCGTGCCCTGGCCCGCCGGCGGCGGCGCGGATGCGATCTCGCGCAAGATCAGCAATCTGGCCGAGCAGTCGCTGCCGACCTCGATCTACGTCGAGAACATCGGCGGGGCGGTGACCGCCACCGGCCTGATGCAGTTGGCCAAGGCGCGTCCCGACGGCCACACCATCGGTGTGCTGACCTACGACAGCGTCGTCACCCTGCCGCGGGGCAACATGGTGCCCGGCTACTCGCTGGACAAGCTCGAGCCGTTCGCCCGTGTGACCCAGGAAGCCGACGCCATCGTGGTATCCAAGCAGTCGGGCTTCACCTCCTACGAGGAGCTGATCGAGGCGGCCAGGGAAAATCCCGGCACGGTGCGCATCGGTGTGGCGCCCCAGGGCTCTGGTCCCTACCTGGCGGTACGTCGCCTGGAGGCGGCCACCGGGGTCACATTCAACGTGATCTCCTATCCGGGGTCGTCCACCGCCGAGGCCGAGGCGCTGCTGTCCGGCGAGATCGACGCCGCCATCTCGAGCCTGGGGGACTTCTCCGGAATCCTGTCCTCGGGTGATGCGCTTGGCGTGGTCGAGCTGTCCGGTTCGCAGAACCCGGCCTATCCCGAGGTGCCGCCGATCTCCGAATTCGACGTGGATCTCGAGACCGGCAGCTTCATCGTGCTGGCGGCGCCGGCCAATACCCCGGAAGACGCCATCGAGACCCTGGAGTCGACCTACCACGAGGCTTATCAGAGCGATGAGTTCCAGCAGTGGGTCACCAGTATCGGTGTCACCCCGGGCTGGCTCGGCAGCGAGGAAGTCAACGAGTGGATCGGCAGCTACCAGGAGCGGACCTTCGCCGCCATGGATGAGCTGGACCTGTAAGTCCGGGGTGCAAGGTCCGGGGCGGAAAGTCCGGTGAAAAGTCCGGTGAAACATGTCTGAGCTTCACGCAGCGACCTTCCGCTTCCTGCCTCCATCTGGAGCGGGCGGGTAGAGCACCTGCCTCTGCCGGCCCGCTTCACTTCCCTTCCAACGAACACTGTGTTGTCGGTCTCCCGTCATTGGGGGCCGAGAGAGGTTTCGCATGTCTCGTTCATCTTCATCTCTGCTGGCGCGTGCGCTTGGCCTTGGCCCTGGCTCCAGTGCTGGCGCGATCCGTTTCCACGGCGTGCTGGCGCTGCTGGCCCTGGGCTACCTGATCGGTGGCCTGGCGATGGGGCCTCCGCTGGAGGCCGGCAAGCTGACGCCATCCTTCTTTCCGTTGCTGATCGGTGTGCTGGCCACCGTGCTGTGCGTGCTGCAGTGGTGGTCGTCGGTGCGCAGCGCCGGTGCCCTGGATCGGGACAACGCGGCCGATGAAGGCGATAGGCCGAGGGCCCGTCGTCTTTCGCCGGAGCTGACCCTGATGCTGGCGACTCTGGTCTATGTCCTGGTGTTTCAGTCACTCGGCTATGTGCTGCCCACCCTGGTCTATGTACTGGGCGTGATGCTGTTGTTCTCGGGGCTCGACAAGTGGTTGAGCAAGGCCCTGATCGCGCTGGCCATTACCGCGGTGGGCTTCGTGCTGTTCAACCAGGTCTTCAACGTCCGTCTACCGACACTCTGGGGGTGAGCCATGACGACTGATGCAACCCGCTCGGCGCTCGCTGCCGGGCGACACGCCGGGGGTGACCCATGGACTTCCTGACCCAGGTGCTGGCGAGCTTCGGTTTGCTGCTCAATCCCACGGTGCTGTTCTATGTGGTGGCTGGCTTTCTGATCGGCACCGTGTTCTCGGCGATTCCTGGCCTGACCGCGACCCTGGCGCTGGCGCTGCTGCTGCCGCTGACCTACAGCCTGGACGTGACCACGGCGCTGATGGCCTGTGCCAGCATCTATATGGCCGGCATGTGTGGTGGCAGCATCACCGCTACCACCATCAATATTCCCGGTGCTCCCTCGTCGATGATGACGGCGCTGGAGGGCTACCCGATGCAGCAGCGCGGCGAAGGGCCTCTGGCGCTGGGCCATGCCTCCTTCGCCTCGATGATCGGCGGCGTGTTCGGGGCGGTACTGCTGGTGCTGCTGGCGCCCTTGATCGCCGACCTGTCGCTGCTGGTGCAGACCACCGGCAAGTGCGCGCTGATCCTGTTTGCGCTGATCGTCATCGTCATCGCCCAGCGGGGCAATGTCCGCCGTGCGGCTATCGCCGCCTGTCTGGGGCTGATGCTTGCCACCGTGGGGCTCGACGCCATGGTGCCGGTGGCCCGGTTCAGCTTCGGCATGGGTGACCTGGCGGCGGGAATCGACCTGATGCCGGTGATCATCGGTACCTTCGCCATCAGTGAGCTGTTGACCCAGCTTGCCGAGAACGACAAGGCCCAGGCCATTCGCGATAAGCTCAAGGGAGTGGCGAAGATTCGTCGCCGCGACTTCATCCCGTCGCGTTCGGCGATCCGTCGTATCGGCGCGGCCTGCTATCTGAAGTCTTCCACCATCGGCTATCTGGTAGGCACGCTGCCCGGAGCCGGGGGCTCCATGGGTGGCTTTCTGGCCTACGTGGAAGCGGTGCGTACCTCGCGCGAGCCGGACAGCTTCGGCAAGGGCAATCCCCAGGGGATCGCGGCGGCGGAAAGCGCCAACAACGCGGTCTGCGGCGGCGCCCTGGTGCCCATGTTGACCTTCGGTATCCCGGGCGACCCGATCACCGCCATCGTGCTCGGTGTGCTGGTCATCAACGGCATCCAGCCGGGGCCGCAGCTGATGGAATCCCAGGCCGGGCTGATCGCGCCCATGCTGGCGGCACTGATCTTCAGCGCGCTGATCCTGATTCCGCTGACCATGTACCTGCTCGGGCCTTACTTTATCCGCATCGTGCGCATTCGCCGTGATGTGCTGTTTGGCTCGATCGCCATGCTGGCGGTGGTGGGCAGCTACGTGGCCACCTACTCGACCTTCCAGATGATGATGACGCTGGTCATGGGGGTACTGGCCTTCTACCTGAGAAAGCACGGCTATCCGGTGGTAACGCTGCTGCTCGGCTTTATCCTCGGCCCGGGCCTCGAGGAGTACCTGCGCCGTTCCCTGACCCTGTCCAACGGTGACCTGACGGTCTTCGTGACCCAGCCAGACAGCCTGTTCTTCATCGTGCTGACCGGGGTTTTCGTGTACTTCCTGGCGATCCGCAAGCCGGTGCAGTTGAAGGGTAGCCAGAACACGACCTGAGGCCCGTACAGATTCCAGAGCAGGAAACTTCAGCGCCTGTCCGACGGCACATCGCCCGGGTCAGGCGCTTTTTTTGGTTCATGACGCCGAGCGGAAGGGGCGGGCGAGTGGCCTGGTTGCCCACGATCCTCCATGAAGTCTTCGCTCGCTCCCTCCGCGTCAAACCAGTCGTCCCAGGTCTTGTCGGCAGGAGTGCGAGCGCCTCTTTGAGCTGTGGAGACGAAAACAGCCCTGTTTACGTCCTCGGCAAGAGCGGCTGCCTCTGGTAGGCGTACCGCCTGGGAACGGTTGGATGGAAAGACGTAGCCTTTACTCATCGTGGCGAGCCTCTTGTATGTAAAGGATGTGCCTAGCCTAGGCGAGCTTGGTCCTTGAAGGGCATCTCCGGGGTGTCTCAGGGGCATCTTGGGGGCATTTCTGGGCAGACGCGACAAGTCGGGGCCCGCTGGAGCTCAGATCGACACCATCAAAAAAGGCCCTCGCCGGTGGCGAGGGCCTCGTTGATGGTGCGCCAGGGACGCCGGTGGGCTGGCGTCGCCTGTTGTAGAGAAGCAGAGAAGGAGAAAAAGAAAGAACGCTGAGTTAGCGCTTGCCGTTCACCTGGCGGGTCAGCCCCAGAGGGTTGTCGGCCTTGAGGCTGTCCGGGGCCAGGGCCTCGGGCATCGCCTGGTAGCACACCGGGCGCAGGAAGCGCTGGATCGCAGCGCTGCCCACCGAGGTGGTGCGCGAGTCGGAGGTCGAGGGCCAGGGGCCGCCATGGACCATGGAGTGGCACACCTCGACGCCGGTGGGCCAGCCGTTGAACAGGATGCGACCGGCGCGACGCTCAAGCAGCGGCAGCAACTGGTCGGCCAGCGCGTAGTCGGCTTCCTCGAGGTGGACCGTGGCGGTCAACTGGCCTTCCAGCGCGGTCAGCACCTGCTGCATCTGTGCTACCGAGTCGCACTCGACGATCAGCGCGCAGGCTCCAAAGACCTCGTCATGCAGAGCGGCGTTGCCGATGAAGTCACTGGCGCTGGTGCGCAGCAGGTGCGGCTGGCAGGGGCAGGCAAGATGGCCGGTGGCCTTGCCCTTGGCGACCAGGCTGACGCCCGGCTGGTCGACGAGTTGGGCGACTCCCTGCTCGTAGGCGGCGTGGATGCCGGGGGTCAGCATCAGCTGTGGGGCGGCTTCGCGTACCGCGGCACCGGCCTGCTCGACGAAGCGCTCAAGCGCGGCGCCGGACAGTGCCAAAATCAGCCCCGGGTTGGTGCAGAACTGACCGGCGCCCATGGTCAGCGACGCGACGAAGGCGTCGCCCAGGGCCTCGGCGTTGGCTTCCAGGTGTTGCGGCAGCAGCAGCACCGGATTGATGCTGCTCATCTCGGCGTAGACCGGGATCGGCTGGGGGCGCGCCTGGGCGGTGCGCAGCAAGGCGGTGCCGCCGTTACGCGAGCCAGTGAAGCCTACCGCCTGGATGCGTGGGTCCTTGACCAGGGCCTGGCCGAGCTCGCTGCCGCTGCCGTAGAGCAGCGAGAACACGCCCTCGGGCATGTTGCTGCTCTTGGCGGCCTGTTGCAAAGCGCGCCCGACCAGCTCCGAGGTGCCGGGGTGGGCGGAGTGGGCCTTGACGATCACCGGGCAGCCCGCGGCCAGCGCGGCGGCGGTATCGCCGCCGGCCACCGAGAACGCCAGCGGGAAGTTGCTGGCGCCAAACACCGCCACAGGACCCAGCGGCACCTGCTGCTGGGCGAGGGAGGGACGCGGCATGGGCGCGCGCTCGGGCAGGGCGTCCTCGATGCGCACGTCGAGATAGTCACCGCTGCGCAGGACCTCGGCGAACAGTCTGAGCTGTCCGCAGGTGCGGCCACGCTCGCCTTCAAGGCGTGCCCTGGGCAGGCCGGTCTCGGCCATGGCGCGCTCGGTCAGGGTGTCGCCGAGGGCATCGATATTGTCGGCTGCCGCCTCGAGAAAGGCCGCACGGTCGCCAAGCGGCAGGCGGCGGTAGGCCAGGAAGGCGTCCTCGGCCAGCTGACAGGCGCGCTCCACCTCGGCCCGGCCCGCCAGGGGGTAGGCCGGGGCAAGGGTCTCGCCGGAGGCGGGGTTGACCGCCGAGATGGTGCGTCCGTCGGTGGAACCGGCCACCGAGGAAAAGCCGATCAGATGATGACCTTCGATTGTCATGGGGACTCCTGTTATTGCGCAGTGAAGATGATGAAAGGTGGCAAGGGGCGGCCGCTGCCAAACCGGGGTCGACACGCACGAAACCTGCGATCGCAGTACGCACGAACGCCGAGTAGGGGAGTGGATAGCGAAGCGGCCGGAAGCATGTCCGGCCGCTCGGGGCTCAAGGGGTAGACGTCGACAGCGCCGCCACGCCGGTGGCCCGGGATGCTGCGATATGCCTCAGGGGCACATCTGGCCGCCGTTGACGTCGATCACCTGGCCGGTGATGTAGCCGCTGGCAGCGTGGGAGGCCAGGAACAGGAAGGACGGTGCAACCTCCTCGGAGGTGCCAAGGCGGCCCATGGCGATGGTGGAGGCGATCTTCTCTTTCACCTCAGCGCTCTTGTCGGCGTGGAAGGCGGTGTCGATGGTGCCCGGAGCGACGATGTTAAAGCGCACGTTGTCCTTGGTGAATTCCTTCACCCAGTTGCGATGCAGGTTGTGCAGCATGGCCTTGGAGCCGCCGTACAGAGAGGCGCCGAGGCCACCGCCTTCGCGACCGGCGATGGAACCGGTGCTGATGACGCTGGCGGTCTCACCGCGCTTCTCGGCGGAGGCCTTAAGGTGCGGCATGGCGAAGCGGGTGGTCATGATCACCGAGCGCAGGTTCAGGTCCATCACAAGGTTGAAGTCGTCGTCCTCGAGCGACTCGAGGCCCTTGCGAACGCCGAGGCCGCCGGCGTTGTTCACCAGCACGTCAAGGCTGCCGAACTGCTCGACAAATTCGTTGACCAGGGTCTCGCATTCGCCGCTCTTGGTCAGGTCGCGCTCATAGTAGGCGAAGCGCGCACCCTCGGACTCCAGCTGGGCAATCAACTCCTCGGCGGCGCTGTCCTTCTGGCTGCTGTTGATGCCGACGATGGCACCCTGGCGGGCGAAGGCCACCGCGGCGGCACGACCGATGCCCTTGGTGGAGCCGGTGATAAGGACGGTCTTGTCGTTGAGATCGGCGAACATGAAGTGCTCCTGAACGAATCGGGCCTGCAACAGGCCGCATCATGGATGTTGATAGGAGAAAGGAGGGCGCAGCGCGACCAGCCTGGGATTGTGGGATAAACCTTAGCCTAGCGCCTGATGGACTTCAAACAAATACTAACAAGTGGGCATGGTACTTTGGTCTTGTGGGCAGGGAGCTGCTGTCAAAGAGAACTTTGGAAAGCCCGGTGCTTACGACTGGTAAATTGTTTAGAGTGTTGTAATTACAAGGTTTTAATGAGATGCCGGCGATCGATTTTTCCTCTCGTCAGGTGGCGGTGACGGTTCGCCTACGGGGCCCGTTAGCATAAAGTATAAGTTGTAATAACTTGTCTAGTTGGCGTCGCGGCGGCACTCTTGCAAGCGTTCTTTCCGGTGGCGGGTCGCCACGACCTTGACCGGATCCCCAGACGCTCGACGACAAGAGAGATAACTCATGCGAACGCTCCCACGCCTGCTTTGCGCCTCCCTGCTGGTGGCCACCTCCACGGTTGCCGTCGGTGACGACTATCCCTCCAAGCCGATCACCCTGATCGTGCCCTGGTCCGCCGGTGGCGGCACCGACGCTGTCGGTCGTCAGTTTGCCGCCGGTCTGCAGGAAGAGCTGGGGCAGCCGGTCAACGTGGTCAACCGTACCGGTGGCTCCGGTGTGGTCGGCCACATGGCGATGAAGATGGCGCGTCCCGATGGCTATACCCTGGGCCTGGGCACCGCCGAGATCGCGACCTATCGCCATATCGGCACCGCCGACCTGTCCTACGAGGACTTTACCCCGATCGCGCTGCTCAACCTCGATTATGCGGCCTTCACTGTCAACGCCGAGTCGCCCTGGCAGAACCTGGAAGACGCCCTGTCCGACCTGGCCGAGTCACCCAACGAGTACACCGTATCGGGTTCTGCGCCAGGTGCTGCCTACCACCTGTCGTTCGCCGGCTTCCTCGATCAGCAGGGCATCGATCCGAATACCGTCAATCTGGTACCCAGCGAAGGCGCCGCGCCGGGCCTGCAGGAGCTGGCGGCGGGCGGTGTCGACATCGTCTTCTCGTCGCTGCCGGAGACCGAGTCCATGCGCGAATCCGACCGCGTCCGCACTCTGGCGGTGCTGTCCAGTGAACGCGAAGAAGCCTTCCCGGATATCCCGGCGGCCGGCGAGGTGACCGGTGATGACTGGTCTCACGGTTCCTGGCGTGGCCTGGTCGGCCCCGAGGGTCTGCCTGAAGACGTCTCCGAGCGCCTGTTGAGCGCCGCCGAGACGGTGTGGAACTCCGAGGACTTCCAGTCGTTCATGGACGGTCGTGGCTTCGGCGCCGTGTGGGAAGGCCCGGAAGGTTTCGAGGCATTCATGGCCGAACAGGATGCCAACAACGCCTCCATCATCGACAAGCTTGGCCTGGCCCAGTAACCGAGAGTCCAGAAACTGAACGCCCAGTAACTGAAGGCCCAGTAACCGAGGGCCCAGTGACAGATCGCTCGGTGACAGAAAGCTCACCGAGCGGTCGGCTGGCACAGTCTGCAATACACCCGATTGAGCGCCGCATCGGCGGCGCACTGACAAAGGTGCGGTAACGCCCGGGAGATCGTCATCATGCGTACCAGTGACGCGGTATCGGGAACCATGGCGGCGGCCCTCGGGGCCGCCCTCATCGTCGCTTCCGCGGACTTGAGTCCGCTGCCGCGCCAGGTCTATGGCGCCGGCACCTTCCCCAAGGTGGTGGGGGCCCTGCTGCTGTTGATGGGAGGGCTATTGGTGCTCAAGGGCCTGCGCCAACGCCAGCCCTGGGCGCGCTGGACCTCTAAGGTATCCGGCCGAGCGTTTGTGCTGGCGCTGGCGGCGGTGGTCGCCAGTGTCATCGCCTACGTGGTGCTCACGCCGCTGCTGGGTTTTCCGATCGTTGCGGTGGCGCTTCTGACGCTGTTGTTTCGCGCCTATCACCGTCGTGGTTGGGGGCGTGCGCTGTTGATCGCGGTGATTGCCACGACCGTGATCTGGATGCTGTTCGCACAGCTTCTGCACGTGCCGCTGGAGGCAGGACTGCTTGAACGGGTGCTCTACTGATGAATGAATTGATGCAAGCCGCTGCCATGGTGCTCGACGGCGAGGTGCTTTTGGTGATTGTCGCCGCCTCGTTGTTCGGACTCTTCATGGGGGCTATCCCTGGTCTCACCGCCACCATGGCAACCGCCTTGCTGGTGCCGGTGACCTTTTTCATGGAGCCGCTGCCGGCCATCGCCGCCATCGTCTCCGCCACCGCCATGGCGATCGTCGCCGGTGACATTCCCGGTGCCTTGCTGCGCATGCCGGGGACGCCCGCGTCGGCGGTCTACGCCGACGAAGCCTACCTGATGGGCAAGAAGGGCAAGCTTGGCCTGGCGCTTGGTATCAACGTCACCTGCTCGATGCTCGGTGGCATCATCGGGGTCGCGGTGCTGGCGCTGTTTGCCCCGCGGATCGCCGAATTTGCGCTGCAGTTCACCAGCGACGAGTACTTCTGGCTGGCGCTGCTGGGGCTGTCCTGCGCGATCCTGGTCGCCGGCGGTGATCCGCTCAAGGGCGCCATCTCGATGCTGATCGGCTTGTCGCTGGCGATGATCGGCATGGACAGTGTGTCCGGCCAGATGCGCTTCACCATGGGCAGCTATGACCTGCTCGCGGGGATCTCGTTGCTGCCGGTGCTGATCGGCCTGTTCGCCATTACCGAGCTGCTGCGCAGCCTGCCCAACGCCGGGCAGCGCGCCTCCAGGGTGGAAACGCCCAAGGGCAAGCTGCTCGACGGCGTGGCCCGTACCACCTGGCGCTACAAGGGCGGCGTCGCCCGTGGCGGGCTGCTCGGCACCATGATCGGTGCACTGCCGGGCGCCGGCGCCGACATCGCCTCCTGGATCAGCTACGCCATCAGTCGCAAGCTGTCGCGGGAGCCGCAGAAGTACGGCACCGGCCATCCGGAAGGGCTGGTCTCGGCCAGCGCCGCCAACAACGCGGCCCTGTCCGGCGCCTATATCCCGGCCCTGGTGTTCGGCATTCCGGGTGATACCGTCACCGCCATCATCATCGGTGTGCTGACCACCAAGGGCATCACCCCGGGCCCCGACGTCTTCACCGAGCAGGGGGCTCTGGTCAACGCCATCTTCATGGTGTTCGTGCTGGCCAACCTGTTGCTGCTGCCGCTGGGGCTGATGGCGATCAAGGGCGCCGGCAGGCTGCTGGCCGTGCCCACTGGCGTTCTCTACCCATTGATCCTGATGTTTTGTATCGTGGGGGCCTTCTCCGCCAACAACAGCATGTTCGATGTCTGGGTGATGCTCGGCCTGGGGCTGGTCGGCGTATTCCTGATGGAGAACGATTTCCCGCTGGGTCCGCTGATTCTGGCCTTTATTCTCGGCCCGATCATCGAGAGCAATTTCATGCGCTCGATCCTCAAGTCAGACGGCGACCTGATGGCCTTCGTCGACCGGCCCATCGCCATGGTGCTGGCGGGGCTGGCGATCCTGACCTGGACCCTGATCATCGCCAACGGCGTGTGGAAGGGCCGCAAGGCCGGCAAGGGCGGCGGAGTCACCACCGAGGCATCCTGACCAGCGAGTAGTGGTGATCCGCCCGGACAGGGCAGGAAGAGGTGAGAGGCGCCCTGTGTGGCCTAAAGGCCCAATGCGGGGCGCCTTTTGCAGTGGTAAAAGGGAGGTGGCGCCTGATGGTACAAGCCAGGCGGCTTCCAGGGAACAGAGAACCGGAGCAGGGCAAGATGGCACAAGACGAAAAATTTTCACTGGCTTCGGCGGTCTACGAGAAGATTCTGGAAGCGATCATCGAGGGCCAGTATCCGGTCAACAAGAAGCTGCCGACCGAAGCGCAACTGTGCCAGCGCTACGAAGTGTCCCGGCCGGTGCTGCGTGATGCCCTGGCGCGCCTCAAGGAAGACGAACTGGTGGTGTCCCGGCGGGGCTCCGGCAGTTTCGTGATCCGTCAGCCCGACAGTGCGGTGCTCAAGTTCGCCCCGATCTCGAGCATCGCCGATATCCAGCGCTGCTTCGAGTTTCGTACCAACGTCGAGGCGCGGGCGGCGCACCTGGCGGCGTTGCGACGCACCCAGGACCAGCTCGACCAGATCCGTCGCTGCTACGACATCATCGATGAGGCCAACGCCCGCCACGATCTGGCCACCGACGAGGACTATCGCTTCCACCTGGCGATCACCGAGGCGGCCAGCAACCACTACTACATCACCGTGCTGAAGTCGCTCAACGAGAGCATCAAGGAAGGCATGAACCTGACCCGGGGGCTGTCACTGATGGCCTCTCAGGAGCGCTTGAAGCTGGTCCAGGATGAGCACCTGGCGATCGTCGAGGCGATCAGCGACAAGGATGGCGAGCGCGCCGAAGCCGCCATGCGGGCTCATATCGACAACGCCCGGCATCGCATGTTCGAGGGGAGCCAATAAGGGCGCGGGGGACTGCTGACGTGCCTGAGCGCGGCCCTCCAGGATATTTTTCAAGTGGATCGCTGAGTGGCTCGGGACTCGGAAGAATGGAAGGTATTCCCGAGCGAGTGTTCTTTATCTGCGCTTGGACAGTCCAGCTGTCTGGCCTGGTGGCGTGCTTAGCTGTGTGTGCCCTGTTCTTCGCTTGCCTCTCCATGTGGCACGTCAGTACGCTGGCTTTTGGCATAGACAAACTCTGGGTCAAGATCGATTCCTGATTCCCATTCGATGGTGTCAAATGATACCCGAACGCGATCAAATGCCTTGCGATCCTTTAGCTTCTGAAACACTCCAAAATCCAGGTAGGGTTTCATATCCAGGACGCCATTCTCTCCGTTGTCAAAATGGATCGAGAGGCGATAGTCGTCAATCGGTGTAACCTTTTTCACAGATGGGTACATGATTTCCCCCTCACTGTAATGGCTGGATCTTGAAGGGTTCTTCGCCGTTCATGACCAGTCGCCAGTCTGCCATCAATTCGTCCTGATGAAGCTCGGCCCATGCCAGGACAAGCTTGGTTTGCTTCCTTGGCAGATCTCCTTGAATAATCTCACATGTACGGATATTGATCGTTCCCTTGTGTTCGCCGTAGTAGACATGAAAGTGCGGCGGCGGGTGCTCTTTTGGAGCATAGTACATCCGAATGATGATGCCATAAAACATTGAAATTGTAGGCATTCAACCTCTCCTGCCCGAGCATGCTGGTGCTGCTCTCGTGGCAATGGCGTGCAAGAGGCCTGACAGGAAGTAGTGTGAATAGCAGTTCCGAGCTCAGGCGACCTATTGTGAAGCTAGCCGGGGCGCGGTGGTCATGTCCAGATGGCACGCCCGACTCCAATCGTATCCACCAGGCGGCTGACAGTCAGTCGTTTTCCTAAGGCTCGTTGCCGCCAGAGGGGATCTTGCCGACGCTGGTGAATCTCGAGGTGGCTCAGGCCAAGTTCGTGGCACTCGCTGTGATCGGTCACCCGGCCAGCGAGCGACCCCCGTCGACGATGCTCGTCGACCTCGATGGTGTTCCCCTCACGCACGTCTTTACAGGATAAGCCCCGCCGAGGCGGGGCTTATCTCTTTACAACGGTGTACAGCGGTGGCTTTCGTACTCGCAGGGCTGCTGCGGGTCGCTGCGGGGGTCAGTAGAACAGCAGCGGGTCGAGGATGCCCTGGGGATAGGTCAGGGTCAGAAACTCTGCCATGGCCAGCAGGAATGCCAGTACCCCCAGCGCCATCAGCACCGCGACCCAGGGCTTGAGCTTGGCGATGGCCAGCAGGAACACCAGGGTGAACAGAGTGGCCGTGGTGATGAAGCCCAGCGTCAGCATGGCGGCGACGAGGGCAAAGAAGCCGACCAGCCAGATGGCTTCTCGGGCGAAGGTCTGACGCTCCCAGCGGGGGCGACGTACCACGCTGCGGACGATCTCGGCCAGGCAGGCGAGGGCCATGATGGCAATCGCGAGCCGTGGCATGATGCCGCCGATCAGTGACAACTCCGAGACGTTGACCCAGGCGCTGGCCGCCAGCGCCAGCAGGGCTCCCAGCAGCACGATATCGATGATCCCCAGACGATGGGATTCAGCGTCGGGCTTTGGCTCGGTGGCCGCGGCGCCCACCGACATCGGCTGACGCCGCTTCTTGATCTGCTTGCCGATCACCGGAATGAACATGGCGGCAAGAATCATGGCGCCGATGATCAGCACGCCGGGGCGCAGGAAGGCGTCGGTGCCCTGGAACTGGACCGCCTGGTAGAAGTAGGCCTCGGCGCCCGGTGCCAGCACAAAACCGATCAGGAAGGCCGGACGTGACCAGTTGGCCTGCTTGAACAGCACGCCCAGCACGCCGATGGCACCCAGTGCGAGCAGATCGCCGGTGGCGCGGGTGGCCTGGAAGGCGGCGAACATGATCAGCACCGTGATCAGTGGCGCCAGGGTGGCAAAGGGCACCCGGGTCAGGTTGGCCACGGGCCGGGCCAGGATCAGGCATAGCGCGGCGCCGAGGATATTGGCGAGGGCCAGCGACCAGATGATGGTGTAGGTCAGGTCCAGATGGGTCTCGATCATGCCGACCCCCGGCTGCAGGCCGAGCAGCAGCAGGCCGCCCAGGAACACCGCCGCAGTGCCTGAACCGGGCACCCCGAACAGCAAGGTCGGCACCATCGCGCCACAGGCGCAGGCGTTGTTGGCCGACTCCGGGGCGATGACGCCGCGAATATCCCCCTTGCCGAACTCGGAGCTGTCCTTGGCCGATTGCACCGCATGGCCGTAGGTCAGCCAGTCCACCACCGAGCCAGCGAGCCCCGGAATGGTGCCGACCAGGCTGCCGATGGCGGCGCAGCGTGCGACCAGCCCGCGCTGCTGGCCGACGTCCTGGATACCGCGACGCCAGCCTTCGCCCAGGCGGCAGGGCTTCTCGGCGATGGCGCCTCGCTTGACCAGCAGATCGATGATCTCCGGCAGGGCGAAGATGCCGAGGCCGACGACCACCAGCGGCAGGCCATCGAACAGGTAGTCGATGTCGAGGTTCAGACGAAATTCTCCGGTGGCCGGTGCCATGCCGATACCCCCCACCAGCAGACCCAGGCCACAGGCGGCCAGACCCTTGAACAGGTCGGCTCCCGACAGCACCGCCACCATGGAAAGCCCGAGCAGGGTCAGCATGAACAGTTCCGATGACGAGAACGACAGCACCAGCGGTCTTGCGATCAGGATAAAGCCGGTCAGTACCACGGCACCGATCAGGCCGCCGATCATCGATGACAGAAAGGCGCTGGACAGGGCCCGTGCGGCCTGGCCTTTCTTGGCCAGGGAGAAACCGTCGATGACGGTGGCCTGTGACGCGCTGGAGCCGGGAATGCCCAGCAGCACGGAGGCGAAGGTGTCGCCGGTGGGGATGACCGCCACCAGGCCCATCAGCATGCCGAGTGCGACCGTGGGCTCCATGCCGTAGAGAAAGGGCAGCAGCAGCGACATGCCGGCGATGCCGCCGAGGCCTGGAATGATGCCGACGACCAGGCCGACCAGCACCCCCAGCGTCATGAACAGCAGATGGGACAGGGTAAACAGCTGTCCCAGGCTGGAAAGAAGGATATCAAGCATGGCGTGTGGCTCTCGAGTTGTTGGTGACGCCCGAGGGCGTCTTGTTGAAGTCGTTGAGCCAGGAAGCGCCGGCCGTCGCGGCCGGCGCTTCCCGAACGGTGTCAGATCCTGGCGTTGTGCTTCTCCTCGAGCCACTTGGCCAGCCACTCACGGGTCGCCTCATCGATCGACATGGCGTCTTCCAGGTGGCGCTGGATGACGTCACCGATGACCGGGGTATAGGGACCGAGCTGGGCCTCTGCGTCCTGCTTGAACTCATCGGTGGCGACGAACTCGCGGGCTGCGTCACGGTAGGCGTCGACCAGCTCCTGAGGGGTGTCCCTGGGCACCATGATCAGCTTCTGCAGGGCGAAGCCAGAGGCGAAGAACTTACGAAACGCCTCATAGGCAGGCCCGGAGGGTGCCTCGCCGTGACGCGCCTGGTAGACCTCGTTGAAGGTCGGCAGGTCGGGGAAGGCCGGGTCGCGAACAATCTTGCCGTCGTCGTCGAGCAGGCCCAGCGAGAACAACGGCACTGCCTTGCCGGACTCGACCAGCGGGGTGACGTTGCTCAGGTAGGCCGAGCTGGTCTGGAAATCGATGTCCGCTTCGCCGCGTTCGAAGGCCAGTCGTCCCTCGCCGCGGCTGCGCATGCCGAACACCGCCTGGACGTCCGCTCCGAGCAGGTCGAGGGCGATCAGCACGGGCAGCTCGAGACCGGTGGGGTTCTGGGCGGCCAGCTTGACCGGCTGGCTGAGCAGGGCATCGATCGCCGCGTCGGCGGTGTCGCCAAGGCTCGGCTGGCCATAGACCACCCCGCCGGTGGGGGTTGCCAGGATCGGCGTCCATTCGCTGTAGTCATAGCGTACGCGGCGATCATCCAGCATCGCCGGGTACTGGGTGGAGGCCGAGGTGCCGAGCCAGTTTGAACCGTCGGCCTTGGCGCGCATGGCGAACAGGTTGGCGCCATTGATCGAGCCGCCTCCCGGGACGTTGTCGATCATGATGGTCGGCTCGCCGGGGATATAGTCGCTGAGCCAGGGCGAAAAGAAGCGCGCCCACACATCGGTGCCGCCGCCGACGCCGAACGGCACGGTCCACTTGATATTGGCGGGTACCTCGACATCTGCGGCCTGGGCATTGCCGGCGAGGCTGGCGCCTGCGATGGCGATGCCGAGTGCCGCGGCCCTGGTAACGCGGGACAAGGCGAGGCGTGATGCGGTGAACGAGGAAGGTTTACGGGTCATCATGGCGTGTCTCCTGACGGTCGTTGTGACGATTATTATGTCGGTTGGGGAGGTGGTGATTGTTATGGCGGTTGTGGTTGTCGGGCGCGGCGGCGCTCGGCGCAGCCGGCAGCGTCCTTGTCGGTGCAGATCAGTCCGGGCCGGGGCGGCTGGAAGGCGTGCCGGGCAGAGTAGGGTCGGGCAGGGCATAGAACAGGGTGCCGCTCATGATCTTTCTGGCGGTGCGGATCAATGAGGCCCGGGCGATATCGCCGGGGTCGCCGTCGCGGTGCTCCACCTGGAGGTCGATGAACCCTGACGGGTGCTCCAGGCTGACGGCCGCCTTGAGGTCACCGGCCTTGAGCTGCCCTGCATCGATGGCGATGCGATTGGCGACGGTGCCAGGGACGCTGACGGCGCTCGCCACAGCGATGGCACCGGTGACAGCGATCGCCTTGTGACAGCGATGGGGGACAAAGTAGCGGGTGCACAGGGTGCGCTCGGCATCCTCGGCGGGCGAGGCCAGTACGGGCTTCGGTAGCACGCTGTCGCTGACGTCACCAAGCCCCATCAGCTCTCCTGCATGACGACGGATCCTCTCCAGACGCTTGAGCAGGTCGCTGTCGGCGTCCAGCTCGAGCGGCGTCTCGCGGCCACTCAGTCCAAGCTCTCGCGCGTCGATCATGATGATCGGGGTGGCCGCATCCAGGCAGGATACGGTGACACCGTCGATGGTGTCGGCGGCCTGGCCGGTCGGGAGTAGTCCCGACGTCTTGGTTCCGACGATGTCGAGAAAGCTCAGTTGAATGGCGGCGGAACTGCCGGGGACACCGCTGATGCGAGTGTCGCCGTCGTAGCGGACCTGGCCGGCGTCGGTGGGTACGTGGCACTCGATCAGTCGCTGGGTGTTGAGGTTGCGTACCCGCACCAGGGTGTAGTCCGGTTGCGGCTCCACCAGGCCGGACTCGATGGCGTAGGGGCCGACGGCAGACAGCATGTTGCCGCAGTTGGGGTTGAAGTCGACACGGCGGTTGAGCACGTCCACCTGGGCGAACAGGTAGTCCACGTCGGCGTCCGGGTGGCTGGAGCGCTCGACGATGGCCACCTTGCTGGTCAGCGGGTCGCCGCCGCCGATCCCGTCGATCTGCAGGGCGTGGCCGGAGCCCATCAGGCTGATCAGGATTTCCGCCCTGGCGGGCTCGTCGTCGGGGAGGTCGCTCATGCGCAGGAAGGGCCCGCGGGAGGTGCCGCCGCGCATGATCATGCAGGGGATGCTGTTCATCATCGTGATGCCACGCCGTTGTTGGAGGTCGTGGTATCAGCTTGTCAGGCGTCTATTGATGCTTCAAATGCAAAGTTTGGCGTCTATCAATGCGAAATGAGGATTAATGCGCTATGGTTATTAGTCCAAAAGCCTTCATGCAAGAGTGACCCGATGCAGCACCGTCTTGAATTTCTCGATCTGCAGGCCTTCATCCAGGTCGCGGAGCTGGGCTCCTTCCATGAGGCGGCTCAGCGCCTGCACCTGTCGCAGCCTGCGCTGTCACGGCGAATCCAGAAGCTCGAAGAGTTGCTGGAGGTGGGCCTGCTCGAGCGCACCACCCGGCGTACCCGGCTGACGCCGATAGGCGCCGACTTTCTGCCTCGGGCGCGACGGATGATCGAAGAGTACGAGTCCTCGATCCTCGGTATCCGCGAGCTGGCCACCCACCAGACCGGCACCGTGACCATCGCCTGCCTGCCGACCGCTGCCTTCTACTTTCTGCCAAGCGTGATCAGGGGGTTCAGCGAGGCCTGGCCGGGCATCCGTATTCGTATTCTGGATGTCAGCGCCAACGAGGGTCTCGAGAAGGTCATCAGCGGCGAGGCCGACTTCGGCATCAACATGTTCAGCGCCCAGCGGCCCGAGGTGTCTTTCACCCAGTTGATGAGAGACCCCTTCGTCTTGGCGCTGCGCTCCGATCACCCGCTGGCGGCCAGGGAGCAGATCGAGTGGTCAGACCTCGAGCAGGTGCGGCTGATCACCGTCAGTCGCGACAGCGGCAATCGCACCCTGCTGGACAATGCGCTGTCCGCCGAGGGCATCCACCTCAACAGCTTCTACGAAGTACAGCATCTGTCGACCTCGCTGGGGCTGGTGGAGTCGGGCCTGGGAGTGGCGATTCTGCCGCGCATGACCATGCCGGGCCCGGATCACGAGATCCTGTGTTCGCGGGAGCTGCCGGAGCCACGCATCCAGCGCACCATCGGCCTGGTACGCAGCAACGTGCACAGTATCTCGGGCACCGCCCAGCTGTTTATCGATCTGCTGCTGGAACAGTGGAAGCATTCGTAGGCGCAGCGAACCGCATAGCCATCTATCGCCGATTCAGTATGGATTCAGGTTCTTGCGCTACAAACAGAGGGACACACCCAAAACGGAAGGATGACGTCATGCGCAGCACACTGATGGTGGTCGCTCTTGGCCTATTGTCGACCCAGGCATTGGCAGGTCCCGGCCACGCTCAATCGGACGCCATGGACCCCGATCAGGCGGATCGCACCATCGCCGTCGAGGCCGGCGATATCTGGTTCGGCCCGGAAAGCTTGAGCGTTGCCCCCGGGGAGGTGGTGGCCTTCGAGGTCACCAACAGCGGTCAGCTCGAGCATGAGTTCGTGATCGGCTCCGCCGAGGCTCAGAACGAACACCGCAAGATGATGCGTGAGATGGCCTCGGGAGGAGGGCATGGCATGCAAGGTGACGGCCACGACATGAGTCAGATGCAAGGCGCCATGGACATGCCGGCGGTGACTCTGGCGCCGGGAGAGACCAGGACGCTTGTCTGGCAGGCGCCGGAGCAGGGGGCATCGCTGACCTTCGCCTGCAATGTACCCGGACATTTTGAAGCGGGCATGCATGGCACCCTGAGTGTGGGAGAATAGGCGGCAAGCCTGGGACGGGGCCACCCCGTCCGGCTCGAGTGAGGCGTGGCATGCCTGGGCCCGCTGGCAGGGAGATGATGGTGATGAAGCTGTTGCTGGTCGAGGACGATGACCTGCTCTGCGAGAGTCTGAAGGATACGCTGGATGATCATGGCTATCGCGTCGACGTTGCCGAGCGACTGAGCGTGGCAAAGGCGCTGTTGCACAGCGAAGAGTATGCACTGATGATCCTGGATATCGGCCTGCCCGATGGTTCGGGGCTCGACTGGCTCGAATTCCAGCGTGAACACGGCCTAGGCCTCCCGGTGCTGATCCTGACGGCTCGCGATGCCTGGCAGGACAAGGTGGACGGCCTTCGTCGGGGGGCTGATGACTACCTCACCAAGCCCTTTCACGAACAGGAACTGCTGGCGCGGATACAGGCGTTGCTGCGGCGGCGTACCGAATTGACGGCGCGGCTGATCGTCAATGGCATCCGCCTTGACGAGGAGCAGCGCCAGGTCAGTTGCGCGGGAGGCCCATGGCAGACGCTTACCGCCACCGAGTTCTGCCTGCTGCGCTACCTGATGCACCACCCTGACCGGGTGCACTCCAAGACGAAGCTGCTCGATCAGCTCTACGCCCTGGAGCAGGATGCCCCGGCGCCCAACCTGGTGGAGGTCTATATCGCGCGCCTGAGGCGTCTGCTGGGCAAGCATGTCATCCAGACCCGCCGAGGCCAGGGGTACGTGCTTGTTTCGCATTAGACGCAATAGTCTCCGTCTGCGCCTGCTGGTCAGCCTCGGGGCGGTGTCCCTGCTGGTCATGGGATTGACCTGGTTCATGCATGGCCTGCTGCTGCGCGAGACCGCGCGGGACTTTCTGGGTGACCGACTGCGTCAGGAGGCGGAGTATCGCCTGGCGCAACTGCGTCAAGCCGCAGACCCGGTACCGGCCCCCACCTTGCCCTCGAGCCTGTCGGCCGAGGTCTTTCATCATCTTTACGTGCTCAAGCGCGGCGAGATCGTCACCACCTCCCATCCGACCTGGTTGTCGGCGCTGACGCCCCATCTGGATGGGCCTGACAGGTCGCTGCTGGATGTGCACCTGGAGGGGCGTCACCTGCTGGTGTTGAGGCGAACCTTTACGGTGGACGGCAGGCCTGGGGTGCTGCTCATCGGAGAATCCTTCGACAGCGTCGAGGAAGGCCTTGCGGCACTGCACTGGTGGATTGGCGCCATCGCAGGTCTGGTGCTGCTGGCTCTTTCGCTGCTTAACGGGTTGGCGGTCAATGCCGCCCTGCGGCCACTGGATCTGTTGCAGCGCCAGCTGGCCGAGCTGCGAAGTGGTCAGCGACAGCGTCTCAGAATGAAGGTGCCGCAGGAGTTCCGCCCTCTGGTCTCGCAGCTTAATCGTCTGATGGACAGCCAGGAGCGCCGATTGGTGCGTTCGCGTAACGCCGTTGCAGACCTGTCCCATGCGCTCAAGACCCCTCTGACCGCGGTGATGCAGGCGCTGCGCAGCAAGCGTGAGCTTGATCAATCCCGCCGTGAGCGTCTGCTGGAGCGGTTGACGCTGATGCAGGAGTTGATGGAGTCCCACCTGCGTCAGGCGCGTCTGGCGGGCCCCGGTGGCGGCCAGCACACCCGGGTCAAGCGGGAACTCGACCAGCTTTTCGACATGTTTCGAAGCCTCTACCCCGACAAGCGCTTCGTCATGGCCCTCGGGGACGCCGAGGATGCCTGCATCGAGATGGAGCGACAGGACTTCCTGGAAATGATCGGCATCGTGCTCGACAACGCGGGCAAGTGGGCCAACCAGTCGGTGTGGCTCGCGCTGACGTTGGGGCGATGTCTAGAGCTGAAGATCCAGGATGATGGCCCCGGAGTGGCGGCGGAGTTGCTGCCGTTGTTGGGCCGGCGAGGGCAGAGGCTGGATGAAGGGCGGCCAGGCAACGGCATTGGCCTGTCGATTCTGCTTGAACTGGTCGAGCAGTACCGGGGAGAGGTCGGCTTTCGGGCGGCGCCCAGCGGTGGACTCGAGGTGACCATCCGCTTGCCGTTGGCGCTGGCGTCAACCTCCGAGAGAGAGGCCGTGCGTTAAGGATTCAGCTGGCTTTCAGCTTGGCGATGGAAGATGGCAGAAGTTCATCGCACAGGAAGACAGCACCCATGTCGACGACACTTCTGCCGCCACATCGGCTATCACGACGAGGATTCATCAAGGGAAGCGCGGCCCTGGGAATCGGCACCGCCGCCCTCGGTCTGGCGCCTGCCTGGGCCAACCCCTGGGGGCAGACCTCGAGTTACCCCAAGGGAGTGGAAAGCGGTCCGGATATCTCGCTGGCCATTCGTCGCCAGAGCGTGCCCATCGCTGGCCAGTCTGCACGGCCGATTACCCTCAACGGCACCAGCCCTGGCCCCCTGATCCGGCTCAAGGAAGGGCAGGACGTGACGCTGCGGGTGACCAATCTGCTGGACGAGCCCACCTCGATTCACTGGCACGGCATTCTCCTGCCGCCTGAGATGGATGGCGTCCCCGGCGTGAGCTTTGCCGGCATCATGCCGGGCGAAACCTTTACCTACCGCTTTCCCCTCCGTCAAAGCGGCACCTACTGGTACCACAGCCACTCAGGACTGCAGGAGCAGATTGGCCATGTGGGCCCCCTGGTCATCGACGCCGAACAGCGCGAACCCTTTCGCTATGACCGCGAGCACGTGCTGCTGCTGACCGACTGGAGTTTCGAGGACCCCTCGACCATCTTCCACAACCTGAAGACCGGGGAGGGGTACTACAACTTCCAGGAGCGCACCCTGGGAGACTTCATCGCCGATGTGGACCGTCAGGGGCTCGCCTCCACCTGGGAAGCGCGTGCCATGTGGGGCCGGATGCGCATGAGCTCCCGTGATATCGCCGATGTTACCGGCGCCACCTACACCTATCTGCTCAACGGTCATTCACCCGATGACAATTGGACTGCCCTGTTTCGCCCCGGCGAGACGCAGCGGCTACGTGTCATCAATGGCTCCGCCATGAGCTACTTCGACGTGCGGATTCCGGGGCTCGAAATGACGGTGGTGGCGGCCGACGGCCAGCCGGTTCGGCCCGTGCCCGTCGAGGAGTTCCGCATCGGGGTGGCGGAAACCTATGACGTTCTGGTGACGCCGAAAGACGATGTGGCCTACACCATCTTTGCCGAGTCCATGGACCGAAGCGGCTTTGCCAGGGGGACCCTGGCGCCGCGTATGGGGATGGTGGCGCCGCTGCCGGAACGCCGACGTATTGCCGATCGAGGAATGGAGGCCATGGGAGCCCACGAGGGCATGGATCACGGCTCGATGGCCGGTATGGATCACTCGAGCATGGCGGGCATGGATCACGGCTCGATGGCCGGTATGGATCACTCGAGCATGACGGGCATGGATCATGGCTCGATGGCCGGTATGGATCACTCGAACATGGGCGGCATGGATCATGGCTCGATGACCGGTATGGACCACTCGAGCATGGCGGGAATGGATCACGCTCAGATGGACAGTACGGAGAGCGCCACTGGTACAGCCATGCTACCGGTGGGCGTGGCGCAGCCTGGCTCCCGCCTCGATCAGCCTGGAATCGGCCTGGATGCCCGCGAGCGTCGTGTGCTGGTGTATCAGGACTTGAAGGCCATCGCGCCATGGCCTGACCGTCGTCCTCCTGGTCGCGAACTCGAGCTTCATCTGACCGGTAACATGGAACGCTACATGTGGTCCTTCGACGGCAAGAAATTCAGTGAGGTCTCGGGGCCGATCCACTTCGACAAGGGCGAGCGTCTGCGCCTCATCCTGGTCAATCGCACCATGATGGAGCACCCGATCCACCTGCACGGCATGTGGATGGAGCTGGAGAATGGTGCCGGCGAGCTGATTCCGCGCAAGCACACCCTGAACGTCAAGCCTGGCGAGCGCCTTTCTGCACTGATCACGGCGGATGCCGAGGGCAGCTGGGCGTTCCACTGCCACCTTCTTTATCACATGGACGCCGGCATGTTCCGCGTCGTCAAGGTTGCCTGAGGAGAGATGACGCATGGAAATTCGTGTGGGCCGTATTTGCCTGGCAGCGCTATCGGGCCTTGGGTTGTCGTCGCTGGCGCTGGCTGAGGATGGCTACGACGCGCCAGATCACTGGCCGTCGCCGATGCAGGAACATCTGCGTGGCTCGGTGCTGGTCGACCGTCTGGAATACGTCTGGCCGTCTGAAGACAGCGAGGCAGTAACCTGGGATTTTCAGGCCTGGTACGGAGGCGACGTTCATCGCGTCTACCTGAAGGGGGAAGGGGATAACACCCAAGGGGATGGCGAAGATGCGGAATTTGAATCACTGGATCTGCTGTATAGCCGACTGATCGCCGACTTCTGGGAGCTACAGGGAGGGCTTGGCTACCAGGGCGGGCTTGGCAGCGATGACCATCCCGAGCGCTATTTCGGCGTGATCAGTCTGCAGGGGCTGGCGCCCTACCGGTTGGAAACCGAGCTGGATCTTCGTGTCAGTGACGATGGTGACACCTCCTTGAGTCTGGAGCAGGAATATGATCTGCGACTGACCCAGCGGCTTTATCTGCAGCCTCGCCTGGAAATGGAAGTGGCGTTCGATGATGCCGAGGAGTTCGGTGTAGGGGAGGGATTCAATTCCTTGCGCACCGGCCTGCGCCTTCGCTATGAGCTACATCGCAAGTTCGCGCCCTATATCGGCGCCTATTGGCAGAAACTTTATGGTGATACTGCCGATATGGCGCGTGATGAAGGCGATCAAGTGGAGGACACCGCAGTGGTTGCCGGGCTGCGCGTCTGGTTTTGATGCCTCTGCGCCTACGGTTGCCATTCAGGCCGCTGGCGGGATCTGCTTCACTACGCCGTTTTTCAATGTTTCAGCGTAGATTAAGCCAGATGACACATCATGAAGGTGCCAACATTCAAAGGAGGTAATCGTTATGAAATTGTGGCAACACATGATGGGTGTAGCTGTCCTCGTGGGCGTTTCTCTACCGGTATGGGCTGCGCAGGGCCATTCGCAGGAAGCCGAAATCTTGCGGCAAGGTGTGTCTGCCACCCAACAGCTTCGTGGTGCACCCGTGCGTTACCGGTTGCCGATCGAAGAGGAAGGAATGATCGTCGTCAGCAGTGAACATCTTGCCAGCGACTCGAGTCAGTCGATGAGTATCGAGGGAAGGCTGTATTCCCCCGCGGGGCAGCTGGTGGCCAGCGACGCGGACAACAACGGCCACTTCCTGCTGGAGGAGCCTGTCACTCCCGGAAACTATGAGCTTGAAGTGCGAGGCAGTGTGCTTGGCAGCGCCAATGAAAACAGTGGTCGCTACAGTCTGCATGTCGGCTTCGAATAAACGTTGCATCGTGCCAGAGAAAACCCGCCAGGCAATACCTGGCGGGTTTTTGCTACGCGTCTGGAACGGCCAGATCAGGCGCGCTCTACATCAGAAGTGCCTTGGCCGGCATCCACAGGCCCATCAGCAGCATGATCAGGTTCTCGCTCAGGGAAACGAAGCCCAGGGGAACGTTGCTGTTGCCGCCGACGCAGGCGCACTTGAGTTCGCGCTTGTCGATGTAGACCGCCTTGAACACCGAAATGGCCCCCACGGTACCGATGAACAGGGCCACAGGCGCGGCGATCCAGATCAGGCTGCCTGCCAGCATCAGTATGCCGGCCAGTGTTTCGGCGTAGGGGTAGATGTAGCCGTAGCGTACATCGCGTTGGGCCAGCAGGTCGTAGTTCAGGAACATGGTGCTGAAGCTTTCCACGTCCTGCAGTTTCTGCAGGCCCAGCAGAACCATGGCCGAGGCGACGGCGAACTCGATGGTGCGCACTGAGACCAGCGACTGGCCGGACACCCAGCCCACCGCCAGGCCGATCAGCAGGGCCGTGGCGAAGATGGCGATGACAGGACGGTAGCTGACTTCCTTGTCGCCGGGCACGCTCATGCCGAGGTAGCGGCGCAGTTCCTCGTAGCCGCCGATGCGCTCGTCGCCGATGTACACCTGGGGTGTGGTGTCCACGTCGGCTTCCTGCTTGAAGCGGTCGATGGCTTCACGTGATGTCAGGGTGTGGTCGTCGACCTGGTAGCCCTTGCGCTTGAGCAGCGACAAGGTCTTGAGGCCGAAGGGGCAGAGGTGCTCCGCGGTCTTCATACGATAGAGGCGGGCAGTGCTGGATGAGGCCCGCTGCGCCGGGCTTGCTGTGTTCGTGCTCATTTCCTCTCCCTGTGGTGGTTGAGAAAAGCCCAGACAGGCCAGGGTGGTGGCCCCTGAAGCTTCCGTCACTACTATGCAAGTTCGAGCATCTTCACCACAGACTAAAACCCTTGTGCAGCACAAGGGTCAAGGCGATAAGGACGTCTGCTGGTCAGTCCTGGACAACCTGCGCAGGGGGATCCAGTTGGCGGGATATATCGGCTCGGGACCGGGCGATAGCGCGATCGACGAGCGTGGGGGTGATGGCGTTGATCAGCGCGAACAGGCGCTCCTTGCCGCCGAGGACGGCGCGACGCTGGCCTCTTGTCAGCTGCTTGATGATGGCATCTGCCACGCGCTCGGGGCTGTCCACGGTATTGCCCAGGGCCTCGTTCATGGCCTCGGCGTCGGGGCCGTTCATGGCGGTCCGGGTGGCGCGGGGGGCCAGGTACTGCACCTGGACCGAGGTGTCTTCGAGTTCCCGGGACAGCGCTTCGGCGAAGCCCTTGAGGCCGGCCTTGCTGGCGCAGTAGGCGACATAGCCCGGGTGGCCGATATGCCCCAGCAGTGAGCCCACGAACAGCAGGTTAGCGCTGGGTTGGCCGAGAAACAAAGGCAGCAGGGCCTGGGTCAGCAGCAGGGTCGAGCTCAGATTGGTATCGAGCACCCGGATGACGTCGTCTGGCGAGGTTTCGCGAAACCAGCCGAGATGATTGATGCCGGCCAGGTGGACCAGCGTCGAAGGGCGCTGCTCGGGTGCTGCCTGACTTAGCTGGTCGAGTAGCCGCTGGCGGCCCATCGCGGTGGTCAGATCGACGCCAGCGACGAGGGTGTGTCTCGAGGCAGCCTTGCCAAGCTCGCCCGCCAGGGCGCTGAGCTTGCCCTCATCACGCCCTGCCAGCCACAGGCTGGCGCCTTCGGCGTCAAGCCGCTTCACCAGCGCCGAGCCGATGCCGCCAGTGGCGCCGGTCACCAGAATCCTGCGCTCGCTCAGTGATGGCATGAGTTTGCCTCCAGCGCTTCGTCCGTCCAGTGCTCGGCGTCTCGCAGGGCGGCGTCATGGACCGCGCCATAGAGGCGATAGAAGGCGCGGGCCGAATGGACGATCTGGGCCTGCTCCTCGGTGTCGGTGATGGTGTCCATCAGTTCGGCGAAGAAGGCCATATGGGAGATGTCCAGTTCGCCGTGGGAAAACAGGTAGTGGAAGGCGTCATCGGTCAGGCCCAGACTATCGCGGATGGCCCTGCCGGCGGCGCTGGCCGCCGAGGTGCTGGTACCCTCGAGCACCAGTACCATGCCGAACATGGCCAGCGGATGGCGCCGTCTGATGCTGTCGTAGGCGTAGGACACCATCCATTCCGTCTCGAACAGCGGTGGGCGTGAACGCGCGTGGTGCCGATCGACGCCGGTGGACTCGAGGTCATCGAGTATCCAATGTTCGTGGCCCTTTTCCTCGTCGATGTACTCGGCGATGGCCATGCGCAGGTTGTCGCGCAGCACGAAGTTCGGAGCGGACAACTCGGCGCCGCAGGCCATCATCAGTGAGACGGTGTGACGCACATGGTGATAGGCCTGGGCGAGAAAGGCGCGATATTCGGGCAGCGTGATCTTGCCGCCCTGGGCGCGCCCGATCAGTTCCCCTCCCATCAAGGCTTGGCGTTCGTCTTCGGTGGCAGCGAGCAGGTGGCGGTAGAAACCGTCGGGCTTGCCGTTGTCGACAGGTGGCGAGGTGACGATCGGGGTATCGGTCAGCGTGTTCATGGGGGTGGGGGTTCCTGTGGGTATGAAGGGAGGCCGTCGGCGGCGGAGGAAAGCGCTGCTGACACCTGCTCATGGCCGGGGAAGGTTCTGGCGACAAGCCGCTCGATGTCGCAGCGACGGCGGAGCTGAATGCTGGCCCGGCGCAGGCGTCCGTTGGCGGTCAGTTCGTTGCTGGCGATCGAAAGCGGCTCGGCGACGCCTGGCAGTTGCCGCATCAACGACTGCCAGCCGCGGACCCTGGCGTAGTCGGGCAGGCGCTGATTGAGCGCGGTGATGTGGGCTTCCAGGCGGGGGGGCTGGATAGCGGCTGAAGGACTAAGGAGCGCCAGCACCCCCGGCAAGCCTTCGCCGAAGACGAAGGCACGATCGATACCGTCGATGAGCTCGAGCTCCGCCTCGAGCCACTCGGGACAGAGATTGCGTCCGTTCGACAGGATGATGACGTTGCGCTGACGCCCGTCCAGGCGCCAATGACCGTCCGCCAGGCGGTGACCGAGATCTCCGCTGGGCCAGGGCATCTCGGGTGACGGAACCTGATGATCGGACGCCAGATAGCCCAGCATGCGACGACCGTGGACCAGCAGTTGCCCCTGCTCATCGGTGCTTAGGCGCAATCCCTTGAGGGGGCACCCGACACGGCCATCCTGGGGCTCGTCCGGGCGGCTTAGACAGACCACCGAGCCCATCTCGGACATGCCGTAGCCTTGGGCGACAGGGAGTCCCAACTGGGTTGCCTGTTCGAGCAGGCGGCGGGGCACCTGGCCCCCGCCCACGGCGACTAGCGACAACACCTGTTGCCAACCGTTTGCCGCAGAATGATGTGAGGCCAGGTGAGTTAGCGCCTTGAGCAGCGCCGGTACCAGAATCAGGCTGTCGGGTCGGCGCTTGGCCAGCCAGCGTTGCCACTGGTCGGGGTCTAGCGTACCGCTGCCATGGAGCCCGGCAAGATCGGGCGTATCGATAACGATCGCGGCTCCCCGCCAGAGCGCGAAGAGTGCGCCGGCCAGATGTTCGAGCAGCACCGCCATGGGCAGCACCACGCCGTGACGATGGAGGGGAACACCTGCAAGGCGCTGTTCCAGCCCTTCGATGACCGACTCGAGATGAGGCCCGGACAGGCAGACCCCCTTGGGGGTGCCGGTGGTACCGGAGGTAAAGGTGATCAGTCGCGTTCCGTCCGGCAGTGGTGCGGGTGTCGAGGGGCGCCGGAACAAGGCGATGGACAGGCCGGCCGGAGCGTCGAGTGGCTGGCGCTTGAAGTCGTTTGCGCAGTCGGAGGGCAGCCAGGCGTCCAGCGGGCTGTCCTGCGCGATCAGAAGCCCGTCCAGCCCGGTGGTATCGAGCAGGTGGTTGAGCTGTTGTTCGCTGAAAAATGCAGGTATCGGGGTGATCGGCAGGCCAGCCCGCCAGGCAGCGAGCTGGGCGACCAGCCAGCCAGGAGAGTTGTGACCCAGCAGGCCCAGGTGGGAAACGCCCGACTGCTCGAGTTGGTGCGCGACAGCGTCGGTGGCGGCCTCCAGTTGCCGGGCGGTAAGTCGGATGTCGGCGCCATCCGGGGATTGCCCGATCAGGCTCTCCGCATCCGGCGACAGCCTCGCCCTTTGGCGCAGGCGCTGGTGTAGCCTATCCATGGGGCATGTCCCCGGCCGCGGAGCAGGCGTGGACATGGGGTAGCCCCGGTACGGGATCTGCCGCCTCCGGGGCAAGCTGTGCTGCGCCGGCGAGAAGCAAAGCGCCGAGCGGGGTGGCGCGCATGCTGTTGGACACCTCGAGGGGGCGAATCACCACGACCCTGGGGTCCCGCTCGTAATACCGTCCCCAGTCCACAGGGTTGTCCAGGCAGTGGCGATGGGCGCGATCGATCGTGTGCATCTCGATGCCGAGCCGGGCGAGGCCGTTGCGCACGTCCCTGGACGCGGTCACCACCAGCCAGTCGATACCCAGTCGCTCGAGCACCACCACCAGCGACAGCATCAGCCGTCGGCCGGCGCCTGGCGATGCGCTGGCCAGGGCGCCGACCTCCATGACCTGGTGGCGCGGCGGCGCAAGGTCGCAGAGGCCACGAGTGGCGAGCACCATCTCGACAGGTGCCTCGAGGTAGTGTTCCACCATGAGAGGGCCTTCATCGGCACGCCTGAGCCCCGTGGTGGCGACCAGCGCGCCATGGGGGTCTCGCAGTGTCAGCAAGCGCTGGTAGGGGTTGCTGATGGAGGCATTGTGATGGAGACGATAGACGTCGGAGATGAAGGCGTTTGCCTCACCCAGCCGCTCCGGGGACGCCCAGCACAGGCCGGAGGGCATGTTCGGCTCGGGAGCATCCGTGTGGGCTGTCGTCTTCGAGGCCGATGCTGCGATTGCCGGGGCCATGTCATCGCGTCCTTGAAAGAGGAGTTGATGGCAAGGCTAGGCTGCCTAGCTTAGCGAAAACTTAACGTTCGCAGATGACTAACCTGTAGCGCGCACAGGTGGCC
The DNA here is from genome assembly GCF_040147045.1 of Halomonas sp. EF61. NCBI lineage: Bacteria > Pseudomonadati > Pseudomonadota > Gammaproteobacteria > Oceanospirillales > Halomonadaceae > Halomonas > Halomonas sp. EF61. The sequence goes on along the minus strand of NZ_JAMSHM010000002.1, from coordinate 358,989 downwards.
TGAGTGGACGCAAGAGATGGTGCTAGGCTGATCCTGCAGGGTCCGGTAAAGGAGGTATCCATGTGCGGCCGTTTCGCCTGTTACACACCTTTTGCTCAGCTGGCGGCGCTGATGCGCTTGCCGGTGGCGCCGCGCCTGCCCGAGCAGGAGCCGCCACCTCGCTACAATGTCGCGCCGGGCACCTGGATCACCTCGCTCGCCATGGACGGGGAGGGCGTACCTTCCTTTACCTCGATGTGGTGGGGCTATCGACCCCACTGGGCCCAGGCCGGGGCGCCGGAGCCGATCAACGCCACCGTGGAGAAGGTCGCCACCTCGCGCTATTTTCGTGGGGCCTTTGCTCGCCATCGCTGCCTGGTGCCGGCGGACGGCTGGTACGAGTGGCTGCCGGGCGAGGCCGGCAAGCAGCCCTATTTTTTATGTCGTGAAGATCGCGCGCCGCTGTGGCTGGCGGCAATCTTCAGTGAAAGGGCCGACGGCAGGCCGGGCCTTGCCATCCTTACCGAACCCGCCCGGGGCTGCGCGAGTCAGGTGCACGCTCGGATGCCGCTGGCGCTGGACGACGGCAGCCTTGAACCCTGGCTCGATCCTGCCCTGAGTGATCGCGACGTCATGCGCCAGACGGTGCGGCATCTACCCGCTGGCGCCTTCGAGGCATGGCCGGTCTCGACCAGGGTCAATCGGGCGGGAGAGGAAGGAAGTGACTTGATGCAAGCCGTCCAGGCACCGGGCTGACCGTCGGATCTGAAGCGCCCATCTGCATGCCCTGGCTGCGGTGATGTTCCAGGTGCTGCGCGGCTTGTCCGCCCCGCGCCGATGGGCTAAGGTCGAAGGCGCATGGCACGGGGTGTCCCGCACGATAGCGGGGCTGAGAAACACCCGTCGAACCTGATCCAGTTCATACCGGCGAAGGGATGTCAGCGCAGTCGTCAGTCCAGGGGTCGGCGTGCGTTCCTCGCCTCGACCAAGGACCCGCCAGATGACCCTTTCCGACGCCTCACGCGCTACCTCCGCAAGCCCGCCCGCGCTTCCTATTTCCCGCCAGCTGGTCGTCGTCACCGGCGCCGGACGTGGCCTCGGTGTCAGCCTGGCGCGCAGCTTCCTCGAGCAGGGCGCGCGGGTGGTGGTCAACTATCGACGCAGCGAAGAGGGCGCCAACGCGCTGGTAGCCGACTATCCCGAGCAAGCCTTGGCAGTGGCCGCCGACGTCTGTGATCGCAGCGCCGTCGATGCCATGTTCGCGCGTGCCCGCGAGCACTTCGGTGCGCCGGTCACCACCTTGATCAACAATGCGCTGCCGGACTTCGCCTTCAACGGCGACGCCCGCCCCGGTCCCGACGAGCTGACCTGGGAGCACCTCGATCATCAGCTTCAGGGCGTCGCCCGGGGGGCGCTGAACACGGTGCAGGCGGCGCTTGCCGGCATGCGTGAGGCCGGCTTTGGTCGCATCGTCAATATCGGTACCAACCTGTTCCAGAACCCGGTTGTGCCCTACCACGACTACACCGCCGCCAAGGCGGCGCTGCTGTCGCTGACGCGCACCCTGGCCCACGATCTGGGCCCGGACAGCATCACCGTGAACATGATCTCCGGGGGCCTGTTGCGCACCACCGATGCCTCCCGCGCCACGCCGGAGGCGGTGTTCGACCTGATCGCCGCCAGCACACCGCTGCGACGGGTGACCACGCCGCAAGAGTTTGCCGACGCTGCGCTACTGTTCGCCTCGCCCTGGTCGCGAGCGGTCACCGGCCAGAACCTGGTGGTCGACGGCGGACTGGTGAAGGACTGATGGCCAGCATGCACCTCAATCTGTTCATCATGGGCTGTGGCCACCACAAGGCGGCCTGGCGTCATCCCCGTTCCAGCGTCGAGCGCCTGGCCGATATCCGCTACTACGAGGAACTGGCGCGGCTCGCCGAGCGGGGTCGCTTCGATGCGGTGTTCTTCGCCGATGGTCACGCCGCGGGCAACGTCGCCGACGGTCCGCTGTGGACCCTGGAGCCCCTGACCATGCTGGCGGCCATGGCGCGGGCCACCGAACACATCGGGCTGATCTCGACCGTCTCCAGCACCTTCTATACGCCGTTTCACGCTGCGCGCATGCTGGCCTCGCTGGACCATATCTCCGGCGGACGCCTGGGCTGGAACCTGGTGACCTCGATGTTCGACAGCGAGGCGCGCAATCATGGGCTCGAGGCCATGCCGAGCCACGCCGAGCGCTATGCCCGGGCGGAGGAATTCGCCAATACCGTGCTGGCGCTGTGGGACTCCTGGTGTGACGACGCCCTGGTGAGGGATCGCCAGGGCGATTACGTCGACGCCAGCCGGGTCAGACCCGTTCACCATCACGGCGAGCACTTTCTGGTGGATGGCCCGCTGACGGTGCCGCGTCCGCCCCAGGGCCACCCGGTGCTGTTCCAGGCCGGCGCCTCGGATCAGGGCCGTGACCTGGCCGCGCGCTACGCCGAGGCCATCTACGCGGTGGCCTACGATCTGCCCTCCGCCCAGGCCTACTACAGCGATCTTCAGGCCAGGGTAAAGGCCGCCGGCAGACCGAAGGTCGCGATCATGCCGGGGCTCGTCACCTACGTCGGCTCCACCGAAGAGGAGGCCAGACGCAAGCAGAGGGAGCTCGACGAACTGTTGCCGGTGGACAGCTCCCGGCGCCAGTTGAGTCAGTTCATCGGTCAGGACGTGGGCGACTGGGAATTGGATGCCCCAGTACCCGAGCTGCCGCCACTGGAGGCCTTCAGCGGGCCCAAGGGGCGCTACGCCACGATTCTCCGGATCATCGAGAGCGAACGACCGACGCTGCGCCAGTTGCTGGGACGGCTCGCCGCCGGTGGCGGCCACTGCACCATGGTCGGCACCCCGGAGCGTATCGCCGACGAGATGCAGCGCTGGGTCGAGCAGGGCGGGGCGGACGGCTTCAACCTGATGCCGCCGTCGCTGCCGGACAGCATCGAGGACGTGGTCGAACAAGTGGTACCGGAACTGCAGCGCCGCGGGCTGTTTCGACGCGAGTACCAGGGCCGCACCCTGCGCGACCACCTGGGGCTGGCGCGTCCCGGGCGCTGATGAGCCGGAACTGCCAGGGCCCTTGATCGCCAGGCCTGGAAACGACAACAGCGGGACGCGTCAGCACGTCCCGCTGTTTTTTATCCCACCTTGCCAGGCTGTCAGCGTGGCGGTGTCAGCTCTGGAAACGCCGCACCAGACTGCCCATGCGGGTGAAGTCATAGTCCTGGCGGGATGGCAGCAGCTTCATCAGCACCAGCGAGACCAGCACCGGCACGAAGGCCGCCAGCAGGAAGGATTCCAGCAGGGTGGCGGTACCGCCGCTGGGAGACGGGAACATCGCCAGGCCGGCGACCAGGCCCGCAGCGGTGCTGAGGACCGCGTTGCGCCCGTCGTAGCGGCGATTGAATAGACCGAAGAACACCGGGAAGGCCGCCGCCGAGCACAGCAGGTCCGCCAGCAGGAACAGATAGAGCACGCTGTAGCCCTGGGCTGCCACCCAGGTCACCGGCACCGCTGCGGCGACGATCAGCCAGCGTGCCAGGCGCATCAGGGTGGCTTCGCTGGCCTGGGGCAGCAGCCGATGCATGTCGACGGCGATGATGCTGGAGGTGGCGTTGACGGTGGTATCGGCGCTGCTCATCACCAGGGCCAGACCCAGCGGAATCAAGGCCAGGGCGAACCACAGAGGCACCTCGGACAGCAGCACGCTGAACAGCGCCACCGAACCGTCTCCCTCGAGCCCGAGGCCGACGAAGGCCAGGCCGAACAGGCCCATCAGCACGATCACCGGAAAGTTGAACAGCCCTGCGATCCAGAAGCCCCGCCGCAGCACCTTGCTGTCCCGGGCGGCGTAGATGCGTTGCCAGGTACCCTGGTAGAACAGGCCGGTCAGCATCACTGCGATAAAGAACGTCAGACCGGCACGCAGGCCACCGGCATCGGTGACATCCAGCAACTGGGGCGCACGTTCCTGCAGGCCCTCGAGCGTCGGCGCGACGCCGCCGGCGGCCTGCCAGCCGAACACCAGCAGCAGCGCCAGCAACGGCAGGATCACCAGCATCTGTACCTTGTCGGTGAAGATGGTGGTGCGCAGGCCGCCATAGAAGGTGTAGAGCAGGGTCGCGATCATCACTACGCAGGCGGTCAGCCACAGCGGGATCGGCGCCAGCAGGGTGACCATATGGGCGATTGCGGTGAGGCCTGCCGCCAGCGAGATGAACAGATAGAACAGCATGATCGTCAGGGTGAAGGCGTACATGGTGCGCCCGTAGCGATGGATCACGAACTCGGTGAGGCCGTGGCCTTCGGGGATCAGCTCACGCATGCGTCGTCCCAGCGGGATCATCACCAGGCGCGGGACCATGGAACCCAGCGCATAGCCCAGTACCGCGCCGATGCCGCCCCAGGTGGCCGCCTGGGCGGGGCCGAACAGGATCCAGGTGCCCAGGGTGGTGGCCACCAGGGTCAACACCGTGGCGCGGGTGTTCTGGCTGTTGCGAGCCGAGATGTAGTCATCCAGGCCGCCCTGACGACGTCGGGCATAGATCAGGCCGGGGATGGCAAAGATGGCGGCGCACAGCAGAAGCCACAGCGCCGTCCAGGTGGGATCGAGCATCATCGAAAGAAGACCTCTTTCTTGTCGTTGTCCGCAGGGACCGGTGGACAGGCGGGACGAGCGGCGGACAGGAAGAAAGAGGAGATAACGCAACCATCCTTCCCTTCGCCGGCATGACCCGGATCAGGTTCAAAGGGTTACCGCGTGATGCGGAATCTCAGCCGTCAGGCTCCCCCAGGAATGCGCACAGCGTAGGACCGCCTCCGATGGCTGTCAATTGGCGCTTTGGCCGCAGCGACGGGGCGTCAGACGGTGGGCGAGGTGCGCAGGCTGTGCCAGCCATCGTAAAGCCAGTTCGCCGCCCGGCGTGGATCGATGTCAGCCATCGCCAGATAGCCATGACAGCAGGCCTCGCTGCTCGCTCGCGCAATGGTCGAGGCGTCGGTGGCGTCCATCACCAGGGTGCGTCGGTGCCCGCCGCCGCCGCGCAGGAAGGGAGCTGCGGGCGCGCGCTGGAACTCGACGCCTGCCGGCAGGGGCGCTGTCGAGTGATGCGTGTCGGGGTAGTCCGGGGCGCACAGGATGACTTCGAAGCCGAGCCGTTGTCCCTGGCGCGCCAGGTCGGCATTGACCGGGGAGTGGCCGGTCAGCACCAGACGCAAGGCCGGCTGGATCAGCACCTCGACGACGTCGTCGCCGATCTGGACCAGCGGACTGGTTGGCGTGGGTCGCTGCAGGTTCATGGACGTACTGCCCAGGCTGACGCGGCGAATCAGCGATGGCTGGCCGGCGAGCGTTGCATGGATGACCTCCAGGTGCACCAGGGTCTCGCTGCTCGGTGACAGGCGCTCGACCAGGCAGGGGGTGCCATCGTTGGCGTTGTTGTCGATATTGACCAGGCAGGCGCCGCCGTCCCGGGCCTGGGTCAGCAAGATGGGCTGTCCGGCGTACCTGGGGCCATCGGCATCGCTGGTGACGCTCAGGTGGGGGAAGGCGGGAGCAGGGGTGTCCAGGCGCGTGCACAGCCAGCTGGTATCCCCGCGATTGGCCAGCGTCAGGGCGTGTTCGATGGCGACAAGGTCCTGGTGGTTCATGGGCAGCTCCCGCGGCGGTGTCGGCGACGCCAGCATAACGTGGAAGCGGGCAAGCGAAATAATCCGGCATCTATAAGCATCTTTTCATAGGCTAGAGAAGACGGTATGCGAGCCGCCAGGGTATTGACCTGCTGCCGGTCCAGGGCAGGGCTTACGCAAGGAGATGTCCTCATGGAGCGTTTTGCCTGGGTGGAAGAGGCATTGGTGTCGTCCGGAACGGTGCTGGTACGCCTGACGCCGGAGTTGCAGGTGCACGACGTGGTCGGTGATGCCGTGCGCGTGCTGGGCGAGCCTGGAGACGTCTGGATCGGGCGGGGGCTGGCAGAACTGCCTGGCGAGGCTGCGGCGGTAGCTGAAGCCTGGGTCTCCCGGGGTGCCGCTCACGCTGCCAAGCCTTCGATGCCGCTGGAACTGGGCGATGGTAGCTGCTGTCGCCTGGCCGATGGTGGGCTGGTGCTGCGACTGTCGGCTCGGCAGAAGGCAAGCCGCGGTGTCATCGCGCGGATGGCCGACCACCTGCCGGTGATGGTGGCCTACGTCGACCGCGACTTCTGCTTCCGTTTCAACAATCGTGCCTACCTCGACTTCATCGGCCTGCCTGCCGAGGCGCTGATGGGGCAGCCGGTGTCTTCGGTGCTCGATGCAGACTCCTACGCCAAGATCCGGCCACGTTTCGATCTGGCGCTGGCGGGGCAGGAGGTCAGCTACGAGGATTCCCTGGTGCTCCAGGATGGTCGCCAGATCTACTTCAAGGTCCACTATCTGCCGGACCTGGTGGAAGATGAGGTGATGGGCTTCTACGCCATCATCCAGGACGTCTCCGAGTATCGCTCGATGATCAAGTTGTTACGGGATGTCCATACCGGGGTAAATCGCACCGATATCGGTGTATCAGAGATCGTCGACATGCTGCTGCGTGACGCCTTGAGCTACCTGAGGCTGGATATCGCGCTGGTCAGTCAGGTCGAGGGGGAGCGTTACACGGTGCGCTGGGCGGCCTCGGATACTGCGCCAGTAGGGGCCGGCGACAGCTTTGCACTGGGTGACACCTACTGTCGGCTGACCCTCGACGCCGATGACGTCTTCCATGCCCACCGCGCCGGTCAGGACGAGCGAGTCAAGGGCCACCCCTGCTACGAGAACTTTCAGCTGGAGACCTATATCGGTGCACCGCTGCGGATCCAGGGCAAGGTCTGGGGGACGCTGAACTTCTCCAGTCCGTCGGCGCGGCGGCACGCCTTCAGCGAGGTCGACATCGAGTTGGTCCGACTACTGGTCGGGGCCGTCGAACGTGTCATTTCCAACGAGATGGAGGTCGAGCGTATTCGCCTCGAACGTGATCAGCTGGAAGACCAGGCGATGACCGATGCCTTGACCGGACTCCCCAATCGAAGCCAGCTGGATCGCCACGTCACCCGCCTGATCGAGGAATGCGACAGTGGCGGGATGGTGTTCTCGCTGGCCGCGGTCGATATCGACTTCTTCAAGCAGGTCAATGATGGTTTCGGTCACGCGGCCGGTGACCAGGTGCTCACCTGGCTGGCGCAAACAGTAGCCAACTGCCTGCGTGATGGCGATCTGGTGGCGCGCACCGGCGGCGAAGAATTCGTGGTGGTCATGCGGCGCACCGCCTTGCCCGAGGCGATCAAGGCGGCCGAGCGGGTGCGTCGCGCGGTGGAAGGGGGGGAAATCACCCTGTCGGATGGACAGACGATTCGCATCACCATCAGCATAGGCGTCAGCCAGTATCGCAAGGGGGAGGGGTTTGCACCGCTGTTCGAGCGCGCCGACCGGCGCCTGTACAGCGCCAAGCGTAGTGGTCGCAACCGCATTGCCAGCCTGGATGAATAGCGCCCAGGTGTCGCCAGGTGCGGCGTTGTCATCGCTGACGTAGGACTTTGCTCGTTCTTTCGGTCTAGTCTTAAAGGATCAGTGTGGGTGGTTGGGTAATCTCAGGTGGCTGGGCTGAGGTGGCAGCGGCTGCCAGGCCTTGAAGCAACCTGCTTGGCGCATGACTGCCGCCGCTCCCGTGTACCTGAAGATGGTCTCTTGTCCCGCGTAATTTCGGAACTTTCCAGGTTTCAATGTGTTACCCGATTCCCTTCGGTGGCGGAATGCGATAGCGAGTATGAACTTTCTCATCTTTTGCGATGTGGTTTCCTACTGCGTCGATACTGCGTTGATCATGTTGCCTGCAAAAGAGTAGATAGGAGCTGTGTTCCTACAAAAGATGTGGGTAATATCGTACATCCGTTGTTAATAAAATATTACAAAGCAGTTGCGCAATGCCGGTGTTTGTCCCACCGGTGCGCAGGGGAAAAATCATCATGCATCTCAACAAGCTTGCGTTCGGCCTGGCGTTGGGCGGGTGGGCGTGCCTGCTTGCTCCGTCCGTGCTGGCAGAAAGTCTGCTGGAACTTCACGAGCTCGCGGTGGACAGCGATCCTCAGTTTCAGGCCGACTTTCATGGTAAGCAGGCCACCGATGAGCGTTACTATCAGGCGCGCTCAGCGCTGCTGCCGCAGATCAATGTCAATGTCGAGCGCAGCGAGATCTCCCAGGACATCGTCAGTACCGACAACGAGGTCTACGGCAGCGGCAGCACGTCCTACCCGACCACCGTCTACGGTGTCTCGCTCGAGCAGTCGATCTATGACTATTCGCGCTGGGCGGCCTTTGGCCAGGCCAAGCTGGAGATCCAGCAGGCCGCGTCCGAGCTCGAGGTCTCGCGCCAGGATCTCTACCTGCGGGTGGCCGAACGCTACTTTGCGGTACTCGCCCTGTCGGAAAACCTGAGTTTCCTGCAGGCCGAAAAGAAGCAGGTCCAGACCAATCTCGAGCAGGTCAGGGCGCGTTTCGAGGACGGTTTGATTCGCGAGATCGATCTGCTCGACGCCCAGGCGCGCTTTCTGCAGGTCGAGGCGCGCGAGCTGGACGTGGCCAACCGTCTGCGCGATGCCCTCAATGCCCTGGCCGAGGTCAGCGGCGTGCGTCCGGTGGAGCTTAGCCTGGTCGATGAGGACCTGACCCTGGCAAGCCCGGAACCGTCGTCAGTCGAGGCCTGGATCGAGCTGGCGATGCAGCGTAATCCTCGTCTATCAGCCGCACGGCTGGCGGTGAAAGTGGCCAATCAGCAGGTCAAGGTGAGTCGTGGTGGTCACTATCCGACCCTCGATCTGAGTCTCGACTACGACAACGACGAGACCGAGGGCTCATTGTTCGGCGGCGGCAGCGAGGTCGAGACCCAGACCATTCGGGTCGGCCTCGATGTGCCGGTCTACAGCGGTGGGCGAGTGTCGTCGGAGGTGCGCGAAGGAACCCGTCTGATCGAGGCAGGGCAGGCTCGACTCGAACAGGTGCGGCGCGAACTCGACCGCGAGATACGTGCGGCCTTCGAGGGTATCGTCACCGCCATGTCCCGGGTCAGGGCGCTCAGCGAGTCCTTGACCGCCAACCAGCGCATCGTCGAATACCGCCAGGTGGCCTATGAATCCGGTGTCATGCCGGTGCTCGAACTGCTCGACGCCGAGCGCGATCTGTTCTTCGCCCGCAGCGAACTTGCCAGTGCGCGCTACGACTACCTGATCAGCGTGCTGCGGCTGAAGCATGCCGCCGGCGTCATCAATGGCGAAGACCTGGCGGAGATCGACGCCCATATGAATGACCGGATGGACCTCCTTGCCTTCCAGCACTGAACCCCGGCCCTTCGCCGAGCGTCTGGCGTTGATCGAGTCCTGGCTCGATAGCCTCGCGCGTCCCTACAGTGCCGAGCGCTCGGTCAAGTGCTCTCCCGCCCGATGGGCGCATCAGCGCAGGCTCTACAGTGTGCCGCTTGAGGGCGTTGACGCCGACGATCTTGCGGTGCGCCTCGAGGGGTTGCTGGAGTCGCTGGCGCTGGCGCCTGGCGACCGGAGGGCCTTCGTCGCCGGACTGTCGACGCAGACGATGGCGCACTATCTGCATCTCGGGCTGGAGGCCGCGACCACCAAGGTGTACTGGGAAGCGCCGCTGCCGGACAAGGCCCTGCCGGGGCGTCGCTTCCCGCTGTACCAGGCGTGGAAGTGGCGCCCTGGCGTCGACGCCAGTGTCTCCGACTATGTCCTGCTCGAGAGCGCCGAGGCGGTGCGCCATGCATTGGCGAGCACGCTTGCGGCGATGCCCCCGCTCGTCGGTGACGTGATCGAACAGCTCGAGGTCAGCCACGCGCTGGCACGAAAGCCCTGGCCACCGTTGACCGTGAGGATCGAGGAACGGCGCCAGGGTCGCGATACCGGTCGTGATTCCCTCAATCTGCATCTACATCCGGCCGAGATACGTCTGGGCGAACTGGCGGGCCTTTTGTTGTCGCTGGCTCGCGAGTGGCGCTGTACGTCGCGCGCACAGGCGATCGAGTGGATCGCCGCCCACGGCGATAAGCCGCTGAGCAACCTTTCTCTGGGGTTCGATGCGAAAGGCGAACCCTTCGTGACCTTCTACCACGGGGTGACACTGGTCTCCCCGACTTCCACCGGCGCGCTGGCCGCGCAACGACGCTGACGTCCAGGCCCAGGGACGACACTCAAGTACAAGAGGACTCTTTCATGGCGACTCAACTTCTGATCTATCGCAACGTTCAGCCGATCACCCGCGACAAGCATGGCGAGCTGTCGCTCAAGGTCGGCAAGGACTTCGGCTTTGCCAGCGGGGTGAACTCGGTGCCGTTGATGGCGGCCGAATTTCCGACCGCCGCCACCGACCTGCCGATCGTCTTCACCAAGGCCGACGACGGGGTGCTGCCGGTCGCCGTGCTGGGACTCGAGCAGGACCAGAATCTGCTGGTGGACCGTGAAGGCCAGTGGCGCGGTGAGTACGTACCGGCCTTCTTCCGCCGCTATCCCTTCGTGTTTGCCTCCGCCGACAACGACAAGACTTTCACCCTGTGCATCGATGATGACTACGAAGGGCTCAACCGTGACGGTCGCGGCGAGCGCTTCTTCGACGCCGACGGTGAGCAGACCCAGTACCTGGGCAAGGTGCTGGACTTCCTGCAGGACTATCAGGCGCACTTCCAGCGCACCCGCGCCTTCTGCGCCCGCCTGGTCGAGCTCGACCTGCTCGAGTCGGTCGAGGCCCAGATTCGCTTGCCGGAAGGTGGTCAGCGCACCCTGACCGGCTTCCAGGCGGTCAACCGTCAGAAGCTCAAGGCGCTGCCCGAGGACAGCCTCAAGGCGCTGCTGGACAGTGACGAACTGGAGCTGCTCTACGTCCACCTGCAGTCGCTGCGCAATCTCAATCGACTGAGCCGTCAGGCGCAGGGTGGTTCGCGGCTGGGTGCTCTGGCCAAGGGCGACCCCGCCGAGGAGGCGGTCGCGTCCGACGCCGAACAGGACACTCCCGTTCACTGATCGACCGAGATCAGGGGGCGTATCGTCGCCGCGATGCGCCTCTTGACGTTTTTCGCCACCGGAGTCCCCCCATGAGTCGCCACCAGCGCAAGCCTCTGTCCGAATTGATCGCTCGTCTTCTCCGCCAGCCCAGGCGTGCTCGTCGTGCCCAGGCAGAGCCGTCCCGGTTCGTGTTCGAGGGACTCGAGCCACGCATGCTGATGTCGGCGGACCCGCTGACTGCCAGCGTGGCCGGTGGCGCCGAGATGACGTTGCGGGTGGTCGAGGAGAACCAGCAGCAGGTGCTGCAGGTGGTCGAACTCGACGAGCAAGGCGTCAGTCAGGTGGTGGCCTCACGCGGTCTCGATGAGGCCAAGGCCAGTGGCGGCGTGGTCATCCAGGGCAGCGACGCCCAGGACATCCTGCGCGTGGACCAGAGCCTGCTGGGCCAGGCGGATGGTCTGCTGGTGAGCTTCCAGGGCGGCGACGGCGACGACGTCCTGGCACTCGAGCATAGCCAGGGGCTGACCATCACCTTCGCGGGGGGCGAGGGCGATGATCGCATCGAGGGCATCCAGGGCAACACCGAGTGGCAGGTGAGCGCCGATGGGGCGGGCAGCGTGGACTGGTCGAGCACCACCACAGCGGCGCGCAACGATAGCTGGCTCAGCTTCACGGGCATCGAGACGGTGAACGCCGCCTCCTATCGCCAGGGCGACGACGGCGTGCTGTCAGCCACGGACGATGCCGCTCGGCACCGGCTCTCGAGCAGCCAGGACGGGGCGCGTTGGTCGCTTTACGACGAGGGCAGTCTGGGGCTTGGCAATATCGCGTTCAACGGCATCGACCGACTCGATGGTCGGGCCGGCCAGATCCTCGACTTCAGCGACTTCTCCACCTCGGTAGAGGTCGATCTGGGGACCGGCAAGGCCACCGGCTTCGTCGGTATCGACGGCTTCAATCACATCATTGGGACCGGCGGCGACGACCGCCTGATCGGTGATGTCACCTCGCAGATCGACACTATCCTCGACGGGGGTAATGGCAACAACCTGATCGTCGGGGGCGGCGGCGACGATACTCTGAAGGCCGGCGCCGGTCGCAGTACCCTGGTGTCGGTGAGCGGCAGCGATCGCTTCGAACAGAGCGAGCTGGGCAGTGAGTTCACCCCCGAGGAGGCCGAGCTGACCTATGTGGTGCAGCGCGCATCCGGGGACATCAACCTGACCAGCGCTGGCGCCACCGCGACGGTCACCACCGGCGACGGCAGCCTGAGCTTCCAGCGCCAGCCGGTGGAACTGGTGCTGTCCGCCGCGGGGACCGGCCAGACGCTGAACGCCAGCGGCTACTCGCTTTCTGGCGTGACCTTCCAGAGCCTGGATGGCGCCAGCAATAGCCAACTTGTCGGCGGCGCGCAGGATGACCGATTCGTGCTCAGCGCCGGGGGCGGCAGTGTCCAGGCCGGTGGCGGCAACGACCGCATCGAGGCCAGCGCCGACGCCGACATGACCCTGACCGATACCGCGCTGAGCGTGACCGGCTGGACCAACTGGGTATTGGGCGACGTCGAACTCGCCACCCTGGTGGGCGGTGCTTCTGCCAATATGCTGGACGCCTCTGCGTTCAGCGGTTCGGTTCAGCTGGAAGGCGTCGCCGGTGACAACACCCTCAAGGCCGGCGCCGGCGACGCGGTACTCCTGGGCGGCAGTGGCAACGACACCCTGGTCGGGGGTGTCGGCGACGACGTGCTGTTCGGCAATCGCGGCAGCAACAGCCTCGATGGTGGCAGCGGCAGCGACTCGGTGCTGGGCAGTACTTCCCACAGCTTGCGTCTGTTCGGCGGCAGCGGCAGCGCCACCCTGGTGCGCGGTGACGTCGCCGAGGAGCGCGAGCTGGTGTGGTCGCGCAGCGCCGGCGAGACGGTGGTCTTTCACTTCGCCGGCGAGCAGACAGACGCGTTGGCCTGGGACGCCGACGCCCTGGCGGTACAGCAGGCGCTCGAGGCGCTGTCTGCGGTGGGCGAAGGCAACCTGCAGGTGGCCCGCGAGCTGTTCGAGTCTGCTGGTGAGCAGCAGGTACGCTGGCGCATCAGCTTTATCGGCGACTTCATGGCCGTGGCCGACGATGGTGCCTTCGCCAAGGCGCTGGTCGGCAGTGGTCTGGCGCTGGGAGCTTCCGGGGCCAGCGCCACGGTGACCTCGACCCAGGTGCGCGCTCGGGAAGCGGGGCGTGACAGCCTGGCCGGCATCGAGCACGGCATGCTGCGTGCCGAGTTTGGCGACACCGTGCTCGACGCCAGCGGCTTTGCCGGCAGTGTCTATCTCCAGGGGGGCAGCGGCAACGACCTGATGATCGGTGGCGAGGCCACGACCCAGTTCGTGGCGGTAGCCGGGGATAACGTCATTCGTGCCGGGGCTGGGCAGAACGAGATCCGCGGCGGCGTCGGCCAGGATCGTCTGGAAATCGTCCTGGCCGATGGCCAGAACGCCGTCAATGTGAGTGGGGACAGCTTCAGCATCGATGGCGGGACCGCGTCGAGCTATCGCGATATCGAGGCGCTGACGCTGGTCGGCAACGCCGGCGCCAACACCCTCGATGCCAGCGGCTGGCACGGGGTCGGCGAACAGACCCGGGTCACTGCGCTGATGGCCGCTGGCGGCGCCTCCAACGCCGAGATCGAGACCTTCCTCTCGGCGCTGGGCGATGCGATTCCCGGTGCAGAAGACTTTGCCAGCCAGGCGGAGTACGAGTCCTACCTGGCGCGTTACGTCACCGGTAGCGAACTCGAGAACTCCGGCGCGCACCTGAGCTTCACCCTGCAGAATGGCGTGACGCGGGCGCTCAATGTGGCCGACGCCCGCACCCTCGGCGACCTGCTGGTGCTGCTCGGCAGTGTCGAGGGCCTGACCGCGAGCTTCGATGGTGCCAGCGGGCGTCTTGTGGTCACCGACACCACCACGGGAAGCGCGAGCTTCGCCGTCAGCGCCGACGCCACCGCGAAGATCCTGACCGATGCACTCGGCATGGGCGTCAGTGGCGACAAATGGCAGAGCACCGCCTTGAGCGGGGCCGGCGTGGTGCTGGACGCCAGTGCCGGCGGCAGCGATGCCCTGATCGGTAGCCGTGGCGATGACCGTATCGTCGTCGTGTCCGGCGCCGCCAGTGTCGACGGCGGCGCCGGCACCGACAGCCTGCTGGCGGCGGCGGGCGACTCCATGACGCTGACCGATGGCGGGTTGGTCGTTGGTTCGGCCACAACCACGCTGTCCGGGATCGAGGCGGCGCGCCTGAGCCTGACCGGAGGCGCCGACAAGACCCTGACGGCCACTGCCTTTACCGGCGCTTTGGCCATCGATATCGCCGAGGCGGCGACCGGAACAACCATCGTGAACGCCAAGCCTGGCGATCAGGTCGAGGTGGAACTGGCGGCGGGGAGCCTCGCCCGGCTCGACGACGTGACCGTCAGTGAGGGCGCCAGCCTGGTGGGCTACTGGGATGGCGACGCCTCCCTGTCCAACGTGACCAGAACGTTCTCCAGCAGTGTCGAGTTACGTGCCGACGGTGCCTTGACCCTGGACAACGTCGATCTGAGCATGAGTGATCCGACGCTGGGACACGATCTGTCGATCCTGGCGCGTGAGCTGACGATCGGTGGCGATAGTGTGATCGATGCCGGTAGCGGCGAGTTGCACCTTGGCGCGCAGTTGTTTCAACCCCTGCTGGCGCCTGCCAATGGCCTGGTCGACGTGGGCCTGTTCGACCTGTCGGTGGATATCGACAAGGCCACGCTCAAGGGCGGGGACGTAACCATCGATGCGCGTCTGGTGGATCCCGATCGCGACTGGTTCAACCTGCGCACCGGCGTGGCCTTCCTCGACCAGGGCATCGATACGGCGCTGGACTTCCTTCAGGGACTGTCGCTGTTTGGCAGTGTCTCGGTGATGGTGGCCGAGGTCGCCATCGATATCGGCTCCGACGCGGTCATCACCGCCACCAGCGGGGACATCACCGTCGCCTCCGAGCTCGACATCAGTACCGAGGTGGGCGCCAGCAAGGCCTGGGGCCTGGGTGTGTCGGTCAGCACCCTGATCACCCGCTCAAGTGTGCACGTCCACGGTACCCTGAGCGCCGCCAATGACATCAACCTGAGCAGCAGTGTCAGCACCGCCCAGAGCGTCTCTGCTGAACCGGATGGCCTCAAGGGCGTGGCCGGCGCGGTGGCGGTCAGCGTGCTGGTCAGCGATTCCCGGGTGATGGTGTGGGAAGACGCCAGCCTGAGTGCAGGCAATGATCTGGTGGTTGCGGCGACCAGCGTGGAGGAAAACGAGACCTCCGCCAGTTCCGCCCCTGACAAGGGCAAGGTCGGCATCGCCCTGGCGATCAACGTCGAGACCAGCAACACCGAGGCGCAACTGGCCGGTGACGTCAGTGTGGGCGGCGATCTGACACTGAGCGCCGAGACCTCCCAGGGCGAAGACCACGGCGGTACCAGCGCCAGCGCCGGTACCGCCCCCGGTGGTGGCCCCGATAGCCTTGTCGACGGGGCCACGGCCAGCGCCGAGGACCTGTCGCCGACATCGGTGATCGGCAACTTTCAGGAGGCGCTCAGCGGCGTCATCGGTGACAAGATCAAGGAAGGCATCGCCGACCGCGGGCCTGCCTCCATCGGCGAGCACTTCAAGGAATCCCAGGGCCAGCAGAAGAACGCCCTGGACGTGGCCGCCGCCCTGGCGGTCTCGGTGGACATCAATCGTGCCGAGGCCCGCCTTGGCACCAGCGTGACGCGACTGGGCGCCATCGCCTCCCAGCGCAGCGACATCGAGGTGGCCGGCGCGGTCAGTGTCAGCGCCACCAGCGCCCACCGCCCGGCGGTCAGTGCAGAGGGCTCCGCTACCGGCGTCGACCCCAACAAGAAGGAAAAGGAAGAGAGCTTCACCGACAAGGTGCTGGGCAACACCCTGATCGGCAAGCTGCGAGACGCCGCGGCGGAGTCCGAGGTCCAGGGCACCGACAGCGCCAAGGATCAGAAGGAAGACAGCCAGGTAGCCGATGTCGGTGTCGCCGGCGGCTTCGTCTTTGCGCTGCAGAACAACCATGCCGATGCGGTGGTCGAGGGCCTGGTGGACCTGGACGCCGGCGATGCCATCAGCGTCACCGCCGAGAGCCTCAACAGCGTCGATATGGATAGCCTGTGGGGGCGTCACCTGTATGTGGCGGGCAAGGCCCTGGGTGAACTCGATGGCACCTACGACCATGCAAGCGCGGAAGGTACGGCAGACCTGGCCAACGGCGACAAGGTGCTGGTGGCCGATGACCACCAGCGCGGGGGCGAGGCCGGCCTGATCTATCAGTTCGAGGGGGCCGACGTCAGCGGTGTGGATCTCGCCAGTGAAGACTTCAGCGACGACAGCCGCTGGACTGCCCTGAGCTCGCCGTTGCAGACCCGTATCGAGGAATTCGTCGAGGCGCTCAACGCCTTCACTACCGGCAATCTGGGGATCAGCGGCAGCTTCGACAGCTGGACCGTGGCCACCGCCGAGGGGGGCAAGCTGGCCATCGCCGGTGCCGCCAATGTCTTCCTGGTCAATCAGGACAGCGAGGCCCGCATCCGCGAGGGTGCCCGGATCAATCTGGGGGGCGCCACCGATGTGGCCAGCGTCACACCCAGCGACGAGCAGCAGGTCGAGGTCATCGCTCGCAGCGACAACCACCTGCTGTCGCTGGTCGGCAATCTCAGCTTGCCGACCTTTGCCGGCGCCGACGAGGCCAGCGCCGAGGCCTGGCGTGACGCCTTCAAGAGCGATATCGATACCATCAAGTCCGGGTTCGCCGGCATCCAGTCCGACGGCAGCGCCATCGGTGCTTCCATCGGCGTGCATCTGCTCGGCGCGGATACCCGTGCGGTCATCGAGACAGGTGTGGCGCTGGTCGCCAGCAGTCTGGACGTGCGCGCCGACAGCGACACCCTGCTGATCGGGGCGGCGGTGTCCGGTGGCAAGGCCGACAAGGTCGCCTTCAACGCCACCTCAGTGGCCAATATCGTCGACAACACCACCCTGGCGCAGATTCAGGACGGGGTATCGCTGAACATTGGTGCCGTCTCGGTGGACGGGGCCAGTGGGCCGGCGCTCAGGGTCGGCGCCAACGACGACACCTACGCCTTTGGTATCGGCGGCAGCGTCGCCTCCGGCAAAAGCGCTGGCGTCGGTGTGTCGGCGGTGGTCTCGGTGATGGAGCGCGACACCCGAGCGGTGATCGGTGGTGTGACCACGCCAGCCAGCGCCAGCGGCAACATCACCGTAGGAGGTGATCTGCTGGTCGAGGCCAATAACGGCGGGGTGGTAGCCAACCTCGCCCTGGCCGGAGCCAAGGCGGGCAGCAGCGGTACCAGCGGGCTGGATTCGGCCGGTGACGCCAGCGGCTCGGGCGCTGGTGGTGGTTCGGCTGGGGGCAGCGCCACCAAGGACGACCCCAACAAGTGGCCCAACAACCAGAGCAACTATGACAGCGTGCTCAAGGAGTTGAGTGGCAAGCTCGGCGGTGCCGCCAAGGCGTCTTCCGGCGGCAGCGGCGGCACGTCTTCCACCTCGTCCGGCGGTGACCAGAAGGGTAGCTTCGGCCTCGGTGTCTCGGGTTCGGTGGTGGTGAATATCGCCGACTATCGTACCGAAGCCCTGATCCAGGGGATCGAGACGCTGAAGATCACCGGCAAGACGTCGGTGGCCGCCAAGGACAGCAGCCATCTTGGCATGCTGGCCGGTGGCGCGGCGCTGTCGCTGGGCAGCAGTGGCACCCAGGTGGCGGTGGCCGGGGCCGCCGCCCTGGCCTTCGACAGCGGCATCACCCGGGCGCGGATCGATCGCGTCACCTCCTTTGATACGGGCGGTCTGGCACTCAGCGCGGCGCGTGAGGGCTGGACGGTGGTCGCTGCCGCCGGTGTCGCCGTCGCTTCGGGCGCCAAGGGCTTTGGTGTGGCCGGGGCGGCCAGTGTGCTGACCTCCGCTCGCACCGTCGATGCGGGGCTGTTGAACATCCAGTCCGGTGATCTCGGGGACGTCAGCGTGGTGGCGCGTGACGCCGCCAACGCGGTACTGATCGCCGGTGCGGTGGCCGGCGCCGGCAAGGCCGGTGTCGGCGGGGCGGCGGCCTTCGCCGATATCAGCCACGACGTCGACGCCCACGTCGAAGCGCTGGGCAGTGCCAGCGAGTCGCTGGTGATCGGCAGACTCTCGGTTCAGGCGCTCAGCGATTCCCTGATCATTAGCCTGGCCGGTTCGGCCGGCATCGGTACCGGACCCAAGGGGGTCGGCCTTGCGGGGACCGCCGCGGTCAACCTGATCGACAATGCCACCCAGGCGCGTGTGGTCGACAGTTTCTTGGCCAAGGGCACCGATACCCTTGCACCGACGCCGAACGTGTCGGTCAACGCCGAGGACAACAGCAGCGTCTGGACCCTGGCCGGCGCCGTCGGTGTCGGTGGCACCGCCGGCTTTGGTGCCGGGGTGTCGGTCAACAGTCTGTCCAATGAAACGCTGGCCCTGATCAGTGGCGGTCCCATCGCCAACGCCGGCGCGGTGTCGGTGGTAGCGGCCAACACCGGCCTGGTGCGATCGCTGACCCTGGGGGTCGGCGCCAGCACCAAGTTCGCTGGTTCCGGCAGCGTCTCGGTCAACCAGATCGCCAATACCCTGCGCAGCTCAATCAGCAACGCCAACGTCTCGACGGTCGGCCAGGTGCTGGTGGCCACCCGCGATCGCGCCGAGCTGGTGGCGATCAGCGGCGCAGGAGCCGGTGCAGGCAAGGTGGCCCTGGCCGGCAGTGTCTCGGTCAACCTGATCGACAACGACAGCCAGGCGCTGATCCAGAACGCTACCGTCTCGGCCGGCGGTGATGTGGTGGTGGACGCCGAGGCCAGCAGCCTGGTGGTCTCGGTCGCTCTTGGCGGTGCCGGGGCCGGCAAGGTGGGCCTCGCCGGTGCCGTCAGCGTCAATCTGATCAAGGGCAAGGTGGAGGCCCTGATCGACGGCGGTCGGGTCGAAAGTGGTAGCGGTGATATTCGTGTCCAGGCCACCGACAGTGCCCAGGTGGTAGTCGTGGCCATCGGCGCCGCGGGCGCCGGCACCGTGGCCGGCGGGGTCAGCAGCGGCACCGTTCAGGTCGACAACGCCATTGTGGCCCGGGTGACGGGGGCCACCTTGATCGCCGGTGGTGACGTAGCCGTCTGGGCGGGCCTGGCCGAGCGCAGCGGTCGCGCCGCGCTGGAATTGTCGGCACTGGGACTTGAGGTGGACCCGGCGACCCAGGGCACCGAGACCAATCCGAGCACGGGATCATCGGATATTGCCGCCCGGGACATGTCCAACATGGACTGGACCGCCGGGGTGATCAACCTGACCATTGCCGGTGCGGGCGCCGGCAGCGTGGCCGGCTCCGCTGCGGTGGGGCTCAACTGGCTGCGCTCCAGCGTGCTGGCCGAAGTCTCGGGCGGCGCCAGTATCACCGCCGCCGATAGTGTCAGCGTGCTGGCCCAGGACAAGAAGGGCCTGGTCAACTTCTCCTTCGGCGCCGCTGGTGCCGGCAATGCGGCGGGGGGCGCGGCGATCGCCTTCAACTATCTGGGAGGCGACCCCAGCGATCCCTCGCGCACCGTCGACAACACCAGCGACCAGAATGTCGACGCCAGCGAAGACGCCTTCATTCTCCAGGGCGAGCGCAGCGACCACGGCTACAGCGTGGGCCAGATCGCCGCCTTGATCGATGCCTCCAGTGTGACCGCCACCAGTGGCGACGTGCTGGTGGACGCCCGTTCCGAAGCCAGCATGCTCAACATTACCGCCGGCGGTGCGGGCGCCGGGGCGGTGGCCCTGGCCGGCTCCATCGGCATCAACTTCATGCAGAATGATGTACTGGCATCGATTGGCAATGGTGCCGTGGTCAGGGCCAGCGCCGGTGACGTCAGCGTGCATGCCTCGGTGGCGCCGATCATGATCAACGTGGCCGGCGCGGCGGCTGGTGCCGGCTCCGTCGGTCTTGCCGGCGCCTCGGCAACCAACGACATGGCGTCGGCGCTGAGCGCGAGCATCCTCGGGGCGAGCACCGAGGTAACGGCGGGTGGGCGCGTCGACGTCAAGGCCGAGCTGATTCGGATCACCGATGTGCCTTCGGTCAAGGTCGATGACAGCCTGATACCGCCAGAAGACTCAGACGAGAATCGCCCGGCGACGCCTGGGCAGGGCGACCAGGTCTGGAGCTTCGCGCTGGCCGGTGCCGGTGCCGGCAAGGTGGCGGTGGCCGGGGCGCTGTCGCTCAACTGGCTGCGCGGCAGCGTCACGGCGGTGATCGACCAGGCCACGGTCTCGGCGACGGGAGACATTGCCCTGTCGGCCAGCGATGATCTCGGCCTCAATGCCTTTACCGTGGCGGGGTCCGGTGCCGGGGCCTTCGCCCTGGCCGGTTACCTGGCCTACAACTATATCGGCGGTGATCCGGACGACCCCACCAGCGACAGCGCCAACCGTATCCACGCGCTGATCAAGGGCGGCGCCAGCGTGGCGTCCAGCGCCGGCAAGGTCAGCCTTTCAGCGGTCTCATCCTCGAGCATCAGCGCCTACTCCCTGGGTGGTGCCGTGGCCGGTTTCGCCGCACTCAGCGGTACCACCTCGCTCAATTTCACCCGCAAGGAGGTGGTTGCTGATATTCGCGACAGCGCCACCGAGGTGAGTGGCGCCGGCGGCATCGCGGTAAGCGCCAGCGACACCAGCGCGATCTCGGCGGCCAGTGCCCAGGTCAACGTGGCGGTCAAGGGTGGTGCGGCCGGTCTTTCGGTGGCCTACCTGGATATCGACAACAGCATCCTGGCCGGTAGCCAGGGCGCCACGCTCGACTCGAGCGGCGGCGATATCGCCATTGATGCCCGCTCGCGCTCCACCAACCTGATCGTGATAGCCGGTGTCAGCTATGGCACCTTCGGCGCAGGTGCCGGCAACGCCGGCAGCTCGTTGATCAACAACACCAGCGTCGCGCGCATCGACGGCGGCAGCGTCGATGCCGCCGGCAACGTCAGCGTGGTCAGCGACAGCAAGGACGTCAGCACTATTACCCTGGGCACCGTCAGTGTGGGTGCGGTGGCGCTGGGCGGTGGTGTCGGGGTCGACCTGCTGGGCAGCACCTCCGAAGCCTGGATCGGTGGTGGAGCGCGCGTCAGCGCCGGCGCCGGCGGTGCGGCCTTATCGGTGCGCGATGACTGGAACAATGGCTGGACGACAGACAGCCACAAGGGTGTGGTGGTGCTGGCCACCAGCGAGGTGTCCTTCACCAGCGTGGCGGTGACCGCGGCGGGAGCCGCCGGCAATGCCCTGGCGGCCAATGTGGTGGTGGATGGTGTCACCGGCGCGACCCGCGCCTACATCGACAAGGCGCGCATCGACAGCACCGCCGACGTGGTGGTGCGGGCCCTGCATCGTGGCGACGCCGACAGTGGCGGTGGCGCGGCGGCGGTCAGTGGCGGCAGCTCCGGCGCCGCTGGTGTCGATGTCACTCTTTTCCAGCACAAGACCGAGGCCTTCATCAGCGGTGACGGCTTCGACCACTCGGCTGAAAGCGACGGCCTGATGGTCAAGGCTGGCGGCGACGTGGCGGTGGAGGCCCGCGCCGACGTGAGCTTCCTGTCCACGGTGATGGGGGCGGCGGTGGGCCTCAACGGCGTCGCCGGAGCGGGATCGGCCAGCGTGGTCGATCTGTCGCTTGAGACCCTGGCCTATCTCAAGGACGTGGAGGTCGCCGGCACCAACGTGGCGGTACGTGCCGACAACGACGTGGACGGCCGCTTTATCGTCGGTGCGGTGGCCGGTGGCTCCGTCGGCTTTGGCGCCTCGCTGGCGCTGGGGTTGCTCAACCCCGAGGCACGAGTGTCGCTGGACAAGGCAATAGTGACTGCCAGCAATGATATCGCGGTGTCGGCAAGCCAGCGCCTGGATCTGGGGATCACCGTAGCCACCGCCGGTGGCGGTGCGGTCGGTGTGGCCGGCGCGGTATCGGTGATGACGGCGGATTCGGTGACGCAGGTGCTGGTGTCCGGCGATAGCGAACTGAACGCCGGCAATGACGTGCTGCTCGAGGCATCCACCACCACCCTGGTCAATGAGCGCAGTGGCCCGGCCGGCTATCTGCAGGGGGTCGGCGCTGCCGCCGTCGGCGCGGCGGGCTTCGGTGCTTCGGTGGACGTCATGGTGCTGCGCGAGCAGACCCGTGTCAGTGTGGCGGATGGTGCGCAGATCATCGCGGGGGGCGATGTGACCGCCGAGGCAAGGCTGTCGCGTACCCTCAACTCCACGGTGATCGCCTTTGCTGGCTCCGGCTCTTTGAGCCTCAGTGGCGCCATCTCGGTGATCAGTCTGGGCAAGGGGCTGAGTGAGGAGAGCTTCGAGCGGGTCGAGGACCTGCAAGACCTGGTGAGCGATACCTTCGCTGGCTTCCAGAGCGGCGAGTTCGCCATGAAGGCCGAGGCCGAAGACTCTGATTCCGGCACCGATACGCCGCTGGACAGCGACGAGCAGGCGGCGTTCGACGGCGACTTCGATCGTCCCGACGATGCCGGAAACCACAACCAGGCCAACCGCACCTCGACCAACAGCACCCTGAGCACCCTGACCGGTGGTCTCTCGGGTGACAAGCTGTTCGACGTCAAGTCGGCCATGAAGGTAGGTGACACCGCCGCGACCCTGGGACGTGGCGTGACAATCACCGCCGGCGGGGACGTCAGCGTCAAGGCCAGCGAAGCCCTCAAGGTGCAGACCCTGACCGGCTCCGGTGCGGTCAGCGGTGTTGCCAGTGTCGGCCTGTCGGTGGGGGTGGTCGAGCTCAACGGGGCGGTGACCGCCCAGGTGGGCCACGGCTCGACCCTGGATGCGGCGGCTGCCATCGAGGTGGCGAGCGACTACGACGGTGACGTGTCGATCGGGGCCTATGGCGGTTCGGCGGCGCCCAGCATCGCAGTGGGTGGCCAGGTGGCCATCCTGCTGGATCGCACCCAGCAGCTTGCCTCGCTGGAAGGCGCCACGAGCGCCGCTGGCGGCACCCTGATCAAGGCGGCGGATCGCGTCGATATTGTGGCCAGCGCCGATCGCGACTATTCACTGAGGGCTGCAGGTGGGGCCATCGGCCTGGTGGCCGCAGGCGTGTCGGTGGGCACCGTGGAGATCAGCGGTGCGACGAGGGCCTGGGTCGGCGAGCATACCAGCGTGGGCGAGAACCAGAGCGTCGGCTTGCTGAACGTCTCGGCCACGAGTATCGATCGGGTCGCGCTGGAGGTGGTGGCGGTGGCCGCCGGGATGGCCGGCGGCAGCGCCAACGTGGCCCTGGTGACCCTGTCCCAGGAGGTGCAGGCGTGGATCGGTGACGGCGCGCGGATCTCGTTGTCTGACGCCCTGAGCATCAATGCCAGCCTGACGCCTGCGGTACAGATCAAGACCCTGGGGGTCTCGGTGGCGGCGGGCGTCGGCATCGGCGTCTCGGTGGTCGAAGGCGAGCTCAAGGCCAAGGTGCTGGCGCGGGTCGGCACGCCTGGCTCCAGCGCGGCCCATGATATCCGCATCACCGCCGGGTCCATGGACGTTGCCGCGTCCCTGAATACCCTGGCGGGCGGCAACAGCCTGAGCGGTGAGGCCCTGGGTTCCGCCGGGGGGGCACTGTTGGGCGTCGATGCGACCCTGGTGACGCTCAAGGACAGCACCGAGGTGGTGGCAGAGATCGCCGACACCTCCCTGGAGGGCGGCAGCGGCAGTCCGCGCGAGAGCACCAATCTTGCCATCGCCGGGCGGCTGGACGTCACCAGCGACCTGATCTCGCGCCTCTCTGGCAAGTCCAGCAGTATCGTCGGCGGGCTGGTGGCGGCCGGTGCCGCCAAGGTTACCATCGAGCAGCGCACCGTCAGTCGCGCACGCCTCGGCAGTGGCAACGGCATCATTGCCGGAGACGCCAGCGTCCGTGCGAACGGGCAGCTGGAAGCGACCCTCGACGCCCTGGCCGGCAGTGGCGGTGTGGCCGCCGGCGCCGGCGCCGCCACCCACGTCACCCAGCATGCCACCACCGAGGCGCTGATCGGCGCCGCCGAACTACTGCTGGTGAAGGCTGCCGGCAACAGCGGCCTGCTGACCGTGCACGCCGATCAGAGCTTCGACGTCGACGCCCGCATCATGAGTGTCTCCGGGGGCGTGTTCGCCGGCAGCGGCGCCGAGTCGCGCTACTGGATTACCGCCCATACCCTGGCCGAGGTCGGTGACGAGGCGCTGGTCAAGGCTGCGGCGATTGACGTATTCAGCGATACCCGACTGGACAAGCAGCGTCTGGCAGGCACCGACGATGGCAATATCCGCGGGGTGGCCGGTGGTGCGGTGGCCGGCGCCGGCGCCTCCAGCGTCGCCCGTCTCGATCTGAATACCCGAGTGGTGGTCGGCGCGGGTGCCGACCTGGACACCAGTGACGGTGATCTGCGCCTGGCGGCGAAGAACCAGGTGGTGTTCAAGGAGAAGGTCAACCTGACCGCCGGCGGCCTGGCCTCCGGCGCCGGTATCACGGTGGACATCCTGACCACCAATCTGGCCGCCAGCGTCGAGATCAAGAGCAACGCCGAGCTGGACAGCCAGGGCGAACTGCTGATGTCGGCCCGTGGCGGCGGCGACCTGGCGGCGACCCTGCTGATGGATACCTATGGCGCGGCCACCGTCGGGGTGGGCAGCGCCAAGGTGGTGGTGACTCCGGACAACAGGGTCACCGTGCGCGGTGGTGCCAAGGTGTCCGCGCTTGGAAATATCGATATCGTGGCCGGTGGTAGTGCCCAGGGCGAGCGTGATCGCTACGCGGTCAGCGCGGTGCTCGACAGCTTCGCCGGCAGCATCATTCCAATCGATGACCTCAACGCCCTGGCCAAGATGGACCAGACCAACCGCATCGAGGTGGCAAGCGGGGCCGAGGTCATCGGTGCGCGGGATATCCTGCTGTTTACCGAGCGCTTTGGCTTCAGCGACATGGAGGCGCGGGCCAAGGGGGTCAACTGGCTGTCGGCGGTGGGCAGCGCCATCGACGCCGCCCTCGGCAGCGGCGGCGCTCAACTGGTGGACGGCGACGTCGAGACCGACGCCGATGCCGACGTGATCATCGACGGCCGGGTGGAAACCGGCCTGGGGCGCCACAAGACGCTGGTGCTCGGGGTGATCGATGTAACGCAGGAGCGGCAAGACATCGCGGATCTCAATTCGCGCATCAATGCCCTCGCAGAAGCGCTCAACAGCACCAGCCTGACCCCTGCCGAGCGCACCCAGAAAGAAGCCGAAATGGCAGCCCTCGAGGACCAGCTAGCGGCCAAGGTGGCCAATAGTGGCAACTATATCGTGGCTGAATCCGGCCATGACGATATTGGTTTCGCGGTGAGCGTCACTCCGGGTCAGAGCGGACTGGTCGACGAGCTTCAACGCATTCGCGAGGCATACAACGTCTATCGCAACTCCGGCAATACCCGGCTGGTCGACTTCTACCAGGGCGAGATCGCGCGCCTCGAGCAGGCCCTGGTCGATGAAGGCTACGGCGAGAAGGTCAACGGCCAGCTGATCGTCAGTCGGGTGGACGAATTGACCATCACCCTGGATGACGTCTGGGCCCAGGCGGGGGCGGTCTACGTCTACGCCGACGACTTGAGCGGCGGCGGCGAAGTCGAGGCGCCCACCGACGCCAGCATCACCATCCTCAACAAGGCGCCCTCGCGCATGGTACTGGGCGATATCGAGATTCCCCAGGTTACCGGGGGGCTCTACCTGAACCTGACCCAGGTGGCTTCCAGCGCCGAGATCGACGCCATCAACGCGAGCGAGAGCGCCGGCTTGAAGGTGGAGGGGGACCCTGGCGCCCAGAATGGCCAGCCGCGCATCACCGTGGTCAACAGCTACGGTGTTGCCTTCGATGAAAACGACGCCAATCAGAAGAAGATCCGCGACGTGCTGATGGGGGCGCTTGACTACAGCGAGGTGAAGTCGCTCTACGACCGACGAATCTTTGACACCGCTCCGCCCTCGAGCCTGGTGTTCGGCGGGCTGACCCGCAATATTTCCGGTGAGCTGATCGGCTACGCCAAGGGATCCATCTCGGTGGAAAACGAGATGCGCGCTGAAAGCATCCTGTTGAGCTCGCCGGGCGAGCTGACGATCAAGGGGCTGTCACAGTTCAACCCTGGGGGTAATGCGGATGCCGCCGCGGTGCGAGCCGATGGCGACGATGGCGCAGGGGCGCTGGACGCCGATGCGCTATCCGCGATCGCCAACAGCGCGAGCGCGAGCCCACAAGTGGAGGCGCGCAGCATCGTCATCGATGCCGAATACGTCAACCTCAACGGCTATATTCGTGCCGGCGTCGACGGCTACGACCTGACCATCGGCGCCGCCGATGCCCAGCGTATCGCCGACCACATCCGCAGCGGCTCCAGCGGTAACCTGACGCTGTCGGCGTCCTCCGGCGACGCCCTGGTGATCTTCAATGGCCATACTCGCCAGATCGAGGTCACCGGCCTTGCTATCAGCGGCGGCAAGCTGGATATCACCGGCCACATCGCCAATACCGGCAACGGCAGGCTTGAGGTGCTGGGGGGCTATGGTGCGATCAATATCACCAACAACACTTCCTACACCCTGGCGGTGGGGGATCTCGACGTCAGCCGTCATGGCGAGGGCTATCTACGGATCGCCGACAAGTACAAGGGCTCCAGTACCAATCCCCTGGTGACCGAGTATCGCTACGACTTCGCCGATCCTAGCAAGACCTACACCTATACGCCGGACAGTGATGTGCGCTACGGCTTCAGCGTGGTCCAGGACAGCTCCAAGCGGCGTTATGCTCAGACCGCCTCCAGCGCCTGGGCGGGAATCGACGCCTTTGCCGCCGACCCGGATACCCTGAACTGGGGCGAATCCGAGATATCGCCCGGACGCCTGCAGGACTCGCTGTCCTACTTCTATACCAGCAGCGAGACCGGTTATCAGTACAACAAGAGCGAGGTCAACGCCAGCGAGTGGACCGATCCGCAGCTCGTCGACAAGTGGTCGACCAGCACCTGGTATGGCAAGAAGACCCACTACGCCAAGTTCGTCCAGGAACAGTCGAGTCAGATCCTGCACACCCACTCGGTGGCCGCCAACAAGTCGGTGGATATCAGCTTCTTCGGCCAGGCTACGGGTTCGATCAATATCGATTCGGTGGGCGACGTGGTGGTGCTCGGGGATCTGGCCAACTACAACGGCGAGACACGCATCGACAGCGATGGCCAGATTCTTCACTACAATGACCCGACCCGTGATGTGCGGGTCTCCGGCGCCAGCGTGGTATTGCGCGCAGCGGACGGTATCGGTGATGGTTCGGCGTTGAAGCTCCTGTCCATCGAGGGCGCTGGCGGCGCTGCGGCGATGACCATGACGGTGGACGCCGTGACCGAGCGTGGTCCGCTGAATCTGGCGCACGAAAACGCTGACCTGATCGTGCTGCGCGCCCACAGCGGCTGGGGCGACGTCAGCCTGTCTGCCGAAGGCTCACTCAAGGCGGGCAGTGCCCTTGGCGGTGTCCACGTCAAGGGCAACAACCTGAGTCTGGCGGCCGACGATGCGATCGGCTCCTTGGCCGCCCCCCTGACCCTGGCCCAGCACGCCGATGGCCATCTCAATGCCGTGGCCGGTGGCGATATTGCCATCGATCAGCTCAGCGGGGACCTGGGGATCGAACGGGTCGAAAGCCGCCTGGGCGACGTCTGGGTGCGTGCCGCGGGGAATCTGCTCGACCGCAATGACGCCGCCACGGTCGATGAACGTACGGTCGAGCAATTGCGTGACGGCGTCTGGTCACAGCTCAATCTGGTCGGCAGCGCCGCCGAGCAGAAGATTCAGGACGCCCAGGACGACCTGGCAACCCGCAAGACCCAGGAGTACAACACCTACTGGAACTACCGCCAGGCAACCTCCGACGACTGGATCGGCGGCTTGGCCGATGGCACCAGCTACAGTGTGCTCAGCGTCGACAGCGGGGCCATCCTGCTCGGTCTTGTGCGTCAGATCAGCGATGGTAGCGGCGGCACCCTGGAAGTACGTGACGAGCTGCGCCTCAGCGCGCCGGACATCGCCGCCGGTGATGCCCGCGTCGAGCATCGTTTCTATCGGGCCGATGGCAGCTACTTCACCATCGACAGTCTGACCGACCTCAGCGCAGAAGGGTTGATCCTGGCCTCCGGGGCTGGCGTGGCCCAGGGCAACACCTTGACCTACCGGCGTGTGGCGTTCTACGCCAGCGATCAGGTGATCAGGCTGTCCCAGGCGGAGCGTGACGCCTATCGTCAGCGTTTCGCCGACCAGGGTCTCGACGACGCCCAGATCGAGGCTCGCCTCACGGGCATCGAGTCCGATCGCACCGATATCTACCACGAGCTGTATGACGTCTACGGCAGTGCGACCGAGTACCAGGACGCAAGCTTCAAGGTCACCCTTAGCGCGGCAGAGAAGGAGCAGGTGCGCGGCAGCATCAAGGTGTGGACCGAGCAGGAGCTGCTGTCGCTGATCGGCGCGGGCCTGTTGCAGGAAACCACCGATACTCGCACCGAGATTCAGGAACCCAACGTGATTGCCGGGGGCGATATCACCCTGATCGCCGGCGACAGTGTCGGTGTGGCCCGCGGACGCGAGCTGCTCGACATGTCAGGTGGGCTGACCGGGCTCTCCGACGAGCAGCGGGTACTGCTGTCCGCCGCCGAACGGGCCGATGTCACCTACCTCAAGCAGGCGCCACAGAGCGCCGTGGTGGACTTCCTTGATATCCAGCGCGACCAGGGCGTGACCACGGTCAAGCTGGTGCGCACCGACGGGCAGAGCTGGGATACCAGCGTGTTCAAGGTGGGCGAGGCCGTCGATCTTGCCGGCAAGTCGCTCAATGTGACCGAGAATGGACGTTACTACACCGTGACCGCGATAAGCGGCGGCACGCTGGAGCTGTCCACCGCGCTGGAGGTGGTCGGCGAGCTTGGTGCCCAGGTGGAGCTGGCAACGGTGTTGCTGGACCCCCAGACCCAGGTCAGTAGCGGTGAGCAGTTGATTCGCTACATCTCGATCAACCTGATCGATGACTTCGCCATCGAAAACGCAGGCGATACCTTTATCACCGCCGCCAACTCGGCCTACGTGGTGTCGGAGACCGATATTCGCCTGGCCAAGCTGGTGGCCGGACAGGACGCCAGGGTCAAGGTGTCCGGATCGATCCTGGCGGCCACGTCCTCCGGTGCCGACCTGGTCATACGCACCTCGGATCTGGTGCTGGAAGCGGCCAGCGGGCAGATCGGTTCCGGCGCCAGTGCACCGCTCAAGCTGGCCCTGACCGATGCCGCCACCCTGACCGCACGCGCTCAGGGCGATATCTCGCTGCACGAGATCGAGGGGGATCTGGCGATCTCGACCCTGTTCACCGAGCGCGGCGACCTGTGGCTGAAGGCCGCGGGCAGCATCATCGACGGGCTGAACCATGACCTGCTCAAGGTGTTGGCCAACAATGTCACCTTGATCGCCGGCGACAGCGTGGGCCAGGCGACCAACGCCATCGAGCTGGCCACGCGCGGCGATGGTGTCGTCACCGTCGATGCCGGCGAAGACGTCTACCTGGCGGCGGTGGATGGCAATCTCAGGGTCGGCCATATCAAGGGGGGGGAGCGGGTCGAACTCAGCGCGCTCAACTCCATCATCGCGACCCATGCCGATGAATTCCGCGGCGACATCGAGGCGAAAACGCTGCAGCTCGAGACCGGCTTCGGCGGAGTCGGCGCCGCCGATCGCCTGCTGGCGCTGGTCACCGATGACACCGCGGGGCGCGTCGATATCGATAGCGCCGATTCCGTGTTCGTGCGTGAGGTGAAGGGTGATCTGCGGCTGGGAACCGTGCAGGCGGGGCCGGCGGGCTCCACCGATGCACTGGCGTTCGTGTTCTCGCAGGGCGCCATCTACAGCGCCCTGGGTGCCAACGAGACGTTCAACCTGTTGACCGCCGGGGTACGTCTGATCGCGGTCAAGGACGTGGGTACCAAGAGCAAGGTGCTGACCTCCCGTATCGGTACCCTGGAAGGCCAGTCCCGCGACGGCAAGGTCTACCTCAACAACACCGGACATCTGACCATCCATGGTCTGGGACTGACGGCCACCGGCGATATCGAGATAACCGCCAACAGTCCGATCACGGTGACCGAGGATATCGTTTCGGCTGATGGCGATATCGTGCTGACGGCCAGGGAAAACACCTCTGACGCCAATGACAACGAAGACTACCTGCACATCGAGGCAGGGGTGACGCTGGATGCCGGTCGCGACATCCTGATGACCGCGGGCGACGATCTGCTATTCAAGGCCAACGACATCATCGTGAAGGCCGCGCGCCATGTGGTGATGAAGGTCGACACGCCAGATGAAGACCAGCCCGCCTTCCGGGACACGCCGGAGGCCAAGGTCGAATTGCGTGGTGACTGGACAGTGGCCGGTGATATCACTCTGGAAGGAGGTGACAAGCGCCAGACGGTACTGATCGCGGCGGGTGCAAGCCTGAAAGCCGACAGCATGAGCGTGGCGCTGGGCGCCGGCAATGATGCGCTGACCCAGCAGGGTAGCCTGGACATCGCCCAGCAACTCAACATTGCCGGCGGCGATGGTGACAATCACGTCATTGTCGAGGGCGACGTCAAGGCGGCGAGCCTGAGAATCGACGGCAACGCAGGCGTCGATACCGTCACCTTTGACGGCACCCATCAGGCGGACTCGCTGAGTCTGTCGCTGGGCGCCGGGAATAACGTGCTGTCCGTTAAAGACAGCCTGACGGTGACCAACGCCTTTGATGTGACGACCGAAGAGGGCGATGACCGCATCACCTTCGACGCCAGCGTCCAGGCCGGCTCGCTCTCCATCGCCATGGGCGATGGCGCCAACACCCTGGACGTGACCAAAGACCTCACCGTCGATGGTCTGGCTGAAGTCACCGCCGGATCGGGTGTGGATACCGTCACCTTCAACGGCACCCACCAGGCGGACTCGCTGAGTCTGGCGTTGGGCGCTGGCAATAACGTCCTGAGCGTCAACAACTCACTGGACGTGACCAATGCCTTTGATGTCACGGCCGAAGAGGGCGATGACCGCATCACCTTCGACGCCAGCATCCAGGCCGGCTCGCTCTCCATTGCCATGGGCGAGGGTGCCAACACCCTGGACGTGACTCGAGACCTTACCGTCACCGCAGCGGCCAGTGTCACCGCCGGCTCCGGCGTCGACACCGTCACCTTCAACGGCACCCATCAGGCCGGCTCGCTGAGCCTGGCGCTGGGCGCCGGGAATAACGTGCTGTCCGTCAAAGACAGCCTGACGGTAACCAACGCCTTCGATGTCGAAACCACGGGTGGCGATGACTCCCTGACCTTCGACGCCAGCATCCAGGCCGGCTCGCTCTCCATCGCCATGGGCGAGGGTGCCAACACCCTGGGCGTGACCGAAGACCTCACCGTCACCGGCCTGGGCAGTGTCACCGCCGGCGCTGGTGTGGACACCGTCACCTTTAACGGCACCCACCAGGCAGGCTCGCTGAGCCTGGCGCTGGGCGCCGGCGATAACGTGCTGTCCGTCAACAACTCACTGGGCGTGACCGACGCCTTTGATGTCGAAACCACGGGTGGTGATGACCGCATCACCTTCGATGGCAGCATCCAGGCAGGTTCTCTCTCCATCGCCATGGGCGATGGCGCCAACACCCTGGACGTGACTCGAGACCTTACCGTCGACGGCCTGGCCGAAGTCACCGCCGGCTCCGGCGTCGACACCGTTACCTTCAACGGCACCCATCAGGCGGGCTCGCTGAGCCTGGCGCTGGGCGCCGGGAATAACGTGCTGAGCGTCAAAGACAGCCTGACGGTAACCAACTCCTTTGATGTGACGACCGGAGAGGGCGATGACTCCCTGACCTTCGACGCCAGCATCCAGGCCGGTTCGCTCTCCATCGCCATGGGCGATGGCGCCAACACCCTGGGCGTGACCCAAGACCTCACCGTCGACGGTCTGGCCGAAGTCACCGCCGGCTCCGGCGTCGACACCGTCACCTTTAACGGCACCCACCAGGCGGGCGCGCTGAGTCTGGCGCTGGGCACCGGTGATAACGTGCTAAGCGTCAAAGACAGCTTGACGGTGACCAACGCCTTCGATGTCACGACCGAAGAGGGCGATGACTCCCTGATCTTCGACGCCAGCATCCAGGCCGGCTCGCTCTCCATCGCCATGGGCGAGGGCGCCAATGCCCTGGGCGTAACCGAAGACCTCACCGTCACCGCAGCGGCCAGTGTCACCGCCGGATCGGGTGTGGACAGCGTCACCTTTAACGGCACCCATCAGGCCGGCTCGCTGAGCCTGGCGCTGGGCGCCGGCGATAACGTCCTGAGCGTCAACAACTCACTGGGCGTGACCGACGCCTTCGATGTCGAAACCATGGGTGGCGATGACCGCATCACCTTCGACGCCAGCATCCAGGCCGGCTCGCTCTCCATCGCCATGGGCGAGGGCGCCAATACCCTGGACGTGACCCAAGCCCTTACCGTCACCGCAGCGGCCAGTGTCACCACCGGCTCCGGCATCGACACCGTTACCTTCAACGGCACCCATCAGGCGGACTCGCTGAGTCTGTCGCTGGGCGCCGGCGATAACGTCCTGAGCGTCAACAACTCACAGGGCGTGACCGACGCCTTTGATGTGACGACCGAAGAGGGCGATGACCGCATCACCTTCGACGCCAGCGTCAAGGCCGGCTCGCTCTCCATCGCCATGGGCGACGGCGCCAATACCCTGGAGGTGACCGAGGACCTCACCGTCACCGCAGCGGCCAGTGTCACCGCCGGCTCCGGCGTCGACACCGTCACCTTCAACGGCACCCACCAGGCGGGCTCGCTGAGTCTGTCGCTGGGCGCCGGGAATAACGTGCTGTCCGTCAACAACTCACTGGGCGTGGCCAACGCCTTCGATGTGACGACCGAAGAGGGCGATGACTCCCTGACCTTCGACGCCAGCGTCCAGGCCGGCTCGCTCTCCCTCGCCATGGGTGAGGGTGCCAACACCCTGGACGTGACTCGAGACCTCACCGTCACCGCAGCGGCCAGTGTCACCGCCGGCTCTGGCGTGGATATCGTCACCTTCAACGGCACCCACCAGGTGGGCTCGCTGAGTCTGTCGCTGGGCGCCGGCGATAACGTGCTGAGCGTCAACAACTCACTGGGCGTGACCAACGCCTTCGATGTGACGACCGAAGAGGGCGATGACTCCCTGACCTTCGACGCCAGCGTCCAGGCCGGCTCGCTCTCCATCGCCATGGGCGACGGCGCCAACACCCTGGACGTGACTCGAGACCTTACCGTCACCGCAGCGGCCAGTGTCACCGCCGGCTCCGACGTCGACACCGTCACCTTTAACGGCACCCACCAGGCCGGCGCGCTGAGTCTGGCGCTGGGCGCCGGCGATAACGTGCTGTCCGTCAAAGACAGCCTGACGGTAACCAACGCCTTCGATGTCACGACCGGAGAGGGCGATGACCGCTTCACCCTCGACGCCAGCGTCCAGGCCGGCTCGCTCTCCATCGCCATGGGCGAGGGCGCCAACACCCTGGGCGTGACCCAAGCCCTTACCGTCACCGCAGCGGCCAGTGTCACCACCGGCTCCGGCATCGACACCGTTACCTTCAACGGCACCCATCAGGCGGACTCGCTGAGTCTGTCGCTGGGCGCCGGCGATAACGTCCTGAGCGTCAACAACTCACTGGGCGTGACCGACGCCTTTGATGTGACGACCAGAGAGGGCGATGACCGCATCACCTTTGACGCCAGCATCCAGGCCGGCTCGCTCTCCCTCGTCATGGGCGAGGGTGCCAATACCCTGGGCGTGACTCGAGACCTCACCGTCACCGCAGCGGCCAGTGTCACCGCCGGCTCCGGCGTCGACACCGTTACCTTCAACGGCACCCATCAGGCGGACTCGCTGAGTCTGTCGCTGGGTGCCGGTGATAACGTGCTGAGCGTAAGCGACACACTCACCGTCACCAATGCCTTCGATGTCGAAACCACGGGTGGCGATGACCGCATCACCTTCGACGCCAGCATCCAGGCCGGCTCGCTCTCCATCGCCATGGGCGAGGGCGCCAACACCCTGGACGTGACTCGAGACCTTACCGTCACCGCAGCGGCCAGTGTCTCCGCCGGCTCCGGCGTCGACACCGTTGCCTTTAACGGCACCCATCAGGCCGGCTCGCTGAGCCTGGCGCTGGGCGCCGGCGATAACGTGCTGAGCGTCAACAACTCACTGGGCGTGACCGACGCCTTCGATGTGACGACCGGAGAGGGCGACGACCGCATCACCTTCGACGCCAGCATCCAGGCCGGCTCGCTTTCCCTCGCCATGGGCGAGGGCGCCAATACCCTGGGCGTGACCGAAGACCTGACCGTCACCGCAGCGGCCAAGGTCACCTCCGGTGCCGGTACCGATACTGTTACCTTCAACGGCGATCACCGAGCCGACACCTTGTCGGTAGACAGCGGGGATGGTGACGATCTGGTGTCCTTCCTGGGTCAATGGCAGTTTGCCGACAGCCTGACGGTGGTGACCCGGGCGGGAGACGATCGTCTGCTCTTCGATGGCCGGCATCGCGCAGGGGAAATCGCCGTCGATCTGGGCGACGACAACGATATTCTGCATGTGCACGGCGATATCGCGGTGACCAACAACATGAGCTTCCGGGGTGGCAGCGGCAACGACGACATGCTGATCCATGCCGATACCCTGGTGGGCGCCATGCTGGTGGCCGGCGACGGCGGCAAGGACCGTCTGACCGTGGTGGAGCTCAATGATCGCCAGGCGCTGTTGACCCTGGATGGTGGATCCGGCAGCGACGAGCACCGGATTGTCACGCGCCAGGCGGATCAGGGCGACTACCGCATTCGCGTTCTCGACAGCGGTGCCAGCAATGCCGGAGCGGACACCCTGTTCATCGAAGGTCGTGGCTACGACAACTATGACGGCAGTATGGTCCGGGCCCAGACGACGGCGTCTACCACGGGCGATCTGTTCCTGGTCCGCGACAACTTCGTTGCGCGCCTGGCCGAGGCTGGCAGCGCCGTGGAGCGTATCGATGTGGGGGCCAGCATCAATGCCCGGGTGACCATCAATGGCCACGACGGCGCCGACCGCTTCGTGGTCGATGGCTCATCGACCGTGATGACGCTGGACGGAGGTCGCGGCGACGATCGCTTCGAGATTGGCCAGCAGTACGGCGAGCATCCGAACCCTGTAGGCACGGCCAGCGCGGGCGTCTACGCCTCGGGCGTCGTCGTGGGCGATGAGATCGCGGTGACCCAGGCCGGCGACGGCTTTGTCAGTCGAGGCAACGGCCAGGCAATGAGCGTGCTGGGGGGCCAGGGCAACGATCAGTATCAGGTCTACGCCACCCAGGCGCCTCTGGCACTTGATGGCGAAGACGGCTACGACAGTCTGAGTGCCTTCGGCAGCAGCGCCGACGACAACTTCGTGATCACCGCGGGTGCCGTGTTTGGCGCTGGGCTCAATCTGTCCCATGACGATCTCGAGCGTGTGCGCGTCGAGGCCGGAGCGGGAGACGATCGGATTCAGGTGCTGAGCACCCGCGAAAGCGTACTGACTGAGGTCATCGGTGGTCTCGGCAGTGACCAGATCCAGGTGGCGGGGGACGTCAGCGGCGAGGTGAAGGCGATTGACGCCAGGGGTGCCAGCAGCCTGGTGGGCCATGGCACGGTGTCCGCTGACGAGGCCTACGCAAATCTTCTGGCCGAGGCGCTGACGGTGCAGGTGGCTAGCCCCGAGCACGGTGCCATCCTGGTCGAGCAGCCCGGTGGGGCGACGCGGGTGGTGGAAGGCGGCGACGCTGCCGCTTACTGGCTGTCGACGAACCTGCCGATCTCCGGTATCGCCGAGGGCAGCAGGGTGACGCTGACACTGTCGGCCAGCATGGCGTCGACTCAGGACCGTCACGCGGCGGGCGCGGCGTCGGCCGAGACGCTGCTTCTGTCATTCGACGCTTTGGGCGAGTTTACCCAGGCGATCACCGTGGACTTCGTGTTCACCGGGGGCAGCTGGTCACCGCGCCAGCAGATCTTCGTCAAGGCGCCGACCGATGGTCTGGTCGAAGGGACTCGACAGGTGGCGATCAGCTATCTGGCCCAGGTCGAGACGCCCTCGTCGTCTCCCTTGCCCCAGGCGTTGGCCTCGCTGCTGGATCAGCCCATCGCCGATACCGAGATCACGGTATTCGATGCGACGCGCGGAGATGTGGTGGTGTCCACGGCCCAGGATCGACTCCAGGTGATCGAAGGCGAGGGTGCGTCGGCTCAGTCCGGCAGCGTCGAAGTGCGCCTGTCGGTGGCGCCCCAGGCCGGTGAGGTGATCACGGTCAGCGTGGATCTGTCGGCCTTCGGCGGTCGTCTGGTGGCAAAGCACGGCGCCACCCTGAGCTTCGATGCCTCCAACTGGGACAAGCCCCAGACGCTGGTGCTGGAGGCGCTCGGCAACACCAGCATCGAAGACCGGATCGACGCCCAGCTGGGCTTCGATATCTCCAGCAATCTGGGGCAGGCCAGCTCGTTTGCCGAGCGCGCCACGAGCAAGGTCGACGTCAGCGTCCACGACGATGACAGCGCTGGGCTGGTGGTGGAGCAGTCGGATGGCGGTACCCGAGTCTCGACCCTGGGCGGCAGCGACAGCTACACCCTGAGGCTGACCAAGGCGCCGAGCGCTGAGGTCAGGGTCCATCTCAACAGCGATGGCCAGACCGAGTTCCCCCTGGGTGGGCGCATCGTGCTGGATACCCTGTTCGACGGTGAGCGCAGCGTGACGGTGCTGGCCGCGCAGGGAGCCGGGGCGATTCTGGTCCTGGAAG
The DNA here is from genome assembly GCF_040147045.1 of Halomonas sp. EF61. Taxonomy (NCBI): domain Bacteria; kingdom Pseudomonadati; phylum Pseudomonadota; class Gammaproteobacteria; order Oceanospirillales; family Halomonadaceae; genus Halomonas; species Halomonas sp. EF61. Next base: position 321,973 of record NZ_JAMSHM010000002.1, on the reverse strand, counting down.
GTGGCGACTGGGCATCGCTGGGGGCCCAGACCGGGCGCTACCTGAGCCTGGAAGATGGCTCGGGATCGAGCATTGCCGGGCGTCTGCGGATCAACCACATCGATGCCCAGGGAAGGCTGCACCTGATGTCCGACGATACCCTGGGAAGCTGGGTCGGTGACAGCCTGACGCTGACCTCCGTCACCACACCTGCAGTGGTGTTCGACGCCAGCAATTGGGCCGACAAGGTGGCCGTCGAGGTGGTGGCGGAGACCCGATATCGGGCTCCGGTCGAGGCGGGCATGCAGTTTGTCACCGAACGGCGTCTGTCCGACATTCAGGGACCGCTGATCGTCGAAGGGGGCACTGTCGCCGATACGCCGGTGCCGTCTGTGCCGCTGATGCTGCCTTCTGAAGGTGTCAGCGCGCTGGCCGCCGAGACCTCCGGCACCGCGCATGAGGATAGCGACAGCCTGGTGCTGCACGTGGATGCCAGCGTGGCCGACCTGTCTGGTGTCATCGGTGCCGAGCGGGTCAGTGGGCTCGGCATGGGTGAAGGCGTGCTGTCCCAGGACAATGGTGTGGGCGGTACCATCGATACCGAGCGAGGGGTTCATTTCCACGGTGTCGGGGTCTTCGAGGCGCTGCTGGGGGCAGGCGATGATCAGCTTGCCATCGATGCCGATCCGGTGGCCTACGACGGCGACTGGCAGGCACAGACGGTGGCGGGTGTTTCCCAGCTGAATCGTAGTGCCGGCAGCTGGTACGCCGATGGCTTCCGCGCTGGTGACAGCGTACTGGTCGGCGAACAGCGTCTGTTGATTCGCGACATCACCAGCGCCGGGGCGCTGGTGCTCGACGGAGTGGTGAGTGCCAGCAGTGGCCGTGTCATTCGTGAAATGCCGCTTAGTGTGGTTCACGGTGGCGGCGGTGATGACCACATCCGGGTGAGCGGTGGCTATCAGTGGCAGATGCCGCTGGTGGTGTTCGGCGATACCTCTCGCAGTGGCGAGCGCTACAGCGCCGTCGGCGGCCGGCCGACGCTGCTGGCTCAGCCGTTCCTGGAGGCCGGTGATAATCTGCTGGACGCCAGTCAGGCCATCGGTGGCGTGGTGCTGGTGGGTGGCGCCGGCGCGGATACGCTGATTGGCGGCCTCGGTGATGACCAGCTGTTTGGTGGATCCGGCGATGACCGTCTGAGTGATGAAAAGGGCGGTAACAACCATCTGTACGGCGATGGTGGCATCGACGTGGATGTTTCCCGACGCCTCAGCCAGGCCGATACGGTGATGACGGTGCATGCCAGCGCCGCAGCGATTGCCCATCCGACCGGAGATAGCCTCATAGCCGGTGATGACATGCTGAGTACTGGAGGAGGCAACGACATCCTGCTGGGGGACCACGGCGTGATCCAGCTGGAGGCTCGCCCCGGAGAGGCGGGCCTGCGACTGCTCGATAGTCAGCGGGTGATCGCGGTGGAAGGCGTCGACATGGCGTCGGGCGGCGATGACAGCTTGAGCGTCAGCGGCGGCGACAACCTGTTGATCGGCGGCAGTGGCAACGACGTCCTGAGCGGAGGCGGTGCTTCCGACTGGCTGATCGGTGACAACGCCAAGGTTACCTTTAAGGTGGTGAACGATCTGTCCAGTGGTGCCACGCTGGTGCTCAAGGACAGTATCCACGACGGAGGCGACCGACTGTTCGGCGGCGAGGGCAATGACTTGCTGCTGGGGGGTGGCGGGTCTGACGTGCTTTACGGTGGCAGCTCGACCAGCGGCGGTCGCAGCGGTGATGACCTGCTGGTGGGCGACTACGCCCGGCTGGACGTGGTGGGCACCCAGGTGCGTGAACTGGTCACGCTGCCAAGCGCCAATGGGGCAGTGGATCGTCTTGACGGTGGTGATGGTCGCAACGTCCTGATCGGCGGAGAAGGCAGTGACAGCCTCAGCACCGGTGGCAATGACAGCGTGACTGTCGCCTCGCCTGAGCGCAGTGCCAGCGTGGCGATCGGTGACCATGGTCTGCTTGAGTGGAACGCCGCTGGTGTCCTGGTCAGTGCGACCTCCCGCCTGGCGTCCGATACTGCCGCCAGCGAGACGGCGGCTATGCTGAATACCCGCGGCGGGGACGACAGCATTCGCTTGAGCGGTGGCCACTCCGTGGTCATCGGTGGGGTGGGCAGTGACCTGATCGAGATCGTCAAGGCTGGCGACGGGGCGCGCCATGTGGTGCTGGCGGATCGCGGCACCCTGAGCTGGAGCGACGTCGGCGTTCTGGTCAACGGCGATAGTCTGACGCCCAACGTCGGCGGCGCCGATCGTGTGGCTGTCGAGTCGGGTTCGGTCACCGCTCTGGGCGGCGCCGGTGCGGACACCATCGAGATCAGCGCAGCATCGGTCGACGCTCGTCACCTGCTGTTTGGCGATAACGGTTCTCTGCGCCAGAGTGCCAGCGGAGTGTTGTTGAGCGCCGCCTCCAGTGCGACTGCCATCGGCGGCGACGACACCCTCGAGGTGAATGCCGGTTCGGTCACGGCCATCGGCGGCGCTGGCGATGATCGGCTTTCGATCACCGCCGCCTCGGCCACCAGTCGTCACCAGTTGATCGGTGACAATGGGCGACTCCAGTGGGACGACACCTCGGTGTTGAGGACGATGACCAGTACCGCATCGGCGGTGGCGGGACAGGATCGCATCGGCGTCAATGCCGGTCGCAATGAGATCGTCGGTGGTGCGGGCAGCGATGTCATCACCACGGGTGATCAGACCAGCACGGTGCTTGCCGACCTCGGTCGCCTGGAGTGGAACGCAGCGGGACATCTGGTGAGCGCGCGTTCGTTGGCGCACGGTCACGGCGCGGCGGATAGCGTCAGTGTCGGCAGCGGCGGCAACCTGGTGATCGGCGCCGAAGGCGACGATGTCATCACCTCCGCCGCTGGTGCTGACAAGGTAGCGGGTGATCACGCCGAGGTACTGTTCGACGCCAATGGCGTGGTGACGTCCTTTGCGTCCCTTCATTTCGCCATCGGCGGGGTAGATACCATCACTACCGGCAGAGGAGATGACTGGATCATCGGCGGGTTTGGTGGTGAACGCATCAGTGCCCTTGGCGGCGACAACGTGGTCATTGGGGACAATGGCTCGATCACCGCACAAGATGGTGTTCGCCAGGAGGTGAAGAGCCTCGATCGGCGCCAGGGCACCGGTGGGGATGACGTCATCCTGCTGGGAGTGGGCCGGGATCAGGCGATTGGCGGTGTCGGCGCCGATACCCTGGTCAACGCTGGCGGCGAGACCGTGGCCATCGCCGATGACGGCCGCATTCTCAGTGATACCACCGGCCGTTACCGCCTGGCGGAAACCGGCAATATTGCCCTGCGCAGCGACAATCACCTGATTGGCGGCATCGATCGCGATGTGCTGCTGGGTGGTGGTGGCCAGGACACGCTCGAGGGCGGTGCCGGTAACGATATTCTGATGGGCGATTTCGCTCGGGTGACTCGCGTGCCAGGGCTGATCACCATCGAGACCATCGACAACTTCGAAGGTAGCGACGACGTCATCTTGACCGGACTGGGCCACGATGTGGCGATGGGCGGTGCCGGCTTCGACGGCTTCGGTGGTGACTACGGCTTCGACATCCTGATCGGTGAATATGGCCGAGTACGGTTGAGTGTGGCCTCTGCCGGTTCGACGAGTGTGCCGGAGGTCGAGCGTGTCACCTCCATCGTGACCCTGGCTCAGGGCAAGCTGGATCTGGTGCGCGGTGCGCAGCAGAACCTCTACCGTGAGCAGGAGCCAGGCGGCCGCCTGGCCGCCTGGAGCTGGATGGATCGCACCGCGTTCGCCCTGGGCGAGGCGATGGTCTCGAACAACCGTCCGGCAGCGGTGGCTCCGAGTCAGGGACCCGAGGATCTACGTAGTGTTGTCGCTGGTTGGGCGGCCCACCATGACAGTCGCGGTGGCATGATCAGCGGCTTGCCGCTGTTCGCCGCTCCCCCGGCTGCCGGCAGCGTGCCAACGGCGCCAGACGCTGCGGAGGGTAGTGAGTCGCTCGAGGCGGTACCGTCGGTCGATGACGCAACCCTGGACCAGTCGCCACAGGCGGCAGGCTCACCGGCGTCGACCGAGGTATCGCCCAAGGTGTCGAGCGAAGCAGATGCGTCCGTCCCTGCTGAACAGCAAGGTGCCATGGGCAGTTCGGCCTTGGGTGGCCTGGCAGCGGCGCTGGCCGGCGCTGGCTGGGGTATCGCGCGAGCCATGTCGTCGTCTACCGAGCACACCGATAGACTCAAGACGCTTCGACGTGAACAGGCCGCCGAGCAATGGCGTCGGCTGCGCAAGGATGACGATGAGGAGACGTCTTGATTGACACCTTGATGAGGGGCCTGAACGGGCCAGCGGGAGCGGTATGCTGCTAGACGAGGCAAGGGGCGACGTTGAAGCGTCCATGCGTGAACGGATGCAGCACTGGCTGGCCCGGCACTGTGAGCGCAGCGGCGCTGTCGATGAGGTGCGGCTGGTCGAGGGATTGGTGGCGTGGCGTGGGCCATCCGGCATCGAGCCAGTGGCGCTGTGGCCGGGCTTCAGCGAGGGCGCCGGCGAGGCACTGCTGGCGCTGGCAAGTGAGGTCGCCGAGGTTGCCAGTGGCATGGTCAGCCAACTGGATGAGGCGCACCTGGGCATCGGCTATCCGGTGAGCATGGATGGCGAGGTGGCAGGCGCGGTAGCGCTGAGCCTGGCGATTCCGCCTGGCCTGCGCGACACCTCCGACGACGGTGTGGCGCGGGCACGTCAGTCCCTGGTGCCACTGATGCAGCGACTCGAGGAAGGTGTCGCTGCGCTGGAACGGGACCTGATGAGTGAGCGGCAAGAAGACATGCTGCGACACCAGGCGGTACTCGAGGACCGCCTGTCCCTGCTGGCCGGCGTGCTGTCCGAGGCTACCTTCGCCGCAGCCTCGGCACAGCTGGTGACCCGTCTGGCCGAGCAATTCGGTGCCGAACGCGTAAGCCTCGGCTGGCGCCGCGGTGCCAGTTGTCGCGTGTTGCAGATTTCCCACAGCGCCCAGTTCAATCGCAAGATGAATCGGGTGAAGGCCACGGCGGCGGCCATGGATGAGGCGCTCGACCAGTTGGCCAGCGTGGCCTGTCCTCCCGTGGAAGGTGCGGCAGGGCGGCACGATGGCGGTGTCCAGCTGGCCCATCAGGAGCTGGTCACCCTCGGCGGTGTTCCTTCGGTGGTCAGCGTACCCTGCCTCGACGATGGGGTGGCGCGTGGCGCCGTGACCCTGGAACGCGATCGACCCTTTACCCTCGACGAGATCGAGGCGCTGGAGAGTCTGCTGGCGCTATGCACCCGTGCGCTGGAGGAGAAAAGGCGCAACGACCGGCCGCTGGTGGTCAAGGCGCTGGCATCGGCTGGCGAGCAACTGGGGCGCCTGCTTGGACCGGGACATCTCGGGCTCAAGCTGGCGGTGCTGGCGCTGGTGGCTCTGCTGGTCGCCTCCACCCTGATCACCACGGTGGACGAGGTGGCGGCGGAGGTGACCGTCGAAAGTCGTGTGCAGCGGGTGATCTCGGCGCCGTTCCGGGGGTATCTCGAGGCAACCAGCGTGCGAGCCGGTGATCGTGTCGAGCGCGGGCAGGTGCTGGCGAGCATGGAAACCCGGGAGCTGCTGCTGGAACGGCTGCAATGGCAGAGCGAAATCGCCAAGCTGTCACGTCAGGAGCAGGAGTCCCGCGCGCGTGGTGATCGCGCCGGGCTCAACGTGCTGGCGGCTCAGCGAGAGCAGGCCGAGGCGCGGGTTGCACTGGTCGAGTCCAGGCTCAATCGGGCCACCCTGGTCGCGCCCTTCGATGGGGTGGTGGTCAGTGGCGACCTGACCCAGCGACTGGGCGCGGTGACCGAGCAAGGCGAGGAGCTGTTTCGCGTCTCTCCGCTGGACGGGTTTCGCCTGGACCTGGCCGTGCCCGAGGGCCGTATCGATGATCTGGCGCCGACCCAGCATGGCTCGATGGTGCTGGCCTCGATGACCGGCAAGCGTTGGCCGCTGGTGGTCGAGCGGATCACACCTCGGAGCACCAGCGGTGAAGGTCAGACCCGCTTTATCGTCGAGGCTCGCCTGGAGATGAACGCCGGCGAGGTTGACCCCCGGCAGGTGGAACGCTTGCTGCGCCCTGGGTTGTCGGGTATTGCGCGGGTCGAGGTCGGCGAAGGTCCGCTGATCGAGATCTGGACCCGCGGGCTGCGAGACTGGCTCAAGCTGACGCTGTGGCGCTGGTGGGGGTGAATCATGACCACTGCACTGTTCAGCCAGCACTGGCACCGAGTCGCCGATCTACGCCTGCGCCTGCGCCGGCATGCGCGTTTGTCACGCCACGAGTATCGCGGCGAACCGTGGTACGTGCTGCACGATTCCCTGACTGGACAGGTGCATCGTTTTACGCCGGAGTCCTATCAGATCATCGGGCGACTCGATGGACGACGCACCCTCGACGACATCTGGCATCAGGTCAGCCGGTCTTTGGGCGAAGCCATGCCGACACAGCAGGAACTGGTCACCCTGATCGGTCGCTTGCATCGTGCCAATCTGCTTTCGGGGCACGAAGACATCAATATCGAGGAACTGTCACGGCGTCAGACGCGGCAGCGTCGCAGCAAGTGGCTGCAGCTGATCAAGTCGCCGCTGGGCATCCGCATCCCGCTGCTGGATCCGGAGCGCTTCGTCGCCGCGAGCTACCCGCTGGTAAGGCCGCTGCTGGGCCCGCTGGGCGCGGTGCTGTGGCTGGCGACCGTGGTGCTGGCGCTGGTGGTCGCAGGCATCCACTGGACGCAGCTGAGCGACAACCTGGCCGATCGGGTGCTGGGGGTCGACAATCTGTTGCTGATGGCACTGGTCTACCCGTTGATCAAGACCCTGCACGAACTGGGGCACGCCTGGGCCACCCGCGACGCGGGCGGCGAGGTCCACGAGATCGGGGTGATGCTGCTGGTCTTTTTCCCGGTACCCTACGTCGACGCCAGCGCCGCTGCGGCCTGCCCGGACAAGGGCAAGCGCATGCTGGTCGGGGCCGCCGGGGTGCTGGTCGAACTCTGGCTGGCGGCGGCGGCCATGCTGGTGTGGGTCATGGCCGAGCCTGGCGTTGTTCGCTCGCTGGCCTTCAACGTCATGTTGATCGGCGGTGTCTCGACCCTGATGTTCAACGGCAACCCGCTGCTGCGCTTCGACGCCTACTACGTGCTGGCCGACTACCTGGAAATTCCGAATCTGTTTTCCCGCGCCAACCAGCAGCTCACCTACGTGGTCAAGCGCTACCTGCTGGGACGTCGCGATGTCAGCGGTCAGGCCGGTTCGCTCAAGGAGGCCTGGTGGCTGGTGGCCTATGCAGTGCTGTCCTTCGTCTACCGACTGATCATCATGGTGGTCATCGCCACCTTCGTCGCCACCCAGTACCTGTTCATCGGTATCCTGCTGGCGCTGTGGTCGGTGACCATGACGCTGCTGTTGCCCCTGTTCAAGCTGTTGAAGGCCATGTCCGTGGATAGCCAACTCGAAGGTTCTCGCACTCGCGCCTGGAGCTGGTTGCTCGGCGGCCTGGCGTTGCTGCTGGCGGGCCTGCTGCTGGTGCCCGCGCCTCACGCCACCACCCTAAAGGGGGTGATCGATTCTGCCGAGCCCGCGCGCCTGCGGTCCGGTGTCAGCGGTGAGCTGGTCGAACTGATGGCGATACAAGGGCAGCCACTTCGCACCGGCGACCCGATTGCCCGTATCGCGGCACCGGAACTCGACGCCGAGGTGAGGCTGCTCGAGGCCAGGGCACGGGAGGTTCAGCAGCAGCAGCAGGCCGATATTCGCGACCCGCAAGCGCTGTCGGTGCTGGCGGAGACGCAGCGCCTGGTCGAAGGTCAGCTGGTCGATGCCAGGCGCAGAGCGGCGGCGACATTGCTGACGAGCCCCCACGATGGACGCTGGATGATGCCCGAAGGGGCGCCCCTCCTGGGTAGCCATGTTCGCCGCGGCCAGGCCCTCGGGGTGCTGGTCAAATCTGGTGACCTGCGAGTGCGGACGCTGGTGCCGACCCACCAGGCGGAACTCGTGCGCGACGACCGGCGCAGCGTCAGCGTGCGTAGCGGCGGTGATGCAAAGGCCGCCGCCTCGCACCTGCTGCGGTTGTCCCCTGGCGCCAGTCATGAGGTGCCAAGCCTGAGTCTCACCCAGAAGGGCGGAGGCGATGTCGCCCTGGACCCCTCGGCGGCGTCGGGGGAAGGCGAGCCGCTGAGGGCCTTTCGTCGGCATCATCTGGCGGACTTCAGCGCCACCGGCCTGATCGAGAGCGGTGCAAGGGTGCGCCTGGGTCAAGGTGTCCAGGTGCGTATCGAGCACACACCGGAGCCGATTGGATTCCGCATGTGGCGGCAGGTCCGGCGTTCCTTCCTGCGCCTGTTCGAGCGCTGAGTCGATGCTGACACGAGTTCCCGCAGACGTCATCAGCCGCGCCGAGCGCCCGGTGTCAGCACCTGGTGCACTGGAACGGGCCTGGCACGGGTTGAGGGCAAGCCTCGGCGGGCCCTCCTCGGTCATACGATGGGTCTTGCGTTGCCGTCTTCCCGTCATTCACTGGCATGCGCGGCAGCTGTCACGGCTCGACGACACCGCGCTCGATGCGCAGGCTGGCCTTCTGCGCCAGGCGTTGCGCCGTCGCGGCGTGGTTGGGTGGCTATGGCCACGTGCCTTCGCCCTGGTCAGGGAAGTGGCACGACGTGAACTGGGCATGGCACACCACGACGTGCAGCTGTTGGGGGGCATGGTCCTGCTGAAGGGACAGGTAGCGGAAATGCAGACCGGCGAGGGCAAGACCCTGACGGCCACTTTGCCGGCTGCTACCGCCGCCCTGGCCGGCATCCCTGTGCACATCATCACGGTCAACGACTACCTGGCGTCAAGGGACGCCGACAAGATGGGCCCCGTCTACGCCCGCCTGGGTCTCTCGGTGGCCTCGGTGGTCCACGGCATGACGCCCGCCGAAAGGCGCAGGGCCTACTCGGCGGATGTGGTCTACTGCACCAACAAGGAACTGGTATTCGACTACCTGCGGGACACCCAGGAGCTCGGCACCAGACGTCACCCCTTGAGCGCCCACGCTGCACGACTGCAGGGGCGTCTCACCAGCCACAGGCTGCTGCTCAGAGGGCTGCACTTCGCCATCGTCGACGAGGCCGACAGCGTGCTGATGGACGAGGCGCGGACTCCCTTGATCCTGTCTGGCCCCGCCGGCGAGGGGGCACTGGATATTGCGCTTGTCGATGAGGCCATCGCCATGGCGAAGCGCTTTGTCGAGGACGAGCACTTCGTGCGGGAACAGGGGCAGCTGTTGTTGACCGACAGCGGCAAGCGTTATCTGGAATCGCAGGTCGAACGACTGTCCCGCCAGTCGATGGCCGGGCACTGGCAGGGACGTTCCCGTCAGCAGTGGTTGATCCAGCAGGCTCTGCTGGCGCAGCACCACTTTCAACGTGACGTCCACTACCTGGTACGGGATGGCAAGGTGCTGATCATTGACGAGCACACCGGCCGGGTGATGGAGGATCGGCGCTGGGAAAAGGGGCTGCAGCAGATGATCGAGCGCCGCGAAGGGTGCGAGCCCAGCGATCCCAACATTACCCTGGCGCGTCTGACCTACCAGCGTTTCTTTCGCCGCTATCGCCACCTGTCGGGTATGACCGGTACGGCGAGGGAGGTGCGGCGCGAACTCTGGACTACCTACCGTCAGAGGGTGGTGACGGTGCCCCCCCATCGGCCTGGCCGGCGGCGTCTCGGCAAGGTGATGCGTTGTGACACGAAGGCGGCCAAGTGGGAATGGATCTGCCAACGTCTTCCTTCTCTCGTCGCGCAAGGGCGTGCTGTGCTGGTGACCACCGTCAGCCTCGCTGATGCCGAAGCGCTTTCGGCGAGACTCAAGGCCAACGACATTGCACACCGAATACTGAGCGCTCGCCAGGACGCCGACGAAGCGGCGGTCGTCGCCGCAGCCGGGGCGCCAGGGGCGGTCACCCTTGCCACCAGCATGGCAGGACGCGGGACCGATATTCCGCTTGATCCGGTGACTCGTGGTGCGGGCGGCCTGCACGTGATCCTGGCGGGCCATCACGACGCTGCGCGGATAGATCGTCAGATCATGGGGCGCTGCGCTCGCCAGGGCGATCCGGGCAGCGTCGAGTGGGTGCTGTCCGAAGAGGATGAATTGCTGACGGAACTGGATGGCTGGCAACGCCGTCTTGGAAGGCTTGCCACACGACTGCGCCGCGCGCAGCAGACCAGGGAGCGTCGCCACGCCCGGGAGCGGGCACGTTTGCTCGAAGCCGACTGGCGTGAAGATGACCAACTGGGTTTCAGCGGAAGAGGGGAGTAGCGTGGCGCGAAGGTGGCATGGCGCGGAAAGAGGCGCGTTCATTTCTTTCATTCGCTCTATGGTTTTTCCCACTGGCAGATCTGTATGGCCATGGTCTGCGCTGATAGCCGATCGTTGTTTAACCCTTGTCTCCGTCATGGAAAGGAAGTGCGCATGAAAGCAGCGAGATCACTGATCGTTGCCCTGGGATGCATCGCCGCGCCGGCACTGGCGCAGGACACGGATCTGCAAGAACCGGGATTTGGTGAAATAAGCTGCCTGGTGGAGCCAGGTCGCCAGGCTGCTCTGTCGAGCCAGGTGCCGGGCGTCATCGAGCGAATCGACGTACAAGCGGGCGTGCGGGTGGCGGCTGGCGATCCGCTGTTTTCGCTGATGCGGGATGTCGAATCCGCCAGTGTCGAACTGGAGCGTTCTCGCGCCGCCTATGCGTCACGACGCATGCAGCGAAACCAGCGAATGATCGAGCGCAATATGCTCAGCGAGAGCGAACGTGACGAGATCGATACCGAGCTTCGCCTGGCCCGCCTGCAGGTCAATCTCGCCAATGCACGTCTGCAACAGCTCACGACGCGGGCTCCCTTCGATGGGTGGGTGAGCGAACGCCTGGCGGAGGAGGGTGAATTCGTTGACGCCACGCCGGTGCTTGAACTGGTTCAGCTCGATCCGCTACGCATCGAGGCCGCTTTGCCGCTGGCCGCTTACGGAAGAATCGCTGCAGGAGATGTCATCGAGGTAATGCTATCGAGCCCGGTGGGGCAACGCTATTCAGCGGAGGTCATCCATGTGGACCCGGTGATCGACGCTTCGAGCGGGACCTTCGCCTTGGCCATGCGGCTTGCCAACCCAGATGAGCAGATTCCGGCAGGGATCGCCTGTGAGCTCGGCGGCATCGTGGAAGGCGGCGACGCCTAGGCCGATTCGACACGTCAGTGGATGCTCCATGACGAGCCGGGTAAGCAGAGGCCGGGCAAGCAGAGAAAGCCCCGGCGGTTTGCTGCAATTTCTTGGCGCCTTCCTCGTCGCCTTGTCGGGGATGTCATGCAGATGACGGCGGTGTGAAATTTTTTTACACGAAGTGCTTGCCAAGGCCGGTCCCAATCCGTAGAGTACGCATCCGCTGCCGGCGACGAGCAAACGTCACAGGCGGTAAAGGGTGGTAAAAGTGATTGTTTTGAAAAGGCTTTTTCAAGTCTTCGAGAAATTCCCCACTTGACGGGCAACGAGAAATCGGTAAAATGCTCGCCACTCGATCGGAGTCGCCAGGACGGCATCGCAGAATGCGCGTCAGGCTCGCTTCGCTTTCTCTTGAGTCCTGCAGGCATCGCTTGCACGGCGAAAAAAGAAAGCCTTGACGAAACGCTTCGATTCTGTAGAATACGCCTTCCTCGCAGGGCGCTGCGCCAGCAGGCGCTGCAAAGCGAAAAGCTCTTTAAAAATTGATCAGGTAATTCATGTGGGCGCTTGCCGATGAGTCAGTGACACTGTCACTGAAATATCAAGGCAAGCGACTCGTCAAACGAGACGTTTGAACCTTGAGCCAAGTTTGGTCCGCTTAACGGGCTATCAGACTTTAAACTGAAGAGTTTGATCATGGCTCAGATTGAACGCTGGCGGCAGGCCTAACACATGCAAGTCGAGCGGAAACGATCCTAGCTTGCTAGGAGGCGTCGAGCGGCGGACGGGTGAGTAATGCATAGGAATCTGCCCGGTAGTGGGGGATAACCTGGGGAAACCCAGGCTAATACCGCATACGCCCTACGGGGGAAAGCAGGGGATCTTCGGACCTTGCGCTATCGGATGAGCCTATGTCGGATTAGCTAGTTGGTGAGGTAACGGCTCACCAAGGCTGCGATCCGTAGCTGGTCTGAGAGGATGATCAGCCACATCGGGACTGAGACACGGCCCGAACTCCTACGGGAGGCAGCAGTGGGGAATATTGGACAATGGGCGAAAGCCTGATCCAGCCATGCCGCGTGTGTGAAGAAGGCCTTCGGGTTGTAAAGCACTTTCAGTGAGGAAGAAAGCCTTGAGGTTAATACCCTCGAGGGAGGACATCACTCACAGAAGAAGCACCGGCTAACTCCGTGCCAGCAGCCGCGGTAATACGGAGGGTGCGAGCGTTAATCGGAATTACTGGGCGTAAAGCGCGCGTAGGCGGCTTGATAAGCCGGTTGTGAAAGCCCCGGGCTCAACCTGGGAACGGCATCCGGAACTGTCAGGCTAGAGTGCAGGAGAGGAAGGTAGAATTCCCGGTGTAGCGGTGAAATGCGTAGAGATCGGGAGGAATACCAGTGGCGAAGGCGGCCTTCTGGACTGACACTGACGCTGAGGTGCGAAAGCGTGGGTAGCAAACAGGATTAGATACCCTGGTAGTCCACGCCGTAAACGATGTCGACTAGCCGTTGGGCTCCTTGAGAGCTTTGTGGCGCAGTTAACGCGATAAGTCGACCGCCTGGGGAGTACGGCCGCAAGGTTAAAACTCAAATGAATTGACGGGGGCCCGCACAAGCGGTGGAGCATGTGGTTTAATTCGATGCAACGCGAAGAACCTTACCTACCCTTGACATCGAGAGAACTTTCCAGAGATGGATTGGTGCCTTCGGGAACTCTCAGACAGGTGCTGCATGGCTGTCGTCAGCTCGTGTTGTGAAATGTTGGGTTAAGTCCCGTAACGAGCGCAACCCTTGTCCCTATTTGCCAGCGATTCGGTCGGGAACTCTAGGGAGACTGCCGGTGACAAACCGGAGGAAGGTGGGGACGACGTCAAGTCATCATGGCCCTTACGGGTAGGGCTACACACGTGCTACAATGGCCGGTACAATGGGTTGCGAATCCGCGAGGTGGAGCTAATCCCATAAAGCCGGTCTCAGTCCGGATCGGAGTCTGCAACTCGACTCCGTGAAGTCGGAATCGCTAGTAATCGTGAATCAGAATGTCACGGTGAATACGTTCCCGGGCCTTGTACACACCGCCCGTCACACCATGGGAGTGGACTGCACCAGAAGTGGTTAGCCTAACTTCGGAGGGCGATCACCACGGTGTGGTTCATGACTGGGGTGAAGTCGTAACAAGGTAGCCGTAGGGGAACCTGCGGCTGGATCACCTCCTTAAACGACACGTCATCTGACTGTCGGTAAGTGCTCACAATGAATTACCTGATCGATAGAGCGGTTAACGGAACTTTAAGTTGGACGTTTGTGCTTCATTAGCAAGCCACAAGCCGCCAGCTTAGAGTTTTGTGCTCTAATGCTCTTTAACAATGTATATCATGCTGACAAAGTAAGATGCGTTTCAAGCGTATCCGGCAATTGTCGTGACATCATCGATTGACAGACCCTTTGGGGTTATATGGTCAAGCGATGAAGCGCATACGGTGGATGCCTAGGCAGTCAGAGGCGATGAAAGACGTGGAAGCCTGCGATAAGGTTCGGCGAGGTGGCAAACGACCTGCGACCCGGACATCTCTGAATGGGGAAACCCACCCAAGGTAACTTGGGTATCTCATGTTGAATATATAGACATGAGAGGCGAACCGGGGGAACTGAAACATCTAAGTACCCCGAGGAAAAGAAATCAACCGAGATTCCCCTAGTAGCGGCGAGCGAACGGGGACCAGCCCTTAAGCAACACAACTGGTAGGTGAACAGACTGGGAAGTCTGGCCATAGTGGGTGATAGCCCCGTAACCGAAACCTGAGTGTTGTGAAATCGAGTAGGTCGAGGCACGTGAAACCTTGACTGAAGACGGGGGGACCATCCTCCAAGGCTAAATACTCCTGACTGACCGATAGTGAACCAGTACCGTGAGGGAAAGGCGAAAAGAACCCCGGAGAGGGGAGTGAAATAGATCCTGAAACCGTATGCGTACAAGCAGTGGGAGCCAACTTGTTTGGTGACCGCGTACCTTTTGTATAATGGGTCAGCGACTTATTTTCAGTGGCGAGCTTAACCGTATAGGGGAGGCGTAGAGAAATCGAGTCTTAACTGGGCGACCAGTCGCTGGAAATAGACCCGAAACCGGGCGATCTATCCATGAGCAGGTTGAAGGTTGAGTAACATCAACTGGAGGACCGAACCAGGATCTGTTGAAAAAGATTTGGATGACTTGTGGATCGGAGTGAAAGGCTAATCAAGCCCGGAGATAGCTGGTTCTCCTCGAAAGCTATTTAGGTAGCGCCTCACGTATCACCGCCGGGGGTAGAGCACTGTTTCGGCTAGGGGGTCATCCCGACTTACCAACCCGAGGCAAACTCCGAATACCGGTGAGTGCAAGCGTGGGAGACACACAGCGGGTGCTAACGTCCGTTGTGAAAAGGGAAACAACCCAGACCGTCAGCTAAGGTCCCGAAATCCTGGTTAAGTGGGAAACGATGTGGGAAGGCTTAGACAGCTAGGAGGTTGGCTTAGAAGCAGCCATCCTTTAAAGAAAGCGTAATAGCTCACTAGTCGAGTCGGCCTGCGCGGAAGATGTAACGGGGCTCAAACCAGGTACCGAAGCTACGGGTTCGTCGAATGACGAGCGGTAGAGGAGCGTCGTGTAAGCCGATGAAGGTGTGTTGAGAAGCATGCTGGAGGTATCACGAGTGCGAATGCTGACATGAGTAACGACAAGGGGAGTGAAAAACTCCCCCGCCGGAAGACCAAGGGTTTCTGTTCGACGCTAATCGGAGCAGAGTGAGTCGGCCCCTAAGGCGAGGCCGAAAGGCGTAGTCGATGGGAAACGGGTCAATATTCCCGTACCTCACAGTATTGCGATGGGGGGACGAAGAAGGCTAGGTGAGCCAGGCGTTGGTTGTCCTGGTGAAAGCCGGTAGGCTGAGGATTCAGGTAAATCCGGATCCTCAAGGCCGAGAGGCGAGACGAACTGACTACGGTCAGGAAGTCATCGATGCCACGCTTCCAGGAAAAGCCTCTAAGCTTCAGATACTGTGAGACCGTACCCCAAACCGACACAGGTGGTCAGGTAGAGAATACCAAGGCGCTTGAGAGAACTCGGGTGAAGGAACTAGGCAAAATGGTGCCGTAACTTCGGGAGAAGGCACGCCGCATTAGGGTGAAGGTCCTCGCGACCGGAGCCTGACGCGGTCGAAGATACCAGGTGGCTGCAACTGTTTATTAAAAACACAGCACTCTGCAAACGCGCAAGCGGACGTATAGGGTGTGACGCCTGCCCGGTGCCGGAAGGTTAAGTGATGGTGTTAGCTCACGCGAAGCTCCTGATCGAAGCCCCGGTAAACGGCGGCCGTAACTATAACGGTCCTAAGGTAGCGAAATTCCTTGTCGGGTAAGTTCCGACCTGCACGAATGGCGTAATGATGGCCACGCTGTCTCCACCCGAGACTCAGTGAAATTGAAATCGCAGTGAAGATGCTGTGTACCCGCGGCTAGACGGAAAGACCCCGTGAACCTTTACTACAGCTTCACACTGGACGCTGATGTTGCTTGTGTAGGATAGCTGGGAGGCTTTGAAACCCTGTCGCCAGATGGGGTGGAGCCAACCTTGAAATACCAGCCTGGCATCATTGGCGTTCTAACTCAGGACCGTAATCCGGTTCGAGGACCGTGTGTGGTGGGTAGTTTGACTGGGGCGGTCTCCTCCCAAAGAGTAACGGAGGAGCACGAAGGTACCCTCAGCACGGTTGGAAATCGTGCAGTGAGTGCAAGAGCATAAGGGTGCTTAACTGCGAGACAGACACGTCGAGCAGATACGAAAGTAGGTTCTAGTGATCCGGTGGTTCTGTATGGAAGGGCCATCGCTCAACGGATAAAAGGTACTCCGGGGATAACAGGCTGATACCGCCCAAGAGTTCACATCGACGGCGGTGTTTGGCACCTCGATGTCGGCTCATCACATCCTGGGGCTGAAGTCGGTCCCAAGGGTATGGCTGTTCGCCATTTAAAGTGGTACGCGAGCTGGGTTTAGAACGTCGTGAGACAGTTCGGTCCCTATCTGCCGTGGGCGTTGGAGATTTGAGAAGCGCTGCTCCTAGTACGAGAGGACCGGAGTGGACGTACCTCTGGTGTTCCGGTTGTCACGCCAGTGGCATTGCCGGGTAGCTATGTACGGACGGGATAACCGCTGAAAGCATCTAAGCGGGAAGCCCCCTTCAAGATGAGATCTCCCTGAGGCCTTGAGCCTCCTAAAGGACCCAGCAAGACCAGCTGGTTGATAGGCCGGGTGTGGAAGCGCTGCAAGGCGTTGAGCTAACCGGTACTAATGGTCCGTGAGGCTTGACCATATAACACCCAAAGGGTTTTGGTCGATGATGTCTCGAATCAATTGACGGATACGATGAAGCGTATCGTCAGCATGATATACATTGCCTTTTTCCGCCTGACGACCATAGCGAGTGGGAACCACCTGATCCCTTGCCGAACTCAGAAGTGAAACCGCTCAGCGCCGATGGTAGTGTGGGGTCTCCCCATGCGAGAGTAGGTCATCGTCAGGCATTTATTCAGAAGAAGCCCGGTTATCGAGAGATAACCGGGCTTCTTCGCATGCATGGGAAGACCCCGCTTTTTATTTGTGGGGCCGCACTGCGTGCGGTCCGGCCGCTCGCAGGCTCGCGTCGTTCGTCCCCCCTTGCAGCTTCGCTGCAAACCTTGGGGTGACTCACCCCCATGCGAGCGACCTTGCTGTCTAAGCGTCATCGTCAGGCATTTATTCAGAAGTAGGCCCGATTATCGAGAGATAGTCGGGCCTTCTTTTTGTAAAGAGCGCATGCATGGGCTCTCTACAAGTTCAGTCGAATAAGGCGAGGCGACTCCCCCATGAGACTACCCCGTCGGGAACAGGGGAGAACCGCCGCAGGCGGGCCCTGAGGAACGAAGGGCGAGTCTCAGGGGTGAGACGAGTAGAGTAGCCGGCAGGCCGGCCCGTCCGTCAGGCATTTATTTAGAAGAAGCCCAATTCCAGGAGGAGTTGGGCTTCTTTCGTTTCTGCTTCCCATGCGGAATGCTGCTCTGGATGGAACAAAGGTGCTAAAGAAAGATCGAAATGGCATATTCATCGTACACAGAGCGAAGGAGGTGCCAGATGCAACGAATTCGTCATTCCGAGGGACGGCCACAGGTGACGGGGTTCTTCGATACCGCGACATCGAGCGTCCAGTACGTGGTCACGGACCCCGATACCAGACGGTGTGCCATCATCGATCCGGTGCTTGATTTCGATGCGGCCTCCGGTGCGACGTCTACTGCCAGCGCGGATGAACTGCTTGGCTACGTGAAGGAACACGGCCTCGAAGTGGAGTGGGTGCTGGATACCCATCCCCATGCCGATCATCTGTCGGCGGCGCAGTATCTCAAGCAGCAGACGGGGGCGCCGACGGCAATTGGGCAAAAGATTACCGAGGTACAGGCGCTGTGGAAGGATATCTATCATTGGCCGGAGCTCGCCTGCGACGGTAGTCAGTGGGACAGGCTGTGGGCCGAGGGGGATCGCTTCTCCATCGGTAGTCTCGAGGTCGAGGTGATGTTCTCTCCCGGGCATACCCTGGCGTCGGTGACCTACCGCGTCGGTGATGCTGCCTTCGTCCACGACACCCTGTTTCAGCCCGACTTCGGCACGGCCCGGGCAGACTTTCCCGGTGGCGACGCTCAGGCGTTGTGGCAGTCGATACAGGATCTGCTTGCCTTGCCGGAAGATACCCGCATATTTACCGGACACGACTATCGCCCCGGAGGCCGGGAGCCCCGGTGGGAGAGCACGGTGGCTGAGCAGCGCCGTGACAACATCCATCTCCAGGGTCAGCACGAGGCCGGTTACATCGCCATGCGCAATGGACGCGACCAGGACTTGCCGATGCCTGCGCTGATGCTGCCGTCACTCCAGGTGAATATTCTGGGAGGGCGTTTGCCCAAGGCAGAGTCCAACGGTCGTCGCTACCTCAAGATCCCGCTCAACGCCTTCTAAGCGCCGTGACGCCTGCTGAGAGCGGCCTCCGAGAGCGGAGTCCATGAATATTTCTGCGGCGGGCGCTTGCCGATAGGGTCCGGTGGATATCATCCAGTGATGGTTCCTCGGGCCTTGCCCTTTCGATAGCGACTTCGATATCGACGTCGTTAGCGAGCGCAGGCGCTTGGGCATGCGTTTCTGGTGAAGTGTCTGCTTTCACGCTAGGTTGGTCAGGCGGTTGTCGGCTCAGGTGGCATGAATGGCGCCTCTGCTTGATGGATAGTATTTCCACTTGGCCTGCGCGCGTCGGTGGTGACGCCGATCGTGTGACGGGCGCTTATGCCTTCGGCTCCAGGGCGGTTGATGGAGTCCAGTGTCAGGAGAAAGGGATGTTCGATACGCTTGGTCTTGCCCTGGTGATCGGTGTCGGGGGGACTGCCCTGCTGGATCTGTGGAATTGGCTGTTGAACAAGTCGATAGGGCAACCACTGCCACCCTGGCATCTGGTCGGCCGCTGGTTTTCGGGCTTGCCCAAGGGGAGACTGGTCCATCGGCAGGGGATCGCTTCCTCGCCTGCGATCGGCGGGGAGCTCGCCATCGGCTGGATCATGCACTACGTCGTGGGCGTGAGCTTTGCCTTGGCGCTGTTGTTGGTGTGGGGAGATGGCTGGGCGTTGGCACCGACCTTTGGCCCGGCCTTGATCGTGGGCCTGGTGACGGTAGGCGCGGGCTGGTTCATCCTGCAGCCTGGCATGGGAGTGGGGGTTGCCTGCTCGGGCGCTCCCAACCCGAGCCTCGCCCGCATGAACAACGTGGTGGGCCATATTGTCTTTGCCCTGGGCATGTATCTGACGGCGCGTCTGATCACGGCGGGCTGAGCAGATACCTCGGGGTGAAGCGAGGTTCCAGATAGACAGTCTGGGCCGTCAGAGCAATGCTCTCGAGTGCCTTGTTCAATCGCTCCGGTGTCAGATCGGCCCCTGCTGCAGCCAGGGCTTCTCCGAGCAGGGCGCCAAGGGCGTAGCCGCGCAGGGCTTCGGGCCCCTGATCGTGGAGGGCGGCCCAGCTCAGGGCATCCTGGTGCGGTATGGCGAGGATAACCTCATGGCCGGCTTCTGCCAGGGCAGCGGCGTGTTCGCCGAGATGATCCAGACAACCGACCAGGGTTCTGGGGGTGTCCAGCAGTTCACCATTTTCCAGTTCGTCGACAATATTGTCGCTGGCGACCAGGGTCACATCGGCTGCCGCCGAGAGCGGAAGACTCATGGTCATCAGCCGAAAGCGAAATTCATCGCCATGGCGGCCGAGCAGGCCCACGCGCTGTGCGCTGGTATTGCGCACTTCCTC
Organism: Halomonas sp. EF61; assembly: GCF_040147045.1. Classification (NCBI taxonomy): domain Bacteria; kingdom Pseudomonadati; phylum Pseudomonadota; class Gammaproteobacteria; order Oceanospirillales; family Halomonadaceae; genus Halomonas; species Halomonas sp. EF61. Next base: position 302,340 of record NZ_JAMSHM010000002.1, on the reverse strand, counting down.
GACGGCGGCCACCAGGCAGGCGGTCTGCAGGCGCTCTTCCAGCCGGTCATCGATCTCGGCCAGGGTCGTCAACACGTCAGGCCGCGTCGTCACCTCGATACGTCGACCAAAAGCGCCGCCCTGGCTATTGAAGGCAGCAATGGCCGCGCTGAAGCCGATATCCAGGTCCGAATTGCCTGAGATGCCCACCAGCACACGTGTGGGTTCGATGCCGGTGTCCGTCGCCGCCGAGAGCTGTTGCAAGTGGTCGATCAGCGAGTCCAGAACGTCGTCGTCCAGCACGTAACGTGGCATCTGCGCAGACAGTCGGCGTTGATCGGGAGCGATGCCCTGACTCAGTGCCTTCAGCAGACTCGTTCGATCATAGCCAGGCTGGTGGTCTTCGCTGGTCAATGCCGTCCAATGGACAGCAGGTGCAGTGCCATCGATCCCCAGGCCATCGACACCGTGGCAGCTTGCACAGGAGGTATGAGGCGACTCGCCGTGACTTCCCTGCTGGTAGAGGGTCTGTCCTGACGTCAGAGGAGGGGAGTCGGCGGCTCGGGCGGAAAGCACGATGCATGAGGCCATGACGGCAAGTCGAATGCTGGCTCTCAAGGCAGGGTGTCCTCCCGCTATTGCGTGTCCATGTACAGTAACGCAGCTTCCGAGTGGCTGGGCAAGCTACCATCGTCCATCCCCCCGGCTCCTTGCTGCCCACACACTGTAGCCGGGATTGCCGCCTCAGGGCGGCTGACGTCCGAGTTTGTAGTCAGTCGACGCAGCCTCTGTCGGATGCTAACCGACAACCTGTCGGTGCGACTCGAGGTGTTCCCGAAGCCGCACGATTTGGCACGTACCGAGCAAGAATTTGCCAATTGGGTCCGCCCGAAAATGACGTTCGTCCCATTGCTGGCGGTCGTTACCTGGCGCCTCCCGGACGAATCCGACCGGCTAGCGTCCTCAAGCGTTCGCAAAGCGCTCCCGCGGGTTCGCTGAGCAAGCTTTCTTCCCGTAGCCGTCTGGCCTGGGAGTAAAGGCCAGCAGGAGTGGAGAAGAATTGGGCAAAAGACTCGGTAGACTTAGGCGATCGTAGGCTTCGGGTTGCGGATCTTGAACAATAAAACCATCCTTGTATAAGTTTGGTATATGGAAGAGCCGTGACATCGCCATGGAACAGACGCCGTCGACGGCGCGATCCTGGCACCGCTTCTACAAGGAGGAAGAGATCCGTGACCATCTTTGAAGCCCTGCGTGAGAGCCACGACAAGCAGCGCCGCCTGCTGGAACTGCTGGTGGAGACCGAAGGCGACAGTGACGGGCGCGATGAGCTGTTCAAGCGCGTCAAGGAGGAGCTCGAGAACCACGCTGGCGCAGAAGAGCGGGCCCTGTACATGCCGATGATGGAGCATGACATGACCCAGGAGAAGGCGCGGCACAGCGTGGCCGAGCACCACGAGATCGATGAGCTGATCGAGGCGCTCGAGACGACCGACTACAGTTCACCGGGCTGGCTTGCCAGCGCCAAGAAGCTGCAGCATCTGGTCACTCACCACCTCGACGAGGAAGAGCAGGAGGTGTTTCAGCTCGCCGGACGCGCCTTTGACGATGCCACCAAGGCCAACCTCGCTGAAGAGTATCTGCAGGACATGCAGGATCGGGAAGCCGGCTGAAGGCAGACGTTTTTCAAGCCGCTTGCACAAAAGGCGCTGGAGGAAACTCCAGCGCCTTTTTCATGGAGAGCCATCAGACAGCCATATGGTCGCAGAATGGTCAGCTGTCTTGCTGCTCGTCGAGCAGGTGGCTCAGGGCGTCCTTGCGGTTCTCGTAGATGTGCGGTGCATCGGCACGGCGCTCCAGCGCGTCGCCGAGCTTGAGGCGCAGGAAGGCACTGGTGGTGTAGCGAGTGACGCGCTCGTAGAAGCGCTCGGACAGGCCGCAGATCATTTCGGTGTAGCGCTCGACAAGGTGCGGCGCGATGGTGAAGTTGTCGTAGTTGACGATGGCATAGACGGGACGGCCCACGGGCTCAAGCAGGCGTTCGACCTCCCTCTCGATGGTGGCGATGGTGTCATCGTCGTTGACCGCCAGTCCCTCGAAGTTGATGAAGAACTGGTAAGTGTCGAGATCGACGCTCAAGCGCTCGGCGATCGGCCGCTCCAGCAGGGTCTCGAGCAGGTCCATGGAGGCGCTGTCGAACAGGCGGGGATCCATGGTGGCAAGGGGCGCGTCGATGTGGGGCCGAAAGTCCATCAGCGCCAGGATGTCGCGCTCAAGTTCCATCCCCGGGGCGATCTCGATCAGCGTCAGCCCTTGCGCGCGCAGTTCGAACACGCAGCGCTCGGTGACGTAGAGCACCGGCTGGCCGCGCTTCGCCGCCAGGGGGCCACTGAAGGTGCGGTGCTCGACGCGCTCGACAAACTTGCGCTGGCTGCCGTCGGCGTCGATCTTTAGTCTTCCCGAGTCGATGGACAGCTGGGCACCGGCGGTGAAGGTACCGACGAACACTAACCGTTTGGCGTTCTGGCTGATGTTGATAAAGCCGCCGGCGCCGGCAAGCCTGGGGCCGAAGCGGCTGACGTTGACGCTGCCCTCCTGGTCGACCTGGGCGAGACCGAGAAAGGCGATGTCCAGGCCGCCGCCATCGTAGAAGTCGAACTGGCTTGGCTGGTCGATGATCGCCTGGGTATTGATGGCGGCGCCGAAGTCGAGCCCGCCCGCCGGCAGGCCGCCGATGACGCCGGGCTCGGCGGTCAGCGTCAGGTACTCGAGCAGCCCTTCCTCATTGGCTACGTTGGCGATGCCCTCGGGCATGCCGATGCCCAGGTTGACGATGCTGTTGGGCCGAAGCTCGAAGGCGGCGCGGCGGGCGATGACCTTGCGCTCGGTCAGCGAGAGGCTGGCGATGTCATTCATCGGCGCCTTCAGTTCGCCGGCGAAGGCGCGACTGAACTGGGTGGCGAAGGTCTGCCAGTGATACTCGGGCTGTGCCAGCACCACGGCGTCGACCAGCACGCCGGGGATCTTCACGTCCTTGGCCTTGAGGGTGCCTCGTTCGGCCAGACTCTCGACCTGGACGATGACGATGCCCCCGGAATTGTGCACCGCCATGGCAATGGCCTGCATCTCCAGAAATAGCGCCTCACGCTCCATCGTCACGTTGCCGTCGGCGTCGGCGGTGGTCCCGCGCAATAGCGCGACCTGAATCGGCTGAGCCTGGTAGAACAGGTACTCCTCGCCATCGATGGGCATCAGCCGCACGCGATCCTCGGTGGTGCGCTCGTTGATCTTGCCGCCCCCCTGACGTGGGTCGACAAAGGTATCGAGCCCCACCTTGGTCAGGGTGCCCGGCTTGCCGGCGGCGGTGTCGCGAAACAGATGGGAGATCACGCCCTGTGGCAGGTTGTAGGCCTCGATCTGGTTGTCGATGGCCAGCTTCTGCAAGCGCGGTACCAGCCCCCAGTGGCCTCCGATGACGCGCTTTAGTAGTCCAGGGCGACCGAAGTGATCGACGCCACGGCCCTTGCCGTCGCCCTGGCCAGCGGCGTAGATCAGCGTCAGATCACGAGGATGGCCGGACTCCACGAAGCGTTGCTCCAGCGCTACCGCCAGTGCCTCGGGAAAGGCCACCCCGACGAAGCCGCCGGTGGCAAGGCTGTCGCCGTCACGGATCAGCTGTACCGACTCCTCGGCACTGACCACCTTGTTGCGTTGGCGACTGACGCTGGGAGGAGTGCGATGGGGCATGGGTGTTCCTTTTCAAGCCATGGGGATAGGAGGCACGTCGGCACGCAGAGCCTATTGACCAGTGTGAGCGACATGAAGGCGGCGAGAGGTCGAGATGCTTGACGGTGCAAAGTCGTTGCTTGCCCCTTGAAGTCAGTCGCTGACTGTCCCACTCTGTACAAAAGTGGTACACAACCTTCACGTCACGTGCAGAAAAGGGCTTCTGCCGCAGACGCCTGTTGCGTACCGCCGGCCCCCAGGGATGCCCGTGGTGGCGGGGGCCATGACGTTCGCCATGTCGATGAGCCGAAGGAGTGGATCCATGTCTACACAGCAACCCCCTCAGCAACAGCATCGTCAGCCCGGCAGCGAGTCGGCCATGCAGCCCGAGCCGGAGGTGATCCGTGACAGCTACCGTGGCAGCGACAAGCTGGACGGCAAGGTGGCGCTGATCAGCGGCGGCGACAGCGGTATCGGTCGCTCCGTGGCGGTGCACTATGCCCGTGAGGGCGCGCACTGCGCCATCGTGCATCTGGAAGAAGATCAGGATGCCGAGACCACCCGCCAGATGGTCGAGAAGGAAGGCGGTGAGTGCCTGGTGCTCAAGGGGGACGTCGGTGATGCCGACTTCTGTCGTCAGGCCGTGGCCAGCACCATCGAGCGCTTTGGACGGCTCAATATCCTGGTCAACAACGCCGCCGAACAGTATGACTGGTCCGATATTACCGAGGTGGATGATGCGCAGCTGGAGCGGACCTTCCGCACCAATGTCTACAGCCACTTCTATCTGTCCAAGGCGGCGGTGCCCCATCTCGACGCCGGCGATACCATCATCGCTACCTCCTCGATCAATGCCTTCAAGGGCAATGACACCCTGCTCGACTACACCGCGACCAAGGGGGCGGTGCAGGCACTGGTACGTTCGCTGGCGGCGACCCTGATGGATCGCGAGATTCGCGTCAACGCAGTGGCCCCGGGGCCGGTATGGACGCCGTTGATCCCGGCGAGCTTCGACGAACAAAAGGTCGCCGAGTTCGGTGGTCAGGTGCCGATGAATCGGGCAGGCCAGCCCAGCGAGATGGGGCCCGCCTATGTCTATCTGGCCAGCGAAGAGTCGTCCTACATGAGTGGCCAGACGCTGCACCTCAACGGTGGCGTGGTGCTCAATACCTGAGATGCCGCAGGAGGCTGCGCGACTCGCCTCTCCAGCGGCAGCGATGAAAGGCGGGATCGAAATGACAGGCGAGCCGGCACGGGCCGGCTCGCCTGTTGACCGTCTGGGCGACGTTACTGGTTGAGTTCCTGCTCGGTGAACAGGTCGGCGAACAGCGCCGAGCTCAAATAGCGCTCAGCGCTGTCTGGCAGTACCACCACGATATTCTTGCCGGCGAACTCGGGCAGCTTGCTGACACGCACCGCAGCCTCGACCGCTGCCCCGCAGGAAATGCCGCAGAGGATGCCTTCTTCACGCATCAGTCGATGGGCCATGGCCATGGCGTCCTCGTTGGTGACCGTCTCGACGCGATCGACCAGATCCATGTCCAGATTGTCCGGCACGAAGCCGGCACCGATGCCCTGGATCTTGTGGGGAGCGGGCTTGAGTTCCTTGCCTTCCCTGGCCTGGGTCAGGATAGGGGAGTCGGTGGGCTCCACCGCCACGGTGGTGATCGCCTTGCCCTGGGTCTTCTTGATGTAGCGCGAGACCCCGGTCAGGGTGCCCCCGGTGCCGACGCCGGCTACGAAGACATCGACCTCGCCGTCGGTATCGTTCCAGATCTCGGGGCCGGTGGTGGTCTCGTGGATGCGCGGGTTGGCCGGGTTGGAGAACTGCTGGGGCAGGAAGTAGGTCGACGGATCGGACTTGGCCATCTCTTCGGCCTTGGCGATGGCGCCGGGCATGCCCTTGGCCGGTTCGGTCAGCACCAGTTCGGCGCCCAGGGCCTTCAGTACCTTGCGCCGCTCCAGGCTCATGGAGGCCGGCATGGTCAGGGTCAGCGGGTAGCCCTTGGCGGCGGCAACGAAGGCGAGGGCGATGCCGGTATTGCCGCTGGTTGGCTCGATGATGGTCATGCCCGGCTTGAGCACGCCGCGTTCCTCGGCATCCCAGATCATCGCCGCACCGATCCGGCACTTGACGCTGTAGGCCGGATTGCGCCCCTCGATCTTGGCCCAGATCGTGGCGCCTTCATTGACCCGGTTCAGCCGCACCAGCGGGGTGTTGCCGATTGCCTGGGCATTGTCGTCGTGGATGCGAACCATGTCTGACCTCCGTTGCAGGGCCCCGGGTAGCCAGTACAGGCGAGTCGACCAGGGGCAAATGATGGATGCGAAAGAAATCTATCGAGCGTCCACTATGCCTCAGGTTGGCGCCCGCCACGAGAGAGCGAGGGCTCGCTTACCGCCAGGGGAATTAAAGCGGCTGGCGAAACAGCACGCGCCCGCATCAAGCGGGCGCGTGATCGGCATGGTGAACGCCGTCGCCGTTCAGGACCCAAGGTCGGGTCTCCCGGCGAGCAGCGCTGACAAGGGCGGAACCTCCTACTGCTGGTCCCACGCAACGAAGGCGTCGACCACCTCCTGGGGGCGCTCCAGCGGATAGAAGTGGCTGGCGTCCAGATATTCCCAGGTGGCGTGGGGCATGATGCGGGCCAGTGCCACGCCGGAGACGTAGGGCGGCTGGAAGGGGTCATGCACGCCCCACAGCAGCATCGCAGGCTTGTTCCACATCACCATCCGAGGTGAGGCCTCAAGGGTAAGGCGGTTATCCATGGCCTTGAGGTACTCGATGAAATGGTTGCGGGTCGACTCGTTCTCGGCATAGTTGCCGTAGAGGTCCTCGAGGATCTCGTCGGTCAGGGTCTCCTCCGGCTGCATGAGACCTGCCGAGGCGAAGTTCTTGACGATCTCGCGGACGTTGTCGGCACTGAAGATCTGGCTGGCCTCGGCGGACTTGGCCTTGGCGATGGCGGCGTTGGCCTCAGGGACCGGCCACATGTCGAGCACGGCGGAGTTGCCGATCACGATCTTGCGGACCTGGTTCTGCTCCTTGAGCTCGGGATCGGTCACCATGATCTGGGCGATGCCGCCCCCCAGGTCGTGGCCGAACAGGATGTAGGGGCCGGGCATGACCTGATTGGCGAAGTCGGTCATGATTTCGGCCTGGCCCTTGAGCGAGTGGTCGGCGTCCATGGGGCCGTCGGTGTAGCTGAGCCCGAGTTGGCCGGGCGCGAAGACGTGATAGCCCTGTTCCGCCAGCAGCGGGCCCACCCGGGAGAACAGCACGCTGTTGAGCGGAATGCCATGGATCAGCATGACCGCCGGGTCACCAGGCTCGCCCCATTCGCGATAGGCGACGCGAAAGTCTCCTACATCAGCAAACTGACGGCCGGGCATCTCGTCGGCAAAGGCCGCAAGTGGTGTGACGGCAAGCGGCGCGATGGCAAGGGCGAGCGACAGGGCAAGGGCGTTGATCGTGCGGATGGGCATGGCGGCTCCTGGGACGGTTATCGATAGCGCTGGCGCCGATGAACACGGTCGTGATGGCGGTGGTACAGGCACGAGTGTCAACGGCGGTGCTTACATGGGAGACGGTGGCCGGCCGAGGGCCGAGGCCAGTCGCTTCAAAGGCACTTCATACTCTAGATCAGCGTTACCCGATAAGAAGCCCCCCTGGATTGTCCAAGCATGTTTGAGCATAACGTGATGAAAGCTCGAGTCTGTGCCTTCTCTCCGAGGCCTGTGCCTCTTCACCATGGTCGGGGCTAAAAGAGCACAAGATCGAGCACCTACCTCGAAAGGTGAGTGCCATCTTCGAATTCAAACGCGCTAGCGTGGTAACCGAATCCATGAAATTGGGAGCTTGGCCGTTGAACCATCAAGGGACTGAAAGGTGCGTGCTGGTGACAGGGGCGTCGTCAGGGATCGGCGAGGCGATCGTCACCGCGCTGCTCGAGCAGGGGTTTATCGTCTACGCAGGCGCTCGGCGGGTCGAGCGCATGAGCCACCTGGCTGATAAGGGCGCCCGGGTGCTGGCGCTGGATATCACCGACGCCGACAGCATTGCCGCGGTGCTGACACGTATCGAGCGCGACGGCGTCGAGCTCGATGGGTTGGTCAACAACGCCGGCTACGGCAGCTATGGCGTGCTGGAGGAAGTCCCGATCGAGGAGGCCAGGCGTCAGTTCGAGGTCAACGTGTTCGGGCTGATGGCGTTGACTCGGGAGGTCTTGCCCGGCATGCGACGTCGACGGCGCGGTCGCATCGTCAATATTGGCTCCATGGCCGGCCGTATCTGGTTTCCGGTGGGTGGCTGGTACCACGCCACCAAGTACGCGTTGGAAGCGCTGAGTGATGCCCTGAGGGTCGAGATGCGCCCCTTTGGCCTGTCCGTCAGCCTGATCCAGCCCGGGGTGATTCGCAGCGAATGGGCGGCGATTGCCCGCAAGCCCTTGTGCGAGAACCCTCCCGAGGCGCCCTATGCGCGGATCAAGCGCGGCATGGCCGCCATCCTTGCCGATCACTCCCGGGCCGGCACCCCCGAGATGATCGCCGAGGCGGTGGTCCATGCCCTGACCGCCAGTCGCCCACGTCGACGCTACGCGCGGCCTCGGGACGCCAGGATATTGATCTTCCTGCACTGGCTTTTACCCACCTGGGCGTGGGAGAGAGGCGTCAGGTGGTTGCTGGCACGCTATGCCCGCAGAGCGAGTGACGACAACGGCGGCGGTGCTAGTGTCGACGGAGACGAGGCCGGCCCTGACAGCGGCCCGGAAAACAGCAACGAAAGCGGTAATAAAAGCGACGGCGAAAAGCGGGGTGAGGCGGAAAGCTGAGCCGACGCCGGTCAGAACAACGTGGGATGCATCGAGGGAAGCATCAAGGGAAGCTACAGGGGAAACCACGAAGGAAACGACAAGGGCCCGCTATGCTCAGGCGGGCCCTTGTGCTTGCCATGCTGGTTACAGGCGGCTGGCGGGGCGCAGATCGTAGTCGAAGTACTGCTCCATCAGGCGCTGGAAGGTGCCGTCGGCGTAGACCTCGTTTAGAGCCTGGTTGAAGGTCTCGGCCAGGGCCTCGTCCCGGGGGCGCACGGCGATGGCGTTGCCGCGCCCGAAGATCGATTCTGGCGAATTGATACGCTCCCCGACCTGGGTGAAGTCGCCATCCTCGGCCTTGATATCCAGCGCCTCGATGGCCACCGGGTAGTTGATGAAGGCCAGGTCCAGACGCCCGCTTTCCATGTCGAGGGCGACCTCGTCGGCGGTGGCGTAGCGACGGATATCGAGGGTGTCGCGATAGCGCCCGGTGATGTAGGTGTCCTGGGTGGTGCCGCGCTGGACGCCGACGGTCATGCCCTCGAGGCTTGCCAGGTCTTCCGGGTCGACGGCCTCGCCGCGACGGGCCACCCAGACCTTGGGCGACATGGCGTAGGGCTCGCTGAAGCGAACCTGGCGTTCACGCGCTTCGGTGATGCGCATCGACGACAGGATGGCGTCGTACTTGCGTGCCAACAGGCCGGGGATGATGCCGTCCCAGCCCTGGACGATCCACTCGCAGTCCAGTTCGGCGCGTTTGCACAACTCGTTGCCCAGATCGATCTCGAAGCCCGCGAGTTCGCCGTTGGCGTCGCGGTATTCGAACGGTGGATAAGGCACATCGACGGCGATACGCACCTGGCGAGCCTCGTCGGCGAAGGCGGCGGGCATCGTCAGCATCGTCGCGCAGGCGATGGCCAGGGGGGACAGCAGACGCTGGGAGAAAGAGCGCATGGGGAACCTTATCGTCAGGGAAGAAGGGGGAGGGGCTATCGTTATGGTGACCCTCGACGGGGCCAGCCGGGCCCCGCCGAGGGTCTGTCGGGTGAGTTGCACCCAGGCCGTCAGGCCGCCTGCAGGCGCTTGGCGCGACGGTGGTGGCGTACCGCCAGCACGATCGACAGTGCCGCCAGCAACAGCAGGCCCAGCGATATCGGACGGGTGAAGAACAGCATCCAGTTCTCGTCGGACATCAGCGCGCGGCGCAGGTTGGTCTCGGCGATGGGGCCGAGAATCACGCCCAGTACCAGCGGTGCCAGCGGGTAGTCCAGCTTGCTGAGCACATAGCCGAAGACGCCGACACCGAGCAGCAGGTAGACGTCGGTGACCCGGTTGTTCAGCGCGAAGGCACCGATCACGCAGCACACCAGGACCACCGGCACGATGATCGACTTGGGCACCTCGGTGACACGCAGAAACCAGCGCATGCTGAACAGACACACCACCAGTACCATCAAGGCGGCCACCAGCATCGCCATGAACATGCCGTAGACCAGATCACCGTGATCCATGATCAGGCGCGGACCGACGCCGATGCCGTGGACCATCAGCGAGGCCATCAACACCGCGTCCACCGCGCTGCCGGGGATACCGAGGGCGATCATCGGAATCAGGCCGCCACCGGAGGTGGCCGAGTTGCCGGACTCCGAGGCGATCACCCCTTCCGGCGTCCCGGTGCCGAAGGCCTCCGGGGTCTTCGAGGCGCGCTTGGCCTGGTCATAGGCCAGCAGGTTGGCAATGCTGCCGCCGGCGCCGGGCACCGCACCGATGAACACCCCGACCAGTGAAGAGCGCACCAGGTTGACCGGATAGCTTAAGGTTTCCTTCAGCGCCGCCATGGGGTTGAAGTTGACGTCGTCGGGCATCAGCGCCTTGCCGTGCTTGACGCCCTCGGCGTCTTCCACCTCGGACAGCAGCTGGCTGACGGCGAAGATACCGATCAGCACCACCAGAAAGGGGAAACCGTTGGCGAGCAGGTCCGAGTCGAAGGTGAAGCGTGCCACTCCCATCATCGGGTCGGAGCCGACGGTGGCAATGAACAGTCCCAGCAGGCCGGTCATCAGGCCCTTGAGCATGGACTTGCCGACCAGGCTTGCGACCACCGTCATGGCGAAGATGATCAGCGAGAAGTACTCCCAGGCGCCCAGCTTGACGGCGATCAGCGCCAGTGGTGGGGCGGCGATGATCAACACCACCACGCTGACCAGGGCGCCGAAAAAGGAAGCCCAGATACCCAGCGCCAGGGCGCGGCCAGGCTCGCCCTTGCGCGCCATCGGGAAGGCGTCGAAGGTGGTCGCCACCGACGACGGCGTGCCGGGGATGCCGAGCAGCGCGGCGGAGATCAGGCCGCCGGTATAACCGCCGACATAGACCGCCAGCATGGTGGCCACGCCCTGCAGCGGGTCCATGGTGAAGGTCAGCGGCAGGGTCAGCACGATGGCCATGGTGATGGTGAAGCCAGGAATCGCCGAGGCGATGACTCCGGCGATCACACCCAGCAGCATGGCGAACATGGTCGAGAGCGTAAACAGTTGGTCCATGCCGGACAGCAGCGCATCCATCATGAGCAATTTCCTCGAGGAGTCGTTGCCGCCTCAGCTGAACAGGCCGCGGGGCAGGCTGATGACGAAGACGTCGCGGAACAGGGTGTCGACCCCGAGCGAGAACACCAGGGCGACCACCACAGCGATGGCCAGGGCCTTGAGCGAGCGCGCGCCCAGAAGCCATTGACCCGCCAGCAGGAAGGCCAGTGAGGCCAGGCTGAAACCCAGCCAGGGCAGGGCGATGATGTACACCGCAAACAGCGCCAGCACAGCGAAGGCCAGCCGGTGACGCCAGATCCAGGCGCCGACCTGGCCGCGCTCACCGGGGCTCTGGCGCAGGAAGGCACGCGCCTCCTTGAAGGCGATGGCCAGGTTCAATGCCACCAGCGCCGCCAGCACCAGCCGCGGGAAGCTGCCCGAACCCAGTGGTTCCCACATCGACGATGGCAGCGCCTGGGCCCTGACAAAGAGCGCGGTGAACAGCGCCGCCAGGGCGATGTTCAACAGCACATGGGCCAGGGGACCACCCCGGCCCGGGGCGTGCCGCTCCCCGGAAGGGGAGCGGTCGGTGGTGCTCTGGCTCATCGTGCAAGCTTCCCTGACAGACGCTCGATGGTGGCGTTGCTGGTCTCGAGGTACTCGGCGAACGCCTCGGGGCCTTCGAACACCACACTGGCGCCGGCGTTGTGTACCGACTGGGCGAAGGCCTCGTCCTGGCTCATGGCCTCGAAGGCCTCGGCCAGGGTGTCGATGCGTTCTTCCGGGGTGCCCTTGGGTGCCAGAATGCCGCGAATGATGTTCAGCTTGAGCTCAGGATGGCCGAGCTCGGTGAAGGTCGGTACGTCCGGCGCTTCGGGCTGGCGCTCCTCGCTGCCCACCGCCAGGAATCGCAGGTCACCGTTCTTGACGAACTCGCCGCTGGAAGAAATATCGCCGATGGCGGCGTCGATGTGGCCGCCGACCAGGGCGCGGATGCGCGAGCCGGTGCCCTCGAAGCCGACGTAGCGGAATTGCAGGTCTTCGGCTTCCTCCATCATGGCGGCGTGGATATGCGGCACGCCGCCCAGGGTCACGCCGAAGCGGACCTCACCCGGATTGGCCTTGGCGTACTCGACGAACTCCTCGAAGGTGGTGTAGGGCGCGCCGGCAGGAACCGTCAGGTACTGGGGTGACTGGGTGACACCCGCCACCGGCTCGAAGTCGTCGTAGTTGAGCTGAGTCAGGCCGGTGTGGTGGGCCACCATCAGGCCTTCATGGACCTGACCGATGGTGTAGCCGTCGGCGTCACGCCGGGACAGTTCCTTTAGGCCAGTGGTGCCGCTGACCCCGGGCATGTTGATCACCGGGATCGGCTGACCAAGCTGGGATTCAGCGTGGTTGGCGACCAGGCGCATCAGGGTGTCGCTGCCGCCGCCCGGCGACCAGGGCACGATGAATTCCACCGGCTTGTCAGGGTAGGCGTCCTGGGCCACGGCCACACTGGCGGCGGCCAGGGCGGAGGCAGAGACCATCAGGGCCAGCGCGGTCCGGGTGCAAGAGCGGCGGGAAAGAGCGGTCCTGGAAGGGGTACGGTGCAGGGTCATGGGATTGTCCTGTGCGTTGAGGGCTTTTGTCTGTGATTGTTGGGATGGATGGTCGGGTTGATTGTTATGGGTGGATCGAAGGTCACGCGTAGTTGTTGTGGATGGATCGGTGGTGCTGTGTCGTCTCTCAGCCTAGCAGCAGGGCGCCGTAGCCCAGCCCGAAGCACACCACCAGGGCCGGATGTACGCGGGTCTTGAGCAGCAGCAGTGCCGCCACAGCGGCGATGATCAGGGTGTGCACCAGGCCCGAGGTCGCCATGCCCTCCTTGAAGAAACTGACGGTCAGGTAGGCCATCAGCACCATCACCACCGGACGGACCCACTGGCTCATGGACTTGACCTTGATCGAGTCACGGTAGCGATAGAGGGTGCCCAGGGCCGCCAGCATCAACAGCAGCGAGGGGCCGACGGTTGCCAGCACCGCCACCATGGCACCGCCGGCGCCGGCTACCTCATAGCCGATGTAGCCGGCCATCTTGGTGGCGATGGGGCTCGGCAGGGCATTGCCCAGCGCCAGCGTCTCGGCGAAGCCCTGATGGGTCATCCAGCCATAGGTGCCGACCACCTCGTTCTCGATCAGCGGAATGATCGCGGGCCCACCGCCGTAGCCGACGATATTGGGGATGAAAAAGGCCAGAAACAGCTGCCAGTAGATCATCACAAGCGACCTCCTTCAGGGGCGTTGCGGGGCTTCTCGGGCCTGAGCAGAGCGGCGATCAGAATGGCACCGATGATCAGCCCAGGGTGTACGCCAAGACCATAGATCAGGCCACCGGCGGCCACTCCCATGACCAGGGTGGCGACCACGCCGAGCCCGGCCCGGGACTTCTGGAAGAAGTCGAAGGTCAGCTGGGCCATCATCACCATCACCACCGGCACCACGCCCAGCCCCATGCCCTGCACCCAGCGTTGGTCGCCATAGCGACTGTAAAGGCCGAGCAGCGCGATCATGGCGAAGATTACCGGCACGATCACGGCCACCACCGCATTGATGGCGCCGAACACCCCGCCGACCCGATAGCCGATGTAGCCGGCCATCTTGGTGGCGATGGGCCCCGGCAGGGTATTGCCGATGGCCAGGACATCGGCGAAGGCGTCGTCGTCCATCCAGGCGTGGCGCTTGACCACCTCCTGGTGGACCAGCGGAATCATCGACGGACCGCCGCCGAAGCCGAAGATGCCGATGCGAAAGAAGGCGGCAAATAGCGAAGCTTGTACGCTCATGGGTCAGAGCACCGCGATGGTGGCGTCGGTGCGGGGCTCGGTGCCGCCACAGTAGATGCCGGTCTCGGGGTCACGCAGGATCACCTGGCCACGGCCGTAGCTGCGGCTGTCGGTATCTACTTGCATGCGATGACCACGTGCGGCCATGGCACGTACCAGCGGTGCCGGATAGCCGTGCTCGATACCGATGGTGCGACCGCCCATCCACTGCCAGCGCGGTGCGTCCAGGGCCGACTGGGGGTTGAGGCCGAAGTCGACCAGGTTCATCACCACCTGGACGTGGCCCTGGGGCTGCATGAAGCCGCCCATCACGCCAAAGGGCCCTAACGCCTTGCCGTTTCGGGTCAGGAAGCCCGGGATAATGGTGTGGAAGGTCTTCTTGCCGGGCTTGAGCACATTGTCGTGGCTCTCGTCGAGGCTGAAGTCGTGACCGCGGTTCTGCAAGGCGATGCCGGTTCCCGGCACCACGATGCCGGAGCCGAAGCCGTGATAGTTGCTCTGGATGAAGGACACCATGTTGCCGTCCGCATCAGCAGTGGCCAGATAGACGGTGCCACCGGCCCTGGGCTTGCCCGGCTGCGGGTCGATGGCCGCGTCCTGGATCAGCTCGCGACGGGCCTCGGTGTAGGCGTCGGACAACAGCTCCTCGACCGTGTAGGTCATGGCCTGTGGCTCGCTGATATGGGTCTTGCCGTCGGTGTAGGCGAGCTTCATCGCCTCAAGCTGACGATGCAGCAGTTCCGGGTCGTCGCGGTGGGACGCCGGATAGCCATCGAGCAGGCGCAGCGCCATCAGCGCGACCAGGCCCTGGCCATTGGGCGGGATTTCCCAGACGTCGACGTCGCGGTAGCGGGCCGAGATCGGGGTGACCCACTCGGGCTGATAGGCCGCCAGGTCGTCCTTGCGCAGATAGCCGCCGGTGCGACGCGAGAAGACGTCGATGGCCTCGGCCAGCTCGCCCCGGTAGAAGCTCTCCGCCTGACTCTCGGCGATGGCCTCCAGGGTCCTGGCCTGGTCTTCATTGCGAAACCACTCACCGGCGTCGGGAGCGCGGCCATCGAAGGTAAAGGTGTCGAACCAGGGCTGGGTGGCTTCGCCTTCGAGGTGCTTGTGGAAGGTCGCGGTGTCGCGCTGCCACAGGCTGGCGATGACCGGTGACACCGGAAAACCGTCGCGGGCCAGGCGAATGGCGGGTTCGAGCAGGGTCTTGAAGTCCAGCTTGCCGAAGCGGCGCGACAGTTCGGCCCAGGCGGATGGCGTACCGGGTACCGTCACCGGGGTCCAGCCGTAGAGCGGGACCTTGTCGTGGCCGGCCTCGACCAGCGCTTCCCGGTTCAGCGCCTGGGGCGCCACGCCGCTGGCGTTGAGCCCGTGCAGCTCGCCGTTGCCCTGATCATCGTTGGCGATCCACACCAGCGCGAAGGCGTCGCCGCCGATGCCGCAGCCGGTGGGCTCGACCACCGTCAGCGCGGCGGCGGTGGCGATGGCGGCGTCTACCGCGTTGCCGCCGCGGGCGAGCACGTCACGGCCGATCTGCGAGGCCTGGGGCTGGGACGCCGCCACCATGCCATCGCGAGAATAGGTCGGGCTGCGCCGGGACGGGTAGGGCGTGGCATCGGGGTAGGGAGTGGACAGGGAGCTGGGGTTCGCGCGCTGGGAAGACATGGCGTCTCTCTTCAAGGTGGCTGACTCGAGGTCGCTGATCCAAGCTGGATCGGGTCAATCGTTATTGGTGTTAAAAATCGATTTTATGATCCGACTATGCCGCGCCCTCGAAAGGCCGTCAATCCCCTGAAGAGCGATCCAACGGTTCGGGGCCCGGCAAGGCGGGCCCCGAGAATGATGGCGGGTTTGATGTTCATCGTGGCCGCGATCCAGCGGTGACGCAGGCCCTGGCGGAATATCAGGCCCCGGAGGCGGAGCCGGCCGGCTGGCGCTCGTCGCTGCCATGACCCAGGGTCAGGCCGGTGAGCACATAGAGCAACGAGAAGGCGATGGCGCCGTAGCAGAGGATGGCGTAGACGAAGAAGTCGGCGGTGGCGACCCCCAGGGTGGCGGCGGTGAAGGCGCCGGTGACGCCCCAGGGCACCAGTGGCGACAGGGTCGTGCCGGTGTCCTCGAGGATACGTGACAGGTTCTTGGTCGGGCTGCCACTGCTGGCGACCAGCGGGCGCAGCAGCGGGCCAAGCAGCGAGAAGGTCACGTAGTAGCTGCCGGTCAGCAGAAAGGCCAGGCTATGCAGCGCCATGGAGCCACCGAGCACCTGGCGCCGGCCGGCGTGGCGTCGGGCCAGGTAGGCGATGGCGGCGTCCAGGGTGCCGGCACTCTTGAACGGGGCCCCCAATACGGCGGCGGCGATCAGCACCGCCACGGTGGACATCATGCCCTGCAGGCCACCCCGGGACAGCATCTTGTCGACCATGGCGACCCCGGTATCGGCGACGAAGCCTGCGTTCATGGCAGAACCGATCTCGGAAAGGCTCGCGCCCTGGAGCACCACCGCGATCAGCGCCGCGCTGACGATGCCGAGCATGAAGGCGGGCAGCACCGGCTTCTTGGCCAGGATGCAGCCGAACACCACCAGAGGCGGCAACAGGGTCAGCAGATTGTCGCTGAAGGTGGCGGCCAGGGTGTCGATGATCGCCTGGGTCTGGGTCGACATGCCGTCACCGGCGAGGGTCGCCCCGGAGGTGGCGACGTCGCTGCCGAGCCAGGCGTAGACCACCAGGGCGATCAGGTAGGCCGGCAGGGTCGAATACAGCATATGGCGGATGTGAGTGATGATATTGACCTCGCATACCGCCGAGGCCATCACCGTGGTATCCGACAGCGGCGACAGCTTGTCGCCGAAGAAGGTACCGGTGACGATGGCGCCGGCGGCGTAGGCCGGGGGAATGCCGAGCCCCAGCGCGACCCCCATCAGCGCCACGCCAATGGTGCTGAGGGTGCCCCAGGAGGTCCCGGCCATGACCGACATCAGCGAGCATGACAGGCAGGCCACGACCAGAAAGAGCCCCGGCGTCAGCGACTCGAGGCCCAGGGTGACCATGGCAGGAATGGTGCCGGAGAGCATCCACACCCCCACCATCATGCCGACGCTCATCAGGATCAGGATGGGTACCAGCATGGCCTGGATGCCCTTGAGCAGATCACTTTCCAGACGGGACCAGGCGATACCCCAGGCAAGGCATAGCGTCATGGCGATGGCGCCGGCAACGATCAGCGCCACCGCGGTGGGAATGCCAAGACCCATGATGCCGACCAGCAGGCTGCCGATGGCGGCGATGAGCAGAATCAGATGGCGAGGGCCAGACAGCGAGACAGCGGGCGCTGTCGAAGGGGATGCGTCTTGGGACATGGGCGTGTTCCGAAGCTGTTGTTGTGGTGAAGGGGACAGGCTCCGCCCTGTTGGGTCAGGGCTTTCTGTGTCGGGGCATTCTGTGTCAGGGCCTGTTTTGTGAGAGATATCGACCCTTGTGGAAGAAATATCTCGATCGTTGTAAGAAATATCGTCTACTGTAATTAATATCGATATTTTCTAAAAACTATGGCCCAGCGCTTGGCGAACGTCAATTGCCGACGTACTCTGCAAGCCTGTTATTTGCGAGTGTTGTCATGATCAATTCCCAACCAGCCGAGGTGGCGGCGAGCGGCGAGACGGCGGCGAGCCAGGTATTCAGTGCGCTGAAGCAGGACCTGATCCGTGGGCGTTTTGCGGCGGGGGAGAAGCTCGCCATCAGCGCGCTGAAAGAGCGCTACGAGGTGGGGCTGAGCCCGCTGCGGGAGGCGCTCAACCGGTTGGCCGCCTACGGCCTGCTGGAGCAGCACAATCAGCGCGGCTTCCGGGTGCCGCCGCTGTCGGCGGAAGAACTCGAGGATATCTCTCGGCTACGTATGCAGCTGGAGTGCATGGCGCTGACCCAGGCCTTCCAGGAGGGTGACGCCGAGTGGGAGTCGCAGTTGCTGGCCGCCAGCCATCGTCTGTCGCGGGCCAACAAGGCCCAGGGCGAGATCGAACAGTGGGAGCAGGCCCACCAGCGTTTTCACCGCACCCTGTTGGCGCCCTGTGGTTCGCACTGGCTGTTGCGCTTCATTGAGCAGTTGCACGATCAGTTCGATCGCTATCGTCGTCTGGCACCGGGCAACCCGGAGATTCGTGACCGCCTCGATGCCCAGCACGGCGAGCTGGTCGAGCTGGCGCTGGACCGGCGTATTCACGATGCCCGCTACCTTCTCGAAGATCATATCCGTCAGTCCTGGGAGGTCGCCAAGGGCGCCTGCGAGCAAGGATGAGGTGACGCCGCCGACTTGCCATACCGGCTTGCGGGGCTTTTGCCTGCCCGTCCTGGGAGGTTGCCAAGGGCGCCTGCGATGGATGTCAGCGCCTAGCGATTGGAAGGATGCAGCTCGAGGTAGCGATTCTTGGAGGGCAGCAGGTGCTGACGGCATAGCTCGCGCAGTGCGTGGCGGTCCTGTTGGCGGATCGCCTCGATCATCGCCTGATGCTCGTGGCGCGCGAGGGACAGGCTGTGGCTGTCGGCGATGGCGATAAAACGAATGCCGTGGGCCTTCTGGGCGAACTCGTTGATGGTTTCGTAGAGGTAGGGATTGCCGGTCGCCGCGAACAGGGTGCGGTGAAAGGCGATATTGAGATGGAATACCCGTCGCAGATCATGGGCGTCCACGGCAGCGCTGTAGCGCTGATGGATGTCCTCCAGTTCGCTCAGCCACTGCTCCGGCGCCGGTAGTGGCAGGGCGTCGACACCGGCGAGTTCGAGGATCTCACGCATGGCGTAGAGCTGCTCGACCTCTTCGGGCGTGTAGGCCTTGACGAAGGCGCCGCGGTTTCTGATGCGTTCGACCAGGCCGATGCTCTCGAGCTGGAACAGCGCCTGACGCACCACGTGGCGCTTGCAGTCGAAGCGCTCGATCAGGTCCTCCTCGACCAGCCGCTCCCTGGGGTGCAGACGCCCCAGCACGATGTCCTCCTCGACACTGCCGACGATGTCCTCCGCCACGCTGGTGGCGCTGGGACGACGGGTGCTGTTTGAAGGGTCCTGCACGCTGACCTGGCTCATCTCGCATCCTCTGCGATCACGGTGGTGAAGCGGCGACGAGACGGTCCCGTCGCCGACTCCAGTCTATCAATAGCGCTCACCGCCTTCATCGGCTCGAATGACTTTCCTCACTCCTGGGTCGGCACGCGACAGTGGGACTCGGGGCGGCACACCTTGAAGTCACAGCCCTGGTCGGCCTGCAGGATCTGCTCCATGAACAGCCGACGATAGCCGAGCATCGGTGGCTGCTCACGCGGCGGGGCCGTGGTCTCCTGGCGGCGGCTCTCCAGGGTCTGCTCGTCCACTTCCAGCGAGATACGGTTGGCAGAGACGTCGAGTTCGATGATGTCGCCGTCGCGCACCAGGCCCAGCGTTCCTCCTTCGGCTGCCTCCGGCGATACGTGCAGCACGATGGTGCCGGCGGCGGTGCCGCTCATGCGTCCGTCCGAGATGCGCACCATGTCCTTGACGCCCTGGGTGGCGAGCTTCTTCGGGATCGGAATGTATCCTGCCTCGGGCATGCCCGGGGCGCCCTTGGGGCCGATGTTGGCCAGCACCAGGACGTCGTCGGCGTTGACGTCCAGGTCCGGATCGTCGATGCGCGTCGCCAGATCCTCCAGCGAATGAAAGACCACCGCCCGTCCGCGATGCTGCATCAGCTCCGCAGACGCCGCCGACTGCTTGATGATGGCGCCGGCCGGGGCCAGGTTGCCGCGCAGCACGGCGATACCGCCTTGTGCGTAGACAGGACGGGAGCGTGGGCGCACCACCGGCTGCTCGACCAGATGCACCGCCGCGTCGATGTTCTCGCCCAGGGTGCGACCATTGATCGTCATGGTGTCCAGGTGCAGCAGGGGCTTCAGCTCTCGCAGCAGCGTCGGCAGGCCGCCGGCGCGATGCAGATCCTCCATGTAGCCCTCGCCGGAGGGCTTGAGGTCGACCAGCACCGGCGTCTCGCGGCTCATGCGATCGAAGGCGTCCAGGTCGATGTCGATGCCCAGCCGACCGGCGATGGCGGTCAGGTGGATCAAACCGTTGGTCGACCCACCCAGTGACAGCAGCACCCGCAGGGCATTTTCGAAGGCCTTGGGGGTCAGGATCTGGGAGGGCGTGACCCCGTCACGGGCCAGCCGTACCGCCTCGGTCCCGGACTGCTCGGCGATGCGCTGGCGGTCGGCGTAGACCGCCGGCGCGGTGGCGCTGTTGGGCAGCATGATGCCCAGGGTCTCGGCCAGGCAGGCCATGGTGCTGGCGGTGCCCATCACCGAACAGGTACCCACGGTAGGCACCAGCTTGTCGTTGACCTCGCTGATCTCGGCGTCGTCGATGTCCTGGCCGCGGTAGGCCGCCCAGTAGCGACGGCAGTCGGTACAGGCGCCGACCCGGGTGCCGCGATGGGAGCCCGACAGCATGGGCCCGGTGACCAGCTGGACGGTGGGTATATCGGCGCTGGCCGCCGCCATCAGCTGGGCCGGTACCGTCTTGTCACAGCCGCCGATCACTACCACCGCATCCATCGGCTGGGCGCGGATCATCTCCTCGGTGTCCAGCGCCATCAGGTTTCTCAGGTACATGCTGGTGGGGTGGGCGAAGGACTCGTGCAGGGTGATGGTGGGGAACTCCACCGGCAGCCCGCCGGCCAGCATCACCCCTCGCTTCACGCTCTCGACCAGCCCCGGCACGTTGCCGTGACAGGCGTTGTAGCCGCTGTAGGTGTTGGCGATGCCGATCACCGGCCGCGACAGCGCATCGTCGGTATAGCCCATGCCCTTGATGAACGCCTTGCGCAGAAACAGCGAAAAGTCGGCGTCACCGTAGTTGGTCAGGCGGTTGGACATGCCCCGGGTGGCGTTGTTGTGGTTGTTGTCTGAGTCCTGGCTCATCGATCGGTCCTCGTATCTTTATCGCTGGCGCCGAACAGCCCCTTCGCAGGAGGGCGTTGCGTCGTGGTTCGCTAGCTAGGTTAGGACGAGAAAAGATGGTTAACAAGATTATTGACAATTTTATTGGCGACCGTCTACGTTGAATCTGGCAGTCACGACGTGCCCGGCGCCTTCGCCCCCGACTCAGCGCCCCAAGACAGCGCCCCAGCGTCCTGAGACAGGGCCCAGCGCTCGGAGACAGCGCCTGAGCAGGTGCGCGATGACCGCGCCCGTCGCACGTACCAGTGCAAGACAACGATAAAGACAACGACAACCGCACAAGAGGTGCAGCCATGAAACATCGTGGAGCTTACGCCGCCATCCTTCTGTCGACCCTGCTTTTGCCCGGCGCCGCCATGGCGGAGTACTCCGCCGGCGACGAGATCAAGGTGTTGCAGGGGTTCAAGGCCGGCGGGGGCAGTGACGCCCTGGCCCAGCTGACCCAGCCGTTCCTGCGCGAGTCGCTGGGAGTGGACTTCGTCAACGAGTACCTGCCGGGGGCTACCGGTGCCATCGCCTGGACCCGCCTGGCCAAGCAGACCGAGGCCGACGGCACCACCATCAGCATCACCAATACGCCGATGCTGATGACCAACTACATCATGAACGACACCATCACCTACTCGGTGGACGAGCTGACCCCGATCGCCAATGTGGTGACCGACCCGGGCATCATCGTGGTACCGGCGGAGAGCCCCTACGAGACGGTGGAGGAGTTCCTGGCCGCCGCCGAAGAGAACCCGGGCACCATCACCGTGGGCAACTCCGGCGTGGGCGGTGACGACTTCTTCTCCACCATCCTGATCGAGCAGGCCTCGGGGATCAGCTTCCAGAAGGTGCCGTTCCAGGGTGACGGACCTTCGGCCACCGCCGCCATGGGCGGGCAGATCGACGCCAGCTTCAACAACCTGGGCAACGTCTACGGGCACATTCAGTCCGGCAGCCTGAGGCCGCTGGCGGTGTTTGCCCGCGAGCGCCTGTCGATGCTGCCCGACGTGCCGACCCTGAGCGAGAAGGGCATCGAGGTGGTGGCCGGCTCCTCACGTGGCTACAGCGCACCGGCCGGCATCCCCGATGAGGCGCGCCAGCAGCTGATCGACGCCTTCGAGGCACTCAAGACCAACGAGGAGTTCAAGAAGGTCGCCGAGGAGCGGGCCATGAACCTCGATATCCAGACCGGCGACG
Source organism: Halomonas sp. EF61 (assembly GCF_040147045.1). Classification (NCBI taxonomy): domain Bacteria; kingdom Pseudomonadati; phylum Pseudomonadota; class Gammaproteobacteria; order Oceanospirillales; family Halomonadaceae; genus Halomonas; species Halomonas sp. EF61. The sequence goes on along the minus strand of NZ_JAMSHM010000002.1, from coordinate 280,307 downwards.
ACTATCGCCAGATGATCGAGGACATGGAAGGCCAGTTCGAGGAGATCTGGGCCAGCGTGAAGGACGAGATCAACGGTTGATCGGTGCGCTTGCCGACGGGCCTGGCCCGTCGGCAAGTGACCTAGGGAGTCATACTGATGAAACTCAGTCGCCTGCTGTTTGGCCTTTTCGCCCTGGGGGTGGCCACGCTGTTCGGGGTCACCTCGCTGGGCTATCCCGACGCCGCGGCGCGGATGCCGCTGATCTACGCGGTGGTGGTGGGACTGTTCGCCATCGCCATGATCGTGCAGGAGTTGACCGCGCATTCCCGCGCGCGGGCCCAGGCCTCGTCGAGCGCCGCGCCCACCCTCGAGGGCAGTCAGCTGGCCGAGGGCGAACTCACCGAAGGCGATAGCGCGCCCGCGCCGCCCGCCAGGCCGCTCAAGGCGATGGCGGTGTTCGTGTTCGCCGCCGTCTACATCTACAGCATCTCCTGGCTCGGTTATGTGGTCGCCACGGCGGCCTTCATGGGCCTGTCGCTGTGGCTGGTGCGCCATGTGTCGCTGCGCTTCAGTCTGATCGGCATCGCCGGTCTGATCACCGTGGTCTGCCTGGTGTTCATCGGCTTTCTGGGCCTGCCCGTGCCGCTGTTGCCACCGCTGTTTTAAGTCCTGTCGTGCGCTTCGCCACACCGATCGGCTTCGCTGAGGTCGTCATTGCCCCCGCGCGAACCTGGAGCCTGACCCTATGAACGACTCGCTTGTGATGGTGGGGCTGAGCAACGTGCTCACCTTCACCAATATTGCGCTGATCCTCGGCGGCACCCTGCTGGGGCTGTTCGTCGGCGCCATGCCGGGGCTGTCCGCCACCATGGCGCTGGCGTTGCTGTTGCCGCTGACCTTTACCATGGACCCGGCGACGGGGCTCAGCATGCTGGCCTCGCTGTACGTCGGCGCCTCCTACGGCGGCTCCATCGCCGCCATCCTGCTGCGGACCCCAGGCACGCCCTCGGCGGCGGCCACCGTGCTCGACGGCTTTCCGCTGTCCCAGCAGGGGCAGGCGGGCAAGGCGCTGGGGGTGTCGCTGTTCGCCTCCTTCTTTGGCGGCCTGATGAGCGGTATCGCCCTGCTGACCGCCGCACCGTTGCTGGGGGTGCTGGTGTTGAAGTTCGGCCCGGTGGAGCTGTTCGCCATCGCCGTGCTGGGCATCACCATCATCGGCTCGCTGTCCCAGGGCTCCATCGTCAGCGGGTTGCTGTCCGGCATCATGGGTCTGTTGCTCAGCACCGTGGGCATGGACCTTATCACCGGCACACCGCGCATGACCTTCGGCAACATCAACCTGTTTTCCGGCATCGAATTCACGGTGGCGCTGATCGGGCTGTTCTCGATTCCCCAGGCGTTGATCCTGATCGAAAACGCCCACGACAGCGACAAGGTGGCCAGCAAGATCACCGATCGGCTGGTACCGCGGCTGAAAGAGCTGCGCACGTTGATGCCCAACATCCTGCGCTCCGGCGGCATCGGTATCGTCACCGGCCTGATCCCCGGCACCGGCGGCGACACCGCGAGCTGGTTTGCCTACAACGAGGCCAAGCGCTTTGCCAAGGACAAGAGCCGCTTCGGCAAGGGCGACATCGCCGGCGTCGCCGCCCCCGAGGCCGCCAACAACGCGGTGGTCGGCGGCGCGCTGATTCCGACCATCGCCCTCGGTATCCCCGGCAGTTCGTCCACCGCCATCCTGCTGGGGGCGCTGATGGTCCAGGGCATCCTGCCAGGCCCCAACCTGCTCACCGACTATGGAGATGTCACCTACACCCTGATCTGGGCGGTGATCTTCGCCAATGTCGGCCTGCTGGCGGTGGGGCTGATGTTCACCCGGCTGTGCGTCGGGGTGACCAAGGTGCCGGACAGCTTCGTCGCCTGCGCCATCATCACCCTGTGCGTGATCGGCGCCTTCGCCATCAACAACAGTCTGTTCGAGGTGGGGCTGATGCTCGGCTTCGGCCTGTTCGGCTACTGGATGAACAAGGCCGGCATCTCACCGGCGCCGATGGTCATCGGTCTGATCCTGGGGCCGGTGATGGAAACCAGCTTCCAGCAGTCGATGCTGATCGGCCAGAACAGCCCGATGATCTTCGTCGAAAGCCCCATCGCCATGGTGCTGCTCGGCATCGCGGTGCTGTCGATCCTCCAGGCCACGCCGGTCTTCCGCTGGCTGCGAAGCTCGTTGCGGCGCGGGGCACGCACCGGCTGATCGTGGCGCTGTCACCGCTTCGGTAGCGGCGACAGCGCTTCATCAACGCCAGCAACCATGCTAGCGACAACCACAACAATGTCTCGAAAGGAGCCCACCATGACGCGTATCAGCGACGTCCGTGCCCGCACCATCAGTGTTCCGCTGGACCATCCCACCAGCTTCTCCAATCGTCAGGTGTTCAAGCGCGACTACGCCCTGGTGGAGGTCGAAGGCGACGACGGCGTGGTCGGGATCGGCTTCTGCTACGGCGGCAACAATGCCGGTCTGCTGGTATCACAGGCGGTTCGTGAGCTGCTGAGGCCAGTACTGCTGGGGGCCGACGCCCACGCCACCGAAGGCCTGTGGCAGGCCATGTATCAGGAGTCTCTGCTGCATGGTCGCTGCGGCTCGGTGATGCGGGCCATCAGCATTCTCGACACCGCCCTGTGGGATCGCAACGCCCGGGCGGCGGGGCTGCCGCTGTACAAGTACCTGGGGGCGAGTGACAGCGACAGCGTCCCGGCCTACGCCAGCGGCGGCTACTACCTCGACGGCAAGACGCCGGAGATGCTGGGCGAGGAAATGGCCGGCTACGTGGCGCAGGGCTTCAAGGCGGTGAAGCTGAAGGTGGGACGCGAGGATCTGGCCGGGGAAGAGGCGCGACTGGCGGCGGTGCGCGAGGCGGTTGGCCCCCACGTGGCGGTGATGATGGATGCCAACAACGCCTGGCGCGACCTGCCATCTGCGCTTGCGTTCATGCGCATGGCCGAAGCGTACTCGCCGTTCTGGATCGAGGAGCCGTTCAGCCCCGACGACATCGACAACCACCGCCGTCTGGCCGAGCGTACCCCGGTGCCGGTCGCCACCGGCGAGATCGAGGCCGGACGCTGGCGCTTCAAGGAGCTGCTGGACAAGGAGGCGGCGATGATCCTGCAGACCGACGCCGCCGTGTGCGGCGGCATCACCGAGTTTCGCCGCATCACCGCCACGGCGGCGAGCTACGGGGTCGAGGTCTATCCCCACTGGTTCCATGACCTGCACGTGCACCTGGTGGCCTCGGCGCCCAACGCGCGCATGGTGGAGTTCTTCGCCGATGATCAGGTCCTCAACTTCCGCCGGCTGATCGACACCCAGCTTCAGTTCTCCGACGGCAACCTGCTGCTGCCGAGCGCCCCGGGCCTTGGCTTCAACTTCGACAGCGAGGCGCTGGAGCGCTACGCCAGCGAGCCATGGTCGTGACCCGTCGTCATCGGACGCTGGTCGGGCGGGGCCCGACCTCGATCGAGCGCTCCACCCCATTTAAGGAAATCGCACCATGACAGCCACCAACCTGGCCCATGCCGGCGACGCCTGGTCGCCGGTGATCACCCCCTTCACGTCGGATCTCGCCGTCGATACCGAGCGCTTCATTTCCCACTGCCGCTGGCTTGACTCCCACGGGGTCGGACTTGCGGTGTTCGGCACCAACTCCGAGGCCAACTCGCTGACCCTTGGCGAGAAGCGCGAGCTGCTCTCACAACTGGGGCAGGCGGGCATCGATCCCTCCCGGCTGATGCCGGGCACCGGCCACTGCGCCATCGACGATACGGTCACGCTGACCCGCGACGCGGTGGCCATGGGTGCGGCCGGAGTGCTGATGCTGCCGCCGTTCTACTATAAGGGCGTCAGCGACGAGGGGCTCTATCGCTACTATTCCGAGGTCATCGAGCGGGTAGGCGATGCGCGCCTGCGGCTGTATCTCTACCATATTCCGCCGGTGGCCCAGGTGCCGCTGTCGATCGAGCTGATCGCACGGCTGCGCGAGGCCTTCCCCGAGATGGTCGCGGGGATCAAGGACAGCGGTGGCGACTTCGCCAACACCCAGGCACTGATCGACGCCTTCGGCGCCGACGGCTTTGCGGTGTACGCCGGCAGCGAGCGGTTTCTGCTGGATACGCTGCGCGGCGGGGGAGCGGGCTGCATCAGTGCCACCGCCAACGTCAATCCGGCGGCCATCGCCGGGCTCGCCGCCGACTGGCAGACAGCCGAGGCCGATGTACGCCAGGCAGGGCTGAACGCCATGCGTGATCTGTTCGAGCGCTATCCGCTGATACCGGCGATGAAGGTGGCTACCGCACACTTTTCGGGACAGGCGTCCTGGGCGACGCTACGCCCGCCCTTGATTGAACTGGCGTCAGGGCGTCGCCAGGAGCTGATCGCGGCGCTGGAAGAGCGAGACTTCGCCATGCCGGGACTCAAGGAGGAACAACATGGATAAAGCACCCGCTGCCCGCGATCGTGGTAAGGCGCCTCGTATCGTCGCCCTGAGGCGGCTGGGCGAGGAGGAACTCGCGGCCTTGAACGAGGTGGGGCAGGTGGACTATTTCGAGGATCTGAACGAGGGCAATCGCGAGGCCTTCGAGGCAGCGATGGCCAGCGCCCACGGTCTGATCGGCGGCAAGCTCGAACTCGATGAGGCGATGCTCGAGCGCTCGCCTCATCTCGAGGTGGTGTCGACCATCTCGGTAGGCTATGACCAACTGCCGCTCGAGGCGATGAATCGTCGGGGCATCCTGCTGTGCAATACCCCGGACGTGCTCACCGAGACCACCGCAGATACCGCCTTTGCCCTGATCATGGCGACTCAGCGGCGGCTGGTGGAGCTGTCCTGCATGGTGCGGGAAGGACGCTGGACATCCCATGTCGGGCCCGACCAGTTTGGTCACGACGTGCACGGCAAGGCACTGGGCATCGTCGGCGCCGGGCGTATCGGCGCGGCGATCGCCAGGCGCGGCGCGCTGGGCTTCGGCATGTCGGTGCTGTACACCGCGCGGGCACCGAAGCCTGAGCTCGAGCAACACCTCGGCGCCGAACACTGCTCCCTGGACGAGCTGCTCGGGCGTGCCGACATCGTCTGTCTGGCGGTGCCCTACAGCGATGACACCCATCACCTGATCGACGCCGCGGCCCTTGCCCGGATGAAGCCCTCCGCCGCGCTGATCAACATCGCCCGGGGCAAGGTCGTCGACGAGAAGGCACTGATCGAGGCGCTGGAACAGGGCACCATCCGCGCCGCCGGGCTCGACGTCTTCACCCGGGAGCCGCTGGACGCCGACTCGCCGCTCGCGCGCATGGACAATGTGGTGGTGCTGCCGCATATCGGTTCGGCCACCCACGAGACCCGTGCTGCCATGGCACGGCGCGCGGTGGACAACCTGATCGGTGCGCTGGTCGGAGAAGGCCCGGTCAACGCCGTCAACCAGGCGTCCTGGCGAGCAGGGAGGGCATCATGAAGCGACGTCTCGAGCGCATCCTGAGCCTGGACGACTTCGAGCGGGCGGCGCGTCGCCACCTGCCGCGGCCCCTGTTCGGCTATGTCGCCAGCGTGGCCGAGGAGGGCGAGACGGCAAGGGCTGGTCGCGAGGCCTTCAATGAAGTGCACTGGCTGCCCAGGGCGCTGGTCAATGTGTCGTCGATTTCCACCGAGGTGGAGCTGTTGGGGCAGCGATTCTCGCAGCCCTTCGGTATCGCCCCCATGGGTATCAGCGCGCTGACCGCCTACCGGGGTGACATGGTGCTGGCCGAACAGGCCCAGCGTGCCGAGATCCCGATGATCGTCAGCGCCTCCTCGTTGATACCCATGGAGGAACTCGCCGAGGCCACCGGTGCGGACTGGTTCCAGGCCTACCTGCCCGGCACCCTGGAGGGCATCGACGCCCTGCTTGAGCGGGTCATCCAGGCCGGTTACAAGCGTCTGGTCATCACCGTCGACTACCCGGTGCCGCCCAACCCGGAAAACCATCGTCGCTCGGGCTTTTCGAGCCCCTTGAAGCCGAGCGCGCGGCTGGCCTGGGATGGTCTGACACGTCCGCGCTGGCTCACCGGCACCTTCCTGCGCACCCTGCTGCGTCATGGCGTTCCCCACTTCGAGAACAACGCGGCGACGCGCGGGGTGCCGGTGCTGGCGAAGCACGCCGCCCGCGACTTCGCCGGCCGGCGTCATCTTGACTGGTCGACCCTCGAGCACGTGCGCTCGCGCTTTCCCGGCCAGCTGGTGGTCAAGGGGATCCTGCATCCCGACGATGCGCGCCGGGCCTGCCAGGCGGGCGCCGACGGTCTGATCGTGTCCAACCACGGCGGTCGCCAGCTCGACGCTACGGTGGCGCCTATGACTATGCTGCCCGAGGTGGTGAAGGCGGTGGAGGGCAAGGTTCCGGTGATGATCGATGGCGGCTTTCGCCGCGGCGGCCAGGTGCTCAAGGCGCTGGCGCTGGGGGCCGACTTCGTGTTTGTCGGCCGGCCCTTCAACTATGCGGCGAGCGTCGCCGGAGGGGCAGGGGTCGCCCACGCCATTCGTCTGATGAGCGAGGAGATCGAGCGCAACATGGCGCTGCTCGGGGTAACCGCCATCGACCAGCTCGGCCCCCACCTGCTGCGCCGCAGCGATGGTGGCACGGCGGGTGCCACGACAGCCGCCGATACGGGTGTCGGGGCAGGCGTCGAGACCGGCGACAAGGCATCCGACTGAGCCGCTCGCGCCTGATGTGCGTCAGGCCCCGTGGTAGCCCTTTTGCTCGGGCTCTTCATCGGCGTCATCGGTGGCTGCTTCGGGCAGTTCGGCCACCCACTCCATGGCCGCGCTGTGCTCCTTGTGGGAGAAGGTGCGGATCTCGATCTTCCTGACCAGCTTGTCCTCGAGATGGGCGATGTGCTTGATCCACTCCTTGTCGGTGATCACCGCGGCGCGATGGTAGTGGTCAAGCTCGCCGATCTGGGTCAGGCCATAGCCCAGGTCACGTAGCAGCGCGGTCAGGGTCATCCATCGCAGGTTATCGAGTTCCGCCACCAGGCTGACCTTGGGGCAGCGCTTCTTGGTCATTTCGATCAGATCGATGGCTTGCTGGAGTTCCTGCGCGGTCACGGTACCGCCGGCGCGGATGGCGACCACGTGTTCGGCCGGGTGGGGAATCTGCTCGAGCATCTTGAATCTCCTTGTCGGGGACGGCGGGACTCACGTCGCGATGCAGCGTGACGGGATTTTCTCAGCATAGTCGCTGTGGCATCCATGGCGGCCGATCTTCCGTGTTCGACGCCAACGCTTTGCCGTCCTTGCACTCGGTCGTAAGGCCTGACGTAACGATAGCGACAACGACAGGTAGGCCCCGACCTTGCTTCTAACGTAGCGATAGATACAGGTGTGAACACAGCAATGTCGGCGCCATGACCAGACCAGGCATCATCATGCAAAGGAGGGTGGCGAACATGCAAGCGGATGGAGAGAAAGGCCAGACGGTGGGGTGGGCGAGCTGGGCCCTGGCCTTCGGCCTGGTGGGGGCACTGGGCTGGGTCGCGCCGGCCCATTCACAGCAAGCCCAGGCAGCCGACACGTCCTCCGGTCAGGCAACCGTCATCGAGTTGACCCAGGTCGGCTGTCAGTTCCTGGAAAGCGAGAACGGCACCGATCACGGCATTCACCCGCAGAGCAAGGCCGACTGCGAGGCCTTCAACGACGACACCGGTGAGGCGCGGCTGGCAGAGGCCAGGGGGCTGAAAGTGCCCGCCGGAGACTATGTGTTCCGGGTCAAGAACGAGGGCGTGCCCTATGACCTGGGTTTCTGGCTGCGTGGCGACGGCCTGCTCAACCGCGCTCGGCTACCCAGCGTATCCGGCGGTGGCCTCGGCACCGGCCAGACCGGGGATTTCGCCGTCAGCCTGGAGCCCGGTGAATACGTCTACTCCTGCCCGCTGAATCCGACCCTGGACTATAAGCTGGTTGTCGAAGGCCAAGGATAAAGCGGAAGGCTTGCGCGAAAAGTGCCGGTGCTCGCCGACCTTCCGAAGAAAGCCCGAGGCTTGTCTGAAAGGTGACTGCGATTGTCGACGGCGGGTGCGAGGCGAGGCGAGGCCAGGTCAAATCTAGTCAGGCTAGACTAGACCCCGGTCAGTGCGCGCGTGCCTCAGACCCATAGGATCGCGACACCTGACGATCGCCTACGCCGCCGACGAAAAAGCTTAACCACCTTGATACCCGCTGTGTCGTTTCGACACGGCGGGTTTTTTGTATCTCCAGCATCAGAGTTTTCCCGTCTAGGCTCTCAGCAATAGCTGTCGTACGCCAAAGCGTCAGGAGGGCCAGATGGCAAAGGTCGAACCCCGCGCGCCCAAGCCGCGTATCGGAATGATCACCCTCGGTGTTCACTCGCTCGAACGGGCCATCGACTTCTATCAACAGGGGCTTGGCTGGCCACGCCTGGAGGACAGCGCCCCCAGGATCGCCTTCTTTTCGCTGCAGGGTACCTGGCTTGCCTTGTACGGCTGGCACGATCTGGCCGATGACCTGATGGTCAACGCCGGTGGCGAGGGCTTTCGCGGCGTGACCCTGGCCTACATGGCCGAGGACCCCGAAGAAGTGGACGCGGTGCTGATCCAGGCCAGACGAGCGGGCGGGAACCTGCTCAAGCCTGGGCAGAAGGCCTTCTGGGGCGGCTACTCCGGCTACTTTGCCGACCCTGACGGGCACCTCTGGGAGGTGGCCCACAATCCCTTCTTCTGGCCTGGACCGGGCGAACCCCAGGCCAGATCCAGCAACGATAGTTGATCTCGGTCCACATTCTGGCGGATATCCAGGATGCTGTTTTTCCAATAAAAACAAAGCTGTTAAGCAGGGGGTAGGACGTCGAGGAGAGCCTGGTGGCTACGGGTGCTGTGCTTTCAGGAAGGGACCCTCGACGCAAGGCCGTTACCAATAACCTGCCGCAAGGGAGTCGCTCATGAGTGCAGTCATCGTGTTGGTCCTGGGGTTGGCCGCTATGGCCCTCGGGTACTTCATCTACTCGAAGTTTATCGCCGAGAAGGTGTTGAAGCTGTCCAAGGACTTCGTCACCCCCGCCCACGAGTTCGAAGATGGCGTCGACTTCGTGCCGACCAACCGCTACGTGCTGTGGGGCCACCACTTCACCTCGGTGGCCGGAGCGGCACCCATCGTCGGCCCGGCCATCGCGGTCATCTGGGGCTGGGTACCGGCCTTCTTGTGGGTCATCTTCGGCACCATCTTCTTCGCCGGGGTCCATGACGCCGGCGCGATCTGGGCCAGCGTGCGCAACAAGGCCAAGTCGGTGGGCGCGCTCACCGGGGAAGTGGTCGGCACCCGTGCCCGCAGCATCTTCATGATCGTGATCTTCCTGCTGCTGCTGATGGTCAACGCGGTCTTTGCCGTGGTCATCGCCGGCCTGATGATGAAGTTCCCCTCGGCGGTCATCCCGGTGTGGGGCGCCATCCTGGTGGCGCTGGTCATCGGTCAGTTGATCTATCGCCGGATCATCGGCCTTGGCCTGGTATCGGTGATCGGTGTGGTGGCGCTCTACGCCCTGATCGGCATCGGACCGGCGGTGCCGATCCAGATGCCCACCGAGGTCGGCGTGCTGTCCGGCCAGGCGGTGTGGATCCTTTTGCTGTTCGGCTATGCCGCCATCGCCTCGCTGCTGCCGGTGTGGATGCTGCTGCAGCCGCGCGACTACATCAACGGCCTGCAGCTGTTCATCGGCCTGATCATCCTTTACGGCGCCCTGGCGCTGTTGAACCCGGACATTGTTGCGCCTGGCTTCAACAGCGATGTACCCGAGGGCACGCCGTCGCTGTTCCCGCTGTTGTTCGTGACCATCGCCTGCGGCGCGATTTCCGGTTTCCATGGTCTGGTGTCTTCCGGCACCACCTCCAAGCAGCTGGATCGCGAGACCGACGTGCGCTTCGTCGGCTACTTCGGCGCGGTGGGCGAGGGCATGCTGGCGCTGGGGTCGATCCTGGCGGCCACCGCAGGCTTCGCCACCCTCGGCGACTGGCAGGCCATGTACGACGCCTTCGGCAAGGGTGGGGTCAACGCCTTCGTCGAGGGCGGTGCCTTCATCATCCACAACGGCATCGGCCTGCCCCAGGCCACCGCCGCGACCCTGCTCACGGTGATGGCGGCACTGTTCGCCGGCACCACCATGGATACCGGCCTGCGCCTGCAGCGCTACATCTTCCAGGAGTGGGGTGAGATCTACGACCAGCCGTGGATGAAGAAGCCGGCGGTGGCGACCCTGCTGGCGGTGCTGTCGTGCCTGGTGCTGGCCTTCGGCGCCGGGGCAGACGGTTCCGGTGGCCTGATCATCTGGCCGCTGTTCGGCACCACCAACCAGCTGCTGGCCGGCCTGACCCTGCTGGTGGTCACGGTGATGCTGATGCGCAACCATCGCCCGGTCTATTACACCCTGATTCCCCTGGTGTTCCTGCTGATCGTCACGGTGCTGGCGCTGCTGGCCCAGCTCAAGAGCTTCTTCGTCGCAGGCAACTACTTCCTGCTGGCGCTCGATATCGTGGTGCTGATCGCCTCGGTGCTGGTGGCGATGGAGTGCGCCTCGGCGCTCAAGCGGCTGCGTCATGAAGTGCGCGGGGAGGCGCCGTGAGCGATCACGACGAGGGTCTGGCCAAGTGGCGTCGCTGGTTGTCGTCGGCGCGCCACTTCGCCGAGGAGTCCTACTCGGCGCCGTATCGCGGTGCCATCGCCCGCGCCCGGCGCGACGAGGATGACCTGTTCATGCTGCTGGTGTTCTCGGAGCTGATGGGCATGCCCAACCCGGTGGGCTACTACACCCTGGAGCTGCAGCCGCTGTTGATGGAACGGTTCCACGACTGGCATCAGCGCATGGGCATGGAGCGCTCACCGCTGGACGACTTCCGCTGCTGCTGAACCGGCGGCGGAGGACCATCACGACACCCTTTAGCAACAATCGCCGGGACAGTGTGTGCCCAGGACAAGAGGTAACGCTGTGCCGGGCTGACAAGGGCAGGGCTGACAAGGGTTGGGTTGACAAGGGCAGGGCTGACAAGGGGCCAGAATGGACAAGGGAAGACCATGAAGGAACTGCTGGATCGTCGCCGGCTGTGGGTCGGTGGCAAGGGCGGCGTCGGCAAGACCTCGATGTCGGCGGCGCTGGGCGTGCTGGCGGCACGCCGAGGCAAGCGCGTGCTGGTGGCCTCCACCGACCCCGCCCATAGCCTGGGCGACGTCTTTGCCAGTGAACTCGGGGATACCCCGCGGCGGCTATTGCCCGGGCTGGACGCCATGGAGATCGATCCTGATCGCGAGGTCGAGGCACATCTGGCGCGGGTGACCGCCCAGATGCGGCGCTATGCGGCGCCGGCCATGATGGACGAGCTGGAACGTCAGATGCGCCTGTCGCGGCAGTCGCCGGGGACCCAGGAGGCGGCGCTGCTGGAGCGGCTGTCGCGGCTGATGACCGACGACAGCCTGCCCTACGATCTGGTGCTGTTCGACACCGCGCCCACCGGTCATACGCTGCGCTTGTTGAGCCTGCCCGAGGCCATGGCCGCCTGGACCGACGGCTTGCTCGCCCACAGCCGCAAGTCCGAGCATCTGGGCAAGGTGCTGGCCCATCTGACCCCGGGATCACGGCGCGACGTGGCCTCGCCGTTCGAGTCGGACGACGAGGCAGCGTCCCGGGATCAGGACCCGCGCATCCGGGATATCGCCGAGACCCTGCTGGCGCGACGGCGGCTGTTTCACCAGGCCCGCCGGCGCATCCAGGACGCAAGTCACAATGGCTTCCTATTCGTGCTGACGCCGGAGCGCCTGCCGATCCTCGAGACCGCCCGTGCCGTGGCGTCACTGGAAGAGGCGGGGGTTCCCGTTGCCGCCACCCTGGTCAACCGCGTACTGCCGGTAGAGGCGGACGGCGACTTTCTTGCCGCCCGTCGCGTGCAGGAAGAGACCTACCTTGCGCGTATCGATGCGACCTTCGCCCACCTGCCGCGTCCGCGGGTGCCCTGGCTCGCCACCGACGTCCAGGGTCTCCCGGCGCTGGAGACCCTGGCCGACTGCCTGGAGAACGCAGGTTTTTAAGACGCTGGTTTCCAGGACAACGGTTCAGTGGGCGTCCGGCGACTGTTCCATCTCTCGCTCCAGCTTGCGCGCCACGTCGCCGGGCGAGCCGGTGCGCCGGGCCATCAGATCGTAGGCCACCGGTACCACGAACAGCGTAAAGAAGGTGGCGGCGGCGACGCCGGTGAAGATCACGGTGCCGATGACGATGCGCGTCTCGGCGCCGGCGCCGCTGGACAGGATCAAGGGCACGCTGCCGGCGATGGTGGTGACCGAGGTCATCACGATGGGACGCAGGCGGGTCATGGCCGCACGCATCAGCGCCTCGCGGAACTCGGTGCCTTCGTCTCTTAGCTGGTTGGCGAACTCCACGATCAGGATGCCGTTCTTGGCGGCGAGCCCCACCAGCATGACCAGGCCCACCTGGCTATAGATATTCAGCGACTGACCGGTCAACCACAGGCCGAGCAGGGCCCCGCCGATGGCCAGGGGCACCGTCAGCATGATCACCAGCGGATGGACGAAGCTCTCGAACTGGGCCGCCAGCACCAGGAAGACCACCAGGGTGCCGAGTACCAGCAGGAAGGTGGTGGCGCCGGTGGACTCGCGATAGTCCCGGGCCGCGCCCTTGACGTCGGTCTGCACGCCCGCCGGCAACACCTCACTGACGGCGTTCTCGAGGTAGTCCAGCGCTTCGCCCATGGAGTAGCCGTCGGCCAGATCGGCCTGCAGGGTGATCGCGCGCAGGCGGTTGTAGCGGTTGAGCTGGCTGGGCCCGGCGAAGGCCTCGACGGTGACCAGGCTAGACAGCGGGATCAGCTCGCCGGTGCGGTCCGAGCGCACCCGCACGTTGTCCAGGGAACTCGGCGTGGGGGTGGAGCCGCGCTCACCCTCGAGGATGACGTCGTATTCTTCGCCCTGGTCGGTGAAGCGGGTCACGGTACGGCCACCCAGCAGTGTCTCCAGGGTGCGGCCGATCTCGCTGACGGTGACGCCGAGATCCGCGGCGCGGGTGTAGTCGATATTGACGTTGAGCTGGGGCTGGTTTTCCTCGTAGTCGCTCTCGAGGTTCAACAGTCTCGGATTGGTCTGGCGAATATGGTCCATCAGGGCGTCGCGCCAGGTCACCAGCTGCTCGTAGCTGCCCCCGCCAAGCACGAACTGCACGCCCTGTTCGGTGCCGCCGCCGAAGCCCTGGCGCATCACCGGGAAGGCGCGGATGCCGGGCAGGTCGGCCAGTGACTGGCGCACCTCGTTCATGATCGGCCAGGCGGGTCGACGCTCGGCCCAGTCCGACAGGCCGACGATGGTGAAACCGGAGTTGAAGTTCTCGGTGTTGCCGCGCCCCTGGGGAGCGATGATCAGCACCCGTTCGACCTCGCCGGTCTCGCGCAGGGGCAACAGCCGTGCCTCGACCTCGTCCATGTAGTCCTCCATATAGGAGAAGGTGGCGCCGGGCGGGCCGCTGATGATGACGAAGAAGGTGCCGCGGTCTTCCCGCGGGGTGTACTCGGCCGGCAGTTGAGGATACAGCCAGGCGATCCCGGCCAGCATCGCCACAAAGCAGGCTACCACCAGCCAGCGCGCCTTGAGCACGACCTCCAGGCAAGCCCGGTAGACGCCCTGGGCCCAGTTCAGCCCCTGGTCGACCCAGTGCGCCAGGCGTCCCTCGTGAAGGCTCGGCGACAGGATCTTGGAAGCCATCATCGGTGTCAGGGTCAGCGCCAGCAGGGTGGAGATGGCCACCGCCGCCGACAGGGTCAGGGCAAACTCGGTGAACAGCTTGCCGACGTCGCCCTGGATAAAGCTCAGGGGCACGAACACCGCGATCAGCACAAGGCTGGTGGCGATGACCGCGAAGGCCAGCTGGCGGGCGCCGCGGAAGGCCGCCACCAGCGGCGTCTCGCCGTACAGGTGCATGCGTCGATGGATGTTTTCCAGTACCACGATGGCGTCGTCCACCACCAGGCCGATGGCCAGCACCAGCGCCAGCAGGGTCAGCAGGTTGATGGTGAAGCCCATGGCCGCCAGGGCGGCGAAGGTGCCGATCAGGGTGACCGGTACGGTGACCGCCGGCACCAGGGTGGTGCGCAGGTTACCGAGGAACACGAAGATCGCCACCACCACCAGGCCGATGGCGATCAACAGGGTGCTGACCACCTCGCGAATGGCGCCGGACACGAAGGTGGAGGCGTCGTAGTTGAGTGACAGGCTCATGCCGTCCGGCAGGCGAGGGGACAGCCGTTGCATTTCGGCGCGCACCGCCTTGGACAGCGCCATGACGTTGGCGGTGGACTGCTTGACCATGCCAAGGCCCACCACCGTCTGGCCGTTGCCGCGAAACAGCGAGCGCTCCTCCACGGTGCCGAGTTCCACCCGGGCCACGTCGGCCAGCCGGACCAGATAGCCGCCGTCGCCGCGATCGAGCACCAGGGCGCGGAAGTCCTCGGGGGTCGAGAAGCTTCGTGGCAGGCGCACCATGAACTGACGATCCTGTGACTCCACCGCGCCGCCGGGCAGCTCGACGTTTTCAGCCCTGAGTGCGGACTCCACGTCGCTGACGGTCAGGCCGCGGGCGGCCAGGGCGTCATTGTCGAGCCACACCCGCATGGCGTATTCCTTGGCGCCGCCGACGAACACCCCGGAAACGCCTTCCTGCACCGAGAAGCTGTCCACCAGGTAGCGCTCGGCGTAGTCGGTCAGCTCCGCCGTGGTATAGCCCTCGCCGGACAGCATCAGCCACATCACCACCTCGGAGCTGGTGTCCTCCTTGCGCACCTCCGGCGGGTCGGCTTCGTCCGGCAGATTGTCGGCGGCGCCGGAAATACGGTCGCGCATGTCATTGGCGGCGGCGTCGATGTCGGTGGACAGGCTGAACTCGACGTTGATATTGGAGCTGCCGTCGGTGGAGGTGGAGGAGATCACCTCGATGCCGGCGATGCCGGCGATGCGCTCTTCCAGTACTTGGGTGATACGGGTCTCGACCACGTCGGCGGACGCCCCGGGGTAAGCGGTGCGGATGCTGACGATGGGCGGATCGATGGTCGGGTATTCCTGCAGCGGCAGACGGGTCAGCGCCAGCAGGCCGAAGGCGACGATCAGGGCGGCGAGCACGGTGGCCAGCACCGGGCGCTGGACGGAAACGTCGGACAGGCGCATCAGGTGTCTTCTCCCTGGCGCTGCTCGAGCAGGATGTCGCTGACGCTGGTGGTCTCGTCCTCGATGCCGATCAGCGTGATCCGGGAGGCTTCATGCAGGCGGTCATTGCCGTGGGTGACCACCAGCTCGCCGGCCTCGAGTCCCTTGACGACTTCCACGTCGCCTTCGCGCCGCGAGCCTACCTCGATATCCCGGCGGACCACCTCACCGGCCTCGGTCGACGTCGGCTCACGCGTGGTCAGTACCCAGACCCGCTGGCGCTGGCCTTCCGGGACCAGCGCGGACTCGGGAATCACCAGCGCCTGACGCGGGCTTCTGGCGATGGTCACCCGCATCAGCATGCCGGGACGCAGCAGCCTTTCTTCGTTGTCGAGCAGGGCACGCACCGAGATGCTGCGGCTGATCGGGTCGATGCGCGAGTCGATGGTGGCGATCTCTCCCTCGAACACCCGGTCCGGGTAGGCCGCGGTGGTGGCGGTAAGCGTGAGCCCCCGTGACAGCGAACCGAGCTGGACCTCGGGCACGTCGAAGTCGAGCTTCATGTGGGAGACGTCGTCCAGGGTGGTCAGCTCGGTGCCCGGGGTGACCAGGGTGCCGACGCTGATATCGCGTACCCCGACCACGCCGTCGAAGGGCGCCTTGACCCTGTAGTTCTCGAGCATCGCCTCGAGCCCGGCGATGGTCGCGTCCACCTGCTGAAGCTGGGCACGGCTGTCCTCGACGTCGGCGCGGGGCGCCAGATTGCGGCTTTCGAGCTGAGCGAAGCGATTGACCGCGTTCTGTCGCTCGGTGCGCAGTGCCTGGGCCTCGCGCAGGGCGGCGCGTTCCTCGATGTCGGACAGCTCCACCAGCACATCGCCTTGGCTGACCTCTTCCCCGCCCTCGAAGTTGAGCGCCGAGACGGTGTCGGTCACCGTGGCCGACAGGGTCACGCTCTCGTTGGCCGACAGCGTCCCCAGCGACTCCAGCGGATCGGACCAGGCCTCCTGGGTCACCTCGGCGGCGATCACCGGGGTGGGGGGAGGCCCCTGGGTGCCGGCACCGCGCTGCTGCGCCAGGCTGGGCGACACCACACCCGCCAGCACCGGGGCCAACACCAGAGCCAGGGCCAGGCGAACCCCCATCCTCCCTGGTCTCGACGTGCGATGCGATAGGGTCCTGGGGCAACGAACTGACGGCATGGCAAGCTTCCTGCGTTGGGCATTCTACGGTGGACGGCGCTCAAGGCGTGGCCGACGCACAGCGTAAACGATCGGATACGATGGTCGTACACAAGTGTCCGAGGATAGCGACAGCATGCCTGAGACATGGCCTCGCTGGCTTGAGCAAGGTGCGGGTTGCACAATCTTTTCGCAAGTCGTTCGCCGAGTAACAACAGGCCGTTGCATGCCACGGTGTTTCAGGGCGAATCGAGTGGACGGCTCTGCTAGTATGGCGGGCTTTTGTTGCGCCAAGGGTTTCGGCAGCGCGCTTGCACATGGCGACCAGCCCAGGGTGAGGCGCGGCCGACGAGGGCGCCAGGGCGTGATGCGAACAACGGGCGGTGAGGGGAATGATCCATGAAGGTTGACGTGGTAGTGATTGGTGCCGGAGCCGCCGGTCTGATGTGTGCGCTGACGGCGGGCTACGCCGGACGCTCGGTGCTGGTGATCGATCACGCCAACAAGCCGGGCAAGAAGATCCTGATGTCCGGCGGGGGGCGCTGCAACTTCACCAATATGGCGACGACCCCGGCCAACTTCTTCTCCGCCAATCCCCACTTCTGCATCTCGGCGCTCAAGCGCTATCGCCCCGAGCACTTCGTCGAGCTGGTCGAACGCCACGGCCTCGAGTACGTCGAGAAGGCGCCGGGACAGTTGTTCTGCGCCGACTCCGCCAAGGACCTGCTCCAGGTGCTGCTGACCGAATGCGACTGGGCCGGCGTCGAGCTACGCCTGAAGACCAGTGTCGAGCGCATCGAACGCCAGGGCGAGGGCATGCGCCTGGCCACCTCCGCCGGGCGCATCGATGCCGGTGCAGTGGTCGTCGCCACCGGTGGGCTGTCGATCCCCAGCATGGGCGCCACCGGCTTTGGCTACGATATCGCCCGTCAGTTCGGCCTGGAGGTCACCGATACCCGGGCGGCGCTAGTGCCCTTTACCCTCACTTCGCAGTGGAAGGAGCGGGCGGCGGCGCTTGCCGGGGTGTCCACCGACGTCGTCGCCCGCTGTCGCGGGGGCGAGTATCGTGAACCCTTGCTGTTTACCCACCGTGGGCTGTCCGGTCCCGCCATGCTGCAGATCTCCAGCTACTGGCAGCCCGGCGACGACCTCGAGATCGACCTGATGCCCGGCAAGGACGCCTTCGAGGCGCTGTGTCAGGCCCGCCGCGATACCCCCAAGCGTCGCCTGTCCACCTGGCTGTCCGAGCACTACCCCAAGCGCCTGGCGCAGTCCCTGGTGGAGTGGCAGGGCGATGACGGCGTACTCGCCGAGCGCTCCAACGCAAGCCTTGCGGCCTGGGCGGACTTCCTCAACCGCTTTCGCATCAAGCCCTCCGGCACCGAAGGCTGGCGCACCGCCGAGGTGACCATGGGCGGCGTCTGCGTCGACGCCATCTCGTCGAAGACCTTCGAAGTCCAGGGCCTGCCCCAGCTTCGCTTTATCGGCGAGGTGCTCGATGTCACCGGCGAACTCGGCGGCTACAACTTCCAGTGGGCCTGGGCGTCGGCCGTGGCCTGCG
Organism: Halomonas sp. EF61; assembly: GCF_040147045.1. Lineage (NCBI taxonomy): Bacteria > Pseudomonadati > Pseudomonadota > Gammaproteobacteria > Oceanospirillales > Halomonadaceae > Halomonas > Halomonas sp. EF61. The sequence continues at coordinate 262,351 of NZ_JAMSHM010000002.1, read as the reverse complement.
GCCAGTCGGTGTAGACGCTTCGTCCCCCCCTGCCTACTCGTGCGACGGCAAGGCCTCCATCTCGCTGACCAGATGGTCGATAAAGCGGCGGATGCGGATCGGCAGGTGATCGGCGTAGGGGTAGACCGCGTAGATGTCGGCGTTGGGTAGCTGGTAGTCCGGCAGCACCCGTACCAGGCGTCCCTGCTCCAGATGTTCGTGCACGTCCCACTCGGCGCGCACGGCGATGCCGTGGCCGCGAATGGCCCAGGTCAGCACGCTCTCGCCGTCGTTGGCCGACAGGTTGCCACGGACCTTGACCTGATGGTGACGCTCTCCCCGGGTGAAGCGCCAGTTGCCGTAGGTGTCCTCGTTCTGTCTGAGCACGATGCAGTTGTGTTCGCTCAATGCTTCCGGGGTGTCGGGATGCCCGTGGTTCTTCAGATATTCGGGTGATGCACAAAGCAGACGTCGGTGGGAGGCGATCTTTCTGGCATGCAGTCCCGAGTCGGGAAGGGTGCCGAATCGGATACCGATATCGAAGGCATTTGCCACCAGATTAAGCGGGTGATCCGAGAGGTGAAGCTGACAGTCGATATCGGGGAATTGTTCGACGAAAGATGCGACGAAAGGAGCAATATGACGTCGACCGAATCCGAAGGGGGCGTTGATTCTTATCTGTCCCGAGGCTTCGTCGGCGTTCACCTTTAGTGCATGGTGAAGCGCTTCCATGTCGGCCAGCATGCGCTTCGCGTAGCGCAACATGACGACCCCGTCCGGGGTCAGACTCATGGCTCTCGGGGTGCGGTAAAAAAGCTGGGTGTCCAGGGATTTTTCCAGATTTGCCAAGCGCTTGCTGGCAGCAGCCGGGGTGATGTCGAGATCCTTTGCGGTGCGCGACAGGCTGCCCGCTTCACACAGGATGACAAAGAATTCGAGGTCGGCAAGCGATTTCATGGTTAACCCAGGCGTCATGGTAGCTTCAACCGCCAGTCTATTGCCGCCAATTGTCCCTGTCACCTAGCCTTCGTGAACCCGGCAAGACCTCCGGTTTACAGAATCTTCAGTGAGGTGACAGCAGATGAGAACGCATAAGGTGGCGGTGATTCCCGGTGACGGTATCGGCCTTGAGGTCATCGAGGCAGGCAAGCAGGTCATCGAGGCGCTGGCCAAGAAGAGCGGCGACTTCAACTTCGAATTCGAGGACTTCGACTGGAGCTCGAAGCGCTATCTGGAACAGGGCGAGTATATCCCCGAGGGTGGCCTCGCGAAGCTCGCGAAGTTCGACGCCATCTACTTTGGCGCCGTGGGCAGCCAGGACGTGCCCGACCACGTGTCGCTGTGGGATCTGCGCCTGGCCATCTGCCAGGGCTTCGATCAGTACGCCAATGTGCGCCCCGCTCGGGTGCTGCCGGGCGTGAAGAGTCGTCTCGAGGGCGCCGACAAGATCGACTGGGTGATCATCCGCGAGAACAGCGAGGGTGAGTACTCCGGCAACGGCGGGCGCGTTCACCAGGGGCTGCCCGACGAGATCGGCACCGAGCTTTCCATCTTCTCGCGCAAGGGCATCGAGCGGATTCATCGCTTTGCCTTCGAGATGGCCCAGAGCCGCCCGCGCAAGAAGCTGACTCTGGTGACCAAGTCCAACGCCCAGCGTCACGGCATGGTGCTGTGGGACGAGGTGTTCTTCGAGGTGGCCAAGGACTTCCCCGAGGTCGAGATCGATCGTGAGCTGGTAGATGCGGTGACCACCCGCATGGTGCTCAAGCCCGAGACCCTGGATGTGGTGGTCGCCACCAACCTGCACGCCGACATCCTCTCGGATCTTGCGGCAGCGCTTTCCGGCAGCCTGGGTATTGCGCCTACCGCCAACCTCAACCCCGAGCGCAGCTTCCCCTCCATGTTCGAGCCGATCCATGGCTCTGCCTTCGATATCGCGGGCCAGGGGATCGCCAATCCGGTGGGCTCGTTCTGGACCGCAGCGATGATGCTCGAATACCTCGGCGAGAATACCGCCGCCGAGCGCCTGATGGCGGCCATCGAGCGCCTGACCGAGTCCGGCATGCAGACCAAGGACCTGGGCGGCGACGCCATGACCCGCGACGTGACGGCGGCCATCTGCGCCGACATCGAGGCCCAGGGCTGAGTCTGAGATCCCCGTCGTTTCCTGCCCCCTGCGGGCAGGAGGCGATGACCTTGTCCCCGTCGGATGGCATCGATGCCGAAACACCGACGCGGGATTCGGGGAGGCTCGGCTTCCGAGCAGAGACTCCCCGCTCCACGAGCCCATCGAGAGGCTTGGCAGTAACAATCACAACGCCAAGGAGCAACGCCATGAAATCCCAAACCCTTCTTTTCAGTGCAGTGATCGCCGCGGTGGCGGCGAGTCCGAGCATGGCCGCCGACGACCAGAGTGACTGGCCCCAGAGTGTCACCATCGGCACCGGTAGCCAGGGCGCTACCTACTACATCTACGGCAGCGGCTGGGGCAACCTGGTCGGTGAGCGCACCGGCATCTCGTTCGGCGCCGAGGTCACCGGTGGCCCGGTACAGAACGTCACCATGGTGCAGATGGGCGAGCACGAGTTCGGCATGGTCACCATGGGACCGGCCTATCAGGCCTGGCAGGGTAACAGCCAGCTGGCACCGGGGGTCGAGCACACCGACGTGCGCGCGGTCTTCCCGATGTACCAGACGGCGCTGCAGGTGATCGCGCTCAAGGACTCGGGCATCGATTCCATCGATGACCTCGACGGCAAGACCGTCGGTATCGGGCCGGCCGGTGGTACCGGTGATCTGTATTTCCCGCAGATCTTCGACAAGCTCGGGATCGAGGCAGATACCCGCAACGGCGGCGCTGCCGACCAGGCCGGTCAGGTCCAGGATGGCCTGCTCGATGCGTTCGCCTTCGCCTCGGGGATTCCGGTATCGGCGTTCAGTCAGCTGGAAGCCCAGGCCGACGTCAACATCTTCTCGTTCTCGCCGGAGGAGAGTGAGCAGTTCCTTGAGGACTTCCCGGCACTCAGCGCCTCGTCGATCCCGGCCAGCGCCTATCAGTCGCTGGACGAGCCGACACCGGCGGTGTCGATCTGGAACTTCGCCATCACCCACAAGGACATGCCGGAGGGGCTGGTCTACGAGGTGACCAAGGCCGTGATGGAAGAGCATGAGCGCATGCTCAAGGTCCATGGCTCGGCGAAGGAAACGCTGCCGGAAAACTTCTCCCAGAACAGTTTCATGCCTTGGCATCCGGGCGCCGTGCGCTGGTTCGAGGAGAACGGCTACGACATTCCGGACGATCTGGAAGGCTGAAGTGCTATGGCGCCGGCCGTCTGAGACGGTCGGCCCTTAAAGCTCGTGAGCCGGGGTCCGCCAGGGCCTCGGCCCTCGTGACCTGAGGTACAGCGAGATGACAACGACAAGACAACCGGAGCCCGCCGACGAGGTGGCTCCGCTTCAGACGGTGGTGGCGGATGGCGCCGACGAGCTGCCCCGTGCCCACAACGAGCGCGTCCTCGGCGGGCTGGTCGGCAGGACAGTGATGCTCGGCTGCGTGCTGTTTACCGCGATGCACCTCTACGCGCTGAATATCGCGCCGATCGAGACCTGGACCTTTCGCATTCTGCACATCGCCGGTGGACTGATGGTCGGCTTTGCCATCACCGCAGCGATGTCGGTGGACCCTGAAGGCGGGGCCGGCAAGGGCTCAAGGCCAGCAGGACTCGAACGTCTCGCTGCGCTGATCACGGCACTCGCCAGTGGCTACGCGGGTGCCTGCGCGCTGGCCCTGTGGGGGCTGAGTGAAGGCCCTGGTGTGGCGGTGACCAACTGGCTGCCGCTGCATCTGGCGGTGGCGCTGGCGATCGCCAGCGTGGCGGGGGTGGTATCGAGCTGGTGCTTTCCCAGTCGTGGTGATCGCATTCACTGGCCGGATTTGGCGCTGATGGTATCGGCGCTGGTGGTGGCGGCCTTTCTGATCTTCGTACTGGGACGCTGGCGCATGGCGGCGGGCACTCCGCTGGTGGGCACGCCTGAACTGCTGGTCTCGGCCAGTGGGGTGCTGTTGATCATGGAGCTGACCCGGCGTATCGCCGGTCTGGCGCTGATCGCCATCACCAGTGTCTTCCTGCTCTACGCCTTTGCCGGGCCCTACCTGCCGGGCATCCTCGAACATGACGGCTACACGGCCAAGCGCTTCTTCACCTACTTGTACACCGACAGCGGGGTGCTGGGGCCGACCACCGCGGTGTCGTCCACCTACATCATCCTGTTCATCACCTTCGCCGCCTTTCTGCAGGCCTCCAAGGTCGGGGACTACTTCGTCAACTTCGCCTTCGCCGTGGCCGGGCGTTCGCGCGGTGGCCCGGCCAAGGTGGCGGTGTTCGCCTCGGGGCTGATGGGCATGATCAACGGCACCTCGGCGGGCAATGTGGTGGCCACAGGCTCGCTGACCATCCCGTTGATGAAGCGGGTGGGCTACCATCCGCTCAGCGCGGGCGGCATCGAAGCGGCAGCTTCCACCGGTGGCCAGATCGTGCCGCCGATCATGGGCGCCGGCGCCTTTATCATGGCCGAGATCACCGGCATCCCCTATACCGAGATCGCCTTCGCCGCGCTGATACCGGCGGCGCTGTACTTCCTCGCCATCTATCTGATGGTGGACCTGGAAGCCCGCCGCGACGGCATGCAGGGTCTGCCCAAGGACCAGTTGCCGCTGGTCACCGAGATGCTCAAGCGGGTCTATCTGTTCCTGCCGATCATCATCCTGATCACCACCCTGTTCATGGGCTATTCGGTGATCCGTGCCGGCACCCTGGCGATGGCCAGCGCCGCCGTGGTGTCCTGGCTGACGCCGCACTGGATGGGGCCCAAGGCCTTGCTGCGGGCGCTGGAACTGGGGGCCCGAATGTCGGTGCCCTTGATCGCAGTGTGCGCCTGTGCCGGCATCATCGTCGGCGTGATCTCGCTGACAGGCGTCGGTGCGCGCTTTGCCTCCATGCTGCTGGGGCTGGCCGACACCAGCCACTTCCTGGCGCTGTTCTTCGCCATGTGCATCTCGATTCTGCTTGGCATGGGCATGCCGACCACGGCGGCCTACGCGGTGGCGGCGTCGGTGGTGGCGCCGGGGCTTCAGCAGATCGGCATCTCGCCGCTGGTGTCACACTTCTTCGTGTTCTACTACGCGGTTCTGTCGGCGATCACGCCACCGGTGGCGCTGGCCGGCTACGCGGCGGCGGCGATCTCCAACACCAATGCGCTGAAGACCGCGGCCACTTCGTTCAAGTTCGGCCTGGCGGCGTTCATCGTGCCCTTCATGTTCTTCTACAGCCCCGAGCTTCTGATGCAGGGGACCTGGTGGGCGATCCTGAGGGTGGCGATCACCGCCGGTATCGGCATCTATCTGCTGGCGGCGGCGCTTCAGGGCTATTTCCTGGCGGCTCCGGCGAATCTGCTCCAGCGTGTGGTGCTGGGGGCAGCCGCTCTGGCGATGATCTCCGGTGGCCTTGTCACCGATCTGATCGGCCTGGGACTGGGCGCGGCGATCTGGGGCGTGCAACGCTGGCGCCACAAGAGCGCCGGTACGCTGCCCTCCTGAGGAGCGCAAGGCAGCAAAGCCAGGACGCCGCGGTACCTGGCGTCCTGGACCTGAGCGCAAGCCCAGGTGGTAAATCGCGGGGAGGCGGCCTACGGGCCGCCTCTTTTTGTGCTACTACCGTTTGCAGACGTGGAGGCTTCCTGTTCAAGCGATCCCTGTCCGCCACTTTTTTTCTCAGCCGCCCAAGGAATCGGCTACCAGCGACGTCTTTACATGTAGATGCCCCCCTGTGGGCTGATGTGTATTTCCGAGAGCCCGACCGCGAGGAGCGGCCACTTGTCGATTCAAGAGCCCGAAACCCGGGCGCCAACGGATGTAGAACTGGTGAAGGGCGCCGCCGGAGGCGAGCGTGAGGCCTTTGCGTGCCTGCTGTCTCGCCACTACGACCGGCTTTATGCGCTGGCCTGGCGGCTGACCGGCAGCCGCGCCGAGGCCGAGGATCTGACCCAGGACATCTGTCTTGCGTTGCCCGACAAGCTAATCCGCTTCGATGGGCGCGCCGCCTTTACTACCTGGCTCTATCGGGTCGCGGTCAACGCCGCCCACGATCGTCGCCGGCAGCAAGCCACGCGGCGCAAGGCTGCCGAGGGCTGGGAGGCCTGGGAGCGTGGCCGACACCAGCGCAATCGACAGCGCGACGATGAACAGCGCTGGCTCGCCAGGGCGATGGCGACGCTATCGACTGACCTGCGTGACACCGTGGCGCTGTCGCTGGGCGAAGGCATGACCCAGGCGCAGGTGGCCGAGGTGCTGGAGGTTTCAGAAGGTACCGTGGCCTGGCGCATGAGCGAGGTGAAACGACAATTGAGCGCGCTGGCCCAGGCGGAGGAGGAAAGATGAGTGATGAGCTGAAGCGCCTCGAACGGGCCTTGTCATCGGCACCCGCGCCGGAGGCGGAGGTGAAGTCCGGGCATCTAAAGGCGGCGCTTGACCGGTTCGATCAACGTCAGGCCGCCGACCAAGAGTCCAACGCCGAGCCACGTCTCTCGGGGGAAGGTCGCGATGACATCAGGTCGCGGCCGCGTTCACCCCGGAGGGATGCCAGCATGAACCGATCGCTTAGCCACAGCCCGTCACACCGTCGCCCATTGCATCGTCGACCATCAGTGGCTGCCGCCGCCTCGCTGGCGGCGTTGTCACTGGGGCTTTACCTGCTGTGGCCCCAGGCCCAGGACTTCGACGCCATGACAGGGCCCGAGCCGAGCCAGGATGCCGAGATGGCCGTCTCGCCACCTCGAACTGCCAGCAAGCCCGAGTCTGCCCCTGAGTCGACCGAGGGCGAACGTCTGGCGATTGTGGCGAGCAAGACAGGACCGGTGGCAGACCAGATGGCCGGTGACATGCCCCTTGATACGGCCGTCGTGACGGCTGTCGAGACGGCTATCGAGACGGAAAGCAAGTCTGCGGGGCAGGTCACTCAGTTGGCCGAGGCTCCCAGGCTCTCTGTATCGCAATCTCCCGCGCTCTCTTCTTCACCATCGACGTCGCTCTCTCCTTCGACATCGATGGAGATGCGCGGCCTGATGCCGAGTCAGGAGGTCGCACGGATAGCGCCCTTGCCGAGCCCGGGACCTTCGGTCCAGGTGCCCACCGCCACCTCGGAAGCCTATCCCGAGTTCGACGCCTCGAGTGTCAGGGTGACCGCCGAGACGCCGGTGTCGACCTTCTCGGTGGACGTGGACACGGCAAGCTACGCAGTGGTGCGTTCTTCGCTGATGCAGGGGCAGTTGCCGCCGCCCCAGGCGGTGCGTATCGAGGAGATGATCAACTACTTCGGCTACGACTACCCCCAGCCGGACGCCGAGGCCTTTCGCCCGATGGTCGACGTCTTTGCCTCGCCGTGGAATCCCGAGCGTCAGCTGGTGCGCGTGGCGCTGCAGGGCAGGGCGGCCACGCCTGGCCCCCGCTCGCCGGTCAACCTGGTGCTGCTGATCGACACCTCCGGCTCGATGCGCTCGCCAGACAAGCTGACCTTGCTCAAGCGCTCCATGGCGCTGTTGCTGGGTGAGCTGAATGACGACGACGAGGTCGCCATCGTCACCTACGCCGGCAGCGCCGGGGTGGCACTGGCACCGACTGAGGCATCGAACACAGAGGAGATCATGCAAGCGCTCGAGAGCCTGGCGCCCAGCGGCGGTACCGCCGGCGAAGCCGGCCTGAGCCAGGCCTATCGGCTGGCGGGGCAGATGAACGGCGAGGACGAGACGACCCGGGTGCTGCTGGCCACCGACGGCGATTTCAATCTTGGCCTGAGTGATCCCGAGGCGCTCGAGCGCTTTATCGCCGACCGGCGTGAGGGCGGCGTGTATCTGTCGGTGCTGGGCTTTGGCCGAGGTAATCTCGACGACGCCGTGATGCAGTCGCTGGCCCACCATGGCAACGGCCAGGCCGCCTATATCGACAGCCTGGCCGAGGCGCAGAAGGTGCTGGTGGACCAACTGGCGGCGTCGCTGGAGCCCATCGCCAACGACGTCAAGGTGCAGGTCGAATTCAATCCGGCGCGGGTGCAGGAGTACCGCTTGATCGGCTACGAGACCCGCGCGCTCAGGCGAGAGGACTTCCGCAACGACCGCGTCGATGCCGGCGATATCGGCGCGGGTCATCAGGTGACGGCGCTCTACGAGATTGCCCCGGTGGGCTCGAGCGCTGCCCTGACCCGGCCATCCCGCTATCAGCAGGGACAGCAAGTGACGGGGGGCCAGCATGACGAGCTGGGGCATGTGGCGCTGCGCTACAAGGTGCCGGGGGAGTCGCAAAGCCGCCTGATCGAGACGCCGATCTCGCCAGGCCTGACGACAGCCGACAGCGAGGCGTCCTTCGCCGCCGCCATCGCAGGCTTCGGCCAGCTGCTGGGTGACGATCGCTACCTGGGCGACTGGGGGTGGGATGAGGCTATCGCGCTGGCCGAGGCCAGCAAGGGCAAGGATCGCTACGGCTATCGCGCCGAGGCGGTACGCCTGATGCGCCTGGCCGGCGGACTGTCGGATCGCTGAGTTTCTGCGCTACGCTTGAATGCATCATCTATTTCTTGTGCAGGAGAGAGTGTATGGCCAAGGCGCTGGGACAACGGCGGCTGGGGACGGTGCTTGAAGCCGTCATCCTTGAGATGCTCGATGAGGCTCGTCAGGCCTATCCGCGCATCCAGGACCCCGAGGACAGCGAAGGGCTGCACGATTTTCGGGTGGCCTTGAGGCGCCTGCGCAGCACCATCAAGGAGTTTGGCGATCAGCCGGGGTTTGCGATCGACAAGGCGCTGTTGCGCCAGTTGACGGCGCTGGCGCGAGCCACCAACGACGCTCGTGACGGTGAGGTGATGCTGGCCTGGCTCGATAGTGTGGCCGAGACGACGGGAGCGCCGGAGCGTGGCGCCATCGGCTGGTGGCGGGAGCGCCTGGCGGCGCAGGTGGAACAGGAGTACGCCTCCATCGACGCCAGTGTGGCGGGGTTTCCGCTGCTCGACACCCGCCTGCGCGAGGCTGCCGGCAAGGCCGCTCTCAAGGACAAGGGCAAAGACAAGGACAGCAAGAAGAAGGACAAGAACAAGGACAAGAAAAAAGGCAGCAACAAGGCCGGCAAGGAGCCTCGGTTTGGTGACGCCTCGGCCCAGGTGCTGGCCCGGCTTGGTGAGGGCTGGCTTGAGGAGCTCGCAGTGGTAAAAGGGCGCGAGGAAGAAGAGACGCTGCACCGGCCGCGTATCACCGGCAAGCGGCTGCGCTACCTGCTGCGTCCCTGGCGGGAGCAGGGCGAGGTCTTCGCCGAGCTCGAGGAAGAGCTGAAGACCTTTCAGGATGCCTTTGGCGATCTCCACGACGACCTGGTGAGGGGCGACGTGCTGACCACGGCGGCGCTCTTGCATACCGAGGAAGAAACCCTGGATCGCCTGGAGGCAGCGCTCGAGCAGGCCTCACCCAGGGCCACCGCGCCTCGCCATCTACGCGGCTTCATGCTGCTGCACGCGCACCACGAGGCGCAGACAGAGCAGAACCTCAAGCGGGTGCAGGCGCTATGTCGCAAGCCGCGCCTGGAGCGTCTCGAGGCCCGGATCAATGAGGCCGTGACACTGATGAAGGCTCCGCAATAGCGCTGAAAAAGACCCAGGGCGGCCCTGAGGGCGCGCCCGAGAACAAGCCTCGGGCCGTTCAGTCAGGCCAGGCGCTGTTCGATCTCTTTCCACAGGCTGGCGTAGGCGCGGCACGCTGGGGTATAGGGGGCAAAGTGGCGTACTGGGGCGCGCTCAAGCCCCATGCGCTCCACCGCACTGGCCGCCGGGATGACGCTGGACAGCCGCAGCGGCCAGCGCTTGCCGAAGCTTTCCATCACCTCGCGATGCATGGTGCGGCGACGATCGGCCAGGGTGATGAAGGGCCACAGCGGGCAGACCAGATCCTGGTCGTCGAGGAAGGTCTCGAGTTGCTCCAGGGTGCGTAGCGAAAGGGTGGAAGGCACCACCGGCACCAGCAGGGCGTCGACGCTGGTGAACATGTTCTCGGACATGTGGGATAGCGTCGGTGGGCAGTCGAGGATGACCAGATCGTACTCGTCGCGTACCTTGCCGAGGATCTGACGCAGATGACTGGAGCCATGATGCTCGAGCAGCTGGTCCATCTCGCGGGAGTCCAGCGAGGCCGGCAGCACATCGAGGCCATCCACGTTGGTCGAGCGGATGACCTTGTTGAAGGCCGCCTTGCCTTTGACCAGCTTCTCGACGCCACCGCGGATCTTGGGCTTGATCTTCAGATAGAACGTCGTTGCCGCCTGGGGATCCAGGTCCCACAGCAGCACCCTGTGGCCACAGGCGGCGGCTTCGCAGGCTAGATTGACCGCCGACGCCGTCTTGCCCACGCCCCCCTTGATGCTGTAAAGCGACAACATCCGCATCGCAATTCGCCCCGTGAATTTGATGAACTAGAACAACGACTTTAGCACAGCTTTGTGCAGTGAATGGCGTTGTTCGCCAGGGGATATTGACGTTGTTTTGTATACGGTCTTGGTAGTCGCTGCAACAACAACCTTTCTTGATTGAAGTTCTGGGCGCTGAAGGTCTGGGCGCAGAGGGGCCGGACAGTGAGGGGGCGGTGTCCTGTCAGCGCTTGACCAGGCGCCTGACGCGCTGGATGGCGAGACCGGTCACCACCAGCTTGCGACCCCAGCGAGCCAGTCGGCCGGGGTGGCGCAGCACGGGAATCAGCGCCGTGCCGGCGGCAAGCAGGGCCGGCGTGCGATAGCGACTAAGCGCCTGCCAGCCGGCGTCGATGCGCTCTCCGGCAAGATGGAAACGGCGCGAGGCCAGCAGGATGTCCAGCCGCTGCTGTTCGATGGTGGCCTCGAGTTCGGCCTTGCGCTCGGCGCGAGAGGGGCTCGCACGGCGGTCATCGCGGCTCATGGCATTGCTCCCTGACGTGTCGGCAGAAAGATGGCGGCTCATCGACGATGTGGCTCATCGACGTCGGGCCGCATCGATTCTTCGGCAAGCTCTCGATCCAGGGCCAGGTGCTTCAAGGTGCTGACCAGCAGCGTGCGACGACGTGCCAGGCGCATCGCCGCCAGGGCCAGCCCGACGCCTCCTGCCAGAAGCACCGCCGCGCATACGGCGATGGCGGTAAGCCGGAAGGAGTTCCAGAACAGGACCACGACGAAGGCCGTCAGGGTGGCGATGCCGAGCATCAACAGCACCATGCTCAGCCCCAGCAAAAGGGCCAGGGTTACCAGTCGAGCGCGTTCTTCCTCGAGTTCCAGAACGGCGAGACGCAGGCGCGTCTCGCCGGTGGCGATCAGGGTCGAGAGGACCCGCTTGCCCGCCCCGAATAGCCGTTGTGCCGGTCCTTGGCTGTCTGCCATCAGCGCCGCCCGATCAGCATACCGACGATGCAGCCGACGGCAGCACCGATGCCGATGCTCTTCCAGGGGTTGTCGTGGACGTAGCGATCACAGGCATCGACCTGGTCGGTGACGCTGTCGCGGGTCTGACGGTAGACGCGCTCTCCAGTGGCTTCGAGGCGAGCACGGGTATCCTTCAGTCGTGCCTCTGCCTTGCTGCGCCATTCCTTGACGGTCTCGCTGGAGTCGTCGGCGGTGGCGCTCAGCAGGTCTTCGAGGGTGCTCGACAGCTGCTTGAGGTCGTCCCTGAGTTGCTCGGTGGAGGCGCTGGAGCTGCTGGTGTCCGCGTCGCTTGCAGCGCTCTTGGCGTTGGACTTGCTGGCGGTGGTGCTGGAGCTTCGTGTAGCCATCGTGTCTTCCTTTGACGCAGGTGGATTAACGGTACCAAAGATGAATCTTTACCCGTTCATGCTCGCATCAGAATAGCAGTCACGGCAATGGCCGGCGGCCGACCGTGCAAAGAAGCACAATTGGCCGCCGCCGGCATCACGGATTGAAGCCGCCCGCCGAGAACAGCGGGTTCATGCTGAAGCCGATACCCAGGCGATTGACGCGCTCGTCGTAGTCGATAAGGCTCTCGCCGTAGCCATAGTAGTACTGCACGTGGCCACGCACCTTGCCGAACAGCGGCCAGGAGTAGTCGAGCTGGGTGCCGTAGTTGCCTTCGTCGGGGTTGCCGCGCATCAGCAGGCTGGCTTCGTGGGTATCGAACATCTGCCGGGCCACGGTGACGTCGGCATAACCCACGTAGTCCTCGATGTCGGGGTTGTCGTCATCACTATCGTCTTCCGGGATGCGCCAGAACGGCGAGACTGCCAGCGCCCACTCGTCGTTGATCCAGGAAGTGGTGCCGATGACCCGGTTCCAGCTGCGAGACAGCGGGTCCGAGCGGCCATTGGACTGGTGATTGAGCGAGATGCGGTTGTTGACGTTGGTCCAGCCCCACAGGGTGGTGTCGTTCTGGAAGTCGATGAAGAACTCAGGCTCGTAGTTGGTCTCGCGAAACGGCGAGGACTCGTCGCTGTTGTAGGCCTGCCACCAGCTCTTCTGGGTGTAGGCGAAGTAGAGGTCGGCGTTGTCGAACAGCACGTCCTCGGCGATGTTGAACTTGGCACTGAACTGAAACTTGAGTTCGGTGTTGTCCATGTCAGCATCGTCTTCACCGGCACGAAAGGCGCCGGAATTCGGGTTGGTGTTGTAGCTGATCGGCAGGATGTAGTTGCGCCGGTGGGTGGTGATCGAGAACGGGTTGCTCTCGGACTCCTGCTCTAGCTGACGACGCTCCTCGACGGTCTCCTCGATGGGCTTGCCCGAGGCACGTGCAACGATCTCCTCGGAGGCGGGCAGACCGGTGGTGTCGGGGGCTTCGGCGTTGACCGTCGATGAAGTGCCGGCGCTACTGACGGCCACGGCCTGTGCACCCTCGCGCTGGGCCTCGTCATCGTCGAGTTCATTTTCCAGCTTGGCGAGCTCAGCCTTCAGGGCCTCGATACGCGCCTCCTTGGCCGCGCGCTCGGCGTCGGTCAGGCCGCCGTCGGCGACGGCCTGTCCACTGATGGCAAGCGCCAGCAGGGAAGGGAACAGGGAGGAACGGACGGCGGGGCGGGTCATAGGGTGAATCCATTCGACAGGTGGAGGCGTTGTTCTACCATGGCGGCGCAGCGAGTCAACTTCGTGGAAGAATCTTGCACTGGATTGCCATACTGACACACTGGGTTGAGAATCTCGCCTCCTCCACGCTGCGACAGGAAGTTCTCTTAAGATGCCCAGCTCGCCTTCTTCGTTGTTCCGAATACTCCCCCTCTTGCTGGTGTTGCTGCTGTCTCTGCTGTCGGTATCTGCGGTGGTGGCCCAGGAAGCGCCCGAGAAGAGGCTGCCGGACAAGCAAGAGCTGCAGTCGCGCCTTGACGAGCGCGTCGCCAATGCCAGCGATCCGCCAAGCGCCACGGCGCAGGAAGAGATCGATGCGCTGTCAGAGGCGATCGATGCGGTGGAGAAATTGGCCGAGGTCGAGCGTGACCTGGAGAGTCTAGAGCGGCGTATCGAGGAGGCACCCGAACGGCTGGCGGCGCTTGAGGAAGCGCTGCGCCAGAGTGAAGAAGGCGAGTCGCACAATCTAGCTGAGCTCGAGGGGCTGAAGATGCCGGCCGTCGAGCAGCGCCTGAGCGACGCCACCCGAGTGCTGCAGTCGACCCAGGATACCCTGACCAGTGTGCAGAGCCAGTTGCTGGGGGCCCAGACGCTGCCGGAGCGGGCGCAACAGGCCATCACCGAGGCCAATCGGGAGATGGATGAGGCGAGGGTCAAGCTCGAAGACCTCAATCGTCGTGACGTGCCGGAAGATGCCCCCTTGCGGGTGGCGGCGCGGGCGCGCCAGGCTCTGGCCGAGGCTCAGCTCGAGCTGCACCAGCGTCAGCTCAATACCAATACACGTATGCGTGAGGTGCTGCAGCAGCGCCTCGCGCTGTTGAAACTGGAGGCGGCAAGCGAGGAGGCCTGGGTCTCCGCGCTGCAGGGTCGGCTCGATCGACTGCGCCGCGAGCAGACCGAGCGGGCCATCGCCGAGGCGGTACGCGATGAGCCAGAGGCCATCTCACGGCATCCGGTGATTCAGGCGGCCCAGACCACCAACCGTCAGCTCTCCAAGGACTTGCTCAACGCCACCTCGCGAGCCAACGATCTGGTGCGTGACGGACTCGAAGTGCGTCGCCAGCTCGAACGGGTGCGTCGCCTGCAGCAGGGGCTGACCCAGAACATCGAGGCGGTGCGCGGCAGTGTACTGTTGTCGCGCATCCTGCGTGAGCAGCGAGGATCGCTGCCCGAAGTGCAGCCACGGCCGGGCCTGCGTGACGAGATCGCCGATGTACGCCTGGCGCAGTTCGAACTCGACAGCGAACGCGACGCCTTGCGCTCCCCGGAGGCACTGGCAAGGGAGGTGTTGGCGCAGGCCGAGGTGGACGAGCCCGAGCCCCTGGTGGAGCCGCTGGTGCAGCTGTTCAATTCTCGGCGTGAGCTGATCAGCCAGCTAGAGCCCACCTACGGTCAGATCCTCACGGCTGCCATCGATATGCAGCTCAACCAGCAGCAGTTGCTCGACATCAGTGCGCAGTTGCGCACCAGCATCGACGAACAGCTGTTCTGGGTGGCTAACGCCAGGCCCATCGATCTCGGCTGGCTGATGAAGATCCCCCAGAACCTGATGATGGAGTGGCGGGAAGGCGAGTGGCGCCAGATCCTGCCTCACAACTGGCGCTGGCCGGGGCCTGGTGCCTGGGTAGCGGTCCCGGTACTGCTGGTGGTGTTGCTGCTGCTGGCGCTCAGGCGCGCGATCATGCGTCGCCTGGTCACCCTGCACGACCAGATCGGTCGACTTCGCTACGATTCTCAGCTGCATACGCCCAAGGCGGTGGCATTGAACGCCCTGGTGGCCGCACCGGGACCGCTGTGCCTGGTGGCCTTCGGCCTGCTGTTGACCCTCGGTGGCTCCGAGGTGGCAGCGGATGTCGGCTACTCGGTACTGCAGCTTTCACTGGCCTGGGGCGTGGTCGCCTGGTCGCGTCGCCTGCTGGTCAGCGACGGCGTGGCGACACGTCATTTCCACTGGCCGGTCAAGTACGTGGGCAAACTGCGCTGGTGGCTCTTGTGGCTTGGCGTCAGCATGGCGCCGGTGCTGCTGATCGCGCCGCTTGCCAGGGACGCTGCGGTGACCTTCAACCAGCGCCCGCTGGGGCTCGGACTGTTGCTGCTGGGTCTGATTGGGATGAGCGTGGCGCTCAGCAAGCTGATCATGGCCCACACCCCCTTCTTCGGGGTGAAGCTCTTTCGTCTGGTGCTGGGGCTGGCGCTGGCGATGGTGCCGGTGGTGCTGGGTGGTGCCGTGCTTTATGGCTACGTCTACTCGGCGTTGAGTCTGGTCAGCCGCTTCGTGATCTCGTTGTACCTGCTGGGCGTGTGGATCCTGGTCGAGGCAGCGGTGGTCCGCGGATTGGCGGTGGCTGCCCGACGCCTGGCCTATCGTCGTGCGCTGGCTCGCCGGCGAGCCCTGGCCCAGGACGACAACGACCGTGGCCTCGATATCGTCGAAGAGCCGCCGCTGGATATGGAGCAGGTCAACCAGCAGTCGCTGAGGCTGTCCAAGCTGCTGCTGACCATCGGCTTCGCCGCCTTGCTGTATCTGGTCTGGACCGATTTCCTCGGGGTCATCGGCTACCTCGACAACGTCACCCTGGTGGAAGGCGCCACCGGAGAGGGTGGCGAGGCGCTTGAGGACAACCTGAGTGTCGGCGACGTGCTGGTGGCCTTGTTCATCGCCGGGGTGACCATGATGCTGGCGCGCAACCTGCCGGGTCTGCTCGAGGTGATGGTGCTGTCGCGCCTGGAGCTCAAGCAGGGCAGCGCCTACGCCATCAGTTCGCTGTTGTCCTACACCATCGTCGGCACCGGTACGGTGATGACCCTGGGCGCACTCGGGGTGTCATGGGCCAAGTTGCAGTGGCTGGTAGCGGCTCTTGGTGTGGGTCTCGGTTTCGGTCTTCAGGAGATCTTTGCCAACTTCATCTCGGGTCTGATCATCCTGTTCGAGCGGCCTGTACGCATCGGCGACACCATTACCCTGGGCAACCTCACCGGCACGGTGAGCCGGATTCGTATCCGCGCGACCACGGTCACCGACTTCGATCGCAAGGAGATCATCATCCCCAACAAGACCTTCGTCACCGACCAGCTGATCAACTGGTCACTGTCGGACAGCGTGACGCGGGTGACGTTGAAGTACGGGGTCAGCCACGACGCCGATCGCAGCCTGGTGCATCGCCTGCTAGAGCAGGCCGCCGAGGAGAACGAGCGGGTACTGTCCGATCCGCCCCCGGAGATCTACTTCATGGCCTACACCGCCAGCACCATGGAGTACGAACTGCGCATCTACGTGAATGCCCTGGGGGATCGACTGCTGGCCACCGACGAGCTCAATGGCCGCATCGGCGACATGTTCTCCGAGCATGGCATCCGTATCGCCTTTGACCAGCTCGATGTGCACATCCGCCGCTCGGGGCAGCGCGACGTGTGGAAGGGCGTGCATCAGGTCAAGGGCGACCCCCAGGAAGGCCACCCGCCCCCCGGGGCCAAGGGTGACCCGGGTGACGTCAGTATCGGGGATGGCGGCGGCAGCGATGGGGGCGGAGACGCAGGCGGGCGCTGACGGCGGCCGACCGCGGTCGCTGGCGAAAGGCTACATGGTCTGCTGCATGGCCCGTTGCATAGCCTGCTGCATGGCATGTCGCACAGCCTATCGCTAGCGCCGGCAGGCCTGTAGCAGAAATTCGCGGTTGCCGTCGCCGCCGAGGATCGGACTTTCCTGCCAGTGCAGGATCTCGAAGCCGACCGAGGCGCAGCAGTCGCGGATGTGCTGCTCGACCTCCGCGTAGCGGCGGGGGTCGCTGACCACGCCCCGTTGATCCACCGCACCAGGCCCCAGCTCAAACTGGGGCTTCACCAGCGACAGCAGTAGGGCGTCCTGTGCCAGCAGCGTCGCCAGCTCCGGCAGAATCAGCGTCTGCGAGATAAAGGACACATCCATTACCGCCACCTCCGGCCGACCGATTTTCTCCATCAGCGTCTTGAGTTCGCGGCTTTCACTCAGGTGGCGTGCGTTGAGCCCCTCCAGGCAACTGACGCGAGCGTCGCCCCGCAGGCTATCGTCGAGCTGCCCGTGTCCCACCTCGATGCCGATGACGTGGCGCGCACCGGCGGCCAGGGCGCAGTCGGTGAAGCCCCCGGTGGACTGGCCCACGTCCAGCACCAGGCGACCATCCAGTGACAGTTCCAACGCCGAGAGCACCGCCTCCAGCTTGAGTCCGGCGCGGGAAACGTAGCGCTCCTCCGGGTCCTCGGCGACCACCAGAGCGAGGTCGTCGGGGCACTTCTCCCCGGGGCGTGTCAAAACCTTGCCGTCATCCCGGCGGGAGACGCGGCCGTGGCGGATCAACCGCTGGGCGCGGGTGCGAGAGCGAACCAGGCCCTGGCTGACGAGGAGTTGGTCGAGACGTGGCATGGGGTGTTCCTGTGGCGCCTTGGTCGGGCCGTCTGGAGTTCAGGCAGAAAATGCCGGCGCATTATGCCACGGCGAGGCCCCCGTGGGGGGCGCACACCAGTCTCCAGCGCTTTGAGCAGGCCTCCACAGCCTCCCACCAAAGCCTGTCAGTATCTACTCGCTAACCGGTTGTTCGCCTCTGGCTGGCACTCGTCTCCTTTCGACACCGACTAGTTTCGACACCGCCTAGGCTCTCACTACGTCGGGGACTAACCATTTTTAGCGCCACCTTCCGGTCGAAATGTCCAAGATCGCAGGCTATGCTGAAAATCAGCAAGTTTAATTAGGATCGCACAAGGCGACAGGTTCTGTGCGGAGTTGCGACAAGTGGCGGCGAGACAAGCAGTACGGCGAGGGAATGCTGTTCGAAAGGCATCATCGGGTGACAAGACAAAGCCATAACCTTGGCTTCTAGTACGTCATGTCACACCACGCGCAGCACCCAGTTCCAGCCTACGAAACTTGTGATATTTCCCCGCCAGAGAGTGATGACGTCGCCACCGTGATGTTCAGGGAAGGGACTTGCACGGATGGCATGTCCCCCCGGTAGGGTGCCCGAACGGTTTGTGTCGCCGCTCCCCACCGCTATCTCTCCGCCACCTGATCAATAACGATTGACTGCACTATGGGGAGGCCAGCAAGGGCCTCCTGACTGGTGCCGTAGTGCTCGCATCGAATCGTGGATCAAGTCTGTATATAAATACAGTTCATCAGTCTGCGCGCGGAACGCATGCATGGAATGACGAAAGTGAGTGCTCACTTTTTCGGCAGAGTCTCAAGATTCCGGCTTGAAAAGCAAGATGATAGAGAAAATGGCGATGCGATATTCTGCATGGTTACCGGGAAAAATGAGCATGCACACTTTTTGATTTCAAGACCTGATGGGTCCATAAATCGAACCGTGAGTTTTCAAGTGGATAAACAAAGATTTTGCGGGATCAGTCGCGGGAAACTCGAGCATGCATACGATTAAAAATGTTATGTATTTAAAGCGCTCGCGCTGCATTACGACACCCTGAGCACCATGGAGCAATGCTAATGGCGTATGAAATTCTGGTCGGACTCAATGTGACAGATGACGTCCAATACCAAGAATATCGTCGAGCTATGACGCCTATCCTAGAATCTTATGGTGCTAACTTCGGATACGATTTCAAAATTGCCGAGGTCTTAATCTCGCAAACCGACGAACCAATCAACCGGGTATTTACCATTCGATTCCCTAATGAAGAAAAGAAAGATAGATTCTTTTCCGATCCGGCATACACGGAAGTCAAAAGTGAATATTTTCAACGAGCTGTTGAATCAACTAATATTATTGCATCCTATGAAATTTAATACATAACAAATCGTTGGAGAGGGACTCTTGCTACGCAGGCTGCGCCTGCTCCGCAAAAGCCCCTCAACTCAGGCGTTAGCCAGCGGTATAGATAGGTGGCGTAATGAAATCAGCTGAAAAAATTCCTACAGTCAAAAATATTCCTGATCTTTCCGGGAATATTGAAGGCTTGAAGCGTCATTCATTTATGTGCGTCTTCGTTCCTGAGCCATCATTATCGCAAGATGACAGAAGGATTCGGGCTTGGCTTCTTCATACAATAGCTAGTGCTTCAAGGCATTACACAAGAGCTAGAGAGCTAGTCGAGCTCCAAGATAACGCGGATCAGTCACGAGACGGTGGCGCAATATTTCACATTCTTGATGTGTCTGAGCAGATTGAGGATTGCATAACTGCGGCGTATCGAGCTTGTATGGCAATCAGAAGGTTAGAGTCCTGCCAGGAGGCACAGAAATTCTCTAGCAACTATAAAACGTCGATTGAAGAGCTTCGCTTAATAAGAAATCAATTTGAACACATGCATTCTCAGGTTACCGCAGCTGAGACAGGCGGTGGGCCAATATCTATTGTCTTCGGTGATGAAGGGAAAACTATCAGATTTAGAAAGTTAAGCATGGATACTCTCAGCTTGCATGCTCTGATTGATGGAGCATATCGAGTTGTAGCCAGTTTGTATCCAGCCTTTAATGGGGATTCGAAAAAGGAAGCGGGAGGTCCAATCAAACTGACTATGACCGCATCGGTTACAGTCACTGATGCGGATGGCAATACGAGATGAATTGGCTAACAATGCCATGCACGCGACGAGCGCGTGATGGCGGCGTTAAGCAAAAGGAGAGCTTCATGAAATATTATACTTTTTTATTTATTTTGGCTGTTGTTCCATTTGTTCAGGTAAATGCAGGTGACTTTTATGGCTCTGATGGTAGCTACCAAGGGAGCATTGAAGATGATGGTTCGATATACGGAAGCGACGGTAGTTATCAAGGCCAAGTCGAGAGTGACGGTTCTCAGTACGGAAGTGACGGTAGTTATCAAGGGCAAATAGAAAGCGATGGCTCTATGTATGGTGGTGATAGTAGTTACCGAGGACGAATAGAAAGTGATGGTTCTATTTATGGTAGTGACGGTAGTTATCGAGGAAAAATAGAAAGCGATGGTTCTATCTATGGCAGTGACGGTAGCTATCGCGGTCATTACGGGCAGTAATGCTTAACAAGTCAAAGCACTCGGACTTGGTAAAGCTGTCACCTTTTTTCCAAAAAATTCGCCAACTTCACCAAGCCGGTGTTTGAGGCGTTAAATGTACACGGAGTCGATCATGAGCGAGCAGGTATACCATGAGAGATCATTGGAAGCGGAGGTATACCCTCATCTAAGGATGGCCATAGATCTAGTTGACCCCTTGCTGCCAAAGGTAGCGGTGGATGTAGGTTGCGGTGCTGGGCGTGATGCATTGTTTTTGGTTGATTGTGGCTTCACGGTATACGCCTTTGACAAAAGTGAAGCAGCGATAGCCAGGTTAAGCGAGCAGGGGCGAACTCAGTCCGGCGATAGGCTATTTTCTCAGGCTTGCAGTTTTGAGGATTTTGAATATCCGAAATCATCACTAATAACTGCGTGCTCCAGTTTATTTTTTTGTCGGCCGGAGCTTTTTCCTCGGGCCTGGAGAAATATCTCAC
Source organism: Halomonas sp. EF61 (assembly GCF_040147045.1). NCBI lineage: Bacteria > Pseudomonadati > Pseudomonadota > Gammaproteobacteria > Oceanospirillales > Halomonadaceae > Halomonas > Halomonas sp. EF61. The sequence goes on along the minus strand of NZ_JAMSHM010000002.1, from coordinate 241,790 downwards.
ACTCGCTTTTGCCGGGAGGCGTGTTTTGTGGCCATTTTATGGGGCCGGACGATTCATGGGCAAAGCTGGAGCGCGGCGACCTGACGATCCACACGCAGGATGATTTGGAAGAGCTGTTTAATTGCTACTATAAAATCATAGACATTTATGAAAATAATTTTGAAGGAATGACCTTAGTTGGACGGAAAAAGCACTGGCACACTTACTCCGTGGTTGCACAGAAATCCATTTAACAAGGCCATCAATTTGACAATTTTTCCGTTACTCCTTTTGTGCTTTAAAATAGCACAAAAGCATTCACTCCAAAACTGCAAATTATGGCAGCGTTAGTCATATGGAAGCAACTCTGCGAATCCCACAGAAAACCGATTATGAGGCTATTGCTTCCTGGGTAGTCGATGAAAAGGCTTGTGTTCGCTGGGCTGGTCCATTGGTGCCGTTTCCGTTTGCACCGGAGAGATTACCTGAACTACTCAAGACGGAGGAATGCTTTAGCTACTGCTTGTCCGCTAGCAACCGCAAGTGTATTGGTTTTGGTCAGTTTTGGGTGGCGGAGCAAGGTGCGGTGCACATAGGCAGAATAATTATTTCACCCGAAGCTCGGGGAATAGGTGCTGGTCGTCTGCTGTGCGAGAAATTGATCGAAAAGGCGGTTCGGTCAACTGGTGCCGCATACGTTACTCTTCGTGTATATCGGGATAACAATACTGCACGTACTCTATACGAGAGCCTTGGCTTCTTTATTGTGGAATCAGAATCTACGGGCGACCTGTTGTTCATGCGTGCAGTGACTAACAAGACACGGAAGGCGGACGCGTGAGACGCGCCGCTTCGTTTTTGCGTTATGCCTTCTAAATATGAAATTCGATAAACGACCAGCAACTATTCAAGATAGGGAATGGCTTGAACCTTTTTATGAGTCAGTGATGAGGCCATATGTAGAGCTGACTCATACTTGGGATACGAAACTATTTGGCAAGCATTTTGACCCAAACAAGGTCTCTATCCTTCAGGTTGAAGGTCGTGATATCGGTATGCTAAACGTTGAATACACCGTAGACTTTATCTACCTAGGCGACATACAAATTATCCCTGAGTACCAACGGAAAGGAATTGGCACAAAAATATTGCTCTCGCTCATAGAAGAGGCACGGAAAAAGTGCTGTCCGATACAGCTAAAAGTTTTAAATGGAAATCCAGCTCGGAAATTATGCGAGAGGCATGGGTTTAAGTTGTTCGAGGAGTTAGAGCATAGTGTTAAACTTGAATTCAAGGCATAACAAGGCAAAGCAGCAGGGACAAGCTAACGCTTGCCCCTGTTTGCGGCGTTATGCGTAAAAAGGAACTAAGTGCAAAATGAATATAGGAAAGTGTGTTTGCGGAGATGTTTCATACGAAGTAAACGAAAAAAATTGAAACCTTATATCAGTGTCATTGCACAATCTGCCAGCTACAAACTGGCTCATCGTCCCAAACGGGCACATTTGTGAGTACACCGAATTTCAAATGGCTTTCTGGTCAAGATAGGATAAAAACTTATAGCAAATCATCTGGCTACAGCTGCTAATTTTGTAGTTGTTGCGGTGCAACTGTTCCAAACATGTTCCGCTCAGGTGATAAATATTGGGTTCCTGCTGGCGCTTTATTGGGGTTAGAGGGCGCTCAAATTAAAAATCACATTTTTGTCGCAGACAAAGCGGAATGGGATCATATAGGCGGCAATGGTGCGCAGCATTCGGGCTTCTATGCAGTATCGCATAACAAGCCGCTCAAATTCGTTCCGGCCACAAAATGCGTGGCCTCCACCGGACTCGCTAACGCTCGCCGTTTAGCGGAGCGTTATATGCTTAGAAGAGTCTGTAAGGAAGTAGGTGTTCAATGGTGGATAAAATTACATTTTTCACAAGGCTAGAGCGCCAGCTTCTTTCTGGTAAAAAGACTGCAACGATTAGGGATAAATCTGAAAGCCATTATTACCCAAGGCAGGTTGTTGAAGCGCTTACTCACGAAGATGGGCGGAAAATCTGTAGACTAGAAATTGTCGGTGTTGAGCATGTGAACTTTGATAAACTCAACAGAAAGCATGCAAAAGCAGAAAATCTTCCATTTGTCTTTATGCTAAAATGGACTTTGCGAAAGATATACCCAGCAGAAAAGAGCTTTTTTTATAATCTTCAAAGTCGTTGATTAACAAGTCTGCAAGTTATGAAACCCCTTGAGCCACGCATATAACAAACTGTTCAAGAGGGATTCGCAACGCGTGGCATTTTTACTGTGTGTTGGTTTTAGTGATTAAGGTGGTTTGCGGCGGATTCGGTATTGCGTTGCTCACCCCTTAACAGGGCGTTAGGCCGCACGGATGCGTGCGGCTCACTGGAGGCAATGAATGGCCACATACAACGGTGGTTGCCTATGTGGTGCCGTTCGAATTACGGCATCAGGCCAGCCTTATCGCGTCGGCCTGTGCCATTGTCTTGACTGCCGCAAGCACCATGGTGCCCTCTTTCACGCTTCCGCCGTTTTTCCCAGAGACGCAGTCATGATCGATGGCGAGACCAGAAACTATGAGGAGCGTCATTTCTGCCCACAATGCGGCTCATCGGTCTATTCGTGCAGCGCAGATGAAATCGAGGTCAATCTAGGTTCGCTGGACTTTCCTGATCAACTAACCCCGACCTACGAACTCTGGACGAGCCGTCGAGAGTCTTGGTTGCCGGCGTTTCCATCTGTCCGGCACTACACCCAAGATCGTGACGCCACGAGCCGTGTTGAAGAATAGGCCGCCGATGAATCGTCGCGCTTCTTTTCACAATTATCAAAGGTTGAGCCAGTGTGGCCTAACCAGTTGCTGCAGGGGACGTTTGACCCGTCACCCGCTTTGCTACCGCAAAGCGGCTGTCGCCTCAAATGCCCCTGAGTTCAGGCGTTAGGCTCCATGAGCCACGGAGGAATTGAGTGGAAATCAAGTGTATTGCAGGTTTTGCATCAATTACCAAAGACCCTGCGGCAAGTACGTCTTTGTATGAGGATGCGCTAGGTCTGCCGCTAGAAAAGATGGACGATTATCGTTTCATGGATAAATTCCCGGGAGCGAATCATTTCGGGGTATGGCCCCTCGCGATGGCGGCCCAATCTTGTTTTGGGCAGGAGGAATGGCCTGACCATGTTCCTGAGCCGACAGCTACAATTGAATTTGAGTTGGCGGACGCAGCTGCAGTGGAAGCGGCAGTGAAAGAATTGAAGGAAAGGGGGCAGGGGTTCGTTCATGAATCCCGGACTGAACCCTGGGGGCAGACAGTTGCAAGGTTTATGAGCCCCGAGGGAGTGTTGGTAGGTCTGAGTTATGCGCCATGGCTTCATGAATAAGAGCCTAACCATAGCATCAACGCGGACTGGCTTTTCCGCTGACGCTGCAAAGCCAACCGGTTACGCTGGGCGTTATGTGTAAGAGGAGAGATTGTGCCCACTCCCTATAATATGGCATTTGCTTGTTTGAATTGCAGGAAGTCTTTCAAACGTAAGTTTGATTTGTCTGCACAATGTCCAAGTGAACTCACTTGTCCTGATTGTGGTGGAGAAGCACACAATTTCGGTCGGCATTTCAAATCACCAAAAAAATCTGATCTCAAACAATGGGAAAAAGTAGCCTTTCTATTTGATCATGGCTTCAGGTTTCAAAAAATAAGAATTGGCCCGGGGCATCATGATGTAATTCCTTACCCAGACACTTTGGATCAGGCAAAAGAATTCGTGGTCAAATACAAAGAGTATGCGTATAAGTCAGGAAAAAACACATAACCAGGCCATGCACACGACCTTTGGTAACTCACACCTTTTATGCATTCACAGAAATGCTGAAAGTTGCCTCGGCCTGTGATGGCGGCGTTAGGTTTCTCGGAGTCTTCGATGAACGAACTTCAGATACATAAAGGAAACGTATTCAGGGATCTGCATACTTCCGATGACATCTTTGTCATGCCGAATGCCTGGAATGCTGGAAGTGCTTGTATGTTAGAGGAGGCTGGTTTTTATGCAATTGGGACAACGAGTGCAGGAATTGCATTTGGTATGGGCCTTCCTGACTACGAGGGAACACTCTCAAGAGACGCTGCACTAGAGGAGACGCAAAGAATTTCTACTTCGGTAAAAGTGCCAGTAAGTGCTGACGCTGAAAATGGATACGGCCACGAGGCTGCCGAAGTCGCAGAAACAATACAACTTTTTGCTGATGCTGGCGCAGTAGGGGCAAGCATTGAAGACTACGCAGCCAGTTTTGGGGGGGGGCTTTATATGAACGAGCACTCGCTGAAGAACGAATCAGAGCCGCTCGTGAGTCGGCTGACTCACTAAAGTTTCCCTTTACTTAACGGCACGGGCAGAATGTTATTTAATCGATCATCCTGATCCTTTCAAGGAGGCGGTAGAGCGAGCTAACTTGTATCGTGAAGCAGGTGCCAATTGTTTGTTCCCGGAGTCAAGGATGCCGATACTATCGGGGCATTAGTTCGAGAAATTGATGGGCCAGTTAACGTGGTGATGGGACTAACTGGTAATCTACTGACCTTAAGAGAACTTGAAGCACTAGGTGTGAAAAGGGTGAGTATCGGGGGATCATTAGCAAGAGCGACTTTCGGTTTAATACAGCGTGCGGCAACGGAAATTAGGGAACAGGGTACGTTTACCTATTCCGAGGGTCAGGTTCCTGATGAAAGCCTGTGTCGCTTCTTTTCGGAACGACTTAGAAAACATAGTGAAGATGACGCCTAACAAGCGTATGCAGTCAGACCGTTCCACTCGCTACGCGAGTGAATCGGCCGCTGATGCGGCGTGTCATGTTCTAAGAGAAAAACCATGATCAGGGAAATCACTAAAGCCGATTTCGAGTCGTTTTGGCCAACATTTTCAGCGGTTATTCAGGCTCAAGAAACCTATGCCTTCGACCCCGATATGACATTGGAACAGGCATTTGATCTTTGGTGCGAATCTCCGTTGAAAGCTTTTGTTTTTGTAGAAAATGACGTCGTTTTGGGCTCTTACTACATTAAGCCAAATGCAATGGGGCCGAGTAGTCATATATGTAACTGTGGATACATGGTCTCAAGCGAAGCGAGAGGTAAGGGCATTGCACGACTTATGTGTGAACATTCGCAGGAAACGGCGCTAAGTCTCGGTTTTGACGCAATGCAATTTAACAGCGTTGTTTCTACCAATGAAGTTGCGGTGAAGCTTTGGGAGAAGTTAGGGTTTCATATCATAGGTAAAATCCCTAAGGCATATAAGCATGCTCATCTAGGGTTAGTTGATAGCTACGTCATGTACAAATGGCTACGAACATGACAAAGCGTTCAAGGCAGATTTCCAGCGATCGGCATTTTGGTTTTATTTTAGTTTGGTGTTTTCGGAATAATGGTTAAAGTATGTTGGCGTCGTTGAGCGATATTTAACTCAGCGCTGTGTTTAAATCATCGTTTATAAGGAGAATCATGCAATTAGAAATAGATGGTTATTACTTGCGCTCATTGGATGTAGGAGATGCTGAAGCATTTTACAAGTGGTCCCTAGACCGTGAAGTGACTCTCTATGGTCTTTCTTTGTACGCGTATCCTCAGTCAAGGTCAGATATAGAGAAGTGGCTTTCGGCTATAAACTCTAATGCTAAGAATGTATCTTTCGGGATATGCGGTAAAGATAATAATCGGCTAATTGGCTATGCTGGTCTATCCTCAATAAGCGCTCTAAATCGAAGTTGCGAGTACTTTATTCTGATAGGCGAAAAAGATTATTGGGGTAAGGGTGTCGGCACATCAATAACAAAAGTAGTCACAGACTATGCTATACGAACTCTAGGCTTGCATAGGGTACAACTCACGGCGAGTTCTCTTAACCAATTTGCGATCAGAGCTTATGCCAACGCAGGTTACCAACACGAAGGTGTGATGCGACAGTCAGGTTTTCGTAATGGTAAGTTCGTAGATAAAGTATTAATGTCAGTTTTATCTACGGAGTGGGAAGGCATATAACAATGTCGTTGAAGATGGATTCAAAACTTGGCGATTCGACTATTTAGTATAACCAAGATTTATAGCCAATATTTTGTCACCGCTTAAGGGCGGCGTTAGGACTCGTCGTGGTGTCCAGCAATGGCGAAGTTGTAAGTTGATTTATCGTTGGGTCGATATAGCAAACGACCTTTCTGTGAAATCCATTTTGACCAGAGATAAGAAAGACTGTGTTTCAGCGGTGCAGGTTTCCCCAAGCCGGAAGAGGCAGCGTCAGATCCAAGCATTTCTTTGAGCAGTTTGCATAAGGCTTGTGAAGTCGCTTGTCTTTTTCACGCATAGCCTCATATGCTTCCCATGTATTGCCCTCAAATATCACAGATCCCATCCATTTACTCGTCAGTCGGTCTGTAACCTTGGCTGCGGGTATGAGTCTCGAGGGAAGCGGCAATTTATGGCTAGCTGAGAATTGCACGTGGCAAGCGCATGATGGCGACGTTAATGAGCTAGACGACCTTGAATCCAGACATTCATGCACCGGCAGGCCCGGCAAGCCGAGTCGGGTGGCGGCGAGGGTAGCAGGTCCTCTGACACCGTGTGTTCGGTGTCTGTTGTGTCTGGACGACGATTCAAAAAGGTTTACACAGGTAGAGGGAAGGGCACTGGCCCGGACTTGGCGGAAGGAAGCACTCTTCCGCCAAGCCCGGGCCAGTGGCGTTTTAGACGCCCTCGTCGGCCTGTAGGCCACCTGCCGGGATGCGGTCGGCGCCCCAGCTTTCCTGAATCATGGCGACGACGCGGTCGAGTTCCTGCTGGTCGACCTGGGCCAGTTCGCCGTGCTCCAGCGGGTCGTAGTGGTAGATATACAGACGCGAGGCGAACTGCTCGAAGGGCAGAGAGGCCTCGCCAAAGCGCTCGCCGTGGCTGGAGGTACTGACCTTCACGCCCATGCCCCAGTCCTGGCCGCTATCGTTGTTGGGGTTGAAGAAGTAGATGCGCATCTGTCCAGACGGGTCCAGCGAGGCCCGCAACACGGTGATGGCATGCCAGCCGATGAAGCGCCCGGCGCTGTCGGTGACGGCGATGCCGGCGGGCTGGGGGTGAATCAGCGGCTGGTTACCGTTGTAGTAGGGGTGGTAGCTCGCATAGAAATGGCGCAGGAAGGTGTCCAGGTCGGTGAGCTGGCCGGTGGCCACGTCGACATTGATACGAAACCCGCGTCCTGCCCACCAGCCATGGAATTCCGGGTTGACCCAGCGGTGGGGGTCTCCCTCACGGCCCAGGCAGCGACGCCCCATCTCCGCGTAGATACGGTCCAGATGCGGCACGACCAGCAGCGACACTGGATCAAGGTCCAGCGGCAGGGTCTGTGCGACGCCGGAGAGGCTCTCCTGAGACGAGATCGGCTGGCCTTCGAAGTGCATCAGGATCTCATCGTCGCGGGCGGCCCAGGCTACCATCTGCAGCAGATAGTCCGGGTCGTTGTAGGCCCACATGGACAGCGCCCGCGCCGACTGGCAGGTCGGGTTGTTGCCCTGGCCGACCCCCAATGGAAGGCCCAGCATGCACAGCACACCTTCCATCAGGCGGGCCCGATAGGACACGCCATCACCGAAGGCGGCGTGGAGTCGCGCCTCGGACCAGTCGGATAGCTTGAGGCCAAGCTGCCGCCACAGTGCCGGCGCCACCGGTGGCTGGTAAAGGATGCCACGTTCCAGGGTCAGTGCCAGCCCATAGACGGCCTGTGCGGTCTCTGGATAGATGGCGGTGCGCACCATGGTGTGGACCAGATCGCAGTAGCACAGCAGGCAATCGCGGCCGGTGGACGAAAGCCCCAGCGCCTCGGACAGCAGGTTGTCGCCAAAGTCGAGCAGGTGGCGCAGCAGCACCGGGTGATAGGGCGACACCAGGCCGGTGTCGTGCATCGCCCTGGCAAAACCGCTGGCTTCGTACTGCAGGCCTCTCGCGTCCATGCTGGCTAGCCGTTCGCGGTAGACTTCGATGCCCGGGTCCTCACGGCAGCCCTGGGTCGGGCCAAACAGCGAGCTGACCAGGCGGTCCGCGCCCTGGCCACTGGCGCCCAGGTCGATCTCGGGGTTGGCCTGACACAGGGCGATCTGGGTGATCATCTGCTTGACCGGATCGACCTGGATCGGGCGCTGCTGCAGGATCCGCCAGATCTCGCTGATCAGCTCGTCGATGACGTGTTCGTAGCCGATGCGCTCGGCCAGGTACTGAAACAGCTGGCGGGGAATCTCGGCCAGACGGCCCTGGGTCTCACGCTCTGCCTCCGACGGGGCGGAAAACAGCAGCGGCAGATTGATCGCCATGACCTGGGTGAGGTAGTGGTGGGCCCCCTCATCGGAAATGAGGTGGTGGCGATAGCGTCCCTTGGCGACTGCCAGCATGCGCAACTCGCTCAAGGCCTCGATAACCACCAGCGAACTGTCGGCGCTCTTGAGCGACTGGGTGGTCAGGGAGGGGATCAGAATATGCGGGCTGGCCCAGTCCGATCCCAGAAACAGGCCAGCCTGTTCGAGGGTTTCGGCGCGCTGTTCGATTTCCGCGCAGCCTCCCGGCTGCATCAGCACCCGGCGACAGGTATCGATGACCCGAGGCAGCTTGGCCGGTTTGGCGAACTCCCGGGACTCGCCAAGGCTGGCGATCGCGTCGTCCAGCTTGGTCAGCAGGCCCCGAAGCTTGTCGTTATCCGCGGGGGATGGAGTGTCTGGGTTGGTCACACCGGCTCCTTGTCGTCCTGAAGTTGGCTCCCGGAGGAGTTCCGGCAGCAGTCCCTACATCAGGGGGTCGAGTCGTGTCACGTCGAGCGGACGACGCCAGTATACGCATGCTCGGGCGGCGGCGTCGCCAATCCGGCGGCGCTGCCCCGACGGGGCAGCGCTTAACAGGCAGGCCTAGATGTAGTAGTCCTCGTCTTCCTGTGCCTTCAACAGGTCGCGCAAGGTATGGGCGTCGTCGCCCTTGAAGTAGACCAGGCCCCAGTGGGTACCGAAGGCGGTACGCTTGGTGACGGTCTCTTCCAGCGGCGCGGTCAGCTCGTGTGACTCGAAGTAGGGGTGGTCTTCCACCGACTCCGGGATTTCCAGACGGCTGACCACACGGCGGCGCGGATAGACCCCGAAACAGCCGGCGAAGCCGTTGGCGTCGACCACTTCGCGCGGGAAGAACTCGGCGACTTCCTCGGGCGTGGTCTTGGGGTCGAACACCAGCATGCTGGCCTGGTAGGCGTTGAAGCCATAGACCCGCTCGAGCAGCTCGAACACCTTGAAGCCGGGCGGACGATAGGCCACTTCGCCGAAGTACATCTCGCCATCGCTGGTGACGAAGTACTCGGGGTGGATCAGGCCGAAATCGATGTCGAAGGCCTTGATCAGCTTCTCGATCTGCACGCGGATCTGCTCGCGGTAGCGCTCAAGCTCCGGCGAGGCCGGCACGAACACCGAATAACCCAGGGTCACGTACTCGGAGATATTGAGAAAGGCGATCTTGCCATCATGGATCCAGGCCTCCACCGCGAACTCCCAGCCGTCCAGGTGGGATTCCATCAGCACCGGAAATTCCTCTTCCGGGATGGTGTCGACCTCGTCGGGTGTACGGATCACCCGGTGTCCAAGGCAGCCAGCCTTGTCGAAGGCCTTGAGGTGGATCGGGTCGTTGGGGTCACCGTCGAGCTTGAGCAGGGTCTGGTTGACCCGCTTGAGGAAGCGGATGACGTCCTGGTGGTCGTGGGCTTCCTCGAAGATGCCGACGCGAATACCGCCGAGCTGCGCACGCCGCTTCATCAGGGCCTTGTCACGCAGCAGCAGCGACTGGCCGTAGAGGCGCGGGTTGTCGAGTAGCACTGAGTTGATCGCTCCGGCCCACTCCACGGTTTCCTCGAACAGTGGAATGGACACGTCCACGCCCATGTCGCGCAGGGTCTCGGCGATTTCCAGCGAGCGGTCGTTGAGCCGTTCGAAGTTCCAGGAGACGTAGGGGATATCGTGCTGCTTGCAGTAGTCCTCGGCCCAGTCTGGGGCCACCACAACGTAGCGACGGTCGAAATTCTCGGCGGCCTCGATAGCGTTCAGGCTCCAGCCGAGTAGTGCGATGTAGCCTTTGTTGGGATCCTTGTTCATGCAGCGCCTCCTTGGAATGGGCGTTGGTGGGCGTAATGGTGCTGGTTGTTCGTGGTCGTCATCCTCAAAAAGTGACGCCTGGTGAGTATGAGCTCCCAGGCGTTAAGGTGCTTCCACCATACAGCTTCAGTGTAGAAGTCTCACATTTCGAGCGCTGCATGACTGTTGAGGCAAAGTCTACTGGGTTTGCCCTTGTGGCCCGGGCATGACCTTGGTATAGTGCCCGCGTCCTGAGCAAGAGGCTGATTTTTCAGGCCTTGCCCGGTGACGTTTTCAGGCAGTCGACATTTCCTTGTTGTCGAGCTCGCCTTGCTGTGGTGGCCCTGTCGGTCCTCCCGCAACGCTAGACCGCAAACCCCGCCAGGCCCGGAAGGGAGCAACGGTAGTGGTGGACGCGTGTGCCGGGATGTGGCTGTCGGGGCCGCCTCCATTTCAGGCCATGCCTTTGATCCTGCAGGACCTTCTGCCTCATTGATCCCCAGTGGTACAAAGAGGTGGTACAAAGATGCCTGGATCAGTGCGTCCCGTGGCCCGCAAGACCCTCCCTTCGTGCAATATCTGCACACCCTCCAAGCGTTCCAGCGCCAGGCGTCCCAGCGCTCCCTATCTGTTCAGATCCCGTCACGGCATCTGGTACTTTCGCGTTGTTGTGCCGGAAAGGGCGCGGCAAGCCATAGGCAAGACCGAGATACGCCGTTCGCTAGGGACTCGCTGTCGGCGAGAAGCCATGGTCGCGGCGGCTGCACTACTGCTGGAGAGCCATGAACTGCTGACCCGGCACGCCGCCAACGAGGGCGATGACAAGGCTTGTGGTGGCGTGGTGCCTCTGGCGGCAATGACCAAGCCGACACCGATTCGCAGCGCAGGACCAGCAGCGCCAGCCGATCCGGGCTTATCAGAGCTTCTCGAGAGTTACCGCCGGCATCAGCAACGAGAAGGCGTCAGCTTCAAGACGCTGGAGGTGTTGTCCGGCTATTAAATGAGGCCTCATCTGGGACTAGTTAGAGCCTAGCGCCTGGTCGGATATCCAGGGGCCGCGTCGTCGTCCGGCGGGTATAAACTGCAGGCACTTGACGAAGGTAATAAATGCAAAGTGTCCGCGTGATTGTGGCGTTCGCTTTTTCTTTAATTTAGGAACGTTTCTGCAGGTTGGTTCTGCATATAATCAGCCATCATGTTGTTGCTGCCGGCAGTACTATGATCCCTTGTCTGAGCGATGGCGCAGGGAGCGCTGCATATGTTCAATCCAGGGGATGGAGCAATTTTCGTTGGAGACTACAGCTCGCACGGTGGAAGAGTGGTCTCCGGTCAAGCGAATTACATCGTCCACGGAAAGCAGGTTGCTGTTGTTGGTGATATGGTCGCATGCCCGGTCAAGGGGCATGGTGTCTGCCCTATTGTCGAGGGGCACCCTACCATCACGGTCAATGGTAAATCTGTTGCCTTTGATGGCTGTCACACGGCCTGTGGGGCGACCCTGATTTCTTCCATGAATGGCGTGCATGCACTGGGGGATGATCGTCAGCCTTCCGCACAAGCCCATTACGACTCAGTGGTGTCACAACGACGACAGTACCCTGGTGCTGGAATCCGGCAGTCCTTCGCCAATACGGAACCGGCTGAGGCTCCCTGTAACCATCCTGACCAAGCACTGGACCTGGCTGCGTACATCGTAGACGAGATTCAGCGAAATACCGTGTCCCGGCCAGGCCGGATGATGTCAATCTGGAACGGGCAGAGCAGAGTGCTTTTCGTTGAAGGGTTCACCAAAGAGCTGAATGGCATGAGCGGCGAGTATCCCTCGCTGGCGAATATCCGTAACTTCCTGATGCCAAAAGTTCCTAGTAGGGCATTCGCTCTTGCCCTGTGGACGTTGATGGTGAGGGAAAGGGCTGATTGGGATCATAAAAGCAGGATCAGCAATAATGAAGATGGTGATTTCTCATCACTCGGTAAGTCCTCCTACCGATGGCGCCACAAATACGGTGAATATGAGTACTACTACGATATCTGGGCGAATATCCACTACGGCTACGTCAGCCTGTACTGTGGCTTTTCTGAAGGGCTGATGCTGGAAGGTGCAGGACTTGAGCAGGTGGGATCCGACACTCTGCATGATGACCAGGACGTCACTTATAGATCGGAGATTCCTGGTTGGTGGCTCAGTCTGCGTAAGTTTGACGATGTGACAGATAACCTCTCAGTACGTTTAGGGTTCGAGCTATACCATGAATATCCTGAACCTTCCTCACTCACGGCTGACATCGTGATGCAGAAAGTAACCTCAGCGCCTTACCCAATAAGGGTGGCTTCAAAAGTACGTCACGACTGTGCATTAGCCAGAAGCCGGAGAATATAAACAATGAAGAAGAGAGTCATCGGGGGTGTTGCATTACTGCTTGTTAGTAGCCTGTTAGTGCATCTATGGCCAAGACAACCTCCCGATGACGTCTTGGACAGGATGCAGGGGATACTTGGTAAGCTTGAGGAGATGTATGAAGGTGAGACAATTTTTATATGGCCATATACTGTAGAACCCGATGGTCTTGATAGCGAAAGAGTGAAGTGGATTCAAAGAGAAATGCGGAGATCGTGGCTTGCTCGCGTATCATTAAGTTGCTATAGGAGTAGTTGCCTATCAGTCCATTATGTTGGCAATGGATTTGTTGGTTTTGGGAACTCAAAGTATTATAAATATGTTCCCGATGACCTGCTGTACCTGATTGAAGAAGTAATGGTAGAGAGCGTTGAGAAGGCAATAGAAGAGAACACCGAAATTATTTACGGCTTCTGCGAGATAACCGAAGTCGAACACTGGTTCTACTGTGAGAACAATCATTGATTGTAGGGATGTAACAAGACAAGGAAACACCTAATATATTGACAGCACTCACCTACGACATCGAGGACATGCTCTCGCTCAAGAAGGTATTGAGCAAGTGGAAGATCCATAAGATCAGGTATCACACCCAAATAGCTGATCTTACCCAGCTTTGGTGTCCACCAAAGCTGGGTAAGGTCAAGTAGCCTCAGCGCCTTATCCAATCAGGGTGGCTTCAAAAGTGCGTCACGACTGTGCATGAGCCAGAAGCCGGAGAATATAAACAATGAGAAAGAGAGTCATCGGGGGTGTCGTACTGCTGCTTGTTAGTAGTCTGTTGGCGTATCTATGGCCAAGACAACCCCCCGATGACGTCTTGGACAGGATGCAGGGGATACTTGGTAAGCTTGAGGAGATGTATGAAGGTGAGACAATTTTTATATGGCCATATACTGTAGAACCCGATGGTCTTGATAGCGAAAGAGTGAAGTGGATTCAAAGAGAAATGCGGAGATCGTGGCTTGCTCGCGTATCATTAAGTTGCTATAGGAGTAGTTGCCTATCAGTCCATTATGTTGGCAATGGATTTGTTGGTTTTGGGAACTCAAAGTATTATAAATATGTTCCCGATGACCTGCTGTACCTGATTGAAGAAGTAATGGTAGAGAGCGTTGAGAAGGCAATAGAAGAGAACACCGAAATTATTTACGGCTTCTGCGAGATAACCGAAGTCGAACACTGGTTCTACTGTGAGAACAATCATTGATTGTAGGGATGTAACAAGACAAGGAAACACCTAATATATTGACAGCACTCACCTACGACATCGAGGACATGCTCTCGCTCAAGAAGGTATTGAGCAAGTGGAAGATCCATAAGATCAGGTATCACACCCAAATAGCTGATCTTACCCAGCTTTGGTGTCCACCAAAGCTGGGTAAGGTCAAGTAGCCTCAGCGCCTTATCCAATCAGGGTGGCTTCAAAAGTGCGTCACGACTGTGCATGAGCCAGAAGCCGGAGAATATAAACAATGAGAAAGAGAGTCATCGGGGGTGTCGTACTGCTGCTTGTTAGTAGTCTGTTGGCGTATCTATGGCCAAGACAACCCCCCGATGACGTCTTGGACAGGATGCAGGGGATACTTGGTAAGCTTGAGGAGATGTATGAAGGTGAGACAATTTTTATATGGCCATATACTGTAGAACCCGATGGTCTTGATAGCGAAAGAGTGAAGTGGATTCAAAGAGAAATGCGGAGATCGTGGCTTGCTCGCGTATCATTAAGTTGCTATAGGAGTAGTTGCCTATCAGTCCATTATGTTGGCAATGGATTTGTTGGTTTTGGGAACTCAAAGTATTATAAATATGTTCCCGATGACCTGCTGTACCTGATTGAAGAAGTAATGGTAGAGAGCGTTGAGAAGGCAATAGAAGAGAACACCGAAATTATTTACGGCTTCTGCGAGATAACCGAAGTCGAACACTGGTTCTACTGTGAGAACAATCACTGATTGTGCCGATGTAACAAGACAAGGAAGCAACTGATATATTGACAGCACTCACCTACGACATCGAGGACATGCCCTCCCTCAAGAAGACATTGGGCAAGTGGAAGATCCATAAGATTGGGTATCACACCTAAAGAGTTGATCTTCCCCTGCGTTGGTATCCGCCAATGCTGGATAAGATCAAGTAGCCTCAGCGCCTTGTCCAATCAGGGTGGCTTCAAAAGTACGCCATGACTGTGCGTTGGCCAGAAGCCGGAGAATATAAACAATGAAGAAGAGAGTCATCGGGGGTGTTGCATTACTGCTTGTTAGTAGCCTGTTAGTGCATCTATGGCCAAGACAACCTCCCGATGACGTCTTGGACAGGATGCAGGGGATACTTGGTAAGCTTGAGGAGATGTATGAAGGTGAGACGATTTTTATATGGCCATATACAGCGGAACCCGATGGCCTAGATAGTGAAAGGGTTAAATGGATTCGGAGAGAAATGCGAGAGACAGGGTTTAGCCGGGTATCCTTAAGCTGTTCAGAGCATGGCTGTTCATCATCCTATTTTATTGCTAAAGGCTTAGATATTTTTCGTTATCCTATGTACTATAGATATGATTCTGTCGACATACTCGAAGAAATAATAGTAGATAACGTTGAGAAGGCCATAGAAGAAAGCATTGAGAAGGCAAAAGAAGAGAACATTTCGGTTCTTTACGCCTTCTGCGAGAGAACCGAAGTCGAACACTGGTTCTACTGTGAGAACAATCATTGATTGTAGGAATTTAACAAGACAAGGAAACAACTGATATATTGACAGCGCTCACCTATGACATCGAGGACATGCCCTCCCCTCAAGAAGACATTGGGCAAGTGGAAGATCCATAAGATTAGGTATCACACCCAAATAGTTGATCTTACCCAGCATTGGTATCCAGCAATGCTGGGTAAGATCAAGTAGCCTCAGCGCCTTGTCCAATCAGGGTGGCTTCAAAAGTACGCCATGACTGTGCGTTGGCCAGAAGCCGGAGAATATAAACAATGAAGAAGAGAGTCATCGGGGGTGTCGCACTACTACTTGCTAGTAGCATGTTGGTGTATCTATGGCCGAAGCACCCCCCCGATGACGTCTTGGATAGGATGGGTGAGATACTGGGTAAGCTTGAAGAGATGTATGAAGGTGATGACATTTTTATACGTCCCTTTTCCACAAAACCCGATGATCTTGATGGTGAAAAGGTGCAGTGGATTCGTAGTAGAATGCGGGAAGCAGGGCTTGATCGGGTATCATTAAGTTGCTATAAGAATAGTTGCTTGTCAGTCTACTATATTGGCAACGGGTTTTTTAATTTTGGGAACTCTATGTATTACAAATATGATTCTGACGACCTGTTTGAAGAAATAATAGTGGATAGCGTGGAGAAGGCGATAGAGGAAAATACTGAGGTTAATTATGCCTTCTGCGAAAGAACCGAGGCCGAACACTGGTTCTACTGTGAGAACAATCATTGATTGCAGGGATGTAACAAGACAAGGAAACAACTGATATATTGACAGCACTCACCTACGACATCGAGGACATGCCCTCCCTCAAGATGACATCGGGCAAGTCGAAGATCCATAAGATTAGGTAGCACCTAAAGAGTTGATCTTACCCAGCATTGGTATCCACCAATGCTGGGTAAGATCAAGTAGCCTCAGCGCCTTATCCAATCAGGGTGGCTTCAAAAGTACGTCATGACTGTGCGTTGGCCAGAAGCCGGAGAGTATAAACAATGAAGAAGAGAGTCATCGGGGGTGTCGCACTACTACTTGCTAGTAGCATGTTGGTGTATCTATGGCCGAAGCACCCCCCCGATGACGTCTTGGATAGGATGGGTGAGATACTGGGTAAGCTTGAAGAGATGTATGAAGGTGATGACATTTTTATACGTCCCTTTTCCACAAAACCTGATGGCCTTGATGCGGAAAAGGTGAAGTGGGTTCGTAGTAGAATGCAGGAGGCAGGGTTTAGCCGGGCATCCTTAAGCTGTTCATAATATAGCTGTTCATCTGCCTATTCAATTTCTAGAGGCTTTGATATTTTTCGTAATTACATGTATTATAAATATGATTCTGACGATCTGTTTGAAGAAATAATAGTGGATAGCGTGGAGAAGGCGATAGAGGAAAATACTGAGGTTAATTACGCCTTCTGCGAAAGAACCGAGGCCGAACACTGGTTCTACTGTGAGAACAATCATTGATTGCAGGGATGTAATAAGAGAAGGAAACAACTGATATATTGACAGCACTCACCTACGATATCGAGGACATGCCCTCCCTCAAGAAGACATTGGGCAAGTGAAAAATCAGCAACATCAAGTACTGCACACAAGTAGTACAGTCGAACATACCATGATCTTCCAAGGTCGTGACCCTATACGTCAACGTAGTTGTCTGTGGCGACCATCTCGCCTGTCCCTGGTTCCCTTCCCGTCTTGGGTGGTCGGGGAGGTGATCTATCTTGTCTTTGATCTGGTGAAAGAGTTTTGGCGTCGCCTCGGGGTTGTCCCTGAAGATATATTCAACAATCCAGGATGCGTCTTCACGCGCCAAGACTGACTACTCAATCTTCACCATTGCGCTTGCTCTGTATCATGGCCTGGATATGGCTCATTTCATCATCGTGTGGGACGCCTTGGCGTGTATCAGCCGGCGCTTGATTGCCTTTGCAATACTTCGCCCAGCATGGTCTCGAACACCCGTGGCTCAAGTGTCTCATTGGCTGATATGGAAGGCACCGTGACGCTTCGCCTGAGCGGGAATGAGGCAATCAGGTTCTGTTGGGGGGCGAGGATGTCAGACCTGGGAGCGGAGGAGTAGGGGGCTATCGCAAGATAGACCGGGATCCAAGGGTGGTTGGCCGCAGCAACGGCGGCAAGCAGTGTGTCGTCCGTCAGATGCGCCGCCTGCGCTGCGATACCAGGAACTTCCTGTTTACACAGCGGAGCGCCTTGCTCGGCGCCCCTACCTGTCTTTCTCGTCTCGGCTCTTCCTCGCCCAGGCGGATACTGCCTTGCCTAGCGGATCTCGCGATCCAGGGCAAAGTAGTCATCGGACTTGAGTTTGGCGATTTCCGCCGAGAGGGTGGATTCTTCGTTGCGCGACAGCAGCACGCTGGCGACGGCGCTCAGCGAACACAGCACCTCCTTGCATTCGGTGCGGGTGCGCTGGATCGACTGGCGTGCCAGCAGCAGGCACATGGCCTGAGCGCGGGCAGGGCGCTTGATCAGGGTGCCGTAAAGGTTACCGATGACCACGCCGCTCAGCTCCTGGTCCTGGATCTCCCGATTGTCGTACTCACGGTAGAAGGCCTCTTCCTGACCGTCGGGGATGAAGTAGTGGATGAACTCCTTGTAGTCGGGGTCGTAGGCGATGCTACTGACGGCGTTGACCAGCTTCTTTTTCAGGGTGGCGTGCTCGGGATCCTGCTCGTCGACCTTGGAGAGCCGGCCGGCAATCTTGACCGCGCCTTCGAGCTCACGCAGCAGGTGGGCGTAGCCTGAGTTGATCTCGTCATGGCAGCGGGCGATATCATCGAAGTCGCTCTTGATGCTGGCGACCATGCCGTCGCCTTCGGGCAGGCTGCCGAGGACAGGGAACAGCAGGTACTTGTGGACGTGGCAGCTCTCGTAGTAGCGCGAGACCTCGTCCTTGAACGCCTGCAGGTATTCGCCGACCTCTTCCAGGTAGTCGTCGTTCTGCTCGATATGCCGCTGGACCGCATCCACACCATCCTGTTTCCACAGCCGGTTGAGGCGTCGTTCGATCTTGCCGGCGTTGGTGATCATGCTGTTGAAGTCTTTTGACAGCTGTATGGTGGTTTCCTGGACCTTGGTCACGGCGATGGCGCGGGCCTGGTCATTGATGCCGACCTCGCGAGCCATGCGCCGCTGACGGTGATTGTCCAGCGTCCAGGACACGAAGGCACCGAGGATCGCCAGACTGGTGGCGATGTCCACGCCAATCGATAGGTTGTCCACTGCGTTGTCTATCCTTTTTAGGGGTTATCGTTATGTGCTGGGAATCGCTTCCGGGGTTACCAGAAGCGATGGCCGTCTCGCGGGCATACTGGTGTAGCCTTAAACAGGTATGCTGAATCGGGCTAATACGATAGTAGTGGTTGTCGATGACGCTTAGAAGCGGAAATCCCGTCGTTTCGATGTGGGTTGTCAGTTTTTTATCAACATGATCGGGAGATTGCATGTCAGACGTCCTTCGTCGGCTCGAGCGGTTGCGGGCGCCAGCCATCGGCCTTGGCTGCATGAACGTGTCCCACGCCTATGGCAGTCCGTTGCCGGAAGCCGAGGCGGTCAGGGTGTTGCAGCACGCTTTCGAGGTGGGCTACCGCCACTTCGATACCGCCACCCTCTACGGCAAGACGGCCAATGAGCGAGTCGTGGGGCAAGCGCTTGCCGGTCGCCGTGAAGAGGTCTTCCTGGCCAGCAAGTGTGGCATGGCCTTCGACCCGGAGATCGGTGCCAAGCGCATCGACGGGCGGCCTGAGACGCTGCGCCGCCAATGCGAGCAAAGCCTTTCGCGACTGAAGACCGATCATCTGGATCTCTACTACCTGCATCGACGGGATCGTCAGGTGCCGATCGAGGAGAGCGTGGGAGAACTTGGACGACTCGAGCAGGAAGGCAAGATCGGCGGGGTCGGGCTGTCCGAGGTGTCGGCGGCGACGCTCAGGCAGGCCCGGCAGGAGCATCCCATCGCGGCGGTGCAGTCGGAGTACTCGGTGTGGACGCGCAACCCCGAGATCGCGCTGCTCGACGCCTGCCGTGAGTCGAATACCGTGCTGGTGGCGTTCAGCCCGCTGGGGCGCGCCTTTCTGACCGGTACCCTGCGTGACCCCGCCAGGCTCGACGAGGCCGACATGCGCCGAGGCATGCCGCGCTTTAGTGCCGACAACTACCCGCGCAATCTCGCCCTGCTGGCCGAGTTCGAGGCGCTGGCGCACCAGCGCGAGTGCACCCCCGCCCAGTTGGCGCTGGCCTGGCTGAGAGGGCAGGGGGCGGACGTGATACCGATCCCCGGATCGCGTACCGCTGCCCACCAGGAAGAGAACCTGGCTGCCGAGGCGCTGACGCTGGATGCTGGCACGCTTGCGCTGATCAACGCCATGATGACGCCGGATCAGGTGGTCGGTGCGCGTTACAGCGAGGCCCAGCAGGCGGATATCGATACCGAGGAGTTTGCAACGGCGCGTGGCGACGGGGATCACTGAAGCGTCGACAGGCCTCGGGGGAGAAATTTGTTCGGCAGCCACGCCGAACTCTGGTCGAATCCTCCTGTCCACCGTGGCGGGCCGGCGCTATGCTGTTTAGCCCCTGAATCTGCCGAGAGCCTTCGCCATGCGAAGGCTGGTCGCACAGCCATGCCGCAAGGAGAGACTGCCATGAGCCATTACAAGGTTACCAACCCGGCGACCGGAGAGGTCGAAGCCACCTACCCCGACGCCAGCGACGGCGAGATTCTGAAGGCCGTGGAGTCGGCGTACCAGGCGTATCTGGCCTGGCGTGACGTTACCCCCGCCGAGCGTGCGGCGCTGCTGCACCGGGTCGCCGACCTGCACGAACAGCGCCGTGACCAGCTCGCCGATATCATCGTGCGCGAGATGGGCAAGCCGAAGTCCCAGGCCTTGGGCGAAATGTCGGTGGTCGTGGACATCTACCGCTACTACGCCGACAACGGCCCGGCCTGGCTGGAGCCGGAGCCCATCGTCACCGGCGGCGCCAAGGCCGAGGTGCGCAAGCAGGGGCTCGGGGTGCTGCTGGGGATCATGCCCTGGAACTTCCCCTACTATCAGGTGGCGCGCTTTGCCGGCCCCAATGTGCTCAACGGCAACACCATCCTGCTCAAGCACGCTCCCCAGTGTCCGGAGTCGGCCAAGGCCATCGAGGACATCTTCACCGAGGCGGGGGCGCCCAAGGGGCTTTACACCAACCTCTACGCCAGCAACGAGCAGGTGGGCGAGCTGATCGCCGACCCGCGGGTGCAGGGCGTGTCGCTGACCGGTTCAGAGCGTGCCGGCGCGGCGGTGGCCGAGCAGGCCGGTCGCCAGCTCAAGAAGGTGGTGCTGGAGCTGGGTGGCTCCGATCCCTTCCTGGTGCTGCCCGACGCCGATCTGGAGCAGGCCGTCAAGCAGGCGGTGCAGGGACGTTTCGGCAACTGCGGTCAGGCCTGCAACGCGGCCAAGCGGATCATTGTCGACGACGCCGTCTACGATGACTTCCTGGCGGCCTTCCGCGAGGCGGTGGAGCAGATCAAGGTCGGTGATCCCATGGCGGACGATACCGTGATGGGACCGATGTCCTCGGAGCAGGCGCTGACCAACCTGGATGCTCAGGTCCAGGACGCGATCCGCCAGGGCGCGACCCTGGTCACCGGCGGCAAGCGCCTGGATCGCGCTGGCGCCTGGTACGCCCCGACCCTGCTGACCGGCGTGACCCGCGACATGCGGATCTTCCAGGAGGAGCTGTTCGGACCGGTGGCCGTGGTCTACCGTGCCGCCGATCTGGAGGACGCGATCGACCTGGCCAACGACACGCCCTATGGCCTGGGCGCGGTGATCCAGACCTCCAACCCGGAGGGAGCGCTCGAGCTGGCTAATCGTCTCGAGGTGGGCATGGTCCACATCAACGAGCCGCCCGGCAGTGAAGCCGAGCTGCCCTTCGGTGGCGTCAAGCGCTCCGGCTTCGGCCGCGAGCTTGGCAAGGATGGCATGGATGAGTTCGTCAACCGCCAGATGGTGAAGATGGCACGCTGACCCCGGGCCGACATTTGAGCCGACAGCGGGGTGCGCCGCTGAACCAGGACCCGCCAAGTTCGCTTGGCGGGTTCTTGCGTTCAGGAGGGCTCGATCCGCGAGGATAAATCAGGATGCCAAGGCTAGTGCCAGTGTCTATGGTGACGCCATGGGCCCTTGTCCGCGGTTGAATCGAGACGGCGGCTCGTATCCAGGGAACCTCGCCGTCGTCGAGCTTTCCAATGACCATCGACCAAGGAGGAGTGCGATATGAATGCCAAGTACCTGCTCGACCAACTGATGAAACAGGCCGGCGGTTCGTCTTCCGGCGGTTCGTCTTCCGGCAAGGGCGGCTTCGACGTGCAGGGGCTGATCAACAGCGTCTCGTCCCAGCTTTCCGGGGGATCGTCGTCGTCCAGCGGTGGCGGCGGCATGGACATGAAGAGCCTGCTCGGGGGCGGCGCGCTGGGCATGCTGATGGGATCCAAGCGCGGCCGCAGCATGGGCGGCAAGGCGATCAAGTATGGCGCCATCGCCGGCGTCGGCATGCTGGCCTGGAAGGCCTGGCAGAAGTCCCGTGGCGGTGATGAGGCCACCCCCGCGTCTCAGGGGGCTCAATCCGGTGAAGGAGCTCCGCTGGAGGAGCTCGGCGGCGAGGCCCAGGAACGGCGTAGCCTGGAGGTATTGCAGGCGGTGATCATGGCGGCCCGGGCCGACGGCCACATCGACGCCCAGGAGCGCGCCCTGATCAGCGAGCAGATTCAGCAGCTCGGGGCCGATGATGAGTTGCATGCCTGGGTCGAGCGTCAGCTCCAGGCGCCGCTGGACGCCCATGCCCTTGCCAGTCAGGCCGACTCGCCCCAGGCGGCGCGGGAGATGTACCTGGCAAGCGCCGCCGTGATCGACGACCAGAATGCCATGGAGCGTGCCTGGCTGGACGAGCTGGGCACTGCGCTGTCGCTGGACGAGAACGTGCGTCGCGAACTGGAACGCCAGCTGGAGGGGCAGGGCTAGGCTAGGGCCACGCACGACTGCTTGAGAAGCCCTCGGACAAGCAAGCCCTGACAAGAGCCCTGACAGAAAAGCCTCTTGATGATGAAGCCCGGCGCCGGTCGCCGGGCTTCCCTTGTTGACGGGCCTGGCGGCACAATGCGTACGCCCGATTTGCGCTGAAGGCGTTGTCGGTCACCCCGTCGCCGGTCAACAAAAGGAATAATGCAAGCATGCAGGTGTACCACAGTGAAGCGACCAAGCTGCGTCGTGCCAGGACCGAACTCCACGATGGCCAGCTGATGACCCCCTTCGAGTGCCCCGAGCGGGTCGACCTGGTGCTCGCACAGCTCCGTGACAGCGGTGTCGGACCGGTCGCCGCACCGAGGGAGCACGGCCTGGCGCCGGTGCTGGCGGTGCATGATGCAGCCTACGTCGAGTTTCTCTCGACCTGCTGGGATGAATGGCAGGCAGCCGGTCACGGCGGCGAGGCCATCCCTACCATCTGGCCGACGCGTACCATGCGCGAGGATCGTATTCCCGGCCATGTCGGTGGCAAGCTTGGTTACTATGCGCTCGGTGGCGACACCTCGATTTCCCCCGGTACCTTCGAGGCGGCGATGGCCAGCAAGGACGTGGCGCTGTCGGCCTACGAGCACACCGCTTCCAGCGGCCAGCCGAGCTTTGGCCTGTGCCGCCCGCCGGGTCATCACGCCGCCAGTGATCAGTTCGGCGGCTACTGCTTTTTCAACAATGCGGCCATCGTGGCCCAGCGTGCGCTCGACGATGGTCACGCTCGGGTGGCGATCCTCGACGTCGACTTCCACCACGGCAACGGCACCCAGCAGGTCTTCTATGGCCGTGACGATGTCCTGACCCAGTCGATCCACGGCGACCCGGACCAGTGCTTTCCCTACTATCTCGGCCACGCCGACGAGAAGGGCGAGGGGCCGGGGCTTGGCTACAACGTCAACTATCCGTTGCCGCCGGGTACCGACTATGCCACCTGGCGCGAGCGCCTGGAGCTTGCCCTGGCCGAGATCAGCGACAAGCAGGCAAGCCTTCTGGTGGTGTCGCTGGGTGTCGATACCTTCGAAGGCGACCCCATCTCGAGCTTCCGCCTCAAGAGCGATGACTTCCTCGACATGGGGCGGCGCCTGGCAAGCCTGGGCCTACCCACCGTCATCCTGATGGAGGGCGGCTACGCGGTGGAAGAGATCGGCGTCAATGTGGCCAAGGTGCTTCAGGGCTTCCAGGGCGCCTAGGCTTTCAGAGGGCGGCGTTCAGTCTCGCGACTCGACGTCTGCCTGGGGCGGCGGATGGATCACCCGCTCCGGTGCGGGTGGTGGTAGGCGAAGGGATGCCCCGGGCCGCGAATACAGCCCCTTGAACAGCTTCAGCCCAAGCCACAGAAACAGCAGCGGAATCACTAGGGTGCGCATCACAAACAGCGCCATCAACTGGAGGATGGCGTTGGTGCCCGATTCGATCCGGCTCTGAATGGCGCTGATGCTGAGGCCGTCGGTGAGGGCTCCGATGCGCTCGGCCAGGCCGTCGAACAGACCTTCGTCCGGGTCCTCGCCCGCCAGGCGGCGGCGCAGGGTATCGCGTTCGCGGTCCACTGCGGCGAGCTCGGCGAGCTGGCCCTCGCGCTCGTCGGTGAGCCCGGCCAGGCGCTGTCGCCGTTGGCCAAGCTGCTGTTCGAGGCGCTCGATCTCGGGGTTGTCGTGGAAGGGGTTGAGGCGCTCGGTCAGACTCAGCCGGGCGGTCAACAGCGACAGCCGACCGCGACTCTGTTCCACCGCGTCCTCGGCCTTGCCGATCTGTCGATTGGTCTCGATCAGCGATTCGCGCAGTTGCTGGCGCCGCTGGTCGGTATCGGACATCTCGGCCTCAAGCCGCTCGCGCTGCTGTGGCGTCAGGGCATCGCCGGCCTCTGCCAGGCCGGTGGCCTGGACCTCTTCGGACAGGCCCTGGACCTCGGCCATGCTGGCGCTGGTGCGCTCATCGAGAAAGGCCTGATCCACCAGGGTGCTGGCCACCAGTGTCATCAGCAGCAGAAACCGGCCGAGTCCGATCAGTGCGAAGGCCTTCCACGCCAGTGGCGTCAGCCGCCAGTCTCGCCACAGGCACAGGATCAGCAAGGCCCCGGCCAGGCTCAGGGCAATCTTGAACATCAGAGAGCCGGTGATTTCCAGCAGCAGGGTCTGGCCGATCAGTGAGCCGATGGCCAGCTTCATCACGCTGGCGTAGTCCTCCACCAGGTCGTTGAAGGGGTCCAGCGCCTCGAAGGGATGGGTCGACACGCCAACGCCCATCTCGGTCGACTGCAGCACCGAGATGCCCGCATTGAGCCCCCGGGCCGCAGCGAAGGCGAGCAGCGCCTGGGTAGTGGCGCCCTCGACCTGACGCTGGGTCGCACGATCGAGCACATCGAGCCAGGACAGTGCCATCACCGCGACGATGGCCAGCGTCAGCAGTACCTTCAGTCGCCGTGAGGGCGAAAGCCGTCGCTTCGCGGTGGGGGGCGTCTCATAGGAGGTGGGCGCGGAGTCAGACATGAAGGGTCCTGTGGCAATGGAAGGCGGGACGCTACCGTCGGTTGGCTGCGGGTACCTCTCACCAGTGGCGGATGCGAGCAACGCCAGACGGGCGCACAGGTGTGACGTGCCGCTTCAACGGCGTGAACCCCCTTGGCCTTTGCGCCCAAGGCCCCACCCGGTAGAATGCCACGACCATCGGGCGGGAAACACCGTCGCGTGACCGCCACGCCGCCTCGCTCCCGCCGCGTTGTCTCAGCGGGTCGCCTGGCCCAAAGCCCAGCCGCAGGAAAGAACGTTCAATGAGCTATCAGGTACTGGCCCGCAAATGGCGGCCTCGCACCTTCCATGAACTGGTGGGGCAGGAGCATGTCCAGCGGGCGTTGGTCAATGCCCTGGACCAGGGCCGCCTGCACCATGCCTACCTGTTCACCGGGACCCGAGGTGTCGGCAAGACGACCCTGGCGCGTATCCTGGCCAAGTGCCTCAATTGCACCGACAAGGGAGAAGGTGACGACGGCGTGACCTCGACCCCCTGTGGCCGTTGCGATAGCTGTCAGTCCATCGACCAGGGCCGCTTCGTCGACCTGATCGAGGTCGACGCCGCCTCTCGGACCAAGGTCGAAGACACCCGCGAGCTGCTCGACAATGTTCAGTACGCGCCGACCCAGGGTCGCTACAAGGTGTACCTCATCGATGAGGTGCACATGCTCTCCACCAGCAGTTTCAATGCGCTGCTGAAGACCCTGGAAGAGCCGCCGCCCCATGTGAAGTTCCTGCTGGCGACCACCGATCCGCAGAAGCTGCCGCCGACGGTGCTGTCGCGCTGCCTGCAGTTTACCCTCAAGCATATGCCGCCGGAGCGTATCGTCGGCCACCTGTCCAAGGTGCTGGAAGCCGAGCAGGTACCCTTCGAGGAGTCTGCACTGTGGCTGCTGGGCAAGGCCGCCGCCGGCTCCATGCGCGATGCCATGAGTCTGACCGACCAGTCGATCGCCTTCGGCCAGGGTGAGGTACGCCACGCCGACGTCGCCGCCATGCTCGGTACCCTCGACCATCGCCACGTGCTGGCGCTGATCGAGGCGCTGGCCGAGGTGGACGCCGCGCGGCTGCTCCAGGAGGTGGCGAGCCTGGCCGAGCAGGGCCCGGACTTCGGCGCGGTGCTCGACGATCTGACGGCGGTGCTGCACCGCCTGGCGATCGGTCAGATGGTGCCGTCGGCGCTGGACAACGGCCACGGCGACCGTCAGGCGCTGCTTGAGCTGGCCGGACGCTTCGCCGCCGAGGACGTGCAGCTCTACTATCAGATCGGAGTGCAGGGGCGTGCCGACATGGCCCACGCCCCAGACCTGCGTACCGCCCTGGAAATGACCCTGCTGCGGATGCTGGCGTTTCGTCCCCAGGGCGTGCCCAGGCCCGCCCGGACGCCGCTGCCGATGCGCGGCGAGGCAGCGCCGCAGGCGGGTTCAGCGTCTACCGCGCAGCCTGACTCTAGGAGCGAACCGCAGCCCGAAGTTAAGACACAAGTTCAGAGCCAAGCCCAGAACCAAGCCCAGAACCGAGCTCAGCCTCACGGCCAGGTTCAGACTCAGCCCGAGGCTCAACCTCACGTTCAGCCCGCACCGCAGCCTGAACCACAGCCCGAGCCTGGTGCGCCATTCCCGTCCGAGACCCAGGCGCAGACGGCGGCGCCGGTCGAGGCCAGTGTCGATGCCGCGCCGGCGCCCGTCGATGGGCCTGCGCCCATGCCGGGTGAGGCGCCAGACAGTCGCGATGATAGTGGTGGCGAAGCCGACTATCGTGCGAACAACCACGCCAGTGACGTGCCGCCGCCCTGGGAGGGCGGTGCTCCCGAGGACCCTACGCCGGGCGCTGACGCGCCCACCGCCGTCGCCAGCGAGCCGGTCGGCCTGGCCGAGACGCCGTCCGCCGAGGCCCAGGCCGGGCAAGCGATGGCGTCCACACAGGACCAGCCGCTCCCGACCGAACCGCACCCGGTTGAACCGCACCTGGCCGAAACGCCTGCGGTCGCCGGGAGCGAAGCGAGTAGCGAAGAGCCCAGCCCTGAGCCAAGCTTTGGGCCAAGCGCAGAGCCCAGCCCCGAGCCAAGCCTTGAGCCCGACGCCGAGGTCGAGGAGAGGGCGGCCGAGGCGATGGTCGACGAGGCCTCGCAGCACCAGCAGCACGCCGCAGAGCTCGCCGCCGGCGAGACTACCGCGACGTCGACAGGGGCGCTGACTCACAGCGCTTGGCTGGCCCACTTCGATGATCTTGGCGTGTCGGGCCTGACCCGTAACCTTGCCGCCCACTGCGTGGTGGCCGCCGACGACGGTGAACGGCTACATCTGCATCTGGACCCGTCGCAATCGGCGATGAACGCCGAGGTTCACCAGAACCGGATTCGCGATGCCCTCGAGGCTCTGGGGTATCCCCGTCGACTCGAGATCGAGGTGCGTCAGCTCGACACCAGCGTCGAGACCCCGCGGCAGATGGCCGAACGCCTGGCAGCGGAACGCCACGCCGAAGCGGTTGAGGCCTTGAAGCGTGATCCCCATATTCAACAATTGCAGCAGACATTCGGCGCCAGGCTGGTGGAGTCCACCGTGACCCCCGCCGGCGAGACCCGCAAGGCCAGACGCTGAGCGTCTGCGCCTGACAGTTTAAAACGAGAGGATCGGACCATGATGAAAGGTGGAATGGGTAACCTGATGAAGCAGGCCCAGGAAATGCAGGACAAGATGCAGCGGGTCCAGGAAGAAATCGCCAAGGCCGAGGTGCTGGGTGAAGCCGGCGCCGGCATGGTCAAGGTGACCATGAACGGCCGCCATGACGTCAGCAAGGTCGAGATCGACCCGTCGGTGATGGAAGAGGACAAGGAACTGCTCGAGGACTTGCTGGCCGCTGCGGTCAACGATGCCGTGCGCAAGGTCGAGACCAGCTCCAAGGCCAAGATGGAAGAGGTGACCTCGGGCCTCAACCTGCCGCCCGGCTTCAAGATGCCGTTCTAAGCCGACCCTGACGCGACTCGGGCCAGCGACTGGCCCGGGCGAGAGTGTATCCGCCGGACGCAGTGTTTGCCCGGCGCTGGACGAGTTTGCCCATGAGTTTTTCTCCCCTGGTCGAGCAATTGATGGACGCACTGCGCGTGCTGCCGGGCGTCGGGCCCAAGACCGCCCAGCGCATGGCCATGCACCTGCTGGAGCGCCAGCGTGAAGGCGGCCAGCGTCTGGCCGAGGTGATGCGTGAGGCGGTCGAAAGGGTAGGCTACTGCCAGCGCTGCCGGACCCTGACCGAAGAGCCGCTGTGCGGGCTTTGTCAGAGCGCGCGTCGGGACGACAGCCTGCTGTGTGTGGTCGAGTCGCCGGCGGATATGCTGGCCATCGAGGAGGCCGGCGGCTTTCAGGGACGTTACTTCGTGTTGCACGGCCACCTGTCGCCGCTGGACGGTATCGGGCCCGAGGACATCGGTCTCGATCAGCTCGAGACCCTGATGGAAGAAGGTCTGATCGAGGAGGTGGTGCTGGCGACCAATCCCACCGTGGAAGGCGAAGCCACCGCCCACTATATCGCCACCCAGATCCAGCGCCACGGTGCACGTCTGTCGCGTCTGGCCTATGGTGTTCCCATGGGGGGTGAGCTCGAGTACGTCGACGGCGGGACCTTGAGCCGCGCCTTTTCCGGTCGCCTGCCCTTCGACAGTGAATAAGTCGGGCGAACGTTGTTGCCTCAAATGGATGCTTGAATGCCTGTAATCCCTGATATTCGATGGATCGATAGCGCCGACGCTCTCGACGACGCCTGCCAGGCGCTGTCCCAGGCACCGGTACTGGCGCTGGACACGGAGTTCTTTCGCGAGAAGACCTTTCACCCGGTTCCCGCACTGATCCAGATCTACGGTGGCGACGCCACCTATCTGATCGACCCGCTGGAGGTCGCCTGCACCGAGCGTTGCCGGCAACTGCTGACCAATGACGCCTTGAAGCTGCTGCACGCCAGCAGCGAGGACCTCGAGGTATTCGGCCACTGGGCCGGGGTCGCGCCGACGCCGCTGGTCGACACCCAGGTGGCCCAGGGGCTCCTGGGCGAAGACGCCGCCATGGGCTACCAGCGGCTGGTGGAGTTCTGGGTGGGCGAGACGCTGCCCAAGGAAGAGACCCGTTCGAACTGGCTGGAGCGCCCCCTGAGCGATTCCCAGCTGAGCTACGCGGCGCTGGACGTGGTCTACCTGCTGATGGTGTGGCAGCACCAGCGTGAGTCGCTGGAGCGCCACGGTCGACTCGAGTGGGTGCTGGAGGACTGCACCGACCTGGTGGCCCAGTCGCAGCGCTCCAGCGAAAGCGACGGCCAGTGGTACCTGCGCCAGCGTCAGCTATGGCGGCTGGCCCCGCGTCAGGTCGAGGCCTACCGTCTGATGACCACCTGGCGCGAGGGCGAGGCCCGGGCCAGGGACCTGCCGCGCAACTGGGTGATCCAGGATCGTGTGCTCTACGCCATCGCCGAGAAGATGCCGGCCAACCGTCATGACCTGGCGGCGGTGGAGGGCGTCAAGCCGACCCTGATCAAGCGAGAGGGCGACAACCTCTTGGCGATGGTCAAGCAGGCCGCTCACCGAGAGGCCTCGGAGCTTGCGCCTGCGCCGCTGGCACCGACCTTGCCGCCGTTCAAGTCGCGCATGAAGGCGCTCAAGAAGGTGGTCAATCTCGACGCCGAGTCGCTGGGCGTCGCCCCCGAGGTGCTGCTGCGCCGGCGTGAGCTGGAAGCCCTGGTCACCGCCAGCCTGCGCAACCAGCCGCTGCCGCTGCCCGGTGGCTGGCGTGGCGAGCGGCTCAATGAGCGCCTTGAAGGAGCCCTGGGGGAGTTGGCCCAAGCCGGCTAGAAAGAAGGACTCGACCAGGCTGACGAAACACTAACAGCAACGACGAGGCGTCCGATAAATCGAAAGGACGCCCACCAGACCGACAGGGCAGCCCAGGTGGCGCCCGATGAGACCGACATGACGACGATGCAGGGCAAGATGCTGTGCGAGATTTTCAAGAGCTCGCGCAAGGACGAGATGTATCTCTACGTGGACAAGCGCGAGGGGCTCAAGCGGGTCCCCGAAGCGCTGATGGAACGCTTCGGCACGCCGGTATCGGTGATGACCATGATCCTCACCGCCGACAAGGCGCTGGCGCGCGCCAGCGGCGCCGAGGTGATGGCGGCGATCGAGGAAAAGGGGTTCTATTTTCAGATGCCGCCGGCCAAGGACGAGTATCTGCTGGACCTGTATCGCACCCCCACCGAAGCCCGCTACTGACGTGATGGCCGAGCTGAGAGAACGTTTCTGGGAGCGCTACGCGCTCGATGAGCTGACCCAGCAGGAATGGGAGGCGCTGTGCGATGGCTGCGGCCAGTGCTGCCTGCGCAAGCTCGAGGACGAGGACACCGGCGATCTGGCGGTGCTGGGCCTGTCCTGCCGGCTGCTCGATACCCACAGCTGCCGCTGCAGCGACTATGACAATCGCCTCGCCAAGGTGCCGGACTGCACCCAACTGACGCCCGAGCTCGCCCACCAGTTCAAGTGGTTGCCGCACTCCTGCGCCTACCGACGGCTGGCCGAGGGGCGCAAGCTCGCCGGCTGGCACCATCTGATCTGCGGTGATCCCGAACGGGTCCACCGCAAGGGTATCAGCGTGCGCAGCTTCGCCATCCCCGAGACCGAGGTGGACGAGGCCGACCTCGAAGACCATATCATCGCGGTGATCCCGGTCGAGGGCTGAACGCCTCTTGTGGCAACGCCACCTGCAATCTCTGATAGCGACCTCCTTCGGGAGGTCGCTTGCGTTGTGGCATGCCCTCGGCACCTGGCGTGCCGTCAGCCCGCCGCCATGGCCTCGATCAGG
The DNA here is from genome assembly GCF_040147045.1 of Halomonas sp. EF61. Taxonomy (NCBI): domain Bacteria; kingdom Pseudomonadati; phylum Pseudomonadota; class Gammaproteobacteria; order Oceanospirillales; family Halomonadaceae; genus Halomonas; species Halomonas sp. EF61. Next base: position 211,130 of record NZ_JAMSHM010000002.1, on the reverse strand, counting down.
GCGTCGCGAAACGCTTGGGCTGGCGGCGACAGCGCTCGCTTGCGGTCCCAGGCGAAGCCCACGTCCATGGTCGGGATGGGGTCGGCCAGGTCGATGTGCTCGATGCGTCGGCCCTCCAGCGACCAGGGCCGATAGACCATGTCCGACAGGATGCTGACGCCCGAGCCGCTGGCGACAAGGGAGCGCACCGCTTCCACCGAGGATGTGCTGAACAGGGTCTGTGGACCGAGTCCCGATGGTGCCCAGTAGCGCAGTGCGGTCTGCTCGGCCTCGTCGACGTTGAGCATGATATAGGGCTCGCGGGCGACGTCGGCCAGGCCAACGTCGCGCCTGCCGTGAAGAGGGTGGTGGCTGGCGACCCACAGGCGGCGGGGCGATCGGATCAGCAGGTGCTGGGCCAGCGGGGCACCCGGTTCAAGGTTGGAGATCAGCATGATGGCCAGATCGAAGCGGCCGCCGAGCAGGCCGGCCTGGATCGTCGGCCTCGAGGCCTCGTGCAGGCGTACCGTCACACCGGGATAGCGACGTTGAAACTGTGCCAGCAGCGGCGGAAGAAAGTAACCCGCCACGGTATAGCTCATGGCCAGATCGAGGCGTCCCTCCAGCGTCGGCGAGTGCACCCGGGTCGAGTCGAAGGCCTCGTCCACCGCCTGGAAGACGTGTCTGACCCGGTCGAGAAAGCGGGTGCCTTCGCGGGTCAGCACCATGCCCTGGGCCTGTCGGTCGAACAGCTTGACGCCCAGCTCGTCCTCGATTTCCCGCACCCCGGTGGTGATCGACGACTGGGACACGTTCAGGTCCACCGCGGCCTGGGTCACCTTGCCGCTTTCCGCCACCGCCACGAAGTAGCGCAGCTTGCGAAGGGAAGGACTGCGCGCCATGTGACATCTCCCTCAAGTTCTGTTGTTCGAGCCTGTTGTTCGGATTTTTTGATAATGCCAAACAAGAATTGGTATTTCCAATCAGTGGCGTCTCTCATATACAACGATGGAACACCCGCGAGGAGACCCACAATGACAACACTGGACCTCAATGCCGACATGGGGGAAGGCTTCGGCGCCTGGCGCATCGGCGGAGACATCGACGATCGCATCATGGCCGGCATCAGTTCCGCCAATATCGCGACCGGCTTTCACGCCGGCGACCCCACCATCATGACCCATAGCCTGCGTCAGGCGGCGAAGCACGGGGTCGCGGTGGGGGCCCACCCCGGATTTCGCGATCTGGTCGGCTTTGGTCGCCGGCATATTCACGCCGCCGCCGATGAACTGGTCAACGACGTCATCTATCAGCTCGGCGCCCTGCGCGAACTGGCCGCCCGAGAGGGCCTAGGCCTTCATCACCTGAAGCTTCACGGGGCCCTGTTCATGCACGCGGCCAGGGACGAGGGCTTCGCCACGGCGCTATGCCGCGCACTGATGACCATCGACGCCAATCTGCCGATCTACTGCCTGGCCGGGTCGGTGATCGATCGGGTCGCCGAGGCCGAGGGCATTCATCGCGTCCACGAGTTCTACGCCGACCGTGACTACGACGATCAGGGTTCCATCGTCTTTGTCCGGCAGGTGCAGCGCCTCGACCCCGAAACGGTAGCCGAGAAGGTGCTGCTGGCGGCCCGCGAGGGCGTGGTCGAGACCGCCAGCGGCAAGCGTGTACCGGTCAGCTTTCAGTCGGTGTGCCTGCACAGCGATTCTCCCGGGGCGCTGGAGATGCTCGACGCCATCCGTCGCCGACTGACCGATGCCGGCATCGAGCTCAAGGCTCCCTGAGCCTGCGGCCGCCTGGCCACAGCCATCTTCGCCTTGACCGTGTTCAGCGCAATCCAATTCCAATGACAAGCGAGAGACCTCATGTCCCAGCAAACACAGCAAGCCCCCTTTCCCGGCGTCTTCTATCGCCGTCCCTCGCCCGAGGCCGAGGCCTTCGTGTCCCCGGGTGATAGCGTCCAGGCCGGCGACACCATCGGCCTGCTCGAAGTGATGAAGCAGTTCTGCGAACTCAAGGCCGAGGTGACAGGCCAGATCGTGTCCATCGAGGTGGACGACGGCGATGTGCTGGAAGCCGGTCAGGACATTCTGGTCATCGACGATTCGGAGGGCGAGGCATGAACGCGACCCGACTGTTGATCGTCAATCGTGGTGAGATCGCCGTGCGGGTGGTACGCGCCGCCCGCGAGCTCGGTCTGACCAGCATCGTCACCCACAGTGAGGCCGACGCCGACAGCCTGGCGGTCAAACTGGCCGATGAGGCGGTCTGTATCGGCCCGGCCCAGGCCGCCAAGAGCTATCTGAACATCGAGGCGATCCTGGCGGCAGCCCGGGAAGTCGGTGCCGAGGCGGTCCATCCCGGCTACGGCTTCCTGTCGGAGAGCGCCGACTTCGCGCGCCGTGTGGTCGAGGCCGGCATGATCTTCGTCGGCCCCGACGCCGAATTGATCGAGCGCATGGGCAACAAGGCCGAGGCCAGGCGCACCGCACTGGCCGCAGGTGTTCCGGTGGTGCCGGGGTCGCCGTCGGCGGTGGCCGACGTGGAGGAGGCGGTGAAGGTCGCACTCGAGGTCGGCTATCCACTGCTGATCAAGGCCGCCGCCGGCGGTGGCGGGCGCGGCATTCGCACCGCTGCCGACGAGGCGGAACTCCGTGCCCAGCTGCCGCTGGCCCAGAGCGAGGCGCGAGCCGCCTTCGGTGATGACAGCGTCTATCTCGAGCGCTTTATCGAGCGTGCACGGCATATCGAGGTGCAGATCCTGGCCGACGGCGAGCGCGCGGTGCACCTGTACGAGCGGGAGTGCTCGTTGCAGCGACGGCGCCAGAAGGTGTTCGAGGAAAGCCCATCGCCGGCGCTGGACGAGGCCGCCCGCGAGCGCCTCTGCGCCTCCGCGGTGGCGCTCGCCGAGCACGTCGGCTACAAGGCCGCCGGGACGCTTGAGTACCTGTACGACGATGACAGCGGTGAGTTCTTCTTTATCGAGATGAATACCCGCATCCAGGTGGAGCATCCGGTCACCGAGATGATCACCGGTGTCGATCTGGTGCGGGCGATGCTCAGGGTATGCCTGGGTGAGCCGCTGGGGGTGGCCCAAGACGATATCGCGATACGTGGCTGGGCCGTGGAGATGCGTATCAACGCGGAAGACCCGGACAATGGCTTCTTTCCGTCGCTGGGGCAGGTCGAGCGACTGACCTGGCCCACCGGCCCGGGGGTGCGCGTCGACAGCGCCCTGTACGAGGGCTACAGGATGCCGCCGTTCTATGACTCGCTGGTGGCCAAACTGGTCGTCTGGGACGAGGATCGCGCCTCGGCGCTGGTCCGTGCCGGTCGTGCCCTCGACGAATTCACGCTGGAGGGCTTCACCACCACGGCGGGGCTGCATCGTCGGCTGGTGGAAGACCAGGCAGTACGTCGCGGCGACTTCCATACCGGCACCCTTGAGCTCTGGCTGGACACAGCATCGGCGGCGTCAGCGCCATCAGTACAGGAGAAAGCGTCATGAAGCCATCCACCCAGCGTGACCCCGGGCAGGCCAAGCCCGCACGCTACAGCGCCGCTGGAGACGAGTTCCTGTTCGTCGAACTGTCCGAGGCGATGAACCTGGAAGCCTTCTTTCGCGGGGTGTCGATCACCAGTCGGCTTGCCGAGCGCAAGATCCCCGGGGTGACCGAGATCTGTCCCGCCAACGCCTCCTATCAGGTGCGCTACGATCCCGACCGGCTGCCGCTGTCACGCTTGATCGAGACTCTGGAGCAGATCGATGCCGAGGTGCTCGGCCAGCAGGTGCAGCGCCTGGAGACCCGGGTGGTGGAGGTGCCGGTGCTCTACAACGACCCCTGGACCCACGAGACGCTGATGCGCTTTCGCGATCGCCACCAGGACCCGTCAGGCACCGACCTGGAGTACGCCGCCAGGATCAACGGCTTTGCCAGCGTCGATGGCTTTATCGAGGCCCACAGCGCCAGTCCCTGGTTCGTGTCCATGGTGGGCTTCGTCGCCGGCCTGCCGTTCATGTACCAGATGGTGCCCCGTGAGCGGCAGATCGAGGTGCCCAAGTACGTGCGGCCTCGTACCGATACGCCCAAGCAGACCGTCGGCTATGGCGGCTGCTTCAGCTGTATCTACTCGGTGCGCGGCGCCGGGGGCTATCAGATGTTCGGGGTGACCCCCATGCCGATCTACGATCCCAGCGGCAGCCAGCCCCACATCGACGACTCGATGATCTATTTTCGTCCCGGTGACATCGTCAAGCATCGACCCGTCGATCGCAGCGAGTACGACGCCATGGTGGCCGCTGCCGAGGCCGGGCGCTTCCGACCGAAAACCGCGCCATTCGTGTTCGACCTGGATGAATATCGCGAGGCCCCGGAAACCGTGGCTCGTCGCGTCGAGGAGGTGCTCAATGAGCATTGAAGTGATCAAGCCGGGGCTTGCGACCTCGGTCCAGGATGCCGGACGCGCCGGTCATTACCACCTGGGCATTCCGCCGTCTGGCGCCATGGACCAGTTCGCCATGCGCTCGGCCAACCTGCTGCTGGGCAACGCCGAGGACGCCGCGGTGCTCGAGTGCGCCCTGATGGGACCGGAGCTGCGCTTTACCCAGGCCTGCCGTATCGCCACCGGCGGCGCCGAGATGGTGCCGAAGATCGATGGCCAGCCCCATCCCAACTTCGAGGTGCTTGAGGTGCCCGCCGGCAGCGTGCTGAGTTTCGACTTCGTGCGTGCCGGGGCGCGGCTCTACCTGGCGGTGGAAGGCGGCATCGATGTGCCCGAGCGTCTGGGTAGCCGCTGCACCTACGCGCTCGGCGCCCTCGGTGGCTACGAGGGGCGTCCGCTCAAGGCTGGCGATGTGCTGCCCCTCGGTCAATCGAACGCCGCAAGCCGCGCGGCAGTCGGTCGGCGTCTTCCCGAGGCCTTTGTGCCGCGCTTTGCCAAGCACTATGAGTTGCGCGTTGTGCCTGGGCTTTACGACCACCTGCTCGAGGAAGAGGCGAGGGAGCGCTTCTATCAGGAGGACTGGAGCGTGGCCTCGGAGGCCGATCGCATCGGCTATCGCTTCAAGGGCGGTACACCGCTTCGGTTCATCGAGCGAGAGCCGCCCTTCGGTGCCGGTGACGACCCGTCCAACATCGTCGATGCCTGCTATCCCATCGGTTCGATCCAGGTGCCCGCCGGCAGCGAGCCGATCATCCTCCACCGAGACGCCGTGTCCGGCGGTGGCTACGCCATGGTTGGCACGGTGATCAGCGCCGACATGGATCTGGTGGGCCAGATTCAGCCCCATCAGAAGGTGCGCTTCGTACAGGTGTCCCTCGAACAGGCGCTGGAGGCGCGCAAGGCCTACGCCGAGCGCCTGGAGGCGCTGCGCATCGCCCTGGGCCAGGCCCAGGGTCAGGCGCTCGACTAGCCGGCTGAAAAGGATCGAAGGCAAGAGCCTGAGTGCTTCGATCCCGTCTCACTTATTCCCGCAATTGCCACTTTGCCCGGCGGAGCCAGACGCCTCCGCCCGGGCTCCCCTTGCCCGGAATGTCACTCGAGCCCTGTCACCGAGGTATGGGCTGGCTTTTCGGTCCAAGGGCTTCGTCCAACCACAACAACAGCACGAGGCAACAACCATGAACGACACGACATCCCGCGAGAAGGGTGGGCAAGGCGCCGGCGACTTCGCCGACCGCCCCATGCCCCTGGACCAACGCATGCCCAGGGGCAATCTGATGATGGCCTGGTGGGCGGTATGCAGCGCCATCTTCTACATGGTGGTGGCCGCCGCCATGGCCCGCAGTTACGGCACCACCAACGCGCTGATCGGGATCGCCCTGACGGTGGTCTGCTACGGCGTCATCAATGCGGTGATCAGCCGCTATGCGATACGTACCGGGCTGACCGTGGCGCTGTTTTCCCGGGTCCTGTTCGGTCATCTGGGAGCGATGATCGCGACCCTGATCTTTTTTGCCACCGCGCTCTACTACGCGGTGTTCGAGGGCTACGTGATGGCGCTGGTGCTGTCCGAGTGGTCGCCCTCGCTCGGCATGGCCAGCGCTACCCTGATCGTGGTGGTGGTCGGAGTCTCGCTGATCTTCGGCAGCGTCCAGCACTGGCTCGACAAGTTCAATGGCGTGCTGCTGCCGGTGTACATCGTCGGCATGCTGATCGCCGTGGGCATGGCGATGGCCGAGTTCGGCTATCCCTCCGGCTGGCTCTCCCGGGTGCCCGAAGGAGGCGCCAGTCCCTTCGGCTGGCTGTCCACCTTTGCCTACTACATGGGGGTCTGGGTGCTGATGATGTTTACCTTCGACTACGCCCGCTTCGGTCGCGTCGAGGATAGCCGCTTCCATGCCCGCGTTACCTTCGGCATTCCCTTTTATCTGATGACCTTCGTGTTCAGCGGAGTGGTGGGGATCCTGCTCGACGCCTGCCTGCCTACCGACGGCCTGTCGGAGGCGTCCATCGTGCTGGGGCTGCTCGAGTTGATGGGGCTCGGCGGGCTGGCGCTGGTGTGGGTGACCCAGAGCCGCATCAATACCGCCAATTTCTACCTGGCGACGGTCAATCTCGAGGCCTTCGTCGGCAAGCTCACGGGCCTCAAGCTCAACAAGATCCTGGCCGGCTGTCTGGTGGGCGGGCTTGCCTACCTGCTGATGCGGGCGGACGTGTTCAGCTACCTGCTGGCGGCCCTGGCCTATCAAGGCGTGTTCGTGGTGGCCTGGGTGGGGGTGGCACTGGCCCATATCCTGTCGCCGGAGGGGCGTCTCGAGGTCGATCTGGACGCTGACATCAGCGCCTTCAACCCTGTGGGGCTGGCGGCCTGGGCCCTGGCAGCGATTGTCGGCATCGCGCTGATGCTGTCGCCGAGTCTGGCCGGAGCCTCGGCACCGCTGACCTTCGTGGTGGCCTGGGGGAGCTACGCCCTGGGCCGTGGTCTGGCCCGGCATGGAGCCACCGCCGCCTGACCGGCTATGACCGGCTAGGTAGGGAAACGACAGCGCCGGGCCTCGTGAAGAGGCCCGGCGCCTTGTCGGCAAAGAAGGCTTCGCCGAGTGTTGGCGATCAATTGCCGCTGTGGCTAGCGTCCGTTTGCCGGTCGTCGCCTTCTTCTTTGCCTTCTCCTTCGTTGTCAGCCTGGTCGTCATCGCTACCTTGCGGTGCGGCAGCCGTAGCGGCTGCGTCGGGGTCGACCGCTGGCTCTGAACGCTCGCTTTCCATCGCTTCTTCCATCTCGCCTTCCATGTCACCTTCCATGTCACCTTCAAGAGACCCCGACATGGCCCCCTCACCGGTGAACAGCGGACGGGCGTCATCGAGGCTGTTGAAGTCTTCGATCAGGACGGTGGCGTTCTCGGCCTCGCCTTCGTTGCCTTCGGCTTCGACGTAGCTGCTGCCGTCGAAGCGCAGGTGCAGGGCCTGAGCCGGCTGATCGGCGGCCAGGTGGCGCTTGACCACCAGGTCTCGCCAGCCCTCGTGAGATGCTTCGCCAAGCTGGATCGGAGGCTGGGTGGTGGGCTGGGCGCTGATGACGCGGTAGGCGTCGTCCTGGGCTTCGAGGATCAGGGTATCGCAACCACCGGTGCCGCAGACCATCGGGCCGACCACGTGGACCACGGCCTCGTCCTGACCATCGTCGTTCAGGTCACTCCAGCCGACCAGGTAGCGAATCTCGCCGAGCTGGGGATCAAAGTTGGCGCGCAGGGACTGCTCCAGTGCCTCGCGGCGATCCGCCTGGCTCATCTCCGAGATGTCGTCGCCTTGTTCGTCGCTGGTGTCGTCTTCACTGGCTGAGTCTGCGCTCTCGTTGCTGCCGCCACCATTACCGGAGGTGACGTTTTCGCTCTGCTGTGACGCGCCTTCGGACGTCTCGGAATCGCTGTCGTCGGAGCAGCCGGCGAGGGAGGTGCCGAGCCATAGCGCAGCGGTGAGGGCGAGCATCGGTTTGGCGTTCATGAAATTCCTTATTCTGAAAGTGGCCGCTAAAGCGGCCAAGGGCGTCCAAAGGTGCGGTCAGGCCTGCGGGCTCTCGTCGGTGGAGCAGGGATGGGGCCTTGGTGATTCGACCGGAGAGTTGTCCATCAGGTCCGCATTCACCAGGTCTGCATCCAGCAAGTCCAGGGCCCAGAGCACGAAGGCATCCTGGCGTGCCCCTTCGCGCCAGGCCTTGAAACGACCCGAGGCGCCGCCGTGACCGGACGTCATGTCGGTCTTCAATAGGGTTGTCCGGTTGGACAGTGCCGCCTGCTCGGCGTTCGCCAGGCTCAGGCGTGCGTAGAGCTTGGCCGGCTCCCAGTAGGGCACACGGCTATCGTGCCAGCCACCCTGGAGGAATACTGGCGGCCAGGCCTCGGCATCGAGGTTGTCCAGCGGTGAATAGCTGCCGATGCGTCGGGCGTCGGCAGCGTGGCTGGGATTGCCCCATTCGGTGTACTCCGCCGTGGTCAGCGGCAGGTCCGGGTTTTCCATGGTACGCAGGACGTCCACAAAGGGCACGTCGAGTACCGCCGCGCAGAATGCCTGTGGCGCGCGATTGAGGCTGGCGCCCACCAGCAGACCGCCGGCGCTGGCCCCGTAGGCGACGATACGCTGGGGATTCGATACACCCGCGTCGACCAGGGCGTCACGTGCGGCCAGGAAGTCCTCGAAGCTGTTGGGCTTGTGCTCGAGCTTTCCGGCCAGGTACCAGGGTTCGCCGCGCTCACCGCCGCCTCGCACGTGGGCCACCGCGAAGGCTGCGCCACGCTGGAGCAGTTCCAGGCGGGATACCGAGAACCATGGGTCCAGCGCCTCGCCGTAGGCGCCGTAGCCATACAGCAGCGTCGGCAGCGGCTGGTTCGCCAGGTCCTTGCGGCAGACCACGGACACCGGTACCCGCTCGCCGTCGTGGGACTCGGCCCACAGCCGTTGGCAGTGCAGGTCTTCCGGTGCCAGATCGCCGTGCAGAGGCTGCCGCTTGAGCAGTCGGCGCTCGCCGCTATCAAGATCCAGCGACCACCAGCTTGGCGGGGTGCAGAAGGATTCCTCGCGCAGGCGCAGTACCCGGTCGTCGAAGTGTGGGCTGTCGCCGAGCCCCAGGCTAAGCGGTGCGGGCGAGCAGGGCAGGGGGGCGTCGAGGGTGACGCTGTGGTCGCTGTCGAACTCGAGGCGACGCAGGCGCACCTGGGCTTCGAGGTGGTCGCGCTCGGCGATCACCAGGCCCCAGGCGTAGGCATCGACACCCTCCAGGGTGGTCTCCTGGCGATGGGCCACCAGTACTCGCCGCTGACCGGAGCGGTCCTCGTTCTCCACTTCCAGCTGAAAGTGCACCAGCCCTTCGTTGTGCAACACATAGAAGTGACCGGGGCGATGATCGAGGGCGTACTCAACGCCCGGGCGACGGGGCTGAAAGCAGAGCGGGGGAGTCGCTGGCGCGTGGGCCGGAACCAGATGGGTCTCGCTGGTGTCCTTGGAGGCCGACTCGATGGTCAGCCAGGCCCGCGATCGGGTCTTGCCCAAGCCGATCCAGAACTCGGCGTCGTCCTCGCGCAGGACCAGCTCGTCGGTCTCGACCCTGGCGTCTGCGCTGGCCGTATCCAGCGACAGGCTGAGCCGCCAGGCGCTGTCGGGTCGCTGGGTGGCGTCGTAGCGGGTGAACAGCAGGGTCTGGCCGTCCTCGGCCCAGCACAGCTCAGGGCCGATGTCGTCCAGCAGTCGATGCTCGGCGCCATCGGGCAGACGCTTGATGAACAGGCGATAGGTCTCGTCACCCTGGGTGTCCTCGGTCCAGGCCAGCCACTGCTCGTCCGGGGACAGCGCCATGTCACCGAGTTCGAGGAAGGTGTGCTCCTGCGCTCTGGCCTCGAGGTCGAAGAACACCTCGCGCGACTGCGGGGCATCGTTGGGATGGCGCCACCACACCGGATAGTCGGCGTCGGCGGCGGTCTCGCTCCACAGGGTGAAGTGGTCCAGGCGACTGGGCAGCCCCTTGACGGCCAGCTCTCGCCGCGCCAGGTGGCCCTGGTAGAGTCGCTCGATCAAGGATTCCAGAGGGGCAAACCAGGTGTCGGCCTGGCGGTTGGCGGCCTCGAGAAAGTCACTCACGGCGGGATCGTCGCGATTCTCGAGCCAGTGCCAGGCGTTATCGTCCTGACGCGTGAAGTCCAGGGCGGGGCCCCGAGTTGCTGCGGCCGGTGCATTTGGCGGCTGTGCTTTCATGGTGCGAGATGTACCATACTCAAGAGAAATTTCATCTGTGCGCGGCGCGCACGTCAGGTTGGAGCATGCAATGTTGATTTCGGATTCCATGTCCACGCTGTGGTTGATCTATGGCGCATTGTCGCTGGTCGTACTGTTGGCTGGCTACCTTGGACTGGCTTTTTTACCGCGCCTGCCACGCCTGGTGCTGACCTGGGCAGTGGCCGGCGTGATGTGGATGCCGTCGATGTTCGAACTGCCGCTGATCGAGGAAGGCCAGGTCTACAGCGGTCAGGCGCCGGCCATCATGGTGGCAGCGGTCGCCTTCATGGACGGCAACAATGGCGTGCTGGTGCCGGCGGCCACGCGCGTCATCGTCGGCGCGGCGATCGGTGCGCTGTTCGGACTGGCACTGTGGTGGAGTGGCCGTCGCCGCCGTCTGCGCAAGGCCGAGGCCGCTGCAGCGGCGCGTGACCAGGACGCAGAGGCTCATGGGACGTCGCGTGAAGAAGGGCGGGAGCGTCAGGAGCCGGTGCTCGGCTAGAAACTGTTCGGCTAGAAACTGCCGGCGACGTCGCTCTGGTCACCGTGAACGGTGGACCATCGATGAACACGTCGAAGGGGGATGTAAAAGACGTCCACCGCCCACGGCCTGGAGATTCCGGGCGAGTTCCAAGGAGGACACATGGCCAAGCGGGGCCAGCAACGCTGCGGGAAAGGGGTAATGATGGCGACAATCGTGGCGTTGTGCCTGTCGCCGCTGACGGCGCTTGCCCAGTCGGCGACTGGGCAAGCGGGCTCGGATGAGCCACCGGACGTTCGCGTCGTGGTGGACGTGTCCGGCAGCATGAAGACCAATGACCCCAATCGCCTGGCAGGCAGTGCGCTGGACATGCTGGTGGCGCTGTTGCCGAGTGGTGTCAGCGCCGGCATCTGGACCTTCGGCGAGTCGATCGACAATCCGTTGCCTCTGGGGCAGGTCGACGCCCAGTGGCGCGAGCGGGCCTTGGCGCTGCCGCCGGCGCTGGAACAGTATCAGCAGCATACCGATATCGAGGCGGCGCTGCGCACCGCGGCGGCAGCCGAGGGTGACGGCTGGCGCCACCTGGTGTTGCTGACCGACGGGGTGATCGACCTGTCGCCGGGCCGGGGTGCCAAGCCCGACGTGGACCTTGCCTCTCGCCAACGCCTGGTCGAGGCGATGGTGCCGGACCTGGCCAACCAGGGGGTGGCCATCCACGCCATCGCCTTTTCGCCAGGCGCCGACGTTGCCCTGGTCGAGCGACTGGCGCAGCGCACCGGGGGGCTGGCGGCGGTGGTCGAGACACCGGACGCCCTGTTGGGCGCCTTTCTCGATATCGTCGAGCGCATCTTCCCGGTGGATCAGGTGCCGCTTGAGGACCGTCGTTTCACCGTCGATGCCGGCGTCGACGATTTTTCCGCGTTGATCTTCCATGACCCCGGCCAGGGAGAGGTGACCCTGGTGGCGCCGGACGGCACCCGTTACACCCGCGACACCGCACCCGCAGAGGTGCGCTGGCAGCGGGAACCACGCTTCGACCTGATCCGCGTACCCGACCCCGCCCAGGGGGAGTGGCGGATCGAAGGTCCTCTGGCGGCGGACTCGCGGATTACCGTCAACAGCGATCGCCACCTGGTGACGGAGACGCTGCCCGCGACGCTGTATTCCGGCTTCGAGGTGCCGTTGGCGGTGCGTGTCGAAAGTGACGGCGAGGTGACGGTGCCCGAGGGGCTCAAGGTGACGGCGGAGCTGTCCGGCGAGGCGGTGGACGGCCTGCAGATCCTGGCGCTTGGCAACGATGATGGCGTGTTTCGCGGGCGGCTGCCGTCGCCGTCGGGCACCGGCGCGGCTGAGCTGGTGATCACAGCCGAGGGCGAGGACTTCCATCGCCGACGGGTGCAGGCTGTCAATGTGCTGCCGGCCGTCGGCGCGGCACTGGACGAATCCGGGCGTCGGGTGACGCTGGTGGCCGAACATCCGCGCCTTGGCCACGACAACACCCGCTTCGAGGCCGATCTGCTGGGCCAGTCGCTGGAGGTGGCCCCGGCAGACGCCAGGCGCTGGAGCCTGGAAATTCCGCCCCAGGAGGATGAGGTCAGCCGTCCGCTGCGGATCTCGGCGGTGGCGACGATCGACGGCAGCGAGACCCGCTGGAACCTGCCGCCGCTGTGGATCAATCGCGATGGCGAGGTGGCCCTGGATCGGGCGCTGGCCGGCCCCACCCTCTCTGGTGAACGCTTCGCCGAAGCCAGTGAGCGACAGGCCGAGGAGGAGGCTGGCGAGGCGCTGGCCGACCAGTTTGTGGCGTTGGTGAATGAAGGCCCCGAGCGGCTGGTGCAGTGGTGGCGCGAGGGAAGGCCTGGTCTTGAGCCCGCCCTCGAGCGTGCTCGAGATGATCCGCGCAGCTGGCTGGTGGCCGCTATCCTGGCGGTGGTGGTGATCGCCTGGCTGTTGTGGCGTCGCCGGCGCACTCGCCTGGCGGCGGCCGGGTCAACGAGAGAGGAACCCCATGTGTGATGGTGGCGTCTGGTTCATCGCCAGATATAGCAATGTGCTATAGTTGCTTTGTGCAGTGACAGGGAACGCCAGCATGCACGTCATCACCAGGAAGCGCCTGCGGGAAGCCGCGATCAGGTGGCCCCATGCCGCCACCGCGCTGGACGTGTGGTATCGGCTCATGAAGGTCAGCGAGCCTGGCGACTTCGCGTCGATGAAGGCGATCTTCCCGGCGGTCGACAAGGTCGGCAAGCACCACGTCTTTGACATCGGCGGAAACAAGATAAGGTTGATCGCGATCGTTCACTACCGCGCCAGACGTGTCTATATCAGAGCCATTCTGGATCACCACCAGTACGACAAGGGTAAATGGAAGGAGTGACTCATGAATGCTGTGCTTGATGAAGCGGCTCGTCACTGGGCGTACATCGCTCCCTTGCTCTCCGAACCCGTCGACGAGGCGGACTACGATGCCAAGGTCGAGGCACTCGATGAGCTGCTTGATGTCGTCGGGGACGATGAAGACCATCCTCTGGCGGTGCTGGCCGCACGACTGGGCGACGTGATCGACGCCTACGACACCGCGCATCGTCCCATGCCTGATATTTCGGGGACAGAGGTGCTGCGGTACCTGATGGCGGAGCATGGCGTCAGCCAGAGCGAGCTACCTGAAGTGGGTGCTCAGTCGGTGGTCTCCGCCATCCTTGCAGGAAAGCGCTCCTTGAACTGGCGTCAGATCTGCGCTCTCTCCATGCGATTTGGTGTCGCGACGGACGCCTTCAAACCATCGCTGCGCTGAACAGGTCCATCCATCATTCACTGGTTTTCCTGCGCTGATATTGGGTGCGGCAGACAATGCAACTGCCTGGATAGTGGAAAGGTGTGGTAGTCCGGTATTCGTGGCACAGTGCGGTGTGCCGACGGCGGTATCTCAAACCAAGACGGAGAGGCGGTAACCCATGTGTGAGCTTCTGGGCATGAGTGCCAATGTGCCCACGGATATCTGTTTCAGCTTTACCGGCTTTCTGCATCGTGGCGGCGGCACCGGCCCCCACCGTGACGGCTGGGGCATCGCTTTTTACGAAGAGGGGGGCTATCGCGAATTTCGCGACCCTCATCCTTCGGTGCACTCGCGAATCGCCCGGCTGATCTGTGAATACCCGATCAAGTCGAATATCGTCATCAGCCACATCCGCCAGGCCAATGTGGGCGGAGTGAAGCTGGCCAATACCCATCCGTTCGTGCGCGAGATGTGGGGGCAGCCCTGGTGCTATGCCCACAACGGCCAGTTGTCCGGCTGGGAGACGCTGGACCTCGCCAGCTATCGACCGGTGGGGTCCACCGACAGCGAGCACGCCTTCTGCCACCTGCTGGGTGAGCTCCGGCGGCGCTATCCAGACCCGCCGGAGGATCGTCGCGGTCTGTGGTCTTCGCTGCACGAGCTGTGCGAGAAGCTCAGAGGTCTGGGCGTCTTCAACCTGCTGCTGGCCGACGGCGAGTACCTGTACACCTATTGTTCCACCAAGCTCGCCCATATCACCCGCCGCGCGCCCTTTGGCGAGGCCAACCTGTCGGACGCCGAGATGGTGGTCAACTTTGTCGAGCACACCACCCCCGACGATGTGGTCTCGGTGCTGGCCACCGAACCGCTCACCGACAACGAAGAGTGGGTGCGCATGCAGCCGGGTGAGCTGCTGGTGTGGCGGGAAGGCGAGATCGTGGCCCGTTATCTAAGCGATGAATAGCGGGTTTTAAACGAAAGTTTGAATCAAGCGTATTACAGTCGCTGCGGGACTGGGCTATGGTAGCCAGTGTCGACACCACAATTTGATAATAAGAGGGGACCTGGTCCCCCGAATGGAGAACGCCCATGAGTGAGAACGCCGCTGCATCGATCGTTCGGGGGGAGGCCCTGGAAGGGCTCGATGACTATCATTCGGTGATGGATATCTTCCACCGCTCCGTCAAGCGCTACGACGAAAAGGTGGCCTTCTCGTGCATGGGCAAGTCCCTGACCTACGCCGAGCTTGACCGGCTGTCCGGTGATTTCGCCGCCTGGCTGCAGCACGAGACCAACCTTGAGCCCGGTGATCGGGTGGCGATCCAGTTGCCGAATCTGCTGCAGTTCCCGGTAGCGGTGTTCGGTGCCATTCGCGCCGGCATGGTGGTGGTCAACACCAATCCGCTGTACACCGAGCGCGAGATGACCCACCAGTTCAAGGATTCCGGCGCCAAGGCGATCCTGATCCTGGCCAACATGGCAGACAAGCTCGAGCGGGTGCTGGACAAGACCGACATCGAGCATGTGGTGATCACCGAGATCGGTGACCTGCACGACTTCCCCAAACGACCGCTGATCAACTTTGTGGTCAAGTACGTCAAGAAGATGGTGCCGCGCTACTCGATCCCCAAGGCGGTCGGGTTGCGTCAGGTGCTCAAGCAAGGCGCCTCCCTCGAGCACCGTGAGGTAGAACGCGAGCTCGACGATATCGCCGCGCTACAGTACACCGGGGGGACCACCGGGCTTGCCAAGGGCACGATGCTGACCCACCGCAATCTGGTGGCCAACATGCTGCAGGCCAAGCAGATCATCGGGGGTGGCTTGAGCGAGGGTAGCGAGGTGGTGGTCGCGCCGCTGCCGGTCTATCACATCTATACCTTTACGGTGAACTGCCTGTTCATGCTGGAAGGCGGCAACCATTCGCTGCTGATCACCAATCCGCGGGACCTCGATACCTTTATCAAGGAGCTCTCGAAGACGCGTTTCACCGGCTTCGTCGGGCTCAATACGCTGTTCAATGCGCTATGCAATCGTGACGACTTCAAGGCGCTGGACTTCTCCCACCTGCACCTGACCATCTCCGGCGGCATGGCGCTGACCAAGG
Source organism: Halomonas sp. EF61 (assembly GCF_040147045.1). Lineage (NCBI taxonomy): Bacteria > Pseudomonadati > Pseudomonadota > Gammaproteobacteria > Oceanospirillales > Halomonadaceae > Halomonas > Halomonas sp. EF61. Next base: position 195,578 of record NZ_JAMSHM010000002.1, on the reverse strand, counting down.
CCGCGGCCAAGCGTTGGGAAGAGGTGACGGGCTGCCCCATCGCCGAGGGTTACGGCCTGACCGAGACCTCGCCGATCGTCAGCTTCAACCCGGTGGAGGCGATCCAGCTCGGCACCATCGGCCGCCCCGTCGCCGGCACCGAGCTCAAGCTGTGCAACCCTGACGGTGGCGACCCCGAGCCGGGTGAGCCGGGCGAGCTGTGCGTGCGCGGCCCCCAGGTGATGAAGGGATACTGGAACCGCGATGACGAGACGGCCAAGGTCATCGATGCCGATGGCTTCTTCCATACCGGTGACATCGCGGTCATCCAGGACGATGGCTACGTACGTATCGTCGATCGCAAGAAGGACATGATTCTGGTGTCCGGCTTCAACGTCTATCCCAATGAGATCGAGGACGTGGTCGCGGCCCATCCCAAGGTGGTCGAGTCCTGCGCCGTCGGGGTGCCCGACGAGACCAGCGGCGAAGTCATCAAGCTGTTCGTGGTGGCCAAGGACAGCTCCTTGACCAGTGACGAGCTGCGCGCCTGGTGCAAGCAGGAGTTGGCCGGCTACAAGGTGCCCAAGCTGGTGGAGTTTCGTGACGAACTGCCCAAGACCAACGTCGGCAAGGTGCTCCGGCGCCAGTTGCGTGACGAAGGCAGCACCGAAACCGGGACCGGCACCGACGGCTGACGCCCGCCGACAAGGTCCGGGGAAGGGCAGGGGCCGGCGATTGGCCCTTGCCTTGGCTGCGGCGTTACAATAGCGCCCTTTGCGTTGCGGGAGCCTTCCCGCCCCGCGTCCGTGCGACGCGGCGCCCATGACCCACCCGGAGCCTTCGACCCCAACGTGAGTAGTTCTACGCCCACCGCCCAGCAAAACGCCGACGACGCCTCTCGCCTGAAGTCTCTGACCGAAGGACTGGAACAGGTGATGCTTCGCGATCGCCCGACGCTGGCCAAGCGTCTGGCCGGTCTCGAGCGTCGTCGACGCGACGGCAAGCCCATCGACCGGGGACTCAAAGAGGTCGAGCACCACTGGCAGCGCTCCCGTCAGACCCTGGCCTCGCGCCAGGCGCGCCCGGTCACGCTCGACTATCCCGAGCAGCTCCCGGTGGCGGCGCGGCGTGCCGATATCCTCAAGGCACTGGAGTCCCATCAGGTGGTGGTGGTGGCCGGCGAAACCGGCTCCGGCAAGACCACCCAGCTGCCCAAGCTTTGTCTGGAGCTGGGGCTTGGCCGTCGCGGGCTGATCGGCCACACCCAGCCGCGGCGCCTGGCGGCGCGCTCGGTGGCGACCCGCCTGGCAGAAGAACTGCAGGTGCCGCTGGGCGAGCAGGTGGGTTATCAGGTCCGCTTCACCGACCAGACCAACGACGACACCCTGGTCAAGCTGATGACCGACGGCATCCTGCTGGCGGAGACCCGCCAGGATCCGGACCTGCGCCGCTATGACACCCTGATCATCGACGAGGCCCACGAACGCAGCCTCAATATCGATTTCCTGCTCGGTTACCTCAAGCGCCTGCTCGATCGCCGCCCCGACCTCAAGGTCATCATCACCTCCGCCACCATCGATGTGGAACGCTTCAGTCAGCACTTTGCCAGCCGAGACCAGGACGGTGTCGTGCGCCCTGCTCCGGTGGTGGAGGTCTCGGGTCGTACCTACCCGGTGGAGGTGCGTTATCGTCCGCTGATCCGCGACGAAGATGACGAGGAAGACCGCACCCTCAGCGAGGGTATCCTTCACGCGGTGGAGGAAATCGAGACCATCGAGCGCGAAAAGCGCTGGTTCCATGGTCCCCGCGATATTCTGGTGTTTTTGCCCGGTGAGCGTGAGATCCGCGAGACCGCCGACGTGCTCCGGCGTGCCGATCTCAAGAGCACAGAGATACTGCCGCTTTACGCCAGGCTGTCGAACGCCGAGCAGAACCGCGTGTTTGCTCCCCACAGTGGGCGGCGCATCGTGCTCGCCACCAACGTGGCCGAGACCTCGCTGACGGTGCCGGGTATCCGCTACGTGATCGACCCGGGGCTGGTGCGCATCAGTCGCTACAGCTATCGCGCCAAGATTCAGCGCCTGCCGGTGGAGGCGGTGAGCCAGGCCAGCGCCAATCAGCGCAAGGGCCGCTGCGGCCGGGTGGCGGAAGGCGTGTGCATCCGTCTGTATGACGAAGACGACTTCCTGGCGCGCCCTGAGTTTACCGATCCGGAGATCCGGCGCACCAACCTGGCCTCGGTGATCCTGTCGATGCTGTCGCTGAAACTGGGCGACATCCAGGACTTTCCCTTCGTCGATCCACCTGACTCGCGCTTCGTCACCGATGGCTTCAAGTTGCTCTATGAGCTGGGTGCGGTCGACGACAACAGCCGCCTGACGACATTGGGGCGACGGCTGGCGCGACTACCCATCGATCCGCGCCTGGCCCGCATGGTGCTGGCCGGGGTCGAGCAGCAGAGCCTGCGCGAGGTGCTGATCGTGGTCTCGGCGCTGGCGGTGCAGGACCCGCGTGATCGACCCTCCGACAAGCGCGAAGCCGCCGATCAGGCCCACCGCCGCTGGCAGGATCCGGATTCCGACTTCGTGGCCCTGCTCAATCTGTGGCACGGCTTCGAAGCCGCCCGAGAGGAACTCTCGGGCAACCGGCTGCGTCGCTGGTGCCGCGATAATTTCCTGAATTACCTGCGCCTGCGCGAGTGGCACGATACCTTCCGCCAGTTGCGTCAGCTGCTCAAGGACATGGATATCCAGGTGCCGTCGGCCAGGCCCGCCATCGCCGCCGAGGGTGAAGATGACGACGGTCAGGCCAAGGAGCGAAAGCGTCAGCAGACGGTGGCCATGCACAAGGCGCTGTTGACCGGCCTGCTTAGCCACCTGGGCACCCTGACCGAGAACCGCGAGTACCTGGGGGCGCGCAATCGCAAGTTCATGATTCATCCGGCATCGGGGCTTTCGAAGAAGTCTCCGAAGTGGGTGATGGCGATGGAGCTGGTCGAGACCTCGAAGCTGTTCGCGCGCAGCGTGGCCAAGGTCGAGCCTCAGTGGATCGAGCCTCTGGCGGGCCATCTGGTCAAGCGCAGCTACAGTGAGCCCCATTGGGAGATGAAGCGGGCCCAGGTGGTGGCCTTCGAACAGGTCACCCTGTTCGGGCTGCCGATCGTGGCCCGGCGCAAGGTCCACTATGGCCCCATCGCCCCGGTCGAAAGCCGTGAGCTGTTTATCCGCCGGGCGCTGGTGGAAGGCGAGTTTCGCACCAAGGGCGAGTTCTTCGCCCACAACCGGGCGCTGATCGACGAGGTCGAGGACCTCGAGGATCGCGCACGGCGGCGCGACATTCTGGTGGACGAGGAGCAGCTGTTCGACTTCTACGACGCTCGCCTGCCTGAGGATATCGTCAACGGCAAGGGCTTCGAGGCCTGGCGCCGCAAAGCCGAGCGCAGTGACCCTGAGCTGCTCAAGTTCGACCGTCAGGCGCTGCTGGCACGGGAGGCGGATGACGTCACCGGTGACGCCTATCCTGACGAGCTGTCGATCGACGGTGTGCGCTATCCGCTGGCCTATCACTTCGCGCCGGGGGCCGAGGATGACGGTGTGACCATGACGGTGCCGGCGGCGATGCTGTCTCAGCTGTCGTCGTCTCGCCTCGAGTGGCTGGTACCGGGATTGCTCAGGGACAAGTGCATCGCCCTGTTGAAGTCGCTGCCCAAGTCGATACGCCGACAGGTGGTGCCGATACCCGACTGGGTCGACGCAGCGCTGGAGGCACTGGTGCCCGGGGACGGCAGCCTGACCGAGGCGCTCGGTGAATTTCTGCGGGTCAAGACCGGGTTGCGCCTTTCGCCGGACGACTGGCGCCTCGATCAGCTCGAGCCCCATCTGGTGATGAACCTCAAGGTGGTCGACCACAGTGGCAAGGTGCTGGGCCAGGGCCGCGACCTGAGGGCGCTGGAGCGGCGCTTCGAGGCTGCCGCCAGTCAGGGTGCCCGGGCGCTGGCCAAGAGCGTGGAGAGCCAGTCCGAGCTGTCGGGCTTCCCCGAGCAGGCATTGCCGGAGTCGCGGGTGACCTCCCAGGCCGGGATTCGTGTCGAGGCATTCCCGGCGCTGGTGCCTTCGTCGAGCGGGCTCAGCCTCGAGCTGTTCGATCATCCGGCCAAGGCCCATGAAGCGCATCGCCGCGGGGTGGTCAAGGCGGCGATGGAACGGCTGCCAGATCAAGTGAAGGCCATCGAGCGTACCCAGGGACTGTCGACCTGTGCTCTATTGTTCGCCAAGGTAGGCAGCAAGCGTGCACTGACCGAAGATGTGGTGACAGCCGTCTTCCGGCAGGTCGTGGCGGTGGACCCGCTGCCGCGCAGTGCCGAGGCCCTGGAACAACGCATTCAGGCGGTTCGCCAGGATATCGTTCCCCATGCCGACAAGCTGGTGGCGGTGCTCAAGCCGGCACTGGAGGGCCACCTGGCGGTGACAAAGGCGTTGAAGGGTAACCTGAGCCTGTCGCTGGCGCTGGTATACAGTGACCTCAAGGCACAGATGCAGCGGCTGGTGTACCCGGGGTTCGTGACCGACGCCGGTGCCTGGCTCGAGGCTTATCCGCGCTACATGGAGGCCGCCCAGGTGCGCCTGGAGAAGGCCCCGCGCGAGCGCATGCGCGACCAGATGCTGATGCAGACGGTGCAGGACTTCGAGACGCGCCTCGAGACGCGTCGACAGGCCGAGCACCGAGGAGGCGTCGAAGATCCATCGCTGGTGGAGTTTCGCTGGTGGATCGAGGAGTTGCGGGTATCGCTGTTTGCGCAGCAGCTGGGTACCGCCATGCCGGTATCGGAGAAGCGCCTGGAGAAACGCTGGGCGGAATTGACTGGGCGGGGGTAAGGCCCCCGCGCCAAAGATGACGAAAGTGAGTGGCCGCCCCGGGCGGTCGCGATCGACCGGCGGCACCGAGGTGCCGCATGAAGGAGAAGGGCATGACCCCAGCGAAGGTGCTTATTACCGGCAGCGGCCTGTATACCCCGGCCAACGCCATCGACAACGACGCCCTGGTGGCGTCGTACAACGCCTGGGTGGATGCCGAGAATGCCCGCCACCGCGAGGCGATCGAGACCGGGGAACGTGACGCCCTGGCGCATTCCAGCAGTGAATTCATCGTCAAGGCCTCGGGTATCCACAGCCGCTACGTGCTGGACGCCGAGGGTATCCTTGATCCTGAGCGCATGCGCCCGAAGCTCGACGAGCGCGACAACGACAGCCCCGGCATCCAGTGTGAGATGGCGCTGGCCGCCTCGCACGAGGCGCTGGCCGCAGCGGGGGTCGAGGCCGCCGACATCGACCTGGTGATCGTGGCCTGCTCGAATCTGGAGCGCCCCTATCCGGCGGTGGCGGTGGAGTTGCAGCGTGCGCTGGGCACCGGGGGCTACGCCTTCGACATGAACGTGGCCTGTTCCTCGGCCACCTTCGCCATCGACAACGCCGCCAATGCCATCCGCTCCGGCGGCGTGCGCCGCGCCCTGTTGGTCAACCCCGAGGTGTGTTCGGCACACCTGAACTTCCGCGACCGCGACAGCCACTTCATCTTTGGCGACGCCTGTACCGCCCTGGTGCTGGAAAGCGGCCAGGTGGCGAAAGCCGAGACACGGTTCGAGGTGCTCGGGACCCGACTGGTGACGCAGTTTTCCAACGCCATTCGCAACAATGCGGGCTTTCTCAACCGCGTCACCGACGCCGACCCCCAGGCAGCCGACAAGCTGTTCGTGCAGGAAGGCCGCAGGGTCTTCAAGGAAGTCTGCCCGATGGTGGCACAGTTGATCCGTGACCACCTGGAGAGCCTGGATATCGCGCCTGGTACGCTGTCGCGGCTATGGCTGCATCAGGCCAATCGACACATGAACGATCTTATCGCACGACGGGTGCTGGGCCAGGAGCCTGCTCCGGATCAAGCGCCGATTATTCTTGACCGTTACGCTAATACAAGTTCTGCCGGTTCGATCATCGCGTTCCATCTGCATCATCAAGACCTGGAACCGGGCGCTACCGGGGTGGTGTGTTCCTTCGGCGCGGGCTACAGTGCGGGCTGCGTGGTGATTCGCAGGGACTGAGGCCGACCCTCCGGGGAACCGACAGCTGACTCGTCGGCGGAACCAGACGACTGCCGTACGCAGAGGCGTCGTCGCTGACGCTACCCGGAGTCCAACCCCGGACAACAGCGCCGATAGATTGACGATCGTGACAAGGACAGGCAAGGGAGGCAGTCGAACGATGAACGCGAACTACAGCGGTGCCCTGGGCAAGGGCATGCAGAGGGGTGTCCTGGTCATGGCCGTCGCCCTGGCGGCAAGTGGCTGCGCCAGCAGCGGCGTATCCAGCGAGCCCAATCCAGCGGACCCCTGGGAGGGCTTCAATCGCAGGGTCTTCGCCTTCAACGATGTGCTGGATCGCTATGCACTCAAGCCTGCCGCCCAGGGTTATCGCTACGTGACCCCGGACCCGCTCGAGCGCGGTGTCAGCAACTTCTTCGACAACCTCGGCGAAGTGCGCACGGTGTTCAACAGCCTGTTGCAGGGCAAGGGTGCCAATGCGGGCAACTCGAGCATGCGCTTTTTGATGAACACCACCTTCGGTCTGGGTGGTCTTCTGGATCCGGCGACCCATGCCGGCTTTATCGCCGACGAGGAAGACTTTGGCCAGACCCTGGCTGCCTGGGGCGTGGGCGAGGGGCCCTTCGTGGTGCTGCCGTTCCTCGGCCCCAGCACGGTGCGTGACACCAGCGCCTTGCCGGTCGACTGGTACACCTACCCGCTGACCTACGTCGAGGACGACACCGTGCGCTACTCGCTGCGTGGTCTCGAGCTGCTCGACGCGCGTGCCAGCCTTCTCGATCAGGAGGATCTGATTCGCGGTGATCGCTACAGCTTCATTCGTGACGCCTGGCTACAGCGTCGTCGTTTCGAGGTCACCGATGGTGAGCTTGGTGACGACAGCTTTATCGACGATGGCTTTGACTACGACGAAGATGCCTTCGCCGAGTAAGGTGGCATCTGCATGCAAGCAGCCAAACCTCTGATCGGGGTAATCGACCACCCGGGCGAGCATCGCGACGCCCTGGTGGACGCGATTGCTCGCGACGGACTTGCGGTCTTTGCCGCCGCCAGCGCCGATGAGCTTCCCGGCTCCACGGCGCTTGTGGTGGCACATTCGCTGGCGGTACCGAGTCGCGAGTGGATGGTGCTGGCCGAGCGCTGGCCCACTCTGGTGGTCAGCGAGGACCGGCGAGACGACGATCTGCTCAAGGCCGTTGACGCGGGCCTTGTCGACTACGTGATCGACCCCTTGCGCCATGCCCATCTGCTCAGGCGGATGATCCGGCGTGTGGTGGACGTCAATCGTCTGGCCCGGGAGCGCGAAGAGGATCGAGCGCGACTGGAAGAGCTCAACGAGAGCCTGGAGACCCACCTGGCGATGCTCCGGCTCGACCAGCAGGCCGGCGGTCAGATCCAGCGTCGCATGCTGCCGCCGAGGCCGCAGCAGCTGGGGGCAATCGGCTGTGACTACTGGCTTGCGCCCTCGTTGTATCTGTCAGGCGACTTTCTCGATATCCAGGCGTACAATGAGCGCTATACATTATTCTATTTCGCTGATGTGTCGGGCCACGGAGCCTCGTCCGCCTTCGTGACGGTGCTGCTCAAGTATCTGTTCAATCGCTGGCAAGGCGAGTGGGACGGTGAGGCACCCGAGGCATTGCCGCCGCGCTGGCTGTCCCAGTTGAACCGGGAGCTGCTAGACACGGGGATCGGCAAGCACGCCACCCTGTTCGTCGGCGTGATCGACCAGCAGAAGCGCTATCTGCACTATTCTCTCGGCGCGCAGCTGCCGATGCCGCTATTGAAGTCCGACGAGGGCGTCACCACGCTGGCGGGAGAGGGCATGCCGGTAGGCTTGTTTCCGGAGGTCAGTTATCCGGCACTGGGATGTGACTTGCCCGATGACTTTTCGCTCTGGCTCTGCTCCGATGGGGTGCTGGAGTGCTTGCCGGGGGACAGTCTCGAGGCGCGCCTTGACGATCTCAGGCAGCGGGTCGAAGACAGCGATTCCCTGGATACGATGCGTCGGGGGCTGGCCCTGGGGGCGCTCTCCAGCGATGAAGAAGCGCTGGAGGATCCCACCTCGGGGCGCGAAGAGCTGCCCGACGACTTGACGATCATGTTGGTGAGCGGGTTTGGCGATGAAAGTGCATGAAGGTCGACTGAAGGCGGCATTCGAGGCCGGTGTGTTCGTCCTGAAGCTATGTGGCGACGTGCGCCTGACCCTGTGTGCCACCCTGGATCTCCAGGCCCAGCAACTGGCCGACACGCCGGGACTCAAGGCGGTGATGATCGACCTGCGCGAGGCCAGCAACGTCGATTCCACGGCGCTTGGCTTCCTGGCCAAGGTGGCCATGGCGCTGCGCGGCAAGCTCGAGCAGGCGCCGACCATCGTGGCCGACAATCCCGACGTCAAGCGGATGCTCGAGGTGATGGGCTTTGGCGCTTTCTTTACCTTGCTGGAGCGTCCCATCGCCGAGGTCGACGACTTCGAGGAGCTCCCCGAAGTGCCCGCCGATGAAGAGGGGCTGCGGGAGCGCATCCTCGAAGCGCATCGTATCCTGATGCGCATGAACGAGCATAACCACGAACAGTTCCAGCCGCTGGTCGAGATGCTCGAGGCCCAGAACGACGCTTCGCACAAGGCCTGATCCTGCCCTTGCCGGGCCTGACGTCGACGCGCCGAAGGCGTGTTCAGCAGAAGGCGCCGAAGGCGTAGAAAATGGCGAACTCCGAAAGCGGAAAGCGGTGTCAGATCGCCGCAAGCTGGCAACCGCATAATGCAAGAGGGCGATCCATGGATCGCCCTCTTGATCATCTGCAGCCAGGCCCAGCAAGGCTTGCCGGTGGTGCGCTCGTTATCATCCCTGGCGCAGTTCGGTCAGCAGGGTTTCCAGCTTGCGCTGATCGGCCATGAACTTGCGGATGCCTTCGGCCAGTTTTTCGGTGGCCATGGCGTCTTCGTTCATGGCCCAGCGGAAGTCGTCTTCGGTCTGGGGCTCCGGTGCGCTGGTCTCGGCGTCGCTGCGCACGAGGCGGCGTTCGAGAGCGCCTTGCTGACCGTGCAATTCCTCGAGCAGTGCCGGCGAGATGGTCAGACGGTCGCAGCCGGCCAGCGCCTTGACCTCGTCGGTGTTGCGGAAGCTCGCGCCCATCACGATGGTCGAGTAGCCGTGGCCCTTGTAGTGGTCGTAGATGCGCTTGACCGATTGCACGCCGGGATCGTTGTCGCCGCTGAAGTCGGCCTCCGGCTGCTGGGCCTTGTGCCAGTCGAGGATGCGGCCGACGAAGGGCGAGATCAGCGTGACCCCGGCATCGGCGCAGGCCTGGGCCTGGGCGAAGCTGAACAGCAGCGTCAGATTGGTGCGGATGCCTTCTCGCTCCAGCGTCTTGGCGGCACGAATGCCTTCCCAGGTGGACGCCACCTTGATCAGGATGCGCTCGGCGCCGACGCCTTTGCGGGCATAGCGCTCGATCAGTGAATGGGCGCGGGCCAGGGTACCTTCGGTATCGAACGATAGCCGTGCGCTGACCTCGGTCGACACATAGCCAGGCACCAGCTCGCTGATCTCGCTGCCGATGTCCACCGCCACGGCATCGAGGGCGTCATCGATGTCGTTGGCCTCCTTGGCAATGGCGGCCAGGCGGGCGCGACGATCGGCGTGGCTGGCGGCCTGCAGGATCAGCGACGGGTTGGTGGTGGCGTCGGTGGGCTGGAAGCGACGAATGGCGTCCAGGTCGCCGGTGTCGGCGACCACCGTGGTCATCGCCTTCAGTTGGGTCAGCAGATCGTCTGCCATGTGGCAATCTCCGTAGTTGGGCGGTGGTGAGCTGGACCTACTGTACCAAGGCGTCGATGTGGACAACAGCCGCAGCGGCGTCACGATCAACCCGATGACAATTTTTCAAACCTTGTTCTTCATGGAGCGCCTGTGTCCCTGAATGCCCGGCGTGTCGCCCTGCTGGTGGCCGCCAATACCGCCCTTGCCCCCTTCGCCATCGACGCCTATCTGCCGGCCATGCCGGCGCTGGCCGAGTCGGTGGGGGCCAGTGTTCATCACACCGAGCTTTCACTCAGCGTGTTCATGGTCGGCTTTGCCGTGGGCCAGCTCACTTGCGGGCCGCTTTCCGACCGCATCGGACGCAAGCCGGTGCTGCTGGCCGGGCAGATCCTGTTCTTGATCGCCAGCCTGGTGATCGTCAGCGTCGATTCGTTGACGGAGCTTCTGGTCTGGCGCTTTGTCCAGGCGCTGGGCGGCGGCGCCTGCGTGGTCAATTCCGCAGCCATCGTGCGCGACTGTTTCAGTGGTCGCGAGGCGGCCAAGGTCATGTCGACCATGGCGATGATCCTGATGCTGGCGCCGCTGGTGGCGCCGATGGTCGGCAGCCTGCTGCTGTACCTGGCCGACTGGTGGCTGATCTTCGTCTTCCTGGCGGTCTATGCCGCCTTCCTGATGTGGCTGCTCGGGGCCTTTCTGCCGGAGACCCGGCCTGCAGGGGCACCGGTGGCCTCGCCCCGTCAGGTGCTGCGCAACTACGCAAGTGTGCTGACCGACCGTCAGGCCATGGGCTACATCCTGGCGGTGGCGGCTTCCTTCGCCGGCATCTTTGCCTTCGTCACCTCGTCGCCGTTTCTCTACATGCAGCACTACGGGCTGTCGCCGGCAGCCTATCCCTTCGTCTTTGGTGCCAATGTGGTGGTGATGGCGCTGTCCAACCGGGTCAATATTCGCCTGCTGCGTCGGCGTACACCCCAGCAGAACCTGCGCCTTGGTCTCGCCATTCAGCTGGTCGCCGCCGGCGGCCTGCTGGTGGTAGTGGCCACGGGGACGGACTCGCTGTTCACGGTGGTGCCTCTGGTGATGGCGTTTCTGGGCGTGGTGGGTCTGATCTCGCCCAACGCCATTTCATCGCTGCTGGAGCGGTTTAGTCATATGAGCGCTACCGCCACGGCGCTGCTCGGCAGTATCCAGTTCAGCAGTGCAGCACTGTCCGGTGCCCTGGTCACCGCCTTTGAAATCGACTCTGCCTGGCCCATGGTGATCGCCATGGTCACGGTGGCGTTGATCGGCAACGTCGGCCTGCGCGTGCTCGCCGGACGTCCGCCTCGGGTCGAGGAGGCAGCGTCATGATGGCGTCGTTGCTGGCCGCAGTGCAGGACTGCGCAAGGGAGTGGTGGGTGCTCAGCGAGCTGACCCTCGGCTCGTGGCTGTGGGTGGGGGCAGTACTGGCGTTGGGGACCTTCGTCCAGCGTACCACCGGCTTCGGCATGGCGGTGGTGGGGGCGCCACTGATCCTGTTGAAGGCGCCGTCCCTGGTGCCGGTGGTGCTGGTGGTCTACGGCTTTCTGGTGTCCTGTCTGGTGGTACGCCGCTATCGCCGGGAAGTCGCCATGACCGATATCTCCATGGCGTTGGTGGGCAAGGTGCCGGGAACCCTGCTCGGGGTCTGGCTGTTGCTGGTGGCACCCATGGCGACGCTGGAGGTGATGATCGCCAGCATCGTGCTGTTCGCGGTGGTGGTGACGCTGTTCAAGCTGCGCCTGCCGGTCAATCGCTCGTCACTGTTCGGTGCTGGTTTCCTGTCGGGAGTGTTCGGTGCCGTGGCAGCGATCGGCGGACCACCCATCGTGCTGCTGATGCACGGCATGCCGATGGACCGCCTGCGGGGCAATCTGGCGGCGTTCTTTCTTATCTCGTCGTTGATGACCCTGGCGAGCCTGGCCGCCGTGGGCAGGGTGCCGCTGTGGCTGTTGGGCGTGAGCCTCAGCTTCATGCCCATGGTGGTGGCGGGCCACGCCCTGGGGGCGGTGCTGGCGCCGAAGTTGCCTCGGCGACTGTTGCAGGCGGCGTCCTTGACCCTGTGCGCCGCGGCGGCGTTGGGGCTATTGATCAGCTGACCCGGTTGTTTCATGTCGTCGCTATCGAAGCGATACTAGATTGGCCGTCCGGCACAAAGCCGGGCGGCTTTAATGAGATGGTCAGCCTGACCTCGAAGCCCAGCAGGCTATGCTTGCTGGGCTTCTTCTTTTCAGAGGACCACGCTCATGACCGCTCCCGCCATCATCGGTATCGACCTGGGCAAACGCAGCTTCCATCTGCATGCTCAAACTCGCCACGGCAAACCCTTGTTCCGCAAGGCGCTGTCACGCCAGAAACTGCTGTCGCAATTGGCCCAGCAGCCTGCCTGTCGGGTGGTCATGGAATCCTGTGCCGGAAGCCATTACTGGGCCCGCCAGATCCAGGCGTTAGGGCACGACGTACGGCTGATTCCGCCCCAGTACGTCAAGCCCTTCGTCAAGACCAACAAGAACGATTTCGTGGATGCCGAGGCGATCTGCGAAGCGGCCTCACGTCCGGCCATGCGCTTCGCAGCGATCAAGAGCGAAGACCAGCAGATCCTCTGTGCGCTACACCGTACTCGCCAAGGGCTGGTCGCCGAACGCACCGCGATCATGAATCGCCTGCACGGCTTCCTGCTCGAATTCGGGGTGGCCTTGCCGGTCGGGCATGCGGCGATCCGTCGTCTCACGAGCTATCTGGAAGGCTTGCCACCCGCTTTCGTGGCGTTGGCTCAACGCCTCCAAGGGCACTATACCTGGCTAAGTGACGAGATCGCGGTTCTCGAGAAAACGCTCGAGCAGCATACCCGCTGTAACGATGGTGCCCGCCGCTTGATGACGGTGCCAGGAATCGGACCCATCACGGCCAGCGCCATCGTCGGCGCGGTAGGTGATGCCTCGCACTACCGTTCGGGGCGTGAGTTCGCCGCCGCCCTGGGGCTAGTGCCTCGCCAGTACGCAACCGGCGGAAAGCCGCGACTCCTGGGTATCAGCAAACGCGGCGATGGCCATCTACGACGCTTGCTGGTGCAGGGTGCCCGCGCGGTGATGCAGCGCCAGGATCAGCGTAACGATCAATTAGGTGACTGGCTGAGAGCACTGGGTTGCCGACGGCATTCGAATGTTGTGGCCTGTGCCTTGGCTAACAAGATGGCCAGAATCGCCTGGGCGATCCTGGCCAAAGGGGGTGAGTTCCGTCCATCGCCGGGGGCGACACTCGCCTGAGAGGAGATACCCTGTCACGGGTTTTGCGGCGTAGGATCACGATGACGACAAACGGCTCACTGCCTGTCCGAGAACCTGACAACAAAAACAGCACATTGATGCTGAGGCTTTTTTGAGGTCGGACAGGCGCGGCTTCTCATCGAGGGCCGGGCGCCAGTGATGCGTGCCCATCGAGAGCCCGAATACATTGGCGCAAGCCCACTTTGTCAATGTCGTAGATCCACGTTGCAAAAGCCAGGCTGACCATACATTTTTGCGGCAGTTTCTTTTGTGTCCGCTCAGGTTGCCGTCGGCTGTAAAAGCGTGGCAATGACCGGGGTCGCGGTGACAGGGCCGTGACGCCGTCATGACATGGCCGGGCAGGAGGAGGGGAAGGGGGGAAGCGTAAGAGGTATCGGGAAGGCGTCAACCGGAGTGTGCTGTCATGAAGCTGTCATTTTTCTGCGGCATTGTGTGTTTCGCGAAGGTTGACCATCTCATCATCAGGAGCTTTCTCCATGAACCGCATCCTCAAGACCACCGCTATCGCCGCCGCCGTCATGGGCGTGGTGGGTGTCGCTCAAGCCCGCGATCAAGTCCGTATCGTTGGTTCCAGCACCGTCTACCCGTTCTCGAGCTACGTGGCCGAAGAGTTCGGTGCCACCACCGACTTCCCGACGCCGGTCATCGAGTCCACCGGTTCCGGTGGCGGCATGAAGCTGTTCTGCTCCGGTCTGGGTGACGATACCCCGGACATCACCAACGCCTCGCGTCGCATGAAGACTTCCGAGTTCGAGACCTGTGAAGCCAACGGCGTGACCGACATCACCGAAGCCTTCATCGGCTATGACGGCATCGCCTTCGCCCAGTCCGGCGACAACGAGGCGATGGACGTCACCCGCGAGCAGATCTTCCTGGCGCTGGCCGCCAAGGTGCCGGTCGATGGTGAGCTGGTCGACAACCCCTACACCAAGTGGAGCGACATCGATTCCTCGCTGCCGGATCGCGAGATCGCCGTCTATGGACCGCCCACCACCTCCGGTACCCGTGATGCCTTCGCTGAGCTCGTGATGGAAGCCGTTTCCGAGGACATGGAGGCCTACGGCGGTGAAGGTTACACCGACGTGCGCGCCGACGGTGCCTTCATCGACGCCGGCGAGAACGACAACCTGATCGTTCAGCGCCTGGCCGAGAACACCGATGCCTTCGGCATCTTCGGCTACTCCTTCCTGGAAGAGAACTCCGACACCCTGATCGGCTCCAGCATCGACGGCGTCGAGCCGACTCCGGACGCCATCGGCAGCGGTGAGTACCCGGTGTCTCGCTCCATGTTCTTCTACGTGAAGAACCAGCACGCCGAAGACGTGCCGGCCATGTACGAGTACGCCAACATGTTTATGAGCGAGCAGATGGTCGGTGACCTCGGCTACCTCAAGGGCATCGGCCTGATCCCGGCGCCGGAAGACGAGCGCGCCGAGGCTCGTAGTGCCGTCGAGAACCACGAGACCCTCGAGCTGGCCGACCTGAAGTAAGGGACACGGTCCTGATCACGCCGGCCGGCATCCTGCAACGGGTGTCGGCCGGTACACGTTCCGGCAAGCCCATGCTTGCTTGAGCACAGAACCCCGAGAGACACCCATGCAGACCAATCAACTCCTGGCGATGTTCAGCGGCTCGCTGCTTCTGCTCGGTCTGATCGCCTTCTTCCTGGCCCGCGGCAAGGCCGCCAGAGTCCGAGCCTCCGGCACCTCCATGTACGCTCAGCCTGATCAGTACGGCTGGTTCACCGTCATGTCCACGGCGGGTCCGGCACTGGTGGTCGGTGCCGTGGGTAGCTTCATCATGCTGCTCGTGGGTGCCGAGATTCCGCCGCTGCTGCTGCTGGCCAGTTGCCTGGTCATCGCCTGCATCGGCCTGGTGCTGGGCGTGGCGATGGTGCGTCCCGACTTCCACGCGCGTCAGGCGATCGAGCGGGTCATCCGCTTCTTTCTCGCCGGCGCGGCCCTGATCTCCATCTTCACCACCCTGGGGATCCTGCTGTCCATCGTCTTCGAGGCGATCCGTTTCTTCCAGATGCAGAGCTTCTGGGACTTTATCACCGGCACCACCTGGAACCCGGGTGCCAGCTTCCTCGAGGCCGCCGGTCGCGCCGAGGAAGGGGCCAGTGCCGCCAAGTTCGGTTCGGTGCCGCTGTTCGCCGGTACCTTCATGATCACCTTCATCGCCATGCTGGTGGCGATTCCGATCGGTCTGCTGGCGGCCATCTACATGGCCGAGTTCGCGCCGCCCAAGGTGCGCACCATCGCCAAGCCGGTACTCGAGGTGCTGGCCGGCATTCCGACCGTGGTCTACGGCTTCTTCGCCGCCATCACGGTGGCGCCGATCATCGTTGCCGTGGCCGGGTTCTTCGGTCTCGAGGCCTCGTTCAACAACGCCCTGGCCCCGGGCATCGTCATGGGCATCATGATCATTCCGTTCATCTCCTCGCTGTCCGATGACGTCATCAACTCGGTGCCCAACAGCATGCGCGAAGGCTCGCTGGCGCTGGGCCTGACCAAGGGCGAGATGATTCGCGACATCGTGGTGCCGGCAGCCCTGCCGGGCATCATCTCGGCCTCGCTGCTGGCGGTATCCCGGGCGCTGGGCGAGACCATGATCGTTGTGATGGCGGCAGGCATGCGCCCCAACCTGACCTTCAATCCGCTGGAAGACATGACCACCGTGACCGTGCGCATCGTCGCCGCGCTGACCGGTGACCAGGAATTCGCCAGTGCCGAGACGCTGTCGGCGTTCGCACTTGGACTGATGCTGTTCGTGGTAACCCTGAGCCTGAATCTGGTGTCGGTGATCATGATCCGTCGCTTCCGCGAAAAGTATCGCGTCAACAACCTGTAAGCCGTGGAGCCAAAGCCAATGAGACAATCCTTCGATGACATCAGCGCCCAGCTCCGCGCTCGCCACCGCAGGTCGGCCCGACTGAAGTGGGCGTCCATGGGAGCGCTCGGTCTTGCCGGCCTGTTCCTGGTGCTGTTCTTTGCCGACATGCTGGTCAAGGGGCTGCCGGCCTTCCAGCAGGCCCAGATCCAGGTCGAGGTGGACTACTCCGAGCAGGCCAGCCAGATTCCCCTGGCGGCGGTTCAGGAGGACGTCCGCCCGCTGGTCAGTCGCGGCTATCTGCGCCTGATTCCGGGTCGCATGGAAGACAACCCGGACCTGCTCGGTACCTCCCGCATGGAGTGGGTGCTGGCCGACGGCCAGGTGGACCAGTACCTCAAGGGCCACCACGCCAAGCTCAGCAACAAGGAAATGGCGGTGGTCGATCGGCTGAAAGAGGATGGGCGGGCCGAGCTGCGTTTCAACTCGACCTTCTTCTCCAGCGGTGACTCCAAGATGCCCGAGCTCGCCGGTATCGCTTCGGCGGCCATGGGCACCGTGCTGACCCTGCTGGTGACCCTGGCGGTAGCCTTTCCCATCGGCGTGATGACGGCGGTCTACCTGGAGGAGTTCGCGCCGGACAACCGCTTTACCCAGTTGATCGAGATCAACATCAACAACCTGGCGGCGATTCCCTCGATCCTGTTCGGTCTGCTGGGCCTGGCGATCTTCATCAACTTCTTCGGCGTGCCGCGCTCTTCCCCGGTGGTCGGTGGCCTGACCCTGGCGCTGATGACCCTGCCGGTGATCATCATCGCCACCCGGACCGCGCTTCGCAGCGTGCCGGACTCCATCCGTCATGCCGCCTTCGGCGTCGGCTGCTCACGCTGGCAGATGGTGCGCGATCACGTCCTGCCGGTGGCGCTGCCGGGTATCATGACCGGTTCGATCATCGGCCTGGCTCAGGCCATGGGCGAGACCGCTCCGTTGATCATCGTCGGCATGGTGGCCTTCATCCCCGATGTGACCAACTCCTTTACCGAGGCGGCCACCGTGCTGCCGGCACAGATATTCACCTGGGCGGGCGAGCCTGACCGGGCCTTCATCGAGAAGACGTCGGGCGGCATTCTGGTGCTGCTGTCGATCCTTATCACGCTCAACGCCACCGCGGTGGTGCTGCGCAAGAAATTCGAGCGGCGCTGGTAAACCGGCCCCCAAACAGGATACGTTGCCATGAACATGAAAGTTGCCCAGCGCGGAGATAGCGTGATGAAGCAGGACCAGCCCGGCCAGCCGGTCACTCGCAACGAGGATGCCAACCACGAGTTGAGCATTCGAGTGAACGACCTGAATCTGTGGTACGGAGACTTCCACGCGCTGAAGTCGATCGACATGGATCTGTACCAGAAGAACGTGACCGCCCTGATCGGCCCGTCCGGTTGCGGCAAGTCGACCTTCCTGCGTTGCCTGAATCGCATGAACGATCTGATCCCGAGCGTACGCGTCAAGGGCCTGATCGAGATGGACGGCCGCGACGTCTACGAGCCCAAGATGGACGAGGTCGCGCTGCGGCGTCGGGTCGGCATGGTGTTCCAGAAGCCGAACCCCTTCCCCAAGTCGATCTACGACAACATCGTCTATGCCCCGAAGATGCATGACCTGGTCAGCCGCAAGGCCGACCAGGACGAGCTGGTCGAGCGCGCCCTGCGTGACGCCGGCCTGTGGGAAGAGGTCAAGGACAAGCTGCACCAGCCCGGCACCTCGCTGTCCGGTGGCCAGCAGCAGCGTCTATGCATCGCCCGTGCCATCGCGGTCCAGCCGGACGTGATCCTGATGGATGAGCCGACCTCGGCGCTGGACCCGATCTCCACCGCCACCATCGAAGACCTGATGGACAAGCTCAAGCAGCAGTACACCATCATCACGGTGACGCACAATATGCAGCAGGCGGCTCGTGTCGCCGACTACACGGCGTTCTTCCACCTGGGAGAGGTCATCGAGTACAACGACACCAAGACCATGTTCTCGACCCCGCATACCAAGAAGGCCGAGGACTACATCACCGGTCGTTACGGCTAGGCCGAAAAGCGTCGGTCAGCGTGGTAGCGTTCACCGCGGTAGCAAAGGGAGGCCTTCGGGCCTCCCTTTTTACTACCTGTGAACCGGGGCCAGTAGCCGTGGTGGCCCGCTCTGGTGGCAGGATTGGTGTCTGCATCTGATGTCAGGGTCTGGTGCAGGGGTCTGGTGTCAGGGGGCTGGCATCAGGAACTGGCGGGCTGGCGGCGGACGTAGGCGGCGACACCACGCATCGACCACAGTCCCAGCACCGGTCCGGGCAACAGTAGCCACAGCACGCTCAGTTCGTGCTCCTGCCACAGGCTGGCACCGAGCCAGATACCGGGCAGGGTAAGGGTGAAGCCGATGGCGTTCATCACTGCCAGGGTCGCGCCGATGTGTGCCCTGGGGGCGGTGGCCGAGGCCAGTGACGAGAACTGGGCCGAGTCGGCGATGACGCTGAAGCCCCAGAGGTACAGCAGGCCCAGCAGCAGCAGGGGGCTGGCCTGACCAAGCCAGGGGTAGATCAGGCACAGGGCGCCGGAGGTGGCGAGCGCCAGGTTGGCGGCGCTGGCGCTGCCGTGGCGTCGACTGAGGGCGCCGGCCAGGATGCAGCCCAGCGCCCCCACGGCGATGACCGAAAAGCTTAGCCAGGGCGCCCAGTCGGCTGGCGCCTGAAGGCGCGTGACCTCACGGCCGACCAGGAAGGGCACCAGCAGCCAGAAGGCGTAGAGTTCCCAGCAGTGGCCGAAGTAGCCGCCGGCGACGCTGAGAAAGTGGCGATCACGAAAGGCGGCAAGGCCATCCTTCAGCCTGGCGCGAGACGCGTTTGCTGGTAGGTGCGGGCCGTCGCCCAATATCGCCACGGCGATACCGCCGGCCACCGCCAGGGCCGAGGACAGGATCAGGGTCCAGGCCCAGGGGAGGTCCAGGGTGGCGCCGCGCAGCAGATGGGGCATGGCCGTGCCGAGTGTCAGCATGCCCACCAGCCAGGCCAGGGCGGCCCCGGTGTGACGCGGGGTCCAGCCGATCACCAGCTTCATGCCCAACGGGTAAATGCCGGCCAGGCAGAGCCCGGTGGCGAAGCGCAGCAGCAGGGCGAGGGCGTGGTGCTCGGCAACCGTGATAAAGGCGAGATTGACCAGAGCGCCTGCCAGGCTTGCGCTTAGAAAGATGCGACTGGCACGGTAGCGATCGGCGAGTCCGCTGGCGGCGATCGTCAGGGTGCCGACGATAAAGCCGAGTTGCACTGCCAGCGTCAGGTGACCGATTTCGGCCTCGCGAATGCCGAGGTCGCTTCCCAGCGAGGCGGCAACGCCGTTGATGCTGAACCACAGCGATGTACCGCACCACTGAGCCAGCACGATCAGCGGCAGGGCCAGACGAGAGCGCTCCATGCGTGAGTCCTGTTGTGGATCCAGACCTGAGGTCAAAAAAATGGCCGGGAGCGCCTGTGAGCGCCCCCGGCCATGCTGACCGCTTATCGGCGTGGAAGGCAAGCATCGCGCCTGCCTTTCAGACTACGACGTTGGCTAACCAGGTCTCGACGTCAGTCGATCAGCTCTCGGCCTCAGTCGATCAGTTCCACCGCCACGGCGGTGGCTTCACCGCCGCCGATGCACAAACTGGCGATCCCTCGTTTTCCGCCCTTGGTGCGCAGGGCGTGGATCAGGGTGGCGATGATCCGCGAGCCAGTGGAGCCGACCGGGTGACCCTGGGCGCAGGCGCCGCCGAAGACGTTGACCTTGTCGTGGGGCAGTCCCAGATCGTCCATGGCCATCAGGGTGACCACGGCGAAGGCCTCGTTGATCTCGAACAGATCCACATCGTCCACCGACCAGTCGAGTTTCTTCATCAGTGACTCGATGGCGCCCACCGGGGCAATGGTGAACTCGCTGGGATGACGCGAGTGGGTGCTGTGGCCAAGCATGCGGGCCAGCGGGGTGGCGCCGAGGCGATCCGCCGCTGCCTGGGTGGACAGGATCAGGGCAGAGGCGCCATCGGAGATGGAGCTGGCGTTGGCCGCCGTGATGGTACCGTCCTTGGCAAAGGCCGGCCTCAGGGTGCGAATCTTGTCCAGGCGAGCCTGGAAGGGTTGCTCGTCATGCTCGACCAGGGTGTCGCCCTGACGGCTGGAGACCGTGACGGGGGCCATCTCGGCGGCCAGGTGGCCGGCCTCGGTGGCCTGCATCGCCCGCTCCAGTGAAGCGATGGCGAAGTCGTCCATGCGCTCGCGTTCGTAGCCGCGCTCACTGGCGACCTCCTGGGCGAAGCCACCCATCAGCTTGCCGGTCTCGGCGTCCTCCAGGCCATCGAGGAACATATGGTCCTTGAGCTCGCCATGGCCCAGGCGGTAGCCGCCACGGGCCTTGGTCAACACATGGGGGGCGTTGGACATGGACTCCATGCCGCCGGCCAGCATGACCTCGGCGGTGCCGGCCTTGATCAGGTCGTGGGCCAGCATGGTGGCCTTCATGCCCGAACCACAGAGCTTGTTGATGGTGGTGGCGCCGCGGTGGTCGGGAATGCCGGCCTGGCGCATGGCCTGACGGGCCGGCCCCTGCTTGACCCCGGCCGGCAGCACGCAGCCGAAGATCCCTTCTTCGATGGCGTCTGCCGGAATCCTGGCGCGCTCGATGGCGGCACGAATGGCGCAGGCGGCCAGTTCGGGGGCGGTCTGACTGGACAGGGAGCCCAGCATGCCGCCCATGGGGGTGCGGGCAGCGGCAAGAAAGACGATATCGGACTGACTCATGGCGTGACTCCTGAAACTCTTGCATGTCGATTCTGCGATCGAGCGGCAAGGTGTTGTGTTTGTGTGGGCCGTGGACACGGCGCTGTGATGTCAGTGTGGTTCAGTCCCCGGGGTTTCGCTCGCGACGCGAATCGCGTACGACAAGGTCAGCAAACGACGTTGACCCCGAGGGTGGGCTATGCTTTTCTCAACGAAACCAAGCAAGCGCTAGTGTAACTGTCGATGAATGTAATGAATGACTCGCCCCGTCGCAAGGAGCTGACCCGGCTCGCCGCTCAGCTGTTTGTCCAGGAAGGCTTCGATCGCACCACCGTGCGCATGCTGGCACAGGAAATGGGGATCAAGTCAGGAAGCCTCTTTCACCACTTTCGTGACAAGCAGGAGATTCTTGCTGCGGTCATCGAAGAGGGCACCCAGAACGCCTTGACGCTGGCTCGAGCCGCGCTCAAGGACAGTGCGCCCGACCCCTTGTCCAGGCTGCATGCCATGGCGCGGGCCCATCTGGATACGCTGTTGACCGACCGCAACGCCCACGTGGTAGCGCTGTATGAGTGGCGGCGCCTCGACGATGGCGCTCGGGACCACCTGACCCACCTGCGTGACGCCTACGAGGCGCTGTGGAACGAGGTGCTGGATGACGCCATCGCAGCGGATCTGGTCACCGGCGATCGCGCCCTGGTTTCGCGCTTTGTGCTGGGCGCCCTGAACTGGACGGTGCGCTGGTACGACCCGGACGGGCCGCGTGACCCCGAACAGCTGGCCCACGAACTGGTCGTGATGATCACCCGCCGTCCTTGATCTGCCGAGGGGATAGTAGCGGGCGGCCCCCTGTGATGGACAGCTGGGGCGCGCCGTGTGCCTGGTATTTGGTTCTGCTCGTCTTTTCTCTTTTCTCTTTTTCTGCTGTTCTCCTCTTCCCATTCCCGCGTTGTCGTTGCCTCGATGAGGTTCATCCTTTCGCCGAGGGCGCGGGCATGTCCGTCGTGCTCGGTCGGTGCGGTACTTCGAGGTATTCCTAGACGATGGTCTAGCGCACTCTTGCTTGTGTCATGACGTTGAAGCCTCTAGCTTCAACCCTAGCGCTTGCTAGGTTGACGCTTACGTCAACGGAATATTGCTGCCGGGGTCACCCTGGAGAGCTTCATCAACAATCACAACGCAAGAGGCCCGTCATGAGCCACGTCACGCCCGTCGATGCCGAGAGCTATCGCGAGACCTTCGACATCCAGCAGGTGATCGATCGTCTGGACTACCACCAGGATGGATATCTCAACGCCTATCATGCCTGCTGTGGTCGACATCTAGGGCAGGGCAGAGGCGACGTCCTGGCGCTGGTGCATGAGGACACCGCCGGTCAGGTGAGCCGGTTGACCTATCGTGAGCTCGACCAGCAAAGCGCGCGTCTGGCGGGCTGGATGGCGGCTCGGGGGCTGGGTGTCGGTGACCGTATCGCCTGCATGCTGCCGCGTTCGCCGCAACTGCTGGTCGCAGTGGTGGCGACCTGGCGTCTGGGTGCGGTGTACCAGCCGCTGTTTACCGCCTTCGGGCCGGATGCGGTGGACTACCGCCTGGGACGCGCCGACACCCGCCTGGTCATCACCGACGCGGCCAATCGTCACAAGTTCGACGGCCTGGAAAGCTGTCCCCCGGTGCTGGCGCTGGGTGGGGCCAGCGAGGCGCACCCGCAGGACCTGTCCTGGGATGAGGCGCTGGCCAGCGAAGCGCTTCAGGACTCGCCGCCGCGGCTGTCGCCAGACGCCCCCTTTCTGCAGATGTTTACCTCCGGCACCGTCGGCAAGCCCAAGGGGGTGGCGGTACCGCTGTCGGCCATGCCGGCCTTTGCGCTGTATATGGAACTTGCCGTGGACCTGCGGCCAGAAGACCGCTTCTGGAACATGGCCGATCCAGGCTGGGCCTATGGCCTCTACTACGCCATCGCCGGGCCGCTGCTGCTGGGCGTCACCACCCACTTCTGCGAGGCGGGGTTCAGCGCCGAGGGAGCGCTTGCCTTCATGCAGCGCCATGACATCACCAATTTTGCCGCGGCGCCCACCGCCTATCGCCTGATGAAGGCCTCGGGTCTGTTCGACAATGCCCATGAGACGCTGTCGCTGCGCGCGGCGAGTTCAGCGGGCGAGCCGCTCAATACAGAAGTGGTGAGCTGGGTGGAGTCGGCGCTGGGCTGTCCGGTGATGGATCACTACGGCCAGACCGAGACCGGCATGACCTGCAACAACCACCACCGGCTCGAGCACCCGAAGCACATCGGCGGCATGGGCGTACCCATGCCCGGCTACCGCCTGGTGATCCTCGATGCCGAGTACCAGGAGTTGCCCCCCGGTGAGCCCGGCGTGCTGGCGGTGGATATCGAACGCTCGCCGGCGCACTTCTTCCCGGGCTATACCTGGCAGGAGAAGCATCCCTTCGCCGAGGGTTACTACCTGACCGGAGACGTGGTGGTGCGCAACGAGGACGGCAGCTTCCAGTTCGCCGGGCGCGACGACGACATCATCACCACCGCCGGCTATCGGGTCGGCCCCACCGACGTCGAAAACTCGGTACTGACCCACCCCGCGGTGGCGGAATCTGCGGCAGTGGGGCAGCCGGACGAGATCCGCGGCGAGATCATCAAGTCTTATGTGGTGTTGCGTGACGGCTTCGAGGCCAGCGATGGCCTGGCCGACGAAATTCGTCAGCAGGTGCGAGAGCGCCTGTCGACCCACGCCTTCCCTCGGGTGATCGAGTTTGTCGATGAGTTGCCGAAGACCCCGAGCGGCAAGATTCAGCGCTTCAAGCTGCGAGCCGATGCCGCCGAAAAGGCCTGAACGAGCCGTCGGTATGGTGTCGGGCCAGGCATCCAGATAGACGTTTTTACCTTACGCCCCGAGCGAGTGCTCGGGGCTTGTTGCATGATTGATCAGGAGAATTCGCATGCGTATCGAGAACGCGACCTTTGTCATCACCGGTGCCGGCTCCGGCCTTGGCTCCGCCTGTGCCGAACGCCTGGTGGCCGCCGGTGGTCGAGTCGTGCTGTGCGACTTGAGCGAGGGCGTGCAGGACCAGGCCAGTCGTCTGGGCGACGCTGCCATCGCCGTGCAGGGCGATGTCACCTCGGCGGATGACATCCAGGCGGTGATCGACGCGGCCCAGGCCCACGGTGACGGCCTTGCCGGAGTGATCCACTGCGCCGGTGTGGTCAGTGTGGCCAAGCTGGTGGATCGCCACGGCAACCCGGCCGACCTCGACGCCTATGCACGCACCGTGCAGATCAACCTGGTCGGGACCTTCAACGTCATGCGCCTGGCGGCGGCGGCCATGAGCCAGAACCCGCCGGGAGACGACGGTGAGCGTGGTGTCATCATCAATACCGCCTCGGTCGCCGCCTTCGATGGCCAGGTGGGGCAGTGCGCCTACAGCGCCTCCAAGGCGGGGGTGGTAGGCATGAGCCTGCCGGCCGCCAGGGAACTGTCGCGTCACGGCATCCGGGTGATGGCGATCGCGCCGGGCGTGTTCGAGACGCCGATGATGGCGGACATCCCCGAGGATGCCGTCGCCGCGCTGTCCCAGGCGGTGCCTTTCCCCAAGCGGCTGGGCAAGCCCGATGAATTTGCCCGCCTGGCGGAGCAGATCATCACCAATAGCATGCTCAATGGCGAAGTCATTCGCCTGGATGGCGGTATTCGCATGCAGTGAATCCTGCCCTGAAACGAACGCTTGACTTAGAGGGCGGTCGTCGCTACTTTCAAACACATGTTTGAAAGTGCGTCCTGGCGAAGTCCATCGCAGGCGCAGCCACCGAATCCAGGAGTGCCCCATGCCCGACTATCAGGCCCCGCTGCGCGACATGCGCTTCGTGATGGACGAACTGTTCGACTACCCGAGCCATTATGCTCGTCTTCCTGCCGGGGATGATGTCTCGCCCGACGTGGTGGCGGCGATTCTCGAGGAGGGCGCGCGCTTCGCCCGCGAGGTGCTGCTGCCCCTCAACCAGAGCGGTGATCGCGAGGGCTGTCGTCTCGAAGGTGGCGAGGTCAAGGCGCCGAGCGGTTTTCGCGAGGCCTATCGACAGTACGTGGAGGGTGGCTGGCCGAGCCTTGCCGCAGAGCCCGAGCACGGCGGCCAGGGCCTGCCGCCGTCACTGTCGATGCTGCTGTCGGAGATGATCTGTGGCTCGAACCTGGCCTGGGGCATGTATCCGGGTCTGTCCCACGGGGCGGCAGACGCGCTGCGTCACCACGGCACCGAAGAGCAGCAGCGTGTCTACCTGACCAAGCTGGTGGAGGGGAGCTGGACCGGCACCATGTGCCTGACGGAGCCCCACTGCGGTACCGACCTCGGGCTGATCAAGACCCGCGCGCTGCCCCAGGATGACGGCAGCTATAGCATCAGCGGGACCAAGATCTTCATCTCCGCCGGTGAGCATGATCTGGCCGACAACATCCTTCACCTGGTGCTCGCCAAGCTGCCGGATGCACCCGAGGGATCCAAGGGCATCTCGCTGTTTCTGGTGCCGAAATTTATGCCTGACGGCCAGGGCGAAGCGGGGGAGCGCAACGGCGTGGTGTGCGGCTCTCTCGAACACAAGATGGGCATCCACGGTAACGCTACCTGCGTGATGAACTTCGACGGCGCCACCGGCTACCTGATCGGTGCGCCGAACAAGGGTCTGGCGTGCATGTTCACCATGATGAACGCCGCGCGTATCGGGGTCGGTATCCAGGGCCTGGGGCTCGCCGAGGCGAGCTTCCAGAACGCCCTGGCTTACGCCCGGGATCGACTGCAGATGCGCGCGTTGTCGGGCCCCAAGGCACCCGAAAAAGCCGCGGACCCGATCATCGTTCATCCGGACGTGCGGCGCATGCTGCTGACCCAGAAGGCCATCGCCGAAGGCGGCCGGATGCTGGTGCTGTATACCGCCCAGTTGGTGGACGTGGTCGAGCAGTGTTCGGCCGGCGAGGAGCGCGAGCGGGCCGAGACCCTGCTGGGCCTGTTGACCCCGGTCGTCAAGGCGTTCCTGACCGAGCTTGGCTTCGAGGCCACCAATGAAGGGGTACAGGTGTTCGGCGGCCACGGCTTTATCCAGGAATGGGGCATGGAGCAGATGGTGCGTGATGCACGCATCACACGGCTGTACGAAGGCACCACAGGGATCCAGGCGCTGGACCTGCTGGGACGCAAGGTGCTGATGAACCAGGGCGAGAGCCTGAAGGTCTTCACAAAGGAGATCCACAAGTTCTGCCAGGCCAACGCCGACGACGAGGCCATGGCGCCCTTTGTTGGCCCGCTGGCCAAGCTCAACAGTCAATGGGGCGAGCTGACCATGGGCATCGGCATGAAGGCCATGAGCGATCGTGAAGAAGTGGGGGCAGCCTCGGTGGACTACCTGATGTACTCGGGCTACGTGACCCTGGCCTATCTGTTCGCCCGGTCGGTCAAGTGCGCCCGGGAAGCGCTGGCGGACTCGCCCAGCGACGCCAGCTTCTACCAGGCCAAGATCCACACCGCGCGCTTCTACTTCGAACGGCTGTTGCCGCGCACCCGTACCCACGCCGCCCAGATGCAGGCAGGGGCCGAGGGCCTGATGGCGATGGACGCGGAAAGTTTCGGCCTTGGTTTCGAGGTGTAGACGGGACTGCCTGTCGACACGATGTTTTGCTGAGCTCTCTCGATCGGGTGACTGATCGTTGATGGGCGGCGAGCCTGGCTCGCCGCCCTTTTTTTATCGAGGCGAAGCGAGCCCGGGGGATGCGTCTGTCGGAGCAGAAGACTGAGACACTTCATTAGCCGCCATACGGGTTTCATGGCATGATGCGCCGATACGCATATTCTTATAGTGAAGGTGATGCAAGACTCTCTCCATCTGTCGATTCTCGCCAAGGAGGCATCATGAGCCGCCACCTGGGATTGGGGGTCAAGTCGTTACTTATCCCGTTGTTGTCCTTTCTGGTCGCACTGGTGCCGGTGCTGTGGATCGGCAGCCACGCGCTTCAGGACGTCGAGCGCCACTTCGGACAACGCTTCGCCGAGCAGTACAGCCAACTGCATACCCAGCGCATGCTGACGCCGCTTTCCACCGAGCTGGCCCTGGCCAGGCGCTTCGGCGATCTGACGGTCACCCGCGACTGGCTCTCGGATATCGACAACGAGGAACTCAAGGCCCGTTTCTTCGCCGAGTCCGAGGGATTTCGCCAGCAGTTCGACGGTGACGACTACTTTGTGGTGCATCACGACAGCCGCCAGTTCTACTTCAACGACGGCAAGATGAGTCCGAGCCGTGCCCCCCGCAACCAGCTGTCACGCAGTGACAGCGAAGACAGCTGGTACTTCCGCATGATGGACAGTGGGGCGCCTACCCGGGTTCAGGTCGCCTATAGTCCGGCGCTGGACATCACCCGGGTGTGGATCAATGTTCGCGTCGACGGCGAGAACGGGCCCCTTGGCATGGTCGGTGGCGGCCTCAATTTCAACCGCCTACTGGCCAGCAGCTTCGACGATCAACCGTTGGGTGTGGCTTCCTTCCTGCTCGGCCGCGAGGGTCGGGTGCTGGCGATGGCAGAGGACGGAGAGCTCCAGGCGACCGACTTGAGCCAGGTCGATGAAGGCGGCGGCGTGCTTGATGCGGCGGTCGAGGATCCCGAGGCCCTCGCCGAGATGCTGGCATCGGCCCGAGAGAGCGGCGGAGATGTGGTGACCCGCACCCTCGAGTGGTCCGGTGAGGAGCGAGTGGTGGCGGTCAGCTACATGCCGGAGCTCGACTGGTGGTTGGTGTCGGCGGTCGATCCCTACGCCGCCACCTTGCTGGAAAAGCGTTGGTTGTGGCCGCTGATGTTCGCCCTGGTGGCCAGCCTCGGGGTGGTGCTGCTGGTGGTGGTGATCGCCCTGCGGCGGCTGATCGTCAACCCGATGCGTCGCCTCAGTCAATCCGCCCAGGCGCTGGCCCAGGGCCGTTATGACACCAGGCTCGACAGTGACCGCGGTGACGAGATCGGCGATCTGTCACGGGATTTCCAGCGCATGGCCGATCAGGTTCAGGCCCATACCGAGGAGCTCGAGGAACGCATCCGTCAGCGCACCATGGATCTCACCCTGGCCAATCGGCAGATGAGCGAGGCCAAGCGTCAGATCGATGATTCCCTCGACTGCGCTCGGGTATTGCAGCAGGCGATCCTGCCCAGCCGCGACATGCAACGCTGCGCCGGGCTAAGGCACGGCGTGCTGTGGAGTCCCAAGGATACGGTCGGCGGCGACATCTTCGTGTTCCGGGACTTCGGTCATGACCGCGGCTATCTGCTGGGGGTCATCGACTGCGCGGGACACGGCGTGCCCGGCGCCCTGATGACCATGCTCGCCCGTGCGGCCTTCGACAACTCGGTCAACCAGGTGGGGCCCGAGAATCCGGCGGGTATCCTCGAGGAGATGGACCGGCGCATTCGCCGCACGCTCGAGGCCGACAGCGATGCCCACGGCGTGACGCCGCACATGGATGCGGGGCTGGTGTGGGTCGGCGCCGACCAGCAGCAATTGACCTTCTCCGGCGCCAAGCTGGATCTCTATGCCACCGATGGCCAGCGCCTGGAGGTACTGGCCGGTGGCCGACGCGCCCTGGCGTTCAAGCGTCGTGGGGAGTTCACCAATCAAACGTTGGCACTGGTACCTGGCTGGTCCTGTACGCTGTGCAGTGACGGCTTCCTGGATCAGGCAGGCGGCGAGCACGGGTTCGGCTTCGGCAGGCGGCGTTTCGAGGCCATGCTGCTGGAGCACGCCGGGCTCGATCCCAGGGCACAGGTCGCGGCCTTCCTGGATGCGCTGGCGCGATTCCAGGGCGAGGCGCACCAGCGTGACGATATCACCCTGCTGTGCTTCCAGCCGGCGGTCGAGGACGAG
The DNA here is from genome assembly GCF_040147045.1 of Halomonas sp. EF61. Taxonomy (NCBI): domain Bacteria; kingdom Pseudomonadati; phylum Pseudomonadota; class Gammaproteobacteria; order Oceanospirillales; family Halomonadaceae; genus Halomonas; species Halomonas sp. EF61. The sequence continues at coordinate 166,910 of NZ_JAMSHM010000002.1, read as the reverse complement.
CAGGACGGCACCGCGTCCGCGACGTCCAACATTCACCACGGTCACGATGAGGGAATTCCATGGACCTCTTGACGCTGCGCGACCAATTCGACAAACAGCGCGTGCTGCTAAGCTTCAATGGCCCGATTTCCCATAGCCTGATCGAAGAGATCGGCAAGGCCATTCGCAACTACCTCAACAACGAATCTGCGGCACCATCGGCGGCGATGGACGTGTTCTCGACCTACATCGAAATGACCCAGAACATCAGCCATTACGCCACCGCCATGGGCTATGACGAACAGCGGGCCACCGCCACCGTTGCGGTGGCGCGGGGCGAGCAGGGGCACTATCTGGTGTCGGCGGGCAACGTGGTCGAGCATGCCGATGGCCAGCGTCTGATGGCGACCGTCGAGGAACTCGGTGAGATGGACGCGGTCGAGCTCAAGCGATGCTACAAGCAGCAACTCAGAAAGCCGCGTGAAGACGGCTCCCGGGGAGCAGGGCTGGGGTTGATCGACATGGCGCGCAAGTCCTGCCAGCCGCTTCAGTCGAACCTGACGCCGCTCTCCGATCAACAGAGCTTTTTCTGCATCACCGCCACTATCTGACGGAAAGTCGAGAAAATGATCAACGACATTGCGATTGACGGGACCCAGTCGACCCCTGACATTCGTTCTGACTGGGACGCCGGAACGCTGACCATGCGCGGCGATTCCTATCCCGAAAACACCTTCGAGCTCTACAGTGGCGTGCTGAACTGGGTAGATCACTACCTGCGAGACGGCGAGAGCCCCCTCGAAGTGTGCCTGGAACTGGTCTACCTCAACACCAGCTCGGTCAAGGCGATGATGGACATCTTCGACCTGATGGAGGAGGCTCACCTGGAAGGCAAGGCCTGCAGCGTGGATTGGCGCTACGATGTCAGAAACGAACGCATCGCCGAGCTGGCCGAGGAGTTCAAGGAAGACTGCAGTTTTCCGTTTGCGATCACCCCCGTCGAGGATACCAGTTCATGACCGAAAGGGATCGTCAGCTGCTGCGGGACATCGAGGCACTGCTGGCCTCGTCCGAGCATCAGGACAATCCACTGAAGGCACCGCTCGAAGCGCTCTAACGGCGGCATACCGAGCAGCTTGAGCGGCTGGACCGCATGGCTTCCATTTCCGATGGCTTTCAGCGCAACGTCAAGAGCGACCTGTCCACCGCCGAACGCCGGCTGGAGCGACAGCAGCGTCGCCAGCACAAGCTGTCACGCATCGCCGATGGTTATCAGGAGCTGCTGTTCGAGCGCAAGCAGACGCTGGAAAGCGAGGTCATGCTCGATCCATTGACCAAGATCCCCAACCGTCGTGGCCTGCACACCGAGCTGCGTCGACTGATGGCCGCCTCCAGCCGACAGCAACGCCCTTTTACCCTGGCGATGGTGGACATCGACCACTTCAAGCGCTTCAACGACGAGCATGGGCATGATGTCGGCGATCAGGCGCTGCTGGTAGTGGCCAAGGTCCTCGACGACACCCTGCGTGGTGGCGATATCGTCGGCCGCTGGGGGGGCGAAGAGTTTCTGATCGCCTTGCCCGGCGCTTCGCTGTGGGCGGCTGAACCCCTGTTCGAGCGGCTCCAGGCCAAGCTGCGTACCACCCAGGTGGTGAGCGACGACTCCCTGACGCTGACCGTCAGCATCGGCGCGGCGGAGCACCGTCATGACGAGACCTACGAGCAGACCATGAATCGCGCCGACCAGGCGTTGTATCAGGCCAAGCGCAATGGCCGAGATCGCTGGGAGGCCGCCGAGTGACGGGCGTTCTGACTCAGTATCAGATGGTGTGTCGGCGTTGGAGGTTGCGCGGGTCCGGACCTGGCAGGCAGGAGGTGCCGGCAGCATGCTGAGGGTGTCCGAGCGGCTGTGGCTTGCGTCGATCGGCAAGGAACACTGTGACGCTCTGTGGCACGCCATCGATGCGAGCCGGGAGTCGTTGAGGCCCTGGCTGCCGTGGGTCGATGCCACCCGCGAGCCGGGAGATTGCGAGGTCTTCGTTACCGCTGCCATGGCCGAGCGGCGTCTGGGCTGCGCTCGACACTTTGTCTTGCTCGAGGACGATGAGCTGATCGGCGTCGTCGGCTTCAACCGCATCGTCGAACGTCATCGCTGGGCGTCGCTGGGCTATTGGCTGCGCAACGACCGCCAGGGCGGGGGCCGGATGTCGCAGTCCGTGGCAAGGCTGGTGGAATGGGGCTTCGCCGAGCTCGAGCTTCATCGACTCGAGATTCGTTGTGCCGAGGGCAATAGCCGTAGTCGCGCTATCCCGGAGCGACTCGGCTTTCGGCAGGAAGGCGTGCTGCGCGAGTGCGAATGGGTCGGCGGACGGGCGCTGTCCCATGTGGTCTATTCGCGTCTTGCCGGTGACCCCGCGCCAGGCTGACGGCCTCGCCCTCAGGCCCAGCGTTCCTCGGCGGTAAAGGCGACGGTAAACCAGCGGCGCTCGGGGGGAATGCTCAGTCGTGAGGATATCTCCTCGCGGATCTCGTCCATCTCTACCATGCCGCGCCCGGCGGCGAAGTTCGGCGCGGTGACGATATGGATCTCGATAAAGTGGCCCCGGCCACTCTTGGCCACATGACTGTAGTAGTGGCTGAGACCCTCTCTTTGCATGATCTCCTTCATCGCCGCGTGTACCTCACGATCGATGGCGCTGGGTGCCATCAGCAGGATGTCCTTGGCGGCTCGCCGAATGATGTTGATGGGCACCGGCATGAACACCAGGGTCAGCACCACCAGCAGCGCCGAATCGACGTAGGGCGTCCAGTGGTCGAGCGCGGTACCTTCCAGCATAAGGGCGATCACGAAGGCCACCAGCAGCGCGCCGGTGATCAGCGCCGCCATCAGCCAGTTCTTCTGATCGATTCGCAGAAACTCGGAGTTGGCCCTGCGATTGATCTTCTTGAGATACACCGCCATGGCGCTGCAGATCACCAGCACCACGGCGGCGTAGAGGGTGGCCGCGCCGAAGGCGAGGGCGTGGCCGCCGCCCAGCAATTCCCGCAGCGCGTTGAGAAAGGCATAGAAGCACAAGAGCAGCAGAATGCCACCGTTGAGCGCCGCCACCATCGGCTCGAAGTGCCAGAAGCCATGCTGGAAGCGTGAGGTCGCCTCGCGCACGACCAGCCGCGATACCGCCAGCGCAAGCCCCGACATGGCGGCGTCGATGGTGGAAAAGACGCCATCGAAGAGGATCGACTGGGAGCCGGCCAGCAGGCCGAAACTGACCCCGAGCAGGGCGACGCCCAGGGTGGTGATGATCGAGAGCGACAGGGCCCGTTGTTCGAGTCGTGAATCCATGATCCGATGCAGTGTCGAGGAAAGCTCGACTATAGGGGCTGGCGTCGTTTGGCACCAGCCGGGGCGTTCGCGTCGGCTATCACAGGGCGTGGGAAACAGGGAGAACACCATGAGCAACAATCTCTACGCCAGGGCAGAGTGTGGCTGCGGCGCCATTGCGCTGCTGGTCGCCGGTGAACCCGAGGCCGTCGATCCTCGCCTGAGGCTGGCCTGGTGGCCGGAGACAGCGCTGCAGTTGACGCAAGGGGCGGACTGGCTCGAGCTCACGGATGAACGGCGCGGAGAGCATCGCTTGCTGGTGGAGAGTTGCCGCCGCTGTGGTGACCGGCTCATGGTCTCACGGGACGGCTGGGTCGAGACGACGCTTGAATGGGTGGAGAGGCTGGGGCTGGAGGTATCGACGCTCAGTGCCAGTGATGCACTTCGAGAGAGCTTCGGGCATGCACGCCCCGTTGACTGAGTCGTCGTGATATCCGCCCATGGGCGCTCGCTGCCTGCGCGGTGAAGGGATCAAGGGTGCGCGTTGGCGAGCGAGGGGTAGCCCAGCAACTGCCCCAGGCGCTCGGCGTGAAGCGACAGCCAGTCGGGGTCGATCGGCCCCCAGTCATCGATGCGATAGTGACCGATATTGTGAGGCTTGCCTGGCTGATGCTCGAAGCGGCAGCGGATGTCCAGTTCCTCGAGGGCGGCGAGGGTGTCCTGAGCGGTACGTCTCGGCATGCCGGTGGCGGCGGTGATGGCCGGCACGCTATCGATGCCGGTGGCCACCAGATGGGCCAGGTAGAGGCGTCGATAGAAGCTGGTGCGGGTCTTGCTGAGGCTGGTCATGGGCTTTCGCTATCTCGTCAGGGGCCTTTGGTACCGATGGTTCAGCGTCACGTAAAAGCGCGGCCAGTGCAACAGAGGTTCGAGACTTTGATGCACGTCACAGGCGTGCCTGCCGGCACAGGCTAGAGTGTGGCGACACCGGGCGGTGCTTCATGAACTTCGTCATGGAAATGATTCTTGAAGCGCGAACGGTTCTCGCCATTTTCTATCCCGAGGTTCTCGCATGTCTGCATCGCCGATCTTTGACCGCTCCGCCCTGGCCGCCCTGGCCACCACCCTCTGTCTTGGTGTCTTTTCCAGCAGTGCCTCGGCGCTGGAGTATCCGATCGGCGAGCCCGAACTGGTCAACGGCATGGAAGTCGCCGCGGTCTACCTGCAGCCGGTGGTCATGGAGCCTGCCGGTGAGCTGGCCGCTGCCGAGGCCGATATTCATCTCGAGGCGGATATTCACGCCCTCGAGGACAACGACAACGGTTTTCCTCCTGGCGCCTGGATTCCTTTTCTGCACATTGACTATCGGTTGCAGAAGGAAGGCAGCGACAGTGTGATCGAAGGTAGCCTGATGCCGATGATCGCCAGCGACGGCACGCACTATGGTGTCAATGTGGCGCTCGAGGGCATGGGGCGCTATCACCTGAGCTTCCACATCGAAGCGCCGCACCTGATGCGTCACATCGACAAGGAAACCGGCGTGGCACCCTGGTATGCGCCCTTCGACGTCGAGTACGACTTTGTCTACGCCGGCGTGGGCAAGAAGGGCGGCTACTGAGAGGAGGCGGTCATGTTGCTGCTACGTCGTTCCCGTCTCTCGGGCGCGCTGATCACGGCGCCGTTGGTCGCGCTGTCGCTGATGACACTGTGCGCCACCTCTGGTCAGGCAGAGGCCGGAGCGCTGCCTACCTACCGGTTGACCCTTGTTGACGGCAGGCTTGATCCCGTCGAACTTGAGGTCGTCGCCGGGCAGCGGTTCAAGATCGAACTGCATAATGCCGGAAGTACGCCGGTGGAATTCGAGAGTCGCCGGCTTCGCCAGGAAAAGGTGATGGGCCCCGGCGTTCACTCCTTCGTCGTGGTCCACCCGCTGAAGCCGGGGCGCTACGACTACTTCGACGAGTTTCACCTGCCCGATGCCCAGGGCGTGATCATCGCTCGGGAAGCCTCCGAGGAGGCTCACCCATGAACGAAGCGGCCTTTATCGTGGTCCTGCGCGAGAGCCTGGAGGCCATCCTGGTGGTCGGCCTTGTCTACGCCTGGCTCGCCCGAGAGGGGCGTCGCGATGCCTTGAATTGGCTGTGGGGCGGTGTCGCGGCGGGTATCGCCCTGGCGGTCGTGCTGGGTGCTGTGCTGATGGGAGTAGGGCGCTGGTTGACCGGTGACGCCCAGACCCTGTTTCAGACCGCCATGTCGGCGCTTGCCGCCGCGTTGATCGTGCAGATGGTGGCGTGGATGCGCCGTCGCGGTGCCTCCTTCAAACGCTCCATGGAGTGTGACGCCATGCTGTGTCTGTCGCGCTCACGGCTGTGGGGCATTGCTACCCTGGTGGCCCTGGCGGTGGCTCGGGAAGGCGCCGAGACCCTGGTGTTTCTGTACGGTCTGGGTCTGGCCCAGTGGCGAGGCGGACAACTGACCTCCTTCGCCCTGGCCGCAGGTCTCGGCTTTGTCACGGCGGCTGCCTGCTTCGTGATGCTGCAGTGGTCCTCGCGACGACTGGCCTGGCGCGGGTTCTTCCGGGCCAGCGAGATCCTGCTGCTGCTGGTGGCGGCGGGCCTGTGGGTGGCGGCGCTCGAGCGGTTGATGAATCTGGGCTGGTTGCCGGTCGGGATCGATCCGCTGTGGGACACCAGTGTATGGCTGGATGATGGCCAGGGAGTCGGCGGACTGCTGGCCAGTATCGCCGGTTACCGTGCCTGGCCTTCCTCGACGCTGGTGCTCGGCTACCTGTGTTATTGGGGGCTCGTCTACTGGTGGGTGGGCGGGCAGCGCCCGTCCCACAACGTCGTTGAGGGAGCGGTGTCGTGAACGAGGCGGCGGCAGTGCCGGCAACAGGGACGGCAACAGTGACGCCAGCAGTGATGCCAGCAGTGATGCCAGAAGCCAGCGATCGCCGCTGCGGGTCTGGCAAGGACACTCGGCCAACCGTGGCTGAGAATCGACATCCAGGCGCCCGCAAGACCCGACGCTGGGCGCGTCTGGGAGCCTGGCTGAAGCATCATCGGCGCTGGATTCTGACACTGCAGTGGGCCGTGGTGGCGTTCTACGCCGTGCTGCTGCTGGTGCCGCCCTTGTTGCCCCTGCCGAACCATGAGGCACGCATCCTCGATCACCTCACGGTGTTCGCCGAGTTCGTGTTCTGGGGTATCTGGTGGCCCTTTGTCATGGTCAGCATGGTGGTGGCGGGGCGGCTATGGTGCGGGATGATGTGTCCGGAGGGTGCCATCACGGAAGCAGCCAGCCGTGTCGGCATGGGCCGGGCGATACCGCGCTGGATGCGTTGGGGTGGCTGGCCGTTCGTGGGCTTCGCCATGACCACGATCTATGGGCAGCTGGTCAGCGTCTACCAGTATCCCAAGGCCGCGCTGCTGGTGCTGGGGGGCTCGACCCTGGCGGCGGCCGTGATCGGTCTGGTCTACGGCAAGGGCAAGCGCGTCTGGTGTCGCCATCTGTGTCCGGTCAGCGGCGTCTTTGCGCTGTTGGCCAAGCTGGCGCCGTTGCACTACCGCGCCGACCCCGAGGTGTGGACCGAACACGGACGGCGCCAGCGCCGGCGTGAGGTGTCAAGAAGTCGGGCTCCGGACTGCCCGGTGCTGATCCCGCTGAAGCAGCTGGACAGCGCCAGTGACTGCCATCTGTGCTCGCGTTGTTCAGGCTACAAGGATGCTATCCATCTCGAGCTCAGGGCGCCCGGCATCGAGGTGGTGTCGCCACCGCCTCAGCGACCCGCGACCCTGTGGGAGTTCGTGCTGGTGGTGTTCGGCCTGCTGGGCATCGCGGTGGGGGCATTCCACTGGTCGGCGAGCCCCTGGTTCGTGGCCGCCAAGCAGCAGGCGGCCGTCTGGCTCTATCAGCACGGTTGGGGATGGCCGCTGGAAACCAGCGCACCCTGGTGGCTGCTGACCCACTATCCCGAACACAACGACGTCTTCACCCTGCTCGATGGAGCCCTGCTGCTGGGCTATATCGGTGCCACGACCCTGGTGCTGGGGGGGCTTGTCTCGCTGTCGCTGTCGCTGACCAACCGTCTGCTTGGCCGCTGGCGCTGGCAGCGACTGTGGCACCTGTCCTACGCCCTGATACCCCTGGCCGCGGTCGGCGTCTTCCTGGGCCTGTCGATGACCACCCTGACCCTGCTGCGAGGCGATGGCCTGCTGATCCACTGGGCCAATGACGCCAGGGCGCTGTTGCTGGGGCTTGGCGTGCTGGCAAGCGCGGGGCTTGGATGGGGCATCCTCGGACGCTACGCCAGTGGCCCGCGTCGACTTCTGGCCATGCTGCCCATGCTCGCCGCCCAGGCGCCGGTGATCGGCGCCTGGTGGCTGCTGTTCTGGGGCTGGTAGAACGTGGTAGCGCCTGGTAGAGAGCCAGCCAGCGCCGACCCTGACTATGCAGAAAGAAACGGCGCTTTCATTGCGATGATGATCTGGCGCATTTCGTCATCCGAGGTGATATAGGCCGGCGGGCTGGTAGAGAGCTAGTCAGCGCCGACCCTGCCCACTAATTATGCGTTTGCTGTGAAAGTTATGCGTTTGCTGTGAAAGGCGCCTTCATGGCCTTGATGATCTGGCGCATTTCGTCATCCGAGGTGATATAGGCAGGCATGGTGTAAAGCCATCTGCCGAAGGACCTCAGCCACACGCCCTGTTCACGGGCGATGGCGGCGGCGCCTTTCAGCGCTTTACTGTCGTGCACCTCGATCACGCCGGTGGCGCCGAGCACACGGATGTCGGCCACCGCAGGGTGGGCGCGCAGGTCACTGTCGCCGGCGAGTTCCTGCACAAGGATGGCGTTGAGCCGAGCGATACGGCCCAGATAGTCGTCCTCCTCGAAGACCCTGAGGCTTTCCAGTGCCACGCGACAGGCCAGCGGATTGCCCATGAAGGTCGGGCCGTGCATAAAGGCGTGAAGCTCGCTGTCGCCGATAAAGGTGTCATGGACACGGTCGTTGGCCAGGGTCGCCGCGTGGCCAAGGTAGCCGCCGGTCAGCCCCTTGGACAGCACCATGATGTCCGGACTGACACCGGCATGGTCGGCGGCGAACATGCGCCCGGTGCGGCCAAAGCCGGTGGCCACTTCGTCGAACACCAACAGCACGTCGAACTCGTCACACAAGGCGCGAGCACCCTTCAGATAGTCCGGAGAGGTCATGTTGAGGCCACCGGCGGCCTGCAGCAGGGGCTCCATCAACAGCGCGGCGATCTCGTGGTGGTGGGCTTCCAGCACCGCTCGCAAGGCGTCGAGGTCGGCGGCGACCTGCTCTGGCGTGGCCGTATAGGGTGCCGTCGGCGCCGGGGCGAAATGGTGCTTCGGAAGAAAGCCGGAAAACAGCGAATGCATGCCCTCTTCGGGGTCACACACCGCCATGCAGCCGGCGGTATCACCGTGGTAGGCCTTCATCAGCGACAGCATGCGGTGCTTGTTGGGGCGGCCGCGCAGATGGTGGTACTGCACCGCCATCTTCATCGCCACCTCCATGCCCACCGAGCCGCTGTCGGAGAAGAACACGTGGTTGAGGCCCTCTGGCGTGACGCGAACCAGTTCCCGGGCGAGCTGGTCGGCGGGATCGTGGGTCAGTCCCCCAAGCATCACGTGACACAGCGTGGCAGCCTGCTCCTGAATCGCCTTGACCAGCCGTGGATGTCCGTAGCCGTGGATCATGCACCACCAGGAGCAGGTCGCGTCGAGCAATGATTCGCCGCTGTCCAGGGTAAAGCGGGTGCCCTGGCCGCCGACTACCCGGGGGGCAGGGGCCTGGGTCTTGAGATGGGCGTAGGGATGCCACACCGGAGAGGTCATGTCGGCTCCTGAAGGACGCTTGGTGGTAAACTGAGTGACGAGTTAAAAGTTTACCACTGCTGCTGCTACCGTCGCCAACGCCAGCGCTCGTACCCGGAAAACCGGGGTAGAGCGGGGCAGGCGAGGGCACAAGGAAGAGCGGTGCTTTTTCAGGGATGCTGGGCTCAGGGATGCTGGGCTCGGGGATGCTGGGCTCAGGGATGCTGGGCGTCGACACGTTCGAGAAAGCGTTCGAACAGGAACGCCTCGTCGTTTTTCAGCGAGCGACTCAGGCAGTCGATGAACTCTCGGCGCGGATAGGTGAAGATCCGCGGCGCCTTGTAGGCATCCAGATCGATGGCGATCACCTCTCCGTCGACGACCAGGAAGTTCTCGGTGTGCAGGCCACGACAGTGGATACGGTCACGGTACAAGGCTTCGAGAATGTCCAGGTAGCGGTTCTGCAGTTCCGGCGAGTCGAGGACCAGCTGTTTGAGCGCGATGCCGTGCACGTTGGCGGTGACCAGGCGATAGCGCTCTGCCGACAGGATTTTCGGTGTGGCGATACCCAGTCGCTCCAGTCGGCCGGCGACATAGCGAAAATTGTGGCCGGGGTAGCGCCGGATGCCCAGGCGGTAGCGCCAGCGATCGCTGGTCTTGGGCGTGAAGGTCTTGATGAAGGCGTCCTGGTCCGGATCGTAGTGGACCTCGGTGTACTTGCCGGTCTGGATCAGTTGCATGGCGTCCTTGGCAGGCAGGGGGTGGCGGTCAAAACAAGGAGAGGGAAGACGTCAGGCGTCTTCGTCGAAGCGTGCGTCGAACAGTGCCTCCAGAGCGTCCAGCACCGCGTCCGCGTCCTTGCCTTCGGCCTCCAGGGTCAGTTCCGTTCCGCAGGGGGCGGCCAGCATCAGCAGCGACATGATGTTGGCGGCGTCACCCGAGCGGCTGCCATGGTGGACGGTGACGGTGGCGTCAAAGGGTTGGCAGCAGGTGACCAGGCGTGTCGCGGCGCGTGCATGCAGGCCACGACGATTGGTCAGGGTCAGGGTGCGTCGGGCCACGCCTAGAGTCCTCCGCTGTCCAGTCGGCGTTGCTGGCCGAGTTCGCGGTGGCGTAGACGGACGCGGGGATGCTGGTCGGCCAGGGCCGAGGCGATTCCCTCGGCCAGGTAGACCGAACGATGCTGTCCTCCGGTGCAGCCCACCGCCACGGTGAGGTAGCTGCGCTGGCTTTGCTGATAGCGCGGTAGCCAGGTGCGCACCCAGGCGAGAATGTCGCGCTTCATGTCGGCGACGTCCTGATAGCGTTCGAGGAAGTCGATGACGCTGGGATCGCAGCCATTGGCATCACGCAGCGATGGTTCCCAGTAGGGATTGGGCAGACAGCGGGCATCGAACACGATGTCTGCATCCGGCGGCACGCCACGCTTGAAGCCGAAGGACTCCACGGTCAGGCTCAACTGGCCGCTGCGGTGGTCGGCGACCTGTTCGGCGATGCGCGAACGCAGTTCGTGCACCGACAGGCGAGAGCTGTCGATGACCAGATCGGCCAGGTCTCGAATACCCGAAAGGGCCTTCTGTTCGGACTCGATGGCTTCCGCCAGGGTCATGTCGCTATCACGGGTCAGGGGGTGACGGCGCCGCGTGTGGGAATAACGCTCGAGCAGAATTCGCGCATCACTGGTCAGGTAGACCACCTGGCAGTCGATCGGACTCTGCTTGAGGGACGCCAGCTGGGCGGGGAAGCGTTCCAGTGCCTCAGGCAGGTTGCGGGCGTCGACGCTGACGGCGATACGGCGGGAATGACCGTTTTCCAGCTCGTCCACCAGGGCGCCCAGCAAGGTCGCGGGAAGGTTGTCGATGGCGTAGAACCCCAGGTCCTCCAGGGCTTGAAGGGCCACGGACTTTCCCGAGCCGGAGCGACCACTGATGATCACGAGCTGCATGTCCTGTCTCCTTGGGCAGGCGTCCATTGCTGATGGCCTAGGCAAGGCCGCGATCAGGAGGGAGTGTCGTCCCCTGGCGCCTGTTGGCGGATGGCTTCCTGCAGGCGCTCGTGAAGCTCGCGCTGGGAGCTGGCGTGGCGCAGACGGTGACGTGTGTCGGCGTCGTTCATGACGCCGGCGACCTGGCCGAGCAGGGCGAGATGGGCGTCGTCGGCCTCTTCCGGTACCAGCAGTACGAACACCAGATCGACGGGCTCACCATCGATGGCATCGAAGTCGACAGGTTCCGCGAGTTTGAGGAAGCCGGAGATGGGCGCCTTGCAGTGGGGGTTGCGGGCATGGGGAATGGCGACGCCATTGCCTATGCCGGTACTGCCCAGGCGCTCACGTCCGATCAGCCGACTGAAGACCTCCTGGCTGTCCAGGCTCGGGGTGTTCTGCGCAATGAAGGTGCTGAAAAACTCCAGCACCCTCTTCTTGCTGCCTCCCGGGACATCGAACAATGTGCGCTCGGGAGGGAGAATGGCTTCCAATGTCATGAGAGTCAGCGAATTCCGGCGCCTTGGGCGCGGGCTTGGGATTTTTCCTTGTGCTTGACCAGCTGGCGGTCCAGCTTGTCGGCAAGGGCGTCGATAGCAGCATACATGTCGCCGTCCTGCGCTTCGGCATGCAGGTCGGCACCGGCGGCGTGAAGGGTGCAGGCGGCCAGCTGGCGTTCCTTTTCCACCGAGAGGGTCACCTGGACGTTGGTGATGTTGTCGTAGTGGCGCTCCACACGGGTGAGCTTCTCTTGTACGTAGTCACGCAGGGGATCGGTCAATTCGACGTGGTGGCCGGTGATGTTGACTTGCATGACAGGCTCCTTGCTCTTTCGGGTGGTGGCTTGATTGTAACCCTTTTTCCGATCCTGCAAACCCCCTCGACGCTACGCAGAAAGACGCAGATGTCATGCGAAATTTCAAGTGCTTGCGCTTTCCCGATAACTAGGCTAGCGACGCCGCAGCGCAAGGCCTCAGCGCAGTCGCTTGCGCTCGCTGGAAGACGGAATATTCATGGCTTCCCGGTACTTTGCCACGGTGCGTCTGGCGACATTGACGCCGTCTTCCGCCAGCAATTCCACCAGTTTGCTGTCCGACAGAGGTTTGCGGGCAGGTTCCTTTTGAATCAACGATTTGATCATGGCGCGGATGGCGGTACTGGAATGGGCGTCGCCATCCTGGCCGACCTGGCTCGAGAAAAAATACTTCAACTCGAACACGCCGCGAGGCGTGTGCACGAACTTCTGGGTGGTCACGCGGGAGATGGTGGACTCGTGCATCTCCACCTTGTCTGCGATATCGGCCAGCACCAACGGTTTCATGGCCGCTTCTCCCTGCTCGAGGAAGTCGATCTGACGCACCATGATTTCCCGGCCGACCTTCAGTAAGGTGTCGTTGCGGCTGGACAGACTCTTGATCAGCCAGCGCGCCTCCTGCAGGTGGTCCTTGAGGAACTGGTTGTCCTGGCTCTTGTCCGCGCGCCGAATCAGTGCAGCGTAGTCGGGCTGGATGCGCAGTCGGGGCATTGCATCCGGGTTGAGTTCAACGCGCCAGCCCTCTTCGGTGTGGCGTACCACCAGGTCGGGTATGACGTAGTCGTTATCGCTGTCACCGAACTGGCTGCCGGGACGTGGGTCGAGGCTCCGGATCAGCTCGATGACGCTGTCGAGTTGGTCGTCATCGAGTCCTAGTCGGCGCTTCAGCAGACGTCGGTCGCCGCTGGCCAGCGCCTCGAGAAACTGTCTTACCAGTCGTCCGGCCTGGGGCAGCAGGACGGTATCGCGAGGCAGGCTATCCAGTTGCAGCATCAAACACTCGCGCAGGTCGCGGGCGAACACTCCGGTCGGTTCGAACTGTTGCAGCCGAACCAGCACCGCCTCCACCTCGGCGAGGGGAGGGGGGCGACGACCGTCTTGCTCGAGCCCCTGGGCAATGTCATCCAGCGTCTGCTCGAGATAGCCGTCGGCGTTGACCGCGTCGAGCAGGCTCTCGGCGATCAGGCGCTCCTGGTCGCTGACGTCGAGCATCGCCAGTTGCCAGCTCAGGTGGCTGTGCAGTGACTGGGAGCTTGCCTGGCGCTCGAAATCCGGCGCCTCGCCACTGCCGGCGGGGGTGGTGCCCAGGTCCTGGTAGGTGTCGGACCAGTCGCTGTCCACACTGAGTTCCGAGGGAATCTGATCCGCCCAGTCATCTTCCACGGCTTCCCTCGTCTGCTGTTCGCCGAACTCGTCCTCGAGTTCGAGCATGGGGTTGGCCTCCAGCGCCTGCTGGACCTCCTGGCGCAGGTCCAGGGTCGAAAGCTGCAGCAGGCCGATCGCCTGTTGCAGTTGCGGGGTCATGGTCAGCTGGGTACCGATGCGCAGCTGCAGTGACGCCTTGAGGGCCATGGGTCGGGATCCACCAGTGTTGTCGAAAGGCTTTACCCTAACGACGAGTCATCAGACATGCAAGCATCTTGCCAAGTTGGTGTTTTTTGACCTGTGGGAGGGAGTGTAAAGGTCGATGTGGAACAACTTGGTAGGGGGGAGGTGCTTCTTTCGAGGGAGGCCCTGTGTGCAAGGTGAGGCCGACCCTTTCGGGGCCGGCGGTTGGATGCTGATGCTGGCAAGTGTTGCGGCCGCTTGATGCGACTGCGACTGCGACTGCGGCTGTCGGGCGGCCCTGCGGTCTAGAGGCGGAAGTTCTCGCCCAGGTAGACCTCCTTGACGCGCTGGTTGGCGAGGATGGACTCGGCGCTGCCCTCAGCGATGATCTGGCCGTCGCCGACGATGTAGGCACGATCGCAGATATCGAGGGTCTCGCGCACGTTGTGATCGGTGATCAGGACGCCGATATCGCGGGCCTTGAGTTGACGAATGATGGACTTGATCTCGCCCACCGAGATCGGGTCGACCCCGGCGAAGGGTTCATCGAGCAGGATAAAGGCCGGCTCGGTGGCCAGGGCGCGAGCGATCTCGACCCGGCGCCGCTCCCCGCCGGACAGGCTCATGCCGGGGTTGTCACGAATATGGCTGACGTGGAAATCCTCGAGGAGTTGCTCGAGACGTGCTTCTCGGCCCTCGCGGTCGAGGTCCTTGCGGGTCTCGAGGATCGCCATGATGTTGTCGGCCACCGACAGCTTGCGAAAGATCGAAGCCTCCTGAGGCAGGTAGCCGATACCGGCCAGCGCGCGCTGGTGCATGGCCGCGCGGCTCAGGTCCCGATCATCGATGCTGATGCTGCCGGCGTCGGCTCTGACCAGGCCGACGATCATGTAGAAGGAGGTGGTCTTGCCGGCCCCGTTGGGGCCCAGCAGACCGACGATGCTGCCCTGCTCGATCGACAGGCTGATGTCCTGGACGACGCGACGCTTCTTGTAGCTCTTGGCCAGATGGCGAGCGTGGAGAGTCTTCATCAGTTTCCTTGGCTTTCCGGCTCGAGGGTCATGCGAATGCGCTGCTCGCCCTGGACGCCCTGGGCGCTGGAGCGGGCCTGGACCACGCGGCGATCGAGGAAGTACTCCAGATAGGCACCGTCGAAGGTGTCATTGGCCTTGTGCAGCTCAGCCTGGTCGATCAGCTCCATGCGGCGTTCGGCTACGTGGTAGATCACCTTGCGGCCCCAGCCCTTGACCACCGGTTCTTCCGGGGATGGCTTCTGCTCGAGGTAGGCGCGGGAGCCGGTCGCGGTCGCCAGTGACAGTTGTCCCTGGTCGTTGCGCTGGATCTCGACGCGTTCGCCGGTGAGGATCATGCTGCCTTGCACAATGCGCACGTCGCCGGTATAGACCGCGGTACCGGCGCGATCATCGAGATCCAGCTGGTCGGCCTCCACCTGAATCGGTGCGCTGCGATCACTTTCCAGCGCCAGGACACTGCTGCCGGTGGCGCCGGCGGCCAGGCCAAGGGCCAGGGCAAGCAGGAGGGCGGGACTTGGACGCATCATGGAAGGGGCTCCTTATTGAGGCTCTGGCGGATGATGACCGGTGACATTGTCGGTCAGGCGAGCGGTATTGTCATGGATCCAGGCGTCGAAGCGCTCCCCTTGCATCTGTTGAGGGGGTTGGCGTAGGACGGCTGGCGTTTCGCTCCAGACATGGCCACTGTCGCTGTCGTAGACCAATACCTCGGTATCAAGCTGCCAACGCTCCGCGGGGGCCTCGAGATGGGCGTCGCCCGACAGGGTCAGGGGGTTGCCGTCCGGACCCAGTTCACCGTTGTCGGCGTCGGCGATCCACTCTCGGCCGCTGTCGTCGATCAGCGCAAGGTCCGGCTGGTCCACCCGGGTGATGTCGTCGAGCGGTGTGTGCACAAGGCGTGGCGTATCGATGCGCTGGTGGGGGGTGCCCTGGGCATCGAAGCGGGTCAGGCGGGCATCCACCAGGTAGTAGTCGGGCTCGCCGGCCTTGTCATTGGGTACCAGGTCGGGGACGTTGCTCTCGCGGGGGTCGAGCAACGTCAGGCCGCCACCGAGTACCAGCAGCAGGATGACCAGCCAGAAGCGAAAGCCTGGACGCAGTGCGCTCAGTTTCATGTCAGCGGTCCGTTGCTCAGGTAGCTGTCGATGATATCGTCGAGGCGGCCCTGGGCCATCAGCAGGGTGTCGGTGATCTCGCGCACCGCGCCATGTCCGCCGGCAACCTGGGTGACCCAGTCGGCGTGCTGACGAAGATAGCAGGGGGCGCCTGGCACGGTGATGCCGACCGCACTGCGATGGATGCAGGGAAGGTCGGGCAGGTCATCGCCGCAGTAGGCGACCTGGTCGAGGGTCAGGCCAAGCGAATCGCACAGCGATTCAAGGGCGGGCAGCTTGCGCTCGACCCCTTGCTGTACGTGCTCGATGCCGAGTGCTCTGGCTCTCTGGGTGACCATGGGGGAGCTGCGCCCGGTGATCAGGGCCACCTGGATACCGGCGCGCTTGGCCAGCTTGAGGCCGTGGCCATCCAGGGTGTTGAACGCCTTCAACTCGGAGCCGTCGGCGTGGAAGTGCAGTCGACCATCGGTCAGTACGCCGTCCACGTCCAGCGCCAGCAGCTTGATGTGGCGCAGGCGCTCCACCAGTTCCGGCGCGAGGGAGGCGAGAAGCTCGTGAGACATGACGGCGTTCCTTGTAAAGGGATAAATGAGGCTCAGATGACACCGGCGGCCAGCAGGTCGTGCATATGCAGTGCACCGACTGGGCGCTGCTCGTCATCGACCACCGCCAGGGCGGTGATCCGGCCTTCCTCCATCAGCTTGACCGCTTCCGCCGCCAGGGTGGCGGGGCCGATGCGTCGCCCGGGGGTGGTCATCACGTCATCCACGGTAAGCGAGCTGAAGTCCTGATGGCGATCCAGGGTACGGCGCAGGTCGCCGTCGGTATAGACCCCGGCCAGGGTGCCGTCGGGGGACACCACGCAGGTAAAGCCGAGTCCCTGACGGGTGATCTCGAGCAGGGCGTCGCGCAGCGGCGAGCCCGACGGTACCGAGGGCAGCCGGTCGCCGGTATGCATCAGGTCGGCCACGGTCAACAGCAGTCGCTTGCCCAGGCTGCCGCCCGGGTGGGACAGGGCGAAATCCTCGGCGGTGAAGCCGCGGGTCTCGAGCAGCGCCACCGCCAGGGCGTCGCCCAGCGCCAGCGCTGCGGTGGTCGAAGAGGTCGGGGCCAGGTCCAGTGGGCAGGCCTCGCGCTCGACCCCTGCGTATAGATGGGCTTCGGCGTGGCGGGCCAGGGTCGACTGTGCTCGGCCGGTCATGCTGATCAGTGGAATGCCCATGCGCTTGAGCAGCGGCAGCAGGGCAGTGACCTCGGCGGTTTCGCCGGAGTTGGACAGTGCCAGGACGACGTCGCCGGGCGTGATCATGCCCAGGTCACCATGACTGGCTTCGCCGGGATGGACAAAGAAGGCCGGCGTGCCGGTGCTGGCCAGGGTGGCGGCGATCTTGCCGCCGACATGTCCCGACTTGCCCATGCCGGTGACGACCACCCGGCCGCGGCAGGCCAGCAGCAGTTGGCAGGCACGGTCGAAGTCGCCGTCGAGACGCCCGATCAGGGCGTCGATGGCGTCACGTTCCAGCTCCAGGGTGCGTCGTGCGATATCGCGGACGCTCAGGGTCGGCGTCTGCGCCGAGGAGGGGTGTTTGCTCATGGCCATGATTGTTGCCGTTTACTGCCGTTGTCACAAGGGGCCTGCCGCGACCGAAAGGCCGAGCCAGGTCAGATAAAGCGCATAGGTGCAGGCCAGCAGCGCGCCGATCCAGCGCCCCAGGCGCCCTCGGCGTTGCCACAGCAGCAGCGCCGCCAGCAGCAGCGTCAGGCCAAGCATTACCGGAAAGTCGCGGCCGGCGGCTGCGGGATCGGTGGCTCCCGGCGCCAGCAGCGCCGGTACCGGCAGTACCGCCAGCATATTGAACAGGTTGGAGCCGATGACGTTGCCGATGGCCAGATCGTGGTGGCGCTTCAGCGCGCTGGCCACGCAGGCGGCGAGTTCCGGCAGGCTGGTGCCGATGGCGACGACGGTCAGACCGATCACCAGCTCGCTTACGCCAAAGGTGCGTGCCAGCTCAGTGGCGCCCCAGACCAGGGCGCGGGAGCTGGCGATCATCACCGCCAGGGTCAGCACCAGCCAGCCGATGGCCTTGCCCAGTGCCATGCCGGGAATGTCGTCGGCCATCTCCTGTTCGGCCTCGTCGGCGCGAAACAGCCACCACAGACTGAATACCAGCAGCGCGATCAGCAGGGCCGCGTCGAGGCGTTCGAGGCTGCCATCGGCCAGGGCGTAGCCGGCGAGGCCGGTGGCGCCCAACAGCAGTGGCAGCTCGCGGCGCACGATGGTGAAGCGCACCGGGATCGGCACCACCAGTGCAGTCACGCCCAGTACCAGCGCGATGTTGGCGATATTGGAGCCCAGCGCATTGCCGGTGGCCAGGTCGGGGGCGCCATCCAGCGAGGCCATCACCGAGACCACGATTTCCGGGGCAGAGGTGCCGATGGAGACGATGGTCATGCCGACCAGCATGATGCTCATGCCGGCGCGGTAGGCGGTGGCGGCGGCGGCGCCGACAAAGCGATCCGCGCTCCAGAGCAGGCCCACCAGGCCCAGGGCGACGACGACAGACGGTAACAGCATGGAGAACGACTTGGTTGCAGAAAGGGCGCCCATTGAACCCTTAGATAAACCTGCGCGCAAGCGCGCAACCGGGGCACTGGCATGCTGCATTTGAGTTAAGATACGATGTTCGAAAACCGAGCGCGGCTCAAGGCGCTCTATTCTCAAGGTTCGGGCTCAGGTCTGGCCAGGCGTCGAATCCGAGGATTCGGGGCGGGCGTCCGGTCTGAACCGCCGGTTCACGGTGATACTGACTCTATAGGGACTGCGATGACGGCTTCCTCCTTGGTGGAGGTGGAGAATCTGCATTTCACGCGCGGCGACAGGGATATCTTTCGCGGCGTGGATCTCTCCATACCCCGCGGCAAGATCACGGCCATCATGGGGCCAAGTGGCACCGGGAAGACTACCCTGCTGAAACTGATCGGGGGGCAGCTCAACCCCAGTGGCGGACGCGTCCTGATCGATGGTCAGGACGTCCATCGCCTGTCGCGCAAGGATCTGTTCCAGATGCGTCGGCGCATGGGCATGCTGTTCCAGAGTGGCGCGCTGTTTTCCGATCTCAGTGTCTACGAGAACGTGGCCTTTCCGCTGCGGGTGCACACCGATCTGCCGGAAAGCATGGTGCGTGACGTGGTGCTGATGAAGCTCGAGGCGGTGGGGCTGCGTGGGGCCAGAGACTTGATGCCAGCAGAGCTGTCCGGCGGCATGACACGGCGTGTGGCGCTGGCGCGGGCGGTGGCGCTGGATCCTGAATTGATTCTCTACGATGAGCCCTTCGTCGGCCAGGATCCGATCTCCATGGGTGTGCTGGTCCAGTTGATTCGACGGCTGAATCAGGCGCTGGGCTTGACGGCGGTGGTGGTCTCCCATGATATCAAGGAGACCCTGTCCATCGCCGACTACGTCTACGTGGTCGCCGACGGGCGGGTCATGGCCCACGGCACGCCGGCGTCGCTGGACGTGGAACAGGACGCCCGAGTCAGTCAGTTCGTGCATGGTGAGCCGGATGGCCCTGTGCCGTTTCACTACCCGGCCAACGATTTTCACGATGACATTCTGGGCCAGGGGAGCCGTCCATGATCGAACGAATCACCCATATGGGACGGCGCGGCTGCGACCTGCTGGAGGCCGTCGGCCGGGCCAGCATCTTTCTCGGCCAGTCCATGCTGGGGCGCCCCTCGGCAGAAGGGTTCAGCCTGTGGGTGGCCCAGGTCTATGCGGTCGGTGTGCTGTCGTTGGCCATCGTGCTGGTGTCGGGGCTGTTCATCGGCATGGTGCTGGCGCTTCAGGGTTACACCATCCTGGTCGGGTTCGGTGCCGAGGACGCGCTCGGCCAGATGGTGTCGTTGGCCCTGTTGCGTGAACTGGCGCCGGTGGTGGCGGCGCTGTTGTTCGCCGGGCGCGCGGGCTCGGCATTGACCGCCGAGATTGGCCTGATGAAGGCCACCGAGCAGCTGACCAGCATGGAGATGATCGGCGTCGATCCGCTGCGTCGTATCGTGGCGCCACGCCTGTGGGCGGGGTTCGTCTCGCTGCCGCTGTTGACCATCGGCTTCAGCGTGGTCGGCGTGTACGGCGGCTACCTGGTCGGGGTCGAGTGGCTCGGGGTGTTCGAAGGCTCGTACTGGGGCAACATGCAGGCCAGCGTCGGCTTCTTTACTGATATCGGCAACGGCGTGGTCAAGAGCATCGTGTTCGCCATAGTGGTCACCTGGATTGCCGTGTTCCAGGGGTATGATCTGGTGCCGACCTCGGAAGGTATTTCGCGGGCCACCACCCGTACCGTGGTGTATTCCTCCCTGGCCGTGCTGGGCTTGGATTTCGTTCTTACCGCCGTGATGTTCGGCGGGCTTTCCTGATTCTGCGGAGACTGTCCATGAAGCGCAGCAAGACGATGGAGTTTGGTGTGGGCCTGTTCATGCTGGCCGGTATCCTGGGGCTGGTATTCCTGGGGCTCAAGGTCAGCGGCCTGGACCTGCAACGTGCCGACGACACCTACGAGCTCCGGGCCAACTTCGCGAATATCGGTGGGCTCAAGCCGCGGGCACGAGTGACGATGGCCGGGGTGACCGTGGGACGGGTAGAGAGCATCGAGCTGGATACCGAGTTCTACGATGCCGTGGTGGTGATGTCGCTGGACAGCTCCCTGGCCGGCAAGCTGCCGGATGACAGCACCGCGGCGATCCTTACCTCGGGCCTGCTTGGTGAGCAGTACATCGGGCTGTCGGTCGGGGGATCACCGGAGATGATCGCCGAGGGTGAGGCGATTCGTGATACCCAGTCCGCGCTGGTGCTCGAGGAACTGATCCAGCAGTTCGTGTCCAATCTGACGAAAGACTGATCCGGCAGTTTCCGGAGATACAAGGAGGCAACCCATGACCCGTTCTTTGCCCGCAATGGTTCACCTGCGCCGCTGGTTGATGGCGCTGATGATGGTGCTGGCCAGTCTGCCGGCCATGGCCCAGCAATCCCCCGAACAGCTGATTCGCGACAGCGTCAATGATCTGATGGGGATGATCGGCGGCCGAGAGGCCTACTTCATGGACCGTCCCGACGAGCTCAAGCAGATGGTCGACGAGAGTCTGCGTGGCGTCGCCGACTTTCGCTACATCGGCGCCAGTGTGATGGGCCGCTACTTCAACAATGCCACGCCGGAGCAGCGTTCGCGCTTCGTCGAGGTGTTCAAGCAGACCCTGCTCGACACCTATGCCAAGGGCCTGGTGACCTTCGAGTACAAGGAAGTTCGCGTGCTCGATAACCAGTCCGCCTCACGCTATGACGATCAGGACAGCGTCGAGATGGAAGTGGTGGCCACCGATGGCACCATCTACCCGGTCAACTACACCCTGCGCAAGTCCAACGGCCAGTGGCGGGTGGTCAATGTCATCGTCAACGGCATCAATCTCGGTCTGACCTTCCGCAACCAGTTCGATCAGGCCATGCGTGACCA
Organism: Halomonas sp. EF61; assembly: GCF_040147045.1. Lineage (NCBI taxonomy): Bacteria > Pseudomonadati > Pseudomonadota > Gammaproteobacteria > Oceanospirillales > Halomonadaceae > Halomonas > Halomonas sp. EF61. Next base: position 145,769 of record NZ_JAMSHM010000002.1, on the reverse strand, counting down.
CAACCGTGACTACGACGCCGTGATCAACAATTGGTCGCCGGATGTCGGCGTCGACGAACTGGAGCGCGGTGCGTGAGCGTGTTGATGGAAGTGGCGTCGGCCCGCCTGCTCGAGGACGGAAGTACACTCCGGGTGTGTGGCAAGGTCGACTTCGACGGGGCCGCGGACATGGCCGAGGCAGGTCGTGAGTGGCTCCAGAGTCGGGCATCGGGCACCTCGGTGTGCCTCGACCTGAGCGAGGTGGAGCACGTCTCCAGCGCGGCGCTGACCATGATGCTCGAGTGGGCGCGTACCATTCGCCGGATCGGGCTGTCGCTCAACAGCATCAAGCTGTCGGCGCAGCTCAGGCAGTTGACCGAGCTTGCCGGTCTGGATGATCTGTTGCCTTCCAGCACCGTTACCGCCTAGCGGCGGTTGTCTGGCTGCTGGTGTCCGTGACGCGCCTGGTTCGACGTCTGAATCCAGCGCCTTGATCCGGGCTGCTCGCCCTCGCCGCTAGCCCTTCCGGCACCCCCGACCACCGCAAGGTGGCCGGGGGTGTCTTTTTTGTGACGGATGTATAGGTGGAAACCTCGCTGCGTCATCGCCAAGCGCGCCGCTTTTCTTTACCATATGCCCTTTGAGTTTTTTCGGGACGTCACGGCGAGGCCGTGGGCGTCTCCCGTCATTGGTCTGGTCAAGGAGCAGGTGCATGCAACCCAGCGACGTCAAAGCGCTGCTCGAGAGCCGTGTCGACGGCTGTGAATTTCATATCCAGGGTGAAGGCTGTAACTTTCAGGTGATTGCGGTGGGCGAACGCTTCGCCGAGCTGTCACCGGTCAAGCGTCAGCAGGTCATCTATGGTGCGCTGTCCGAGGAAATCGCCTCCGGCGCCCTTCATGCGGTCAGCATCAAGACCTATACCCCCGCACAGTGGCAGGCTGCCGCCGAAAACACCGGAGCCTGATGGTACCGCCTTCATGGACAAATTGATCATTACCGGCAACGGACCCGCCGAGGGCGACGTCTGGGCCAGTGGCGCCAAGAATGCAGCGCTGCCCATCCTGTGCGCCACCCTGCTGTCCGAAGAGCCGGTAACCATCGGCAATCTTCCCCATCTGCAGGACATCACCACCACCCTGGAACTGCTCGGCCACATGGGCGTGCAGGCGGTGATGGGCGAAAAGATGTGCATTCAGCTCAACGGAGCCCAGGTCAGCGATTGCCACGCGCCCTATGAGCTGGTCAAGAAGATGCGCGCCTCGATCCTGGTGCTGGGACCGCTGCTTGCCCACTTCGGCAAGGCCGACGTGTCGCTGCCGGGCGGGTGCGCCATCGGCTCGCGTCCGGTGGACCTGCATATTCGTGGCCTCGAGGCCATGGGTGCCGATATCCGGGTCGAGGGTGGCTACATCCGTGCTACCACGCCGGGCCGCCTCAAGGGGGCGACCATCTTCTTCGATACCGTGACCGTGACCGGTACCGAGAACCTGCTGATGGCCGCGACCCTGGCCGACGGCACCACGGTGCTCGAGAACGCCGCCAAGGAGCCCGAGATCGTGGATCTGGCCGAGTGCCTGATCAAGATGGGTGCCGATATCCGTGGTCACGGTACTGACACCATCACCATCGAAGGGGTGGAGCGGCTCCACGGGGCTCGCCACGACGTCATGCCGGACCGTATCGAGACCGGCACCTTCCTGGTCGCAGCGGCGCTCAGCCGTGGCCGCGTTAGGGTGCGTCGTACCCGTGCCGACATTCTCGAGGCGGTGCTGGCCAAGCTCGAGGAGGCGGGGGCCAGGATTACCACCGGTGAGGACTGGATCGAGCTGGACATGGAAGGGCGCAGGCCCAGGGCGGTCAATATCAGGACCGCTCCGTATCCGGCCTTTCCCACCGACATGCAGGCCCAGTTCGTGGCCATGAATGCGGTGGCCGAGGGCTCCTCGCGAGTGGTCGAGACGATCTTCGAGAATCGTTTCATGCACGTGCAGGAGTTGAACCGCATGGGCGCCAACATCGCCCTGGAAGGCAACACTGCCGTCATCGAAGGCGTCGAGCATCTGTCCGGTGCACCGGTGATGGCCACCGATCTGCGCGCTTCGGCCTCACTGGTGATCGCGGCGATGATGGCCAAGGGCGAGACCCTGGTCGATCGTATCTACCACATCGATCGCGGCTACGAATGCATCGAGGAAAAGCTCCACCTGCTGGGTGCTCGGATCAAGCGCGTCCCGGGCTGAGCTTTCTTCGCCCAGCCGGCTCGGACTGCCCGAGCCGGCGCGGGGAAACACGCCACATTGACTTCCAACCCGACAACCGGGCGAGACCATGAGCAAGCAATTGATAGTGGCGCTCTCCAAGGGGCGCATTCTCGACGAGACGCTGCCACTGCTGGCGGATGCCGGCATCCGGCCCGCCGAGGACCTGGGCAAGAGTCGCAAGCTGTTGTTCGACACCAATCTGCCAGACGTCAAGCTGGTGGTGATTCGTGCCACCGATGTGCCGACCTATGTGCAGCTGGGGGCAGCGGACCTGGGGGTCGCCGGCAAGGATGTGCTGCTGGAGCACGGTGCCGAGGGGCTGTATGAGCCGCTGGACCTCAATATCGCGCGTTGCAAGCTGATGACCGCTGGTATTCAGGGTGCCGAGCCCGCCCGTGCCCGGCGTCGGGTGGCGACCAAGTTCGTCAATGTGGCGCGGCGCTATTACGCCGAGCAGGGCATCCAGGCCGAGGTCATCAAGCTGTACGGTGCCATGGAGCTGGCGCCGCTGATGAACCTGGCCGACGAGATCGTCGATATCGTCGATACCGGCAATACGCTGCGTGCCAACGGTATGGAGCCACGGGAACTGATGGCCCATATCAGCACCCGGTTGGTGGTCAATCAGGCCTCGATGACCATCAAGCATGATCAGATCAAGCCGCTGCTGCGCCGCTTGAGCGACGCCGTCGAGGCGCGGCGGCAGGCGGCAAGCTGAGCGCACCAGCCAACGGAACCCGAGGGTTCTCAACGTATGGCCAAGACAGAAGCGGAGATTTCCGACATGAGCCAAGACACGCCCCTGGTGGCCCGACTCTCGACCCGGGACGCGGATTTCGAGTCCCGTCTCACCGACCTGCTGGCGTGGGAAGGCGTGTCGGACCATGGTGTCCAGCAGGCGGTCTCCGAGATCATCAGCCAGGTGCGTCGGGAGGGCGACGCCGCCCTGGTGGCGCTGACCTGTCGCCTCGATCGCCTCGAGGCCTCGAGCATGGCGGATCTGACCCTGGGGGACGATCGTCTCGAGGCCGCCTACGCCGCTCTGCCCGACGACCAGCGTCAGGCGCTGGCCACCGCCGCCGAGCGTATCCGCGTCTACCACGAACGCCAGAAGCCCACTTCCTGGCAGTACACCGAAGATGACGGCACCGTGCTGGGGCAGAAGGTGACGCCGCTGGATCGCGCCGGTATCTATGTGCCCGGCGGCAAGGCCGCCTATCCCTCATCGGTGCTGATGAACGCTGTGCCGGCCCACGTGGCGGGAGTGCGGGAGATCATCATGGTGGTGCCCACGCCCGACGGCGTGGTCAACGATCTGGTGCTGGCGGCGGCGCATCTGGCCGGGGTCGACAAGGTGTTTACCCTGGGCGGTGCCCAGGCCGTGGCGGCGCTGGCCTATGGCACCGAAAGCGTGCCCAGGGTCGACAAGATCGTCGGGCCGGGCAACATTTATGTGGCCACCGCCAAGCGCGCGGTCTTTGGTCAGGTGGGGATCGACATGATCGCCGGGCCCTCCGAGATCCTGGTGGTGTCCGACGGCCAGACCGATCCTGACTGGCTGGCCATGGACCTGTTCTCCCAGGCAGAGCACGACGAAGACGCCCAGGCGATCCTGGTCAGCTGGGATGTGGAGCATCTGGCGGCGGTGGAAGCGTCCATGGAACGGCTGCTGCCGACGCTCGAGCGCGAAGCCATCGCCGGGGCCTCGCTGCGTACGCGCGGTGCGCTCATCGCCTGTCGTGACGAGGGCGAGGCGCTGGAGTTGATCAATCGCATCGCGCCGGAGCACCTGGAGTTGTCGGTGGAGCACCCGGAGCGACTGGCGGAGCAGGTGCGCCATGCCGGAGCCATCTTCATGGGACGGCATACCGCTGAGGCGCTGGGCGACTACTGCGCTGGTCCCAACCACGTGCTGCCGACCTCGGGTACGGCGCGCTTTTCGTCACCGCTTGGCGTCTATGACTTCCAGAAGCGCTCTTCGATCATTCACTGCTCGCCACAGGGGGCGTCTACCCTGGGCAAGACCGCCTCGGTGCTGGCTCGTGGTGAATCGCTGACCGCCCACGCGCGTTCGGCGGAGTACCGCATCAAGGATTGAAGCGACGCAGGGCCGGTGGTCGTTGTGACCGAGCGCCCCCGGCCCCAGACAGGCATCCAGACATGAAAAGGCCCGGAGCAATTCCGGGCCTTTTCATGTCTGGACGGTGGGGCACGCTTGGACACTGCTTCTGCGTTACCCACCTCGGGGTGCGTCTCAGGGGGCTGACTGGCTGCTGCCGGTCTGCTGCGACTGGGATTGGGGCGTGGGGCGCTCGCCGACTTCCAGTTCCACCTCGATCGGCTTGCCGTCGCGGGCGACGCTGACGGTCAGGGTGGTGCCGGGAGCCACCGCAGCGATGTCGCTCATGGTCCGACGCGGATCGATCACCGCGCGACCGTCGACCTCGAGCAGTACGTCTCCGGGTTTCAGTCCCGCCCGGTCGGCCGGTCCCTGGGACACCACGCCGGCGATGATTACCCCGGCTGGCGCCTGCAGGCCGAAGGAAGCGGCCAGTTCCTGGTTCAGCTCCTGGGCCTCGATGCCGAGCCAGCCGCGGATGACCCGGCCGTGGGTGACCAGCTCGTCGAGGATGCTGCGGGCCAGGTTGGCCGGGATCGCGAAACCGATACCCTGGGAGCCCCCCGAGCGGGAGAAGATGGCGGTGTTGATGCCGACCAGGGCGCCGTCGGGGTTGATCAGGGCGCCGCCGGAGTTGCCCGGGTTGATCGCCGCATCGGTCTGGATGAAGTCCTCATAGGCGTTGAGTCCCAGATGGCTGCGACCGGTGGCGCTGATGATGCCCATGGTCACCGTCTGGCCGACCCCGAAGGGGTTGCCGATGGCCAGCGAAACGTCGCCCACCGCGACCTTGCGCGAGTCGGTCAGCTCGATCACCGGCAGGTCGCCGAGATCGATCTTGAGTACCGCCAGGTCGCTTTCGGGATCGGTGCCGATGACCCGGGCCAGGGTCTCGCGGCCGTCGCGCAGCGCCACCTGGACCTGGTCGGCGCCGCTGATGACGTGGTGGTTGGTCAGCACGTAGCCGTCCTCGCTGACGATGACGCCGGAGCCAAGGCTCGAAAGCATGCGTTGGCGCGACGGCACGTCATTGTTGCCGAAGAACTGGCGGAAGAAGGGGTCTGACATCAGCGGGTGGGTTTCCCGTTCCACGACCCGCGAGGAGTAGACGTTGACCACCGCGGGCGCGGCCTTCTCCACTGCCTCGGCGTAGCTCACGGGGCCGCCACGGCGGTCCAGCGGCGCAGCCTCCTTGACCTCGGGGGCAGGACGTTGCGGTGCCTGCTGCTCGGTGGTTGTCGCTGGTGGCGTGGCGGGAACTACCGTCAGGCTGTCACCGCTCGGTGACGGTAGTCTGCCGAGCCGTTCGGGGAAGGCATTGATCAGCACGATGGCGAGCAGAATGCCGATGAGGACCGGCCAGATATAGGTCGAGAGGGTGCGTCGCATGCGGCGATGATCCTTGGCGCTTGGCAGTGAGGCGGTCGCGGGCCGGCGGGGCGGTGCGTACAATGTGCGCCATTGTAGCATCGCCAACCTGATGCTTGTTTGGAGCTATTTCAGGAGATCTCATGATAGACCGCGACGAACTGGTATCGGCCTGCGAGCAGCTGCTGGAGGCCCGGCGCTTCAAGGACTACACCGAGAACGGGCTGCAGGTGGAGGGCGCACGCACAGTCACCCGTGTGCTCTCCGGCGTTACCGCCTGTCAGGCGCTGCTTGACGAGGCGGTGCGCTGGCAGGCCGATCTGGTGCTGGTGCACCACGGCTACTTCTGGAAGAACGAGCCGGTGGCGGTTACCGGCATGAAGCGCCGGCGGCTGTCGACTCTGCTGGCCAACGACATCAACCTGCTGGCCTACCACCTGCCATTGGACGCCCATCCCGAGCTTGGCAACAATGCGACCCTGGCGCAGCGCCTGGGGTGGACGGTGGAGGGAACGCTGGACGCGCCCATGGGCGAAGGGCTTCTGTGGCACGGTCGGCTGGAAAGGCCAATGGGCGTTGCCGAGCTGGCTGCCCAGGTAGGAGCGTCGCTGGCACGCGAGCCGTTGGTGATCGAGGCGCCTGGTACCGAGGCGGTGAGTCGAATCGCCTGGTGTACCGGCGGCGCTCAGGACATGATCATCCCGGCCGCCGAGGCCGGTGCCGAGGTGTTCGTTTCGGGCGAGATATCCGAGCGCACCACCCACCTGGCGCGGGAGATGGGGATCCACTATCTGGCGGCGGGTCATCACGCCACCGAGCGCTACGGCGTCCAGGCGTTGGGGGAATGGCTGGCGCAGCGCTTTGGTGTCGAGCACCGCTTCGTCGACATCGACAACCCTGCCTGAGCAGCAAGCGCCATCGACCGCTTGTGTCGCTGTCAACGCCAGAGCCCGCACCAGTGTGCGGGCTCTGTCATGGCGGGGTGGTCAGTAACGTGGCGGGCGCGGTTCTGCGTTCTGGTCGTCATTGGCCTGGCGCAGACCGAAGTCCTCTGACAGGGTGCCGCGGTTGCCGTCGGCGTAGTCCCGCGGAATGGCGATATCATCGCTGGTCTCGCCGGGTTCGCTGGGCGGTGTCACCTCGCCGCCGATGGCCTTGCTGCCAAGCTGGCGCGCCGACTCGTGAAGTTGCCGCTGCAGGGTGAGGGCGTCATCGCAGACCTGCCGGGCCAGGTCGTCCATCTGTTGCAGGTGATCGTCGACACCGTCTTTCCACTCGGTCAGCTGGCGTTCCCGTTCGGTCAGCTTGAGGCGCAGCCTTTGGGCACTGCGTGCGCCGCCGTTGAGCAGGTGGTAGCCCAGCGCGCCGAGTCCAATTCCCGCCACCAGGCAAGCCGCCGCCAGGATCATGTTGAAGTTGCTTGGTTCCACGTAGTTCTCCCTGAGCTCTTTCGGACGACCCGCGGCCGCCGCCGGCCTGGCCGACGGCCCATTATAGAGGCGTTGGCTCATAAAGGGTCAATGGCCTGGGGCCTCCCTTGTCGTGCTGGCGTGATGCGCTGTTGCCGGTCGCGGCCTGGGACCTGCCATTCCTGTGTGGTCTGCGTATAATGCGGCTCCGAACTTGTTGACAGTCAGGACGCTACATGAGCTCTTCCCCGTCGAGCAGTGGTCGGCCAGAAACTCCGCTGGAACGCTACCGGCGCGACCTCCAACGTGATGATTTCACGGAGGATGCCGCCCAGGCCAATGCCGTGGCGCATCTGCAGCGACTGTATGACGAGCTGGTGGCAGCGCCCAAGGCCAAGGCGCCGGCGGCGGCGCGCGACGGCTGGGCGTCGAAGGTGAAGGGCCTGTTCGGGCGCAAGGAGGAAGAGCAGGAGCCGGCGCTGCCAGCCATCTCCGGGCTCTATTTCTGGGGCGGCGTCGGTCGTGGCAAGACCTACCTGGTCGACACCTTCTACGAAGCGCTGCCGTTTCCCCAGAAGATGCGCACCCATTTCCATCGCTTCATGCAGCGTGTCCACAACGAGCTGGATCACTGCAAGGGCGAGAAGAACCCGCTCCGGCTGATCGCCGGCAAGTTTGCCGAGGAGGCGAGGGTGATCTGCTTTGACGAATTCTTCGTCAAGGACATCACCGATGCCATGATTCTGGCCAATCTGCTCGAGGCGTTGTTCGAGCGCGGTGTGGTGCTGGTCGCCACCTCCAACATCGTGCCGGACGATCTGTACAAGGATGGCCTGCAGCGCTCTCGCTTTCTGCCGGCCATCGATCTGCTCAAGCGCCACTGTGAGGTGGTCAACGTCGATTCCGGCGTCGACTATCGACTGCGGGCGCTGGAGCGCGCCGAGATCTTCCATTCGCCGCTGGACGAGGCGGCGGATCAGGAGCTCGAGCGCAGCTTTCGCGAGATCGCCGGTCAGGCGGGGGAAGAGCAGGTGCCGGTGGAGATCAACCATCGCATCCTCAAGGCGCGTCGACTGCACGAGGACGTGGTCTGGTTCGACTTTCTCGAGCTGTGCGACGGGCCGCGCAGTCAGAACGACTACATCGAGCTGGCTCGCGAGTTCCACACGGTCCTGGTGTCCTGTGTGCGGCGCATGGACGCCGCCACCGATGATCAGGCCAGGCGCTTCATCAACATGGTCGACGAGTTCTACGACCGTGGCGTCAAGCTGTTGATGTCCGCCGAAGCGCCGGCAGAGGCGCTGTACCAGGGTGGCAAGCTGGAGTTCGAGTTCGAGCGCACTCTGTCCAGGCTTCAGGAGATGCAGTCCCGGGAGTACCTGGCGCTGCCCCACAAGCCTTGAGCCGACGGTGATTGCGTGTGTCCGAGGGGGTGACGGCACGCTTTCGCTCATGTAGAATGCGCGCTCGCTCGACCGTTGTGGCGGCATCGTCCGGATTTCCGGGTGCCGCGCAACCAAGAAAAATAGGGATGATCTCTTCGCGGCGTGGTCTCGCTGAACACCTGTCGGGTGTCCAGAACACGACGAAAGGGATCCAACACATCGAATTGGTGATTTCATCCATGAAGACGTTCAGTGCTAAGCCGCAGTCCGTCCAGCGCGACTGGTATGTCGTCGATGCCGCGGACAAGACGCTCGGTCGTCTGGCTACCGAAATTGCTCGCCGCCTGCGTGGCAAGCACAAGCCGGAATACACTCCTCACGTTGATACCGGCGACTACATCGTCGTGATCAATGCCGAGAAGGTTAAGGTCACCGGCAACAAGGCCAGCGACAAGATGTACCATCGTCACACCGGTTACCCGGGTGGCCTGCGTTCCATGACCTTCAGCCAGCTGATCGACCACGCTCCCGAGCGTGTCATCGAAGGTGCCGTCAAGGGCATGCTGCCGAAGGGTCCGCTGGGCCGTGCCATGCACGCCAAGCTCAAGGTCTACGCCGGTTCCGAACATCCGCACGCTGCCCAGCAGCCGCAAGAACTGAACATCTGAGGGGATCTTCGCCATGACACAGCAGTATTACGGTACCGGGCGCCGCAAGACCTCAACCGCGCGCGTCTTCCTCAAGCCGGGCACCGGCAAGATCACCGTCAACAGCCGTGACCTGAACGAATACTTCGGTCGCGTGACTGGCCGCATGGTGGTTCGCCAGCCGCTGGAACTGACCGAGACCCTCGGCCAGTTCGACGTCTATGTCACCGTCAAGGGTGGCGGCGGCAGCGCCCAGGCCGGCGCCATTCGTCACGGCATCACCCGTGCCCTGATGCAGTACAACGAGGACTTCCGTCAGCCGCTGCGTGCTGCCGGCTACGTCACTCGTGACGCACGTGAAGTCGAGCGTAAGAAGGTCGGTCTGCGCAAGGCGCGTCGTCGCCCGCAGTTCTCCAAGCGTTAATCACCCACGCTTGCCGATCAACAACGCCCGGGCTATTGGCCCGGGCGTTGTCGTGTCCGGGGTTCGAAAAATTGTGTGCTGTAGTGCTCTGGTGGTGGGGATCATCGGGTCGCCTGGCGGCGCTTGTTTCCCTCGTTAATCTGTCATCGTCTATGCCTTTTGAGCCGCCCTGTCCCTCAAGGCGAACAGGCACAGTGGTATAAAGTTGTTCCACGTCAATTGTCTGGGGCTTGCGCAGGGGGTCTGGGTCAGCCGGCTTCTTGTGCCGGTGGGGGGGATTTCCTAACATACAATCCACTTGTATCCGTGGTCACGGACATTCAAGGGGCCGTGAAAACAACAACGGATAAAGTCTGATGGGAGAAACCAGATCATGGCAGACAACGGCGTGAACAAAGGGCGACGCCGTTTCCTCGTAGGGGCGACCTCCGTAGTTGGAGCAGTCGGCGCCGTCGGGGTAGCGGTACCCTTTGTGGCTTCCTGGCAGCCTAGTGCCAGGGCTCGGGCGGCGGGTGCGCCCGTTCAGGCGGATATTTCGAAGCTCGAACCCGGGCAGCGAATGACCGTCGAGTGGCGGGGCCGTCCTGTATGGGTCATCAATCGCACGCCGGAGATGATCGAACGTACCGAGGCGTTGACCGACGAGGTGCTGGCAGATCCGGATTCCGCCAAGCCGATGCAGCCGGACTATGCCGGCGGTTCGCTGCGCTCCATTCGGCCCGAGATCGGTGTGCTGGTTGGCATCTGTACGCATCTGGGCTGTTCACCGCTGTTCAAGCCGGAGCCCAACGCCGAAGGCGTCGGTGTCGATGACTGGCCCGGTGGCTTCTTCTGCCCGTGCCATGGTTCGCGCTTCGACCTGGCGGGCAGGGTGTTTCGCAATGTGCCCGCTCCGGTGAACCTGGAAGTTCCACCCTACTACTTTGTCAACGAGTCGGTCATCGTGGTCGGCGAAGACGGGGAGGGCGCATAATGGCGAATCCCAACAAGGCCAAGGCCGAACGCGGTTTCATGCGCTGGGTCGATGATCGCTTCCCCGCCACCCAGATGTGGCAGGAGCATCTGTCCGAGTACTACGCGCCCAAGAACTTCAACTTCTGGTACTTCTTCGGCTCCCTGGCGCTGCTGGTGCTGGTCAATCAGATCCTCACCGGTGTCTGGCTGACCATGAGCTTCAACCCCAGCGCCGAGGGTGCCTTCGCCTCCGTCGAGTACATCATGCGTGATGTCGAGTACGGCTGGCTGATCCGCTACATGCACTCCACCGGCGCCTCGGCGTTCTTCCTGGTGGTCTACCTGCACATGTTCCGCGGCCTGCTCTATGGCTCCTACAAGGCGCCGCGTGAGCTGGTGTGGATCTTCGGCATGGCGATCTACCTGGCGCTGATGGCCGAAGCCTTCATGGGCTATCTGCTGCCCTGGGGACAGATGTCCTACTGGGGTGCCCAGGTCATCATCTCGCTGTTCTCCGCTATCCCGAGTATCGGTCCCGACCTGGCCCAGTGGGTGCGCGGTGACTATCTGATCTCCGGGATCACGCTGAACCGCTTCTTTGCCCTGCACGTGGTGGCGCTGCCTATCGTGATCCTGGCGCTGGTGGTGTTGCACATCATTGCCTTGCACGAGGTGGGGTCCAACAATCCCGATGGCATCGATATCAAGGCCAAGAAGGACGAGACCGGCAAGCCGCTGGACGGCATTCCCTTCCATCCCTACTACACGGTGAAGGATATCGTCGGAGTGGCGGTGTTCCTGTTCGTGTTCTGTGCGGTGATCTTCTACTTCCCGGAAGGCGGCGGCTACTTCCTCGAGAAGCCCAACTTCGAACCGGCCAACCCGCTGAAGACGCCGGATCATATCGCCCCGGTGTGGTACTTCACGCCCTTCTACGCGATCCTGCGCGCCATCACCTTCTCGCTGTTTGGTCTGGACGCCAAGTTCCTCGGGGTCATCTTCATGGGGGCGGCCATTGCGGTGCTGTTCGTGCTGCCCTGGCTCGACCGCTCTCCGGTGCGCTCCATGCGCTACAAGGGCTGGATCTCCAAGGTGATGCTGGTGCTGTTCGCGATCAGCTTTGTCATCCTCGGGGTGCTCGGGGTGCTGCCGCCGACCGGCGCCAGGACACTGCTGGCCCAGATCTGCACCGTGATCTACTTCGCCTTCTTCGTGTTGATGCCCATCTATACGCGGCTGGAGAAGACCAAACCCGTTCCTGAAAGGGTGACTGGCTAATGAAAAAGCAACTGTTCGCACTGCTCTTCGCGCTGGTCCCGCTTTGCTCCTTCGCCGCGGGCGGCGAGGGGGTGCACCTGCGCAGCATGTCGCCGGATCTGGAGAACCAGGCCTCGCTGCAGAACGGGATGAAGCTCTACGTCAACTACTGCATGGGCTGTCATTCCCTGGAGTACCAGCGTTTCTCCCGCGCGGCCGAGGATCTGGGGATGCCCCAGGATCTGGTCGAGGACAATCTGATCTTCTCGCCGGAACTGGGGTACAACGACCAGATGCACAAGGCGATGAGTGCCGAGGATGCCGAGGTATGGTTCGGCAAGGCGCCGCCGGATCTGACCCTGGAGGCCAGACTGCGCGGCACCGACTGGATCTACAGCTATCTGCTGAGCTTCTATCGTGACAGCGAGCGTGCCACCGGGGTCAACAATGTGGTGTTCCCGGCGGTGGGCATGCCCAACGTGCTCGAGCCGCTGCAGGGGGTGCAGGAGAAGGTCTGTGCAGCCTCCGATCATGCGGTCGGTGACGCCGAACTCGATCCGCTGACCGGCAAGTACCAGTCCTGCGAGACCCTGCAGGTGACGTCGCCGGGCAGCATGGAGCCCAAGGAGTTCGAGCAGGCGGTGTATGATCTGACCAACTTCCTGGCCTACGTGGGTGAGCCGTCCAAGCTGCATGCCCAGGCGCTGGGACCGAAGGTGCTGATCTTCATCCTGCTGTTTGGCATCATCGCCTACTTCCTCAAGCGCGAGTACTGGCGAGACATTCACTGACCGATTGGTCCGCCATGGCGGGCGCGGGGTCGATGACCACGCGCCCGTTGCCTTTTCTGGTATCATCGTTGCGCCCGGGCGGACCCGCTGCGGGAGCAAAGATGTGCCCCTGATGCCCCCCCGAGAAGGGGGTTGTCGTGTTATCATCCCGGCTTGAACTGATGCGAGGATTGTTTCATGGGTGTAGTGGCCAAGCGGTCGTCGATGATCTTCTACTCCGGTGGCGAGGACCATTTCAGCCATCGTGTGCGGATCGTGCTGGCTGAGAAGGGCGTGGCCGTGGATATTGTCGAGGTGACCGACGACAAGCATCCCGAGGAGTTGGCGGACCTGAACCCTTACAACAGCGTCCCCACGCTGTTGGATCGTGACCTGGTGCTCTACGAGTCCAAGGTCATGATGGAGTATCTGGACGAGCGTTTCCCGCACCCGCCGTTGCTGCCGGTCTATCCTGTCGCGCGTGCCCAGAGCCGACTGTGGATGCATCGTATCGAGCGCGAGTGGTGCCCGATGGTCGATCGCATCCTGTCCGGCAGCAAGAAGGAAGCCGACAAGGCGCGCAAGGAGCTGCGTGAAAGCCTGATCGGTATCTCGCCGATCTTCGAGGACATGCCCTTCTTCATGAGCGAGGAGTTCACCCTGGTGGACTGCTGCCTTGCGCCGATCCTGTGGCGTCTTCCTGCGCTCAATATCGAGCTGCCCGAGAAGCAGGTACGGCCGCTGATGGGCTACATGGAGCGCGTGTTCGCCCGTGATGGCTTCCGTGCTGCGCTGTCCGAGGCCGAGCGCGAAATTCGTCCCTGATGTTTTGCTTGAACGGAATGCCTGAGCCGTGTGTGTCCGGTCGCCACCGGAGTCGCCCGAGTTCCCATTCGCCAACCAAGAGGGCCATATCATGAAGTCGAGCCGTCCCTACCTGGCCAGGGCGCTGTACGAGTGGCTGCTGGACAATGAATTGACGCCGTATATCGTCGTCGATGCGGAGTACGAGAACGTCGAGGTTCCCAGGCAGTTCGTGCAGAACGGCCAGATCGTGCTGAACCTTGGCCCTACCGCCGTGCGTGATCTGGACATGGGCAACGACGTGATTCGTTTCTCGGCGCGCTTCAGTGGCAAGTCGGAGTTGCTGTTTGTACCGCTGCCTGCACTGATTGCCCTGTACGCCCGCGAGAACGGCGTCGGCATGGTCTTTGGTCACGAGCCTGAGCTTCCCGTCGAAGAGGCCAACGACGTCGATGCGCCGGCCCTGGAGAGCGTCAAGGATTCGTCAGAGGAGGAGTCTCCTGCCGCTTCCGATGAGAACGCAGGCAGTGAGTCCGATGGCGGCGATGGCGTGGATGGAGGTGTCGAGAGGTCCAAGCCGCCTCGCAAGGGGCGTCCATCCCTCAGGGTGATCAAGTAAGGCCATCGGGCGCATCGCGCTCGAAAGGTGGTCGGCGGCGAGCTGTCGTCGGCTTGGTCTGCTGGAAAAGCGGGACCTCTTCACAAGCGTGATCTCATAAAAAGCGGCGGGCCTGAGGGCCCGCCGCTTTTTTGTACATCTTTTGCGCTTGAGGGGCGTGCCTTCTTGCGAGGGCACGCCTGTCGCCATCAGTCGATGTAGTCGAATACCTTGACGATACGCTCCATGCCGCCGGCGTTGGATACCACATTGACCGCACGGTCGGCCTCGGCGTGGGTCACCAGGCCCATAAGGTAGACGGTAGCGTTCTCGGTGACTACGGTGATGCGGCCGGAGTCGACCTGATCGCTGGTGGCGAGGGCGGTACGTGCCTTGGTGTCCAGCCAGGCGTCGTTGAGGCGCTGACTGGTGGGCAGGTTGGCCGCCACGCTGAGTTCATTGTGTACCCGGCGAACGTTGCGCACCTGGCTGACGATCTCTTCGGCGCGCTGCTTGAGCTCTTCGCTGGGGACCTGACCGGTCAGCAGTACCACGCCGTTGTAGCTGTCGACGTTGATCCTGGCGTCCTTCAGGCGTGCATCGACGCGTCCCAGGTTGTGGGCGGCCTTGGTCTCGATGCTCTCGTCCTCGACGGTCGCGCCCAGGGTGCGCTCGCCGTAATCCTCGTCGATGGTGCCAGGGTTGGTCACCGAGGTTACGGTGGTGCAGCCGGCCAGCAGGGCGGACAGCAGCAGGGCGGTCATCAGGGGGCGTGTCGAACGGGAATCGCGTTGCGTCATGTTATTCACTCGCACCAAAGAGTTGTTCGTCGATAAGGTCACACAGGCAGTGGATCACCAGCAGGTGAACCTCCTGAATACGGGCCGTGGAGGTGGCCGGCACCCGGATCTCGCAATCGTCCTGTCCCAGCAGGGAGGCCATGTTGCCGCCGTCCCGTCCAGTCAGGGCCACCACCGTCATGTCACGGTCATGAGCGGCCTGGATGGCCTGGATGACATTGGCCGAGTTGCCGCTGGTGGAAATCGCCAGCAGCACGTCGCCAGGCTGGCCCAGAGCACGCACCTGCTTGGAGAACACCTCGTTGTAGCTGTAATCGTTGGCGATGGAGGTCAACGTCGAGGTGTCGGTGGTCAGGGCCAGGGCCGGCAGACTGGGGCGCTCGCGCTCGAAGCGATTGAGCAGTTCGGAGGAGAAGTGCTGGCTGTCGCCGGCGCTGCCGCCGTTGCCACAGGCGAGAATCTTGCCGTCGGTGACCAGGCTCTGGACCATCATCTGGCTCGCGACCTCGATGAACGGTGGAAGCACTTCGCTGGCGTAGGTCTTGGTGTCGATACTGTCGTTGAACTGTCCGAGAATTCGGCTCTGGAAATCCATGCTGCCTTCCTGGTCCATGGGGGCTCGCCGGGAGCCCGCTGTGTCAGTTTGCTTCGAATGCACCGGCGATCCACTGGATGTCGAGGCTCGGTGACGAGCCGGTAACGGCCAGGACATCGAAGCGGCAAGGACATGATAGCCCGTTGCGGTGGAGATAAAAACGCGCCGCCCGGATCAGGCGGCGTTGTTTGGTGATGGTGATGGTTTCTGCAGGATGGCCGTGGCGGATGCTGCGGCGGTGGCGCACTTCGACGAACACCAGGGTCTCGCCGTCGCGCATCACCAGATCGATCTCGCCTCCCTTGGCGCGCTGGTTGCGCGAGATCGGTATCAGTCCACGCTGGCACAGCCAGGCCTCGGCGTGACGCTCGATGGCCTGGCCGCGGGCGACGGCGTCTATGGCGTCAGGGCGCCGCATCACCGAGGCCGTCACTGAACACGGGTGCCGGCACGCCGCTGCTGAACTGCGCCCATGGCAGTTCGCGGTAGATGCGGCCATCGCCGGCGGCGCTCAGGGTGCCGGTCGCGCCCTGCATGCGTGAACCCGGCAGGGCCTGGATCTGCGGCATGCGGCGTGCCAGTTCGTAGGCGTCGACGCCCATCGCCATCAGGCGGAAGATGGCTGGCTTGTCTTCGGCCTTGAGCTCTTGATAGGTGTCGTAGAAGGGGAGAGCCTCGGCCCCGCCCACGGCGGCGTCGGGAATGTTCCAGGGGATATCGGGGAACTGCACGCCGTCGAGGTCGCGGTCCAGGCGCGACTGAGGGGTGCCTTCGTAGAGGTGTGAGGTGGCGTACACCGGCAGATCGGAGGCCGAATAGTATTCCAGTGTCGGCGGCACCTGGCGGGCGAAGTCCGGCAGGGCCAGCAGGAACAGCATGTCCGGACGCGGGTTGCTGATGGCGCGGCGGGTGCTGTCGGTGGCCGAGGCGCCGGGGTTGTAGCGCACCGCCGTGGCGATATCGCCGCCCAGTTCGCTCCAGGTGTTCCAGAAGGCTTCGCCGACCCGCTGACCCCAGTCGTTGTCAGGTACCAGCATGGAGGCGCTGCGGTGGCCGTCCTGCCAGCCGCGGCGGGCCGCCTGGCGGGCTTCGTCTTCTGCCGACAGGCCGTACTCGTACAGGTTCTTGGTCTGGTTGGAGGCGGACTGGCCGTAGTTCAGCGCCAGGGTCGGCAGGGGCACCTCGGCGCGGCTTTCGAGACGAGTCACGTCGCTCTTGTCCAGCGGGCCGATGACCACCTGGGCGCCGCTGCTCTGGGCCTGCTGATAGAGTTCGTCGAGATTGCCGTTGGAGGCGTCGAAGAAGCTGAGCTGGGCCCCGTTTCCGCCGCCGTTGACCACATTGGCCTGGTGGCTGCGAATTCCCTTTTCGATGGCGTCGGCGACGCCGGAAAGCGGGCCCGACTCGGGCAGCAGCACCGCGATGCTCTGCACGCTCTTGCCACGCAGTTCACGCAACTGGGTGATCTGGGTAGGCAGGCGACGGTTGGCGGGGTGGTCCGGATTGGCCACGCGCCAGTCATCGAGACGAGCGAATAGCCTCTGGATGTCACCGCCGCTCTGGTTGACCAGGCGGGTCAGCTCGAGCCAGCCGGTGACGATGGCGTTGTCGGGCTCTTCAAGTGCCTCGAGCTGGCGGCCGTTGAGTGCGCTCAACTGGTCCCAGATGGCGTCGTTGATGTCCTCGCGGCCGGTGGCGCTCTGCACCTGCATCAGCAGGCGAGCCGACTCGAGAGGTTCGCCCAGCTGGCCCAGCGCCAGCCCCTGGCGCAGGCGCAGCAGATTGGCTTCGTCGTTGGGCAGCTGCATCTCGTCGAGCACGCTGGCGGCTCTGACGACCGCCTGGGGATCGCCCTCACTGTCCCCCAGTTCGGACAGCAGCAGTGCCCACTGACGCCGGCTGTCGCCGGAGAGCTGGCTGTCGTCCAGGCTGTTGAGGACTTCCAGTGCCTGGGGGCGGCGTCCGGAGCGTGCTAGGATGTCGGCCGCCCTCAGCCGGGTCTGTGCCGCTTCGGCGCCTTGTTGCTGGGCGGCTTGCGCCAGTAGTTGGTCCGGGTCGTCGTCCATGGCCCGCTGTACGATGCTCGGCGTGAAGCTGCAGCCGGCCAGCGTGATGGCCAGTACAGCGGCGGCCACGGGGCCGCGAGTCAAAGTCCTCATGAATCCTTCCTTGTCCGTGTTCCGGATGGCAGCCCAGGGAGCCAAGATGTCAGAAGCGAAAGCTGGTTCATTGTACGTGGTCGCCACGCCAATTGGGAATCTGGAAGATCTCAGTCCCCGCGCCGCCCAGGTGCTGGGCCAGGTGGCGTTGGTCGCGGCGGAGGATACTCGCCACAGTGCCCGCCTGATGCGTCATCTCGGTCTGTCGCCGGCGATGATTTCCGTGCACGACCATAACGAGGCGTCCCGGGTCGAGACGCTCAGGCAGCGGCTCGCCCAGGGCGACGATGTGGCGCTGATCAGTGATGCCGGTACTCCCTTGATCAGCGATCCCGGCTATGTCGTGGTGCGTGAGCTCAGGGCGGCGGGTTTTCGGGTGGTGCCGATCCCCGGTCCCTGCGCACTGGTCACTGCGCTGTGTGCCGCCGGGCTGCCTACCGATCATTTCAGTTTTCATGGCTTCCTGCCGGCCAAGGGTGCGGGGCGGCGAGCGCGCATCGAGGCCTGGAGGAATTCACCCGTCACCCAGGTCTGTTACGAGTCTCCCCATCGTATCCGCGACACCCTGGCCGATCTGGCCGCCGTACTGGGCGAGCGCAGAGTGGTGCTCGGGCGTGAGTTGACCAAGACCTTCGAGACCTTCCTCGACGGCAGCGCCGCCGAGCTGCTGACACTGATGGAGTCTGACGCCGATCAGGCACGTGGCGAATTCGTGGTGATGGTGGCCGGGGCCTCGGGGCCGGCACCGGACCAGCGAGCGGTGGATGATGAAGCGCTGCTGCGCGCGCTGCTGGCCGAAGGAGTGGGGGTCAAGCAGGCCGCGGCCGTGGCCGCGCGCGTGCTCGGCGGGCCGAAGAAACAGTGGTACGCCCAGGCGCAGGCGTTGAAGGACGCCGATTGAATCCAGCCGCTGGTGCACTGGAGGACGCCCTGTGATCGTCGCTGCAAGGCGGGGATTGGGGGCGTCGAGAGGGCATCAGGAGCGATCGCCTGAAGAGGCTGGGGGTTGTCCCAGGCCCGTCACGGCAAGGCGGGGATTGAGGGCGTCGAGAGGGCATCAGGAGTGATCGCCCGAAGAGGCTGGGGGTTGTCCCGGGCCCGTCACGGCGAGGCGGGGATTGAGGGGGTGGCAGGGCGCTGGTATGCTTGCCGCGGGAGTTGGCCAGACAGTCGCCGCCGCTTGATGCGGGGGAGGAAAGTCCGGGCTCCATAGGGCGGAGTGCCAGGTAACCCCTGGGCGGCGTGAGCCGACGGAAAGTGCAGCAGAGAGTAGACCGCCTACGTCTCCCTCGGGAGGCCGGCAAGGGTGAAAGGGTGCGGTAAGAGCGCACCGCGCGCCTGGCAACAGTGCGTGGCACGGTAAACCCCACTCGGAGCAAGACCAAATAGGAACCCGTTGGCGTGGCCCGCGCTGGGTTCGGGTAGGTTGCTTGAGGGCAGTGGTGACACTGCTCCTAGAGGAATGACTGTCCTCGACAGAACCCGGCTTATCGGCCGACTCCCCATTTTTCTTGCGCGCTCGGGCCTGGCTCGAGCGGCGCGATCACTAGTTTGTGCGGCCAGGAGTCCAGTGGCGTGAGGGTTTTCCACCGCTGACGGCGCTGATGGCTGGCCGCGCGTAGGAACACCGCCGTCGAACGAGACCCGCATGCCGTCACCTTCCCCTGAATCCTCCGTGCGCGGCTTCGCTCATGAAAGCGTCCTGCTCGACGGTGCCGTCGACGCCCTGGTGCATGATCCCGCTGGCGTATATCTGGATGGCACCTTCGGACGAGGCGGTCATTCCCGCGCCATCCTTTCCCGCCTTGCACAAGACGGTGGCCTGCTGGCCCTTGATCGCGACCCCCAGGCGATCGCCGAGGCGGCCAGCATCGATGACCCACGCTTTACCATCGAACGTGCCGAGTTTGCGCGGCTGAGAGAGGTCGCCCGCGATCACGGCCTGGATGGCAAGCTGTCCGGTATCCTGCTCGACATTGGCGTGTCCTCCCCTCAGCTTGACGATCCCGATCGCGGTTTCAGCTTTCTGCGCGACGGCCCGCTGGACATGCGCATGGACCCGACCCAGGGCGAGAGCGCGGCCCAGTGGATTGCGCGTGTGGGCGAGGCCGAGATGGCTTCGGTGTTCAAGCGTTACGGCGAGGAGCGCTACGCTCGTCGGCTGGCGCGGGCCATCATCGCTCGGCGCCAGGAACGGCCTTTCACCCGCACGGCCGATCTTGCCGAGGTGGTCAAGGCCGCCCATCCCGCCTGGGAGAAGGGCAAGCATCCTGCCACTCGCGTGTTCCAGGCCATGCGTATCGAGGTCAACGGTGAGCTCGATCAGCTCGATCTGGCGCTGGAAGCCGCGCTGGAGGCACTGGCGCCCGGGGGGCATCTGGTGGTGATCAGCTTCCACTCGCTGGAGGATCGACGGGTGAAGCGATTTATCCGCGATCACGTCAAGGGCGATACCCAGGTGCCCCGGGGAATACCGCTGCGCGACGATCAGATCGCGCGACGGCTGGAGTCACTGGGCAAGGCGATGAAGGCCAGCGCCGAAGAGGTCGAGGCCAATCCACGCTCCCGCAGCGCCGTCATGCGCATGGCGCGCAAGCGCTACTGAGGACCTTCCATGGCTCAAGGACGACTGGATATCAACGCCTTTGGCTGGCCGCTGCCGCGCACCATGTCGCCACGCCTTTTGCTGGTGGTGGCGCTGCTGCTGGCATGCCTGGTGTCGGCGCTGGCGGTGATCAGCGTCAGTCACCAGACTCGCCAGCAGTATGCTCGGCTCCAGGAGCTGGAGCGTGAACAGCAGCAGTTGCAGACGGAGTGGGGGCAGTTGCTGCTGGAGGAGAGCGCCTGGTCGACGCCGTCGCGTGTCGAACGCCTGGCGGTGGAGCGTCTGGAGATGCGGCTGCCCGATATCCATGACATCGAGGTGATCACGCCATGACCGCGGAACTTCCCCGGGGCGTGACACCTCGCCGCCCGCCGCCGATGGAACCGATGGGGCGGGCGCGCTACGTGGTGATGATGACGCTGATCCTGCTGGGCCTGGGTCTGCTGGCCGGGCGGATCGTCGATCTTCACGTCATCGATCGCAACTTTCTTCAGGTGCAGGGGGACGCCCGTACCCTCAGAACCGATCCGATCCCCGCCCACCGGGGCATGATCTCCGATCGTCACGGCGAACCGCTGGCGATCTCGACCCCTGTGGTGACGCTTTGGGCCAACCCCCAGGATCTGCCCGCCGACGACATCCAGCGGTTGCGCCTGGCCCAGGCGCTGGGCCAGGACCTCGATGCCCTCAACGAGCGTATCGACCGCTACAGCGAACGGGAATTCATGTACCTGCGTCGGCGCATGACCCCGGCCCAGGCCGAAGAAGTGCTCAAGCTGCGGGTGCCTGGCGTCCACGCCCGGGAAGAGTACAAGCGCTACTATCCTGCCGGCGAGGTGACCGCCCAGCTGCTGGGGGTCACCAACGTCGATGACCAGGGCCAGGAAGGACTGGAGCTGGCCTATCAATCCTACCTGTCCGGTGAGCCCGGCAAGCGCCGCGTGCTCAAGGACCGCCGTGGACGTCTGGTGCGCGATCTGGAGGTGCTGCAGGAGGCAGAGCCAGGCGGCAACCTGACGCTGTCCATCGACCAGCGCCTGCAGTACATGGCCTACCGTGAGCTCAAGGCTGCCGTGGATGAGAACGACGCCGACGGCGGCGTACTGGTGATGATGGACGCGCGCAGCGGCGAGGTGCTGGCGATGGCCAACCAGCCCTCCTACAACCCCAACAACCGCGCCGGCCTGGACCCCCAGGGGCTGCGCAACCGTGCCATGGTCGACGTGTTCGAACCGGGCTCGGTGATGAAGCCGCTGGCCATGTCGGCGCTGCTCGAGACCGGTCGCTTTCCACGTGACACCGTGGTGGATACGTCGCCGGGCTGGATGCGAATCGACCGCTACACCATCCGCGACGTCTCCAATAACGGCGAGTTGACCCTGGCCGGGATCCTGCGCAAGTCCTCGAACATCGGCATGGCCAAGCTGACCCTGCAGCTCGACGACCCGGTGGTGCCAGATCGCTACCGCGCGCTGGGATTCGGCCAGGCCCCGGGCACCGGCTTCCCCGGAGAGGCCACCGGCAACATGCCGGCGCCGGCGGTGTGGTCGAGCAGCCAGTGGGCCGCGCTGTCCTACGGTTACGGTCTGTCGGTCACCGCCTTGCAGCTGGCCAGTGCCTATACCTCCATCGCCAATCATGGCGAACGCCTGCCGCCGTCGCTGCTGCGCCTCAACCGCGCCGCCCAGGGCGAGCCGGTCATCGAGCCCGAGGTCGCCGACCGCGTCCTGGCCATGATGGATGAGGTGGTGGCACCAGGCACCGGCGCCCGACGCGCGCTGGTGCCCGGCTACAGTGTGGCCGGCAAGACCGGCACCGTGCGCAAGAGCGGCAGCGGTGGCTACGAGCAGAACGCCTACCGGTCGTTGTTTGTCGGGATTACCCCGGTCTCCGATCCACGCATCATCACCGTAGTAATGATCGACCATCCCCGGGGCGACGCCTACTACGGCGGCGCCATCGCTGCCCCGGTGTTCTCGCGGGTGGCGGGCAGTGCCCTGCGCATCCTCGACGTACCGCCGGATCGCCCCGAACAGGAGGGCGACAGCCCATGACGCAGAAGGCGACGGAATCCGCCATGACCTTATCCCTGGCGCGTCTTGACGACGTGCTGACCCAGTTCTGGAGCGAGCTTGCGCCGAACGCCGCGGTCGCCGGCGAGGTGGCGACCTGGCTCACTACCGACAGCCGCGAGGTGTCGCCCGGCGCGACCTTTGTCGCGATCCCCGGCGTCGCCGCCGATGGCCGCGACTACATCGACAAGGCACTGGATGCCGGCGCCTGCCTGGTGCTGGCGGAAGGTCCGCAAGACGCCCCGCCGCGGGTCGATGGTCGCGTGCTGTGGCTGCCCGGGCTGCGCGCCCGACTCGGCGAGCTCGCGCGCACCCTGTATCAGGTGCCTGATGGGCTCGAGCTGATCGGTGTCACCGGCACCAACGGCAAGAGCTCGGTGACCCACTATATTGCCGAGCTGTCCCGCGCGACGGGCAGCGACTGTGGCCTGATCGGTACCCTGGGTCACGGTCGCCCGGGTGCCTTGACCCAGGGCATGCTGACCACCCCCGAGCCACTGGCGCTGCAGCGCCAGCTGGGTGAGCTCGCCGACCAGGGCATCACTCGGGTAGCCATGGAAGTTTCCAGTCACGCCCTGGAGCAGGAGCGGGTGGCGGGCTGTCGCTTTACTGCCGCGGTGTTTACCAACCTGAGCCGCGACCACCTCGACTATCACGGCAGCATGATCGCCTACGCCGCCTCCAAGGCGAAGCTGTTCAAGCGCCCGGAGATCAGTCTGGCCGTGGTCAATGGCGACGATCCCCTGGCTCGACTGATGCTGGCGGGCATCGGCGAGGGCACCCGGGTGCTGGCCTGTGGTGAAGACGATGCCGTCTCGCTCAGGGCGCTGGATGTCGAGCCCGACGTCGGTGGGCAGCGTGCGCTGATCGCCACGCCGGAAGGCGAGAAGGTGGTGGTGCTGCCGCTGCTTGGTCGCTTCAATCTCGACAACGTCCTGCTGGCCATGGCCACCCTCTACGGTCTGGGTGTCGGCATCGACGAGCTGGTGACTGCCGCCGCGACCCTGACGCCGGTGCCGGGACGGATGCAGGCGTTGACGCGGCCCGGGGCTCCCACCGTGGTGATCGACTACGCCCACACGCCGGATGCGCTGGACAACGCCCTGGCGGCGCTTCGCGCCCACCTGCCCGGACGCGGGGCGCTGTGGTGCCTGGTCGGCTGCGGCGGTGATCGCGACAGCGGCAAGCGCCCGCTGATGGCCCAGGCGGCCGCAGGCCAGGCCGATCGAGTGGTGATCACCGACGACAACCCCAGAAGCGAGGACCCGGACGCCATTCGCCAGGCGATGCTCGCGGGGCTGGAGGGCCAGGCCCGCCAGCAGGCATGGAACATCGCCGGGCGCGGTGACGCCATCGCCCGTACCATCGCCGAGGCGAGCGCCGATGACGTGATTCTGATCGCCGGCAAGGGACACGAGGCCTACCAGGAGATTCAGGGCGTGCGCCACGACTTCTCCGACCTGGCCGAGGCCGAAGCCGCCCTGGACCAGCGTCGACAGGGGCGGGACCAATGAGCGCGCCAGGGCTCGCGTCGCTGGGGTCGGTGTGCCGGGCGCTGGGTGTCGATGAAGAGGGCCGCGGCGTTCAGGGGCTTGCCAACTCGCCGATAGCCGCCATCGTCACCGACACCCGTCGGGTGGCGGCGGACACCCTGTTCGTGGCCTTGAAGGGCGAGCGCTTCGATGCCCATGACTTTATTGCCAAGGCCCGCGAAGGCGGTGCCGTGGCGGCGGTGGTCGAGCACCCGGTGGACGACCCCTTGCCCCAGTTTGTGGTGGGCGATACCCGCATGGCGCTGGGGCTGCTGGCCCGCGAGCGGCGCCGGGCCTGGGGCGGTCCGCTGGTGGCGGTGACCGGCAACAGTGGCAAGACCACGGTCAAGCAGATGCTGGCGACATTGCTGGCTCGTCAGGGCGAGACCCTCGCCACCCACGGCAACCTCAACAACGATATCGGCGCGCCCTTGACGCTGCTGGCGCTTGCCTCGGATCACCAGAGAGCAGTGGTGGAGCTCGGCGCCAATCACCTGGGCGAGATTGCCTGGACGGTAGCGCTGGCCGAACCCCAGGTCGCCATCATCACCAATGTCACCGGGGCCCACGTCGGCGAGTTCGGTGGCATGGGGCGCATCGCCCAGGCCAAGGGCGAGATTCTCGGCGGACTCGGCCCCGAGGGCGTCGCCGTACTCAACCGTGACGACCGCTACTTCTCGCTTTGGCAGCGCCTGGCGTCGCCCCGTGAGGTGATCGATTTCGGACTGACGCCCGAGGCGCGCCTCCATGCCGGGGAACTGGTCTGCGATACGCTCGGGCGCTATGCTTTCACGCTGACTTTCGACGCTCAGGTGCTGGGGCGTGTCGAGCTGCCGCTGATGGGTCGTCACAACGTGTCCAATGCCCTGGCGGCTGCGGCAGGGGCGCTGGCCATGGGACTTCCCGCCGCCGACGTGGTGGCGGGGCTTGGCGAGGTGGTGCCGACGCCGGGACGCCTGACCGTGGAGGAGGGGTTACGCGGTGCGCGGCTGCTCGATGATACCTACAATGCCAACCCGGGGGCGATGAAGGCGGCCATCGACGCCCTGCTGGGACTGCCCGGCCCGCACTGGTGCCTGCTCGGCGCCATGGGAGAGCTGGGTGAAGCGTCTGCCGATCTGCACGCAGAGATCGGACGCTACGCGCGGGAACGCGGCATCACATTTCTCGGTACTCTGGGCGAGGCGGCCGAGACCGCCGCCCGAGCCTTCGGCGAAGGCGGGTACCATTTTTCTGATCAGGCGGCGATGGTCCGCCATGTGCGTCAACATCTGCCCGAGGCGGCCAGCGTGCTGGTCAAGGGCTCCCGCGCCGCGGGGATGGAAGGCGTCGTGGCGGCCTTGCGGCCGGATGTTTCAAGGTGAACCTGATACATGTTGCTTTTCCTGGCTGAATTGTTGGCGAACTATCAAAGCGCCTTCAACGTCTTTGGATACCTCACCCTGAGGATGATTCTGGCGACCATCACCGCGCTGGTGCTGTGTCTGTGGTTTGGCCCCCTGATGATCCGCCGTCTGGTGGAGCGTCAGATCGGCCAGGCGGTGCGCGACGACGGTCCCCAGTCCCACCTGTCCAAGGCCGGTACGCCGACCATGGGCGGCGCCATGATCCTGATGGCCATGGCCGTCAGTACCCTGCTGTGGGGCGATCTGACCAACCATTATGTGTGGGTGGTGCTGGTCGTCACGCTGGGCTTTGGCGCCATCGGCTGGGTCGACGACTATCGCAAGGTGGTGGAAAAGAACCCGCGCGGACTGCCGGCTCGCTGGAAGTACTTCTGGCAGTCGGTGATCGGCCTGGGGGCTGCCGTGGTGCTCTACCTGACCGCGGCCTCGCCGGTGGAAACCAGCCTGATCCTGCCGCTGCTCAAGGACTTCGTGCTGCCCCTGGGTGGCTTCTACATCCTGCTGGCCTACCTGGTGATCGTCGGCTCCTCCAACGCAGTCAACCTGACCGACGGCCTCGACGGCCTGGCGATCATGCCCACGGTGATGGTCGCCATGGGCCTTGGCGTCTTCGCCTACGCCAGCGGCAACGCGGTATTCTCCGAGTACCTGCAGATTCCGATGATCCCCGGTGCCGGCGAGCTGGCGGTATTCTGCGCCACCATTTCCGGCGCCGGACTCGGCTTTCTGTGGTTCAACACCTATCCCGCCCAGGTGTTCATGGGTGACGTCGGCGCCCTGGCGCTGGGTGCGGCCCTGGGCGTGGTCGCGGTGATCGTGCGCCAGGAAGTGGTGCTGTTCATCATGGGTGGCGTCTTCGTCATGGAGACCATCTCGGTGATCCTGCAGGTCGGCTCCTACAAGCTGACCGGTCGTCGTATCTTCCGCATGGCGCCGCTGCATCACCACTTCGAGCTCAAGGGCTGGCCCGAGCCTCGCGTGATCGTGCGCTTCTGGATCATCACCGTGGTGCTGGTCCTGCTGGGTCTGGCCACCCTCAAGATCCGCTGAGGTGGCCATGGACGCCAGTCAGGATGTGCGACTGCCGCAACGCCATGTCGTGCCCGCCCACCTGAGCGTGGTGGTAGGGCTCGGCCTTTCGGGGATGGCGATCTGTCGCCATCTCAAGCGTGAAGGCCGCGATTTCATGGTGGTGGACACCCGCGAGGCACCGCCGGGACTCGACGTCTTCCTGGCGGACTTTCCGGGGGTGCCGGTGCGCCTGGGGCCGCTCGATGGATTGGTGCTGGACGACGCGCGGGAGGTGATCCTGAGCCCCGGCATCGACCCCCATCAGGCGTGCTTCGAGGCGCCGGCCAGGCGCATCGATCCAGACACCGGCGAGCCCCGTCTGGTGGGTGAGATCGCGCTGTTCCGGCGGGCCTGTCGCGCGCCGCTGGCGGCCATCACCGGTGCCAACGCCAAGTCCACCGTGACCACCCTGGTCGGCGAGATGGCCCGCGAGGCGGGGCGGCGGGTGGCCGTGGGGGGTAACCTCGGTACCCCGGCGCTGGACCTGCTGGTGCAGGAACCCGAGGCGAATCTCTTTGTGCTGGAGCTGTCCAGCTTTCAGCTCGAGACGACCCCGTGTCTGGGGGCCGACAGTGCCGCCTTCCTTAACCTCAGCGAGGACCACCTCGATCGCCACGGCGACATGGCCGGCTATCGCCGCGCCAAGCTCGCGATCTTTCGTGGTGCCAGGCACGCGGTGGTCAACGCCGAGGACCCCCTGACCTGGCCGGACGAGGCGTTGCCTGCACTGTCACGCTTCGGCGTGACGGCGCCGCAATCCGGCGACGACTGGGGCGTGGTGGAGCACCAGGGCGAGCCCTGGTTCTTCCACGCGGACCAACCACTGTTGCCGGTGGCTCGCATGCGCCAGAGTGGCCGTCACCACCAGGCCAATGCGCTGGCCGCCCTGGCCATGGGGCAGCGTCTGGGCTTTCCGCTGGAGGCCATGGCCCGGGTGCTCGAACGTTTCAGCGGGCTTGCCCACCGCAGCGAGTGGCTCGCCACCATCGACGACGTCGACTGGATCAACGACTCCAAGGGCACCAATGTGGGCGCGACCCTGGCCGCCATCGCCGGACTCGGCCCGACCCTGGATGGGCGTCTGGTACTGCTGGCCGGTGGTGTCGGCAAGGGTGCCGATTTCTCGCCGCTGGCCGCCCCCCTGTCGCGCTACGCCCGTGAGGTGGTGCTGTTCGGCCGCGACGCCGAGGCGCTGGCCCAGGCCCTGAAGGGCGCGGTCGCCATCACCCGCGTCGACGATCTGGACGCCGCCATGTGTCGCGCACGGGAGGTGGCCAGGCCCGGTGATGCGGTGCTGCTGTCACCGGCCTGCGCCAGTCTCGATCAGTTCGTCAACTATCAGGCCAGGGGAGACGCCTTTCGCGCCTGGGTGCAGGATCTTTCCAGCGGAGCCAAGCCATGAGCCGTCTCGCCCGATCTCGCCAGCGCCTCGGTGCCCTGCGCGAGCGTCTTTCCACCCGCGACCATGCCTTCGATGGCTGGCTGGTGGTGGCTACGCTGTCGCTTCTGCTGATCGGCTGGGTGATGGTGACGTCGGCCTCCACCGAGGTGGCGTCGAGCCTGACCGGCAACGCCTGGTACTTCAGTATTCGCCACGGCATCTTCGTGCTGGGCGGGTTGACCGTGGGGTGCCTGGCGCTGCGCGTCCCCCTGGCCTGGTGGAAGGCCAATGGCCCGCTGCTGCTAGTGGTGGGACTGGTGCTGCTGTTGCTGGTACTGCTGGTGGGGCGCGAGGTCAACGGCAGCCGCCGCTGGTTGTCGATCCCCGGGGTGCCCTTTAATCTACAGGCCTCGGAGGTCGCCAAGCTCTGCTTGATCGCTTACATGGCGGGCTATCTGGAACGCTTTCTGCCACAGGTCAGGCGTCAGTGGGGGGCCTTTCTTCGCCCCTTGGTAGTGGTCGGAGTGGTGGCCGTGCTGCTGATCCTCGAGCCCGACTACGGCGGTGTGGTGGTCATGACCAGCTGCGTCATGGGCATGTTGCTGATGGCCGGGGCGCCCTGGGGGCGCTTTCTGCTGTTGTTCGTGCTGGTGGGAACCCTGGGTGCCATCCTGGCGGTGGCCGAACCTTACCGCATGGCGAGACTGACAAGTTTCATCGATCCCTGGGCGGACCAGTTCGCCAGCGGTTACCAGCTGACCCAGGCGCTGATCGCCTTCGGTCGCGGCCACTTGATCGGCATGGGCCTCGGCAACAGCGTACAGAAGCTGTTCTACCTGCCGGAGGCCCACACCGACTTCGTCTTTGCGGTGCTCGCCGAAGAGCTCGGCATGGTCGGCGCGATCGCCGTGGTCGGCCTGTTCGCACTGCTGGTGTGGCGGGCCATGGCGGTTGGGCGTCGGGCCGAGCTTGCGAGGCTACCGTTTGCCGCCTACCTGAGCTATGGCATCGCCCTGGTGATCGGCGCCCAGGCCTTTATCAACATCGCGGTGAGTACCGGCATGTTGCCGACCAAGGGGTTGACCCTGCCGCTGTTGTCCTACGGTGGGTCGAGCCTGGTGGTGAGCTGTATCATGGTGGCGTTGTTGCTGCGGGTGGACATCGAGACGCGCGAGCGCCAGCGTCGGCAGTCGCCGGCGGCGCGGCGTGACCAGGCCCGCGAAGCGCCCAGGAGAACCAAGGCTGCAGGAGTGAAGCCGTGAGTGACACACAGGGAAGGCGAGCGCTGATCATGGCCGGCGGCACCGGGGGGCACGTCATCCCGGCGCTGTCGCTGGCCAGGGGATTGCAGCAGCAGGGCGTCGAGGTGGCGTGGCTGGGTAGTCCCAGAGGTATCGAGAATCGCCTGGTGCCCGAGGCCGGCATAGTGCTTCACCAGATCGCCATCAGCGGCCTCAGGGGCAACGGTCTGGCGGGCTGGCTCAAGGCGCCGGTGCGCCTTGGACGCGCCGTGTGCCAGGCGAGAAGCGTGATTCGCGAGTTCGACCCACAGCTGGTGGTCGGGCTCGGAGGCTTTGCCAGCGGCCCCGGCGGGCTTGCCGCCCGACTGTGCGGCAGACCGCTGGTCATCCACGAGCAGAACGCCGTGGCCGGGCTGACCAATCGTGCACTGTCGCACCTGGCCAAGCGAGTCTACGCCGCCTTTCCCCAGGCCTTCGGTGGCCGCGCCGAGGTCGTCGGCAATCCGGTCAGGGATGACATCGCCGCCCTCGGCGAGCATGCACGTGTGGCCGACCAGATGCGCGGACGACGCCTGCGGCTGCTGGTGGTCGGCGGCTCCCTGGGGGCGCTGGCGCTTAACCAGCAGATGCCCAGAGCGCTGGCCGAGCTGCCCCCCGAGTCGCGTCCCGAGGTGCGCCACCAGGCCGGTAGAGACAAGGACCAGGCGACCCGCGAGGGCTATCAGGCTGCCGGCGTGGAGGCCGAGGTCAGCGACTTTATCGGTGACATGGCCGGCGCCTACGATTGGGCGGATCTGGTGGTCTGTCGCTCCGGCGCGCTGACCGTGGCGGAGCTGGCGGCGGCGGCCAAGCCGGCGCTGTTCGTACCCTTTCCCCACGCCGTGGATGATCATCAGACGGCCAACGCCCAGGCGCTGGTCGGTGCCGGTGCCGCGGCGCTTATTCAGCAGCGTGACATGAATCCTTCGTCCCTGGCCGAACGCCTGGGGACCTTGCTTGAGCCCGACACCCTGGCGGCCATGGCGAGCAAGGCAAGGGCCGAGGCCCACCTTGACGCTGTGGAACGGCTGGTGGCGGGCTGTATGGAGACAGGTTTTGAGTAATTCGACCCAAGGGCCGGTCCCCGGCCAACTGAGCTCATCCGCTGCCACCAAGCCCGGTCTCGGCATGCGGCGCATTCGTCGTATCCACTTCGTCGGCATCGGCGGCGCCGGCATGTGCGGCATCGCCGAGGTGCTGGCCAATCAGGGCTACCAGGTCAGCGGCAGCGATCTGCGTCATTCGTCGGTGGTGGCGCGACTCGAACAGTGCGGCGCCCTGGTGTTCATCGGACACGCTGCCGAGCACGCCGCCGGTGCCGATGTGGTGGTGGTATCCACCGCCGTGGACGCGGACAACCCGGAGCTTGTGTGGGCCCACGAGCATCGCGTGCCGGTGGTACGTCGCGCCGAGATGCTGGCTGAGCTGATGCGCTTCCGTCACGGCATCGCCGTGGCCGGGACCCACGGCAAGACCACCACCACCAGCCTGACCGCCACCCTGCTCGGCGAGGGCGGGCTGGACCCGACCTTCGTCATCGGCGGCAAGCTGACCAGCGCCGGCACCAACGCCCAGCTGGGGCAGGGCGACTACCTGGTGGCCGAGGCGGACGAGTCCGATGCCTCCTTTCTGCACCTGCAGCCGATGGTCAGCATCGTCACCAATATCGATGCCGACCATATGAGCACCTATGGTGGCGACTTCGAGCGTCTCAAGCACACCTTCATCGAGTTTCTGCATAACCTGCCGTTCTACGGTCTGGCGATACTGTGCATCGATGATGACAACGTGCGTGGCCTGCTCGACCGCATCAATCGCCAGTTCGTCACCTACGGCTTCTCCGACGACGCCGACTATCGCATCGAGAACTTCACCCAGAGTGCCGGCGAAGTCCGCTTTACCGCAGTGCGGCCCGGCAACCTCGAGGATCTCGATGTCAGTCTGGCCATGCCGGGCCGTCACAATGCGCTCAATGCGCTGGCGGCGATCGCCGTGGCCAGCGACGCCGGGGTCGACGCCGAGGCGATTCTGCGGGGACTCGCGAGCTTTGCCGGGGTTGGCCGCCGCTTCCAGGTACACGGTCACTTCGCCGCGCCGAACGGTGAAGGTGAGGTGATGCTGGTGGACGACTATGGTCACCACCCCCGCGAGGTGGAGATGGTCATCAAGGCGGTGCGCGATGGCTGGTCCGAGCGCCGGCTGGTGATGGTCTACCAGCCCCACCGCTACTCACGCACGCGCGATCTCTACGAGGACTTCGTCAGGGTGCTGTCCGGCGTCGATACGCTGGTACTGCTCGACGTCTACAGTGCCGGCGAAGCCGCGCTGCCCGGCGCCGATGGTCGCAGCCTGGCGGGTTCCATCCGTCAGCGTGGCGAAGTCGATCCGATCTTCGCCCAGGACAAGGCGGAATTGCCGGCGCTGCTGGCCAAGGTGCTCAGACCCGGCGATATCCTGATTACTCAGGGCGCCGGTGACGTGGGTGGCATCTCCCAGCGTCTGGCGGATGCCCAGCTTCAGTTCGACGAGGTGATCCTGTGACACGACAAGTACAGTCCTACGGCCATGTGGTGGTCATCTACGGTGGCCATAGCGCCGAACGAGAAGTGTCGCTGAACAGCGGTGCCGCCGTGCTGGCGGCGTGTCAGCGCCAGGGCCTTGAAGTGACCGGCTATGACCTTGCCGAGGGCGGCGTCGCCGGGCTGCAGGCGCTGAACCCCGATCTGGTGTTCATTGCCTTGCACGGCAGGGGAGGGGAGGACGGCTGTCTGCAGGGGGCCCTTGAGCTGGCGGGAATCCCCTATACCGGCAGCGGTGTTCTGGCCTCGGCGCTGGGCATGGACAAGCTCAGGACCAAGGCGCTGTGGCAGACCCTGGGTCTGCCGACGCCCGAGAGCGTACTGCTGTCCCCCGAAGCCGACTGGAACGAGGTGGCCGACCGACTGGGTCTGCCGCTGGTGGTCAAGCCGGTCCATGAGGGTTCGACCATCGGCATCAGCATCGTCAACAGCCGTGATGAACTCGAAACTGCCTATCGTGAGGCCGCCACCTTCGATACTCGGGTGATGGCCGAGCGTTTTGTGTCGGGAGACGAATTTACCTTGTCGGTACTTGGCGACAGCGCGCTGCCGGCCATTCGCGTCGAGGTGCCCAGCGGCTTCTACGACTACGAGGCCAAGTACCTGTCCAACGAGACGCTTTACCACCTGCCCTGTGGTCTGGATGCCGAGCAGGAGACCGCGCTGGGCGAGCTGTGCCTGGCGGCGTTCGAAGCGGTGGGCTGTCAGGGCTGGGGCCGCGTCGATGTGATGCGCGACGCTGAAGGTCGGTTCTGGCTGCTCGAGGTCAATACCGTGCCCGGCATGACAGATCACAGTCTGGTGCCCCAGGCGGCGGCCCATGCAGGCATCGACTTCGACGAACTGGTCCTGCGTATTCTCGATACCGCCAGGGAGCGCGGCTGAGATGGCCAGGCGCGGCACCTGGCTTGGCGTCGTGCTGCTGGCTGCCCTGGTGGGCGCCGGTGGCAAGGCGCTGTGGTTGTGGCTGGATCGGCCCATCGAGCGGGTGTCCATCGGTGGTGAGTTGCACCACGTGGACGCCAGCTATCTCAAGGGCCAGCTGGCGCCGCTGGTCAGGGGCCGCACCTGGCTGTCGGTGGACCTGGAGGCGCTGCGTGAGCAGGCATTGCAGGTGGGCTGGCTCAAGGAGGTGCGTATTCGTCGCGAGTGGCCCAATGCACTGACCTTCGAGCTCGAGGAGCAGCGCCCGGTGGCGCGCTGGAACGACGATCAACTGCTCAACGGCGATGGCGAGCCCTTTGTCTTTGCCCCGGTGGAGCCGCCCATGGGACTGCCGGATATGGCGGGACCCGGTGGCGCCGGCCCCGAGGTGCTGGCCTACTTCGATGACCTGGGGCAGCGGCTGGACAAGATGGGGCTCGGGATCGACCAGCTACGTCTGGAAGCCCGCGGCGCCTGGCGCTTTCAGCTGGACAGCGGCGTCTGGATCATGCTCGGCCGTGGAGATCTGGACGCCCGCCTCGGGCGCCTCGAGGCGGCCTGGCGGCGTGAACTGGGTGAGGTCGCGTCGCACATTCGCTACATCGATCTGCGCTACCCCAACGGCGTCGCCGTGGCCTGGCATGGCGAGACGGAGCCGGTCGATGATGAGGCCGCGACTCGCGGTTAACGAAAAGACGGCATGGATCAGACGCGAGAACGGAATTATATGGCGACACTTTTCCGGCCATCGGCAAAGTTTTCTCGGTTTCTTTTGTTTAAATGTGTCCGTATCGTGGAATGAATGTACGCCCCGGGCTGGTCGAACAAGCGCTATTGTTCCTATAATCGTCCCAGGTTTTTTTATAACAGAGGCAGGTTCCGAGGTAACGGAATCCGTTCAAGGAGATTTCCCGGCTCATGGCAGGTCCATCCAACGTGTCCAATATGGTAGTCGGGCTGGATATCGGAACATCCAAGGTCGTCGCGATCGTGGGGCAACCCACCGACGATGGTGGTATCGAAATTGCCGGTATCGGCTCTCATCCCTCCCGTGGCATGAAGAAGGGAGTGGTGATCAATATCGAATCCACGGTCCAGTCGATTCAGCGTGCGGTTGAAGAAGCTGAGTTGATGGCCGGTTGCGACATACATTCGGTTTATGTGGGCATTGCCGGCAGTCATATCAGTTCCATGAATTCCGACGGGGTCGTGGCGATCAAGGAGCGCGAAGTTGCGCCTTCCGATATCGAGCGAGTGATCGACTCGGCGCGGGCCAGGGCCATTTCCGAAGGGCAGCGGGTGCTGCACGTGTTGCCCCAGGAGTTCGCCATCGACACCCAGGGTGGTATCCGTGAGCCGCTGGGCATGTCGGGGGTGCGTCTGGAGGCACGAGTTCATCTGGTGACCGCCGCGCTCAACGCGGTACAGAACATCGAGAAGTGCGTGCGTCGCTGTGGGCTCGACGTCGACGCCATCATCCTCGAGCAGCTGGCTTCCAGTCATGCCGTGCTGACCGAGGATGAGCGTGAGCTGGGCGTCTGCATGGTCGACATTGGCGGGGGCACCACCGATATCGCGGTATTCACCGAGGGCGCCATTCGCCACACTGCGGTGATACCGATCGCCGGTGACCAGGTCACCAACGATATCGCCATGGCGCTGCGTACCCCGGCTCAGTATGCCGAGGAGATCAAGGTCAAGTACGCCTGTGCGCTGACCCAGCTGGCTTCCAGCGACGAAATGATCAAGGTACCGAGTGTCGGCGACCGTCCCGCCAGAGACCTGTCTCGACAGTCGCTGGCCGAAGTGGTCGAGCCGCGTTACGAGGAATTGTTCACCCTGGTGCGCGACGAACTGCGCCGCAGCGGCTTTGAGGATCTGGTCGCCGCAGGGGTGGTGTTGACCGGTGGCACATCACGCATGGAAGGTGTGGTGGAGCTTGCCGAAGAGATATTTCACATGCCGGTCAGGGTCGCTTGTCCGCAGAATGTGAGGGGCCTGGCCGACGTGGTGCGAAATCCGATTTATTCGACGGGTGTCGGTTTGTTACATTACGCTCTACATGAGGCCCGTCAGGGTCGTGTCCACCAGGGGCAGGGTGGCACCATCTCGTCGCAATCGAGACGCGAGGACGTCTCCCGGCGTGGACCAGAGGAAAGGACTCCGGCGCTGGAAAAGATCAAAGGCTGGTTCAAAGGAAATTTCTGAAAGGGCCGCACAAGCGGCTCAGGAGACGGGGCAAATGTTCGAAGTCGTAGATAGCGCGCCCTCAAGCAGCGCGGTCATAAAGGTCATCGGCGTCGGTGGCGGCGGCGGCAATGCCGTCAATCACATGGTCGAGAGCAGCATCGAAGGGGTGGAGTTCATCTGCGCCAATACCGATGCCCAGGCGCTCAAGCGCGTCTCCGCCAAGACCGTGTTGCAGCTCGGCAGCGAGATCACCAAGGGGCTTGGCGCCGGTGCCAACCCCGAAGTGGGTCGTCAGGCCGCGATGGAAGATCGTGAGCGGATCGCCGAGTTGCTCGGTGGCGCCGACATGGTCTTCATCACCGCCGGCATGGGTGGTGGTACCGGCACCGGCGGGGCACCGGTGGTCGCCCAGGTCGCCAAGGAGCTGGGCATCCTGACCGTCGCGGTGGTCACCCGCCCGTTCCCCTTCGAAGGCCCCAAGCGCATGCGCGCAGCGGAAGAGGGCATGAAGGAGCTGTCCGAGCATGTCGACTCGCTGATCACCATTCCCAACGAGAAGCTTCTGTCCGTGCTTGGCAAGAGCGCGACACTGCTGACTGCCTTCAGCGCCGCCAATGACGTCCTGCTGGGTGCCGTACAGGGTATCGCCGAGCTGATCACCAGCCCGGGCATCATCAACGTCGACTTCGCCGACGTGCGCACCGTGATGTCAGAGATGGGCATGGCGATGATGGGCACCGGTGGTGCCACCGGCGAAAATCGCGCACGCGAGGCCGCCGAGAAGGCGATCCGCAGCCCGCTGCTCGAGGATATCGATCTGCACGGCGCTCGCGGCATCCTGGTCAACATCACCGCTGGGCCGGATCTGTCGATCGGTGAGTTCAACGACGTCGGCGCCACGGTGCAGGAGTTCGCCTCCCAGGACGCCACCATCGTCGTGGGTACCTCCATCGACATGGACATGACCGACGAACTGCGGGTCACCGTGGTCGCGGCGGGTCTCGACAATCAGGTGTCACGCCAGCAGAAGCCGGCGGCGCAGCAGCAGGTTCGTCGTCCCGAGGCGCGCCAGCGTCCTCAGCAGAGTGCGATCAATCGCGCCCAGGGCGGCGCCGGTGTGGCCGCAGCGAGCAAGCCAGAGGCGCAGGAATCACCGCGACCGCAGGCCGAGAAGCGCAAGTCTCAGGAGTTGGACGATTATCTCGATATTCCCGCCTTCCTGCGGCGTCAGGCGGACTGATCGAGAGCAGAGTGCGCGAAATTTCCGGGGTGCAGGGATCGAAAGGCGATGTTTTTTTGTTGAAACGTCCGTTTGGTGTTATAGTGAACGGTGTTTGATAACCAACGACTGCCTGGCGACTGCACAATGATCAGACAACGTACCCTCAAGAATGTCATCCGCGCCACGGGCGTGGGACTGCACTCCGGCAAGAAGGTCTACCTGACGCTTCGCCCCGCGCCGGTGGACACGGGCATTGTGTTCGTGCGCACCGACCTCGAGCCGGAGGTCCGCATTCCCGCCCAGGCGTTGAATGTGACCGACACCACTCTCTGCACCGCCCTGTCTCAGAATGGTGAGAAGGTCGCGACCGTGGAGCACCTGATGTCCGCCTTCGCGGGTCTCGGCATCGACAATGCCTACGTCGATGTGAGCGCGCCCGAAGTGCCGATCATGGACGGTAGTGCCGGACCCTTTGTGTTCCTGATCCAGTCCGCCGGGATCCAGGAGCAGAGCGCGGCCAAGAAGTTCATCCGCATCAAGCGTGAGATCAAGGTCAGCGAAGGCGACAAGGAAGCCGTCTTCCTGCCCCATCAGGGCTTCAAGGTCTCCTTTGCCATCGACTTCGATCACCCGGTGTTCGAGGACCAGAAGCAGACCGCCATGGTCGACTTCTCCACGACGTCCTTCGTCAAGGAGGTGTCTCGCGCGCGGACCTTCGGCTTCATGCGTGATCTCGAGTACCTGCGCTCGAACAACCTGGCGCTTGGTGGGAGCCTCGACAATGCCATCGTGGTGGACGACTACCGCATCGTGAACGACGGTGGTCTGCGCTACGACGACGAGTTCGTCAAGCACAAGGTGCTGGACGCCATCGGTGACCTTTACCAGCTCGGTCACAGCCTGATCGGCGAGTTCCGTGGCGTGAAGTCCGGTCACGCGCTGAACAACCAGCTGTGTCGTGCGCTCATCGAGCAGCCCGAGGCCTGGGAGATCGTGACCTACGAGAGCGAAGCCGAATCGGCGCCGATTTCCTACGCGGCACCGGCCATGGCGTGATGCGAGCCTCGGTGATGGCCAGGCCAAGGTTAGCCCCGCAGATCGCCAGTCTTCCGTAGCAACTTGTCTTCGGCCATCACTCGCTTGAACGCCGCCCCTCGGGGCGGCGTTCTGCTGTCTGGGGTTTCATATTCGCGTCATGTTCACGTCGTGTTCGGCGTCACCAAGCGGCGCGGGCAGGGTCGGGAGGCCGCGGCGATTCATGCGCGGGGAACGCCGATGGGGCTAGGCGTCGTCTTTTCCTGAAGGCGACTCGGCGTGGGCCGCCAGGCGCTCCAGGGCGCGCTTGAGTCGCGGATCCTCGACATCGGCGGCGCAGCTCGAGAGCTCGTCACCGGCCTGGGCGGGCAGGCGCCTTACCTGGCGCGGCGCCACCTTGGCCGGGCGCACCGGGCGTACCTTGAGGTGGAAGCCGGTCACCGCCTGGAACTCCGGCAACTGGTGCAGGCAGTCGAGCAGACGCGGCTGTTCGTAGCGCAGACGGGTCAGCCAGGCTGCGCCATCGGTGATCAGGGTCAGGCGGCCGTCACGGAAGCCACCGACAAACAGGTGTTCCGCCAGAGTGGGCGAGAGTTCATTGCGCAGATGCTCCTGAGCGCGCTCGATCAGGCGCGCCATGCGCATCAGTCCGCCCAGTTCGCCGCGGCCCTGAAGAAGCCCTGTCATGGACTGGGCGCGGAACCGCTTAACCTTTATACTCATGTGCTTGTGTCTTGGGATGCCCCAGGATCAATGAATTTGTCGCTCGGCGGCGTTCGTCTGTGGAACGCAGGTGTCATGGCCGTTTGCATGATGGCCGCTCGAGTGATGGGCAGCCGGCATGGCGCCGGCCCGAGACTAGCACGCCAGGGAGTTCCCCGACAGCATGACTGCCATCGACCCACATCGCTGCTGCCCCCGCGAGGCTCGTGCCCGTCGGGTGGCCAGATGGTGGTTGGCAGGGCTGCTGGTGGGCTGCCTGCTGCCGGCGAGCCTGAGCGCCGCCGAATCTCCCCGAGCCACCGAGCGACTGGTGCAGATCTGCATCATGGCGCCGGCGGTCATCCGGGCCCATACCATGCTCAAGGCCTGCCGCCATCGGCTGGCCCGACATCCCCTCAAGACCCTGCCCAAACCATCGTCCCCGTCGGTGGCCTGGGCGGCGCCAATGCTGGTGCCGGTGGCCGCCCTCGACGTGGTGTCCCGCCGGGGTCCTCCTGACATCGCCTGAATTCGATGAAGCGTGACGGTCGCCAATGCCTGGCGGCCTCTTTTTCAGGTTCCAGATTTCAGGAAGTTTCATGATCAATTCTCTGCTGCGTAAAGTCGTCGGCTCCAAGAACGACCGCGACGTCAAGCGCATGTCCCGCCAGGTTCGCGCCGTCAATGAGCTCGAGCCGAGCCTCGAAGCCCTCGACGACGCTGCGCTGGCCGCCCGCACCGCTGAGTTCCGTGAGCGTCTGGCGGCCGGTGAGTCGCTCGATGCCCTGTTGCCCGAAGCCTTTGCCACCGTGCGCGAGGCCAGCAAGCGGGTGATGGGCATGCGTCACTTCGACGTACAGCTGATCGGCGGCATGACCTTGAACCGCGGCCGGATCGCCGAGATGAAGACCGGTGAGGGCAAGACCCTGGTCGCGACCCTGGCGGTGTACCTCAACGCCTTGCCCGGCAAGGGCGTGCACGTGGTCACGGTCAACGACTACCTGGCCCGGCGTGACGCCAACTGGATGCGCCCCCTGTACGAGTTTCTCGGCCTGTCGGTAGGCGTGATCTACTCCGGCCAGACCTCCGAGGAGAAGCGTGACTCCTACGCCTGCGACATCACCTACGGCACCAACAACGAGTTCGGCTTCGACTACCTGCGCGACAACATGGCGTTTTCGCTGGAAGACAAGGTTCAGCGGGAACTGCACTTTGCCATCGTCGACGAGGTGGACTCCATCCTTATCGATGAGGCGCGCACGCCGCTGATCATCTCCGGTGCGGTGGACGAGAACACCGAGCTGTACAAGGTGGTGGATCGGCTCGCCAGGGAGCTCACGCCCTGCAGCGACGAGGAAGATCCCGAAAGCGGCGACTTTACCCTCGACGAGAAGCAGAAGCAGGTCGAGGTGACCGAGCGCGGTCACCACAAGGTCGAGGAGCTGATGCGCGCCCAGGGGCTGCTCGGCGAAGACGACTCGCTCTACGCCGCCCAGAACCTCAACCTGTTGCAGCATATGCACTCGGCGCTGCGTGCGCGCCACCTGTACCACCCTGACGTCGACTACATCGTCAGCGAGGGACAGGTGGTCATCGTCGACGAACACACCGGGCGTACCATGCCGGGCCGTCGCTGGTCCGAGGGCCTGCACCAGGCGGTGGAAGCCAAGGAGGGTGTGACCGTCCAGCGCGAGAGCCAGACCCTGGCCTCCACCACCTTCCAGAACTACTTCCGCCTGTACGAGAAGCTGTCCGGGATGACCGGTACCGCCGATACCGAGGCCTTCGAATTCCGTCAGATCTACGGGCTCGATGTGGTGGTCATCCCCACCAACAGGCCGCTGGCGCGCAAGGACATGAACGACCTCGTCTACCTCAGCGCCGAAGAGAAGTTCGAGGCGATCATCGAGGACGTCAAGGTCCAGGTCGAGGCCGGCCGTCCGGTGCTGGTGGGTACCGCGTCCATCGAGACGTCCGAATACCTGGCCGAGTTGATGCGCAAGTCCGGCATCGACTTCAACGTGCTCAACGCCAAGCAGCACCAGCGCGAGGCCGAGGTCATCGCCCAGGCCGGGCGCCCAGGTGCGGTGACCATCGCGACCAACATGGCCGGTCGTGGTACCGATATCGTGCTCGGCGGCAACTGGGAGGCCGAAGCGGCCAAGCTGGAGAACGCCAGCGACGCCGAGAGAGAGGCATTGAAGGAGGCCTGGCGCGAGCGCCACGAGGCGGTGCTGGCCGCTGGTGGCCTGCACGTCATCGGCTCCGAGCGCCATGAGTCACGGCGCATCGACAATCAGCTGCGTGGTCGTAGTGGCCGCCAGGGCGATCCGGGCTCGACCCGCTTCTTCCTGTCGCTGGAAGACAACCTGATGCGTCTGTTCGGTTCCGAACGGGTGCAGAAGCTGATGCAGGCGCTGGGCCTGGAGCGGGGCGAGGCCATCGAGCACAAGATGGTGTCCAACGCCGTCGAGCGTGCCCAGAAGAAGGTCGAGGGTCGCAACTTCGATATCCGCAAGCAGCTGCTCGAGTACGATGACGTGGCCAACGATCAGCGTCGCGTGATCTACGAGCAGCGCAACGAGATCCTGGCCGCCAGCGACGTCTCCGACAACGTCATGGGCATTCGTGAAGAGGTGCTGGACGAGGCCATCAGTGCCTACGTGCCACCCCAGAGCCTGCCCGAGCAGTGGGATCTGGCGGGGCTCGAGGCTCACCTCAAGAGCGAGTACCAGTTGGACGCGCCGGTGGTGCAGTGGGCCGAGGAGGACGAGCGCTTCCACGAGGAGCAGCTGCGCGAACGCCTGCAGACCCAGCATCGCGAGACCTATCAGGCCAAGGTCGCCATCGCCGGCGAGGAGCTGATGCGGCGCTTCGAGAAGCAGGTCATGCTGCAGGTGCTGGACACCCGCTGGAAGGAACACCTGCAGTCCATGGACCATCTGCGTCGTGGTATCCATCTGCGTGGCTACGCTCAGAAGAATCCGAAGCAGGAGTACAAGCGCGAATCCTTCGAGCTGTTCCAGAACCTGCTGACCAATATCAAGGCCGACGTCACCCGTATCCTCAGTCACGTGCAGGTGCGTGCCCCCGAGGAGGTGGACGCCCTGGAGCGTCAGCGTCGCGAGGCCCTGGCCCGCGAGAGCGCTCAGGCGGCCAGTCGCCACGACGCACCTGCCGCGACGGACGCCGAGATGGCCGACGAGGGCGGCGAGCGTCACGTCAACGAGGTTGCCGATCAGCGCCCGGTGCGTCGAGACGCCCCCAAGGTTGGCCGCAATGATCCCTGCCCCTGCGGCTCCGGCAAGAAGTACAAGCAGTGCTGCGGCAAGCTCAGCTGAGCAAGCCTCGCAACCCATGACGACGGCGACCCCGGGCTTCAAGGCCTGGGGTCGTCTTTGACGCAAGGAGAAAACAATGGCAGTCGGTGACAGCATTTTTCCGGCAATGGGGCCGATCCCCGGGGTTCGCCTGGGCAGTGCCATGGCAGGCATCAAGAAGCCGGGCCGGCGTGATCTGGTGGTGATCGAGGTGGCCCCGGGCGCCAGGGTGTCCGGCACCTTCACCCGCAACGCCTTCTGCGCGGCGCCGGTCCATGTGGCCCGCCAGCATCTGGCCGCGGGCGACGCGGTTCGCTACCTGGTCATCAATACCGGCAATGCCAACGCCGGCACCGGCGAGATCGGCATGCGCGACGCCCACGCCACCTGTCAGGCGCTGGCCGAACTCGCCGAGGTGTCGGCCGACCAGGTGCTGCCGTTCTCCACCGGCGTGATCGGCGAACCGCTGCCGATGGAGCGACTTCTCGGTGGCCTGCCAGAGGCGCTCGACCAGCTCGACGACGGTGGCGACGCCTGGGCTCGGGCGGCCGAAGGCATCCT
This sequence comes from Halomonas sp. EF61, assembly GCF_040147045.1. Taxonomy (NCBI): domain Bacteria; kingdom Pseudomonadati; phylum Pseudomonadota; class Gammaproteobacteria; order Oceanospirillales; family Halomonadaceae; genus Halomonas; species Halomonas sp. EF61. Next base: position 104,357 of record NZ_JAMSHM010000002.1, on the reverse strand, counting down.
CACCACCGACACCCGGACCAAGGGCGCGACCCGCCAGGTAACGCTCAAGCAGGGCACTGTCACCCTCAATGGCATCGCCAAGGGGTCGGGCATGATCCGTCCCGACATGGCCACCATGCTGGGTTTTGTCGCCACCGACGCGGCGATCGAGTCCGAGCGTCTTGATGCCCTGCTCAGGGAGGGCGTCAAGCGCTCGTTCAACAGCATCACCGTGGACTCCGATACCTCGACCAACGACGCCTGCATGCTGATCGCCACCGGCCAGGGCGCAGCACTCGCCGATGACGATGACGAGCGGATATTTCGTCAGGCCCTCGATGAGGTGCTGGTGGAGCTGGCCCAGGCGATCATTCGCGACGGCGAGGGTGCGACCAAGTTCGTCACCCTGGACGTCAGCGGCGCCCTGAGCGTCGAGGAGGCGCGCGAGGTAGCCTTTACGGTAGCCCATTCGCCGCTGGTAAAGACCGCACTGTACGCCAGTGACGCCAACTGGGGCCGTATCCTCGCCGCGGTGGGGCGTGCCCGGGTCGAGGACTTCGATGTCGATCGGGTGACCATCGATCTGGGCGATGTGCGCCTGGTCGAGAACGGTGGGCGTGCAGAGGGCTACAGTGAGGACGCCGGCAGTGCGGTGATGGCGGCAGAAGAGATCACCATTGCCATCGATCTGGGGCGTGGTGACGCTGCCGCGCGGGTGTGGACCTCCGACCTGTCCCACGACTATGTTTCGATCAACGCCGACTACCGCAGTTGATTCCGCATGGGTTCGTCGGCGGCAGATGAATCTCGGCCAGTGAATCGGTATCCTGTGTCGTCTTTTTTGCCTGTCCGGTGGGTAGCGGTGGAGCCGATCCATCGGCGATGCATCAGCGGCAGATGAATCTCGGCGAGCGAATCGGTATCCTATGCCGACTTTTATCGCCCTCCCGACTGAAAACTGGTGCGGGCGTGGCCCGCGAACCGAAGCTGGTATTGTTGAATGAACACTATGGTGAAGAGAAGGGTGCACGTGGCGGCGGCCGCCATCATCAGCCCGAACGGTGACGAAGTGCTGCTGGCCCGGCGTCCTTCCAATGTGGACCACGGCGGCCTTTGGGAGTTTCCCGGTGGCAAGCTGGCGCCCTACGAGACCGGGCTTGAGGCGCTCAAGCGCGAGCTGCACGAAGAACTCGGCATCGAGATTCGTCGCGCCCAACCGCTGATTCGCATCCACCACGAGTACTCCGATAAGCACATTCTGCTCGACGTCTGGCAGGTCAAGGACTTCTCCGGTGAGCCCTTCGGTCGCGAAGGGCAGGCGGTACGCTGGGTGCCCATGGGCGAGCTGATTGGCTATCCCTTCCCGGCCGCCAACCTGCCGATCCTGCGTGCGGTGATGCTGCCCTCGGAATACCTGATCAGTGACGAGGAAGCCGACGAGGACGCCTTCGACGCCAAGCTCGAGCGGGCCCTCGAGGAAGATGGCGTGCGTCTGGTTCAGCTGCGCGCCAAGACCCTCGACGAGGACGCCTACGTGGCCCGTGCGGAGCGTGCCCTGGCGCTGTGCCGTCGATACGGTGCCAAGCTGATGCTCAACGGTGAACCGGAGCTGCTCGAGCGGATCGATGCCGATGGTATCCATCTGACCAGCGAGCGGCTGATGGGCCTGGAGCGTCGCCCCATCGCCGAGGCCAAGTGGTTGGCGGCCTCGACCCACGACAAGGCCCAGCTCGACCAGGCCCACGCCATTGGCTGCGACTTCGTGACCCTGTCACCGCTGCGCACCACTCCGTCCCATCCGGAAGTGGCACCGATCGGCTGGCATGACTTCCAGCAACTGGTCGAACGCGCCGGCATGCCGGTCTACGCGCTGGGTGGCATGACGCGCCACGACGCCAGCCATGCCCGCGCCGTGGGGGCCCAGGGGATCGCGTCCATCCGTGACTTCTGGCGCTAGGGCATTGGCGAAAAGGGCCAGCACCGGCCGTTAGCTACCAGATGCAAGAAACCCCGCCAGGGAGACCTGGCGGGGTTTCTTGCGTTCAGGGGCATGTCGTTCCATTGCCGCGTGGCTCTGTTCTAAAGCTCGACGAGCGTCGGCGCTTTTCGTACAAGCCCTGGGCTTTATGCGAGAAGTCGACGAAGCCCGGCTCTTTGGCGGCAAGCCCTAGTCGCGGTAGCGGCGGGTCAGATCTCCATAGGCGTCGATGCGCCGGTCCCGCAGGTAGGGCCAGATCCGCCGCACGTTTTCGCCATGGTCCAGATCCAGGGTCACCAGCAGGGTCTCGGGCTCGGTGCCGGCGTGGGCCAGCAGCTCACCCTGGGGCCCGGCGACAAAGCTGCCGCCCCAGAAGTCGATGCCTTCGCTGACCGTCGAGTGATCCTCCTCGTGGCCCACCCGGTTTGCGACCAGCACCGGGACACCGTTGGCCACGGCGTGGCTGCGCTGGATCAGCGTCCAGGCGTCCTTCTGGCGCGTCTTTTCGGCGTCGTCGTCGCCCGGCGCCCAGCCGATGGCGGTGGGGTAGAGCAGCAGTTCGGCACCGGCCAGGGCCATCAGGCGCGCGGCCTCCGGGTACCACTGATCCCAGCACACCAGTACCCCGAGCCGGCCCACCGAGGTGTCGATGGGGGTGAACCCTTGTCCGAGAGAGGCGTCATGATCTCCGGGGGTGAAGTAGAACTTCTCGTAGAAGCCCGGGTCGTCGGGGATATGCATCTTGCGGTAGTGACCCACCGCGCCCTTGGCGCCGTCGTAGACCACCGCCGTGTTGTGATAGATGCCCGGCGCGCGGCGCTCGAACAGCGAGCCCATCAGCACGATGTCGAGCTCCGCGGCGAGTTCGGCCAGTCGTGTGCCGGTGGGCCCGTCCAGCGGCTCCGCCAGGTCGAACAGCGCCGGATCCTCGTACTGACAGAAGTAGTGGGTGGCGTGGAGTTCCTGCAGCATCACCAGTCTGGCACCGCGGCCGGCGAGATCGCGGATGCTCGCTTCACTGGCGTCGAGGCTTCTGGCCTTGTCGGGCCAGGCGGGTTGCTGGACCAGGCCCACGGTCAATTGGCGTGTCATCGGCGGTCTCCTTCGGCGGTGGTGGTGGCGGCGGCGAGAGCCCCCTGGGGCCACTGCATGGTCAGGCAGTGCAGGCTGCCGTGTTGAACGATGGCGGCGCTGGCGTCCACCGGGATGACATCCCGGTCGGGGAAGGCCCCGGCCAGGGCGTCGAGCGCCGCCAGGTCGTGACGATCGCCGTAGACCGGCACCAGCACCGCCCCGTTGATGATCAGGAAGTTGGCGTAGGTGGCCGGCAGGCGGTGGCCATCCTCAGCGTCATGGCAGGCGCCAGGCCAGGGCAGCGGTACCAGGCGATAGGGCGAGCCGTCCGCGCGGGTCAGCGCCTTGAGTTCGCGCTCCATGGCGGCGAGCTCGGCGTAGTGCGCGTCGCTCGGATCATCGCAGCGCACATAGGCGATGGTCTGGGGATCACAGAAGCGCGCCAGGGTATCGATATGGCTGTCGGTATCGTCGCCTTCGAGATGTCCGTGGCAGAGCCACAGCACCCGTTGGATGCCCAGCGTCTCGGCCAGCCAGGTCTCGATATCGGCCCGCGACATCGAGGGGTTGCGGTTGGGATTGAGCAGACAGGCCTCGGTGGTCAGCAGCGTCCCTTCGCCATCGGTCTCCAGGGCGCCGCCCTCCATGATCACCGCGCTATCGCTTGTCGCGCAGGCGATCAAGCCGGCATCCTTGAGCTGGCGGGTCAGGGTGTTGTCGCGATCGGCCGGAAACTTGCCGCCCCAGCCGTTGAAGCCGAGGTCATGGAAGGTAACGCCGTTGCCGTCACCGGTCGCCAGCGGGCCATGGTCCCGGGCCCAGGTGTCGTCGGCGTCGACCACGGTCAGGCGCAGACGCTCGGGTGCCGCGCCTCGGGCCAGCAGGCGGCCTGACAGCGCCTCGCCGGTGTCACGGTCGGGCACCCCGATGATCACGCTCTGATAACGACTGATGATCAGGGCGAGCTGCTCGAGCATCGCCTCGATGGCGGGCAGCGTCGGCGCCCAGTCGCTGTCGCGGCGGGGCCAGGTCAGCTGGACGGCATCCTGAGGGTGCCATTCGGGTAGCAGGCGGGGCATGGGTGATGTCCTGGGGCCAAGAAACGGCGAAATGTAGGCGGCTGTGACCGAAGATGCAAGGATCTCGCAATTCCTCTGCCGTGGCGATGCAGTCGCTCGCAAAAAACCGTACCATGACGGCCCGCCGACAAGGAACGAGTCCATGCTTGATCGATTGCCCTTTCTGATCGGGTTGCGTTATGTGCGAGCCAAGCGACGCAACCACTTCATTTCGTTCATCTCGCTGACCTCCATGCTGGGTCTTACCCTGGGCGTGGCGGTGCTGATCCTGGTGCTCTCGGTGATGAACGGCTTCGACCGGGAGCTGCGCCAGCGGGTGCTGGGCATGGTGCCCCACACCCAGATCGAACAGGCCGGTGGGATGACCGACTGGCAGCCCCTGGCCGAGCGCCTGACCCAGCGCGAACATGTCATCGGGGCGGCGCCCTATATCCAGCAGCAGGGCATGTTCTCGGTGGCCGGGCGCAATCAGGGCGCCATGGTCAACGGCATCGAGCCCGAGTGGGAGAGCCGGGTGTCGATCGTCGACGAGAACATGTCGCGTGGCTCGCTGGACGACCTCAAGGCAGGGGAGTGGCACATCGTGCTCGGCTCCATCCTCGCCAACAACCTCAACGTCGACGTGGGGGACAGCGTGACCCTGCTGGTGCCGGAGGCCTCGATCACCCCGGCAGGCGTCTTCCCCAGGCTCAAGCGCTTCACCGTTAGCGGCATCTTCAGTGTCGGTGCCGACCTGGACGCCAACCTGGCCTACGCCAACATCGAGGACATGCAGACCCTGGCGCGCATGGGGGACAGCATTGGCGGGTTGCGTCTGGAGCTCGACGATCTGTTCCTGGCCGGTCAGGAGACCCAGGCCATCGTCAATGAGCTGGGCGGTGGCTATCGCGGCTACGACTGGACCTTCACCCGGGGCAACCTGTTCCAGGCGATCCAGATGGAAAAGCGCATGATCGGCCTGCTGCTGACCGTGATCATCGCCGTGGCTGCCTTCAATATCGTCTCGACCCTGGTGATGGTGGTGACCGACAAGCACGCCGACATCGCCATCCTGCGGACCATCGGTGCCACCCCGGGTTCGATCATGGGCATCTTCATGGTCCAGGGTATCGCCATCGGGGTGATCGGTATCGTCATCGGGGTCGCGCTGGGTATTCTGCTGGCGCTGACGGTGTCCGATATCATTGCCTTCGTCGAGTCGACCTTGGGTATCCACTTCCTCGACGCGGGGGTCTACTTCATCAGTGACCTGCCGTCCCAGCTGATCTGGAGCGATGTCTATCAGATCGTGGGGGCCGCCTTCGTGCTGACTTTCCTGTCCACCCTGTATCCGGCCTGGCGCGCGGCGCGGGTCCAGCCTGCCGAGGTGCTGCGCTATGAATGATTCGGTAATCGCCAAGCCTGGTGTCGAGGCATCGACCCCCGCCGGCAACGATCTGATGCTCGAGTGCCGCGAGTTGTCCAGGGTCTACGATGAAGGTCCCGCCGACCTGGTGGTGCTCGACCAGCTCGAGCTCAAGGTGCACGCCGGCGAGCGAGTCGCGGTGGTCGGCAGTTCCGGCTCCGGCAAGACCACCCTGCTCAACCTGCTCGGTGGCCTCGACAGCCCCAGCGCCGGCGAAGTACGGGTGGCCGACACCGTGTTGCACAAGATGGGCGACGCCGAGATCGGGCGCTTCCGCAATCGCCACATCGGCTTCGTCTACCAGTTCCACCACCTGCTGGCGGAGTTCTCGGCGCTGGAGAACGTGGCGCTGCCGTTGATCATTCGCGGTAGCCGCAAGCGTGACGCCGAGGACAAGGCGCGTGCTCTGCTGGACAAGGTAGGGCTGGGCCCCAGGGCCGAACACAAGCCCGGCGAGCTGTCCGGCGGTGAGCGCCAGCGTGCGGCGATCGCCAGGGCCTTGGTCACCGATCCCAGCCTGATGCTGATGGACGAGCCCACCGGCAACCTCGACAAGCACACCGCCGCCAGCATCCTGGCGCTGATGGATGAGCTTGCCGCCAGCGCTCGCTGCGCCTTCGTCATCGTCACCCATGACCCGGCCCTGGCCGCCCATCAGGACCGCGTGCTGAGACTCGACAACGGCAAGCTGCACGCCGAGTAGGTCTTTCGCAGCGTCCAGAAGAAGCCAGAAGAAGGCCCCGATGCAATCGCATCGGGGCCTTCTTTCGTAGGGGATTGCTTGTCCGGGCTTTCTCGGCAGACCAGCGGGAACGGCGCCGGGCCGAGCAGGGCCTTTTGCGCAGGCTGAGTCAGGGCGGCTGGGGCAGTGTGGCTGGGTCGATGCGGTTGAGTCAGTGTGGTTGGTTCAGTGCGGCTGGGTCCTGCGGCGTCGCCGGCGCGCGCGTGCCTTCCAGCTGCGTGCCACCTGCCAGCGCCACAGCAGGCGTATCACCAGGTTGGCCAGGCCGCCGACGGCGATCGCCGCCACAAGCGAGCCGATCAGCAGGGACGGCAGGATGTCCAGCAACTGGGACTGCAGCCAGTCGGTGGTCAGCCGATGGGGCGCCTCCAGCGCCGGGCGTTGCATCAGCCAGGCGCCGAGACAGTAGTTGGCGTAGAAGATGATCGGCATCGTCAGCGGGTTGGTGATCCACACCAGAGCCACCGACAGCGGCAGATTGCAGCGTCCGACACGGGCGCCGAGGGCGGCGACGACCATCTGACACGGGATCGGCAGCAGCGCGCTGAACAGGCCAACGCTGAAGGCGTTGGCCACGCTGCGGCGCGTCAGCACCCACAGGGCGGGGTCGGCGATCAGGTGCGCCATGAAGCGTAGCGAGCGCTGCCGGCGCAGGGCGTCCGGCGAGGGCAGATAGCGCTTGAGTAGTCGACGCGGCATGGCGAATCAGCTCGAGGCTGCGGATGCGTGGCTATTATCCATACAAGCCGCCGCCCTTGCCATGACGTCGGCCAACGATGGGCATGCGTGACGCCGTCGACAGGCTGTCGGGCTTCGGGGCCCCAAGCCTCCAGGGCTCCAGAGAGAGGGCGATGGAATCTGACGAAAACTCGCAACGATCGATGCGTCGGCCGTCAGGCCGCCTCTGGCAAGGCACCTGTTCTCTCTCGCTGGCATGGGCGCTGGCCCTGGGCAGCGTCCTTGGAGGCGCCGGTCTGACGCTGCCCGAGGCCGCCCTCGGCCTGAATCTGCTGACAGCGGCGGCACTGGTATCACTGGCCTTGCGCCGGACGGCGGCGCTGCTGGTGTGTCTGGCCGGGCTGTGGGTGCTTGGCTGTCTGTTGCAGCAGCAGGCGGCCCGCTTGCCCTCGGGGCTTGCCGGGGTGCCGCTGACGGTCGAGGGGCGGGTGTTGGCAAGTCGCCAGAGCGATGGCCTGCAGCGTCTGACCATGAGGGTCGAGAGCTGCCGTCCGCTGGAAGCCGGACTGCCTGACTGCTCGGGACTCGAGGGGATACGGGTCAGTCGCTATAGCCCCATGGACGGCGAGGTCGGGGCCGCGTCGGCAACAGCGCACACGATGATGGCCGTCGGTGAGCGCTGGCGGTTCGATGTACGACTGCGCCCACCTGGTGGCCTCGCGAATCCCGGGCGCTTCGACTATCGCCGCTGGCTGTGGCGTGAAGGGATTCACGCCACCGGATCGGTCCTCGCACAACCGCCGCCGCAACGCTTGGCCGCCGCCCCCCAGGACCCACGCCGGGCGTTGCTGCGACAGCTCGATGGCCAGCCGCTGCATGAGACGACGCAGCGCTGGCTGGCGGCCTTGACCCTGGGCCGTGGCGAGCGGCTCGAGGCCGATGACTGGGCGCTGCTCAACGCCACCGGGACGACCCATCTGGCGGTGGTGTCCGGGCTGCACGTGGGCCTGGTGGCGGCGCTGGCGCTGACCCTGTCGCGACTGGTGGCGCGGTTGATTCAGCCGGGGCGCTGGCGGCTTTTGCGTTGGCCGTGGCTGGCCGCCGCAACGGCCACCACCGGCTTTGTCTGGCTGGTCGGCGCCGAACCGCCGGCGCTGCGGGCACTGGTGATGGTCCTTATCGCCCTTTGGGTGGCCGGGGGGCGGCATTCTCCTTCGCCGTGGCAGGGCTGGGCACTGGCCTGGGCGGTGGTCGTGCTGTGGGATCCTTTGGCGCTGTGGCGCCCCGGGCTTTGGCTGTCCTTCGGTGCTGTAGCCCTGCTGATCCTGATGTGGCAGGGCAGGCAGGTGCCGTCCGGGCTCAAGGGTGCCTTGGCGGCGCTATTGCGTACCCAGCTGTTGCTGGCGCTACCCATGGCGGGTCTGGTGCTGCTGGCGATGGGTCAAGTGGCGCCGTTGGCCCCCTTGGCCAATCTGCTGGCGGTGCCCCTGGTGACGCTGGTGCTGGTGCCGCTGGGGATGCTGGGCTGGGTGCTGTCGACGGTGTCGTCTGAGGCGGCGATGGCGAGCTGGTGGCTGTTCGAAGCGGGCCTTGAGGTGATGCTGGCGTCGTTGCGGATGTTCGCCGAACTGTCACCCGGTCAGTCACTGCGAGAAGGAGGGCGCTGGACGCTCGGCATTCTGCTGCTGGGCCTGGGCGCGCTGCTGTTGCTGCCTGGCCTGGGTGCCGGGCTGCGATCAGCAAGCCTCCTGGCACTTGTTGCGGCCATGGCGATGATGCCGGCCTTCGGTGGCAGGCCTGGACCGGGCGAGGTACGGCTGATGGTCTGGGACGTGGGGCAGGGGCTGATGGTGGAGCTGATCACCGCCCGTCATCGACTGCTGTACGACAGCGGTCCTCGCTTTCGCTCCGGCTTTACGCCGCTGGCGTCCATCTGGGCATCTCCGCAAGCCTTTGACGAGGTGGTGATCAGCCACGCCGACCAGGACCACGCAGGAGGACTCGCCAGCCTGGTGCGTGATCATCGGGTGGCTCATTGGTGGTACCCCGAGGGCGAGACGCTGGCGCTGTCGGCGCACACGCCGCGACACCCTTGTCATGCCGGGGAGGGGTGGCGCTGGGACGGTGTCGACTTCACCTTTCTGTGGCCGCCTGCCTCGGCCGGCAGCGCAACGGCAAGCGACGTTGCCGGGCATGGCAGCAATGATCGCTCCTGCGTGCTGCTGGTGAGTACCGCCGGTGGCAGCGTGTTGCTTACCGGCGATGCGGGAAAACGCGTCGAGCGCTTCCTGATCCCGCGCTTGCCGCTGGCGCCTGCGGTTCTGGTGGTGGGGCATCATGGCAGCGCGGACAGCACCGGCGAGGCCCTGGTGACGGCCAGGCCGCCCCGCCTGGCGGTGATTTCCCGCGGTGCCTACAATGGCTTCGGTCATCCTGCCGACCAGGTGGTGCGTCGCCTGCGACGCGTCGGCAGTTGCCTGATGGACACCGCTGTGGATGGGCGAGTGAACATCCTCCTGTCGCAGGTCGGGATAGCGGCGGCGCAGGGTATCCATCCCCGTCTGACCGGTGGCGGTGTCGAAGGCCCCTGCCATGGGGTAGAATCGCGGCACTGAATCTCACTGCCCTGTGTGTCGGCCGGCCAGGAGCGACGCCGCGTCCGCTGTCGGCGGCAGACGGCCGTGCGGGTCCTGGTGATCGCCACCTGGACCATCCGCGGCGGCCAGACAGGACCGATTCCCTCGCAACTGGAGCCAACGTGATCGAATACTCCGGCTGGACGCTCTACAAGCGTCTTCTTGGTTACGTCAAACCCTTCTGGAAGTCCTTTCTCGTCGCCGTGGTCGGCTACGCCATCTACGCGGCGTCCAGTACCGCCCTGGCCGAGATGATGAAGCGCCTGATCGATGGCATCCAGAATCCCGACGCCGCCTTTCGTCTGTTTCTGCCGCTGTTCGTCGTCGGCATGTTCGGCGCCAGGGGTGTCGGCACCTTTCTCGGCACCTACTTCATGAGCAACGTTGCACGCAACATGGTGCACGCGCTGCGCTGTGACGTCTTCAACCATATGCTGCGCCTGCCGGGGCGCTTCTTTGACAATCATTCTTCCGGCCACCTGATCTCGCGGGTGACCTACCATGTGGAGCAGGTGACCGGCGCAGGCACCAAGGCGATCACGGTAATCCTCCAGGAGGGCCTGTTTGTACTCGGCCTGCTGGGCTATCTGCTGTGGACCAACTGGATGCTGACGCTCTTGTTCATGGCCGTGACGCCGCTGATTGGTGGCGTGGTGAGCTACGCCAGCAAGCGCTTTCGGCGCATTTCCAAGCGCATCCAGCGCTCCATGGGGGACGTCACCCACGTCGCCTCCGAGGCCTTGACCGGCTACCGCGTGGTGCGTACCCACGGCGCCGAGAAATACGAGATGGGGCGCTTCCACGACGCCAGTGAAGTCAACCGTCGCCAGAGCCTGAAGGAGGCCCTGACCAAGGCCACCAGCACCCCGGTCATCCAGATGCTGGTGGCACTGTCGCTGGCGCTGCTGGTGTGGCTTGCCATGTCACCGGCGCTGATGGACAACATGACGCCGGGTGAATTCGTGGCCTTCATCACCGCCGCCTCGCTGATGGCCAAGCCGATTCGCTCGCTCAGCGAGATCAACGGCACCATCCAGAAGGGTATCGCTGCCTCCAGTGAACTGTTCGGGCTGCTCGACGAGCCTGAGGAACGCGATACCGGAACCCTGATGCCCGAGCGCCTGCAGGGGCGGATACAGCTCGAACAGGTGCGCTTCGCCTACGGAGACGATCAGCCCGAGGTGCTCAAGGGCATCGACCTGGACGTGCGCAAGGGCGAGATGGTGGCCATCGTCGGCCGCTCGGGCAGCGGCAAGTCGACCCTGGTCAGCCTGTTGCCGCGCTTCTACCGACCGACGGGCGGGCGTATCCTGATCGATGGCACCCCCATCGAGGAGTACCAGCTGACGGCGTTGCGACAGCAGATTGCGCTGGTGTCCCAGCAGGTCACCCTGTTCAACGCCACCATCGCCGAGAACATCGCCTACGGGGTCCCCGATGCCGATCCTGCTGACATCGAGGCAGCGGCCCGCGCCGCCCACGCCCATGAGTTCATCGAGCGCATGCCCGGCGGCTACCAGGCGCTGGTCGGAGATAACGGCGTGATGCTCTCCGGTGGTCAGCGTCAGCGCATGGCGATCGCTCGGGCGATCTTCAAGGATGCTCCCATCCTGATCCTCGACGAGGCGACCTCGGCGCTGGACACCGAGTCCGAGCGCCATATCCAGGCGGCCCTGGAAGAGGTCTGCAAGGACCGCACCACCCTGGTCATCGCCCACCGCCTGTCGACCATCGAACGGGCCGACCGCATCCTGGTCATGGAGCAGGGCGAGATCATCGAGCAGGGCTCCCACGCCGAGCTGCTGGAACGCGATGGCGGTGCCTACGCCGCGTTGCACCAGCTGCAATTCCAGGAGGCGTAGATGGGGCTTGGGCAGCGCTGGCTCGAGGCGGCCTATCGTGGGGCTCCCTGGCTTGCCGTCCTGCGGCCGCTGGAGGCGCTCTATCGCCGCGAGGTACGCCGGCGAGCCGACGCCTTTGCGCGTGGCGACAAGCCGGTGTGGCGCGCTTCGGTACCCGTCATCGTGGTCGGCAACCTGACTCTCGGCGGCACCGGCAAGTCGCCGCTGGTCGCCTGGATGGGGCGGCACCTGGCCGAACACGGCTTTCGCCCCGGGATTCTGTCACGGGGCTACGGTGGCAAGGCCGATGGCTACCCGCTGCACCTTGCCGCCGATACACCAGTAGCGGCCAGCGGCGATGAGCCGCGAATGCTGGCCGATCAGACCGGGCTGCCGGTGGTGGTCGATCCGGACCGCCCGCGTGGGGCCCAGTGCCTGATCGACGCCGGTTGTGACGTCATCGTCACCGACGACGGTCTTCAGCACCATGCCCTGGGGCGTGATCTCGAGGTGGTGGTGGTGGACGCCAAGCGAGGCTTCGGCAACGGGCGCTGCCTGCCGGCAGGGCCGCTGCGCGAACCGCTGGAGCGGCTGGAGCGCATCGACGCGCTGATCGTCAACGGCGAATCGTCGAGCGCGCTTGCCGCCGACGGCTTCACCATGCAACTGGAGCCCGCCTGCTGGCGCAGGGTCGGTGACGACGAGCGGCGTCCACTGACGCCGCTGCCTTTCGCCACGCCGGTCACCGCGGTGGCAGGGATCGGTCATCCGGAGCGTTTCTTTACCACCCTGTCGGAGCTGGGAGTCGCCCATCGACCGGCCCCCTTTTCCGACCATCACCGGTTCAGCCCGGCCAACCTGACGACCAGCGACCAGCGACCTGTGGTGATGACCGCCAAGGATGCGGTCAAGTGTCGAAGCTTTGTTCCCGACGATTGCTGGGCCCTGGATGTCGAGGCTAGACCCGAGGCGTCCTTCGTGGCCTGGTTCGATCGGCGAGTGTCCGCCTGGCGAGGCACCGACGATGCGCAGGTCGCTCATGATACCGGGATCGCGCAGCGGCAGAGTGACTGAGCACTGCCGCCGAAGGCTCAAATTCAACAGGAGAAACGATGATGGACAAGGAACTACTGGCGATGCTGGTGTGCCCCCAGTGCCAGGGCAAGCTGCGCTACGACCGCGATGCCGGCGAGCTGTGCTGCCAGTTCGATGGCCTGGCCTATCCGATCCGTGACGGCATCCCGGTGATGCTGGTCGAGGAGGCGCGGGTCATGGAGGTCGACGAGACCCTCAAGACCAACCCCGGGCGGGGCACCTCCAGCACGGACGAGACGTGAAGGAGCGCTAGCCGATGCAGGATTTTATCGTTGTCATACCGGCGCGTTACGGCTCGAGTCGTCTGCCCGGAAAGCCGCTGGCAGATATCGCCGGCCGACCCATGGTCGCCCGGGTCTGGGATCAGGCCCGGCGCTCCTCGGCGAGCCGAGTGGTGATCGCCACCGACGATGCGCGCATCGAAAGCGTGATGCTCGAGCTGGGCGCCGAGGTAGTGATGACCCGCGAGGACCATACCACCGGGACCGATCGGCTGGCGGAGGTGGTCGAGCGCCTGGCGCTGCCGGACGAGGCGGTGCTGGTCAACGTCCAGGGGGACGAACCGCTGTTGCCGCCCGAACTGATCGATCAGGTGGCGGGGCGCCTGATGCGCGACGAGGGCGCCTCGGTCGCGACCCTGGCCGAGTCCATTGGCGACGTCGATACCTTGTTCAACCCCAATGTGGTCAAGGTAACCCGGGCCGCATCGGGCAGGGCGCTGAGCTTTTCTCGCGCCCCGATGCCCTGGGACCGGGAGGGCTTTCGTGAGCCTCCGACGCTGCTCACCACCGACGCTTGGCTACGCCATATTGGCCTCTATGCCTATCGAGCGAGCTTTCTGCGGGCCTTCAGCCAGTGGCTGCCGGCTCCCATCGAACAGCTCGAACAGCTCGAGCAGTTGCGTGCGCTGCACTATGGGCACGCCATCCAGGTGGCGCTGGCCGAGCAGACGCCCGGGGCGGGGGTGGACACCGCCGAGGATCTTGAGCGGGTTCGCGCCCATTTCGGCGGCCAGCAGACGTCGCCGGACCAGTGAAGGCCAACGATCAGGAGACAAGCATGCGGGTACTGTTCGTATGTCTGGGCAATATCTGCCGCTCGCCCACCGCCGAGGGGGTAGTGAGGCAGCGACTCGAGGAGCACGGTCTGGCGGACCGGGTGGTGCTGGATTCCTGCGGCACCGGGCCCTGGCACGTAGGTGAGCCACCGGATGCCCGCGCCCAGCAGGCCGCGCGCAAACGGGGTATCGACCTGTCGGCCCTGCGCGGTCGCCAGCTCGAGGCCGCCGATTTCGAAACATGTGACTACCTGCTGGCGATGGACGCCGACAACTTGAGCGTGCTCGAGCGCCAGGCGCCGGCGAATTGCCAGGCCCATATCGGCCTCTTGATGGAGTTCGCCGGGGAGCCCGGCGTTGCGGTGCCGGACCCCTACTACGAGGGCGGTTTCGATGGCGTCTACGCGATGATCGAGCGTGCCGCCGATGGCCTGGTGGCCACCTTGTCGCAGCGTCTGGGGGCGTCCTCTTGAGGCCCGTCATAGGCCTCGATCAGGACTTGACCCGAGCCAATACCCTGGGGCTGCCCTGTGTCGCCGAAGAGGTCGTCGACGTCTTCAGTCGTGATCAGCTCGCCTCCCTGATCAGGCAGGTCGGAGACCGCCGATTGACCCTGCTCTCCGGCGGCAGCAATCTGATTCTGCCCGACTATCTGCCGGGGATGACGCTGCGACCGCGGCTCGATTACTGGTGGGTCGAGCGGCGCGGACAGGATGCGCTGGTGCATGTCGGTGCCGGGGTCAACTGGCATCGACTGGTCATGGCGCTGGCGTCGAAGGGGTGGTGGGGCATCGAGAATCTGGCGCTGATACCCGGGCACTGTGGTGCGGCACCGGTACAGAACATCGGTGCCTATGGGGTCGAACTGGCCGATGTGCTTGAGTCGGTGACCCTGGTCCATCGCGACAGTGGTGCGGTAGAAAGCTTGCCGGCTGGTGCCTGTGGCTTCGGCTATCGGGAGAGCCGCTTCAAGGGGGAGTGGGACGGCAAGGTCATCATCACCGACCTCACCTTGAGGGTCAGCCGTCACGGCGCGCCGAAGCTTGGCTACGGCGATCTGGCGTCCCGGGTGGGGGAGAACCCCGGCCCTCTGGCGGTGGCCGAGGCGGTCTGCCAGGTGCGCCGCGAGAAGCTGCCCGACCCAGAGCAGCTCGGCAATGCCGGCAGCTTCTTCAAGAATCCTGTGGTCGAGGCAGCGCGTGCCGGGGCGCTGCGTGAGAGCTATCCGGGTATGCCGGCCTATGAACTGGAAGACGGACGGGTCAAGCTGGCGGCGGGGTGGCTGATCGATCAGTGCGGCCTCAAGGGCTGGCGACAGGGTCACTTTGGCGTCCATGATCGTCAGGCGCTGGTGCTGGTGCACCACGGTGGCGGCAATGCCACGGAATTGCTGGCGTTCGCCGACCAGGTGTCCGCGCGGGTCGCCGAACGCTTCGGTGTGACGCTCGAACGAGAGCCGCGTCTGGCCTGACCAGCTTCTGGCCTGATTAGTAGCACCTGACTTGGCCAGCACCTGACTTGGCCGGCGCCGAAGGCGCTGTGTGACTATCGAAAGCGCATAAATGAAAACGAACCGGCACGCCTCGGCGGTCGACATTGCGGCGAGTGATCAGCTGTTGTGGCCGTCACTTGCCTTTTCGGCCTCGAGCTTGCGACGCTCGCGCGGGTCGTTGTGGGCCCGGCGACGGCGACGGCGGCGAGGCGCCTGGCCATCATCAGTGGCGCCACTCAAGGCGTCGTCTGTCGGCTTGCGTCAGGCTGACCTGGACGGCGTCACGGCCTGGGCGTGTCAGCCCCCGCGTTTTGGGCCGCGTGCGTTTTGCTTTCCGGCGAGTGATCAGCTGTTGTGGCCGTCACTTGCCTTTTCGGCCTCGAGCTTGCGACGCTCGCGCGGGTCGTTGTGGGCCCGGCGACGGCGACGGCGGCGAGGCGCCTGGCCATCATCAGTGGCGCCACTCAAGGCGTCGTCTTCTGCCTTGGCTTCTGTCCTGGCGTCGTCGGCCTTGGCGTCAGCCTTGGGCGCCTCGGCTTTCTCTTCCGCCTTGGTATCGGCCTTGGGTGCCTCCGCTTTCTCTGCAGCTTTCGCTACGGCTTTCTCTGCAGGTTGGGCGTCAGCCTTGGGCGTCTCGGCCTTGGGGGCCTCAGTCTTGGGAGCCTCGGCCTTGGGAGTCTCGGCCTTGAGGGCTTCAGCCTTGGCTTCGGCTTTCGGCTCGGCTTTCTCTGCAGCTTTCTCAGCAGGCCTGGTGTCAGCCTTTGGCGTCTCGGCTTTGGGGGCCTCAGTCTTGGGAGCCTCGGCCTCGGCCTTGGCTTCGGCTTTCGGCTCGGCTTTCTCGACGGCTTTCTCTGCAGCTTTCTCGACGGCTTTCTCTGCAGGCTGCGCGTCAGCCTTGGGAGTCTCGGCCTTGGCTTCGGCTTTCTCTCCAGGCTGGGCGTCAGCCTTGGGAGCTTTGGCTGCTGCTTCTGGCTGGGCGTCAGCCTTGGGAGCCTTGGCTGCAGCTTCAGGCTGGGCGTCAGCCTTGGGAGCCTCGGCCTTGGCTTCGGTCTTCGGCTCGTCTTTCTCTACGGGCTTGGCGTCGTCCGACTTGGGAGCCTCGGCGTTGGCGACGGGCTTGGTATCCGCCTTGGGGGCTTCGGCTTTGGCGTCGGCCTTGTCGTCAGCCTTGGAAGTCTCGGCCTTGGCTTCGGCTTTTGGCTTGGCTTTCTCTGCAGCTTTCTCGACGGGCTTGTCGTCAGCCTTGGGAGCCTCGGCCTTGGCGTCAGTCTTGGCGTCAGCCTTGGGGGCTTCGGCCTTGGCTTCGGCTCTTGTTTCGGCTTTTGCTTCGGGCTGGGTCTGTTCGGCCGTAGCTTCCGTAGCGCTTGCCTGGCCCGCCTCGGGCTGAGCTTCCTGAGCCGCGGCCGCTTCCGCCTGCAGGCGTTGCTGCTCTTTCAGCGCCTCGGGGTTGATGGCGTGCTTGCGGCTGCGGTTGCGCGGATTGTTGCGGGTGCGCTTGGGCTTGCTGTCCTTGGCAGCATCGCTGCTGGCAGCATCTGCCTGCTGCGTTTCACCGCGGCTGGCCGAACGGGGCGACTTGTTGTCGTCGCTCTTGCGGCTATCCGGCTGGCGGCTTTCCTGTTGACGACCCTCCTGCTGACGACCCTCTTGCTGACGTCCTTCAGCCTGGCGGTTGTCCTGCTGACGATTGTCGTCACGGCGAGAGCGCTGGCGGTTGTCGTTGCCGTCATTTCTGTCGGCTCGAGTGTCTGCCTTGCTGTCGGTGCGTGCGTCGTTTCGAGTCTCGCTGCGGCCGTCGCTCTTAGCGGCCGGCTGGCGGCGATCCTGCTGGCGACGGTCCTGGCTGTTGCCATCGCTACGGTTGGATCTGTTGCTGCTCTGACGCTGGCCGTTCTGGCTGCCACCACGGCGATTGCGCTGGCGCGTGTCGCTACCGCGCTGCTGGCCGTTGTCGCTGCGCTGTTGGGCGCCGCGCTGAGCATTGTCGTCGCGACTCGAGGACTGAGTGCGAGTGCTGCACGAGCCTTGGCTGCCGCTCGCGGCGCCGTTACTGGTTTCTTCCTCGCCGCCGAGGAAGCGAGCGAAGCCCTTGACCAGTCGACCGAACAGGCCGGCGTTCTGAACCGCCTGACGAGACTCTGCGGGGCTCTGACGGCCTGGCTGGCGATTAGCCTGAGGGCTGCTCTGCCTGCGGCTGGACGACGAGGCCTGGCGACCAGATTGAGCGCCCTGAGCGCTGGGCTGGCGACTCGGCTGTGCGGGCTTGTCCTCGCTGGCGGCCTCTTCCTGGCTCAAGGAAGCGGGGGCAGGAGCGTTGTGGACCACGCTCTTGACCGCGGCTTCGGCGCGTTGCACCGGCTTGCCGAAGGCGGCGTCGGGCTCCTTGCCGACCTCGGTGTCGGTGGACAGCTCGAAACTGGAGGCGTTGGCGGTGCCTTCCTCGTCGACGTGGTCGTCGCGCAGACGCTGGACGTCGTAGTGGGGGGTGTCCATGTCCGGGCTTGGCAGGATGACCACGCGGACGCCTTGGCGACGCTCGATATCGGCCAGGATGGCGCGCTTCTCGTTAAGCAGATAGGTAGCGACAGGCACCGGCAGGATGGCGCGGATCTGAGCGCTGCGCTCCTTCATGGCCTCTTCTTCGATCAGGCGCATGACCGACAGCGAGAGCGAACGCACGTCACGGATGGTGCCCTGGCCGTCACAGCGGGGGCATACCACGCCGCTGGTTTCGCCGAGGGACGGACGCAGACGCTGACGCGACATTTCCATCAGGCCAAAGCGCGAAATACGGCCGATCTGTACCCGGGCGCGGTCGAGCTTGAGGGCATCGCGAGCGCGGTTTTCGACCTCGCGCTGGTTGCGTGCTGGCCCCATGTCGATGAAGTCGATGACCACCAGGCCGCCGATGTCACGCAGGCGCAACTGGCGAGCGATCTCGTCGGCCGCCTCCAGATTGGTCTGCAGCGCGGTCTCTTCGATGTCACTGCCGCGTGTCGCTCGCGCCGAGTTGATGTCGATGGACACCAGTGCCTCGGTGTGGTCGATCACGATGGAGCCGCCGGAGGGCAGCTTCACTTCACGCTCGTAGGCGGTCTCGATCTGCGACTCGATCTGGAAGCGCGAGAACAGCGGCACCTCGTCGGCGTAAAGCTTGATCTTCTGCTGGTAGGACGGCATCACCTGGCGAATGAAGGCCAGCGCCTCCTGGTGCACCTCGGGGCTGTCGATCAGTACCTCGCCGATATCCTGGCGCAGGTAGTCGCGCATGGCGCGAATGATGACATTGGACTCGCGGTAGATCAGGAAGGGGGCGGCGCGCTTGCCGGCTTCCTCGGTGATGGATTCCCACACCTGTACCAGATAGTCGAGGTCCCACTGCAGCTCTTCGGGCGACCGACCGATACCGGCGGTGCGCACGATCAGGCCCATCTTGTCGGGCACGCTGAGCTGGCCCATGGCTTCCTTCAGCTGGGCGCGTTCCTCGCCCTCGATGCGACGCGAGATGCCGCCTGCGCGGGCGTTGTTGGGCATCAGCACCAGGAAGCGGCCGGCCAGGCTGACAAAGGTGGTCAGGGCGGCGCCCTTGTTGCCACGCTCTTCCTTGTCGACCTGAACGATGACTTCCTGACCTTCCTTCAGTACTTCCTTGATGCTGGGGCGGCCGGAAGGCTCCTTGACGAAGTACTCGCGAGCAATTTCCTTGAGGGGCAGAAAACCGTGGCGTTCGGCGCCGAAATCGACAAAGGCGGCTTCGAGGGAGGGTTCCACGCGGGTGATCTTGCCGCGATAGATATTGGCTTTTTTCTGTTCCCTGGCACCGGATTCGATGTCCAGGTCGTACAGGCGTTGTCCATCCACCAGGGCGACACGCAGCTCTTCGGGCTGGGTCGCGTTGATGAGCATCCGTTTCATGTTGTCTCGCAATATGGGCGCGCCGGAGGGCGCCCATGGGCAACGGCAAGGGTGAACCGTTGGTGCAGCGTGCTTGTGCTCAGCGCATGTCGCGGAAGCTGCGCCCGGCCGCGACGTTACTTCATCAGGAACGTCACGGCATGATCATGTTGAGTACGGGGCGGAGGGAGGACGTGTCTCGGTGGGGCCTTGCCCATCCGGTCCTGCCGTCACCGCCAACACCTGGCATTCATCGATTCACCGCTGCCGGCCTCCGGCACGGTGTTGTACGTCTCCCGGCGACGGCCCACCCCTTCGGAAAGGTATCCAGCTGGGGTGGAGCGCGCCGGGCTCGGTGTTGTCACTTGACATCGGCGGCGGGACCTCTGTGGGTCGTCGCGGCCTCTGTGGCAAACGCTGTGTCAGTCACGTTTCGCTCGGGCCTGCGTGTCTAGTCGTGCAGGCGCTTGCAGGGGTCAATCGGACCCGGGGAGCGAACAAGCAATATAACAGCAATGCCAGGGGTCAGCAATTGGCGACAAGCTGCGCTAGAATGGCGCTTTATTGCGGGTTTCGAGTGGGGTGACAGCGTGGCCGAAGGGCGTGAAGTGCAGTGGGTGGAAGTGACCGAAGGCCAGGTCGGCCAGCGCGTCGACAATTTTCTGATGAGTCGCCTCAAGGGCGCCCCCCGTTCGCTGGTGTATCGCATCGTGCGCAAGGGTGAGGTGCGCGTGAACAAGAAGCGGGTCAAGGCGGATACCCGTCTGGCGCTTGGCGATCTGGTGCGTATTCCCCCGCTCAAGCTGGCACCGCAGGAGGCAGTGCGCGAGGTCAGCGATAATCTGCGTAATCTGCTGGCCGGCAGCGTGCTGCTGGAAGGGCCTGACTGGATGGTCTTGAACAAGCCGTCGGGACTGGCGGTGCACGGCGGCAGTGGTGTCAAGATCGGACTGATCGAGGCGCTGCGGCAGGTGCGCGAGGACCTGGACTTCCTGGAGCTGGTGCATCGGCTGGATCGGGATACTTCAGGGTGTCTGCTGCTGGCCAAGTCCCGGCCGGCGCTGCTTGCGCTGAACCAGTCGCTCAAGCAGCACAAGATGAACAAGCAGTATCTGGCGCTGGTGGCAGGCCGCTGGCCAGCCCGTCGGGATTTCGTCAGTGCCCGCCTGGATCGCTACGACGCCGGCAACGGCGAGCGTCGAGTCAGGGTCGATCCGCAGGGCAAGGTGGCTCGGACCCGCTTTGGTGTGCGTGAGACCTTTGCCGGTGCAACCCTGGTGGAGGCGGAGCCGATCACCGGGCGTACCCATCAGATTCGCGTCCACGCTGCCCACGCCGGACACGTGCTGTTGGGCGACGACAAGTACGGTACCCGAGAGGGCGCTCGCCTTGGGCGCGAACTGGGGCTGGATCGCCTGTTTCTGCATGCTGCCTCGCTGACCTTCCCCGAGCCGACCAGTCAGCGGCCGGTGCAGATTCGCGCTCCCCTCGACGATGCCCTGGAAACTGTGCTCGACAAGGCTCGGCGGCGACAGTGAAAGATGTCGCCGGCGGCCTTGCCTGGTGCCCGCCTTGTGGCAAGAAAGACTGAAATTACAGTGCGCTAAATGAGCAAGTGTGGGTGAATCGCTGTGTCTGGCGGACGTGGTGAGCCCGCGCCGGGCAGGCGAGCCAGGTTGCCAAACGATCGTCCTCGGCCAAGGATTCAGGTAAGGCATCGGCGGTTTGTGCCGGCGATGCGCCCATGAGTCTTCGGAGGGTAGGACGGTCATGCGTGTCATCAGCGAAAGAGAACAGTTTCCCGGTCACGACGGCAACCAGCTGGCGGCGAGGTTCGACCGGCCGGAGGTGGGTGAGCCCCAGGCGGTGGCGATCTTCGCCCATTGCTTTACCTGTACCAAGGATATCCTCGCCGCCAAGCGTATCGCCGCACGACTGGTGTCGCGGGGCGTGGCGGTATTGCGCTTCGATTTCACCGGTCTTGGTCATTCCGAGGGTGAGTTCGCCAATACCCATTTCAGCTCCAACGTCGATGACCTGGTGGCCGCCGCCAAGCATCTCGAGGGGCGTGGGCTGTCGCCGTCTCTGCTGGTCGGTCATTCGCTGGGCGGCGCGGCGGTGATCGCCGCCGCCGAGCGACTGCCCGGGGTCAAGGCGGTGGCCACCGTCGGGGCGCCTTACGCCCCGGCTCATGTGGTGCATAACTTCGGCTCGAACCTCGACGTCATCGAACGCGAAGGGGAGGCCGAGCTGGTCCTGGCGGGTCGTCCCTTTACCATCCGCAAGGCCTTTATCGAGGATCTCCAGAGTCAGCGTCAGCACGAGCGCATCGAGAACCTGGGGCGTCCGCTGCTGGTGCTGCACGCGCCCAACGACGAAACGGTGGAGATCGAAAACGCCTCGGCCATCTTCACCGCCGCCCGTCATCCCAGAAGCTTTGTTTCGCTGGATGACGCCGATCATCTGCTGACCCGGCCCCAGGACGCCGAGTACGCCGCCGAGGTCATCGTCGGCTGGGCGTCGCGCTATCTGGGCCTGGAGGCGCCGAAGCCCCCCGCGGGAGCGCCTGAAGGCGTCACCCGAGTATCCGAAGCCGATCCTGCAGGCTTTCGTCAGGATGTGGTCGCGGGGGCGCACCACCTGCTGGCCGACGAGCCGCTTTCCTACGGTGGGACCAATCTCGGTTTTACGCCGTACCAGTTGCTGGCGGCGGCGCTCGGCTCCTGCACGGCGATGACCGTGCGCAGCTACGCCAGGCGCAAGAAGCTTCCGCTCGATGATGTCACCGTGGACGTCTCCCATGACAAGATTCACGCCAAGGATTGTGGCGAGTGCGAGGCGACCAGTGGCAAAATCGACCACTTCGAACGTGTCCTTTTCCTGACGGGGGATCTCGACCAGGAGGCCCGCGACAAGCTCTTGGCCATCGCTGACCTGTGTCCGGTGCATCTGACGCTGGAGGGCAAGGCTAGGGTGGTGACTCGGCTGGCAGACTAGTCCTGACGGGCGCAGGCCGCTGTCACTGTTAGTCGTGGCGTCTGGTTCTCTGGTGCTGCGCCGAGCCGGTCTGCGTGCTTGAGTGACCCATCATCGGGGAAGAGGCATTTATCCATGGGCGATGGCGTGGACGCCGTCGTCTCTCGAGGAGTTGTCTCTTGCGCTATGACCTGACCATCTTTGACTGGGATGGCACCCTGATGGATTCCATCGCCCGGATCGTATCCTGCATGCAGGCGGCTGGCCGCGAGGCCGAGTGGGGCGAGCTGGGGGAGGGCGAGATTCGCGATATCATCGGTCTCGGCCTGCCGGAAGCCATCGCCACACTGTGTCCGGGTATCCAGCCGGAGCAGGCCGAGCGTTTGAAGGCACGCTATGCCTGGCACTTCGTCGAGGGTGATGCCACCCCGGTCACCTTCTATCCCGGCGTCGAGGCGGGTCTGGCCTCGCTATCCTCGACCTCGGCGCTGGCCGTGGCCACCGGCAAGAGCCGTCGCGGGCTCGATCGTATCTTCCGCCAGAGCGACACCGGTCGCTTCTTTCGTGCCAGTCGTACCGCCGACGAGACGCGTTCCAAGCCGGATCCCCTGATGCTGGTCGAGCTGCTCGAAGAGTGCGGCGTCGACGCCTCCCGCGCCGTCATGATCGGCGATACCGAGTACGATATGGAAATGGCGCGTGCCATCGGCATGCCGCGCATCGCTGTCTCGTATGGTGTGCACGATGTGCAGCGGCTGTCGCGCAGTGAGCCGCTGTTGGTGGCGGATCGCTTCGATCAGGTGCTGGATCACCTGGCTGGCTAGATCGCGTCGATCGTCTGGCAAATCGTTTTCTATTCCTGGTTGTCGCCAGGCTTGCAAGGAGTGGTGGGATGTCGGATACCCCCAAGGATGACCCCTGGACCCAGGGGGAGATGTCGTCTTCCAGCGGCAAGGGAGCGGCTGCGGCAGCCGGCGGTAGTGGGCCGGACAAGAGCGGCGGCAGCGGGCCGGCTGAACCCGGCGGCAACGGGCCGGTTGGATCGTCCGGCGGCAGCGGGCCGGCTGAATCGTCCGGCGGCAGCGGGCCGGCTGAGCACGGCGGCAGCGGGCCGGCTGGATCGTCCGGCGGCAGCGGGCCGGCTGAACCCGGCGGCAGCGGGCCGGCTGAATCGTCCGGCGACAGCGCCGAAGTATTGCGGGAGCGCCAGCGCCTTGCCCAGATCGAGAGCATGGACCGCTGGATCCAGAGCGTACTGGTCGAGCAGCGGCGCAGTCGGCGCTGGAAGCTGTTCTTTCGTTTCGCCTGGCTGGCGCTGCTGCTGGGAGTGGCGGCGCTGGTGGGCTTTGCACTGCTGATGGTGCCTGGCGATGAGCGAGAGCAGGCCAGGCATCTTGGGGTGGTCAAGGTCGACGGTGTGATCGATAGCGAGTCGCCGGCCAATGCCGAGCGCCTGATCGAAGGTATCGAAGCCGCCTGGGAGTCGCCCAGCAGCGCCGCGGTGGTATTGCATATCAACAGTCCGGGCGGCAGTCCGGTGCAGTCCCAGCGGGTCTACAAGGCGGTGATGGCCCTGCGCGAGCGCGGCGACAAGCCGATCGTCGCGGTGGTCGAGGACCTGGGGGCCAGCGGCGCCTATTACATGGCGTCTGCGGCGGACGAGATTGTCGCTGCGCCGTCCAGTCTGGTCGGCTCTATCGGCGTCATCTACGCCGGCTTCGGGCTGGAGGGGGCCATCGATGACCTGGGTGTGGAGCGGCGCGTCTTCACCGCAGGCGACAACAAGGCCTTTCTCGATCCCTTCTCCGAGATGCGTCCCGAACAGCAGGCGTTCTGGCAAGAGGTGCTGGATACGACCCATCAGCAGTTCATCGATGCGGTCAAGGCAGGGCGCGGTGATCGTCTGGCCGATGATCCCCGGATCTTCAGCGGCCTGATCTGGACCGGAGAGCAGGCGCTGGAGCTGGGCCTGGTGGATCGCCTGGGTACCCTGGACGAAGAGGCCTATGAATGGCTCGACCAGCCACGAATCAAGGACTACACCCCATCCCAGGACCCCTTCGACCGCCTGGCTCGGCGCTTCGGTGTGGGCGTGGCCCAGTGGATGGGGCTGCCGCAGGCGTCATCGCCGGTGCGTTATCAGTTGCCCTGATCGCCGTTCGCGACATCGGTGGCGGATGCCGCCAGGGGGTCGGCGCCAGCCTCGCGCAGCCACCGGCACAGCAGAATCAGAGGGAGGCCGATCAGACTGTTCGGGTCGTCACCCTCCAGGCGCTCGAACAGGGTGATGCCGAGACCCTCCATGCGAAAGCTGCCAGCGCACTGAAGCGGCTGCTCGCGGGCGACGTAGGTGCTGATCTCGGTGTCGGTGAGACGGCGAAAGACCACGTCATAGTGCTGGTAGCCGACCCAATGGCGATGCTCGGCGGTGTCGAGCAGCGCCAGTCCGGTGACAAAACGCACCCGTTGCCCCGAGAAGGCTCGCAGTTGTGCGCAGGCGCGCTCCTGGGTGTGGGGCTTGCCCAGGATCTGGTCGTCGAACAGGGCTACCTGGTCGGAGCCGATGATCAGGTGGCGCGAGTAGGCGTCGGCCAGCGCTTCGGCCTTGGTCAGCGACAGCCGCTGCACCAATGATGTGGGCGTCTCGTCCGTGCCGCGGGTCTCGTCGATGTCCGGGCTCGCCCAGGAGAAGGGCAGGCCCAGCCGTTCAAGCAGTTCGCGGCGCCAGGGTGAGCTGGAGGCAAGCACCAGTGGGGTCATGCGTCCTTCCTTGCAATGTGTGGAGTCGTGTCGGGGAGGCCCGCTATGGGCAGGTTGTGCTCGTCGGGTTCGAGCGGATCCCGGGACATGGTAACCTATTGAGCACAGGGCTTTGACAGGGGCGGAACGAGTGCCTATCATTGCGCGCCTATGTTGACCTCACGATTGCCCGGCCGGGTCGAGCCCTACAAGCTCGCCGCCCAAGCCGAACACCTCGAAGGCCTGGTGGCGCTGGCCGACATGAGCCGCCTGACCGAAGAGGTCGGCGCTCAACAGGGCGATGCCAGCGCCTGGCTGGAATTCGCCATCGACGCTCAGGGGCGTCGGGTGATCCGGGGGCGCCTGGAGGCCGATCTGCAGCTGCCGTGTCGCCGCTGCCTCGAGCCCATGGCCCAACATGTCACGAGCGACTTCCTGCTCGGGCTCGTCAGCAGTGACGACCTGGCCGCCGATCTGCCGAGCACCCATGAACCGGTGCTGGTGGAGAATGAACAGCTGGACCTGCTGGGCGTGGTCGAGGATGAACTTATCCTCAGTCTGCCCCAGGTGGTCTACCACGACGAGTCAGAGTGTCCTGTCTCGCGCGACCAGCTGAGCAGCGGGGCGGATGCCGAAGTCTCGGAAGCGCCCTCTGGCAGTCCCTTTGACGTGCTCAAGCGCCTCAAGGGCAACACCGATACCTGATCGATTTTTTGTGGAGTGATTTCCCATGGCAGTTCAGCAGAACCGTAAGACCCGTTCCAAGCGCGGCATGCGTCGTAGCCACGACGCCCTGAGTGCACCGACCCTGTCCCAGGACAAGGAGACCGGCACCACTCACCTGCGTCACCACGTCTCCCCGGACGGTTTCTATCGCGGTCGCAAGGTCGTCGACGTATAAGTTGACGACGCCTCGATAGCGCCTGGCCGCCGGGATGCGGATTGCCGTAGATGCCATGGGCGGGGACAAGGGTCCCCGCGCCACCGTGGCGGGGGCGGCCAGGGCAGTCATCGAGGACCCGCAGCTCGACATTCAGCTGTTTGGCCCTGCGGGCCTGCTGGATGACGAGATTTCACGCCTGCCGCGGCCTCTGGCCGCGGCGGCGTCGCATCTGCACCTGTGTGACGCACCCGATATCATCCCCGCCGATATGCGCGCCTCTCAGGCGCTGCGCCGAGGTCATGCTTCAAGCATGGCTCGCATGCTTGACTGTGTGGCGGCGGGTGAGGCCGATGTCGGCGTCAGTTCCGGCAATACTGGCGCCTTGATGGCGCTGTCGCGCCGCGCCCTTGGCATGGTTCCGGGCGTGCCGCGCCCGGCCATCAGTACCGCGATTCCGACGCGAGGCGACGGACGCTGCTATTTGCTTGATCTGGGTGCCAATGTGGATGTGTCGGCGGAGCGCCTGGTGGACTTCGCCCTGATGGGCGATATCATGGCGCGCCACGTCGACGGTCTGGCGGCTCCGCGGATTGCCCTGCTCAACGTTGGGGTGGAGTCGACCAAAGGCTCCTTGGCGGTACAGCAGGCCGATGCGGCACTGCGCCAGGTGGCCGGGATCGACTATCTTGGCTTTATCGAGGGTGATGGCGTGTTTGCCGGTCAGGCGGACGTCGTGGTCTGTGACGGCTTTGTCGGCAATGTGCTGCTCAAGGCCAGCGAGGGCCTGGCCAAGATGCTGGTCGGTCGCGTCCAGGCGACCTTCGAGGCGCACTGGGGGAGTCGGCTGGTGGGGATGCTGGCCCGTCCAGCGCTCAGACGATTGAAGAGTGAACTGGATCCGGTTCGCTACAACGGCGCCAGCCTGCTGGGGCTGGCGGGTATTGTGATAAAGAGTCATGGCAGCTGTGACGCTCAGGGTTTTTACTACGCCCTGAAGCGCGCCTCCCAGGAGGTCAGCCGTGACTTGCCGAGCCGGCTGGAGGCCGAGCTCGACCATCGTCGTCCATCTTCCGGTCCCTTGTCAGGGGGCAGTGTGGATATGGATGATGGCCAACAAGAGCTATAGGTGATCAAGATGACTCAACCGCTTGCCCTTATCTTCCCTGGGCAGGGGTCGCAACAGGTCGGCATGCTGCGCGATCTGGCCGAACGCTACAGCGTGGTGAGGACGACCTTCGAGGAGGCCTCGGAGGCGCTGGGTTACGACCTGTGGCAGGTGGTCCAGGAAGGTCCTGCGGAGGCGCTCAATGCCACCGCCTGCACCCAGCCGGCACTGTTGGCCTCCAGCGTGGCGATCTGGCGCGTGTGGCAGGAACTCGAGGGCCCGCGCCCCGGTGCCATGGCCGGCCATAGTCTCGGCGAATACAGCGCCATGGTGTGCGCCGGCGCGCTTTCCTTTGCGGAAGGGGTTCGTCTGGTTCGCCTGCGCGGCGAAGCCATGCAGCAGGCCGTGCCGGCCGGGCAGGGCGCCATGGCAGCGATTCTCGGTCTGGACGACGCGGCCGTCGAGCAGGCCTGCGCCAAGGCGGCCGACGGGGACGTGGTCTCTGCTGTCAACTACAATGCTCCCGGGCAGGTGGTGATCGCCGGCAGCAAGGCCGCCGTGGATCGTGCCATCGCCGCCTGTCAGGAGGCCGGGGCCAAGCGCGCGATGCCGTTGCCGGTATCGGTGCCTTCCCACTGTGACCTGATGCGGCCGGCCGCCGAGCGGCTAGAGCAGGCGCTTGGTGATATCGAGCTCAAGGCGCCGCGCTATACCGTGGTGCAGAACGTCGATGCCCAGGCCCATGCCGATGTGGCCACCCTGCGCACTCGCCTGATCGAGCAGCTCTACCAGCCGGTGCGTTGGGTCTCCTGCGTCGAGAAGATGGTCGACGGCGGTGCCGAGGTGTTCATCGAGTGCGGGCCCGGCAAGGTCCTCACCGGCCTCAACAAGCGTATTGCCCGGGGCAGTCGCGGACTGGCGGTGAATGATCCCGACAGTCTCAGTGCAGCCCTTGAGCTGGCTCGCGAGATCAACTGATCGAAAGCCTCCTGGCCCGGCGCTGTGCCGGGCGACAACGACGAAGCAATGGAAGTGACCATGACAACCGAGCCTAGAGTCGCCCTGATTACCGGGGCCAGCCGCGGTATCGGCCGTGCCATCGCCCACGAGCTGGGGCGGCAGGGTCGCATCGTGATCGGCACCGCCACCACCGATGCCGGTGCCGACCGCATCGATGCGGACCTCAAGGAGCAGGGGTTTCAGGGCGCAGGGCGCCGCCTCGACGTCACCGATCCGACCAGCGTCGAAGCACTGCTGAAGTCGATCAACGACGAGTTTGGTGCGCCGACCATCCTGGTCAACAATGCCGGTATCACCCGTGACAATCTGCTGATGCGAATGAAGGAAGATGAGTGGGATGGTGTACTCGACGCCAACCTCAAGTCGGTCTTTCGCCTCAGCAAGGCGTGCCTGCGTGGCATGAGCAAGGCCCGTTGGGGCCGTATCGTATCCGTCAGTTCGGTGGTCGCCACCATGGGCAACGCCGGCCAAAGCAACTATGCTGCCGCCAAGGCGGGCATGGAAGGCTTCACCCGGGCGCTGGCGCGCGAGGTGGCCTCCCGTGCCATCACCGTCAACGCCGTGGCGCCTGGCTTTATTGCCACCGACATGACCCAGGCGCTGTCCGAGGATCAGCAGACGATGCTCAAGGGGCAGGTGCCTCTGGCGCGTCTGGGGCAGCCCGAGGAAATCGCCGCGGCGGTCGGGTTCTTGACCAGCGATAGCGCAGCCTATATCACTGGCGAAACCCTGCACGTCAATGGCGGGATGAACATGCGCTGAATGCGCTTCCTGCGTGTGTTGCGTCGACCCGAAGGGGTCTATAAACTACCCCGCAGTTTACTTGCGGAATTAACCAGCTGGTCATCAGAACGGCTAACGTGAACGACTGGAGTATGTCTAAATGAGCACCATCGAAGAGCGCGTGAAGAAAGTTGTGGCAGAGCGCCTGAACGTCAAGGAAGAAGATATTCAGAACTCCTCTTCCTTCACCGAGGACCTGGGCGCTGATTCCCTGGACACCGTTGAGCTGGTGATGGCGCTGGAAGAGGAATTCGATACCGAAATTCCTGATGAAGAAGCCGAGAAGATTACCACCGTTCAGGAAGCGATCGACTACGTCAACGCCAACCAGTAAGACCGGCTCGGTGTTCCGAGTCAGTCTGCCGGTGGCGGCGATGGCCGCTTGCTGAAAGGCGGGGATGCAATCCCCGCGGAAGCCGTCCTGGTTCGCCAGGGCGGCTTTTGCGTGTCCAGGCCTCGAAGGCAGGGTCCTGTGCCAGCGTTCCCGGTAAAGCCTCGGCGCCGGGGGGAGCACAGCGGCCTGTGTCTCGGGTATAATGCGCGCAACCGACGGTCCTCCACAGTTGGGCCGTAACTTTTTGGATGTCTGGAGGAAAGCTGATGTCTCGTAGAAGGGTAGTGGTGACGGGCCTCGGCCTGGTCACACCGGTGGGCAACACCGTCAAGGAAAGCTGGGACAGCATCCTGGCCGGCAAGAGCGGTGTGGCGCCCATCGAGCACTTCGATGTCAGCGGCTTCAACACGCGCTTCGGCGGTTCGGTGAAGGATTTTGATATCAGCCCCTACCTGAACCCCAAGGATGCCAGGAAGATGGACCTGTTCATCCAGTACGGTATCGCCGCGGGGGCTCAGGCCATCGAGGACGCCGGTATCGAGTGCACCGAGGAAAATGCCGATCGCATCGGCGTGGCCATCGGCTCGGGGATCGGTGGGCTGCCGATGATCGAGCACAACCACAACGCACTCAACAAGAGCGGCGCCCGGCGTATCTCGCCGTTCTTCGTGCCCGGCTCCATCATCAACATGATCTCGGGCAATCTGGCGATTCAGCACGGCTTCCGTGGTCCCAATATCGCCATCACCACCGCCTGCACCACCGGCACCCACAATATCGGCTACAGCGCCCGTACCATCGCATACGGCGACGCCGACGTGATGGTCTGTGGCGGTGCCGAGATGGCGACCACACCGCTGGGGCTGGGCGGCTTCTCCGCCGCGCGGGCGCTGTCCACCCGCAATGACGATCCCCAGGCGGCCAGCCGCCCGTGGGACAAGGATCGCGACGGCTTCGTGCTGTCCGACGGCGCCGGAGTGGTGGTGCTGGAAGAGTACGAACACGCCAAGGCACGTGGGGCGACCATCTACGCCGAGCTGATCGGTTTCGGCATGAGCGATGATGCCTACCACATGACCCTGCCGCCGGAAGACGGTCGCGGCGCGGCGGCCTCCATGGCCAACGCGATCAAGGACGCCGGCATCGACGCCAGCGAGATCGACTACATCAACGCCCACGGCACCTCGACCGCCGCCGGTGACCTGGCCGAGAGCCGCGCGGTGGAGAAGGTCATGGGCAGCGCCGCCCAAAGCGTCGCGGTCAGCTCCACCAAGTCGATGATCGGCCACCTGCTCGGCGCCGCCGGTGCGGTGGAGGCGGTCTTCAGCATCCTGGCGATTCGTGATCAGGCGCTGCCGCCCACCATCAACCTGGACAATCCCCAGGAAGGGTGCGTGCTTGACTACGTGCCGCATACCGCCCGCGATGCCAAGGTCGACGTGACCCTGTCCAACTCCTTCGGCTTCGGCGGCACCAATGGCACCCTGGTGTTCAAGAAGGCCTGATGGATGAATAGGCCGCCCGAGCCGACATTGCCCCTGAGTGATCGGGGGCTGGCCTACGGCGATGGCCTGTTCGAGACGGTGCTGGTGCGCGACGGCACGCCGCTGTTGTGGTCTGAGCACCTGGCACGACTGCTGAACGGCTGCCGGGTGCTCGACCTGCCCCCGCCCCGTACAGAGGCCCTGGCATCCGCCCTCGCTGGCGCGGGGCCGGGGCTTGGTGTGCTCAAGCTGGTCTACACCCGGGGCAGCGGTGGGCGGGGCTACGCGCCGCCGGCGTCCTCAGACCCCAGGCTCGAGGCGATATGGTCGAGCTTCGCACCCGATCAACAGCGCTGGGCAGCCGGGGTCAGGGTGCGTCGCTGCCGCCTGCGCCTGGCACGCCAGCCCGTGCTGGCAGGGATCAAGCATCTGGCCCGCCTCGAGAACGTGCTGGCACGAGCGGAGTGGCGGGATCCCGACATCGCCGAGGGGCTTCTCGAGGATGATCGAGGCCAGCTTGTCGAAGCCACCGCCATGAACGTGTTCTTTCTCGCCCGGGGCGCCGAACAGGTATCGACCCCGCCGCTGGATCAGTGTGGCGTGGCAGGTACCCTGCGAGCCGCCTTGCTGGAACAGGGCGCGGTGGTGGAGGCGCCGTTGCTGGCCGACGAGCTTTCGTCCTGCGAGGCTTTATGGCTTGGCAACAGCGTCCAGGGCGTGTGGCCGGTCGCGCGACTCGACGACAGCGAAGGGCAGCCCCAGCATGGCTGGGAGCTGAATGATGTCCATCGCGCCTTTCAGCACCGAGCCCACCGCCTGCTGGGGTATGCCGGGGCCGACTGAGTCACCCGGGCGCTTCCAGCCGGGGTGCCTGCATCCGCTTTGCCGTACTATTCTGACCGCTTCAGACAAGCGCCGTGCGCCGGCGCGACCAGACTAAGGAACTTCCATGCGCACCGCGCTCAAGGTCTTGCTCACTCTTGTCGTCATTGCCGCTATTGGCGGCTACGGCGCTTATCACTATTGGCAGACGCGTCTGCAGGCCCCGATCACCCTCGATGAACCGATGCTCTACGAGGTGCCGCCCGGGGCCGGTTTCAATCGGGTGGTGGATGATCTCGAGGCCCAGGGTGTGCTGGCCGACGCCTGGGCCTTCAAGCTGTTGACGCGAGTGGAGCCTGATCGTGTGCCGTCGCTGAAGGTCGGCGAGTACTCGCTGGAGCCAGGCATGAGTGGCATGCAGGTACTCGATAAGCTCGCCAGCGCCGAGGTGGTCACCTACAGCGTGACCATTCCCGAGGGCTGGACCTTCCAGCAGATGCGTGCGGCCCTGGCCGAGGCCGAGAAGCTGGCCCACGCCAGTGCCGAGATGAGCGACGACGAGATCATGACGGCGCTGGGGCACGAGGGCGAGCATCCGGAAGGACGCTTCTTCCCCGATACCTACACCTACCACAAGGGGGTGGAGGATCTGGAGATTCTGCGCCAGGCCAATCAGAGCATGGAAGCCCTGCTTGAGGAGGTGTGGGCCGATCGCGCCGAGGATCTGCCCATCGATACGCCGTACGAGGCGCTGATCATGGCCTCGCTGATCGAGCGTGAGACCGGCGCCCCCGAAGAGCGGCGTCAGATCGCCGGGGTGTTCAAGCGCCGCCTGGAGCGTGGGATGCGGCTGCAGACCGATCCAACGGTGATCTACGGCATGGGCGATCGCTTCGAGGGCAATATCACTCGGGCCGACCTGCGCGAAGCCACCCCCTACAACACCTACGTGATCGATGGCCTGCCGCCGACCCCGATCGCATTGCCGGGGCGGGCTGCACTGGAGGCCGCCGTCGACCCGCAGGAGGGCGACACCCTGTACTTCGTCGCCAAGGGAGATGGCACCCACCACTTCTCCCGCACGCTGCGTGAGCACAATAACGCCGTCAATCGTTATATTCGGCGCCGTTGACGCGGACGTCTCCCGAACCAGGAGTGGTATCCATGACGCAGACACAACCGGCCGAGCCCACCTCCGGCGCGCGCGGGCGCTTCATTACCCTGGAGGGCGGAGAAGGCGTCGGCAAGTCCACCAACCTGGCCTTCGTGGTCGACGCCCTCGAGGCGCGTGGCATCGAGGTGGTACAGACCCGCGAGCCCGGCGGGACGCCTCGGGCCGAGGCCATTCGCGAACTGCTGCTGGCGTCCAGCGACGAGCCGCTGGACAGTGACGCCGAGCTGCTGCTGGTGTTCGCGGCACGGGCCCAGCATCTTGCCCAGCGTATTCGCCCGGCCCTGGAGCGCGGCGCCTGGGTGGTCAGCGACCGCTTCACCGACGCCACCTTTGCCTACCAGGGTGGCGGTCGAGGCCTGCCGTTCGAGCGCATCGTCCAGCTCGAACGTCTGGTCCAGGGAGAACTGACGCCGGATCTGACGCTGTTGCTGGACATGCCGCTGGACGCGGCGGAGCGTCGCCTGGCGGGTCGTCTGGACCGCACCGGCACGCGCAAGGATCGCTTCGAGCAGGAGCGCCGCGACTTTTTCGAGCGGGTGCGCCTGGCCTACCTGGCCCGGGCCGAGCAGGCACCGCAGCGGATGGTCAGGATCGACGCTGACGCCAGCCTCGAAGAGGTGCAGCGGCGGATCACGCGGGTACTGGACGAGCGGGTGGCGCAATGGACGTGAGTAGTAGCGTCGCCCAGCCGCCGATGCCCTGGTTGGCGCCGCGCTGGCACGAACTGGTGCGGCTGATGGACGCCGGTCGTCTGCCCCATGCCGTGCTGCTGTCGGGCCCCCGCGGGCTCGGCAAGCAGTCCCTGGCCGAGGCACTGATTGCCCGCGCCCTGTGTGCCCGCCCAGGCGAGACCGCCTGCGGTGAGTGCCACAGTTGCCATATGCTGGCCTCGGGCTACCATCCTGACCTGCTTCGGGTGGCGCCGGAGGAGGGCAAGCGGATGATTCGCATCGACCCGATCCGTCAGGTCAATGGCTTCGTCTCCCAGACCGCTCAGCAGGGTGGGCACCGGGTCATCGAGATCCGTCCTGCCGAGGCGATGAACGTGGCCGCGTCCAACGCCCTGCTGAAGAGCCTGGAGGAGCCGGGGCAGGACACCCTGTTCGTGCTAGTCTCCGACATGCCGTCCCACCTGCTGCCGACGATCCGTTCGCGCTGCCAGCAGTGGACGCTCAAGCCGCCGGAACTCGAAGACTGCCTGGACTGGCTGTCGAAGGAACTCGGTTCCGAGGACGAAGCACGCTTCTGGTTTCGAGCCGCCGGTGGGTTGCCGCTGGCAGCGCGACAGCTGGCCGAGCCGGGCTCGCGGGCGCTGCGTCAACAGCTGCACGAGACCTTCGACGCCCTGGTACGTGGCGCCGAACCGGTGGCCGAGGCGGCCCGGCTGGACCGCCAGGCCATCGATGCCATCCTGTGGTACGGTATCGCCTGGCTGGAGGATCTGATTCGCCTGGGCCTTTCCGGCGAGCCTGAAGGCCTCAGAAACCCCGACCTGGCACCGCTCTATCGCCAGGCGGTGAAAAATGGCCGGGTGCGCGACTGGTTCCGCCTGCTCGACTACGCCCGTGAGCAGCGTCGGTTGCTCAGTGAAGGCGGCAATCCCAACCCGCAACTGGTGCTCGAGGCCTGGCTGGTCCGCTGGGCGGCCCTGTTGCGTTCCTGAGCGACGTCGTGTGCCCAGACGTCCTCCCCGGAGGCTCGCTGGCGTCTCTGATCATCGTCGCCGGTATTCGTCCCTGACATCCGTATTCAAGCCCCGAGAGATCTTCATGTTCGTCGATTCCCACTGCCATCTCGATCGCCTTTCTCCTGATACCCATGGCGGCGATCTGTCGCGGGCCCTGGACGCCGCCCGCGAGCGCGGCGTCCAGCAGTTCCTGGCCATCAGCGTGACCCTCGACGGCGTACCCGAACTGGCCGCAATTCGCCAGGCCCACGACGATGTGGTGATCTCCGCCGGGGTGCATCCGCTGCATCAGGTGGAGCACGAACCCGGCGTTGCCGAGATTGTCGCCTGCGCCAAGGAGCATGGCGCCGTGGCCATCGGTGAATCGGGACTGGACTATCATTACGACAGCGTTCCCGCCGAGGTGCAGCACGAGCGTTTCGCTCGCCATCTGCAGGCCGCCACCGAGCTGTCGCTGCCGATCGTGGTGCATACCCGGGAAGCGAGGGAGGACACGCTCTCGCTGATTCGTCAGTACAGCGATCCCGAGGTCGGCGGGGTACTTCACTGCTTCACCGAGGACCTCGAGATGGCGCGGGATGCGGTGCGCCTGGGCTTTTATATCTCCTTGTCGGGGATCGTCACCTTTCGCACCGCCGAGTCGCTGCGCGAGGTGGCCAGAAAAGTACCGCTGGATCGTCTGCTGATCGAGACCGACAGCCCCTATCTGGCGCCGGTGCCGCACCGTGGCAAGCCCAACGAGCCGGCCTGGGTGGTCGACGTGGCCCAGTGCATCGCCGACGAGCGAGGAATCAGCGTGGAAGAGGTGGCGATGCAGACCACCGCCAACTTCTACCGGCTGTTTCCCAAGGCCCAGCCTGCCGCCCCGGAGGACCTCAAGCAGGCCCTTCGCGACGCGGGCTTTGTGGACCAGGGCTAAGCGGGCGTTGTGGACCAGGGCGAAGCAGGCTTTGTTGTGAACAGGGCCCATGGCCCCGGTCGGCACGGGCACCGGTCTGTTGGCCGGGCCTTGAGCGATAACTCGACGAGGTAGCCTCCATGCAACTCGATCACATCCTGAACGGCATCGCCGAGCTTGGTGAGCGTCCGCCCTTGTCTGACTGGCAGCCCGAACCGAGCGGCGAGATGGACCTGGTGATCGCCCGGGACGGGCGCTGGATCCACGAAGGCAGTCCGATCCAGCGTCCTGAGCTGGTGCGCCTTTTTGCGCGCATCCTGCGACGGGAGGACGACGGCCACCACTACCTGGTCACGCCTATCGAAAAGTGGCGGATCAGCGTCGAGGACACCGCCTTTGTGGTACTGGAGGCCGAGCAGGCAGACGCTCGGCTGGAAGGCCAGTCAAAAGGCCAGCCAGAAGACCACGTAGACAAGCGCTGGTGGCTGACCACCAACGTCGGCGAGCGTATCGCCCTGGGGCAGCAGCATCGACTATCACTGTCGACGACACCGGCGGGCGAGGAGGTGCCCCAGGTGTGCCTGCCCTATGGCGTGAGTGCTCGACTCGGGCGTAACGTCTTCTACCGTCTGGTCGAGCAGGCCGAAGCGTGCACCGAGCGCGGCGAGCTGGGGCTTACCAGCGACGGCGTGTGGCAGCCGCTGGGACGCCTGGAGGGTGACGCGCACTGATGGCTTCACCTGCATTGGAGCGGCTCGCGCTGACGCCCGAACAACGCTGCGTTGTCGCCCACCCGGCAGGCCACGCCAGGGTCGCGGCGGTGGCCGGAGCGGGCAAGACCACCACCCTGGTGGCCAGGGTGCTGCACCTGCTGTCCCACGGAGTCAGCGCCCGGCGCATGATGGTGCTGATGTTCAACCGCGCCGCCCGGGAAGACTTTCAGCGCCGTCTGGTGGCCATGGCCGAACCCGGCATGGAACTGCCGGAGGTGCGTACCTTTCACTCTCTCGGACATCGCCTGAGTCAGAGCCTGACCCGCTGGGGCGCGCTGCCACGGCGCGAACTGCTGACCGCAGACTGGCAGCAGGAGCGACTGCTGCGCCAGGCGACCCTGGAGGCGTTGGCCCAGGTCGACGAGGATCGCGACGCCGCGCTCGAGCCCGATCGCATCGAGGAACTCGCTCACTTCTGTTCGCTGGTCAAGGCCGAGGTGATCGACCCCCAGTTGCTGTATGAGCGGCTCGAGCTCGGCGAGGGGACTCGCCACTTCGTCGTCGCCCACCAGTGTCTCGAGACCTTGCTGGCCGATCACGGCGTGATGACCTATTCGGATCTGCTGTATCGACCGCTGCTGGCACTCGAAGGTGATCCCGCGCTGCGCCAGCGGGTTCAGGGCTTCCTCGACCATGTGATCATCGACGAGTATCAGGACATCAATGCCGCTCAGCAGCGGTTGTTGGCGGTGCTGGCCGGCGACCAGGCTTCGGTGATGGCGGTGGGTGACGCCAACCAGTGCATCTACGAATGGCGCGGCGCCCACCCGGAGGCCATGCTCGAGAACTTTACCCGGATCTTCGGTGCCGCCACCGACTACCCCTTGTCGACCACCTTTCGCCATGGTCACGCCTTGGCGCTGGCCGCCAATCATGCCATCGCCGGCAACCCGCGTCGCCCGGACCAGCTATGCCTGGCGGCGCCCACCAATCCGCGTACCGAGCTCAAGGTGGCACGGGGCGCCAGTGCCTTCCTCGATGGACTCAAGCGGTGGGTGGAAGCCGGCCGTCGTCTCGACGAAGCCTGTCTGCTGGTACGTAGCTGGACCCTGTCGGTGCCGATGCAGCTGGCGCTGTTGCGCGAAGGCATTCCCTTTCGCCTGGCCCGGGAGGATCGCTTCGTCTTTCGCCTGCCGCTGGTAGAGGCACTGGCCGGCTATCTATCGCTGGCGCTGTCGCCCGAGCAGCTGCGCGACCCTGGCGCGCTGATGCCGATGTTTGCCCAGCCGACCTGCTTCGTACCACGTGAAGTGCTCGCTGGCCTGGTGCAGCGCCTGGCCGACACCCAGACCTGGCCAGGGCCGGGCGACGCGCTGCTGGCGCGACTGAAGCCGCACCAGAAGCGCACCCTCAAGCGTCGCTGGCAACTGCTGTGCGAGCTGCCGAAGCTTGCCCATCTGTCCGCCGACGCGCTGCTCGAGCATGTGGTCGCGGAGGTCGAGGCGGAAAAGGTGCTCAAGCGCGCCGCCTCCCGCCGCGACAAGGGCGAGGAGGACGTGCGCCTGCTCGACGTCCTGATCGAGCAGGCTCGGGAGGTCGGTGACATCGCCACCTTCATCGAGCTGCTGCGGCGCCCGGTGCAGAACCGCGACGAAGGGGTGTTGATCAATACGGTTCATGGCGCCAAGGGCCTGGAGTGGCCGCTGGTGATGGTGGGGGCGGTCAATGAAGAGGACTTTCCCCACTACAGTCGTGACAACCCCCTGTCCCCCGAGCGTCTCGAGGAAGAGCGCAGGCTCTACTATGTGGCCATCACCCGGGCCATCGAACGCCTGGTCATCCTCCACGATGGCGGCGATCATCGTCCCAGCCGCTTTATCCAGGAGAGCGCCTGCCGCGACGCCAGCGCCGTGGCCAGGGCGCTGTACCGATGCGCTGACGGAGCCGACCCCGAGGAGGTGAGCGTCGCCGAGCCGGCACTGGTGGGGCGCTATCTGAATGCCCTGGGGCAGCCGCTGCCGATCAAGGCGCTTGAGCGAGCGCCAGGCAATGGCCATTACCAGGTGGGTGAGCGCATTCGCCACGGCGTCTTCGGTGACGGTGAGGTCGCCTTGGTGGAAGGCGACCCCGCCAATCCGGTCATCGAGGTGCGCTTCGATCGTGCCGGCAAGCGCCGCCTGATCGCCCATCGCGCCCCGATCGAGCGGCTGTCGAGCGCCTGATCAGGGCGGCTTCGCGAGCGGGGCGCCTTCAGGCCTTGCCCCGTGCCGGCTGGACAGGACGCGGGCCACTTGTCGAGACGCGCGAAAGCGCTTCGATACGATAAGGCTCCGGTGCGATAAAGCCTTGCGCCACCAGACAGTGTTCTGACATGAGAAGGAGTTCGTCATGACCCATCCCTTGATCGACGCCGATAGCCTGCGACACGCGCTAGACGGCGACACCCCGCCGCTGGTGCTGGACTGCCGAGTGCGCTTGAACGACCCCGAGGCCGGGGCGGCGCTGTGGCGTCAGGCCCATGTTCCCGGCAGTCTGCACCTGGATCTGGACCGTGACCTGTCCGGACCCAGGGACGCTGGCTCCGGGGCAGGCGGACGACACCCGTTGCCGAGCGACGCCGACTTCACCGCGACCCTTCAGCGGCTGGGCGTTGCGCCTGAGCGCGAGGTGGTGGTGCTCGATGATGCCGGCGGCCAGCTGGCGGCGGCACGGGCCTGGTGGATGCTGAGCGAGTGGGCCGGCCACCCGCGGGTGCGCCTGCTCGACGGTGGCCTCGCCGCCTGGGAGGGCATCAATGGTGACTGGGAGGTGGGGGAGGGTGCACCTCCTGCGCCGTCGCAGTGGGCACCCGAATTCGACGACAGTCGTTTCGTCGTCCTCGAGGAGATGGCGTCGACTGCGGCGCTGAAGGTGGACGCCCGGGCCGGTGAGCGCTATCGCGGCGAGGTCGAGCCGATGGACCCCCGAGCCGGGCATATCCCTGGTGCGGTCAATCGCCCCTGTAGCCTCAATCTCGACGACAATGGACGCTTCAAGTCGCCGGAGGCTTTAGCAAGAGAACTGCCCCAGACGTCGCAGCAGGATCCTGGCGTGATTGCCTACTGCGGCTCCGGCGTTACCGCCTGCCATGACATCCTCGCCTATCGCCTGGCGGGTCTGCCGGCCCCGCGGCTCTATGTCGGCTCCTGGAGCGAGTGGAGCGGCGATCCCGCACGCCCGGCCGAAACCGGCCCCGCCGCCGCTTCCTGACGCCACTGCAGACGCCCCTCGCTGGCACCGCTTCGTGGCGCCTGCAGCGGTCCTTCAGCGTCAGCACCATCAACGAGCACG
Organism: Halomonas sp. EF61; assembly: GCF_040147045.1. Taxonomy (NCBI): domain Bacteria; kingdom Pseudomonadati; phylum Pseudomonadota; class Gammaproteobacteria; order Oceanospirillales; family Halomonadaceae; genus Halomonas; species Halomonas sp. EF61. Next base: position 65,459 of record NZ_JAMSHM010000002.1, on the reverse strand, counting down.
GCCCCGTCACCTGGTGACGGGGCCGTGCTCGTTGGTCTATCAGCATGGCGCTGAATCAATCATCAGAACCTGGTCGAGGTGGGGCCTGGCTCTCCTGCGCAGCCGGGCCCTGTCGGCTCATCGTCTAGCGGCCGGCCTCGCTGGCGCCTGTCTGGCCAGAGTCTGGGTGGGCGGCTGGGTGGGCGGCATGGTGGCGGCCCTCCAGACGGCTCAGCAGCATGGCGTTGGCGGTATTGCCCATCACGTTCAGAGAGGTGCGGAAGCCATCGGTGAAGCGGTCCACCCCGGCGACCACGGCGACGCCCTCCAGCGGCAGCCCTGCAGCCGACAGTACGGTGCTCATGGCCACCAGGCCAGCGCCCGGCACGCCAGCGGTGGAGAAGGATACCAGCAGGCCGGTGGTAAAGATGGTGGCGGCCAGGGTCAGGGTCACCTCGACGCCGAACAGCTGCGCCACGAAGAGCGCATTGAAGCCCTGGAGCACGGCGGCGCCGTCACGTTTAAGGGCGGTCCCGAAGGGCAGGGCGAAGGCGCTAAGCTGGTGTGGTGCGCCGTAGGCCCGGGCATTGTTGAGGGCGATCGGCAGGGTGGCGTTGGAGCTGGCGGTGCCAAGGGCAAAGCTCAGGGCCTCGCCGAAGTGGCGCAGGTAGGCCAGGGGCCGGGCACCTGTGATCGCCAGCAGGGCCAGATAGAACACCGCCATGGCGCCGATGGCCGCCAGCAGGCCAATCACGTATAGGCCGAGCTTCAACAGCAGGTCGAACCCCTGGGTGGCCACTACTGAGGCGATCAGCGCGAACACACCGATGGGCGCAAGCTTGAGTACCATCGACAGGATCTTGAGGGTCACGTCGTAGCCGCTCTGCAGCAGCGAGACCAGCGGCCGACTCTGTTCCGGTAGCTGGCGGGCGGCCACGCCGACCAGGGCGGCGGCCAGGATGATCTGCAGCAGGTTGGCCTCGGCCAGCGCCTCGAAGGGGTTTTTCGGTACCAGGCCCACCAGCCACTGGGCCAGCGGGGTCGGGTCGCGGGCCTCGATTCCGGCGGCCTGAGCGCTGTCCACGCCGAGGCCCGGGGTCAGCCAGGCGGCCATGCCCATGCCGATGGCCAGGGCCACCGCGCTGGTCAGCACATAGAGCATCAGCAGCTTGCCGGCGTAGCGTCCGACGCTTTCGCTGCGATCGACCTGGGTAAAGCTCAGTACCAGAGCGCAGAACACCAGCGGCACCACGATAAACTGCAGAAGGCGCAGAAATACCTGACCCAGCGGGGTCAGCAGTTGGGTATCCAGGACTCCCGCCCACTGGGGCAGGAACAGATTGACGGCGCCGCCGGCCAGGATCCCGAGGATCAGGGCCAGCAATATTTGACGGGTGTGGGCCATGGTATCTCCCTGTAGCGGCCTCGATCACGGCTGCCCTGTCGCTGTCCCTGGCCTGGAGTTCCGCCGGATAGGCCGATGACAAGGCGGGTGTTCGGCAGGGGGGCGATCGATAAGGGGGCACACTATTAGGGCTCGGCGATGTCTTGGCAAGAAGCCCAATAGACCGATTTGTTATGACGTTAAGTGTATGCCCTGCAATAAAAAACGGACGGGGCTGGGCCCGTCCGCTGAGGGTGTTGGCTAACGGGCGTGTCAACGCCCTGGGTCATGGTTGGGGCGCGTTCGGCAGCGACGCGGCCCGCCCGCGATCACATATTGGGATAGTTGGGACCACCGCCGCCTTCCGGGGCGACCCAGGTGATGTTCTGGGCGGGGTCCTTGATGTCGCAGGTCTTGCAGTGGACGCAGTTCTGGAAGTTGATCTGGAAACGCGGCTGGCCATCGTCACCCTCGACCACTTCGTAGACCCCGGCGGGGCAGTAGCGCTGAGCGGGCTCGGCGTACTCCGGCAGGTTCTTGTGGATCGGAATTTCCGAATCCTCGAGCTTGAGGTGGCAGGGCTGGTCTTCCTCGTGATTGGTGTTGGACAGGAACACCGAGGAGGGCTTGTCGAAGGACAGCTTGCCGTCGGGCTTGGGGTAGTCGATCTTCTCGAACTCGCTGGCGGGCTTGAGCGCCGCATGGTCCGCAGTGGTGTCGTGGACCCTGGGCAGCTTGCCGCCGAGCAACTGATCGAGGAAGTTGTAGGCGCCACCGCCCACGGTGCCGTACTTGTGGATCGCGGGACCGAAGCTGGCGGTCTGCTCGAGCTCCTTGTAGGCCCAGCTGTCCTGCCACCTGGCCTCGAACGCCTTGAGTTCGTCGCCGCCCTCGTTGCCGTCCTTGAGCGACTCGAACACGCTTTCTGCCGCCACCAGACCGGACTTCATGGCGGTGTGGATGCCCTTGATCTTGGCGAAGTTGAGGGTGCCGGCGTCACAGCCGATCAGCAGCCCGCCGGGGAAGGTCATCTTCGGCAGGCAGTTGAGGCCGCCCTTGGCGATGGCACGGGCCCCGTAGGCCACCCGCTTGCCGCCTTCCAGGTAGCGCTTGAGCACCGGATGGTGCTTCATCCGCTGGAACTCGTCGAACGGCGACAGGTAGGGGTTCTGGTAGGCCAGGTCCATGATCAGGCCGACCACCACCTGCTGGTTCTCGGCGTGGTAGAGAAACCAGCCGCCATGGGTGTTCTTGTCCAGCGGCCAGCCGGAGCCGTGCAGCACCAGCCCTGGCTCGTGCTGCTCCGCCGGTACGTCCCACAATTCCTTGAGACCGATGCCGTAGTGCTGGGGATCCTTGCCCTCGTCCAGGCGGAATTCGCGGATCAGGCGCTTGCCGATGTGGCCACGGGCGCCCTCGGCGAACAGGGTGTATTTCGCACGAAGCTCCATGCCCGGTGCGTAGCCGCCTTTCTCGCTGCCGTCGGCGGCCACGCCCATGTCGCCGGTCAGGATGCCGCGTACCACGCCGTCCTCGACGATGGCGTCCTGGGCGGCGAAGCCCGGGAAGATCTCGACGCCCAGGGACTCTGCCTGTTCGGCCAGCCAGCGGCACAGGTTGCCGGCGCTGATCACATAGCGGGTGATGTCGCCACCGGTGTTGTGCATGCTCTTGGGCACCAGCGCGTTGGGCAGCTTCTGGGCCTTCTCGGCGTCCTTGAGCAGGTACAGCTCGTCACGCACCGCCGGGGTGGTCAGCGGGGCGCCACGCTCCTCCCAGTCGGGGAACAGCTCGAATAGCGCGCGGGGCTCGAGCACCGCTCCGGACAGAATATGGGCGCCCACCTCGGAGCCCTTCTCGACCACGCAGACGGTCAGCTCCTGCTCGGCCTCGTTGGCCTGCTGCATCAGTCGGCAGGCGGCGGCCAGTCCAGACGGACCGGCGCCGACGATGACCACGTCGAACTCCATGGTGTCGCGTTCTACTTGTTCTGCCATCGGGTGCTTTCCTCCTCGGCGTGACGTTGGGGTGCCACCAACGTCGTACAGATTTTAAACGGTCGTTTGCTTCACGGTGTGTCCCATGATAGGCATAATAGCGTCGTCGGGTCATCCTTACGATGGTCGACCCTCCCCAATGGTCGACTCGGCATGCGGGGATTGTTGCCAAGGCCCGGCCTGTGGCACATTGAAGGTACGCACCGAGCCCCTATCAAACGCTTGCATGAAACGCATAAGGGCATAGCGAAAAGTTCTCAATCGTGGTGTCCTCTCGGGACACGCGATGCGTAAATCGATGCGGTGCCCGTCACCGCCAACGTGTTGATGGTTCCTTCCTTACATTCAAGGTTCCCCAGATGAACCAAGCGAGGACAACATGAAAGTACTCGTCGCGGTCAAACGCGTCATCGACTACAACGTCAAGATCCGGGTCAAGCCGGATGGCAGCGACGTTGACTTGACCAACGTCAAGATGGCCATGAATCCCTTCTGCGAAATCGCCGTGGAAGAGGCGGTGCGCTTGAAGGAGAAGGGCGTGGCGACCGAGGTGGTGGCGGTGACCGTGGGGCCGAAGGCGGCGCAGGAACAGCTGCGCACGGCCCTGGCGCTGGGGGCCGATCGCGCCATCCACGTCGAGAGCGACGAGCGCGTTGAATCGCTGGGCGCGGCCAAGGCACTGGCCAAGGTGGTCGAGAAGGAAGCGCCGCAGCTGGTCATCCTCGGCAAGCAGGCGATCGACTCCGACAACAACCAGACCGGTCAGATGCTGGCCGCGCTGACCGGCATGGCCCAGGGCACCTTCGCCTCCGAGGTGAAAGTCGAAGGCGAGACCCTCAAGGTCATCCGCGAGATCGATGGCGGACTGCAGACGGTGTCGCTGAAGCTGCCGGCGGTGGTCACTACCGACCTGCGCCTGAACGAGCCGCGCTACGCCAAGCTGCCGGACATCATGAAGGCCAAGAAGAAGCCGATGGACGTGATGACCCCGGCCGATCTGGGCGTCGAGGTAGCCAGCCGTCTCAAGCTGGTCAAGGTCGAGCCGCCGGCCGAGCGCCAGGGTGGCGTCAAGGTGGGCTCGGTGGACGAGCTGGTGGACAAACTGAAGAATGAAGCGAAGGTGATTTCATGAGCATTCTGGTTCTGGCAGAACACCACGACGGCCAGCTGGCCGACGCCACCGCCCACGTGGTGGCCGCCGCCCAGGCTATCGGTGGTGATATCGACGTGCTGGTCGCCGGTCAGGACGTAGCCGCCGTGGCCGAGGCCGCCGCCAAGCTGGATGGTGTCAGCAAGGTGCGTGTCGCCGACAGCGAGACCTTCGCTCACCTGCTGGCCGAGCCCACCGCCGACCTGCTGGTGGCCCTGGCCGACGACTACAGCCATGTGCTGGCGGCCGCCTCCACCACCGGCAAGAACGTGCTGCCGCGCCTGGCGGCACTGAAGGATGTGGCCCAGATCTCCGAGATCATCGCGGTGGAGAGCGCCGACACCTTCAAGCGTCCGATCTACGCCGGCAACGCCATCGCCACCGTCCAGAGCGAGGACGCGCTCAAGGTCATCACCGTGCGTTCCACCGCCTTCGACGCCGTCGGCCAGGGTGGCTCCGCTGCCATCGAACCGGTCGAGGCGAGCATCGACAACAGCCTGTCGAGCTTCGTCGGTGAAGAGCTGGCCAAGAGCGATCGTCCCGAGCTGGGGGCTGCCCGCGTGGTCATCTCCGGTGGTCGCGGCATGGGCAGCGGCGAGAACTTCAAGATCCTCGACAACATCGCCGACAAGCTGGGCGCCGCCATCGGTGCGTCCCGTGCGGCGGTGGATGCCGGCTTCGTGCCCAACGACATGCAGGTCGGCCAGACCGGCAAGATCGTGGCGCCGGACCTGTACATCGCCGTGGGCATCTCCGGTGCCATCCAGCACCTGGCCGGGATGAAGGACTCCAAGGTCATCGTCGCCATCAACAAGGACGAGGAGGCGCCGATCTTCCAGGTCGCCGACTATGGCCTGGTGGCCGATCTGTTCGAGGCCATTCCGGAGCTCGACAGCAAGCTCTGAGTGCAAGATGTAGAAACGGTGTGCCGGCTAGGCCGGCAACGCTGACAAACGCCGTGGCGGCCAACGCCACGGCGTTTTTATTGGTGGGTGTCTGGCATCGATGTGCATGGCCGCCAACCCCTCGCCAGGCGTGCCGATCCGCTGTCGGACAGGGGCGTCGATGCCCTTGCCCGAGAGGTGTTGACAGCGATGAACTCGGGGTAGAGGCACCTTGCTCGCATTGATAACAATTCGTGTTTCGGGTACTGTCGTGGCATTTGACGCGGCGCCCCAAGGCGGCGCGAGAGCAGGTCGGAGGCCTTGGAATGGCGAACAAGCAGATCAACGGGCGGCCCGTCGCCGGGCCATCACAGGCTAGCCCCAGCGATGTGGTGACGGCTGGCGCAGCGGCAAGGAACAGCCTGCTGGGCGTCTCCTGTGCGCTGGCGCTGGCGCTGGCGCTGGGGCACAGCGGGGTAGCCCAGGCACAGAACACGGCGGACAATCTCGGCGACGAGGCCCTGGCGGCCCAGACGACCCAGGCCGAGCTGCAGGCGCGGATCGATCAGGCCGACGACGAGGTGCGTCAGCGTATCGAGGCGCTGCGCCAGGCCGAGCAGGAGGCCCAGCGGCTTCAGTCCTACAACCAGGCGCTGGCCCCCCAGCTTGAGCAGCTCAAGGCGACCCTCGAGCAGCGCAGTCAGGGCATGGCGACCATGGCCGAGACCCGCGACGCCCTGCCGGGCCTGTTGAACGACATGACCCGCCGCCTCGACGCCTGGGTCGATCAGGACGTGCCATTCCTCCATGGCGAGCGCAAGGCCCGGGTGGCGTCGCTCGAGGCCTCCCTGGCCAACCCCGAGCTGACCGCAGCCGAGAAGCTCGAGCGGGTGCTGGCGGCCTGGCGTGCCGAGCTCGACTATGGGCGCGATCTCGATGCCTGGCGCGGCACCCTGGAAGAGGGCGATCAGACCCGCGAGGTCGACTTCCTGCGACTGGGACGCGTGGGCTGGTACTACCTGACCCCGGATGGCCAGAACGGTGGCGTATGGAACGACGGAGATTGGCAGTCGCTGTCCGCTGCCGAGCGCGACCAGGTGGAGAAGGGCCTGCAGATCGTGCGTGACCAGCGTGCACCGGAACTGCTGACGCTGCCGCTGACCCAACCGATCGAGGAGCGTTCCTGATGGTGTCTTTGACGGATTTCCCGGTGTCGCTGAACCGGCACAACCCGATGGGCAAGGGCATCGCCCGCAGGCTGGTGCTGGGTGCCGCCGTGACCGCGCTGCTGGCCGCCGCTGCGCCTGCCGCCATGGCCCAGCAGCACAGCGATAGCGACAGCGTACTGTCGAGCTTCAAGCTGGAGCGAGAGGCCGCCGAGGCACGTGATCAGGCGAGGTTGGCCGAGCTGGTGGAGGACAGTGACGCGCTGTCCGCCGCGCTCGAGGAGGCCGAGGCCCGTCGTGACGCCGCCCGGGAAGAACGCGAGCGGCTGGAGGCCGAGATGGCCGAGGCGCGTCAGGCGCTGGACGAGATCGGTGCCCAGCGCGACGCCGAGGGCGGCGACCTCAACGCGGTGTTCAGCGCGGTGGCCGGCACCAGTGGTGAACTGAGAGACGATCTCGGCCAGAGCCTGCTGACCCTGGGCGCCGACGTCGAATTGCCACCGCGGCTGGACGACGACGCCATCCTGACCGTCGCCCAGATCGAGACCCTGGCCGACAGCCTGATGGGGCTGACCGCCGAGACCGGACTGGTGCGCCGATTCGAGGCGCCGGTGGCCGCAGGCAGCGGTGAGGTCGCGCCACGTCAGGTGACCCGTGTGGGTGACCTGATGGCCTTTGGCGGTGGCCAGTTGCTCGAGCGGGTCGGCGAAGAAGGGCGGCTCTCCGCCCTCGAGCACACCCCTGAGCGCGTTGGCGCTGTGCTCGACGCTTATCAGTCAGGTGATGGCCAGCTGCTGCCGGTGGATCCCGTCGACGGACGGGTGATCGAGGCGCTGTCGCGCCAGCCCACGCTGCTCGAGCGCTTCCATCAGGGCGGTGCGGTCGGCTATGTGGTGGTCGCCCTGGGCGCCCTGGGTCTTTTGATCGCCCTTGGCCAGTATCTGTACCTGCTGCGGGTCAGCATGACCACCCGTCGCCAGCTCGCCAACATGGATGAGCTGTCCAATGACAACCCCCTGGGCCGGGTGCTTCAGCGCTTCCACGCCTTTGGTGCCGGCCATGCTCCCGAAGCCCTGGAGGCACGTCTGGACGAGTCGATGCTGGCCGAGCAGCCGCGTCTCGAGCGCGGCCAGGCACTGGTCAAGATGCTCGCTGCGGTGGCGCCGCTGCTGGGCCTTTTAGGCACGGTGACCGGCATGATCGTGACCTTCCAGTCGATCACGGTGTTCGGCACCGGCGACCCCCAGTTGATGGCCGGCGGTATCAGTCAGGCGCTGGTGACCACGGTGCTGGGCTTGATCACCGCGGTACCGCTGCTGTTCGCCCATACCGCCATGTCGTCACGCTCGCGCGCCCTGATCGGCACCATGGAAGGCCGCGCCAGCGCGGTGCTGGCCGACCGTCTGGAAGCCGATCGCAAGGCGCTGCAACCGGCCACCGACGCAAAGCAAGGAAGCAGGCGCCATGCCGATGCACCCCTGGCTTGATCCCCTCGTCCGGCTGATCGACGCCGGCGGGCCGGTGCTGGTGGTGATCGCCGTGGTGGCCATGCTGCTGTTCTCGGTGGGGCTCGAGCGCTGGTGGTTCTTTCGCTTCCACTATCGCCCGGCCCGGGCCGAACTGATGCGCCGCTGGGTCGGGCGGCCCGATCACCAGAGCTGGAGTGCCCGCACCCTGCGCGAGGTCTGGGTAACGGAGCTGATCAGGCGCCTGCGTGGCCCCTTGCCCTGGTTGAAGCTTTTGGTCGTGATCTGCCCGCTGCTCGGACTGCTCGGCACCGTGACCGGCATGATCACGGTATTCGACAGCCTGTCCATGGCCGACAGCAACCAGGCCCGCGCCATGGCCGACGGCGTTGCCCGGGCCACCTTGCCGACCCTGACCGGGATGGCGGTGTCGGTGGTGGGGCTTCTGTTCATTACACGGCTTGAACATATCATTCGGCGCGAGGATCAGCGGCTGCACGACCGCCTTGCCCGCGCCGCGGAGGATGCACATGCGTAGACGTCGACTGTCCGCCGGCGCCGAAGAGGCCAGCGAGGTCAACCTGACCCCGATGCTGGACGTGGTCTTCATCATGCTGATCTTCTTCATCGTGACCACCAGCTTCATCAAGGAGAGCGGGGTGGAGATCGAGCGCCCCGAGTCCAGCGCCGCCTCTTCCCGTCCCGACGTCCAGGTGCTGGTGGCGATCACGCCGGAAGGCGCCTTGTGGGTGGACGGTGAGCCGGTGGACATCCATCGCGTCGGCACCACCGTCGCCGGCATGCTCTCCGAGGATGGTTCGGTGGTGATCCAGGCCGATCGCAACGCCGCTACCGGGGTGCTGATCGAGACCATGGACCGGCTGCGCGACGCCGGTGTCGACAAGGTTGCCGTCGCCGCCGAAAGGAGCTCCGACGCATGAGGCGAGTGGTCTCTCTGGCGGCGGGTAGCCTGCTGACCCTGGTACTGTTCGCCCTGCTGGCGCTGCTGGTGGTGCCACCGGAGGCCGAGCCTGAGCTGCGCGAGGAAATCACCCTGAGCCTGGCCGAGGCGGTGGCGCCCCAGGCCGAGGCCCCGGCGGAGGCCTCCGCTGCTTCGGCATCGGCGCCGCCACCTCCACCACCGGTGGCCGCCGCGCCGCCGCCGCCGAGCCCGGCCCAGACCGCTGTCAGCGAGATCCAGTTGCCGGACCCCGAGGTGGTACCGCCGCCACGCGAGCCCAAGGCGCTGGACAGCGCCTTGCCGGAGTTGACCGAGACGCCGCCAGAACCTGAGCCTGAGCCCGAACCTGAGCCCAGGCCCGAACCGAAACCCCGGCCGGAGCCGACGCCGCAGCCTGAGCCCGCACCGCAGCCCGAGCCCGCACCACAGCCATCGCCAGCGCCAGCGCCCAGCGTGGCCACCAATGCGACCAGCAACACGGGCAGCGCCAGCGCGGCAGGGGCCGGCGCCGCCGCGCCTGCCTCCAACGAGCCGGTGGACGTGGGCACCTCGGCCCGGGCCACGCGCAAGGTGCCGCCGGAGTACCCCCGCCGGGCCCAGCGTCGTGGGCTCGAGGGCTATGTGGTGATGCAATTTATCATCCGCGCCGACGGCAGCGTCGATCGCGGCAGCATTCAGGTACTCGAGGCCAGCCCCCGCCGGGTATTCGAGGACGCTGCGCGTCAGGCCATCGCCGGCTGGCGCTTCGAGGCGGCGTCAGGGCTTCGGCGGGCGCGTCAACGACTCGAGTTCCAGTTGAGATAGATGTCGAGATAGACATCGAGATAGCCACACAAGGGGTCGATCGCCATGGCAGTACTGTTGAAGACCACCCCGCTGGGGCGCTACCTGCAAGGCACTGGTGCCGCCCTGGCGCTGGGCCTGATGGCGGGTCTGGCCGGCGCACTGGCAAGTCCTGCGGCAAGCGCCGCGCCGACCCTGTCCGGTGGCATCATCGCCGACCTGAAAGGCCTCGAGCAGCGCCTGGCCGACGACCCGGCAGGGGTCGAGGCCAAGGCCGAGAGCCAGGCCGAGCGGCTCACCGGAGGCAACGCCTCGGACCGCTGGGCCAGGTCGCTCTACCTGCAGCTTGCCGCCGGGGCGGCGTCGGCCCAGAACCGGCCCGAGGAGGCCGCCGATCACCTGGCCAGCGCCCGCCGGATCGATGGGGTCGAGCAGGCCCAGCGAGATCGCTGGCTGCGCCAGGAGATTGAACAGCGCATCCAGGCGCAGCAACGTCAGCAGGCGAGAACGCTGTTGGAAGACTGGCTATCGCGCCACGAGGATGTCGAGGCGCTGTGGACCCTGGCCGAGCTGGCGGCCGCCGACGAGGACTGGGAGGCCGCCGCCGACGGGGTCGAACGGGCCAAGGCGGCGGACCCGCAGCCGAGTCAGGCGCGGCTCGATTTCGCCGGTGGCGTGATGCACAAGAGCGGTCGTCTCGATCAGGCCCTGGCGGCCCTGGAGGCGCGGCTTGCCACCGATCCTGCTGATGCCGATGCCTGGCGCCGGGCCGCGGCCATGGCCCAGCGCCTGGGTGATCCGGTCCGGGCCGCGGCGCTGTGGGAAGCCGGCTGGCGTCAGGGCGCCCTGTCCGGCAACGATGACCTTGAACGTCGCATCGAGCTTCACCTGGCCGCCGGTACCCCCGCACGCGCCGCCGAGCTGCTCGAACGGGCGCTGGCGGAAGGCGTCCTCGAGGATAGTGAGCAACGTCGCCGGTTGCTGGCCGAGGCCTGGTTTCAGGCTCGCGACCATGACCAGGCGCTGGACGCCTGGCAGACCCTTGCCGAGCGTTCCGACGCTGGCTCGGACTGGCTCCGGTTGGGACAGATTGCCGCAGGCTGGGGCCGCGAACAGACCGCGCGCGAGGCATTGAACCGCGCACTCGCCAAGGGCGAAGACGAGGCGAAAACCTGGCTGGGCGCGCTGTCCGCGGGCTCGCAGACGGGGCAGGGCGCGGCCGCTGAACCTGGCTCCGGCGCCACGGATTCACCTCGACCCTCCGATGAGGGCGCTGGCTGAGGCGGCTCGCTGCCTTGTGGCAAAAATGACCCTCAGCGTAGAATTCGCCCCATGAAGAATTCCAGAAGCCTCATATTGCTGGTCATCGTTCCCGCGGTGGCCGTGGTGCTGCTCGCGGCGGCCATCTTTGGCTCCCAGGCGATGTCCGACAGCCGTCTGGACGATGACGCGCGCGCCGCCCTGGCGGCGTCCCTTCAGACCTCGGCACCGATCGAGCTCGCCAACTTGCAGGAGGTGCGCTACGGCTATGGCGTGTGCGGCTCCTATCGGCTGGCATCGGACGAAGGCTTTGCCTCCTTCTATCTTAATACTCAGAGCGGCGAGGTGGAGCTGGACGTCAACTCCCGTCGTTTCAATACCCACTGTGGCCTGTCGGCGCTGTGCTGACGGTCTCCATCGACGGTGACCGGTGTTGGTCGGCGTTTGACGACTGACCCACCTTCGTCGACACAGGCTCGTGCCGGCACTTTCTCAAGGAGACGTTTTCATGCGCATGTTCAAGGGCACCCTGGTTGCCGGACTGCTGTCGCTGCTCGCGGCTACCCCGGTACTTGCTGCCGAGCTAGAGATCAGCGACGCCAGGCTGCGCATGCTGCCCGGCGACCGCCCCGGTGCCGGTTACTTCAAGCTCTACAATGCGGGCGACGAGCCGGCAGCGGTGGTCGGAGCAGAGACCGACGCCTACGCCTCGGTGGAGCTGCACATGAGCATGGAGAAAGACGGCATGGCCATGATGCACGGCGTCGAGCGCTTCGAAGTGTCCCCCGGCGAGACCCGCGAGTTCGCCCCCCAAGGTTATCACCTGATGTTCATGAAGCCGCAACAGTCGCTGAACATTGGCGATGACGTCGAGGTCCGCCTGATCCTCGAAGGGGATGAGCGCGTCGAGACGACCTTCGAGGTGGTCTCGCCGGCAGCGCTGTAACGACGCTCTTGATACAGCTGAGACTGCTGGGACAGTTAGGTCGGCAAAGTGATGTCGAGAGAACGGTGTCGGCAGAGCAGGGGCTGCAAAGTAGAGCCGAGACAACGGCCCATGAAATGAAAGCTACGAGGTTGGCAATGCGACAGGGCAGGACCGGCGGCAATGGCAGGGTGCAGAGAAGGGGAGCTGGTGCGAGCCAGGCAGTCGCCAAGGCTGGTGCGGTACTGCTGCTGACGGCTGCGATTTTTGCCCTTGCTGGCTGCGAGGACGTCAACTGGCGTGGCACCGACATCTCCGACGCCATGCCGGCGCTGGACTTCGAACTGATCGACGAGAACGGCCAGCCTGTCGATGAGGGTGACTACGCCGGCAAGACGACCCTGGTCTACTTCGGCTTCACCCACTGCCCGGACGTCTGTCCCACCGCGCTGGCGCGGCTGTCAGCGGCGATTCGGGAACTCGACGAGCCCACCCGCGACGCCGTCCGGGTGCTGTTCGTCTCGGTGGATCCCGAGCGCGACAGCCCCGAGGTGCTCGACGCCTATACCGAAGCCTTCGGGCCGCGGTTTATCGGCCTGACCGGCGACAAGGCGGCACTCGACGCTGTCACCAACCGCTACCGCGTCAGCTATCGTCTAGGCGAACCCGAGGCCGACGGCAGCTACGACGTCGATCATTCCAGCGCCATCTTCGCCTTCGATTCTGGCGGCGACGCCCGTCTGTTGATGCGTGACACCGACCCGGTGGACTCCATCGCCGCAGACATCCGAAGGCTGGTGGAGAAGGGGTAGGCGAGCGTCGACAGCGGATCAGCGCATCGCTTCCCAGTCGTCGGCATCCACCGCCGGGTCGAAGGGCGCATCGTAACGCAGGACGCTGCCCAGCAATTGCTCGAGGTCGGCAAGAACGGCGGCATCGTCGGGGTGGTAGCGACGTATCTCGACGCTAGGGTGTCCGCGCTCGTCGGTGACGATGACCGAGTCGCCGGTGGTTTCCACCTGGCGAAGGATGTGCATCGCGTGCGTCTTGAAGTGGGACTTCGATACGGTTTTCTTCATCGGGTCCCCCCTGTGGCCTTGTCGTGAGCAAGCTCGGCGTTGCGATGGGTTCTCGACCATCTCTCGGGCGGCTCTCGATCGGTTCTCAAGCGGTTCTCGATCGGTTCCAGGCCCGTTACAGATGAAACCTGTCTTCATCGACGATAACGCTGGGCCTTTCTTGCAGGAAATCCTCGTCGGCCCTCGGCAGGTCACGCAGGGAGCGCCAGGATGGCCGAACGGGGCGCAGCGTGATCACGTCTCCTTCCTTGGTGATCGCCAGCTCCCCAAGACCTTCATAGGCCATGTCGGCGGGAAGCTCGATGGTCTGCTTCTTGCTGTTCTGCTTCTTGCCGTTCTGGATGATTTTCACGGTACGCATGTTGCACCTCCTGCATGTGCGCTACCTGGGCAACGGTAGTCTCCTTGCAGGCCACTGCAAAGCAGATACCTTGCTTTATGGCGCAAGCCAAGGGGCACCTGGCGGACCGCTAGTGTGAACGGCGGTTTCGACAGAAGTGAACGGTGGCGAAGGGATCGGTCGGTTCGAGAGCTGGCTTGTGCAGGAGGGGCATCAGGAGAGGTGCATTAGACGATACCAGCGATATCAGCAAACGAGGGTCCTTGGATCAAGCGACCGCTGGTGCTGGTTCAGGGCGCTGGTTCAAGCCTCGGGTTTGAACACAAGGGCCAGCCGGTGGGCGGCCCTTGTTGCTGTTCGGGTGTCGAGACGGGGAGGGCGGCGCTAAAGATCCAGTTCGGTCCACACCGGGGCGTGGTCCGAGGGCTTTTCCATGGCGCGCAGGTCGTAGTCGATACCGGCGTCGGTGACGCGCTCGGACAGCGGTGCCGTGGTCAGGATATGGTCGATGCGAAGGCCCCGCTTGGGTTCGCGATCGAAGCCCTTCGAGCGATAGTCGAACCAGCTGAAACGATCGTCCACCTCGGGGTAGAGGCGGCGATAGCTGTCCTCGAGGCCCCAGGCCTTGATGCCATCCAGCCATTCGCGCTCGATCGGCTGAAAGCTGGTCTTGCCCTCGCGCAGCCAGCGCTTGCGGTTGGCCTCGCCGATGCCGATATCGATGTCGGCGGGCGAGATGTTGAAGTCGCCCATCACCGCCAGGCGTTCGCTGGGGGAGTGGTCCTCGTCGAGCAGGCGCTGGAGCTGGGCGTAGAAGGCGCGCTTGTGGGGAAACTTGGTCGGGTGCTCGATGTTCTCGCCCTGGGGGAAATAGCCGTTGTAGACCCATACAGGCTCGCCGTCGGCGGCGCGCAGACGCACGCCGATCATGCGGCGCTGGGCGTCTTCACCGTCGTCGGGAAAGCCATAGCGAACCTCCTCCGGGGCCTCGCGGGTCAGCATGGCGACGCCGTAGTGACCCTTCTGGCCATGGAAGTGCACCTGGTAGCCCATGGCTTCCACCGCCTCGCGGGGGAATTCACTGTCCTGGACCTTGGTTTCCTGCAAACCGATCAGGTCGGGCTGGTGGGAGGCGATCAGCGCCTCGAGCTGGTGCAGGCGTGCGCGGATGCCGTTGATGTTGAAGCACACCAGGCGCATTACTGCTCTCCCTTGTTGCTGTCGCTGTTACTGCTGTCTGGCCCCTTGCCTTCGGGGTGAATCTCGATCGACGGGGCGGCGCGCATGCGCTCCAGCCGGCGTGCGGCCTGGGCCTTGCGCTGCTGGCGCTTCTTGGCGGAGAAGCGCCGTGATGAGGTGACCTCATCGGGATTTTCGTGGCGCCACTGCTTGTAGTCCTTGCGCCGACCGGTACGGATGGTCACCTTGTCGGCCAGGGAACGGGTCTTCTTGCGGCGTGTCATGACGCGGGGCTCCTGTATTCAATGGGCACATTCTATCAGTGCGGGGCCGCCAGGACAGCCGCTAGACACGATTCGATGCGCATCGGGCAAGCCCAAACGGCCAGACGCTGGTACAATACCCGGCTTGAGGAAACTCGAGGGGGCCCTGTGCCGTTGCCTCGACGCTTTCCGCTTTCCTTCAACTTCTCTTCGAGACGGACACACAGCACAGCCTATGAGCGAGTCGGAACAGACCACCGCACCGGCCGAGAGCCGCAAGCCCAAGCGTCGTCGCCGCAAGCCGAGGCGCCGCCAGTCCAACTGGGATCTGCGCCAGTTTCAGGTGCCCGCCGTGGCGGGCAAGTGGCGGTTCCACGACTTCGATCTGCCGCTGCCGCTGATGCGCGCCATCCATGCGCTCGGGTTCGAGTACTGCACGCCGATTCAGGCCGAGGCCCTCACCCACACCCTGATGGGTGGAGACGTGGTGGGCAAGGCCCAGACCGGTACCGGCAAGACCGCCGCCTTCCTGATCTCCATGATGGCCTACTTCCTCGAGGAGGAGGTGCCGGATGGCCAGAAGCCGGGGACGCCGCGCGCACTGATCGTGGCGCCGACCCGCGAGCTTGCCTTGCAGATCGAGAAGGACGCCAAGGCCCTGGCGCGCTTCACCTCGCTCAAGGTGACCAGCGTCGTCGGTGGCATGGACTACCAGAAGCAGCGCGAGGGGCTTGCCGGCAACGTCGATATCCTGGTGGCCACTCCGGGCCGCCTTCTGGACTTCCAGCAGAAACGAGACATCGACCTTGGTCAGGTCGAGGTGCTGGTGCTGGACGAGGCCGATCGCATGCTGTCGATGGGCTTCATTCCCGACGTCAAGCGCATCATCCGCTACACGCCGAAGACCGAAGAGCGGCAGACCTTCCTGTTCTCCGCGACCTTCACCGAGGACATCCTCAACCTGGCCAGCCAGTGGACCCATCAGCCGGCCCACGTCGAGATCGCGGTCACCGTGGATAACGCCGCCGATATCGATCAGCGGGTGTACATGGTGGGCGACGAAGACAAGCAGCGACTGCTGGTCAACCTGCTGCAGCAGGAGTCGTTCGACCGGGTGATGGTGTTCGGCAATCGCCGCGATCTGGTGCGCAAGCTGCTGGACCTGCTGAAGAAGGCCGACATCAATGTGGCCATGCTGTCCGGCGATGTGCCGCAGAACCAGCGCATCCGCACCCTGGAGCAGTTCCGCGAGGGCGAGATTCAGGTGCTGGTGGCCACCGACGTGGCCGGCCGTGGCATCCATATCGAGGACGTCAGCCACGTGATCAACTACACCCTGCCCGAGGATCCGGAGGACTACGTCCACCGCATCGGGCGCACCGGCCGTGCCGGCGCCAAGGGCGTGTCGATCAGCTTCGTGGGTGAAGAAGACGCCTTCTCGCTGCCCGAAATCGAGCGCTTCATCGGCGACAAGCTGCCCTGCGAGCATCCGCCGGAAGGGCTTCTGTAAGCCCGTCAGGCGTTTGACGCTTGTACGCAGTCAGGGCCGGCCCAGCGCCGGCCCTTTGCGTCTCTTCCCCCTGTCCTTTTTCTCAATTGTCGTGGACCCGCCATGCTAGACGACGCCCTCAAGAGCGAGATTCAAAGCGCCTATCGTCGGGTGCTGGAGGCGCTGGAGCTGACCCCGCGCTACGGCCAGCGACTGATGATCGCCGAGATCTCCCGCACCCTGGCCGGCATCGAGACCGACGAGGATGGCAAGCGGGTGAGCGACGAGCACGTCTGCGTGCTGGAGGCGGGCACAGGTACCGGCAAGACCCTGGCCTACCTGCTGGCGGCGTTGCCGGTGGCCAAGGCGCGCGGCAAGCGCCTGGTGCTGGCCACCGCCACGGTGGCGCTGCAGGAGCAGGTACTGCACCAGGACCTGCCGTCGCTGAAGGCCCACAGCGGATTGTCCTTCGACTTTGCCCTGGCCAAGGGGCGCGGGCGCTACGTGTGCGTGGCCAAGCTCGACGCGGCCATGGACGGCGCCGAGGAAAACCCGACCCTGTCGCTGTTCGAGCAGAGCCTGGACGCCGCCACCGGCGATGACTTCAAGGCGCTGGTGGCTGCCATGGGAGACGCCTACGGCAACGGTCGCTGGGAAGGGGATCGCGATAGCTGGGGCGAGGCCATTGACGACGGCCATTGGCGGCGACTGACGGTGGATCACCGCCAGTGCACCAATCGCCGCTGCGGGCACTTCGGTGCCTGTGCCTTCTTTCGTGCTCGGCGCGACCTGGATCAGGCCGACGTCATCGTCGCCAACCATGATCTGGTGCTGGCGGATCTGGCGCTCGGCGGCGGCCTGGTGCTGCCCGACCCTGCCGACTGTATCTACGTCTTCGACGAGGGCCACCACCTGCCGGACAAGGCGATCTCCCACTTTACCCATCGCTTCAGCGTGGGCGGCGGGCTGCGCTGGCTGAGAAACCTCAGGGGCTCGCTGACCGAGCTGAATACGGCCCTGGGCGTGCAGCCGACTCTGGCGCGACTGCTGGGCGCACTGCCCACCGCGATGGAAGCGCTGGAGCCACGCCTGGGCGAGGTGTTTGCGCTGGGCCACCAGCTGGCCGAGCGGCCCCATGGGCTCAACGACGACGAGGACGGTGCTCAGCACCGCTTCGAGATGGGGCGTGTGCCCGAGGCCCTGCGGGCCCAGGCCGAGGCGCTGGTGGTGCCCTTCGCCGAGCTCTGCCGTCTGCTCGAGTCGATGACCGACATCCTGCGCGAGAGCCTGGACCCGGAGAAATCCACCGGCCTTGCCCGGGAGCAGGCCGAGGCCTGGCTGCCGCTGCTGGCGCTGCTGCACGGCCGGGCGCTGGAGGCCCACGCCCTGTGGCAGGCCTTTGCCGAGGGCGATCCGGCGGACGCGCCGCCGCGGGCACGCTGGCTGACCCTGGAGCGCTTCCAGGGCGAGCCCGAGCTGATCTTCTCGGCCAGCCCGGTATCTGCCGCCCATACCCTGGCGCGTTCGTTGTGGGGGCGCTGTCACGGCGCTGTGGTGACCTCGGCCACCCTGACCGCCCTGGGCCGTTTCGAGCGCCTGCAGGAGAGGGCGGGGCTGGCCAACCGCTATCGCTACCAGCGTCTGCCGAGTCCCTTCGACTATTCCCGAGCGGTGCTCAGCGTGCCCCGGGAGGCGGTGGACCCCGCCGACCGTGACGGCCACGAGCGGGCCATCGTCGACTTCGTCGAGGCTCTCGACGACAAGGAAGCGGTGCTGGTGCTGTTCTCGTCCCGGGCCCAGCTGCGCGGGGTGGAGAAGGCCCTGTCGCGGGAGCGTCGAGAGCGAGTGCTGGCCCAGGACCGTCTGCCCAAGCGCGAGCTGGTCAGCCGCCATCGCCAGCGTATCGACGCCGGCGAGGGCAGCATCCTGTTCGGTCTGGCGAGCTTCGCGGAGGGCATCGACCTGCCCGGCGACTACCTGACCCATGTGGTGATCACGCGGCTGCCGTTCGCCGTGCCGGACGACCCGGTGGGAGCGACGTTGGCGGAGTGGATCGAGAGCCAGGGCGGCAACCCGTTCATGCGCATCAGCGTGCCGGATGCCTCGATCAAGCTGGTCCAGGCCTGTGGTCGGTTGATCCGCAAGGAGGCCGACCGTGGCCGCATCACCTTGCTGGATCGCCGCGTGCTGACTCGCCGCTACGGCCGCGCGCTGCTCGACGCATTACCGCCCTTCGTGCGCGAGATCGACGGCGTAAGCCAGGCCGGCTGAGGGAAGCCGCGCCTCGCGAGCAGGCGTGATACACCGGCCAAAAACAAGGAGCCCGCCAACTTGGCGGGCTCCTTGCTGTCGTGGGCGTTGCTTCTGCAGGCGTCGCTGGCGCTGGGGATGATGGCGCCGCTGGCGCCTGGCGTCGGGGCCTTTCAGCCCCTTGTCCCGCACCAGGGACGAATCAATTCACCCGCTTTGCCAGCTCCGGGGCCAGGCGTTCGTTCATGCTGCGGAAGGCCTCCACGGTGGTGTCCCAGTCGATGCAGGCGTCGGTCACGGAGACGCCGTAGGCCATTTCGCTCAGGTCCTCGGTGATCTTCTGGTTGCCCCAGCCGATGTTGGACTCGACCATCAGGCCGATGATCGAACGGTTGCCGTCGAGAATCTGGTGGGTGACGTTGTCGAGCACCAGCGGCTGCAGGGCGGCGTCCTTGTTGGAGTTGGCGTGGGAGCAGTCGATCATGATGTTGGGCTTGACCCCGGCCTTCTTCAGCTCCTGCTCGGCCAGCGCTACGCTCACGCTGTCGTAGTTCGGCTTGCCGTTACCCCCGCGCAGCACCACGTGAGCATAGGCGTTGCCACGGGTGCGGATGATCGCCACCTGGCCCTGCTGGTCGATGCCCAGGAAGTTGTGCGGGTGAGCGACCGACTGCAGCGCATTGACGGCCACGTCGAGGCTGCCGTCGGTGCCGTTCTTGAAGCCCACCGGGCATGACAGGCCGGAGGACATCTCGCGGTGGGTCTGGGACTCGGTGGTGCGGGCGCCGATGGCCGACCAGCTGATGCAGTCCTGCAGATACTGGGGCGAGATCGGGTCGAGTGCCTCGGTGGCCAGCGGCAGGCCCAGCTCGGAGAGCTCCACCAGCAGGCGACGGGCGATGTGCAGGCCTTCCTCGATCTCGAAGGAGCCGTTCAGGTGGGGGTCGTTGATCAGGCCCTTCCAGCCCACGGTGGTGCGCGGCTTCTCGAAGTAGACGCGCATCACGATGTACAGGCTGTCCTTCACCTCGTCGGCCAGGCGGCGCAGGCGACGAGCGTAGTCCAGCGCGGCGTCCACATCGTGGATCGAGCAGGGGCCCACCACCATCAGCAGCCTGGGATCGGTGCCGTCGAGGATGTTCTGCACGGTCTTGCGGCCCTCGATCACCGTGGCCTCGGCCTCGGGAGAAAGAGGAATTTCCTGCTTCAACTGCTCAGGAGTGACGAGAACATCCTGGGCCAGGACGTTGAGGTTGTTCACCTGCTTGTCGGACATGAGGTCTACCTGTGTGTATCGTGTCAGCGCTGACGTTTCTGCGTGGCTCTACTATCCCTTGAGGGAGGGGTAAATTCAATCGCCTGAGGGAACCTTGTCGCGCACCCGATGTCGGAGCGGCGTCGAGAGATGCACTCAGAGAACGCTTGATGCGAGCCAAGGAAACAGGAACACTTGTGCCTTTTATCATGACGAGACCCATGACCTATACATCGCCGACAGGCGAAAGGTGGCACCCTGTTGCCAAGGGCCAGACCGAGGGTCCGGCGTCGTCAGCCCGACATCGTCGGGGAGGAGAGACATGACGCCCAAGGAAACGGACCAGCAGCTGGTGGCGCGCGCGCAGAAGGGCGATACCCGAGCCTTTGACCTTCTGGTCAAGAAGTACCAGCACAAGATACTGGGCCTGATCGGCCGCTATATCAGCGACCATGCCGAGGTGCAGGACGTGGCCCAGGAAGCCTTCATCAAGGCTTACCGGGCGCTTGGCAAGTTTCGCGCCGAGAGCGCCTTCTATACCTGGATGTACCGCATCGCCATCAACACCGCCAAGAATCATCTGGTGTCCCGCGGGCGTCGTCCGCCGGGCAGCGATCTGGATATCAATGACGCCGAGATCGTCGACATGAGTGGCCGGCTGGCCGATATCGAGACACCGGAGGCGTCCATCGCCAGGGACCAGCTCGAGGCGGCGGTATTCGAGGCGATCGAGAATCTTCCCGATGACCTGCGCACCGCCATCACCCTGCGCGAACTCGATGGTCTTTCCTATGAAGACATCGCCCAGATCATGCAGTGCCCGGTAGGTACCGTGCGCTCGCGCATCTTTCGCGCCAGGGAGGCGGTGGATCAACATATTCAGCCGCTGATGACGACCTCGCGAAACGCCGAGTCACTTTCCTGATTCGCTATCGCGAGCCTGCGAGCTGGTCGTGGGCGCAGGGGTGAGGCAGGGCGACCCCTTTTGTTGCCGAATTCCCCATTTTTTTCAAATTGGGATGAACTGTTCGCCAGATTGGGCGTCTTACCCAGTGACCGGCCCGATGCAATAATCAACGACGGTCGTCACCTGGCGCTCGAGCCGGTGGCGAGTAACCGAGAATCGGTGGCGGAACCTGGCGCATCTCCGGTGGTCTATGGAGCTGGAGGCGCGACGCTTCGTCGAAATGAGGTGTGGAGAATGAGTCTGAACGCACGGGAATCGCTTTCAGCCCTGATGGACAATGAAGGTGACGAGCTGGAATTGCGTCGAGTGCTGAAGTCGCTCGAGAGCGACCAGGACAGCGCCGAGAGCTGGCGTCGTTACCATTTGATGCGTGCCGCGCTGCGCCGCGAGACCGATAGTGACCCCTCGGTGGATCTGTCCGCCGGTATCCTGGCTCGCCTCGAGGATGAGCCTGCGCCGCAGATGGAGGCTGCCGCCGACGGCGCGGTCGCCAAACGCGGCGGAATGGGGCTCGCACGCGGTGCCGGTATTGCCGCGGCGGTCTCGTTGATGGTGATCAGCGGGGTTCAGTTCTACAACGGCGCCTTCGATGGCTCCATCGACGGTTCCGGTGCCGGTGTGGCCAGCAGCGGGGCTGCGGGTGGCGTAAGCGGCGGCGTAAATAGCGGCGCAGCACAGACAGCGTCCGCCGTGCCAGGTGCAGAGCTCGCCAGCGTAGCGGCGTCTCGGCCTTCGCTGATGGATCTGCCGATGTTTCAGTCCGGCACAGGCTCCAGCAATGGCCTGATGACCGTCGGCGCCCAGGTGGCCTCGCCGATGATGCTGTCGCCATCTGCCCAGCAGTCGCGGGTCAGTGACCAGGCGCAGGCCCAGTTGTTGCAGTCGTACCTCGATCGTCATGCCCAGGGGGCGGCCTTCAGCAGTGCCGACAACTGGATGCCGATGCTGCGCAGCACCCCGGCGGAAGCCCGTTGAGGTGATCGATCTGGCATCGAGATAGCAATGATCTGCTCGGCCCTGAGGGGCCGAGCGCATTCTCAGCAGTGCCTGTCAGGACATGATTTCTATGCCACATCAGGGGTCGCTTGCAGCGTTGGCCGGCTGGCTGACGCTTTCCCTTGTCTGTCTTTCTCTTCCCGCCCAGGCCGTTGCCGACCCTGGTGTCGACGCCGTAGCGGCGAACGCCAAGGCCTCGGCTGACTCGGTAGCTGACCCGAATAGTATCCAGAGCGTCTACGACTGCAGCGCCTTGACCGCCTTGTCACCCCCCGAGTCTCCGGGAGACTGGTTCGAGCGCAGTGTCTGGGCTTCCCATTGCTACCAGTATCAGGCGCGCGCCGTTCGCATCGTCGATGAAGAGGTGGTGACGCTGTCGGTGGCCCGCGACATCCAGCAGGGCGTCGAGCGCGATCGCCTCCACTTCCTCGATGGCCCCAGTCGCTCGCTGCTGCGAGAGGGGGGCGCCTTTCGCTTCGAGCTCGGTGATAGCCAGGGGGCGGCGCCGGCCTCTCCCCAGGCGCTGGTCGAGCACCTGTCGCGCTTCTATCGGCTGCGCTTCGACGGCGAGGAGAGAATCGCCAATCGTCACGCGATCCGTCTGGAGCTGTTGCCGCTTGACGCCATGCGCTACGGCTATCGCATCTGGCTCGACCGCGAGACCGCCATCCCCTTGAAGCGCACCCTGATCGACGAGCGGGGCCAGGTGCTGGATACCTTCCAATTGGTGGCGATGACGCCGCCGGAACGCTACGACGGCAAGGTGGAGCTGCGCCGGCCGCCGTCCTCGGCCAGGCTCGACTGGCGCGCAGGCTGGCTGCCTCGCGGCTTTGTTGCCCAGCCGCTGATGGCGATGGCATCCGACAGCGATGGGCCTCGCCGCCACAAGTTGTACAGCGACGGCCTGTCGACCATCAGCCTGTTCGTCGAACCGGTAGCGGGATCACGGGTACTAAGGCCGGGTGTCCATCGACTGGGCGCCAGTCACGCCGCGGTGCGCCGAGTGCAGCGTGAAGGCCAGTTGCTTCAGGTGGTGGCGGTAGGCGAATTACCCCCCAGCGTGCTGGTCAAGGTGGCCGAAACCCTTGAACTGGCCGAGGGGCAGTCGCAGGGTGTTAGCGATGGTGCGCGCCCTGAGGCGGTGAGCAATGTCCATCAGGAAGCGTCGTCATGAGCACCGACTGCGCGACCGCAGAGGCGCGAGTGGTGGGCTGGACGACCGCAGGGGTCAGGGTAGCGCTGGCGGCAACCGGCGGCTGCGGGCGCTGCGCTGCTCGGGGCGGCTGCGGGGCGCGTTGGCTGCTGCGCGGGAGCGACGATCGGCGTGAGCTCGAGATCGATACCGAGCAGCGTCCCGTCATCGGGCAGACGGTGACCCTGGCCCTGTCCCGGACGAGCCTGGTGCGCGCCAGCGTGCTGGTCTACGGCCTGCCGCTATGGCTGGCGCTGGGGGCGACCCTTGCCGCCAACGCACAGTCGCCGGATCACTGGTCGCTGCCGCTGGTGTTTATCGCGGGCCTGGCCCTCGGCGGCGTGGTGCTGCGCCGGCATCTGCGCCGCCGCGCCGAGGCGTATCGGCCCACCTTGGTGCCGTAGCCCCGTTGTGATAGCTCTGTTGTGATAGCCCTGTTGTGATAGCCCTGTGCCCGAGCACTTTGCGGGCCCTTGTCGCGTTATTTTGCCCGCTAATGACTGAACCTTTTGGCGGCGTGACGGTACTACAAGAAGCGACCCTCGAGGTTGCGTTCGATGCACTCTGAGTCCTATCTGAGTCTTACGCAGGAGCCTTGCATGAAGCCAATGACTCGCACCCTGTCCATGTGGATGACGCTGGTAGTGGGAATGGTTGTCGCCCAATCCAGCCTGGCCAGGGATCTTCCTGATTTCACCGAACTGGTCGAAGAGGCCGCCCCCGGCGTGGTCAACATCTCGACGACCCGGGTCACCGAGGGCTATTCCACGCCCTTCGGCGATTTCGGTGGCCAGGAAATCCCCGACATCTTCCGTCATTTCTTCGGTGATCGCTTCCCGGTGCCGCCCGGCGGAGGCGGTGGTCGCACCGAGGAGCGTCAGTCGTTGGGCTCCGGCTTCGTCATCGACGCCGACGGCTACATCATGACCAACGCCCACGTGGTGGAGGGCGCCGACGAGATCATGGTGCGCCTCAATGACCGTCGTGACCTCAAGGCCGAGCTGGTCGGGGCCGACGAGAAGACCGACGTGGCGGTACTGAAGGTCGATGCCAGCGATCTGCCGACGCTATCCCTGGGTGACTCCGACGATCTCAAGGTGGGGGAGTGGGTGGCCGCCATCGGTTCGCCGTTCGGCTTCGATCACTCGGTCACCGCCGGTATCATCTCGGCGATCAACCGCACCCTGCCGCGTGACGCCTATGTACCCTTCATCCAGACCGACGTGGCGATCAACCCGGGTAACTCCGGTGGACCGCTGTTCAACCTCGACGGCGAGGTGATCGGCATCAACTCCCAGATATTCACCCGTAGCGGTGGCTTCATGGGGCTGTCCTTCGCCATTCCGATCAATGTCGCCATGGACATCGCCGACCAGTTGCGAAGCGAAGGTCACGTCACCCGGGGCTGGCTCGGTGTGATGATTCAGCCGGTGTCCAAGGACCTGGCCGAGTCGTTCGGCATGGACCGCCCCGAGGGTGCCCTGATCGCCGACGTCGATCCCGACGGACCTGCGGCGCGTGACGGCGTCCAGGCCGGTGACATCGTGCTCGCGGTCAATGGCGAGACGGTGGAGCGCTCCAGCAACCTGCCGCGGTTGATCGGCCGTGTCGCCCCGGACAGCGAGGTCGAGTTGACCGTGCTGCGCGCCGGGGATCGCAAGACCCTCAGCGTCACCGTTGGCGACTGGCCCGAGGAACTGGCCGGTGGCAGCGGTCAGTCGTCCGGCAGCGCGTCGCCGGCACGCCTGGGTCTGGCGGTGCAGTCGCTGTCCGACGCCGAGCGTGACAAGTACGGCATCGACGCCGGCGTGCGGGTCAGCGACGTCGATCCGCGTGGCGTGGCGGCGGCTTCCGGTATCCGGCGTGGCGATATCATCGTCAGCGTCAACCAGGTCGCGGTGGAAAGCGGTCGCCAGCTTAGCCAGCTGGTGCGTGAGCTGCCTGCCGATCAGGCGGTGCCGGTCCGTCTGTACCGTGACGGTCGCTCGCTGTTCGTGGCGCTGCGACTGGCCGACGACTGAGGCGCGTCCCGCTGACCGACGACGCCCGAGGGCCGCCATGGCCCTCGGGCGTTGTCGTCCTGTGATATCGAATCGAGCCGCCGCAACGGCTTGGGATGCGCGGGGCAGGGGATGCCGGTACAATAGCGCCAACTTTTTTTTCCGCGTCATCGGGGCAGGGCGAGCCTGTCGCTGTCCGGTGCGTTCTCAAGATGGAATCATCCTGCATGTCTGATCCTGATAACCGCAAGGTAATCAATAATATACGTAACTTCTCGATCATCGCTCACATCGACCATGGCAAGTCCACCCTGGCCGATCGCCTGATCCAGAGTTGCGGTGGCCTGTCAGAGCGCGAGCTCAAGGATCAGGTGCTGGACTCCATGGATCTGGAACGCGAGCGCGGCATCACCATCAAGGCCCAGTCGGTGACGCTGGACTACCACGCCAACGATGGTGAGACCTACCAGCTCAACTTCATCGATACCCCGGGGCACGTCGACTTCTCCTACGAGGTGTCGCGCTCGCTGTATGCCTGCGAGGGCGCACTGCTGGTCGTCGACGCCGCCCAGGGTGTCGAGGCCCAGTCGGTGGCCAACTGCTACACCGCCATCGAGCAGGGGCTAGAAGTGTTGCCGGTGCTCAACAAGATGGACCTGCCCCAGGCCGACCCCGACAAGGTCGCCCACGAGGTCGAGGAGATCATCGGTCTCGACGCCACCGACGCCTGTCAGGTGTCGGCCAAGAGTGGTCTGGGCATCGATGCGCTGCTCGAGCGGCTGGTGCGCGATATTCCGCCGCCCAAGGGCGACCCCGAAAAGCCGCTGCAGGCGCTGATCATCGACTCCTGGTTCGACAACTACCTGGGCGTGGTATCGCTGGTACGGATCTTCGACGGCGTGCTCAAGAAGGGCGACAAGATTCGCATCCTGTCCACCGGACGTGACTGGCAGGCCAACGAGGTCGGCATCTTCACCCCGCTGCGCAAGGAGACCGACATCCTGCGCGCCGGTGAAGTGGGCTTCGTGGTGGCCGGTATCAAGGACATTCAGGGGGCTCCGGTGGGGGATACCATCTCCCACGCCAAGACGCCGGACGTCAAGCGCCTGCCGGGCTTCCAGAAGGTCAAGCCCCAGGTCTACGCTGGCATGTTCCCGGTCAGCGCCGACGACTACGAAGACTTCCGCGACGCGCTCGAGAAGCTGGCGCTCAACGACGCTTCGCTGGACTACGAGCCGGAAAACTCCGACGCCCTGGGCTTCGGTTTCCGCGTCGGCTTCCTCGGCACCCTGCACATGGAGATCGTGCAGGAGCGTCTGGAACGCGAGTACGACCTGGACCTGTTGACCACCGCGCCGACGGTGGTCTACGAACTGGGCATGAAGAACGGTGACGTCAGCTACGTCTCCAACCCGTCCAAGCTTCCGGACATGGCCGACGTCGAGGAGATGCGCGAGCCCATCGTGCGCGCCAGCATCCTGGTGCCCCAGGAATTCGTCGGCAACGTCATCAGCGAGTGCGAGCTGCGTCGCGGCACCCAGAAGGACATGCTGTTCCTGGGTAGCCAGATCCAGCTGACCTACGAATTGCCGATGAGCGAAGTCGTCATGGACTTCTTCGACCGGCTCAAGTCCATCTCCAAGGGCTATGCTTCGCTCGAGTACAACTTCGAGCGCTTCGAGGCGGCCAAGCTGGTACGCCTCGACGTGCTGATCAACGGCGACCGGGTCGATGCCCTGGCGGTGATCATCCATCGCGATCACGCCCACAGCCGTGGTCGTGTGCTGGTCGAGAAGATGAAAGAGCTGATCCCGCGTCAGATGTTCGACGTGGCGATCCAGGCCGCCATCGGTGGGCAGGTCGTGGCCCGTTCCACGGTCAAGGCGCTGCGCAAGAACGTGACCGCCAAATGCTACGGCGGCGACATGACCCGCAAGAAGAAGCTGCTCGAGAAGCAGAAGGCCGGCAAGAAGCGCATGAAGCAGGTCGGTCGCGTGGAGATCCCTCAGGACGCCTTCCTCGCCGTGCTCAAGGTGAACGACTGATGCCCCAGCGGCGGTCGATCCGTCCCGGTCTGACGCCGGGACGGCTTGCCCCTCCCTCAGATACCGACTTACAAGCCACCTGGAAACACTGATATGGACTTCTCCCTGCTGCTGGTGATCGCGGTCGCCGTCACCGGTCTGATCTGGCTGCTCGACCTGGTCTGGTGGCGCCCCCGGCGTCAAGCCGTCACCGCAGCTGCCGAAACCGGCACCACCGAAGGCGTGGATCTGTCCGCTCGGGAGCTTTCGCGCAAGGACCCCTGGCCGGTCGACTACGCCAAGTCGTTCTTTCCGGTGCTGCTGGTGGTGCTGGTGCTCAGAAGCTTCGTGGTGGAGCCGTTTCAGATTCCGTCAGGCTCCATGCGTCCGACGCTGGAGGTCGGGGATTTCATTCTGGTCAACAAGTTCACCTATGGCCTGAGGTTGCCGGTGGCCAACACCAAGATCCTCGATCTGAACGAGCCGGAGCGGGGTGACGTCATGGTCTTCCGCTATCCCCAGGACCCGGCGGTGAATTTCATCAAGCGCGTGGTGGCGCTGCCCGGCGATACCCTGCGCTACGTCGACAAGCAGCTTTACGTCAACGGCGAGCCAGTGCCCAAGACGCTGCTCGACGACGCTCCGGAGAGCGCGCCAGGTGAGCTGCTGTTCTCCGAGCAATTGGGCGAACATCAGCATCAGATCTACAATAATCCCCGCGATCGCGGCCCGCTGGTCCACGACGTCGTGGTGCCCGAGGGCATGTACTTCGCCATGGGCGATAACCGGGACCACTCCAATGACAGCCGCTACTGGGGCTTTATCCCGGAAGCCAACATCGTCGGCAAGGCCTTCGCGGTATGGATGCATTGGGACGGTGGACTGCCGAGCTTTTCCAGCGTGAGGACGATCCCGTGATCGCTTCAACGCCGCTTGGTTCTTCCATCGTCAGCACAAAGAGTTAACAGGAGCGTCGTGAGCAATTCCCTGACCCCCTTCAGTCGCCGCATCGGCCATGAATTCCAGGACGCGAGTCTATTGGAACTGGCCATGACCCACCGCAGCTTCGGTGGGCGCAACAACGAACGCCTCGAGTTTCTGGGTGACTCGATCGTCAACTTTGTCATCGCCGAGGCGCTGTTCGAGCGCTTTCCCGAGGCCCGTGAAGGCCAGCTTTCGCGCCTGAGGGCGCGCCTGGTCAAGGGCCAGACCCTGGCGGAGCTGGCCCGGGAAATGCGCTTTGGCGAATGCCTGCGCCTGGGTTCCGGCGAGATGAAAAGTGGCGGCCATCGGCGTGAATCTATCCTCGCCGACGCCGTCGAGGCGGTGATCGGTGCCATCTACCTGGACGCCGGCATGGACGCGGTACGCACGCGGGTGCTGGCCTGGTTCGAGGAGCGCCTGGCGCGCATCGACCTCAAGCAGTCCCAGAAGGACCCCAAGACCCGCCTGCAGGAGTTTCTGCAGTCCCGTCAGGCACCGCTGCCTCGCTACGAGGTGACCTCGGTGGAAGGCGAGGCCCACGCCCAGACCTTTACCGTGGAGTGCCACGTCGAGATGCTCGACGAACACACCGTCGGCACCGGCGCCAGCCGCCGCCACGCCGAACAGATGGCCGCCGAAAGCGCCCTGCAACGCCTCGATCCCAAGGGAGTCAGCGCATGAGTCAGACCTGTGGATTCGTGGCCATTGTCGGCCGTCCCAACGTCGGCAAGTCCACCCTGATGAACCGTATTCTCGGACAGAAGATCTCGATCACCTCGCGGCGGCCGCAGACCACCCGCCACCAGGTGCTGGGGATCAAGACCGAAGGCGACGCTCAGGCCATCTTCGTCGACACCCCGGGTATCCATATCCTCGGCAAGGACCGCAACAAGGCGATCAACCGCTTCATGAACCAGGCGGCGGTGCAGGCCCTGCGGGACGTGGACTGTGTGGTCTTTCTGGTCGACCGCACCCGCTGGACCGAGGAAGACCAGATCGTGCTGGACCGCCTGGCCAACGTCGAGGCGCCGGTGATCCTGGCGGTCAACAAGGTGGACCGCCTGCAGGACAAGGCCACCCTGCTGCCGTGGTTGGCTGAGCTCGGCAACAAGCGTGAGTTCGCCGCGGTGGTGCCGATCGCCGCCCAGCACGGCACCAATGTGCCGGAGCTCGAGGCCGAGATCGACAAGCACCTGCCCGAGGGGATCCACTTCTTCCCGGAAGATCAGGTCACCGACAAGAGCATGCGTTTTCTGGCTGCCGAAATGGTACGCGAGAAGGTCATGCGCCAGCTCGGCGACGAGCTGCCTTATCAGATGACCGTCGAGATCGAGGAGTTTCGTGACGAGGCCCGGGTGGTGCACATCAGCGCGCTGATCCTGGTCGAGCGTCAGGGCCAGAAGAAGATCCTGATCGGCGACAGCGGCGATCGCATCAAGAAGATCGGCCGTGAGGCACGCCTGGATATGGAGCGGGCGCTGGACAAGAAGGTCATGCTCAACCTGTGGGTCAAGGTCAAGCGTGGCTGGTCCGACGACGAACGCGCCCTCAAGAGCCTCGGCTACGACCTCGACTGAGCCGTTCCCCCGCGCCCCGGCAGGATCATCGACGACGATGGTCCTGTTGTGATCCTGTTGCCCCGACGTCGGGATCCCCATGCAGCCCCAGCCCGCCTTTCTGCTCCACAAGCGTCCCTACCGCGAGACCAGTGCATTGGTCGAACTGCTGACTCTGGACCACGGTCGTGTGCGCGCCGTGGCCCAGGGCGTGCAGCGTCCCGGTAGTCGCGCGCGCAGTCAGATGCAGCCGTTCGCGCCCCTGCACCTGACCTGGCAGGGCGATCGCGAGCTCAAGCGGCTGCGATTGATCGAGTCCCGTGGCCCGGCGGCAATGCTCGCCGGCGAGGGGCTGCTGTGCGGTCTCTACGCCAACGAATTGCTGACCCGCCTGCTGCCGGTGGAGTTGCCGGTGGGGCAGGTGTTTGCCTTCTACACCTCGGCGCTGGACGAGTTGGCGACGCCGGTCTCTCGCGCTGCGGCCCTGCGTCGGCTCGAATTTGCGCTACTCGATGCGCTGGACGCCGCACCGCGTTTCACCACGCCCGACGGTGGCGGCCTGGATCCCCAGCGGCGCTACCGCTTCGAGCCCGGCAGCCGGGCCTTTGTCGTCGCAGAGCGCGGCATCGACGGGCGCACCCTGCGTCTGCTGGCCGGGGCCGACTGGGGCGAGGCCGGGCTCGCCGGGCCGGCCAAGGCGCTATCGCGTGCGGCCCTGGCGCCGCTGCTGGGCGACCGGCCGCTGCGCTCCCGTGCGCTGATGGTTGCCATGGCTGAGCGGCGCCGCCAGGCGCGCTGACCCTTGTCGCCCTGGCGCCGCTGCTGGGCGACCGGCCGCTGCGCTCCCGTGCGCTGATGGTTGCCATGGCCGAGCGGCGCCGCCAGGCGCGCTGACCCTTGTCGCCCTGGCGCCGCTGCTGGGCGACCGTCCGCTGCGCTCCCGTGCGCTGATGGTCGCCATGGCCGAGCGTCGCCGCCAGGCGCGCTGACCCTTGTCGCCCTGGCACCGCTGCTGGGCGACCGTCCTCTGCGCTCCCGTGCGCTGATGGTCGCCATGGCCGAGCGTCGCCGCCAGTCGCTCTGACGCTTCAGCGCGCTGATATCGCCTGGCCGCGGGTGACCGCCGGCCTGTCGGCGGTGCTACCATAGGGCTCGTCTTTCATCCCCATGACGGAGAACCCTGATGCATCCCCCTCGACTGCTGCTCGGCGTCAACATCGACCATATCGCGACCCTGCGCCAGGCCCGCGGTACCCGCTATCCCGACCCGATTCAGGCGGCCCTGGTCGCCGAAGAAGCCGGCGCCGATGGCATCACCGTCCATCTGCGGGAGGACCGCCGTCATATCCAGGAACGCGACGTGCGCCTGCTGGCCGAGGTTCTCAACACCCGCATGAATCTCGAGATGGCCGTGACCGAGGAGATGCTGGCGCTGGCCGAAGAGGTACGTCCGGCCCACGTCTGTCTGGTGCCGGAGAAGCGCGAGGAGCTGACCACCGAAGGTGGCCTGGACGTGGTCGGCCAGTTCGACGCCATCGAAGCCGCCTGTCGCCGACTGGCCGCCGTGGGGGCAGAGGTATCGTTGTTCATCGATCCCGATCCGGATCAGATCGCCAGCGCCAGGCGCGCCGGTGCTCCGGCCATCGAGCTGCACACCGGCGCCTTCGCCGAGGCCGATAACGACAGCGATCGGGCTCGCGAGTACCAGCGCATCGTGGCCGCCGCCGAAATGGGCGTCGAGCTCGATCTGATCGTCAACGCCGGTCACGGCCTGCACTACCACAACGTCGAGGCCATCGCCGCCATCCCCGGCCTCAACGAGCTCAATATCGGTCACGCCATCATCGCCCGGGCGCTGTTCGTCGGCCTCAAGGAGGCGGTGGCGGAGATGAAGCGACTGATGCTGGCCGGCTACGAGGCGGGGCTGGTCGCGGCCATCGACGAATTTGAGCAAGAGCACGAGCATGAGCACGACCATCAGCACTGAAGTGTCGCCGATGTCAGCGCCGGCTCGAGGAGGCCTGTCAGTCGGGACCTTGCCCGGGAATACCGGGTCTGTCGGAGCCCTGGCATGATCCTCGGCATCGGCACCGATATCGCGCGGATCGAACGCTTCGATGCGGCCATTGCGCGCCATGGCGCGCGCTTCGCCGAGCGCATCCTGGGGCCGCTGGAAGCCGAGCGCTACACCGAGGCGCCACGGCCTTCGGCCTTTCTGGCCAAGCGCTTCGCCGCCAAGGAGGCCTGGCTCAAGGCACTGGGCACCGGTCTTCGCCATGGCATGCGCTGGACCGAGATACAGGTGGTCAATGATCCCCTGGGGCGGCCGGAGCTGGTGGTCTCGGGGGAAGCGCTACGTCTGGCCGACCAGGCGGGCGTCGGCGCCTGTCACCTGAGTCTCAGCGACGAGAGCGATGTGGCACTGGCCTTCGTGGTGCTCGAAAGGCGTTGATAGTTGCGAGCGATAGTTGCCCGCGTCGGCTAAACCGGTCCCTTCAGTGGGGTTTCTCCGCTGTCCTGCTGCCAGCGCTCGACCTGGGTCATGGCCTGCTCCAGGGTGGGCAGCAGCGGACGAACGCCGTCGATCCCGCGTGAGCGAAGTCGGGTCTCGAGGGTTTCCACCAGCAGCGCCATGCGCGGTACACCGCAGTAGCGGCAGGCACCGTTGAGGGCGTGGATGCTATCGAGCAGGGCCTCTTCGTCCTCGGCCGCCAGCGCCGCCTCGATCTCTCGACGGGTCTCGTCCAGCGATGCCCCCAGGCTCGCCAGCAATTGCCTGGCCAGCGCTTCGCGCCCACCCGCCAGGCGGGTGCCCAGGGCGATGTCGATGTCGGGCAGGTCGTTGCCCTGGTCATCGCTGTTGTCACGGGTCTGGCCCTGGTCCTTGCCAAGGTTCTTGCCAAGGTTCTTGCCAAGGGCCTTGCCATGGGCCTGGTCTCGGACGGCCGGCTCGACCGAGTCATCAGCGTCACTGGCGTCCTGTCGATACTTGTCGGTGACCGGTGAGTTCGGCGCCGCGGTCGTCTCCGTCAGGCCGCTGCCCAGCCTTTCTCTGAGCAGGCGGTCGAGGCACTCGGTGTCGAGTGGCTTGATCAGCACATCGTCCATGCCGCTTTGCAGAAGCGCTCGGCGCTGGTGTTCCAGCACGTGGGCGGTCACCGCGATGATCGGTCTCTTCGCCCAGGCGGGGCTGAGTTGGCGGATCGCCTGGGTCGTCTCCACACCATCCATGCCACCCATGCGAATATCCATCAGTACCATGTCATAGAGCTGCTGCTGGGCCAGCGCCAGGGCTTCTTCCCCACTGGTGGCCAGGGTCACGCGACGCTCGGGGCCTTCCACCAGTTCTCGCAGCAGCAGGCGGTTGGTCTCACTGTCATCGACGATCAGCAGGCTGGCCATAGAGGTTTGCGTGTCCGGCGAAGGCGGCGGGGTCGGCGAGTTGTTCCACTGGGGCGGTGCAGCCGGGGCCGCTGTCGACGTCTCGTCGGGCACATGGGACTGGCGAGACGGTAGCGCCGGCGGGGTCGTCGGCGCAGGCAGGCTCGGCCTGTGGCGAGTACCGGCGAGGGCGCCCTCCACCGCTTCCGCCAGGGTCTGGCGAGCCAACGGTTTGGACAGTACGCTCGAGCCATCGGGCAGACCCAGTCCGGGCACATCCGGAAGTCCTGCATTGATCAACAGCAGGGTGGGGCAGTTGCGCTGCCTGAGTCGTGCGCGCAGCTCACCTATGCGGCCCTCTTCGAGCTCCTCGATGGCGATGGCTTCCAGTGCCAGCGCAGCCTGCTGAGGGCTCGCCACAACCCGGGCGTCCCACTGTTCGAGCATATGCAAAAGGGCCCTGCGGGTGGGGCCGTGGGGTTCCTCGACAAAGATCGAGGCCTGGTCGAGCGCCAGTTCGGGCGCACGCACCTGGCTTGCGGTGCTGGTCAGGGGCAGGGTGAAGTGGAAGGTGGAGCCGTGGTCGAGGGTGCTGTCAACGCCGATGGTGCCGCCCATCTGCTCGATCAGCTGCCGCGAGATGGCCAGCCCCAGGCCGGTGCCGCCGTACTGGCGACTGTGTCCGGCGGTGGCCTGGCGGAAGGCCTGGAACAGCCGTCGCTGCTGGCTGTCACTGAGGCCGATGCCGGTATCGCTGACGCTGATGCGCAGGGTGAAGCGCTCGTGGCGGGACTGTTCGACCATGACCCGCACGATGATCTCGCCGCGGTCGGTGAACTTGATGGCATTGTTGACCAGGTTGGTGATGATCTGGCGCAGTCGCAGCGGATCACCGGTGATTTCCGCCGGTACGTCGTCATAGATCAGGCTGAGCAGCTGCAGGCCCTTCTGCTGGGCCAGTGGCGCCTGCAGCCCCAGCACCTCGTCGACCAGCGACTGGAGGTCCACCGGCACCTGTTCCAGTACCAGACGACCGGCTTCCAGCTTGGAGAAGTCGAGCACATCGTTGACCAGCGACATCAGGTTGTCGCAGGCCCGTTGCACCTGGTCGAGCCACTCGCGCTGACGCGGGTCCAGCGACGAGCGCCCCAGCAGCCGGCAGAAGCCGATGATGCCGTTGAGCGGCGTGCGGATCTCATGGCTCATGTTGGCCAGAAACTCCGACTTGACCCGGTTGGCCTCCACCGCCTGGCGATGGGCCATGTCGAGCTCGATGTTCTGCACCTCGATGGTCTCCATGGACTCCTGAAGTTCCGAGGTGGCGTGTTCGATTTGCTGCTGCAGGTCTTCGCGCGCCCGCGCCTGGTGGTCGATCAGGGCGTTGACCCGGCGCCCCAGCTCGGCCAGCTCCAGCGGGTGGTCCAGCGGCAGGTGGTGGGGCTGGCGGCCGGCGGCGAGCTGGTCGAGCAGGTGGGCGATGTCATCCAGCGGCTGGGTCAGTCGGCGGCCCAGGGTGAAGGCCACCAGAAACAGCAGAAGGCCGCAGACCAGCAGGATCATGGCGCCCCTGGCGATATCGCTGTAGGTGGCGAGCAACAGCAGCGAGGCGTCGATATCGAGGATCAGGTAGGCGCCGTCCACGGCAGTGATCGGCGTCGTCAACACCCACTGGCGATAGTGCTGGGTCAACAGCCCCTGGCCGGGAGCCTCGACGTTCAGCGCTTCGGCCCGCAGTCGACCGAGTTCAAGCACCACCTGATCCTGCTGCACCAGGCGCAGGGCACGGACGCTGGGGATATCCATCAGGCGATTGGCGGCGGCCTGAACGCCGGCGATATCGTCCAGCGACAGGGCTTCGCCCAGCTCGGGGGCCACCAGTCGGGTGGCGGTAGAGAGGTTTTCTTCCATGGCGGCCTCGCGCAGGCCATGGTCCTGATACAAGGCGAGGCTGATCGCCAGCCCCAGCAGCAGCAGCGGCAGCCCCACGAGGGCTAGCATCAACCGTGTTCTCAAACTCATAGGCGCTGCGTTCCTGGCCGGGAATAGGCGCGGACGAAGAGCGGCCACCGCCGCCTCGTACGTCTCCATGTCACCCCATGGGACCATGCCTGTCCAGTGGCGAGGGGCGTCGATATAATGGCGTCAGATGACGTTACAAGGAAAGTCTTATGGAATTCCCCTACCTCGACCAGCTGGTCGGCAAGACTCCGCTGGTCCGCCTCAAGCGCATCAGCGCCGGGCGCAACAACGTGCTGCTGGCAAAGCTCGAGGGTGACAATCCGGCGGGCTCGGTCAAGGATCGGCCGGCCCTGTCGATGTTCGACGAGGCCGAAAAGCGCGGCGAGATCGCTCCCGGCGACACCCTGATCGAGGCGACATCCGGCAATACCGGCATCGCCCTGGCCATGGTCGCGGCGATGAAGGGCTATCGCATGGTGCTGATCATGCCGGAGAACGCCTCCAGCGAGCGCAAGCAGGCCATGGCGGCCTATGGTGCCAGGCTGATCGAGGTCAGCAAGGAAGGCGGCATGGAAGAGGCCCGGGACCTGGCCGATACCATGGTCGCCCGCGGCGAGGGCAAGTCGCTGGACCAGTTCGCCAATCCCGACAACCCGCTGGGTCACTATCGCACCACCGGCCCCGAGCTGTGGCAGCAGACCGACGGTCGGATCACCCACTTCGTCAGCTCCATGGGGACCACCGGCACCATCATGGGGGTGTCGCGTTACCTGAAGGAGCAGCGCGGCGACATCGAGATCATCGGCCTGCAGCCCGAGGACGGCGCCAGCATCGCCGGGATTCGTCGCTGGCCCGAGGCCTACCTGCCGAAGATCTTCGAACCCCAGCGGGTCGATCGGGTACTGGACATCGGCCAGCACGAGGCCGAAGAACACATGCGCCGACTGGCCCGGGAAGAAGGAATCCTGGCGGGGGTGTCCTCGGGGGGCGCCCTGGCCGGGGCGCTCAGGGTGGCCGAAGAGGTCGAGAACGCGGTGATCGTGTTCATCGTCTGCGACCGGGGAGATCGTTATCTCTCCACCGGTCTGCTGGCGCCGGAGTCCTGAGGTGGCTGGACTGGGAAAACGCCGTCCGCCGCGTCAGCGCTCCGGTGTCTCGGGGCTTGCTCACAAGCGCCCGTCGGACACTCGCCGGGCCTACCAGACCGACACGTCCGATGAGCTGCCCGACGAGCTCGAGATTCAGGGGCTGTCCCACGATGGCCGCGGGATTGCCCGTTCGCCCGCCGGCAAGACCCTGTTTGTCGAGGGGGCCTTGCCCGGCGAGCGGGTCAGGGTGGCGGTGCATCGCACCCGCAAGCGCTACGACGAGGCCCACCTGCGTGAGCTGATCGAGGCCGCGCCGACCCGGGTGACGCCGCCCTGTCCCTACATCGAGCGTTGCGGCGGCTGTGATCTGCAGCATCTGGAACTCGACGCCCAGCGTCGTCACAAGGCCGTCGTACTGTCGGAGCTGCTGGCCCGTCAGGGCGTCGAGGTCGACCTCGAGCGCATCGAGGTGCTGGCCAGTGATGACGTCGCCTATCGCCGCCGCGCTCGGCTGGGCGTCAGGGTCGATGCCGACGGCGGCATCCATCTGGGCTTTCGCGCCAGGCGCAGTCACCGGCTGGTATCGGTGGAGAGCTGCACCGTTCTGGTGCCGGAGCTGTCGTCGCTGCTGGCACCGTTGCACCAGCAGCTGGCGAGCCTCGAGGCGCCACGCCAGGTCGGCCATCTGGAACTGCTGGCCAGCGACGGCCAGGTGACCCTGGTGATCCGCCAACTGCGCGAGCAACCCGCGGACCTGGCACGCTGGCGTGAATGGGCCGATGAGCGAGGCATCGCCGTCGGCGTGCTGGCAGGCCGTGAACAGGTGCGCTTCGAGTGGCTGGTGACCCCGCCCCGAGGACTCCAGGTGACGGTCCCGTCGGCGCGTGGCCCGCTCAGCCTCGGCGTCGGACCGAGCGACTTCCTGCAGGCCAACGCCCAGGTCAACCAGCGCATGATCGAGACCGCGCTGGATTGGCTGGGGACACCTCGCCGGGTCGATGAACCCCTGCTGGATCTGTTTGCCGGGATCGGCAATTTCAGCCTGCCGCTGGCGGCGTCGGGCTACGCGGTTAGCGCGGTGGAAGGCTCGCCGGAGATGACCGCACGCCTGGCCGACAATGCCGCGGGCGCGGATCTGGACGTCGCTGCCCTCCAGGGCAACCTGCATGACGAAGGGCAGGTGGCGAGGCTGTTGCGTACCCATGATGCCGAGGTGGTGGTACTGGACCCACCAAGGGAAGGGGCCGAGGCGCTGTGCCGGGCACTGGCCAAAAGTACGGTGTCCCGGGTCTTGTATATTGCCTGTGATCCCGCCACGCTTTCTCGCGATGCGGCACACTTGTTGCAGGGAGGTTATCGTCTGCAACGGGTCGCCATGGCGGACATGTTCGTGCACACCTCGCACCTCGAGTCGATGGTACTGTTCGAACGCCAGGGGCCGTCGCCACGCCAAGGAGTCAGGAAAGATGGTTAAAGTGCGGGAAGACCAGCCGTTGACCGCGGATGGTCGGGTCGATATCGATCAGTGGGTCGCGCGGCTGCAGGACGACGTCAAGCTGGCCGACGCCGATGAACTGGTCGAGGCCTGCCAGCTGGCGCAGTCGCTGGAGCAGGCCTCCGAGCGGCCCCACAAGTCCTGGTTGAAGGACGGCTCGAGCTTTCGCATGGGCCTCGAGATGGCCGATATCCTCGGTGAGCTGCGCCTGGATCAGACCGCCATCGAAGCCGCCGTGCTGTATCGCGCGGTGCGTGAGAACCTGATCAAGCCCGAGCAGGTGGCCAAGCGTTTCGGCCGCGAGGTGGCGAGCCTGATCGAAGGCGTGCTGCAGATGGCCGCGATCAGCAATACCCAGGCCACCACCGCCGGCCTGCAGCAGCAGGATCAGCAGGACAACCTGCGCAAGATGCTGGTCAACATGATCGACGACGTCAGGGTGGCGTTGATCAAGATCGCCGAGCGCACCTGCGCCCTGCGCCAGGTGCGTGATGCCCCGCGCGAGAAGCAGGTGCGGGTCGCCCGCGAAGTGTTCGACATCTATGCCCCGCTGGCCCACCGCCTGGGCATCGGCCACCTCAAGTGGGAGCTCGAGGACCTGTCCTTCCGCTACCTCCACGAGGACGACTACAAGACCGTCGCCCGGCAGTTGGCCGAGAAGCGCCTGGATCGCGATCGCTACATCCAGGAGGTGGTGGAGACCCTGAAGTCGCTGATGTCGGCCCAGGGCATCCACCAATTCCAGGTGGACGGTCGGGCCAAGCACATCTTCTCCATCTGGCGAAAGATGAAGCGCAAGCGCATCGACTTCTCCCAGGTCCACGACGTACGCGCGGTGCGCATCCTGGTGCCCACGGTGCAGGACTGCTACACCATGCTCGGCATCGTTCACTCGCGCTGGCACACCGTGCCCGATGAGTTCGACGACTACATCGCCAACCCCAAGAAGAATAGCTACCAGTCCCTGCATACGGCGGTCATCGGCCCCGAGAACAAGGTGCTGGAAATCCAGATCCGCACCTTCGCCATGCATGAAGAGGCCGAACTCGGGGTCTGCGCCCACTGGCGCTACAAGGGCCACGATACCAATGCCCGCAGCGACAGCTACGAGGAAAAGATCGCCTGGCTGCGTCAGGTGCTCGAGTGGCACGAGGAGATCGGCGAATTCGGCGACCTGCGCGAGGGCCTGACCAGCGACGTGGCGCCGGATCGCATCTATGTGTTCACCCCGGACGGTCACGTCATCGACCTGCCCAGGGTCGCCACCCCCATCGACTTCGCCTACCGCGTGCACACCGAGGTGGGCCACCGCTGTCGCGGCGCCAAGGTCAATGGTCGCATCGTGCCGCTGACCTACAAGCTCAAGACCGGTCAGCAGGTCGAGATCCTCACCGCCAACAAGAGCGCCCCGAGCCGTGACTGGCTCAACCCCAACCTGGGCTTCGTGCGCACCTCCCGGGCCAGGGCCAAGATCCAGTCCTGGTTCAAGCACCAGGCGCGTGACCAGAACCTGGAAGAGGGCAAGGCGCTGTTCGAGCGCGAGATGAAGCGTCTCGACGTCCACGACATGGACCTCGCCACCCTGGCCCAGAAGGTCAACTACGCCAATGCCGACGACATGTACGCCGCGCTTGGTGCCGGCGACCTGCGTATCGGTCAGGTGCTGCACCAGGCCCAGCAGCTGTTCGGCGACAGCGACGAGCAGGAGCACCT
Organism: Halomonas sp. EF61; assembly: GCF_040147045.1. Taxonomy (NCBI): domain Bacteria; kingdom Pseudomonadati; phylum Pseudomonadota; class Gammaproteobacteria; order Oceanospirillales; family Halomonadaceae; genus Halomonas; species Halomonas sp. EF61. The sequence continues at coordinate 26,294 of NZ_JAMSHM010000002.1, read as the reverse complement.
CGACCGGCTGCTGGCCAAGCCGCGTCAGAAGCCGGCCAAGACCCCGGACGGCGAGATTACCGTGCTGGGCGTCGGCAACCTCAAGACCAACATGGCCAACTGCTGTCATCCGGTCCCCGGCGAGCCGATCGTCGGCTTCATCACCCAGGGCCGTGGCGTGTCGATCCATCGCCAGGACTGCCCCAACATCCTGCAGCTCAGGGTCGACGAGCCCCAGCGGGTGATCGAGGTGGAGTGGGGCGCGCGCTCCAGCAGCCAGTACCCGGTGGATATCGAGATCCAGGCCTGGGACCGCTCCGGTCTGCTGCGCGACGTCACCGCCGTGCTCGGCCAGGACAAGGTCAACGTGCTCTCGGTCAACACCCTGACCAACACCGACGACGGCATCGCGCGCATCTCGATCACCGCCGAGGTGGACGGCCTGGAGACCCTGGGCCGGCTGTTCTCCCGCATCCAGCAGCTGCCCAATATCATCGAGGTCAAGCGCAAGCGCGGTCAGGGAGGGCGTCGCACATGAGCCGGCGCTATTCCATCGATGACCTGCTGACCCTGATGTCGGTGCTGCGGGACCCCCAGCAGGGCTGCCCCTGGGACGTCAAGCAGCACTGGGACACTATCGTCCCCCACACCCTCGAGGAAGCCTACGAGGTCGCCGACGCCATCGAGCGACGCGCCTTCGACGAGCTGCCGGGGGAGCTCGGCGACTTGTTGTTCCAGGTGGTCTACTACAGCCAGTTCGGCAGCGAGGAAGGGCGTTTCGATTTCCATGACGTGGTGCACACGCTGACCGACAAGATGCTGCGTCGCCATCCCCACGTGTTTCCCGAAGGCACCCTTGAATCCCGCCGCCAGGGCGTCAGTGCCGCCGAGGTCGAGACCCGCCAGGTCCACTCCCGCTGGGAGGCGCTCAAGGCCGAGGAACGGGAAGGGCGCAGCGGCCCGCAGCAGGGCGAGGCCGAAGCGGTGGTTTCTGTCTCGGCGCTGGATGACGTGCCGCGGACCCTGCCGGCGCTTAGTCGCGCCGCCAAGCTGTCCAAGCGCGCGGCCCGGGTGGGCTTCGACTGGCCGGACACCGACGGGGTGCTCGACAAGCTCGAAGAGGAGCTGGGTGAGATTCGCGAGGCGCTCTCGGCCGGGGATCGCGACCACGCCGCCACCGAGGTGGGCGACCTGCTGTTCGCCACCGTCAATCTGGCGCGCACCCTGGGCGTCGACCCGGAAGCCTGCCTGAGAGGCACCAATCAGCGCTTCGAGAGCCGCTTTCGCCATATGGAGCGGTCCCTGGATGCCCAGGGCACGCCACTCGGCCGGGCCTCGCTGGAGCGCATGGAAGAGCACTGGCAGCAGGCCAAGCGTGCCGAACGCGCCGAGCCGTCCGATCCGTTCGATCCGACCATGGACTGACGAGGCCGGCCAGACCCTATCGATAACAAGGCGGGGCCGCACGCTCGGGACCCGCTGGACACCACACCCAAGGAGACCCCATGAGCCACGATCTGCACGAATCCTTGCGCGATAACGTCCGCATCCTCGGCGACAGCCTGGGACGCACCATCGCCGATGATCTCGGACCCGAGTTCGTGTCACGCATCGAGACGATTCGCGGACTGGCCAAGCGGGGCCGCCAGGGCGAAGAGGCCGGCCAGCAGGAGCTGATCGAGTACCTGCGCCGGCTGCCGGAGAAGGACCTGCTGCCGGTGACCCGGGCGTTCAACCAGTTCCTCAACCTGGCCAACATCGCCGAGCAGCACTACCGTGCCCGCTTTCGTCGGGTCGAGGACTACAAGCCGGGGATGCAGCCGGTGCTCGGTGAGCTGCTCGAGCGCGCCCGGCGCGAGGGCCACTCGTCGCGCACCCTGGTCGAGACGCTGGCCAACATGCGCGTCGAGCTGGTGCTGACCGCCCATCCCACCGAGGTCATCCGGCGCACCCTGATCCAGAAGTACGACGCCATCGATGACTGCCTCAGCGCCATCGAGTCCTCCAGCGAGTACCCCGAGCGTGCGGCCCGGGCCAAGGGGCGGCTCGAGGAGCTGATCAGTCAGGCCTGGCACACCGACGAGATCCGACACGACCGGCCGACCCCGGTGGACGAGGCCAAGTGGGGCTTTGCGGTGATCGAGAATTCGCTGTGGCAGGCGGTGCCGGACTTCCACCGGGACCTGGATAACCTGCTGCTGGAAAGCGCCGGCGAGCGTCTGCCGCTGGACGCCGCGCCGCTGCGTTTCGCTTCCTGGATGGGCGGCGATCGCGACGGCAACCCCAACGTCACTGCCCGGGTCACCCGGGAGGTGCTGCTGCTGGGCCGCTGGATGGCGGCGGACCTGTACCTGCGTGATCTCGAGCAGCTCAAGATCGAATTGTCCATGTGGAGCACCAACAGTGCCCTGCGTGCCGAGGTCGGCAACGTCGCCGAGCCCTATCGCGAGCTGCTCAAGCGTCTGGTGGCGAAGGTCGAGGCCACCCGCGACTGGGCCAAGGCCGAACTCGACGGCAAGAGCTATGACGGCGGGCCGATCATCGAGACCCGGGACCAGCTCTATGCGCCGCTGCTGGCCTGCTACCGTTCGCTGTGCGACGTCGGCCTGGACACCATCGCCAACGGTGTGCTGCTCGATACCCTGCGCCGTGTGGCGGTATTCGGCGTCACCCTGACCAAGCTCGACCTGCGCCAGGAGGCCAGCCGCCACGCCTTGGTGATGGAAGAACTGACCCACGACCTGGGCCTGGGCAACTACCGCGAATGGAGCGAGGAGCAGCGTCAGGCCTTCCTGCTGGCGGAGCTCGAGTCGACCCGGCCGCTGATCCCGCGGCGTTGGGAGTGCTCCGCCGAGACCCGTGAGACCCTGGACACCTTCCAGGTGGTCGCCGCCGAGCACGGCGAGGCGCTGGGCACCTACATCATCTCCATGGCCGCGCAGCCCTCGGACGTGCTCACCGTGGCGCTGTTGATGAAAGAGGTGGGGGGCCGTGTCGGCATGCCCATCGCACCGCTGTTCGAGACCCTGGACGACCTCAATCGCGCCGGCGACGTCATCGATCGGCTGCTGGCGCTGCCCGGCTACCGCCAGTTCGCCGGTGATAGCCAGGAGGTGATGATCGGTTACTCCGATTCGGCCAAGGACGCCGGCCAGCTGGCGGCGGCCTGGGCCCAGTACCGCGCCCAGGAGGCGCTGGTCGATGTCTGCGAAAGCCACGGTGTCGACCTGACCCTGTTCCACGGCCGCGGTGGCACCGTGGGCCGTGGCGGCGGTCCGTCCCACGCCGCCATCCTGTCCCAGCCCCCAGGCTCGGTGAACGGCAGCCTCAGGGTGACCGAGCAGGGCGAGATGATCCGCTTCAAGTTCGGCCAGCCCGATATCGCCCTGCGCTCCATGGAGATCTACGCCTGCGCGGTACTGGAGGCGTCGCTGCTGCCGCCGCCCAAGCCCAAGCCGGCCTGGCGCGACGAGATGGACCGCCTGGCCGAGATCGCCCACGGTGCCTACGTCGGTGTGGTGCGCCAGGACCCCGATTTCGTGCCGTACTTCCGTGCCGTCACACCGGAAGGGGCGCTCGGTCGCCTGCCGCTGGGCTCACGGCCGACCAAGCGGCGTCAGGACGGTGGCGTCGAGACCCTGCGCGCGATCCCCTGGATCTTCGCCTGGACCCAGATCCGCCTGATGCTGCCGGCCTGGCTCGGCACCGGCGAGGCCTTCGCCACCCGCCTGGCCGAGCCCGGCGGACTCGAGGTGCTGCAGGAGATGCGCGAGCAGTGGCCGTTCTTCGGCACCTACCTGGACATGCTCGAGATGCTGCTGGCCAAGGCCGACGTGGAGCTGGCCGCCTACTATGAGCATCGCCTGGTGGACGAGCCGAGCCTGGAGGCCCTGGGCAACCGCCTGCGCGAGCGTTTCGGCAAGCTCAACGAGGAGCTTCTGAAGATCCTCGATCAGCAGGAGCTGCTCGAGAAGACGCCGCTGATTCGCCAGGCCATCGAGGTGCGAAACCCCTACATCGATCCGCTGCATGGCTTGCAGGCCGAGCTGCTGCAGCGTAACCGCGACGCCGACGGCGCCATCAGCGCGGACCTGTCCCGCGCCCTGATGGTGACCATGGCGGGGATCGCCGCTGGCCTTCGCAACACCGGCTGACGCCACCGCGAGCGATACCCTGAACACCCAGCGCCCGGCCAGATGGCCGGGCGCTGGCGTCTTGGGTGGCCCGCACATACCGGGTACCTCGGTGGGGAACTTGTGTGGGCGTCTGCATAGGCATGCATCAGGCGTGCAACAGGCGTGCAGTACGAGGCCGTCTTTTCACAAGCCTTCCCAGGTGTGGTCCGTGCCCCGTCATGGGCGCCTTCTCGATGTCGAAAAAGGAAGGTCCCGATACAGATAACCGCTAGTCCCATCAAACCAGACAGGCCCGGTGGCGGTTCCATTGTTCAGCCGTTCCCAGCTACGACCATAATCGTGGCTGACGTAGGAAACGTTGTAGACGGGTAAATCTCCACGTTCGTTCTTGAAGCTTCTACCATTGATGACGATGAGGCCGCCCGGCCCGGTAACGAAATATTCCTGGCCAAGATTGGTATTGGGTTGAGGTCTAAACAAGGTAAAGACACCAAAATCGTGGAGATGCTCGAAGTCCTCACCATCCCAGCGTAGTACCTGAGCGGAGCGTGAGTCGCTGCCTCGCTCTGGCCGCTCCCCTTCGAAGGCCAGGATCAGCAGGTCGCCGTTGTCCAGAAAGCGCAAGCTGCGAATGGCGTAGCCTTCCAGGCGGGCAACTTCCCGCCAGCCCTGAGTACCGGTGTTGTCCGCCGACAGTCGATATATCGGACTGTATCCCGGTTTTTCGCCCACCGCGGGGAAGTAGCCGCTGAGGAAGATATCGTTGGTGGTAGGCTGATGAATAAAGCTCTTTAGTATATATCGATTGAAATGATCGAGCCGCGTGTAGCCTGTGGGCAGGTGGCGTTCTGTCCAGGTATGCCCACCATCGTATGTCTCGAAGAAGATGCTTCTCTGGTCTGGCAGAAGATAGCCGTGACGTTGATCAATAAACAGTGGTTCATAGTGATAAATGGGATCGGCATCATCGGATAGCGCCGGCATGGACCGTGGCTCGAAGCGGCCGCTAGGTACCTGAATATTGTATAGCTGGAAATCCTTATCCAGATGGTCTGCTGGATTGCTACCGATGACGACGGAATAGACCATGTTGTCGATCAAGCGGGATCTTGCTGTAAAGGCGTACTGTAGGTCGTCCCGTTGATTGGGAAGAAAGTTAAAGCTATTCTCGACGGTGTTAAGCGTGAAAGCTCTTGCCGGTTGGTCGAGATTGATAGGACCCGTATATTTGTCAGTTTTTCTACCGAAGAATAAGGTGGCATCGGGCAGGATCATTCTTTCTGTTGTGTTATAGGTTTTTCTCTCGGCCCTTTTCATATACTGCGTGGGTAGCTGCGGGATGTCGAATTCTTCCCATGGATCAAAAAGGTTCATACTGTCTCCAACCCAATATACAACGGTGAGTCCCAAGATAGCCGCAGCGACTTTATTTTTTGTTTTTTTCAGTACCATGATGTCAGTCTCTCGATCGCTTTGTCCATCAGCTCGTTGGCGCTTTCCCTGGCGCGATCCCATGTCGTGGAGAGATTCTCTCCGCCTCTCTCTATCAGCTCTGGAAGTACTTCTTCACTGACCTTGATGACCTGATCCCATGTGTTGGGATCCAGAAACTCCTCAACATTCGGCATGGTACCGATCTTCATCAGATCACTCAGGGGGAGATCGGCAAGGCCGGCGTCGATATAAGCGTCAACATGGGTGGCAAACGCTACATCACGAAATATTTCACTTTCCAACTCTAGCTCATAGGCCATAATTCCAATGGTAATATCATCGTTATTTTGAGAAATGATGATATCTGTTGAGCCGGGAATCATGTTCTTCTGAATGGCTTCATCCAGGTAGACTTGCAAGTTGGATCTGGCCTGCGCCATCCACTGCTTACCTTTAGGACTCAATCGTGGCAGCAGGTAGGCAGCGTATCGACTACAGTAGTAGTAGCCGTAGTGGGTATAGTAGTCGGGGGGAAGGTGCCCACACCCCACGTGACGTGCCCAGAAATTGCCGTAGCGTGACCACCCCACGATACACTCGGGATCGAGTAGTTCGTCATGGTGCTTTAGCACCCTCTCCACGATGATCCTGTCTTTCAAGCTCCTGCTCAGTACATTTTCAGAGTTGTCGGTGGACGGCCCAAACACGACATCACGCAGTGCATAGTAGACGTCATCGACGAGAATTAAAGTTTCAAGGAACTCATCGAGTCTTACGCCGGTCTTGTCGACACCATCTTCCTGTGGGAAGGAAATCGGTGGAGCATCCTGCGGGCCATTCTGACGAAGGTAGCGAAGTTGGCCAAACATTAGCGGTTCGTAATAATAGTTGCATTGGCCATAAATGCTGTCGCTGGCGCGGGGGACCTGTTTATCACAGAGGGTGGTCGCGACCCTGGTTGGGCGTCGGGAGCCATTGGTGGTCAACATCGTATTTGCGCTGCCGGTAACGCGGAGAGTGTCATGGTCGCTCATGGCCGATTTTTTCCCAGTATTTCGATGGAGGCGCTTTCGGGGACTTGTGAATCCAGAATACTGGTGTTTCCTGCCTCATCGGAAATACCCTCCATCACGGATCCATCGGCCTTGGTAATGCGGTAGCGCATGTTGCTGGCGGCGATGTCAGTGTCTTGCCAGTGTAGGGTGAAGCGTTTTTCGTAACTGCCCGTACCTTCGGGAAAGTCCTTGAACGTGTGGGCGAGTCCGGTAGGGCCACTGAACGTCTTGTTGGCACCCTTGATGTCGATACGTTGTGGCGCATGGATCTCGATATTACCGTCGGCAAGTCGGATATAGGCGTCACCGCTGGTCAGCAGGATGTGTTTCTTGCCGGCTACAATGATGGCATCGTCGGTGGAGGAGAGTCGCAAGGCGTGCTTGGCTTGAAGCTCCATCTCGTCCTGCTGTGCCTGGATATCCACGCGACCGCCGGCGGCGATCAGCTTGATGCCTGCACGATGAACAAATAGTGAAAGCTTGTCCGCGATGCTGGCCAGCAGGCTCTTTCCAGTGGCGATATTGACATCCTCACCCGTAGAGATCGTCATCTGTTGAGCGCTATGGAGATGTGTGCTGGCCGGCGTGGTAGTAGCGATACCATCCGGGGCACTGATCAGGACAAGGGCATCGTTGAATCCGGGAGTTTTCCCGCGACCACCACTACGAATGGCTTGCTGGGTATCGCCTGCACCACGGTGATCATGGCTGGTGTTGCCTTCAGTAGCTTCACCTTCGCCATAGCGGAAATCTGCGTTGCGATGGAAGTCTTCAAGAGCGTCGGTGCCGGCTAGAGCCTCGGCGTCGTGATGTTTGGCAACGTCTGACAGGGTCTTGTTGAGCTCGTGGGCGTTCTTCAGCTGCTCCCAGGCGTGTTCGGCGTCGAGCTGTGCACCTTGGGCTGCGGGTTGCCCCCAGCTGGAGAGGTAGAGTCCGTGCCGAGCACGAATAGCACCATAGGCATCGGTGCGAAGTTCAAAGCCGGTACCTCGACGAAGGCCCCGGGTGTTTTGCTGGTGGTCTATCAGGTATCCCAGGTTGAGTTGGGTGTCGGACTCGCTACTGGCGAGTTGGGTACGCAACTGCCCCGTTGCATCGTCCATCACCATTTGGTTGTAGCCACTTCCACGGATTTCCTTGGTTCTAATCCCGCTCATGATTCCAGTTGAATGCCAACGAGGCTGGTGGCCGCCGTAGAGTTGTCCCAGGACCACTGGACGGTCGAGATGCTGGTCCATGAAGCCGACCAGGACTTCCTCGCCTGCGCGGGGAATATTGACAGAACCCCAGCCGTTGCCGCTGCTGGCGTGCATGACTCGAAGCCAACAGGAACAGAGGGCGTCATCAGGGCTTAAACGGTCCCAGTGAAATCGAACATGGATGCGGTTTAGACGGTCGGTGTAGACCTCATGTCCGGGAGGGTTTACCACTACGGCGGTCTGCAAGCCGATGTCGGGTCGCCTGTGATCAGGAGGGCTTCGGAAGGCAACGTCCTGGCGCTGGCACTCGAGCCTACTCAGGAAGAAGCCATGGCTCAAGGCACGTCGATGATGCGCTTCGCTATCGTCACCGTCACCTGGTAGTTGCTGGCGAGCTTCCTCCATCAAGCTACCAAGGCCGCCTGGGGCATCGCGCCTTTCATAGGCGATGGGGAGGTTACTTTCTGCGAACAGCTCGACGTCGATAACGCTGAACTGTCGATCTTCGGGTTGCCGGGAATCGAGTACGGGGTGGTCGCTCAGGGTGAAGCGCTGGCCGGCGGCCAATCGGCGGATGCCACCTATAGCCACGGCCCTGTGGCTTTCAGCTTCCTGTTGCTCCATACGCGTGCGCAGTAACCGAGAGGCGTACTGGGGATGGTTCCAGGCGTATTGCCCTTGATAGGAGTACCGCTCAAGAGCAGATAGAGTGGTACTGCCTGGCAAGGCCGGCTCGATGTGCTCAAGTGGATGCTGATGGTAGCGATAGTTGCGGCTGACGAAGTGGGTCTGACTTGAGTGTAGCCGATGTTGCTGGCACCACTGGACGATACTGTCCTCTGTCTGAGTGGAAGACTGGGTGTGAAAACGTATCGTAGATTGGGATGATTCTGGCAGTGTCCTCACGTCATCGGTGAAGACAATGGTGTGGTCCTCGCTGTCGTGAACGACGTACCAGAAAATGCCCTCATGTTCGCACCAACGCTGGACGAAGTTAAGGTCGCTTTCATTGACTTGGGCGAGATAGGTGTGGGTGGTGTAGTCGTGGCGTAGGTCGAAGCGATAGCATCCGTGTGCTTCTGGGTATCCCTCGAAGATGTTGGCAAGTACATCAATGATGGTGGTGTCCATCCAGATGCGGCAGTCTTCGCGGTAGTTCAGCAGTGCAATCCATGGTGCAAACACTAGCTGCCAGTCATGTAGACCTCCATCGGCACCGAGATAGCTCAGTGATTGGACAAGACCGTGTCGGTACGCTTGGTTGCCGTCTTCAAGGCGGATGGCAAGGCTGACCGGATGGCCGATCAACTTGCGTTCATCGATGCCAGCATCGTAGCTGATCAGGTCCAGAGTCCAGTAAGGGATGCGGCCGAGCCGTTCTTTTCCATGCAGGCGGTGGGCAAGCAAGCGGTTGGCGCCCAGAGGACTGGTAAATCGTAGCAGGCGGCCATTTTGGGTGGTTTCCACGACGAATTGATCGATTGGGGGTGGTGAAGAACAGTACGGTTCGTCGCTCATAGTGGGGGGCTCCTTGCCAATCATCCGCGTGACCTCTGCGACGGCTTATTCAATTCAAGCTTTGAAGTTTTCTCAGTGCGAAGGTGGCCCAGGGCTCACTATGGCAGTGATGGTTTGGGTATCTTGGTGAGTATCCAGCAGTAGCACCGGACCTTGACGCTGCTTTGCCAGGTGACAAGCAATGACCAATTGCACCACCGGACTGGCATCATTGAGTGATCTCGCGATATTCCTGACCGACCACAGATCGCTGACAGGGTTGAGGTCAGGAGACAGGTGTTGGATGTAATCGATCAGTTGGTCCAGGCGTTGGCCCGAAGGGTCTCCGTCCCAAGTGATAGCGCAAAGTCTAGCGGTCTCGGAGACTTGATCGAGTCCTTGAGAAGGTGGCAGGAGGGCGGCGAGTACACTCTGTGACTTAGGCGGCGAGTTACTGCGGGATGCATGTTGGTGACGTTCAGGTCGTCTGAGCGTTACGCCCAGGGACGGTGCGGTCATAGGCTCTTCGTTGGTCGCGCGTGCTGGCACCCGTCGTAGCCATAGCGTTGCGACTACGTCACTGGTAATCGAATGGGGGGGCTCAGAGGGTGGCGTCGGAGCGAGCATAATAAACTGGTGCAATGCGCAGGTATCGGTGCTCGAGGAAAGCGTGTCTTCCAGCCAGTTATCAAAGGTACTGGTAGTGACTTCCAGCCCCCTTTTTGGTTGGTTCTGGATGGGCCAGATGGCCAGAACATCATCGAGCCATTGGGTGGCAGTCACGCCTTCGGGGCATTGCAGGATGATCCGTGCGTCCGCCCAGCCAGGTGGGGAGGTGGTAAGTCTCGGCAGCAATAGCTGCAGCAGTTGGCGTGAGCGTGAGCGTTGCTCCAAAGGGACGTTTTCTATCCCTCGCATAGGTGCCACACCGACATGATGTCTCTGGTCATCCCGAATTAGACTGTCGGGCACCACCTTGTCAGCTGCTGACGCCTCCTGGGTGATCAAGATGGTATTGATGTCGTCTTTGCCGCAGAGTAGCCAGGCATCGTCAACGATCAGATGCCGTGTATCCAGCGACAGGAGCGCTGCCTGTTCTGCCTGAGCGAGGGTACTGCGGCGTGGTCTCAAGCGGTCGTAGAGAGACGATCTATCGTTCACGTTGCCCCCTTAGATGATGCCGGTATCTGTTGACGAGGCAATCAAGGTGGCACCGCAGGAGCAGCGGTCGCCATGGCGCGCGACAGGTTTGCCATCCACGAGTGTGGTGTCATCACCGCTAGTGATGAAGGCTACTGAATGTCCGTCTGTTGGGCAGCTGACACGGTCGCCGACGCGGGCGACATGCCTGCCATTGACAAGGGTGGTGGCAGCACCCTCTAAGACGATGCCTCCGTGGGTCGTGCGATCCCCTTTCAAAACAATTGGTTGCATTAATCGAGCATTCCCGCGCTAAAGAAAAAAGGTGATAGACCAAATATCCGTCTGAATGCCAAAGGTACTAGAAGAAGCCAATGTTTAAGAAGTCGCTTATGTAGTAAGAACTGTGCGATCGCGCGTGTATGACGCGGAGATGGCGCTTTTGGAGTAGGAAGGTTATCGATTGTCCGACCGATCACGCTTGAGCCGTCGCATCAACCAAGACTGGCTGACGCCAAGGTCCTGGGCTGCCTTGCGGGTGCTGCCGGCGCGGGACAGAGCGTCATCGATGGCCTGGCGTTCGATCTCGGCCAAGCGCTCGGGCAGGGGGCGGGAATCGTCCAGCGGCAGCGACAGAGCACCGTCGCTTTGGCCGTCGTCTTGCCAGGAGCTCTTGCGCGAGCTGTTGAGGGAAACGCGGTCGGCAAGGCTAGCGGGCACAAGCTCCGGGTGGTCGAGGGCGAGATCGTCGATGCCGATGGTGTCGTCTTCACAGAACACGCTGAGGCGCTCGAGCAGGTTTTCCAGTTCTCGCACGTTGCCGGGCCAGGAGTGGTGGGTCAGCGCTCTCAGCGCGTCGCGCTCCAGGGTGATACGGCGCTTGTGGCGGCGGGATATCCTGGCCAGCAGCTGATTGGCCAGACCGGGGATGTCCTCGGCGCGCTCGCGCAGCGGTGGGATCTCGATGGGCACGATATTGAGTCGGTAGTACAGGTCGGCGCGGAAGCTGCCATCCCGCACCCGGGCGGACAGGTCGGCGTTGGTGGCGGCGACGATGCGTACCTCGGCCTTGCGCGGCTTGCCGCCCAGCGGGTGGTACTGACGTTCCTGAAGTAATTGCAGCAGTTTGGGCTGCAGCGTCAGCGGCAGTTCGCCTATCTCGTCGAGAAACAGGGTGCCGCCCTCGGCCAGGGCCACGTAGCCGACCCGCCCGTCGCGATGGGCGCCGGTGAAGGCGCCGCTCTCGTGGCCGAACAGCTCGGCTTCCAATAGGGCCTCGGGGATCGCCGCGCAGTTGACGTGAATCAGCGGCTTGTCCGAGCGCGGGCTGAACTGGTGCAGGCGATTGACCAGCCAGCTCTTGCCGACGCCGGTCTCGCCGCTGAGCAGCACCGTGGTGTCACTGGCGGCGGCGCGCTCGAGGCGCTCCAGACACCGGCGATAGCGTGGGCTGCGGCTGGACGAGGCGGGGCTGGCCTCCGTTGCTACCTGTTCCTGACGGATGCGCTTGAGCTGATGCATGACGTGATCGAGCAGCGCCTGGGTGGTGTCCGGCGAGCGCGAGGCCAGTACGTCGCGGTCCAGGTTGCGGGCCTGGACCAGCACCGCATCGGGTTCACCGGAAGGGTCGCCGCCCAAGTGAAACAGGCTGCCGTTGACCAGGTAGTCCTTGCCGCGATAACGGTGGACCACGCTGACCGGTCGCTGCTCCTCGATCACGAAGCGGGTGACCGAGGGCGAGAATACCCCTTCCTCCTCGAGCCGGTAGACGTCGCTCTGGTAGAGGTGCTCAGCGCTGGCATCGAGCTGTGACAGGCTCGCCTGGTTAACCCACAGCGGGCGTCCCTTGAGGTCGGTGATGAAGATGCCGTCCTCGAGGGCGTTGAGGATGGCCAGTAGCTGTCGGGGCATGAGTGGGCCGTGGTTCATCGAGGCTCCAGGCAGGGTCCAGAACGTCAATGGTGTGCCGGGAGCGCGTGTTAGTAAAGCCAGGCCGGCGCCTCACGGCGCCGGCCTGGTGGATCAGTGACAGCAGCGGTGACGGTGGGCTCAGGTCCCCAGCTTGCTGAACAGATAGCCCCACAGCGCGCCTGCGATGATCACGAACAGCACCATGATGCCCCACACCTGGCGGTATTCGCGCACCAGTTCGCGGGCGCCATCGGGACGGGCCAGGATGTCGCGGATGGTGGTGTCGGACAGTCGCCTTGCACGAATGTCGTCGAATACCTTGAGCTCGTACTCGGAAGGCTGGCTCTTCAGTCCCACCGCGATCAGCGCCAGGGTGCCGAGCAGGATGGCCACCTGCAGGTTGTCGATATGCAGCGGCAGGCTGATCAGGCCGTGGCGCTCGAGTTCGCCCACCACGATGAAGGTGATCGAGCCCACCAGCATGCAGGCCAGCGCGGCGTTGGCGTTCATCCGACGCCAGTGCATGGCGGCGACGATGGTCGGCAGCCAGGCCACGGCAAAGATCGCGCCGGCGTAGATCGAGATCCAGTAGATGCCCGCCGGGCGCGAGATCGCCACGGCGCACACTACCAGCGCTACCACCGCCTGGGAGATGCGGCCGAGTACCACGCCCTTGCGTTCGCTGACCTCACGGTCGAACAACTTCTCGTAGAGGTCGCGGGCCAGGGCGAAGCCGGTCAGCACGAACAGTGTCGAGGCGGTGGACATGATCGACGCCATCAGGCCGGCCAGGCCGATACCGGCCAGGGTCGGGTTGGTGTGTTCCATGAAGCCGACGATCATGGCGCGGTCGGTGGGCTCGATGCCGGGCTGGATCACCTGCATGGCGCTGGCCGCCAGAAACACCAGCAGCTGCATGGCAGGGGCGAAGAACACGCCGATCACCGCCACCTTGAGGATGACGAAGTCGTTCTTGGCCGGAAAGACGCGGGACACCAGCGCCGGGGTGCAGGCAAAGAACAGGATCCACACCAGGAACTGGGAGATCGACCAGCCCAGCGGGCGGTCGTTGGCGCCCCCCACGGTCCAGAAACCGGGCAGGGTCTCGCCGAGGCCCTTCATCGCCTCGAAGCCGGCGTCGCCGATCAACATCGGTGCGATGACGAAGGCGATGGCCAGCATGGTGAAGAACATCATGGTGTCGGTGTAGACCACCCCGTACATGCCGGACAGCGAGCAGAACGCCAGCAGCGCCAGGGTGAAGGCGACGATGATCACCGGGAAGGGGATATCGATGATCTCGGCCAGCACCAGGCCGGCGCCGATCAGCTGGATGATGCCGTAGCCGAGCAGGCCGATCACCATCAGGATCAGTGCGACCACGCTGACCCACTTGTTGTTAAAGCGGTAGTCGAAGAAGTCCATCATGGTGCGGCAGTTCAGCGCCTTCAGCTTGCGACCGATGAACACCACCGCGATCAGGGTCCCGACCCAGGCGCCGAAGGAGCCCAGCGCCGCGATCACCAGCGGGCCTTCGCTGTAGGAGATGCCGGCGATCCCCATCAGGGTCACGGCGCTGAGGAAGGTGGCGGCCAGGGTGCCGACGATCAGCAGCGTCGAGCCCTGCTCACCCATGACGTAGAAGTCGTCCTTGTTCTTGATACGGCGTGCCAGCAGGGCCGCCACCGCCACGTAGGCGGTCAGTACGATGGCGAAGATGGCCAGGGTCATGACAGGTCTCTCAGGTCAGTTGAAGTCTTGTTGTGGTTGGTGGTGTCGGCCGAGGAGGAAGCCGCCGCCTCGTCCTTCAGGCGACGAATGGTCGGCCGGTATTCGCGCAGCAGGATGACGCCGACGATGACCACCGACAGGGCGGTGGTCAGAAAGGCGTTGGCAAACAGCAGCAGCACATGGGAGTTGATGTCCATAAGGTATCTCTTGTTGTGAATGGCCTGAGCGTCCGGGGAACGAGTCGGCTGATCGGGCAAAGGGCCTTTGATGCTATTTCGACTCGATGAATCGAAATCGATTCATTGTGAGTTGTTCAAGGCGCTGATGGCGATCTCAGTCGCGCTCGGCGCGTGCCAGCACCGCGTCGCACAGCAGTTGGGTGCCCAGCGCACAGTGCTCAGGCTCGGCGTATTCGGCCTCGTTGTGGCTGATGCCGTCGCGGCAGGGCACGAAGATCATCACCGTGGGGGTGACGTGGGACAGGTGCACGGCGTCGTGCCCGGCACCGCTCATCATGCAGGGGGCATCGAGCTCGCGCGCCTTGACGGCCTCGCGCAGGGAGTCGATCAGGGCGTCGTCGAAGGGGGTGACCGGAGAATGCCAGCGGCGCTCGAACGTCAGCTCCACGCCCTCGACGTCGGCGGCGTCCCTGGCCAGACGTTCCAGTTTGGCATCCAGTGCATCGAGGCGTTCGTCGCTGACGTGGCGCAGGTCGAGCAGCAGGCGGACCTCGCCGGGGACCACGTTGCGCGAGGGCTCGACCACCTGGAAGTCGCCCACGGTCAGGCGCGCAGCGCCGTCCGGATCCGCCATGACGACCTCGCGCATGCGCTGGATCATGGCGGTGGCGGCGAGCAATGGGTCACGGCGATAGCTCATCGGCGTGGGGCCTGCGTGGGCCGACTGACCGCGCAGGCTCAGGTCGTACCAGCGGATGCCCTGGACCCCGGTGACGATGCCGAGGGGATGGCCCTGCTCCTCGAGCACCGGGCCCTGCTCGATGTGCAGCTCGAAGTAGGCGTCGAGTTCGGGTTCGCCCAGGGGCAGATCGCCGGCCTCACCGCAGGCCGCGATGGCCTCGCCCAGGGTGACGCCCTTGCTGTCGCTGGCGCCGAAGAAGGTCGCCTCATCGAGGCGGCCGGTCCAGACGCCGCTGCCGCCCATGGCCGGGGCGAAGCGGCTGCCTTCCTCGTTGGTCCAGACGATCAATGACAACGGTCGGCGGGTGGTGATGGCGTTGTCGTGAAGGCTGCGCAGCACCTCCAGGCCCGCCAGTACCCCCAGCACGCCGTCGAAGCGTCCGCCCAGCGGCTGGGTGTCCAGGTGGCTACCCATGGACACCGGGGGCAGGTGGTCCTCGCGTCCGGCACGCCGGATAAACAGATTGCCGGCCTTGTCACGCTGCCAGGTGCAGCCCAGCGCCTCGACCCAGTCCAGCAGCAGGCGGCGCCCATCTGCATCTTCAGGGGTCATGGCGAGGCGGCGGCTGCCGCCGTTGGGGGAAGGGCCGACCTCGGCCATCTGCATCAGGCTGTCCCACAGGCGGTTGGCGTCGATATCGATGGAGCGGTGGGGGATCGATGACATGGCAGGAGATTCCTTGTGATTTGGTGTTATGCCAAACCACAAAGCTATTCTCATGCCGTATTCAGAAAAATGTCTTTAAAACAATCGCATAAAGATGAGATATGGCGCAAGGCGACGTCAAAAGTCACTGCGTGTAACGCGAGTGAGTCGATTTCGACTCGGTTTGCCGGCGGGGCTAGGCTCAGTCCGAAAAGTCGACGAGCGAAGGTTAGACAAGGCAAAAATCGGTGAGACAGCGCAGTTTACGGGGTGTAAATGAGCATGTTGATCCGATTTTTAACGCCGTATTACCGAGCGCAGGCACTTTTCAGACAAGCCCTAGAAGGGGAGGTGGAACGAGGCCGTAATCATATTCAGATGCTCAAGCTCGGGGTCATTGACCTCCTCGAACTCGACCTGGCCGATCCAGCTGCGGGTCATCCAGCGGGCCCCGAGACCCTGGACCCGGGTGGAGCCACTGGTGGAATCGAAGGTGTTGCGACC
The DNA here is from genome assembly GCF_040147045.1 of Halomonas sp. EF61. NCBI lineage: Bacteria > Pseudomonadati > Pseudomonadota > Gammaproteobacteria > Oceanospirillales > Halomonadaceae > Halomonas > Halomonas sp. EF61. Next base: position 10,142 of record NZ_JAMSHM010000002.1, on the reverse strand, counting down.
GGTGACCGGATCGCTGACCCACTGGGCCATGCCGGTCTTGCCGTAGACGCCGAAGTGGCCGACACGGAAGCCGGCGACCAGGCTGCCCCCCAGGCTGGTCACGTCCTGGACATGCTGGCTGTCGCTGGAAGACATGGGTACGTCATCGCTTTGTCGATAGCGCAGCTCGGCCCCCAGGTCCCAGCCGGTTTCCTGCTGTGGCGCCATGCCGGCGGTCAGGCGGAAGCCGGAGGTGTAGCCGTCGGGGGTGTGGACCTTGTCGCCCTGCACCAGGACGCCGCTGTCGAGCCTGACGATTTCCTGGCCCATGCCGGAGAAGGCCGGGGTGGCCGAGTGGGCAGCGTCATTGTCGGCCAGCGGGTCGGCAGCGTCTTCGCTCGCCAGGACAGGGGCCGAGAAGGCGGCAAGGGTCAGGGCCGCAAGCAGGCCCGCCAGCAAGGTGTGCGACGTGGGGCGTCGAGCGGGGAGAGAGGGCAAGCGACAAGCAGTCATCATGGTTGTCCTGGCGGAATAGCCTCCGCGGGTGGCACCTGATCGATCATGCTTCGGTTTTATTCAAGGGCTCGGCTCTCAATTCTAGACTCAGCCAACTTAAATCTCAGCAACCTCAGCTCTCACCTTGGCTCTCAATCTTGACGCGGCTCATTTTGAACGAGTTTTGAACGAGGCTGATTGAGAACACGGCGCAGTGTGAACGCAGCTCGTAGTGAACATGGCTCACAAAGGCAAGACCGTATGCAGGGACACGGACTTGTTCGAGGGCCGGCCCGGCAAGGTGATTCGAGTCGATATTCAGGTGGGAGTCGAATCACTGCCAACCGTTAAAATAGCAATCGCTTTTGTGTACCGCCAGCCTGGGCTTGCTCGTTTCAGGCATTCAGAAAGCGCCAATGCGCGTCGAGCTGGGGGCAAGGGAGGCCCAGGCGTGTGGCGGCCTCGCGCAGCGGGCCGAGGATGGCGTCGTGTTCGGTGGGCCGGCCTGCCTCGATATCCTGCAGCATCGAGGCACGGTTGGCGGCGGTCCGCTCGATGACCTGCCAGACCAGGGCGCGCCAGGCGCGGTTGCCATCGTTGACGTCGTTGGCAGCAATGTTGATGGAGGGAACGTCGATGGCGGGAGCGGGAATCTCCAGTGCCGCCAGTATCTGCGCCACCTCGTCGACGGTGGCGTCGACCATGTCGCGGTAAGGATGCCCGCGCAGCTCGCCATTACGTAGTCGGTAGCGTGCCACCAGGGGGTTGATGGCGGCGTTCACCGCCAGCTTGTGCCACAGCCGGGTGGCGATATCGTCCACCGCCTCGGTGGCCAGGCCGGCGGCGCTCAGGGTGGTGGCCAGCGAACTGGCCAGGGCTTGGGTCTGGAGGGCTTGGGACTGGAGGGCGTGAGTCCGGAGGGGTTGGGTGTGGGGGCCGTGGCCTTCGCCTGGATGGCCGTCGAGGCCACCGTCGAGATGACCGATGACGGTCTGACCCTGGCCGGCGTGGACGACGCTGTCGTCCGCCTTGATAAAGGCGCCCTCGGTGGTGGAGGCGCACAGTACCGGCCCGCTCCAGGTATCGGTCAAGGGTCGCTGCACGCGCAGCCCGTTCTGCCACAGCACCAGCGGTGTGGCGGCAGGCAGATGGTCGACCACCGCAGCGAAGGCTGCCCTGGCGGCGTAGGCCTTGGTGGTCAGCATGACCTGGTCGACATCGACGCAGGCAAGGCGTGGCTCGGTGGTGGTGGCCAGTTCAAGGCGCTGGGTCGTGCCATCTGGTGAGGTCAGGGTCTGGATCGTCGGCAGCGGTCGTCGCCCCAGCAGGCGCACGCTCTGGCCGCCAGCGGCAAGCCGACAGGCCAGCAGGCGGCCGATGGCGCCGGGACCAATGATCAGTGTGGTCATGTGGTGCTGCCTTTACGGGAGGGGCGGCGTTTACGCCCGGCGCTGCGGCGTGGCGAGTTGGTGCGGCGGCCTCGCTTGCTGGCGGGGCCGGCTTCCGGCGACTCGCCCTGGGCGGCGCCGAGGGCGGCACTCAGCCGCTGACTGTCGGCGCTGCCCACCAGCGTGCGAAGGTCCTCGACCAGCTGGGCGACGAAGGGTTCCGGTTCGGCCTGGGCTTCGGCGATGCCTTCCAGCCGCTGTTCCCACAGGGCGGTGCGCTCCGGGCGGCTGACCGCTTCGGGCAGCGAGTGGATCAGACCCACCCCCAGGCGTGTGGCGCGCAGCGCCTTGGCCTTGCGCACCAGATAGCCGCGCTCCAGCAGCGTCTCGATGATGCCGGCACGGGTGGCCTCGGTACCCAGACCGTCGGTTTCCCTGAGGGTGCGGCGTACCTCGGGGTCCTCCACGTAGCGGGCGATATTCATCATGGCCTTGATCAGGCTGGCATCGGTAAACGGCTCCGGTGGGCGCGTCTCGCGCTGTTCGACCTGGGCCTCCAGTGCCTGACAGGCCTCACCCTCGACCAGCGCCGGCAACGGCGGTGGCTCGTCACGGGTGGTGAACAGGGGCTTCCAGCCGGGCACCAGCAGCGTCTGGCCGGAGGCCTGGAAGCGCTCGTCCAGCAGGCGGAACTCGGCCTTCACCTCCTGGGTTTCCAGCGCCGGATAGAACTGGGCCAGCACGTTGCGCGCGATCAGACGGTAGACGTCGGCTTCCTGACGCGACAGGCGCTCGGCAACGAAGGGTTTGCCGGTGGGTGCCAGGGCGTGGTGGGCACCGACCTTGGCGTCGTCGAAGGCGCGTGAGCGAAGCCCCATGTCGGCGTTGGCCAGCCAACCGGACAGGGTGGTGTCATCGCGACAGGCGCTGGCCAGTTGGCCCGGCAGGCTCGCCAGGTGTTCACGCGGCAGGTAGCGGCAGTCCGAGCGCGGATAGGTGATCAACTGATGGCGCTCGTAAAGGCGCTGGCAGATGTCCAGCACCGCCTTGGCCGAGAGCCCGTGGCGGCGTGCCGCATCGACCTGCAGCGCCGACAGAGAGTAAGGCAAGGGCGGCGGCTGGCGACGACGACGGGAGTCCACGCTGCTCACCTGGCCTTCAGCACCCGGCAGGCGCTCTGCCAGCGTCTGAGCAGGAGCGGCGTCGAGCAGCCGACCGCGCTCGTCCAGGCGATGGGACTCGCCGGGGACCCACCAGGCCTTCAAGGTGCCGGCGCCGACGCGCAGGTGAGCCCACAGCACATAGAAGGGGTAGGGCGTGAAATGACGGATCTCCTCATCGCGGCGCACCACCAGGCCGAGCACCGGCGTCTGCACGCGCCCGACCGACAGCACGCCATCATGGCCCGCCTGGCGGCCGATCAGGGTCCAGGCGCGGGTCAGGTTGATGCCGTACAGCCAGTCGGCGCGGGCGCGGGTCTGGGCGGCGCGGTAGAGCGGGTAATACCTGGCATTGTCCTCGATCCGCCCGAGTGCTCGAGCCACCGCAGGCCGGTTGAGGTCGTTGATCAGCAGACGCTGGACGGGCCCCTTCCAGCCCAGGTGCTCGATCACCTCCTGGACCAGCAGCTGGCCCTCGCGGTCGGGGTCGCCGGCGTGCACCAGTTGGCGTGCCTGTTTCAGGCGCGCACGAATCACCGACAGCTGACCGCGGGCCTTGGGCCTGGGCACCAGCTTCCACTGACCGGGCACGATGGGCAGGTGGTCGCGTCGCCAGGGCTTGAAGGCCGGGTCGTAGGCATCCGGCGGCGCCTGCTCCAGCAGGTGGCCGAGGCACCAGGTGACCTCAGTGTCGCCGACGGACAGGTAGCCGTCTTTTTTCTGTGCTGCCCCGGGCAGCGCCTCGGCGATGGAGCGAGCCAGGCTCGGTTTTTCCGCAATGATCAATCGCATAGCGCACCGGTGCGGGTGAATCGTCTGGATATTCTTCCAGTATGTGTGATGAGATGCCAGGTGTACCATGGAGTGAAAAGTGTACAAGTCCTATATCATTTTTGTGTGCAGATGCGGGTAAGGTGACCGTCTTGTGACGCGCTATCCTCCCGGTGAGGCCAGCGTTGCCAGCATCTTGCAGGGCGCCCGTACGGGCAGGAGGCAGCATGCGTCAGTCAGGCCGGACACGCCGGATGCTCGGGTTGTCCGCTCGTACTGGATCGACCCTGCTGCGCTCGAGAATCGGCGGCAAGGCCGATTGGCAGGCGCTCGGCGAGTCGCTGTTTGAAGGCCTTTCCGAGCTCAAGGGGCCGGCGATGAAGATCGCTCAGGTCATGTCCCAGTGGGATGACCTGCTGCCCCCGGCCCTGGCCGAAGAGCTTGCCCGGCTACAGAAGGATGCTGCTCCGGCGCCCTGGGCCGAGATCAAGGTGGCGCTTGAGGCAGAGCTCGGCGACCTCGATGCCCTGTTCGGCGAGATCGAGCCCGAGCCCTTTGCCAGCGCCTCCATGGGACAGGTGCATCGGGCCCGGACCCGGGACGGTCGTACCCTGGTGCTCAAGGTGCAGTACCCGGGGCTCGATCGGGTGCTGGAACAGGACCTGGTGCAGGTCAGAAGGCTGCTGCGACTGGGTCGCTGGCTCAAGGTGTCCCAGGCACGCCTCGATGCTCTGTTCGACGAACTCGCCGATGGACTGCGGCGCGAGCTCGACTATCGCGCCGAAGCGGACGCACTGGAGCGCTACCGGCGGCGCTATGCCGATCACCCCGACCTGGTGATGCCGCAGCCCGTGAAGGAGCTCAGTGGTCCAAGGGTGCTGGCGATGGAGTATCTGCCGGGGACGCCCCTGCGTGACCTCGAAGGTGCCGACGATGCCCTGCGGCAGCGGGTGTCGCGCACCCTGGCGGACTGGATCACCGAGGAGCTGTTCACCCACCACGAGTTGCACGCCGATCCCCACGCCGGCAATTTTGCCGTCGATGAACAGGGCCGGCTGGTGGTGTATGACCTGGGCGCCGTGATCGCGGTCCCCCGGGAGCGGCTGGCCGGTCTGGTGGCGCTGCTTGGGGCAACCCTGGACGGCGACCCCATGGCCATGGATGAGGCCGTGCGCGGGCTCGGCGGTCGACAGGGAGAGGGCGCGCCGCTGGCGCTGTATCGCGAATCCGCGGAAGCGGTGTCGCCGCTGTTCGCGCCCGGTGAGCAGGACTTCGGCGATGTACGGGTGCATCGGCGTCTGCGCGAGCTGAGCCCCCGGGTGTGGGGCGCGCTGGACCGCCTGCAGCCCCCTGCCGGCATGCTGTTGCTGGCGCGTACGCTCAATGGTCATTACTGGAACCTGGTGCGGCTCGAGGGGCGCCTGGACATGCATTCACGGAGTGCACAGTTGCTGGATGCCTACGCCGTCTGAGGCGCGGGTCTGCCCAGCCGGTGCATGCACTGTTAGACTGTGCCGTTTTCAATTTCGGGGAGATAGCGATGCTGGCGTTATGGGTGGATCAACTGCTGGGTTTTGCCGCGGGCGCCCTGGCAGCCATTCGGCAGGATGAACGCTATCCGAGCTTGATGAGCTGGGCGCGCGAGGAGGGGCCTGCCTGCGTGGGCGGTGACAAGGCCCTGGCCCAGGCGCTGGCTCCCGAACTGTGGTCCCAGACGCCCCTGGCACGTCTCGACTTCGCCTGTGAAACCCTGGCACGCCCTGGCCGCAACGAGCCTTGCTGGTGCGACTCTGGACGCAAGATGAAGCAGTGCTGCGGCGCCGTCAGCCTGCCCGGTCACCTGCCGCCTCATCTGATGTGGATGCTGTCGCTGAGGGAGTGGAAAGGGGAGACGCTGAAGGCTGCCCTGGCCAGTGGTCGCGCCCCTGCCCAGGCGCTATTGGAGGCAGGGCTGATCGCCGCCGAATCGGGCCAGCGAGGACGTGCCCAGCAGATCCTCGAGTCACTGTTCGACAATGCCGACTGGGAGCGCCTGCCGGAACAGGCCGAGCCCGCCTTCGAGATCCTGCTGGACCTTTTCCAGGAGCGCGGTTTCCACCGCAAGCGCGAGGCGCTGCTGGACGAGGTGCTGGAGCGGGGACCGATGTTCCTGCGTGGCGTGGCGCTGGAGCGGCTGTGTCTGATGCACCTGGACAACGACGATCTCGACAGTGCTCGCTCGGCCTTCGTGCGTGCCCAGCAGGCCCTTCCCGATTCGCCGACCCTGGCCTATATCGAGGCCATGCTGCTGCTCCACGAAGGTCACGACGAGGAAGCCATGGAGCGCTCGCGCTTCTGGCTACGGCGGCTGACCCGCCAGGGTGATCTGGACCCCGACCAGCTGCAGTTCCTGGCGGACCTGGCCGACAACCCCGGCGCCACCCTGGCCGATCAGCTGCTGTGCGCCGAAGAGGATCTCGGCGAGCCCCTGGTGGGCCTGCAGACCCTGCTGGCGGAGTTGCCGCCGCCCCCGCCGATCAAGGTGGTGGAGGAAGATGGGCAGTTGCTGTATCGCTCCACGGCGCGGGAGGACACGCTGTTCGCCGCCTTCCAGGAGGGTTTCCAGGTCGACGTGGACCCTGATGCGCCGATGGGCTTTCTCGGAGATCCCTGGTTCAATGCCGCAGCCTGGTTGCCGGCGCTGTGCGCCAACCCCGAACAGCTTGATTCACCGGCGGTACTGCAGTCGGTGTCGCTGGCGCTGACCAGCCGTTTTGGCAGTCTGCCGTGGATGGCCCCGAGTCTGTTCGAGCCCCTGGCCGAGCGTCTCGAACGCTGGCTTCTGCAGATTCGTCAGAGTGGCGACGGCGCCTTCCAGTGGGACCAGGAAGACAACGCCCAGCTTCTGCGGGCGGGGCTTGCGCTGGTGGTGGGCATGGAACGCGGCTCCCGCCAGCACTCGCGGGAACTGGCCGAGCTGCTGCTGTCGCTGGACGAGCAGGACAGTCTGGGGCTGCGCGAGCTGGTGCTCGACCAGTTGCTGCGCGAAGGCCGCGACGACGAGGCGCTGGAGATCAGCCGCCAGGCCCTGGAGGTCGGTCCTGCCGATGACGAGACGCCGCTGCTGGGCATGTACATGGGGCAGGTGCTGGCGCTGTACCGACTGGGCCAGCTGGACGACGCGGCCCTGGCATTGGAGAGCGCCCAGCGCCACAACGCCCACGCGGTGGCGCTTCTCTGCAGCGACAACCCCAAACGTGGCGCCATCCCCGGCAATGGCCAGCTGGCCGAGCCCGGCACCCGCGCCGAGGCCTGGCAGTACCGTACCCTGATGCGCGATCAGTGGCGCAGCACACCGGGCGCGCTGGCCTGGCTTGAGGAGCGCAGCGGACGGCGCGGTTGATCGCAAGCCCTGTTCAAGGGATGCACTACAAGGCGGGCTCAGCAAGGTGGGATTGGTCACGTGCCTGCGCTGGATAACGGCTCCGGCTGAGCCTGGGGGCGCGTAGCGCCGAAGTTCTACTCAGACCCCCAGGTACGGGGCCAAACGCTGAAGTACCATGGAAAAAGAGGGCCGACAATGTCGGCCCTCTTTTTGTGATGCACACTGCATCGATGGCGTCATGGCTTGTCGAGGCTGACGGCGTGATCCCCTGGCTCGCGCACATGGTGTCGCCAGACCCACAGCGCCATCAGGATGGCCGGTACGCCCAGCGCCGAGGCCAGCACGAAGAAGCTCGGGTAGCCCATTCCCTCCACCACCAGGCCGCCAAAGCCTGACAGGAACTTTCCGGGCAGCGTCATCAACGACGAGAACAGGGCGTACTGGGTGGCGGTGTAGGCCCGCGAGGTCAGGCTCGACAGGAAGGCGATGAACACTGCGCTTGCCAGGCCATTGCTGAGGTTGTCGCCGACGATAGTGAGCACCAGCAGCGAGTGCTGGGCGCCACTGAGCGCCAGCCAGGCGAACATCAGGTTGGTCAGCACGGTGGCCGTAGCGCCGAGCACCAGGATGCGTCCGATGCCGTAGCGCACCACCAGCACCCCGCCGACCAACCCACCGACGAGACTCATGATGACGCCGAACACCTTGGTCACGGTGGCGATGGTGTCGAGGCTGAAGCCCAGGTCGACGTACAGCGGATAGGCCATCGAGGCCATCGCCAGGTCGCTGATGCGATAGATGCCGATAAACAGCAAAAGTCCCAGTGCGCCCAGTCCGAAGCGCCCGAAGAAGTCGAGAAAGGGGCAGACCACGGAGCCGATCAACCAGGCGCCGGTGCGCCGGACCCATGCGGGCCGGCCGCGGCTGGCGCGCAGGAAGGCGCGCACCCGGGGCTCCTTGGCCAGGCGACTGGCCAGCGGTTGGCGCGGCGGCTCGGGACGCAGCAGTACGGTGATCATGCCCACCGCCGTCAGTGCCGCCATGCACTGGTAGGACACCTGCCAGGAGAAGGCCGACGCCAGATACAGCGCCCCTGCACCGGCCATGATCAGGCCGCCGCGATAGCCGATGATGTAGGTGGAGGCCATCGCCGCCTGGACCTCGTCCTCGGCCGACTCGATACGAAAGGCGTCGATGGCGATGTCCTGGGTGGCCGAGCCGAAGGCCACCATCAGCGCAAACAGCGCCACCGCGCCGAGCTGGGAGGCCGGGTCGAGTGACGAAAGGCCCAGCAGGCCGCCCATGATCAGCGCCTGGCCGGCAAGCATCCAGCTGCGCCGCTGGCCCAGCAGGCGGGTCAGCAGCGGCAGGCGGAAGGCGTCCACCACCGGTGCCCAGAAGAACTTTATCGAGTACAGCAGTCCAATCCACGAGAAGAAACCGATGGCGGCGACCTCGACCCCGCTGGTACGCAGCCAGGTGGTCAGGGTGGAGAACACCAGCAGAAAGGGAAGGCCCGCAGAAAAGCCCAGAAACAGCATGGCCAGCACGGGTAATCGCAGGTAGACGCGCAGGGCGTCGACCCAGGGATGCTGGCCGGACGAGGTGGGCATGGATAGCCTCCTTGCAGTTGGTCGGCCACAGGCCGCCTTCCGAATGGTAAAATGCGCGCAACATCTCGGTGCGGCTCGACGAATTGTTGCAAAGCCGCAGGGGCGATACCAGCGGTGATCATCAAGGGTCGTCGGCAACGCACCGGGAACCGCGTCAATGACAGGCGATACTGCCGGCTTGGTGGCTGGTGGTGGTTGAGTCTGGAAGGAGTCACATGAGTCACAGCAATATCGAGGCGGGCCTGGGGGGCGATGCCACCCCGCGCTGGTACGTGGTCCAGTGCAAGGGCGGAGAGTCGTTCCGGGCCGCCGAGCATCTGGCCAACCAGGGATACGAGCTCTTTCATCCGGTGCTGGAGGTGCAGAAGAAGCGCCGCAACAAGCTGACCTGGGTCGAGGAGCCGCTGTTCCCCTACTATCTGTTTCTGCGGCTCGACCAGGTCGAGAGCAACTGGCGCCCGATTCGCTCGACCCGCGGAGTGTTGAAGATCGTGACCTTCGGGCTGTCGATGCCGGTGCCGGTCAGCGATGAGCTGATCGACCTGCTGCGCCAGCACGGCGAAGCCAAGGACGACGATCCTGGCCAGCTTTACTTCCGGGCCGGAGAGTCGGTGGAGATCACCGACGGGCCTTTCAAGGACCTCAAGGCGGTGTTCGAGAGCCACAAGGGCGAAGAGCGGGCGATCGTGCTGCTCAACATGCTGCATCGCCAGCAGCGCCTGGAAATGCCCGTCGCCGCGCTCAAGCGCCAGGACTGATGTCGACCCCAAGGAGCCCGAGATGAGAATTTCTCCCCAGTGTGTGGTGCGTCTGCACTATATCCTGAGCAACCAGCAGGGCGACGTCCTGGACGATTCCTGGAAGCGCGATGAGCCGCTGGAGTATCTGCACGGTCACGGCAACCTGATGGAAGGTCTCGAGCGCGCCCTGGTCGACGCCGAGGTCGGCAGCCGCCTCAGCGTCACCCTGTCCCCGGCCGAGGCCTATGGCCTGCGCGACGAGTCGCTGGTGCGCGAGGTGGGGCGCCAGGCCTTTCCCGGCACCGATCTGCGCCCCGGCATGTGCTTTCAGACTCCCGGCGATGCCGGCCCGCAGATCGTCAGCGTGGTGGAGGTCAAGGAGGACAGCGTGGTGGTGGACACCAACCATCCCCTGGCCGGGGAGACCCTGTCGTATCGCCTCGAGGTGCTCGATATTCGCCAGGCCACCCGCGCCGAACTGGCCAAGGGGCACCCGCTGCCGCCCGGCACCGAGGCCTCCGAGGTGGAGGACCGCAAGGTCCTCTAGGGTCCCGGCAGTGGTAGCTGGAGGCGCTTTCGCTGAAAGGGTGCCACAGACGACGAAAAAACCGCCCTTGGTAGGCAGGTTTTTC